>NZ_CAXUST020000007.1:0-722 GCF_964254185.1 Rhizobium sp. LjRoot258 | reverse complement strand
GCCATGCCCCGCTTATCGGTTCAGGGGCGGATAGCCGCCCGTATAGATCCAGTCTGAGCCTTGCGCGGGTACGTGACAGGACTTACAGTCCGTCTTGTAGTCGGTGGATGTGGTCTTCTGGGGATTAGCCGCGTCGAACCACGACCAACCCCAGCCGTCGCCCCAAAGCTTGTTTCCTGGAAATCGGCCGGCGCTGTCTTTCACCATGACGAACCAGCCGGCAAGGGTGCCGGCACTGCTTACGGTTCCGGTCGTCATCTCCCGAGTAGTCGTATTGAACACTTCTTTCACGAGAACGGCGCCGTCGGGAAAGTGACCGTCCTTGCGATACGCGGCGATGGTTCCGGGCGATGCATAAACCACGTGCAGCCCCTTTGAGCCCGGACCGTCGTCTTTAGCCACCGCCCAGCTGCCCAGCATCTGATAAGCGGTCCGATAGTCGGAAGGTACGTGTAGATTTCCCTTGTCGTCGACAACGGTCGCTGCCGTTCCCTCGTACTGTGAGCGCTTATCCATCTGCGCGTGGGCAGTGACGGCGCCGATCGCGGCTAATCCCGCCATTGCGACGCCTAAGACACCGGCGATCCTCATGACACTGCTCCTTATGTTAGCGAACCTGTAGCGTTCGTTGACCATTTCACTTGTCCAGCAGCGGATAGAATTGCGTCCAGACGTCGTCTTTCTTGGCGCTCGCGATGTGGCAGAAGGCACACTCGGATTTG
>NZ_CAXUST020000006.1:0-3053 GCF_964254185.1 Rhizobium sp. LjRoot258 | reverse complement strand
CGCGCCGCCGTTATTGGACTCGGACTGGGCGAATGCGGTTGTTACAGCAACCGCGCTGCAAACCGCTCCCGCGATCAGTAGGGTAATACGCATACTCTTCTCCACGACATTGAATGTTATCCGTCACAGGCTGCCCTCGGCGTCACTCGATGAGATCTGCAACGAGGGGCTCAGTTGTCGCAGCGCGGGGTGGAGTTTTCCAATAGCCGGTATGCATCGTTACCATAGCAACGGGGAATACGGCTGCAACCGTCCTCACTGCCATCCGTAAACCAGGCAAGTAGCGCGATCTTTCAGTACTCGACCGGCGTGGCGATCCCGAGACCGTCGCCATACCCAATCCCTACTCCCAAGAGGTCCTCGATAAGCTCCACTGTTTTGTACACGCGCCGTACCCAAGCCCACCGTACGATGGATGCAGCCGAAGGCATCTCACAGCCAACCATCGCTAACTCTGTTTCGTTCGCGACACAGCCCGACGTGAAGATCAACGCGGCTTGCGTCCCATGCAGATCGGCGAGAGCGTCCTCCAGTAGGACGTACTGGTGTGTGGTGCCGAAGATGTTACAGGTCCCGCCGGCGTCGGCGCCGCTGTCCCCGATTGATTGCTCCATTACCATCAATCTAGCTGGATGCTGCCATGCCGAGATAGTCGTTGAAGCAACTAGACCGTCACGTCGGACCCGAGACCATCTTCCAGTGCACGTTCGAACTCGCCGACGCAGCGCTCCAGTTCAACGAACACACGGTACCGCCCCTCCGCCTTCAACGCATCGTGGCGTCTTTGTAAAACTCGCGATTGATTGATTTGCGTGGCAAAGTCGCGATGGTGACGGGAGCGCGTCCGCCGGACCTGATCACAGTGGGAGTAGCTGGATCTTGCCTGGTCGATCGCGCTCCGCCGGTAGACGCCTAGAATCCCGCAAGGCCCTGGGGGCTGTTGTAGGGAATCGGGCTTCGACCAATCTCTGTCAATCGGCCGCTAGTCTTGTCGAGGCGGTAGCTGACAAGCACAGATGCATTTCCAAAGATCTGGTAGAAGTACCGGTCGTCGGGAGCCAGCCAGCTGTCGCTAGGTCCGCTGCTGACGAGCCCGTTCACGGCGCGGAAGGTACCGTCGCCGGGTATCGCATTGTTGGCGGGGTCCTGGAGAAGGCTCAATCTGCCGTCTACGAGCCGGTAGGTTGAGACCGTTCCGTAACCGAAATTGGTCGCGAGCACCAGCGAGTTGTCAGAGGTCACCTGCAGCCAGCAGAGCTCGGACGGCTTCCCGAGCGAGGTGTCGATCGGGGTCAGCGGGCCATTGGTCACGCGACCCTTGCCATCAATGCGGCTCACCAGCACGCCGTCCCCTACCGCGACACCGTTCAGGAAGGTATCACGGCTCTGGTGTAGGAAGGCGATGTAGAATGGCCCGCCGCCGCCGGCATCGGCAAACGAAGCCTCGTCGAGCGTGCCGTCGTCGCGCACCGGGAATATCACCAGGCCGTCTGGGTCGGGGGCGTTCGCCACGACCAGATTTGGTGACCCGTCCGGATTGGCGGCTGGACGAGCGTCGAAGAGGATGTCGACCAGCAGGAAGCGGCCGTCGGGCGACAGAACCGCTTGTGTCGACACACGATCGGTCTTTGTCGCGGTGTTTACCGAATGATGCTCCGGGCGCAGCTTCAGCTTGCCGTCCTTGGCGACCGCGTAAGAGCGGAGGTGGTTAGGGCCGAAGGCATGGAGTACATATAGTGTTCGGCTTTGGGGGCGATAGGCGAGCGACTTCGCCGTTCCGGTGCGCCCGGTTACGGGTTCGCCAGTCGATTGCCGATCGATCATAGTGAGCTTGCCGTCCGGACTCACTCGGAAGCTCGTCACGCTATTGTCGCCGCCGTTCGTCGCAAACAGCAGGGTGTTGGATTCGGCCAGGATCACACTACCAGCACCCTCGAATGCGTTGGGCGCGCTCTCCTGACCGCTGATCGGCTTGAAGACGCCCGAGCCAGCGCCCCCGGTAGGGATACTATCGACTAGTTCGAGTTGCCCGTCCGCGTTGCGACCGAAGTGCATGATGCGGTTCTGGGTCTCATTGGTCTGCATGTAGACATGACCTACGAGGTCCGAAGCGCGCGCGCCTACTCCGAGAGCCCCGAAGAAAAGCAGCATGAGTGCGATAGAAATCAGATTCGACGATCGTGATCGAGCCATGTAATTCTCCAACGTTGGTGCCGCTTGCGGGCACGGTTTATGTTTCGAGGTGGATATCCCCGGACGTAGATCCAATCCGAGGCGATGGGCGGTCGGTCTTGCCTATCGGAACCGCGGAGGTCTTTGTGCATTCATGAGCAACTCATGACTGGAAGCGAAATCCCCGAACAATTTCCGGAGCCGCTCCTCCTCCAAACGGTCAAGGCGATGCCGACGAGCAAACTCACTGATGGCCCAGACCTCACGCAGCGTCGCCTCATCAACCTTTTTCGTATCGATTTTCATATCAAAATCTC
The DNA here is from genome assembly GCF_964254185.1 of Rhizobium sp. LjRoot258. Classification (NCBI taxonomy): domain Bacteria; kingdom Pseudomonadati; phylum Pseudomonadota; class Alphaproteobacteria; order Hyphomicrobiales; family Rhizobiaceae; genus Rhizobium; species Rhizobium sp. LjRoot258. Next base: position 564 of record NZ_CAXUST020000006.1, on the reverse strand, counting down.
CAGATCTACCTAGGGCAGCCGTTGAACGCCCGGTGAAAAGAAAATTCCCGCAGGATTGCACAAGGCCGCGCGTTGCAAAGACAGTCCGGGCGAATGGCGGATGCTGGCCATTTAGAGGGAATTTTGAACCACATCGGGACGACAAGGATATTCTTAGCCACCCCTTGATGTGCCGCGGGAACTGCCTGGTCTTCTGGAAGCATCGACCGCTCCTGACGATACGTAGACGATAGGGAGCCCGTTTGCGTTTAGCGCCCATCGGTCACCATCGCCCAGTGCCAGCTACCGACGGGTCCGGAAATAGCTTGCGAGTACATGCATATTTCCATTCTCATCAGCGAGGCACTGGGCGTCTTGGGTCTTCGTGACGTCGACTCAGGTGATGAAGGCTGTGACGCAGTCACGGCAAAGATCCCGGAGCCGAACATCTTCATGGCAGCGCCTCTTAGGCGAATGAGGCGCGCCCGAATCCAACGCCATCACTTATCCAGCAGCGGATAGAATTGGGTCCAGACGTCGTCTTTCTTGGCGCTCGCGATGTGGCAGAAGGCACACTCGGATTTA
>NZ_CAXUST020000005.1:0-42159 GCF_964254185.1 Rhizobium sp. LjRoot258 | reverse complement strand
ATGAAGGTCCTCCATATTGATTGCAGTCCGCGTCCAGAATCGCACAGCCGCCGGCTTTCGGGAGCGATTGTCAAAAAGCTCCTTCACGTTGCGCGCGGCTCAAGCATCAGCCGGCGCGACTTTGGCGCTTGCCCCCTGCCGCACGCTGCGCCCGACTACGCGACTGCCCTGTCGTCGCGGGCCACGTTGTCGGCCCCGCTAAGAGGCGCGCTTGATCTTTCCGAAGCGCTTATTCAGGAAGTCGAGGCGGTTGATGTGAATGTCATCGGAACGCACATGCACAACTTAACCGTTCCCTCGGTCCTCAAGGCGTGGATCGACCAAATCCCTGCGCGCCGGTCGCACCTTCAAGTCGACGCCGGCAGGGAAGGTGGAAATGCTCCGGATCGTCGGGTGTTTGTCGGCATCGCTTCCGGTGGCGTCTTTACCGGCGAGAAAGCCAACCAGCCCGATTTTCTCACGCCGTATCTGTCGGCTGTGCTGGACTCCACTGGGCTGAAAACCCTGCAATTCCTGTGCAGGCAACCGCGTTTCTCGATCGGCCGAGCCAAATTAGCGAGGGAGAAAGCGATTGCGGCGATCGACCTGACATTCATGGGAGAGGTTCCATGTCAGATCGGTGTTGTCGAATCCGAAAAGAATGAACCGAGGAGACAACTATCATGAAGGCAATCGTTGTGACGGATCAGTCTGCTGGAACGGCTGGGATGAAGCTGATGGAGCGGCCCGAGCCGCAGGCAGCAATAAATGACGTCGTGGTTCAGGTTCATGCGTCGGGATTCACCTGGGACGAGCTGACGTGGCCCTCGACCTGGACCGATCGGATCGGCCGCAGCCGGACGCCGGTTATTCCCGGGCAGGAGCTGGCCGGGGTGGTCAGCGCTCTCGGCTATGGCACGACGGGACTGTCGGTGGGACAGCGGGTGTTCGGCCTCACGGACTCATATCGCAGCGGCACCCTGGCGGAGTATGTGGCGATCGAAGCACGCAACCTCGCGCCGTTGCCGGGCGATGTCGACTTCGCGGTGGGCGCGAGCGTGGCAATGCCGGGCTTGACCGCATGGCAGGGATTGTTCGAGCATGGCCGCCTTCAAGCGGGGCAGTGCGTCCTCGTGCACGGTGCGGCCGGCGCGGTCGGGTCAATGGTAACCCAGCTCGCGCGTGAGGCCGGCGCCTACGTCATCGGCACCGGGCGCGCCGCCCACCGTCAGAAGGCACTCGACTTCGGCGCGCACGACTTCGTTGACCTTGAGAACGACCGCCTGGAAGACGTCGGCAGAGTCGATCTGATTTTCGATGTCTTCGGTGGCGACATCCAGAAGCGGTCCGCAGGGCTTGTTCGAGCCGGAGGGACGCTGGTGACCATCGCCGGCCCGACCGAGGCGCGCCCGGCCGACGGCCTCGCGGTCGACTTCGTTGTCGTGTCCGATCGCGCCCAACTGACTGAGATTGTGCGGCGGGTGCGTGAGGGACGGCTGCGGACGAACATCGGCAACGTCTCGACCCTCGCTGATGCCGTCGCCGCCTTCAACTCGACCGAGCGACGCCCGGGAAAGACGATCATTCGCGTTCGTCCGTGAGGACTTTAGGAGGGCGAACGGTTCTGCCCTCCGCTTAGATCAGCGTTGTCGTCTTGGATCATGGCGATCGTTTCTTGCCTATCTAGTCCGGCTGGTCTCGGTCCTCTAACGTCGAGGCAATAATTGCAAGGAACTAGGAAACCCTCGTCGAAATCGCGAACGGGCGTGTGGGCGACCGTATCAGCTCCTGCTTTTCGCACCGCCTGCGTGCCGGCGCGGCTCATCCAGGAGGAGGAAAGTAGCGCTCGATCATCCGAATTTCACGCGTCGGTCGGCGCGCCGCTCGTGCTGTCGCTAACGCGTGTTTCGCGCCAATTCCGCTACCGATACGGCAGGCTGGCAAGGCCGGGATCAAACAATGAAGAATGAAGACCAGTTATAGGAAAAAGGAGAAAGCCCATGAAGATCCGAACCATTATTGCCACCACCTGCGTCGCCCTCACCTTCTCAACGGCCGGCTCCATGTCCGCCCACGACGGTGAAGCGGAAACCGTCACGAAGAACTTCGAGGCGGCCATTCCCAATATCCCCGGCAAATCGCTGATCGCCGTGGAGGTCGATTACGCGCCGGGTGCGGCCTCCCCGTCCCATACCCACGCGAAGTCCGCGTTCATCTATGCCTACGTGATCTCCGGGGCGATCGAGTCAAAGGTGAATGACGGCGAGACGCGCATCTATCGGGAGGGCGAGAGCTGGTCCGAGGGGCCGGGGGCGATCCATTCGATCAGCCGAAACGCGAGCAAGACCGAGCCGGCGAAGCTGCTCGCTGTCTTCGTCCTCGACGCTAATGACAAAGCGCTGACCACACCCGTCAAATAACCTTCAAGACGTCTGGGCTATATTCAGATCGCGCCAGGCGGCGCCCTTTGGCGGAGTCTATGGCTATATCATGCAGAGCAGCCTGCACGCAGAGCTCGTGGATCTAGTCTATCTGAGGGTCTCACAGATCAACAACTGTGCTTATTGGATCGACATGCATACTCGCGATCTCACGAATACGGGCGTGCCGATCGAGAAGCTCGCCGTGATTCAGGCCTGGGCGGAAGGTGGCAGCCTCTTCAGGAGAGCGCGCGCCGCCATGGCCTGGGCCGAGACGGTAACACGTGCGGCCCAAACCGGTGTGCCGGACGAGGCATACCAGGCGGCGCGCGCGGTTTTCGGCGAGAAGGAACTGGTCGACCTCACGATCGCGATCAATCTGATGAACGCCTACAACAACATGGATCGCGCCCGATTCGGACAGCGCGAGCTGAGTGCCCCGGCCCATCGGGGTCGTAGATCGCGGGAACCTTGCCGTTTGGGTTGAGCGCGAGAAAAGGCCGGGTCGTGGTTTTCGTTCGTCATGATGTCGATCCGGTGCGGCTCGTAGGCGAGGTTCGTTTCCTCAAGCATGATGCCCACCTTCACCCCATTGGGCGTCGGCAGGGAGAGAGCTGGAACCGGTCGGGGTACTGCGCCGGCCAGCGCGCGACAATTGGATGATTGACTGTCCCTTTCTTCCTCCTAGATGAGCGGCCCAGCTGCGCCGGGACATGGCCGAAGTTGTCCTAGCCTTGCGGCCCATAAGGAAAGCCCGGACGCGTTCCCAACAATCTTTCCTGGGTGGCATCCGGGCTTTGGCGTTACGCTCGCATCACATGAAACCTCAAAGAATCCTCGGAGATGGTCGACGCGACCGGATAGGGTTCAGATCGATCCAGCCGGTGTAACGGCAGGAAAGACCTTGACGGGATCGAACAAGTTATTGAAAAAGTTCGTCAGGGAGTACATGGCCACCAGCGCGACGATCTCCATAACGTTCGCATCCGTGTAGCCGGCATCGCGGACGGCTTTCAACCTATATCGCTCGGGCATCGGGCAGCGCGTCTCTCAGACCATGCGAGATGTCAGTGGGAGAAGTGAGAGACTTCCTCTTCGAGGTTTCGATTGAGCGCATCAAACGCGGCTGTGAACTGAAGGGAGTGCCCGCGAGGGCGGGATTTCTTGGCACTGAGGACGCAAGAAAGAACGTAGAGCGCGCGGAAGAAGGTGCGGTTAGCTAAGATCAGGACTCAACTGAGTTGGTGTCAGTGAACGGCTAATGGATGTGGCCTTCCTTAGATAGATTTGCCTAATTCTGAGAACAGCCCTTAGAGGCGTGGGAATTGAAGATCGCTACGGAAGGTCAGCGGTTTACGGCGAAACCCGCGCACCTTTGCAACCGGCACGACCTTTGTGATCGACGCGACCGCGTCGTCCACACTTGCTTCCAATCGGCCATTCACAACAACGCTCGCGCCGGTTCCCGCAAGCCTCTGGCAAGGGCAAGACCGGTGGCGCGACATGAACGGGTCACGATTGCGATGTTGCCCGACAAATCCATTTCCGTTCAGGAGCTCCGGCGGGACATTATTCGTCGGATGCGGAAATGGCCTGACCCTGCGATCCGGTAAGAAGGCGAGCTGTGGCAGGGTGTCGGAGGTTCTTGGCGGACCATAGAATCGGGCTCGACGAAGGATCCTCTCTGACTACGCCGTCTCGATCACGAATGTCGGCGCGATTGCAGCATCTATCCAGTCGACCCATGACTGTGCCCGGAATGGTAACCCTACCCGTGTAGCGTGCCTTGGTTTCGACGGGCACACGAAACAGGTCATGCGGACGTACCGGTCGGTTCGAGGTGGATTTCGTGAACAGACGATCTCGTGTGAACAGACCAGTCGCGCAGTCGCACAACCTTTACGAAGGCATCAAGCGCTGGCGAGTAGCGGCGGCCCTGCACGGCAAGAAGCCGGACCTCCCGCCATACCGGATCGCCCTCGATCGGAAGCGCCTTTAGGGAGGGCAGCCGGGGCATATGCTCGGGAGCCAGGACTATTCCGAACCCCGCGGCTGCCAGATGCTGCAGGTGCAAGTCGCGGCAGCTGCGATAATTGTGATGCGGCGGCGCGTCGGGAAAGAGATGCTGAAATTTGCGAGCCGCGTCGCAGTAGGAGCGATCCAGGATATTGGCTTCGCGCAGCGCATCCATTGCGATCACAGGACGGTCCGCAAGTTCATGCGACGGCGCGAGAACGGCGACATAACGCTCTTCGAACAGCGCCCAATCGTCGATCCGTTCGGGCATGTCGTCGAGATCACCGACCAGGGCGACATTCACTTCGCCCTCTAACAGAAGCTCGATAAGGCGGCTTTGCGGCTCTTCTCGTAGCTCGACATGCAGGCCGGGGACGAATTTGCGAATCTCGGCGATAGGCTCAAGAACGAGCGAGGCGGAAATGGATGGGGCGAGACCGATCGTTAAGGGGGCCATCTCCTTTTGCTGAAACTGACGTGCTTGGCGTCGAACCGCCTCGGTCGAAGCAAGCGCGCGCTCGAGCATGGGCAGCACCGCTTTGCCCAGGTCAGTGAGGTGGGTGAGCTGACGTTCTCGGTAGATGAGCTCACCCCCAAGTTCCTGCTCCAGTTTTTGCACGCCCTTGGTCAATGCCGGTTGCGTGACGTTGCACATCTCCGCCGCACGCGTGAAGTTCAGCGTGCTCGCGACAGCTAGAAAGTACCGAACCTGATGAAGCTCCATTGGATGTTTACCGTTACCTATTCATGGCGCTTCTGAGCACGCGCGATAGAAATGCAGCATCACGCGGCGCGGAGGCGCTTTATGCTAAAGGCACTCTGCCACTGGCGCCGGCACGATGAAACCCACGTCGGGCATCACTGGACGGACGGACACGCCTTCTGGAATTCGGAGCTGGAAAGCGTCGAGGATCAGTGCATCAGGCATCCGCGAATATGGTTAAGGATGGGAAAGAGCTCGGTCGGGTCGCAGCGGGACTCCCGCCCACGACTCGGCGAATTTCACCAACCTTCGTCGCAACGAGCGTACTGTCAGACAACACACCCGTGCGAACGGCGAGATCGATGTGCTCATCAGCGAGGTCAAGTGTACGATCTGGGAGCGTTAAAGAGACATTTATCTGCGGAAACTTGGCCAAGAACGCAGGCACCACCGGGACGACATAAGCCGACCGAAGACGATCGGTGCCGTGATCGTAAGACCGCCGCGTGGAACGTTATGCTCTCCAGCAGCTTGAGATTCGGCTTCGTCAACCTGGTCGAGAATGCGTTTGCACGCGGCCAGATACGAGACCCCCGCCTCTGTCAACGCCAGCTTTCGGGTTGAGCGAACCAGGAGTTGGGCCGAGACAACGACTGAACGCCGCTTAGATTCTTCGCAGAATGCGAACTCGGTTTCGAAGTGCGATGCGGCTCGTGGCATTTCTTGCTACGGAATTACGCTCGCAGCGAGCAGCAATAACCATCGTATATCGACTCGATGACGAGAGGTGATTTCCCTCGCCGGCGTTGCAAGGTCATTTTCCAAAAGTTGGTCCATTTAACCTCAGCATCCGGCGCTGCAAAGGAGCTGCGTCAAACGTTTCCGAACGGATAACCGCACATACAAAAAAGGAGTTTGATAATGGAGAACACAGGAAAAATCGGCGCGTTTATCACTGTGGTGATGTTTGCGGGCTTAGTCGCGAGCGCCAGCTTCGCACAGGATGCAGAGCACGGGAAAAGCATCTTCAAGGCCTGTGCAGTGTGCCATGCCATCGATCATGCCAATCGGGTCGGTCCGGGGCTGGAAGGGATTGTCGGTCGGAAGGCGGGTACAACTGCTGATTTCCGCTACAGTAACGCGATGAAGATTTCCGGCATCGTCTGGGATGCTATGTCGCTTGATGCGTTTCTGGAATCGCCCCAGAAGGCCGTCCCCGGAACCAGGATGCCCTACGCCGGGTTGAAGGACCCGACGGATAGGGCGGACCTCGTTGGCTACCTTGCAACATTGAAATAACGACGCGTTGCGCGGACGATCGTTGGCATGAAGGCTAAATCAGTATCATGGCCGGCGGCGCCTTGCGGTCGATTTGATCTGACCTTTGATTTTCAACGCAGACTGGATCGCGATTCCGGTTTTAGGGGCAGCAAGACAATGATGGGACAACTGACCAAAGCAGAACGTCAGTACGCGCTTTTGATCCTGCTCGGGATCGCGCTGTGCGGGCTGATACTGGGCATCGTAGGCAAGGACGATCCGCTCGGCATTCACGGCGCACTCATCGGGATCGCGGCGCTCGCCGGAATCGTCAAAGTCATATCGATCTATTACGATCCAGAGCCTGACGACGAACGCCTCACCCGCTATTACGACGATCCGACAAAATTCGGCATCATTCTCGCGATGAGCTGGGCCGTGTTTGGCCTCTTTATCGGTGACTGGGTGGCGTGGCTTTTGGTGAAGCCCGACTTCACGTTCGATGTCGGCTGGGCGAGCTTCGGACGGCTGCGTCCTGTCCATACCACCAGCGTGCTCTTCGGCTTCGGCGGCAACGCACTGATCGCGACATCCTACTACGTGCTGCAGCGGACCTCGCGCGCGCGCCTACCCGATCAGCTCAGCCCGTGGTTCGTGCTGCTCGGGTACAATCTGTTCTGCGTGCTCGCCGTCACCGGTTACATGATGGGTGTCACCCAGTCCAAGGAATACGCGGAGCCGGAGTGGTACGCGGATATCTGGCTGTTGGTTGTGTGGGTCGTATACTTCGCCATCTACCTGCGCACGCTCGCGCGGCGCAAGGAACCGCACATCTATGTAGCCAACTGGTACTACATGGCCTTCATCGTGGTGATCGCGATGCTGCACATCGTCAACAACCTCGCCGTCCCCGTCTCCTTCGGCAGCGCCAAGAGCTACTCACTGTTCTCCGGCGTGCAGGACGCGATGACCGAGTGGTGGTACGGCCACAACGCCGTCGCCTTCTTCCTGACCGCCGGCTTCCTCGGCATGATGTATTACTTCCTGCCGGTGAGGGCCGGACGGCCGATCTATTCCTACCGGATGTCGATCATCAGTTTCTGGGGTATCACCTTCTTCTACATGTGGGCGGGGTCGCACCACCTGCACTACACGGCGCTGCCGCAATGGGTGCAGACGTTGGGCATGACGTTCTCGCTGATGCTCCTGATCCCATCGTGGGCGTCCGCCGCCAACGCGCTGCTGACGCTGAACGGCGCATGGGACAAGGTGCGCGACGATGCAACGCTCCGCTTCATGATGGTGGCCGCGGTGTTCTACGGCATCACCACCTTCGAAGGATCATTCCTCGCCATCCGCCCCGTGAACTCGCTCTCCCACTACACCGACTGGACCGTCGGCCACGTCCATGCCGGCGCGCTCGGATGGGTGGCGATGATCACGTTCGGTTCGATCTATGCCATCGTGCCGTGGCTCTGGAAACGTGAGCGGATGTATTCCCCGCGACTTGTGGAGGTGCATTTCTGGCTCGCGCTGGCCGGCACCGTCGTTTACGTCTTCGCTATGTGGAATTCCGGCATCATCCAGGGGCTGATGTGGCGAACCTACAATGAGAACGGCACTCTCGCCTATTCCTTTGTCGACTCGCTGATTGCGATGCATCCCTACTACATTGCGCGTGCCGTCGGCGGCCTGCTGTTCCTGACCGGTGCGATCGTTGGCGCCTACAACATCTGGATGACGATCAGAACCGGCAGCCGCGAGGTCCAGGAATCCGCGACCGACAGGCCATCGCCGGTGATCGGCGGCGCGACCGTCCTTCAATCTGGAGAGTAAGCCGCATGTTCGGATTGCACTATCGGCTCGAACGCAAAGCCATCGGACTCACGCTCGGTATCATTTTCATAGCGAGCATAGGCGGCCTCGTGGAAATCGCGCCGCTCTTCACGATTCATCAGACGGTGGAAGATGCGCCCGATATGCGCGTCTACACACCGCTCGAACTGGCGGGCCGCAACATCTACATCCGTGAAGGTTGCTACGCTTGCCACTCGCAGATGATCCGCACCCTGCGCGATGAAGTCGAACGTTATGGTCCCTACTCGCTCGCGGTTGAATCGAAATACGACCATCCGATGTTGTGGGGCTCAAAGCGCACGGGACCGGACCTCGCGCGCATCGGCGGAAAATATTCAGACGAATGGCATGTCGCACACCTTAACAACCCGCGCGATGTTCTTTCCGTCTCCGTCATGCCCAAGTATTCGTGGTTGCTGAAAACGACGCTGCGCACGGATGATCTCGGCGCGCACCTGAAGGCCCAGCGCGTCGTCGGCGTGCCCTACACCGACGACATGATCGCGAATGCCGGCAAGGACGTCTACGGCCAGGCCGTGCCAGATTCGCCCTACGCCGACGGTGTCACCCAACGCTACGGCAAGGCTACCAACGTCCGCGTGTTCGACGGCAAGCCCGGCGAACTTACTGAGATGGACGCACTGGTCGCCTATCTCCAGGTGCTCGGCCACCTCACCGACGCGGCTCACAAAGCCGTTGCGGACGCTGCGAGGTGATCATGGATCTTGGACACGATACGTTAGTGTGGTTCTCGAAGTCGTTCGGATTGTTCTATCTGATCGCGCTCTCGATCATCACCGTTGTCTATGCCTATTGGCCGTCGAACAAGAAGGCGTTCGATCGCGCCGCGAAGTCAGTCCTGCACAAAGAGGATGGGCCATGACGGTAAAAGAACGCGACAACTACACCGGTTATCTCACCACCGGACATGAGTGGAACGGTATCAAGGAACTGAACACGCCCGTTCCCCGCGCAGTGTACTTTTTCCTGTTGATTACTTTTCTTTTTTCGGTCGGCTACTGGGTGCTGATGCCCGCGTGGCCGCTCGGCGTCAGCTACACCAAAGGTCTGCTCGGCGTCGACCAGCGCAAAATCGTGCAGGCTTCGCTGAAGCGAGCCGCCCTTGGCCGCAGTGCATGGGCCAAGCAGATCGAGGCCAAAAGCGATCGGGACATTCAGGCCGACCCTGTGCTGATGACCGCCGTGCGCCAGACCGGCCGCACCCTGTTCGGCGACAATTGCGCCGTGTGCCACGGGCTCAACGCAAAGGGCGGCCACGGCTTCCCGAACCTGATCACCACCTCATGGCTATGGGGCGGCGATCCGGAAGTCATCGCCGAGACTATCCGCGTCGGCATCAACTCGCCGCATCCGGACAGCCGCACCTCGCAGATGCCGGCTTTCGGCCATGATCAGATCCTCCAGCGTGCCGATATCGACAAGGTGGTGGCCTTCGTGCGCTCGTTCTCCGATCCATCCACCGCAAAGCCCGGCGATGTGGACGCCGGCAAGGAGATCTTCGCTGCCAATTGCGCCGCATGTCATGGCGAGGACGCCAAGGGCAACAGCGACGTGGGCGCACCGAACCTGACCGATAAGTTCTGGATCTATGGCGGCGACGCGCAGACGATCACGAACACACTGTGGAACGGGCGGCAGGGCCACATGCCATCATGGGAAGGCCGCCTGACACCGATCGATCGCAAGATCCTCGCGCTATACCTTTTCGATCAGAGGGTGCCCAACCCATGAGTGGTACGGCGGCATCCCATGGCGGGTGGAAGACGAAATCCATCGTCTGGCTGTCTGTCGGCTTCGGACTGATCGTGCTGGCCGCCGCCAATGCGCATCTGCTTTACGTGGCTGTGTCCTCAGAGCCGGATTGCGTAGCTCATCTCCAGCACGGCGAAGGCGACGGCGCGAATAGCTTCGGCGCGGCAACGTCGTCGTGTTCATCGAAACCGTCCATGACAACCAAAGCACTGGTGGAGTGATCGACATGACCATTATCCCGACCGTCGTGCCTCCGCTTCCCCCGAAAAACCGCTGGCACCGCTTGCTTGCACCTGCCGATGCCCTCACATGGCTTGCGAAAGGCTGGCAGGATCTGACCGTGCAGCCGATGACGAGCCTCTGCTATGGCCTGTTGATCTTTCTTGCGTCCGTCGCCATCGTTGGCGGCCTGTTTCGCTTGGACTGGGACTACATCCTGTTTCCGGCGTTCGCCGGCTTTATGATGGTCGGCCCGATCCTCGCACTGGGCCTATATGAAAAAAGCCGCTGCCTCGCCGCCGGCCTGCCCGTCAATCTCGCGAACATGATCTTCGTCAGGCCGCGATGCGGCGGACAGATCTTGTTCGTGGGCGTACTGTTGTGCCTTTTACTGATCACATGGATGCGCGCAGCGGTGATCATCTACGCGTTGTTTTTCGGCCTGGTGCCGTTTCCCGGTCTCGAGCATATCGCACCGATGCTATTCAGCACGCCGGTCGGCTGGGCCATGCTTATTATCGGCAGTGCCATCGGTGGACTGTTCGCGGCCTTCTCGTTTGCTATCAGCGCGTTTTCAATTCCCATGATGTTCGACAAGCGCGTTGACGCCCTCACCGCCATGGGCTCGAGTATGGCGCTGGTCTGGAACAACCTGCCCGTGACGCTGACTTGGGGCGCCATTGTGCTTGCGCTGTTCCTGCTCTCTCTCGCCACCGGAATGCTTGGCTTGATCATAGTGTTTCCTGTCCTCGGGCACAGCACCTGGCATGCCTATCGCGCGGTAGCGGACGAAGCCGCGATTTGAAGACGCACCGCCGGCAGATCGCCGGTGGCGCGCAGAAACGGAGTGCTGATGAGTTGTTGTGCGCTCGGCGCTGAATCGATTCTTGCCATGTCTGATCCTCCCGCGAATGAGGAAGTGCTGCTCGCGAGCCGCATCGTCGGCGAGGGCGTCCGCCAGACCGACCTCTCGGTGCCAGGCATTCACTGCGGCGGCTGCATCCGGAAAGTCGAAGCCGCGCTCGCCGCGCTTTCCGGTGTGGAGAACGCGCGCGTCAATCTCTCTACCAAGCGCGTTGCGATCCGCTGGCAGGCGGACAAACCGCCTGCACCGTTCATCGAGACGCTCAACAAGATCGGCTACGACGCGCATCTTCATGATGCAGGCGCGGACGAGATGGACAAGACGTTGAAAGAGCTGATCCGCGCGCTTGCGGTGGCAGGTTTCGCGGCCAGTAACATCATGCTGCTTTCGGTGTCGATATGGTCCGGCGCGGATGCTTCAACCCGCAACCTGTTTCACTGGATCTCCGCGCTGATCGCCTTCCCCGCGCTTGTCTATTCGGGCCGCGTCTTCTTTTCGTCGGCATGGCGCGCTCTGCGCCATGGTCAGACCAACATGGACGTTCCGATTTCCATCGGCGTTCTGCTCGCGTTTTGCATGAGCCTTTACGAGACGTCCCATCACGAATCGCACGCTTATTTCGACGCGGCGATCTCACTGCTGTTCTTTTTGTTGATCGGCCGCACGCTTGATCACATGATGCGCGAGCGCGCGCGCACCGCCGTCCGAGGGTTGGCCCGCCTGTCCTCGCGCGGCGCGCTCGTAATGCAGGACGACGGCACACATGCCTATCTGCCGGTAAACGAGATCCAGCCGGATATGCATATCCTGCTTGCGGCGGGCGAGCGCGTGCCGGTTGATGCCCGAGTCGAAACAGGACAATCGGAGGTCGACTATACGCTAGTGTCCGGCGAGAGCCTTCCCCAACCGGTCTCGCCGGGCACGATGCTGTCCGCGGGAACGCTGAACCTGACCGCCCCCCTCACCATCATCGCGACGACTACCGCGAAACATTCATTCCTCGCCGAAATGGTGCGAATGATGGAAGCAGCCGAAGCCGGGCGCTCGGTCTACCGGCGTATCGCGGACCGCGCCTCGCGTCTCTATGCGCCGGTCGTGCATCTCACCGCACTCCTGACATTCATCGGCTGGATGATCGTGGAAGGCGACCTGCATCGCGCCGCAACCATCGCCATCGCGGTGCTGATCATCACTTGCCCCTGCGCGCTCGGTCTTGCCGTGCCGATGGTGCAGATTGTTGCGGCGCGGCGCCTGTTCGAGGGCGGCGTGATGGTCAAGGACGGTGGCGCGCTGGAGCGCATCGCGGACGTCGACACCGTGATTTTCGACAAGACCGGAACGCTGACCCTGGATCGGCTACGGCTCATCAACCGCGAGGCCATCGATCCCGCGGTGCTGGCGATCGCCGCCTCCATTGCCGCGCACTCACGCCATCCCTACTCACGCGCGCTGGCCGCCGCAGGTCGGGACGACGCCATCGCGCCGATGACGCTGAGCGGAATTTCGGAACACACAGGGGCTGGGATGCAGGCCACCGTCGGCACGACGATCTACAGGCTCGGCCGGGCGGACTGGGCGCTGACGGATGCGGCCGAACAGCCGGCTATCGTCGGCGTTGTCCTTTCGGAGAACGGGCAACTGCGCGCGGCCTTCCGTTTCGACAGCGATCTTCGCCCGGACGTCCGCGATGCCGTGCGCTCCATTTCCCGCCTAGGATGCCGCGTCGAGATCATGTCTGGCGACCGCGACGAACCGGTGCGCCGTCTCGCATCCGAGCTCGGACTTCCGTACCGTGCGGGCGTCTCCCCCGCCGACAAAACCAAACACATCATTTCCTTGACGGACGCGGGACAGCGCGTGTTGATGGTCGGCGACGGCCTGAACGACACGCCTGCCCTCGTCGCTGCCCATGCGTCCATGGCTCCGGCTAGCGCTGCCGATGTCGGACGCAATGCCGCAGATCTCGTCTTTCTGCACGATAGTCTTCTCGCCGTGCCGCAGGCCATTACCGTTGCACGCAATGCGCGGCGGCTCGTGCGCGAAAATCTCGTCCTCGCCATCGGCTACAATGCCATTGCGGTACCCGTCGCGATCCTCGGCCATGTGACACCGCTGGTCGCGGCGGTGGCGATGTCGGCGTCGTCACTGCTCGTGATCGCCAATTCCCTGCGGCTGCATGGCCGGCGCTCGCGTATGGAGCCGCGCGCTGACGCGCCCGCCCTCGATATCTCCAGCCAGGCGCTTGCGACGGAAAAAGCGCGATGACGGATTACTTCTTCCTGATTCCCGTTGCGCTCGCGCTCGGCGCCATTGCACTCGGAGCTTTCATGTGGTCGTTGCGAAGCGGCCAATATGACGATCTTGCGGGAGCAGCCGAACGAATTCTGTTCGAAAACCGCGATAGGCCAGACGACACAACCTCGGCGCACGCGGAAAAGCCGCCTCACCGCAATTAGTTGCTTAGTCCTGATGTCAAGTGGATTGGATCGTATCTGAATCGCTCCGGGTTGTCCGTCCAAGCTTTTCAGTTCGCCTCATAGGCTGGGAGGCCTTGGCCGGTGCGAATGGGTTTTCAGCGCTCACGCGGGATCGTCATCGGCTATGTCGAGTGGCTTGCTCTTGATGGCTCTGCCGACAGCGGCAAGGCAATATGCGGGGTGGTACGTGCCTTCCTACGCTACTTGTATCTGAAGGGCTTCATTTCGGTGGCCTCGGCCGATTGCGTGCCGTCCATCCGCCGTTGGCCCTCAGTCTTGATGATATCGACTGCCAATCGGGTGCGATTCTTGTCGATAGCAAGGGGTGGCGACAAGCAACGAGCCGTTATATCCGGCATGTGCGACCAGCTTCATCCTGCCGTCGGTGCTATTTCTCCGGACACTCGCGTCGCATGTCTGTTTCGACTCCACCGCAATCACGATGATTGCAAAGCAAGCGCTCGAACGGGCAGGCATTGATGACTATTCGCACCACGGCCCCCACCTCTCTTACCACACCCTTGCAACCGGCCTCTTGCGGTCGGGGGTTAACTTCTCGATATCGAGTTCGGCATAGATCCTTGTGCTGTCGATGCTCAGGAGCGGGAGTTGGTGATCGCGAGGGCCTCGGAATCACCAGCTCCGGAACGGCAGCGAGGGCCAATGACGAGTTCGACTTCTTGAAGGCGACAGAGGGATGAGGACCTCCCAACCGTCTTCAAAGTCATTCCAACGGATCTCCCTCGCTTCATTTTCTCGAGCTTGCGCTCCGATGTCGGGAGGTGGCCGCGCGGGCTGAACTGAAGCTGTCTCGGGTGTCTGTTGGAGCCCAAGGTGCAGTCCCAACCGCGTCATTAAGAACGGGACAGATTCCGCCGCGGCGCATGGGCACCGATCCTTGCAAGGCATCCGGAGCGGGATTTCATCGGTTACCTTGCGATATTCCGCGAGCGGGCTCGGTGCCACCACGACGCGCATGATTTTCTAGGCTCGCATGTCGATCCCGTCTTTCCATTTCAATATCGGTGGCGGTTATCAGACCTTGAGTCGGGACCACCCGTTCGATGAGATGCGATGGTGGCGGAGCCAGCCCGTCTCTTCCGGGGTCATCGAAAGCGCGATACTGAGTGTGTCGACGTCCCATCCGGTGTAGGAGCCCCCGCGCCGTTCCCGCCTCTGAAGGTGCCGGTGCCGCGGGCACAACGCTGAGACACGAAACGCGGCCCGTGAGCAAGCAACTGAGTGCAGAGTTATCGAATCGATGTTCGCTAGTTATTGGAAATCGTTGCGGTTTTGATCCAAGGTCGGGCTCGGTTCTAAAGCGGCCCTGGCCGGCGCTTGGGCGACAGCAGCATTGCCTGGGGGCGATGGCGTCAGCGCGCAACCGACACACCGGCGAACCACGGGCAGCGAGGTGAAAACGGGACCGCTGTCGATCGGGGGGAGGTATTTTTTGGCGTTTTATTCACCTGCGAGCGCGCCCCGGAAGGGGGTTCGTCCTTTTTGGAGGGGTCATGACTGAAATTCGAGCAATACCCAGAAACGGGCTGATTTCTCTTGCTAACCCGACACAATTTCTGGCGTTGGCCGCCCGCATCCTTCCCTCGCTGGTCAGCATCACGGTCCTCTGTTTCATCCTCGGGCTCTATCTGAGCTTTTCGGCCGAGGTCGATTACCAGCAGGGCGAGACCGTCCGCATCATGTACATTCACGTTCCGTCGGCCTGGCTTGCGATGATGTGCTACACGATCATGAGCGCCTCGGCGATCGGCACGCTCGTCTGGCGCCATCCGCTCGCCGATGTTTCGGCAAAGGCTGCTGCTCCGCTTGGCGCCACGTTCACGCTGCTTGCGCTGGTTACCGGCTCGCTTTGGGGTAAGCCCATGTGGGGCGCCTGGTGGGTCTGGGATGCGCGGCTCACCTCGGTCTTCATTCTCTTCCTGATGTATCTCGGTCTGATCGCGCTGAACCGCGCGATGGACGATCCGTCAAAGGCGGCACGCCTCACCGCAGTGCTGATCCTCTTCGGCTTCGTCAACATCCCGATCATCAAGTTTTCGGTCGACTGGTGGAACACGCTGCACCAGTCGGCGAGCGTGCTGCGCCTCGACGGGCCGGCGATCGACCCGGAGTTCCTGCGCCCGCTTCTCGTCATGGCGATCGCCTTCACGCTTCTGTTCTTCACGCTGCACATTATGGCGATGCGCAACGAGATCTGGCGCCGCCGCATCACCACCCAGCGCCGCATGGCTGCCCGCATGGCAAACCGGGAGGAATAGAGATGGGCTCCTACGCTATTTACGTCTACGGCTCCTATGGTCTCGCCGCCCTGGTGACGATCGGCATAACGGTCTGGACCTTGGCTGACGGGCGCGCGCGCCAGAAGGAATTGGCGGCGCTCGAAACCGCCGGTCTCCGTCGCCGTTCTGCCCGACCGAAGGACGGCGCATGACCGAGGCTCCGCACGAGAACAAGCCGACAAGCGGCGGCACCAGCCGCTATACGCTTGCGCTGATTCCGCTTGTCGTCTTCGGTGGCATCGCAGCAACGGCGGCGAAAATGCTCTACGACCAGGATTTCCACGGCAAGAACATCGCCGAAATTCCCTCCGTCTTGATTGGCAACAAGGCGCCGTCACTAAACCTGCCGCCGCTCGAAGGCTCCGGCCTGCCGGCGCTGACGGATGAGGCGGTCAAGGGCAAACTCACCCTCGTCAACGTCTTTGCGTCCTGGTGCATTCCATGCCGCGAAGAACACCCGATCCTCAAGGAGCTGGCAAAGGACAACCAGCTCAATATCGTGGCGATCAATTACAAGGATAAGAACGACAATGCGCTGCGTTTCCTCGGCGAGCTCGGCAATCCCTATCGTGCCATCGGCGTCGACCCGAACGGCAAGGCGGCGATCGACTGGGGCGTCTACGGCATTCCGGAGAGCTATCTCGTCGCCCCCGACGGCACCATCCTCTACAAGCGCGTGGGACCGTTCGACGATCTCGGCCTCAAGGAGGGATTGTTTCCAGCAATGGAGAAGGCAGGGCTCTCGGTTAGAGCCGAATGATTTTAGATCGAATTGAATAGCCCCGAGTTTCGTAGACACCACCTCGGGTTACGGTTTCTGCTGTCGCTCGAACTCGACGGTGACAGCATTCCATTCCTGACGTGTTTGCATTTCGGGTTGTAGAACATCTCGATGTGGTCGAACACGTCCTGACTCGGGCTTCGTCGCGTGACCGGTAGACCTTGCAGCGTATCCGTTCTCGCTTCAGAAGATTGAAAAAGCTCTCGACGACAGCGTTATCGAGTTCTCCCGACGGCTCATCGAGTGAGCCAGATTGTGGTGTTTCAGAAACGATACCCAGTCCATGCTGTGAACTGCGATCCCTGATCCGTGTGGACCAGCACCGCCTCTTTTGGCTTGCGCCGCCAGACTGCCATGAGCGGGGGCTTGCAGCACGACATCTGTGGTCTGGCGGCTCTGTATAGCCCAGCCGATAACACGGCGGGAATAGAGGTCGATGACGACCGCAAAATAGACAAATCCCTCGCAGGTTCTGATGTAGATGATGTCCGTGACCCAAGCCCGGTCCGGAGCCTTGACATCGAACCGCCAGTCGAGCGTGTTGTCGACAACGACTGAGGGTCTGCCGCCGTAAACGCCAGGACGGCGCTTGTAGCCGATCTGGGCCTTGATCCCCGCAAGCCGGGTCAAGCGCGCCACGCGGTTCGGGCAGCACGTCCCGCCCTGCTCGAGAAGGTCATTGTGAAGCTTGCGATGGATTGGCGATGACCCGGCCACGATGCTGCTCAACGTAGTCGGCTGCGCCCGGATCTCGATAAATCATCCCAAATCGGAGGGCATTGTAGCATAGCACCGCAATTTTGCGTGCCGTCGCCGCCACAGCCTTCTGCTTACCTATGCGGCCGGCCAGCCGTCGATAAAATGCGCCAAGCCCAGTGTCGCTTCTGCCGATCGTGGTGGCTGCCAATCGCAGAAGCGCAGCAGATCGGCTTCTGTAACGAGGCCTTGAGTCAATCCCTTGTGAGCTTAATCCCTCGCCGAGTGCTTGCTTCTGTTCGAAGTCGACGCTGGGCGCTGCTCTATGGGGTCTGCTGAGGACCGGCTGGCCAATCTAGGCGGGCGCAGTCACCTGAGTGCTGCTTGCCGATCGTCCATTCGAGCATCTTCAACTGATAGAAGTCGTACAACTCAAGCGACTGTGAGAGCAGAAAAACATGCTCATCGCGGTCGTTCCCGGTCAGGGATGCCCTGATCGTCTCCAGGGAGGAGTGGCAGCGGACATCGCACAATGATGCCAGTACCTCCGGGTCGCGCTCTCGGGTGACGATAGCCCGAATGATCTTGATGCCCGTGACGCCGGTGATGTCCGAGACGACATGGTGAAGCTGCAGGTTCATTTCCATCAAAGCCTTCTGCATGTGCTGGATATGAGCCGCGGCATACTCGACCAGCCGTTCTCGTTGCCGCAGCCCGCAACGTGGCGACCTGTGCGTTGGGGCGAAAACTTCCTCTCAGCAGGCCATAGGAATGCAATTGGCGAAGCCAAGCCGCATCGCTGACGTCGGTTTTCCGGCCCGGGACATTCTTCGCGTATCGAGCTTGACGAGGATCACCTCAAAGCCGTGTTGCTCCAGGATCTCAAAGGCAGGAATCCAATAGACGCCGGTCGACTCCATTGTGACGCTGGTGACCCCGCAGGATTTGAACCGGCCAGCGAGATCATGCAGATCGTGGGTAAAGGTGCCGAAGGCACGCATCGGGATGTCGTCGCTATCAGGATTGACGGCAGCCATGTGCATCGTGGAACCGATGTCGATCGCTGCGGCACCCGGGTTCATGCGGGTAAGGTTCAAGGCGTCGGATGACACTGTCTCTAGCACGGCTTCTCCTCCTCTGGATCGGGAGGGGCTGGGCCGCGCACGTTCGTCATTTTCCTAATCGGAATCGCCGCCGAAACAGCGTCACCACTCTCAAGTTCGCAACAGCCCATGTGCTAGTTTTTTACCGGGGTCCGACGCCTCCAATACGCAGCCGGCAACTCCCCTCCAGCCATGAGCGTAGTACAACCTGTTTCTACCGCGCGCAGGCGGTCGTAAGCCCGTGAGCGTTTTTGGATGTCGCGCTCCTCGCTGACGCGGGCCAGCTCTTTCTTGAGTCGCCTGATCTCCTCGGTCTGGTCACTGCTCCTGTCATTCGATGCTGAAAACTTCTTCTTCCACTCGTAAAGGGAGTGCTGGCTGACTCCCAGCCGCTACGAAACCTCCGAAACCGGATAGCCAAGTTCGGTGATCTGACGCACCGCGTCGCGCTTGAAGTCGTCGCTGAAATTGGCCTTGCCCATAACGGCCTCCCTGCCTCATTTTTAGGGAAGAAGGTCTCTATAAATCTAGGGGCTATTCAAATCGACCTGAAATCTGAAGCCGCCTCTCAACTGAAAAGTTAGCGGGATGTTGCCCGAAAACCGCACATACTTTTCGGCATCCTGCTCCAGACGCCGCCATATCGTTGCATTGGATAAACCTCAATAATCCAGGCTTCAGTCTAAGCTCAGTTCAACAAGCCGCGCCTGCTCATCTGCTGTGAGTTTGCTGCCGGTGGGCTTGCCGGCTCTCTTGCGGGCGAAGACGATGAGCGATACCCCGCCTGCAAGGATCAGCAGCACGGGCGCGCCCCAGAGCAGCAGTGTCCGCACACTAAAAGGCGGCTTCAGAAGCACGAACTCGCCGTAACGCGAGACGATATAGTTCAGCACCTGCTTGTCGGCGTCGCCATCGGTGATGCGCTCGCGCACGAGAAGGCGCAGATCCTTGGCAAGATCGGCATTGGAATCGTCGATCGACTGGTTCTGGCAGACCATGCAGCGCAGTTTGGCCGACAGCGCCCGCGCCCGGGCTTCAAGCGCCGGATCGGAGAGCACTTCGTCAGGGTTGACGGCAAAGGCCGGAGCAGCCGCCAGCATCAGGACGAGAGCAAGCAGGAGCCGTTTAATCATTCCGCCGCCTCCATCACTGGCGCCGCAGGTTTCGCGGCCTTCTGCTTGCGACTCGGGGCGCCGACGCGCAGGCGACGGTCGCTCAACGAGACGACACCGCCGAGCGCCATGATGACGGCACCGCCCCAGATGCAGAGGATGAAGGGCTTCCACCACAGGCGCACGGCAATGCCGCCGTCCTTGGTCAGATCGCCGAGCGACACATAGAGCTGGTTCGGGAAAAGGGTGAGAATGCCGGACTCGGTGGTGCCCGTGCGGCTGGCGGTAAAAACGCGCTTAGCCGAGGAGACCTCGGCGACGGCCGCACCGCCGCGGCTGACGGTGAAGCGGGCGCGGTCCTCGGTGTAGTTCGGGCCAACACCCGGCTGCATGCCGTTGAAGCGCACTGTATAGCCGCCGATGTCGGCGGTGCCGCCCGGCTTCATCTCGGTGATGTTCTCCGCCTGGAACGTCGTAACGGCGACAATGCCGAGCACGGTGATGCCAAGCCCGGCATGGGCCAGCGCGGTGCCGAACGCCGAGCGCGGCAGGCCGGACAGCCTGCGCCAGGCGACATCCACCTTCACCTTGCCCATGCCGGCGCGATACCAGAGATCGGTGAGCGCGCCGAAGACCAGGAAGAAGCCAGCGGCCAGGCCGAGAACGGCAAGCACCGGTCCGCCATGGCGGACGTAGAACAGGACCAGCCCGGCGATCAAGGCAAGGCCGGCGGCGACATAGAGCCGCTGCAGCACGCCGAGCAGATCGCCGCGCTTCCAGGCCAGCAGCGGCCCGAAGGGAACCGCGATCAGGATCGGCGTCATCAGCAGGCCGAAGGTCATGTTGAAGAAGGGCGGGCCGACGGAAATCTTGTCGCCAGTCAGCGTTTCCAGCGCCAGCGGATAGAGCGTGCCCGTCAGGACCGTGCCGCAGGCGACCGTCAGAATGAGATTGTTGAGAACCAGCGCGCCCTCACGCGAGATCGGCGCGAAGAGGCCGCCGGCAGCAAGCCGCGGTGCACGGAAGGCAAACAGCGACAGGGCGCCGCCGATGAAGATCAACAGGATGCCGAGGATGAAGACGCCGCGGCTCGGATCGCTGGCGAAGGCGTGCACCGAGGTCAAGACGCCGGAGCGCACCAGGAACGTGCCAAGCAGCGACAGCGAGAACGTCAAGATCGCCAGGAGAACCGTCCAGATCTTCAGCGCATCGCGCTTCTCCATGACCAGCGCGGAATGCAGCAGCGCCGTGCCGGCAAGCCAGGGCATGAAGGAGGCATTTTCCACGGGATCCCAAAACCACCAGCCGCCCCAGCCGAGTTCGTAATAGGCCCAATAGGAGCCCATGGCGATGCCCAGCGTCAGAAAAGTCCAGGCAGCGAGCGTCCAGGGACGAACCCACCGCGCCCAGGCGGCATCGATACGGCCTTCGAGCAAAGCGGCCACGGCGAAGGAGAAGCAGACGGAGAAGCCGACATACCCGAGATAGAGCAGCGGCGGATGGATCGCGAGGCCGACATCCTGCAGCACCGGGTTCAGATCCTTGCCCTCTGCAGGGGCCGGATCGAGGCGGATGAACGGGTTCGAGGTCAGCAGAATGAAGAGGATGAAAGCAACCGAAATCCACGCCTGCACCGAAAGCACGTTGGCCTTCAGCGTATCCGGCAGATTGCGGCCGAAGACGGCGACCAGCGCGCTGAACAGCGCCAGGATCAGCAGCCAGAGCATCATCGAGCCCTCGTGATTGCCCCAGACGCCGGAGAACTTGAAAATCAGCGGCACCAGCGAATGCGAATTCTCCCAGACGTTTGCGACCGAGAAATCCGAGCCGACATGCGCGTAGGTCAGCGCCGCAAAGGAGAAGGCGACGAGGGCAAAGAGCAGGACGGAGCCCACTGGGGCGACATCCATCATTGCCTGATCGCCGCGTCGGGCGCCGATCGCGGGCACGACCGACAGGATGATCGCGGTTGCGAGCGCCAGAACCAGCGCGTAGTGGCCAATCTCGATGATCATTGCGTCGCCTTCGCCTCCTGGGCCTTTGCTTCCTGCCCCTTCGCCTTGCCTAGCGGGGCCGCTCCTTCGCTCTTTTTCCAAAGTCCTTGGGCCTTCAGCCTGTCGGCCACTTCCTTCGGAATGTATGTCTCGTCATGCTTGGCAAGCACGGTGTCGGCGGAGAAGAGATTGCTTCCTCCCTCGAAGCTTCCCTCGGTGACGACGCCCTGCCCCTCGCGGAAAAGGTCTGGCAGGATGCCCTGGTAGCGGACATTGACGATTTCTCCACTCGGATCGGTGACGGCGAAGCGCACGACGGAGCCCTCACCACGAACGACGCTGCTCTCGCCGACGAGACCGCCCAGGCGGATGCGGGTGTCTGGCGGTATCGGATTCTTGGCGAGGTCCGCCGGCATGTAGAAATAGGCGACCGACTGGCTAAACGCGAACATGACGAGTAGCACGGCGGCAATGATAAAACTCATGCCGCCGCCAATCACAGCCAGGCGTTTCTGCTTGCGCGTCATTCACTCAATCCTTCTGTGGAGATCTCAAGTTCTTTGGCCAGCGCGAGAAGCTGCCTGCCTTGTTCCCCGGCGGCCGGGAAGGCTACAAGCCCGCGCTTCAAGGCGTCTGCGGCGCGCGCCTTGTCGTTCAATACGGCGTAGGAGTGGACAAGACGCATCCAGCCGTCGAAATCATCGGGATTTTCGGCAAGCTTGGCATTGAGGCTTTCCACCATGCCGCGGATCATCTGCTGCCGATCGCCGCCGCTCATGGTCTCGGCCGCCGCCACATCCTTGGCCGTTGGGGCACCCGGTACTGTCGGTTGGGTTGGTTGGGTTGCAGGTGCAATAACCGTGCCGCCGTTCTTGGTGATATGCTCATTGACTAGCGGCAGCCACGGTGCGCCGGCGGGTGATTGCTTCGCCAGTGCCTCGAAGGCGGCGCGCGCCTCCTCCGACTTGCCGGCCTGCTCCATGCTCAGTGCGATATAGAACCGCGCGCGCGGATTGTTCGGCTCGAGGGACAAGGATTGTTCCAGGATCTTTCGGGTATCTTCAGTCACCACGCCTCCGGCAATCGCCATCAGCGTTTCGGCAAGACCATCGAGGCGTGCGGGGCTCGGCCCCACCGGCATGTCCGAAGCGTCCCCATCATCAGGGTGCTGTGTGGCTGCTTGCTCAATATTTGCAATGACGGCAGTGACGTCCATACCCTGCGCGCTGGCCTGCCGCTCAAATGGATGGGATGGCAGATCAGGCCGACCGATGGATAAGTAGAGGAAGAAGGCAGCGCCGAGGAAGACGAACATCGATGCGAGGGTCCACGGGTGCGACGTCGGACGATGGCTGCGCAGGCGGCTATTGTCGTTTGCCGCGAAGAGCCGCCGGGCTATCTCAGCCCGGACGTAGTCGGCCTGTTCGTCGCTAAACAAGCCCACAAGGCGGTCGCGTTCAAGCTCCTTCAATTGGTTACGGTAGACGGCAAGCTCGACCCGATGGCTGCGGTCGACGGACTTCGCACCGCGCCGGAAGGGATAAAGCAGGATCAATCCGGCTGCGATGGTCACCATCATGAGGATGGTCTCTGTCAGCACACTGTTCATACCTCGGTCCCTTAGTGGCGAAGGCACACACGCCCGTGTTGTTTCTCAGATGATCTCTGGACTGGAGATCAGGCAACCTGGCGGGCCAACGCACAATGCGACCAAAGTGAATGCAGCGATTCAGTCAAATGTTCGATATCAGCATCCGAATGCAGCGGCGTCGGCGTGATCCGCAGGCGTTCGGTCTTCTTCGGAACCGTCGGATAATTGATCGGCTGGAGATAAATGCCGCAATTGTCGAGCAGCAGGTCGGAGAGCCACTTGCACTTGGCCGCATCGCCGACCATGACGGGAACGATATGGCTCGGGTTCGGCATGTGCGGGATGCCGCGCTGGTCGAGCAGCCCGCGCAGCTTGCGCACGCGCCCCTGATGGCGGGCGCGTTCGAACTGGCTGATCTTCAGATGCCGGATCGAGGCGACGGCACCGGCCGCCAATGAAGGAGGCAGCGACGTCGTGAAGATGAATCCCGAAGCGAAAGAGCGGATGAAGTCGCAGAGCGCGGCGGATGTGGCAATGTAGCCGCCCATGACGCCGAAGGCCTTGCCGAGCGTGCCTTCGATCACCGTCAGCCGATCCATCAGGCCTTCGCGCTCGGCAATGCCGCCGCCGCGCGGTCCGTACATGCCAACGGCATGGACTTCGTCGAGATAGGTCATGGCGCCGTACTTGTCGGCGAGATCGCATATCTCCTTGATCGGCGCGATGTCGCCATCCATCGAATAGACGCTCTCGAAGGCGATGAGCTTCGGCGCCTTGGGGTCGGCAGCGGCGAGCTTGGCTTCGAGGTCGGCCACATCATTATGTTTCCAGATAACCTTCTCGCACTTGGCGTAACGAATGCCCTCGATCATCGACGCGTGATTCAGCGCATCGGAGAAGATGATGAGGCCGGGGATCTTGGCGCCGAGCGTGCCGAGCACTGCCCAGTTGGAAACATAGCCGGAGGTAAAGATCAGCGCCGCTTCCTTGCCGTGCAGATCGGCGAGCTCCTGCTCCAGGAGAACGTGGTAGTGGGTGGTGCCAGAGATATTCCGGGTGCCTCCCGCACCCGCGCCACAGTGATCAATGGCCTCTTTCATCGCCTCGATCACTTTGGGGTGCTGGCCCATGCCGAGATAGTCGTTGGAGCACCAGACCGTCACGTCCTGTTCGCCATCGGCCGTCAACCGTCTCGCTCTCGGGAAATGACCACAATGGCGTACTAGCTCTGCAAATACCCGATAACGGCCTTCCGAATGGAGCTCGTCTAGCGCACCTTTGAAGATAGCATCAAAATCTTTCATCACCAGACCCTTGTTAGGATTACTCGGCAGGGCGGGTTCTTTCAAAGAGAAACCCTGGTACACGATGCGGCAAAGCAGTTCTCGAGATGGCTGACGCTCGCATAATCACCGTGGGCATCACAGCTCGCATGCGCGTCGCCACGCTCCGAAACAAGCTGCTCGTTGTCGTCGCGATACCCAGTTGTCGCAGCGCTGGACGAAAGTTTCCAATACGAAGCGAGCATAGTTTCCATAGCGACCGGGAATACTGCTGCGCCGGCCCTCCCCACCATTCGTAGAGTGAAGCACGATGCGCGATCTTCCGTATCTCGACCGGAGTGGTCGACCCCAAGACCGTCGCGATCGCCAATTCCCGCTCCTAAGCATCGACGATGCTCAAGCAATTCGCGAAGCTATGGAAAGCAAACGGCATGGGCATTGGGAAAATCGGCCGAGCTCGGGCATAGTGGCGCCGTGCACACTGATGAGATACGAAACGGGACCGCAAGCACAGCAACTGAGCGCCGAGCTATCGAAACTATACACGCGGGCTGGACGGTGATTATCACGGCACTCGACGATGCGATCGTTCCGTTGGACGCGGAGTGAAAATCACTCCTCCCGCTCGCGGGAGGGGAACCAACCTTAGCAAAGTAGCCCAGCATAGCCGCAGTCCTTGCCCTCTATATAACTCCTGCTCCGGGCATATCGCGTTGGTTACCGATGACTAACTATGCGGCCTCGACGCGGCCTCGACGCGGCCTCAAGCGGGTGAAGGATCATGCCAAGCCAAGCGTTCGATTTCGAGAGTCCTAATGGATACCGATTCTCCGGCCGTATCGAGCACCCGGAGACGACGCCACGGGGCTGGGCACTTCTCGCGCACTGTTTCACCTGCGGACATGAATGCCACGCGGACCGAGCGCGCCGGCCATAGATTGAGCAAGCACTCGCAACCGAATTTGGGAACCGCAAGATTCGCGAAATTCCGCGCAGCGAAGTGGGCGCTCCTGGGAAGATTATCGTTCCAGAAACACGCGCGATCATCGACCGCGCCGCGGCTTGTCCAACGAGAAGACCGCCGTCTTGGCGAGCAGCTTCATGACGATGGCCGAGACTGCAGGTGAAACATCCGCCGCCCGCTCGTTGGGCGGTATCGGCTGCCGTGCAATGTGGCAATGCGCCCATTCCATCGGGTCGGAAGCGGCGAAGGGCAGTCTCCCGGTCAGCATTTCGTAGAGGGTCACGCCGAGCGCATAGAGGTCGCTGCGGGAGTCGATCGAGCGGCTCATGCGCCCGGTCTGCTCGGGGCCATATAGGCAAGCGTTCCGGCGACAACTTCGGGCGGCTCGGGCGGCTGCCGTTCGCGGGAGAGGCGCGAGGCGATGCCGAAGCCGGTGAGCCGCACCTCGGCGCCCGCGTCCGTTACCAGGATATTGGCCGGTTTGATCTCCTTGTGGACAAGGCCGCGCTGGTGTGCCCTGCCGAGCGCAGCGGCGATGCCGACCGCGAGGCGCAGGAAAAGCGCCGTCTTCATTGCCGTTCCGAGCCGCCGGGCGAGCGGCTCGCTGCCCGGATCTTCAGGCACCAGCATGGTCCGGCCGCCTTCGCGCACCAACTCAAGCGGTCGCATCGCCCATGCGCTATCGAGTTCATCCTTCAATTCATATTCATGGTCGAAGCGTTCAAGGCTTGAAAGTGTGGGGTGCTCGAGGGCCGGAAGCACGACCAGTACTACCTGGTTCCACTTGCCGTCGGCGCCCCGGTGCCGTTGCCGGTGGAACACGCGATCACCATCCTCCCAAAGAAGCTCCAACTGCTATCTCCACCAACGCCGAAGAAAGAGGATGTGCTTATTTGCCGACGTCGTCACCTCGCCTGCCTATTTGGCACGGCCACTCTCGTTTCCGAGATCCGTCCAATCACATTGGCCAAAGCGAGCACATATGATGAACCGTAACCACTTCGCTACGCTCTTACCACATCTTGCCTGTTCGTCCCAGCGGATCAGCCGAGCGGCCATCACCTGCCCCTTCGATGCATGGTCCGCCTCTGCAGACGAAAGACCGCCCAGCGGCGGCTGGACGGCCGGGCGGATCGTAGACCCGCAGAGCCTCGGAGAGAGGAGAGCGCCGAAGCTTGTTGGTAGCACGGGAGAAATTCGCTACCTGCCTGTCGTGAGGCAACGAGTGGAACCTAGCGATAGAAAAGCCGACAGAAAATTATACTGTGGTTTCTTCTTCCGATACTTTTGAATACCGGCATCGAGCCCATCCGCGAACTACTGCTCAGCGTGTGACATGTTCATGGATCGGCAATGATGGCGCTCCGGCACCTCTGCGCTGATGCGGACCACATTGGTGCGCTCATATCCCTGCCGGCGGCCCGTACCTTTGAGGGTTGGTCCCGGAATCGCACGGCATTCTCTCCCGACATCGCCATTGTCGATCACTCGCCTGCCATCTGTTCCTTCAGGTTTGTCTTCAACAACCCGAGCTTGGCAGAGGGCACGTGTAACCGTGAACCTCGGCAGCCCCACATGGCGTGGCGCGATCTTATCGGCAAATCCATTCGGTCGGTCTCGAGCGCGCGACCTTGTCTGCCATGCGAGAGGGCTAAAAAGAAGCCTCCCGGGGGTTGGGAGGCTCAAGGCGGGCCGATCGGGGGCGATACGGCCTGGGAGGAGGAGGAAGGAACCCACACCATAGAGGAGGGCTCCCGCCCGGGCTATTGGCCACCAGGAAGGATCGATTACCAATGAGGAGGGGGTGACCTATACCCGCAGCCAAGACCTTTATGAGTGCGTTTGCGGCTTTCCCGGCGCGAGCATCAGCTTGTCAGCCATGCGCGCGAGTTCGGGCAGGGACTTGGTACCCATCTTATGCATGACCTGGCTGCGGTGAACCTTCACGGTAATCTCGCTCACGCCTAGATCGCCGGCAATCTGCTTGTTGAGCCGTCCGGCCACCACCAAAGCCATCACCTCGCGCTCCCGCGGGGTCAGGCTATCGAAACGTGCGCGCACCGTCGCCAATTCCTTTTCATTTTCAAGCCACACGCGGTCGCGCGCCAGGCCGACGTGAACGGCGTCGAGCAAATCCTGGTCTCGGAACGGTTTCGTCAGGAACTCGACCGCGCCCCCTTTCATCGCCTGGACGGACATGGGAATGTCGCCGTGCCCGGTGATGAAGACGATCGGCAGCTGAATATTTTCTCGCGACAGCTCGAGCTGAAAATCAAGACCGCTTTGTCCCGGAAGTCGGACATCGAGCACGAGACAGGTCGGTCCGTTGGGTCGTCCAGACCTGAGGAAGTCACCCACCGAAGCGAGGAGATTCACGGCAAAGCCGACGGAACGCAGCAGACCGCCAAGCGCGTCGCGGATCTCCTGGTCATCATCGATGACAATGACGGTTGCCTCAGTCATCGTCAGCGCCCCCAAGGTCAACCGAAGCTTTAGGACGTGCAAGATCTGCACCCACTGCAGCAGCGGTGGGCGAACCAACAGAGCGCCAATGACGCGATGAGAACACTCCTCCTCTCTCCTTCGTCGCTGCCGAACCGGAGTTTTTTCGCACACGAGAATGCGCGCTAATTGCCTCGGCCACAAGGCTAAATGCGGGCCGGCTTCTTGACGGCCAACAGGCCTGAGCGAAAGCGCAGGCGGGAACGCCCCTTCGGCCGGGTGGTCGCGTTCGATCGGAAGCTCAGGCGGCCACCGGCGCGACCGAAGCCACTTCGGGCAGGTGATTGAGTTCGACCAGGCGCTGCACCGGGCCAAGCCGCAGCCAAAGCTTCGATGGTCGCGCCGCTGTCTGGCCATTTCTCCACCCTTCCGCGCGACACAGTCGAGCTCCCACCCACCTCTTCTGCATCATCGACTGGCCCGACGCGCGAATGGTGCCACTTTCCCAGCGCGTCGATCTCAAAATTTCATCGACTATCTCATCTCCATGTTCCGGGAACTCCTGAGCCGATGCCCCGCTCGTTGCCGCAAGTGTTAGACAACTTATACGATCGTATAGCTTGCGATGCCTTTATCGCCGTTCAATACTAAATCCATCCAGTCAAGTGCGCCACAACGCCAATTCGGCACGACGCCGATCGGCGAAGTCGGGAGGCGGCAGTGCCAACCAAGAGACCTCTGATTGCGATCGTCGACGACGACGAGTCGATGCGGGAGGCTATCAAGGGGCTCATAAGGTCGATGGGATTTGACGCCCAGACCTTTTCATCCGCGGATGATTTCTTGAGATTCCCTCATATCCGCCGCACGGCCTGCCTCGTGACGGACATCAATATGCCCGGAATGAGCGGGCTCGATCTGCACCGCCGGCTCGTCGCGCTGGGCAAGAGCATTCCGACTGTTCTGATCACCGCCTTTCCGGAAAAGAATGTGCGCGCGTCTGCGTTGGGCGCGGACATCGTCGGCTGCCTGACAAAACCGTTTGGCGAACAGGTTTTGCTTGATTGCATCCGTTCTGCGCTGGCTCTCAGTAGCGAAGGCGAAAACGGGTCGTAAGGTCGCAAAGACCTCTCCTACAAAGCGCGCTGCAACTCCACTTCGCGAATTTCAGAAAATATTGTTCTTACGGGATCCAAAGGATCCTCTGCGGACGCGAGGTTGTTAACGGTCCATTCTGGACCTGTTAGCATTTGGCCGGTGACCGGCAGGCGGGTCGTCTCGCCCGGTTAGGAGATAGAGTGAAGTGAAAGACGATACCCGAGGCTTTTGAGCGGGCCCACAACCCGCCCGCTGTGCGCCTCGATTATCGACCGACAGATGGCCAAGCCTTGCGCCTTCGTTCTTAATAAGGGTCTCGAACACCCGCTTCGCAATTTGCGGATCGAGCCTGAGGGGGGCCTGGACGGCCTCCCTTGCGTCGTGCCGTGATGTAATCAGCCGCTCGCGCGGCCTGTCCGCCACCTGCAGCCCTCGACGGAATTCTCACATCCAACGGCTTCGACGAAACCACGACCTCTGGGCTTCGAACTGCCGCAGCAGGTCAAGGGAAACTAGGCGGGCGCGGGAAGGCTAGGATCGGAGCGCATCCAACCTAAAGCCACCCTCCTGAAAACCCCGCGCGACGCAATCCGATCACCAGGGGCTTGCATCGACGCATGATGTTCCAGAGCAAACCGGTCCGGTAGTTTTCGATCATTAGCACCACCGGTCCCTGGTCAATGCCAAAGTGATAGGGACTTACCCACCATCCGGTCGGACTGTTCTCTACGGCGTAGCTCTGGTTGAACGACGGTTTGAAGCCGTAAAGCCGCGTCATGCCGAGCTTCATTCGCGCAAAGTTGAGGACTGTCGGTATGACGATCTCCGGCGCGAACGGCAGCGAGGCGACAACGACCCATGGCGCGACGGTGCCATCGTCAGGTCCGAAGGGCGCGCCACGGGCGATGTAGTCGAAGAACTCCCGGTCGACGCCACTGATCGCCCGCTTACCCCAACCTGGTCCGTCGCAGGCAGTAAACCCCCAACAATGTTCTCCGTAACCCGCAAAACGCATTGGGTTGCGAATTGCATATTCCTGCTGCACGAACGATGCCTGCCGGCTGTTTTCAAAGTAGTCGCTGTGGTGCTGGCGCATGAACTCGTCACGAATGCCTCGAAAGTCTACCCACATGTGCGACAGCTGGTGGGTAAAAAGCGGCCCCGAATAAAGCAATTCGCGACCATAGATGTTTCTCCATTCAAAGCTCGCGGTGTAGGCGGCGTAACTCTCCGGTGGCAATGGATGGGTTGGCGATCCCAACCCGAGAATGTACAGCAGCAGACCCTCATCGTAACCGCGCCAGCGATAGGGAATAAACCCGCTTTCCGGGTGCCAGCCATGCGTCAAAGTGGGGCCGCCATCGCAAGCCCACATCCAGTCGGCTCGCTCGTAAAGCGCCGTCGCAAGCTGGCGGATTTCTGCCTCATCGGCCGTATCGCCATCAAAATAGGTCGCTGCGGTCAGGGCGCCGGCGAACAGGAAAGCCGAATCGATAGTGGACAATTCGCATTGCCAGGCCCGGCGGCCCGTTTCGATTTCCAGAAAATGATAGAAAAAGCCCATGTACCCGGATGCATCGGGCTCTGGCCCCTGCGGACAGTCCATTAAAAACCGCATTCGCTTGCGGGTGATCTTTGCAGCGAATTCGCGGATGATTACCCCGCGCTCGACAACAACGGGGATTGTCGCCAGAGCCATGCCAATTGCCGCGATGCTTGCCGGGGCATTCGGTTCGGTTTTGTCGCGAACCAGACCGTTGTCCGGGTTCGTGCATTGGAGATAGTATAGCAAGGTCATGAATTGCAGCCGCGCCAGATCCTGGTCGGTTGGCAAACGGTCGAGGGAGCGGTCGGTCGATAGGATTTCGGGCATGATTGCTAACCAATTACGACGCGGATGTCGCGCGTGTCCCCTCTTCACTAAGCGGCATATTTACGTCTGCCATCGGTCTTTCGTCCAGTATCATGGCGTGCACTCCTCGACTGACCCCCTCTGAGCTATGGAAACCGATACGGGACGTCGCCAATCCATCTTTGTGTAAAAAGCTGATAGGCCGACCAACCGGCGGGAACTCGAGGTTCGCGATGCCTCGGCTCATCGACAAGCGCTGGCGCGGATCGGCCGGCATCGTTGTAAATGACTTCAGAACAGGGAGGAAAACCAGCCGATCCAAACACTCCCACCGTTGCCTTTGGCGCCGACTTTGATCTTCCCAATCCTATCAGCCGAGTCTCCAAACTGGAACAGCCACTGCTTCCCTCCGCCAAAGCCTCGCAGGGTAGGCTTCCTGCACATCTGTAATCCCCCCAACCGAGGAAGTTTAAGTTCGATAGACTCCGACAATCTGGTGACGTGGGCTAAACCAAAGGAGGAAATGAGCATGCCTAGAATTCAGAAAGTCTTCCCTGAGTATTATGGACCGAGATAACGCTTGGGACTAGCCTCAAAGGTGCCAACTGAAGGGGAATGCCCGCAACCAAAGGAAGCACAGTATGACTGACACGCTGGAGCAGAATGACCCTGCCATCGAAGAACTGATGAAAGATGCAATAACCAGTTACATGCTGGACAGTTTCGAAGTCGAGGATCGGTTGAAGGCAGCCGTCCAGAAGATCGCCGTGGAACTGCTTGCTGAAGAGCTGGCTGCTCTGAGGGAGAAGGTTGCGAAGGCCAAGTCGTCGTATATCCAGGTCGGGAATTGTCGATGATGATGGCGTCGTCCGGGATGCTCCCCTTGGACATCCAACCCGTATAAGCTTCGACCATCGTGGCGGTGAAGCTATGGCCAGTCTTCGGGACAACCAGAACCGCACGTTCGCCCAGCGCTAATCGGGCTTGGCAACGACGGCGCCTTCCTTGATGGCCGGATGGGCCCGGGCAATGTTCTCGACCTCGATGGAGCTGATACACTCGTCGCCCGATTTCACCACGTCGTTCGTGCCAAGCAAAGCGCTATCCTCCCGGGAGCAGTGCAATCAGAACAGGTCGGCGTCGAGCGCCATGATGTCAGATGCACCGGCACGGATCGCCGCATCGAGCGCTGCAGTCTGGGGCAGCAGGCGGCCCGCGAAGAAGCGGGCAAGGACTATCACCGAGTTGCGTTTTTGATGCGCACTATCAGGCTCGCATGGCAGCGAGCCGCACACTCGAAAAGCAACCCACATCGGCTGAGCCCACCAACACCGCTGCCGACAGTGCTGCTTCTGTCATCTCGGACGCAGCGCGTCGTGTTGTTCGCCGATGAACTGCTCTCATTGGAGATGGCTGACCCGAGGTTCAAGTTGGCGCTGGCGATTACTCGAGAGACCCCAATGCGCGCGACTGACTTTGCGCCGACGCATCGATAGCGCAATGGTCGCCAAGTCGGTTGTCCGGCTCCCTCGCATGCCCGCGCATCCAGTTGTCCGCGGATCAAACCCCTTCGTCAATATCGCGGCCGATGGCGCATTAATGGCGGGTTGGACGCCGCAGTGATCAAGACCGAACGATATGGCAGCTAATGACGCCGGTTCGCATGACGCGCTTAACACAGTGGAAGGGCACTCTATGACACCATAGGATAAGGCGCCCCGAGCTCCGAGAAGTTGTCGTCGCAAGCGACCCCAGCAATCATGGCGCGCTGGTTGGCCATGTCGACGCATCTCAGTTTCCTATCGGCGGTCCAGATGGCGCCGGCCACATATCTCCCGGTCCCAATCCTTACGACCTTCTCAGCGCATCTCTCGCCGCATGCACCGCTATGACCGTTCGTTTTCAGGCCGGGCTCCGGAAATTTCCGCTAGAGCGCGTGGAAGTGGGCGTCAGCTTCTACCACGGCGCCCAGGGCGAAAGAGATTCGTTCGAGCGCACTCTCGTCAGCGCGCATTCTTGCTGGAGGCCGCAAACCTTTGCCCCGTTGGCGAAATTCTCGGCATTAGTGCAGATATTCACACACGCGCGGACGCCGCTACTTCCGGCCGCAACGCAAGCACTCAGGCTAGCTATGAGGATGATCTGGCTGAACTACAGATCCCGTACGGGCGGGATCGCGGCGGTGTGCGAGGCGACGGGGATCGCGCGCAGCGCCATGGGTTGCGCGAGCTGCGCGGCCAAGCGCCGGATTCAGCGCTTTGCGGCATCCGTCGCAAGGGCGCCGGCCGCAAGCCGCCGACGGAGACCGACCCGACGCTTCTGTCCGACCTGGAAGATCTTGTTGATCCGCCGACGCCTGCGATCCGATGTCGCTGTTGAAGTGAACCTCGTAAAGCCTGCGTAACCTGGCGGGCGCCCTTTGCGCTATGGGTCATCGGCTCGGCTCGGCTACGACGTCGTCGGCACCCTGTTGAAAAGACTTGGCATCGCCGCCGACCAGCGGGCGATTCCGCCGACACCAAGACGAAAGGAGCGCTGCAGTGGCGCGGAAAGGGATCGAAAATAAAGTTAAAGCCGTGTTTTGAAGCTGCGTGGATGATGGGGGTCGGCTTTCAGGAGCGGGTCTGAAACCAGCCCGAGCTGCTACGTTCAAAATGCGTGGCGAGCCATTCTGTAGTTTTACGCCAGTTGTCAACTCATCGGCGCTGAAGGTTATGCAATCGACGATCAGGGAATTGAACATCCGACAGCTCATGGTGCGCTCACTGGGTGACATTGCCCGGTCGCTGAATCCGCTCTTGCGTGGGTGGATCCGGTACTGCGGCCGATGCGACGGCTCGCATCGAGCTTTCGCTCGCCGAACTCGGCAATGTCGTGGAAGCGCGCATGCAGTCCATGCTCGGCAAGGTCACGGTCGAAGAAGGCGCACCGATCTGGCCTCTGTTGGGCATGATGGCACGTCGATTCGGCAAGGGCCGCATTGCGTTGGTCGGCGAGGCCGTGCATGTCTTTCCTCCGATTGGAGCGCAGGGCTTCAATCTCAGCCTGCGGGATATCATGGCGCTGACTGCGATCCTGTGCTCGCATGCTGAATTGGCCGTGCCGATATAATGACCCGCACCGCAAGCGTCGATCTCCTGAACCCTCGCTGCTGTCCGACTTCCTGCCGGTTCAAGTGCTGAGGGCCGCAGGCCTGCATGTCCTGTCGGCCATTCCGCCGCTGCGCAACATTGTCATGCGCGAGGGCATCGAGCCGGGCGCGGCTTTCGCGATATTCCCGAGGCGATAAAGGAACGTTTCAAGCGGAAGAAAGCTTGATTTATCCCAATCCGGCAGAGCGAAACGATTACCACGGAAGCACCGTGTCAGGAACGTTGCCGAGCGGCATCGATGATAAAGGTGTTGAGCCAGCCGAGCGCTTCTGGCGGCTGCTTGCTCACGCGGCCGGCGATATAACCAGTAAGAATCACTCCGAAGAACGGCAGGAGAAGGCTGATGATATCGGCCAACGGCCTTCCGGTCAGGCAGGGGATTGTGGCGGGCGAGGCTTCTGTTCAGCCGATTTGCATCAGGATGGGAAAGGTCTGCTGAAACCAGATTGCGATGTTGCTGACCCGGCCGAGGAGGAAGGCAAGGCCCGTCAGCACGAGGAGGACGCCCATGAGCTTCTCGACCGTGCCGAGATTCCGACGGAAGCGGGACAGGAAGCGCATGAAGGTCCCGGAAAAGCCTGCAGCAATCCAAAAGGGCACGGCAAGGCCGACCGAATAGACGGCAAGCAGCCCGGCGCCGGAGCCGACCGTTTCACTTGACGCGGCGACGCCGAGGATCGCTCCAAGCACCGGTCCGATGCAGGGCGTCCAGCCGAACGCGAATGCCAGCCCCATGACGTAAGCACCTGTCAGCGTTGCCGGCTTGCCGTTGCCTTGGAAGCGGGCTTCCCGGGCTAGAATGCCGATCCGGAAAAGTCCGAGAAAATTCAGCCCCATGACGATGATGATGAGGCCGCCGATCTTGGCAAGCAGGTCAAGATGCTGGCGCAGCACCATGCCGATCGTGGAGGCGCCGGCGCCAAGCGCGACGAAGACAGTCGCGAAGCCGAGTGTAAAAAACAGCGCGGAAAAGAGCACGTCGCGCCGTATATCAGGTGCTGCCGCAACGGCATCGCCGCCGCGAAACTGCTCCACGGAAATACCCGCCATATAACAGAGGTAGGGCGGAACGAGTGGAAGCACACAAGGCGACAGGAAGGAGAGCGCTCCGGCAAGCAGCGCGCTCCAAAGGGAAATATCGGCAATCGACACGGTTCTCTCCGGCAGCAATCGAGCGATGTTCCTACCGCTGCAGACCGGTGATTGCCAATCACCTTTTTGCGCTGATCGTAGTAGAACCGCTGAAATCAAAGATAGGACAGGTATGAGAAAAGGTGGATAGCCGAGGCTTTCATCAGGAGCTTCGGAAGTGGATCGGATCTGTGGTGAAGATCGTTTTCCGATGGCCCTCCCGCGGTGGCAGGAGGGCCGCTGCAGATAGCTTATCAGCTTGACGCGAGCGTCATGGAGGCGCCGCCGGCGGCGATGTTGAGGCCGAGCTGGCCGGTGACGCTCAAAGCCTGCAGATGGATTGAGCCCGTCGTGCCGCCGATCAGGATATTGGCGCCGACGCCGGCGCCGAGCGTCGCTTCGGCGGTGGCGCCGTTATAGAGGCCGCTCAGCGAACCGCGGTGATAGCCGGCCGTCGGCGCGAAGACGGCCCAGATCAGCCGGCTCCGCGTCGTGAAACCGAGGTCGACGCCGAGCTTGCGAAACTGGCCGGTATAGTGATCGATCGGCTCGCTGCCCATCGCCGAATGGAAGGCGCAATCGACTTCCTTGGCCGAACCCAGAACATAACCGGTGCCGCCTGCGATATCGCAGGTGAGATAGCCGATCTTCACGCCGTCGCGCACGCCAGGCTCGGGTGTCGGATAGGACTGAACCAGATCGGCCGCACCCGCCGTCGTGGCACCGGCAACCGCCAGGGCGGCGCCGGCAAGCATCATCGCAAAACTAAAACTCTTTTTCATCATTTTCTCCTTTTTAAAATCGTGACCCGTGCGGGCTGCGGGGTCTCCAGGGTGTCATTTTCCTGCGGGTCGTTGTCTGGAATCTCCACCCACCCCGGATGCGATGACGCCATTGCCATCCTCGCGGACGCTCTGCACCCTCGCGCTGAATGCACGCTGTATTTCAAGAGAGACGTCGGCGCGGTCCGCAAGCACGACGAGATCCTCCAGCGGAGGGCCCTCGACCGCGCCGGCGAAGCAACCGTCGAGTGTCTCTTTGATCTGCATGTCGGACCTCCAAACCTCCGATCGTTCGACGGAACGCCGACTTCAGCCCGCACACGCGGGCGGGCGACGATGGCTCGAAGATTGGGTCTGTGACGGTCTAAAGGAAAATCACCTTTCGCCATGGACTCGATAGCCGACCGTTATCGGAATGGGTGAAAGACGCTTGGGACGCTGCGAAGCGAGTGCGGCGTTTCTGTCTGCGAGAACTTACCCGAGCGGAACTTTTGGCAATAACGCTGTCTCGGCGAGCGCGGTTGTGAGGCTGCGGCCGACGGCGTACGGCTCGCGGCAATCAGAGTTGCGAGTCCACCCATGACCCAAAGCATCGCAGGACGACCCGCCCGTCACCTCAAGGTCCCCTACCGGATCGATGCTGAGGGAAAGGAACGCCCGCCTCTCACTCTGAAGGAGCTCGGCGCGCGGCACAGGCTTCTCTCTTTTTCTACCGGCATAGGTGCGACGGCTGGCCGGGGCAGTTCGACATCGAGGTCAACTATGTCGCAGCACTCCCTACGGGAAGCGTCTAGCCGACCCCACCTAGCGGCGGTGGGGACGGGTCCGATATTGCAGACGGCAGATTTCACGAACTGTGAGCTTCTCTGTCTGCGCCTAGCTCTGGAACTAGAAACTTCCATATGATCGAGGCCGTGCCCGAAGGGCTCGAGCGCGCGCCGCGTCAATTGCGCCGCCGCTGGGTCTGATGCGTTCAAGGCGCAGGCCGTCGCCTCTGGAAGCCGGTGCTAGTGTTTCGGCGATTGCCCATCGCCTTGGTTATTCGTCCGTCACAATTATTCGGCTGGCGTCGCGATTTCTTGGATGGGCAGCGCGCGTCTTCGCGACTTCCAGCGCCACAGCCTGGCGGTCGCGGCTGTGACGGGGCGGTGATCGAAGTTGTCATTGGTGACGTGGTGGTCCGTGCCGGAGCAGATATCGATGAGGCGGTAACGGCGGTGAAGGCGTGTGAGAAGTTGATGACCTGCATGGGCGCAATGATCGAACAGATCTGGAGCCGGAAAGCCAGGACAAGGGAACGAGCGACAAGCTCGCTGTTCAGATTTGGCCCCGTTCCACAGACCACCATACCAGCCAGCGGCTTCCGCAAATGAAAAGGCCTGACAAAAGACCGCACTCGATCACGCGTTCACAAAGTCGGAAACTACTTGCACCAGGGGCGGCAACCACAGAAGGCCCTCGTGTGAACCGTGCTCGACAGTCGGCAAGATCTTGCGCCTGGCGGCCGAATATGATTTCAGATTGTCGGTGACGATCCGCTTCGGTTTCATCCCCTGCTTCTTTAGCAGGCGTTTGACTAACCGTCTGGCCGCCTTGGTGTTGCGACGGGTTTGGACGATTTCGTCGAGCACATATCCGTCCTGATCGACTGCCCGCCACAGCCAGCATTTCCGGCCATTGATGCGTATCGATACCTCATTCAGGTGCCAGACATCACCCGTTGACGCGGGCTTTCGCCGGACCCGCCGGACATAATCGCTGCCATGCCGTTTTCCCCGACGGCGGATAGTTTCGTACGAGACCACGATGCCGCGTTCAAGCAGCATTTCCTCAACCTCGCGCAGGCTCAGGCCAAAGCGATAATAAAGCCAGACCGCGTGGGAGACGATCTCGATCGGGTGGCGATCGTGCTTTACGTCGCGGGCTTGTCCATTCCTTCTGCTTACCGCCACCCACCTAAGCAAAAATCAATGTGACAGTACCCGGTGATGTCATGTACAGCGATATCGGTTCGCGAAAGCCGCTGGATTTCACCGTCA
The DNA here is from genome assembly GCF_964254185.1 of Rhizobium sp. LjRoot258. Lineage (NCBI taxonomy): Bacteria > Pseudomonadati > Pseudomonadota > Alphaproteobacteria > Hyphomicrobiales > Rhizobiaceae > Rhizobium > Rhizobium sp. LjRoot258. The sequence continues at coordinate 4,270 of NZ_CAXUST020000005.1, read as the reverse complement.
TCGGCACGGCCGTCAACGTCGCATCGCGCCTCGAGACGCTGACGAAGGACCTGAAGCGCCCAGTGCTTCTGTCCAAGGCTCGCGTCGACATGGCCTAATGTGAAAGCGATCTCGAAAGCCTAGGCTCCTTCCCGTTTCGCGGCTCGGCGAGCCAGTGGACGTCTACGCTTTTCGTGAAGACACATAGCTATTTGGCGATTGCCAGAAACTCTTCCACGCCGGCATCGAATTGCAGCTTCGCAAGTTTGGCGTAGATGCCGCCGTGGCGGATCAGGCTCTGGTGTGTGCCTTCTTCCACGACGCGCCCTTGGTCCATGACAAGGATGCGGTCGGCCTTGAGAACGGTTGCCAGGCGATGGGCGATAACGAGCGTCGTGCGCCCCTGCATCAGCCCGTCGAGCGCCTTCTGCACCAGGGTCTCGCTCTCGGCGTCCAGCGCGGAGGTCGCCTCATCCAGCAGCAGCACCGGTGCATTCTTGAGGATAGCGCGGGCGATCGCGATACGCTGGCGTTGTCCGCCCGAAAGCGTAATGCCACGCTCGCCGACTTCCGTATCGTAGCCCTTGTCCAGGCGGGCGATGAACTCGTCGGCCTGGGCGGCGATTGCGGCTGCACGGACTTCGTCGCGTGAGGCGCCGGCCCGGCTGAAGGCGATATTATCGTGGATCGAGGCTGCGAAGATCGTCACGTCCTGCGGAACGATCGCCAGACGTTCGCGCAGCTCGTCGGGCGTTACCTGACGCGCATCGATGCCGTCGATCGAAACATTCCCCTGCTGCGGATCGTAAAAGCGCAGCAGCAGCGAGAATACGGTGCTCTTGCCGGCGCCGGAGGGGCCGACGATCGCGACGGTATCGCCCGGCGTCACATTGAATGTCAGGCCGTGCAGTGCTGATTTGCCGGGACGCGATGGATAGGCAAAAAACACGTTCGAAAATTCGACCCTGCCGAAGGCTGGCGCCGGCAGCGTTTCCGGCTCTGCAGGTGCGGCTATTGGCGAGACTTCATCCAGCAGTTCGGTCAGCCGGTCGGCGGCGCCCGCCGCCTGTGAGAGCTCTCCCCAGACTTCGGACAAGGCACCGAGCGAACCGGCTGCGATGACTGAATAGAGCAGGAACTGGCCGAGCGTACCGGCCGACAGGGTACCGGTCAGCACATTGTGGGCGCCGACCCAGAGCACGGCAACGATGCTGCCGAAGATCAGGGTGATTGCGATGCCGGTAAGCAGCGCGCGGGACCGGATCGCCGATCGCGCTGCCTGATAAGCGGATTCGACGGCCAGGCCATAGCGGTTTGCAGCCGCATCTTCGCCGTTAAAGGCCTGAACGGTGCGTGTGGCGGCGATCGTCTCGTTGGCGAATGCGGAGGCTTCGGCAAGCGTCTCCTGTGCGGCACGCGAGCGCTTGCGCACCGAGCGGCCAAAGGCGACGAGCGGGAAAACGATGAGCGGGATGGCGCCAAGCGCGAGGCTTGCGAGCTTTGGCGAGGTTACAACCATCATCCCCATCGCACCGCAACAGAGGATCATGTTGCGCAAGGCCACGGATGCGGTGGCGCCGACGGCAGACTTGATCTGCGTGGTGTCGGCGGTCAGCCGCGAGACGATCTCGCCGGATTGATTGACGTCGAAGAAGGACGGGGAAAGGCGCGTCACGTGAGCAAATACGTCGCGGCGCAGATCCGACACGATACGCTCGCCAAGGGTGATGACGAAGTAATAGCGAAGCGCGCTAGCCATCGCGAGGATGACGGCCATCACCATCAGCATCACAAAGTAGCTGTCGATGAAGCTGCCGTCCGGCTGGGTGAAGCCGTGATCAATCATCCGGCGAATTGCGAGCGGCAGAGCGAGGGATGTTACGGCGGCAAGCGCCAGCGATGCGAGAGCGCCGGCGACCATGCCGCGATAGCGCATCACATAGGGCGTCAGCCGCCCGAGCGGCTTCAGCGAACGAGGCTTCTTTTCCCCGGTCTGCACTGCGTCTGTCAAATTGTCTCCAATCGCCTTCGATGCCGCGGATCCGCAGCTTGTTGGCACTAGTTATCCGGATGGCCTTCATGTATAGGTGCCGCAACCGAATGGGAAGCGTAGCGGGACGCTAGGACACCGATTTAGGACTCCCGGGCTATGTGTCCGGCATAAGATGAAGTTGGGCGTCAGGGGAACCGGCCAGCTTACCAAGCGCCCAAATCTCTGGCGACACGCCGCCAACCTTCATCAACCGCTGCGGCGGGTTAGTATCGGAGTTAGAATGGGTTTGCGCAGCACTTCCTCTCGCTACGGCGCCGGCGCCCGGGCCTTCCATTGGCTGACTGTCATATTGATCCTCGCCGCCTATGTGCTGAGCAAGGGCGACCGCTATTCGCTCTATTCCGCCGCCGCGGACAGTATCCGCAGGATTCACGAAACGCTCGGGATGCTGGTTTTCATGATTGTCGTGTTGCAGCTGCTATGGCGGCTGATCGACAGTAGGCCCGCGGAACAGCCGATGCCACGATGGGCGGCCGTGGCGGCGAGGCTCGTGCGGTTCGCGCTTTATACGCTCCTCATCGCAATTCCAGCGACGGCGGTGCTCGGTACCTGGCTCGAGGGGCTTCCCGTCACTCTTCTCGGATTCGATATCTCCCCCCAAATCGCACAGGCGCATGGACTGGGGCAGCTGATCATCGAAATACACACTGCCCTTGGCAACGCCATTCTCTGGGTTGCGGGCGGGCATGCGGCGGCGGCTCTCTTCCACCACTTCTACCTGCGCGACAAAGTCTTGCAGTCGATGGTTTGGGGCGGATGAATGGTTAGTCCGGAGCTACCGCGGCGAGGCGTTTTCGTTCTCAATTCGGCTGAAGGAAGCAATGCAGCGGACGACGGCGGCGATCGGCGCCGCGGTGAAACGAGATAGGTGTCGGGAGCTCAAAACGCCGTACATCGGCGATATGACCTGGCGCGACCGGCGTCGGGAAGACGCATCTCGCCATCACGCGCGCGGCCCAGCTGGAGCTGAAGGTAATTACATTGAAGATGGCGGCTCTGTATTTTTGAAGAAGAGCGCTGATGGCGAATACACGGGGAACAGGCCCGTCGTGCCGTTGGCTCTGAGTGCCGAGGAGCGGAAGTAGGTGGAGCGGTAGGTGCGCCGCTTAGGGTGGGCAGATCGAGACAAGGAATTGACCATTCTTGTCGGAGTTTCGAAAAGAGACCCATGGCAAGATAGCGTACCCATAGCTTCGGGTGTAAGCGCCAGCTGGCGCGGGAATATCTGTCCGGAGAGCCACTCCACGGTCAGGCGAAACGGCACGACATCTGGCGACGGCTGATGGGGATCTCGCGCTCGACATGTTGTGACCGCCGGCGATCGGTCGGCCGATGACACCGCAATTGTGGAAGCCAAGTTTACGATCTGCGACGCGTTTGAATTCTACGGCTATCGTCGTTTTGACATTGCAAACCACAGAGCTCATCCGCGAACAAGGGCTGCCGCCCAAGATCAGGCGGCGATTCGTCGCCACGACCGATAGCGATCACAACGGCTCGATCTTCCCGAATTTTGGCAAAGAAATAATTGCTGTCACGGACTGCCGCTCCGTCATCGCCGTGCAAAAACGGACAGAATACGCGGCGAAACGTTAAAACGTGCTTCGACGACCTACAAACGTGGTGAATCGTGTGCTTGCCCTCATGGTCAAACTTTTCATCCCCGAAGAGGAAGAAAACCGCCGGCTCGGGCGAGAGCGGAAAAATGTCGATTGTGGAACGTGTTTTCCACGTTCCCATAAAGGGATGCTCTTCTCCCAACGAATAGAGATAACCAGCCTTTGCATCGTGGTCGCCATCGATGCCTGGATGAAATTGAGACTGAAGATTGTCGTGCCAGGGCAGCTGAGAACTGAGACCGGTCTTTCTCGGAAAGAGTTGGCCCCGCATAGCCGATGTTGACGGTTTCGAGATCTCCACCGCAAAGCCGGCGATCCAATAAAAGATGCCGTTGAAGCCGCCAGGGGCAAGGATGTTTGAGGACCGTCGCAGCCGTATTCCCCGCTGCTATGGAAACGATGCAAACCTGCTATTGGAAAACTCCACCCCGCGCTGCGACAACTGAGCACCTTCGTTGCAGATCTCATCGAGTGACGCCGAGGGCAGCCTGTGACGGATAACATTCAATGTCGTGGAGAAAAAAGTATGCGCACTACCCTACTGATCGCGGGAGCGATTTTCAGCGCGGTTGCTATAACAACCGCATTCGCACAGTCCGAGTCCAATGACGGCAGCGCA
>NZ_CAXUST020000004.1:0-253235 GCF_964254185.1 Rhizobium sp. LjRoot258 | reverse complement strand
ACAACGACGTCCTCGAAGACGTCGGCGAAGTCGATCTGGTCTTCGACGTCATTGGCGGTGACATCCAGAAGCGGTCCGCAGGCCTTGTCCGAACCGGAGGAATACTGGTGACCATCGTCGGGCCGGCCGAGGCGCGGCCGGCTGACGGCCGCGCGGTCGACTTCGTTGTCGAATCCGATCGCGCCCAACTGAATGAGATCGTTCAACGGGTCCGGAACGGGCGACTGCGGACGAACATCGGCACCGTCGCGACCCTCGACGACGCAATCGCAACCTTCAACGCGACCGAGCGACGCTCCGGAAAGACGGTCATCCGCGTTCGTCCGTGAGCGGGCACGTTCACATTGAAGCACGCGGCCTGCCGACCCCGTTCCATCGCGCGGACTGCATCCGATCATCCCAGCCAGCGAGAGGCATGCATGACTTTCACGTTAAAGATCAATAGCATACCCCACGAGGTCGACGTCGACGGCGACATCCCGCTTTTGTGGGTGCTGCGCGACGTACTCGGCATGACCGGGACCAAGTTTGGCTGCGGCCAGGCGCTTTGCGGCGCCTGCACCGTGCATGTCGACGGTCAGTCAGTCCGCTCGTGCCAGACGCCAGTCGACAGCGTCGGCGACAGCGCGGTCACCACGATCGAGGCGATTGGTCAGACGCCGCAGGGCGCGACCTTGCAGAAGGCGTGGCTGGAGCTGGAGGTGGTGCAGTGCGGCTACTGTCAGTCCGGCCAGATCATGTCGGCGGCGGCGCTACTGAAAGACACCCCGAAGCCGACGGATGACGACATCGATGCCGCGATGTCGGGCAATATCTGCCGATGCGGCACTTATCAGCGCATCCGCGCTGCCATCAAGCACGCCGCGGGAGTTTGAAATCATGGATGAGATCGTTCTGAAAGAGCAGATCATCGATGAAGCACCGATGTCGCGGCGGACCTTTCTCCAAGGCACAGGCTTGCTGCTTGGTTTTGCGCTGGCCGGCGGGAGCGTAGAGCCCGTCTTCGCAGCGGCTGCTTCGCAGGTGCTCGAAAACGAGGTTACGGGTACTTTCGCGCCGAATGGCTTTGTACGGATTGATGAAACCGGGGCCGTAACCCTTATCATGCCGATGGTCGAGATGGGGCAGGGGGTTTACACGTCGCTTTCCATGCTTCTCGCTGAAGAGCTCGAAGTGAAGCTTGACCAGCTTCAGGTTCAGCATGCGCCGCCGAATCATGCGCTTTACGTCAATTCGATTATCGGCATTCAAAATACAGGTGGTTCCGCCTCCATTCGCGCATTCTGGACGCCGTTGCGTCAAGCAGGGGCCGCCGGCCGCACTCTGCTGATTGCGGCAGCTGCAGAACAATGGGATGTCGATCCAACGACTTGCCGCGCGATTTACGGCGTCGTGTTCGATGCGTCGGGCTCGCGGCATATGACGTATGGCGAACTTGCAACGGCCGCGGCGAAATTGCCAGTGCCACCTGCGGCCACCGTCAAATTAAAGGATCCGAAGGATTTCACTCTGATCGGCACGCGCGCCAAGCGTATCGACTCCTCGATAAAGGTCGACGGGCGCGCGCTGTACGGCATCGATGCGCGACTGCCGGGTATGAAGATTGCAGCGTTGGCCATTTCGCCTGTGCTCGGTGGCAAAGCGAAAACAGTGGACGACAAGGCAGCGCTGGCGGTCAAGGGCGTTCGGCAAGTGGTCAACATCGATGAAGCTGTTGCTGTCGTAGCGGATCATACGGGCGCCGCAAAGAAGGGGCTCGAGGCGGCGGCCGTCACGTGGGACGATGGGGTGAACGGAAAGATCAGCACCGCCGAAATCGTCAAGCAATTGGAGGAGGAATCCAAAAAACCCGGCGCCGTCGCTCGTAACGTGGGTGATGCGCGGAAGGCGCTTGCAGAGGCCGCGCAACGGGTTGACGCTATCTATCAGGTGCCTTTCCTAGCCCATGCAGCGATGGAACCGATGAATTGCACCGTCCATCTGCGGAAGGATCGTTGCGACATCTGGGTCGGGACACAAGCGCCTACGATCACACAGTCTGTGGTGGCCGAACTCACTGGCCTGCCGGAGGATGCAATCAAAATTCACAATCAGCGGTGGCTTCGGCCGAAGGCTGGAGGCCGACGGTACGGCGCTGGCCGTCAAGATCGCCAAGCACGTTGATGGTCCGGTGAAGGTGATCTGGAGCCGCGAGGAAGACATCCGGCACGATATGTATCGGCCATACTATCTCGATCGGCTGTCAGCCGGACTTGATGCAGCCGGGAAGCCGGTTGCCTGGACACATCGGATCGCCGGCTCCTCGGTCATGGCTCGCTATTATCCCCCTTACTTCAAGGACGGATTGGACCCCGATGCCATAGAAGCGGCGGCCGAACCGCCCTATGCGCTGCCCAATATCCACGTCGACTATGTCCAGGTTGAGCCTCCTGGTGTCCGGACGTCTTGGTGGCGCGGTGTCGGACCGACTCACAATGTTTTTGTAGTCGAAAGCTTCATGGATGAGCTCGCGCATGTCGCCAAACAGGATCCCGTCGCTTATCGCAAGGAGTTGCTTGGCCACAATCCGCGAGCGCTTGCTGTTCTGTCGCTTGCGGCGGAAAAAGCAGGGTGGGGATCACCATTGCCTGAGCGGCATGGTCGCGGGATTTCGGTACAATTCGCATACGGAAGCTACACGTCGCAGGTCGCCGAGGTCGAAGTGGCGGCCGATGGCTCTGTCAAAGTCAAGCGGATCGTCTGTGCGATTGACTGCGGCATGTACGTCAATCCCGATACGATCGAAGCACAAATTCAAGGAGGAACGCTTTTCGGGCTGACCGCTGCGCTCCATGGCTCGATTACCTTCAAGGATGGTCGCGTCGAGCAGAGCAATTTCGACAGCTATCTGCCGATGCGTATCGACGAGGTGCCGGTGGTGGAGACCCACTTGATTAAGAACGCGGAAGCTCCAGGTGGCGTTGGTGAAGCTCCGACAGCGATTGTCAGTGCCGCGGTTACAAATGCAGTCTTCGCCGCCACCGGCAAGCGCCTGCGCAGCCTGCCGATCAATACGGATTTGCTCAAATCGTCGTCATAGTCCTCGCCCTTCGTCCTGGGCATGTTGCAGCGCACGGGATGAAGGGTCAGGACAAAAGACCCCGAGGGTCACCGTTCGGAAGAACTCACGCTTCGAAGGCCGCCATCTAGGGTTGCGCATTCGATTTGCTTCGAAACAATCATGAGGGCTCACTCGGTCGCCGGCGAATTATGGCCTAGTTCGTTGAGGGGCCTAATTTCGTCTCAAGACGTTGCGACAATTGATGGAAAGACACGAAGTTCAGTGGTACGAGCATAGCAACGCTCCGCTGACCCTTCGAGAACGGGCTTCCGAGCACTATCGGCACCGGTAGCCGGGCGGTATAGGACCACCACAGTAATGCGGAACATTTCGAAAGCGGTTTCAAGGCAGGATCTCATCGGGCAGAGAGAGTCGTTGCCCGCGGGCTCCTCTGTCAAATTGTCTACAACGGACCTCAACAACTTGATGCAGGCGCTCGACATCGATGTCATCGCGCTGATTGAGGTTCTTGTGCCGCACGGCCATCGGGTCGAAATGGGAACGATTGATGCACCCGGGATCCACTACAACTTGAGTGGCGTGGGACGCATATCTATCAACGGCGGACCAAAGATGCCGTTGACCCCTCATTTGGTCATCATCGTGCCGCCGAACACTCCGTTCGCGATCGAGGTTGACGGCGGAAGCGGCCCGCCGAAACTCATTTCGAGAAACTGCTGGACACATCAAGACGGCATCCTCCGCGTCGCAGTGCCGAACGAGCAGCCCGAGATCGTTCAGATATGTGGCTATTTCAACGCATTCTTCGGTCAATCTGTGAGGCTGTTCGGAGAACTCCGCGAACCGGTGATCGAGCAGTTCGAGCCGGCAGACAAGATCGATTTGAAGCTCCGCGAGGCAATGGACGAGCTGCTACAGCAAGAGGTCGGCGTTGGAGCCATGACAGCGTCTCTGCTCAAACAGATCATCGTCTCATTGTTGCGACGGTCCCTCAAGTCATCCCAGCGGTGGTTTGAACGATTCTCGATACTTGCCGACAGGCAGATCACTCGTGCTTTTGCAGATATGGTGGCGCGCCCGGGAGCCCCCCATTCAGTTCAAAGCTTAGCACATACTGCGGGATTGAGTCGTTCGGCGTTCATGGCGCGGTTCTCGGACATCTTTGGCCAATCCCCGATGGTCATCTTGCGAGACCTGAGAATGCGCCGGGCTGCGATCAATTTGACAACGACGACGATGTCGGTCGACGTCGTTGCTCAGAATGCGGGGTACAAGAGCCGTTCAAGTTTTGTGCGAGCTTTTCGAAAGGCGTACGAACGAGATCCGAGCGACTATCGGCAGATAGCCAAGGATGGCGAGATCCAGAAGGATATCTGAGAGCAAGGTACCGAGGTTAATTTTTGATACAAAGGGCCGATGATCGGAAAGCCAGAAGGGGGCCGCCCGTCGGCGCGACCCCCGCTTTACGTTAGCGCTCGCTTACGTCGCCGTCGCGACCGCATCTACCTCCTTGAGGTTTGATATGCGATGCTTTTTGCTCACCAGTGGCGATTGCGCTGCTTTGTAATGCCATGACAATCCTCCGATTGAAACGTGCATACAAACTCATCTCGGAGTCTTTCGAGCTTATGGGAGAGCGCTCTGTTCCACAGGGTGTCGATCTTGATTGATTACGGCCAGCGCACAACAGGCGGTAGCGAAGACAGGATGGATTCGACGTTGCCGCCCGTCCTCAGCCCGAAGATTGTGCCGCGATCATAAAGCAAATTGAACTCCACATAGCGGCCACGGCGGATCAATTGTTCGTCACGATCCGCCTCCGTCCAATCGCTGTTAAAGTTGGCGCGGACGATTTCGGGGTAGAGAAGGCTGAAAGCGCTGCCGACGTCGCGCACAAAGGCAAAATCGGCGTCCCAGCCGCCGAGTTCTTCATCCGAATGGAGCCAATCGAAGAAAATACCGCCAATACCGCGGGCTTCATTGCGGTGCTTCAAGAAGAAATATTCATCGCACCATTGCTTGTAGCGCGCGTAGTCCGCGACCCTATGCCGCTGGCAGACGATCTCCATCGAGCGATGAAAAAGCACGCTGTCGAAATCCGTCTGTGTGCGACGCCGCTCGAGCACCGGAGTGAGATCCGCACCGCCGCCGAACCAATGGCCGGTCGTGACGACCATGCGCGTATTCATGTGTACCGTCGGCACATTCGGATTGACCGGATGCGCAATCAACGAGATGCCGGAAGCCCAGAAGCGCGGATCTTCACTGGCGCCCGGAATTTGAGCGCGGAAATCGGGTGAGAATTCGCCGTGAACCGTCGATGTGTGCACGCCGACTTTCTCAAAAACCCGGCCTTCCATCATGGACATCCCGCCACCGCCGCCTTCGCCGTCTTCTCGCAGCCATTCCTTGGCGACGAAACGACCCGGCTCCTGCTCGGCAAGCGGTCCGATCAGTTCGTCCTCGAGGGCTTCGAACTTAGAGCAGATCGTATTGCGAAGGTTTTCGAACCAGGCACGCGCAGCGGCCTTCTTGTCTTCTATGTCCTCGGGCAGGCCCATCGGCAGTTCCGGTCTTTCCATTTCATCGTCTCCACTCAGGCTGTTACCGCAGCTTGTGTCTTCTTTGTTCGCGTTCGGCGATTCCTTAGAACGAAGGCTGGTCCCATCGCGTTGTTCTATCGCTAGAGCTTTTTAAATCATCCCGTGACGCTCTTCTGAACGCCTCTCGTCAAAGGCGTCATATATATGGACGGACGGATGTTACGCATGGCATAATCTCGTCGCGGCTTGTTTCATGCCGAGGATCGAAGAAAGGATCCATGGAGCCAGCAAACGGTACGGGATATCGAGCTCCTGCAGCCTTGTCTCGAAACCGGCAGCCCGAAGTATGCTCGCGAGATAAAGTATGGCACCCCCGCTTCCTTCCGAAGATTGAACCGTAGCAAACCTGGCTTTCCTTGCGTTTACCGCTGTCGCCTAGCTGCGGAACGAGTGCGGCGCCGAAGTGATCCATCGCGTGGACCGCTTCCATGCTGGTGATGGCAACCGGTCCCGAATGGGTGGAAGTGCTCCCTCCGATATCCAGGGCATGTGAATCGGCCACGAGAGAGCCGATCGACTCATGCCCCATCTCATTCAGGCGCCGTCCGGTACGTTCTCCCGAACGTTCTTGACGGGTCACGATCACGCGCATCGTCTCTCAGCCCCAGTGTTCGAAAAAGCCGCTGCCCGCCTTCTCTCTTACGTCCGTTCCCGCCCGATGACCGAGCGCGGTGGCGTCACGACGATTGCCCTCGATCGTCACCCCATGTTCACGGCTTCCATCGGGTGTGACGATCAGGCCAGAAAAGCGGATTCTGTCATCTTCGCAGACCGTGTAACCCGCTATCGGCGTACGGCACGAGCCATCCAGCGCGGCAAGGAATGCGCGCTCGCAGGAGATGGTATCGAACGTCACGGGGTCATTGACTGCCCTCAGAAGGTCGTCGACCCGCGCATCGCCGATCCGGCTTTCGAAGCAGATGGCGCCCTGCGCCGGAGCTGGCGGAAAGTCTTCCGGTTCGAGAAGCTCGGTGATAACACCTACCTTACCGAGCCTCTTCAATCCTGCGAGCGCCAGCAGCGTCGCGTCGACCTGACCTTCCTGCAGCTTGCGCAGCCGGGTGTCGACTTGACCTCGAAAGGTGACGACGCTGACGTCGGGCCGCAAACGGCGGATCAACGCCTGCCGACGCAGCGACGAGGAGCCTACGGTCGCTCCATGGGGCAGATCGACCAGCTTGCCGGCCTTGCGCCCTATAAAGGCGTCGCGGATATCCTCACGAGGCAGATAGGCCGAAAGATGAAGTCCTTCCGGGAGACTTGTCGGCATGTCCTTTGCCGAGTGAACGGCAAAATCCAGGTCGCCGGAAAGCAGCTTCGCTTCTAGCTCTTCCGTGAAGAGCCCCTTGCCGCCGATTTCGGCGAGCGCTCGATCGGTAATGCGATCGCCGCGCGTCGTCAGCACGACGATCTCGAACATTTCCTCGGGAACGCCGTGGGCTGCCATCAAACGGTCGCGTGCCTCATGGGTCTGCGCAAGTGCGAGCGGACTGCCGCGCGTACCGATACGAAAAGGTTTTGTTTGCATACGCTCTATTCCATTGTTACCGACTGTTCTCGTAACGGGTTTAGACGTCATCAACAGGTCCCGTACGAGGCCGGATTCCTCCTCTTTTGCCGGAACGATGGCCCATGTGTTCTCGCTCTATTCTCGCCGGACTGCCGAGCAATCCAGGTGCCGATGGGCCCAGAGGTTCTGAAATATCTTCGCATCCTGTGTCTCAGCGCAGCCATTGCTGAGGTGGTTTCGTTTGCCTCTCGCGAGCGTATCCACGATGCGAGAGACTTGCGTTTTGCGATGCTGTCAGATGGATGAACACATTTGCTCGATTCTATTAAAACAATCTCCGAAATGTGCGAGAGGAGTCCTTTCGCCATGCCGACGTAGGGTGGCTTTAATTGTACAAGCACGGGATGAGGGAGATGGGGCAGCGTCCGCGCCAACCAAGCGCTCAGAAGATCACTTCGCACTCTTCGTGCAATTGCACCTATACCCAGCCCATCAATTGCCTTCGCACCGCCTTCTCCAGGACATTCATGCCGTCTTCGCTGTCGTTGAGGCAGGGGATATGCGTGAATTTCTCGCCACCATTGTGATGGAACGAATGGGCTGCCTGCTCGGCGATCTCCTCCAGCGTCTCCAGACAGTCGGAGACGAAGCCGGGATTGATGACGCCGATGCGTTTGACGCCGTCCTGCGCCAATTTCTCGACCGTCTTGTCGGTATAAGGCTGCAGCCATTCTTCCGGCCCGAAGCGGGACTGGAAGGTGATCATGAATTTTTCTTCCGGCAGCCCCAGCTTCTCACGCAAGAGGCGCCCGCTCTTCTGGCACTGGCAATAATAGGGATCGCCCTGCTGGAAATAGGACATCGGGATTCCGTGGAAGGAGGCAAGCAGCATGTCCGGCTGCCAATCGAGCGACGAAAGATGTCGCGTGACGGATCTGGCGAGCGCCTCGATATAGGCCGGATCGTCGTGATAGTCGGGAGCAGTGCGCAGAGCAGGCTGCCAACGCATGGCCATCAGCTTCTCGAAGGCCTTGTCGTTGACCGTCGCGGTCGTTGCGGCCGCATATTGCGGATAGAGAGGGAACAGCAGGATGCGGTCGCAGCCTTCGTCCTTCAGCGCCTGGATGCGCGAGGCAATAGACGGCCGGCCGTAGCGCATCGCCCAATCGACCTTCACATTCGGCAGATCCTTCAACCGCTCTGCCATCAGGTCGGATTGATTGCGGGTATGGGTGCGCAGAAAGCTCTCGTTCTTCTCCTTGTTCCAGATCGTCTCATAGGCCTTTCCAACCTTCTGCGGACGCGTGTTCAGCACGATGCCGAAAAGGATTGGGTACCATTTCCAGCGTGACCATTCGATGACGCGCCGATCCGTCAGGAATTCGCGCAGATAGCGTCGCATCGACTGGTAATCGGTGCCGTCGGGCGTACCGAGATTGACGAAAAGCACGCCGACCTTTCCGATTCTGACAGAGGGATGGCCCCCCGGTTTGACGGAAATATCTGCAGTCATCGAATCCCCCAATATTGACAGGCGCGCGGCTCGGGAACGCCGGGGCTGATCTTCTGAAGCGATCGGCTCGTCTCTGCCGGACAAGATGTTCACGGGAATCGCCACCCCGATCTATCGGCAAATGCAGGAGGAGACGCGGGCGGCCGAAGCCCAAAGACTGTGGCCGGCGCGTCAAGCGTCATGCCGGGCAGATGATCGGCAGTCACTATCTTGACATCGAGCCGGATCGTGAGGCGCTCGCCGTTATGGCCCTTGGCCACGACAAGGGTCATTTCCGGTCGAGCCCGCGAGCGATTGCGACGGGCGTGCGGACGCCGCCCCGGCGGGGTTGCGGTAGCCCTCGGCGAAGTGGGGAAGGTGGAACTAACTTCGCTAATCCCACCGCCGAGAAGAGTGATCACTTCGATCACGTCGTTGCTTTGCATATGGACTTTCCTGGCTTTTTGTCGATCGCGAAGCCGAGTGCGTCGGCGCGGCGATTTCTTGCAAAATGGCCTTGCAATGACGACGAGGGAAATCACCTATCGTCATAGAGTCGATAGGCAATCGTTATTGTCGCTCGATGCTTGGGAATGATACCGTAGCATGGAACGTCAAAAACCGCACCGCGCCTCGAAAGCGACGTTCCTGTTACGCGGAGTCTTGAGCCCCGTCCAGTCGTTGTCTCAGCAATCAATGCCGTCGCGGCTTGCGCAATTGGTAACGCAAAGTGATTCCGAGAAGTATGTACATGGCTGATGAGAGCGGCAAAAAGAGCGCGGGGGCACTGTGGGTCATGCATGAGCTGCATGAATAACTCAAACGCATTTTCACGGTCTGGCGCCTCTTCGACGAAATGGTCATTTTGCGTGCCAACTCGAAGATTGATCAGGGGATTATCAGACACTGCGGAAGGCTAGGCGAACCTCCATCAAGCAATCAGAGGGTGGCGGTGACCTGATTAGGAGCTGGTCCGTGCCCGTGTCCGCATCACTCATTTGCGGGTCGTCGATGCTTGTGGGATCGAGTCGAATGGAAGGCGCCCCAAGCAACCGTCTCCAACGGTTTTCCTGGGATGATCTTCGAATCATATGGGCGGTTGCCAAGAATAAAGCTCTCGCCCCGATGCGGGTGGTGAATGCCCCACGTTCGGCGCAAGCATTAAATTCACGCGGGCGGCTGGCGTGGTTGAAGGACTATACAGATAATTTCGTAAACACACGCCATAGCGCACTGGGTAAAGAAGACGTTCCGTGACGCGTCGCCGCACCGCAGAAGAGAAAGATGACATGGATGCAACTCGCCGCTGAAACCCTGGCTGCCCGACGCGGTGACGATCTGATTTTCGGTAATATTTCCTTTTACCTGACGGGAGGCGAGGCGTTGGTTCTGACCGGCCGTAACGGCTCGGGGAAGTCCACGTTGCTGCGTGTCGTGGCGGGATTTCTGCGACCGGAAAAAGGCTCGGTCACCTTCACTGATTCGGGAGGCCAGACCGACCGACGGCCGAGCGAAGTCAGCCACTATCTCGGCCACCGAAATGCAATGAAAAGTGAGCTTACGGTTACTGAGAATCTCGATTTCTGGCGCCTGTTTCTGGACGACGGTTCGCAGGCGCCGACGGCCTCGGTCGAAGACGCCGCGGAGGCGGTTGGCCTCGGCGGCGTTACCCATCTCCCCTTCGGTTATCTTTCCGCAGGCCAGCAGCGTCGTTTCGCTTTCGCAAAGCTGCTGGTCGCTCATCGGCCGATCTGGATATTGGATGAGCCCACGGCCGCGCTGGATACCAATGCTGACAGGCTATTTGCCGCGCTGATCGGTGAACATCAAAGGAAGGGCGGCATTGTGCTTGCCGCGACGCATCAACCGCTTGGGCTCAGTAATGTGCAGGAATTGCGAATGACGGGATTCGCAGGGGCGGAAACGGAGGTTTGGGGAGCATGATGGCCCTCTTTCTCCGCGACCTCAAACTTTCCGTCCGGGCAGGGGGCGGTGCGCTGATCGGCATATTGTTCTTCCTCACCGTCGTTGCGGTCATTCCCTTCGGAGTAGGACCCGATCTCAATCTTCTTTCCCGTATCGGACCCGCCATCGTCTGGATCGGCGCCCTGCTTGCCGCTCTGCTCGGGCTGGACAGGCTGTTTCAGGCGGAACGGGACGACGGATCGCTCGATCTCATGCTGATGCAGGAGACACCACTGCTGATCACCGTCATCGTCAAATGCATCGCGCACTGGACCGCTACAAGCCTGCCACTGGTAATCGCCTCACCACTTCTTGGCCTCTTCATGAACATGAACGAGAGGGCGATTGGCGCGACGATGCTGACGCTGCTCGCTGGCTCGCCGGCGATCACCTTCATCGGCGCGGTCGGCGCTGCCGTCGCAGTGGCGCTTCCTCGCGGCGGGCTGCTGGTCTCGATCCTCGTGCTGCCACTGACGATCCCAGTCCTCATCTTCGGCGTGAGCGCAACCTATGCGGCGGTCCAGGAACCGGCTCCGTTTCTGCCGCCTTTCCTGATATTGATAGCGCTGACGCTTTTCTTCGCGGTCATCGGTCCGGCGGCGGCGGCCCTGGCGCTCAGGAACACGTCGGATTGATTGCCCCGTCAATTGAGGTAATCCCGGCTCTTTGCGATCTGGGGACAGAATGATCCTTTTTCCTGCCGTCAGCCACGCAAGCCTAGAGCGCGATATCGGCAATGCCGTGGTTCTATTCCTCGATAGCGATACTTCGCGCTGGAGACGCACAGGCGCAGAAGTCGCGGACGCGATCACTGGATTTCCGACTGCCTAAATCTCCTGCTTGGACTGTACAGGGTCATTTCGACCCTCTCGTATATGAGGACACAGAAGCCATCGCCACGGCGAAGCCGATGACGCCGTAACGCGCGGGAATAGAAACCATAACGATTGGACATTTCCCAACGAAAAGTCGCCGAGGTAGTGTCGTCTCAGAGGAACTCAGCCGAAATCGATCACTGCTATCGCGGCACACGCATGTCACCCGCCGAGTGCTGGAATTCCTGACCTAATTAGACAATAACTGCGGAGAATAGAATGCTGTTGCCTCGTCGACCAGTTCCCGAACTGCGCGTGCCGACCCTTGCTCATGGCGAGTTTGATCTTGCGGCCGACGCACCGAAGCTATTTACGTTGATATCCTTTTATCGCGGGCTCCATTGCCCGGTCTGCCTCAAGTATCTGCGCGACCTGGAATCTCTACTCCCCGAATATGAGCGGCGCGGCACAAAGGTCATCGCCATCAGCTCTGACATTCACGACCGCGCTCAGGAAATGGCGAACAAGGTCGGCCCAAACCTGCGATTCGGATATTCGCTGCCGCTCACGGTTGCCCGCCAATGGGGACTCTATATTTCCTCGTCGCGTGGAAAGTCATCGATTAACGTCGAAGAGCCGCCGTTATTTTCGGAGCCAGGCGTATTCCTTGTCCGACCGGACGGTACTTTGTATTACAGCGCGGTTCAAACAATGCCGTTCGCTCGTCCGGTATTCTCGGAATTGCTTCAGGCGATCGACTTCGCCATTACCAAAGACTATCCGGCGCGCGGCGAGTATCACGGGCCGGTTTGAGCGGCCGTCGGCTTAGCGGCTACCGGCGCAAAAGTGAACATGAAAGCCGCGGCGCGGTATGCGATAGTCGCACCGCAGCACAAATCCTGGGACAAACAGTCCGTCATAAAACGTTGCCCTAATTTCTTCCCGACGGCTACGCTTGCCATTTCTTTCGCCCTGAATGGCGCCTTCCGCCGGGTGACAGGCGGGCCCCGGTTGAAACATAACAACGTGCGATGCATGATGAGATCAACCGGCACGGACAAACCGACCGAAAAAAAGGATGATCGCCGCAGGCACTTTTAGGCAAAGCACCACCCGCGTTATCTGATCTTGTCCTTGGTCCGACTGATCGCGTGACGTAATGAACGCGTGAAAGTTTGGTTACCCAACGCCGCGACTTCACCGGCATGTTGCCCGAGACAATCGATGCGGTCGACGCGTGGCTCGGCAGCCTGCCGGGACATCACGATGCCAATGTCCGGCAGTTGCCCATCAACACCCGTGCGATGCGGCCCATGTCCAACTGCTAACCAGTGCCGATCGCAGGGTCGACCTGGAGCGCAAACTCTGGTGATTACCACGCAACTGACAGGATTCGTCCGTTGGCAACCGTTCCTTATCTGATCGCCTTGGTCGCCGTAGCGGTGATGGGCTTCGCCAACCAGCGAGGCGGCATTTGCACGGTCGCCGCTATCGAAGAGATAGTTGAAAAAAAGAAGTTTAGCCGGCTGGTTGCCCTCTTGGAGGCATCACTGTGGGTAGGTGGAGGCCTAATCCTACTTAACTTTGTCGGCCTGCTTCCCGTAACGCCGATGGGCTATGCTGCCGGGCTGGCAACCATTCTCGGAGGAGCGCTGTTTGGTCTCGGCGCGTTGTGGAATCGCGCTTGTTTGTTCGGCACGGTAGCAAGATTGGGGTCGGGAGAATGGGCATACGCCTCTACTCCCCTCGGCTTCTATCTCGGATGCTTAATTACATCGGGACTGCATGCCCCGGCAAAGTCGCAAGACAAGTCACTCATTCTTGCAGCATCCTCTTGGGTGGCGCTGGCCGTTCTGGTTCTCCTTACCGCGAGATTGTTGATCCACGGTATGGTGATTCAGCGTAATAATCGCGCCATATTGGCGCACGCGTGGTCACCGCACGTCGCGACGACGATAATCGGCATCACATTTCTTGTTTCCTTAGTCACCGCGGGTAATTGGACCTATTCTGAATTTATCAGCGACCTTGCTCACGGCGTTACATCGAGCTGGACCGCCAAGTCGCTCCTTTATCTTTCGCTGTTTGGTGGAGCTGTCTTCGGCGGGTGGACGGCAAGGAGCTTTAAGCATACCGCTCCGGATACAGTCAGCGTGCTGCGCTGCCTCGGCGGCGGCGTCCTGATGGGCGCCGGCGGCGCACTTATCCCAGGCGGAAACACCGGATTGGTTCTCGTTGGGATGCCCCTCTTATTACCTTATGCGTGGCTCGCGTTCATTGCCATTTCCGTCACCGTCTATCTCGCTATTCAAATAACAAGATTAACGGCATCCCGGCCCTGAAGGACGAGAATTTTTAGGTAGCCACCCGAGATTGGCGGGCCGTGAAGGCCGCAGCGAGCTCTGTCGCAGGCCTCGTTCCAGCCATGCGGACGTTGATATTAGCGATGCGGCCGCAATTGCCACAGACGATCTGAAGCGGAGGCAGATTGGGGTCGGTTCAGGCTGAGGGTGTCACTTCGGCCCTACCGGAATCGACCCCAGACAGTCGAGATCCGCCTCCAATAGGAGACTCAGGCCGCAACAATCCGGTGTGCGGTGATAAGATTGGCGGCGAATGCCGCGGTGATGTCGGCAATCAGCGCTAGCAGTTGTAAGCCGTGAAGGGTTCGCCTCTGAGGCTGATCGCCTGGAGCGGATTCAAGCCGTTGATCTCGACACGGTATGTCCCATCGGAGGAGTCGACGGGCCTGCCATTAGCGCCGGCGCCCTGAGCCAGATCCCCGTACTCTGTTTTTTGGTGGAGAAGCTGATGTTGGTCGTATTCGGTACCGCGATGAGGGCTCGCAGATGACTGAACTCTCCGCACATGCCACGAAGATGGGCTGGGCGGGAATGAGCGATCCAGAGGATGCGGCGCAAGG
Organism: Rhizobium sp. LjRoot258; assembly: GCF_964254185.1. NCBI lineage: Bacteria > Pseudomonadati > Pseudomonadota > Alphaproteobacteria > Hyphomicrobiales > Rhizobiaceae > Rhizobium > Rhizobium sp. LjRoot258. The sequence goes on along the minus strand of NZ_CAXUST020000004.1, from coordinate 238,866 downwards.
GCTACCCGAAATGAACTAAAATTAACCTATAGGATCCAGTAATTTGGATGACGGATGACGGAGCATCGTCAACTCGGTTTCATTGCGGCGGTCTATCGGCAAAATGAGTCATGGCAAATTCCGCCGCATGTTGGTTGGATCGCCTGGCTTGGTCGAGCCAGAACGGAAATAGCGAGGCCTCGTGGAAAAGGCCCGGCACCACATCCAGCCGCGTATCGACGTTTGCGGCCTTCAGCTTCTCGAAAAGACGTTCGACATCCCCCCGCAAAGCCTCCTTATCGCCGACCTGCAGGAGGACGGGAGGAAACCCTGTATAGTCATTGTTTATCGGTGATACTTGCTGAAGCGAGGTGCTTTCCTTCCCCGCATATTCCTTCCCCACCTGCCGCAGCCATTCGCGACTGACGGAAACCTCGTCCTCGCTATGCGTTGGGGCCGCCGCACCCTCGAAATCGGCAATCGGGCTGATTGCTATGACGGCGGCAGGCTTTTCGCCGTTCGTGGCGATCTGGCGAAGAGACATTTGGAGCGCCAAGGTTCCGCCGACGGAGTCGCCGATCACCACAATGTTTTCTGCATCGTAACCGGACTCAAGCAGCCATCGAAAAGCGGTAACCGCATCGTTGACCTGGCGCGGAAACCGGTATTGAGGCAGCAGCCGGTATTCGATCAACAGCACATCGGCAGACGACGCCTTCGCGAACGAAGCGGCGATATTGCGATGGCTACGCAGGGAACCGGCGTAAAAGCCCCCACCATGGAGATAGAGGATCGCCCGCCTGCCCACTGGGTGGTGGAGGCGAGCGGGCCAAATCAACTCGCCATCGACGCCATCGGCATCGACTTGGCGTATCTGCACTCGGGTTGGCTGAGGAGTGGTCTTCATCGCCTCTTCGAAGCGCAGCCTTCGATCGCCAAAATTCCCCTTATCGTCGAGAAGCCGCGCAATGATTTCCTTCGCGCGCGATCGCGGGTCCGACTTTGTTGCGCTGGCATCGTCGGCACGGGCAATGCCGATCATCGGCGATGATACCAGAAGCAAGCATGCCATCGCCCTTACAGTCAAACCGGTTTTTGATCGCAATGGCATGAAACTCCTCTCCATCTCGCCTTGCCTGAAGATCGGTGGGGCTCGCCAAGTCCGTAGCGGCAATTGCTATCCTGTAAAGAAAGCGCAGCAGTTGCCAAGATTATTTGCCCCAAGAACTCGTTGCCATCAAAACGGCTTGACCACCACGAGGATCACGATCGCGATCATCAGAAGTGTTGGTGCTTCGTTCATGATGCGCCAGTAACGTGCGGAGCGCCGGTTTTCATCGCGCGCAAAGGCCCGCACCGCACCGCTGAAAAACATATGTACTGCCGTCAACACAACGACCAAGCCAATCTTTGCATGAAGCCAACCGCCCTGAAGTCCATAGACGGACCATGCCAGATAGAGCCCAAAAACCCAGGTGAGCATCATGGCCGGATTCATGATGATCCTGAGAAGTCGTTGCTCCATCACTTTGAAAGTTTCCGACTGCGCCGAGCCGGGCTCCGCGTCCGCATGGTAGATGAAGAGGCGCGGCAAATAGAAGAGGCCTGCCATCCATGAAATGACGGCAACGATGTGCAACGCTTTGATCCAAACATAGAGATCACCCGGGCGCCAGATGAACAATGCGGCAGCCAACAGGACGAAGAACACCAGCGCGAAACGCGCACGCTTGCGCGCGTAGCTGCCCCTGCTGGTATCGGCCTGCTTCTCCATCGCGCTTATCCTCTCCAACCACGGACACGCTCGACCAGCGCGCTCACGTGATCGGGATCCGCCTGAGGGGTGATGCCGTGTCCAAGGTTGAAGATAAGCGGACCGTTTCCGAGCATCTGCAGAATGTCATCAATACCGTCGTCGAGCGCCCTGCCGCCGGCGACGACACGCATAGGATCGAGATTGCCCTGCACGGGGCCTTCCTTCTGCAATTCCGCCGCAAATCGCAAAGGTACTGACCAGTCCAGCCCGATTGCATCGGCCTGGGTCTTTCGCCTGTAGTCTTTCAACAGATATCCGGCGCCCTTGGCAAAAGCGATGATGCGGGCCTGCGGCCGCCTCGATTTTACCGACGCAATCATCCGCGCGACTGGCTTGACCGCGAACGCTTCGAATTCCTTCTCCCCAAGCACGCCCGCCCATGAATCGAATATCTGCAAGGCGTCCGCTCCCGCATCGATTTGCGCCACGAGATAGTCCGCGGAGATATCGGCGAGAAACATAAGAAGATGCTCAAAGGCGTCCGGGTGCTTGTAGGCAAAAAGGCGGGCTGGGGCCTGATCCTGCGTGCCCTGGCCGGCGATCATATAGGTCGCGACTGTCCATGGAGCGCCGCAGAAGCCAAGCAGTGTTGTTTCCCTTGGAAGCCCGATGCGAAGACGTCGCACGGCTTCGAAAACCGGCCTCAGATGAGCGAGCACCCCCGCTCCATTGAGCGAGCGGATACCGTCTTCATCGATCGCGTCCATCTGCGGCCCATGCCCTTCGAGGAAGCGCACGTTGCGTCCGAGAGCATCCGGAATGACCAGGATATCAGAGAAGAGAATGGCCGCATCAAAGCCGTAGCGTCGGATGGGCTGCAACGTCACCTCGACAGCATGGTCCGGCGAGTAACAGAGATCGAGGAAGCTCGCGAGTTTGGAGCGCGTTTCGCGATATTCCGGAAGATATCGACCCGCTTGTCTCATCAGCCACAGCGGCGGCGGGACAATGGTTTCCCCGTTGAGAACCCTCATGATCTTTCGGCGCGCATCGCTCAATGCATCGTCTCCACATAAAACTAAAGAAATTTTAGAAGGTTTCTATTTCTCAGAGTCGGTTTCTACCGGGGATTAAAATTCATCCACCATCCAAGCCATTTGTCGCGCCTTGCTCACAGCCAGTTGGAGAGAAGGCCAGCAGTCTCCGAAAATTACGTCGACGGAGAAAATATTCAAATAGTTTCGGTGGCTCACGGGTATATTCAGCTCGACTCGTCGTTGTAGAAATCTAGCGAATTTGTTGTCAGGAATAGAGTGGCCTGAACCTCGTCGGCTTCAGGCCACGTCACATATCCAGTGTCAAGCGTGGCGCATCCGGCTTGACCAGTGACACATCATCGACGCCATGCCCCGCTTATCGGTTCAGGGGCGGATAGCCGCCCGTATAGATCCAGTCTGAGCCTTGCGCGGGTACGTGACAGGACTTACAGTCCGTCTTGTAGTCGGTGGATGTGGTCTTCTGGGGATTAGCCGCGTCGAACCACGACCAACCCCAGCCGTCGCCCCAAAGCTTGTTTCCTGGAAATCGGCCGGCGCTGTCTTTCACCATGACGAACCAGCCGGCAAGGGTGCCGGCACTGCTTACGGTTCCGGTCGTCATCTCCCGAGTAGTCGTATTGAACACTTCTTTCACGAGAACGGCGCCGTCGGGAAAGTGACCGTCCTTGCGATACGCGGCGATGGTTCCGGGCGATGCATAAACCACGTGCAGCCCCTTTGAGCCCGGACCGTCGTCTTTAGCCACCGCCCAGCTGCCCAGCATCTGATAAGCGGTCCGATAGTCGGAAGGTACGTGTAGATTTCCCTTGTCGTCGACAACGGTCGCTGCCGTTCCCTCGTACTGTGAGCGCTTATCCATCTGCGCGTGGGCAGTGACGGCGCCGATCGCGGCTAATCCCGCCATTGCGACGCCTAAGACACCGGCGATCCTCATGACACTGCTCCTTATGTTAGCGAACCTGTAGCGTTCGTTGACCATTTCACTTGTCCAGCAGCGGATAGAATTGCGTCCAGACGTCGTCTTTCTTGGCGCTCGCGATGTGGCAGAAGGCACACTCGGATTTGGGCTGCAGCTTGGCCGTGGCCGCCTTCGGCTCATGGTGGTTGAAGTTGTAGTAACCCCAGCCTCCGCTCTCGGCATAGCGCTTGCTATCCTTGACCGTAACATCGGCGCCGTTCAGCGGGCCGGGGAAGAAGCCTCTGCCAGACGGCTCGGTGCGCGATCCATCCGGGTTCTCGGCTGGGAGCGTCAGCTGCAGTTCCTTGAAGAAGATCGTTCCCTCCGGGAACTCACCTGTCTTCTTGTAGATCTCGTATGAACCCGGCTCGATATAGACGTTGTGAAACTCAGGAAAGTTGGCCTTGCCGCCGTTGAGCGCATTGGGAGTGAGCGGTGAGCCGACGAACACCCAATTATTGTAATTCTTCGGCAGAATCAGATCGCCCGATTCGGTGTACTCTGGGAGATAGCGCTTCGTCGTCGACGCGCCGCCGTTATTGGACTCGGACTGGGCGAATGCGGTTGTTACAGCAACCGCGCTGCAAACCGCTCCCGCGATCAGTAGGGTAATACGCATACTCTTCTCCACGACATTGAATGTTATCCGTCACAGGCTGCCCTCGGCGTCACTCGATGAGATCTGCAACGAGGGGCTCAGTTGTCGCAGCGCGGGGTGGAGTTTTCCAATAGCCGGTATGCATCGTTACCATAGCAACGGGGAATACGGCTGCGAACGTCCTCACTGCCATCCGTAAACCAGGCAAGTAGCACGGGCCGCGACGGCGTCGCGCCGTGCGGCGAGCCGCAATAACGATCGTCTATCGATTCTATGCCGAGAGGTGATTTCCCTGGCCTTGGTCCGACCGCCACAATGTGAGACCGCTTTTTTGCCGGAAGCACTTTAGAGTTTTCAAGGAGACTGCAAATGACCACTCCTACAAACCAGGTTCGTTTTCAGATCGCTGAACGAAGCGTTGGATCCCTTAATGTCCTGGCTCTGCTTAGATGGTCTCTGGTCGTTATCTTTCTTTGGTTCGGCGGAATGAAGTTCACTGCATACGAAGCAGCCGGAATCGCTCCGTTCATCGAACACAATCCGATTATGAGCTGGTTGCACGCGCTATTCGGAGTTCAAGGGGCAAGTTACGTTATAGGCGTAATTGAGCTGACGACCGCAGCGGCTCTCGTTCTCGGCGCCTTTCAGCCCATTTTCTCCGCATTGGGAGCGGCGATGTCCGCTGCGACCTATCTTATCACGCTGACATTCTTCCTGAGCACGCCTGGCGTAGCAGAAACGACGGCGGGTGGATTTCCGGCGATCTCGGCAGCACCGGGCCAGTTCCTTCTTAAGGACGTTGTTTTGCTGGCCGCATCGCTTTCTCTCCTCTTTGCGTCTGTGGAAGGCCCGTGGCTCAACGATCAGAAGTCATGAGATAGAAATCCTTGGTTTATTGATCGCGGCGACGCCGGCATCGACTCCGCGGAACCCCGTGATGGACAAATGGCTCGGATATCCGACAGGCGCGATCGGCCGTCTGTTGCTCAACGAATGTGCTGGGCATGGTCCACTACCTCACAATTTCGGCGAAGGTCCGAGCAACAGCGGCAGATACCGGGGGCGGCCGATGAATGACGCAGTCGTTTTTAGAGCATTGCAGCCGCGGCGTTATCGATGCAGAACCCTGTCCTTGCGGCACATGGCACCATCGAGGTTCTCATGATCGGCCAGCGGCCGATGCATGTCCTTCGGATTGCGCGGCGGCTTGCCGAAGCGGGCATTGAAATCCGCAATGAACGCCGGTGCATAGAGGTTTGCCGCTTCGATCGTGTCGATGCCGCGCAGCCGCAGTTCCTTGACCAACCGGTCCTGCAGCGTCTGGTTGGCGCGTTCGACGCGTCCCTTGGCCTGTGGGGTGTTGGCGCAGATGATGTCGATGTTGAGCTCATAAAGGGCTCGGCCGAACTGCGTCAGGCCGCTCGTCCGGTCTTTCTGCGAGGCATGGATCGAACGAAAGACACCATGCTTGTCACTGTAGAAGGCGATCGGTTTACCCCATTGCTGCAGATAGGCCTTCGTCGCATGCAGGTAGTCGAAGGTGTTCTCCGATCCGGCAAACCGCAGATGCAGCGGCTTACCGGTGGCGTCATCGATGTAGACGAGCAGGGCGCATTTGCGGCCGCGGTTCTCGAACCACCAGTGATGCGAGCCGTCGATCTGGACGAGTTCGCCGAGACAATCCCGCCGGCCACGCGGCTGAAAAACCCGCTTCTTGCGTTCGCGCCGCGAGATCCAGATGCCGGCCTCGCTCATCCATTGCCGCAGCGTCTCCTTGGCGACCGAAATCTGATGCAGTTCAATCAGCTTCTCGCGCGCCAGCGTCGGGCCGAAATCCAGATAGCGTTCGCGGATCAGATCCAGCGCCGCATTGCGAAACTCCTCGCTGTGGCGCCGATTGCTCGGTCGCGATCGCTTCTTGGAAACAAGGCCGGCTTCACCGAAACGGTCATAGGCCTGCAGCAGCCGGTGCACCTGACTTCGGCTGAGGCCGAGCTGCTCGGCGGCCTGAACGACGCTCAGTCGCTGATCACGGATCTTCTGAATGACTTCGAGGCGATGCAATTCTTTCTGCGACATGGTGATCATAAAGCACATGACGACTCCGACCGCTCAGGGTCTCGACCAGGCTGAAGGTCGCCATCCTTGCTCCCAACGTTGGCTTTGACCAGTGCGTCGAGAGGCGAGACTGTCGCATCTCTAACTGGCCCAACTGTCGCATTACTAAATAGCCCTTACATCCATAAATCGGATAACATGGATTATGGAACAGGAACGCGGTTTCGCTGGTGTTGCTTTTTGATCTGAAACCGCTTTTTCCGTTGAACGGCGCTCGTTCCGGGCCCGCGATCGGTCCAGACGATGGAAAGTGCTATATGGTGTCGAACGCCCGCCGCGGCCTCCGACGCGAGAATGTTGCGGCTGGAGGTCTCGACGAATTCCATCACCGCCTTGGCATCGAATAAAGGGGCATTGGACAGATCGATCACCACCTGCGCGCCGACCATGGCTTCTTTGAGCCCTTCTCCGGTGACGCTGTTGACGCCATCTTTCGGCGACGCCGCGATGACCTCCTGGCCGGCCTGTCGCAGAATGGTAACGGTCTTCGAGCCAATCAAGCCGGTGCCGCCGATCACGACTATCTTCATGGTTTTCTCTCCTTTGCCGGTTGCCGGACGCCGTTGATCATCCCTTCGATGCGCCGCGAGAAGACGCGGGGCTCTTTCCTGGGACGTCCGGCAGAGAGCCAGGAAAGGAACTTCTCGGTGGTGCGGCAGACGTAGATGGGCGCGCGCTGCTTGCGGCAAAATCCTACTGCGGCCAGTCATACGCGCGTATTCGCGACGCCGCCGTCTAACGGGCAGCGAAGTTCCAATCGCTGCCGATAGCCATCTGCTCGGGCTACCCGTTCAATAGTCGCGTCGATCGCGCGAACAAACCGCTTCTCTTCCTGGGTGGCCGACGATCGTTTTCGTCGTGCGAAATCAGATCCTTTAAGCATCTGTCCTGGCATCGATTCGATAGCCATAGGTCATTGGACCGTCGAGATTCCCCGTCCTATTTTTGCTTGGCGCGAAGGAGGTCGGAAGATGAACACAGACAACGAAATCCTGAGGTAGTGATGTTTCCGACGCGAGCGCGGGCCCGCTCCAAGCTCATCGAACGCATCGAGCGTCAATTCACAAGCATTTAATCCAACAGAACGACGAAAAAGACCGGAATCACGCAGCCGCCGTTGGTTCCCGATCAAGAGCGTCGGAGGTAATCGATGCAGTTCCGCCATTCAAGTTTGAAGCCTGTTGCGCTGGTTTTCGCAGCTCTGTCTGCAGGAGGTGTCCATGCCCAGGAAACGCCTCCCCCACAGGTGTCCGTGGCAAAGCCAGTCGTCCGAGAAGTCGTCGATAACGACGACTTCATCGGCCGCTTTCAGGCTTCCGAACAGGTTTCCATCCGCGCCAGGGTCGGCGGCTATCTCCAAAGCATCAAGTTTAAGGACGGCCAGCTGGTGAAGGAAAGCGACGAGCTTTTCGAGATCGACCAGCGGCCGTTCGTCACCGCATACAACGGGGCCACCGCTCAGCTGGCGGTCGCCCGCTCCACCCTGACATACGCCGAGTCCGAATTTGACCGGGTGAACAGGCTCGTAAAGTCCGGGAGCCAGACGATATCAACACTCGACGACCGGCGTCGCGAGTTGGCGTCCGCTCAGGCAACCCTCCATGGATCCGAGGCGAGCGTTGAACGGGCGAGGCTCGATCTCATCTACAGCAAGATCACAGCCCCGCTGAGCGGGCGTATCAACCGTCACCTGATCTCGGTTGGCAATCTCGTCCAGGCTGATCAGACCGAACTAACGACGATCGTCGCGCTCGATCCCATCGACTTCTATTTCGACATCGACGAGCGGCGTCTGCTCAACTACGCCGAGACGGCGCGCAAGAACGGAAAGGTCCTTCAGGAAGGCGGAGGCGGCCTGAAGGTGACCGTGCACCTCGGCGACCGCGACCAAACGAAGTTCTCAGGCACGCTGAACTTCGCAGAAAATACGGTCGATGAGGCTACCGGAACGCTGCGCGTACGCGCACGTTTCGCCAATCCCGATTTCGTCCTTCAACCCGGTCTCTTCGGTCGCGTCGAGATCGAAGGTTCGAATTCCTATACTGCGATCCTCATTCCCGATGAAGCGATTGCTGCCGACCAGAACGAGCGAGTGGTCTACGTGCTCAATCCCGACAACACGGTTACAACGAAGTCCGTTCGTCCGGGTCCCAAGCTTTATGGCTATCGAGTCATCCGCTCGGGTCTTAAGGGCGATGAGCAGATCGTCGTCAAAGGCGTTGTCCGCGTCCGCCCTGGCGCCAAGGTTACTCCGGTCACGTCGGAGCTACCCAGGGAGAACACCAACGATGTGCCCGCGACGACGCAGCAGGCAGTATCTGCGGCAGGAGCATCAAAATGAGGTTTGCACACTTCTTTGTCGACCGGCCGATCTTCGCGTCGGTCATCTCGGTCGTGCTCATCATCATCGGCTCGGTTGCCTACCTCCAGCTCCCGGTCGCGCAGTATCCGGAAATCGTGCCGCCTACGATCGTCGTGCGCACATCTTATCCGGGCGCGGATCCGCAAACGATCGCGGATACCGTATCGACACCGATCGAGCAGCAGGTAAACGGCGTCGAGAACATGCTCTACATGTCGTCCTACTCCAGCGGCGATGGCTCCATGGCGCTGACGATCACATTCAAGCTCGGAACGGACCTCGATAAAGCGCAAGTTCTCGTCCAGAATCGCGTCGCCATTGCCCTGCCCCGCCTTCCCCAGGAGGTGCAACGTCTCGGCGTCACGACCGACAAGACCTCGCCGAATCTGCTGATGGTCGTCCATGTCCTGTCGCCGACCGGCCGCTACGACCAGCTCTATACTTCCAACTATGCGCGCACCCGCATCCGAGACGTCCTCGTGCGCCTCCAGGGCGTTGGTGACGTCCAGATATTTGGCGAACGTCAGTACTCCATGCGCGTCTGGCTCGACCCGGAGAAATTGTCGGCCTACGGCATGACCTCCAGCGATGTCGTCAATGCGCTTAAGGACCAGAACGTCCAAGTCACCGGCGGCTCCATCGGAGCACCCCCCGCTGAATCCGGCAACTCCTTCCAGTATACCGTCAGGACCGATGGCAGATTTTCCGACGCCCGTCAGTTCCGATACGTGATCGTCAAGGCCGCCGCGGACGGTCGCCTGGTGAAGCTGGAGGACGTCGCGCGCATCGAGCTTGGTGCACAGGACTACGTCACCAACAGCTATCTGAACAACCAAACGGCAGTCGCGCTCGTTATCAACGCCAGACCCGGCACCAACGCGCTGGAGACGACGGGGCAGATCAAGTCGATCATGGCGGGCCTTTCGAAGAACTTCCCGCCCGGTCTTGAGTACAGCATCGTGTACGACCCGACGGAGTTCGTCGCTGACTCCATCTCGGAAGTCTATCGAACGATCGGCGAGGCGGCCGTGCTGGTCGCCATCGTCGTCCTCGTGTTCCTCCAGTCGTGGCGCGCGGCGATCATACCGATCGTCGCGATCCCGGTATCGTTGATCGGTACCTTTGCTTTCCTCGCCGCCTTCGGCATGTCACTGAATATGTTGACGCTCTTTGGTCTCGTCCTGGCGATCGGCATCGTGGTCGATGACGCGATCGTCGTCGTTGAAAATGTCGAACGCAACCTCGCCAAAGGCATGAGCCCCCGCAGAGCCGCTCACGTCACGATGAACGAAGTCGGCACCGCCGTCGTGGCGATCTCCCTCGTGCTGATCGCAGTCTTCGTACCGACGGCTTTCATCCCCGGAATCTCAGGACAATTCTACAGACAGTTCGCCGTCACGATCTCCATCGCGACCGCCATTTCGGCGTTGAACTCGCTCACGCTGTCCCCGGCGCTCGCGGCCATCGTCCTGAAGAAGCATGATCACTCGAAGGAAAGACGGAATATCTTTTCAAAGATCGGGCATGGCGCTGCAAGCGGGTTCAACCGTGGCTTCGACGCCCTTGGCCGTGGCTACTCATCCGTCGTAAGGTTCATTGTCCGATCGTGGATCGGGGTCGGCTGCGCCATGGTTGTCTTCGTCGGTCTCCTCGGTGCGACATGGTTCATAAGCACACTGGTCCCGAGTGGCTTCATCCCCGTGATGGACCAGGGTTACGCCATCGTGGTCGTCCAGCTTCCGGAGGGCTCGTCGCTCGAAAGGACGGACGCCGTCATACGCAAGGTCTCCGATATCGCCAGGACGACGCCGGGCGTCAGGGATGCGGTGGAATTCGCGGGCTTCAGCGGAGCGACATTCACAAATGCCTCCAATGCCGGCGTCGTCTTTACAGCTTTCAAACCATTCGCCGAACGCATGAAAACAGGCGATAACGCCAACAAGATTATCGGATCGCTCTACAAAAACCTCCAGAGCGTCGACGAAGCCTTCATCATCGCGGTGCCGCCGCCACCCGTCCGGGGGATCGGCAACTCCGGTGGTTTCAAACTGCAGATCATGGACCAGAACAATTCCAGCATGACGCGCGTGCTCGACGTCGCTCGGCGGATGATGGTTGAGGCCAACAAGACACCAGGTCTGTCCAAAGTGTTCACGACCTTCTCGGAGTCGACTCCCGAGTTCTATCTCGACATCGACCGTGACAAGGCTCAATACCTCAACGTGCCGATCCCGAACATCTTCAGCACGCTGTCGACGAACCTCGGCATCAACTACGTGAACGATTTCAATGCCTTTGGGCGCGTCTACCAAGTACGCGCCCAGGCCGACAAGCGGTTCCGCATGGAGAAGGAAGACTTGCTGGACCTGAAGGTCAGGTCTGCCACCGGCGCCCTTGTCCCGCTCGGCACACTTGCCGACATTCGCGACACGAGTGGCCCTACCCTGGTCCAGCGCTACAACATGTATGTATCGGTACCGCTGCAGGGCAACGCCGCTCCCGGCGTCTCGACCGGCGACGCCATCCAGAAGATGGAAGCATTGGCCGCCAAGATGTTGCCGCCGGGCACGACATTCGAATGGACGGAAATTGCTTATCAGGAAACGCACACGGGCGGCAGCGCCGTATGGATCTTTGCGCTCTCGGTGGTCTTCGTCTTCCTGGCGCTGGCGGCCCAGTATGAGAGCTGGGTGCTGCCGATTGCGATCATCCTGATCGTGCCACTCGCCGTCCTTGGCGCGCTGATCGGCGTCTACCTCCGGGGCATGGACAACAATGTCCTTACCCAAATCGGCTTCGTCGTCCTGATTGGACTGGCGGCAAAGAACGCGATCCTGATCGTCGAGTTTGCCCGCCAGGCGCAGGACGAGGGCAAGACAGCCGTGGAAGCCGCCATCGAAGCAAGCCACCTGCGCCTGCGTCCGATCCTGATGACGGCATTTGCCTTTATCTTCGGCGTGCTGCCTCTGGTCGTCGCCGAGGGGCCAGGTGCGGAAATGCGCCAGTCGCTCGGCACCGCCGTATTCAGCGGGATGCTCGGAGTGACCCTCTTTGGTCTTCTCTTGACGCCCGTCTTCTATGTCCTGCTCCGCGCCCGTTACAAGCCGCGCCAGCATGAAGACGAGGACGCCGAGAATCTGCAGCAGGCCGCCGAATAACCAAGCACATCGTTGGCCCGTCGGCTGCAACGGCTGTCGGGCCACTATTACAGGCCTCATTTCTCGTAAGGCTCTTTGACAAGCGAAGGGATGCGGTGGCGCCGAATGGCGTCCCTGATCTGAGCGGAAGTGCGCCAGCTTCTTCGACCGGCGGCATGCCTGTTCCGTACGTGGGCAACCAGCCTCGAGACCATTGTTGCACTCGGGGTCAGGTCGTCAGCGAATTCATCAAAGACTCTTCTGGATCTTACGCAAATGCCGGACCTGGTCCAAGGCTTGTGTAGGAGTAGCGATATTGGCGAACCCCATCAGCAAGCCGGCCGGTGATCGACTGCGGGTGTCCCATTCACTCAAGGCCATGACGGCGAGGCCATCAGCGTTAGCCGCAGCCGCCAACGCCGCGTCGCTGAGCTTTGATTTCAAGTACGCGAGCACATGGATGCCGCCTGCCCGGTCAGGCACTTGCATTGTTTCATCAAATACCTGAGTCAGAGCCCGGATTAGGTATTCCCGCCTCGTTGCATACAGTGAGCGCATTTTTTTGATATGACGCGCAAAGTGCCCCTGTTCCATAAAATCTGCGACCGCGGCCTGAAAGAAAAGTGGGCTACCACCTAACTGCACAATAGTGTTCCGGAATCTACCGATCTCCTTTTCTGGAACCACCAAATAGGCTAGGCGCAATCCGGGATATAGTACCTTACTGAATGTGCCAGCGTAGAGTACACGCCCGCTATGATCGAGGCTCTTGAGAGGGGGTAAAGGCCGGCCGTGGTACCTGAACTCGCTGTCATAATCGTCCTCGATGATCCAGGCGCGGTGAGCCTGGGCCCAGTCCAGCAAAGCCAATCGTCGCGGTAGTGAAAGAGCTACGCCCGTCGGACTCTGATGTGTCGGAGTAATGACGGCAAACCGGGCATTGCCGGCTAGTCGCTGGCCCGCCTCAACGTCTATGCCGTTTTCGTCGACAGGCACCGGAGTCAACAGCATACCGACATGTTCCAGAAACCGCCGGGAGTGCAAATAGCCCGGATCTTCGAACCACCCGGTATCTCCGGTCTGAAGCAAGGAATGCCGGATTAATTCCAGCGCGCCGCGGTATCCGGCGGTCACGAAAACCTGCTCAGGTGTGCAGGCAATGCCGCGCGAAACGGCCAAATAGGCGGCGATCGCCCGCCGCAAAGGTTCATACCCATTCGGATCGCCACTAACCATGTCACCCGCGTTCATCCCTCGCAACCTTCGCCCAGCAAGTCGCACCCAGGTCTTTCGGGGAAAAGCGTCCAACGCCGGCAGGCCCAACTGCAAAGGCTGGAATTCTGATAACCTGACCCGATGCACTTGCGGAAGCGCGGACAACTCGATTGGTGGAGTGGCGCCGATGCGCCCGTCACACCAAGGAGAAACTACCGTGCCTGCTGGACCGCGAGCGATTAAGTACCCTTCGCTGGTCAGCATTTGGTAAGACGTCTCCACAGTACCCCTAGCCAGATTCATTTCGCTAGCGAGACTTCGTATCGACGGTACGCGGTCCCCTGGCGCGAGCTTGCCGGTGGCAATGGCATTTCGGAACCGCCAGTATAGCTGCAGATAAATCGGCATGTCAGGATCTGTGAGCGGCCTCAAATCAAGTACGTTCATTCCTATGTCCCACTCGGTTGGATATTTCTTGTACCTATTGAGTAGGTTGTCATTCTCCTACACTCGCGGCTCAGGAAACAAGGAAATCGGCATGGCCATGACCTCTTTTCGCCGCCCTATCGACAAGGATAGGGAGCGTCTGACCTGCCACGCCGCCGCAGGGGAACTCGGACCGAATCTCGACAGAGTAGAGGCCTTGTCGCACGGTTCGGGCGACAGTCAACACCGGGCAATCGCCTGGTCGCGATGTGCGCGAAGCGCCTGTACAGAAAAATCTCCTAAACCCGGCGGAGCACCGTTCGCACTTTCATGAAACGGTCACGCCGCAGCAATCACTCCGCACTTCTTGGAGAGTGTCACATGATCGATCTATCGTCATTCCCAATCACAGCAAGATGGCCCGCGCAAGACCCTACCCGCATTCAGCTGTATTCACTTCCGACGCCGAACGGCGTCAAGGTTTCAGTCATGCTGGAAGAAACAGAGCTGCCATACGAACCGCATCTTGTGCGGTTCGACACTAACGACCAGATGTCGCCGGAGTTTATTTCCCTGAATCCCAATAACAAGATTCCGGCGATTATCGACCCGGTCGGCCCGGACAGTCAGCCGCTCGGTCTCTTCGAATCGGGTGCAATCCTTATGTACCTGGCTGACAAAACCGGTCGGTTTATTCCTCAGGATCCTGTCGGTCGCTATCAGACGATCCAGTGGCTTATGTTTCAGATGGGTGGCGTTGGGCCGATGTTTGGTCAGCTGGGATTCTTCAATAAGTTCGCCGGTAGGGAGTATGAGGATAAACGCCCGCGCGATCGATACGTTGCCGAGTCGCGTCGCCTCCTCGATGTGCTCAACGAGCGGCTTGCTAATCGTCCATGGATCATGGGCGACGCGTACACGATTGCCGACATCGCAACATTTCCGTGGATTCGAAACTTAATTGGCCTTTATGAGGCTGGCGATCTGGTCCGCATATCAGAGTTCTCCCACGTGATGCGCGCATTCGAAGCGTTCCTCGCGCGGCCAGCAGTTCAAAAAGGAATGGATGTTCCGCGTCGTGACTAGAATTCCTGCAACTGGACAGCATGACGGCGCGAACGTCAAAAGAACACAACGCGCTGTAAGGAACTATGACGAGGATTTCGAACGAATAAACACGTCGTTGTACGTGCGGGTTCCGAAACGTACGCAGACTTCGAATTCTTGGACATGTAGATGCAAGCCATCGACATGGGATCAACATCTAATGGGTTCTGACGAGCGATGCATGGAGCCGCTCGAGTTTTACCAGCGAGGATATCTATGATTGAAATTACCGCCGACATGGAGGCGATCATCAAGCAGGCGATGCTGTCGTTCGTCGCGACAATCAACGAGGATGGAACGCCCAATCTTTCGCCGAAGGCGTCCTTGACGGTCAGGAACGGCGTCCTCTACTTCGCTGATATCGCATCTCCCGGGACAATACGGAACTTGAAGCGAAATCCCTCCGTCGAAATTAACGCGGTCGACATATTCCAGAGGCGCGGCTATCGATTCAAGGGCCGCGCGCAGCTACTGCCGCCGGAGCATGACGAGTACTTGATGATAGCCGACTGGGTTAAGGCAACAAACGGCCGAGAGTATCCTGTCGATCACGTCGTCAAAATCGAAACCACTTCGATCACCCCGTTGCTGTCGCCAGCCCACGTGTTTGCCCAACCTCCTCGAAGTCAGGACGAGATCAGGAACACCTATATTCAAAAGTACGGCATGAAACCCAGCGGGTCGTAGGTGTATTGTCCGCGTACCGATGAATTGTGCCGACCTACCCTGTGCTGTCTAGAATTTTGGCACCGGCGGGTCAGGGCGACTTCGGGCGCCGTCCAAGGCGCAAGTGCCGAAAGACGTCGCGGCGGCTGGTCTACGGCGAGGATACACGTTACGCCGTCGCGGATCGCGCCATCGCATCGCTGATGTCCCTGGAAAAGGGAATTTCCAGAGCTCTTTCATAGCCCAGGGCGCGTGGCGTTGCGGCTGGTGATCGGTTTGCACCTTGCCCGCGGACAATGAATAAACCTAAACCGCTATCGACGCGTGATTGTCACACGCCGCGACCGTCTCAGAGATTCGTTTCGGTTTCGAGTCCGCGACCGACAGGCGATATCGAGTGTTTTATGAAGCATGTTGGATCGACGAGCTCGATCGTCGATCGAGAGCCGCCGATCCACCGTGGCTAACATCGCTTGCTCTCCACCCGCCGCGGCAGGGACTGCGTCGCCGCGATGCGAGTACCGCGGACTCCAGAATTGGGCGTACCACGAAACCAATTGATAGTCATTTAGCTCGGCGCGTACCGGCCTTCAGGAGAAACCGCCTAGGCTATGGGGTGTGAGATGCCCAAGATAGTCCTTCTTTGCTGCCGGAGCACCATGATGCCGCAGAATCGCGTGCGCCACAGCAATATGGAAAAAGAAATCCGCCAGAACGACGTGTCGGATGTAATCGTCTCCGCCGAACCAGCCCGGTGCAACCGGAGGGGTCAGTTGATAGACGCGTGTCTCAGCGCTCGCCAGGTCTTTGGGGCGGATGGCTTGCAGGAAACTGCGTGTTTCTAACAGACGTCCTTGAAGAGCGGGATAGATCATCGCGACGTTTCGCGAAGTCGCCTGGTTGCGATTCATAAGCTTGGTCATATGCAATTCGACCTTGTTGCAGTTGACCGCGAATTGTTCACCGAAGGTCAGCATGTCGGGAGCCAGCCTGGACGTCAGTACGCTTCCCGGATCAAGGGAACCGGAACGCTCCAGCTTTTGGGCGTGAAGCAGATAGTCGTCCATGACCGCGAGTCCGTGCAGCATCACGGGGACAGTGACGTCGTATACCGAAAAGGGCATGTTTTCCTCCATCATGCCGGATACCGCCATGCACTGAGCTTGGCAACGCAGATAGGAGCCCCTCTTCAGCCGAACTTTCCGCAAGCCGTCAAAATTTCCAGCGGTGTGTCTTTCACCGTGTGCATTGCAAATGAACAATATCAAGGGTGCTGGATGGAATTGGAAATTCCGTTTGCCTATGCTTTCGATAGGCAACGGTTATCGTCGTCGCGACACCGGGATCGCGCGCGACGGTGAGCTTTCGGCTGACACAAGTCCCTTGCCTAAGCACAGTTATACTAGGATGGAACGTGGATGACACGTCGTGTCGTCAGCGCGGACGAATGGAGACGCATTGTAGACTCGCTGTGCCTGACAAGAATTTATGGTGACGTTCTTTGCCTCGGCTGCATCGCAGCTGTCATCCGTCGCGTTACCGAAAGCCGATACTATGCGTCATGTAAATAACAGCATCGAATTTGTCGAAAATGAATTTGCCCGAGATGTCGTCGCCGGATTGTCGGCAGATGTGAAGACATTGTCGAGCCGCTGGCTATACGACGAGCGAGGGCCTGCACTTTTCGAAGAGATAACCAAGCTTGATGAGTATTACCTGACCCGAGCCGAAACGTCGATCTTGCGAGAGCGGCGGGGGACATCGCGGATTTTGTGGGCTCCGGCGGAACTCTCATCGAGTACGGTGCTGGAGCCGGCATCAAGACGGAGCTTGTGCTGGCGGGGTTGCGTGACCCGCATGGCTACGTGCCGATCGATATCGCCGACGCTTTCCTAGCGGAAACGTCGAAAAGAATCGCGTCGCGCTTCGAGGTTCCCTTTGATGGTTCCAGTGGCGGCAGGATAGGTTTTTTTCCCGGGCTCGACGATGGGGAATCTGAACACGACCGAGGCGCGGACTTTGCTTGTGCAGATGGGACGTCACCTGGGCGATGGCGGACGCGCCATTATCGGTGTCGATCTTCAGAAGAACGTAGATACGCTTTTGCGAGCCTACGACGACAGCAAGGGTGTGACGGCCAAGTTTAACCTCAACCTCCTCAAGCGAATCAACACCGAACTGGGCAGCGACTTTCATCTGGAGCAATTCAAGCATGTGGCGCGCTGGAACGAATTCGAGAAGGCCATAGAGATGCACCTGGTCAGCCTATGCGATCAGCGCGTTACTCTTTGTGGTCAGACGGTCCTCTTTAGGACATCGGAAACCATCCACACCGAGAGTTCACGAAAATTTTCTGTGGAGAGCTTCGCGCGGCTCGCTCACTCCGGGGGATGGAGGGTAGCAGAGGTTTGGCAAGATGCGGACGCATCATTCTGCCTGTTCGGACTCACTCGCTGCTGAACCACCGATCGTCAAATTGCTATTCATCCAATACGGGTGGCGAAAACGGCATGTTCGCTGCCAATTCATGTGTCGACTGAAATTATCATATTTGGACTAAGAGACTACACCAAACCAGACAGCTGAGCGATTGTACAAGGGTCATCATCTATGGTGATGGCAGTTAATGACGCTCAGCAAACCGGTCGGAACGGAGCGCAAACACCCTCAGCATGACGCGCCGTATGGAGCACGTCCGTGTCAGATAGTGGTGTCCCCCGACTGTCGAATGATCTGAGCTGGCGCATCGTGAGGCTTCTAGACGTGGCATGCGAACCGCTTTGGCGAATATCACGAGGTGATCTCGATAGACTGATGGGCACGATGGAAGTAGCGTCCGCCCGACTGTCCGAGTGCCTGTTCACTGCGGGTGCGCGCCTCTACATCGAAAGAGGCGATCTGCCGACCATATACTACGGTCTTGCCGGTTCAGGCATGATCTTCGTTGATGGCGAGGCAGCAATCGAGCTCGTTCCGCACATGCTTGTCGTGGCGCCAGCTAACAAGTCAATCGAGATCGTCGCGGACCGTTCGTCGTTCGGCCGCTCCCGTTCTGGCGCCAGTTTTGTGCCTGGCGCCGTAAACCGGCACCAGATCGGCGAAGGTGAGGCATCGTTCTCGTTTATCTGCGGTCGCTTTCATGCCGTCTACGGCCCGGGACTGGATCTCTTTGCTTCGCTCGCTTCGCCGTTAGTCGAAACCTTCGACGCGTACGATCAGCTCGACCAGGTCATCACCTATGCGATGGTTGAACTTGCGACGCACGAGATCGGTCGGGAACCGATGGCGTCAGCACTGTTCAAGCTCGTGTTGCTGACCCTGCTTCGTCGCTGTCTGACTTCGTCAAATGCCTGGGTCGAGGGCTTTTCGCTTTTGAGCGACCCGCCCATAGCGCGCGCGTTCGCCGAAATGGCATCACGTCCTGCGGCAGGCTTCAGTGTTCAAACGCTGTGCAAGTCGGTTGGGTTGAGCCGATCGGCGTTCATGGCGAGATTCACGGCAGCGTTTGGTGAATCGGCGATGTCCGTGCTGAGACGTCTTCGCATGCGGCATGCAGCTAGCCTATTGGCCGCCAATGCCCTGTCCATCGAGCAAGTCGCACTTCAGGCGGGATATCAGAGCCGCAGCAGCTTCACTCGAACATTTCGTCAGCACTACGGGACCGACCCATCAGACTATCGGTTAGATGCGAAGCGAGCCTTGGTTGCATATCAGACCGAAGTCGTCAGCGCCCAGTGCGATTAGCTGCCGTCGGTTCGTTGTCTTGACGATATTCGGGATTGAGCCTCAGAAATTCCCGGCCAAGTCCGAAACATCAAGTTCATTTATACGCTTGTAGGCCGAGGAGCCCTACCATGGCCGGAAGTCAGCAGGCGACCCCTCGCCTGCTGACCGCGCCAGAAGCAGAGTGCGTCGTAATGCCAGCGACCACCTATGCCGGAACGGAGTAACTAGGCTATAGGCTAGACGTCGACGGCTCACGAAGCCTGCATTGGAAAAGTAATGTAACCCACGAATGGGTCTCATCAAAAAGACACCGCTTATAGCGATCGACCCTTCACCTTACGTCCACACCTTTCCAGAATGCGACGTAACCTCTAATTGCCGCCGCCGCATCGGATGGATCGGCATAGTACCAAGCTGCGTCTTCATTGGCTTTGCCATCGACGATAAGGGAATAGTAATTTGCGAGGCCCTTCCATGGACACCGGCTGGTCGTCGCGCTCAGCCTGAGATATTCCTTGTTGACGGATTCGGGCGGAAAGTAGTGGTTGCCTTCGACGACAACGGTCTTGTCCGAGTCCGCTATTACCGTTCCGTTCCACGTCGCGACTGCCATTTCTCATTCCTCTCCATGCGATAAGTGTCGATAGGGCCCTGTTTGGAACCCATCGATTGGTGCGAACGTCGGCTTACAGCTCGGCCTGAGACCGTCTATTGGAGCTGCCTTCGAATTCGGGTGCGCAGTTCCTGCAGGTCCCTTGCGAATATGCGAATGCCCTCTGCCAATTTTTCACTTGCCATCGCATCTTCGTTCATGATCCATCGGAAGGTCACCTCATCGATTGGCCCGCTCGGCGCCGGATGCTTGATGTCGACGGCGTTCTCGCCGACAAACCAGTGGCAACTGGCATCCGTCGGCCGACGCAGCGGTTGTTCGGGACGCATGCCGGGCGATAGTGTTCTCTCAAGTTGGTGACTGTTTGCCTCCAGGTCATCCAGGAGACTTGGCGCGATCGTAAGTCGGTCGCAACCGGCCAGTGCCTGAATTTGGCCGATATTCCTGAATGATGCGGCCATCACAATCGTTTCAATACCCTCGGTCTTGAAATGGTTGTAAATGTCATGGACAGACCTGACACCCGGGTCTTCGTCGGCCGTGAAATCCCTGCCTTCAACTTTCTTATGCCAATCATAAATACGCCCTACGAACGGCGAGATCAGGAATGCCCCGGCATCAGCGCTCGCGATGGCCTGCGCGCGGTTCAACAAGAGCGTCATGTTGCACATCACGCCTTCCCGTTGCAGGATCTCGGCCGCGCGTATTCCTTCCCACGTCGAAGCGAGTTTGATGAGCACGCGCTCCCGCTGGACACCGCGATGCTCGTAATCCGCTATGATTTTGCGAGCTTTGGCGGTTGAGGCCGCGACATTGAACGAGAGGTTGGCGTCAACTTCTGTCGAGACGTATCCAGGCACGCGGCGCAAGAGCTCGATCCCGACAGAAATAGCCAAGCGGTCTGCGGTAGCCGCCGCAATGTGCGATGGGTCGCCGGTACACTTACGTCCCCAAGACAGCGCTTCTTGGACGACTTCCTTATAAGGCTCGCTTTCTATGGCCTTAAGGACGATCGTCGGGTTCGTGGTGCAATCCACCGGCTTGAAACGCGCGACGGCCTCTAGATCACCGGTATCGGCAACGATCGTTGACATCGTGCGCAACTGGTCGAGTTTTGACGTCATGTTCAATTCCTTTCGGCGTTGTCGGCCCACACGGCACCGGATGAAGGCCCGTATGGTGCAGGCCCCTTGTCGGCCCCAGAACCGCCGTTCGCGAGTGCCCGGTCAAACCGACTTGCGCGATTCCTCTTCCTCGAGGGTCACGGCTACGGCTGCGTTTGCCGAAAGGCGGACCTGCTTGCCTTCCACGATCGCGACCAGGCTGAGGTCGATAAAATGGTCATGCCCCTTATGACTGCCCTCACCACTATCGCGCTTCGTTAACTTGATGCGGCCATCGACAATCGCGTCGACGGTGCCGACATGGACGCCGTCTGCGCCGATAACTTCCATGGTGGGGACGATGTGTTGTTTGCTCATTGTGGCTCCTTTAGATTTTGATCAACCCGATTTGGATCGCCGGCCCCTTACGCGTCCTCGGCGAGCCTCAGGCCCGAAAATTGCCATCGAGCATGCCCGGGGAAGAAGTTTCGGTAGCTCGCGCGCATATGCCCGCGAGGGGTTACGCAGGAGCCTCCGCGAAGGACGTACTGGCCTGACATGAACTTGCCATTGTACTCCCCAACAGCGCCTTCAGCCGCGCGAAAACGTGGATACGGCAAGAACGCGCTGCGGGTCCACTCCCAGACATCCCCGAACACCTGCTGAAGACCACTAACGTGTGGTGATGCCGGTTTGGGACGAAGACGATTTGCGTCAAGGAAATTGCCCTGGATCGCCATTCCCTGAACCGCGCTTTCCCACTCGACTTCCGTAGGAAGGCGCTTTCCGGACCATGTCGCGAATGCGTCTGCCTCAAAGTAGCTTACGTGAGTGACCGGCGCAGTGGGATCGAGGGGTTGGAAACCTCTCAACGTCATCGTCCAGTTTTGGCCGTCATGTTCCTCCCAGTAGAGAGGTCCGGACCATCCTTCGGCCTGCACTTTTGCCCAACCCTCGGACAACCATAGCAGGGATTTCTTATAGCCGCCGTCATCGATGAAATCCGCCCATTCGGCGTTCGTGACAAGGCGATCAGCAAGCCGAAAGGGTTCGACCAAGGCGCGATGTCGCGGACCTTCGCTGTCGTAGGCGAATCCAACGGATCCATGACCTATCTCAACGATCGCCTCGCCGAACTCGGTGAACGAGAGCGGAGGTAGATCGGCAGTTTCCACGGCGACTGGCCCAGTATCACGGTAACCTGGTCGAAGTGAATTCTGAGCGAAGAGATGCAAGATGTCGGTGAGCAGGAGTTCCTGATGTTGCTGTTCATGATGACAGCCGAGTTCGACCAGTTCCGCCGCGCGCGGACATGGCCCCGTGCGCAGGAACATATCGAGGGCCTCGTCAACGTGCTTTCGGTAATCCAGAATGTGGCTCAATGCGGGCCGCGTGATCATCCCGCGTCGCGGCCGTGGCTGCCGCGCCCCTAGGGTTTCGTAATACGAGTTGAAGAGAAAGTTGAAATCCTCGTTAAAGGCTTTGTAGGCCGGGACAAATGGCTTGAGCACCATTGCCTCGAAGAACCAGGTCGTGTGTGCGAGGTGCCATTTAGCGGGACTCGCGTCGGGCATGGACTGTACCGTCGCATCGGCGTCCGAAAGTGGTTCACCCAGTCTTTCGCTCGTCTGACGAACATTGAGAAAGAAGGCATGAAGGTCATCTGGCTCAAGCGCCGTTTGGAAGAGTTGCGAAGGTTTCATTGCATACCTCTCAAGAGTTTTTGCCCCGGCGACTGAAGATTGAACGTCGCGATCCGGCACCACGTTAAAGCAAGCTCGCATCGCAGGAATCCCAAAGCCGTCTTTTAGCGTCCAGGATCGTCCGCATCAGGCGGATTGAACGCGGTTACGATCACTTTCCAACGGCGACGAGTCGATCGGTGCGTCGTAGCTCGGGCGAATGAGGAGCGGTGATGCAGCGCTTCTTAGAATGCAATAGAACATGTCACTTCGCGCAAGCCGTCACGCTGCAGTTCGCCGCGGCAACCTCCAATACGGACGAACGAAGTGGCAGGTGTAGCCATTTGGAATGCGCTCGAGATAATCCTGGTGCTCCGGTTCCGCTTCCCAGAAATCGCCCGCCGGTTTGACTTTCGTACCACACGCCTCGGCCACAGGCCGGACGCATTGACATCGGCTATTGCTTCTTCGGCCGTACGACGCTGCTCGTCGCTGGTGTAGAAAATCGCTGAACGGTAGCTCATGCCGCGGTCGTTGCCTTGGCGGTTTGGTGTTGTTGGATCATGGATCTGGAAGAAGAATTCGAGCAGTCCCGATAGGTCGCCTCGTCGGGATCGAACGCTATTTCGATAGCCTCGGCGTGTGTGCCATGATTTCGGTAGGTCGCATCCGGCACATCGCCACCCGTATGGCCGACCCTGGTTGAAGGAACGCCAGGGCGACGCCTGATCAGTTGTTGCATTCCCCAGAAGCAACCCCGGCAAAGAACCGCGCGTTCAGTTTTTGTTGCCATGGTTAAGCCTCCTGAGTGAAGAGTTTGGCCCATATCCCTCGCTCTCAAGCTGATCGCGATGAATGAAGCGGAGGGATGCGGAGTTCATGCAGTAACGCAGGCCTCCCTTGTCCCGAGGTCCGTCAGGAAACAGATGGCCGAGATAACTGTCGCCATGCTTGGAGCGAACCTCGGTGCGGGTCATTCGGTGAGACCGGTCGACCTTCTCAACAATGTTCGCCGGCTCCAGCGGATTTGTGAAGCTCGGCCAACCGGTGCCGCTGTCGTATTTCTCGACGGAGGCAAAGAGCGGCTCGCCTGAGACCACATCAACGTAGAGTCCTGGTTCTTTGTTGTCCCAGTATTCGTTCTGAAGCGGTCGCTCAGTGCCATCTTGCTGCGTGACGCGATATTGTTCTGCCGTCAGCTGCGACATTGCCTTTTGATTCTTGTTATATGTCTTCATCTTCCGCCCTCCTTTGCAGACAGGCAAAGGATAGGACGGCGAAACTCGGCGGTCCAATGACCGACGGCTATGGAATTAATGCCATCGGCGCAGCATCGCGATGGGCCGCATGATGTGCAAAGTTCAAGCGAGGTACACCTTCTTGGAAACCCTGACAGCCTGAATCCGTCCACGAGCAACTATCATCCCGGTGGATGCGACAGAACCAACGCGCTTTTATGCTGCGTCCCTTCACTGGCACGGAAAAAGTCGATCTATCATTGCGTTCGTAATACGCTCGGAATGGCTATTGCCGAGCTGATAGACACCGCCGAAAGCGGGACCGAAACGGCGTATGAGCGTTTCAACCAGCAAGCTTCGAGCAAGGCGCAGACGTGCCTCTACCGTCTCCGATTTGAGCGCAAACAACGCGGCGAACTGCGCCGGCGTCATACCGCCGACGACGCAAGCCACGAGCACGATGCGCAGCTCATCGGGCAATTCATCTATGGACCGTTCCAGGACGTCTCGGATGACACCGTCGGCCATCTGGCGTTTCTCCTTTCTGAAACCTCGCGGCGCCACACTAGCTGAGGCCAATCCCTCGAATGGTGCATTTGACGAGATCCTGCCATCCAGCCACTCGGTTCCGACACGATGGGCAGTGACGGCTCGCCCTCTCCCGGATGCTCCCGGATGCTCACGGACGAACGCGGATGACCGTCTTTCCGGAGCGTTGCTCGGTCGCGTTGAAGGTTGCGATTGCGTCGTCGAGGGTCGCGACGGTGCCGATGTTCGTCCGCAGTCGCCCGTCCCGGACCCGTTGAACGATCTCATTCAGTTGGGCGCGATCGGATTCGACAACGAAGTCGACCGCGCGGCCGTCAGCCGGCCGCGCCTCGGCCGGCCCGACGATGGTCACCAGTATTCCTCCGGTTCGGACAAGGCCTGCGGACCGCTTCTGGATGTCACCGCCAATGACGTCGAAGACCAGATCGACTTCGCCGACGTCTTCGAGGACGTCGTTGTCGAGGTCGACGAACTCTTGCGCGCCGAAGTCGAGCACCTTCTGGCGGTCGGCGGCGCGTCCGGTGCCGATGACATAGGCGCCGGCCTCACGCGTGAGCTGCGTCACCATCGAGCCGACTGCGCCGGCGGCTCCGTGCGCGATGACGCTCTGCCCCGCCTGAAGGCGGCCGTGCTGGAACAGTCCCTGCCACGCGGTCAGGCAAAAAATACGACTACGAAACTCAATGGTCCACTGACCTATGGTTATGGAAGCGATGCCATCGACCCGACGTGCAAAGAACAACTGACGGTGCAAACATACGTTTCGCGCGTCGAAATTGAACATTCGTAGATGGAGGGTGCTGATTTCGAGCCGGCGCCAGCAGCACCCCTTTGGGTTACAGCGAAGGGATCCGCAAGGAACGGCGATATGGTCTGAGCTTTCGTCGATCCGGTGATAGACAACGCACCCGAGAACCAATTCGCTTTCGCGCGCGATTGATCCGGATTAAATGCCCATCTCGTCGAAAGCCCAAGAATAGATTTCTGGTATTTTTTGGAACACCCCAAAAGGGTCTGGCGCGATGGGAGCCCCGGCCGATTTGCGTCACCGCGACCGTCCGACCAGGTCAGACGACTGGGAAGCGTTGGACTAACGACGTCGAACGACTCCGCTTGACGAAGAGCGTTCCTGCCTCCTCTTCCGGCTGTCTATTCTGTTTCGCGAGTTCCTTCACTAACGACTCGACGCCTTCACACGAAGTCGGTCCCGGCAACACAGAATTGACTGTGACGGCCGTACCTTTGACCAATTCCGCGAGCCCCCGCGAGATAGCGAGATGCGCGTTGGTCGTACCGTATTGAATTATTTCCCTCCGCATATTCTGCGTGGGTTCCGACGACACGAAAACGATACGGCCCCAATTACGCTGGAGCATTCCGTTCATGTAAGCACGGGAGAGACGCACACCCGACATCACGTTTGTCTCGAAGAAACGCGTCCAGTCTTCGTCGGTGATGTCGAAGAAATCACTCGGCTCAAAAATAACAGAGTTGTTGATCAGGATGTCTACGCTCGGCATTACTTCAACAAGCTTCGCACAGCCACTGCCGTCGACACATCCGCGGCGACCCCGCGCACCTTAGCGTGCGGCAAACCCTTCATGATCGACACGACCGCGGTGTCAACACCCGTTTCCGATCGGCCATTGACCACGACGCTGGCGCCGGTTCCCGCAAGCTCCCTCGCAATGGCGAGGCCGATGCCGCTAGTTGACCCGGTCACAACTGCGGTTCTGCCCGACAGATCGATTTTCATAGATTGCTCGTTAGTTAGTACGGTTTTTCAGGAGCTCTGGCACACCTCATTCGTCGGATGGGGAGGCGTCCTCAGTCTGAGATCCGGCAAGTTGGCGAATTTTGGTGAGGATGTCGGATGGCTCTTGACGGATCGTAAAATCGGGCTCGACGAAGGTATTTCTGACAACGCCGTCTTGATCAATCACGAAAGTCGCCGGCATCGGCAGCATCCACTCGGTCGATCCATGACGGTGCCCGAAGTTGTAGCCTTGACCCGCGCAATGCGCCTTAGTGTCGTCAGGAACACGAAATAGGACGCCGTAGGATATTGCCACGCCATGGTCGACATCCGCCAGCATCGTCAGGTCCAAGTTCAACTGCTGTTTCAACTGCCTCGGTAGATCGCGGGTCTCGGGCGACACCACAACAAGGTTCGCCCCTAGACTATCAAACTCGGCCTTGACTGCCTGAAGAGCGCGAAGCTCTGAGTTGCAGAATGGGCACCATCCACCCCGGTAGAAGCTGACCACGAGCGGCCCTTCGCTACGAAGGTGTTCGGACGAATGAAGTCGTCCATGCGCATCGGGCAGCAGAAAATCAGGCGCCGTGTCGCCAACCCGCAAAGCCCGTGACGCGACATCAGTCTCGCGAAGCCAATCGACGAGATAAATGTAGGCTT
Source organism: Rhizobium sp. LjRoot258 (assembly GCF_964254185.1). NCBI lineage: Bacteria > Pseudomonadati > Pseudomonadota > Alphaproteobacteria > Hyphomicrobiales > Rhizobiaceae > Rhizobium > Rhizobium sp. LjRoot258. The sequence goes on along the minus strand of NZ_CAXUST020000004.1, from coordinate 212,159 downwards.
CCCGGTCCGTGTCACTGAGCCCGGCCAACAGCTCGCTGCGCACCTGACTGAGGGTCTTGGTTAAATGGTCGGACATCAATTCGACGCTCATCTGCACACCGGGCATGTCAAGAAATGGTCACTAGGCGGAGTCATGCGGACATGCCGATCGCTTCGCGGTGGCTGTGATGGCCGGCCTGGCATCCCATGTGAAGGGACCAGTCGCGCAGTCGCACAACCTTTACGAAGGCATCAAGCGCTGGCGAGTAGCGGCGGCCCTGCACGGCAAGAAGCCGGACCTCCCGCCATACCGGATCGCCCTCGATCGGAAGCGCCTTTAGGGAGGGCAGCCGGGGCATATGCTCGGGAGCCAGGACTATTCCGAACCCCGCGGCCGCCAGATGCTGCAGGTGCAAGTCGCGGCAGCTGCGATAATTGTGATGCGGCGGCGCGTCGGGAAAGAGATGCTGAAATTTGCGAGCCGCGTCGCAGTAGGAGCGATCCAGGATATTGGCTTCGCGCAGCGCATCCATTGCGATCACAGGACGGTCCGCAAGTTCATGCGACGGCGCGAGAACGGCGACATAACGCTCTTCGAACAGCGCCCAATCGTCGATCCGTTCGGGCATGTCGTCGAGATCACCGACCAGGGCGACATTCACTTCGCCCTCTAACAGAAGCTCGATAAGGCGGCTTTGCGGCTCTTCTCGTAGCTCGACATGCAGGCCGGGGACGAATTTGCGAATCTCGGCGATAGGCTCAAGAACGAGCGAGGCGGAAATGGATGGGGCGAGACCGATCGTTAAGGGGGCCATCTCCTTTTGCTGAAACTGACGTGCTTGGCGTCGAACCGCCTCGGTCGAAGCAAGCGCGCGCTCGAGCATGGGCAGCACCGCTTTGCCCAGGTCAGTGAGGTGGGTGAGCTGACGTTCTCGGTAGATGAGCTCACCCCCAAGTTCCTGCTCCAGTTTTTGCACGCCCTTGGTCAATGCCGGTTGCGTGACGTTGCACATCTCCGCCGCACGCGTGAAGTTCAGCGTGCTCGCGACAGCTAGAAAGTACCGAACCTGATGAAGTTCCATGGTGTTCACCGTCAACTAAATTCCGTCACTACTGAATCCGTGCGATGGCTAGCATTCACGCGGGGCGCCGAGGCGCCGTATCGGAAAGCTACGTTGCCACTGGTTCCCGCGCGAGGAAACCCGTGTCGGTCATCCATGGACGAGCGGACACGTTTTCTGGAATCCAGAGCGGGAAAGCGTCGAGGATCAGTGCATCAAGTGCGCGCAAATATGGTTGAGGATGGGAAAGAGCTCGGTTGGATCGCAGCGACGGGTATAGTCGGCGCTGACATCGGCGTACTCGACGATCCCAGCTGGACTTAGTACGTACAGAGCTGGCATCGTTAGTGTCCAGCTTGGCTCGCCATTCACAGCAGCAAGGTCGAGACCACATTCTATTTCAGCGGCACGCAACTCTCGGGACAGCTTCCAACGCAAGCCGAACGCGCGAGCGACCTTCCCGCCGCGGTCGACGAGGCTGGGGAATGACAAACCATTCATTCGCTCAGTAGAGCGGCTCTCGTGCGCAGACTGTTGAGAAACCGCGACAATCGACGCGCCTAACGAGCGGAGCTGCCGCGCGGCAACCTCGATCGCTCGCAAATCAACGGTGCAATAAGGGCACCATCCGCCCCGATAGAAAACAATGACAATCGGGCCACCCTTCAAAAGGTCGTAGGAAGAAATCACATTGCCATCGGGGTTGCGCAGGCGGAATTCCGGGGCGTGGTCTCCGGCGTGAATAGCTCTTTCGGCGATGCCGGTGGAGACCAGGTCGTCGATAGCTTCCTGGCGGACACGCCAAATGTGCGGAGGGGTGTTTTCAAAACACTTGTCCCTAACCGCATCGAGTTCGTCCTGGAGTCGCATTGTGGTTATCCTCACCGTATTCGGCGGGTTGCTGATCAACATTGGCTATGGCGTGGTGTGGCGGTAGTGCTGTAACGCAAGTTTCACATATTCTCGTACGACATGAGTGAGACTGGCGTCGTACAACCTAATCTTTGTCCCGGGCCACCTCGATGACCTTATCTCAGCATCGCGAGGTCGTCGTCTAAGGACTTGCGCAGATACAAAACGGCGAAATCGATGAAGAGGCGTATTTTCAAGGGCAACAGCGCCTGTCGGGCGTGAATAATATGGACCGGTGCCGGTTCGGGCTCAAAATCTCGGAGGATTATCGACAACTTCCCTTCAGAGACCGCCTTGACGACTTGATATGAGAGCACGTTTGTAACGCCGACACCCGCAATGGCGGCGTCTATCGCCGCTTCGGCCGTATTGATCTTCAATCGGCACTGCGGACGGATTCCACGGCTCGGCTTGCCGTCGCGAGGATTGAAAATCCAGGTCGACCCTGACGCAAGCGCGGTGTAGGTGACACACATATGCTTGGCCAAGTCATCCAACGTCTTTGGCGTTCCGTGGGCCGAAAAATAAGCGGGACTCCCGCACACGACCCGACAAATTTCACCAACCTTAGTCGCAACAAACGTATTATCAGACAACGCACCCGTCCGAATGGCAAGATCGACGTGCTCGTCAACGAGGTCAAGTGTATGATCTGACAGCGTCAAATAGACATTTATCTGTGGAAACTTGGCCAAGAACGCGATCACTACCGGGACGACATAAAGCCGACCGAAGACGATCGGCGCCGTGATCGTAAGACCGCCGCGTGGAACGTTATGCTCTCCAGCAGCTTGAGATTCGGCTTCGTCAACCTCGTCGAGAATGCGTTTGCACGCAGCCAGATACGAGACCCCCGCCTCTGTCAACGCCAGCTTACGGGTCGAGCGAACCAACAACTGAGTATTGAGATGAGCCTCGAGGTCAGCAACCTTGCGGCTTACCGTGGGAAGAGGAACGTTCAGCTGGCGCCCAGCCGCGGACAAGCTTCCCGCTTCAACCGCAGCGATAAAATATTCCATTGCTTCCAAGCGATCCATCTTCTCTCACTTTCCGAGAGGCCGTCCGCTTGATTAGCCTATTATTAGGGTGAGCGGTAGGCCGCCCAGTTTCGGGACGGTGATTTGAGAACTGTGGAGGCGGAGAGAAGATCCGCATGAAGACGATCAACACGGGCCTGAATAACGGATTGCATAAAGCCTGAGGCTCTACTGGTGTGATAGGCCGTGGCGTCCCAGCGCGGTGATCGACCGCACGAGAGACGTTCAATCCGCATCGACATACGGGATCTGCAGTTCCCCCAGAACATCCTCATATCTGGCCTGAGTGCTCGCGTTATGGCCAGAAGTAGCGGCGTCCAAGCGTGTGTGAATATCCGCACTAATGCCGAGAATCTCGCCGACAGGGCAGAGGTTTGCTGCCTCCAGCAAATATGCGCGCTGTTGTGCGTCGAGTTCTCCCTCCAGCGCGAGAGTGCGCTGAAACGCATCTCTCTCGCCCTGTACACCGTGGTAGAAGCTGACGCCAACTTCCACGTGCTCCAGTGGGAGTTTCTGTCGCCGGGCCTGAAACCGAACGGTCATGGCGGTGCATGCCGCGAGAGATGCGCTGAGAAGGTCGTAAGGATTGGGACCGGGAGCGACTTGACCCAACCCATCTGGCCCCCCGATTTCGAACTGAGATGTGTCGACATGACCAACCAGCGCGCCATGATTGCTGGGGTCGCTTGCGACGACAACTTCGCGGAGCTCGTGTGCACTATCCTGTGATGTCATAGAGGCTTCCTTCCATTGGGTTCAGTGTGTCTTGAAAGCGGCGTCCCTAACCGCCATAGCGTTCGGTCTTGACAACCGAGGCGTCGAGTCCTGCCATTAGCGCACCATCAGCCGCTATATTGACGAAGGGGTTTGATCCGCAGACAAACACATGCCCGGGCATATGATGGAGCCGGGCGATTAACTCGGTGACCATCGCGCTATCGATGCGTCGCGCAAAGTCGCCAACGCGCGATGGCGTCTCTCGGGTAATCGCCAGCGCCAACTTGAATGTTCGGTCAGTCATCTCCAGTGAGAACAATTCATCAGCGAACAACACGTCGCGATGTGTCCGGGATGACACGAGCAGCGCCGTCGGTACAGTCTGCGGCAGAGCGCGGCGTTGCCGGATCATCGCCATTAGCGGGACGACGCCACTTCCTGCGCCGATCAAAAGTACCGGTGCGGTTGAACGTTCTGGCCAAAGGAAGTGGCCGCCAAGCGGGCCGCGTAGTTCGATCTCATCGCCGACAGCTGCAATGTCATGGAAAAACGGAGAGACTTCACCGTCCGCGAGCCGTTCAATGGCAAGCTCAATGACATTCGCGGAGCTCGGCGCGGAGGCAATCGAATAACTTCGCATTGCTACGTAGCCGTCTGGAGCAGTCAGTCGCACATCGACATGTTGACCGGCGATGTACGCAAATGGCTCGCTGAGGCGCAAGAAAAAGCTTTTGATGGTCGACGTTTGCTGAACGATCTCGGCGATGGTGCATGTTTGCCAAGGAGCGGAGCGGGCGCCACCCTCAGTCATTGGTATACCGCTGCTCGCGCCACGGGTCGCCATAAATGTGATATCCGCGCAATTCCCAGAAGCCCGCCTCGTCGCGTTCGGTAAATTGGAGCGCGTTTACCCACTTGGCGGATTTCCAGAAGTAGAGGTGTGGAACAAGGAGACGTGCCGGGCCACCATGGTCGCGGGGAAGCGGCTGTCCCTCGTAATTCAGAGCGACCATGGCCTTTCCGGAGGCAAGATCCGCGAAGGGAACATTTGTCGAATAGCCATCGAAACAATGTGCGAGCATGAAATCCGTGGGACGCTCAACACCAGCATCGGCAAGGATGTCGTCGATGAGCACACCCTCCCAGGCAGTATTGAGTTTTGACCACGATGTGACGCAATGAATGTCTCTCGTCATCTTGGTCTTGGGCAGAGCGTTGAACTCGTTCCAGTTCCAAACCTTAATAGGCCTGGGCCCGACCTTGAGTGTAAACTTCCAATCCGTTGTCTCGACGCGGGGGGTTGGCCCCGCTGTCAGGACAGGGAAGTGCTCGACAAGGTGCTGGCCCGGTGGAATTCGATCCAACTGGTCTCCACCCAAATTTCGGCCGGTAAAGCCTCTGGTGATCATGGCGGACTCCTTGCAGCGTTTCGGGTGCCTGGTTGTGTTGAGGTCCCGATTGTTTGAATGATTGATCCACCGGCTTGGACGAATTCGCATGTCGGTTGCGGCACAAAGTAAATCTTGGAATGACTGGGAGATCGTCTCAGCGCCACGTCTACCATCTGGTGCGTTCAATAATTAAATTCGGCGGCTATTCGGGTAAAGCTATCATATCCATAACCGGTCGGAATGTTCCGTAAGGTCAGCGTCGAAGCTCCGCGACGAGGAAATCCGTGAACGCGCGCGCGGCGGGCTTTATGGTCTTTCCGCTGACGAACAATGCGTTGACCTCCATCGAGCCGAAGTCCCAGTCGGACAGAATGCGAACGAGGGCGCCGCATTCCAACTCATTCCTCACGCTATGGAGGCTTGAGGCGACGATTCCCAGCCCAGCCTTCGCGCCGGCGGTTGCGCCTTCAGTAATTGTCACTGCTAACTGACTTTCCACTCGGACGGACGCAACACGCCCGTCCTTGCGGAACGAGAACGTCGGCGAGGGATGCGCTGGACTGATGATCACCGAGTGGTGTGCAAGATCCGACGGCATCAACGGCGTGCCGTGCTCTTTGAGGTAGAAGGGGGTGGCGGCAAGAATGCGCGGAGCGTCGATCACCTTCCTCACGGCGGCGCTGGAGTCAGGCAGGCTTCCGAAGCGAAAGGCGACGTCGATGCCCTCGGTGACCAGGTCCTGATAACGATCGTTCGATAGTAATTCGACACGAAGCGCCGGATGGGCTGATAAAAACTTCGGCAGCCTGGGAATGATCTCCCGGATTACGAAGCTTGACGAGGTGCCGACACGAAGTACTCCCCGCAGCTCTCCAGTACCGCGAGCCTCGTGATCGGCCTCGTCGAGCGCCGCCAGGATCGCCTCTACACGCGTCAAGTAGGTTGCACCAGCGTCCGTCAGCGTGACCGCTCGAGTTGTGCGGCTGAAGAGTGTCACGCCGACCTCCGCTTCCAACGCAGCGATAAGGCGTGAGGTCGAGGGCTGAGAGAGACCGAGTTCACGACCGGCGCTCGAAAAGCTACCCACACGACCCGCACGGGCAAACAGTTTCAACGCTGTCAGTCGATCGTTCATCACTTCTCTATTTTTCGTCCTATTTCCCAGATGACTTCCTGAGCCAAAATGCCACCTCTCGCGCATAAAGATAATACATCGATTAATAGAAATAGCCTCTCAATTTCCGAGATAACGGATGGCGTTCCGGCGTCGCGGCTCGGCCGACAGAACCGGCGAGTTCCACCGCTTTCAGGGTAGTGGGCAGCGTCAGCTGGTTCTTTCTCAGCGATCATCGTCGTCGTCGAGCCAGTCCGTTCTCCAATTGTTGTTAAAGCGACGGCCGAGCGGTGCTTTAGCCAAAACTCCCCCAGAGGCGCGTCAGGTCCCGAATGATTTTCGAATGCGTCGGCGCGCAAATTGACCAATTCATCCACGGGACGCTAGATCTTGAAAATGCGTTTGAGTTATTCATCAGGATGATGAGTGACCTACGGTGTCTCGCTTTTTTTGCCACTCTCGCGCGGCATGTACGCGCGTCTGTCGGCGCTCACAAAGCAAACTTCGCGGCATGAGTGGTTTACGCTCCTCTGCGAATAATAGCGCCGGTTTCGAGATGCCATGCGGATGGTGGCATTCATGCCTCGGGGCGACAATAACTCTCGTCTATTGACTCCATGGCGAGAGGTGATTTCACTTCGCAGCTCTGCAAGGTAACCCTCCAAAGCATGGTACTGAAACTTTTAGTGCGACGGCCGACAGTCGGAGCACGATACCGTATTTGAGAGGCTACGAGGGTCGGATGCAAAGCGACGACGTAATCGAAATCGTCACGCCTCTCGGCGGTTGGGTTCGGTAAATTACCTTAGTCCGGGATGCGACTGCTGACCTCGCGGGGCTCCTGCGTTGGTGGGCGATGGCAGGATCTTACATGCAGCTTCCTGAGGAGGGCCGGTATCCCTGTGATTGGCGGACCGGAGCCTCGCTAATGTCCAGGCTCAATTTCGCGAAATTGCTTGTTCAGAGCCATCCCGCGGCGAACGGCAAGACTGCATCAAAGCTGAAGGAGAGACTAAAAATGAGAATCGAAGACGCGAGAAAGCGCCGCGAGGCGCCGCTCGACACGCCGACTAATCTCGGCCCCGATGCCACCAAGGATATTTCAGCCGCCCTCAATGCACTTCTGGCAGACGTGTTTGCGCTTTACGTCAAGACCAAGAACTTCCATTGGCACATTTCAGGTCCGCATTTCCGAGATTATCACCTTCTCCTCGATGAGCAGGCCGCTCAGATGTTCGCGATGACGGACGAAATAGCGGAAAGAGCCCGCAAGCTCGGCGGCACCACGATCCGCTCGATCGGCCACATCGCCAAGGTGAAGCAAATCGAGGATAATGATGCGGATTTCGTCACAGCTGAAGACATGTTGGCCGAGCTGAAGGAAGATAACCTGACGCTCACCGAGCGCATGCGGCGGACACACAACGTCTGCGGCCAGCATGGCGATGTCCCTACGGCCAGCCTTATCGAAAACTGGATCGACGAAGCGGAACGACGCACATGGTTCTTGTTCGAGACGACCAGGAGACCTTAACCCGAGCGCACGCCACCCACAAATTTCAGGTGCCTGCATAGGCTCGCGTCAAAATCCCCGTGCTTCAGGGCGGGGTAGGCATTAATCCCGTTGGATTCTGATGGTAGACCTGTTCACTTGTATTGAGATTTTATTAGGCGCTAGAAGGCGGTCTCTTCATCTTCACACGACCGTCGAGCACGATGGGAGGAGCGCCCGATTTGGGTCCGCCATGTTTGCGGACAATAGGTCAAATCGGTTGGCCTGGGCGATCCACGCTCGGCTCATGAGGCCGCTAAATATATTGAAGGCGCCAATGATCGCTACTGAGATTTGTCCAGCTCGGGCATTGAAACGCGGGCCGTTTGGCATACGAGGGGCTGGAGATGACCACTGAAATTACGAATACACTCGCGCAAGCTGCGGAATACCTGAAGGCTTCCGGCCAAGCTGAGAAGGTGTTAGCCGCCGGTCGACACTCGCCGAGCTTCCGCCTCCCCAACCAAGATGGTGTAGAGATTTGCTCGACGTCGATATTGCGCCGCGGTCCGCTCCTTTTATTCTTTTATAGCGGAAACTGGTGTCCGGGTTGCAATCTCAGCTTGAGAGCGTTCGAAGAAATCCGCCCGTTAATCGAGGCACGTGGAGCTTCGCTGGTCGCCATCTCGCCGCAGACAACAGAAGAGAATGCGAGAACCCGAAGGACCACTCAGGTAACTCTACCAATCTTGTGCGACCAAGGCGGGAAAATCGCGCTGGAGTTCGGTGTTCGCTGGCACATTCCCGAGATCCTTCAGGCACTGCATCTGAAGAGCGGAATCGATCTGCCAAACCTTCACGGGGAGGATAGTTGGACACTTCCAATACCAGCGAGGTTCGTTGTCGATCAAGATGGAGTCATCGTCTACTCGGAAGTGGATCCTGATCAAACTCACCGGTCAAACCCGTCAGACATCCTTCCGGTACTAGACCGCCTCTGGAGCGCACGGGGCGCGTAGTCACTGCAGGAATGCTCTGCGCCACGCACTGTCGTCGCGAGATGTCGAAAAGCGCTTGGGACGGATCGATGCGAGATAAGCAAACGGGAGGCATTCGGCGCCGCCGTGAGTTAGCACGGCGCGAACGTCATTCGAACGCGTTTCCTTGTGGCGGTGAGCGAGTGCTGTGAGCGCCAATCGGTGCACTCCGTAGGCCGGGGAACGTTTGGTGGCTTGCGATCGCCTTCGGATCTACGACTCTTGCGTTACGCAACGGCCGCTTAGGTTCGACGGAGTTTCAGAAGGAGGCCGCCGCCCTTAGGACATATATAAAAGCTTCAGACACTCGAAGGTCTTGATCCTTATTCCGTTCGCCTCGTCCGCGCCAGCCGCCCACCATGCGTCGCGCGTTGTCAAATCTCAGCCCGCGCCAGCTTTTCGCCAGGGGGAAGGCGCCAGTTGGGGCGTAGGTAATGGCAGGAATAGGCGCCAGGATGCCGCAACAAATAGTCTTGGTGCTCGGGCTCGGCCTCCCAAAATCGCTCCTCGGGATTTATCTCGGACACGATTGGTCCAGGCCAGCGGCCTGAAGCTTCGATGTCTGAGATTGTCGCAAGAGCGACTTCCTTCTGAACATCGTCTGTGTAAAAGATCGCTGAGCGATAGCTCGGTCCGGAGTCGCTGCCCTGCTGCTCGTATGTCGTCGGATCATGGATCTGGAAGAACAGTTCTAGAAGAACGCGGTAGCTCAACACCGTCGGATCGTAGACAACCTCGACAGCCTCGGCATGGCCATCGTGGTCGAAGTAAGTCGGATTGGACATTTCGCCGCCAGTATAACCGACGCGGGTCGACACGACTCCCTTTACCCGACGGAGCAGGTCCTCCACCCCCCAGAAGCAACCGCCCGCGAGTATTGCTCTTTCCGTCTCGACCGCCATGCGATGTCCTCCGGCGAAATAGGTAACGTAACGCTATTGGCTTTTCCGTCGACGCGGGCATGAAAAGTGGGCATAGGAATGATAACCGTGGAGAGAAATCAGCTGGGCTCGCTTGCAACCGATCCGCCACTATTATTAGAGGACAGCGCGGATCCACATTGCGAGGTCAGGCGCGTTTTGCCGCAACATTGGAAATGCGAAACACCATGATGCAACCGCCTGACATGGTGGTCATCATACGCGAACTCGGGCGGTGCCTACCGAGCCTGCCTATGCCCAGCGTGCCACAAAATCACACTAGACGGAGATTGTCTCGCCAACTTTCGGGACCACGGCCTCGGTTAGCGAGCCCCTAAGTCCCTCGACGAATTTTTCGGCGGTCTGATCGATAATGGGAAAGCTTCCGTAGTGGCAAGGGATCACTTTGTCGAAGTCGAAATAACGCCGGCAGGCGAGCGCTGCCACTGCGCCGCCCACAGTGAGACGATCACCGATGGGCACAATGCCGATATCCGGCCTGTGCAGTTCTTCGATCAGCATCATATCGCCGAAGATGTCGGTGTCGCCCATGTGATAGAGTGTTTTGTCATTAGCGAAATGGAGAACGAGGCCGGCTGGATTGCCGAGATAGACATTCCGCCCGTCTTCCATACCGGCCGACGAGGAGTGCACGGCATTGACGAAAGTGGTGGTGAAGGCGCCGCAGTCCAGTGTACCGCCTTGAAGTCCAGGATTGACCTTGTCGCCATTGGCGCCCTGCCCTGCCAAATAGTTGCAGATCTCGAAGTTGGCGACCAACATAGCGTCAGTCTTTTTCAAGATGGCGAGCGTGTCGCCGACATGATCGTCGTGGCCGTGTGTGAGCAGCACATGGGTGACACCCACGGCGGCTCCCAAATGTCGCCGAACATCTGTTGCAGTCCGGCGCGCGGCGCTGGAGGCTTCGGTCGCAGCAGGTTCGTATCGAGGAAGTCCCGTCGAGGTCCAGCCCGCGTGTGGCGACCTCCCACTCGCTTTCCGTGGGGAGGCGCTTGCCGGCCCAGGTCGCGTACGCGTCGGCCTCGAAGTAGTTGATGTGAGCGACTGGCGCGGTCGGATCCACCGGCCGGAACCCCCGCAGTGTCATCGTCCAGTACTGCCCGTCTCGCTTCTCCCAATATGCGGCAGAGCCCAGTCGTCCGCAAGCGCGCGGGCCCAGCCCTCTGAAAGCCAAAGAAGCCTCTTGCTGTAACCGCCGTCTTCAATGAACGATATCCAATCCGCATTCGTCACAAGTCGAATCGGCGAGCCGGAAGGGCTCGATCAGTGCCTGGTGGCGAGGGCCTTCGCTGTCGAAGGCGAATCCGGGGCCGCCGTGGCCGACCTCGTAGATGCCGCCCTCGAAAGCGGTGAAGGAGAGCGGGGGCGACGCCTGCATCTCGACGGCGACGCCGGATCGCGATAGGCAGGACGGAGGGGGTTTTGCGCGAAGAGGTGGAGAATGTCCGTGAGCAGGAACTCCTGGTGCTGCTGCTCGAGACGCAGAGGGCACGCAAGGTCCTGCCCAGCGCGCGTTTCCGCGCCCGATCGCGACTGGATCGCGACCGGTGGTGGGGTGTCACGCCGTCGTGCGCGCCTTGTCGACCGCCGCGATGAATTCCTCGGCGGCGATAGCGAAGCCGTCCTGCAGTACCACGCCGGCCGGGTCGAGGGCGGCGAACCAGGGTGTTCCGCCGGTGCGATAGTTCTCCATCGTTGTGGGAAGTCGGTGTCCGGGCAGGCGCCTATCGTGGCCGAAGGGAATGCGCAGCCCATACCGTCGCTGGTCCTCCGACAGTCGCTCAGGCGTGTTGGTTTCGGCGCCCTCGAAGACAGTCTGCACCACGGCGTAAGCGACCTCGACATCTCGAGTCCGCTCGATGAGTGATAGCAAAGCTGGGAACCCGTGCGAGTGACAGCCGGAACACCAGTGCTGATAGAAAAACAGTACCCGGTGGCGTGGCCCGAGTCCAGAAACGGTGACTGGCGTGCGCGGCTTGCCTTCCGCGTCGATCCAGTACGGAACGAGCAGCTCGGGTGCTGGACTTCCGGAAATGCCGTATGTCATGGCGTCTCCCTCCTTGTCTTCCCTAGGCGAAAGGGTCAGGCCGCCGCGTTGCGTCGCGGCAGCTTCCATTGCGGGCGGACGAAATGGCATGTGTAGCCGTTCGGAATACGCTCCAGGTAGTCTTGGTGCTCCGGCTCGGCCTCCCAGAAATCGCCGATGGGGGTCACCTCTGTGACGACCTTGCCCGGCCAGAGGCCCGAAGCATCGACGTCGGCAATCGTGTCTTCCGCGACGAGCTTCTGCTCGTCGCTCGTGTAGAAAATCGCCGAGCGGTAGCTCGCGCCACGGTCGTTGCCCTGACGGTTCAGCGTCGTCGGGTCGTGGATCTGGAAGAAGAACTCCAGAAGCTCACGATAACTGATCTTGGCCGGATCGAAGACGATCTCGATCGCTTCGGCATGGTTGCCGTGGTTGCGGTAGGTCGCATTCGGCACTTCGCCGCCGGTATAACCGACACGGGTAGACATAACGCCGTTATAGCGGCGAATGAGGTCCTGCATGCCCCAGAAGCAGCCGCCTGCGAGAACTGCGCGTTCGGTCGTCATTGAACTTCCTCCACCTGATTGAGATAGGCGCCGTAACCTTCCGCTTCCATCTTGTCGCGATGGACGAAGCGGAGCGACGCCGAGTTGATGCAATAGCGCAGGCCGCCGCGATCGCGCGGGCCGTCAGGAAAGACGTGACCAAGATGGCTGTCACCGTGGCTGGAGCGCACTTCCGTGCGGACCATGCCGTGTGACGTGTCGGTCAGTTCGCTGACATTGGCCGGCTCGATCGGCTTCGTGAAGCTCGGCCAGCCGCAGCCGGATTCATACTTATCTGAAGATGCAAAGAGCGGCTCGCCGGATACTATGTCGACGTAGATGCCGGGCTCCTTGTTATCCAGATATTCGCCGGTGCCAGGGCGTTCGGTGCCCGACTGTTGCGTCACCCGGTATTGTTCCGGCGTGAGGCGAGACAGAGCATCGGAATTCTTGGTGTAAACTCTCATATGCTATCCTCCATTTGAGCCTTAGAGATAAGAAACCGGAGGCCGCCGGTCCAATAACCGATGGGAATTGAGTCGATGCGTGGACGGAAGAGCGATACGATGGCTCGATAGGCCCTCCCGGATGCTGTAGCAAAGGAGCGGGTTGCGATGGGAGCCGACAAATTCGAGTGGGCGCTGGCAAACCTGCCCCAGGGTTATAGCGAAGGAGCGTTCATGGGCCGACGCTACGGCGTGACGCTTCGCCGTTCCAAGGATGGCAGAAGAACCAGCCTATTTGCGCGCGAACTCGCGGGCAAGGACATCGTAAGCTTTAATTTGTAGCGAACCCGGACGGGCAAAGCGGTCCTCAAGCCCTGCGAGATGTCGAGTGAAAAGGTCGCTGCCTTCGTGAGCGGATTCACGGCCGAGCGCGCATTGCCGCAATCGCACTCGGGCGCGAACGAGTAATTGAGCGCCCTGCCGGTTCGCCTCAGCTTTCTGCGGGGAGCCTGCGCACGGCCGCGAGGATGTCGACAGGTTCCTGCCTTTTCGTGAAGTCCGGCTCTATGAACGCGTTTTGGATTTGGCCATTGCGATCGACAACATAGGTGGCTGGCAGTGGCAGCATCCACATGGATGAGCCGTGCCTCTTCCCAAGATTGATTCCAAGGCTCGTGTAATAGGCCCGGGTTTCTTCGGGAACGGAGAACAGGACGCCGTAGGACATGGCGACGCCATAGTCGACGTCCGCGAGGACCTGGAGGTCTAGACCGAAGCTGCGCTTCATTTCCCGGGGGAAGTCCCTCGTGTCCGGGCTGAGAACGACGAGGTTGGCTTTGAGATCCTCGAACTCTTGCTTCGCCGCCTGGAGGGCGCAGAGCTCGGCCGTGCAATAGGGGCACCATCCACCTCGGAAGAAACTTATGACAAGGGGTCCCTCGCGCCGCAGTTGCTCGGACGAAACCAAGCGGCCATCGGCATCCGGCAGCAAGAAATCCGGCGCAGTGTCGCCAACATTCAGGGCGCGCGACGCGAAGTCTTGCTCCCGGATCCAGTTTACCAGAAAGTTGTAAGCCTCCCAATCTGTTGGCGCGAACGCGGCAAGCAGATCAGCCCTCGTTTTGTCATAGTTCATCTTGTTTTCGCGGACCACCAATTAAAAGCACTCACACGCAGATTTCCGAAAGATCAACGAATAGATGTCCCTCAATCCGGCATTTTTTGCGAATCACGATAGGAGACCACGCAACCCCAGTCAAATGACCTGTGGCTATTGAATCAATGCCATTACGTTGGCGCAAACGCGATATTCTGTCGACATGTAACACACCGCGAATAAGCGATCTCGCAGTCGGTACCCTCGGTCTACCTTCCGACACTTCATCATTGCTCCGGCAGCGTCAGCTCCCGATCGAGAGCACACCCCCAGCAGCGAGACTCTTGTGAGGGCTCGACAAAAGCACTCCTTATGATCCCCTCGCGGTCGATCACGTAAGTCGCGGGGATCGGGTAACGGCATCCTGTGGCGCTTCCGCACCGGCTCCCCCTGACAGACGTGCCGGAGCGATATGGTCCTTACACGACGTGCTACAATCGTTTTGTGCTATGGAGAAATGCCGTTGTCTGGGACCATGTCTTGCGCGATATCGCAAAGGCGTTCGACGGCGACATCGTCATGATCGACAGTTCCTGTGTTCGCGTTCATCAGCATGCGGCCACAGGAAAAAGGGGATCGTGCCGATGGCTGCATGGTACGTTCCCGCGGCTGCATGACGACAAAAATCCACGCGGTCGTCGACGCAGACGGCAGACCGATCAGTCTCGACCTGCCAGCAGGGCAAGCTCACGATATCCGGATGGCAGAGCCGATGCTGCAAGGCATGCGCAAAGGTACCATCCTGCTCGCTGATCGCGCCTATGACACCAATGCTCTGCGCGATTTGGCCAAAGAAAAACACGCTTGAGCCAACATTCCGGCAAAACAAAACCGCAAGGCCAGTTTCCGTTTCAGTCGCTGGGTCTATCGTCAACGCAATCTGATCTAGCGCTTCTTCAACAAACTCAAGCAGCTCCGAGGGATTGCAACCAGATATGACAAAGACCCACGCAACTTTCTCGCCGCAGTCAAGCTCGTCGCAATACGCATCTGGATCAGGTCGTTATGAGTCTATGCCCTAGCTAAATTCTATACCAATCGTATTCGAATTGGTATCCAGGAGGGGCTTGCGAGTTCCCCGGGGGGTGAGCCAGCTTGGTCAGACCCTCATCCTCACCCGATCCAGTTTCGACCACGACAAGGATAAGACCAAGCTGCCGATTCCTCTCGAACGCTTTGACTGTGAGCCCAAGCCTGGCCGAAAACAGCCTGTATTCCGGCAGGAACGTGCAGAAAGCCTTGGTCTTCTTGTAGCGCAGGGACCAACCGCGTTTCTTGCCACCATAGAGCCAATCCGGCGCGAAAACACCGGGGTAGAATTCCTCGATCCAGTTCCCGCAGCTCGGCCCAAGGCTCGAACGCCTCCGGTCCGATCCAGTCGCGAACGGCGATGTCATCGGGCGGTGCTGATTTGTCGGTGATCCTGTCGCCAATTTGGGACGGGACGCCGGCGGGCTATGACACTTAGCCGCTTATCTTTTGAGGCCTCTCCTCAGAAAGCTTCCGGCTCGGCGCGCACCAGAGCAGAGTCGTCCCGACGGTGGCCGATAGGATCGAGGCGGCGAACACGGCAATCTTGGCGACCGAAAAGTCGGTGGCGTTTGGAAACGCCTGTCCCGCAATGAAAAGTGACATCGTGAAGCCGATGCCGGCCAGGGCTCCCGCCCCCGCCAGTTGCCGCCATGTGTACTCCGCCGGTTTGACGGCCACGCCAGCGCGCACGGCCGCGGTGGCCGCGAGGAAGATGCCGACCGGCTTTCCTATGACGAGACCAGCGACGATCGCGACCGTGAGCCAACCATGCCCAACCAAAACGCCGGGGTTGATGGTCACGCCGGCATTAGCCAGTGCAAAGATCGGAAGGATGGCATAACTCGACCGTGCGCCGGCATGCCGCAGCAGCCGGTCGGCAGGCGATTCAAGTCTGTCGTAGATTGCGTCAAGCGCGTGCAGCGCCGGGGTCGAGGGGCCATGCCTGAGAACCTCGCCCTCGCGTCGGGCCTCGGAGGCGATGATGGTGCTGGCCTGCGTCATCAGAGCGACCAAATCGGCAGGCGGCCGCGTCGGAATGAACAGCGCAAGTACCACGCCGGCCAGCGTAGCGTGGAGACCGCTTGCGTAGACAAACGCCCACAACGCGACGCCCAACAGGACGTAGGGCGACAGCAGGTAGATCCTCGACCGGCTCAGCAGCGCCAGCGCAACCACGACCGTAGCGGCCGCGGCAAGGTAAACCGCATGGGTCTCGCCGGAGTAGAACACCGCGACGACAACGATCGCACCGATGTCGTCGACGATGGCCGCCGCAGTGAGGAAAATTCGCAACTCGACCGGTACGCGCGCGCCCATCACGGCGATCAGAGCAATCGCGAATGCGGTGTCGGTCGCCATCGGGACCCCCCACCCGTGCGACCACGGCCCCGCAGGGATGACCAGCGCATATAGAAGCGCCGGCATGACCATGCCGCCGAGCGCGGCCGCGATCGGAAGCGCCGCGGAGCGACGTTTTGCGAGATGGCCAACTGTCATCTCGCGCTTCACTTCCAACCCCACGACGAGGAAGAACACCGTCAGCAGGCCGTCGTTGACCCAATGGAGGATGGGCATCCGAAAGGCTGCGTCGCCTAACCTCACGCTGAGCTCCTGGTGCCATAGAGCCTCAAACGCCGGCCCAATCGGCGAGTTCGTGAGGATGATCGCTGCCACCGTCGCGAGGACCAGTAAAATACCTGCGGAAGGGCCCCAGCTCGCGAAGTCCAGGGCCGCCGTACGGACTCGGTGACCGAGTGTCCCAAGCATCGCGTCGACGAGAGAGCTTTCGTCCCAAGGCCCGTCGTAGCGCCGACGGTTGATGAAAAAGGTTGGTGTGAACCTCACGCCGCTTGCATGTGAGCTTGCGACGTCCGCCTCCACCCTCGCCCTCGCGCGCCGCATGGCGTCGCTGTCGCCGAGCGCGAAGTCGGCGTTTACGCCGAGCTCGTCGGCCACCGCGACGAGGTCATCCTCTGTGAGCCGCATCGACCTCGTCATCAGCTTGATATGTGCGGCCCAGAACGCCTCGGGCGTCTGGGCAAGCTCAGCGAGCTCGGCGGCCCGATACGCAAGGCTGTTGTCCGGGAGCGGATAGTGCCGGAAGACATACCGGACGCGATCGCCAAGTTGGTCTCGCGCTTGCGCGATGCGTTCGGTGGCCGCCCTGCAGTGCGGGCACGCATAGCTGCCATACTCGACGAGCGTGATTTCGGCATCGGTGGGGCCGAGCACGTGGTCCCTCTCATGATCGACGGGACGGTCAAGGCGACCGGGCGGGATTATGAACTCCATCGCTGAATTGGTCTCCAGGTGCGCTCGTCTGCTACGAGGTCGGCGCGGGGTTGATGACGGGGAATACGCTGCGGTTGGACGGCAACGCGCGGGAGAAAGAGGCGCGCCAACGTGTCGGTATCCAGCTTGCTCTTTATAACGATAACCCCCACTCCCTTCCGCCCGCAGCAGGAGAACACACCGCGCGCGTCGGAGCGTGGATGCTCCGGCACAAGATCCCGTAGATCTCGTCGTCGCCCCGACGAGCGGAATCTCCACCCACCCCGGATGCGATGACGCCATTGCCATCCTCGCGGACGCTCTGCACCCTCGCGCTGAATGCACGCTGTATTTCAAGAGAGACGTCGGCGCGGTCCGCAAGCACGACGAGATCCTCCGGCGGAGGGCTCTCGACCGCGCCGGCGAAGCAACCGTCGAGTGTCTCTTTGATCTGCATGTCGGACCTCCAAACCTCCGATCGTTCGACGGAACGCCGACTTCAGCCCGCACACGCGGGCGGGCGACAATGGCTCGAAGATTGGGTCTATGACGGTCTAAAGGAAAATCACCTTTCGCCATGGAGTCGATAGCCGACCGTTATCGGAATGGGTGAAAGACGCTTGGGACGCTGCGAAGCGAGTGCGGCGTTTCTGTCTGCGAGGACTTACCCGAGCGGAACTTTTGGCAATAACGCTGTCTCGGCGAGCGCGGTTGTGAGGCTGCGGCCGACGGCGCACGGCTCGCGGCAATCAGAGTTGCGAGTCCACCCATGACCCAAAGCATCGCAGGACGACCCGCCCGTCACCTCACGGTCCCCTACCGGATCGATGCTGAGGGAAAGGAACGCCCGCCTCTCACTCTGAAGGAGCTCGGCGCGCGGCACAGGCTTCTCTTTTTTTCTACCGGCATAGGTGCGACGACTGGCTGGGGCAGTTCGACATCGAGGTCAACTATGTCACAGCGCGGGCCTACGAGGACGCTTCCGCGCCGAATGACAAGGCCCGGGTCTGGAGAGTGCGGATCGTGCGCGACTACGGGAAATACGACCGTCGCGAGGCGGCACCGACGACACACGATCAAGAAGACCCGCCGAAATGACGAGCAAGGCGCCGAGGCGTCGCCGAAATTCACGGTTCAGCGCGACAAGATTGGTTAGATCGTCATAGGCGTTGTGCTCGTCGGCGATCAGAAGCGCTTCCGGATCAATGTGCTTGGCGTCCTTGCCGTTCTCGTCCATGATGACCCGCGTCAGCGTCCTGGTTGCGCTTGTCGGTTGGCCTCCTCCGAATTCTCAAGGCAGCGGGCATTCTACAGACGATTGCAGCCCGAAATCTGCGGCACGACGATAACCAAACGCGGTTGCTGTCGCTAAAGATTGCCTTTGGCAAAGTGCTTTTCGCGCCGTCGCTTGCGGTAGGGGCAGGCTTCGGAGGCACTGGGCGTTCTCCTCGGCAGCTCCATTCGCCGCCCGTGAATAAAAACCCTCGCCTCTCTCTAACACTCAAACTCACGACATAACTCAGATGCTTCACCGTCTGGTCGTCGAGACCTACCACAATGTCATTGGAAAACTTCCCCCGGTTCTGACGGTCACGACGGCGATGTCATCTTGACCGATTGATGCGGCGGGCTCCGACAAGTCGCGGTGCGGTGTGCCTCGGGACCGAACCCGATGAATGGTCCCATATTTGTTTCCGGGGCCGAGCCAGGCGACGCCTTGAAAGTTGAGATTTTATCAATGACCCCGACTCGAGATACCGGGCGGACTCGGAGTTCGGTCGCGGCAAATGTCGTCGATCCCGAAAATGTGCGCGGACTACCGCCCCGGGACACTGCCATTTGGGCGATTGATCGGCATTCCATGACCGTTCGCCTTCAAGACCCGATCCCCGGCCTCGAAGATCTCGTTCTGCCAATGCGACCGATGATCGGCTGTTTCCGAGTGGCGCCAAGTCTCGGTCAGTCAATATCGAGAGCAACGAGTCGGGAGTATGGCGGCAACATGGACCATCGCTTGTTTGGGACAATGACCACTGTGAGTTTGCCGGTCTTCGAAACAGATGCGCTATTCTTCATTGGAGACTGCCAGGCTCTGCAGGGCGACGGCGAGATCGGTCGCACCGGATTCGAAACGACTTTCGAGGTGACGATGCGCCTGTGCATTGTGAAAGAAGCTAAAATCACATGGCCTCGCGGCGAAACGTCTACTGACATCTTTACGATCGGCAATGCACGTCCGCTTGAACAGGCGCTCCAGCATGCTACCACGGAAATGCTGGAATGACTGGGTCGTGATGACGGCCTCGACAAAACGGCAGCCAGCCACCTTCTCGGCGAGGTCGTGCGATATGACATCGGCAACGTGTTGGATCCGGCCTACACAGTGGCCTGCCGGATATCCAAAGAACGGTTGAAGGGATAAAGACATCGTCGCACCGCCATCGACGCCGATCCGGTCAGAACCCACAGACTATCCGACCACCGGCGTGTCGGCGTGTCCGGCGAGAACAGGTGAAGCCGTTACTGAAGGCAGGGTGAATTGAAAGACAGCGCCATGGGGGTTATTTGCCGCAACCGACAACCGACCTCCATGTGCTTCGACGATCGAACGGCAGATCGACAGACCGAGGCCCATGCCGCTAGGCTTGGTCGTGTAGAAGGGACTGAAGATCCGTTCGAGCAACCCCGGGCTCAGGCCGGGGCCGGTATCGGCCACGGCCACGCACAGGCAGTTGGTGCCCTCCTTTGTCGTTCGAACTCTAAGCTCTCGCGAACCATCGATGGTGCCCATGGCTTCACTAGCGTTGATGATCAGGTTCAGGATCACCTGCTGCAGTTGTACCCGGTCGCCATGCAGGAGCGGCAGGCTATCGGCGAACTGCGTCTCCACTTTTATCCCGTTCTTGGTGATTTCGCCCCGGGCAAGGCCGATCACCTCGCCGATTGTCTCATTAATGTCGAGCATGTCTCGGTGTGGCGGCGCTTTCTTGATCTGCCCGCGTATGCGGCTAATGACCTCGCCAGCCCGCCTTCCGCTCATGACGATCCGATCAAGCGCCTGGCGGACTTCCGTGAGATCCGGCTGCTCCATGTCCATCCAGCGCATTGCGGCCTGGGCATTGGTGACGGTTGCAGCGATCGGTTGGTTGACCTCGTGGGCGATCGAGGCGGTAAGCTGGCCTATTGTCGCGACCCGGTTTGCATGCGCCAGCTCCATCTCCATGTCGCGGTACCGCCGCTCGCTGGCGCGGGCATTCGCTTCGGCGCGCTTGAGCTCGGTGAGGTCGAGTACGAATGCGACCGCTTCGCTGCGCGCCTCGTCGAAGGCGGCCCTGGCGATCAGCACTGGCACCCGGCTGCCGTCCTTGCGAAAATATTCCTTTTCGAACGGGTCGCAGCATCCCCTCGCGCGGATCTCAGCCACCGCCTGTCGGGTGACGGATCGCCACTCGGGGGGTGTCAGTTCCGTCCAGCGAATATGTCCCGCTGCGAGATCCACGCGGTCGTAGCCTACGATATGAAGAAAGGCGTCATTGGCCTCGATGATCTGGCCGTCAAGGGTCGTGATCAAAATCCCGATGATATTGGCTTCGACCAGACGCCGGATCTTGGCCTCGCGCTCCTCGAGGTCACGATAGAGGCGGCCGTTCTCCAACGAAATCGCCGCCTCCGACGCGAGCAATTTGAGGACCGCCATGCGGGCCGGCGTGAAGACGCGTGGCGCCAGGTTGTTCTCAAGATAGAGCAACGCAACAATGCGGCATTGCTTGATGAGGGGCAAGCAAAGCACCGAGCGGGGCTTGTTGTCGCGGATGTACGCATCATCGAAGTCGTTTTCTGCTGCGGCATCGCCGCGGATTACCGGCGCGCCGGTCCGGGCGACGAAATTAACGATTGCTCCCGGCATTGGGGCCGTGCTCGGTTCGGGGCGCAGACGGACGACGACATCACCGCCGGTCGTTTCCGCCTCGGCCTCGACCCGGAGCTCCCCGCCTCTCGGAAAGATCAGTAGACCACGCCCCGCTCCCGCGTTTTCGAGAGCCGTGCGCATCAGCGTATCAATCAGCTTCTCCAGCACGATCTCACCCGATACCGCTTGCGAGACCTTGATCACCGTCGCGAGATCGAGCTGTTCGACGGGTGTCCCGATCGTACTCGTCGGAAGTGGAACCGCCTGTGGCTCCGCGAGCTGAGGGTAGACTTGATCCAGTTGGCGTACCTTGCCAATTGCTCCCCAGCGCAAGTAGCCATATCGGGAATTCCGTAGATACAGCTGGGCGATATCCTCGAAGCCATTACCTGCGTAGAAGCGCGCAGCCAATTCATGGGCGAGCGCTTCGTTGTGGACGAAGCCGTTTGCGCGGGCCGAGCGGATGGCCTGTTCGTAGAGCCGCATGGCGTCGAGCGTGCGGCCTTCGATGCGGGCGATCTCGGCACCGATCAAGGCGGCACGGTTCTCGAAATTCTCCGGGCAGTTCTCTGCCCAGACCTGCAATTGCTTGTGATGGGTAGCGAGAGCCTCGGCATGCTCCTGGCTTTGGCCGGCCGTGGCAGAGCCGCAGAACGCAGCGTGGGACAACGCAGTGTAGAAGTGATACTCAGCCCGTTCAAAGAAAGATGGAGAGGTCCAAAGCAGCCGTTGCGCCCGTGATGAAGCGTCAATGGCGGCGGCATAGTCGCCGGCAAAGAAGCGCGCCTGCAGCTTTCTGATCCAGTACCAGCACTCGGGGAGCGCCAGGCGCGAGTCACTCGCCAAATGGCGTTCGAAACCCAGCTCATTAAATTGCTCAGTATCGAAGGAGCCAAACTTCGGCGTCAATCCGCGAAGCGTTCGAACAAGCCCAAGTTGAGCCTTGATAATGTCGATGACGAGACCAAATCGAGCCTTCTTGGCAAATGCAAAACCATGTTCCGCTTCGAGTTCTACCTCGGCGAGCGAGTCACCCGCCGCGAGAAGATTCGTGTTCAGTTCGTTGCAGCTATAAGCCGCAAAAGTGAGATCGCCTATTTTGTTCGCAGCATCGAAAGCGCGACGCACCAAGTCGCGGCCGGTCTTGACGTGTCTCGTCCACGGCATGACGAGATTCCCGAAGGACATATAGGTACGCGCCTGAAAACGTTGCAATCCACGCTTTTCCACCAGGTCATAGCCGAGTTGACCGAAGCGGAACCCGGCCTCATAGTTCCCGAAGTGCGGTCCAGCAATCATGCCAAGCCAGACATAGGCAAAGCATGATCCATCGCTGTTGCCATGCTCGAGACTGAGATTGACCATCCGGCAGATGACGAGTGAAACCAGATTATCATCGGTGAACAATGCCGGCGTCACGGCCTCAGTCAGAACGTCGAGAGTGGCTAGAGCGTCCCCTTCATTCATCAAAGGCCCGTCAATGAGATCCTCTATTGACCGGCTTCCGAGCTGCGACCAGATTCGGTCGTACTCGCGACGCACTTCCTCCCTCGTCGGATGCGGTGACCATTGGGTGCCGACCCGTTGGAGGTATTCAAGACAGACCTCCACACAGCGATCGCTCTGGTCCAAGGTCGTGTAAAGCGTCAGGCGCAAACGTGCGACGGCAGCTCTATCATGGACATCTCTGGAAAGCCGCGCCAGCATCGAAAGCCGACCGTTCGCCGCTGCCAAATTGGCCGTCAGCAATTCGCACTCGGCCATGTGGAATTCGACAGCAAAGAAGAGCGGGTAGTTGCGGTCCCGGCTCGCATCGGAAAACAGCATCTCGCCGACCGCAAGATACTTCAACGCCGAGGTGTAGGCTGTCGCCGCCTTGGCGCGCTTGCCCGCAATCAGGTTGAGCTCAGCCAGCTGCTCACGTTCGTCCTGCGAAGTAATCAAGGGCTCGCCGCGATTGAGCTGATTGACGATCTCGAAGATCGCCTCCTCACGCTGCTCAGGCGGTGTATGCGCTGCCAGTTGCCTGCCGATCCTCAGATGGGCCTCGGCCCGTAGGCTTTCCGGGATCAGCGAGTAAGCCGCCTCCTGCACCCGGTCATGGATGAACCTATAAAATCCTTCCTGTTGCTTAACCAGTTCTGCGCGGACGGCCGCCCATAGATCCGAATGAACCTGCGCCTCCGCCGTGCCGGAAACCAGAGACAGCGTCCTGGTGGCCGCGACGTTTCCGAGACAAGCGAGTTGTTGCATCGCCCCCTGTGTTTCAACGGGCAGGCGGTTCAACTTGCCCACCATGAGGTCTGCCACGTTGTCGGTGTATCCCCTGGCGCGAATGCGTTCGATGTCCCACGACCAGCGCGCCTGCTTACGATCGAAGGTGAGCAGTCCCTCGTCGGCGAGGGCGGAAACGAACTGGATGGCGAAAAATGGATTGCCGGCCGTCTTATCGTGCACCAGCCGCGCAAGGGGAAAAATGCGCTCCCGCGCGCCACAAACGGCGTCCGCGATCAGTTGCGCTAAGTCCCTCCGGCGAAGTGGCGCAAGCGCGATGTCATGGACGATGGCTCCCGCTTGCCGAATAGCTTTGAGCTTGCGCCGCAGCGGATGCGTGGTATCGACTTCATTACTCCGATAAGCACCAATCAGCAGCAGATGCTGCACATCCGGCTGCGCCAACAGATGTTCGACGAGATCGAGCGTGGCTGCATCCAGCCATTGCAAATCGTCGAGGAACAGCGCGAGCGGATGCTCGGGCCGGGCGAATACGCCAATAAAGCGCTGGAACACCAGCTGGAAGCGGCGTTGGGCGTCCTGGGGCGGAAGCCCGGGTATTGGGGGCTGCTCTCCAATAATAAGTCGCAACTCGGGGACCACATCGATCATGAGCTGGCCGTTCGGCCCCAACGCCTCCCGAAAAGCATCGCGCCAGCCGGCCAGCCTGGGTTCGCTCTCTCCCAAAAGCGGATGGATGAGGCTCTGAAAAGCCTGCACCAACGTCGAATAAGGGATGTCGCGTTTATACTGGTCGAACTTGCCCGCGGCGAAAAGGCCTCGCTGGGGCACAAGCACCCTATGCAGTTCATGGACGATGGAGGACTTGCCAATGCCGGAGTAGCCTGAGATCAGTACCAGCTCCGGAGCGCCGCCCTTGGCGACACGGTCGAAGGCGGCGAGCAGCGTCGCGACTTCCCGCTCACGACCGTAGAGCCTTTCCGGGATCAGCAGCCGGTCCGGCGTGTCGTACTGGCCCAGCGGAAAGGCGTCGACCTGCCCCTGAGCTTCCCACTGCGTCAAGCAGCGTCGAAGATCCTGCTCGACCCCGGTGGCAGTCTGGTAGCGCTCCTCGGCCGTCTTGGCGAGCAGCTTCACGACGATCGCTGAGACCATGGTGGGTACCGTCTTGCACCGCTCAGCGGGCGGGACCGGCGTCCTGGCGATATGGCAGTGTACCCATTCCATCGGATCGGAGGCTATGAAGGGCAGGCTGCCCGTAAGCATCTGGTAGAAGGTGACGCCGAGTGCGTAGAGGTCGCTTCGGGAATCGACAGACCGGTTCATGCGTCCGGTCTGTTCGGGCGCAATGTAGGCGAGGGTTCCGCTGATGGACTCGGGAGGTTCAGTCGCCTGCCGCTCGCGGGGCAGCCGCGAGGCGATGCCGAAGCCGGTCAGTCGCACCTCTCCGCCCGCACCGGCAACCAGGATGTTCGCCGGCTTGACGTCCTTGTGGACGAGACCCTGCTGGTGGACCTGACCCATGGCCGCAGCGATATTGGCAGCCAGGCGCAGGAACCTTCCCATCTCCATGGGAACTCCCAGCAGCTGGTCGAGCGGCTCGCCGCCGGTGTCTTCGATCACCAGCATGGCCTGCCCGTGTTCACGCACGAGCTCCAGCGGCCGCGCCGCCCATGCACTATCCAGTTCGTCCTTCAATCCATATTCACGAGCGAGACGATCGAGGCTGGCGGGCGTCGGGTGCTCCGCGGCGGGCATCACCGCCAGTACGGCCTTGCGATTCCCGTCAGAGTCGAGGTGCCATCCCCGGCAGAAGACGCGTTCGCCGTCCTTCCATAGGACCTGGAGACTGCCATCATCTTCAGTGCCGAACCCAAAAGACAGCTTCATGTGCCGGACTCCACCACCGGTCCCCCGGCCTTCCTGGCTGACCGCGCAAGATCCGTCTCCACTCGTCCATCCAGGTTGGCTAGATCAACATATTAGCACATCTCGTCCATTCGTTCGAGCGTCTGTGGCGATCGTGATCGTCACCCGGAGCCATCGCGCCCTATGTGACCTGCCGCGGAGAATGGCCTCAATGCTCCGAACTAGGCTACAGCTTAGAAGCGTTTGAGCGGCGTATTTGGCTTGCTTGCGAACTGCGTTGTTAGCTGCTTTGACCCTGACGACGGCCAGAGCTTACTTCAAAATGGATTATTTCAACGGGGCAAGGTCAGTCGCGCAGAAGTCTCTTTTCGTCGTGCGAGAAGACGAGCAGCGCTTTCCAGAAACTGGGCGAAAGCATTCCACGATATCCCGTCGGCATCAAGCATGAGTTGAATCAAAGGATCGTCAAGAACCTCAGCGATGGTCAGGTCCGACATAAAGCGCTCCTTCGGCGCGTACTGGCAAAAGTCACCGCCCCCTGCTGTTTTCCCTTACCGCCGGACGACGCTATATGATCATACATGACGAGCCGAATTATCTTCTTCATGCAGGTTCGCCGCCGGATTACGAGGCTCTTTCCTGCGCTCACAACCTCTATTAACGGGGTCGGTATCGCGAACAGGTTGCGGTGAAATGGGCGGGATAACGCGCTCGAAAGAGCCTATTCGTTCGATCATATAGTGTCCTCGAGATTTTTCGAACCGAGACGATCGCCACGGGCCGTAGGTTAGCTATAGGCTCCTTCCGTAACCGCGTGAAATACCCGAAGGTTATGGAGTGAATGCCTAAATCTTATCGCACGGAGAAGCGTCTTGATG
This sequence comes from Rhizobium sp. LjRoot258, assembly GCF_964254185.1. Taxonomy (NCBI): domain Bacteria; kingdom Pseudomonadati; phylum Pseudomonadota; class Alphaproteobacteria; order Hyphomicrobiales; family Rhizobiaceae; genus Rhizobium; species Rhizobium sp. LjRoot258. The sequence continues at coordinate 186,110 of NZ_CAXUST020000004.1, read as the reverse complement.
GTCTTCCCCCTCGAAGGCACCAAGCGAATCTCGTTCGGTGATTTTGGCCGGATCGAAGATGATCTCGATTTCATCGGCGTAGTGCCTGGTTGCGATAGGTGGCGTTCGGCACTTAGCCGCCTATTTGCAGGCGCAGAGCTGATCCACTACCCTGCAAAGCAGGCATGATGCACTTGGGGTCAGGTTCTCCAACTGCAAAATTGAAGTGTCCTGTATTTCAACTTCCCCGCCACATTTTGTGTGCCACCATTGCCCCTCTTCCAGGTCCAGACTTTTGGCGGCGCGTATTCGGCGGAATCGGTCACGATCTGATCTCCAAGCGGATGGATTATGCTGGAGGATAGTTGGAAGGGACGAGCGCCGGTCTGGTCTCTTCGTCATTGACTTTCTTGAAGTCCTGATCCTTGCCGACATCACGCGCCCGGGCAACGCCGGCCGCGCATCTACCGTCTCGAACAGACGCTTTAAATTAGGGAACCCGCCAAGCGGATCGTCGGCGCCTTTGCGCACACGAGAAGCGCGGTCGAACCATCCCCAAGCAGACATGTCTGCACTTGTATAACTTTCGCCGACAATAAAATCCCGGTCGGTGAGATGGTCATTCACGACCTGGTAATGACGCTCGGCTTCACGGCGGTAGCGGTTCACCGCATAGTCGAGCCCCCCTCCGGCGCCATTAGGGGCTTGACTGGATTGGGCGTCAGATGAAAATAAAAGCGGATCATGGGCTTTCTCTTCTTTTTGCTTCCGGTGACGATGCCTTTGTACAGCTCGTTAACCGCGGCGGGCAGTTACGACGATAGCGGGTCTGGCACGCGACCTCCGCCGCGGCGTCGCCTTTCAGCGCTCTCTTTACTTTAGGGAAGCCTGATATTTCCGTATCCTGGAGTCCAGCTTCTTAGCTCGGCGGCGGATTTTGTTTTGGCCGCGCGGCAACTTGCTACGCACCGTAGGCGCTAGCGCCACTGCAGAATTCACGACCATGCAGAACGCTCGATGGCGCTGTTAGTCGACTATCTTTTCCATCGCCAAGTTTCCGCCCAACTCTTGTTCGAGCCGCTTGATCGCGAGGGGGTGAGCGAGGACTGAGACACTCCGCTCCGCATGGCTGCTTCAGTGAAGATGAGGTGTTTTCCAGGTTTAGGAAATATCGAATCCGGATGTCCTCCGTTGCTTTCTACGCCTCTCCCTGGCCGCCCGCTTTCGCCGTCGCCAGTGTGGGGGTTATTGCAGCTGTAAAGGCGCCGCCGATCGAGGTAACGGCAGCTATGGTGAGGCCGATTTCGTATCCAGACTCGAAAGACGCGACACCGGCGGCCAGCGCCACGCCGGCAAGCTGCGCAATCCGGCTCGCCGCATTGTTGATGCCGGAGGCAAGCCCTTCGTCCGTCTGGTTAACGCTCGACAGGACGGACGCGGTGAGTGGTGCCACGAGCACCGCGAAGGACAGGCCGAGCAGCGTCATAGGCCCAATCACGCCCAGCATCAGGGATTCCTCCTGGCCGAGCGCCATCCAGACATAAGCAAGCGCCGCGCCCGACGGCCCCAAGATAAGCATGGCCCGGGCACCAATCTTGTCCGCCCACCCGCCGAACACGCTCGACAGGAGTCCGATGCAGAGCGCGAAAGGTAAGAATGCCAGGCCGGCATTGGTCGCCGGCAGGGCCCGGCGGTCGACGAGATCGAACGGGAGCAGGAAGAACATGATCGAAACTCCCACATAGATCATCAGTGTCGCGACGTTCAGCCCAAGAAAGGCGCGGTTCTCCGCCAGGCGAGCTGGTGTCATCGGGTGTTTGCTTCTGCGCTCCCAGAACGCATAGAGTGCGAGACCGACAATGCCGAGCGCTGCGACCATCGGGAGCAGCGTGCCGATTCTGTGCGGCGCGCCAACTACGGCCCGAACCTCGCCTGGGCCGATCTGGCTGAGCGCCCATGCGAGCGCCCCGAGCGCCACAGCCAGGATCGCCGCGCCAATGATATCGAACCTACGTCGGATGCGGCCATCCTTTGGCGCGAAGACGAGGAGAACTCCCACTGTTACGAGCGCGATTGGCGGGTTGATCCAGAACACGGATGGCCAGCCAAAGGTCTCGCTCAGCCAGCCGCCCATGACCGGGCCTCCAGCGGTGGTGAGCGCCGATGCCGCAGCCCATATGCCGATCGCCCGGTTCCGTTCCGCGCGCGGATATGTGGCCCCAATCAGGGCGAGGCTGGCAGGGGTGACGATCGCCGCGGCCGCTCCTTGCACGACGCGGAAAGCGATCAGCCATGCGGGCGAAGGCGCCATGGCGCAAGCTGCGGATGCCAGACCGAACAGGACGCAACCGAGCGCGAGCATGCGCGCCTTGCCATAAACATCCGCGAGCGCGCCGCCGATCAATGTCAGCGAGGCGAGCGCTAGAATATACCCGTTGAGAACCCATTGAACCGAGGCAAGATCCGCACCGAAATCAGCGCGCAATCTCGGCAAGGCAACCGGAAGCGCGGTCCCATCGATGAACGCCATGGAGGACGCCAGAACACACGCCGTAAGGACCATACCTCGCCGAGACGGCACTTCCCGCCCGAGCTTTCGCGGACAGGGTTCTGCATCGATAACGCCGCGGCTGCAATGCTCTAAAAACGACTGCGTCATTCATCGGTCCTCCAGGAAATCGTGGTGGAACAGGATCAAACCGAGCCCAGTAGCCAAATGGTCGCGCAAATAGATTTCGCCGCGACCGGCGCGTGCAAAAGCAAGATCCGGAAAAGCATCACCGTTTTGCAGCATCACAATTGCACTCTTGCTCTGGCCTGTCCGGCGCTCGAAAGCGCTGCATGATCCTCAATCAACCGCTTCCTCCAGCACGGCTCCCGATCGAGCTAGCCGTCGTCGAGTGCCGCCGAGTTCTCTCGATTGAGCGCTATCATCCCAGCATGGCTTCACCGTCCCGGATCAAATCGATCGCCCCGGTTTCGATGCCTCCCGCGATAGCCTCCGCAATAGCGGAGGCCGGCTCACGCGAGGTGCCAGGTCCGGCGAAAGCGCGGTTAGACCTTATCATCGGCATATCCGTGCCGTGGGGATAGACGGTCAAGACATGGATGCCATCCCTTTTCAACTCGCGCCGCAATGCTTCGCTGAAATGTGCAAGCCCGGCCCTCACCGACGCATAGATCGCGTAGAACGGTGTGCCGGCCAGTGCAGTATCTGAGGAAACATTCACCACCATGGCGTCGCTACTGTCGCGGAGCATTGGCAACGCCGCCCGTGTAAGCAGGATCGGGGCAGCCACGTCGATCATGGCCTGTAGCTTGGCTTCGTCCATGTCCTTCAGACGTCCAACATGCGCCCCGCCGGCGTTGTTCACAAAGACATCAAGGCCGCCGAGGGCGGCGACTGCCTGTTCGAGCCTCGCGTCGCGGCCTTCGGCCGTAACGACATCAGACGTTATGCCGTGTATCTCGGCGCTCCCCGTTTGCAGCAATCGAACGGCTTTGCTCACGATTTCAGGGCAGCGTCCGCTGATCGCCACTTTCGCCCCCTTCGCCAACAATACTTGCGCCAGAGCGAAGCCGATGCCACTTGACCCGCCGGTGATGAGAACGCGCTTGCCGGTAATGTTCATGCCGACCCTCCCAGGTGGGTCGGGCCGGGGACCGGCCGATTGATGTTGGGTGAGATCACGCCGCTGACCTTCTTCCAGGTCCAGAGCTTTGGTAGAATATATTCGCTGCCGTCGCTCACAATGCCCACTCCTCGGATTCAACTACGCCGCTGGCGGATAATTTGACGGGAAGAGCGCACGCTTGGTTTCTTCGTCACTGATCTGCTTGAAGGAGTGGTCTTTGCCGACCGCACGCGCACGGGCCGCCGCCGGTCGTGCGTCGACTGTCTCGAACAGGCGTCTGAGATTCGGGAACGGCGCGAGCGGATCTTCAGCGCCTTTCCTCACGCGTGAGGCGCGGTCGAGCCAGCCCCAGGCCGAAATGTCGGCGATAGTGTAGGTCTCGCCGACGATAAAGCTTCGGTCCTCGAGGTGTTCGTTGAGAACCTGGTAGTGGCGTTCCGCTTCGCGGCGATATCGGTTCACCGCATAGTCTAGGCCCTCGGGGGCTGCGAACTGAAAATGCACGGCCTGGCCGGAGAATGGCCCAAGACCAGACGCAATGAAGAGCAACCACGAGAGGAGTTCAGGCCGATCTTTGGACTTGCCGAGGAACCTGCCGGTCTTTTCGGCGAGATAGATCAGGATCGCTGTCGAGTCGAAGACGCGCGCCTCATCGCCGCCTGGGCCTTCGGTATCCACTATCGCCGGTACCTTGCCGTTCGGATTGATGGCGCGAAACGCCGTCAAGTGCTGTTCACCCTTGCTGGTGTCGACGGGTACAACTTCGTAGGGGAGCCTCGACTCTTCGAGAAAGAGAGCGATCTTCGCGGGATTTGGCGTTGGATGAAAATAGAAGCGGATCATGTCACTCTCCGTTCAAGTTCCGTTGTTCGGGGGCTCATCGCCGTTCAATACCGGACGATGCGCCGTCCGAGGCGTTTCCTGATTAGCTTGGCGATCACCGAGCGCAAAGCAATCGAACAACCGGGATGCCGGAAGCCCGCCGCCGCGTAAGTTCACCACCCGTCCTGTTGCGGGCCGGTCACGCCTCGAGAACCCCGCTTCCCCGGCCATGCGTTCGAGCCTTCGCTTCACTTGTTACTCACCAACCGCCTCTCAGGACCACGGAGGAGACCGGTATCCGGAACAGGCCGAAGGTAACGCCGAGCATGCTCGAGAGGACGGCCGTACCAAGTGAACCACGCATTTCCGCGTCATGGCTGCTCGCGACTATCAGCCGCGCCACCCGACTATTTCGGCTCTGCGTGAATCGAGACGGATTTCCCGGTTGAGCAGAGCCGCTTGAGCCGGAGCCCCTCAGGCCCGCTTCAGATCCTCGACCAGCATCGCCGTTGCATGGCGCGCGAGCGCCTGTGTCGGGGCGTTGGTATTGCCGCTGGTGACGTTGGGCATGATCGAGGCGTCGATGACCCGGAGTCGGTCGACGCCTCGGATCCTGAGCCTCGCGTCAACCACCGCCCGATCATCCTTCCCCATCCGGCACGTGCCGACCGGATGCCACATCGTCGTCACGACGCGCTTCGCCCATTCGGCGATCTCGGCATCCGAGCGGAAGCTCGGCCCGGGCTCCATCTCTTCCTCGATCACCGCAGCCAACGACTCCTGCGCCATCACCTTACGGATCGCGTGCACCGACTGCACCACGGCCTTCAGGTCTTCTTCGTCGCCGAGGAAGTTCGGGTTGATAAGGGGCATCGCCGTCGGGTCGCTGTCGGCGAGCCGCACCCAGCCGCGGCTCTTGGGTTGAAGTACAACCAGCTCGAAAGTGATGCCCGAGCGGTCCCCGGTGGCTTTGAGGTCCTGGTTCGCGATGATGGGAGCGTGATAGCATTGGATCGTGGGATCCGCGGTGAAGTCTGACGGGTTCCAGTGGGAAACCGTCTCGATACCGGTACCCGCCGCCGGGCCATCCTTGGTGACGAGATAACGCAGGCCCGCCTTTATGGTGCCGAGACCGTGCGCGGCGGCCTGATAGCCGAGATCACCCTTCACATAGGCGCGAACCGGTACCATCGGGTGATCATGGAGATTTTCGCCAACTTCGGGAGAATCGACGATCACCGCTATGCCGTGCTCGCGCAACTGCATGGCCGACCCGACACCCGAATGCATGAGGATCTTCGGACTATGGACGGCGCCGGCCGAAAGCACGACCTCGCCTGCCGAAATTGTCTGGAGGCCATTGTCGCTCAGCTCGACGCCGACCGCCCGCTTGTTTTCGATGAGAACGCGAGTGACGGTCTTACCGGTGAGTAGTGTTACCCGCCCGGACTCAAGGTGCGGACGCAAATACGCATCGGCCGCGCTGCATCGGCGGTGATTTCCAACCGTCGACTGCACCGGCGAGACGCCGATCTGGCTCTTGCCGTTGTAGTCGGGATTGAACGGGACTCCATATTCCTGGAAGGCCTTGAGGCAGTACTGGTTCAGTTTGTTGATGCCCTTGGGCAGCGAAACCGCCAGACCACCATTGATGCCATGATACTCGTCGTGGAAGGTGTCGTTGTCTTCCTGCGACATGAAGACGGGAAGCAGGTCTTCATACGACCATTTGCCGGTGTGGCCGACCGCGTCCTGCCACGCGGCAAAGTCGCGCTCCTGTCCGCGAACATAGGCCATAGCATTGACCGAGGAGCCGCCGCCGAGCACTTTACCGGAGCGATACGCCTTTTTGATGCCGTGCTGGGGAACCGTCTCGTATGTCCAAGCGTGCCGGTCATGGGCCAGCATTAGGGCGAAGCCGGCTGGAATGTGGATGAACGGATCTCGATCCGTTTCACCTGCCTCAATCAGGGCGATGGACGCATCAGTATGTTCGGCGAGATAACTCGCGACCACGCAGCCGGCCGCGCCCGCGCCGACAATGACAATGTCGTAGGCTTCCTTGGACATAAGTGTCTTTCTCTTTCGAACTATTTTTATTGTTCAGTCAACGCGCCCCGCAGCCCCATCGGGGCGCCAGAATCTTTGAATTGAAATCTTTTGTGGAGAATGACTTTTGAATGTTGGAGAGGGAAATCACCTCGCGCCATGAAGTCGATAGACGATCGTTATTGACGCTGTTAGCGCGGCGATGACGTAGCGAGCATTGCGACGACCGGCATCGCACTCGAGGCCGGCGTTATGATTTCGCCGATACTTCTAAACGCGTTCAATTGGTGGATCGGCGATCAATTGCGTGGCAGCCCGTGCAACTGATGGCTCGATATTCGCAGTGAGGACCGTCAAGAGGGCCCTCTATCGCTATCTTTCGCGATCGTGGAGGATAGCGATGCACCGCACGAGGCCTGAGGGCGGGTCCGCACCAGCTTCTCAGGCAAATGGCTTTCGGTACTGGATGAACCCCGAGCGGTCAGCGATGCGGTCGTAAAGCTGTATGGCGTTATGATTGGATTCGTGCGTCAGCCAGTACACGCGAGATGCCCCGCGACGTCTCGCATCCGCATAGACATGTTCGATCAGCGCGCGGCCGATGCCGCTGTCGCGCGCATCGTCGGCCACAAACAGGTCCTGAAGATAGCAGTAATCGTCCGTCGTCCAGGTGGAGCGATGGTAGATCGAATGCACCAGCCCCAATGCTTTCTCGCCCGCCATGGCAAGTGCTGCATGCATCGGCTCGACCGGGTCCAGGAAACGTGCCCAGGTCGTGTGTGTCACGGACTCGGGGATATCCACTTTGTAAAATCGCTGATAGCTTTTCCACAGCGGAAGCCAAATATCAAAATCGCCGTTATCAATGGCTTTGATCTCGAATGATTGCATAGCATGCTCCTGAAATTCTAGGTCTAGGCCGCGGCCACTTCCAGCCCGCGCTGCACCGCCGGACGCGCAAGGCCGCGGTCGAGCCACGCCTGCACATGAAGAAAGCGGTCGAAGCCGACGATCTCGCGCGCTTCGTAAAAGCCGATCAGGTTGCGCACCCAGCCAAGCAGCGAGATATCTGCGATGCTGTAGTCAGCACCCATCACCCACTCGCGGCCAGCAAGCCGTTCATCCAGCACACCAAGCAGCCGCGCTGACTCGGTTGCGTAGCGGTCACGCGGGCGCTTGTCCTCATAGGCCTTGCCTGCGAATTTGTTGAAGAAGCCGACCTGGCCGAACATCGGCCCGACTCCGCCCATCTGCCACATCAACCACTGGATCGTCTGGTAGCGGGTGTTCGGATCGTCAGAGATGAATTGTCCGGTCTTGTCTGCAAGATAGAGGAGGATCGCGCCCGATTCGAACAGCGCGAGCTGAGTGCCGCCTGGCCCGTCGGGGTCGTAGATCGCGGGGATCTTGCCGTTCGGGTTGATCGCGAGAAAGGCCGGATCGTGGTTCTCGCCTGCCATGATGTCGATGCGGTGCGCCTCATAGGCGAGGCTCGTTTCCTCAAGCATGATGCCCACCTTCACGCCATTGGGCGTCGGCAGGGAAAAGAGTTGCAGCCGATCGGGGTACCGCGCCGGCCACCTCGCAAAAATTGGATGATTGAGTTTCACTTTATTCCTCCTGGATCAGCAGACCGAGCATCTCCGGGACGTCGCCTCGCGGCAGGATGCGCGTCAAAACGATAACCACGGTCCCGAAGACGATCAACGGAGGGCGGGACCGCCCTCCTCCTGAGTCGTCACTGCCGAACGCGGACGATCGTCTTTCCCTTGCGTCGCTCGGTTCGGTTGAAGGCGGCGATTGCCTCGTCGAGGGTCACGACGTTGCCGATGTTCGTCCGCAGTCGCCGATCCCGGACCCGCTGAACGATCTCATTCAGTTGGGCGCGATCGGATTCGACAACGAAGTCGATCGCGAGCCCGTCGGCGGGCCGCGTCTCCGCTGGCCCGGCGATGCTCACCAGCGTCCCTCCGGCTCGAACTAAGCCTGCGGACCGCTTCGCGACGTCGCCGCCGAAGACATCGAAAACCAGATCGACTGCGCCGACGTCTTCCAGGGTATCGTTCTCGATATCAACGAACTCTTGCGCGCCGAAGTCGAGCACTGCCTGGCGGTCGGCTGCGCGTCCGGTGCCGATGACATGGGCGCCGAATTCACGCGCGAGCTGCGTCACCATCGACCCGACTACGCCGGCCGCGCCGTGCGCGATGACGCTCTGCCCCGCCTGAAGGCGGCCGTGCTGGAACAGTCCCTGCCACGCGGTCAGGCCCGGCATCGGCAGGCTGGCGCCCACCGTGAAGTCGACGTCGCCCGGCAGCGGCGAAAGGTTGCGGGCCTCGACTGCCACGTACTCCGCCAGGGTGCCGTCACGATACCAGTCCGTGAGGCCGAACACCCGCTGTCCGACCGACAGCCCTGTGGTGCCATAGCCGAGTGCCGTGACCACTCCGGCCAGCTCGTGACCGGGGATCGACGGTGTTCGGTCACGATCCCCGCGATCCGTCCATGTCGGGGGCCATGTCAACTCATCCCACGTGAATCCAGACGCGTGAACCTGGACAATGACGTCGTTTATGGCAGCCTGTGGGTCGGGCCGCTCGACGAGCTTCATCCCGGCCGTTCCAGCGGCCTGATCTGTTACCACGATTGCCTTCATCGTCTGCCTCCTGTTTGTAGCGTGTCGTTATCTTCCGAATTCCTTCGCAGACGACCAAAAAATACGACCACGAAACTCGATGTCCAATGACCTGTCGTTATGGAACCGATGCATTGACGCGGTGCGGAAAGTCACCGGTGCGGCACCAACATTTGCATTTCACGTCCACGGGCGGGGCGGTCGTGAGGAATTGCCGCCTGCGGGCATTTGCTTGGTAAGTGTGACCCATCCGCGGTTTCAAATTCGCCGGGGGCATAACGGTTGTGAATGCCGGACCGCGGTGGTGCCAAACTATCCTGGCCTCGCGGGCCCATAAGGAAAGCCCGGACGCGTTCCCAAGACTCTTTCCTGGGTGCATCCGGGCTTTGGCGTTACGCTCGCATCACACGAAACCTCCAAGAAGCGTGGGAGACGGTCGATGCCAATTTATAGACATCAGATGGACCCAGCCGGCGCAACGGCAGGAAAGTCCTTGTCGGGATCGAACACGTTATTGAAAAAGTTCGTCAGGGAGTACATGGCCACCAGCGCGACGATTTCGATGATGTTCGCGTCCGTGTAACCGGCTTCGCGGACGGCTTTCAGATCGGCGTCACCGACGTTGCCGCGGGTCTCGATGACTTTGCGGGCAAACTGCACGGCGGCGTCCCGCTTCGGGTCGCTGGCATGGCCCTTCCGGGCGAGAATGATTTCATTGCCCGGCAGCTTGGCCATATGCTCGGCAGTAAAGCTGTGAACCGTCAGGCAGTAGTTGCAGCCATTCACTTCGGAGACAGCAAGGCCAATGCTGTCTCGCGTCTTCACGTCGAGCGCCTTGCTCATGGAGCCGAGCAGGGTGGCCCATGCGTTGAACGCGATCGGGCTTGCCGCGAAGGTCGCCATCATATTTGGGGTGAACCCGATGTTCTTGGTGAACATATCGAGGGTCGGTTTCGAATCGGCCGGCACCTGTTCCGGCTTCAGAGCTGCACTTCTTGCCATCGTATTCTCCGTTGGTTGTTTGATTTACTTATAGTCAGACGAGGTCCAAAACCTCGGACACCGGCAGACGCGGCTTCTGCGGCCAGTTTCCCGGACGCTCCGGTCCTACGGACAGCAGCATGACCGGCACTTCGTCTTCGGCCAGTCCGAACTCGCGGTGCACCGCTTCGTCATCGAAACCGATCATCGGCGTCGAACCCAAGCCGAGCGAGCCGGCTGCATAGATCATCGCTGCCGCGCCGAAGGTGGCGGTGCGTACGGCCTCGTCGCGCCGGCGCTGCGGGTACTCCATGTACAGATCGCGAGCGGGGTTTTCCCATTCCGGCACCAACTTTGCCGGCATGATGCCCGCTTCCACCACCGGTGCCAGGCGATCTGGAATTACGCTGGTATCGACCAACCGGCCGATGACTATGAAGGTAACGGCTGCTTCGCTGATCGCGGGTTGATTCCAGGCGATCGGCAGCAGCCGTGCCTTGGCTTCAGGCGTGCGCACAGCGATGAAGCGCCAGTTCTGCAAGTGGAAGGACGTCGGTGCTGAGGTGCCGATTCGCACCAGTTCGCGGATCTGGTCGTCGCTCAAAGTGGCGGCAGGGTCGTAGTACTTTGTGGCCCTGCGGCTTAGGATAGATTCGATAACGGCGTTGGTCATGGCGGTTCCTTCATCAGGTGGTTAGGAGCCCCACTCTAGGACCAGCACATGCTATTTTCGAGACGAAATTGGATCAATAAAATGCTAGAAAGGATCATATCGACGAGGATTGTTCATCCGTCGACGTGTGGCGCCGTACGGCGCAAGACGTCTTGCCGAGATCTGGATTGACATGCAGCAACGATAGAGGAGCGCGTCGGGGGTCGCTTGCGCGAATGAGCCGCCGCCCGCTCCCATGCTTCCACTGTCTCATCCGGGCCCGCGTCGAAGGCGAAGCGCATTTACTGGCCCTCGCGCGCCAGACGGCGCCATTGCCCCGGCGTGATCCCCATCCTGTCGGCGAACACACGCCGGAATGCCGATATGGATTGATACCCGACCGTCTCGGCCACGGCCTCGGTGGTCATCGCCGGCTTCTTCAGCTCGTTGGCGGCCACGCTCATCCGGATATCGGTCAACAGGTCGGCGGCTGAGCGCCCCAGCTTGTCCTGAAAGTGCCGCATGAAGGTGGCACGTGACATCCTGCACAAGTCGGCCAGATCGGGAAGCTTCCAGGGCCGCGCGGGATCGGCGAACATAGCTGAGATGGCCGGGGCCAGTCGCGGATGGCCGGCCAGCGCCAACAAGCCTTCCGGGGCGTGCTCGGATTCGCTCGCCGCGCGCAGCACCAGTGTGAACAGCGCCGCGGAAAGCGCGTTGAGGATCGCATATCCTCCCGGTCTGTCGCTGACGGCCTCCATCCGCATCAGCCCCACAAGACTTGCCAGGTGGCTTAAAGCGGACCTCATGCCCTCTTTACCATCACCGTCTATCGCCCGTACCACGAGATTCGTGGGCAGGTAATTTCGAATCAGCCGATCATGGGGCGGACCGATGAAAAATCGCCCACACAACATGTCCAGATGCTCGTCCTGGCTATCATTCTCACTGAGCATCCATCCCGCGGAACCCTGGCGCTCGTGGGTAAGGCCCGGCGCATGTCCGCTGCCATCGTGCAGCACGTGCGCGGACCCGTGAGGCAACAGCACGATATCTCCGCCCACCAGCTCTTTGGCTGTCTCCGTCTCCGGATCCTCGAGAATGGCCCGGCCCTTGAGCACTATGTGGTAGGGAATTTCGTGCGCCGCTGACTGGGCCCAGGCCAAACGCCATGGCGCACCGTAGGCGCAACGGACCTCCAACTGGCCGGTAATGGTGATCATTTGCGAGAGATGGCTCAGCCAGTCGACTTGGGACATAGGACCTCGGGAACTTGAAACGCTCGAGCATCTTATCGTAAATGCGCACCGGTTAGGCACGCAACGAGTAAACTCGTCCGAGGAACTGGTCGGCCACACTTTGAAACCGGCGCGGCCTTGCCGTTCGGGTTGAGCGCGAGGGAGGCCGAGTCGCGATTCTCGCCCGCCATGAGGTCGATCCGGTGAGCCTCGTAGGCGAGGCTCGTTTCCTCAAGCATGATGCCCGCCTTCACACCATTGGGCGTCGGGAGGGAAAAGAGTTGCGGCCGATCGGGTACCGCGCCGGCCAGCGCGTGAAATTTTACGATTGAGTGTCACCTTATCCTTCCTAGATCAGCAGACTGTCTCAGCGGCCAGCACTTTGCCCACCGTCAACATGTAGGATCTCTCCAGTGATGAACGGCGCCGAGTCGAGAAAGAGGATGGCGTTCGCAATATCGCTTGCTTCACCCATGCGTCCGATCGGATGCAAAGCTCCTAGTGCTTCGTGAGTTTCAGGCGCGTGCATCGGCGTTTTTATGATCCCCGGAGCGACGGCGTTCACGCGAATACCTTTCTTTGCGTACTCGATCGCCAGTGACTTCGTTGCGGCGTTGAGGCCGCCCTTCGTCATAGCCGCCAAGACCGAGTAGACTCCACTGATTGCGGCGTGCCCTATGCTGGCCGTAACGCTCACCACATGGCCACTCGAACGTTTTTCCATTTCGGCGATCGCGAGTTGCGTGATGTGATAGAAGCCCGCCATGTTCACATTCATCACGGCCGCGTAATCTTCGGCGGTATGTTCGGTGAAAGGCTTTCCGATGTAGATGCCGGCGTTGTTCACAAGAGTATCGATCCGGCCAAATCGCGTGATACCTTCGGAAATCACACGCTGGGCGGTTATGGGATCGCCGATGTCACCAGCGAGGCTCAGGATGTTTTTGTCGTCCGACAAATTGATCGAACGTGAGGTCGCGACAATGCGGTAATCAAGCTTTCGGAATGCCTCTACGACTTTTGCGCCGATGCCTTGTGACGCACCGGTGACGACAACAACCTTCTGTGACTTGTTCATGCTTCTACCCTGGAAAATAGAGTGTTCCTAACCTTGTCGTCGGCACACACGAAAAGCCCGGACGCGTTCCCAAGACTCTTTCCTGGGTGCATCCGGGCTTTGGCGTTACGCTCGCATCACACGAAACCTCCAAGAAGCGTGGGAGACGGTCGATGCCAATTTATAGACATCAGATGGACCCAGCCGGCGCAACGGCAGGAAAGTCCTTGTCGGGATCGAACACGTTATTGAAAAAGTTCGTCAGGGAGTACATGGCCACCAGCGCGACGATTTCGATGATGTTCGCGTCCGTGTAACCGGCTTCGCGGACGGCTTTCAGATCGGCGTCACCGACGTTGCCGCGGGTCTCGATGACTTTGCGGGCAAACTGCACGGCGGCGTCCCGCTTCGGGTCGCTGGCATGGCCCTTCCGAGCGAGAATGATTTCATCGGCCGGCAGCTTGGCCATATGCTCGGCAGTAAAGCTGTGAACCGTCAGGCAGTAGTTGCAGCCATTCACTTCGGAGACAGCAAGGCCAATGCTGTCTCGCGTCTTCACGTCGAGCGCCTTGCTCAAAGAACCGAGCAGGGTGGCCCACGCGTTGAACGCGATCGGGCTTGCCGCGAAGGTCGCCATCATATTTGGAGTGAACCCGATGTTCTTGGTGAACATATCGAGGGTCGGTTTCGAATCGGCCGGCACCTGTTCCGGCTTCAGAGCTGCACTTCTTGCCATCGTATTCTCCGTAAGTTACTGATTTTACTAATAATCAAACGAGATCCAGCACGTCCGCCACAGGACGGCGCGGCTTCTGCGGCCAGTTTCCCGGACGCTCCGGTCCTACGGACAGCAGCATGACCGGCACTTCGTCTTCGGCCAGTCCGAACTCGCGGTGCACCGCTTCGGCATCGAAACCGATCATCGGCGTCGAACCCAAGCCCCATGAGTTGGCCACATAGATCATCGCCGCCGCGCCGAAGGTGGCGGTGCGTACGGCCTCGTCGCGCTGGCGCTGCGGGTACTCCATGTACAGATCGCGAGCGGGGTTTTCCCATTCCGGCACCAACTTTTCCGGCATGATGCCCGCTTCCACCACCGGTGCCAGGCGATCTGGAATTACGCTGGTATCGACCAACCGGCCGATGACTATGAAGGTAACGGCTGCTTCGCTGATCGCAGGCTGATTCCACGCGATCGGACGCAGACGAGCCTTGGCTTCAGGCGTGCGTACGGCAATGAAGCGCCAGTTCTGCAAGTGGAAGGACGTCGGTGCGGTGGTGCCGATTCGCACCAGTTCGCGGATTTGATCGTCGCTCAAAGTGGCGGCAGGGTCGTAGTACTTTGTGGCCCTGCGGCTTAGGATAGATTCGATAACGGCGTTGGTCATGGAAATTCCGTTACTCATGGTGCTTCCTGTCGATGAAGAGATAGGTTGAGGTACGAGAGTGCTTGCGCCCTCTTCGCTGGATGCTGCAGGGATGGACCCCGTTCGACATCTAATGCCGGGGGCCGCCGGTAGTTTCGGGAATTGCCCCGGAGCGTCTGGTAGGACGCAGCCGGCCACTGAGTGTGCTAGGTCGTCATCTTCCGAATTCCTTTGCAGACGCCGAAAAATAAGATGGCGAAACTCGATGATCCAATGACCATTGGCTATGGAATTGATGCCATCGAGGCAGCCAGCAGAAATCAAAGTCGCGGCACGAACACATGCTTCGCGCGCCAAAAGGGAGCGCTAGCGGATGGAAGGCGCTGATTTGGAGGCGGCGCTACGGCTAGCACTCCCCCAGGTCTGCGAACGGATCTACGAAGGACAGCGATATCCTGTGAGCTTTCGCCGATCCCACGATGGACGACGCAAAAGCCTGCTCGCGCGAGAATTGGCAGGAACAGACGTTGTCAGTTTCAACGTGCTTTGCCCGGGAGGCGTTGGGGCGGTCGCCGGTCATTGTCCGGCCGCCGTCCGAGCGGGCTGAGCCAAGCAACGAGGACAAAGCTTCCGCAATCCTTTTTCCTAACTGAGGATCGAACCGCCACCATCTTCAGACGACTGGAATAACCAGATGCTGTTCTTCCTCAACTACGGATCCTGCATCATCACCTGCGACCGCTGGGTCGCGAGCGGTCGGGCGAGACAGAACGGTTTGACGATATAGATACTTATGGTGGCCGACGTCATCGCACTCGCCGCACACCTTGATCCGCACAATGGCGGTTCACATCGGTCATTCAACAGGCGGCGAGGTTGCGCGCTGTGCGGCGCGTCCGGAGTGGGATCGCATCGCAAAATCCGCACATCAGGGCGGCGCCGCCAAAACGCACAAGATTCCAACGGGCACGTTGTGGCAGGTTGTAGTGCCCTCTATGGAGTGGCACCCTCTTGTTCAGCCGCTCTAGTAAAGTCGGTTCGGCCAGACTGCCTCGTCTGCAAAAGTAGATCAACGAGAGAGTTGACAGCCTCGGATAGACGAAGCACCTCCTGCGCTCGAAGCTCATCAATCTTCTCATGCAAGAGCTCGATTTCTAGTTCGGCCTTGACGTTGATCTTATAATCGTTTTCCGCCGCTCTTCGGTCAATATCCTGCTGCCTGTTCTGACTCATCATGATGATCGGCGCTGCATAGGCTGCTTGAAATGAAAGCGCCAGATTCAACAGAATGAACGGGTAAGGATCCCAACTCCTCGCTGCGCCGAGGTTGATCGAAACCCAAGCAATGAGGAGGACGGTCTGGACAATGATAAACTTCCAGGAACCCATGACGCTTGCGACCGTGTCCGCCACGCGTTGACCGATTGAGAGCGGCTCCATCGGATCATCCACCTCTACCGGATGAAAGCGCAATGACCGGCGCAACCGCCGCAATTCGGCGAGCAGTTCATGCTCCGAGGGTTCCATGTAGTCGATTTCCGCTTTTACGGATTTCATGGCCCTGCTCCTCGCACGCTCGCCGTGCGCGTTTGACTAGCACAAAGTAAATCTTGGAATGATTGGGAGATCGTCTCAGCGCCACGTCTACCATCTGGTGCGTTCAATAATTAAACTCGACGGCTATTCGGGTAAAGCTATCATATCCATAACCGGTCGGAATGTTCCGTAAGGTCATCGTCGAAGCTCCGCGACGAGGAAATCCGTGAACGCGCGCGCGGCGGGCTTTATGGTCTTTCCGCTGACGAACAATGCGTTGACCTCCATCGAGCCGAAGTCCCAGTCGGACAGAATGCGAACGAGGGCGCCGCTTTCCAACTCAGTCCTCACGCTATTGAGGCTTGAGGCGGCGATACCCAGCCCGGCGACGGCGCTTGCCACGGCGCCTTCGTTGATGGTGATAGCGAGTTGGTTGTCAACGCGCACGGTGGTGACGCGGCCGTCCTTGCCGAACGAGAACGTCGGCGAGGGATGCGCTGGACTGATGATCACCGAGTGGTGTGCGAGGTCCGACGGCATCGTAGGCGTGCCACGCTCCCGCAGGTAGTCCGGGGAGGCCGTTAGTATCCTCGGCTGGTGGATGAGTTTGCGCAGCATCGCGCTCGAGTCAGGGAGCTCGCCGAACTGGAACGACACGTCCATGCCCTCAGTCACGATGTCTGGGTAGCGGTCGGTCACCCGGAGCTCGATCTTTAACGCCGGATGCTGTTTCATAAAGGCAGGAAGCCGCGGGATGATTTCCCGGAGCCCGAAACTTATCGGCGTGCCGATGCGAAGCACCCCTCGCAGCTCTCCGGTGCCGCGCGCCTCGTGGTCGGCCTCGTCGAGCGCGGCCAAGATCGCCTCAACACGCGTCAAGTAGGTTGCACCAGCGTCCGTCAGTGTGACCGCACGGGTTGTCCGGTTGAAGAGTGTAGCGCCCACCTCGGCTTCCAATGCAGCGATAAGGCGAGAGGCGGAGGGCTGAGAAAGACCGAGTTCACGACCGGCGCTCGAAAAGCTGCCCACGCGACCCGCGCGGGAAAACAGTTTCAGCGCTGTCAGTCGGTCGTTCATCGCTTCTCTATTGTTCGTCCTATTTCCCGGTTGACCTCCAAAGCCAAAATGTTACCTCTGGAGGTCGAACCGCCGAGAGTTTCAAAAGGCCCGAAGACATCCATCGGACAATCGATGCATCTCCGCTCATCGCAGTAACGACAAGTTGCCAGCGCAGAGAGCGCATCCTCGGGCAGCGACGCGACGATTGTCACGGCTACACGTTCGAGTGCAGACAGATCTTCCGGCGATACGCACTCGAGCAGAGAAGCTAACGCATCGCGACGAAGATCGAGCAACTTGTCTCGCAACTGCAAACCATTTGGCGTCAGCCTCAAGGTCATTATTCTGCGGTCGATAGTGGATGGTTGTTTAGCGACGATGTTGCGCTCGACAAGGCGATCAACGAGACGGACCGCGCCCCCGTGAGTCAACCGCAGGATCCGGCTAAGCTGATCAATAGATATCGTCGGCGCGTGCCCGATCACGATCACCGACGACGCCGCCTGTCCCCGAAGCGGCATTGCTCCAGCGACTGCCGAACGCATTCGATCGTTTACGCCAACCGCCAAAACGCCCAAAAGGTTCACCAATCGGTCCGACACGTCCATAGCCATCGCGCCTCGGCTTATAAATATGAGTCAGTCATATGTTGACAAGCGCCCGTGCCGTAAGCAAGCGGGAAAATCCTAAAATCCACCTCGATCCCGACGTTCGGCGCGCCGTAATCGAAACTCATCGTCAGATGTCTGTCTTCGGTCATCGATATTGGTTTCAGTCGGGCTCAGTGCTGGTATCGGCCCTCTGGTCTGATGCAATGCCGGCTGGAGATGCGGGGACCGCCGCAATCTAGGAAGCAACGCACGGTGAGCAGCGACCGACAGCGTGCGCGCAGCAGATGGACCAACGCCGCCTCAAGTTCGGAAGACTCGAGTCGTCCGAAATATGCCCTCACCTCAGCAATCGACCGGATGACCTTGTCCGCGTCAGTGGTATCCACTTCGACCGCAAGGACATCAGCGCCCCAAAACCTCAAGCTCGGTTTCCAGCCCCTTAGCTGTCGCGGCGGATTTCGAGTATGCAAGCACAACCTGGGCTCCTTCCTCGACCGCCTTACGCACGGTTGCCGCGGATATTCATCGGCCTCGGCCTGTCACCGCAGCGTCTTCGATTCTATCCCTATTCGATCCGCAACTCTTGCTGAGCGGAAAAAGGATGCGCGTTTCCCGCCTCTTCGACAGAGTGTCTCAAGGTCGCTTGTAACCAGGCACGGCCTCGGACATAGCGGTTTCCTCCTGCCTGATACGAATTGCCAACGGAATGCAATATAGCGGCAGGCCAACGATCAGAGTCCAATATGCGTTCATAGCAAGCGCGAATCCGATAAGCTCCGGTATGATATTCAGAAAGTAGTTCGGGTGTCTGACCCTTCTGAAAAGACCGGTCCGGACGAATGGCTGGCGTTGGTTAATGATGATCTTGACCGTCCATAGCCGCCCCAGAGAGCGCAATACAGAAATCAGGGCAAGGGCAGATACCAGATAGATGGCGACTCCGATCGCGGACAGGGTGAAGTTGAATTCCCGTAATTTCGCGCCTTCTACCGTCGCGACGATGTAGAAAGCCAGATGGGCAAGGGCAAGGAAGACACTGTTGGCAGCCCCGACCTCGCGTGCTCCGGAAGCCTTGAGCGTCCGTTCGTTTACAGTCGAAATGACAACCGTGGAGATACGCCAGACGAAGGCCAGGATGACGAAAACAAAGAGAGGTGTAGGCATGATTTCTCCGGTCAATGCTTGCGATGCGGTAAAATTGACGTCTATTTTCGAGAGCTTCATCCGATCCGCCCTCGCATAACGAAATCTGTCCTCTCCGCCTCCTCTCCTTGCAGATCGACATAACGTCGCCGGTGCTCTCTCCCGAGAAGAGCTACCTGTGATCATGCCGCCCCGATCTCACCGCACGAACAATCTTCCATTGTAGTGTCACTCGACGCGTCGTGGTTCAAGAGCCGGTTTTTCTACTCGCGATTCTACGAGATCATGCCCATGCGAACGCCTGCCGCAACATAGATTGGGTATTAGTCGCCTATACCTCCGTATAGTTGAGAACCTCCGAAAGGCGATTGTTATGCCACGCGCGTCCAAGCGTTCCTTCAAAAGAATCGCCCCACGCGGAAAAGCTCTCGTTGCCGCTGTCTATCTTTCTGAACGCAATACGTCGGCGCGGGCAATATGAGGCACCCTATTAGACTAGACGTCGTTGCTGCATGATTGGCGTATCAGCGTCCGCAGAGCGCAACGAAGCATCGCAAAATCGAGCTATCCCATACCCACGTATAATTTCGGCGAGCAGGCAAAGCTGATAAGACTTCCCATGCCTTGCATCCCAAGACCGAGGCCGCGTCGGTCGCCAGACGGCGCGCTGCTGATCGTGGGCGCTTCCCCGGCCCGAACGACGAGCGATCCGCATTAAAACCGTCTCCCCGTCCGGAGACGGTTTTTTTCCTCGATGACGTTAGTGAATTCGGTTGTGAAGGACAGGTTGGCGCCCCCAGGGAGCAGCTCGTCCCGTTACGTGATGTCAGCGTCAGGTTATCGGATAGGCGCTCCGCAACATCGGTGATTGCAGCTGCGACTCGCTAGTCCGGTAACGTGAGTGTTTGAGAGTCAGGATTCACGCGCGCGGTGTCGTAATTTCTAGACACCGATGTCAGGCGCTTCTCACCACGTCCATAAGCCGAGAATAATCTGTGATCACATCATATGTCACCTGATCGGCGGTAACTCCAAGCATCCTAGCTGCCGCTTGATATAGCCGGCTGCAAGTTTCACCTCCAACTCGATACGAGCAACCGGCGACGCCGCATAAGGGCCCGGCTTTGAGCGAATAGTTTGAAGTCGGCAGTCGGCTAGGAAGCATCTTGGCTCTATTGGATCTGCAACATTCAACCACGTGAGAGTGGAGAAGGGCGCTTCATAGTCAAAAGGTCCGTCGCATCATGTCGATCATTCGCGGATGAGATACCAACTTTTAGCCATTTCCCGTCAGGGTATGTTTTAGCTTCATCGTAGAGCGTGACCAATTGCGAGCGCCAGGCATAACGCCGCTCCTCAAACTTCTCTCGCTCCGCTCCCCCCAAGACCACCATGACCGAAAACAGCCTGTATTCCGGGACGAACGTGCAGAATGCCCTAGTCTTCTTGTAGCGCAGGGACCAACCGCGTTTCTTTCCGCCATAGAGCCATTCAGGCGTGAAGACACCGGGGTAGTATGCCTCGATCCAGTTCTGCAGCCCGGTCCAATGCTCGAATGCCTCCGGCCCGATCCAATCGCGGACAGTGCCTTCATCAGGCGGAGCTGATTTGTCCGTGATCCTGTCTCCAATCTGGGGGGAATGTTCCATGCCGCTTTCCTTTACACCACAACTTTATCACATAAACTTCGCAAGATTGGCGGCCTGCACCTTGATCGTGCAAATCCGCAGAGCAGCAGCGCGACCCGAGCTTCGGAAGCACCAGCTCCCCAATAAAACAACCTGATGTCGTCGATATCGGCGCGAGCGTGACGTCGCCCGTCGATGTTGGAGCCACCACTGCCGCGAATGGCACTCGGCTGAGCTGCTCGAAAAATTCCGACCTCCAAGCGCATATCCGTTGCGCACCGCTTTCTTGCTCACGTCGCCCTGCAACCCACACAAAGGTCACCTGCAAACCGATCGGCGCCAAAGCCAAGGCTATTATCCTACACTCGTCCGCGGCGCAGAGAGATTCGACACGAACAGTGCTTTGGAGAATGACCTTGCAACGCTGCCGAGGGAAATTACCTCTTGCCATAAAGTCGATAGACGATCGTTATTGACGCACGCCGCGCGGCGTGATTGCCGTAACCAGGAATATTTTTGGCCGCAAACGCCTCGGAACCGACTTTGTCATTGAGCGGACGAGCCCAAGGCTCAATGAGGACCGTCGCAGCAGCATTCTCCTCCGTTAGGAAACTTGCGTACCGGCTGCCGGAAAATTCCATTGTCGCGGAATTCATCGCGTGACGCGCGACGTGGCTGATTTTCCAGGTGCGCACGGAGAGGAGGCTCTCCCGCGCGGCCGAGACTAGAAAGCAGCCGCCTCTACGCATACCGTTGACATCTCGATCGCCGCTGTGAACGCGCGGGAATGGAAACCATAACAGTCGGCTATTTCCGTGTGCTATGCTGGCAGCGTACCTTCGCCGAAGAGACGCCAGGAGCTTCGGATGAGATTAAAAGTAACTGACGTTGTGGAAGCAGTTTCGCAACTCGTTAGTAAGGGCTACGACCGAGAGTATCGTATCAAGGATAGTCATCTTTTCGACCTCGCGCGTAATTCCCCGGTAGACCCGAGAGACATCCACGTCGACACTGCCATTCGTTTGGAGAGCGGCTCTGATGCCGGCGATGCCTCCAATATCTATGCCATTTCAGACAGAAGGACGCATGGCAAGGGATTACTGATCGATGCGTTCGACCTTTTCGACGAGATCTGCGATCGCAGGCTAGCTGACCGGTTGGTGGACAACCGCTATACCCAGTTCACCGATGATGGCGATGTCCCGAGCCGCTATGGCCTACGCAAGATCTACAAGAGCGAGTTCGACTGCGATCCCGAACGCTATGTATTGCGGATTGGATATCCGGACTTTCCCGAATGCCCTTTCGGTGAGTCGTTCTCGATGCTCGGCTTCGATACGGCCGAGCAAGCATATGTTTGGCTCGTCACAAGCATATTCCGGGATTCGCGACTGAACCGAATCCCATATCAGGGTCTGGAAGTTCCAGATAACGAATGAGATCAAGCGGCCGTAACCTATGCTCGGAAAACTTCAGGAACCGGCTCTATTGCGAGGAACGCGGTCTCTCAAGGAGGTAACGATGGACAAGAACATCATCAAAGAGACGATGCTTTCGCTAGAGGGCGTAGCTCTTCAAAGTACCCGAAAAAAATACTTCGACTATGTAGCCGATGCTCGGCTCGATCGCAGCGAACCGATCGAAAGCGATGAGCAGGCCCAGGCCGAAATCGCCAGTGATCTTTCCGAAGCTCTGGACGACACCCTCCACGATCATAAAGATAAGCTCGATAAGTTGAAGGAAGTCGACTTCGGACCAAAGTCGACCGTTACTGAAGGAGCGCTGGTGCGGCTTTCTGGTCGATACTTCGTCATTGCCGTCTCCACCGGCAAATTCACATGCGATGGTCGAGAACTCATGGGGATTTCGACGAAGGCCCCGATCTTCGAGGCAATTGAAGGAGCACGGACCGGAGAGACCGTGGAGTTCAACGGAAGAATGCTCGTGATCGAAGACGTCGCGTAGCGAGGATCATTCGGTTGCCGACGAACGAAGGAGCGCATGACAGAACTGGAGCATCAAAGTGCGCAAGCGGTGACCGACGCGTTGGTCGTCTCTGGTGGCGCCGGCGACATCACATTGGGAAGCCTAGACGTTGATCTATATTCAAGGGGTCCAGTTTCTTCGAGAATCTAGCGCGGGCGAGATTGGAAAGAGGTCACGCGCTTCAACACGATACTCGTTCGCAGGTCGTCGATGGCCGGTCATAAAATGCTCGGTGTCAACAGTTCGACGATCGCCCGTCGGTTGACTAATGTCGAGGAGGCATGGGCCTAACCTTCTTTGATCGGCGACGAACGGGATACGTGACAACTGCTGAGGGCGACGAATTGATAGCGCTCGCGGAGCGGGTCGAACCGGACGTCGTAAGCGTGTCACGCCGCATCACCGGCCGTATTCAGGGCCATGTCGGCGATTTACGGATCACGACAAGCGATTCCCTTCTCTTGTACTTTCTCAGACCGATGATCGCAGAATTCATGTCGCTCAACCCCGCAATTCGCGTGGAGGTGATCGTTGGAAACAGTCCGCTGAATCTGGCGCGAGGAGAATCCGATATCGCTATCCGGGCGACCGAGAACCCGTCTGAGAATCTGTTCGGCCGGACGGTCGCATCGATTGCTTGCGCGCCCTATGTCTGCTTTCCCAACTCTGCTCCGTCTTTCCCAGTGACCGGCTCGCTGTTTGATCGCCAATGGGTGTCCTACGCTGGAACGCTATCCAGTCTCAGAGCGTCCAAATTCATTGAGGAGCGTGCACGCCACGACAACATCGCCTACCGGACCGATTCCGTTGCTGGCGCCGCGGCAGCTATCGTTGCGGGACTGGGAGTGGGATACCTGCCCTGCATGCTTGGAGATATCACGCCGGGTCTTATACGTGTCGGGGCGGGGAGCCGGAGCTCGATGATGAACTGTGGCTGCTGACCCATCCGGATATCCGTAAGTCAGGACGAATATATGCGTTGATGACACACTGTGTGCAGGCGATTCGCAGGCAACGCGAGCTAGCAGAGGGCCGCGGGACGTTTTTGGGTCTTCCAAGTCCACCGGAGATCAATTCGAGCACTGCTCTTTTCCATTCGCTACAACCTTGACGGCGACGTCAATGAGCTATTCGGAGAAGGCAAATCGACTTGGCCAATTAGATTTTTTGCGCGCTGAGGTTGATCCGTGCCGTAGACTTCCTTGCTCACTTTGCCCACGGCCGCAAATGCCGCGGCTGCCCGGGCATGGGCCGCGTCGCTCCGCTATTAATCGGTCGGCTTGTGACCCGCGAAAAATACCATCGCCCTTCGCTACAATTCCTTGGTAAGGCTGAGGCTCGCTATCAGACGGAGCTTGTTAAATCGGCGGATACATCTGACTGACGCGGACACGAGAGAGGCTTCCCCTGAAATTCAGTTCCGCCGCCTGGCAGAATTTGAAAGGTAGCTCATCGATCCAATGAATTAGAACGGACAAATCGTGGCGCGAACGCCCCGTGCGTGCCACATGACCGCATCGGAAGTGCGGATATCGAGCTTGACAGCGAAATTTACGACAGTCTTGTGAGCCGGGAGAGAAGCTCGGACATCGCGCGAAAACGACGACAAGCGTGCAGCATTTTAAGTCATTCATCATCCGGATGAATAACTCAAACGCATATTCTCGATCTAGCGCTTCGTGGGCGAATTGCACATATTGCGCACCGATGCATTCGAAAATGATCCAGGAGATGACGGACTGTGCGGAAGCTTCGCGAAGCAACTTTTCGGCCGTCGCGGAATCCGCGCGCTTCGCTCATCTGTATGGTCCGTGTGTCCGGCACGGCGTGTCAGGTGCAAGATACGAGGATAAGCCGAAGGTAAAAGGTAATCACCGACTTCAATACCTCCAAGTTTGAGGAAGCGCGCCGCGAAACTGCGCGTATAGGCGCGGGCTTCTGTCATCGATAGAAGCATATGCGACGAATAGACTCTCTCGCCGCCGGAGGCGAACGGTTTCATCTGATGCTACCCGCGGTTCACCAGTGGTACGCGCAGGCATCGAAATTCAAAGCAACCCGATTGGGAGTTCACAACGCAATTGCAGTGCTTTTCATTCAAACCTGCCGATATTGAATTCGCGATGACAAGTGATCAGCGACGCGCCGGCTTGCGCGAGGGAGGTTGTATCGGACATGAGTGAGGCGGCATTCAGGTTGGCGAGCGACCCGCCCGATAAGAGCTTTGGGTGCGACGGCGTCCCGGCTTTAATTTGCGAAATCGATCTCGACCGCCGCGGACGCAGATTCAATCGTGCCTGGGAGGTCTTCACTGGGATCAACCCCGCGGGCCTAGTCGGCAATGGGTGGCTAAACGCAGTACACGAGGAGGATCGCGAGGTCCTCGGTCGTGCCGCCAATTCGGAAGGCGGCTCGCAATCGGTCGATGTCCGGATTGAGGACCGCAATGGTCAGTATCACTGGTTTCTAGTCAATATTGCCCCGCCCACCGACGTCCATCTCCCCAGATCGTCAAGAATTTTGGTCGCGCTGCCGATCGACGAACGCAAGGCTTCGGAAGCTGCACGGGATGCGGAGTCCGCGGACATCCGAATGATGCTCCAGAACGTGCCGACCATGATTTGGCGCACGACCGCGGCCGGCGAGATGGACTATGCGAACGAACGATATCTCGCACGCTGGTCTCAAACGCCCGGCACCATCAGTGGTTGGGGATGGAAGGACTCGGTTCATCCTGATGACCGCGATGGAATCGTAAACTACTGGGCCAACCACATCGGAACCGACATTGACGGAATTTACGAATTCCGTGCAGGCGCTCCTGGGACCGGATATCGTTGGTATCTCTCCATTGCCACATGTCGCCGAGACGAGGACGGAAATGTTGTTCAGTGGTATGGCGCAACCTTTGACATCGAGGACAGGAAGCGCGCTGAACACGAGCTCCGCCGGAATGAAGCATTTCTACGCCAAGGCCAGCTGATCAACAAATCGGGCAGCGTTGGCGCAAACCTTCGCACCGGTGAGCATCATTGGTCAGACGAAACCTACCGAATTCTGGAGTTGGACAGGGACGTGATGCCGGGGTTCGAGCCATATCTCGAGCGTGTTCATCCCGACGATATCGACCTCGTCCGGGAGAAGCTTGAACAGGTAAAGCGCAATGAGATCGACGTGGAATTTGAGCACCGACTTTTCTTCCCCGACGGTCGGATCAAATACTTGCGCGTGTTGGTCAATCCGGCGCACGCGGGTTCGGATGAGCTGAACGCGGTCGGCGTCATCATGGACGTCACCTCAGCGAAGACAGCCGAACAGGAGATGCATCGCGCCCAGGCTGAACTCACCCGTATCACCCGCATCGCGACGATGGCGGAGTTGACCGCGTCGATCGCGCACGAGATCAATCAACCCCTCTCCGGAATCCTTACCAACGGTGAGGCAAGTCTGCGCTGGCTCGATCGCGCAGAACCAGACATCGCGGAGGCAAGAGAGGCGATCGAGCGAGTCGTCATCGGCGCACGACGCGTCAGCGATGTCGTTCGACAACTTCGAGCGATATTCACCCGCAAGGACCCAGCTCCAACCAAGTTTGACCTGAACGACACGGTGAGGAGCACCCTTCCGCTACTGCGTTCGCATATCAATCACCATCGGGGTTCCGTCAGTCTCGACTTGGCGGGCGACCTTCCAGCAATTTTCGCGGACCCCGTGCAGATTCAGCAGGTCATCATCAATCTCCTCACGAACGGACTGCAGGCCCCGAGGCAATCGGATACTGATGAACGTCGGCTGATAATCGAAACCGCGCGTGATGAGGGCGGCGTCACGCTTCGTGTTACTGACGACGGGCCCGGGATCGATGAAGCGCATCTGACGAACATCTTCGAACCGTTCTTCACAACGAAAAACGACGGCATGGGGATGGGACTGTCGATTTGCCAGTCGATTGTCGAATCGCATGGTGGGCGGATGTTCGCCCGCACAGATGCGGCCGGCGGGGCGATTGTAGGCTTCGCGCTTCCCGTGCCGAGTTGATGACCCGTGGAGACCGTCAATGACCGATACCTTCGTTTATAAATCGATACATACGTTCAGTAGGCGACGCCCCATGCGTAGGCTAAATCGAAAATGCCGTTTTATTGGCAAACTCAAGGATAATAACCCTGCGAGCGATGGGGCTGAAATTGCGCCTAATGTCGTACACTACGAAATCGTCCGCCGTGCCAAGCTCTAGCGGCGCGCCGATCGTGCTCATCGTTGACGACGATGAGCTGGTCTTAAAATCCGTCGATGGTCTTGTCAGATCCGCTGGATATCGGTCTGCACTTTATGCAAGTGCAATCGAACTCTTGTCAAAGCCTCTGCCTGAGGGCGTGCGCTGCCTGGTTACGGACGTGCGCCTGCCCCTCGTGAGCGGGCTCGACCTTCAAGCCGAACTCGCCAAGCGCGGACAGCGCGTGCCCATCCTGTTCATAACGGGTCACGGCGACATACCGATGTCGGTTCGGGCGATGAAGGCCGGCGCGGTCGACTTCCTATCGAAACCATTCCGCGACCAGGAAATACTGGACGCGATTGCATGCGCGTTGGCCGAGGATATTCGGTTGAAAGAGCTGGGGAGCGAGCTCGAATCGCTCCGTATGCGATACGAATCGCTGACGTCGCGCGAGCGCGAGATTCTGCAATTTGTCTCGTCGGGGCTCCTCAATAAGCAAGTAGCGCGCGAGCTCGGATTAAGCGAGATAACGGTGAAGCTTCATCGGGGGAGCGCAATGCGCAAGATGCGTGCTCAGACGCTGGCGCAGCTCGTCAGGATGATGGAGGCCATCGAGCGAGGAACACTCCAAGGTCATACTCCGGTATAGGCTGGGTAACCATACGTTCGATTGTCGTGCCTCTCGCCGGCGTTAAACTGCAATCCGCATTTCCCTATTTCCTGAAAGGATTCCCTTGGGCGCGAATATCGCCATCGCGGTCGTCGACGACGATGAGCTTGTCCGGACCTCCATTGCCGGCTTACTGCGCTCGTTCGGCATCCGGACCGTGGCATTTGAGTCCGCTAACGCGCTGCTCGTGGCCGGCGCAAACCGGTTCGACTGCATCGTTTCTGATCTCCAGATGCCCGGGATCAGCGGCCTCGAGCTGAGGCGCATTCTGAATGACCAGACAGATGCGGTGCCCGTGGTCATCATGACAGCCTTCATTGAGCGCGCGAACGATGCACGCCGCCTCGGCGCGAACTTCCCATTGATCGAGAAACCGATCGATAGCGGCCAGTTGATCGCCTGTATCGAGGATGTCCTTGGATGTCGGATCGGCTGAGCCGAAACCGTCAGGTCGCTGCGCTATGCGGAGCCATGATTGGCCGGCTCGAACTTCAGGCGGCGCCGTAAGGACCAACGCCGAAGGAGGCGTCAGCGTTTTGCATCACTGGGCACGATGCCCTCAGACCGATCAATCGCGAACTCTAATACCGGTGGAGCTGGCTCTTAAGCCGAGCCCGGCGACGAGCCGACGCTCTGTCCGGACCCGCGTGAGAATAGACCCTCGGCGGCTATCGAATAAGATCGCGATTCCGTTTTTCGGGGTTAGGATAGAGGACGTTTGGGCGGTTATCGCCGCCCGCGCGACGCCACTGCGATCCCAGATTATATGCACCAGACGATCACGTTAGTTGCGGCGGTGGAGATGGACGTTCTGGGGATCGCCTATCATGCTTTCACGCCGGACCAACGACATCTCGTGAAGCGAACTTCAAGGAATCAATTATCGATCATCTCGCCAACGGCACCATAGAGAAGCCGTAGACGGCGTTCGGCAACGTCAAGGGCTGACGCGCTTTTCACACAAGGATGCGGAGCATTTCGTACGCGGTAGTTTCATTCTCTCGGGACCGGCTCCGCTAGTCTGAATTCTAACAAAGCTCTCGTGTTCGACACCCTCCTTGGACGAGCCGGTGGCCGTTCCTTTTGGTGTGGCGCAACAGCGGAATTTTGCGACCGAGTGCGTCAGATGGGTGGATACCCAAGGCGCGAGTAACTGTAGAAGTGCTCATGCGATTGCCTAAGAACGTGACCGTCCGGGTTCAACGAAATTCCCCTGCTGCAACAAGCACTTTCCAAGGGGATAGTTCATGCAAACCACTGTATAATTTTCAACCGTCGAGTTTCCAGTGATAAAGGACTTCGTTGAAAAGCGGAGGTCCCCAAATGGAATTCCACCGGCCCAAAGACTATCGCGCCCGTCGCGCTCTCTCTGGTGAAGGACGGGTTCGCGATCGTCGCGCGAACCAGTGGCAACGGAGATTTCCGATATGGCGCCTCGGCGCCCCGCGTGATGCTAGCCATCGCACGGATTCAGTAGTGACTTAAACAGTTGACGGTGAACACCATGGAACTTCATCAGGTTCGGTACTTTCTAGCTGTCGCGAGCACGCTGAACTTCACGCGTGCGGCGGAGATGTGCAACGTCACGCAACCGGCATTGACCAAGGGCGTGCAAAAACTGGAGCAGGAACTTGGGGGTGAGCTCATCTACCGAGAACGTCAGCTCACCCACCTCACTGACCTGGGCAAAGCGGTGCTGCCCATGCTCGAGCGCGCGCTTGCTTCGACCGAGGCGGTTCGACGCCAAGCACGTCAGTTTCAGCAAAAGGAGATGGCCCCCTTAACGATCGGTCTCGCCCCATCCATTTCCGCCTCGCTCGTTCTTGAGCCTATCGCCGAGATTCGCAAATTCGTCCCTGGCCTGCATGTCGAGCTACGAGAAGAGCCGCAAAGCCGCCTTATCGAGCTTCTGTTAGAGGGCGAAGTGAATGTCGCCCTGGTCGGTGATCTCGACGACATGCCCGAACGGATCGACGATTGGGCGCTGTTCGAAGAGCGTTATGTCGCCGTTCTCGCGCCGTCGCATGAACTTGCGGACCGTCCTGTGATCGCAATGGATGCGCTGCGCGAAGCCAATATCCTGGATCGCTCCTACTGCGACGCGGCTCGCAAATTTCAGCATCTCTTTCCCGACGCGCCGCCGCATCACAATTATCGCAGCTGCCGCGACTTGCACCTGCAGCATCTGGCGGCTGCGGGGTTCGGAATAGTCCTGGCTCCCGAGCATATGCCCCGGCTGCCCTCCCTAAAGGCGCTTCCGATCGAGGGCGATCCGGTATGGCGGGAGGTCCGGCTTCTTGCCGTGCAGGGCCGCCGCTACTCGCCAGCGCTTGATGCCTTCGTAAAGGTTGTGCGACTGCGCGACTGGTCCCTTCACATGGGATGCCAGGCCGGCCATCACAGCCACCGCGAAGCGATCGGCATGTCCGCATGACTCCGCCTATTGCCCGTTGCCTGAGGTGCCCGGTGTGCAGATGAGCGTCGAATTGATGTCCGACCATCTAACCAAGACCCTGAGCTTCGCCCCCTCTCAACATTCTCGCCCAAATCACGCGGGAAAATCGCCGCTCACGCGAATCGCGCCTTCTTGAGATTCGTGAAGGAATACCTCACCGCTAGATCTCGCTAGTCTTAGCTGGGACGTTAGCGTCGGTTATTGATCTAATAAGAAAGTGTCATTCTGAGAAACGGCTAATTTATTCCGGTATTTAATCGGATCTTGCCACTTGAGCGCAAGGCGTCATGTTAGCTTTTCAAGACACTGATCGACCGGCTAATTCTACCTTAATCAACAATGGAAAGCGCCGATGCCAGACCGCCCCGACTACATCAACGGTGACGCGTGCCACGTTATGACAGGTTATCCGGAAGACCGCACGACAACTGAGGCAATACGCTATGTCTTCGCGCACAGTTCGCTTGGAGCACTGCTGCTGGCCACGAGCGATAAGGGGGTCGTAACAGTCCTGATGGGTGCTGACGCCGTTCCCCTGACCAAGCTTCTTCTGGAGCGGTTTCCACTGGCCGACGTGCAGCCCGGGCATTGGCCGGAGGATGAACTCGCAATGCGTGTCGTGCACTTCATCGAGCGTCCCTCTCGCGGGTTGAATGTGCCTCTCGACCTGCGTGGCTCTCGATTCCAGCACCGTGTCTGGCAGATCATCAGGGACATTCCCGTCGGCGAGACTTCAACCTACACCGCCATCGCGCGTCAACTCGGTGCACCAACCACCGAGCGCGCGGTTGGGCTAGCGTGCTCGGCGAACGAGTTGGCCGTCGTGGTGCCCTGCCATCGGGTCGTTGACGAGAATGCGCAGTTGGGATCACGATACAGGTGGGGCCATTCAAGGCAGACAGCGCTGTTGGCGCGCGAAAAAGTGATCTTTTGACGACAACGCGAACTGGCGATGGCTCGAAGCCCAGCGTTAGGGCCGAACAAACTAGAAATGGGCGGCCGATTTCCGAAGAGTCCGTGCGGAGCGCCGGGAATCAGAAACGTTTACGACGGCGAAACAGCAATTCATCAAGACCGGCGAGCATTTCTCCACAGCCGGCGCGGCCAAAACCATTCGGCCCTAGATCGGCACCGCAGCGGCGGAACTAGCCGGCTCTCACGAGACGGACGAACGAGATCGGCGTCGCTAATTCGTGGCGCACAATTTGCGACGGGCGAGGGAAGCGGTCCCAACCGTGCCGTCACGTCGAGAACGAAGCGGTGGGCTTGTCCAGGGACGTATCCGTCGCGCCCCGAGCGTCGGGAATTCTGCGCTCTTGAGGGATCAACTACTGACACGCCGATCAGAGGTTCTCGATCCCTGCGATGGCACATGCTATCGCGAGAGGGTAGATTTGGGTGTACCTCGTTGTGACGCACGGTGTACTCACAGGTTGTGTTCCGAGATACCGTGGTGGACCATTCGCACAATAGCGTCGGTCGTAATGCCGAACCTTTCGAACACTTCCGCAGACTTGCCTGACGCACCAAAATCGGTGAGGCCGACAAAGTAGCCGCTTTCGCCGAGATATCTGTCCCAGGAATCGCGGATGCCGGCCTCTACTGCTACCCTGATCCTGGAGCTTCCCAAGACAGCGCGCCTGTACTCCTCGGGTTGCTGCTCGAATAGCAGTCTGCAGGGCATGGAGATTACGCGAGTAGGCACTCCCTCTTCCTGAAGGATCTCCTGGGCTTCCACCGCCAGATGTAGCTCGGACCCCGCGGCAAGGAGTGTTACCATGGGCTTGTCACCGTCCGCTTCCAGAATCACGTACGCCCCCTTTGCCGACTTATTCCCCTGGGAATGCTCACGGCGGACTGGCGGAAGAGACTGCCTGGAGAGCGCGATCAGCGATGGTCCTTCGTTGCGCTCGAGGATCGCTTGCCAGCACTCCGCTGTTTCGATGCCGTCGGCGGGCCGGAATACCGCGAGGTGGGGAATAGCTCTGACGGCGCTGAGTTGTTCAACGGGTTGGTGCGTCGGGCCGTCCTCGCCGAGACCGATCGAGTCGTGCGTCATCACGAATACGGTCGGTGCGCGCATCATCGCGGCCAACCGAATGCTCGGTCTGCAATAGTCCGAAAAGGCCAGGAACGTCCCACCGTAGGGCCGCAGACCCCCGTGGAGGGCCATACCGTTCATGGCTGCGGCCATGCCGTGTTCGCGCACGCCGTAGTGAAGGTACGAACCTGAGAATTTTCCTGGCGCAATTTCCTTCTGGCTGTTCGTCTTCACGTTGTTGGATGGGGTCAAGTCAGCTGACCCCCCAATGAGCTCAGGCATCGCGACCGTCAAATGCTCGAGGACCAAGCCGCTCGCCGTTCGAGTCGCCATCGGGGTGTCCCTGTCGATCATCTCATCGAAGGCTCGCGCGAGCGCCGTCCGCCACTGTGCAGGCAATACCCCTTGCATTCGACGCTCGAATTCAATCTTGACAGGAATGGGGGAGGCTTCCAATCGTTCCAGCCATCGCTTCCGAGCAGCCTCGCCCCTCGATCCCACAGCGCGCCACGCGTCAATCAACGGCACCGGAATCTCGAAGGGCTGGGATTTCCATTCGAGAAGCTCGCGGGCACCGGAGATTTCGTCCTCTCCCGGAGTGTCGCTATGCGCCTTGCGCGTCCCGGAGATCGTCGGGAACCCGAAGCCGATGACGGTCTTGCATGAAACGAGCGACGGACGATCCGCAACCGCCTGAGCTTTGCGTATGGCCTCCTTGATCGCGTCGGTGTCGTGCCCGTCAATTTCCTGGACGTGCCAGTTTGACGCGGTAAACCGCGCCACCTGGTCGTCGGAAACGGCAAGCGAAGTGGGACCGTCGATTGTGACGGCATTGTCGTCGAAGAACGCGATCAGCTTGCCAAGTTTCAGGTGACCCGCCAGGGAAATGGCCTCATGACTGATGCCCTCCATTAGACAACCGTCCCCCATGAAGACGTACGTAAAATGGTCTTGCAAATCATCCCCGAAGGTCGCGTTGAGGACGCGCTCCGCAATTGCAAACCCGAGTGCATTCCCTACACCTTGGCCAAGCGGCCCCGTAGTCGTCTCGATACCCGGGATGTGCCAGTATTCGGGGTGTCCCGCGGTCTTGCTGCCGACTTGTCGGAACCTTCGTATTTCGTCCATTGTGATACCTTCGTATCCCGTCAGGTAAAGGATGCTGTACAGCAGAAGGCAGCCGTGTCCATTGGAGATGACGAACCTGTCCCTGTCCGGCCAGGAAGGGTCCTTCGGGTCAAATTTCATGAAGTCTCTGAAGAGCACGGTTGCGATGTCAGCCATTCCCATCGGCATGCCCGCGTGTCCGCTCATTGCATTCTGGACTGCGTCGGCCGCGATGAACCGAATGCAGTTAGCCATATCGCGCAGCAGCGGATCCCTCGGAGCCTGAAATTTTTTTGGTTGTCCGCTCGTCACATCACTTGGCATCGTCTGAGCCCTTCTTGAGACAGTGTTCGCTAATCTGAGCCGCGAGGTTTTGGTGTGTCGTCGACGCGGGTGACGACTTGCTTTGCCTGATCGCACTATCAACGATACGCGCAAGCCCGAGGCTGGCGGCATTTCAAGCAAACCCGATCGGGTGAAGCGGGGCCAATGAAACGTCGGAATAGAACCGATAACCACTCCTCGGCTGGCTCTGCCGGCGCGGATCTTTTCCCTTAGGCAAAAGCCCTGATGAACGCTCTTAATTTAGCTGCCGAGATCTGCTCGCGGGCACTTCCGACCGAATGCGAGATTATCGACCCAACCTCGTCGCCTGTCAGTTGGCAGCAGGAATGGAAACTATCGCCATCAGTTATTGGCGCGGCCCCGTAGCCGATCCTACACTGAGTACTCGACTGCACCGGAGACACGAGTGAAAGCGACGTAGAGGAGTTTTTCGATGTGTCAGCACTTCGATGCCACGCAAGCGAAAGAGCAAACTCGCTTGTACTCCTGCCACATGTATCTTTCGCGGGGAACGACGGTGACAGCGATGACTTCAGAAGGAATGAGGAAATGAGTTTCAGTGTCTTTGACACCATTATCCCCGGTATGACGCATGGGTTTGTCGTACTGGATTCCTATCTCGACCATGGCAAGGCATTGGAGGAAGAAAAGGGCCTCCAACCGGGCGAGGTGTTGCGAGCGCGACTTGCGCCCGACATGCTGACCTTAGGAGAGCAGTTCAGCGTCGTCGCCAATAAAGCGGAACGACACGTCTCATTCCTCATTGGTCAGGACCCCCCTACCCCCCCTGACGTCGTGCAGACTTACGACGCCCTCAAAGCCCGTGTGACAGGCGTTCGTTCAATGCTGCTGTCGATTACGCCCGAGCAGCTCAGCGGAGCAGAATCTCGTACATACCTCCTCACGCCGCCTATTGTGCGCGGCTGGTTCGGCGGCGCCGATTACATCTTTTACCTGGTGATCCCTGACTTCTACTTTCACGTCGCCACGGCGCACAACATCCTTCGACATCTCGGTGCGCCCGTGGGCAAGCGAGACTACCTTGGATGGCTCAATATGGAGCACCCAGGCGGATACTCTTGAGCGGAACGCCAATCATATACGTTACGGCTGTGGGACGAACGGCCGGTTCCAGCTGACTGAGAGAACGTGTTGCTCAAAGGATTGCCCGCTTCAGTGAACAAAGATAACGCGCGCGGAAGGATCCGAAGGCGAGACATGGCGCGGTCCACACGCTCTCACCGCACCGAACCGCCGGGGGCTGCGACGCGGATTATGGGCTTGTCCGGTTGATAGCGGACTGGCTGCCTCAGACGCAATCATGGCCCAGTTAGACTGGGCACCAGAATCAACAACCTTATCAAAGGAGGCGTCAAATGCGTCCGTCACACAATGAGAAGACGACCTTCCTGGTGTTGTTCCAGTCCGATATCAATCGCGGATACATGTGTAACTACAACGACATCCGGCGCGAGCTCGAGCTGCTCGGCGAGGACGTGGTTGAGTTTCGGACCGACACTTGGTTCGTCGAATCGCAACTGAGCGCTAGCGAGATCAGCGAACACTTGCGGCGTAACCTCAGCGGTGCCGAGAGCCTGTTCGTGGCGGCGCTCGGATCGGATGTCGCCGTGTTCGGTATCCTGCCGGAAAGGATCGCGGCGGTTGCGCAAGTCTAGGCGTGCTTGTCCGCGGCGCCATCCCTATTCCTGTATTCGATCTTGCCGTCGCTGGCGCGCAAAAGCCAAATGCTCCGAGAATGACTTGCCTTTCCATCTCATGCGGAATGCAGGGGGAATGGTTGGTCGGACCGATATGAACTGATTGGAACCTAGTATGAACGACTTAGACTCCAAACAGGCGCTTTTCGAAGTCCCCTCAATTTCAGTTGAGGGTCCCGCGTCGCAAGAAGGGGTGTCGCCAGAATTCGACGTCGATCTTTTCGTGATCGGAGGAGGATCTGGCGGAATTCGCGCGGCGCGCGTTGCCGCCGGCCACGGTGCACGCGTGATGCTCGCGGAAGAATCCCGCTTAGGTGGGACATGCGTCATCAGGGGCTGCGTACCCAAGAAACTCTTTGTCTACGCGGGCCGGTTTGGCGATGCCCTCGATGAGGCGGCGGACTTCGGCTGGAAGATCTCGCCTCCGCGTTTCGACTGGCCTTCGCTCGTGGCGGCCAAGGACAGGGAAATCGCTCATCTCGAAGGCTTGTACGCGCAAGGCCAGTCCAAGGCCGGCGTAGAGGTAGTTCATTCGCGTGCAGTGTTGGAGGATGTACACACGGTACGCCTCGCCGATGGGCGCCGCGTCCGTGCCAACTTCATCTTGATTGCGACGGGCGCGAAGCCCGAACTCCTCCCATTCGAGGGCATGGAGTTGGGCATCACATCTGACGCAGCCTTCGACCTCAAGGAGTTTCCGCAACGCCTCGTCATTGGTGGTGCCGGCTATATCGCAATCGAGTTTGCGGGATTGTTCGCGGCACTTGGAAGTGAGGTCACGGTCGTGTGTCGCGGAAGCAACATCCTGCGCGGCTTCGATGAAGACGTACGTCAAGCGATCAGCACATCTTATACAAATCGCGGAATCACGCTGCTGCTCGGCGATAGCATCACGCGCCTGGTGTCCACGAAGGCGAGCGGAAGCGTAGAAGGGCGGGCCACGATCAATGTCGTCACCGAGCAGGGTGCGCGCCTTGATGCCGATCAGGTGCTTATGGCCTTCGGACGGGCGCCCAACACGATCGGGCTTGGCTTGGACCTTGCAGGCGTAAAGACAGACGAGAAAGGTGCAATCATCGTCGACGCGAGCTCGCGCACCAGCGTCGCCAACATCTTTGCCGTAGGCGATGTCTCGAACCAATTCAACCTGACCCCGGTGGCGATCCGCGAAGGTCACGCATTCGCGGACAGCATTTTTGGGGGCAAGCCCTGGCAGGTCAACTATGCGAACGTGCCGACGGCCGTATTCTCGAGCCCGGAGATTGGAACGGTCGGACTAACGGAACTGGAGGCGCGCTCTCGATATGCTGTCGTTGACGTCTACAAAGCGCGTGTCCGCCCGCTGGCGGCGGGTGTAACCGGAGACTGTGAGATTGCGTTGCTCAAGCTCGTGGTCGACGGTGAGAGTGACCGTATTCTCGGCGTACATCTCTTCGCCGAAGACGCGAGCGAGATGATCCAAGTCCTGTCCATCGCGCTGGAGAGCGGCGCGACCCGCGCGGACTTCATGTCGACTATGGCCGTGCATCCCACATTTGGCGAGGAGCTCCTTGGAATGCGCAGGCCGACGGTCCGGTACGATCGGCGATAGCCGATGCAACCGTTGACTCGGTTTGTACGGACCTGTCGGGAGATCGCCAACGGACGCGCGATCTCCAATCGGCAACGGTCCTTGGCCGATCCCGTAGCGCTTAAAAGGCCCCTCAGCAAGTCAAGCTTATCCACCCCAAGTAACGAAGGAATCGAAAAATGAAGAACATCAGTTTCACCGTGCTTCTGGCTCTCTCGATCGTCGCTCCGGCGGGGGCCCACGCCGCCGAGCACGAGGTCAAGATGCTGAACAAGGGCGGTGACGGACAGGCGATGGCGTTCGAGCCTGCCTTCCTGCATATTCAGCCGGGGGACACCGTGCATTTCAAGCCGGTCGATAAGGGGCACAATGTCGATACGATACCTGGTATGCTTCCGGATGGAGCGGCGCCGCTGAAGAGCGCCATTTCCAAGCCGGTGGATATAACATTTCAGGAGCCCGGCCTCTACGGCTATCGCTGTGTGCCTCATTTCGGAATGGGAATGGTCGGCCTAATCGAGGTCGGCAACACCCCGGTGAACCAGGCTGCAGCTCGGCAGGCGAAAATGCCCCCGATGGCCAAAAAACGAATGGACACCCTAGTTTCGCAGGTGCAATGACATCTGCGGCTGCAACCTGAGTGTCGGCGCCGCGATCCGCCGCCGCGCCGGCCGACTAAAACAGCTGCCAAACTCCGCCCGGCGCTTAGCAAAGGTGGTGTTGCGGGTCCCCCTCCTCGCTCACCGGACTATAATCACCGAAGTAGGACCGGCATATCCGGAGCACGCGCTCTGCGGCATAAGCGGATCAATAACGATGAATGAAATCGATAACTTGTCCCCATTCGCGAAAAGACTGAGGCAAGCGTAGCCTGTATGCAGCCTAAATAGCCAACTGAAGGACAGGCAATGAGCGATGTCACCGATGCGATAAGCGAAATCGAAGAGCGAATCACCATTGCGCGAGACGGCTTGCGACAGTTGAAGGAACTGGCGACGGCCGACCAAGACGAGGCTTTCATCGCGCAACAGGTGGCGGAATACGAGGACGAAATCTCGCGACTGACATTGCTACTCGCAGAATTGGAGAGCGGTACCGCACCCTTCCTTGGATAGCCGCTGCCCGACGGATGCCCGACGGACACTTGAGCAAATCGCGTTAAATATTCTGGCCTGACAATGTGATTGATGATCGTAAAAAGGGACGGAAACCGGCGTCGCTTGACGTGTGGCGATTACCGACTTTCTTAAGGAATTATGCCTGGACGAATGGGCATCGGGCTCAAATTTCTGGCATGAGCTCCACATAATTCTAATTCGGCATGATCGACACAACGATGTAATGGACAGCCGCGGGCACGTTTTGGAAAGGTCTGCTTCATCAGGCGAATACATGGAACGGTCCGGCTTTGTCGGGCCGTTTTCGTCGGTCGGCGGTATTGCCGGTGTCGCTGAATAGGGAAAACCATTGACTGAAGGCAGTATCCCGTGACGAGCGCGGAAACCGCGATCCCGTATCAAGAATAGGTAAAAGCATATCAAGGCCGGCGGGCTATTGCACTTTGGGACACGACTTTTGGACTTCCGGACGCGCCACGCCGTACCGGAACGGTGTTTTCTCGAGGGGGAACTGGCTATATCGGCGATAAGACAAGAGGATTTCGTTTGACTACAGTCGAGCTGAAAAAGCAGTTTGGCGAATACACGGTCGCCCATCTCCCCGTGCTCGCGCCGATCCCCTCTTGGTGCGACGGCGCGGGCTTCGTCAACATAAGCCGTGGTGACGACGAGTTGTCTGTGATCTGCTTGAGGGAACGCGTGCCCGCGACTGTGAAGTGTGAAGGCGAGTGGGCGTGCTACAAGGTGGTCGGCTCGGCCGTGTCCGGGGAGACGGGCATCGTCCTTTCGGTTGTGAAGCCGGTGTCGGAGAACGGCATTGACGTGCTCGCGGTCTCCACTTTCAACGGAAACTATCTTCTAGTGCAGAGCCACGAGGCAGCGTCCGCAGTTGACTTCCTCACCGCAGCCGGTCACCGCGTCGCATGACGGAATGCGGCGTTGCGCGAGAGACGGATCATCTGACACCTGGGAGGCGACTTATAGCAATCGGCCAAATCTGCTACGGTGTTCGCTGGTTTACCGGACACGCTCTGTTGGTTGGCGACTACGCCGAAGAGCCAGATCAAGATCCCTAATCTTGCCATTCGTCGTGCATCTTATTGAAATCGGAGTGGCGACGCGGACCAACCCTCACGCCTGCGCAAGCCGAACGTCAGGACCGCTGGGGAACTTCGAGTCTTGTCGCGTTTCTTGACTCGCTTTGATTGTACCGAACTGCCGCATGGCCGGTGCAGGTTGCTCCAGTCGCCCGGCTGACGGCATAATAAGCGCACGCTTCGAGCGTCGCGGGATGATGGAATGAAAACGATAACAAGCATTCATTTCTAAGCCATGCAGCGGAAGACTAATTTAAATGAGTATCGTGGCCAATATATCTGGCTCGTAGGGAAAGCCGAAGAACAAGCTTAATCTTGGCTCTACGAT
This sequence comes from Rhizobium sp. LjRoot258, assembly GCF_964254185.1. NCBI lineage: Bacteria > Pseudomonadati > Pseudomonadota > Alphaproteobacteria > Hyphomicrobiales > Rhizobiaceae > Rhizobium > Rhizobium sp. LjRoot258. The sequence goes on along the minus strand of NZ_CAXUST020000004.1, from coordinate 147,064 downwards.
TGCCAGTATTTCAGCGGTGCGAATTCGATCAAGATCACCCAACCGCGTCCGGAGGACCCGCCATGCCTTTCCGCTTTGTTACGAAATCCGTCCACGCCTATCTCATCGACTATCCCGTTGCCATCGTTCTGCTGGTTGCGCCGTTCTTTTTGAAGCTTGGCGATAGTGGTCCGGTCGCCATGTGGCTTTCCGTTATCACCGGCGTCGCAGCGCTAATATTGCCCCTGCTGACCGACCATCCGACAGGCTTCATCAAGATCATTCCCTATCCGATCCACCTTTGGATCGATCGGGCGGTTGGAGTGGCATTCCTTGTCGCGGTTTCCGCTTTCGGTTTTACCGGCATCGACGCATGGTACTACGGCGTTCTGGGCGTCGCTGTTCTCCTCACCACTTCGGTATTCAACGCTCCCGAGCGATCGATCTCGGTGCATGCAATGGGCACCCGCGACACAATCTGAATCCGCCGCGGCCCCACAGCGCCGGCGACTTTGAAAAGGTCAGCCTCTTCGACGACCCGGTTCGAGGCGCCCGATAAGTGTCGGCCAGGCACCTCTCCGCTCCCCAATCGTCAGTTGGCCCGCCGTATCAAGTCGCGCCTGCCGCGTTGAGATATGTCGGGACGGGTGCGGCAAGGACATAGCGGGCGATGGCTATGCTCGCAGACGCGCCAGTTTTGCCTTGTCAAACGATGGCCCTCTGGCGATCTCGCGTATCCGCCGCGGGTATGAGCGGCACACCAGTCGCTAGCATCTTCCAACCGGCACTGTTGACAAGGGCGCTTCGCGACGCCACCGGCGTCCGGTGCTGCTCGGATCTACATTTTGGACGAAGGTTTATGATCGACAAAGTCGCCCCGACATCCTCCGTATCTCCCTCATCTGTCGCGCACGCGAATCATAGCACGTCGATAGCCTCCGAACCCGACATGGCCTTGATCGCAGAGCGGCAGGCCCAGATCACTGCGGGTTTTGAACGAATGAAAGAGGAACGCGAAGTCGCGAACGGCGCGGAGGGTCAGGATCGCGCATCGGAGCGACACACCAATGGTCTGGCCGCTCATGTTCATCCGCGAGAAGGAAATACTGAGGAGCAACGCCTGTCGGGAGAGAGTGTCCGGATTGGAACGGGAAATTTGGACGACGACGTCCCCTTCGGCAAACATATTGGATTTGTCTGAAGGGCGGGACTGCGGGTTCCAGCGCGATCATGCCGCGTTCTCGCGATGAGGCCGAAAAATCAGTCCCGATCATAGTTACGGTATCCAGCGAAAAAGACTGATGGTGGGTTGTTGATGCGACGCTGCGTAAAATCCACTTTTCGTGGTCAGTTTTGTAGACGACAACATTATCGGATAGGATGTAGCGCATCGGGTTTACCCGTGACGCTAGGACGATGGAGTTGCGGGAACAGATCGTGTCGGCTACCTGATAACGATGCTCGGCGTGCAAATCTCAGAGTTAACGCGCTTCGGAGGCTAAAGACTCTAAAAAAAATCGATGGTAGCGGGCCTTTGAGCTCAAGGCTGAGACTCCGGAAGGTTCGTATTTGGCAAAGGCGAGACGAAATCGACAAGTCGGCTTCAGCAACACTTCTGCGTGAACCCGGCTTTCATTTCTAGAATCCTCATGCCAATATCGCGCTATGACTCTCCTTCGGATCGTCCGTCATCTGTTCCTGTTCGTTGCCATGGTTGCGGTCGTCGTCGGCCCGGCAAGCATCGAGTTGGCGGGGAGCGCAATGGCCTCTTCGCTGCCGGCGATGAGCGACGACATGAGTTCCGTGACCGGCATGAAGATAATGGAGGAGATGCCTTGCTGCCCGGGACAACAGCCCATCAAGAAAACTAACTGCGGCAAGGAATGTCCGTTGTTGCTCGTTTGCACGACGTCGATATTTGCCCATCCACCTAATATCCACGGCTGGTCGTTCGCCATCTCCCGGACGTCCCACCGCTACGACCTGATGCCTGCGTCACAACTGACGTCGGCTCTTGTCGAGCCTCCGGCCCGACCTCCGAAAGCCTGATCTCAAGCCATTCTTGAAACACGCCTGCGGTTCACGCCGGACGCACGAATGCGTTCGTTGGAACCGGACGGCCATCAATTTTGACCCGAGGACGCGATCAACGAGATCCGTCCCGATGAGATCGGAATCATGAACAAGACTTCCTTTTCAGCAGGAGCGATGCTCCTCGCCGGCGCGCTGGTCGTCGGCTCCGCCACCGTGTCCTTCGCAGCCGCGCAGGACTACGAGTTCCAGCCGGTTTCGACCGACGTCAAACAGGGCCAAGGATCGCTGGTCTCCGTCCGCCTGGTCGACAAGCGGACGGGCAAGCCCGTCTCCGACGCCGTCATCTTCACCACCCGCATGGACATGGCCCCCGAGGGCATGGAGATGATGACGACCCCGGTCGAGGCGGCAGCCTCGACGGAGCCGGGCGTGTACGCCTTCAAGACCGACTTCAGCATGGCCGGCGGCTGGCGCTTCAAGCTCGCCGCCAAGATCCAGGGCGAGCCGGACACAGTCGAGGGCGAAGTCGTCCTCAAGGCAGCGCCTTGAACACGCCATCGCGCGTGGCAGCCACGTTCTCCCTCGCCGTATTGCTCGGCGGGGGAGGCTATTGGGCTGGCACGAACAACCTGGCATCCGTTCTGGGCTTCGACCTGGCCGAGACGGCGCTCGCAACACCCGTAGCCTCCAGGCCCTCCGCCACTGGCGCGGTCATCTACTACCGCCATCCGGACGGCCTTCCGCAGTTCTCGGCGACGCCGAAGAACGCTGACGACGGACGACCGTTCGTCGCCGTGCATGCGAGCGAGGACCTCAGCTTCGACGACAAGGCGAAGGCATCCGCTATCGCTGAAGCGGCGCGGGCGGAACCCGAGGCCGTTCCTACGAAGGGGAAGATCCTCTACTACCGCAACCCGATGGGCTTGCCGGACACCTCGAAGGTGCCGAAGAAGGATTCCATGGGGATGGACTACATTCCCGTCTACGAAGGCGCGCAGTCGGACGCCTCCACCGTCAAGGTCTCGCTGGGCAAGCTGCAGCGCACGGGCGTGAAGACGGCGACCGCGGAGATGGTCAGCGTCGGCCGCAAGGTGCGCGTGCCGGGCACCGTGGCGCTCGACGAGCGCCTCGTCAGTATCATATCGATGCGAACGGATTCCTTCGTCGACGACGTCGCCAACGTGACGACGGGCGACCGCATCGGAAAGGGAGAGAAGCTCTTCCGCTTCTATTCCAAAGAGATCGCCACCGCGGCGTCGGAATACGCCGCCGGCAGGAGCGACGCCCGAGGCAACGACGGCGCCGGCTCAGCGTTGCGGCTGAAGAACCTCGGCGTCCCGCAGGAAGTCGTCGACGGCATAGCCCGCGCCGGTCAGGTGCCGGCGAGCATGACCTACACGGCTCCGCGCGACGGCATCGTGCTCGAACGCACGGCGACGACCGGCATGATGGCCAAGCCCGGCGACGTGCTGTTCCGCATCGCAGACATCTCCATCGTCTGGGTGATCGCCGACGTCCCGGAATACGACCTCGCCTCTGTCCGGATCGGCACGCAGGCCGACATCACCGTCCGGAGCCTTCCCGGCAGGACGTTCAGAGGCACGGTCGACCTCGTCTATCCCGAGGTTGAGACGCAGACGCGGACGACGAAGGTCCGTATCGAGCTTCCCAACCCGGACGGCACGCTGCTCGCCAACATGTACGCCGACGTCGAGATCGAGGCCGGTGCGCCGAAAGCCGTCGTCGCCGTCCCCAACAGCGCCGTCGTCGACACCGGCGACCGCCAGGTCGTCTTCATCGACAAGGGCGACGGAAAATTCGAGCCGAAGGACGTGGCCCTCGGCGTCCGGGGCGATGACCGCACGGAGATCACCAAGGGCGTCGACGCCGGCGACAAGGTCGTCGTATCAGCCAACTTCCTGCTCGACGCCGAAAGCAACCTGAACTCGGCGCTCAGCGCCATGACCGAGGATGCCAAGCCATGATTGCGCGCGTCATTTCCTGGTCGGCCCATAATCTCGTGCTGATCTTCGTCGGCGCGGCACTTGCCGTCGCCGGCGGCATCTACGCCCTGCGCTCCCTCCCCCTCGACGCCATCCCCGACCTCTCGGACGTCCAGGTCATCGTCTACACTGAATATCCCGGCCAGGCCCCGCAGGTGGTCGAGGACCAGGTGACCTATCCGCTGACGACGTCGATGCTGACGGTGCCGCAGTCGAAGGTCGTGCGCGGCTTTTCGTTCTTCGGCGTCTCCTTCGTCTACGTGATCTTCGACGACGGCACCGACCCCTACTGGGCGCGCAGCCGCGTGCTGGAGTATCTGAACGCCGCGCAGAGCCGTCTGCCGCAGGGTGTTGCCCCGACGCTGGGCCCCGACGCGACGGGAGTCGGCTGGGTCTACCAATATGCCGTCGTCGCCAAGGAGCTGTCGCTCGCCGAGCTGCGCTCCCTGCAGGACTGGGTGGTGCGGTTCGCCGTGTCCAAGTCCGAAGGTGTCGCCGAGGTCGCGAGTGTCGGCGGCTTCGTGAAACAATATTCCATCGTCGTCGATCCGGCCCGGCTCAAGGCGCAGGGCGTGTCACTCAATGACGTTGCCAATGCGGTTCGCGCCAGCAACACCGACGTCGGCGGCCGCACCATCGAACTCTCCGAATTCGAGTTCATGGTGCGCGGGCGCGGCTACCTCAAGGGCATACCCGACATCGAGAGCATCGTTCTGAAGAGCCAGAACGGCGTGCCGTTGCGTCTTGGCGACGTCGCCAGGGTCGAGCTGGTTCCGGACGAACGACGCGGCATCACCGAGCTCAACGGCGAAGGCGAGGTCGCAAGCGGCATCGTGCTGCAGCGGTTCGGAGCCAATGCGCTGACCGTCATCGACAATGCCAAGAAGAGCCTCGAGTCGATCAAGAATAGCCTTCCAGCGGGTACCGAGATCGTCCCCGTCTACGACCGATCGACACTGATCGAAGCGGCAATCGAAACCCTGAAGGGCACCCTGGTCGAGGAATCGATCGTCGTCGCGCTGGTGACGATAGCATTCCTACTGCATGTCCGCAGCGCACTCGTCGCCATCATCATGCTGCCCGTCGGTATCCTGATTGCGTTCATCGCCATGAAGCTTCTCGGTCTCGGGGCCAACATCATGAGCCTCGGCGGCATCGCCATCGCCATCGGGGCGATGATCGACGCGGCGATCGTCATGATCGAGAATGCCCACAAGCATCTCGAGCGCGCGCCGCCCGACAAGCCGCGCATCGACATCCTCGTCGAGGCGGCAAGCGAGGTCGGTCCGGCGCTGTTCTTCAGCCTGCTGATCATCACCGTGTCGTTCCTTCCGATCTTCACGCTGGAATCGCAGGAAGGCCGCCTGTTCGGCCCGCTCGCCTTCACCAAGACCTTCGCCATGGCGGCTGCGGCGCTGTTGTCGGTGACGCTGGTGCCGGCGCTGATGGTTCTCTTCGTCCGTGGGCATATCGTCCCCGAGCATAAGAACCCGCTGAACAGATTCCTCATCTGGATCTACCGCCCGGTCATCTCCGGCGTCCTGAGGGTGAAGACGCTGACGATCCTGGTGGCGCTGGCCATCCTCGGGGCCACGTTCTGGCCCGTCCAGCATATCGGCAGCGAGTTCATGCCCAATCTCGACGAGGGCACGCTGATGTACATGCCGACCACCCTGCCCGGCATCTCCGTCACCAAGGCGGCGGAACTGATGCAGACGCAGGACCGCATCATCAAGTCCTTCCCCGAGGTCCAGAGCGTCTTCGGCAAGGCCGGGCGTGCGCTGACGGCCACCGACCCGGCTCCGACCGAGATGTTCGAGACGATCATCACCCTCAAGCCGAAGTCCGAGTGGCGGCCCGGCGTGACCACCGACAGCCTGAAGCAGGAGATGGACGCCGCCCTGCAGTTCCCCGGCGTCTCCAACGCCTGGACGATGCCGATCCGCGCCCGCATCGACATGCTGTCGACCGGTATCAGGACGCCTGTCGGCGTCAAGGTCTACGGCACCGATCTCAGCGAGATGGAGAAGATCGCACGCCAGATCGAGGGCGTGTTGAAGACGATCCCCGGAACGTCGAGCGCCTATGCGGAACGCGTGATCGGCGGCTACTACCTCGACATCGTCCCCGACCGCGTCGCGCTCGGGCGATACGGGCTGACCATCGACGCCATCCAGGACGTCGTCGGCATGGCGCTTGGCTCCGAAGTCGTGACCTCGACCGTCGAGGGCCGCGAGCGATATGGCGTGGCGATAAGGTATCCGCGGGCGTCACGAAGCGATCCGCAGTCCATCGCCAGGGACGTGCTGATATCCCTGCCAGGCGGCGGCACGGTGCCTCTCGGCGAGGTGGCCGACGTCAAGCTGACCCGCGGAGCGACGACGATCCGTACCGAGAACGGCCAGCTCGCCGTCTACATCTTCGTCGACATCGCCAACCGCGATCTCGGCGGCTACGTCGCGGAAGCGCAGCAGGCGGTCGCCACATCCGTGAACATGCCGCCCGGCTATTCCGTCGCCTGGAGCGGCCAGTTCGAATATCTCCAACGGGCCGAGGCGCGGCTGGCCGTCGTCGTCCCCCTGACGCTGGCGCTGATCTTCCTGCTGCTCTACCTGAACTTCAAGGCACTGACCGAGACGATGATCGTCATGCTGTCCCTGCCCTTCGCGCTGGTCGGCGGCATCTGGCTGATATGGTGGATGGGCTTCAACGCCTCCGTGGCGGTCGCCGTCGGCTTCATCGCGCTAGCGGGCGTCGCGGCCGAGACCGGAGTGATCATGCTGATCTATCTCGACCACGCCATGAAGGAGCAGCGCGAAGCCTGTGAAGAGGAAGGTCGTTCCTTCTCGAAGCTGGACCTCAACCGAGCCATCATGGTCGGCGCGGTGGAACGCGTCCGGCCGAAGATGATGACCGTCGTCGCCATCATGGCCGGGCTCGTACCGATCCTGTGGCGGACAGGCACCGGTTCGGAGATCATGCAGCGCATCGCCGTCCCCATGATCGGCGGCATGGTGTCGTCGACGCTGCTGACGTTAATCGTCATTCCGGCCGTCTATGGACTCGTCAAGGGATTGAGATTGCCGGCAAAGTCTGACGTCGATCGGGGCCATCCGATAGAAAATGAAAGGAACCTCGTAGCAGCCGAATGAGCATAAGCGTTGAGCCGCTCACACCCGGGCGAACATTCGCGGTTTCGCGTCGACGACGTATCGCGGCCTGCGATTCTGGAAAGGAGAGCGTCTGTCGCATGCCGACGGGCTCAGAAATTTCGACCGAAAGGCGGCGAGCCGTTCGGAGGAACGTAACATTGGTTCGAGCGACGAGCGGATCTCGACGCGGGCGGCTCCACGACCTCAGCGACATGTCTTGGGTAGACCAATGCATGCGATGCGCTTGCGTTTTCCGCGTTGAGAAATTAGATGGTTAAAGATCTGTTAACGTCATTTTACAGAGCCATTCATGTTGCATTCGCGCCCTCACCGCAACTACTTGTCCCGGCTCGCTTTTGCGGATGATACCGCAGAGCCGGTCTACGAAAAGGTCAATCTGGTTGCGCGAGCATTGTGTCCCGTCAACGGCGTCAGGTCCTTTGCCACTCATCAGGTACGAATCGTCAGTATCAACGAAACGGGAGCGATCCTTCAGGCGCGAAACATTCAGAGCCTGACGAGCCACTTCTATCTTTGCCTCGGCAAGTTTGAGATCTTCTTGACGTGCGCCCGCGTGAAGCGACAGGACGAGAGCTTGTTCGTGCGCTTTTCGAAAAAAGAAGACGGAGAATTCATTCGCGCACTGGCACAGATCACCTTTCCAATGACGACCCTGCAGCGGCTTCACGGACATTCGCCTCGCGCGATCGAGATGCGGATCCAACCGCAGGGCTCAATGGATAAGTCATGACCACGATTTCATAAAGAAACAAAGACAAGGATCTAGCGGATTTCGCCTTGCCGGCGATTGGCCCGCTTAATAAAGAGCGGCAACTTTGCGCCACCTGCAGGCCCTGTCTGTGATGCCGGAAAAAGTCCCCTCTCCACATAAAGCGAAATCCATTTGATCCAAGCAGAACCTCTGTGATGGTCCGGGACCGCCATTTGGAAGAGGGCGTTTATTTGCTCGGGGTAGTCTCACCAAGTCCTTCCAGGAGGCCGTCGACGTTGAGTTCAATGGTCGCGGCGGTCACGAGGCGCCCTTCGGGCATCCAGGATTTTCCGTATTTTTTCAGCGAGTTGTCGGCGCGTGTACGGCTTGCCGATAAAATGCATATCAGATTGATGCGCCGCCATGTCTGCAAAGCCTGATGTAAAGAGGACGGGCAGGTCCGGATAGAGACGGCGGATTTGCTCTTCAAGTTGCCTTCCGTTCATCGCTCCCGGCATTACAATGTCGGTGAAGACCAGGTCGAACGATTTCTCACTGCTGAGGATTTTGATTGCTTCATCTGCATTGCCGACGCAGTCTATGTGATATCCGTGCGTCTTTAGGAACTGTTCCGTAAAATCCCTGACCCTTTGATCGTCTTCAACAATCAGAACACGTTCGCACCCCCGAGAAACGCCCGCGGCCAATAGTTCCGCTCTGAATTCAGGATCGCCAACTCTCGGCAGATAGATAGATACTGTCGTGCCAGCGCCCGGTTGAGAATCAATTTCCACATGACCGCCTGACTGTTTGACAAAACCATAGACCATGCTGAGGCCAAGACCACTTCCCTTGCCAAATTCCTTGGTCGTGAAAAAGGGTTCGAAGGCTTGTACTCTGGCCTCCGCATCCATCCCCGCGCCATTGTCGGCTATGCTGAGAAGAACATAGCGACCGGGGGAGACAAGATGGCGATGCCGGCCGGTTCGTTCCACTTCGATATTTTCCGTCCGCATCGTCAGCCGGCCACCTGGAAACATAGCATCCTTTGCGTTCAGACACAGGTTCAGAATGGAAGATTCGAGCTGCGCCGCATCGGCCTTCACGCTCCAGAGCTTCTCACCCGGCAGAATCGTCATGTCGATTGCCTCGCCGACAGCGCGCAATAAGAGTTCCTCAATGCCGGCGATTAGATCATTGAGATCTAAGATTTTCGGCTCTAGTGGCTGCCGGCCGGCGAACGTTAGAAGTTGGCGCGTCAGAGCGGCTCCGTGCTCCGAGGCTTTCCGGTTAAGTTCCGCCGTCTTCCAGAGCCGATCGTCTCTCGGCAGTTCGTCGGTCAGGGTTTCGGCCGTTCCGATTATCACCGTGAGAAGATTGTTAAAATCGTGCGCGACGCCGCCGGTCAATTGCCCGATGGCCTCAAGTCTCTGCGTCTGCATGCGTTTTGCCTCGATCGCGCGAGTCTCAGTGATGTCGCGTATGCCACCAACCATCCGGGTAGCAGCACCTGAACCATTGCGAATGATGTGGCCCTGGTCCAACACGTGGGCAAAACTCCCGTCACCGCGTTGGAACCGGTACTCCATATGCCAACATTCGTCCGACCCGCCAATCGCGGCGCGGATGTCGGCCACTACTTCAGCCCGGTCATCCGGATGAACGTTGGCTTCCCATTGTGCGAAGGCCTGCTCAGGCGGCACCGATTCATGGCCAAAGAGCGAGGAGATGTTGTCGTTCCATCGAACGGTGTTACTGGCCATATCCCAGTCCCAAACCGCGTCGGTAGTCACCATTGCGATGATCCTGAAACGTTCCTCGCTTTCCGCCAATGCCTCTTCAGCCCTCCTCCGCTCGGAGATGTCCCTCCCCGTGGCGACAAAATGCGTCGGCTTTCCCTGCGCGTCGAGGATGGGAGCAATACACATGTCGACCCAGTACTCACGTCCGTCCTTTGCATAGTTTATGAGCTCGGCGCGGACAGGCTTGGCTTGCCGAAGGGCCACGTCTATTCGTTCGACGATAGACGTCTGCGTTTTGTCGCCTTGCAGAAAGCTCGGCGACCGGCCAATTGCTTCTTCCCGCGAGTAACCAGTGATTTCCACAAAAGCATCATTCACATAGAGAATGGTTTGATGTTGGGAAGGCCCTGAGGATGCCTCAGTGATGATGACGAAGTCCTTGATTTTAGAAACCGCCAGCTCGAGCAACTTAAGCTGCTGTTCAAACGCGCGCCGCTCCGTAACATCGCGAAAGAAGACCGTCAGGCCAGCGACCGACGGATAGGCGGTTATCGAGAACCAGGTTTCAAGTGGTGCATAGAAAACCTCGAAAACCCTCTTCTTCTGGATGGTGATCGCCTTCTGGTATTCCTCGCGGATGATGCCATCCGCGGCTTCCGGGAACTCATCCCAAAGGACTTTTCCGAGCAACGTCTCGCGCCTTCTTTCCAGAAGCCTTTCTGCTTCTCGGTTCAAATAGGTGAAGCGAAAGTCGCAATCGACATTAAAGAATGCGTCGGAAATACTCTCCAGCTGCTCAGCAAATTTAAGCTCCAGCTCAGGTGCGGCCAGCGTCAGTTGCTTGCGCTCGTCGATATCCTGAACGGCGCCTTGTACCCTGATGATCCTGCCCTTCTCGTCGCGCAGGGCCGCGCCCATTGCCCGCACCCATTTTCGCAGGCCGTCTTGAGTCGTGATTTCAACTTCGATGTCATAGGGCTTTCCGTCGCGGGCGCAGCTTTCAAAGGCGTCGTTGATGCATTCCCTCCATTCCGGCGCGAACAGCCGGAGCCCCTCTTCAAGCGTAATCAACCCACGGGGATGGGCGTCGTGGATTGCCCAGGTTTCGGCGGACAGCTCAAGCTTGCGGCTTGGCAGATGTACGATCCAGGCGCCAATCTTGGCGGTCCTGCCTGCAAGCTCCTGCATTGCATGAGATGGGCGCGCTGCGGGTTGAATGATAGGTGCTGAGTCGTACCGCCGGACAAAGGCCCTGATCTGATAGATGAGAACCGATCCCAACATAACAGCGATGAACACCGTCCCGGCGGACAGGGACGCACGCCCAAAACGATTGTTCATGATCATCATCGCCAGAACGATAATCGCGGCGAAGGCGCAAATTTGCGAGACAATTGTAACGGCTGCAATTCTCTTGTGAAAATTCACTGAACCATTCTTAGTTTGCAATTTTCATGAACTCGGCAAGGTCGCGCCGCTAGTCCGGTGATGAGCGTGATCAGTCGGCCGCCAATTTTGCTCGGTTAATATGTCCCGAGGTTGCGACAATCAACGAGACTTGTATCGCACCACGAGATGACAATCCATAAGCATCGCCTCACTAACCCTTTTTAAATTTCGCATTATCATCCCTTAATGCCGCACTGATCTAATCGTAGCCCAGCAGTGGAAAGGTCTGGGAGACCGAGTGCGAATGAGGACTGCGCGATCATTTAGTGGGTCAAGCAAAAGATGTCTGCAAAACGAAGCACATATCTCTCGAGGGTGGAGTCCAGCTACTTCAGTCGCAAATGGTATCGCCGCGAGGTGCGCCTGTTCTGCAGCCTGCTATTCACCGCGAGATGGATGCGACAGGCGCAGATCCAAAGATGCTTGATGACGGATATCAGTGAAGGTGGCGCATCGCTGCGCGTCGGCAAATCGCAGGTGCCGGATCACGTCTATCTCGTACTCGGAAGCTTTGACTATGTGATCGGTAGCGTGGTCGTCGACAGACAAGGAGGAACTCTCCATGTTTGCTTCGTCAAGGAATTGACACCATATTTCGTCAATCGGCTATCGCGGATGCGATCTCCGTTCGGCCACTCTGGAGAGCCTGACAAGCAAATCTAACTTTCCATAGGCCCCACAAGCGCGATCGCTGTTGTCGATCGTTACGGAAAAACGAATGAGCTGCGGGGACGGCAAGACCTTCGAGCCGTTGTGAGCGCTATGTACATATTGGTTGTTGAAGATCAACAGGATATTATCGAAATGTTGCGACTGACATGGTCTGATTCCCGTGACAAGTTGGAGTACATTTCGTCGGTCAGACAGGCGAGGCGCTACATCGATTCCAACGAAATTTCCGCATACGACTGCATGATAATCGATATCAACCTACCGGACGGCAGCGGCCTGGAACTGCTGCGGGAAGCCAGGCTGCGGTCAGAAATTCCGGTTGTTATGATTTCGGGCGCAGGTGACGCCGATAGTCGGGCGGACGCGATTAGCGTCGGCGCTGATGACTATGTCATGAAGCCGTTCAGTGTGAAGGAACTGCGCGCGCGCGCACACCGACTCTATGCGACGCGTCAGAGCACACGGTCGGCGCAATATGAGACGTCATTTTCCGTAGGACGCGTCGTTTGCGATCTTCAGCGTCTTTTGCTCGAGCGTTCCGACATGACGGTCTCGCTTACCGCGCTCGAAGGGCGAATCCTCCAAGTGCTGCATAATAGCAAAGGTGCGGATTGCCCGAAATCGTCAATTGCCCGGCAGGCGTTGTTTCGTGAATACGATCCCCGCGACAAGACTATCGATGTCTACATCAATCGCTTGCGCGGCAAGCTCGCCGAACTTGATGACCGGAGCGCCGAGGCAATCAAAACCGTGCGTGGCGTCGGATACCGCCTGAGCGGACGCTGAGGAACCCGCGGAGAAGCCATAGCTCCTGTCCATGATGTTACCCAATTCAAAGGCGGTACTGCAGGCTTGCCTTGACGACCATTGAGGATAATTTGCCTTGGCTTACCTACTCCCCCCGAACGAACGCGCGCGTCTCGACAAGCTTTATAGTCTCGCGGTACTAACATCCGAGAGCGATCCTATCCTCGACGCCATCGTGGAGATTGGCTGCATCGCGGCAAAGATGCCGATCGGGTTGATAGCGCTACTGGACGCCGAGTGGCTATGGTTCAAGGCAAATCGGGGGCTTACAAGCAAGAAGAAGATCCCACGAGATCATGCTTTCTGCAACTACACGATTTTGGACGACGCGCCTCTAGTTGTCCTCGATGCGGAAAAGGACGGCAGGTTTTCGGACAATCCGTTTGTCCTCGGGAAGGAACACATTCGGTTCTATGCCGGCGTGCCCATCGAGGTCGAACCCGGTATCCGCATCGGGTGTCTTTGCGTGCTCGATCGCAAGCCGAGCGAACTTGATCGCGATGCGATGCAGATCTTGAGACGGTTAGCCGATTGCGCCGCCGAGAGGTTGCGTCAGAGGGGAAACGCGCGTTTGCTGCAGTTTTTCTCCGCTAAACGACGCGATCAGCTGAAAGCCAGCCTAAAAATGATCGATGCCGCAAAGATTGCGCTGGCCCAAAATGCGTTTACGCTATTCTACCAACCCAAGTATGAACTCCGAACACGGAGACGAGTAGGTTTCGAGGCACTGTTGCGCTGGCGTCAAGTGGACGGCTCCGCTCTCGCGCCCGCGGCATTCGCCGAAGCTCTTGATGATCCTGAATTCTCGCGCCGCATCGGCAGCTACGTGTTGGCAGAAGCGATATCACAAGCAAAAACCTGGGAGCAGGCCGGCTTTGAATTCGGACACATCGCCATCAACGTTTCTTCCAGCCAATTTGAGGAGGAGAGAAAAATGGCTTTCGCCGATGAGGTGCTATCGGCCACAAAATGCGCTTCACTCTCCCCTTCCAAACTGCATATCGAGGTTACAGAAGGAGTGCTTTTATCCGGTCGCGAAAGCCACGTCGCCAAACAATTGGCGCAACTCAGGGCGACAGGTTTCAACGTCGCGTTCGACGATTTCGGCACGGGTTTCGCATCACTGATTCATCTTAAAGAGCTGGAGTACGATCAGATCAAGATCGACGGCTCCTTCGTGCGAGCGATGATCAACTCCGAGGAAGACATGGCCATTGTCAAGGCGATCGTCGGACTGGCGCGGAATCTCGGGAAGGAAGTTGTCGCCGAAAGCATCGAGACGGAGGCGGAGCTTAGCGCGCTCATAGAGATGGGTTGTAGCTATGGTCAGGGATATTTCTTCGGCCGGCCGACCGCAGCGAACGGCGTGACGGAAGTTATCGGCAATGCCAAATAAGTGGATGACAATGGCTACAGGAATAGCCGCTCCCCACAAGCCATTCGAAAACGGCCAGGTGTCATTGGCCAGAACCGAACAATTCAGAAAATGGTGTTCCATGTGTAAGATTTCCGACGATTTTCCACCGCGCGCCGACAATGCTTTCGAAACTGAAGAGGCGAGCATGAATGTCGGGCCAGGGGCCAACAAAAGCTTTCACGGACAGGGGGGAAGCCCATTGTTTTCACAGACGTCTCCTGAAGTCATGGGCGGAGCGCGCCCTGAACTTAGAGAGAGGGTCAATGACATACCCGTCGAGATCGAGGTAGTGCTCGGGCGCACGAAGATTTCCGTCGTCGAACTGATGCGTGTGGATCCGGGCCATGAGTTCCGGCTAGACAAGCGCTTCGGAGAGCCGCTCGAACTGTTGGTCAATGGTCGACTGATTGGCCATGGTGAAATCGTCGGGGATCCGGACGACAACGTCATCGGTATTCGGATGATTCGCCTTGCAGATTGAAGCAGAGTTTGGAGAATATCCGAACTGGTAATCACCTCCGTCTTTGAAATTGTCGTCCTGGCTGAGGTAAAAGAAGAAATGCTTCTTTCCCGGCTTGGACGCAACGTATCGTGGAAAATATCTTGACAATAAGAGCCTGCATACTCGCCGAGAGCCACCTCAAGACGGTGCTTGAGGTCGTCAGGGACAAACCTGAATTTCGATTAGTCATACCGCTGTTGAAGGAGACATTGATTGAGGTAGAAGTCGTGCGTCGAATCCAGATATCCTGTTTAACGAAAAAGGAATCGCCCGACCGACGGTGACCCGATTTGAGTACGGCAGCTTAAATTGCTGACAATTCAAGCCCCCGTTATTCGTCCGGCGTTGCCGCATTGCTCGTCTCCATAGAGGTGCGGATTTGGTCAATCTTTTGCGTTTACTCACGCCCTACCTGGTTTCGGAGATGAAGACCGGCTTTGGCCTATCGTCCCCACGTCATGACGGTCAATCCGGAACGCACGTTCCTGGAAAAATTCCTTATTCCGCATGCGGAGGGGACGACCGAGAAGCGCGCTCCGCAAGAGAACCTGGATCGGATGGTTCCCGACCTTAGCCCCTATTCCAGAGACTACTACGACGTCCACCAAAGCTGGACACATCCCGAATATCGAAGGACCAAGGCCTCCATGCTTGATCTCGCCGATGTGAACCGGGCGATGCAAGGTCGCCGAGGCGGGCGATGCGGCGGTGCGCATCGCTACTGCCCGGGGAGCCTATCTGGCCCGGTGACGAGCCGGCGGCCGTCAGGCGCTAGCTGTCCCCACATCGACACCACGACCTAGCGGGATTGCGTTCCGGGCGCTCGTCGACCCTGCGGAAACGACCGCAGATCCTATCGGCTTGAGGCAAATTCCGCCATGCGGCGGATCAGGAAATAGCCGACCGTTGCCCCGGCGTCCTGCAAGCCGACTGTCTTTTCCTGGAACGCTGCTGCCTTACCATGCTGGGCAAGCATCGACTTCGTGGCTTCCAGCGCACGTTCTGCCGCATCCGCGGTAACGTTCAACGCGTCTGAAAGCGATGCACCGGCGGAAGCCTGCGCTTCCAGCGTGGTCGCGATAGGGTCGAGCACGTCGAGCAGGGTCTTGTCGCCGACCTTGGCCTTGCCTCGTTCGGCAACGCCGTCGCGGTAGGCCCGCCAGAATGCGGCCATGTCCGCGGTATCCAGCACTTCCTTGCGTTCCACCGCCTTGCTTGCACGCAGGAACCCAGTCGCCGCCAGAGTGCCCATGGTGGAGGGCGCGGTGCGTGCCATTGTCGCCCCTGCGGTACGCAGGAGCTTCGCGATCCCCGCCGCTTCGCCTTCGGCTTCGAGCGCCTCGGCCGCAGCGGCGAAGGACTTGCTCATGGTGATGCCGAGATCGCTGTCGCCCACCTTGCCGTCGAGCGCGATCAGGAACTCGCGCTGTTCGGCAAAGAGATCCTTCCAGCTCTTAAACAGGTCAATCAGATCTGCGGCGTTTAACATCTGAAGCGTCATGGCATCACCCCGCAACGTACTGAAAGAAGGGCGTATTAACCGGAGCGCTGACGAGGCGGTCCAGTTCCTCGTCGAGATGCAGGATCGAAATCGAGGCACCGGCCATTTCCATCGAGGTGGCGAACTCGCCGACCCAGACGTATTTCGCGGTGACGCCGCGCGCTTCGAGGAGCTGCGAAACGCGACGGAAGAGGATGTAGAGTTCTTCCAGTGGCGTGCCTCCGAGACCGTTCATCAGCACAGCAACATCGTCGCCCTGCTTGTAGTCCGTTTCCGCGAAGACGCGGTCCATCATCTCGTCGACGACGGCGTCGGCCGGCGCGAGCTTCTTGCGGCTGATACCCGGCTCGCCGTGGATGCCCATACCGATTTCCATCTCATCTTCGCCGATGGAGAAGGTGGCATGGCCGATTTCCGGAACGACGCAGCTCGAGAGGGCAACGCCCATGGTGCGGGTGCGAAGACGTGCCTTGTCGGCAAGACGTGTGACTTCTTCGAGCGAGAGGCCTTCCGCGGCAGCAGCACCGGCGGCCTTGTAGATGAAGAAGATGCCGGCGACGCCGCGGCGCTTGTGCTCCTCGCCGACGACCGACGAGGCGACGTCGTCGTTACCGACGACCTGCTTGACGACGATGCCGTCGAGGTCAGCGAGCTCGGCCGCCATGTCGAAATTGATAATGTCTCCGGTATAGTTGCCATAGATGTAGAGCACGCCGGCGCCTTGATCGATGTGCTTGGTCACCTGGTACATCTGCTCGGCGCTGGGCGACTGGAAGACGCCGCCGACGGCCGCGCCATCAAGCATTCCGTCGCCGACGAAGCCGAGAAAGGTCGGCAGGTGGCCGGAACCGCCGCCTGTGGCGATCCCGACCTTGCCGGGCTTGACCTTTGCTGTGACGAGACAGCGCAGATCGCCAGCCGTATAGGTTACGGCGGGATGCGCCTTGTAGATGCCTTCCAGCATCTCCTCGACGAAATTGACGGGGTCGTTCAGGAATTTTTTCACGGGGTTCCTCCGGGAGTGGGGGTTATTTCTTACGCTGACGCGTGACGAAGAAGGCGGCCGCCAGCAGGATGAAGCTACCGACGACGAGCCGTTGCCAGGTGCTGGGAATGCCGACCATGACGAGCACGCTGTTGAGCACGACGATCAGCAGCACACCGAGAAGAGTGCCGAGAACCGTACCCGTGCCGCCGGTGATACGCGCCCCACCGAGCACGACGGCGGCGATGACGTTGATCTCGGTGCCACCGAGATCGAAGGGGTTGGCCTGCCGGTTGGCGCAGACATGGATAATTCCGGCAAGACCCGCGAGCGCGCCCGCATAACCAAACAGGAAGACATGCACGGTGCGCAGGCTGTAGCCGAGGCGGCTTGCGATCTCGGCATTGCCGCCAACGGCGAAGATCGCACGGCCCATCAGGGTGCGATTGAGGATCCACCAAGTGACGAACGCCGCGACAGGCAGGACGAGGAAATAGAATGGTAGCGTGATGAGTGCGCCATTGGCGGATTCAAACTGGACGAGCGGCATGCGACCGAAGGCACCCATCTGCGGCGGCAGCGACATGATCCAGACGGTGCCGATGAAGGAGAGCAGGAAGCCGCGGAAGAGATACTGCGTGCCGATGGTGACGATCAACGACGGCACCTTCAGGTGATGGACAAGGAGGCCGTTGATGATGCCAAGTACCGCACCGCCAAACGTCGCCATCAGGATGACGACGACGATGGGCAGACCTGGTAGATAGTGCTGCACCAGCACCGTCATCGAATACATGGTGAAGGCCGCGATCGCCGTGAAGGAGACGTCGATGCCGCCAGCAGCCAGGATGATGAAGACGCCGAGCGCGAAAAGTCCCATGACCACGCTGGCGCGGCCGATATCGATGAGCGTCGAGGGCTGCAGGAAGACCGGGTTGGCGATGGCGACGCTGACCAGGATCGCTATCAGGAGAAGGAAGGTGATCGTCTCCGGGCGACGGTGCACGAGCGCACCGAAGCTGAAGGAACGCGACGGATTGGCAGCGCCATGGAGTTCATCGGTTCGGGAAGCGCTCATTGCACAGTCTCCGTCGTAGTCGTCAGCATCGCCTTGTAAAGCTGGTCTTCCGTTGCCTGCTCCGCATCCATTTCCGCGACCACCTGGCCGCCGTTCATCACGAGGATACGGTCAGCGTTCTGCAGCAGTTCGGGCAGGTCGTCGCTGACGATGATCAGGCCCATGCCGGATTCGGCGAGCGCCTGGATGACGCGGTAGATCGTATCCTTGGAGCCAACGTCGACGCCGACCGTTGGCCCGTGCAGCACGAGCAGCTTCGGCGCGATGCTCAACCAACGACCGATCAAAACGCGCTGCTGGTTGCCGCCCGAAAGCGCGCCGACCGGCAGGTCTAGATTCCTGGTGTTGAGCCGCATTTCCTCGGAAAGCCGGGCCGCGATGGTGCGCCCCTCCTGCCGATCGACGACACCGAGCGAATTGGCAAGGCGCGAGACGATCAGGGCAATCTCATTTTCGAAGATAGACTTGCCGAGGAACAGGCCTTCGGCGAGCCGGTCCTCCGGCACGTAACCGATGCCCCGCTCGATCGCCTCGGCCGGCGAACGCACGGAAACGGCCTTGCCCTCGATGGTCACCACGCCACTTGTCGCGGGGGCGACGCCGGTGAGCGCCATAGCAAGTTCGTTGCGGCCGGAGTCGGCCAGACCGGTAATGCCGAGGATTTCGCCCTTCCTGATGGAAAAGCTCATGTTCCGCACGCCGTCGGCGACGAGGCGGTTGACCTTGAGGAGTTCGTTATCGGCCGGCTTGCCCGTGCGATAGCGCTGGGCGTCGATCGATCGGCCAGTCATCAGCTCGGCCAGTTCCTTCTTGCTGTAGTTCGCGATAGGCCCTTGCGCGACACACTGGCCGTCACGGAAGACGACAGCGTGACCGCCGATGCGGTAGCATTCGTCGAGCTTGTGCGTGACGAAAAGCACGGCGACGTTTTCGGAACGAAGGCGTTCGACGACGCGAATGAGATTGTCCACCTCGCGACGGGTCAGCGACGTGGTGGGTTCGTCCATGATGACGAGCTTGGCGCGGGTCGCGATGGCCCGTGCGATGGCGACAAGCTGGCGGGACGCCAGCGGCAGGTCGGAAACGATCGTGTTGAGGAAGGCGGGATCGACCGGCAGGCCCGCAGCCGCGAGCGCCCTTTCCGCCGTTTCCCTCAGTCGCTTGCGGTCGAAGAGGCGCGCCAGGCGGCCATTGGCGTTGACCAACTGCTCGTTGAGCGCGACGTTTTCGGCGACGGTCAGGTTGGGCAGCAGTGACAGGTCCTGGTAAACGGTCTCGATGCCGGCGGCGAGCGACTGGATCGGCGTCAGCGACGAAAAGGTCTCGCCATCGAGTATGATCTCGCCCGAAGTCGGCGCGTGTGCGCCGGACATGATCTTGATGACGGTGCTCTTGCCGCAACCGTTCTCACCGAGAAGATGGTAGGCTTGGCCCGACTGGAGCGTCAGGTCGATGCCGCGTAGCGCGTGCACGCCACCGAACCATTTCTGGATGTTTCTGAGTTCAAGGAGCGCCGCAGAACGCTGCGCGGTGTGTGCTTGTGCCGCCACGGAAATTGTCCTCGTGCTGACCGGCGCGTTGCCACGCCGGACGGTTCGGCCGGGAGGCTAATCTCCCGACCGGCTGACGGTTTTCCCAATTAGAAAAGGTGTTCCTTGTAGGTCGCCTTGTCGGCCAAGACCATGCCGTTGCCGAGGATCAGTAGACCCTTTCCCGGGCCTTGCTTGACGGAGACCTTGTTGTAGCCTTCGACGCCGAGGTCCATGCCGTCGGTGACTTCCTTCTTCTCCAGCAGCAGCTTGGCGACGGCGTTCATCGCCATGCCCGCCTTCTGCGGATCCCAGAAGCCGATTGCGGTGATGGCGCCGGATTCAAGAAGGTCAGCGGACGGGTTCGGCAGGCCGGTGCCGACCAGGCAAACCTTGCCGCTCAGGCCCGCTTCGTCGATGGCGCGGCCGACGCCGAGGACGTCGTTGCCAGCCGAGGTCTGGAAGCCCTTGAGATCAGGGTGCTTGCGCAGGATTTCCTTGGCTTTCTCATAGGTGCCGTTGGCGTCGTCGAAGGATTCGTTGTTCGGATCGACGAGTTCCATGCCGGCATACTTCTTCGCATTCTCTTCGCCAGCACCGACCCACTGCATGTGCGTGCGGCTGCCGAGCGAACCGACGAAAGTCGTCCACTTGCCTTGCTTGCCCATGCATTCGGCCAGGCGCTCGTTCAGCGCCGCACCGTAGTCGGCATTGTCGAAGGCCTCGACGTCGGCATTGGTGTTGGTCTGGTTGTCGGCTTCATGCGTCACGACGACGATGCCGCGATCCATGGCGCGCTGGAACGTGCCTTCGAGAACAGCCGGGTCCATCGGCACGACGGCAAGTGCGTTGACGCCCTTAGCGATGAGATCGTTGACGATCTGCAACTGCTGGGCCGAGTCCGCCGTCGCCGGGCCGCTCTGGGTGGCGACGACGTCAGGATTGGCTTCCTGATAGGCGACGACGCCGGTGTTCATGCGGTCGAACCACGGAATACCGCTGATCTTGACCACGGTGGCGATGACAGGCTTGTCCTGTGCGGCCAGCACACCGATCGAACCTGCGAGCCCGACGGCTGCGGCGGTGGTTCCAGCCAATAGCTTCTTCGAAAACGACTTCATAGTTTCCTCCACGAATATTCCCTCCTGTTTCTACTTCGATGCTTGAGGGACAGGCACCGAAGGGGTTTGCGTGCGGCGACCCGAGGACAGGAAGCCAGCGATGTCGTAGCGGCCGACCGCCAGGAACGTGAGCAGCAGCAGGCCCCAGGCGAAATCGCGCACGAAATTGGAAAGGCCGCCGAAATTGAGCAGGCTCGACATGAGCTGCAGAGCGATGGCGCTGAGCACGACGCACACGACGCGCCCGTAGCCGCCGTCCGGCTTCACGCCCGCCATGACGGCGATGAGAATGGCGATGAGCAGGTAAGAACTGCCGTAGTCGAACTTCACGTTGACGTTGCGCGCCGCGATGATGACGCCGGCGAGGCCCGACAGCGTACCTGAAATCCCATATGTGGAGATGAGCACGCCGTTCTTTGGGAAGCCCGCATAGACCGCGGCCTTCGGATTGGTGCCCATCAGCATCAGCCACAGGCCGTAGGGCGTGAACTTCAAGAGCGCGGCGACGATGCCAGCGACCAGTACGAAAAGGAGGAAGCTGATCGGCACCTCGGCGATCATGTCATTGCCGATGCTGGAGAGGAGCGCCGGGCTGCCGACTGTCACGGCCTTCCCGCCTGAGACCACTACCGCAAGACCCATAAAGGCCATTTGCGTACCGAGCGTGCAAAGGATCGGCGTGATGCTCAGCCGCGAGATGAGAAGGCCGTTGATGACGCCGCCGGCAAGGCCGACGAGGAGCGCGCCCGCGATGAAGGCAATACTGAAGGCCGCACCACTTTCCGTAGCCGACAGGAAGGACGACACGACGACAGCGGACAGCACGCCCGAAAGATTGGCAAGCGCAATGCCCGACAGGTCGATGCCGCCATTGCCGGCGCACATGGCAAGCATGACGCCGATGGCCAGAAGGCCGATTTCCGGCACTTGGCTCGCCATGGACTGGAGATTAAAAGCGGAAAGGAACAAGCCGCCGGAAATCAGGGCACCCGTAGCAAGCAAAAGGCCGTTTATGACAACCAGCATCGCCAGCTGTCCGCCGGTTTTTTGCATGATCCCCTCCCATTTGTTTACTAAACAATACCTAGCTTCACTAAAACGCTAGCAAAGGAAATTTCCGCTGACAAGCCCCTTTTAATGCTCTGCTTCGGTTGCTTAAGGTGCATAATTGCCTTAGGTCTCGCAAATATCGTCTAAATCGTTTAGTAAACTTGTTAGCAGTCGCAGCATAAGAGGCGCCGTTATTCCGCATGAAGAAACCGGGAAAACTGACTATCAGGGACATTGCCGATGCGGCGGGCGTATCGCCGGCGACGGTTTCACTCGTGTTGAACGGCAAGGGAGAGATTTCCGGCGTAACGCGAGCCCGCGTGCTGGAGGCGGTGGCAAGTCTCAACTACGTGCCACGCGCAACGCGCAGCAGTACGGAACCGGGCGAGACATTGCGCTTCTTGAAGATCGCCAAGCACGGCCACACCGTCAATCGCGACCACAGCGTTTTTGTCTCCGATTATATTGACGGCATGTCGGCCGAGGCGACGCGGCGCAACTATACGCTGGAAGTAGTGAGCTTCGAGGGCCAGCCGATCAGCAAGGTGGCGGAATCGCTGGCCGGTGCGCCGATATCAGGCGTCATCGCGCTCGGCACGGAACTGACGGAGGCCGATATCAGGCTCATCCAGGGTCTGGGCCTGCCGACCGTCTTCATCGATACGTTCTACGACGTGCTCGACGCCAATTTCGTCGACATGAACAACGAGGACGCCGTCTACAAGGTACTGTCTCGGTTCCGCATGCAGGGTTTCCGGCGCATCGGCTTCGTCGCCTCCCATGTTGATACGACCAACTTCCGCCTGCGCCGCGAGGCCTTCTTCAAGAACATGGTAAGGCTCGGCCTGGCGGTGAACGAGGCCGACATCCTCTCGGTGGAATCGACCTATGACGGAGCCTATCTCGATACGCGCGCGCTGCTTTCGACCGGGCTCGAGCTTGCGGAATGCTATTTCTGCACCAACGATATTATCGCCTACGGCTTCATCCGCGCGCTTCGCGAACATGGCGTTTCTATCCCGCAAGACGTTTCGATCATCGGCTTCGACAACCTGCCGCAGAGTGCCACCATGGAGCCGAGGCTGACGACCATCGACGTCTCGAAGCGCAAGATCGGCTACCTTGCCGTCACCGTGCTCGACGACCTCATCGCTGCAGCCGAACCGCAGCCGCCGGTCAAGATTCTCGTTGGCGCGGAACTCATTCTGCGCGCCAGCCATGAGCATGGCGCGGTGAAAACGACACGCGAGCGACCGCCGCGGGCGATGCGGTCGCCAGCGGGATAAAGGCAGGAGGGTGGAACACCGCGCAATCTCTCAACATTCTCCCAGTCGTCCTTCTCACGCCGCCGCCCCATTAGTGGAAGTTCCGCTTGCGCACCTTGAGGGTATCGATATGCAAATCGGGAATTTATCCCGAACCGGATACTATGCCGAGCGAGTTCCCTAGAGCACGCGATTTCCGATAGGTCTGGATGATAAGCTCGGCATAATAATCTGCCTCCGCAAAGCAAACCTAGCGGAGACATCTACGACTCCGAACTCGACGCTCTTGCAGCAGATACGAGATCAGACCTCTTTGAGCTTCATCGGGCCATTGAGGCTTCCAATCAGCGTGGCACTTGCATCGTTCAACCCCAAGACATTGGCGGCGATGCCATGTGCTTTGAAACGCTCAACGACCTTGTCGAGAGCTGCGACGGCAGTTATGTCCCAGAAATGGGCTTGCGATACATCAATTAGCACCGCCATACCGGTTGCTTCCTCGATATCAAATGCTTCAACGAAGACGTCGGCTGACGCGAAGAAGACCTGACCCGACACCCGATACGTCACATGACCCGCAGCAGCATTTGTCTGGGTTTCAACTCGCAACAGACGAGCAACCTTGAACGTGAAGAACACGCCACTCAGAAGAACGCCTACGGTAACCCCCAGAGCAAGATTGGAGCTGAACACCGTGACGAGAACGGTCACGACCGTGACGGCGCTCGACATCTTCGGGTGGACGACCACGGTCTTCAATGACGACCAATCGAAGGTATCGATAGAGACCATCACCATGATGGCAACGAGTGCCGCCACGGGAACCTGAGAGACCCACGGCTTCAGCAAGACCATCAGGACGAGCAGGAACGCACCAGAGAACAGTGTGGAAAGTCTGCCACGTCCACCGTATTTCACGTTGCCGACGGTCTGGCCGATCATGCCGCAGCCTGCGATCCCACCGAAGAGGCTGGCCGCAGCATTGGCGATGCCAAGGCCGGTGCACTCCCTGTTTTTCGAACTCGGGGTGCCTGTGAGATCATCGACGACACTGGCCGTCATCATGGATTCCAGCAACCCAACCATGGCTATGGCAAGCGCCGGTCCGGCGATGATCGTCAGGGTCTCCAGTGTGAGGGGAACGGTGGGCCAGCCGAAGATTGGAAGGGATTCCGGTAGCTTGCCCAGATCGGCGATCGTCATCACTGGAAGCTGCAAGGATATCGAGGCAGCGGTGAGAACCAGAATGCAGATCAAGGGCGACGGGATGGCAGTGCTAATCGTCGGCACAAGGTAGATGACCGCGAGCCCTGCCGCCAGCATCCCATACGCAAGCCAGTCACCCCCGAAGATATGCGGTAGCTGGGCCGCGAAGATCAGAATCGCGAGTGCGTTGACGAAGCCCGTTCGGACAGATCTCGAAACGAAGCGCATTAGGACGCTGAGACGGAGAAGCCCGAAGGCAATCTGGAACACGCCTGCCAACAAACCGGCGGCAAAGAGGTAAGGAAGCCCATGGGCGTGGACCAAGGGTGCTGCAACAAGGGCAACCGATCCGGCAGCGGCGGATATCATTGCGGGACGGCCTCCTGTGAAGGCAATCACGATACCGATGATAAAGGATGCGAACAGGCCGACTTGAGGATCGACGCCCGCGACGAAGGAGAACGCGATAACCTCGGGGATTAGCGCGAACGTCGCGACGGCTCCGGCGAGCATTTCGCGCATAGGATTGGCGGACCAATCCCGACGGATGGAAGAAAATTGCATTTGATGAGTTCTCGCAAAGCATGGCGAACGCGCTCTTTCGAGCGGTCGATTGAATGGCATGCAGGTTTTGCGTGGTCTGGCGGATCGGCGGCCAGAA
Source organism: Rhizobium sp. LjRoot258 (assembly GCF_964254185.1). Taxonomy (NCBI): domain Bacteria; kingdom Pseudomonadati; phylum Pseudomonadota; class Alphaproteobacteria; order Hyphomicrobiales; family Rhizobiaceae; genus Rhizobium; species Rhizobium sp. LjRoot258. The sequence continues at coordinate 122,199 of NZ_CAXUST020000004.1, read as the reverse complement.
GAGCCACCCGGAGTTTCACCGGGTCCGTGGTGAGTAATTTTTAATTACCGCATTTATTCTGCAATGCAACATGAAAACGGCAGCGGCTTCAATTGGCGCGAAGCTGCCAAGCGCAGAGCGAGATTTTATGCCGAGCTTATCATCCAGACCTATCGGAAATCGCGGGCTTCAGGGAACTGACTCGACATAGTAGCTCGGGATATGCCGAACTCGGCACAAGGGAATGAAGATGTCCCTTGGCTTTGCGGCCGCCCGGCCTTGCGAGTCCTGGCTCCCGAGCAGAACCACGCGCGAATTCATCTCCTTTGCCCGTCGGCAACTTGAACTCCAGATCGTGGTCCGTCAGCCGGGCCAGGTCTCCTGGTAGGTCGAAAAGCTGCTGCGCAACCAGATGGACGACGTCGCCCCCTCGCTGAATGCGGCAGTTGATCGCCATCATCGACGATCCGAGAACGACCTGACGGGCGTTCGAACAGGCTTGGCCAGACGACGAGATTGGCCGGCCCCGTCTCGTCCTCGATGGTGATGAACATCACGCCTTTCGCTGAGCCAGGCTTTTGCCTGACAAGCACAAGACCTGCAGTTATCAGCCATCGCCTCTGTGTTGTGAGCAACGACCACAAAGGGGGCGTCGAAGTAGAGCCATTTGGCTCCCTGCCACAACGAGCGGTCGGCCGACAGCACTCAAAAAGCTTCCAGTTAGAACCTCGAAGAAGGCTTGACTGGTCGAAAGCTCATCAGGCGGCATTGGGTTTCCTCACGTCTAGGCACCCACTAAGGTGTGATTCCAGCCAACTTCAACAAGATCTCAGCCGGTATTACAAAGGCCGCATCCAAGCCGGCACGTGTGGAAGGATGGCGTGACTATATGCGGCCGGACCACAAGCCGCTCAGGGGCTCTTCCGCGTTTCACCATTCCGCGAAACTGCCATCGTCGTGGCGCCAGATCGGGTTGCGCCAACGATGCCCTTCCTTGGCGCGTTCGATGACATAGGCTTCGTCTACCTCGACACCAAGACCCGGACCCTTTGGGATCGACACGAAACCGTCGGCATAATGGAACACCTCCTTGTTGGAGATGTAGTCGAGGATGTCGTTGGCCTTGTTATAATGGATGCCAAGGCTCTGCTCCTGGATGAACGCATTGTAGCTGACGGCATCGACTTGTAGACACGCGGCAAGCGCGATGGGACCGAGCGGGCAATGCGGGGCGAGCGCAACATCATAGGCCTCCGCCATCGAAGCGATCTTGCGGCATTCGGTTATGCCGCCGGCGTGGCTCAGATCCGGCTGGATGATATCGACATAGCCGTCAGCAAGAACAGACTTGAAGTCCCACCGTGAATAGAGACGCTCCCCCAGCGCAATAGGCGTCGAGCAATGATTAGCGATTTCCTTCAACGTCTCACGGTGCTCGGACAGGACAGGCTCTTCGATGAACATCAGTTTGTAAGGCTCCAGCTCCTTTGCAAGAACCTTTGCCATCGGCTTGTGAACGCGGCCGTGAAAATCGACGCCGATGCCGACATGTGGACCGATCGCCTCGCGGATCGTAGCGATTGTCTCGACCGCCTTGTCGATCTTCTCGTTAGAATCGACGATTTGCATTTCCTCGCAGCCATTGAGCTTGATCGCCTTGAAGCCGCGCGCAACGACGTCTTTGGCGTTGCGGGCGACGTCGGAGGGGCGGTCGCCGCCGATCCAGCTGTAGACCTTGATGCGATCGCGCACCTGACCGCCGAGCAACGAGTGGATCGGCTGGCCGAGTGCCTTACCCTTTATGTCCCAGAGAGCCTGATCGATGCCTGCCAACGCAGACATGTGAATGGCACCGCCACGGTAGAAGCCGCCGCGATACATAACGGTCCAGTGGTCTTCGATGAGAAAGGGGTCTTTGCCGACCAGATAGTCGGCCAGTTCATGAACGGCCGCTTTGACCGTAAGCGCCCGGCCTTCGACAACAGGCTCGCCCCAACCAACCACACCTTCATCCGTCTCGATTTTCAGAAACAACCAGCGCGGCGGTACGATATAGGTCGTCAGTTTCGTAATCTTCATCAGAGTTGGGGCTTTCATTCGTCTGTTGTTGCGTCCGCGGAATGGCCGCGATTGTCTGCTTACTTGGTCCGACCGATAACTTTCTCAGCAGCGGCGAGGTCGCGTACCGCGAGATCCAGCATGCGGTTGGCGCATTCACGGGCTTTGGCGCGATTGCGCAACCGCAACGCCTCGACGAGCTCGCCATGGACGGCAACGGCGTCCTCGCGACTTTCGACCGCGATGTTCGAGGCGTGCAGCGCATATTTCAGCGCTGCGTGGATGGCGCTTAGCAGCCGGCGAAAGACCTGATTATGGCTTGCCTTGAGAAGCACCGCATGGAAGGTCACGTCGGCATCGGTGAAAGCCTCGGGGTCTCCGGCAGAATCGCGCATCTGCCGCCAGGCGCTGTCGAGATCGGCGATTTCTTGGGTAGACGCCCGTTCAGCCGCATATTCGGCGGCCGCGGGCTCGATCGTCCGACGCGCCTCGAGGACACAGCCAAGCAGGTCGAAGTCTTTGATGTAGGGCCCCATCCATTCAAGCACTTCGGCATCGAGGATGTTCCAGTCGTCCCGGTCGCAAACTGACGTGCCGATCCTCGGCTTACCGCGCACCAGTCCCTTGGATTCCAGCACTTTAAGGGATTCGCGGATCACCGTGCGGCTGACGCCATAAATTTCACAGAGGTCGTTCTCGCGTGGGAGCGGCGAGCCGGCGCGATAGCGTTCCGAGAAGACGTCTTCGGCAATTGCAGCCGTCACGCTTTTGCGCACGCGGGGACGGCGTTCCCGGCGCGGATTTACATCCTCATTCTGCTGCTCGATGGAATCCAAGATGACATCTCCGCTTTCCTTGCCCGCGAAGCAAACCAAACCCTCATAGCCGAATTCGATTTCCTTTGCGACGCCCGCCTTGCGGGCTTGATGTGATCCTAATATCCCAATCATCATACAAAGGCAATTGACTGGTATGATGATTTGTTCTACTTCATTTTTCACTGCCAGGGAGGCAGATGCTCATTTTCAAGGGTTAGGGAGAGAGACATGCGCTTGTTGAAAGCAGCCATCCTGGCTGGCACGTTTGCCATTATGGCCGCCGGCTCCGCATTTGCCGAAGATGTCAAGATCGGTTTCATCGTAAAGCAGCCGGAAGAGCCGTGGTTCCAGGACGAATGGAAGTTTGCTGACCAGGCTGCCAAGGAAAAGGGCTTCACCGTCGTCAAGATCGGTGCGGAAGATGGCGAAAAGGTCCAGTCGGCGATCGATAACCTCGGTGCCCAAGGCGCTCAGGGCTTCGTGATCTGCACCCCTGACGTAAAGCTCGGCCCCGGTATCGTCGCAAAGGCAGCCGCCAATCAGTTGAAGCTAATGACCGTCGACGACCGTCTGGTTGATGCTGAAGGCAAACCGCTGGAAGACATTCCCCACATGGGCATCTCGGCCACCAAGATCGGCGAAACTGTCGGTCAAGCAATCGTCGACGAGATCAAGAAGCGCGGTTGGGACATGAAAAATGTCGGCGCAATTCGCGTTTCGTACGACCAGCTTCCAACCGCCGTTGATCGTGTCGAAGGCGCCATCTCAGTGTTGAAGGCCGCGGGCTTCCCTGCTGAGAATATCTATGACGCTCCGCAGGCGAAGACGGATACCGAAGCGGCTCTCAATGCCGCGACCACCGTTCTTAACAAGCATGCCGACGTGAAATACTGGGTTGCTTTCGGCCTCAACGACGAAGCCGTTCTCGGCGCCGTGCGCGCTTCGGAATCGGTCGGCATTGCGGCTGACAACATGATCGGCGTCGGTATCGGCGGTGCAGAATCGGCGATCAACGAGTTCAAGAAGCCATCGGCCACCGGCTTTTTCGGCACTGTCATCATCTCGCCGAAGCGTCACGGCTACGAAACCGCGCTCAACATGTATGACTGGATCGCCAGCAACAAGGAGCCAGGCAAACTGACGCTGACCTCCGGGTCGCTTGCACTGCGCGGCGACTACGAAAAGGTTCGCAAGGACCTCGGCATTCAGTAATCGCTCTTGCAATGTGATGTCATCCCGGCGGCATGGTCACGGTCGCCGGGGCTCTTTCTCGACGGAGCGGTGATGGCTTTCCTCGAATTCAAGAATGTCTCCAAAGACTATCCGGGCGTTAAGGCGCTTTCCAACGTTTCCTTCGACGTCGAAAAAGGCGCGGTTCACGGATTGATGGGAGAGAACGGCGCGGGAAAATCGACGCTGATCCGAATACTGTCCGGTGATCAGTCCGCCGACGAGGGCACGATCGTCATCGATGGCCTCGAGCAGAAATACAGTTCGGTTCGTGATGCCTTCCATGCAGGTGTCATTGTCATCCATCAGGAACTCCAGCTCGTTCCGGAGCTGACCGTCGCAGAAAACCTCTGGCTTGGGCGCTTTCCGGGCAAGGCCGGGGTTATCAACAGCAAGACACTCGTCGAAACGGTGCGCGCCAAGCTCGACGATGTCGGGATCGATGTTGATCCTTTAGCAAAGGTCTCGGCGCTTTCGATCGGCGCTCGTCAAATGGTCGAGATCGCCAAGGCGGTGATGTTGGATGCGCGCGTCATTGCACTTGATGAGCCGACATCCTCGCTGTCATCCCGTGAGAGCGAGATCCTCTTCGCGTTGATCGAGAAACTCAAGGCGAACGGCACTGTCATCCTCTATGTCTCGCACCGTCTCGACGAGATTTTCCGACTGTGCGACAGCCTCACCGTCCTTCGCGATGGCAAACTCGCCGCGCATCATCCGAAGATCGCCAATACGACGCGCGATAAAATCATTGCCGAAATGGTCGGTCGCGAGATCAGCAACATCTGGGGCTGGCGCGAACGGCCGATCGGCGACGTGCGTCTCGAGGTCAAAACCCTCGCCGGATCGAAGCTCCGGACGCCGATCAGCTTTTCCGTCCGCAAGGGCGAAATTCTTGGCTTCTTCGGCCTGATCGGCGCCGGGAGAAGTGAAATGGCGCGGCTGCTTTATGGTGCCGATCACCGCCATCAAGGCGAGGTCGAGATCGATGGCGTTACCGTCTCTCCTAATAATCCCGGGGCGGCGATCAAGGCCGGGATGGTTCTTTGCCCGGAGGATCGCAAGTTCGACGGCATCATCCAAGGACGATCGATTGAGGAAAACATTTCGATTTCGTCGCGCCGTCACTTCTCGCCATTCGGCATTCTGAACCCGAAAAAGGAAGCGTCGGTCGCCGACGAATTCATCGCCAAGCTACGGGTACGCACTCCCTCCCGCAGGCAGGACATCATCAATCTGTCGGGCGGCAACCAGCAGAAGGTCATCCTGGGACGCTGGCTTTCCGAGCAGGGCGTCAGGGTGCTCGTCATCGACGAGCCGACGCGCGGCATCGATGTCGGCGCCAAATCGGAGATCTACGAAATCCTTTACGAACTGGCCGCTAAGGGAATGGCTGTCGTCGTCATCTCGAGCGAACTGCCTGAGGTCATGGGCATTTCCGACCGCATCATGGTCATGTGCCAAGGCCGCGTCGCCGCCAATGTCAAACGCGCCGATTTCGATGAACGTAGCATTCTGACGGCGGCTCTGCCCGACAAGAACGCGGCAGGCACTTTCTAACTCAGGAACAGTATCGATGAACTCGTTGAAAAAAATCCTTCTCGGCGAACAGGGCCTCGTGGTGATTTTCGCCATCGCCTTCGTGATCGTCTCCTTGTCAGTTCCGAGCTTCCTGACTGAACGCAACATGTTAGGCCTGCTGCAGTCGGTGGTCACGATCGGCATCGTTTCTTGCACAATGATGTTCTGCCTTGCATCGCGCGATTTCGACCTGTCCGTTGGCTCGACGGTTGCCTTCTCCGGGATGATCGCCGTTATGGTCTCTAACTCAACGGGTTCAATACCGCTAGGGCTCCTAGCAGCGCTCATCTGCGGCAGCATCGTTGGCCTCGTCAACGGCGTGGTCATCGCCAAGTTCCGTATCAATGCGCTGATCACGACGCTGGCGACGATGCAGATAGTCCGCGGTTTCGCGCTGATCGCTTCCGATGGCCGGGCAGTCGGTATCAATGATCCGGCATTCTACCAGTTGGCGTTGTCGCGCTTCCTGACCGTCCCGACACCAATCTGGATCATGATCCTGCTCTTCGTCGTCTTCGGCTTTGTGCTGAACCGCACTGTTTTCGGCAAGAACACGCTCGCGATCGGCGGAAATCCCGAAGCCTCGCGGCTGGCCGGTGTCAATGTCGTCAATATGCGGATCTGGATCTTCGCGCTGCAGGGTCTTGTCTGCGCCATCGCCGGCATCCTGCTTGCCTCGCGTATCACGTCCGGTCAACCGAACGCCGCGACCGGCCTCGAGCTGTCGGTCATCTCGGCATGCGTTCTCGGCGGCGTGTCGCTTGCCGGCGGGCGTGCCGCGATGACGGGCGTCATCGTTGGCGTATTGATCATGGGCATTGCCGAAAACGTGATGAACCTGCTCAACATCCAGGCTTTCTACCAATATGTCGTGCGCGGGTTGATCCTGCTCATCGCGGTCCTGCTCGACAATCTCAGGTCATCAGCATCAGGACGGCGCGGATGAGCAGCGCCGTTGACACAGAGGAGCTTCGGATCGCCAGCGGCGATCTTGATCTCGTCGTGTCACGGTGGGGCGGAGCAATCCGACGCGCTGAATTTCGCGGGCGAGCTTTTATGTTGCCAAGAGGGGGACCGGATGGCGCTATGGCGAGCTTTCCGCTCGTACCCTTCGCAAACCGCGTCGAGAACAACTCCATGACTGTTCTAGGCCGCGACTATTCATTCCGGGCCAACACCGCTGATCCGCTCTATCTGCATGGTGATGGATGGCTCGGACTATGGAGCGTCACGCAGCACGAACAGCAGCATCTGACACTGAAGTACGAGCATAAAGCGGGGCGCGTATCGCCCTACAGTTACGACGCATCACAAAGCTTTTCCGTATCGGGCGCTCGCCTGGACAATCGACTCTCCTTGACGAACCGAGGTGACACACCGTTGCCCTTCGGCCTCGGCTTTCATCCCTTCTTTCCTCTAACCCCGAACGCAACGTTGATGGCTCCGGCGTCGCGGTTCTGGACCGAGCGGCCAGGCCATCTGCCGGATGTGCTGATAACCAAACCTGAGGATCTCGATTTCGCGGCGCCGCGAACCATCCCGGATCGATGGATCAACAATGCATTCGACGGCTGGACCGGAAAGGCCTCGATCAGATGGCCGGAACTGGCGCTGGATGCGGAGATCGAGGCGGACGACGTGTTCGGAACCTACATGATCTACACGCCCGGGAGCGCCGACTTCTTTTGTTTCGAGCCGATGAGCCACTTGCCCAATGGCCATCACATGGCGGATTTTGGCGGCCTTACTTTGCTGGCGCCCGGAGAAAGCCTTGCCGGGCGGTTGAAGATCAGCCTTTCGGCTGTTGAACGATGAAGGAGAAAGCTTTGGTCGGCCGTCTGACAGGAAAGCGTGTATTCATAACGGGTGCCGCACAGGGTATCGGTCTGGCAATCGCCGAGGCTTTCGTTGGCGAAGCAGCAGCCGTCTTCCTCATCGATAGGGATGGGGCGCTTCTCTCCGTGGTGGCTGACAAGCTTTGCGCTAAGGGCGCAGTTGTCGGCCACATGCAGGCTGACATTACAGATGCGAAGGTCATCGATGCCGCGGTTCTGCGGGCGAAAAGCGAAATCGGGCCGATCAACGCGCTGGTCAATAATGCAGGCGTCAACGTCTTTGCCGAACCGCTTGCAACCAGCGACGCGGAATGGGACCGCTGCTTCGACATCAACCTGAAAGGCGCCTGGAACTGTTCGAAGGCGGTGCTGCCGGGGTTGATCGCGCAGGGCGGTGGTGTGATTCTCAACATTGCCTCCACGCACGCCTTTACGATCATTCCGCATACTTTCCCCTATCCACTGGCCAAGCACGCGCTGCTCGGCATGACGAAGTCATTGGGATTGGAATATGCGCCTGACAACGTTCGGGTGAATGCACTCGCCCCAGGCTATGTCGCGACGCAGAAAGTGATCGACTACTGGAATAGCTTTCCGGACCCGGAGGCCGCAAAAGCCGAGACGATGAAGCTGCATCCGGGCGGGCGTATCGCAACGCCGCAGGAGATCGCAATGGCGGCGGTCTTCATGATCTCCGACGAATGCCCGTTCATGAACGCAACCTGCTTGACTGTCGATGGCGGGTTGAGCGTGCAACAGCATCCGGCGTGAATGATTTTCGCACAGCCGATTCGTATCCCCCTTTACGATTGAACTGTGAGCATCACTGCCGCTACATCCCCAATCCAAACGTCTGGCTCGCGTGAAAGCGAGCGCTTCAACTCCATCTGCTGAGTGAGTTCGGCCCGATGGCGCGATCGGCAAGACGCACGACGTCGCGGATGCGCTCAATATCGCCGCTCTGATCAACCCCGATTCGCTTCCGCTGCTGTGCGAGGTCCGAAGGATCGGCGCGGCCGAAACGTTTTTCGATCGCACTCGCGGTCTCCTTTGCCTCGTCGAGCGCCTTGCGGCCTTTGGTCGTCACCTTTAGCTGAGCAACGAAGTGCCGCCTTTCCGTGTAGGGCAAATCAACGAGCTTCCGAAGCAGCGCCTCAGGTTAATTGCTGAGACCAGGCACGTCGATCACGTCCTGCTTTTCACGCTTTCGGAACTAAATTCCGCCTCAAAACGGCGTTGCCAAGTCTTTCCGGATTGCTCGACATGAGACGCAAGCGCGTTGACGAGACCAAGTGCCAAGCGTTATCAGGTACATAGCTATTCGCGCAGGTGGTTTCCGGTTCGAATCCGTTCAAGAGCAGGAATTCAATTATTGAGCCGCCTTGCGCACGGCAGTCTCTCATCCTATAGGCGCGTCGCCAATTCCCTTACGCATTTGTCTAACGCCTAGGAGAGGGCTCGTGGGACGGAAGCGTCGAAAGAGCGGCCCATCTCCTCAAAGTCATATGAATTAGCGTAGATTCTTATACCCGATTATAACGCCGAGTATCGTAAGTGACGTTGCGATTAAGCATCGCCAACCATCTGTGGTTCAGGCTGGGTTACGCTCCCGTTGAGAGCCAGGCCGTGGCCAAATCCCCCAACCATGGTCAGCCTGTCAGCCGAAGGGCTCGTGTAAGTGCGAGGTCTGGAGTAGTGGCCTTCGCTCAGCCTCGTGCCCTCTGTCCGCTCTTCAAAGTCAGGCTGATCAGACGAACTTCGCGGAAAACCGACGCAGCACCTCGAACGCGTTCATGTAGGGTACGTTGAAGACCCTGTAGATTCTGCGCTTGTCGCCAATGCGACGCGCGGGCTGTGAACCCAGCCAGCTCCTCTCGTAAAAATGGTATCAATCAAAAATTTCCCTTGAGATTGTATTTGCAATCATTAATGTGAGCATTATCAAAAAATGATGAACACCGTGGGTGATTGGGCATACGCCTTCCAATGCTTGGGTGGTAACGGGGACGAAGGCAATGGATAAACCCGGAATTGCGTTGTCCGGTGCGCCCGTGGGGATGCTATTCGGTAAACTGAAAGCTATCCGCGTAACTGCAGTGTTCCTTTTGACGCTGTCGCTACTTAGCGGCGAGGTGTCTTTGGCGGCGCAAAGCAGCGATATTTTGAGGGTTGCCGAAACCAGCGGCGAGAAGGACTTGACCGGTTCTATTTCGAAATACCCGTCGGTTCAGAGCTGCCTCGAGCCAAACTCCAAATTGCGTTTGGAGCCGTATTGGCGCGACTTAAATGAGAAAAGCGATCTTTGGGTGTGCTTTTTCAGGATCATCGAGCAGCTTAAAACCGACGACGAAATCAGATCGTGGCTTGCGCAGTTCGATATCAAGCTGGTGAAAGCGCCTTACTCCCGGTTAGGCCCGAATGGGCATAGCCTAGGATTTATGTGCCGCAAGATAAACCCGAAATGCAGGATAAAATGGAACAGGGTAGAGGTGACCATACCATACATACTCACTCCCTACGCATTCGGATTCATCGCTTACTATAAAGGAGAAAAATTAGAAGATTTTCAGGTCACGGTCGAAAGAGAGTAAACATCAACAAGACATAGATGGGGCGGGGAATATGACTGATATACGTCTGGCTGGAAATCTGATTGTTATACCTTACTATGCTGGTTTGAATTTCGGGCACCTTCAATTGGTCTACGGTGAAACGGAGCCTCCTCGGACAGGAGACCGTAATCTTCAAAACAGCGGCACGCGCGCTCGATTCGGAAAAGTCCGGTTTGTCCTTCGCCGAGCAGCATGTCGGACGTTCGCTGTTGACGCCGGACGAGGTTCGCAATCTGCCTGCATCCGATGAACTTCTTTTCATCGCGGGGCAGCGGCCGATCGTCGCCAGGAAACTGCGCTATTATGCAGATGCAAAGTTCGCTTCGCTGTTCGGTCGGATGAAGCAGTGATTGCGACAACCATAACGAACGTGAATCGATTCCGCCCGAGTGATTCACAAAAGTCGTTGGACGCCTCGGACAGGACTTTGCGATTCTTCCGTCATGATCGCACAGCCCTACCACCTCCATATCGAGCGCACCGACCTCAAGAGAAACATGGCTCGCTTCTATCGGTTGTCGATCGAGCCGACCCTGTTTGGTGACGTGTCGCTTACCCGCAGTTGGGGGCGCATTGGAAGGCGCGGCCAGCAGAGAGTGCACCTCTTCACCAGCGAGAAAGAGGCCGTCGATCTTTTCCTGACACTGCTTGCTCAAAAGTGTTCTCGTGGCTATCGACGTACGCCTTCGGCGGGGGCCACCTTGCGGAATTGTTCTGATGTTGTGAGTTTGCGCTCTTAAGAGTGGACTTAAGAGCGCATTGAGGACTGATGTCACAGGCAATTTTATTGACCGGGCGAGAGCGACGTCGGCGATGGTCCCGAGATGAGCGTGCAGAGATACTGGCGGCGGCGTTTGCGCCGGATGGGATTGTTTCCGAAGTTGCGCGTCGCTTCGATGTTTCGACCGGTTTGATTTATACTTGGCGGCGGCAGGCTTTGGCTGCAGAAGTCGGCCCTGTCTTCGTGCCAGCGAGGGTCGTTGGCCTTCCGGGTAACGGCGCGGTCGAAACGGCCATGTTCGTGGACTTCCCGAATGGCGCGAAGGTGAGAATTGACTGTACCGCACCTGCCGAACTGGCGGCTGCGGTCATGCGAGCACTCAAATGATCCCGATCAGCTCCGGGGTGCGGGTGTGGATCGCGAGCGGTCACTGCGACATGCGCAAGGGGATGCAGGGGCTCGCACTTCTGGTGCAGGAAGGTCTCGGTCGTGACCCCTTCCAAGGTGACGTTTTTGTCTTCCGCGGGAGAAATGGACGACTGATAAAGGCCCTGTGGCACGATGGGATCGGGCTATCGCTTTATGCAAAGCGCCTGGAGCGGGGCCGTTTCGTTTGGCCCGCGACCGAGGGTGGCGCGATCGCTCTTTCTGCCGGTCAGATGTCCTATCTGCTTGAGGGGATCGACTGGCGAAACCCGCTGCAGACCTGGCGTCCGACGAGCGCCGGATAGCGCATATTTTGCCGGGATTTGCGGCTGGGAATCCGAAGAAAAGCTATGCAAATCAGCGGTTTTGTGGTCCACTTCGAGCATGGAAACCGGCTCGGAACAGCACCTCGATTACGCCGCTGCCCTTGAGGCAGAGCTGATTGTCGCACGGGCGGAACGATCCGCTGCGGTGGCCGAACTTGCCGTCGCCAAGGCCAAGGAAGCCGATGATCAGGCCATCATTCTTCGGCAGAAAGTCCATATCGAAAAGCTTCAAAGGCAGTTGCGTGGCCGGAAGTCGGAACGAACCTCACGGCTGATTGCGCAGATGGAGCTGATGCTGGAGGACGCCGAGGCTGCCGCCACTGAGGATGAGCTTGCTGCCGAAATGGCCGTCGCCGCGGCGGCTCCAATCGCTGTCGTCGGCTTCACCCGCAAACGGCCCGTCAAGAAGCCGTTTCCCGCTCACTTGCCGCGTGAACGTGTTGTCGTGCCTGGTCCGGTTGCCTGTCACTGCTGTGGCAGTGATCGGTTGCGCAAGCTCGGCGAAGACATCACCGAGACGATGGAGAGCGTTCCGCGCTCCTGGAAGGTTATCCAGACGGTGCGGGAAAAGTTCTCGTGCCGCGACTGCGAGACGATCAGTCAGGCGCCTGCACCTTTCCATGTTATCCCGAGGGGGTGGGCGGGTCCGAGCCTGTTGGCGATGATCCTTTGCGACAAATTCGGCCAGCACATTCCCCTCAATCGTCAAGTCGAACGCTTTGCGTTGGAAGGTGTGCCAATCAGCCTGTCGACCGTGGCTGACGCGATCGGTTCCTGCTGCCATGTTCTTGAGCCACTGCTGAGGCGGATCGAAGCTCATACCTTTGCGGCCGAACGGGTTCATGGCGACGATACGACGGTGCCGGTTCTGGCCGCCGGCAAGACTGCCACGGGCCGCGTTTGGTCGTATGTGCGAGACGATGCTCCGTTCGGCGGATCTGCGCCGCCATCAGCCATGTTCTATTATTCCCGGGATCGAGCCGGCGAACACCCTCAAGCCCACCTGGCCAATTATAGCGGCATCCTTCAGGCCGATGCCTATACCGGCTATACCCAGCTCTATCTTCCTGATCGAAGTCCGGGTCCGATTTATGAGGCAGCGTGCTGGGCACATGCAAGGCGGCCGTTCTTCGCGCTGGCCGATCTGGAGACGAATGCACGTCGAAAAGCGCAAGGCAAACGCCCTGCGGTCATCTCGCCGGTCGCTCTCAAGATGGTCCAGCGGATCGATGCGCTGTTTGCGATCGAACGCCAGATCAACGGCCAGACTGCGGATGAGCGGAAGGCAACCCGTGGGCAGCGTAGCAAGCCGCTGATCGACGAAATGGAGATCTGGATACGCGATCAACGTGCCAAGCTGTCTCGCGACCACGATCTGGCGAAAGCGTTCGACTATATGCTGAACCGCTGGGAATCCTTTACCCGGTTCCTCGACGATGGCCGCATCTGCCTGTCGAATAATTGTGCGGAGCGTTCACTGCGTGGTGTTGCTTTGGGAAGAAAAGCCTGGCTGTTCGCCGGCTCCGACCGCGGCGGTCAACGGGCGGCAGCCATGTACAGCTTGATCGTCACCGCGAAAATGAACCGTATTGATCCGCAGGCCTGGCTTGCCGACGTCCTTGCCCGGATCGCCGATCATCCGGCAAACCGAATCGATGAACTGCTTCCTTGGAATTGGACAAATACCGTGACGACACCTTTGCCGCAGGCGGCCTGATGGCTGCCTCTCTCGTCCGTTTGAAAGTCACGCTCGATGACGTTGAACCTCTGGTGATGCGGCGCATTGTCGTACCGTTCCGCATTCGGTTTAACCGGCTTCATGAGGTTCTTCAGGCGGCTTTCGGGTGGACCAGCAGCCATCTCTACGAATTCCGCATCCGTGACGTCGGCTTCGGCCTTCCCGACGGTGGTTTTGACGAACCCATCGACGCTCGCAAAGCGACACTTCTTTCTGCCATCGAAGATATCGGCGCGAGATCGTTCAAGTACCTCTATGACTTCGGCGATGGCTGGACGCACACCGTCAAGATCGAAAAGACCTTTCCGGTTATCGCTGGCCTCGATGATCCTATCCTGCTGGATGTTGTCGGGCGGTGTCCTCCAGAGGACGTCGGCGGCCCTTGGGGATATGAGGAGTTCCGCGAAGCGCTTGCCGACAAAACTCACGAGCGCCACGATGAGCTTCTCGAATGGTGGGGCAGCGCGGACTACAATCCGACCACAGTCGATGCCGTCAACCTTCGCAAAAACGTGGATGCGCTAGCCGCCAAGTGGAAACGCAAAGCACGCAAGAAAGCCTGAACCTGCGGTCCTCGGCGAATGCTTACCTATCGACCCAACGCTAGAGCCTGAGGCTGGGCCCAGCGCCGGCCCTTTGCGCGGTTCCAGTGAGGGAAGAAGCGGCTCACGCCGCCTCCCCTTCGGGCTGCAGATGGTGCAGATAGCTGACAGCGCGCTGTGCATGGCTGGCCGCGGTAAAGATCGCCCGCTTGTCGTCCGCGAGGACCTTGAGCCAGGAGGCGATGTAGCTGGCATGGTCGGGCCGTGGTTCGAGTTCTGGAACAATGCCGAGATCAGCGCAGAGGAAGCAACTGCCGAGCTCGGCGATCAGTTCCTCGCGGGCGCGTTCGCTCTTGTCCTTGGCGTAACGGCTGAGGTCGCGATCGAGACGATGCGGGGCTGCCGTCCAGTGGGTCAGCTCATGGCCGAGGATGGCGACATAGGATGCATCGTCTGTGAAATCGTCAAACGATGGCATCTGGATATAGTCGTGAGCGGCCGCATAGTAGGCAGCCGATCCTCCGTGCCGGACAAGGGCGCCAGTGTTGGCGAAGAAGCGACCGGCCTCGCCGATGCGCTCGAATGGGTCCGATGGCCCCGTGATTTTCCGAAATCGACCATCGAGACCAGCAATCTGATCGGCGTTAAAGACCGTGTATGTTTTCATGAACGGGATGTTGAGTTCGACCTCCTGGCCAGTTTCAGCGGTTTCGGGGCGGATGAAGGAGCCGGCAAAGACGACCGTCGTGCCGGTCTCGCCCTTGCGGACTGCAGCCCCCAGTTCCAGCGCCTGACGAAAGGTCATCCAGCTCGGCGAGGTGAAGCCGCGTGCGATTGCCTCGGACCACAGGATGAGGACGTTGATCCCGGAATAGGGCTCGTCATTGTAGCGCAGGGGCCGGGTGATCCTGTCGCCTTGAGATGCCGTGTTCCAGGGCTGCATCCAGGGTCTGACGCCCCGCTCGAGCTCGGCGATGATCTTGTCGGTGATGCGGCTGTAGATGTCGGATCGTTGTTGGGTTGGCTGCTTCGTCATGTTCGAACCTCCGTTTAAGGTCGCGACCATCGCGACCTGCTACGGCGGTCCGAAAGCCGGGCTGCAAGCGCTGGCCCGCACCCGCCGGGCCGCAACGGCAGTGGAGGACGGCAAAGCCGTTGCGGGGCAGCGCGGACCCGGCAGGACCTCAAAGCCGGGGCAGGACGCGAGGCGCGGGCATCACGGGGATCTTCAACGGCACGCCGGCAAACCAAAGATCGGCGGACGGGCGGCGGAACCGTGAGGATTAGCCGAATACGGTCACCTCACCGCCCTGCCCTCGCCAGCGACCGGGCGATATCGACGATGTCGTCGCGTGAACCGGTTGGATCTTCCCTGTTCTAGGCAACCGCCGGCTATCCTCAGGGGAGCCATAGGAGCACCAGTAGCGGGGGGACCGGAGTGCGTGCCTGGCTGCTCGGATCGCGGTATTCCGTTTAAACGCGGATGTATCGTGAAAACATTACATCCTTGGATTGTTCATTCAGGAGACGTATGAGCCAGACGTGACGGTTAGCATCGTTGTCCAGCGTCACGGCATCCAGCCGAACCAATTGTTCAATTGGCGCAAGCTTGCAGCTCAAGGGGCATTGACCGCCACCGTGTCGCAGGAAGAGGTCGTTCCGGCTTCCGGGTATCGCGCCCTTCAGAACCAGGTCAAGGAACTGCAACGCCTGCTCGGCAAGAAGACGATGGAAGGCGAAATTCTCAAGGAAGCCCTTGAAATCGCCACCGACACAAAAAACACCTGTTGCGATCGCTGTCCTTGCCGAAGGGCACTTCTCGATGACGGCAGTGTGCGAGACTTTAAGTGTTGCGCGGTCGAATATCGCAGAGCGGGCGAAGCAGCCTTCTTCCAAAGCCCGTGGACGACCTCCTGTGCTCGACGCCGGTTCGCAGCCCGCAGTCCAACGGAATGGCCGAAGCCTTTGTCAAAACCTTCAAGGTCAATCCCATCCCGGACGCTGAAACGGTCATAGCCCAACTGCCCTTGTGGTGCGAGCATTACAAGACGCTTCACCCACACAAGGCATTGGGATATCGATCACCGCGTGAGTTCTTAAACTGTCAAACAGAAGTCTGATCCTGTCCGGTTTCTATGGGGCAACTCCAATTGAAACGTCTGCCGCTGTTCAGGCCGATTATTGCGGTCGCCGCGGACGATCGTGCCTGCGAACGCCGCTCGAAGAGGAATCGACTCGTGACGTACGGATTTAATTGCTGAGATGCACCGGCCGAGCGGATGCACATTCATCACTAGCTCTGAGACCGCCAAGCGGCACAATATCACTGCGAGCAGATTGAGAAGTATCCTCGTTATCTATTGGTCAAATCGCTCCAGCATCTTTCGCAGCTGGGCGTTTTGCAGTTGAAGCTTCTTCGCCAGCTGGCTGCGTAGCTGCCTGATCTCGTCATCAAGGTCCTGGAGATCGTTTGAAACGGCAGAAGTCGTTGATGGTGTCGACTGGATCTTCGCAGGCGCGGTTTTCTTTCGCAACGCACGCGCCTTGCGGGGCTTCCTTGTCGCCGATACCTCGACAGCAACGGTTTGTCTCCGTCCCGTCGTGGAGGCGCGATCATCAACTTGCTCCAAGGCTGATTTGTCCGGAGCAGTCGGTTCTTCGACGACCTTCGCGATATTGGGAACATCGTCAGAGGCGTGCGAATCCGCATCGACCTGATCGGCAGTGTCCTGCCCACCGTCAGTGGACAGCACCAGTGCAGCCGGTGGTTGGAGCTGAGCCGGCTCCTGCGTCTCATCGGCTACCGGCTTATCGGATGTGTCCTCGATGGAGGCGCTGTTTCTTTCCTTGCCATGTCGTCTCGTTAGTCCAACGAGAAATTTCCAAGGCGACGCCACCATCTTTCTTCAACCTCGCGCTTTCTCGCTGCAGTCGACCTGCCCTTGAAATGCTTCGGCGGCGGACAATCCGCCACCGATGTTCATGGTCACTGGGAACAGGATCGAATCCGGTTGGCCGCAGCCGACACGCTTGCAACCTGCTGGTCAGGCAAGACCGAGGCGCTTGCGAAGATCTGCGTTTTCCTGGCGAAGCTTTTCTGCCAGTGACTTGCGCAGCATCTGGTTTTCTTCCTCCAGCCGAAGCAGCTCTGCCATGTCGTCGGCAGCCGAAATGGGAGCGTTTGTCGCGGCGGGGGCGGACTTTGCAGCGCTCGTTTTGCCAACCCGCTTCGCTCCGCGTGCGGCTTTTGCGACGATCGGCTTGGTTTTGCCAGCACGCGCCGGCCTGCCACGCTTTGCCGGTGCAGGAGGCGACTGGGTCTCCACCGTGATATCGGCACTTGCCGTCTCGGGCGTCGCCTTCTTGGCGCGCGGTGCACGTTGCTTCTTCGGCTCCGCCGCTGTTACAGGATCGGTGATCCCGGAATCGGTATTGACAGTCGCGTTGGTTTCGTTGGCCATAAGTCTCTCCTGTGGTGCCAACACCGTTGTTGGCTGCTCCAATGGCGGTGTCAATAACGGCGTCTGTTCGGAACACACCGGCGTAGAAGAAATTGCGCTTTCTACGATGTGATGACCGGCGTCACCTGAAACGTCAGCGCTTACCGCAGCCGACACAGCTTTGAGATCCAGATTACCCCAAATCGAGATCGGTTTCGACGTCTGCCGCCGACGGCCGGATTTGACTTCAACAACGAAGTTTCGTTGCGGCTTTCTCATGTATCAGAACCTTGAACTTAACTTACCGAGGGAGGTGACGCTGACCAGCGTCGTGGCTTTGTCCTCGCTAATAGCGTCATATACTGGATCAGTCGAGAGCGATGCCTCAGGATGACGCCTTGGATGAGGATATGGTCGCTAGCATGTCTCGGACTATGCGCGGTGAGCCATTGCGGTCGCGTCGCTACTCAACTCTGTTGAGAGCAGACCGCCCCGGCCGTGCCAACGACCGGGCAATATCGAGAATGTCGTCGTGCGAGGCGGTTGGGTCTTCCCGGTTCCAGGCAACCCCGAGCCCGATCCTAAAATCGATCCCCTTGACCTTCTTCAACTCGAAGGCGCGGTTCGGAAGCTCAAGCGTCCATTCCGGCGCAAAGCCGATGCCAAGCCCGGCCGCGACGAGCGACACCAGCGACCAGGTGTCATCGCATGTGTAGGCGATGTGCTTCGTCAGGTCGTATGCCTCGAACTTCTCATTGAAGTAGCGCTCGGTGAAGGACAGGTTCTGCCGGCATCTAGTCGCGTTCTGAAAGAGGATTGCAATGGCCAACCGCCAGATAGAAACGCTCGTGAGCAATCGAGAAGAAGCGCAACGAGCCGATGTTTTCGACCGGGCGGATGAAGCCGAGATTGATCTGGCCGCTCTCCAGGTTGCGGATGATGTCGCCGGTGTTGCCGGACGCGATATGGATCTTCACATCGGGGAATTTGCGGGCGATCTTCGGAAGGAGCGTCGGCAGCATGCCCATGGTGGCCGGATAGACGGTGCCGATCTTAATCTGGCGGAGACGACTGCCGCCGGCGGCCCGCGTCAGTTCGGTGGTCAGATCGACTTCGCAGAGGATGCGGACGCAGCGATCATAGAAGGTTTCCCCTGCCCTGGTCAGTTCGACCCGCCGCGTCGAGCGGATGAACAATGAGCATCCCAGCTCCTTTTCCAGCGCCATCACATGATTGCTGAGCGCCGGCTGGGCAATCCGCACCTTCGCCGCTGCTGCTCGAGACAAAAACCGCACCGATGTCATCGTTCACGACGTCGCCCGCGTCGATGACTATCCGAACACCGATGAGAAGGAAAAAGGTATTTCCTCGTGGTTTCGCGTCGGTTTCATGGGGACATATGATCGAGGCGTCCTGCTAGGCTTGCAGACCGCATGACACGCAAGGACTGGCAACGCGTCTTTGACCGCTTCTAGGGGGGCCTGCCGCTAAATCAGCGGGCGGCGCTCCGATGGTCCTCTTCTCGTTGTGTGATCACCATAAACCAATGCCGCGATGTGTCGGGTTCGGTTCCACGCGCGCTTCCATTCGCTGGCGTCCAAGTTCGGCCGCTCATGACCAGGTTCCTCCGAGAAAGCCGACTTAATACCATCGGCTGACGTGCGAACAATCGTTGGCTGTGTTTCTATGCCTTGACCGTGATGCGGTCGGTTTCTCATGTTCCGTATTGCAAGCTCGCCCCACGTTGACCCCTCGATTTAGGGCGACAGGTTCACTAGGCCCGTTCCGGTTAGTAGGTTATGCCATAGGACGTACGCATTTGCGCACGATCAACTCCACCTGAAATGATCGAAAACGCGCCTGCCCTTACTGGTCCCTCCTAGCTGATTATTGGGGGGCTTGGAGCGGCGTCGTCCCCTGAAGGGGCTTCGTCTACCCCAAGCCACGAGCCCGTAGTCGACAGCGAGCTCGCATACATGACATGCAAGATCCTCCCGACCTTTTTCATGATGGCCTGAAAGAGCCATAGCGCCGCCTTAACGACGGCTTTACGGCAAGCCCTAAATTAGCCAAAGCCAATCCTACCTCAATTTTCAACGCAGGCGGCTGCGCGCAGCTGCCACAGCGTTCAGCACTGCTTCGCGATCCGAAGGCTCCTTTGAATCTAACGTCTGCCCGCACCAATTCACAACTATTAGATCGTGGCCGTCTCTCGTTGTGTTTGTATTCCCGTGTTTGCTATAGGTCCCGACGATCCTCTCTAGGACCGACACGAGATTCTTTGGAGCATACGTTTGCTTTGTGCGCTCCATCATTATCCGCCGTCCGAGTCGTTCGATGGTTGACATGTGCACCATCTCACCGATTGGTTCCGAGTGCCTATCACGCGAAACTCCCACTTCCCGGCGCAGGAGGCGTCCTATTGGATAGTTAGAGATAGCGCGAAATGCACGTGGATACAGTTTGTATTGCAGCCGCCGCGGCTCGTGGTGTGGCGCCAGGGCCCAATCCTTGTCAACTGACCTCCAGACCTTCGGATCGCAGGGGAACTTGGGAAAATGGAAACTAAGCCGTTTTATCAACCAATCTAACGCAATATCGTCGAGGGAAATGGGAAAACGGTCGTTTCTCATTTCTTCCGGAACGTATCCGCCTCCGATATCTGCGTGAGCGCCTGAGAACCACACCTGTTCGGTGACAGTATTGAAGTGCTTGAATTTTGGTTTACGCCACAATGTCGCTTCGAACGGCTTCCGATGTTCATCGATCGCTACCGCGTGCAAATTCACCTTGGTGATTGATGAAAGGTCAACGTTGTGAAAGGCGAAGCGGTCACGGTTCACCAGAAAGAAGGGATCCAAAGGCACCCCCAGAGCTCCAACCGTATCAAACACAGCGATGCAATCCACCCGAAATTTGTCGCGGTCGTGGGTAAATTGCTCAAGCTGGTACCAAGTCCCCGGTAAGCGATCATTGGGATTTGTTCGATAGAAGCTCCATGCGATTGGCTCCAGTTCAGCCGAACAATGTTCACGTGTCAGGAGCCCCGCCGCCCCGAGATAACCCACCAAGGATCGTGCGGTGTAGGCCCCGCGAGAGAAGCCAAATATGAAGATTTCGTCGCCAGGCGCGTAGTGGTAAGAAAGAAACTTGTAGGCGCGCCGAACTTTCAACGCCAGACCATCACCAAAAGCCCCGCCGCGGATGCGATCGAATGCATTAGTTCCAACACCGCGCTCATAGTAAACGATGTTTTCCCTGCCGTCGCTCGTGTATCCACTTACCAACCGAGCTTGGCTTGAATTGTCTAAATCGATCGTTGATTTCTCGGCAGGGGCAACGGCAATCGACCTTGCAATGATTGCTTGGAGACGCACTATGTTTGTATCTGTGGGTCCAACTTCTTGGTCATTCCATGTACCGTCAAGAAGGAGAATTATCCGTTTGCCTTCCATGTAGTCCATCCTTTGTGAGACGGAAAACTAGTTATTGGCAGCGTTTGTGCTGCGGATGATGGTGGACTAGGTGCCACCGCAAAGATTGATTCCACGCCTTCCCGCACAGGTTACCCAGATCTGAGCGTTTGCGTTTTAGTTGTCAATGTAGAGAAGTACCCTCTTAAGGCGTATATATGATCCCGAACAAAGGGAGGCTTACAGTTGTTTTTAGCTTGGCTAAAGTTGGAAACGACGCCCGTACTTGACGCGCAGTTCACGCAAAAGCAGTGCATCGAGATCGCTTTAATTCCGGCAGTGTGGAAAGAGACCCGTCACATACAATCTGTGGAAGACAACATGAAAACTCAGCAGAACGAAAAAGCTAAGCTGACGGCCGCCTATCTCAACGGTATTGCGATCTCGGTTGCCTTGGCCGGTGCACTAACGCCGACGCTAACCGGCGTTCAAGCCAATCCAGGCCCGATTAATTGGGCGACTGCTGTTGTCGTAGCGATTTGCATGCTTGTTTCCGCGTCCTTCCATTTGATGGCGAGGCGATTTCTAAGCAGCCTTGTCGATTAGGCGAATGCTTTGACATCGGCGGTGATACCGCCCTGGGGGCACTATGGGCGAAGAGAAAAAGCAACTTTGGAACAGCTTGGAAATAGCCAAGCTGGTCGCGCAATATCTCATTCCAATTTCGGTGGCAGTGATTGGATTTTACGTGCAGCAGGAACTCGCCAAACAGACAAGGATTTCACAGCATGAGGAAAAAATCGCGGATCGGCGGCTCCAAGTGTATGACCAGATCAGAGTTCCGTTAAATCGCATCTATTGCTTCATAAACGACAAGGGTTCTTGGAAAGAAGACAATCCAGAAACCGTAATCGCATTCAAGCGACAGGTTGACAGAGAAATGTATTCCCAACAAGCAGTGTGGGGTGCCGACGTTTTTCAAGCCTATCTTAAATTTATGGATTCGGCTTTTGCGAGCTATCAAGGTGTGGCCAGTGATGCAAAAGTGAAAACTGATACTGTGCAGAAAAAGCTGCTCGACCAATGGAAAGACGAATGGAACGAACGGGTTACCGGTTCGATTGACCCGGAAAACGACACGGAATATCGACAACTAATGGTGTTGCTGTCACGTGATATCGGTGCGGACGATTCTAAGGCGCGATAAGGCCGTCAATTCACGTCACGGCGTCCTGTCCTGCTCGGGCTAGGAATTGCCGCTGAGGCGCTTCTTGAGAACGTGGATTAGGTCGCGGGACCTGTAACCCTCGAAACCACATCGGGGGGTAGTGCACTTATGAATGAATATGCGATTGTTAAACAATCATGGGAGGGGCGTCGATCCATGGCACGGTTGGCAGATCGGATCCGTACTTCGTCGCTAGTAATCTTAGCCGGCCTGGCGGGTGCTACAGCTACAGTATTTCTCGACCTTAGCGATCGCTTTGTCAAATTGTCGGATCGACTAGGATGGACTGAGTCGGAAGCTCTGACCCTTGCAAGGGAGAACGAGAAATCCAGGTTTTCAGATCAGCTTATTAGGAATGCGTGGAAACGCCTTTATCTGGCGGACAGGTTCGCTCGCAGGGCGCTGGACGGTGCCCCCGGATCCGAAATGGCTAAAGCCTGGAACGACTATCTTCAAAGCCTACTGGAGTGGAATACTGATCTCATGGTGAATATCGTCGGACTGGAAACTTATTATGATGCGAAAAAGAGCTTCGCTTTCGAGACTGACGTACAACAGCATATGACCGAGGTAGACGGCACGGTGAGAGCGGTTTATCTTTCAGCACCGGTGCAGAAAGCGATGTATGGCAAAGACATTGCATCCGCAGATGCTTCCAGCCCAGTTTCCGACGTTTTCAACGCCACTGAAGCCGCCAGGGGAAGCCTCTACGTGTTTGTAAGATGCTTCAAACAAGGCGAACGAAATTCTCGTCAATGCTGAACTTTGCGAAAAGGCCCAAAGCGGCCGATATACGTGAGCGCGCAGCAGAAGTTGCTAGAGCCGCAACCGGCCGCTAGTCCGCTAGCCAACGCGCTCATAGCCCGCTATTCCACTGAGCCGGTGATAGTGCCGTCCCGCGTTCAATGAGAAACCACACCGACTTCGTTGGTGTTGGACCGGGGGCGATCTATTGGGCCGTCCTTTCCGCAGCATCAAACATCCAACAAGGAAACTCCATTCTTTGCGCGATGGCGATCATAGGCAGAAGCATTCCGGCAACAGCCGCTTGAAGGGCTTTTTTCATCCCTTAGATCGGAAGGCGAAATTCGAAGGTCGGTTTAGTATTGTTCAACGAACTTCCTATCGGTCTGGCTGTTCCTCAACGAGCATGTCAATCAGTCGAAAATGGAAACCGACGAGCGGCTGCAGAAAGTCAGCCGAGGGAGTTTGGACGCCCTTAAAGCTGCATACTCGGAACGTTATAAAACGCTGCAAAGACTAGGTTTGTCTTGTCGGGGGTCATGCCAGTTCGGATCTTGCCGCCACAGATCGTCGAGATGCTTCTGTCTAGGCGCCACTGCCTTCGCCATCATTTTTTTGGGAGACAAAATGACTGTCGTTATCGCTGCTGTCTTGATATCGCTCGGGTGGCGAAGAAGATACACGTTGACCTAGGAGAGGTTTCCCGGGTCGTCATTCTGTTAAGTCCGACCGTGGTGTATCTACTTCTCGCAGGGGGGGTTCAGGAGATTAACGCTTTTCGTCTTGGAGCTAAATTCAAAGGCATCAGCGATAGTGCTATCGTGCAGGTCGCCGCCGCTGCTGATCTGCTTGTTTCCGAAAAAGAGGCAAATAAACCTCGTTTTACCAACGAAGCTATTGGTCGAGAGTGCAGGTCCTACTTCGTCATCAGAGTCGGCGATTTTCCCCGCTCGAGCTTCTCGATTGATGATCAAAATCGCGCGGTCACGGCGGCCTCGGCAGTTAGACGCTCTCTGCTATGCGGACATTTTCAGGGGCTCGTCGTAATTGACGAGCGTGATCGCCCTCTTGGCCGGGTAAAGTCCAGCGCTCTTCAAGAGCTCATTTCGGTGAGGACCGACATCGTAAATTCTATCCTGGTTCCAGGAAAGGCGCCTCTTTTCGACAACGCGTTCACCGAGGTCATCACCACTCAATTTGGTCGGGCCCTTACGGACTCGGCATTCCAAGCAGAAAAGCGACTTTGGCGAGCTTGTTGTTATTCAACGCAACACCTCCGTTCGGAATGCATACGAGCAGCTTGGATTGGCTAAAGCCAATGTCGCTTTGCTAGTTGACACGGCCGGTCGTTTCGAAGGCATCGTGACACGTAACGCCATTGAAGAGTGGATTTTCAAACAGCTATTGGCCCCTGGCAAATAAGGTCTTTCTGCGCGCGCAACATACCTCTGGCAGAATTTGTCGGGAGACGGTGGCACGCGAGGGCGCCCTTGTGACCCCTTTTGCCCGCGGCGGGGACGTGATCGTTCACCCAACCCTGTTGAGAGCCCCCGGCCTCGCCAACGACCGTGCTATATCGACGATG
This sequence comes from Rhizobium sp. LjRoot258, assembly GCF_964254185.1. NCBI lineage: Bacteria > Pseudomonadati > Pseudomonadota > Alphaproteobacteria > Hyphomicrobiales > Rhizobiaceae > Rhizobium > Rhizobium sp. LjRoot258. Next base: position 97,923 of record NZ_CAXUST020000004.1, on the reverse strand, counting down.
TCATCGCGCGAGGCGGTTGGGTCCTCCTTATTCCAGGCAACACCCAGCCCGATCCTGAAATCGATCCCCCTCACCGTCTTCAGCTCGAAGGCCCGGTTCGGCAGACCCTCGGTCCACTCCGGTGCAAAGCCGATGCCAAGACCGGCCGAAACCAGCGACATCAGCGAATAGGTGTCGTCGCAGCTATAGGCGATGTTGCGGGTCAGATCGTATTCGTCGAACTTCTCGTTGAAGTACCGCTCGGTGTAGGAGAGGTTCTGGCGATTGAAGGCGATGATCTTCTCGGAGCGCAGATCGTCGATGCCAATCTCCTCTTGTCCCGCCAACCGGTTCGTCCGAGCCACCGCCAAGAGATAGCGCTCGTGGGCGATCGAGAAGAAGCGCAACGAGCCGATGTTTTCCACCGGGCGGATGAAGCCGAGATTGATCCGGCCGCTTTCCAGGCTGCGGATGATGTCGCCGGTATTGCCGCTGGAAATATGGATGCGGATGTCCGGGTACTTGCGGGTAATCTTCGAGAGAAATGCCGGCAGCACGCCGGTGGTCGCCGGATAGACGGTGCCGATCCTGATCTGCCGGATGGTCTTACCGGCCACCGCCCGGGTGATCTCGGCAGAAAGATCGACCTCGCTCAAGATCCCGACGCAGCGATCGTAGAAGATCGCCCCTGCCTTGGTCAGTTCCACCCGTCTGGTCGAGCGGATGAACAGCTGGCAGCCGAGCTCCCGCTCCAGCGCCTGCACATGATTGGATAGCGCCGGCTGGGCGATGCGCACCTTGGCAGCCGCCCGGCCGAAGTGCAGTTCCTCGGCCACCGCAACGAAGTAGGAGAGCTGGCGTAGTTCCATGAAGGCTTCCACTGTGCAAGGTCGAACAACCGCTTGCGCAACGTCCGACGATTCACGCTCAGATTGCTTTCATAGCTCTATAATACGTGGTTTCATAGAATGTCAAATGTTGTGTTTCCCGCCATGGATGCACGGCAGAGAGTCTCGATGAATCTCAGACGTTTGCGGGTTTCGAAAGGAATCTCGCAGGACGATCTTGCGCTTACAGCCGGTATCGAGCGTTCCTATGCTGGCCACCTCGAACGCGGTAGCAAAAATCCGACGGTTGTCACGTTGGAGAAAATCGCGACGGCTCTATCATGTGATATCTCAGAGCTTTTCGCTCCATTGCCTGATGGGACAAAGCCAATCGAGCCGCTTCGAAGCGGACGACGACCTCCAGATTGAGATTGACCGCCTTGAAAGGAGCCGAACCAGCGTGTCCGTACAAGGCCTCGGCCAAGTATCTGATATGATTGTCAATTGCGCTATGGCCGCGCTGAAAACCTAAGTCTACGACGCATTACAACCGCGACACAGTCATACGGTCGCGAAAGAATCTCAAGAGACGGGCATCTGTTGTTGTTTTTGTTCAATAAATGACACAAGAGAGGACCCATTCCGACCACTTCTCAAGCGACCATTCAGGAGACATGCCGTGACAACATCCGAAATCGAGAACCTTAAAGGCGCTCTGCGTGCACGTCTGCGCCGCGATTTTGTAGAAGTGTCCAGTGCCCGCGATACCAGCAGGAAGGCGCATCTTGAAGTGTTCGAAAGCAGGCGCGGTGGCCGGGCCCTAGGGGTTGAGTTCGACCACGCGGATCGCATCAATCTGTGGGTCGTTCGTCTGGGAATGCCGCGCGATCTGCCTTCAACGATCGAACGGGTGGAGAAGGAGCCCAAAGGCAGCCGTGCCTGGATTGATGCAAACGGCGATGGCGCCAACAGCAATCTGTCAGGGTACAAGCAGTTCGCGACCAAGCCACTCGCGAGGCTCGCGGTGAAGACGCTGGGCGACGCTGCTCTGGTCCTTGATCATCTCACGAGATAGCGCAACGCAGCCTCGTACGGGATGGATGCGCCGTCCTGCTACCCGCGGATAGAAGCCATCTTGCCAGCCAGCAATAACTGCGATGTCGAAAATCAAGAGTTCAGTTTCTTGGGGAGACCAAAGACCGGATGCAGTTTCTGTATTGACCTGAATGCTGCAGCGCAGTTATGTCACTACCGACATAGGTTGCTCCAGTAAATGGGTGACGCCCACAGAGACGCCCATTATGCCCGTAATCCTCACCGCCTGCACGCAAAGAAAGCGGGTTACCCCCAATCCTTTGCTGTGCGCCCGAGATTTGCCGATCGGCACTGTAGGGCAAGTGGCCGAGGCCTGGATGGCGAAGGTTGCAACTGTCGAGACCGTGGCTCCGGCAAAGGATATTTATTGCGGCCGATCATTTGTGGAAGCGAAAAAAGCGGCGGACTCCGCGCAGGCCGAACTCCATATCGTATCGGCCGGGCTCGGCCTCATCCACAGCCAGCAAGACATACCCTCTTATAATCTGACGGTTTCCAGAGGCAACCAAGATTGCATCCTGGACAAACTCCAGGATCATGGCGACGCCGATTGGTGGGCGGCGCTTGGCGGGCACAAGACGATGAACGACCTGTTCGACAGATCAAGCGGCCTCATCATAATCGCACTTCCGTCCCCCTATTTGAGAATGGTGGCTCCGGCCCTTCAGGGCGTTTCGGACGCATTGTGTGAGAGGATAAGGATTGTCGGCGGTCGCGACGTGCCCGATCTGAACCCTCGTCTGGAGGGTATCCGACTTCCTTATGATGACCGCCTGGACGGCCCGCAAAGCACTCTGCCCGGCACCCGGTCTGATTTCGCGTCCCGTGCCGTTCGCCATTTTGTTGAGAACGTCCTCGCCACTGCGCCGCTTGCAACAGCCAAAGATCATGCCGAACTCGTTGAGATCGCGCTTGCCGGATGGGATCGCCCTTCTTCCAAGTTGGGCACGCGGATGTCGGATCGTGATCTTAAATCCATCGTCCGGGATCACTGGTCGCGCGCCGATGGTCGGTCGACAAAGCTGCTTCGGATATTGCGAGATGAGTTGAATATCGCCTGCGAGCAGAAGCGATTTGCCAGATTAACAGCCGAGATCCGCGAAGAGAGGGCGCTATGAAGAGCGTCAAAGACAATCTGATGGTCCGGGCGGTCAAAACGCAACAAGGCGATCGTATCGACGTCTATGCGTTTTTTCTGCATGGCTCGGATCTGACGCGGATTGCCAACATTAGTCGTATCCATCGCGATGAAAAGGATCTGAAGGGCTTCCAGCGCAAGGAAATCAAAAGCCACGTCAAGGCCATCGTTGAGTTTCTAGACAGTGGCCCGGTCCTCTTCCCGAACGCTATTACCCTTGCTCTTTCATCCGACGTGACATTTGACGTCTCACGCGGCCCGAAGCCAAAAGGGCTTTCGGAAGTCGGCGTTTCAGGCACGTTGAATATTCCGCTTTTTGAGGACGGCAAGCGAGCCGCTTGGATCGTCGACGGCCAACAGCGGTCCCTGGCGCTTGCAAAAGCCAAAGACAGTCGTTTCCCCGTGCCGGTTGTCGGCTTTGTTTCACAGGATGTGCAGGTCCATCGGGAACAGTTTATCCTGGTCAACAAGGTCAAAGCGCTGGACGTCCGGCTGATCAACGAATTGCTCCCTGAAGTCGGGTCACTCCTGCCAAAGGACCTTGCCGCCAATCGTTTGCCGAGCGAACTTTGCAATCTTCTCAATCGGCAGCAGAAGTCGCCATTCTACCGCTTGATCCGACGTGCCTCCGATGCCGGTGATGAGCAGAGCGTCGTCAACGACACGGCTTTGATTGATGCGATCAAGCAAAACCTCAAGGGCCCTCATGGGGCTCTGCACCAGTATAAGCTTTCGGCGGAAGCCTATGATCCCGACGCGATGTACGAGGCACTTGCCCTATACTGGACGGCCGTCCGCGACGTATTTCAGGAGGCATGGGGCAAACAACCGACGGAAAGCCGGCTGATGCATTCTGCTGGCATCAAGGCAATGGGCGCTTTGATGGATCAGGTGATGTTGCGTGCCGATAGTTCTGCGACGCCGGAGGCCGAAGTCAGGGAGGCGTTGCATCGGATCGCGCCCCTTTGCGCTTGGACGGAAGGAACTTGGGAGGGGCTTGGCCTCCAGTGGAATGAGATCCAGGGCACCCCGCAGCACAACCGACTGCTTGCTGAGCACCTGATGCAACTCGACCGCAAGCTATCGAGGCCGACACGATGAAGTTCATTTTTGCCGACAGTCTCGATCACGTCGATCCAGGTTACGATTTTCTCCGGGACCGCTATTCGGAGGGCCGCACGCCCTATTGGGATGACGCTTATCCGCACGAGATCATGGGATACGCCCCATACAAAGGCATGCTCGTTTCCCGCGGCATCGTTGGCGGCGCGGCAGTGGGCGGAAAATATACGGAAGCACAGTCAATGCGCTTCCGGCGGGTAGGCGCGCGGGAGTTTCTCCGCCTCGACAAGCCAGCATTCCAACATCTGCCGATCTTTGGCGATTGCGGCGCGTTTACATATCATAAGGAAGATAAGCCTCCTTACACACCGGAGGACACGGCTGAATTTTACGACGATGCGCGGTTTACCCACGGCTGCTCGGTCGACCATATCATTTTCGATTTCGACGAGAGCCTTACCGGGTTTGAAGGCGGCACTGAAGAAGCACGCCGGCGATTTGAGATCACGCTTGAGAATGCGGCCGCGTTTCGGACGGCAACGCAGCATATGTCAAACCGCTTCACGCCGATGGGCGTCATTCAAGGCTGGTCCCCTGGAAGCATGGCCGAGAGCGCGCGCCGTCTGGTCGCGATGGGCTACGATTATCTGGCACTCGGCGGTACTGTTCCCCTGAAGGCGGCACAGATCAAATCCTGCCTGACAGCGATCCGGGACGCCATTCCGCAAAGTACCCGCCTTCATATTCTAGGATTTGCGAAGGCTGATGAGATCCACACCTTCGGCTCTTTCAACATTACCAGTTTCGACACGACGTCGCCGTTGATCCGCGCATTCAAGGATGCGAAGGCGAACTACTTCCTTCCGACAAAGAGCGGCAGACTCGAATACTACACAGCCATCCGCGTGCCTCAGGCGCTTGAAAACCCCAAGCTGCAGCGACTTGCAAAGCGCGGGTCACTCAACCAGGAGCGGCTTGTTTCAATGGAAAAAACCGCACTGGCGGCGCTGCGCTCCTACGATAAAGGCGAAGCGCAACTGGAAGAGACGCTCGACAGCGTCCTAGCCTATGCCACGCCCGCGGTGATGGGGACGACGATCGACGAATTACCCGGCGCTAAGGCAGTCAAGGACCTTCGCGATCGCTACGAGCGAACGCTCCGCGACAGGCCTTGGAAGCGGTGCAGGTGCCCCATTTGTTCTGCGCTTTCGATCGAAGTCGTGATCTTTCGAGCGAGCAATCGCAACAAGCGGCGCGGCATTCACAATCTGGGCGTCTACGATGCCCTGGTCGACCAACTCCCAAATAATAGTGGCCGAAATGACAATATTGAAATTCCAAGCGATCAGAGCCAGACAGAGCGAAGCGCACACAGTCCTTTCATTTGCAGCGCTAGCGTCTGATCTCCAGAAGTTTGCCGTTATCGAGCGGGTCGCACGCGATGATGCCGGCGCGCTCAGCGGTTTTCAGCGTCCACAGATCGCCGGCCATATTCGGGAGATCCGCGACTACCTGGAAAAGCCGGAAGCAATTTTGCCGAACCCGATCGTCGTTGCTTTCACAAACAGCGTCCAGGTGTTCGACCCAAGCGCCGACGGGCGCTGCACGGTTGAAATCGACATCGCCGCCGGTGCTCCCGGCATGGTCGTCGACGGGCAACAGCGCCTCACAGCACTCGGTCAGGTCCACGAGAAAGATTTCCAGGTCTTCGTGTCCGCAATCATTTGCCGCGACGACGAAGAACTCCGCCGGCAGTTCGTGTTGATCAACAACACTCGGCCGCTGCCAAAATCGCTGATCTACGAACTGCTGCCAACAGTCACCGGCCTGCCGCGCCGCCTCGGCGACCGGTCTGTTGCCGCAGATATCGCTGCGCGCTTGAACTACGACGACAAGTCTCTGCTGAAGGGACAGGTGTACCAACACACCAATCCCACCGGCATCATCAGGGACACCGCAATCCAGCGTGTCATCATAAATTCGTTGAGCGACGGCGTCATGCGCGAACTCATTCGCGAGCCCGATGGCGCCGACCTCTGCTTTAAACTGATCAGCGACTTTTATGGCGCTGTTCAATACGTTTTCCGAAAAGAATGGGTCGACCATACGCCGAAGACATCTCGGCTGGTGCATGGCGCTGGGATCATGTCGCTTGGCTATGTCATGGAACTGCTGGCGTTGCTGGACGGGGCAAGAACATCAGATGAGTTTTCCAAGGGCCTCGCCTGCTTGATCGACAACACAGCCTGGACGTCGGGGGAATGGAACTTCGGCGAAAACGACAGGCGCAACTGGAAGTCTGTTCAGAACGTCAATCGCGACATCGTCACGCTTGCGCAGTACCTGGTTGGCATTGTTCGAGCTGACATCAAGCGCCGCCGTAGCCAGGCGACGGATACATCCGAGACTGCTCCGCGAAAACTGGTGGGCCTATCATGACCTATTCTGTCAAGGAGTTGTTCAAGACGCTCCAGGGAGAAGGTGCCCAAGCTGGCCGCGCCGCGGTATTTTGCCGTTTTTCTGGTTGCAATCTTTGGACCGGCCGCGAGGAAGACCGACATAAGGCGGTGTGCCAGTTCTGCGATACGGACTTCATCGGGACAGATGGCGAAGGCGGCGGCAAGTTTCGTGACGCCGGCGAGCTTGCTTCGGCGATCGCTCGGACATGGGGGAACGTGGAGAGCAGGCGCTATGTCGTCTTCACCGGCGGCGAACCTCTTCTGCAAATCGACGATGCGCTGATTGCGGCGGTCCACGAACACGGTTTCGAGATCGCAATCGAGACCAATGGAACGATCGACCCGCCGGATGGCATCGATTGGATTTGCGTCAGTCCGAAGGCCGGCGCGCCATTCAATCTCAAATCCGGCAGCGAACTGAAACTGGTTTACCCGCAAGCGCAATTGCTTCCCGACGATCTCCCCGACGTCACCTTCGAGCATTACTTCCTGCAGCCGATGGACGGGCCAGATCAGATCGAGAATATCGCGGCAGTGACGGCATTTTGTCTTGAAAATCCCCGCTGGCGACTCAGCTTGCAGACACACAAAATGATCGGGATCCCATGAAAATCACACAAGCATTTACATTTGAGGCGGCCCACAGACTTCCGAATGTGCCGACAACGCACAAATGCCATCGCATGCATGGGCATTCTTATCGGGTCGAACTACAGCTCAAAGGCTCCGTTGATCCACAATCTGGATTTGTGATCGACTTCTTTGATGTGGAGAAAGTTTTCGGGCCGGTTCTCGAAAGCCTCGATCATCATACACTCAACGATATCGACGGTCTTGAAAACCCGACGGCGGAGAATATCGCTGTCTGGATTTGGCAGAAGGTCAAGCCGCTGCTCGACGAACTGAATTCCGTGAAGGTATTCGAAACGCCATCCTGCTGGGCGGAATTTGAAGGCAATTAAAAGGAATCGGGCGATGTCGACGACTGCACTGGTGCTATTTTCGGGCGGCCAAGATTCAACGACCTGCTTGGCCTGGGCGCTCGACCGCTTCGAGCGCGTGGAGACCGTTGGTTTCGATTATGGTCAGCGCCATCGGATCGAGCTCGAATGCCGAGACGCGTTGCGCGCTAAAATGAGCGAGCTTAATCCTGTGTGGGCAGATCGCCTTGGGGATGATCACACGATATCGCTCGCCGCACTCGGTGAAATCTCGGACACGGCGCTGACGAGTGGCATGCAGATCGAGATCGCCGAATCTGGGCTTCCGAACACGTTCGTGCCGGGCCGCAATCTGATCTTCCTGACCTTTGCGGCGGCTTTGGCCTATCGGCGCGGCTTGAAGCATATCGTCGGCGGCATGTGTGAGACGGATTATTCCGGCTATCCCGATTGCCGCGACGATACGATCAAAGCCTTGCAGGTGGCACTCAATATCGGAATGGAAAAGCGGTTCGTGATCGATACACCGCTGATGTGGATCGACAAAGCGCAGACCTGGCAGTTGGCCAAGGATCTCGGCGGCCGGGCACTGGTGGATGTCATCGTCGAGGACAGCCACACCTGCTATCTCGGCGAGCGCGGCGAGCGTCATGATTGGGGTTACGGGTGCGGCACATGCCCGGCCTGCGACCTGCGGGCGAAAGGCTATGAAAAGTTCGTCGCGGAAGAAGTGTGACAAGGAGAGCGGGATGAATACGCGAAACAGACAGTGGATTGAGGGCGGGATTTTTCTGGCTGGCTTCGCCGCCTGCATCCCGCTCGCCAATTATATGATTGGCCATGTTGGCACGATGTGCGTCCCAGATGGTCCCTGCCTCATCCCCGTCGGCTTTGGTCTGACGGCACCAAGCGGGGTCCTGCTTGTCGGGCTTGCGCTCGTTCTGCGTGACTTGGTGCAGCGTCGCCTCGGCCTTTTGTGGTCACTCGGAGCGATCATTGTTGGCGCTTTCCTGTCGACGACCTTCACGGCGCCGTCTTTGGCGCTGGCCTCTGCAAGCGCCTTCCTGATCTCCGAGTTCGCTGACCTGCTGGTGTTCACGCCTCTGCAGAAAAAGGGCCTGGTCAAAGCGGCCTTTGCAAGCAGCATTGTCGGCCTCATCGTCGATAGCGTGATGTTTCTTTGGCTGGCATTCGGGTCGCTTGATTTTCTGGCTGGACAGGTTGTAGGGAAATTGATCATGGTTGTAGCGGCGCTTCCATTACTGTTCTGGATCCGCAACCGCGACCGACGATTGGGGCTGATGGCAGCATGACGACAGAGGCCGAGGATAAACTGGGATGCATCCAGGCCGTTTTTGAGGCCATTAGGGGTAAGTCTATCTCCTTCTTCCCTCGAGCCGACGACAATCGCGCCCCGGGCAAGCTGCGGACGCTTACCGACAAGGAAGCGATCGAAGCAATCGGTGCCGAGGTCAAGCAGTTGGCGCCTGACAAAGACTCCCTTGAGGCTGCGTTGAAGGTCGCTCGCGAGTCTCTCGACGAAGTCACTGCCCAGACCGACTATCAGGACGGAAAAGCGACGCGGTTGCTCACCATCTTGACCTTTATGTCCGCCTTCTCCGGACTTGCCTTCAATCGACTCGCGGATGGCTATCCGCTCTCGATTATATCGTGGGCCGATAAATGGTCAGCAATCAACAGCGGCCTGGTTGTCGTCAGTTATCTGCTCTTCGCAGCGTTTGCCTTGCTCGCCACGTCTGGGGCTCTGGTGACGTTTCATGCGATCAGGGCTCGCTTCCGCTATCCAAGAGCAGCCGCGAAGGACAAGCCTCCAGTCTCGATGCTTTTTTGGATGGGGATCTCGCGTACTCAGCCAAACCGGTGGGCAAAAGCCTTCGTTGACCCCGCCGATGCGACAAAAGTCGCACCGGAACTGCGGACGGAATACCTTAGGAACTATATCGTCGAAACCTATCTGATCGCCGCTAAGGTCGCTGATAAAGTGAGGTTTCTAGAGCCGGCGCAGCGCATCCAGTCCTGGGCTATCACGGCCCTGTTCTCTTGGATTATCATAACGGCTGGCGTATTTGCCTTTGTGCATCCGGTAAAAAAAGAGTCTAATCCGGTGATTCGAATAGAAACGCCGATTTCCTCGGTGTGCATTACTGGTGGAAACAATGTCTCCACGGCAGCAAACGGCCAGCCTTGCAGCACCTCGCCCTGACACGGGTCGCGCGGGACCGCTGGTCCTGATTGATGCGGATAACACCCTCTGGGACACGGATGGCGTTTTTGCCGAAGCGCAGTTGGGTCTTCTAGACGCTGTCGAGCATGCCGCCGAGTTGACTGGTCCTGAGGTCGATCGCCTAGAGTTCGTCCGGGAATTCGATCAGGAATTGGCTCAGAGGCATCATCTTGGTCTTCGCTATCCTACGCGCCTGCTCATCGATGCGTTGACGCTCGGGCTACGGGGCGTGGATTTTCAAGAGGCCGTGCGGCGTGCCTGGAGCAACGGTGCGGATTCAGGTCTCGGCCGTACTGTGGTGGCCAACATCGAGAGCGAGTTCTTCGCAAACATCGCAAAACAGCCAAAGCTCCTTGTCGGCGTCGTGAAGGGTTTGCGCGACCTTGCCTCGATCGGCGCGACGTCAGTCGTTTTCACGGAAGGGAGCCGCAAGCGTGTGATGCGCACGATCGAATCGCACCAACTTGGCGAGTTCGTTGATCGTGTCTTCGAAGCGCCAAAAACGGTACGCATGTTCGAGCGGGTGAAGAAACTGGCAACGGTCGGCCAGTCAATCTATGTGATTGGCGATCAGCTTACCCGCGACATCCGACCGGCAAACGAGGCTGGCGTCAAGACGATCTATGTACCTGGCGGCTTTCAGCCGAAGTGGGAGCTCCAGGCCGGCAGCCTGCCGACATTCCAAGCTCGCTCGTTCGATGCGGCGGTTTCTTTCGTCCTTCGTTCAGAAGATGAGGCCCGCCCGGCGAATGGAGCGGGCGAAAATCGGGATTATTTGCGGGTCCAGAACAGGACGTAATCCTCGCCGACCAAGACCAGTCTGCACCACTAAATCGCTTGCGGGAATGCCGGGTCGTCGAGTATTCCACGAGGTATCTCTCCCTCGTCCGGGTCTTCTTCTTCCAGGCGGCAACGACTTCGGATTGGCTGCGGTAGACGGGGTAGTCAGGCGCATCGGTGGCAGATTTTGCCTGAACGGGAAGAATGCGGGTTGGCAAACCCGGGTAGGTGATACTCTCGAACACCCCTTCATATACTCCATTTTCCTTTTTGAACTTTCCAAGAGTTGCCATGGTCCGTCTCCCTTTCCCCCGCAACATGCGGGGCGACCTTCCAGCGGGAGCGGGCGCGAGCCGATCTCACCGCGAAGCGGGAAAATCGCCGCTGACCTCGGATCGCGGCTGCTCCAGTCACGAAAAGGGGCGGTTTAGCCGCCCCCTCGCTTTGTCGAGATTGACCGTCCAATTTAGGTTGGGTCTTGTGGTGCAGCATTGACAAGGGCGCCGACCTCGCCGGGACCGGCGACGAGTCCACCCTTTCGCAGGATGTAGCCGGCGGTGGCTTTGATGCCTGGGCCGGTATTGTTGACCCGATCGCCAACCATTGCGATACCGTGCCAATGACCGCCCTTCTGCCAGTCGACAGCACGCAGGCAGTGGGCCAGGTACTCCGACCAGTCGTCTCTTTCATCTTTGATCAAAGCGGCCGCGGCAGTCGCGATTGCCTGCCAGCCAAGCCCGAAAGCAAAGACGTATCCGGTGGTGTTCTTGGCCTCGTCGCCCTCACGCAACTCGCGCGCCGACACATTGCCGTTCATCAACCGGTCCCATTCCGGGAGATTGTCGACAACGACCTCCCATACGTGACCCAGCTTTTCCGCCACGGTGCCTACCCTATCCTCGTTGGGATCGAGTTGACGAAGACTGGCAATTTCCTCAGCGTCTTTATATTTTGGCCCGTAGATGGCCTCAAGGAGAATATGATGGGCCTGCACCAGCGTGCCCATCGTAATGACGTCGGGAGACTTCCTTGCCAACGAATTGGATAGTTCATTGACGCGTTTGTCGAAGAGTGCGACGTCCTTCATAATCCGCTTGGTAATGATGACGATGGGGTCGCGGCTTTCGAACGCGTAACCCATCGACTGAGACACCGGTTTTGCATTAAGGTTGAGGTCACTAAAATGCTGACGCAACCTATCCTTATCGACATAAGCCAAGAGCACGACAGGTACTTCTTGCGACGTCATGCGTGCCCTGTCCCGCTTTAAAGCGTCGATGATTGCGGCGGTGCGATGCTGACCGTCGGCCGGAAACATATCGATGCTCTCGTCGATTTCGAGGATCCCGATCTTGCTGTCAGGTGTGATCGGGATGAACTTGAAATCCGGGCCTTCCTTGAGCGGGTTGCCGCTGGCGGGCACCAGAATGAGGGCCAGCGACGAGAAGAAAGCGTCATCGCTTTTGAGAAGATAGGGAACGATCTCGTTGTTGACGCGCGCCTTGTTCAGCTTTCGCTGGGCCTCTTGCTCGCCCTTGCCGCCGAAGACTTCGTCCCAATCGGTATTTTCCGGTAGTTTGACATATTTTGAGATTGCGGAGAACGACAGGCTTCCCAGCCAGTATTCTGTCGAGAGCGTCTTCCCTTTGACGACGGGAATCTGAATCGCCATGACAAATGTGTTCCTTTCAACAGGGACATTTTTGAGGGCCGAGAACAGTGCGGAATTCCTCGCCCTCTCTCGTTGTGCGATCGTTCCGGCGACCACAGCGCGATTTTTTGGCGACCCGATCAGCTATTTTTTTGACCATTTTTTTGCCGGGTGGTCGCCTAGGTTCATCTGCCGATTGACCCAATCAACTTGTATTTCACCTGCCGTATGTCTGTCAAATTGCCATCCAGAAAGATACTTGGCTCTCTAAGAAGAATACCTACTACTTTTGACGGTATACCCTCAGGGGTTGGAGGTCCCCGGTCATCGCAGCGGAAATCTTGCAATGAAAGCATGCGCTTGCGTCCTCGGCCGCGGGCCGGCATCGTGCGAACGGGAAACCGAATCGCAAGCGTGAGTTGAGAATGGGGAAGGGCTTCAGCGCATCTACCGTCAAATCCTGGTTCCAATATCGATGCGAGCGCAAAGTCCGCTACGAACTCTCTTCAGATGTCGAACTTGCCGCGATCCCGATTGTGAAGGATGTGCGGGAAAAACCTTGGGCGATACTGGGAAACCAGTTCGAAGAGAGGGTCGTCCGGCGGCTGTCACACGAGAGCAGCGTTTTGAAGCCTTCTTTCGGGGACGATGCCCTGAGCGAGGTTTTGACAGGTGCCTTCCTCAGAGGAAAACGTCCGGAAGCCTATGCTGCTCAGATGAACCTGCGCCCGAGCGGGCCGGCCAGTTTTCTGGAGGGCACCGGCCTTTATCTCAATCGCAATCTTGCCGACCTGATACGTCGGTCGCCGTCGGCGACCGATCCCGGCCGGACAGAACTGACGCTTATTGACGTGAAGGCCACCCGCCGGGCCACGGCATTCCACAAGACCCAGGTCGCATTTTACGCGCGCGTGCTGCAGGCTTTGCTGCAGGAAATGAAAGTTTCCGACACCTCAATCAGCAGGACTGGTGAAATTTGGCGTATCAAGGACGATGGATCAGCTTCCTCGGACGAATGGCAGGTAGAAGCCTTCGCGCTCGATCCATACATTCGTCTGGTTGACGACTTCTGCGCGAACCATCTTCCGGAGATCGCCGCAAAACAGGTCGGCGTCGGTGTCGACCGGACCTTTTTCCACGTCTACTTCAAATGTGAGCAGTGCAGCTTCTTAGAACACTGTCGATCGGCAATCGATGACCATAATTCTCCGTCAACAAGGGATGTCTCTGCCGTTGCTGGTTTGACCCATGAAGCAAAACGATCACTCCAGCGTCTCGGCGTGACCTCAGTCGGAAACCTCGCCACCGCAAAGGGGTTGGCGCAGGCGCCTGGAATCAGCTGGTCGCTTTCGAGACGAGCAGGGTTGCTGGTCAATCGGGCGGCATCCCTGGCAAGCGGTTCCATCCTGCGGACTGAAGAGCAAAATACCTATCTCATGCCGCCTCGCATCGACGCGGCGCTCATCATTTCTGTCGACCATGATCCGGTCGACGACCGCATAGCCGCACTCGGCTATCGTCGCATTGACCATGGAGTGATTCAGAATGAGGTCATTAAAGTGGCTCGGTCCGGAGATACCCGGGACGAAATCGCGGCGATCGTGGATGTGCTGGCCGCCCTGATCGCCGACCTAACCGCTATCGACACCCATAACGAGGCCGTTGACGGTGATGATGATAGGTCCGTTTACGCGCACATCCTCTTTTATGAGCCTTCCGAAGTCCTCAACCTCCAGACCGCCATCGGACGACACTTAGAGGACGAGCGGATCCGCACCGGACTGCTTCACTTGGTGCGGCTGTTCCCGCCCGATGATCTCGTGCCAGAGCCGGAGTTTCGTGGCGTCCATCATCTGCCCGCGACGGCGATGAGGACGGTCATCGAGCAGTTATGGGCGCTGCCCGTTACCGTGGCATATGACCTTCGTCAGGTCTCGCAAGCCGTCTTCGGCCGCGACGATCCGCGCGCCTATAAGCCGACACCACAATTTGAAAGACCGTTCTCATCGCTGCTGTCGATCGACATTGTTCGCGATCTCCGCGAAAACGGGGAGGTCCGAACGACGTTTGACGATGTGCGAAACGACGTCGCTGATCGCCTATCTGCTTTGCAGGCTCTTACGAATTGGACATTGGAGCAAAACAGACAGGCGACCACCAATGGAAAAGCGCTTCTGCGTTTGTCTAAAAGGCCTTTCCGGTTCCAAGCCACATTCGACCCGTTGAATGCCGTCGATCTCGACGTGCTATTTGCCTGCGAATTGCTGGAGAATCGCGCCGGGATGCTCGACGCGCTGATCAATCTGGCGCGACCGGCACAACGCCGCCGCGATTCCGGAAAATGCTTCGCGAACCTTTATTTTCGAGATGCTCAAAAAAAAGGGGGGAAAGTCTTCCTTCAGTTCGACGTGCCGATCGAGAGCCAAAGCGCCGAACTCAATGCGGGCGAGTTTGGTTTGATCCTCACCGACGATGATCCAGACAATCGCCTTAACCCCGCCCTCTGGCCGGCATTCACCTGCCGGATCAGACCGCCGTCAAATTCCTCCCTCGCCCAGCCGGGAAATTTGCGCCTGGAAATGCCGCGGACGATCTTCGAGGGACCGCTGTTTCAAAGCGTCTTGCAGAGGAACGCCCGAAATAACTGGTTTGTCGACAAGGCGTTTTTTGACGTGAACACAGATCGTGCCGCACGGTTCCTCAGCTACCTTGCCGCGGGAGACAACCGGTGAATATCCGCAACCAGATCCTCTCATTTCTACGCGATCCCGCGTCGTTTTCTCGAAATGCGGATGACGCCGATGTGTGGATCTCCGGCCTCACAGATTTTGCGATACCCAATCTCTCCAAGGACGGCCAATATCCTTTGCGTCCAGCGCAGGTGGCCGCTTGGCAGGGGCTTGCTCCGGTCAAGACCGGTCTCATTCTGGGGCCACCGGGAACCGGAAAAACGCATCTTTTGAACTGGTTGATACTTGGCTACATCCATGCCCGGAAAGCTGCCGGGCTTCGTGCAAGGGTCCTCGTGACCGCCTTCACACGAAACGCCATCGGTAATGTTGTTGATGCTGTCGCCAAAAGCGCTTCTGAACATTGCCCGGGTGAGATCGAGGTTCGTTACTTCGGCAATGGTCCAGCCAACGGCCTTCGACTGGATGTGCAGCACCGAAAAACGATCAGCAATGATACGGTTAGCGCCGCTCTTGGCGATCTCGACAGCGACGCATTCGTTTTAGGGGCATCCGTCTGGACGCTAAACCGGCTTCTCGGCTCAGCGAGCAACGGCGACGGTTTCACCTCCGACATGTTCGACCTGGTTTGCATCGATGAGGCCTCTCAAATGGTCTTGTCTCATGGTTTGATGGCAACGGCCGGGCTTCGTCTCGATGGCCGGCTTATCGTGGCCGGCGACGACCGTCAGCTACCTCCAATCCGCTCGGGCCGGGAAATAAGGATGGGCGAGCGCCAATTGGGCGGCTCGCTGTACGGCTTTCTCAAATCTGCTGCCGTGCCGGAGTTTGCACTCGACGAGACATTTCGGCTTAACCAACCCCTCGCCGCCTTTCCAGAGAGCAAATTTTATCCCGGCGCCTATCAATCTGCGGTGCCGCGATCGCGACTGGAATATGTGCCGGAGTGGCGACAGGGTCTGGAAGATTGGGAAATTGCCGCGCTCGATCCCGACTATCCGGTCGTGGTGATGCTGCATGATGGCCCAACTGCCGCGACCACTAGCCCCTTTGAGGTCAGTGTTGTCTCGCGCCTGACGGAGAAAATTGCAGAGCGCCTTGCGATGCGAGATCGAGCCGGTGGTCCGCCTTCAGACTTTTGGTCAGAGCGTCTGGCAATCGTCAGCCCGCACCGCGCGCAAAATGCAGCGCTCCGCAATGGGCTGCCTGCAGGCCTTCGAACCGATGCCTTTGTCGAGACCGTTGACCGCATCCAGGGCAAGGAACGGGACGCAATATTTCTGTCCTATTGTGTCTCGGACCCGGAATTTGCCGTCGCGGAAGCGGATTTTATTTTTGCGCCAGAACGATTGAACGTTGCTGTCACACGGGCGCGCAAAAAACTTGTCGTGTTGATCGGGCGGCGGCTGCTTGATTCCGTTCCCACAGATCAGGAGCAAATGGACAAAGCGGAGATCCTCAGGGAGTTCGTCATGAACGCGCCGGTTCGAGGTACCGCGTTGATCGCGAACGCAGCCGGTTCGAGCGTGCCTGTGGAGGTCAGATCGCTCGGGTTCGCAGACAGTCGGGCGATAGAGCCTTTCAAGCCACTGGATAGCCCAGATAGTCCTGAAGATGAACGTCTCCCACCAGATCTCGAACTTCTCCTCAGTGCAGTTCGACAGGTGTCACTTGTCGATCCGCACGGCAGCGCGACAATTTCGAAGATCCAGCGGGCGTTAGCACGACGGGACGATGTGCTTCCTGGACTCGCGAGGCTTCATGGGCTGGGATACATCGGGCTGGAGCATCGACCGGGAGCCTATGGCCACTTCTGGCGGGCGAAGCCTTTCGAACAACGCCGACGCGTTTACGATCTGGAGATCGACACCGTCCGGCGGACACTCAAGGACGTTATCGCCCGCAATAGCACAGGTCAGTCGCTGGCATTTTATGACAATGTCCGAAAACCTTACGCCTGGATGGATGGCGAAGGCACAGACTGCTTGAAGGCTCAGATTGATCGCTTGCAAGACGAACAGCTTGTCGCCTGGCGGATAACCGGTACCACCCGGATGCTTGAATGGACCGACAAGACATCTGAGCAAAATGCAACACCGCTGGAAGAACCACCGGAACTGTCCGACCGCGACTTTGAGCTCCTGAACGCCCTGGAAGATATCGAAGCCAAGCGCATCAATTTTGGCGTCTTCGAAGGATGGGTCTCTACCGCCGGCCTTGCGGAGGCCGCCCATCGTTCGCGACTCGAGGTTTCAGCCTCGCTGCCGAAACTGGCGGCGAATGGCTGGTTGATGATGGCCGGCGACGGAAGGATCCGCTCCCGCATGGCAGAGCTTGCCCGCGAGATCAGATATGTGAAGCAGCGCTTTGAGAGCGATGATGCCGACGAACGGCCCTTTCTCGTCCGCAGCCTCAAGGTGGAACTGCGCGATCGCAACAAGCCGGACCGAAACATCGCTCTCAAGCGCACGATTGAGGACGTAAAAGATCCGCTGCCCCATGCTCATGCGGATGCACTCGAAGCATTGTATCGCATGCTCGAAGGACTCTGGGGAGTGGATCCAAAAATTGCAGGCTTTCAGGCACGAAGTCTTGAAACGATATCGCGCGCATGGAGCGCCCAGGAGAGCGGAGCACTGGCGATCGCTGCCGATACCGGATCAGGTAAGACGGAAGCGGCGATCCTGCCACTGATTGCTGCCGCGGCGGCGGACTATTCGTCTGGAAAACGCGGCGTGCGTGCCATCCTAGCCTATCCACGGGTTCGGTTGGCGACCAATCAGGCTCAGCGCATCGCAAGTTATCTGTCCAAGTTCAATGCCCAGGAAGGCATGCCGGTTCTTACGCTTGGCGTGCAAATTGCCCAGGTACCAAGAACGTTCGCGAACCTGCATGATCGTGATCGCGCCGCTGGATGGAGTGACCTCGGCGGGAATGAATTCAGCTTTCCGCTATTCAACTGTCCCCATTGTGCGTCTGATTTGTCCCTCCAGGTCGATGGGGGGCGGGAAAGCGCAGACCGGCTCTCTTGCACGGCCTGCCGATGGTCGTTTGACGGCTGGATGGGGTCGAAGGAGAAGCTGCAGCGTACGCCACCGGCTTTCTTTCTCCCGACGACAGACTCCCTTCACCAGTGGATGCATGACCGCAACTATGGTCGAATCTTCGGCGACGACCCGAAGTGGTTCACCCCCAAGGTTTTAATCGCCGACGAGATCCATCTTTACTCTCACATCCATGGGGCCCAGGTCGGTTACACGTTTCAACGCCTTGCGGCTCGGGTGAGGTTAAATAATCCTTCTGAGCCAATGCTGATGATCGGGATGAGCGCGACGCTCGGTGACCCTGGGATGGCTTGGGCGAAATTGATCGGTCACCCGACAAAAGCCGAACTGGTGACGCCTCTGCAGAACGAGAAAACTAGCAATCCCAGAGGTCGAGAGTATTTCTATTTCATCCAGCCCGAGGTCGAGTCCCGCGGCAAGGATATTGCCGGGGCATCGACGTCTATCCAGTCGATTATGTGCCTTGCCCATGGCATGCGACGAAGGACTGGAAAAGCAGGCGGTTTTCGAAGCCTGGTCTTCCTTGATTCCATCGATAAAGTGCGCAGGCTGCATGCTGCATATCAAGACGCGGAAAACCATGCTCTGGCGAAACTCCGGATTGCAGAATTTCCGGACGATCCTGTCACAGGCGCCGAGCGTACCGCTTGCTGTGGGGAGCCGCATGGCTGCGACCCCTTTCGAAACGGCGAATGCTGGTTTTTCGCCGCAAACGATCAAGCGCAGACCTCGGTCGGCGGGCGAAAGCTTCCAGGCAGCCCCTTGGCCGTCGCCGCTCAACCGATATTCTCCGGTGCGACCGGTCGCGTAGAAACTTTGATCCGTTCCTCCGACATCGTTTTTACGACCTCCTCGTTGGAGGTCGGCTATGATGATCCGGATATAACGATGGTCTACCAGCATTACTCGCCGGCAAACCTTGCAAGCTTCGTTCAGCGCAAAGGCCGTGGCGGGCGAGGCGCCGACGATCGTCCGACGACGGCCGTAACGCTTTCGATCTACTCGAACCGAGATACATGGTGGTTTCAGAATCCGCGCGAAATGATCGAGCCGACCGGCTTTGAGACCCCAATGAACCCGGGGAATTTCTTCGTCAGGCGTGGCCACGTCTTGGCAGCAACGCTCGACGCCCTGTCCCGATACCAGCGCAAAGAAGGCGTCGCCGTCGACTTTTGGAACCCCTCAGCCTTCGCGCTCGAGAACGCGTCTCACTTTGTCGAGATGATTTTCGGCCAACACGCGTGGCGGGAATTTGGCAAGGATACGCTTGCCTCATTGTGGCAGGCTGCCACCGAAAAGCTCAACGATCGAAATTCGCATGACCAGGCCAATGTTCTGCGAACGCGCTGCGACTGGATCCCGGACCTTTTGTTCGACACGATCAATCTGCCACGGGTGATTGTCGACGTGGCGGGAAAAGAGGAGCGTCAGGAAGATGTCATCATCGGACTTGCAACGCTGGCGCCCGGAAACGCGTCGAGGCGTTATGACGGTTCAGATGTCGTTTGGATCCCCCCGGCAAATGGCAGTGAATCTTGGTTCACTCCGGGCGATTACGAGACCGGCTATCGTTCTAAACCCTTTGGCGACGACGCAAGTGAATGGCTGACCAGGCTTCCGGATGATGCCAAGGACCTGCTGAAGAATCTGGTGCCAGATTATTTCCGACCAGGCCGTGTGACGGCCTCCCGGTTAGGACAGATGTTTGGAGCAACCTGGCAGTCGGACTGGAGCATTGACGGGGCGGTTGCCCGGCTTTCGCCTGCGGGAACGGACAAGGCGAAGCGCGTGCGACATGACTCGCGCAGTACTCTCCGTGGCTTCCCGATCGTCAAGAAGCAAGACGATTCCGCGACACTGATAGATGCCGGTCGACTCGCGCCTTGGGTAGACCAAATCCAGTATTTCCGGGGTGACGGGGTGGGCGGACAGCGAACCGGTCTCGCTCTTGCCAAGGTCTATTGGGGTGCTGACGCGGAAGCCAAGCTCGAAGACCCTCGTCTGGATCCGGTCGTGTTCACGCAAACGTTCACCGCGCCCGGCGACAAACGGCCGATGCTGCATGGCTATCATGTGCAGACGGAGGGGGTAAGCTTCCGATTTAAGACGGTGATGATCGACAAGGTCGTCGACGCAGAACTGGCGCACCTCAATGAAGATGAAAAATTAAAGCGGTGGCGCTGCGGGCAAATGCTTCGCTTCTTGATCGAAAGCAAGGCCATTTTTGCAGGCGTCAACGCCTATGAGGCCATGCGCGGGGCGGAACTCATCGTCAGTGCCGCCGCCGATCCTGAACTGCGCCGCAAACTGACGCGTATGCGTACTTTTTGGGGCGCGGAGGCATTGCGCAGCCTGTTTGAGGAGACCCGAGCAACGCTCCTGTCTCAGCACCCGCTTCTGACCGAAACGCGGGTCCGGGCCGTCGCAAGTTCGCTCTCAGACCAACGCTTTCAAAAGATCTTCCAGGATGCGCTTTCTTCGGTGAATGACGAATCCGCATTCCGGCGCTACCTTAAGAGCACGATCCTGCACAGTCTGACGAACCGGATCAAAGCCTCATTTTCGCAGTTCGGCGGCGGGGACGAGAGACGCGTTATCGCTCACGCTCGCTTACCCATTCAATTCAAAGAGGTGCAGGATCTTGAAATTACGGTTTGCGAAGCTGGCGCTTTCGGCGACGGAACGGCGCGATCCTTCGTTGCGAACTTCGCAGAATTCCGCAATCAGTGGGCCGATGGTCTAGGCAGATGTCCGAATGCCGAGGAAGATGCAGCCTATCAACGGTTTCTCGACACTCGACAACATCACTCAGTTTGGCGAGAATTGGATCCATATGATCCAAGTTCTCTGACTGCAATTTCTGCAGCGCTTGGGCTCCAGGGCAGGCCGGTTCCGAGTTCAATTCTGCGAACGCTCTATGGAAGCGAAACCATCGGGTCGGAGCGGTTCTCGCTCTATGACCTTGCAATCTCGGTTGATGACGTAAAAGCCGATTTCGTGACCCGTGTTCAGAGACGGCCAACCGTCTGGGAGTTGGCAAGCGCTGCCGTAAAGCGAGCTAAGGATCAGAGTGACGGTGATTTGGGCAAGCTTCTGGCGGCCTATGAGGGGTTGGAAGACGCCATTCTCGAAGAAGCTCTGAGCCCAGACGGACGGTTGGCAGACCAGGTCGTGAAGCTGAACGCCTCACTTTGCTACGATGGCTGCAGGGCATGCGTTCACCAACCAAGCGACATGATGAGCGACAACATGGTTGAGTCCTCGACGAGCAGAACGATGTTGTATCGGTTCCTTTGCACCCAGGCATAGAAACCTAAGCGATCGGGCGCACCTCAAAGAGATCAAGTGCATCATGTTCCGACAGCCAGCGAAAAACGTCCGGCGATACCGATCGGAGTTTAGCCTGGCCCTGTGCCAGGCCGGTCAAGAAATTGTCGACCTGCTCATCAGTCGTGAATGATGTCTTTTCGGATTCGAGCAGCGCACGCGTATTGATGAGTCTTACGACCGCCAATTTGAATTGATCAGCCTGTGTTACCGATAAGCTTGCGTTGGCGTCTTCTCCGAGTTTGACCATTCGGACGCCAAGGCTATTGCCGTGATCAATTTTCGATAGCAGTTGTCCAAGTGAGAGAAACGGCCGGTAATCCGCCGTCACCTCGGTCCGCCATCGTTGTTTGATCGCCAAAAGGGCACTGGCAATTGTCGACTTGAAGTGTGGAAGGTCGCGTTCGATCTGATGCAGGGAAGCGGCGTCGTTCGCATTTATGAGCAATGATGCCATATTCTTGGCGGCATCGCTCAGGTCATCCATCTTTTCGGCTGCTTCTGGAACATCACCGAAACCTATTAGATCAGCAGTATCGAAGACGTCAGAAAGACGTTGAGAAGCTAAACTAATGTCGTTTAAAATCGAAGCGACGCGCGCTAGGCTCTCCCCGAGCGACCGACGCTCGAGCGCCATTGGAAGTTCAGGGAGGAGTGATTCCAGTTCTCCGAGGACGTCAGTCATTGCGTTTCCCATGATCGTTCAGGACCTGCTCAACCGCGTGGCCAACGTCGTGCACTTGAGCAAGCGAGAACGATCCCCCGCCGTCCTTGATGCAATCTTTTACGTGCCCAAGAAGTTGGCCCACGGTCTGTTCGCCTGTTTTCGCGGCATCAAGGAAGATGCCCAAATCCTTGGATGGCGCCAGAGTGAGTTGATCGAGGCCTAGTCCAGTGCCCGCATCGCGATGCTCCGCAACCAACAGCATGAAGTCCTCCGCGGTTTGGTCAGCCTTCTGTTCGATGCGCGCGATCGCCTTGGAAAACTCGCCCTTCCAAGCGGTGACACTCTCCGGGTTCGCACGGGGTAAAAGATCGGCGACAGACGTGATCGCGGCGTCAATCCTCACTAAGTGAGCCTCAATGGTCCTTCCCCGCAGAAGCTCCTGAAGACTGGTGGCTCGCGACTCAAGCTGCTGGCGTTCAATCCTGACGATCTGGCCTATGCTGTGCTTGAAGTGGGATGCAATTTCCCTGATAGCATCGAACTCGGAAACGCCGGTTTCCCCGGACCCCGAGGGCGGCTCATCGAACCTTTGGGTCTGACGCAAGCGCCTGATCGCCCCTGCTACCCTTGAGACGTCGGCAAGCCCGAAACCCGCCGAAGCGCCCTGCGGCATCGAAACCATTGCGCGGAGGGCCTCGCGCAAATTCGTATGAAGGCCCTTCGTCCTGTTGAGAAACTCCTGCCATGGGGCTGACCGAGTGGCGGGATCACTCTCCGTCGGAGGCTCATCAGACAAGATCCCTTGCAACTGCACGAAATGCGGATCGTTCGGGTTCACCGTTCCCCGAAGCCACGCGCGGGCGACCAAAAGTTGCGTGATGAGAGGAATTGGGCTCCATCGTGAGTCTTCAACCATTCCCAGGCGGCGGTCCGCAAAGTCGGCAAGCAGACCTTCCAGCCTTGTTGTGAGCACTGCCAAGGAATGCCGATGGAAAGCGACATCGTTGACTGACATTGTGCTGTCGAGTTGCAGGCTAACGACGGCTTCGAGCCCGCGCCAAAGCCATTCCCCACGCGGGATTGTGAGATAGCTTCGCTGTGAGTGGCCGGTTCCGTCAATCTTTACCTGCTGCTCGGTCAAGATCCGCTTTTTCGAGTAGGGATCGAGGCCAACACGGCGGGGATCAATCTGAGAGAGGATCTCGAATATCGCGACGTT
The DNA here is from genome assembly GCF_964254185.1 of Rhizobium sp. LjRoot258. Lineage (NCBI taxonomy): Bacteria > Pseudomonadati > Pseudomonadota > Alphaproteobacteria > Hyphomicrobiales > Rhizobiaceae > Rhizobium > Rhizobium sp. LjRoot258. The sequence goes on along the minus strand of NZ_CAXUST020000004.1, from coordinate 74,778 downwards.
GTAGACATTAGGATTCTGCGCTTCGCCGCTGGTTTCCCAGTTTCGTATCTCGTCTAGGCGGGACTGCAGGTCGGACTTGCCAATCAACCTCTTTGCCGAAGGTGGCTGCGGAACGCGTGTCTGCGCGGGGGGCCTCTGTGTCAGGATCGACCGTGTCGCCGGTACTTTGCCCGGCGCGGGCTCGCTGGTGTTCTCTTGCATGGCAGCGAGAGGGGTCACGACGGGCTTCACTGGAACGAGGGGTTGAGCCGGTTGTGTCCCCTCCTGCGAACCCACCCATGGCAGCGCGAACGCTTCAAAAAGGGATCTCGGCACGCCGGCAAAGTGCAATTCGCCGGCCGCGTCCATGACTGTATCCGCCCGCTCCTTGTCTCCCCAATAAGAAATAATTCGACGCGTCCTTGCGAAGTCAGCCGGGCGTTCAGAAAGCTGATTCGTCAGAACGACAGTTGCGCGGCGACCGAGATTGCGGCTTTCCGCTACCAAAGCCGCATTTTCCGTGAGCGCATTTGGGAACTGCCCCTCATTAATGGCTCTGACCTGCAGTAAATTGGGGCTTAGGACCGCCTGCAAAATACCGCGTGGCGTCTTCCAGGTCATCCCATTGTCGTTGTCGTTAAGAGCTTCAAAGAAGTGGTCGAGTGCGGTTTCGGTGAAGGGATACAGGCCGATCCCCGCCCAGGTTCCAAACGTTGCATGGCATCTGTCTTTGACTTGACAGTTATCGCATCGGTTTGGGGGCATGGCATTTCTGTCCTGCCATAGGTCGTTGCGCCACTTATCAAGTGCATCCGGGCCAGCTCTTACTGCCGACAGGTATCGCGACACAAACCTGATTCGATCGTCACCGTTTCTTAAGGTCGCGACATCCTGTAGTTCGCCGTCCTGATGTGCGGCACCGAGATTGACCTCGTGTGTGATGCGGGCGCGGTAGTTACCATGCAGCTTCTTGTAGTAGCCGGGTGTGACGCCGACAACGGAAATGAGCGGACACATGTCAAACGCGCCGTCAGCCCCTCTTGTCTCGGCATTCGTGACGAGAACATCGATCAAGCTGTCGTCAATGCCTTCCCAACTCGTAATGTCCTCGAGGAGAAGGACGAGCCTCTGACCGCGCTCAGCGAGCGCAACGCGGATCTGGCGGAATAGGGTTTTCAGACCTTCGGCAGAAACACCGAGGAGATTTTGAACCGCGTCATTTCGACGTCGGTTCAGAGCCGCGACAAGCTTCATCGTTGTCGGTATCTTGTCGGCCTGTTCGGCTGCGATTTCATCCGCCGTCCAATGGGTTTCGCGCAACTCAGCGATATGTGCGGCTTCGTCTATGAGCTTGCGCGCCAGGCGTTCGGTTGGCCCTGTGACGCCACTGTTGAACACAGCGCCACAGTGGCTTGCCAACTCCTCGATATCGAAGGCGTTGAAACTCGCTGACTGAGAGTTGCGCTCCGCCCCCTCGCCATCGCCCTTTCCTTCCATCAAGGCAAGTATGCGAGATGGTCCCTGCCAATGATGTTTGATCGCCGGCAGATCGATGAGATCACCGGGACGAACCGTCCGGCACCAATCGACATCCTCTAGCGGGGGATCAAAATGATCAGGGTGAAGCGCGTTTGCCAGATTGCTCAGGAGCAAATTCGCTCGGCCACGGTCTGTCGCACGATGGCGCCTGCCCATTTTGTCGAACAGATCTTGAAACTCTGGAGGCAGGCGTTCGCGCATCTGCCGGAGGGCGCCTTCGAGACTTCCGTCGGCTCGTTGCAGCAAGAGCTTAACGTCATTGTTTCTCGGCCACTTAATCGACAGCCAGCGGATCAGGTGGGATTTCCCTGATCCAGGTTCTCCCTGTACGACGCAAAACGCATGTCGGCGGGCGGGATCCGCTAGGACGTCCAAAAGCGCTGCTTCGTCGTGGCCGTCAATTTCGCCGCCGTGACTGCCGGAAACATCAAAATCGGTAATCGGTGAATGGGTCGCGAGGAAGATCCCCTCATGCCCCTCCAAGGCCTCATTGCTAATGATGGCAGTTGCGTCGTCGACCCGCCAGCATGCCGTCATGGGAGCGCTCACGTTATGCACCTCCCTTTATTGCGACTGCATAAAATGCACTGACTTTGTGGGTGGCGTTCGGGTGAAGCCGGAGGTTGGAAGAGAGATCTCCGAGGACCTTTAGTTCCAGTGTGCCATCGTCGTGCAGGTCGCGCAGGGCTTCCGAAAGAACGGGCGATAGTTGGCGTGGATCCGGTGTGAAATTAATCCGGCGTGCCGCCTCTAAATACATGCGGCCGCCATCGATGAACGGCATATTTTGCCGCAATAGTCGAAGGAATTCCTCGGCGCCAATCGAGACACCCCGATCGACGTCGAGCCGTGTTATCTCGCGCCTCAGACGTCGTGACATGTCGATCTCGTATGGAGGGCTTGCAGATATTTCCTCCATAAGACCTAGGAAGACGAGCCATCTGCGCCAAAAGGGCACTTTGGTGGAATTCATACGACTTTCAACGTCGTCATCTGCCCCAGAAGGAAGTGCGGCTTCCGCGCTGTCGGCGAGTTCGGGATTCGTCATCTCGAGTATCCACCCCGAAGTCTGACGTTTGGCGGATTCGCACATCACCCAGGCGAATGTCTCCAAAAAGACAGCATCTTTTTCTTGAGACGGCAACTCGATCAGTTGACGATACAGCCAATCGGAGAGCTGATCATAGGTATCGGCTTCACAACTCGGGTTGAGTTGCAATTCCTGCCCGACCAACGAAACCGCACCCATACTCGTTGCAGCGCCCAGAACCTGCCCAAATGTCCCGGTCTTTTCACCGATCGTCTGGCCCTCCCTCAGAAATTCCGGATTGAGCCAAGCTGCAGCTTCAGCGCGGCTGATCTTTCCGTCGTACTCCCGAAGAAGGGCAATGAGTGACCATACCCGTTCCGATGTACCCTGCGTTGATGACAACATGCTCATGCTACGGTTTCCTGTATCGAAAAATGCTCTAGCGATTCCTCGAAATACGGGGCGCGAAGCGAAAGTGTCTGGTCTAGCCGTCGCCCTTCAAATTCGGTGTTCGGGCTTGTCACGATGAGGAGGGGATCGGGTTGTTCATTCCGTCTCCTCCATTGCTTGACTGCCTCCAATATGCGTTTCGATGACGTTTCGTGTGATCGCAAAAGGAGTGCCGTCGGCAAACGGGATATTCCGTCTGGGTTTTGAAGGATGCTGCTATGCCGAACGACGAGTCCAAGACGGGCATTGGAAACAACGAAAGCTTCAGCGCAAACCGTGGCGATGTCGTCTGGCGCAAGCGTTTGTTCAATCCCAACTGACGCTAGACGCGTAATGAGTTGTGGCAATTCTTTCATGAAGGAGGCGTCCCTCGGAATGAGCAGTGTCACGCCTGGCGGAAGCTTCAAGGGCGTACTGGTCGGGTTTGCGGGCCAGATGTCCGCCAAAACCCTGTGAGGCGCGGCAAGTCCAGGCATCTCTCCTCTTGACCTGCAGCCAGGGCAGCGGCCGCATGAGGGGATGTCGTCGGCTCGCTGATCTTGGAGGAGTTCAAAGACATCGCGCAACACACAAGTCTTGTCGGCCTGTCTCATGATGCGGATGAACTGTCGCACCTCTATACGAGCGCGCTCCTGCTCGTCGTCTCGAAGCGCAAAAACGCGCTCCCAGACCGCATCAGGATCGTATGCTAGAAGGCCCGGCTCGCGAATTTCGACATCCCAGGTAAAGCGATTTGGTTCTTGTGAGCAGGAGACAACATCGAGCATCTTAGCTCGCTGGAGCAGATTGAGAATGCTCATATTCCAGCGACGGTTATGATCGGTGGAGAGGGTTATGCCCCGCCTCATCGCGTCGAGGTCGATGGTCATCGCTCGCTTTTCGTCAACCCAACGACCATTGATGCTTGCTTCAACCATCGCGTCCCAGCGCGGAGCGGCTAAATCACGGGTAATCCATGAACTGATGGACGCGGATCGGGCATGGGTCGCGTCGTCTTTCACGTTGTCCTTATTCGCGTCGGTAAACAAACAAACCGCTAGTCCTTGCCGACCGTCTCGGGCGGCCCGACCGATCTCCTGGTAATACCGGGCAGGACTATCAGGTAGGCAGGCGTGGATGACCGATCTCACGTTTGCCTTATCAACGCCCATGCCGAAAGCGGAGGTGGCCACAACGACGTCGATCTTGTCGGCAGCCCAGTCCTTCACGATTTGGTTCCGCTCGACGTTTGATGAGACATCGCCGCTGAAAAGGGCGATCCGCTCGTAGCCACGATCTTTCAGGCGAGAGTAGAGTTCGCTTGCACTAAGGCGCAAGTCCCGAGGACCTCGATCATCCCCGTCATCTCCGGCGAGCGTGGTATAAACAATCAGCGGACGGGGTGCTCGGTCTAGAACGAAGTCGAGGGCATGCAGCCGAGCTTGCGCATCGCCATATCCCTGGATGACGATATCGAACTCCGACCGCGGCGACGCTGCATCCACTTCGCCCCACCCTCTGTCCGATTTATAAGATGCGCGAAGAACTTCGCGTGCGGCAGGTGGCAAAGTTGCCGACAGGAGAACACATTGGAGGTCGCCGTTCTTGGCCCTGAGCTCTTGGACAAGGCCGGGAAGCCGCTGGAAATCTGGACGGAACGTGCGGCCCCAGTTTTCGATAATATGTGCTTCGTCGATGAAAACAGCCGACAGGTGGGCTGTCAGCGGGCCAAGTTTTTCGACTGGATTGGTGGCCGCCTCGACCAGATGCTCTCGCGCTGTTCCGAAGGCGATTTCGGGCGAAAGAAGAAGGATTGGGACTTCACCGCGCCGGAAAGCGTCGATGAGATTGGCCCGACTATCTGCATCCATCCCTCCGACGAGTGCGCGGCTACCTTCGAGACCAGGTATCGCTGACAATGTTCGTTCATGGTCCAATGCCAGCGATACGGTCGGGGTGATGACAATGACGCAAGACCCAATGCTTTCTTTTCGCAGCCTGGCTGCCGTCAATTGAAAGAGAAGACTTTTGCCGGACCCCGTTGGCAAACACACCATCAAAGAGGCGCCCATCGGCATCGTGACGAGCGAACGTACAGCGGCCTTTTGACCTTCCGATCGATAGTCAGAATGCTCTGTATGCCGCAGAAGCACTGCGTCTGGCGGAAGATGTTGGCGATAACGGCGCGAAGAAAGATCCAAGTTCTGCGCGGTCCAAAACCCTTCAGGTGCTCGCTCATCCTGTTCATCGAGCATCCGAACGGCCACCGGACCTATGGCAAGCCCGAATCGAGATGCAGCCTCAAGCTCCTGGTTTGAAAAGTCCCATCGAACATCTTCGCGGGCCATTCTGCCACCCTTAAGGCGGACGATGGATCGGAGAAGCGCAAGCTTATCGGCGGTCGAGATGGCTTGGACGAGACAGTCGGTCAATCGGGCCGTCTCGACCTTCAGCCATTCTTGCATATCTGAAGAATCACCGGAATACATTGCGCGAAAGCCTAGCATAACCCTTGCTACTTCTAAGTTAATTCCTTTCATCTTGAACCCACCGTTTTCTCAGCGCGAATACGTTGAAAAAGTGCACGGAAAACAGCACCAGAGAAGGAACCGTCTCGAGCTAACCGGATCGATGCGGTCGGCCTGCTCAAGAGCCCATGTCGCCCACTCCGCCAGTCGATCGTCGGGAACGGCTACGGCAGCGCGTACGCATTTAGATGCGCTATCGTCGACGCCGCTTATCAAACAACCGATAAAGTCGCGGTACGCCAATTTTCGTGCCGAGGAAATGTTTGTGGTGCCCCGTAGAAGGTACTCAAGGCCAAATCGCTTCAGCCCGAAATCTTCGACACAAGGTCCACGATCTTATCGACAGTCGTAACAATACCAGGGCCGGCTTCACCTATGGTTTTGGCCGTCGACCGTAGACCCTCGCCCAGAGTACGGACCAGTGTTTTGTTTGGCGCGGGCGAGGCTGCGTTGCTTAAAAGCAAATCTGTGGATTCGGCGACTGCGATTGCCGCTTCGGATTTCTCGGGTTCGACCCTTAAGATCTCTAAACGCAATGTATCAGTAGCGTTCTCAACTCCTGAATATCGGCCGGCGCGGCAATCAGCGTGTTAGTTGCAAGCCCCGCATGCTCAAACGTGCTTTGAATATTGACATTCGCTCCGCGAAAATCGCCGGACAGATTGAACTGATCGCGCATGCAAACTCCTATGTTGCGCCTTTAGCGCCCGTTTATCCAACCCTGAAGCTGGCTTAGGATGGCCGGCCAGCCTGGGCCCTTCATTTGCTTCACCAGGCGCCTAGATCGCTTCCAGTTATGGAGCGCTGCTTCACGATCTCCCTGAGCGGCACATGCTATCCCCAGCGAACACAGCACGATCGCGAGATTTTCCAGATCGCCGCTCGTAGAGGATATGGTAGCGACCTCCTGTTCCAACAACCGCCGACAGCTGCCAAAATCTTTTACCTCAAGATAGAGTCTCGAAAGTGCTTCTATCGCCGGCCTCAAACCGGGATATTCCAAGCCTATGCTACGGTCAGTGATCTCAACCGCGCGCTCAAGCGCCTCCTTTGCTCCTACGACATATCCGCTGTTGTATTGCGTCTGTCCAAGCGAAATTAGAACGTCCCCCAAAAGCGGTGAATCTCCACCCTGTCGCTCCTCAATGAGTCGCATGGACCTGGACAGACACTGGAGAGCCGGCTTAAGATCTTTCTTCAGACGGAAGATTTCGCCCAGAACATAGAGCGGTCGCCATAGGATAAAGGCGTTTTGGCCGAAAGCATCCTCTGCGATGACAATGGCCCTCTCGGCGTGGCTCTGTGCCGTGGGTTGGTCAGAAACGAGTCGCGTCTCTGCCTGGCCCGTCAGTGCGTTTACCAGAAGCGATCTCATTCGCGCAAATCGATCCTTGTTCTCGCCTTCGTCGGGCACGCTGTCGTCTATGACAATTCTCGCCGCCTTCTCAAAAAGCGCAGCAGCTTCATCTGGGAGGCGTGGCAGCAACGCCCGCGCAAGATTGTAGTATGCTTCGCCAATCCGAAGATCACTCCTAAGGGCGCTCGCTTCCAAGAACGCAACGGCTTCCCGTTGTCGATCAATTGCAGCCTCAATATTCCCCGTAATCCGGTCCACGAGGGCAAGGCAGCTTAGGACATTGGCTCTGTCTTCAGCAGTGGATCCAGCGATTGTCGCGCACAAAGCCAGCGCGCGTTCAAATGTCGCTCTTGCTTCGGTGTAGGTTCCTCTTGCGTACTGCGCTTGGCCGAGTTCTGCGTATAAATCAATCGCGTTGGTGTCGGCACGATTGGCCGCTGAAGCAGCGGCATGGAGGATGTGAGGTTCCAAAGCGATTAGCAGGCGCGAGTCCGTGATTTTGTTCACGTTATGCGCAGCATAGATCAGATAGTTCTCAACATCTCCGGCAGTGCTTCCCTCAGGGGGCGGCTCCAGTTGACTAAACGCTGCGACGAGTTGATGGACGACAAGTGATCCATCCGGCAACGCGGAAAAAAGACCGACCTCAGCCAGCCTAAGGACTGCTTCTTCCTGCAGTTCAAGAACGGCCGAATCTGCGCCGGGAGCGTCTGACGGTGACAGAACGTAACGGGGGATTGGCATACCTGGGGCGAAATGGCTTGCAAAGCTCAGAAGCCCGCGCGCCATTTGACCCAATTCGCCCTCTGCGCCAAGTTGGTCGTAGCTCAAAGCGAATGTACGCGCGATATGCTGTTCATGACCCGTCGGCGACCAACCACCAGCGGTCATTGAACGGTGTGTCAGGACCGCTGCCCCGCGTAGAGCCTCCAAGTATTTGTCCAGGCGCCCGAGTGCTGAATGCCGAAACTTGGCCAAGAAGAGGCTTGCAAGATGGAGCGCCAGCGGCAGATCTCCCAGTTCTTTCGATATCGCATTCAACATAGGATCGTCGTCAGTCAAATCGCTCCGCGTACTTCGGAGCAAACTCACGCTGTCCTTCCGCTGCAAAGGACTCAGTCCAATGGACGTTACGCCGAGCGCTGGATCCCAGTTAGGCCGCCGACTAGTCAGGAGTACTCTCGCACCGCCGGTCGTTGGGCGCCATTTTGCGAGCGTAAGTTCATCCTCGCACGCGTCAAAGATCAGGAGGCGCGGTATTTTCCGCTGCCAGGCGGAGCGTAATAATATTAGCTGGTCAGAAAGGTCCAACTCCGCATATCCCGGATGCAGATTGAGACCCCATCCGCACGCCGCCAACTGGGACGGAATTGCCTCAGCCTCGCCGCAACTGATCCAGAAGACGCCTCCTTTGAAATACTGCCCGTAACGATGACCAAACTCTGCTGCGAGCTGCGTCTTTCCCATCCCTCCCAGGCCGGTCGCCGCTATGGTTGGGACAAGTGCGGTCGTTGTTGGTCGGAGAAGAAGCTCCGCCAAATCCTTGATGTCGCCGTCGCGCCCCTTGAACATGGGGTTGGAGCTCCAAGGTAGCACGGAGCCGGCGGGCAGCGACGATGGAGCCGGTACATCAGAACTCGATGCCGCATGAAGAAGCGCAAGCGCCTCCTCCAACGCGGAGGCTTCGTCCTCATCCGAGCCTGACGCATCGGTGGCTATGGATATATTTGCGTGCCTGAAGTCGCCGCTTAGCTCATACCTATCTCTCACCCCTGCAATGTATATCGGTCGCGATGTTTAGCAAAGGTGATGTTGATCGCGTCACGGTGCTTTGTTCACATTGCACGGGAGTAGTGAACCTATCCGGTATTTGCCGGAATGCGTCTCCTCTAAATCTATAGCACCCCCCACGCCCGAAACCTCCCCCTCCCCGTCATCTCACGTAACCCGAGCTCGCCGACGATCCGCACCGCCGCCTGCGGGGTGACCTCGATCGCCTTGGCCACCATGGCGGCCGACACCAGCGGCCGCGCCATCACCAGCTCGATCAGCTCTGGCAGTTTTGACGATGTGCGCCGACCGACCAGCCTCCGCTCCATCGACTGCCGCGCGAGGGTCAGCCGGTCATGTTCCTTGAGCCCAAGATCGGCCGCGGCGGTGATGCCGGTGAGAATAGCCAACAAGCGGGTTTCGCGATCGCGGTTTCGGCGGCGATCGACCGGGATGGACTTGAGCCCAAGATTGAAGGCGGCCAGATGCGCCGTCGTGGTGAGGCCCGCCTGGCGCAGTATCGACGCAGCCAGAAGCCGGCCGAGCCAGGGCGCATGCTGCAGCACCTCCAATCCATTCCAGGCATCGAAGGCGATGGTTGCCTGCAGCACCGGCGGAAAACCCTCGAGCTCGCGCAGGACGGCCCGCCATTCACCGAGCCGTTCGTCCTCGTCCCAATCGAGATCATAGACGAACGGATCCTTGTCGCGGGAACCGACGCGGTTCGGCGTCTTTGCCTGTTTGATGGCCGCGTCCGATCGGGCCAGCACAGCATCGATGGCAGCAAACTCGGTGTCGAGTGGGCTGGCAACGTCAGTGATATCCTCCCCCTCCCCTACCCCAGCCATCTCTACATCCGGTTCGACAACACTGTTCGCCACGGCGCTGTCGACACCAAGCGATGGTGCAGGCCACGCCTGCCCGCGCAGGCTGCGCAGCCCTTCCGGCGACAGCGCCCAGCCGGGCGGCTGGGCGGCGATCCGCCGGCGGGTTTTCAGGATGTCGCGGGCGATGGTCAGTTCGTGGGTCGGCGCACGGATATCGGCGCCGGCGTCATGCAGAACCAGGTCCTCGATATGCACGAGCTCGCCGTCGACCCACAGCGAAGCGCAGGCGTCGGCGAAGTGCATGCGCGCGATCCAGCCTTCTCCGACCGGCGAACGGGCAATCCGCTCGTCGAGGCGGGCCAAGGCGATGCCGGCGTCCGCAATCGGCCGCAGCAGGTAAGCGGGGCAGATTGGGTGGCAGCTTTTTTTGCCTTTGAAACAGAGAAGTGTGCATAAGCGGGCGCTTTGATACTCGCCTATCGTCGTGAGGGATTCCTCGGCTGGGGCAAATCATGATTCAGTCCTGGGATGACGAAGAAGCGGCTTCCCTCGCCCGAGCACGCCGACACGCTTTCACTGAATGCGTTGCGCAGCTTGGTGACTGGACTGGTTGATCAGGTCACCGCTCTTTCAGCGGAGGTTAAAGAGCTTCGCGCAGAGAATGCGGCCCTTCGCGAAGAGAACGCAGTACTTCGTCTGGAAAACACCCGTCTGAAGGTCGACAACCAGTTGCTGCGCGACGAGATCGCACGGTTAAAAAACCTGCCGCCACGCCCGCCCTTTCGCCCCTCCGGCATGGAGAAGGCGACGGATGGCAAGCCGGGCGACAAGCCGCCGGGTAGGAAGGCGCCGCGTGGCCCGAAGCGCGATGTCGAGCGGACAAGCCGGGAAGAGGTGTTGCGCGTGAGTGTTCCGGCTGGCTCGCGTTTCAAAGGATATAAAAGCTGCTTTGTACGCGATGTGGTGCTTGCGGCCGAGCTTGTGCACTATCGGCGCGAATGCTGGATCACGCCTGACGGTAGGACAATTATTGCATCGCTGCCGCAGGGCACCGTAGGCGGTTGTGGCCCGAACCTTAGGCGGCTTTGCCTGATGCTGCATGCCCAGGGACAGGTGACGACAGGGCGACTGACGACCTTGTTGAACGATATCGGCGTCGACATATCGAAGCGCCAAGTCGTGCGCCTTCTAACTAAAGACCTGACTGGCTTTGTCGCCGAGGATGCGGCGGTGCTGCATGCCGGTATGGTGTCGGCACCTTATGTCACGGTCGACGACACCGGCGCTCGTCACGCTCATGACAATTTCCACACCACCCAGATTGGCGGCGATCATTTTACTGTGTTTCGTACGACAGCGTCGAAATCGCGGCTGAACTTCCTATCGCTACTGCGCGGCAGTTATCATGACTATGTCCTCAATGACGCGGCATTCGACTATCTGCACAAAAGCCGTGCCGATCCGGTCGTGACTGCCCGGCTGCGGACACTTGCACCACAGCGTTTCTGTAACCAGGTGCCGTTTCTGGAATACCTCGCAGGAAAGGGCGTCGACATCTTCGACAAGACTGCGATCCGCATTCTGGGGGAAGCGGGCATTTGGGGTTCCATCCGCCATCATGGCCTTGTGGGCGATATGGTGATCATTTCCGACGATGCCGGCCAGTTTCGTGTCGGCAATCACGCTTTGTGCTGGGTCCACAGCGAGCGCCTTCTGCAAAAGCTAATGCCAGCAAAACCGAAACAGGTGAAGTCCGTCGCTCTGGTTCGCGATCTTATCTGGCGCTTCTACAAGGCGCTGAAAGTCTGGAAGCAAAAGCCTTCACCACAGGCTGCCAATGGGTTGCGCCGACGGTTCGACAGGATCTTTACCTTGCACACCGGCTATGCAGAGCTTGACGCATTGCTGGCGCGTCTTCACCGACGCAAACAAGAGCTCCTGCGTGTGCTCGATCGGCCGAAGATCCCGTTGCACACCAACGCGTCGGAGAACGACCTGCGCAGCTTCGTTACCAAGCGAAAGATCTCCGGCGGCACTGTCAGCCGGGACGGTCGGGTTGCCCGTGACACCATGCTTGGCCTGATGAAGACCTGCCAAAAGCTTGGGCTTTCTTTCTATCACTATCTCGGCGACCGGCTCGGCATCAGCGGTGAGGTCATCCCGCCGCTTGCGAACCTTGTCGCTGCAAAAGCCTGACCGCGCCCTCCCTGGAAACGCACGTGAGCCTGTTCGCTCCCACTCTACATCAGCAATCTCGCCCGATTGCCGCCTGCACTCCCGGTTGCCGCTTGCTTGAAAAAGGCTCGCCTACCCCAACTGCCCAGTGCGGCAGCACTGCCTACAGATCTGCCCCGGTTACCCGCAGCAGGTTTGAGATGGGCAATTTTGACAAATCGTAAGGCATTGAAATCATGGTAAATGATTTGCTAAACGAACGCTATATGCCTTCTAGGGTTCATTACAGGCTGCTTTTGTGAAAGCGATGGATAACCATCGATAAGTACCCAGTATCGATAGTGCTGGATTTGGAGCTTCAGACGCGGTTGTCGGCCAGCCTGGATCGGTGTATTCGCCTGGAAATCCGGGCTTTTCAGCCGCTCTCCACCCTTGTTCAGCGGACTGATTTGCCTGATTGAGTAGAATTCGCGCTGTCCACGCGGGCAGCTTGCGAGCTGCCGCTAGGCGGTTTCGCCATCTGACGGTCCGTCTGAGCGACATGGCGATACCCGATCCTTTCAAAACGCCTGCTTCGGCGGCATTTCCGCCATAGACACCCGCTGACGCGGTTTCGTGACCGCTTGCGGTGCATCGGTCGTCCGCAACACCATTTTGAGTCTGGTGGGCTTCCTTTCAGGTCATAAAACACGCTTGCAAAGGGTCGTTTACTCGCACATCATTTATCTGTACAAACGCCCTCAACGAAGAGGCTCGTCTGACTATGGCAAAGGCACTAGCAGCCAATGTTCAACCTACCCCAAAACGGTTCATTGGCTACGCCCGCGTCTCGACGGAGGACCAGCTCACCGATGCTCAAGTGGACGAGTTGCGCGCCGCCGGCTGCGATCGGATCTACCAGGAGCATGGTTCCGGCGCTTCGCGGGCACGCCCGGTGCTCACGAGGCTCTTGCGTGAACTTGCCGCCGGTGACGTTCTCGTCGTCGTCCGTCTCGACCGGCTGGCGCGCTCCGTGAGCCATCTGCTGCAGGTGATCGAGCATCTGGAAGAGCGCGGCGTGCATTTCCGGTCGCTGCGTGATCCGATCGACACCTCGACGCCACAGGGCATGTTTTCACTTCAGGTCCTTGGTGCAGTCGCCCAGCTCGAGCGGGCGCTGATCTCGGAGCGAACACGGGCTGGCATGAAGGCCGCCAAAGCCCGTGGCAGGATGGCCGGCAATCCTGGTCTACGGGAGGGACGGCCGGAGGCGAAGCGTGCCGTATCTCAAGCCCGCGAGCGCGCATACCTCGATGACTTGATATCTACTGCCCAGACGTGGCTTCCAACCGTTCGGCAGTTGCGACCGCAACACAGCTGGGACAACGTGGTACGCGTCCTCAACCGCAGAGGCGATCAATGGACTGTCGAGCGCCTCCGTCGCGCCGTTCATCGCATGGTCCGCGAGAAGCTCGCCGAACCAGAACTGCTTGCACGGACACCCCGCCGAGCTCCGGAACACCATCTGATGAAGCTCGTTGCCGCAATCGCCATCGCCGACCCCGGCTTGTCGCTCCGCGCCATCGCCGCTCAACTGGACCAGATGGGAGAGCGTCCAGCTCGCGGAGGCCGGAAATGGCAGCCCTCCTCCGTTGGGCACCTGCTCGATGAAGCCCACCGGTTCGGTTTCATCCGCAACTGAAGGCTCGGTTTGTCAGACGGCTTGAGCGTGTCCTCTGGACGCATCTCACTTCGGTCCGAACGGATGTCAGGGATTACAAATGCGCTTCCGGGAACAGCAAATCCACCGGATAGGGCAGCGCGCGCCAGGAAGGCCGGGCTCAATTCGGCGATGTTCTCGGCGCATGGCGCCTGCGCTCCGGCTACCTGACCGAGGCCGCCAACCGCGGCGTTCCGCTACTCGAAGCGATGCAGCAGTCGTTGCACAAATCCGTGACCCCGGCGGCCAGTTACTACACCAATGTCGAACAGAAGAACGGACGAGCGGCCAGGCTGGTGACATAACCACCGCCCGATCCGAACCCAGAAATTATGCCCCTTTTGAGCGATGTCGTGATTTGTCAGCGATGCTGGAAAGGTCCACCTTTTTGCCAGCGACGTCAGCAACGATTTTTAATTTGCCACCCAGGGACTCGACGTAGTCTCGAAGGGTCGACAGCTTCATGTCGGCACGCTTCTCCAGCCGAGACACATTGGTTTGTTTAAAGCCTGTCTTGGCGGATACCTGCTCTTGCGTCTGACCGGCTAGAACCCTCAACTCACGCAGATTGTGCGCCGCAATCAATGCCTCTGCGCGCTTCTCAACCGCCTGGCGTTCGTTTGCCGGCAGATCGCTTATCAGTTTATCAAGATCGTCCACGGTTCTTCTCCAGCTCTGCCAAATGATCGTCGTATCGCTTATCCGCCAGGTCGATAATGCGCTTATAGAAGAGCTTCTAGCTAACGCCACTCTTTGCACCGCCGCACAACACAACTGCCTTTCGTTCCGGGTCAAATGCAAAGGCAAAGCGCCACTGCACCTTGAGAACTTTGACCCGCAGCTCCTTCATATTCGAGTGCTTGGAGCCTTCAAGCGTATCGACCTCGGGTCTGCCAAGACGAAATCCTTTTTGCCGCAGCACGACCATCTTTCGGAAGGTCGGCAATCTCGTCCCGAAATCGCGTATGAAACTCAACCTTCCATTCCGTCATTTCATATCCTGAACGATATAGATACTTTAAGATATATACAGGTCATAAGCTTTTTTGACAAGGACGCGATGAACCACGCAATTCTTATCGGTACAAACGCCACCAAAACGGGCCCAAAAATAGATGGCGAAAGCGGCGTTAGTCCCCCTCCCTGCCGCAAAGGCTATTCGGATACCTACTACAACGACACAGGCCGCAGGCTCGGCCGCAATCGCCTCAGCGCGACTAACGCGACGACGCGCCGATGGGCGCATCACCGCATCAGGCGGACGACTATTCCTTTGCGGCAGTTGTCTCGGAGGAATCAACCTCGCCGGCGGCAAGCTCTGTCCTGCCCCAGGCCTCGGCGCGTTGCATCAGCGACACCATCTCGCCTTTCAAGCGGTGTGATCGTTGGAGGTCGCCCGCGTGGTCTAAGTTGCGGCGCGGATCGTAGAAGAAGCTGATCGCCTCGCCGGCCGCCTGTCGCGCCTCTTCCAACCGCGACTTGAGGATTTCCAGCTCGACCTTCGCCGCAAAGTACCGTCTCATCACCGCGATCAGTTCGCGGTCGCTGGCGCCGATGTCCATGATTCCTCCCTAGCATTTCGTATGTGAGGCAGTGATCGACAACAATGGCAAAATCGCGATGCGCCTTGCCCTGCGGCGATTGTCTGCTTGCTCAACAAAAAAGCCCGGCGCGGGAGGAGGTGCGCCGGGCTTCGATAGTGACTGACAGCTTGGGAGGAGGAGTGCTGTCCGTCGGACCGAAGCGGCTCGGGAGGAGATGAAACGCTTCGATACTCAGAAGATAATGTTGCGCTGCAGCAAACTCAAGTGCGGCTATAGCCAAGTTCCGCAACAAGTATCCAAAAATGGCCAGAACCCGTTGCGGGCTTGTTTTTGCCGGCATTGCCCCGGCACGGATTAGAGTGACATCATGTCACCACTTGTAAGTGTCGATCGATCGCCTTGGAGGCACGAAAAGTGAAAGGGACGAAAACCCCTAAACT
Organism: Rhizobium sp. LjRoot258; assembly: GCF_964254185.1. NCBI lineage: Bacteria > Pseudomonadati > Pseudomonadota > Alphaproteobacteria > Hyphomicrobiales > Rhizobiaceae > Rhizobium > Rhizobium sp. LjRoot258. The sequence continues at coordinate 59,461 of NZ_CAXUST020000004.1, read as the reverse complement.
GAAAAGGCCGGGGTGACACCGCCTCTCAAAACAAATGTGACAATCACAGACGTTTCAGCCCTGTAAATTGTCCGCCGACATCTTGCCGGACTTGCGATCCTTGACCAGCTCATAGGTAATCTTCTGGCCGTCGTTCAGTCCACGCATTCCAGCCCGTTCCACCGCGGTAATGTGAACGAAGACATCGGCGCTACCGTCGTCGGGCTGGATAAAACCAAACCCTTTTGTTGCATTGAACCACTTCACAGTACCGGTCGCCATAGCGTCGTCTTCCTTTTGATCATTTCATCCTGCCGCAGATTGCTCCCGGCAGATCGCTTTTGCGGCAACATAAATAGACGCTTCTGAATGCGAGGCAAAGCTAAAATCCGGCTGGCTGGTATGGCACTTTGACCATCTGGCGCGCTGCTTTCCTCGACAACAATTCTCACGATGCCCTCTTCGTCCCGCCACCGGCATTGAGACGCATCAGCGCCATCAGCATCGGTCCGAGTGAAAACTCGCCTCGCCGGGCCTTGGCCGTCAGATCCCGCAAGTAACCACCGGCAGAGTTGATATGCCCTGCCCTTTCGAGGATACAGGCCACGGCGACCGCGGCGTTTTCAGGTCCCATGACCTCGCAAGCGTCCTGATAGGCCGAAGGACTGACGCCGAGCATCGATCGCACCACGACAGCCGCCGACATCAGGTCACGCCAAGTGCTGACAGCGCCTCCCGGCCCGTAGTCCCCGATATCCGGGCAAGCCTGTAGCACCATGCCCAGAGGAAACGCCTTTATCGGCTCTCTCGTCGGCCGTCCGGTCTGGCTCGATTCTGCCCCCGACTCGCTTCTAGAGCTAGGTTCAAGTTCATTGCTGGAATCGGTATTTGAATTCTGTATGTGGCGTTCAAAACGGTCATCATTGGTGTCTGTCTTTTCCGATTTCATCTGTATTTCCAGCACACTGATGATCTCGTCGCGGAGCATCTCCATTTCCTCGAGGACGAGCGCTAGTTCTGCTGTCGTTGGCGAGCGGGGAATCTGCGCCACGAGGCCCAGGAAATGGTTCTCGATCGCGCCCCAGTCGCCAGTAGCGCCCTCTTCCATGGCGGCGGAGATCAGCTTGCGCACGTCGCGCCGGCAGATCGAGAGTGCCTCCTTCGTCAGAAGAAAACGCTTACGCTCGGCTGCGACTTGCTGTGCCATCTGCGCAAGTTCTTCCGCACGGGCGAGCATCGGTGCCAGGCTGAAACCGAAAGCCTGCTCGATGTCTCCGGCGCTGCCCTTGTGGGCGTACCGTTTTCCATTGGGGCTGTCCTTGCGCACAATGAGCCCCGCATCCACGAGCGCAGCCAGGTGCCGGCGAAGGGTCGTGCCTGCGATTCCATGGGCGCGGATGGATAGCTGCGCGTTCGACGGGAACACGACCAGCCCGCGTTCCTCCGACAGCTCATTTTGCGGATAGAAGGTCAGCAGCGCGTCAAGCACCGCCAGAGCCCGGTCCTGGACGCCGAGTATCGCGCGCGCCTCGCAGGCGTCGCGAAAGACCCGCCATTTGTCGGCCGTCTTTCCGGCCTTGATTTCGGCCGTCTCCAGCTGCCTCTTGACCAAGGCAAGCGTCATTGGCCGCCGCCCAACGGGCGTCGTTACACTTCCTGACTGCATGTCGTTTCACCTTTCAAAAAGGCAAAGCTCATCGTCCCGCCGAAATGGCGTCCAACAACTCTTGACAGTGATTCCGGGAAGTGCGATTCTCTGGGTGCGAAACAAGAGAAATGGGCTTCCGGATGGACTTTCGGGGGCCTTTTTCTTTACCTGATTTCCTTTTCCTTCTCAGTTTCTGTCATCATGACGTCCGTTGGGACGCCGTTACCTGTCGCGTCGGCGTTCCTCGAACTCCGCGTGAAGAGCTTCCAACCGATCGGTCACAAAGGCTGCGAACTCGGGAACCACGCGCTCATCAAAGCTGATACGTGTGGTTTTGCCGATACGCTCGATGCGCGCCGCCTTCTGCCCTTTCGCATTTCGCCAGTGCTCGCCGGAACCGGCTTTCTTCTTCGGCGACGCCGCCGCTGAGAGCACCTTTGCAAAGCGCTCATCAGACGGGAGCTGAAGAAACGACGGCTCTACGATCAAGCCCTCGATCTTCTTTCCCGAGGAAGAGATGGTCTCCGCAAGGGCCATCCATCGAGAACGGCCAGCCTTTGGTGCGGGTCCGATCGCTTGAACGATGGATCCGGGAAGCGAGCGGGCAATTGAGATGTAGCGGCTGAGATCGGCCTTGTCGGTCGAAAGGGCCGCAAGGATCGTATCCCGCTTGTAGCCAGCCTCCTCCAGCCGCAGGGCAAAGAGCGCCTTCTCGATAAACGACAGGTCCTGCCGATCGAGGTTCTCCTTGCCCTGCGCAATGACCAGTTCGTCATCGCTCAGGTTCTGGACAACAGCCCTCACCTTCGCGCCCAGCCTTGATGCTGCCCGCAACCGCCTGCGGCCGTAAGCGATCTGATAACGGTCGGCACGGTCGGTCGCTGGCCGAACCAGGATCGGTACCTGCTGCCCGTGTTGCTTGATGCTGGTCACCAATTCCTCGAACCCCGGATCGACCTCGATGGAAATCCGGTCTCCCACGGAAGAGTCAGAGACGGCAGCGGGATCAAGTTCGATGACAGCATGACCGGCAGAGAGCTGTTCTTGGAGCCGTGCGGCAGCACGTGCCCCTTCGCTCATCTCTTGGAGGGACGCGCCCATCGCCGATATCGCGCCCGAGCGAACGCGCTCGGGACTTTTGCTGGCGGGGGCAGGGGTGGCCGACGGTTCGGCTTTCCTCATGAAGAGCGAATTGACGGTGTCTTTCCTACTCATTTGGCATCTCCCAGGTCTACCCCGGCGCTGAAGACATACCGGCTGGAAGAACGCTGACCAAAGCGGCCGCGATCGAGCCTGTTGCAAGAAGAGGGTAGGGGCTTCCTAGAGAAAGTTGGGAGCTCCCAACTTTTTCCTGAGAATGTTTCTCGTGACTGTGCTCGATCGCCAAAAGGGGTCGGGCATTCAGCGTCACGTCTGCTCGCCACCTGGAAGTTGGGAGCTCCCAACTTTCGGAGAGCAGTCCGCGAGATGCCAGCCTTGTCCGCTCTGCAAATCATCGCTTGCTCCGTCCCCACGCGGCGCGGATCAGATTCTCGATCTCGCAATTGACGCCATCGAGCGACTCCATGGCACGGTCGTAGGTCGAGCGGGTCAAGTTCTCGCGGCCGATCTCATAAAGCGTCTGCTTCGTCAGCCCGGCATCGGAGACAGCGGCAGACTTCACCATCGGGTTCGTCAGCACGCTGTCGTCGAAGAGGTTGCGCAGAAGAGCCGCAACCTTTGTCTGCGGTGCATCCTGGGGTTCGAACCGCGTCAACAAGTATTTGATGAAGTCGTAGCGAAGCTCGCCGCCAGCTTCCCGAACGACTCCGAGGAGATCGTGGGTCATCAGCAGGAACTGGCTCATCGATGCGATGTCGAGCATCTGAGGGTGCACGGTCACGACCATCGAGGTCGCAGCACAAAGTCCGGAGAGGGTCAGATAGCCCAGCTGGGGCGGGCAATCGAAGACGACCACATCATAGCGGTCGGCGACATCATCGAGAGCGCGTGCAATGCGCATGAAGAAAATTTCGTCAGCACCTCTTGTGCCGTTCGCCAGAGCCCTTGGCGTTGTATGCTCGAACTCCATGAGCTCAAGATTGCCGGGGACGAGATCGAGCCCGTCGAAATAGGTTTGGCGCACGACGTCGCCCAAGGGACGACGCTCTTCGTCATAGCGTATTGCCGCATAAAGCGTTTCATTGGTCCCGACATGGATTTCCGGCAATACGCCGAGGAGAGCGGAGAGACTGGCTTGTGGGTCAAGATCAAGCGCCAGCACACGGTAGCCCTGAAGGGCCAGGTACTGCGCGAGATGGACTGACGTTGTGGTCTTGCCGGACCCACCCTTGAAATTCGTGACCGCGATGACCTGGAGATGATCATCGGGTCCGCGTCGGGGCAAGAAGTCATAGGCGTCGCGTCCACGCGACGTCGAAGCCAGCCTTGCGCGAAGCTCGTTGATCTGAGCGAGGGAATAGAGGCGCCGGCCGTTTGTCGTCATTTCGGGCTGCGGACCATCGCCGGCCAAGCTCATCTTGCGCAATGTGGAATCTGACACCCCCATGAGCTTCGCTGCCTCACCCGAAGTGAAACGCCGTAGCGTCTTGCTTGCGGTCGGCGGGAAAATCGCCTCGCTGATCGATTGCAGCTGTGAACTGATCAGCGAAGCATGATCACCGATGGTCTCATCCACGGTTTTCTGCGATGCCAATTGAGTAGAACGAAGCGGCTTGCTCACGGTCAAAACTTTCGTCACGGAAAAAATTCAATTTCGGCGTTTAAACCGTGACGATACGGAAGCAAGCGATTCTTGCAAGGAGTTAATGGTTAACAACCACTTAACAAAGGGCCTGAAACGGCCGTCTCCCCCGATCTCGAACTATCGATTTCGTAAACGATTCCAGCATGTTCGCGGACGACAAGGGTCGCCGAAAGGAATCTGTGGGACTAGCAGATCTGCTGGTAGGCCTACCTGGCTGAAAGGCCGATTCAAGACGCTTACCGACCCTTCTCGACCCGCTCATTTGAGAATCACACACAAGAGACTCGCAGATTTGCGACTGGAATCAAAACTCCGCTTTCAGCAAACCAGCATCAGCAGAGCAACCTAAGCGCGGAGCCGGGATCATGAAACTGATAGCAATCCAGACGCCAAAGTCATCCAAGGACGTAACCTATCTCGATCAGATGTACCGGCTGCGATCGCGCGTCTTTGCAGACCGGCTCGCGTGGAACGTCGCCAGATCCGGCGGTCGCGAGCTCGATGAATTCGACGGATTCGAACCGGCCTATATCCTCGCACTGTCGGATGCCGATGAGGTCATCGGCTGTGCTCGACTCTTGCCCACCATCGGCCCCACCATGCTGGAGCGCGTCTTTCCGCAGCTTCTTTCGGAAGGGCGGCTCGACGCACACCCCGCCATGATCGAAAGCTCTCGCTTCTGCGTCGACACTGCGTTCCGCCGCGAAGCCGGGGAGGGGGCCTTGCACGAAGTCACATTCGGCATGTTTGCAGGTATCCTCGAATGGTGCATTCATCAGGGCTGCCGCCAGATTGCAACCGCCACCGATGTGCGGTTCGAGCGTATTTTGCGGCGTGCCGGCTGGCCGATGCAGCGGCTTGGGCAGCCGGTCATGATCAACGAGACCATGAGCGTTGCGGGCATCCTGCCAGTCACCGCGGATTATTTCGAGCGCGTCCGGCCACAAACTTACCGCTCCGCGCTCGGCCTTGAGCGACAGCATGCAGCATAAGCAGGCCGCCGCGATGTCAACACCGACCCAGGCGCTGCCGCGCCTTATCCGCAAGCTTCAGGATGCCCTTGGCAAGGAGCTTTGCCTTGCTCTCAATGACCCGAGTGTTGTCGAAATCATGCTGAACCCTGACGGCCATCTCTTCGTAGAACGGCTGGGTCAGGGGATCACCTACGCCGGCGAGATGGACAAAGGCGCAGCCGAGATCGCCATCGGCTGCGTTGCCCATGTGCTGAACACCGAGGTGGATAGCCGAAAACCGATCGTCTCCGGCGAACTGCCACTTGGCGGTCATCGATTCGAGGGCCTGCTGCCGCCCGTCGTCCCGGGACCGTGTTTTTCTATTCGGCGACGTGCGTCACAACGGACACGGCTGGAAGATTACCTCGCCAGCAACGCGATGACGGCAGGCCAGTCCCAGGTCATCCGCCAGGCCATCGAGAAGAGGTGGAACATCGTCATCTGCGGCGGGACGGGGTCAGGCAAGACTACCCTTACCAATGCAGTCGTCGCCGCTATCGCCGAGCAGACCCCCGACGATCGATTGGTCATTCTGGAAGATACCGTCGAAATCCAATGCGCGGCCAGAAACGCGGTGCCCCTGCATACCAGCGATCGCGTCGACATGGCGCAATTGTTGAAGAGCACCATGAGGTTGCGGCCGGACCGGATCATCGTCGGCGAGGTTCGTGACGGCGCGGCGCTGACGTTGCTCAAGGCCTGGAACACCGGCCATCCCGGCGGACTGGCGACGATCCATTCGAACACGGCACGATCGGCGCTTCGGCGGTTGGAGCAATTGACCGCAGAGGTCAGCCGGCAACCGATGCAGGCCATCATTGGCGAGGCCGTCGACCTGATCATTTCGATCGAGCGGACGCCAAAGGGTCGCCGCGTCAGCGAAATCCTGCATGTTCGTGGATTTAGCAACGGCGAATATCACCTCGAGACTCATGGAGACGTACGGCATGCGGCTTGAACGCTCGTTAAACCTCGCCGGCATCGCGCTCGCGTTGGCCTTTCTCCTTGCCGGTCCGGCATATGCAAGTTCCGGAGGCGGTCTTCCCTGGGAAGGTCCGCTTCAACAAATTCAGGAATCGATCACCGGTCCAGTAGCCGGCTTCATCGCGCTCGCCGCCGTCGCAATCGCAGGCGGCATGTTGATCTTCGGCGGCGAACTCAACGACTTCGCCCGCCGCCTGATGTACGTGGTGCTTGTTGCCGGCATTTTGCTTGGCGCAACCCAGATCGTCGGCCTGTTCGGTGCAACCGGAGCCACGATCGGCGGTGGCCCCGACACCTCGTCGCCGGAAACGGAAAAGCGGGGAGGGGAGGCATATGATGGCTGAGGCGACCGCCTTGCAACGCAATCCCATACATCGCGCCCTTTCGCGCCCGAACCTCCTGATCGGCGCGGATCGGGAACTGGTTCTGATCACCGGGCTTGCGGCGATCATTCTGATCTTTGTCGTGCTGACGATCTATTCCGCCTTGCTCGGAGTAGCCCTTTGGATCGTCATCGTCGCGGCGCTGAGGATGATGGCAAAAGCGGATCCGCTGATGCGATGGGTATATATGCGTCACATCGCCTACAGGCCTTACTACAGGGCGACGTCCACGCCCTGGCGGCGCTATTGAGAGGGACGCAGATGGTTTCCCTTCGCGCCTTCCAACACACGGCGCCATCCTTCGCCGATCTGGTTCCCTATGCGGGTCTCGTCGACAACGGGATCATCCTGCTCAAGGACGGTTCGCTCATGGCCGGCTGGTATTTCGCGGGGCCGGATAGCGAAAGCTCCACCGATCTTGAACGCAACGAGGTGTCGCGCCAGATCAACGCCATCCTTTCACGTCTCGGTTCCGGCTGGATGATCCAGGCGGAGGCGGTCCGGCTCACGACCGTCGATTATGCCTCGGCCGGGAAATCGCATTTCCCGGATCGGGTGACGCGCGCGATCGACGAGGAACGAAGAGCGCATTTCGAGCGTGAGAAGGGACATTTCGAAAGCCGGCACGCGATCGTCCTGACCTACCGGCCGATCGAGCAACGCCGGTCGACGTTCAACAAGTACATTTATTCCGACGAGGGCAGCCGAAAGCAGTCCTATGCCGACATGGTGCTCTTCACCTTCCGCAATGCAATCCGCGAGGTCGAACAGTATCTCACCAATGTCATCTCCATGCGGCGAATGATGGCGCGGGAGGCAACCGAGCGCGGCGGCGCGCGTGTTGCCCGATATGATGAACTGCTCCAATTCGTCCGGTTCTGCGTCACCGGCGAGAACCACCCTGTCCGGCTTCCCGATATTCCGATGTACCTCGACTGGATCGCCACGGCAGAGCTTCAGCATGGTCTGGCTCCCAAGGTGGAGAACCGTTTCCTCGGTGTTGTGGCGATCGACGGTCTTCCAGCCGAGAGCTGGCCGGGCATCTTGAACAGCCTGGATCTGATGCCCCTTAGCTATCGCTGGTCGTCACGCTTCATCTTCCTTGATGCAGAAGAAGCGAAGGTGCGCCTTGAGCGAACCCGCAAGAAGTGGCAGCAGAAGGTTCGACCCTTCTTCGATCAGCTCTTCCAGACGCAAAGCCGATCGGTTGACCAGGACGCAATGTCGATGGTCGCCGAGACCGAAGACGCCATCGCGGAAGCCTCGTCTCAGCTCGTCGCTTACGGATATTACACTCCAGTTGTGGTGTTGTTCGAGAACGACGCTGAACGGCTTAGGGAGAAGACAGAAGCAATCCGGCGCCTCATTCAGGCCGAAGGCTTTGGTGCGCGCATCGAAACACTGAATGCGACCGAGGCCTATCTGGGCAGCCTGCCTGGAAACTGGTACTGCAACATCCGGGAACCGCTGATCCACACGCGCAATCTCTCCGATCTCATCCCGCTGAACTCGGTCTGGTCCGGCAATCCGCACGCACCTTGCCCGTTTTATCCGCCCCATTCACCACCGCTGATGCAGGTCGCCACCGGCTCGACGCCGTTCCGGCTCAACCTTCACGTCGAAGATGTCGGTCATACCCTCGTGTTCGGACCAACAGGGTCTGGAAAGTCGACGCTCCTTGCGCTGATCGCCGCGCAGTTCCGCCGCTACAAGGACGCCCAGATCTTCGTCTTCGACAAGGGCAATTCGATGCTGCCGTTGACGCTCGCCACCGGCGGCGATCACTACGAGATCGGTGGCGAGGAAGGGGAGGGAGCCAGGCTTTCCTTCTGCCCGCTCTCCGACCTGTCATCGGACGGTGATCGTGCCTGGGCGTCTGAGTGGATCGAGACTCTTGTAGCGATGCAGGGCGTAGCGATTACACCGGATCATCGCAATGCCATCTCCCGCCAGATCGGACTCATGAGGAGTGCTCCTGGCCATTCGATCTCGGACTTCGTGAGCGGCGTTCAGATCCGAGAGATTAAGGACGCTCTCAATCATTACACCGTCGACGGCCCGATGGGCCAACTGCTCGATGCCGAGGCGGACGGTTTGACGCTTGGCCTCTTTCAGACCTTCGAAATTGAGCAGCTCATGAACATGGGGGAGCGCAATCTTGTGCCGGTGCTCACCTATCTGTTCCGCCGCATCGAAAAACGGCTGACCGGCGCCCCGAGCCTCATCGTCCTCGACGAGGCCTGGCTGATGCTTGGCCATCCGGTGTTCCGCGATAAAATCCGGCAATGGCTCAAGGTGCTGCGCAAGGCCAACTGCGCGGTATTGCTCGCAACCCAGTCGATTTCGGACGCAGAACGCTCGGGGATCATCGACGTCCTGAAAGAGAGCTGCCCGACGAAAATCTGCCTACCGAACGGTTCAGCGCGTGAGTCGGGAACGCGCGATTTCTACGAACGGATTGGCTTTAACGAACGGCAGATCGAGATCATCGCAACCGCGATACCGAAGCGGGAATACTACGTCACGTCTCCCGATGGGCGCCGCCTGTTCGACATGGCTCTCGGCCCAGTGACCCTCTCGTTTGTCGGCGCGTCGGGCAAGGACGACTTGAAGCGTATCCGCGCGCTCTACGAAGAACATGGCCCTGATTGGTCGATCCAATGGCTCCAGATGAGAGGAATTAAGGATGCTGCATCGCTTCTCAAAGACGCCTAGATTTCTCGCAGCCGCGATTTTCTCAAGTGCATTCGTTCTGCCGGTCCCGGCAAAAGCCGGGAGCGCGACGGGAGCGGCGACGGAATGGACACAGCTCGCCAATAATGCCGAGTTGATCAAGCTACTTCAAAGTTCCGGCGTCCAGGTCGAGAACCAGTTGACCCAGATCAGCCAGCTCGCCGAGCAGATCCAGAACCAGCTGAAAATCTACGAAAACATGCTGCAGAATACCGCGCAGTTGCCCAACCATATCTGGGGCGAGGTCGAAAGCGACCTGAAGCGGCTGCAGAACGTCGTCTCGCAAGGTCAAGGGATCGCGTTTTCGATGGGTAACGCTGACGATATCCTCAACCAGCGCTTCCCAAGCTACTCAGATCTCAAAACCAACCTGTCGGACGGGGAGAGCTTTTCCTCGAGCTATCAGTCCTGGTCCGACACCAACCGCGACACGATCGCCGGCAGCTTGGAGGCCGCAAGCCTGACGGCGGACCAGTTCAAGACCGAAGAGTCCACGATGACCTCGCTCCGCTCGATGTCGCAAAGCGCAGACGGACAAATGAAAGCCCTTCAGATCGGCCACCAGATAGCCGCTCAGCAGGTTGCCCAGATGCAGAAGCTGCGCGGTCTCGTTTCCCAGCAAATGGCAATGATGGGAACCTGGTTGCAGACAAGCCAGACTGACAAGGACCTAGCGCAGGCCAGACGGGAGAAATTTTTCAATGCGCCGTTAAAGACCGTTCCCGATGGCCAGAAGTTGGAGCCACGTTGGTGAGCCGCGTCCGCTTCGTGATGCTGGCGATCGCAGTGGCCGCCACGACGTCAGCGGCTTTTTTTTGGCCAATCACCTATTCGACCGGCATCGCGCCATGGACCTTCACCGAGGAGCAGCGCGCCTATCGCGACAGGTTCTTTGGCTCACACGTTGAAAGACCACTCAACGAGGGACAGGAGATGCGTCCGAGATGGTGAAGATGAGTTTTGATCGCACCGCTCTGGTCGCCTGCGCCATCGTGCTGATCGCTTCATCGCCAGTCTTCGCACAAGAGGGCCGGGTTCTTACGGAACTGGAGAACCAGGTTGTCACTGCAGCGCGTGGCTGGGAAACAACCGTCATGGATGCGGCACGATCGTTGTTTTGGATTCTTGCAGGCATCGAAATCGGAATTGCAGCGGTCTGGCTTGCGTTGCAAGCAGCATCGCTCGACAGCTGGTTCGCGGAACTGGTTCGGCGCATCATGTTTATTGGGCTCTTTGCCTTCATGCTTGATCAGGGGCCGGCCTTCGCGAAAGCTGTGGTCGATAGCCTGTTTCAGATCGGATCGAACGGTGGATCGGCGTCCCCGGCCGAAATTTTCGACGCAGGCATTCGCGTGGCATCGGAGATGTCGAAACAAGCGCAATTCGGCTTGTTCGAGGACAATGCACTCGCAATAGCCGCAGTCTTTGCGATGGTTGTGGTCGTGGTGTCGTTTTCGCTGGTCGCTGCAATTTTTGTCGCTGTTATGGTCGAGATGTATGTCGGCTTACTGGCGGGTATGATCATGCTGGGTCTGGGCGGCTCCTCGTTCACCAAGGATTTCGCAATCAGATATCTCGTTTATGCCTTCTCGGTCGGCATGAAGCTTATGGCGCTTGTGATGATCGCCCGCATCGGCTCCGACGTTCTCATCGGTTTGGCTCGGGCCCCGACAGCCGATTCTGACCAGTTCATTACTGCCCTGGCGACTGCGGGCATTTCCGTCGTCGTCTTCATCATCGCGATGTACGTGCCGAACATCATCCAGGGCGTAGTCCAAGGCGTCTCCGTCAGCGGCGGCATGGAAGCGATCCGCCATGGCGGTCAGGCGGCATCGTTTGCCGCCGGTGCTGGCTTTCTTGCCGCCGGTGGCGCTGCCGCGGGCTACGCCGCTGCAAGTGCTGCGCGGGCGGGAGGCTCATCCATGGCCGGCGCTGCCTTGCGCGGCATTGGGTCGGGATTAAGCGCGACAGGCAAAGCCGCCGGATCGGCGGCGAAGGAAAAAGTGATCGGCGCACCTGGCGCCTATGCCGGTTCTATCCTTGGCCTCGCCAATGCGAAGCTCGATCAACGGCCGTCCGGCGGCAGACGAACGCCGCCGCCGCTTCGCGACGACAAATAGCAATTACCTCGAGGATTGATCGATGGCAGTGCAACGCGCCCCTGAGAACCCATATCTCGCCGCAAGACAGGAGTGGAACGAACGATATGGTTCCTATGTCAGGGCGGCAGCCGCGTGGCGCATCGTCGGCATTGTTGGCCTGGCGATGGCCGTGATCGGGTTCACCTATGCGCTCTATCTGAGCACCCAGGTCAAGCTCGTTCCCTATATCGTCGAAGTCGACAAGCTCGGGACCTCGGTCAGCGCGGGATTTCCGCAGCAAATCGAATATGCCGACTCGCGGGTGGTTCGCGCCACGCTCGGCGGTTTCGTGACGAGCTTCCGGTCGGTGACGCCCGACGCCGTCGTCCAGAAGCAATATATCGACCGGACCTATGCGCTGCTGCGGACATCCGATCCGTCCACCGAGAAGATCAATGCCTGGTTCCGTGGCAATTCTCCGTTCGAGAAAGCGAAGAACGCGACGATTGCCATCGAAGTGAACAACATCGTCGCGCTCTCGAACCAGTCCTACCAGATCGACTGGACCGAATTCGAGCGCGATCGGAAGGGAAAGGAGACCGGAACGCGCCGGTTCCGGGGGATCGCGACCGTTACGCTGACGGCGCCGCAGGATGAGGGGGTGATCAGGCTCAATCCGATCGGTCTCTATCTCAAAGACTTCGAGTGGACCGCACAGCTCTAGGAGCAGGGACAATCCAATGACAAGAACACCATACGTGGCGGCGGCCGGCTGCACACTGGCACTCGGCCTTGCGATAACCGGGGCTGGAGCGCAGAGCATGACCCCGAACGAAGCGAAGGCGACAAATCTTTCAGGGAAGTGGCGCGGCAGCACAGGACTTGTCACCAAGGGGGCGGATGGAAAGGTGATCTTTCTGTTTGGCGAGATCCAGCCCTCCGTGGTGTGCTCGCCGCTGCAAGTCTGCGACATCGAGCTTCAGGGCGGCGAGGTGGTTCGCGACGTACTCGTCGGTGATACGGTCCGTTGGAAGGTCGAACCGGCAACGTCCGGTGCTGCAGGCGGCCAGGCAATCCATCTCATCGTCAAGCCATCGGAGCCGGGACTCGTCACTTCGATGATAGTGACGACCTCACGCCGGACCTATCATATCCAGCTCAAATCACACGCGAGCCAGTACATGGCCCGTGTCGGCTTCGAATATCCGGAGGATGTCTCGACCAAGCTTGCCGAAATCAACGCGCGGCTTGAAGCGGGCAATAGTCCGGGTGCCGGCGTCCCGGCCGAGCAGTTGAACTTCACCTATTCCGTGAGCGGCAATGCCTCCTGGCGTCCGACACGCGTCTATTCCGACGGCCTGAAAACCTACATCCAGTTCCCCCGTTCGATCGCCGGCCAGGATGCGCCGGTTCTTTTCGTCGTATCCGGCGGCCAAAATCGCATCGTCAACTACCGCATGAAGAACAACATGATGGTGGTGGACTACAATATCGATCGCGCCGTGCTCGTCTCCGGCATCGGTTGGCACAGGCAGAAAATCACCATCCGCAGGGGAGGGTGACCATGCCAAAGCCCCTGCCATTGCTTCTGCTCGGGTTCGTGCTTTCCGGTTGTCAGACCTCAACCGATGGGCTCAGCACCGGTTCAGCGCCGGCGGAACTTTCCGGCCCTGCCGTAAGCGCGATCGCTGGCGACATGGTGAGCCGACTTGCCGAACATGTCGGGCCTGGGTCGAGCGCAATCAAACTGAATGAGGATCCCTCTCCCTTCGGGCAAGCGATTGAAGCCGCACTCAAGGGGTGGGGCTATGCGGTCGTGACGGGTCAAGATCCAGACGAGAAGAAGCCGCCGCTCGAGCTCGCCTATTTCGTCGACGACTTCGAGGGGCAGACTCTTGTTCGGATATCGGCCGGCTCCATCGAACTGGCACGGGCTTATGCGACAAACGCTAATGGGGCATCTCCGGCCAGCCCCGTATCTGTGATGAGCCGGAAATAGGAGGAGAGGGTGGTCCAATCGCTTCAGCTCGGCGGTGCCGGTTCGCACGCAGAACAGGGCGGAATCAGGCGCCTGAACCGCCTGCCAATCATCGTCGCCATCGTGCTGGTCGTGCTCTTCCTGGGCGTGATCAGCTATGGCCTTTCGTCCCGCGGGCTCTTTTTCCGCGGGCCTGTTGGCATCGACGAGGCATCGAACTCGCCGGCGTCTCCTTACGCCGATCAGTTAAAGCGGGGCGTCAAAGATGGGATCATCGGCGAGCCCGAGCAGACGCAGGTCTATCAGTCGACACCGATCATCGACAGGCAAGGGGAAACGCCACAACGGTCTGCCGAAGTCGAACTGCCGACAAGGAAGGAGGAAAACTCCCGTCTTGAACCAGAAGAAGAATGGCTTGCTCGTCTTGAGCGAGAGCAGCGCGAGCAATATCTACGGGAACGCTATCGCCAACGGATGGCAAGTCTCCAGGCAAAGGGCGCCGCGCTCGACTCGCCGTTGGCCGTCGACGTCAGCCACGCAAATGTTCCCGCGGCGGACACGACGCAGGCGAATGCCCAAAACGCAAAACCGCAATTCAGCGGTTCCACCGACCTCTATGCAGCGGCGATGCAGGCGGGACTTGCAGGGCCGGACGTCGATCCCAACAAGCAATCCTCGAAAGACGCGTTTTTCAATCAGGACATCAAGGAGCTCGGCTACCTGCCAAACAAGGTCGTGCCGCAGCTTTCTCTCTACGAGCTGAAGCGCGGTTCTGTCATCCCCGCCACTCTGATTACCGGCGTCAATTCCGATCTTCCCGGGCGGATCGCCGCCCAGGCAAGCCAGAATGTCTATGACAGCGCGACGGGGCACCGGCTGCTCATCCCGCAGGGCGCCAAGCTCTTCGGCCGCTACGATCATAAAATATCGTTTGGCCAATCGCGCGTGCTGGTCGTCTGGACCGACATCATTTTCCCCAACGGATCGACCCTTCAACTCGGCGGCATGGCGGGCACGGATGCAGAGGGTTACGGTGGCTTGAAGGACCGGATCGACCGGCATTACCTCCGGACGTTCGGTTCGGCGGCCCTGATTTCCCTTATTGGCACAGGGATCGATATGTCGATACCCGAGAGCTCGACCCTTGCAACACAGGATACGGCGTCAGACGCTGCCCGGCGGAATTTCGCGGACGTTTTCGGACGGGTGGCCGAACGCAGTGTGGGCAAAAGCCTCGACCTCCAGCCGACACTTGAAATACGTCCCGGCTATAAGTTCAACGTGCTGGTCGACCAGGACGTCATCTTTCCTGGCGCGTACCGCAACTGACTTTCCGGCGAACCAATTGCAAGACGCCAGGATGACCCCCATCTTCAATGTTGGCCGTGTGAGCTCGGGCCGGGCTGGAAAGGACGTAGGCCTAATTGATATGGCAGATTTACTGGTGTCGATGAATGAGATCGCCGGACGACGTAACATTGAAATGTCTGTTGGATTGATGTAAACCAATTTGGCATAGGAAGAACGACATGAGCTACAGAATTGCCCATCTTGATCAGCGGAAACGCGCTCTCGAAAAACAAGAGAGCCGCGAACGCGATCAAGCGCGTCTGAACAAAGGTTCTGTCAGCGCTTCTGAACTCCGCCGCGAGAACTCCGCGTTCGCGGGATTGCCCCTTCACCGTTACAAGATGGTCGCGATCGGCGGTAAGTCTCTGGCCCACTCCTAATCGGGGCCACACATGATTATCGTTGACGGCGAAGAGACAGAGCCGCACCTGACGGCTGAAGAAGTCCGGACCCTTTTGGGATTTGTCCAGCACTGCCGCCCCATCATCGTCGGAGGACAGGCTGTAAACATCTGGGCCGAACTTTACCATGGCCTCGACGAGGAACTTGACCGACTTGGCGCGCTGACAAGCAAGGACCTAGATTTCTATCACAACCGCGATGCCGAACGCATCCTTGCAGCCAGCCTTGAGAATGGTCTTCTGGAAATTCCCAGCGGTGACAATCACACCCCGAACGCCGCAGTCGTAACGGGCAAGCTTGGTGACCGTTCCGTGGTTATCGACTTTCTGGCGCAGATCAAGGGCGTCGAGGACAAGTCCCTCCTTGAGAATTCGATTACATTTGCTGATGTGCAGGATCCCTCAGCGATATCGATTACACTGATGCATCCCCTTGATTGCGTACGAAGCCGCCTGAGCAACATCAATGTGTTGGGGCGGCGAAGCGAGCAATCCATCCGGCAGGGAGTAGCAAGCTTGCTCATTCTCGACTGTTATATCGACGATCAGTTGACTAACGCCGAAGACAAGCCCGCTGTGAGGCGGGCAGTCAACACCCTGCGCGATCTGGAGTTCGTGATCCGCGAAAAGCATATAGGCAAGCCTTCAGAATGGGATTTCGGTGATACGCTTCGGCCGATCTCGATCCTAGAAAAATACCGTGAGGACGGACGTATCGACATTCGCGTTCGAGACAACCTGATCCAACATATTCTGGAACGGCTGGATGAAAAGCAGGCCGTGGCTGAGAAGCGGCGCGAGAGGAGTTTCGATCGTTTGGTCCGGAAACCTACTGACACTTCAGGGGCATCCGGTTCAGAATTCGGCTGACTCAGGTGCGGATGTTGATTGCACGCCACTCGGTGATATGACGATGGGCATATTCGGGGCGCAACTACGATCCCGTCGAAGCTCGACGAACTGGTCAATGGCTCGCAATCGACGAACCGTTCCCGTCACCGACTTGGGCTCTTAGATCAGTCTAAACCTGGTCGCGACGGCCACCGCCTGCTTTTGAGTACAGACCCCAAGCTTCGCCTTTACCCGATCGAGATCCCAGCGGACGGTATGATAGGTCAGACCCGTCACATCTGCGATGGAATGCATCGGCATGCCCTCGGCGGCCCATCGCAAGCAAAGCGCTTCCCGGTCGGAAAGGACAAAGTCGAGCTTATGGGTGGGTGCGGTCGTGCTTTGAAGCCGCGCATGGATGAGTGCCGCCGCGGCAGCTGCGCCCACCACGTCGAGCTGCCCACCTCCCGATACATCGATAATTCTCGCTGACGCCAGCGTCAGGATGGCAAGTTGGCCAAATCCTGTCCGGATCGGAATCGAGAGGCCCGATCGGATTCCGAACTCGGCGGCTGAATCATAAAAACCTTTGATGTCGTCTTCTGCGCGCCGGCGGTCAACGTCGGCCGACCATTTGAATGCCCGCCTGAGCCGCTTGGCTACTGTCACGACCGGATCGATGGCCATGTAGGAACGCGCAAAGTAAATTGACTGCCATTCCTTCTCATAATTCGAGACGGCAAAGCTCTTTGCGGTATGAAGATTAAGGTAGGCGAACCGCTCAAACCCATGCGCCCGCGCAACGTCGTTCAACGCTGCTTTAAGTGATTGTTCGCTGGCGGCGGCTACCGTCGTGTCGGTCAATCTGTCGAAAAGGGAATTGCCACGCATAGAGGATCACTTGCTCCCTTAAAAGCTTGGCTGGCGCATCGCGCTGGGAGTTCGAATGACGTGTCGGCGATGGCCATTCAGCAATTGAAAAACTGCCCACTAGGGCGGGGACTGTCAAATTTCAAAAAGATGACGTTCTTGGTGTCGCTTTCGCATTGCACACACGGGTTTAGATGCTTCTGAAAGGTCCTGCAACCTATCGGCGCCCTTCGCAACAAAACTTAATAAAGTGGCCGAGCAGGCATGAGTTGCCCGCGGTAAAAACAGTCAGATGAGGTATCGCTGAGCTTAGGAAGCAAGCGCAGAGTGCTTTCAATTGGTCACGTCCGCATATTCAAACGGCCACCACGGAGCGAAGCTGTAGCGACCCGTTGAGAAACGGGTCAACGACGCTATGTCGGACATTCGTGTCGTATTGATCGTTGGCCCCCAAACCAAGCAAAACAATTGCCAAGAAGATGGCGCCAACGCGGAGATGGCATACTACACGCTTGATGACCCAACGACCTGGATGCAACTCGCCGGGACCCGGTGAGGATTGTACGAGGGGTGGATCGCGCCTACGCCGGCCTCGGATAATCGTTGGATCTGAATTGCGCGATCTCGCGGCGGTGACAAAGACGGGTATCACCTTTCTCTGCCGGAACGGTATCAATCCGCCTCAACGATCGCAGCAAAGAAATAGCCCCCTAATCGTACCGTCTTGACGAGCGTTGGGTTGCGGGGATTTTCCTCGATCTTTTGTCTCAGCCGGCTGATGTGAACGTCAACGCTTCGTTCAATAGGACCCGCAAGACCTGCATGTGTCGAGGCAAGCAATTCCTCGCGGCTGAGGATGCGGCCGGGATTTCGGCAGAAGGCGAGCAGCAGTTCAAATTCGGCCGCCGTCAGATCAACTACGATTCCGTCCGGTTGGCTCAGCGTGCGCTGCCATGGATCGAGGCGCCACCCATTGAATCTGAAGGGCCTTGGCAGGCTCTGTACGGCACGACCATAGGATTCTCGTCGCAACATGCTGCGGATCCGGGCAAGCATTTCCCTGAATCCGAATGGACTAGAAACGCAATCATCCGCTCCGCTCTCGAACGCTTCAAGGACAATGTCCTCGCGACCATCCGGAACCACGGCGATGATTGGAATGGTGCTGACGGCGCGGATCTGCCGGCAAAGACGAAGCGAATCTTCCGCCCGGGCGACGGCATCTAGTATCACCAGATCAAAGGCGCGCCTCCTGAGGAGGGCCCGTGCCCGGGTATCATGCGATACAGTCGTTGCAATCATGCCGTTATGCGTGATCGCATCTGACAGCGCACGTTCGAAGTCACCGCCACCATCCGCGATCATGATTTCGGTTCTTTTCCCTCGCAGCGCTTCACCAGTGCCTGATGCCACTCCAGCCGCCTACAACTCAATTAGCGCACTACCGGTTAACGTGCATTGACGAAACCGATGCCAAAGAAAATTGCAGGTTGCGTTGCCGATGCCAACCGGCAATTCTGCGGGTATCGACAATGTAGGCGGCATAGGCCGAGGAGCCGGAAAACACCGCAAATCGTTGAATGATAGATCAACGCAATCCGGAACTGTTGCTATGCCCAGCCGTCAACCGGAATCCGAAACGAATGACAGGCGCTTGGCGAGTTCCTGCGCCGAGCATCTTTCGGAGAGACGCCGCCGGCAGGCAATGCAATCAAGACAGGGGGAGCCGTGGCCGGCCTGGCTCTCCGGCGACGTCAAGCCGTTCGGCGAGGAGCGCGAGACGTTCCCTCCGGCATCCAAGCCTTCACTGACAACACATCGCTTCCGGCACATGATACCTCTCCATCTGACGATGACCGACAAAGTCAAGATGAGCGTGTTGGCTTGCCGTTTCCAATTCAGGTTGAACTGCATCTATTCGAACTCACGATCAATCGGGCCAGGACCGGTGCGGAAAGGGGCGCAACATTTCTTAATGCGTCGAACGAACACAACATTTGAATTCGGCCGAACCACGTGGGATCGTTTCCGCCGCATACTCCGTTCAACTCTCGGTGAGCATCCGGTGAAACCGATCATTGTCATCGGCTCAAGGGACGCAGATTTCTGTTTGTTTGCGCGCCATATCCTTCAGCAGACAGGCTTTGAAACGCTCCTGACGACCAACGCGAATGAGGCGATTGCCGCCGCAAGAACCGGTGGAGTGCGAGTCATTCTGCTCGATGGCAGACTGCCAAACGCCGTTTCCGCTTGTGAAAATCTGAGGAACGACGCTTCAACTGCCGGACTGAGGATCATCGCGCTTGTCGGTGCCAGCCCTGCCCGGCAATGTGCGGACTTCATGAATGCAGGAGCCGATGAAAGCTTCGTGCGGCCGCTCTCACCGGTCCATCTTCTGCGATCTTTAAGCTCATTTTCGTCGACGACCGGCATTCCATGCGAGCAGCTTTCTTGCGGCGAGATAGAAATGCATGTGTCGGCACGGCGGGTCTGGAGGCGCACAGTTGAAATCCACCTTCCACGCTTGGAGTTCGGGATCCTGCTGCATCTTCTGAGGGAGCCTGGCCGCGTTTATCTACGGCATGAACTCGCACGGGCAGCTTGGCCGGCGGGTATTTTCGTCGATCCGCGAACAGTCAACGTCCATATTGGCCGTCTGCGCAAGGCGCTGACGAGCGTCGCGCCCGGTGATCCTATCCGGACGGTCCGCGGCGTGGGTTACGGGCTTTTCGGTAACGACCGCGTCGGAACTGAGGGTTCGACCGATGCCACCTGATAGCCAGATCGCAATTATCAACGGAAGCGTTGTCACCGGCGACGGAACCACGTTCCACGAGAAGGGCATCGTGCGTATCAGCGGCACGAGGATCACCAGCGTCACCCAAGGCCAAGCCGACGTCGGAACGGACGCGTTCGTCGTCGATGCCAGCGGCTGCACTGTCATGCCGGGCATTATCAATGCCCATGCTCATGGCTGCATTTGCGGCCCATCCATGCCGAGCGGGTCGCTGCCTGTGCAGCCCTTGGACGTTGACTACTTCAGGAACAGGCATCTTCTGTCTGGAACGACAACGCTGCTCAACGTCTGCGGCCTCGCGCTGCCCGACGAGATCGACCGGCCCTCCACCCCGCATCACCCATTGGACATTCATGTGACGACGGCTCATACCGCCAGCAATCTGGCGGCCGCGATCGCGATCGATGGCGGAGGACTGTCGACGCGGCATAAGATCGCTTGCATCGACGATATGGTAGACAAAGGCGCAAAGGCACTTGGAGAAGCGGGCGGTGGACAGACGCTCGGTGGAGGTGCGCAGGACTATCGCTTCATACCTGCAGCCATCAAGGCTGTAACGGGAAGATCCATACATCCGAACGCCGCTCGTGCGCTCAAGGAAGCTGTTCTCGGTCGCTACCTGGATCGCCGCGTGCCCGATCTTGCGCAGTTGGACGTTCTCCTGGCTGAGTGCAGGCTTGCCCCTCACATCAACGCAGACGATGTTGGACGTCTGGTCCGCAAGACAGTGATGCCTCCGGTGGCACTATCGCTCAAGGGCTTTGAGGAGATCGCGGCGGCGTCAGAACGCCTCAATTTTCCCGCCATTTTTCACAATGCGACGCCCACCGTTGCCACCCTCATCAGGATGACGAAGACGTACCCGAAGGCCCGCGTCATCGCCGGGCATTCGAACCATCCCATGTTCCTTCCAGACGAGGCGGTACGATTTGGGGTGGAACTTAAGAAGCGCGGCGTCGCTATCGATGTCTCGACGCTCGATTGCATCGAAACCCGCTGGCGCAACGATACTGCAAACATCGATGCTCTTGTTGAAGCGGGAATTGTAGATACGCTCTCGACAGATTTCGCCGGTGGTGACTGGGACAGCATTCTGTCCGCTATCCAAAGAATGGTCCGCAAGCGCCAGCTCACTCTGCCAGCTGCGGTCGCGCTTGCGACGGGCAATGTAGCGAGGATATTTCCAGAGCTCGCGGGCGATCGTGGTGTCCTGGAAAAAGGGCGGCGAGCCGATGTCGTCATTGCTGACGGCCACAATCTCGGCCGCGTCCGCCATGTCGTGGCGAACGGCGAACTGGCGGTATTCAACGGTGCGATGACGGTAGGAAACCTTCGCGAGCATGCAGCGAGCTTGCGCCATTAGCGTGACCTGGATTCATCTGCCGCGGCGCCGGAGATTCCTTCTCATTCAGATATCACTAACTGTGGATAGGCCATCGTTTGGTTTGCCACGCCACGAACCTCGCTCTCTCCGAATCGTGGGGCGTGATCACAATGGCAGTGTCGCAGTCATCCTGCGGCTCGGAGGTCCGGCGCGTAAGGCAACGACATACCGCGCGATCTCTATTGGTCATGCTGGCGACCTTAGATGACGAAGGAGAGGCTCGATGTCTCCTCCTGCAATGCCGAGGACGTCGTCGATGATCGCTTGCTGCTTGGAAGGCGACAGGACATGCCGAGTGACGCGCAGAAACTTCTCTTCAATGTCGAGCCAAGTCATCGGACGCTGAGGATCGCCAAACGGGCCGTCACGTCCTGAGACGTACCGATGTTCTCTTGTCTCCACAACGACCCTAGCGAGCGTTTCGCCAGGAAAGAGGGCATCGATATCCGGGTCGACCTTGAGCCTCACTTTACGAGCAAGCTCACGAAGCTCCTCTCGGTTGAGCAGGCTCTCATTGATCGGAGCGAGCGCATCGCGACCTTCGCTCAAGGCAACGGCGACGCAGTAGGGAAGACTATATTGGAGTTCGACGAGATTTGACGGCTCAAGCGCGTTGCCGAGCTTGAGTGCCCAGCCAAAGGTTTCTACCTCCACCGAGACGACTTCAGCTGCTTTCAGTTCGTGGGCCTTCACAAGGTCGAAGAGCCTATCGAGCGCGGCGTGGATATAGCGGCAACAGGCATAGGGCTTGAAATAGGTGCCACATATTTCAAACCGTTTTCCAAGTCCCTGCAGGATCCGCTCACTGTCGTAATAGGCCGGATGATCAAGCAGATCTTCCGGCCCGGTATATCCATTCCGCGCCAGATCAAGAGCCATAAGACCGGTTGCCGCACTCCAGGGAATGCCTTCCTTGACGTCATTGCCGGTAAGCCGCGAATAGCCGGAGCTTCCATTCGCCTGCTGATTGGGTGCAAGTACCCCGGCGATCGAAAGCGCCCGGGTGGTAATAGATGGTTCGGTTTTGAAGAGTGATGCCGCAGCCGCAACAGCCGCTAAAGCGGCCCACCGTCCCGACTGCCGGGTTGGGATGCCTTCTAGATTCTGCGCTGCTGCCACCCTGACGCCGACATCATAGCCGGCCACGATTGCTGATAGAACGTCGTCGGCTGAGACGCGAACCAGTGGCGCCAGCGTCAAGACGGTTGGAATGACGCAAGCGCCAGGATGTCCGCGTGCGGCTCGGTGACCATCGTCCACGTCGAGCGCCGATGCCGCGGTCGCGTTGGCAATGAGAGCCCCGATCGGCGTCGCTGTCTGATCCGCCATCCACACGGTTGCGCCGCCCTTTCCGAAAAGCACGGTCGCGCTGTCGCGAGCCGCGCGACTGCTCTTGAGCATCGATCCGGCAATGGCTGCTCCGAGGAGATCAAGAACGCATCGCAAGGTGGTATCCCGAGTATCGGCCGCAGGCAGACGTGCGGACATGGAATGGATGTATTCGGCAAGCAGTTGCGTCGTGTACATAAGCGTCGTCCCGCATTGCGACCGCTCGGTCGGACCTTCAAGTGCTCTTGTGCGCAGTAAGCGCCAGATATTTCTCGTAGGTCGCCTGTGCCGCATAAAGGTCGAGCATCGGCAGACCCACGCAGGTGACGCAAACCGGAGTGCCGGAAAGGTGGACCCAATCTGTCGGCGCTGAGAGCTCGCGCACTCCGAGCAGGGAACCGATATCCTCCAGCAACAGTCCTTTTCGCGAGAAATGCAGGGCAATGCTTTGCGAGTTTCTTCGGGACACAGTCTTGATATCATCGCAAACAACGGTGCCCCTCTTCAGGGCACGCTGCAGATAGATCTCTGGCACCTCGTCACCGCCGAGATGAAGCGTCACCGCTCCCGCGTCGAGTTCCTCGTCCTTGAAAAGCGGCTGGCGGGCGTTCGTGGCGGTGATAACGCACGCACAATCCTTCATTCGTTTGTTGTCGCTAACGGGATGGAGCCTGAACGACGACTGGTCAGAGAGATCCGATACCAGTCTTTCCATCCCTTCGGTCGAGCGGCCACGGATGAAGATTTTATCGATCAGCCCGGGATAGGAGAAGTTCAGGCACTCGATCACACTTCGTGCGACTGGTCCCGATCCGAAGAGGAAGACGGATAGCGGTGCCTGACTGCGAACGAACAGCTTAACGACGGTTGACGCATAGGTGCCCGTCCGAAGCGCGGAAATCGCCGTCCCGTCGAGTATGGCCAGGAGCCGTAGGGTCCGTTTCTCCAACAGCAGCATTGTCGATGTGGAGCGTGGCAGACCGAGATGTCGATTGAAGGCGTTAGCGCCGATGATCTTGACGCCGCCGTAGGTCGCATTAACGCTGTAAAGCGATGACAGCTTCCATCCAAGCCGTTCGTCGACGAAGTCGCGCCTGAACGGCGCGACACTCGCCTTTTGCCAAAATTCCTCTTCCGGAAGCGACAGGACCGCTTTTCCTCCCAAGGCCGTCCCGTTTCTGATATTGCTCCAGGCAGCATCGGTGGCCGCATGAATCTCCGCAATCGTCAGTTCCGCGCCGGCGGACTGTAGCGCCTCGCGGGTCAAAAAACAGACATTGCTGGGCGCGTATATGGCATCGTCGAACATGGTCTCCTCCAACGGCAGGGCATCGTGCCTCGGACGCAAAGCTAACAGTTGGCTGCGGCCAGATAGGCCAAGCTTTGATGAAGCTTTGGCGACGTCGATTGCTACTAGGTATCGCTGCCGCGAGATTCAGGTAACGTCCGCAGGGGCAGCAATCAGGTCCTTTTGCATTGCGAGGCAACCTCGACCAGCGCAGCAACGTTGAGTTCCCGTCCCTCGTCCGTTGATAGAAAATCGATGATGTCGATTTCATCGGCAACGAGGGATGGCGTGTTGCTGGTGGTGTCTTTGTGTGTCTCAAGGAAAAGAGAGACCGGCACGTTCAGAACCACAGCCATCTTTTTCAGGCGACTGGCGTTGATGCGGCTGGCACCCCGCTCATATTTCTGGAGCGGCTGGTAGGTGACACCGATAGCGTCTGCCAGCTCGCGATGAGACAATTTGAGAGCGAGTCTCAGAGACCGAATGTGGCGACCAACAGATACGTCCGCGTTAGAGGTCTTCTTGCACCTGAGTTCAACAGATATTCGTCGCAGGAGAGGCGAACAGACGCTTCATCGCCTCGCTTGGCGATCCGATGAAAGATACTGGCACCACTAATACATATTATAGTTGGTCCGCCGCTATGGTATCCATTGTCATCACTGCCAGGAGATCACAGCTGCTTCGTTGAACGGAATTTCGTGCGGCGTCGTCATGAGAAAAGGACACACGGAGAGCGATGGTTCCGGCGGCCGTTTTCCGGAACGCGATCCGTCGCGGCGCAGGATCCGGATCGGGTCGAAGGCGGCCTCTCACGGGTATCGTTCGGCGACCGCGACGGCTAGGCTTGGAA
This sequence comes from Rhizobium sp. LjRoot258, assembly GCF_964254185.1. NCBI lineage: Bacteria > Pseudomonadati > Pseudomonadota > Alphaproteobacteria > Hyphomicrobiales > Rhizobiaceae > Rhizobium > Rhizobium sp. LjRoot258. The sequence goes on along the minus strand of NZ_CAXUST020000004.1, from coordinate 34,813 downwards.
CGGGCTAAGGCGACGATGCACAAGAAGCGACGAGCGAATTGCCTGAACTCGCGAGCATAAGAATTGGGGCGCTCGGCGCTACCTGGACGAGGCATTATGGAAGCGCTCTACGGCACTGTCTGCGACTGAGGCCTTGTGAAGGGCAGCCCAATCGTCCGGCGGATTGCCGCTATCGAGCATTCCCTTGAATACCTTAGAGGCATCCGTTTTGGAGACGCGAGTTCGCAGGGTTACCTCATCGTTTACCCAAGCGAAGATAACGATCCTCGCCATCGCATTATATCGAAAGAAGAGGCGAAACCGTCCATTTCCAAATTTTGCGCGAAACCAGCGATTCTTGTCGCCGCCCAGCGTCTTGCCCCGACGATAGGCGCTGGACGTTGGATCGGAAGGGATCTTGCTGAAGACAAGTTGGTTGAGAACCACGAGCAACTTTGCGTTCGCGCTTTTCTGGTACTCTTCAGAGTCTTTCGTTTTCAGTGCCTCAACCGCATGAGTCAGCTTTTCCAGCTGATCGAGAAATAGCGGGTGAGCGAGGATGGCCCAACCATGTATGACGAGCATGGCGACAGCGCGACATCGCCTTCGATCGGAGCGTCCAGATCGACTTCGATGTCTTTCGTCAACGCGGCAATGCGGTTACGAAGAGCAGTCGGCAATGCGACGATAGACTTTTCCGGATGCCCTTCCATATCGCGTGCGAGGAACTCCAGAAACTTTTCGATAGCGGGGTCGGAGGTTTCTTCATCGGCACGTTCGACGTACACCCGCCGGTCATCGTCGACATAGAACGCGATACGTCCGCCGTAATCCACGCCCAGAGCTTGTCTAACAGCCTTCGGGATCGTTGTCTGGCCCTTTGCCGTTATCGTGCTTTCTTCCTTCAGCAGCGCGACCATCGCGATCTGCCACTCAATATGTAATCCGTCTGGCAAGGAAAAGTTCTTACCTTGTCAATCTGTCTCGCTTCTAGCCCAGGCGCCGCGTCCCGCCCCGGTTGAACCGGAGCTCGGACGCTCTGGTAGCTCACTACATACTATAGTTGATAAACTTACAGAGTTCGGATTGGCATCACTAACGCATGGATATGCGCGCGCTGGTCGGCCGAAATTTTGCGCGCCTGCGTCAAGAAAAGGGTCTGACGCAGGAGGAGGTCGAATCGCTATTGGGCTTCAGCCAGCAGTATTTGAGCGACCTGGAGAGAGGAAAGCGCAATCCGACGATCGTCACGCTCTACGAACTCGCCCAGGCGCTCGGCGTCAGCCACATCGACCTTGTCCGCATCGAAGAGCCTAACCGGTAACCGGCACTTCAACTTCGATGCCACTGCAATCCCCGCTCGACAGAGCTACACGGACCGCCTTTTCTGCCATCAGAACCCGGTGCTCGGCCATCGGGATTAGGCTTCGAACCTCTCGCACACGAACCTGGTCGATATCGGCCATCAGCACGGAGACATCGTTTCCGGCGTGAGCGATAATCTGTCCCCATGGATCACACACGATGGAATGGCCGAACGTCTGGCGGCGTTCGCCGTTCGGCATCGGATAGCTTCCGCATTGTCCGCAGGCGACGAAATAGGCCTGAAATTCGATCGCGCGCGCACGGCAAAGCACTTCCCAATGGGCCTGTCCGGTCTGGTGGGTGAAGGCGGCGGGCAGAACAAAGATGTCGACGTTTTCGTTTGAGAGGCGATCGAAAATCCGGGAGAAGCGAAGGTCGTAGCAAATCGCGCAAGCAATCCGGTTGCCGTTGAGCTCGTAGATAAAAAGGTCGTCGCCCGGAGCAACCGTCGCAGACTCGGCATACGTCTTGCCGTCGGGCGCGGTGATGTCGAACAAATGGATCTTTCGGTAGAGACCAACATTTTCTCCACGAGCATTGAACACTACGGTGGTGTTGTAGACGCGGTCATCATCTGCGCCGCGCTCCATGAGGCTCCCGGCATGGATCCAGATGCCGTTATCCTTCGCAAACTGCTGGACGAGCGCGTAGGCTTCACCGCCTGGCACTTGGTCTGCGGCGTGCTTCTTGTCGGCAACCGTTCCTCCCATCCAGTCGAAGTGCTCCGGCAGGACGATCAGGTCGGGCCTGCCTGTCATTGCGTCTCGCATGAGCCGTGCGACTTCAGCCAAATTATGCGAACGATCGGGCTGAGAATTCATTTGAACGAGAGCTATCTTCAAGACGTTGGTTCCTGGCGAAATTCAAAGATCGACCGGCCGGACGCCAAATGGGCCCGGACAGCCACCGAGCGCCGCTGTCGCTCCAACGCTGCTTCAGCAAGTTTCTGCATCCGCGCGAGATCGGCCGCGAACACACCTTCATTGTCCGCAAGCACTGCATAGCCAGGCAGCACTGCCGACGCACCGCAGGCAATCGGAACATTGAGCGAGCCGCCAATCTGAAACTTCCGGTTCGTGGTTTTGGCGGAGACACCGCGACACCAGACGGGAAGCCCGGTGCTGACGATTTCCTCGACATCAGTGCAGGGACCATCGATGACAATGCCTGCTGCCCCCTTTGCCTTCGCAGCCGCCGCAACCCCGCCGCCCACACAGGCGATGTCGTCGCGATCGACGCGTGATATCACAAGCACATCGCCCGGCAGCAGGAGATCGATCGCCTTGTAGATGATGACACCGTCGCGGCCGGGAGCCGCGACGGTGAAGGCCGCACCGGCCACGCGCGCAGGAAATACCGGGCGAATATTGTCGCCGAGAAATCCCAGGTGCTCAACATGGCCGATTGTTGCGGTTTCGACCGAAGACAGCAGCTCAATCAAGGCGGTGGGCATGGGAGGGCTTCGATCCATCACTTGATAGGATACTGTCATCGATTATGCTTTCTTGTTGTCGATCAGCGCCGCACCGGCAGGTTCAGACCGGCCGCTCTCCCGAAGTGGTGGTGCGATGCATGATCCGGATGGAGGCGGGATCGAAGGAATCGCGGCGGTGCATGGTGCAACGATTGTCCCACATCATGATGTCGCCCTCATCCCACTGTTGCACGAAGATATGCTTCGTATTCGTCGTATGATCCCAAAGCTCCGCAAGCAGCGTGTCACTCTCATCGCGGCTCATTCCGACGATCCACGCACCTTCGGGCGTACCGCCGAGGTAAAGCGCCTTGCGGCCGGTTTCGCCGTGCGTGCGAACCAGTGGGTGCACGATGCCGCTCCATTCGCGGAAGTCCTGGCTCTTCGGCGCCGACTTGCCAAGCCGCAGTTTGCCAGTCTTGTCATAGACGTTTTGGAAGAATATCTGGCGCCCATCGACAGCGCTTTTCAGGGCTGCCGGCAGCGTTTCGTAGGCGATATAGGTCGACAAGAAATACGTGTCGCCGCCTGAAGGCGGAACCGCGACGGCGCGAAGGATTGCGCCGGCCGGTGGGCGTTCGTAGAACCAGGTATCGGTATGCCAGGTCGCCTCGCTGTTGCCCATCGCACCGCTTGGCTTGCCGTCCTTCATCGCATTGCTAATGACAAGGATTTCCGGGTGTGTCGAATGCCCTCCTTCCTGCAATTGTTTGGGATGGATGACGAACTCGCCGAAATGACGAGAGAATTGTACCTGCTGCGCGTCGGTTATGCAGGCCCTCTTGAAACGAACGACGCCATATTGCAGCCAGAACTTTCGAACCTCGGCGACGTCGCTGCTGTCATAATCACTAAAGTCAAAACCCTCGATGTCGGCGCAGACGTTGCTGGCATGCTGGACGGCGCGAAGTCTTATTTTGGTGAGCATCTTTGATCTCCTGTTGCTGACCTTACTCTCAAGATCCCGATCATCGTAGGGCGGGTGAGGCCGGCATCGCCAATATCGATCGGATCGCATTGATACGCGTCAGTTATGGATCACGGCTGCTACTCCGCCAGAACCTGAACATCATCCGGATCGATGCCAAGCTCGATGGTTTCGCCGACACCTGGGAGCGACTGAGACTGGGACGAGCGTGCAAGAACCGTCAGAACGACATGGGGATCGATTTCGACCGAGAGCTCCAGCGAGGCGCCCAGGCTGACGATCCGGCGAACGGTTCCGGCCAGGCGATTGATGCCGCTGTCGGTGCCTTCGCCGTGATTGTTCAGGATCGCGATGTCTTCAGGACGAATGCAGCAGAAGTGTGCCTGTTCACAGTGCTGGCGAAGCTTCGCTCGCAAGTTCACCGCGCTCCGGGAGAGACGAATGTCGAGGGCCGATGCCTGCTCGCTCGTGGCTTCTACCGTGAGGATGTTAGACTTCCCGATAAAATCGGCCACGAATGAACTCGCGGGATGCCGGTAAATCGAAGCGGGTTTACCTTCCTGGGCGATGACACCCTGCCACATCACCACGATCCGGTCGGACATCGCCATTGCTTCTTCCTGGTCGTGCGTCACATAGACGAAGGTCATCCCGAGTTGCTGCTGGAGTTCCTTCAGTTCGAGCCGCATGGCCTCTCTGAGCTTCAGATCAAGGTTCGAGAGCGGCTCATCGAGGAGCAATACGGATGGACGCGGTGCAATGGCACGTGCCAGAGCCACGCGCTGCTGCTGTCCGCCTGAAAGCTCCTTCGGATACCGCGCGCCGTAGTTTTCAAGATGAACGCTTCGCAGTGCCGATGTCACGCCGCCTTCGATCTCGGATCGCGACGTTCCCTTCATCTTGAGGCCAAAACCGACATTTTCGGCAACGGTCATGTGCGGAAAGAGCGCGTAATTCTGAAACACCAGACCGACGTTTCGCCGTTCCGGCGGAACGCGTGCCTGGCTCCTCCCGCGGATCCTGATGTCTCCGAGGGACGGCTCGTTGAAGCCGGCGATCATGTTGAGCGTCGTCGTCTTGCCGCAGCCGGAAGGTCCGAGAATGCTGACAAATTCGCCCTGCGGGATCTGCAGGTTAATGTCCTTGACAACGGGGACGGCCCCGAAGGACTTGCTGACGGAAACGAGTTCGATGTCGATGCTGCTCATTTGCTGCCACCATGGAGCTGGGCGGAAAATCCGCCGATTTTTTCAAAGAGAAGGATCACGGCGAGGATAAAGATCATCGATGTGACGTTGACGGACGCCATCACCGGATCAAGGCTGTATTCGAGATAGTTGATGACGGCGATCGGCAGCGTCGTGTCGCCTGGGCGAACCAGGAAAACGGAGAGCGGGATATTGTTGAAGGAGATGATGAAGGCGAAAGTCATCCCCGAGAGCATTCCAGGCTTGATGGCCGGCAGAAGAATGTGCTGCACCCTTTGGCGTTTGCTCGCCCCCAGGATTTGCCCGGCCCGGTCCAGATTGCCATCGAAGTTGGCGATCGACGTCGCCACCATTCTGATGACGAAAGGCAAGGCGAGAACGATGTGGGCACCGATCAAGCCGGGAGTGCCAAGCAAAGACTGCCGCCCGATCAGCGACAGGAACAGGACGATTGCGACGCCTTTGACGATCTGCGGCACGGACAGCGGCGATAGCAGCGCCGACATTATCGCCTCGCTGCCTGGGATCTTCTCGTAGGCAACGGCATAGGCTGCCATCACGCCGATCATCCCGCTGACAATGGAGACGATCACGGCAATCTTAACGCTGAGCAGGAATGGCAGAAGCCAGCGTTCCGAGGCAAGGTCGCCATACCATCTTGCCGTCCACTCCCAGGGGCGGAACGTCACGGCGGACGTCGGGCTGAAGGAGGCCGCAATGACGACCGCAAGGGGCAGCGTGATGAAGGCGAGGACACCCGCCAGCATGAGCCAGAATAGGGCCGAGAGCAGTCTGTTCATGACGCCGCCCTTCCTGTACCGCTTCGATTGGCGCGGTGACGGGTCTCAAATCTTACCCCGATGAACGAGATCACGAGCATCAGGAGAAGAAGCGCGTTAGCCATGACCGCGGCGAAAGGCCAGTCGATGTAAAAGAGAACCTGCTCCGAGATCATGGTCGCCAGAACCTTGAAGCCGGCGCCGCCGAGAAGCGCGGGCGTTGCGTAGGCGCTCGCAGCCATGGTGAACGAAAGCAGCAGTGAACTTACAATTCCTGGCACCGACAGCGGGACGATGACGTGCCGGACGACGGAAAGCCGCGAAGCACCCAGCATCTGAGCGGCCCGCTCGAGATTTTCGTCGATGCCCTGAATACTCGTCGTCAGCGAGAGAATGCCGAAGGGCAGCACCACATGGGTCAGGCCGACCACGACCGCAAAGAGGTTCTTTGAAAGGGGAAGGGGCGACGAAATCAGTCCGAGATGAAGAAGGACGTCATTGATGAAGCCCCGATCCTCAAGGATAATCAGCCATCCGTAGGTTCGCAGAACGACGCCTGCAAGTTCGGGTGCAAGTGCAAGGGCGAAGACGACAGCGCGCCACCGACTCCTGGAACGAGCCAGGAAATAGGCGACCGGATGGCCGAGCACGGTCACTGCGATCGCAACGAGGCCCGACATGACAGCAGTCCGACAGAAGCCGGCCATCGACAGCCCGTCTGTGAAAAACCGCGCGTAGCTCTCAAGGGAGAATGCACCGGCCTCGTCATTCGAGAAGCTGATCCCCATCATCATTCCCATGGGAACGGCAAAGAAGACGGCCAGGACAAGGCCCGCCGGGGAAAGCGCAAGATAGCTAGACAGCCGTCTGATCGGCTTCAAACCCGCTGCGGGCAGGGCAAGCGTGATTGTATTCATCGGAGCCTCTCAGTTTGCCTGAGGAACGACATCGCGCTCCCACTGTTCGGCCCAGCGTGGCAGTCTCTCGGCGACGCGCGCCAGATCTGGAAGAAGCAGAGATCTCAGGTCGGCTTCGGAGGTGATCTGTCGCTCGCGGATCGCTTCAGGGACTTCTATGTCGGCACGCGCGCTGCCCACCTTGTAGCCGCTGACCCACGCTTCCTGACTTGCCTTTTCCAGGAAGAAATCAATGAACTTCATGGCCGCTTGCTTGTTTTGTGCCCCGACAGGCACGTTCAAAGTGGCGATCAGCGGAATTGTGCCCTCTTTTGGCCGAACGTAGTTGACCGGGAGGCCCGCATCGACGAGGAGTTGGGCACGACCGTTCCAGAAAGGCATAGCCCAGACCGTCCCGTCCTTTAGGTAGCTTTCCAGAATTGCGGATGATTGTTCAAAGCCGATGGATTGTCTGGCGACCGCTTCCATGGCCTTGAAGCCCGGATCAAGATTGTCAACCAGATCGCCTCCGTTGATTACGGACATAATCTCAACGAGGTAGACGGCCATGATGTTTTGAAAGGTCGGCAACACGATTTTTCCCTTCAACTCGGGCGCCAGGAGAGCCGACCAGGACGTCGGCGTTGCAAGCTTGTCCTTCCGATAGAGGAGCGACATGTACTGCACCTCGTGTACCGCGCCGCAGGGACCGGCCGCCGACGACAGGCTTGGCATCAGCTTTGCCAGATTGGGGATAGCAGCAACGTCAAGTTTTTCGAGAACTCCGTCCTTGCAGCCCTGCAATGATTGCGACGCAGTCATCACGGCAACGTCGAAGCCCGGCCGGCCCCTCGTGGCTTTGATTTTCGCGTAGTCTTGAGACGCGGAGCCCACGGCATCGTAGATGACATTGATATCGAACTTGGCCTCGAACGGCCCAATAATGGCTTCGCGTATGATCTCCTCGTAAGGCCCACCGTAGCTGTTGACAACAAGAGTTTCTGCTCGAAGGGGCGTGGACAGGATTGCTGTCATGATCGCAGAGAGTAGGATCCGGCCTTGTTTTGTTCCCATGGCGTGGTCTCGCTTGTTATGTTGTTGCCATGGGAAGGTGAACAGCTGACAGCCACAGGTCCAATAGCGATCGCCGAAGATTATTGCCCTGCGGGTATCAATCGAGAGCACCGCCTTCGCAGCGTCCTCACGACATTAGCAGCGACATCATCGGCGCTTTCACCGCCCGAACGGACTGGTTTTGCTCGTTGACGCCCAGCTTTCTTGCCGCTGTCGCGGATGTGCTCGGCGTCCCGCCGCCTCCACGGCGTCCTTTGATAGCAGTTCGTCCCTCCCCGGCGCCGCATCGAGAGTGGCCATCGATGCGGACAACGCGGTAACTTGTGCGCTATTCGTTTTCGGAAGCTTAGCGGCTGCGAAGCATCATTTTCCGTGGATCCTTGAAAGGTCGATTCGCATCTCTGTTGATCCGACATCTTGCCTTTGCTCGGGGCTTTCGGTGTTCGTAGCCTCGTGATTGCCATCGCTCTTGGCTGTGTCCTCATCGGAAGGCGACGTCTTCTCAGTCGTCACGCTACTTCCCGGATCGGGAGCTTGAAACACGCTCACCCCCTCGAATTCGCCAGTCTTCCAAGCGTAGACTGCGTCCTTAAATATCTGAGGGAAAGCCTCTTCGCTCGTCGGGTTCCCGTACCACTTGGCGACGATCCTGAGGACGTTGGCGAACATCGCCGTGCCTTTGCGGAGGTTTTGGCAGGCATCGACGAGGTCGGACTTCAAATCAGCCGCGTCCTTGACGCCAAGGCCTGCAGGATACTGCGTCAGTCCAACCCGGACGACAGCATTCCCAACATATTGCCGCACGATCGCCATCGCTTCGTTGGCCGATGTCGCTTTCGGAACGAGGATAAACCGGCCGCTCGATTTGACGGTGACGGCGAGGGGATCGGCCGAGCCCGCGGCCGTCACGAACTTCTCGACGATAGCGGGCTTGAGGGAAGGGTCTGTGCATTCCTTTATCAGGGCAGAGTCGAGCATGGTGTCTCCTTGGCGGTCAGGTGTTGAAGGAAAGAACAAGCGGTTTTGCGAAGAGCTTCGCCCATGCAGTGGTAGCGGCGCGCTGGATGGCGACGATTGATGTTCCTTCAGTCCACCACCCGTTTCCGACCGCGACGACAAAGTCCGGGTCGTGGAGCATGGATTCGAGAACTGGCCAAACAATGAGTTGCTCATAACAAATCAGCGGTGCGGTACGACCGGCGCCCACAGCCACGACCGAGTTCGCAAAGAACTGCGCCCGCGCCCCGCCGCTTGTCCCAGACAATGACCGCCACGGCTGCCACATCGAGCCAGGCACTGGCATGCGCTCGCGGTAGAGGAGCCGGCCGCCCTCTTGATCGGTCAGAACGAGCACATTGTCGTAGCCATGGCTATCGACGACGACCGCGCCGGCGACAACGGTTAGCCCGCTTTCAGACAGATTTTCCTTCCAGAGGCGCTGGACCGTCGGCGTCCAGAAGCCGAGCGCGCTTTCTGGCAGCACCACAAAGCGAGCGCCATTGCTCGCAGCGTCGTGCACCGTTGCGTTTAGGTCACGCTGACGTTGAAGACCGGCCTCCCGGCCGAGCGAAGCGCCCATTTCCAGATCGACGCCCCGCCAACCTTCCGGTAGTTTCGGGTCGGTCCAGATTGCGGCGGACCACAGCCAAAAGCCTCCTAAGGTTATGGCGACAGCTGGCCACCTGCGCGTTACGAGGCCTGCGAGGCCAGCTGTCATGAAGCCAAGTCCCCGCCATCCCCATTCCGGAAACAGAACGCCGGCGGCCGTGATGGGATGCGCCCAGCCTGTAATTCCGAAAGGCGGAATGGCCATGACGGCAGCCGCGAGGAGATAGCGAAACGGGCGAACGCTGGTGTTCTTCGTCCAGAGGACCGCATGCACCGCGACAAAGCTCAAAGAAGCGCACAGCCAGAGCAGCAAGCCCGGCCAGAGATCCGATGCATAGAAGGCGGCCACGCCTTGCGGCAAACCACGTGACGCGGCCAGGAAATATCCGGCGGAAACGAGTGCTGCCACCGATCTCGTTCGGGTGACGGACCAAAGAACCGGGAAGCCCAACGCGACAGGCAGGAGCAACACATGTCCGCTCCACGCCACCGCGCCTATTATGATCGACGTGAATATCAGGATCGTCGGCCGAAGGTAATCAGGGCGCATAGGTGAGTACCGCCTGCGCCAGACCGAGAATGCCCGAAGTGGGCACTGGCCCGAAATACCGGGAGTCGTAGGAGCCGACAAACGAGGAATGCAGAAAGACGTCTCCTGGCGGTACAATTCCGCTCGGAAACGGCGACAACGGCCGAGCCTTTCCGTCTCGTTGGACGAGACTGGAAGAGGAAACAACCCGCCCCTCCACGTTTACGCTGGCACCGATTTCGACATGCTGTCCTGCAACCGCGATCACCGTCTTGATGAGCGGTGCAACGCCACCCTGGCAGGAGCCGAAACGAAGATAGCCACGTGCTCTCGCCTCCCGCATTTTCGCGGTTTGGGGCGGGCAGACGAATACGAGGTCGTTGACGGCTGCCGGACGATAAAGCGGAACAATGCGCCACAAGCCGAGCGGCTCGCTCGGTGTCAGGTTGATGCGGTAACCGCCGGAGAAGACGGCAACCACGAGCAAGGTGGTGGCGGCTGCCGCCACCGGCAAGATCACGGCGGCTCGTCTTTGTTGCGCGGCGCGACGCGTTCCAGCCCATCGGGTCATTTCAGCGAGAGCCCCTGGCTCTTCGTTCGACGCAGTGTCCGTACCTGCATCAACGCCTCTGTCGTGCGTTCGTGCGCTGCAAGCTGCTGCACCGTTCGCATGGCGCTCCATGCTGATTGCACTTCGGCTTTCTGGCCTGGAGTCATTCCAGCGGTGACGGCCTCAAACGTTTTCCCAGAGGCTTCCTTCGCAGCCAGGCCTAAGAAGGTGCGCTCGCCGAAGCGTTCCGCAACGACCTTGGTGAAACCCTCCAGTTCCGCTTTTGCCATTTTGTCGGCAAGGGCGTATTCCAGGCCGGTCGGAAGGTCATTCCGATCAATGGCGTCCCGGACGCGTTCAAGGACTGATTTGGCGGCCGGCGAAAGCGCGGGAATGTCGATCGAGACCTTCAGGCGAGCGACGCGCTCTTGCGTTTCATGTCTGCGTTGTGCATCAGCGCGCATCTCCAAATAGCGCTCCAGATTGCGTGACAGCGCCGGTACGTTGACGAGCGCTGTCTCCCTTTCCTGCTTGTCGGCTTTGCTGGCGAAGAGACCTGCCTTGCCCTTCAGTGAGCCGAAGCTCTCGGGCTCGTTAGCGATCTTGAAGAGCGCCGTTGACGCGGTCATCCTGTCAGTCAGCATTGCATCAACGTTGACTGCCTTGAATGCGGCTTCCGGCTGAGCATAGACCAGGCGAAAACGGGTCGAGACGTCTTCCCATTGTTTCTTCAACACAGGATCGGCTGTGAGATTGTCTTCGACGGATTGCTCGATCGACTTGGGGAAGGTTGTGATGCCAGACACCATAGGCTCGGCCTCCTTGATCGCTTTATGGGAACGAGGTTGTTTCGCAGGCCCGAGGCCGAGCCGGGCTCCGATGGCCGCGAGCCGCACTCCGAGACCAATAAGGTTCTGCTTCTGCCGGACGGTCCAATCGAGCTGGTCCCGAATAATCGTGCGGGCGACGTTGACCAGATGGAGGCCACGCGCTTCAGCGAAGCGAAGGGCTTGGCGGCAGATGCTGCCTTCCAAATAGTCGAGCGTCGTTTCCTTGGCATTCCTACGCGACAGCAACGAGATCAGGCCGCCGACCCTGGCGAAGGATCGTCTTCCATAATAGACACTGAGATCCTCGCGGTGACGCGTCATCGCGACATAAGTTAGATGACGGTCTAGGGATAGCGATCCGAGCACCTTGACCTTGTCGACTGTGGCGCCTTGGCTCTTGTGGATAGTGGTGGCGTAGCCATGATCGACGTTATTATAGAAGCCCTGTTCAACGGCGACGCGACGCCGGCCGTCGCCTTCCCCGACCTCGGCGACAATCTTGCCCGGTGACGCCTCGACCACCTTGGCGAGCATACCGTTCTTGACGCCGAGTAAGCCCTCATTCTTGAGAAAGACGATCTGGTCGCCGGCGGCGAAATTTCGGCTGCCGTCAGCGGTTTCAAAGACCGAACCCTGATCGATAAGGCCGCGCTCGATCAGCCTGGCACGCGCCAGCCCATTCAACATTCGCACGTCGCGGCGAAGATGGGCGAGGATCAACGAGCTTTCGGCCGGGTCGTAGTCACGGCTCCAGTCAGCGATCAGACTACCGACGGCTTCGGTTTTCAGATCCGAGCCGATCACCTTCCCATTGGTGCTATACGCCTCCACCGCCTTTGCGACATTACCACGGGCAAGATCAAGCGAAGCGTCGCGCATCCATTGCTCGCGTTGACGATAGATGGTTTCGAGCTCCGCGTAACCGATGCGACCGGCGATCGCGCGGAAAGCCGCACCTGCTTCGATAGGTTGGAGCTGGTCGGGATCCCCAACCAGGACGAGCTTGGCGCCAGCTTTGGTGACTGCTTCGACAATGATCGCCATCTGCCGCGAAGACACCATGCCCGCTTCGTCGAGAACGAAGACTGTACTGCGGTCAAGCTGGTTGCGACCCTCGTTCCAACGAAGCTCCCACGACGAAAGCGTGCGTGAGGCGATACCCGCTTCCTTCTCCAGACCTTCCGCCGCTTTGCCGGCAAGCGCCCCTCCGACGACGCGGTAACCGGCTGCTTCCCATGCCTCGCGTGCCGACTTCATCATCGTGGTCTTGCCGGCACCCGCTCGCCCTATGACCGCGGCAATCCGCTGGTCACTGGTGACGCGCTCGATCGCCGATCTTTGCTCGTCGGACAAATGCGAATAGCGTGCAAACGTCGCATCGAGTATCGCCCGCTCAACGCCATGCGATGATCGCTGCCAAAGCCAGACCGACCTGTTTGCCAATCCGGCCTCAAGCCGAATCAGCTGACGCGTCGTGTATTTCGTCGGCGAGCGCTGGCCGGTCGCAAAGTCAATGCGCTCCCGCTCGAGACGAAGGGTTTGCGGGCTCTGCAGGATGCGCGCCATCAGGCTTTGAAAAAGGCCGGCATCATCAATGTAGCGATGCAGAATCTTGGCAACATCCCTGCTATCGAAGACGCTCTTCTCGCGCGTGATGAGGTCCAGCACGATTTCCGGACGGCGCTGAATGCGGCGAGCGTTCTCCGCCCGACGTTCCTCCTGCAGTTCGAGTCTTTCGAGCGAAACCCGTTCTTCCGCACCGCCCGCCTTCCGCTCAATTGCCTTGGCGCCAACACCGAGATGAATGGTTGGTGTCAGTTCGATACCCTGCTTCTCGAAGGACTGGCCATCGATGCGAATGTCCAGGCCAGCGAGCGCAAGATGCCGGTTATGGCAGGCGAACCAGCCATCGCGAAACGCATTGAAGTCAACGAGGCTACCAGCCCAGAGCTCGTAGACGATCTTGCCGGCATCGTTGCGAACCGGTTTTCCGTCTGACCCAAGAATGGCAACCTTCTTGGCGCCGAAGCCATCCTCGGTGATCGGCCGCAGCGTCGTCATCAGATGGACATGAGGGTTGCCTGGGGCATCGTGATAGACCCAGTCAGCCACCATGCCTTTTGCGGTGACGTGATGTTCGACGAAATCGCGGACCAGCGCGATGTTCTGCTCGGCCGTCAGTTCGAGCGGCAAGGCGATCGTGACGTCTTTGGCAAGCTGGGCGTCTTCACGCTTTTCGAAGGCCTCGACCTTGTTCCAGAAAGCCTCGGCTGCGCCGGCAATGGAGCGGTCCGCGATCAGCGCTCGCAACCACTCGGGCGCATCGACTGGAATGACGAACTCCTCGTGCAACAAATCTTGCTTGCGGGTGTAGTCGACCGTGCGCGCCTCCCGTTCGCAGTCCATCTTGGCGCAGTGTCGATAGGCAGCCGACAGGACGGCGCTGCGGCCGGAGCCGCGGGCGACGATGCTGACGGAGAAATGCGGGACGGCCACCGGATCGCGCTCCTGATTGCGAACAAAATTCAATGCGTTCGTTAGGAGCGGCGGCCCCGCCAGGACCTTGAGCGGAGGCGTCGCGGCAGCGACGTATAATTGCGCCATTCGGACCCGCTCCTTCGGAACTGGATGGATCATGGTCAGCTGCGTTGGCTGCGCCAACTCGCATTTCTGTTGGTAGATCGGCACGCCGATCTGCGGGACTGTCATGCTGCTCGATCTCGCAACAGCACGAAAGGACCGATCGGAAATGAAGAAACCCTCTGCAAAAATCCGAGAAGAAATCGCACGGCTCCAGGATCAGCTGAAGCAGGCAGAGACCCGCGAGGCCGAGCGCATCGGCCGGATCGCTCTCAAGGCCGGTCTTGGAGATCTGGAGGTCGAGGAAACCGATCTGCAGGCGGCGTTCGAGGACCTAGCCAAGCGGTTTCGCGCAGCAAAGCCTGCCCCGAACCTCAGGGAGAAACGGGCCGCAGGCGGGGCGTCATCCGATACGTTGCTCGCGCCTGGCGCGGCTCAAGGCAACGTTAGCGAGGCTTGAGCGGATGCAGAGGACCACCACATCGCAGGCGCGCAAAAAGGATACGCGCGACAAGATCGAACTCGGCGGCCTGGTCGTTAAGGCCGGACTGCGGTTCGAAAAGAGGGCGCTCCTGCTTGGCGCACTGATCGAGCTTCAACAGCGCCTAGAGCAAGACGACAGCGAGCGTCAGCGTCTGACGGCAATCGGCGTGGAGGCTTTCGGCAATGACAACGAATAGACTGGCGCTTCTGATCATCCCATGCGGCGCGATGATCGCCATCACCATTGGCGTCTCTGGGCTCGAACACTGGCTGGCGGCTTTCGGCAGGACGGAAGCCGCGAGGTTGACACTCGGACGTATCGGCATTGCCGCGCCCTATGTCGCCGCCGCTGTGGCCGGCGTGACGTTTCTGTTCGGCGCGGCCGGTGCAGTCGGCATTCGCGTCGCCGGTTGGGGCGTGGCGGCAGGCGCCGCGGCGACGATCGCGATCGCATCGACGCGGGAATTCGCGCGCCTTGCCGCCTTTACCGGGCGTTTACCGGACGATCAAACACTGTTGTCCTATCTCGATCCGTCCACGATCGTCGGGGCGCTCGCAGCTTTCGTGGCAGAATGTTTCGCACTGCGGGTGGCACACCTCGGCAACGCCGCCTTTGCTCGTGCAGCGCCGAAGCGGATCGTCGGGAGACGCGCACTTTATGGCGAAGCCGACTGGATGAACATGCAGGAGGCGGCGCGGCTGTTTCCCGAGGCCGGTGGTATTGTCGTTGGTGAACGCTACCGCGTCGATCAGGACAGTGTCGCGGCCCAATCGTTTCGCGCAGATAGCGCCGAGACGTGGGGCGCTGGCGGCAAGTCATCGCTCCTTTGCTTCGACGGGAGTTTCGGCTCCTCGCATGGCATCGTCTTTGCGGGGTCGGGTGGCTTCAAGACGACCTCAGTGACGATCCCAACCGCACTGAAATGGGGTGGAACGCTCGTCGTGCTCGACCCGTCGAATGAAGTGGCACCGATGGTGACAGAGCACCGGCATAGCGCCGGCCGCGATGTCTTCGTGCTTGATCCGAAACGTCCTGACATCGGCGTCAACGTGCTCGACTGGATCGGCCGCTTCGGCGGCACCAAGGAAGAGGACATCGCCGCAGTCGCCTCCTGGATCATGAGCGAAAGCGGGCGAGCGCAAGGCGTGCGTGATGACTTCTTCCGTGCGTCGGGCCTGCAGTTGCTGACCGCAATCATCGCCGATGTCTGCCTGTCCGGTCACACCGAAAAAGAGCACCAAACGCTCCGACAGGTTCGCGAAAATCTATCCGAGCCCGAGCCGAAGCTTCGCCAAAGGCTTCAGGACATCTACGACGAATCCAAGTCGCAGTTTGTGCGCGAGAACGTTGCCGCCTTCGTCAACATGACGCCCGAAACCTTCAGCGGTGTCTATGCCAACGCGATCAAGGAGACCCATTGGCTCTCCTACCAGAACTATGCCGCGCTGGTTTCCGGTTCGAGTTTCAGGACTGACGCCATCGCCGACGGCAACACCGACGTCTTCATCAATATCGATCTCAAGACATTGGAAACCCATGCGGGCCTGGCGCGAGTGATTATCGGCTCGTTCCTGAATGCCATCTACAACCGCGACGGTAAGATGGGCGGCCGCGCCCTCTTCCTTCTCGACGAGGTTGCCCGGCTCGGCTACATGCGCATCCTCGAGACTGCGCGAGACGCTGGCCGCAAATACGGCATCACCCTGACGATGATCTACCAGTCGATCGGCCAGATGCGGGAAACCTATGGGGGCCACGATGCGTCGAGCAAATGGTTCGAGAGCGCGAGCTGGATCTCGTTTGCGGCGATCAACGATCCGGAGACGGCAGATTACATCTCGCGCCGGTGTGGCACGACGACGGTCGAGATCGACCAGCTCAGCCGCAGCGTCCAGTCGCGTGGATCGTCACGCACGCGCTCCAAGCAGTTGGCGCCTCGTCCCCTGATCCAGCCGCATGAGGTTCTACGCATGCGAGGGGATGAACAGATCGTCTTCACCGCCGGCAACCCACCGCTGCGCTGCGGCCGGGCGATCTGGTTTAGGCGGGAGGCAGGCCGCTTTCAATCACGGTGTCCCAGTTCATGCTGAGAACAGCGGTCGTCCTTTCATTGAACTCGTTAAATAAGGTGTCGAGACGTCGCCATTTAGCGTCCCGCTCCTTCTGGCCGCGATTGTAGCGTTGCATCAGCATGCGGATCATACGGACAATCATGGCCCGGCGGACGAGACGAAGATCCGCGGCTGAGTATGTTCCGAGATGATGTCCTGTGTTGGCTGACGGGTCCACGAGCGCGAAGACGTCTTCGAGTCCCGGCCAATCCTCCGGCGAGGCAGTGCGGCCTTCAGCAAAGATGTGATCGACGAACTGCGACACGAAACGCTCCAGGGCATTGCTCGGTCCGTCCAATCTCAGACGCTCGGTGTTGAGAAGCTGCGAGGTGAACTCGGTCGCAAAGAGCAGGCCTGCGTTGAACGAGAAGCCGGCGCCCACGATTAGAAGGTTCTTAGGTTCCATTTATTCCTGCTTTTTCCGGCATCGTTGAGCCGGGGCTAGCCGCTCTTTCAGAGCGTTATGCCCTACATATCCCTGTGTCGATGAGAGGGCCTGCCAACTATAAGTTCGGCGAAAGCCCACTGTAAGCCTATCTCACTGCCGAAGGTGTTTGACGCCAATAAGCTCGAGCCATGGCCTTGCGGTCATGAACGGTTCGGGGGGACACGCGTCGACAACATCTGCCGGGGCGGCGAATAGAACGTAATTCGTCCCTCGTTCTCCCGTCGCGCTTCGGTAACGAAGCCCGTCAACCGGTCAAGCTCATTCACTTTGCGGCGAAACGCACTCTGATCCAACCGCTCGCCCATGACGGTCTGATAGATTCCTTTGCATGATCGCCGTCATGCGGGAGGATCGTCATCCGGATGGACGGGACCGTTCGCGGGCTCCGTTCGTGACAACGAATAGAGCCGTATGCCGCAGGCGGACCTTCCTCGATCAGCTATGTCCGACATCACGGAAATGAATCGATGAGCCGGAACCGATTCAAAACTGTCGTTGGACGCAGAATCTCGAAAGCGCGATTCTCCAGGCATGATCACGCAGCCCTACAAGCTCTATGTCGAACGGAAAGACCCGGCCCGAAACATGGCGAGGTTTTACGCCGTGTCGATCGATCAGACCCTGTTTGGTGAAGCCTGTCTGACACGACGCTGGGGCAGGATCGGAACGTCGGGCCAGTCAATGACCCACCATTTCGAGCGCGAGCAGGACGCTGTTGTCCTGTTCCTCAACTTGATCCGGCAGAAGCGCAGTAGAGGCTATGTCGCGGTAAGCAGCAGGCGAGGGGTATCGACGTCCTGAAGACATCGAGCGACCACTCGGCCCGAATCTGCCATCTGGCCAAACGCCTCCGAGTGAAGCAGAGATTGATAAGCTTATGAACCTGCGACCATCGACCAGCTGGCGATCCACGCTCCTCGCAACCATTGTCCTGGCGCTGATCGCCAATTCATGGTCGTTCCAGCCCTTCTCGGCTGGGATGCCGGGCCAAGGATCGCGCATGCAACCGCTGGCGGCGGCGAGTGGGGGAGCCGATTTCCGCGAGGAAATTGGTGGAACCGCTCGTCCTTGTGGCCGTCATTCCGGCCCGGCACACTCGTTCGATCTGAGCAGCTATTCTCGATTTCGTTTGGCACCAAGAAAGCCGGACCGGGCTCGGCCCCGGGGCCGGCTTACACACGCGAGGGGAGAAGGCCCCGTCCGATGGGCGGGGCCTCGATCCTGTCAATCTCGGGTCTGGCGGGACCAGATCAGCTGGTAGCTGTCTTCGCCTTCGACCTCGGTCAGCGTGGCGTAGATCGGAGCCGGGAAGCTCGGATCATCGAGCTTGACTGAGATGTAGTCGCGCTCGGTTTCGCGGGCCCGCTTCTGCTAGCCTGCGCCGAACTCGACATTGCCGGCCAGAACCCGGAAGTCCGGGGCGCCTTCGGAGGCGCGTTCGACCCTGACGATCTTCGCCTTGACGGTGAGGTTGAGGGTCTTGATGGTGCCGGTGAAGCCGTCGTTTGAGGCGGTGAAAGAGCCGATGGTTGCCATTGTCGCATTCCTTTTCTGTTGCTCGAGCCGCGCCCATCGCGGCCTCATAGGAGAAGCCACTCGTCAAGCTGCTGTTTCGAGCCGCGAGTGGCGGGTTTTCGTGACGCCCCAGTTGTGGGGCATCACATCGAGAGCGGTCAGTCGCCAGACCGGCGGTTCGGACGCGACCAGATGAGACTGAAGCCCTTGCCATCTTCGTCTTCGACCAGATTGGCGTAGAGCGGAGCGGTAAAGCTCGGATCGTCAAGTTTGAGACCGAGGTAGCTGCGGCCCTCGTTGGACTGCTTGGACCAGGCGGCTCCGATTTCTATGCGGCCGACGAAGACGCGGTGGCTGGGAGCGTTTTCGCCGCTGGAGCGCGTATCGGAAACGATGCGGACGTTCTTGGTCTGGAGGGAAAGAGTGACGATCTCGCCGCTGAAGTCGTTGCCGGATTGTTGGAAGGTTCCGATGGTAGCCATTGTCGTTCTCCTGACTGGGTTGCCGAAGCCGCCCCTTGCGGCCTCGATAGCGGTCGTGAGGCGCCGATCGGGCCGACTGCATCCCAACGGGACCGCAGCGCTAGCGCAGGACGGCGAAAGCCGGACTTGTTGTCTCGCGAGGAATGCGGCGGAGCCGCAGGGGAAGAAGTTCGGCGAAGCCGTTGCAGGATCAGGACAGATTGGCGTCAGACCCGCCTGAAGAGAGGCCGTAAGGGGCGGCTTCCGGACACCGGTCTCGCGAGAACGATGCTGGGCAACGGTCTTCCAACCATGAGCCGGCAATGGTGGCGCGTCGGAGTTCGCCTTTTGAACCTGCGGTCTGAGCCCGTTCCTTGATCCGCGCCCTGCACGTATCAACCTCATATCCGGTCGCCGTTCCAACGGCCGCACCACAACCCCGCCTGCGGCGGCCAGGGCTCAGGAGGACGAGACCATTCTCGATGACGGCGTTTGAAGCCAGGCCGCAATTCGGTCGTCCACCTGGTTCCGGCGAGGCTGATCAGGCCTGTGCCGAATTGGTATGCGCTTAAACGGTCAAGGTCTGACCACCGCACCCTCGATCACGACGCCCGCTTTGGCATACTTCCACAACGCCACAACCAGTTTGCGCGCCAGTGCCGTGATCATCACCTTTTTGAAGCGGCCGCCATTTTGCGCGAC
Organism: Rhizobium sp. LjRoot258; assembly: GCF_964254185.1. Lineage (NCBI taxonomy): Bacteria > Pseudomonadati > Pseudomonadota > Alphaproteobacteria > Hyphomicrobiales > Rhizobiaceae > Rhizobium > Rhizobium sp. LjRoot258. Next base: position 15,292 of record NZ_CAXUST020000004.1, on the reverse strand, counting down.
CCGTTCATTGAACCAACGACTGAGCGTTGATGCTGGCTGGTGCCTTAACCAAAGCCAGGCCATTTCCAACAGGGTCGATCGAAGCCGAGGATTCCCGGACTTCCCGATCCCTTGTTCCCGGTCAATCGATCCGCTCTGCCAAGGCATTGGCGCTAGCCCCGCATACGCGGCGACCTGGCGCCGATTGTCGAAGCGCCGGAACAAGCCCTCACCCCAGAGAACAGCAGCAAACTCGGGCCCGATACCGACGACCTTCGACAGCAACACCACTTCGCGAGCAGATTGCCGTTCCTCCGCATGTCGTCACGCTCCGCTTCGACATCCTTGATCTGGCCGATCAGCAGCTCCATTCGGGCCAGCTCGCGCAGAACCTGCCGCTTCATGTGTAGCGGCAGAGCCCGTCCATCGCCCGTACGAAGGGTCTCCAGCTGCTCACGTCGATCACGTCGCAGGGGATCGTAGCCGGTGATGCCCTGCGAGAAGAGCAGACCCTTGATACGGTTGCTGTGTCGGATACGCTCTTCCATCAGAACTTTACGCTCTCGGACGATGCGACGGCGATCTTCTTCATTGGGCGTCGGCACCCGCAACATCGAGTCCTCGACAAGCGGCCGCCGCCGGATCTCGCTAAGGCCAAGGAACTGTTGACCGAAGCCGGATACCCCAATGGCTTCCAGGTAACGATGGACTGCCCCAATGACCGTTACGTGAACGATGCCGCAATCTGCACCGCGGTCAGCGCTATGCTTGCACGTGTCGGCGTCAAGGTCGATGTCGACACCCGCACCCAAGCCACCTTCTTTGCCGACGTGCTCTCACCAAACCAAACAGGATTTTACCTGCTGGGCTGGGCTCCGACTACCTACGACGCTCATACAGGCCTAGCGATCAACTTCAACACACGTGGGCCGACCGGCCTCGGTCTTGCGAACGTTGGCGGCTACTCATATCCACGCATCGACGAGCTGACGAAGGCGGTCGGTCAGGAACTCGATCAGACGAAGCGCAACGCAATGATCGATGAAGCGGCCAAGATCATCCAGGACGATGTTGCCATCCTGCCACTCCATCAACAGGTCGTCGTCTGGGCAATGAAGGATACGGTCGATATCCCCCAGCCGGCCGACAATATGCTGGCCCTTCGGCTCGTTCACATGAAGTAGGAACTCACGACGAGGGCGGCTTGTGAAAGCCGCCCTTCCCTTGGGCATCAGTTTATCTCCGGCGGCATCACATGTTTCTTTCCAATCAGGACATCGTCGATCTCATCGACTTCCGACACGAGCTGCATCGCCACCCTGAAGTCTCCGGCGAGGAGCGCGAGACGGCGCGCCGTGTCCAGACGTTCCTCGCCCCGATGAAGCCGGACGAGGTCGTAACGTGCCTCGGCGGGCATTGGGCTGGTTTGCCATGCCGATGGTCGAGATGCGATAGAGAGCGTGCCGGCCAGATGGATCAGAAGTTGGCCTCCGGTATGTGCCAATGACAGAAACCGCGCCTCTGGGAGTAATAAAAAAGCATGTCCGGCCAGCGCGTGAGAGACGAGGTCACCAAGCAGTTTTGCATTAGCCCTCGGGGAAATTTAGTGTCGCACGAAATTATTTCGAGTGCCCGGAGCGGTTCAGCTCTTAGGTCCGCCTTGCAGGCAGGATAATCCTCTGCACGGGCTTCAGCTTCGGCCACTATGGTTTGAAGAGCAATCGCGACGGCGTCTGCGACCGCGAACACAGCAGCGAGCGCCGAGCTATCGAAACCATAAATGCCAGTTATTGGCGATATTCCGCTATTTATTCATAATAGCGTCAGCTTTGGACCGCCCCATGGCGACATTAGACAATTCATCTATATGGCGGCGGCTAACGAACGGCTGTGCTCACTAACGCAAAATCAGGGGTAGAGATAATGGCCAAGCGCAACGCAATCTCCCCGGCGACTCCGCGCGCTCTTTATGAGATCCACACCGATCCAGCGACGCTGCATGAGGCCTCCTGGTCCATTCGCAAAAGGGGCGTTCGGCAACGGCCCACAGTTGACGTAATCTGGGCTTTCGACTTCGAGATCATGGTCATCGCGTGCATCCCCGCATCGCACTAGGCGACCACATGACAAGCGTGATGCATACGAATGCGCGGGAACGACTGCATTATCATTGACAAATGTGGAGGTTCACGATGACTGACTTAGGATCCGGGAGGATCAAAGACGAAGCGCTGCTTATCGCTCGTATATTTCTCGCCGTGCTGTTCCTCGTATTCGGTTGGGGCAAACTCACCGACTATCCCGGAACCGTCGCCTACATGATGTCGGTCGGCGCTCCCCTGCCATCCGTCCTTGCGCGTTTGGCAATGGTGATCGAGTTTTTTGGCGGCATCGGGCTGGTACTTGGCATCTGTGTACGGCCACTAGCGTTGTTGTACGCACTCTTCTGCCTTGTGGCCGGTTTAATTGGTCATCGTTATTGGACCCTGACGGGGGAGTACGAGTACTTCATGAACAAGATAAACTTCTATAAGAACATCAGCCTCATGGGTGGTTTTTTCCTACTGTACGTCACGGGAGCTGGAAAATACTCAATTGATGCAATGTTGGGACTGGCTGGCGCGCCGCCGCGACGGACACGGGCTCCGTGAACGCGGCTGCGGCCGAGCCTGCTGATAGATATGATTGAGCTTAGCGCTCATGATCAGCCTCGCGATGAAGGCGGTGCAATCGGCACCACGACGCGACGACCTGTCGGAGAGACATGACTTCCTTGCCGGAACAACGCGATTCATGTTCAGGTTCGTCGGAATGTAGCGGTTCGTGGTCGCGATGCCCTGGGTGAGCAAGATAGCGGCGGACTATGGTCACGTCGGTACCCGGCTGTAGAAATAATGCGACGGCACGATTCTGGCGACCATGTTCGATCGAGATAGGCGCCACTACTGCCCCGCCCGACTATGTCGGGTAACCATGATCTGAACTGTAAACGTCTTAGGACCAAAGGGATTTCTCCGACAACTCCTCGCGGGCAATCGCATTGCCATCGAAACCGGCGTGTTGCCCGCTACTGTTAGCTAACGGCCAATCATTCCGCGCGACCCCAAAAAAACCACCGGTGTTGCTCCGCACAAATATCGTTCCGACTTGATGTTCGAGGAAGCCAAGTGGGGTGATGCCGACATCCAAGCTTCCGCTTACCGATCGCCGATTTGCGGTTTCGAGGATTAAGGTTTTTCACGCCGCTTTTATTGCGGAGCATGGGCTGCAGCCGGGGTACTGGCGCAGGAACAACTCAAATGGATAAACGGCGCATTCTTACGCGGGCTTGATCATATTCGTGCATAGGCCGGCCGATGCCGTATCGCCCCCTCCACGATCTCCGCGCCCCGTCGTAGGTATCGGGTCCAGTCGCGCTGGAGTTCCAGAAGGACCTGGATCCACGACGTCGGCTCTCCCGCCGCTTCGAACCGCCGCATCGCCAGATCGTGACTGACCGGAGTGACCCCACCAGGCGTCGCCGACGACGTCTACCTCATACCCCACCGCCCGAGCGGACAGCATTGGAAGAGTCACGCATATTTCCTTCAACCGATCCCAAGATCAGCGTCGCCCGATCGCCTCGATTGCGCCGCGCGCAGCGTCGTGCTCCCACATGTTCATGTTGCGGCAGTCGATAGCGACCACTTCGGGAATCGCGGCCTGAGTTGCGGGCATCAGGAGACCGCCGTAGACCGTTGTGGCGGATGTCGACGCCAGGATCGCCATGCCGAAAACCGTGCCAGTGGGATCACGTTGTTCGGAAGCATTTAGCGGTCAATCGATCCTACGCCGAAAGTAAGTCCCGGCTTGCTGATCGACCACCGCGAAGGCGCATCCTTCGGCTCGAACAGGATGTCGGGAATTGCCCTCGCGGTTTCAGGTTGTGTCATGATTTCGATAGCTCCAAACATCGGGAATTTATCACCGCGCCTTCACTTCGCTCCCGACAGCACAGCCTTGAAGGTGATTTCGATGAGCTGTTCGGGAAAGGCCAGTCTCGTCACACCGATCAAGTTGCTGGCGCACTGAGGTCGCGCCGTGCCGTAGGCCTCCTTGCGCACCTTGCCCGCGGCGGCGAATGCGGCGTCGACATCGAGGACATAGAGCGTCTCCTCAACGACGTTGTCCAGCGTTGCCCCGAAGCGCGCCAAAAGCTTGACCGCATTGGCGTAGGTCGCCCGCATCTGCTGTTCCAGCATCGTGAACTCGGACGGCTTGCCGGATTCATCGAGAGAAGCAGGCGCAATCAGGTTTCCCTTCTGGTCGTGGCTGAACTGGCCGGAGACATGGATCGTGTCACCAACCTTGATTGCCTGTGCGTATCCGTAGGCATCTTCCCACGGCACACCGAAATAGGCGGCCTCTTTACCATTCACTGCGACCGCGTTTACGTCGTTGCTTTGCATATCGAGCCTCCTGGCTTCTTAATCTGGCGTCGCGTCTCGGTGGCGACCCTGAAAGTTTCGGTACGTCGATGCTTTGGAGGATGACCTTGCAACGCCGGCGAGGGAAATCACCTTTGGCAATCGAGTCGATAGGCGATCGTTATTGCCTCCGCTGGCTGGCCATTCGGGCCTAGGCCACGATTGTCCGCGTCAATCAGCGTGGGGCACGCATCATCAGGAACAAGTGACAGTCTATGGAAAGGTCACGGGGATTGATCAGCAAGATTAATGCTCTCGTGGCTAGCAATGGCCTTCACGTACGGGGGGCGATGAGTCCCGGCGAGGCCCACAACAATCGGCTCGCGGGCAAACTCCTGAACGACACGCAGCCGTTAAAATCGCGGCGCGGACCGGGCATGTAGGTGTGCACCAGAAGTCCGACGCGGCCGAAGATGCGGCTTCGATGCCATGGAACAGCGCTTCGCGCCGAATCCTCGTCTGATATCCGGGTCAAAGCTGCCCGCAGACCCTTGTTATCACGCCGATTGGATTAAAAAGCACATGGGCCAACATCCCGTCAAAAGCAATCGCAGCGATCCAATCTGCTTCAGCCCTTATCCGTACCGCGCCCGTAACTGGGTCGAACGGTTCTTCAATCGGATCAAGCGATGTCGTTGGGTCGCCGCACGCTATGACAGCCTCGCCTCCAATTGCCCTGCCTTCGTGCAGCTTGCACCCATTCGGCTGTGTTTGGTTGCTGCGTTATGAGTCCGCACCTGGATGGGCGACGGTGCGATCCGAGATATCCTGGAACAGTCGATACATGAGTGCCCGATGAGTCGCGAACCGTGGTCGTGGTCTGGGCATCCGGCTGGAGCATCACAACGCGAGGCTACTGAGGGCCGGCACCGCCAGTAGGGGCCGTACAAAAAAGCACCACGTTCCAAACTGAATGTAGAAGGCTGCCGCGAAGCGGCAGCCACGTGCGACGGCGCATACGGCAATCAAAAGCCGGACCAAAAGTGGCCGATAGAGTCTTTCGACTCCGTCGGCGTGCCGTGCAGCAGGTCCGCAACATCGATCATGATCTGGGTCGTCGTTCCCGTCATCAACGTCGACGACGGTGCCGAGGTCAGATGAATACAATAAGCAGCATTCTGGACCGCCATCGCGATGACGAGCAGCATCCTGGTGAAGATTAACGGCCAACCGTCAGGATCGGCAAAAAAAACCGAAGTGAATTGTCGCGATCCCCCACAGCCGGGAACAGGAATTCCAAAACGAGCATCCAGAGCAACGTGCGTCGGGGCGCGGCCGTTATCATCAACATGACATGGCGTACGAAGATGATGGCAATCCAGAAGATGGCAAGTGCCAGAAGCTTGGCGATAATGCGTGAACTGTGATGGGCAACGGTTGCACCGATCATCACGAAGTTGCCGTAACATGAGCGGTGAGAAGGCCATTAAGGGCGAGAAAGCCGACTGTATCGACATAGCCGCCGGTGAAGCTCAGAGCGGTCGGTAGGTTCAGCTTCACGTCATTGCTTCCTCAAATCGAGCCACGCAACGAGCAAGAATCCGCCGACCAGACCCAGATGCTCGAAGAAGGAATTGGCGGCCATGAAGCGCTCCATGCCTGCCGGCAGCTCCCAGAAGGGGAGCACCAGAAACGTGGCGAGCAGCGTGAAGGCCCCGAGCACGAGGGCCCCGAGCCAGCGAAAGAACCCTGCAAGGATCATCACCGAGGCGGCAAGCTCCAGGATGATGACGAGCACGGCAAAGAGCGGCGCCGGCGAAAGCCCGAAATGGGTCATTTCGCCGATTGCGCCCGGAAAATCCGTCAGCTTGTTGAGGCCGCCTTGCAGATAGGCGGCGCAGAGGCCGAGATATGCGACAAAGCGCATCCGGGGCGCCCCGAAGATCGGGCGGACAAGGTTTGCAAGCTTCGCTTCCAGGGCGAACATCTCGTTTCTCCTCAAACGGCCCAGCAGGCACAGCCGAGGGCGCCCCAGAAACTCTTGAGATCGGCCACCGGCAGCTTCGAGGCCCAGGCGGAGGCATGGGCGTGGCCGTGGACGTTGCAGTCGTTGGCGCAGCCGCAGGAGGCGATCATCCGGCGGTGCAGCGAGTTCATTCCGGCACCAGGCTCGCCCCAGGCGGCATAGCCCTTGAAGGTTTTGACCGGCGACCAGTCGGGCATGGCGGGCGGAACGGGGTTCTCGTCAAGCTTGGCAAAGTCGCCGGCGCCGTAGACGATTCTGCCGCCGACCATGGTGAAGTCAGAGGTGAGGAAGGAGATTTCCTCCTCGGAACAGGCGAAGAAGTCCTTGTCCGGCACGATCAGATCGGCGAACTGGCCTTTCTCGATGCGGCCCTTCTTGCCCTCCTCGTTGGAGAACCAGGTGACGTTTTCCGTCCACATGCGCAGCGCCGTCTCGCGATCGAGGCAGTTGCGGCGCGGATAGATCTGCATACCGGCAACCGTCCTGCCGGTAATCATCCAGGCGAGCGAGACCCAGGGATTGTAGGAGGCGACGCGGGTGGCGTCCGTGCCGGCTGACACCTTGATGCCTTTTTCCAGCATGCGGGCGACGGGCGGGGTGGCTTCGGCGGCGCCCAAGCCGTAGCGCTCGACGAAGTATTCGCCCTGATAGGCCATGCGGTGTTGAACGGCGATGCCGCCGCCAAGCGCCGCGATGCGATCGATCGACTGTTCGGAGATCGTCTCGGCGTGATCGAAGAACCAGTTCAGGCCCTCGAGCGGGATGTCCTGGTTGACTTTCTCGAAGACGTCGAGGGCGCGGCTGATCGTCTCGTCATAGGTGGCGTGCAGCCGCCAGGGCCAGCGGTTTTCGGCCAGCACACGCACGACCTCTTCCAGCTCGCCTTCCATCTCCGGCGGCATGTCCGGGCGCGGCTGGCGGAAGTCCTCAAAATCGGCGGCGGAGAAGACCAGCATCTCCCCGGCACCGTTGTGACGGAAATAGTCGTCGCCCTGCTTGTACTTCACCGAGGCGGTCCAGTTGAGGAAGTCCTGCTTTTCGGCCTTCGGTTTCTGGGTGAAGAGGTTGTAGGCAAGCCGCACCGTCATCTGTCCCTCGTCGGCGAGCTTCTGGATGACGGCATAGTCATCGGGATAGTTCTGGAAGCCGCCGCCGGCATCGATGAGGCCGGTGATCCCGAGACGATTCAGCTCGCGCATGAAATGGCGGGTGGAGTTGACCTGGTAATCGAAGGGCAGCTTCGGGCCCTTGGCGAGCGTCGCATAGAGGATGCCGGCATTGGGTTTTGCGAGCAGCAGGCCGGTCGGATTGCCATTGGCATCGCGGGTGATCTCGCCGCCGGGCGGCTCCGGCGTCTCCTTGGTGTAGCCGACGGCGCGCAGGGCGGCGGCATTGAGCAGGGCCCGGTCATAAAGATGGAGGATGAAGACCGGCGTATCGGGGGCGATCGCGTTGATCTCCTCGATGGTCGGCAGGCGCTTTTCGGCGAACTGGTGTTCGGTGAAGCCACCGACCACGCGCACCCATTGCGGCGGCGGGGTGATCGCTACCTGCCGATTCAGCATGCTCATGGCGTCGGCAAGCGAGCGCACGCCGTCCCATCTGAGCTCCATGTTGAAGTTCAGGCCACCGCGGACGACGTGGGTATGGTTGTCGATCAGCCCCGGCAGCACGCGTTTGCCCTTGAGATCGACGATCTTCGTATCCGGGCCGGCGAGCGCCATGATCTCGTGGTCATCGCCGACGGCGAGGAACTTGCCCTCCTTGACGGCGACGGCGCTCGCCGCCGGATTGGAACGATCGAGCGTGGTGATCAGGCCCTGGTGAAGGATGATGTCGGCTGTCGCGTTTTCCATAATCTTCGTCCTCGGGCGAAAGCGGGTATCAGACCTTCTCAGAAGGATTGACGTCGGAGGGCGCGCCGCCCTTCGGCAGGTGGCCGAACATATGCGGCTTGACCTGGTGGAGCCAGGAGACAGCCGCCGAATCTTTGTTGATCAAGGTCTTGGCAAAGGGAATGACCTGCTCCCCGACGAGAATGCCGAGAAGGCCAACGAGCGCCACCACGGGCGGCGCCGGCGAGCGGACGTTCAAGAGGCTGTAGACAACGCCAACGAGCAGGCCGGCGCCGAGCGAAAGCAGGTAGATTTTCATGGGTGATACTCCACTCGACCCTTTCTGAAGGTTGCCGCATGCCAAGCTTCTCATGTCATGCGAGCCGGCACGTGACCAACGCTGTAACTATTTCGACTGCTTCATGACTTCTTGGGCCTTCTGGTAGCTTTCGGCGACCGCGGCGTAGTTGGGTGCAGCCATGCCATAGAGCTTCGCAAGTTCCGCCGCCTCGGGACGCTTCCACGTACGGTGCATCTCCGACAACAGCGCATTCGTCGATGTTGGGATAACGCCGCCTTGGACGAAACGAGCCAGCGTCGTTCTCGATGCCAATTCACTCGGATCACCGGAGGCGTCGATAACCGCGTAAACGTCGAAACCAGCCGCCTTGGCGTCGAGCGCCGGGAACATTACGCAGACACTGGTCCAAACCCCCCCCATAATCAACGTCTTCTTGCCGGTTGATCGTACGGTCTGGACGAACTCTTCGTTATCCCAAGCGTTGACTTCGCCTTTGCGTGGTACGTAGACCGCATGCGTAGCATACTCGTGGATTTCGGGCATAAGAGGGCCGTTCGGGCCGCTCGGTTCGGATGCGCTCGTAATCAACGGAATCTTCAGCAGAGATGCCAGCCTTGCGATCATCTCGACGTTCCGCCGAAGATCTGCGATTGCGATATCCTTAACCGTTTGAAACAGGCCCGACTGATGATCGAGCAACAGGATCGCCGTATCGGAGGGATCAAGCAGAGCCTGCCCGCCACCCGTAGGCAGCACACTTGACTTGGTTTTCGGCGCGTTTGCCATCAAAGAATCCCCTTGAGATTTGTGTTCTTTCCGTTGCGTGTTGGCGCTCTCAACTTCGCTGCATGCCGCGAAAGCAGCAAGTGGTTCAGAGCTGAGGTAACTTTGAATAGATCGCACAAAACTGTCTAATAGCTGGCAGTTATAGTTTTGATAGATCGCGCTCGGTCACTGTGCTTGCGCTCGTTTCGAGCACGATCTCCGACGCGCCACCTGTACCGATAGCGACCTTGCCTTTCAGATCGGTGCTGCTCCTGATCGCGCTCCGAAAGACCTGGTCGGGCGAATAGGGCAAGTCCGCGCGCGGGATCCAACCGTCCGGGCCGCGCGACGAGCTCCGCCTTCGTTGGTCACGACTGCGGCCTGACACTCACATCGACGAAGCGCCACGTCAGAAGCGCATTTGGGTGCCTTTCGCGCTGTTTCGGAAGGCGTCCCGGCAACCTCGAAGCAAGCGCTGAGGCTCACGACGGAACTGCTTCGACTTAGAATCCCTCCTCCACTGGGCGCGGTCGTCTTACACGTTGGTATCGCATCACAATGCCTAAGTAGAATAGGTTCGCGGAACGAATAGGCGCATTCTGCTCCGTACTAGCCACGGCCTCTATGGAGGAACAATGCGTAATGTCATCGGGATGCCGTCGCACCGCGTGTTCCTTGCACCGGCAGCCGACAAGCAGCTGGGCTGGAGCCGCAGAGCTATCCGCGAGTGCTAGACCGCGTTCCCTAAGTCCCTTTGTCGAAGCCCCCAACGAAACTAAAGGCGCATTGAAGCGACGGTCGCTTCAATGCCTCTGACCGGATTCTGACCATGAAAACCGCTTCCACACTCATCCATATCCTCGCACTTGGCACCTGCTTCGTGGTGCAACTCGGCGCGCCGGAGGGGGCGCGGATGCCGGGCGTTCGGCGCGCCTTACAGACGATCGAAAACGACAGCGCGGCATGTGAGCGAGGTGTCCTCACCTGCGATGGCCGGCGTATTGTAACCGCATGAGGTGATAACTTGAGCAGGGCAAAATGCTATGCGCGCGTTACTCACCTTGGCGCCAACGACAGACTGCCACGCGGCATTCAACCCTCGGCGCACGACCGACCTGGCCGGGCACGTTCCCGATCATGCCACCATGGAGGTATTGGACGCTGACTTTTGTGAAACTTGTCCCTCGGTTCCGCGATCGAAAAGCATCCGACGAATGGAGCGTCGGGATGGGCGGGCAATTGACGACAACGGCTCGGCCGTCGGCCCATTGATAATGATTGCCGCGGCAATGCTGGCAATAATCGCCTACCTTGTCACGAAGAGCACGTTCGCGCCCAGCCCCCATACTCGAGTTTTCGTACCGCTTGAGACAGGCTCCTGCGATGGCCGCCATGGACCGGACCGTCACATGTTACGTCAATGGCCGCAACTGCGAGCAGCATGATGACGACATATAGAACGGCAACAGCGCCCGCGATCTCTGTGCAAGTATCGACGTAGAAAACCGCTGCGGAGAGCGTGACAGCAATCAAGCCGAAGGCCTCCTTCAGCATCGCGAGCGCTAAGTATTGTTGATGCGATCGACATTGCTCACCAGTTTATTTGGTCCCGACGCTCGGCCGTCGGCATTTCAAGCGTCCGGCCCTTACAAAAAGAAGGCCGTCTCCCGTCGGATGGAGACGGCCTGAGGTGGATCTTGGGAGGATCCGCAGCTTCATCGGCGAGGGGAGAGACGCCAAAGCCCGGTAGGAGCCTTCAACGACATTTAGAGCAGCTCGGGGAGAATCTGTTTTCGCGAGCAGCATCCGTCTCGGCATTCTCTGCATCTGCCGACCGGTCGTCCAAGGTGCCGGTTCTGAAGATTATTACCGCCTTGAAGGTACCAGGTGGAAGACGCCTCCGTCTCGCGACGGGGTATAGCCGATACTCGAAGGAGCCGAATGCGAGCAACTGTCATCACCGTTCAGCTTTCCCACTGGACCAGCAGTCTCCCCCTCGGGGACACGGGGGAAAATCAACTGGATCGCGGTTCCGACGCCTAACTCGGATTGTAATTGTATCCATCCCCCTCGGCGCTTGACAAACGCACGAACTTGGGTGAGCCCAAGGCCCGTTCCGACGCCAACGTCCTTCGTTGTGAAATACGGCTCGAAGACGCGGCCCATGACCTCTTCGGTCATCCCGTAGCCGTTGTCGCGGACTGTGATTGCGACCAATCCACCGTACGCATCCGATTGGGCGGTCACATTCTTGGCGGAGACGACAATTACGCCGCCTTTACGCGTGGCAGCATCAGCGTTGCGACACAAGTTCAGCAACGCAAAATAGAGTTCATCGGGATCAGCTTTCACCGTCCAGAGGCCAGATTCAATCTCTAATTCCATCAGGGTGTCTGGGCTCAACGACGGACGCAAGGCCTCGACGGCGACTGACAGCTGTGCCGGTGTCGTGCCGGCGTAGCTGCTACGGGCAGGACTCTCGCGGTCCAGTAGCCTTCGCGTCAAAATCGCACCTCTGTCGACCGCTCCACGCAAACGGCTAAAGATCGCCTTGCGGACATCGGCATCGCTTTGGCGCTCCAGAAGGCGAAGGCCACCATCGATCACGGCCAGAAGATTATTCATATCATGCACAACGCACTTTGTAGTTTCGTCACTGGAGCCGTGCCGAGCCGGTTCGAAGCACGCCGAAAGGGCGCCGAACTCCGCGCCGGGCAGGGCGCGGCGTAGAATTCCTGAGACCTCTCCGTTGGTGCCAACCACCGGGATGTCGACAGACCGGAGCGCAGGCGCCGGTCCGCGCGTCCCGCCGCACGCGAGGGGACCGACCGAGGCGGCAAAGAGGCGCCCTTCACCGATTGCCACGCCCGCACCATCCGCCAGTACAACAATGTTTTGCGGAAGAACCTCGACAACGTGATCGGCGTTCGAACAGGGGCCGATTGAATCGCGCCCATCAGCATTCTGCATATCTACCTCCTGGTCCGCAATTCGAGGCGATCCGCGTGGGACTGCGGTCGCTCTTCGGTGTGGCGTCGAACGGCAGACTGGATTCCGACGCGCAGAAAAGAAAATCACCTCTTGCCATCGAGTCGATAGCCGAACGTTATTGGGGTGTTGTCCGCACACGTGCGATCGCTGCAAGCGAGTTCAAGGCCTCCAGCGCGTGCCACATGGCGCCTGCCGCGCGGCCGATGTTGACATTACGAGATCTTCTCGCGCGAAAACCGGTGATCGGGCGAAAGCAATGCGGCTGGCCGGCACCTCCGATACCGACGATTTGTGAACAACGTCGCGGCAACATTCCCCATCGCTATGGAAACCATACATACGATCTATTGGATAACTTTCTCCAGCGCTGCGAAAACTGAGGATCTTCGTCGCGGATCGCATCGAGGGCAACCCAAGACGGACAACACTCTTGTCGTGGAGAAAAGGTATGCGTATTGCCCTACTGATCGCTGGAGCGATTGTCAGCGCGGTTGCTATAACGGCCGCATTCGCCGAGTCCACGTACAACTACAGACGGGCGACGACAGCACGTTATCTACCCGAGTATATCGAATCGGGAGATCTGATCTTCCCGAAGAATTCCAATAAATGGGCATACGTCGGCTCGCCGCGAGGCATTTTAGCCGAAAAGTTGAGCGGCGCCGACGTTACGGGCAAGGATTTTAGGCGTTACGCTGCCAGCGGAGGCCGGCGATGATTGCAACGTCAATTCCCACGAATCGAAGACACCAGCAGCCAAGCTGCAGCCCAAATCCGAATGCGCCTTCTGTCGCATCGCGAGCGCCAAGAAAGCCGGCGTCTGGAGCCAGTTCTATCCGCTGCTGGACAAGTGAGATGGTCAACGAACGCGACCGGTTCGCCAATATAAGGAACATTGCCATGAGAATCGCCAACGCCTTTTGCGTCGCCCTGGTAGGGTTGTCCGTGATCGGCACCGTCACTGCCTACGCGCAGACGGACAAGCGCTCACAGTACAGCGGAACAGCCGCGACCGTTGTCGACGATAAGGGAAATCTCCGCGTGCCTTCCGACTATCGGACCAGTTATCAGGTGCTGGGTAGCTGGGCAGTGGCCAAAGACGACGGTCCAGGCTCGAAGGATCTGCACGTGGTCTATGCATCGCCCGGAGCCATCGCCGCATATCGCAAGGACGGTCACTTTCCGGACGGCGCCGTTCTCGTCAAGGAAGTGTTTCATGCAGCTACTGGTCAGATGACAACCGGAATCGTAAGTCATGCCGACACCCTCGTTGGCTGGTTCGTCATGGTGAAAGACAGCACCGGCCGATTTCCAGGGAACAAACTTTGGGGCGATGGCTGGGGTTGGTCCTGGTTCGATGCGGCTAATCCGCGGAAGACCACATCCACCGACTACAAGACGGACTGTAAGTCCTGTCACATTCCCGCGCAAGGCTCAGACTGGATCTATACTGACGGCTATCCGGTCCTCAAACGCTAAGCAGAGAACGGCAGCAGTGTCCTGTTGCTTCCAAGGCTTTAGAAGCTGCGCATGGACGCTGACATGATGTGTCGAATGGGCCGTCTGCCCGGCGACGTTTCCACCAAAGAACACATGACTGAGGAGACAATTCCCATGAAGGTAATCGTGGTAACCGCCAAGCGCGAGAGGGGAAAAGCGCTTGAAGCAGTGTTCTTGAAACAACTCGCCGGGATTGGCGATGTGAAGTTGCTGAGATCGCTCGCATGAACATCCTCCATATTGATTGCAGCCCGCGTCCAGAATCGCACAGCCGCCAGCTTTCGGGTGCGATTGTCAAAAAACTCCTTAAGGCGACACCTGACGCGAGCATCACCCGGCGTGACTTCGCCCCCGCGCCTTTGCCCCATGCGGCGCCCGACTACGCGACCACCCTGTCGTCGCCGGCCACGTTGGCGGCCCCGCTGAAAGGCGCGCTTGATCTATCCGAGGTGCTTATTCGGGAAGTCGAGGCGGCCGATGTGATCGTGATCGGAACCCCCATGCACAACCTCACCGTTCCGTCTGTCCTCAAGGCCTGGATCGATCAAATCCTTCGCGCCGGTCGCACTTTCATGTCGACGCCGGCAGGGAAGGTGGGAATGCTCCGAGATCGTCCGGTGTTCGTCGGCATCGCTTCCGGTGGCGTCTTTACTGGCGAAAAAGCGAACCAGCCCGATTTTCTCACACCGTATCTGTCGGCCGTGCTCGCCTCCACGGGGCTGAAAACTCTGCAATTCTTCCCCGTTCAGGCCACCGCGTTTCTCGACCGGGAACAGGCCAGATTAGCGATTGAGAGGGCGCTTGCGCCGATTGATCTGACGTTCCTGGCAGAGGTTCCATGTCCGATCGAGTGACGGGTGTCGCCGCATCCGAGAAAAATGAACTGAGGAGACAATGATCATGAAGGCAATTGTGGTAACGGCTCAGGCTGCTGGAATGGCCGGGATGAAGCTCGTCGAGCGGCCCGACCCACAGGCAGCCATAAACGACGTCGTCGTTGAGATTCATGCGTCGGGCTTCGTCCCGACCGAGCTCGCCTGGCCTTCGACCTGGGCCGACCGCGGGGATCGTGACCGAACACCGTCGATCCCCGGCCACGAACTGGCCGGAGTGGTCACGGCACTCGGCTATGGCACGACAGGGCTGTCGGTCGGGCAGCGCGTGTTCGGCCTCGCGGACTGGCATCGCGACGGCACCCTGGCGGAGTTTGTCGCGATCGAGGCCCGCAACCTTTCGCCGCTTCCGGGTGACGTTGACTTCACGGTGGGCGCCAGCCTGCCGATCTCGGGCCTGACCGCGTGGCAGGGACTATTCCAGCACGGCCGCCTTCAGGCGGGGCGGAGCGTCATCGCGCACGGAGCGGCCGGCGCAGTCGGCTCGATGGTGACGCAGCTCGCGCGTGAGGCCGGCGCCTATGTCATCGGCACCGGACGCGCCGCCGACCGCCAGAAGGTGCTCGACTTCGGCGCGCAAGAGTTCGTCGACCTCC
>NZ_CAXUST020000003.1:0-931638 GCF_964254185.1 Rhizobium sp. LjRoot258 | reverse complement strand
TTCTTGCCATTTCCCCGGAATAACGCTTTTCTCAAGCGATCTAGATCACAAGCGTGATTTAGATGCGATTCTCATGCTTCCGCAAGAAATTTTTAGTTAACAAAACCTTAATCGCCACCGGCCAGCCCCGATTCAGGCTCGATCTGTTCAAATTCGAAGAAGTGTGCGCGAGACGCGAATCAACCAATTGATTTTTTTGGATAGTTTCGCCGTTTGCACGGCTGTCAAACCGTCGGAAGACAGAACCACCTTCAGAGTCCGTCGATACCCACGAGAAACCGGTCCACGTTGCGCGACCGTTCCGACCGAACCGGAGGCTGTCTAGGAGTATGCAAGTGTCTTCTCGCCAGTACAGCCTAAATCCTATCGGCGCCGATATCTGCCTCCTCCTCGTAACAGTTGCGAAGATCGACATGACAATCCACCCGCAAATTTGCGAATGAATGTGGCGGCTCCATCGCGCCGATCGCGATTGTTAGAGAAAAGCCCGGGGACGATCGAAGCGCATGCGAAGGAGACGAAATGCGATGGAGGCGACAACAGACAACCTTGCTGGTGGGTGAGCAATGAGCGTATGCGCGCAGGGAAGAAAGTTGTCGAATGGAGTTGCGACAAATTCGATCGGGCCTAGCCGATTCGCGGCCAGACATGACTTCGAGACCGGATGGGACTCCGATGGCGCTTGAAAGGGATTGTGGCTCGGCTATTGAATCAGCGCTGCCGCCAGCAATCGACGAATTCGGCGAGAGGAGGGACAGCCAACTAGGGTCATTCTCCAGCGTGATAGGCTTCTCCAAAAAGCCCAGCGGTCTGCACCTTCACGGATGTATTTCTAAATGCGGCACCAGCGGAACGATTTCCTCATACTACCGAATGACGGCCTCGGAGCCGATCGATGGACTTGATCCCCTATTCAGCTCCGTTGCCATCTCCAGATGATGTTCGAGTGCGGGCCGCGTCTTGGCCGCCAAAGCCTTTATGTTGGCATTCCCCCATTCATCGCCATGGCGCTGAATAGACCCACGGCGTCTTCATGAGCCTCTTCTTGATCTGAATGATACTGCTTCACAAAGGCATCACCCTTCAGTCCGCCAGCTTGTCCAGCATGCTTTTCTGCGCAGCAGACATTGCAGTTGGAGCCGTGGCTTTTGCCTTTCCGCTGAAGAGCACCCCTTCAATTCGTGAGAGTTTTCTGGTGATCGGTGATGATCTGCTGACCAAAGGCCTTCGTGGCATCGTGCGATCGCTCTACTGCCGATTGGCTGCATCCGATATCGCTGCTTGGCGCTTCTAGTGCGAAATCCTCGGTTTTCGGCGCAACGCCCACAAGCGAGTTCACGCCGCTTTTTTCCGCGGCAATCCTCACGTGGCTGTGGGAACGAAGGAGGTCTTCAAGTCGTCGCCGGAATGCTCGCCGGGCCCCGCGCGACGATGGCTGCTCGGAGCAGTGAAAGCGGCGCTGAAGATCAGGGGAGGGCGCTGAACACCCGCAGTTTAAACCCTTGGACGGTCTGACGGTTAGAGAACCGGCTATGGCTCTGGAACCCGCATCGCGTTGGCTTGTTATCTCGACGACAGAGGAGAACCACGATGGGAATGAATTCACCAGAAAGATGGAACACCCGGAACCACGGAGCAGTCGCCCCGCTGGGAACGGCCGCAGGAAGACAGACCTCGCGGCTACCTGCCCGCCAAGGACGATCCGGACGCTCCTTGTGATGCCAAGGGCGAAAGTAACAGCGACCGCGAGGTGAAGAACGTGTCTGACGCGCTGAAGCAACGGGGAGATCAACGAGCAATCCTGAAAAGGACGCGAAAGGCCAGTTCGCCAAATCCCAGGCCGATAGGAAGGTATCCGGCGTCGCCAGCGCGAAACCGACCGTTGTGACCGGTTCTGAAGATGCGACGTTCGAGGATTGGGATATCAACTGCGATCCAGCCGATATGAACGAAGGTAGATCGCATTAGCGCGTATCGAGACGTTTACGGCGGTCTACGAGGAGCATTGCGTCTCGTCGGCGATAGATCACTCCGTGAATTATCTTATTTCACTGCTATCGCAGGAAGAAAAGGGATTGCTCCGGAACCACGTCGAGAAGAATCGAGCTGAGCCGCGGCACGAAGCTATACAGTCCGCATCCGCGCTGGACCATTGCTTCCTGATCGAAAGCGGTATCGCCTCCGTCGTTCTAGCATCGCCTGAGGGCAACAGGGCGGAAGTGGCGTCGTTGGGTTGGAAGGAATGGTTCAGGTGAGCACCCTCACCGCGGGCGGACAAATGCCTGCAGAGGTCATCATACAGGTAAAAGGAAGTGGCTTGGAAATTCCATTCGAGTGCTTCCGCCAGGTTTTCAGAGAATCGACGGATTTCAGGGAAATTCTCCTGCGCTGCCAGCAGTCATTCTTCGTGCAACGCGCATATACAGCACTGTCGAACGCAACCCATCGCCTTGAAGAACGCTGCCTCGCGCGATGGACACCTGCGGAATGACAGCATTGCAGGCGCTTGCTGCTCCACGCTCTTGGTTGCGAAAGTTCTCAGCTGAGAACTTTTCGAACCCGAGTCGAAGGGAGAGGCTTTTAGATTGGCCTTTCTCACGGGCCGGCCGGACTCTTCGCGATTGCTGTTCTTGGGTATCTTCCCTCCCGTCAACCAAAGTTCTCAACTGAGAACTGACGAGAGAATGCTCTGAATACCCACACGATACCCCGCAGCAGGTAGGTTTCCGTTCTACGTCATGGCAAGCTCGTCGTCTTGAGGCGATCGAACACACCAGCGTGACTCGACGGATACTAGGCCAATCGACCACCCTCAGCGGCTTCCTAGGGCAACTCGCTTGTTCTCCGATGGTCGAGTGAGTCGGCGGCGCGTCTGGTCCACGTCGAGATGAGGACGCGTCCTAGGCACGGTCGATGCTGGAGGATTTTCGCGGACACCGTTCACAGGCAGCAACTTCGTTTTCCAGTGTAGAGGGCAGGGCGATGGTCATCTGTGGTGGCGCGCCCTCGGCTACCAGGCCCGTAAGTTGGAGATCCGGGAGTTGGCACGCTCGGGCGCCCTCGCACTGCAGGCGTGATTGAAGCCGTCGCTGCGGAAAGAGGCAGCACGGCGCTGAGTGAAAAGCGGCTGCGGTTCAAGCTTTGCGGGCGCCGTCGCGGGGACGAACATGGCTCAACCTGAGGCTTCCCCTTTGACGCTTCCATGGCACATGGTCACTTTGATTGGCGGCGCGCTGTTGCTCTATATGGCTCGGGTTTGATGGTCGTTTAGGCCGCTACCTCGATGGCGAGCTCCTGGTACCGACCGGTTCCGTGCCACTGCCTCCCAAACGCCTTTGCCCGGAGAGCCGCGTACCGATACAACGCTCGGGCTCCGACACAGCATCGATCATCGCTGTTTGGCCCGCGCAAGCCGTGGCAAGCCCACAGTAGAATCCCGTGTACCGCCACGAAAGGAATGCTCACGCGAAGGGTAGCTCGGCCGCCTCATGCACCTGGTACTCAGGGGCGGATGAGCCCGAAGCGGCGGGCCTCATCCAGCAATGCCCTGACGGAGGACGGCTGCCATTTCCGACCCCCACGTGGGGGCCGCTCTCGCATCTGGTCCAATTGGGCAGCAATCTCGCGAATTGACAGTTCAGGATCGGCGATCGCGATCCCGGCAACCAGCCGCATGAGATAATCCTCTTGTGGCCGTCGAGGAGATCTGCCTAGCAGTTCTGGTTCCGCAAGCTTCTCTCCCACCATTCGGTGGACGGCCCGACGCAACCGTTCGACCGTCCAGTCGTGACCTTGGCGATCGAGAATCCGCACTACATCGTCCCAACTATGCCGCGGCCGCAACTGCCGCACGATTGGCAGCCATGTCTGCGCCGACGAAATTAGCTCATCGAGATAGGCTTGCCTACGCGCCGCAGAAACCGCCCTGACCGCTTCTGGTCTTCGCTCCCGAAGGCCGGGATTGCCGGCAAGCTTGCCACGCGCCTTGGCGGCCTTCATGCCGGACTTGGTTCGCTCGGCGATAAGCGCTCGCTCGAGCTGGGCGACGGCGCCAAGCACCTGCAAGGAAAACATCCCCTGCGGCGTAGAAGTATCGATTGGATCGAGGAGCGAACGGAAATGCACGCCTCGCTTCTCGAGGTCTTCGATGACGTCAAGCAAATGGCTGACCGAGCGAGCCAAGCGGTCCAGACGGACTACGACGAGCACGTCACCGGCGGCAAGATCCTTCAGCAGTTTAGTCAGGACCGGCCTTGCGCGCGACGCGCCGGAACCATGTTCCTGATGTATCCGCTCGCAGCCCGCAGCTCGAAGCGCGTCCACTTGAGCGTCATGCACCTGGTCGTCGGTCGAAACGCGAGCATAACCGATCAGTCTTCGGGACAGGGCGGGGGCACCGCCACTCGAAGCTTTTGCCATGGAATTTTATCGGCCTGTTTCAGGGACTGTGTACAGATAAGGAATGCATGAGGAAAGGTTCCTTTGCAAGCGTGTTTTACGATCGAAATGGGAGGCCGTACAGCGCAAAAGGGAGCCGCGGCTGAGCGCAGGACCACCAGAGACACCCAAGCGCGCTGGCGGGCTCCTGTGGGCAAAATTGGGCAGAAAGGGGAGTTTCGAGGGGTGAGGGGCCTAACGACCTCGAACTCTTGGACTTTTCGGCTGAAAAAGCCGATCGGGAGATCGGTCGGATGTAGCGCGGCAGAGAGATAAGTGAACCTGGACGACCAATAGAGGGAAAGACCCGGATTTCCTGGAAATCCGGCCATCCAAGTGAAAAGATGCCAATCACTGATTCGAATTATCTAATCAATGACCATCACACGGCGAAGCACGCGTAGCGGAAGTAATGCCGGATATTGCTTCTGGTTAATGCACTATTTACCATAGTTTCAAAGCATTATGGTTGTCGAAGCGAAACCGTTCCGCGATAGGCAGCCGGGGCAAATATCCGGGCAGAACAAATCCATGGTGATAGTTACCGCACGGCCTTGAGTGCTGAAGTTGGCTGGCGTTAGGCTGATGTGATCTCGAACGCGCGAGGACCCCATGCCAATCGACATCGATAAGCTGAGCGAAGGCGAATTGATCGATCTCAACAATCGGATTGTCGAGCGACTGCGATTTCTTCACCAGATGCGAGCGCATAAGACCATGCTCAGTTTCTCGATCGGCGACCGTGTGGCGTTCGAAGACCAGCAAGGCCAGACAATCGAAGGAACGCTGACCCGATACAACAAGCGATCTGTAACGGTGATCGGTCATGACGGGCGTCATTGGAATGTCTCGCCGGGCTTTCTGCGCAAGGCGCACGCACCGGCCGCCACGAAGACATCCGCGGTTATAACCCTTGCCGAGCGATGATCTGACTTAGCGCCGGCTTGCTACGAGCTGGGGGAGTGCCGGAATGCGAGATGCCGAGCTTCATGCAGGTCTTCATCAGGCCTAGCAGAACGTCGCGGGCGCGGCGGCCGTTTTCGCTCATCGTACCGCCAGAGATCTTACGCGTTCTGCGAAGATTCCCGACAGGCGCGCCTATCGTTACCCAACCCGACCTTGAACGTAACAATGAACCGTGGCGTTCCAGGTCCCGACGACTACTGGGAAGCGGTCCGGCTTTCAGCCGGCAGGCCGTTCGGACAGTGAGCCGCCTGCACCCCCAACCCCGAAATTTCGGCTAAACCATCATCAGGACTATCAAGAAGTGACCGCCTCGCCTCCCTTTCTTGGCTTTCCCGATCGCCTCGCCGATGGCCGCATGCCCCGTGCAGTGATCTTTGGAGCCGGTCTCGGCAGCACCTATCCCGGCAAGGACAGCAGCGGCTGCTCCCGGGAAATTGTTGACCAAGCCGAACGCGATGGCGTCGGCACCGTGACCCCCTGTATCAAGGCACTGACCGCCAATGGCTAAGGAAATCAGAAATTGTTAGCGCCTCGTGCGCGCCCACCTGCTGCAACTTGCCAAAGCAAGCGGAGGCCCGGGCGGTGTCGCGCACATGTCAACACGCGTCGGGCTTGTGAAGTATTATTGTCAACTCTGTGGTGCGATACGGGGCTTAGGGCCAGGCAGAGTAGCTTGTTTCTGCACTCGGCTTTTTCAGGATGGCGCCTGCGCGATGCGCACGCGGGGAGACGCCGGTAAGGCGTTTAAAGAAGCGGCTGAAGTATGCCGGATCGGTGAAGCCGAGCGCTTCGGCGACTGCAGCGATCTGCAGCCCCGAGCCATCAAGCATGGTGGACGCCTCTGAGATGAGCCGCGAATGGATCAGATCCAGCGGGGTCCGTCCCGTCGCGCGGCGGATAGCACTGTTTAAACGGTCGGCGGTGACACCAAGCGCGCTAGCGTAGTCGTTGATCGTCCAGTGATCGCGGATATGCAGCTCGACCAGATGCACAAAGCCGCGAACGATGGCGCGGGGCGAAGGTTGCTGCCGTTCGGCGACAGGGCCGGTGAGACGCCATATTGCAAGGAGAAGGAGTGCCAAGTGATGGCGAATGACTTCCTGCGCACCAGGGGCGTCTGCTTTCAATTCCTGTTCAATGATGCTGTGCGCTGCCGAAAGGCGCCGCGCTTCCTGGGTGCTCAGGCGGGCCCCAAGGATCGGGCGCGAGATGGCTTCACGAACCTGCGCGAAGACCGCGCCTGACGGCATCGCGGAACCAAGGACGATGTCTGGAACGGCCAGCGAGGCGCCTTCCGTGCCGGCGTCGAACGTGATTAAGCCGGTTTCTCCGGATGGAGCCCAGACGATGGCAGGGCCGTTGATCGGCACTTCATGCGCGCCTAGCCGTATCTGTCCGCTGCCGGAAACAAGGACGAAGGCGCGATTGCGGGTGCCGCGGAGGGTCCATGCCGAGTGCGCGAGCGCGCCGTGGAAAATGCGTGCCTCGACGGCTTCGGGCGCTCGAGGCAGAGGTTGTGTTGCAGGATTGGTCTGCATGTTGGCGGAAGGCATGGCCGTCCTTTTGAGTTTCCGTGAAAAGTACAAGTATCTCCTGTAAAAGTCTATCACGCTTCGACGGGGCGGCGCGTAGAGTGGACATGTCAATGGTTGCAGCCCCGTCTCAGGAGGAGAAACGGGTCGTGGCTGGCATGTTGGCCGAACAGCCTGTGGGAGCAGGCTTCATGGGAGGAAAATCGATGAAAACCTTTCAACGCAGGCAAGTCCTGCGAAGTGCTGCGCTTGTCGCAGCGGTTGCCGCAACGGGCCTCGGGCGGGCCGCCTTGGCCGAAGAGCGCAAGTCCGTTCGCATTGGCTATGCCATTTCCAAGACCGGGCCGAATGCCGGTGGTGCCGGAATCACGACGCTTCCGAACTACCTGCTCTGGGTCAAGGACGTGAACGATGCCGGCGGTCTGGAACTGCCTGACGGCAAGAAGCTGCCGATTGAGGTCATCGAGTATGATGACCGTTCTTCCTCGGAAGAGGTTGTGCGGGCGACGGAGCGCCTGGCGACGGACGACCAGGTCGATTTCATTCTTGCGCCATGGGGAACGGGCTTCAATCTTGCTGTCGCACCACTTTTCGACCGCTACGGTTATCCGCAACTCGCGGTTTCGGCCGTGACGGACAAGGCGCCTCAATTCGTTCAACGCTGGAAAAAGAGCTTCTGGATGCTGGGCGGCGGCCATGATTACGCCAAGGCACTGGCCAGCATCCTTGTCGAAGCCAACAAGGCCGGCACGATCAACAACAGGGTCGCCATGGTCTCCGTTGCCGATGGTTTTGGCATCGACCTTGTCAGCGCGGCCCGTCCGGCCTTCAAGGAGGCTGGCATCGAGGTCGTCTACGACGAGACCTACCCGGTAACGACATCCGACTTTTCGCCTGTTATCAATGAGGCGATGGCGAGCGGCGCCGACAGCTTTGTCGCCTTTTCCTATCCACCCGATACGTTCGCACTGACCCAGCAGGCGCAGGTCGCGAACTTCAATCCGAAGGTGCTTTATCTCGGCGTTGGAACGGGCTTTCCGGTCTACGGCAAGAACAACGGCGAGAATGCGACAGGCATCATGAGCCTTGGTGGCATCGATCCTGCCAATAAAGCCAATGAGGAATACCGCAAGCGTCACGAGGCGCACACCGGGATTGCCCCGGATTACTGGGGTAGCGTGATCACCTATGCCAGCCTTCAGATGCTGCAGGAGGCAATCAAGCGCAAGGGACTCGATCGAGAAGCAGTATCGGCCGAGCTTGCCAGTGGTACGTTTGAAACCGTCCTGGGCGAAACGAAGTTCGAGGAGAACCAGCTTCGCAAGCTCTGGTGGACCGGCCAGTGGCAAAACGGTCAGTTCATCGGCGTCGCCCCATCCGATCGCCAGGGGGCCAGCAAAGTCGTGCTGCCCAGGCAGGAATGGAAGAAGGCCTGACGCCGAAGGGCGGCGCGCGCCCAGGAATGCGCGCCGCCCTTCCGCATCTCGATTGAAGGAGGAGGCTGATGCTCGGCACGGCCATACTATCCGGGTTGGTGCTCGGCGGAACCTACGCGCTCGTCGCCATGGGGCTGACGCTCCAGTACGGCATTGCGCGCATCATGAACCTTGCCTATGGCGAGACCATCATTGCAGCGGCATTCCTGGCTTATGTGATGTTTTCCCATTGGGGCCTCAGTCCCGTGCTCGGCCTCCTCATTGTCGTACCGGCGGGTTTTTTCCTCGGCTATATCGTCTATGGGCTTCTGATGCGCCCGCTTGTTGCCCGCGCCCGTGATAAGGCGAGCCTCGAGATCGACTCGATCCTGGCGACGTTCGGTTTGCTCTTCGTGATCCAAGGCCTGCTGCTGGTGGTGTTCGGAGCGAATTTCACAAACTACAGCTATCTCAACATTCCCGTGACGGTGCTTGGCACAACGATCGCGGCAAATAGGTTGCTGGCGTTTATAATGGCCGTCGTCTCCGGCCTTGGCATCTATCTCGTTTTAACCCGAACGCTTTGGGGCACTGCACTGCGTGCCGTTGCGGTTTCACCATCGTCTGCCGCGCTCGTCGGAATTGACGTCGACAAGGCCGCGCGAACCGCGTTTGCGATGGGGGGAGCCCTTGCGGCTGCCGGTGGTGTCGTCATCTCCATGTATCAGACCTTTACCGCAACCTCGGGCGTCGTCTTCACCATGAAGGCGCTGATCGTGGTCATCATGGGCGGCGTCGGCAATATTCTCGGCGCTCTTTCGGCTGGCTTGATTCTCGGTCTGGTGGAAACCTTCGTGGCGACCTTTGTGTCGCCGGGGCTCACGCTGGCGGCGACCTACCTCATCTTCCTTGCAGTCTTGCTATGGCGCCCGGCCGGTTTGTTCGGAAGGGCTTCAAGATGAGCGGCAATGTTCTTCTGCAGGCGGCCATCCTTGCCGCCGTTGTTGGCGCGTTGGCCTGCCTGCCGTTCTATGCCAACCCCTATACCGTCACGCTGATTATCGGGATGCTGGGCTATGTCACTCTGGCAACAGCCTGGGCGCTGTTTTCCGGTCCAACGCGCTATGTGTCGCTTGCAACCGTCGCTTTCTTCGGCATCGGCGCCTATACCTGCGCAGTCCTCAGCGAGAGCGTTCCCTATCTTCTGCTCCTGTTGATTGCCGGCGCGATCGGTCTCGCAGTCGCGCTCGTTGTCGGCTTGTCGACACTGAGGCTTGGGGGCGTCTATTTCGTCATCTTCACCTTTGGTCTTGCCGAACTGGTGCGCCAGCTCGTGACCTGGTACGAGGTCAACATGACGGGTACGCTCGGTCGCTATATCTTCCTGCCGGTCACGCCTGAAGGGATATACTGGCAGCTTCTGGCGCTGGCGACGGCCACTTTTCTCATCTCCTGGGGTGTGGCGCGCAGCCGTATCGGATTGGCCCTGAAGGTGATCGGTGACGACGAGGTGGTGGCTGCCCATTGCGGCATCAATATCGCCCGCGTGAAGCTTGCGCTATTTGCCACAAGCTCCGTAGTCATCACGCTCGTCGGCGCGATCCAGGCGCCGCGCTGGACCTACGTGGAGCCGGCGATTGCCTTCAATCCCACGCTCTCCTTCCTGACGCTGATCATGGCCTTGCTTGGCGGTGCCACCCGGCTTTGGGGACCGCTCTTGGGTGCAGTGCCGCTCTTCCTGCTGTTTGAATGGCTGTCGGCCAATTTCCCGAACCATTATTCGATCATCCTCGGCCTGCTTTTCATAGCGATCGTCTTCGTGTTGCCGCGTGGCGTGCTGGCCTTCATCGAAGAGAACTGGAAGCGCCGGCACAATGGCACGGCGAAAGCAGTTTCGGGAGTTACCGAATGAGCGAGCTTTTGACGATCTCCGGCCTGACCAAGCACTTCGGCGGCCTGACGGCGGTCAATGCGGTATCGTTCTCTATGCAGCGCGGCGAGGTCGTCGGTCTCCTAGGCCCAAACGGTTCCGGCAAGACCACGGTTCTCAACATGGTCTCCGGGCATCTGAGGCCGACCGGGGGAACGATTGCACTCAGCGATCATATCATTTCCGGACTTGCGCCGAACCGGGTGGCTCTGAAGGGAGTGTCGCGCACCTTCCAGCTGGTGCGCGCGCTGCCGTCACTGAGTGTCATGGAAAATGTTGTGGTGGCGCTTGCCTTCGGCCGTCGCAAGCTGTGGGGGCGTGCGGCTGAGGAGGCGGCGCTCGCCAAGCTTGATGAGGTTGGCCTGGTGCATCGCGCGCACCAGGCAGCACAGGACCTGACCTATATCGACCTAAAGCGCATGGAACTTGCCCGCGCGCTTGCTGCTGAACCGGAACTGCTGTTGCTGGACGAGTGGCTGGCGGGCCTCAATCCCACAGAACTTCGAACCGGGATCGATCTGATCCTCTCGCTGAAAAATCGAGGTATCACCATTCTTCTCGTGGAGCACGTGATGGACGCCATCCGCGCGGTCTGCAACCGTTGCGTCGTCCTGAACGCCGGCCGCAAGATCGCCGATGCATCGACAGCCGAGGCGCTCGCCAATGCTGACGTCGTCACCGCCTACCTCGGACAGCGCCATGCTTGAGGTTGCTCATCTTTCGCTACACTACGGCCGCCACAATGCGCTCGATCGCGTATCGATCAAGGTCAACAAGGGCGAGACCGTGGTCATTTTAGGCGCCAACGGCGCGGGCAAGTCATCGCTGCTGAAGTCGATCGCCGGGATCACCCGGCCAGACCCCGGAGCCGTGGTGAGTTTTGCCGGGAAGAAGATATCGGGCGTGCCCGCCCATGAAATCGTCGAGGCCGGCGTCGCCCTCGTGCCGGAGGGAAGGGGAGTGTTCGGCGACCTCACCGTCGAAGAAAATCTTGCGCTCGGAGCCTACTCCAGGCGGGCGCGCAAATCCGCCGCCGAGAGCAGGCAATTCATCTTTGAGCTTTTTCCCAAGCTTCGCGACCGCAGCAGGCAGTTCGTCAATACGATGTCAGGCGGCGAGCAGCAGATGGTGGCGATCGGCCGGGCACTGATGTCGAAGCCGGATCTCTTGATGCTGGACGAGCCGAGCCTTGGCCTCGCGCCCCTTGTTATCGCCGAGCTGTTCGAGAGCCTGGCCCGAATTCGAAAAAGAGGACTTGCGCTTCTGATCGTCGAGCAGAACGTCAGGAAGAGCCTCTCTATCGCCGACCGCGGCTATCTTGCCGAGGCCGGTCGGATCACCGGCGAGGGACCCGCCGGCGAACTGATAAACGATCCCGCGGTGCAGCGCGCCTTCCTCGGCGCGATGGTTTGATTTGGTGACAGGGAGATACCCATGAACATGCTTGGCCTGAAGATCAACAATGCCGAAGTGGAGGCGACCGACGGCCGCAGCTTCGAGCGGCTGAACCCGATTTCCGGCGAAGTCGCCTCGACCGTTGCTGCAGCCTCGGTGGAAGATGCCCGCCAAGCCGCAAATGCTGCCGCCAAGGCGTTTCCTGCCTGGGCTGCGACCGGCCCCGGCCAGCGCCGCAAGCTGTTGCTCGCTGCCGCCGACCGGCTGCAGGCAAGGGCGCCCGAGTTCGGGGCGGCCATGGCTGCGGAAACGGGTGCAACCGCTGGATGGGCGATGTTCAACGTCGGCCTTGCTGCGGACATGCTTCGGGAGGCCGCATCGCTGACGACCCAGATTGCAGGCGAGGTCATTCCGTCGAACCGGCCGGGGAGCCTCGCCATGGCGATCCGCCAGCCGGCAGGCGTGGTGCTGTCCATCGCGCCGTGGAATGCGCCGGTTATTCTGGGCGTCCGCTCTTTGGCAACGCCGCTTGCCTGTGGCAATACCGTCGTGATGAAGACCTCAGAGATCTGCCCGCGAACTCACCGCCTGATCGTCGATGCGCTGCACGAGGCCGGTCTACCCGAGGGAGTGTTGAACGCAGTGTCGAACGCGCCCGAAGATGCGGGTGAGATTGTCGAGGCGCTGATTGCTCACCCCGCGGTGCGCCGCGTAAATTTCACCGGCTCCACGCGCGTTGGACGCATCATCGCCGAAACCGCTGGCAGGCATCTGAAGCCTGTATTGCTTGAGCTTGGCGGTAAGGCTCCGTTTGTCGTTCTGGACGATGCCGACATCGAGCAGGCGGTCGCCGCTGCAGCGTTTGGGGCTTACATGAACCAGGGGCAGATCTGCATGTCCACCGAGCGGATCGTCGTCGATGACAAGATCGCCGACAATTTCGTTGCGGCATTGGCTGCGAAGGTCAAGACGCTCAAGGCGGGCGATCCGCGCAAGGCAAACACGCCACTTGGCTCCGTCGTCGATTCCAGGGCAGCGCAACGCATCGACGCACTGGTGCGCGACGCAGTCTCCAAGGGAGCGGTTCTTGCTGCCGGCGGCGACGTCAATGGCACAATCGTCGATGCAACGCTGCTTGACCGTGTAACGCCAGCCATGCGGATCTATGGAGAGGAGAGCTTCGGGCCGGTTGTCTCGGTGGTGCGTGTCGGCTCGATCGACGAAGCCGTTCGTGTTGCCAACGACACGGAGTACGGGCTTTCGTCGGCGGTCTTCGGCAAGGACGTGAACCGTGCCATGGCCGTTGCGAGGCGGATAGAATCCGGCATTTGCCACATCAACGGCCCAACCGTGCATGACGAGGCGCAGATGCCCTTCGGCGGCGTCAAGGATTCCGGTTATGGCCGCTTTGGTGGCAAAGCCGGAATTGCTGAGTTCACCGAACTGCGCTGGATCACCATCCAGGATGGCCCGATCCACTATCCGATCTGATGGAGCGCCCCTTGGGTACGCTTGATGGAAAGACCTGCATCGTCACGGGCGGTGCAGGAAGTCTCGGCCTGGCGGCTGCCAGGCTGTTTCTTGCAGAAGGAGCAAACGTCGCTCTCGTCGATCTCGCGCCACAGGCGCTTGCGCAAGCAGCAGCGGATTTGCCGGCGGAACGGGTGGAACTGATTGAGGCGGATGTGTCGAATGCGGGCGACGCGGCGCGCTACGCAAAGCGTACAGTTCAGCGATTCGGCCCGGTTGATGTGCTGTTTTCCAATGCGGGCAACTTCGGCACAGTGTCATCTATCAAGGACTATCCGGAAGATGTCTTCGATGCCGTGCAGGCGGTTCACGTGAAGGGCGCGTTCCTTGCCGCGAAGTTCGTTGTGCCTGTCATGCGCGACGGTGGGAGCATCGTGATCACGTCGTCTGTTGCCGGTGTCCGCGGAGATGCCGGCGTCTATGCCTACATCACCGCCAAACATGCGCAGGTCGGTCTCATGCGCTGTCTTGCCAAGGAGTTGGCTCCGCGTGGTATCCGCGTCAATACCATCCATCCCGGCCCGATCGACAACGGCTTCCAGCTTGCCGTTGAACAGGGACTGGGTGCCGCGATTGGTGCTGATGGCACCGAATTTTTCAACCGTATCATTCCTTTGGGGCGGCATGGCAGGCCGGAGGAGGTCGCGAAGTCTGTGCTCTACCTTGCCTCGGACCAGTCGAGCTTCGTCACTGGAACGACGCTCATGGTCGATGGCGGCATGAGCGTCTAGACATAGGGGGAAAATATGGACAGCAATGGCGAGCGCCAAGCCAGGGAACAGACGATGACGGCCGGCGGGGCTCTGCTCGCTCGGCTAAAAGCTGTCGGCATCGACTATATTTTCGCTAATTCGGGAACCGATTTCCCTCCCATCATCGAGGGGTTGGCTGAGGCCGATGCGAAGGGCATTCCCCTGCCGGAGGCGATCGTCATCCCACATGAGAGCGCGGCAATGGGGATGGCGCATGGCTATTACCTGGCGACCGGGCGTCCGCAGGCGGTCATGGCGCACACAAATGTCGGCCTCGCAAATTGTGCGATCGGGGCGATCAATGCCGCGACCGAGCATATTCCCGTGCTGCTTTTCTCGGGCAAGACGCCGGGCTCGGAGACGGGCCATCTTGGGTCCCGTACGGTGCCGATTGGCTGGGGGCAGGAAATGCGTGACCAGGCGGCGCTGGTACGCGAGGCGGTGAAATGGGACGATGAGCTGCGCTTTCCTGAACACGTGCCGCAGATGGTCGACCGGGCACATGCGATTGCCATGTCGACGCCGCGCGGACCAGTTTACATGAGCCTGCCACGCGAGGTCTTGTGCCAGCCCTGTCCGACAGAAGGCCTACAGGCTTCCCTGCAGATGCA
This sequence comes from Rhizobium sp. LjRoot258, assembly GCF_964254185.1. Taxonomy (NCBI): domain Bacteria; kingdom Pseudomonadati; phylum Pseudomonadota; class Alphaproteobacteria; order Hyphomicrobiales; family Rhizobiaceae; genus Rhizobium; species Rhizobium sp. LjRoot258. Next base: position 917,070 of record NZ_CAXUST020000003.1, on the reverse strand, counting down.
GCCGGCTGTCCATGCGCCAGATCCAAGGGCGATCGAAGAGGCGGCGCGGCTGCTCTCGTGTGCCCGCCACCCGGTCATCTTTGCGCAGCGCGGGTCTGGCTCAAAGCAGGGTTTTGCAGCGCTTTGTGCGCTTGCCGAGGAATGGGCAATTCCCGTCTGTCAGTATTGGGCCGTGCAGCTAGCGCTCCCGACCGACCATCCGATGGCGGCACAGGCCGACCCGGCGCCATTGTTGGCGGACGCTGATGTTGTGCTGGTTATCGATGCGCTCGCTCCATGGTCGCCCGACATTCATCCATTGAAGGATGGGTGCAAGGTAATCCAGCTTGGGCAGGATCCTTTGTTCCAGCGCTTTCCGGTTCGCTATTTCCGTTCGGATGTGACGATCGCCTGCGACGTCGCCGACGGATTGGTGGCGTTGCGTGCGGCGATGTCGCGACCGTCTCCGGCGACAGACATTGACCGCAGATCCTCGACCCTGGCGAAGCGGAACGGTGAGGCGCGGGCAGCGGTGCTGGCGCGAGCAGAGGCCGGATGTGGCGAACCAATGACCAAGGAGTGGGTGAGCCTTGCGCTTTCCAAGGCAATCGAAGGACGTCCGGTGACCGTATTGTCGGAGCTCGGATGTCCGCTTGCCCCGATTCATCTCGCCGACCATCGTGGCTGGTATCAGGAACCGCATTCCGGCGGTCTTGGTTGGGCCTTCCCTGCCGCTCTCGGGATGCAGCTTGCAGATCGCGACCGCCTCGTCGTGGCGACGATGGGCGACGGCTCTTACATCTTTTCAAATCCGGCTGCCTGCCACCAGATCGCCGAGGCACTGGCGCTGCCGATCCTCTTGATCATCGTCAACAATGCCGAATGGGGTGCCGTGCGCCAATCCGTGGTCGGCATCTATCCGGACGGCTATGCCGCCAAAGCAAACCGGATGCCGCTGACGTCGCTTTCGCCAATCCCGGATTTTGCCAAGATTGCACAGGCGAGCCGGGCGCACGCCGAAAGGGTAGAACGCGGCGCAGATCTCGAGGCCGCGCTAGCACGCGCCGTTCGCCACATCGATGAAGGCCGGAGCATAGCGCTGCTCGACGTGCGCGTGCACGCCTAGAGACTTCGGAAAATGGGAGGAAAGCATGCCTGAACTCGCGACCACAGAATTCTGGAAGGATTTAAAGCCGATCAGCAAGGTCTTTCAGCCAGACGCGCTGCCCGAGGTCCATCTTCAAAATGCGCCGACAGAGGATGAACGCTATTATGTGCCATTTACAGATACGGTCTCTTCGCGACCGCTCTGGATTTCGCCGACACAGAACAAGTGGTGCGACATCCTCATGGCCAAGAAGGCAGGCCTTGTGAACCGGCACTATCATCCACACGAGGTCTTCGCCTACACGATCTCAGGCAAGTGGGGATACCTTGAGCATGAGTGGACGGCTACGGCTGGCGATTTTGTCTACGAGACGCCGGGCGAGGGCCATACGCTTGTCGCCTACGAGCATGAACAGCCAATGAAGGTATTCTTCCAGGTAAAGGGGCCACTGATCTGGCTCGACGAGGTCGGCGAGCCCAACGGGTTCTTCGACGTTCACAACTACATTGCGCTCTGTCGCGACCACTACGAGAAGGTCGGACTTGGGCGGCGCTATGTTGAACGGCTCTTCCGGTAGCCTCCGGCTCTTGTTCCCGCTCCGGTGGAGTGCCGATCCGCTTAAAGGCGGTCCGTTTTTCTCTGTTGCCTCGATCGCGTCGGGAGGGTGCGAGAAAGGAGGCCATCCTTGAAGTGGGTGTGACAGCTGGCCACGCAACGATCTTAAGGCCTTCAATAGGTAAGACTTCGACCAATTCTTGCGATTTCTGGAAGGTATAGACGGTCTCCAGCGGGACGGACTGATGCGAAATGACAGCGACCGGGGCGGATCTGCCATGCTCCTGTTGCTTTTGAAAATGTGAACTCGGCCATCTTTTCCCGCGTGGGCACAATATGCGATGTCTCGCGGCCATGAGACCTTGGTCCCATTCTCCGTCTGCTCTCGACCCTGGCGATCCTGGGCCTTCTGACCGCTCCGATGGCAACCCCCTCGGCTGCGGAAGCCATGGCGGCCCAGCCGATGGCGCAGATGATGGACATGAGCTCGATGCCGGACGACATGTCCTGCTGCCCGGATGAGAAACAGTCTCTGCCCGCCAGAAGGCCTGCCCGTTGGCGACCATCTGCATGGCCAAGTGCTTTTAAAGCGTCGCGCAGCGGGAGTTCGCGCTGTTTCGTCTCGATCGTCCAGTCATTGTGGACCCTTTATGACGATCAGATGCGCGATCCGACGCCCGGCTCATCGCCGGACCGACCTCCAAGAACCTGAATTCATCGCAGGCCCTTCCAGGCCTTTTTTGGCCGTTCGGCCAGCCGAGCGGCCACTTCGAGGTGCACCGGCCTGTGGTCGTGGCGATCGACGGCCAACCCTGCGACCCCGCACGACGCCGACGGCGGCCGCATCCTGCTCGGTTCTGCCATGCGCGTACGACGGCCTGTCCTACCAGGTGACCCGGCTCGCCTATGACACGAGCCCACCCATTCGTGGGCATTCTCTCGATGCGGCACTTGATCTGCCGCGTAATCCCTTGCCAGAGTCCGACCTCGTCTTTGCTGAACGGCACGAGCTGACGCTCCAGGGCGGCATGATGGGGGCGGGGCGGTGGCCCGGCAGGGGAAAGGGCGCTCTGAGCCCGACACGGCGAGGGATGCTGACGCAAAAGGACTTAGGGCCGGGAACTGACGAAACTCGGGCACGAGGTGCGGTGGCGGGAGAGCACACGGGTGGAACCGAGGTTCCGAAGACAGAGATTGGGCCGGTGGCAAAGCCTAGACCTAGATTCGATCACTCGCAGTTACCATTTCTAGGGTAACGTGGATGAGGAGTGGCGAAAATGGAAAGCGCAAAGGGGTTTCGCGACTGCAGCCTCAAAATGGAAATCATTCCTCCGCCCCGATGCTCGACGCGTCGTCGGGAATCGGTCACCTGCCTTTGCTGCAGAAAGCAGGTCGCGCCGTCTGAAGGTAATTCGATGGAATACGGCATCTGCGAGGAATGCATAAGCCGACCTTAAAATCGACCTTTTGGTCCTCACGATCGTCGGATTAGCGATCTTGTAGCCGTTGAGGTGAAGAATAGGCAGGATGCGCCGTCGCGCGCCGGATTAAGGAACTTCGTGGAGTGCCACGCTGCGACCAAAGGTCCGGTTTCTGCCTTCCCCGTGGCCGCTCACGCAGACAACGACCAGGTCGGGATTATCAAATGCCGCTCCAAATGCATGGACAAGCGCGTAGCCGAGTTCACCTCCTTCATGAATCGAACCCGGCGTCTCAGGCGCAGCATGGCTTGGTATGTCGTACGAGAATTGCTTGAACATGACCTCAGGGTAGCTCGCTGCCTAGGCCGCCAGGGCGGGACCGCAGACATAGCAAGGGCACGCGCCTTGATGATGCAATTTAGGTGAATTCAGTCCCGGCGTCGTTCCCCACCAAGAAGCCGCGGCTTGATGTGCTCCGGTTTGAGTGGCTCCCGCCACAGCGGATTGTCGATCAGGTAGATCTGTCCGACGGGAAGGTAGTTGGCCGCCCGCCAGTAACGGTCGATGAGACGGAGCTCTGAAACGGCAAGCCTCGTGTGTCATTGGCAAGCATGGCTGTACTCTCAGATTCGATGTTGGCTGATGACGGCGAGCGCTTCGTTGGCGATCACCTTTTCTTCGTCCGTGGGAATGACGAAGACCGCTATATCGCTGTTCCGCGTGCTAATCACGGTCGCATTGGCCTTGTTGGCGGGCTCGCTCAGTGAAAGCCCCATCCAGCCGAGATGCCGCTCGACGCCTTTGCGGATCTCTGGCTGGTTTTCTCCAATGCCGCCCGTAAAGACCACCGCGTCGACCCCGCCGATGGAAACCGCCAGACGGCCGATCTCACCCGCAATTCTGAAGCAGAACAGATCGAGTGCCTCTTTGGCAGCAGGGCGGAAATCCTCGAGCAGCGTGCGGGTATCTCCGCTGATGCCTGACACGCCAAGGAGCCCGCATCGGTGATGAAGGAAACTCTCCAGCTTGTCGGCGTCGTGAAACTCCGTCCGAAGCAGATGGATCAGCACGCCGGGGTCGATCGCTCCCGGTCGCGTCGCCATAGGAATCCCGTCGAGAGCGGAAAACGCCATACTGGTGTCGATGCTGACGCCGTCGACCATGCCACAGAGACTTGCGCTGCTTCCGAGATGCGCGCAGATCACCCTTCCGCCACCCATGTCCGGCGCAAAGTTCTTGAGTTGGGCGGTGACGTGCTTATAGGAAAGGCCGTGGAATCCATAGCGCCGAATGCCGGCCTCGTGCATAGCGCGCGGGATCGCAAACCTCGTAGACAGGCTGCACTGCGAAGAATGGAACGCGGTGTCGAAGGATGCCGTCTGCACGACCGTGGGATACAACGCCTGGACCGCGTGAATGACCTCGAGCGCATGAGGCTGATCGAGGGGGGCGATTGGCACCAGGCTTTCGATCTGCACGAGAGCCGTGTCATCCAAGAGCGCGGGGCCGTGGAACATCGAGCCGCCATGCAGAACGCGGTGGCCGACAAATGCGACGTCAGGACCGGTTGGTAGGAGATGATCGAGCACGAACGAAATCAAACCTTGATCGACGCGGTCGACGGGTAGATCGGTTTGGCGCAATTCTTCCCCGACAATGTACTTCAGTCGCGGCTCTTCGCCCCATACCACGACGCGTCGTCCGATTGGTCTGGCATATCCTGCGCGGATGTTGAAGACACCGACTTTGAGCGTCGAGGAACCAGCGTTGAAAGTAACTCCAACTCTATCGAGCATCTTGGCCTCGCTTGCGTCTGGGCAGCAAAAATTGCCCTACTTGGAGCTCACCTGTGCGACCGCAGCATCCAGCACGCCCAACGCGTAGTCTGCAGTTGCCTTCTCGTCTTCCGAACACAGCTTCAGCGAGCTGCACTTTTCTTTGAGAGTGCGCCGGATATTTTGTCGGACCTTCGAAATGACGCGCGCGTGCTCGTGTTTCAGGAGTTCCTGCAGGCAAGCGACGGCGACGACTTCAAACACGAGTAGCTTACCTTCGATTTCGCTTTGGGTGGGGATTGCCAAGTGTTCGCCACCGCGTTTGTAATCCCGGTCAGTCGAAAGCATTCTCGTCCTCCTTTTCCTTTACGATGACGTCATCCGGAGCGTACGCCTCAGCCTCCGAAGAATGACGGCCCGACCTTTGCCATCCACCGCCTTGTCCCGATCAGATAGGTCGAGGACGAGGCTTGGATGGTTGAACGGAAGCCTTCTCACGCCCGGCCGCCTTCGGCATTCGATGGTGGCAGCGCGACGCCATAGTAAGGGTCGATCCATGTGAGATGATCCGTTATCGATTTTACGCCCGGAACATTTTCGGCAGCCACCTTCGCGGCAAGGCGCTCCCGCTCATCAAAGATCGTGCCAGCCAGTTCGGCGACCCCGTTTGCGACGTGGCAGCGGATGAAGCCGTTGCGGCTCCAAACCTGCTTGGTCAGCTCGGCCTCGATCGCTGCTTGGATCGCCGTATCCCCTACAGAGGGGGTAGTGGGCTGCTGTAGCTGTGAAACAGCGCGCAGTAGATCTGATCGCGAAATTATGCCCACAAGTCTGCCATCGGAAACGACCGGGAGCCGTTTGATATCGTTTCGCTCCATCAGCCGCACAGCATCGGAGATGGAATCTTTCGGAGAAATGACCGTGACCTGCGGAGTCATTAGCTCCTCGACACGACGGCCATGCGCGCGCACATATTCGTCGGCGATCTTGCCGGGGCTCGTCAGCCATTCGCGCAACCAGGAGCGCTTGCGGTCAGTTCCGAGTTCGTGACGTCTCAGGAAATCACCCTCGGTGATCATGCCAACCAGAACGCCGTTGGCATCGACGACAGGAAGACCGCTCACCCGGTTGTCGAGCATAAGCTTAGCGGCGTCCAGGATGGAGGAGGATGCGACGATGGTAACCGGCGAGGGCGTCATGATGGCTCGGACGAGCATATGTCATCTCCTGGAAGAGCATTGGGATCGCGATGTGGCGATCAGCCGAGTGCTAATGCCGCGCATCCATGGCATTGATCATGTGGCCTCCGAGATTTGATTACATTGACAGAGGTCAAAGTTTCAACTTTCCGATCGGTTTTCCCGGTGAGTGAGCCAGAGCGCAGGAAGCATCGGCAAACAGAACGAGAAAGCTTGAAAAATCAGAGTTGCGGCGAAGCCGACCTCGATGCGCACGCCGAACAGATGGAGGATCAACGCCATCGTTCCGGCGAAGACCAGCGACCCGTCGTCCGGAGAGTGCCTCACGCCCAAGCAGCGGGATGTTTGATGGGCTCGGTTCTTCGATCATGTCAGCCACCACTATTCACCGCCTGTCGCCTCGGTCATCCATTCGTCGTCGCGGCGCAGGGATTTCCTTGACTTTGTTCAAGTCGAGCACGCTTGCGAGGTGCCGCTGAACCGCTCATTTGATCCGCAAAAGTTCAGGCGGCTGTCAGCAACGATCTCTAAACGAACCGCGGGCTGTAGAGGAAAGGCTGATCCAATGAAAACACTCACTCGCTATACTCTCGCTGCGTTTGCTGCCGTGTCGATGGCTGGAACGTCGTGGGCAGCGACGACAGTAAGAGTCGTTGCGGGCGGCGAGGGCGGAGGCCCGATGACGCTGACGCTTGACCAGACCACGGTCCACGCAGGCGAGACCATCTTTGCCGTCCATAACGACGCCATGACCGAAGAGCACGAGATGGTGCTGGTCAAGCTCAAATCTCCCGATCAGAAGATCCCCTTGATCAAGTCCAAGCATCGTGTCGATGAAAAGCAGTTGAAGAGCATCGGCGAGGTCTCCGATCTCAAGCCCGGTGCGGACGGCGAGTTGAAAGCAAAGCTGGCACCTGGCTCCTATCTTCTCCTTTGCAACATCAAGGGACACTTCGAGGCAGGAATGGAGGCCAGACTGACGGTTGCCGAATAATCGGCGGGCATGAGGTGGCTCGCCTGTCACACGGGCCACCTCACGTTGTCATTGGCGCTTCGTCTCGTCTGCCGAGGTCTTGCAGTTCGGAGGGGCTGATCGTGCTCGCATCTCGGATGAGTTCGTACTTGACCTGCGTAACCTTGAGATCGCGATACCAGTCCACCAATGCTCCCCACGGATCCGAAACCTTGTTGAGGCCTGCAACGAACGCCACGACGGTCCCGATCTCGGTCTTGCCCGTCACCACGTAGTAGCCGCCAAGTGCGAATATCCCCGCATAGCCAAGCTGAATCATAAGATTCATCAGGAAATTCAGCGAATACTTTAGCCTGTAGATGCTGACGTTCGTCGCAAACAGCCTCTGGACACGGGCTGCCTGATGTTGCGACGCCTTCGGCGAAGAATCGTGATCGACCATCTCTTCACTGAGGTGTCGCATGACTGTGATCTTGGTCTTCACGCGCTGATTGATAAGGCCCTGCAGAATGGGAACCAGGACGGCCTGGGGTATGAACACCACCGCGACTGCCAGCGCCAGAAGCGGCTGCAGATAGATCATGTATCCTCCGACGGCGATCAGAACACCGACCTGGAGAATCGGCTCGGAAATGCTGGTGCCGACGAAGCCGCCAACGGGTTCGGCCTCGGCGAGCACGATCGACATTTCTACGCCCTCGGCCAACGTCGTTAGTTCCTCCAGGTGGCGTTCCCGCGCGTCAAGAACCGCCATGCGGAGCCATCGAATAGCAACTTCGCCGATCCAGCCGCGGTAGATGTTCAAGACGAGTTTGATACTCCCCTCGGTCAGAGCGAGTGCGAAGTAGGCGAAAACAAGCGTGAGGATGGCGTTGAAGCTTGCGCCCTGCGTCGCGCCGTTGATGATCCTTCGCTGAATTTCCAGCGGCACGATGCCGACGACAAAGAGCATGACCGAGAGCAAGACAAGGACTGCCTGATGGCCGCGCCCCATTACAAGGATGAAGCCGCCTAGCTTGCGCGGCATGGCGCTTTCCTTCCGGGATCTGGGACGGGCTTCGTGCTCTTCGATCAAAGGAGCATCCTCAAGTGCTTTTTCGGCTCTCATCCTGACATCCTCCAGTTAGGACATCCGATCAGATCTGCGGGCGTGTTTCATTGACGCATCGCAATCATGAGCGGCTTGCCAGAGATTTGACCCGTGTCAATGTCTCGACAGGCATTGCCTCTCCAGTCATTGCCGACTGGTTCACAAAAAGGTCGGCAACGTCGAGCAGGCGCAAGTCGGCGAGGATGAGATCGCCGGCCGACAGCCGTACGACCTCCCTGGCACGAGTGCTTCAACGGGCTCTTCCTTTACCTCGGACTGGCTGCTCTTGCCCGGACGCAAGATGCTGACGCTGACCCTCGTCCTTACCACAGCGCGAAGCTTGGCGACCGCCTGGCTGATGCTCCCGAACGAAAGCCGTCCCCACCGAGAGGATGACAATGGCCGATGATATGACGACGGCGGCCCGCAGATCAGCGAGTGCGTACGAAATGATGGCAAGCGACAGCAGGAGGGCGCGGTCAATGGGCTTCTAGCACGCGGCCAGATTTCTATGAGCAGCGGAGCACGTTGCTCGCGACAGATGAAGTTGGGGCCAGACCGCTCGCGTCGCAGTCGTGTTGCGTCGGTGGCAATCCCTGACCGGCTAGAGGCGAGCGTCTCGCAGGCTTCGTTCTGCGAACACAGGCTTACCTTGTGAGATCGTCGACAGCTTCGCTCTGATCTTAGACGCGTGCCCGATAAGGCTCGGCCCGCGTGCGTTGACGTTGATCATCTCGCCGAGCCTCATCTGCGCTAGGTGAACGTCAGGATCTGGTGCCGGTCGGCGAGATCGATCACTTCGATCGCGACGACCTCTCCTTCCTCATCCTGAACCGTGATTTTCTGCGGCCTTTCGACCACATGCGTCATGCCCTTGATCGAAAGCTCGAGCATGTCCTGCTTGGGTTCGTAGGTCGCCCCAAGCAGAGGGGCGGATTTTACAAGGATCTGATCGCCAACCGTCGCACCCACGACTTCGATTTTGATCTCCTTGCCTTGCACGGCTTCGTGGAGGTGCGAGAAGTAAGTCGCCCATTCGGCCTTTGCGAGAACTTTCAATCCCATTTTCCTACCTCCTACTGTCCACTCTGTCCCGCAGCATCCCGCTCCAGAGAGCAATGCTTCTGCAGTGCGCGACATCTGGACGACCATCGTCCTTCTCCTAAGCTCTTCCGGCGCCGGGTCCCGCAAACGCGGATAAGGCGGCGAGGGCGACGACCACGCCGCCCATGACTGCGCTCGAGCGTCCAAGAGGCGGGCGAACTGATGGCCGGCTCGATGGACGTGGCTGTTACAAGCCACGGAGCAAGAAATACCAACACTCCGCTGCGGTTATCAATGGACCTTTCCAGCGCGGTCCGTTCTCTTCGGCCTCCATTCGTCCGTAGGTTCAGTCTCCAATTTCGACTGCTGCAGTCCATCGGCCTGCAGCAATGGTGGTGGTGCCCGGCGCACCCACCTATGCCGAGATCAGCCGGCCTTGATCTCGATCTTGCGATCATTCTGCTTCGCAGCGGGGCTCTTGGGAAGCGTCACTTTGAGAACGCCCTTCGCGAAAACCGCGCTGACTTTGTCTGCCTCGACGCCGTCGGGAAGCCGGAAGGAGCGCTGAAACGAGCCGTAGTGACGTTCCGAAACATGATAGGCCTTTTCCTTGTCTTCCTTTTCTTCGCTCTTCTCGCCGCGGATGGTCAGAACACCGTCCGCAAGTTTGACCTCCAAGTTCTTTTCGTCCAAACCGGGCACTTCGGCCGTCACTTCGAAAGCATCGTCCTTTTCAACGACGTCGACAGCTGGCGACATAATCCACGTATCGGAAGCTGCTGCGGTACGCGCAAAAAGTGGCCGTGTGAGAGGCCGAAACGACGACGGCCCGAAATCCTCAAACAGACGGTCAATTTCGGTGCGCAAGGTTTCGAACGGCGACCAGATGCTGCCGGCGGCCGGCATCGTCTTCTGTTCTGTCTTTACGGGAACTGTATCAGGCATGGTCATCTCCTGTTTGCCGAGCAGGTTCCGGAAATCCGGATCCCATCAAAGTTGCTTGCTCTCAACATTGAGCCTTGTCATCAAACTACAACTTCGATGAGGCCGCTTTGATGCGCGTCAAGAACGGCAGAACATTTTTGGGGTTCGGCGCGGGCGGGCAGTAATTTTTTGGCAAGCGGATACGAAAGGAGCTGAAACCGTCGAATACCCAGATCGCTCGTCTGAGGCGAAGAACAGAAGTCGATCCCGGATGCCCGCAAACAAGGCTTTCGGTTATTGTCATAGATCAATGAACCTCGCTCGCTTTATGCCACGCTTGGTGTTTCCGACAATTTCTGGATGGACAGATACATGCTGCCACTCGATGCGACGCCACTTGGCAAGACGATTTGCGGCCGGCGGAGCGTGAGGGATTTCGCTGAGCGCGTTTGGCCACTCCTCCTGTTTTCCAGCGCGTTGGGATGTCTTCTGATCTCCCTCGTCCTACGAGCGACAGGTGCCAAACCTCCTGCCGAGGTCTTTCTGATTGTTGCAATCGTCTCGGTGCTTGCACGCCTGCTGGTCGAAATCGTATCGAAACTTCGCCGCGGCGAATTTGGCCTCGATCTTATTGCGGCGCTGTCCATGTCTGCGGCCCTGTGGTTCGACCAGTACCTCGCAGGCGCTATCGTTTCGGTGATGTACGCTGGCGGACATCTCCTCGAGTTCTACGCCCATAGTCGTGCTGAGAGCGGAATGACCGACCTTCTGTCGCGAGTGCCGCGAACCGCCTTGCGCATCTCAGAAAATGGGCTGGTGGAGATACCAATCGCCGCAATCGGAATTGACGACAAACTGCTTATTCGCCGCGGCGACATCGTCCCGGTCGATGGGCGAGTGGAAAGCCGCACCGCACTCGTCGATCAGTCAGCTCTTACGGGAGAACCGCTTCCCGTACGCCTGGGGCATGGACAGCCAGTCATGAGCGGGGCGTCGAACGCGGGCGATGCCTTTGAAATGATCGCCGCCCGATCGGCTGCGGAGAGTACGTATGCCAGCATCGTGAGACTCGTCGAGGAAGCCAAGCAAAGCAAGGCTCCGATCTTCCGTGTCGCCGACCGATTTGGGCTGCTGTTTCTTGTGCTGACTGTAAGCGTGGCCATTCTTGCCGTAACGATCTCCGGAGACAGCTTGCGGCTTTTGGCCGTTTTGGTCGTCGCGACTCCGTGCCCGCTCCTTCTTGCGGTTCCGGTCGCCTTCGTATCGGGGACATCACACGCTGCCCGTCACGGCATCTTGGTCAAGGGAGCGGCAGTCATTGAAGCACTGTCCAACATTCGCACTGTGGTGTTCGACAAGACCGGGACGCTTACCATCGGACAGCCTGCTGTCACTGACATTGACTGCAATGGCGATGCGAACAGCCTGCTGCGACTGGCTGGATCAGCCGAGCAGGTATCGTCGCATTCCATCGGCCGCGCGATCGTCTCCGAAGCCCACCGACGCGGCCTCGCTCTCGTAAAGCCGGAGAAGGCCACCGAGGTCGCGGGCGAGGGCGTTGAGGCTTCGGTTGATGGCCACAATGTTCTCGTTGGCGGGCCTTCGTTCATTGCTTCGAAGATCAGCGGCGCTTTATTTCCCGTCACCAATGTTTTGGCCAGTGCCCTTGTGTTCGTGGACGGACGATATTCGGGCACCATCTGCTTCGAGGACACGCTCAGAGAGGAAGCCCCTGAGACGGTCGCAAAGCTGCGCGCTACGGGCATCAAACGGATCATTCTTGCGAGCGGTGACCGGATCGGCGTAGCGTGCGCGGTCGCAGAAAGGCTCGGCCTGGATGCTGTCGAGGCGGAGTTGTCGGCGGGCAAGAAAGTCGAAATCATCCGATCAGAGAGAGAGTCGGGACCCGTCATGATGATAGGCGACGGAGTCAACGACGCGCCGGCACTTGCGGCGGCCGATGTGGGCCTCGCTGTTGCGCGGGGAAATCTCGCCGCCGCATCGGAAGCGGCTGACGTCGTGCTGTTGCGCAGCGATTTGAGGGAAATCGTGACCGCGCTGACTATTGGCCGCCGTTCGAAACATATCGCGCTTCAGAGTGTCTACGCCGGCATAGGTCTCTCGGCCATCGCAATGCTGGTCGCCGCGTTCGGCTTTCTGCCTCCGGTCCAAGGAGCGCTCATCCAGGAGGCCATTGATGTGGCGGTCGTCTTGAACGCGCTTCGGGCACTGGCCTAGTGCGCTAGCAGCACGGGGACGCGGAGATTATCGAGCAGACCACGCGTTACGCCACCGAACATCGCTTCACGAAGCTTGGAGTGACCATAAGCTCCGGCGATCAGCAGATCGGCACGGCCTTCGAGGGCAGCATCCTGAATAACAGATGGGATGCTTTCCCCATCACAATGCAAAGCCGCGAGTTCCACCTCAAGGCCCGAATGCTTTAAAGCTTCGACGTGGCGCTCCAGCAGCTTGTCATGGGATAGCTCCCCATTTCGCACACAGGCGACGATCGCCTTGGTGGCGGATCCGATCAGCGGATAGGCGGTCGACAAGGCGCGCGCGACAGTGGCGCTGCCGTCCCAGGCTATGCAAACGGTGTCGATACGTCCGTAAAAATCCTCTGGCGGCAGCAAAAGCAGCGGGCGACCACTTTCGAAAACGAGGCTTTCGATTGTTGGCCGCATGGCAATCCCCATTGAATGGGTTCAGTGACTTTCGGTTGGGAACTTCATTGATATCGATCGCAAGCCCCGGCGACTGCCGGGGCCGATAGGCGTAGAGTCTGCGTCAACGGGACAGGAAAAGCGGGATCTGGCTGTCCTTCAGCATCGACCGTGTCACACCGCCGAAAAGCCGCTGTTGGATCCGCGGGTGGTTGTAAGCACCCATGACCACCATGTCGGCCGCCACGTCTACCGCGTGCTGACGCAATGTCTCGTCCACACGGCGCCCACCGCTCGCGATGCGGTCAACTTCCACCTTGATCCCGTGACGGACAAGGAAGGTGGCAATGTCGGATCCCGGCTCTTCACCATTCGCGAAGCTGCTAGCGACAGGATCCACGAGGGTGACGTGCACGGCGTCGCAGCCCTTCAGAAATTCCATCGACTGGCGGGTTGCACGCGCGGCCTCTTCGCTCGAATCCCAGGCAAGCAGCACGGACTTCGGAAACGCCACGACCGGCTGCATGCGAGGGTTGATGAGAATTGGCGTTGGGGACTGGAACAGCGCTCCATCGACAACTCGCCGCTGAAGATCTTCATTCGCTGCGGCCTGAGGGCCAATAAGCACAAGATCGGCATAGAGTGCACGTTGTGCAATGTCCTCGTCGGCCCAGGCGAACTCGGTGTAGATTTCCTGCACATCGAAGGACAGTTCAGTTCTTTCGAGGATCTTGCGGACCGCGGCCGTCTCCTCGGAAAGGCGATCGATTTCTTGTTGCTGCCCCTCGAGCCACGTGGTGGAAAGCGCTTCATACGTAGCAATCGCCGGAACACGCCCCATGCAGACGACGAGGGCGGTCATATGTGCACCCTGCGTTTCGCAAAACTCGATGGCGGTCTTGAGGTCCTGATCCCAGCGGTCGACACCGAAAACGCATATAACGGTCTTAATGCTCATCTCACTACCCTCCTGTTGGGTTGATGTGAGTTTATCGCCGCCCTGCGTATTGTCTTTGATGTTAGTCAATATTCATTGGGCGAGGGCAAAGAAGAAATATCGTACAAGCGGACCGCTGAGACGTTGATCCATCTGTCCGGGTGACGTTCGGTTGTCTCAGGGGCGAACACCGAAAACGTCGCTGGAAAACGTGCTTGCACGATCTATATCATTCAAACTCGAACACTGGTTTGCGCAATGCTTAATAGTATCGACGCCCTCGCTTATGTTGGACGTCATTCCATGCGCTGTCCGGCTCTCCGTATTTTTTAAGGAGAAGACTATTGGGTGAGGGAGCTTTGCGAATCCTAAAGCGAAGCCGGCAGGTTTCGCAACAGGATGCTGACTTCCGAGCACGGTCAGTTGGTGGCAGCAGAGTGTGACCAGTTGTGCGCCGACCTGGAGCACGACGCATGGCCGACGGTCGGTACCGGTTAGGAGACCTGGTCGCTAGCGCTAGTAGATGTCCTTGCCACCAAGGCCCACGAACTCTGTCTTGAATGCTTGTTTGCGCGCGTTCTTCAGCAGGCGGTCTGCGCTCATTATGTCAAGGCGCATGCTTCCGGCGAAGCAAGCGCGAAGCGCGCAGCAGAGTTCGTGGGCGGCCCAGTTTTGCGCCCGTAACGAGATCATGGTCACGACCCAGTGGTCGTTATCTGACCGCTCAAGCAGGATATCCACGTCCCTTGTCCCCGCATTGCTTGGAGCGAGGGTGCAACTGGGAATGACGGTAGGATTGGCGTTGAGGGTACTGGTTACGATATGGTCCATTGTGCCTTCCTCCTGGTCGTCCGTAAGCGCATCGAATTCAGTTAAGAATGCTCGATTTCTATCGCGCGGCAGGGCAGGTGTCTTTGATCCAGGTCAAGGCAGGTGCGTTCGGTGTGTTGCTGATTGGGGCTACTTTTCGATAAATGGAGGCTGACGTGAAGGCAATGATGCTTGACAGAGTTCGGACGCCTCTGCGCCTTGTCGAACTGCCGGATCCGTCTCCGTCAGCGGGACAAGTCTTGATCAGGGTTGAAGCTTGCGGCGTCTGCCGGACGGACCTCCACGTGTTCGACGGCGATCTTCCAGGCCCAAAGCTTCCCCTGATACTTGGCCATGAGATTGTAGGGATCGTCATTGCGCTAGGATCCGGCGCGCCGGAAACGTTGCTAGGTCGAAGGGTTGGCGTGCCGTGGCTTGGTCACACCTGCGGCAGTTGCTTGTTTTGCCGCGGTGGAAAAGAAAACCTCTGCGACGCTCCGCGTTTCACGGGTTACACGCTTGACGGCGGGTTTGCGACACATGTTACTGCCGACGCTAATTACGCGTTCGTTCTGCCGGAGAGCTCGGATCCGATTGCTACTGCGCCGCTTCTTTGTGCGGGTTTAATCGGATGGCGATCATTGAAGATGGCGGGTGGCGGGAAAACCGTTGGGCTATATGGTTTCGGCGCCGCCGCTCATATCTTGGCGCAAGTCTGCCGCTGGAAACAGCAGGGGGTCTATGCGTTCGTCCGACCGGGAGACGACGAAGGAAAGCGCTTTGCATTGGAAATGGGAGCGGTATGGGCGGGATCGTCTGACCAAGTTCCGCCGAAACCGCTCGACGCCGCCATCCTTTTTGCTCCGGCGGGCGAGCTGGTGCCCAAGGCACTGGCTGCCGTTCGGAAAGGCGGTGTGGTTGTCTGCGGCGGCATCCACATGAGCGATATTCCTGCCATGCCCTATCGCCTACTGTGGGGGGAGCGACGAGTTGTGTCAGTGGCCAATCTTACCCGGACTGATGCTCACGAGTTCCTGGAGGTCGTACGAACAGCAAACATTCGAACTGTCACAACCCCTTATCCCTTGGCGCAGGCCAACGATGCATTGGCGGATCTGCGAGCAGGTCGGCTCAATGGCGCGGCCGTCCTTGTAACCTGATCCGCATCAGTCACGGAGAGGATATTATGCTGCAGACACCAGCGCCTTAGTTCAAGCGATTGTGGCAAACGCCTTGAAGATGGCGATGATTTAACGCCATCGCGCCCATCGACGAGAGTGAGATCGGGTCCATGTGTGCGATTTCGCGAGAGCTGTGTGTCGCTGAGCCAATGGTAATCTGACATAGCGGTCCTTTGCCAAAACTGCATGTGCGCCGACATGAAATCCTCGAGCAATGCAAGTTGCCTTGCATGAGAAACGCTCGTTTTCGCTCAACAGCCAGAGATCAGATTGCTTCTTCAGCTTGTCCCCACTCTTTGCAAACATCGACCGAACACCAGTGGTTCACGTGGATAGTGGCTCCTGCAGCACTGCTGCATCCATCGCTGCGCATGGCCGGGTAGTCCCGACCACTCGCAACGTCCAGCCATATTTAGGCGGCGAGACGCCAATCGCCGCTGCACGCCGATCCGCTTCCTGCGCTGCCAATGCCTTGGCAGTTCCCAGGTTAGCAGCCCAAGCCGTGATCCTCATCTTTCCGGCCATAAAGGCATAGCGAGGAACTTTCTTTCTCCGACCGACAGCAAAACCAGCCCGGAAGCCGCGCGTAACGTCAAGCTCATCGTGCTTGGCTTTGAAAGTCGTTCGATTGGGCCGCCGCCAGTCGTCGGAGGCGGCCACCACATCCGTCGTTCGGTTTGACTTGACAGCAGGGTTACCCTGGATGTGAAGCGATGGTGCTGCGACCGAGGAGACGGGCGCGCGGTTGGACCCCTCGGCGTCATCAATGATGACATTGAATATGCGGAGCGGGCGCCTAATGTTTTTCAATGCAGGCTCGCCATCGTCTTCGAAACCGATGCCCAGGCGATTGCCCACGGTGTCGCGCACCGATGCCGAGACCGCGATGCCTCCTGGACGAGCGATGCTTTCGATGCGCGGCCAAGTTCACCCCGTCGCCATAGACGTCTTCGTTTCCGAACAAGATGTCACCGATATTAATGCCGATGCGGAATTCAATCTGCTGGTCGCTACGAACATTCGAATTCCTTCGCCCCATTTCACGTTGGATTTCTATCGCACAGAGGACTGCCTCTTCGACAGTGCGGAATTCAACCAACATTCCATCGCCCATGAGCTTGATGGTGCGACCGTGATGCAAGGCGATTTTGTCGTCCAAGAGTTCCTGTCGATGCCTCTTGAGGGCCGACAGGGTGCCCTTCTCGTCAACCTCCATCAGTCGACTGTAACCAACGACGTCAGAGGCCATGATGACGGAGAGTTTTTGTTCCATCGGTGCTCCCTGCTCCGGTCCCTGACTACATAACACATCCGCACCGTCGAAACACCGAACTTACGCAACCACACCCTGTGATTAAAAGATCCTGTCTCGGTGCTCTTTCAAAGTCAGCACCTCGTCTGGAACGGTCTCCTGAACGCACCGTCTGCCGGGTCTGCGGTTCAACCCCACTCAGGGTGGGTCGCAATTGACTGCGCCGACCGTGTCGGGTTGACTAGCCAGTGAAAGCTGACGATTCCGCACGGTCCCCATGGAGCACAACGCACGATACGAGCAGGCCACTGGAGGAGTCGGAGTGCGGAATCGACGCTCGGCGCCCCAGGTACTCGGACCGCTGAGCATCGCTATTCGCAGCTCACCCGTTTCCGACGCTAAGGCGTCGTTGCCGTGAATAGGCTAACGGCATAGGGTCGGCTGGCAGTACAACTCCAACGCGCTCAAGGCCGAAGCGCAGACCGGAAGAGACGTGCATGTCGACAGCAATTGCCATACT
Source organism: Rhizobium sp. LjRoot258 (assembly GCF_964254185.1). Classification (NCBI taxonomy): domain Bacteria; kingdom Pseudomonadati; phylum Pseudomonadota; class Alphaproteobacteria; order Hyphomicrobiales; family Rhizobiaceae; genus Rhizobium; species Rhizobium sp. LjRoot258. The sequence goes on along the minus strand of NZ_CAXUST020000003.1, from coordinate 899,636 downwards.
CGGCGGCGTCGGGCTCTTCCTGCTCGGCATGACTGTCATGACCGACGGCCTGAAGGCGTTGGCGGGATCCGCCCTGCGCACCGCCCTTGGCAAGGCGGCGGCCACGCCGCTCTCAGGTGCCTTCTGGGGCGCCATCGTCACGCTGCTCGTGCAGTCGTCGAGCGCTGTAACGATGACGACGATCGGTCTCGTCAGCGCCGGCCTTCTAACCTTTCCGCAAGGACTCGGTCTCGTTTTCGGCGCCAATATCGGCACGACGGGCACGGGCTGGCTCGTGGCACTGATCGGCGTGCGCGTCTCGCTTTCGGCCTATGCTCTGCCTTTGATCTTCCTCGGCGCGCTAGCCAAGTTGCTGGCAGGCGGGCGTATAGCGGCGGCGGGCGGCGCGCTCGCAGGCTTCGCGCTGGTTCTCTACGGGCTGACCACCCTCCAGCAAGGCATGGGAGGTCTGGCGCAGAGCCTGCATCCGTCTGACCTTCCCGCAGTGCTCGGCGTAGCGGGAGTTGGCTGGGTCGAAGGCTCGGTCGGTCTCATGACCCTCATCGTTGTTGGGCTGGCCATGACCGCGGTCATGCAGTCCTCTACGGCCGCCATCGCCGTCACCATTTCGGCCTTCTACGCCGGGGCGGTGAGCCTGGAGCAGGGCGCTGCGCTGATCATCGGTCAGAATATCGGGACGGCAACGAGCTCCGCATTGGCGGCCATCGGCGCCAGCGCGACGGCCAAGCGCCTCGCCCTTGCTTATGTGCTGTTCAAGGTCATAGCCGCGCTTATTGCGATCGCCGCCTTTCCGTTCACGGCGGCGCTAATGAAATCCTTATCTGCGTCGGTCGACGGAATGACGCTCCTTGCTGCCTACCACACGGCTTATAACGTCGTAGGGGTCGCGGTACTCCTACCGGCGACGCAGTGGTTCACCCGCGTCGTGGAGCGGCTCCTGCCCGCCAAGCAGACGGCGCTTCAGCGCGCGCTCGATCCGAGCGCGCTTGCCAGTCCGGTGGTCGCGGTCGAGACCGCCCGGCGTGTCGTGGCGGACGTCCTCGCGACAACCGCCGCCTCGGTTTCCGCAGCACTTTCGGGCGGAGCCGGCCCCGCGGCACAGAGCACTGCGGCCGCCGCCACGCTCGAGGAGGTGCGGGATTTCCTGTCCGAATTGAAGGAGCCGCCCGAGACGGAGGCCGAGCGGCTCCGCATGACGAGCACGCTACACGCGCTCGATCACGCCTCCCGTCTCGTGGAAGCCATGGAGGAGGGCAGGCTCGAAGGACAGCCGGCCGGCTCCGCCCATGACCTTCGTGCAACGGAGCTGTGCACGCAAGCCATGCATGCTGCACAGGCAGTTGGTGGCTCGATCACCGCGGAATGCGCCCTCAGCGCACAGGCGGCTCCCATCGGCTGGAACGTTTCGTCGGAGGTTGCCGCGGCGCTCGCCGAGCTGGAGAGCGCGGCAAGAGAGCTCGATGCCCTGCAGCGAGATCATCGCGCCACCACCCTTGCCTCCGTCGCGCCGGGAGAGCTGACCGCCGCGGATGCCCTTGCGCGGATCGACGCTGCCCGTCGGCTCGACCGGATCGCCTATCATGCCTGGCGTTCGGCGACGCATCTCCTCGGCCGCGGCTTCATGATGGGCTGAACCCGTGACCTCGACCTCTATTTGCGGCAATGCTTGCGCATCGAGAGGCCGCGACTGCCGGGCGATCCCGCCCGCCGCATCAGTATCGCCTCCAGAGTTATCGAACGCCGCTCTGCCGGCCCATGCGTTGGCGGCGTGCATGTCGCGGATCTTGATAGAGCTTCAGACAACCGCGTCGTTCATCCCAGAAGGTAAACGAGCTGCCCAGCCATATTACCGCAGCCCTATGCCACGCTTCTCGTCAAGATCGGAAATTGAACCTGGCCACAGCGCCGGGTTTCCGTTTTCGGAGCGCAGCTTCACTTGCGACCGAGCCCGCGTGAGCGATCAATGTGGGAACCTTTTACCTGAACTTTGGCGCACGTGTCATATTGTGCATGAGCTCAGCTGCCGTCGCGAACGGGCCGAACAGCGCGGTCAGCCTCGCTTCCTCATTATTATCCAACCGGTGGCGAGCGCAAAATTCCGGCACGCTCCAGACCCTGGTTGCCATGGTGAAATCGGTGCCTTCAAGCTCTACTTGCTGCATGAGATCCTCCCCTGATGTGTGGACGCTACTAAAGTCTATTTTAGCTTGCAATAAAATACGACAGGGGTCGCAAGGTAGAACCCACTTTTCCGAAACAGCCTCCGAACCTCGACCCGTAGTAGCAGTCAACTTTCGCACAGCGACAGCTTGTACCCACGTAGACTCGGAAAAATCGAGAATCCATATTGTGGATACATATTCCAAAAGACGGGTCACCTATGAGTTCTGGTAAAATTCCGATTCTCCATCTGCGCGGCGATGCTTACACCCGCGGAAAGCTACACGGAGTTGCATTGTCCACATCGATCCAAACGTCGTTCCTGCGCCTCAGGCGATCGACGGCGGATCGGGGCTGGCTGCGCGCGGAGCAGCGCGCGGCGAACTCCTGGCGGCTGCTTGAGAGTGTGGCGCCTACCATTGTCGCGGAGATCAAAGGCATCGCTGACGGGAGCGGATTGGCTCCGCTTGATATCTATCTCCTTTCCGGTTTCGAGTTCTTCGATGGTGCGATTGCCAGCGGCTGCACGACGGTGGCATGTGCCACAGGTGCTGGCGCGGTCTTGGCGCAAAACTGGGACGCGCTTCCTGGCACGGAAGAGGAGCTCGTTCTTCTCGTCCACGATGGCACTGACGATGGCGATGGCCTGATCATGGTGACGTCCCCCGGCACGCTCGGCTGGGTTGGAATTAATCGTGCCGGCTTGGCGTTCGTGACGAACGATCTCTTGCTTGATGCTGCCACCCACGGAATGCCGAGCCTCGTGGTCAGACGCCTGATCCTTAAGGAGCGGCACGCTGCCGGTGCGCTGGCGACACTTCGACGGGTCAGCCACCTGTCCGGACGCTGCTACCTCCTCGCAGACGCCTCGGGTGAGGTGCACGGTGTGGAGATCTCACCGTCAATCGGCCCTGTTGCCCTCACGGGAAACCCAATCGTTCATACAAATCATCCTGTCACGCCATCGCTTGCGATCATGGAAGACATAGAAACAGCGGCAGGTATCTATCCCTCCAGCCGAGAGCGTCTTCGAGCCGCCAAGCTCCATTGTATCAGTGACGTCGCTGGTATCCGCCGCCTTCTGTCGGATACCAGCGGTTCGCCGGACGCAATATGTAAGACCGCATCCCCACGAGAACCGACACAGACTGCATTTTCCGTCATCTTCGAATGCGGGAGCCGCCGCGCATCGATTTGCCTGGGACGACCGGACCGGGGCGATTTTCACGCCTTCGACACCGCATGGACCGCGGCGGCCTAGGCCACGGAAAGATCGCTGACGCCCGATCTACGAGCATATTCAGCGAAGCGGGATGCAAGCTCGTCGGCTCGTTCCTCGCATTCATCCGGCCGATACGGACGGCAGTCGTAGCCGATGACCTCCCTCATGATCTTCGACGAGGCCTCGGTCATGCGAACAGTGCCGTCGTCATCGACGCTCTCGATACCGTCGTAGCGCTGGCAGCGCCGGTTGATGTCGATTGCCTCGTCAAGCGTCAAACCGGCCGGCAGATCGACGAGAAAACCTGTCGGCGACACACGGATCGGATAGCCGCCGACAAGACCGAGCGGCCCAGGCCCATGAACAACCTGGCCGGAACGAGAGGCGACCGCATGGAGCATCGCGGTCGCCGAGGATGCGGTGACGGACTGCCCGGCAAGCCCTTTGACCCGCCGGAACCGCCCGGCGACATGAGAAAACAGAACTTCGTGATCAATCTCGGCCTTGGGGACCTCCGCACCATCAGCATAAATTGTCAGATGATATGGGGCACCGTCCGTTCCGCCGGTGCTGGGCATTCGGTAACTCAGATAGTGATGGGCAAAGAAGCGGATATCGATCGCCGCTGGATCGCGCCTGAGCATGTAAGCTGCGGCAAGGCGGATACCGGGGACCGCATTGGCAATGTTGCCGATGCCAACCGCAGGGGCCAGCCCTTCGGCGGCAAGCGACGCGTTGACGACATCGGGATAGGAAGCGTTGACGACGACTGCGGGGCTGTCAGCAAGTCGCACGGCCTTCATCAGGCGACGCACGAGGACCTGATGCATGGGCGTCCACACGCCCCCACGTGCCATGTCCAGAGACTTGTATGCCTCAGGCGGTAGTTTGGTGATAACCCACCAACTGTGTAGCGTGGCCGCATTGAAAATGATGTCGGGCTTGAGCTTGTCCAGGCGCTCGGCTGTCTGCTCAATGTTCATCAAATCGAGAGGCATCATATCGACCTGTGGCTCACGGCCGAGATTCATCGCCGTATAGCGCGCGAGATTGACCCGCAGCAACGCGGTCTCGGGTCTTCTCACGCCGACAGTCAAGGCATAGTCCCGCTCGCTCTGAAGCAGAAAATCAAGAACATCGCCACCGAGCACACCGCTGCCGATAATGAGAATATGGGGTGTTTTCCTACTCGCAGTCATTGCGATCTCCTCCAAGTTTGACAGCAACCATGAGACGAATCTATTAAGTCGTCACATTTCTAGATAGCAATCTGGAGCATTTTACCTTAGATTGCAACGATAATTTACTATCTCCTCAGGTTGTCTCCCGTGCAAACGCCCCGGATCCCGTCCATGCCAGCAGAACTGCGAATCGACGTGTCAGCGATCGGAGCAAACTTTCACCGTCTAAGATCGCTGGTCGGGTCGAACACGGAAATCGCCGCTGTGGTCAAGAGCGATGCCTATGGCTTGGGAATCGACCTGATCGTTCCAACCCTCGTCGCAGCGGGCTGCAAAAGCATTTTTGTCGCTGACCTTCGTGAGGCGGTCCAAGTTCGCCGAACGCTCGCAAACCTGGCTCATATCTATATCCTCTCCGGGGTCCAAGAGAGCGAATTGGAAACATGTCTCAGCCACCACCTGACCCCCGTTTGCCATTCTCTGGCAGACGCGCTCGTTGCGTCCCGTCAACTTCCTGAATTCGTCATCAATGTCGATACCGGCTTTTCCCGCTTCGGCCTGACATTCACCGAGGCACGGGCCCTGGTGCACATCTCGCAACGACCACCTGATCTTGTGATTAGCCACCTCGCATGCGCTGATGTCCGCAATGACCCCACAAACCGTCTGCAACGAGACCGCTTCGTAGCGATGTGCCAAGTGCTCGATCCACAAAGGCGCAGCCTGGCTGCCTCAGCTGCTGTCTGGCTTGATCAGAGCTTCCATTTCGATCTTGTTCGAGCAGGGTCCGCGCTCTTTGGACTGAACAATGCAGGCGTAGAGCCAAATCCTCTTCTGCCCGTTGTGCAACTCTTTGCGCGCCTTGCCGATGTCAGGACCGTCCAGCGTGGCGAGGCGGTCGGATATGCCGCGAGTTTTCGCGCCGCACATTCCATGCGTATCGGAATCGTCGCCTTGGGCTACGCGGTTGGCCTGCCCTGGTCCGCGGGAAACGCCATCGCCGCCGCGCTCGGCTCATACATGGTTCCCGTCGTTGGCCGCGTCGCCATGGAATATGTCGCGATAGACCTCAGCGATGTTCCCCTAGCTCTGTGCAGGCCGGGGCGGGCTGTCGAGTTTCTGGGCCCTCGTTTGTCCGTCGAAGCCATGGCAAAGGCAGCCGGTACAATCCCACAAGAGCTACTCGTTCGGCTCGGATCACGTTGTCCCCGTCACTACACGCTGCTCAACCACGAACCGTCCATCGGAGCAGGGCCATGAAGGTTGAGCAACTGGGAACGTTCTACATCCTCGGGGCAGCCATGCTTTGGAGCACCGCTGGATTGTTTATGGGGCTGCTCGTGACACTCGACGTCTGGACCATTCTCTTCTGGCGCAGCTTCTTTGGGGCGATCGCGGTCGGCGGAGCGGCCTTGATGCGCGGTGACGCCGGGTTTCATCCACGCGTCTTGAGACGATCGTGGTTTGTCGCTACCGGCTGCTCGGCACTCGGAATGGTCGCCTTCATCCCCGCATTGCATCTGACATCGGTTGCCAATGTTGCGATGATCCATGCATCACTTCCTGTCCTCGCCGCCATCGCGTCTGCCCTCACGTTTCGTGAGAGACCGTCGCGCCCAACAGTCTTCTTTTCAGGCGCAGCACTTGTCGGCGCCGCAGTTATCTTCACCGGTTCTCCGGGCGGAAGCTCCAGTCAGTTGGGCAACCTGCTGGCGCTTCTAATGACAATATCGATCGCGTTCATGACGGTGGCGTTGCGCGCTGACCGGGGCCGATCGGTTCTTTGGATTGTCGCGGCATCCAATGTGATTGCCGCAATTGTTGCGCTCTGTTTCGCACCCAGCATAAGCATTGATCTTGACGAGGCACTCCTTCTCGCTTGCTTTGCGCTCATCCAGATGGTGCTCGGCCTGGTGCTTTACAGCAAGGGAGCACAATTGCTGCCCAGCGCCGAAGTAGCGCTGTTCTCACTCGTCGAAGTCCCTCTTTCGCCGCTATGGGTCTGGCTGACGTTCGACCAACGGCCGGGACTACCAAGCGTGCTCGGTGGCGCGATCATCATTACGACCGCCATCGGTCATATTCTGACGCGATGGCAGCGAGATGCAGATCGCCAACGGAAGTGTCCGCCATGACTGGCCGGCCATGGGTTTTTACAAATCTTCGGGATATCGCCTCGGGTTACCGGGGCATCATTCTCGACCTTTTCGGTACGGTGCACGACGGCCTCAATCCTCTCGACGGGGCCATAGAAGCCCTACGCACGCTTCAGCGAGATGGGATTGCCGTGTGTCTCCTGTCCAATTCGCCCCGGCGACGCGAGGACGTTGCCGCCCGCCTCGCTCAAATGGGTTTCGCGCCAGAACTATACGGCGGTCTGGTCACGTCTGGCGAACTTGCCTTCGAGGCTTTGTCGAACGACGCTGACCGAAATCTTGGACGCCGCTTTTTCCATATCGGCCCATCGGAATTGTCAGGCCTATTTTATGGATCCGGGCGGGAACGGGCAGAAGCGGTTGATCAGGCCGACTTCCTGTTGTGTACGGGAGCAGGTGGGAACCAGGCTCTTGAGGACGCTGAACGGGTCCTGTGGGACGCGCAGGCAAGAGGACTTGTCATGGTCTGCGCCAATCCCGACCGCGCTGTCATGATCGGCAAGACGCGCATCGATTGCGCAGGTAAAACCGCCGCCCACTACGAGCGTCTTGGGGGAACCGTTCTCTATTACGGAAAGCCGCTCCTACCGGCTTATGACCGGGCCCTCTCAGTCCTTGGCCTTGCCCGAGACCATGTTCTGGCGATTGGTGACGGGCTTGAAACCGACATCGTTGGAGCGCGCAGAGCCGGAATAGAGGTGGCCCTGGTGCTGACCGGAATCCATCATGACCAGCTCGTCAATCCAATGACGGGCCACGTGCTCTGGGACAGGCTCCCTCGTCTGTGTTCGGGCCACGAGCATCTACCTGATTTCGTTATGCCGGCCTTTACGTGGGAGAGGCGAGGTCAATCGTGACGTAAGCGCGACGGTGCAGACAGGGGTCTATCATCTCCGCGGCGAAACCATGGCGGCGGCAGCCGATCCCAAACGTGGCTCGTCAAGCGGATTAAGGCTCGCCTCGATCTGGCGGACTTCACTCTGCAGCATGTCGACCAGGGTTGGGAGCCGGTCCTCTGTCAAGCGGGCGCTGGTCAGGTTGATGGCGATTGCCGCCACCGCGTCACGACCGGGCGGCAGGATCGGCACGGCGATCGCCGATATGCCGGCCACAAGTTCTCCGTGATCGACAGCGTAGCCGTTCTGTCTGACAGCCGCCAAAGCGTCCTTGACCTTTCGTTCGGTCAGCGGTGCGTATTGCTTATAAACAGGCGCGTTGGTCGCAACGATCACCGCCGCCTCCGCTGACGGCAGGAAGGCGAGGATCGCCTGGCTTGCAGGGCCGACGCCCATCGGGATCTGTCCCCCGATATGACCGGTCAAGCTGTCAATGATGTAAGAGCCCTGCTGACGATCGACGCAGACCGTGTTGAAGCCAGCCCGAGCCATCAGAAATACGGAATCGCCGGTCGCCGCCGACAGCCGCATCAGGGCAGGGCGAGCGAGCACGCGCAATCCCGTTCCATCAGCTGCCGCAGCGCCCATGGCAAAAAGCGCGAGCCCCAGGCGATAGCGCTTCGTTTCGCGTTCCCGATCGACCAGACCGTGGCGCTCCAGCGCAGTAATGATGCGATGCGCGGTCGGCTGCTTCAGGCCAAGCGCATCGCCAATCATCGCCATCGTCGCGCCGTTCTGTCCGACATCGCCGAGGAATTTCAAGATCGCGACCGCTCTGTCGAGCAGCTGTGTTCCTGTTGCCGCGACCTCGTCCCTTGCCATTTCAACCTCATCCGTCTGCCGGTTTGGCGGATTCGTATATCAAATGGCAGCTTTGTAGAATGACTATGAGGCGTTGCAAAGGGCGTCGAGAAGCGAAGTCGTTGCCGTCCCGTCCATGAGTGCTGTGACCGCAGCGGAAATGGAGCGCGCCTGGAGAGAAGACATGGGCAGCCGTGATGTCAGCGTGGCGAACTTCTCCGCAAGCTCTGCATCACTCATCGGATTGCCGGGCTCTCCCTTTGGGTAGGTGATCTCAAGCGCAAAAACCTCGCCGCCTGCCGAGATGGTGACCGTCGCAGGAGTCGTTGCTGGAAAAGCGCCGACATATCGTGGGCTGGCTTCCAGCCGTACCCGCGAAGCGAGTGCGATGACATCGGGGTCTGCGAGGTGGCGATCCTCGAGCGGCAACAGCGCGGTTTGCCCGTGTAGAAGCGCCACGGCGATGCAGAAGGGAATGCTGTACTGCGCAGCCTCGTTCGAGGTGGGTATAATCTGGTTCGGCAGGGTGAGCGCTCTGTCGAAGATTTCAACGACGATCCCCTCGATCGCGCGGGCGGATAGCTTGCGCTCGTCCAGTAGGAACACCGCTGCGTCGATCGCCGCATGCGCCCAGCGGCAGCAGCTATAGCGCTTGAAATACGCGTGTTCGACAGCCCATGCGTCTCCGAGCCCCGCAAGCAGCCGCGTCCTGTTGTAAACGGGTTCCTCGTCAAGCAGATCGAGCGGGCCCCTATGGCCGGCGGCAGCGAGATATGCTGCCTGAATACCGTTTGCTGCCGCCCAGGGAATTCCTTCCTTTACCGTATGGCCGACACGCGTCCAGCCCGTGGCAAACTGACCAGTCGCAGTCTGACCAGCGATCGCCATCGCATGCGCAATCACCGGAAAAGGAAGCGCCATGAGCCAGCCGGCAGCGGCAGCCGCGCCATAACCGCACCAGAGGCCCGTGTCGGTGGTGCGCAGGCTATTGATGCCACGGGAGGCCGCGGCACGAACCGCAATCTCATATCCGATGGCAATCGCCGTCAGCAACCGGCGACCCGAAACAGCGTGGCAGCCGACAAGCGCCAGCGCTGCTGGAACGATGGCAGCGGCCGGATGTCCGGCAGCGGCGCGGTGACCGTCGTCAAGGTCGAGGCTTGCCGCATAGGTGGCGTTGACGAAGGTGGCACCGGCTGGCGTGAGCAGCGTCCTGGAGAACCAGATCGATGACGCCCCTTCGCCCCAGATGGCGCTCGCAGCTTTAAAGGAGGCGCGACCTCCAGGCGTTGCAGCGCCGCTGGCAGCGACCCCGATCGTGTCGAGAACCGTCCTGCGGGCGGCCTTTAAGGTCGTTTCGGCTACGGTTTCAATTGAGCCGCAAAAGGCGGCGAGCTCGGATATTGCGTTCGGCAAGGCGGTCTTCCTTTCGATACTACCTCAGGTCGTGCAAAAGTTTCGAACAGCCGTGGCTAGAGATGGCCTGCTGTGGATTCGATTCACGATTGACATCCATATTATGGATTATTAGGGTTGAGCTGACAATGGGGAGGAAGAGGCATGACCTTGCAAAAATGCCGAGAAACAAGCTTCAAGAGGCTGGGCACGATTGCACCGCCCGTCATCGAACTCACTGTCGATGGCCAATCCGTCGTGGCGCGCGCCGGCGAAACGGTACTTGTTGCGCTCAACACCGAGCTTGGGCATGTCCGCAACTTTGAGTTCCACCACGAGCACAGGGCTGGCTTCTGTTTCATGGGAGCCTGCCAAGATTGCTGGCTGTGGAAGACCTCGGGCGAACGTATCCGCGCGTGCACCAGCCTCGTTGAAGCGGGCATGTCACTATCGACCGTCACGCCGGGGGAAATGGCATGAGCGACGGGGATCCTATCGTCATCGTTGGTGCAGGCCCGGCAGGTGTAAGCGCTGCCCGCACCCTGGTAGCGGCCGGCCACAAGCCTGTTCTGATCGACGAAGGAATGTTTCCGGGGGGCCAGATTTTCCGCCGTCCGCCGGCTCCGCTGCGGCGAAGTGACGGGGATCTATACGGATTCGATGCTGCTCGCGCATGCATCATGCGCGACCAGTTCGCAGCCATTTTGCCCTCGATTGCCTATCGTGCCGAGACCTTGATCTGGGGTGTCGAGCCCGGGGTTCTTCACCTGGCCAGAAGAAACGAGGTGATGCGACAGCCATGGGGACGACTGATTGTTGCGACCGGCGCAATGGATCGAATCGTGCCGATCAAGGGATGGACGGCGCCAGGAGTCTTCACGTTGGGTGGGGCGCAGATCGCCCTGAAGGCCCAAGCCTCGACAATAGGCCGCGACGTCATCTTTATGGGCAGCGGGCCGCTCCTTTACCTCGTGGCATACCAGTACGCGCGGGCCGGGGCACGGGTCGTGGCCGTCCTCGAATCCGGCAGGCCGTTGCGACACGTATCCGCTCTTCCAGGATTGGTGGCCGGCGGACGGATCTTTGCCAAAGGCCTGTATTACATGGCCTGGCTTCGCACACACGGCGTTCCCATCAAAACAGGCATCGAACCACTCGAGATCCTCAAAGCCTCAAACGGTCGTGTCGCCGGCTTGCTCTATCGTCAGTCAAAGGCTGAGACCACCTTGTCCTGCGACGCGCTCGCCATTGGCTTTGGGCTGACGTCGGAAACGCAGCTTGCCGATCTACTCGGGGTCGATTTTCGCTTCGACGAACAGCACCGTCAGTGGCTTCCTGTGACAGACGGGGACGGGCGCAGTTCCGTTGACGGCATTTATCTCGCCGGCGACGGGCTCGCGATCCGTGGCAGCGAAGTCGCGGCCATGACAGGTGAGCTTGCAGCCCTGGCAATTTTGGCAGATGCCGGACAGGCGGATGCGTCGCGCGCCGCGCGACTGCGCCGCGGTATCGAGCGAATGGATCGTTTTCGACGGTCTCTCGACGTAGTCTTCCCGTTTCCCCGGCGCCTGCCGGCCGATCTTCCAGACGAGACCGTAATCTGCCGCTGCGAGGGTTTGACAGCTCATGCCTTGCGCGATTCCGTCGCAGCATCGGGAGAGTGCGAGATCAATCGCATCAAGGCGTTCACGCGTCTTGGCATGGGTCGCTGCCAAGGACGCGTCTGTGGCCTGGCCGCTGCCGAACTGATCGCCGCCAAAGGATCCGTCCATGTCAGTGCGGTTGGCCGCTTGCGGGGACAGGCGCCGATAAAACCGCTCGCGCTTTCCACCCTTGCGGGAGGCGCCCATGACGGTCTTTGATGTGGCCATCATCGGCGGCGGACTTGCCGGCTGTTCGGCCGCGCTACACGCTCGTCGGAAGGGAGCCTCTGTCGTTCTACTCGAACGGGCGCGCTGCGGCGCGCAGGCCAGCGGTGTCAATTACGGCGGCGTACGCCAGCAAGGCCGTCACCCCGCTGAATTGCCGCTGGCCCAACGTAGCCGGAAAATTTGGGGAAGGCTCGCAGAACTTGTCGGAAGCGACTGCGAGTTTGCTGTCACAGGCCATCTGAAGATTGCGCGCAGCGACACTGATATGGCTGAGCTGGTTGCCTACCAAGAGATCGCCCGCCAGCATGGCCTGACGCTCGATGTTCTCGAGCGTGCGGACTTGCGCCGCCGCTACCCCTATCTCGGCGAAGGATTTATCGGCGGCTCGCTTTGTGCCGAAGACGGTCAGGCCAATCCCCGGCTTGTCGCACCCGCTTTCGCGCGCACCGCAAAGCGTTTTGGCGCCGTGATCCGTGAGGGATGCACGATCGAACGCGCTGCGGTCTCGCGCACGGGTTTTGAACTCTTCGTTGTTGGCGACACCACGCCCGTTCATGCGCGCCGGCTGGTCAACACCGCAGGCGCATGGGGGGCGCGCGTCGCAGAATGGTTCGGAGATACCGTGCGCGAAGATGTGATGGCGCCAAACATGTGTGTCACCGAACCGATAGCACCGCTAATCGGCCCGAACCTCGGTATCTGCGGCGGCGGCATGTATATCAGGCAGGCGAGGGGACACGGCAGCGTGATCTTCGGCTCAGGGCTCGGTGTCGCCGATCGTGACACTCTGCGCGCGCGACCGCTTGCTGATGTCACGATGGAAGCGGCAAAGGCGGCGATCGAGATGGTTCCAGCCCTCGCCAACGTCCTGTTGGTTCGCAGTTGGACTGGCATTGAGGGGCGTATGTCTGACGGACTGCCGGTCGTTGGATCAAGCCCGACCACATCCAACCTCTTTCACGCTTTCGGATTCTCCGGGCACGGGTTCCAGCTTGGGCCAGCGGTCGGCGCAGTTCTCGCGGAGCTGTGTCTCGACGGCGGTTCTCCAACCTCACTCGAAGGCCTCTCCATGACCCGCTTCATCAGACGGCCCACCAATCCGGCAGCACGTGCTGCTGCCGGTCAAACCTGATTGACCTCAAAACAAGGAAAGGGAACAACGATCATGCAGACTTTAACGATGACCGGAATGACGGCTGGCGCTTTGGCACTCCTGGTGGCGCTCAGCGCCCCACCGGCGAGTGCGGCGGATAATGCTGCCTACAATCTTGTCGAACCAGGGATCCTGTCGGTCGCAATAACCGGCGACATGCCGGGACTTGTCGCCCGCGATGGCAAGCTCGTGGGATATGACGGTGAGATACTGCAAATCGCCGCCGATCGCCTTGGCCTTACCGTCAAGCCCGTCCCGATGGAATGGTCGGGGGCAATTGCAGCTGTCCAAACTGGCCGCGTCGATATCATTGGCGGCAACGTCGCCTGGACCGACCAGCGGGCGAATACGCTCTCGCTCACCGACCCCACCGGCTACTTCCAGAACGGCATCACCTCGAAGACGGAGAACGGCTGGCATACGCTCGCAAACCTCGAAGGCAAGGCGGTCGGTTCAATGACCGGCTTTTCGTTTCTGCCGGAGTTGCGGCGCATCCCCGGTCTTGAACTGTCGCTTTATGACAGCTCGGATGCAGCATTGCGCGATCTTGTTGCAGGGCGCATTCAGGCCCTCGTCGGCGATCCACCCGTCATCGACTATGCGATTTCGAAGAACCCCGCCTGGGACCTCGCCAATCTGCCTTTCACCGACAACAAGTCGGATTTCCCCCTGCTGACCGGCGTCGGCCGCCAGTACGTTTTCGGCCTCTCCAAGCAAAACAAGACACTTGCCGACGCAATCAGCGCAGAGATCCGCAAGCTCTGGACCAACTGCGAGGTCAAGGCCGTCGGCAGCAGATACGGCAACGTTAGCGAGGCGAATTACACGCCTTCGGCGCAAAACTTCCGCGCTGGTGTCGATCGACCGGCCGACTGGAAACCGCCCGTCTGCGGACAATAATTGGCCACCTGCGACCGGCGCGCCGGTCGCACCCTTCTTTCCCGTGGAGGCACCCATGCCTGGCAACATACTTTTAACGGTCGACAAGCTCAACAAGTCCTATGGCCAGCTGGCTGTACTCAAAAATGTTTCGTTTTCCCTTCGGCGCGGAGAGCGCATAGCCCTGATCGGTCCTAGCGGATCCGGGAAATCAACTTGCCTCAGGGCGATCAACTTTCTCGATCCTCCGACCAGTGGCGAGATCCGGATCGACGGTCGACTGATCGGTCAACAACCCAATGGCCGGCGGATGACCGATGCGGAACTGGCGCCGCAGCGCGCTGACATTGGCATGGTGTTTCAACACTTCCACCTCTGGCCGCATCTGAATGTCAGGGCGAACGTTGCTCTTCAACCCAGGAAGGTGCGCGGCCTTCCGGCTGCCGCGGCAACGGAGCTTGCTGAGGAACTGCTCGCCAAGGTTCATCTCAGCCACAAGGCAGGCGAAATGCCCTCGCGGCTCTCTGGCGGGCAACAACAACGAGTCGCGATTGCCCGCGCACTCGCGCAACGTCCAAAGCTTCTGCTTTTCGACGAGCCTACGTCAGCACTTGACCCCGAACTTGTCGGGGAGGTGTTGAACGTCATCAAGGAACTCGCCAGCGAAGGGCGATCGATGGTGCTCGTCACCCATGAGATCGCCTTTGCACGCGAGGTCGCCGACCGGATCCTGTTTATGGACGGTGGTCGCATCGTCGAAGAGGGCCCGGCCCGCCAGATTCTCGATCGGCCTCGAGAGCCCAGGCTCAGGCAATTTCTGTCCAGCCTGTCCACGCGAGGAGCGTCCTCATGAACGAGGTGTTGCTGAACAGAATAATCAACGCGCTGCTCACCGGAGCAATCGTCACTGTCGAAGTCAGCGTTGGTGCGCTTGCCGTGGCGCTGCTGATCGGTTTGACGCTTGCCACGATCGAGCACCTTACCGTCAATCGTGCGATAAGCTTCCTCATTCGATCCTATGTCGAGTCACTGAGAAACGTGCCTAGCCTGACATTCCTGTTCCTCCTCTATTTTGGGCTGGCGGCGGCCGGCGTGCGCCTGTCATCGATGACGGCCGCTGTCATAGGCCTTGGGCTGATCGGCGGCGCTGTCGTCATTGACATATTTAGGGCTGGCTTCCAGTCGGTTCCGAAAGGACAGAACGAGGCTGCCGCGGCAATCGGCCTGAGACCCCTGGCCGCCTTCCGCCTGGTGATTCTGCCCCAGGGCCTGCGCCTCGCACTGCCGCCGCTTGGCAACTACGCCGTCGGTCTCGTGAAGGACACGTCTCTTGTTGCCGCGATCGCCGCACCCGAAGTGATGTTCAATGCACGCCAGATCGTAAACGAGACTTTCGCGACCGCCTGGGTCTATGGCACCGCAGCAATTCTCTATCTCGCACTAACCTTCGTTGTTGGCCAGGCCTTCATCCTGGTCGAGCGCCGGCTGGAGTATTGATATGGGTTTCCTTCAGACAATCCTCGCCAATCTCGTCGATTGGGGCCCGAGACTCGTCGACGCTTTGGGGGTGAGTCTTGCGCTGACATGTGCTGGATTCGGTCTCGCCCTCGCACTCGGGCTGGTGCTCCAATATCTCCGGTCGCGCCATTCTGCTATCGTTCGGGCCGCCGCCGGGACCTATGTCATCGCGGCACGCGGCGTTCCTATCCTCGTCATTCTTTATCTGATCTACTTCGGCTTGCCGGGGACAGGCATCGTCCTGTCGGCCTTTGCTGCAGGATCTCTCGGACTGGCGCTCGTCTACGGCGCATATCTGTCCGAGGTGTTCAGAGCGGGTTTGAACGCGATCTCGCCAGGGCAGCGCGAGGCGGCGCTCGCCGCCGGCCTGACACCCGCCCAGACGTTCCGTCTTATCCTGCTGCCCCAAGCGATCCAGCATATGCTTGCACCCTTGCTGGTCAACCTTATCTCGCTGCTGAAAGACAGTTCGATCTGCGCGCTGATTGCGGTGCCGGAGCTGACACTGACCTCGCGAGCGATCATGTCGGAGAGTTTTCTGCCGCTCCACGTGTTTGCGCTGACGGCGGGTCTGTATTTCGCAATGGCATGGCCGGCCTCGCTTGCCGTCAGGTTCGTCGAACGCAGGCTTGCACACGGTGTGAAGTCATCAAGGCACATCGCTGCGTCAAGCGAACTGCTGACGCAGCCCATCTGAGCACCTAAGGAGATTCTGTTGAAGAAGTTGATGAATAGCCCTTCGACCTACGTCGATGACAGCCTTTCGGGTTTGACATTTGCCTATCCCGACCTCATTCGGGCGGGCAAGACTGGCCGCACTATCGTCCGCCGTGGTGGCGTCAGGAAGGGCAAGGTTGGGATCGTAACGGGCGGCGGCTCTGGCCATCTACCTTTGTTCTGCGGCTACGTCGGTCCGGGGCTGCTAGATGCCTGCGCGGTTGGCAACGTCTTTGAGGGACCGACGTTGCAATCATGCCTCGACGCTATCGATATGGCGGATGCAGGGGCCGGCGTTCTACTTCTCTATGGCAATTATGGTGGTGACCGGATGAACTTCGACATGGCATCGAAGATGACCCGGGTGGAGCAGGTGCGCACTGTCCTTGGGATTGACGATATCGCGAGCGCGGGACCGCATGAGCGCCACAAGCGCCGTGGCGTGGCCGGACTTACCCTTGCCTTCAAGACCGCAGGCGCTGCTGCGGAAGGCGGAGCCCCGCTGGAGGAGGTCACAAGGATCGCACAAAAGACCGTCGAGCGGACACATTCGATAGGCCTTGCCTGGGCCGGATGCAGGCTGCCCTCCGCAGATGAACCGCTTGTCGATATCAGCGACGGTGATGTCGAATTGGGGATCGGCATTCACGGTGAACCAGGAATTTGGCGAAGACCAATGGCGACAGTCGATACGTTGGTCGGCGAGATGGTTGAGAGGATCCTGGAAGACCGCGTGCCAGAAAGCGATGGCAACAAAGTCGTCTTGATGGTCAACAATCTCGGTGCCACGCCGGTAGACGAGCTCTTCATCGCCTATCGACGTGCTCACGAGGTGCTAACAACAAACGACATCTCGATTGCGCGATCGTTCGTCGGGTCTTTCGCCACATCGATGGAGATGGCCGGCATGTCGATCAGCGTCTGCTTCATCGACGATCAGATCGAACCTCTGTTTTCGGCGCCCGCCTGCTCACCATTCTGGAGCATTCAATGATGTCTCTAACCTGCCAAGACATGATCACCGCCGCAAACCGTAGTGCGATCGCGGCACGAACGATGGAAACCGAGCTCAACGCAGCCGACAGTCGCCTGGGTGATGGTGACACCGGCACGATGCTCGCACGCTTACTATCGACGATCGAAGCTGCTGACTTGGATAAGGAGAACCTTGGAGACACATTCGCAGCTATGGCCATGGCTGCGGCGGAGAGCACCGGTTCAAGTCTTGGAACCCTTATTAGCGCGGCGTTGTTTTCGATGAGCAGATATTGCGGAAGTCGTTCAGAACTCCCGCTCGTCGAACTGTCGGCGTTGCTGAAAACAGCGAGGGACGAGATGCTGTCGCTCGGTCGTTCGCGGCTGGATGACAAGACAATCATCGACGGTTTGCATGCTGTAGCAATGGCTGTCGAAGGGCCGACCACGCAGGACGAGATGGCGCGGGCTGCAGATGAAGCGGCCAAACACGCAATCCGGGAGTTCAAAGGAAAGCCCTGCAGGGTCGGCCGCGCCCGCATGTGGACCGAGCAAAGCACGAAGCATGATGATCCAGGCATGGTAGCCCTGGCAGGCATAGTGCGAGCGATCGTGTCACCATGCTCGCACCCGTGACCTTCTCCTGAAATACCTGCTGTGTGTAAGTGAACGAAATGTCGGCCGACGCCGAAACCATTTTAGTGTCGCACGAGCGAACGACACAGAGATCGGTGTCGAGGATTAAGGGCGAGTGACATAGGACAAAAAGCGAACGTGAGCCAAGCCCTTGCATCAACTCGCCATCCATCGCGTCTAAAGCTTGTCGTCCCGCCAGACGGGGACGCGCATTGTCTTGCGGCTTTCGAACGCCGGATTTCGGTTTGGCCGCATTCGCTCCCGCGAGGGAAGTGCAGCTTGACCGCCATATAGTTCTTCTTGTTGCACCGCTCGCACTTAAAGCGAGAGAGGCCCGATACAGCGTGGTGTTTCCGGACAGCTCCAGAACGTCCATGGGCAGGTAGCGATGGGTCACCTGGCAAAAGTTACAGGTAAACCACCAACAGCTGGCCCTGCTCGTCGGAACTTCCGTTCATCTGATTGAAGGCGACGATGATCTTGTAAATCTTCATGGCATCGATGACCCTCGCGAGCCTCGGATTAACTTGGAACGCGAGAAACAGAGCGCTCGGACCATCGGACTTGCCACTGCTGACGCTGTCTCGGCTTGTGTTGAAGTCGGGTCCAACGAGAGCCGCACCACGGCCTGATCGGATCGAATTTGCCCTGGCAACAGCGTTGGGCGAGGCGGCATTGCCCGAATGGACGATGTTCGGCGTGACTGGCTTGCACGCCGATCAGCAAAAGGCATTCTGGACAGGTAGTGCGCGGAACTGAGGCGTTCTCAGGCGGATGAAGCTACACAAATGTGAGCTTTGACTCATGAAGCCACAGGCCCCGTCAAGACAACAGGGACAGACTTCTTTGCCTGTGGTACGCTAATCCTTCTCATATCCGCGCATTCGCTTGTATTGCGAGCGCATAAGGATGAAAATGGTTGAATTCAACTACATGACTGAAGCCGGACTTTACGCTGGCAAGAGACTCCGTGGCGTCGCTGGTCCCCGTTACAGGCGGTTTGAAACCGCGGCAGAAGCCGTGCGCTTCGCCATTGAGGAAATGCCCGAACGGCAGCTGCGCGGGTCTGTGCTGGAAGTGGACGAGGCGCGTTTCGACGATGGGCAGATCCGGATGCTTTATGACGATCCCGGCTATCCGCTGGGGCGCCGGGGCGAATGAAAGAAGCCGTGGCTGCCGTACGCTATGAAACCTCGACAGCAGAATAACGATCCTCTCTGTTCGGCACACAACCCCTTACAGCTAAGAGGTAGATGGCTTTCGGTTAGATCGGCTGATGTTCCGCCCTCGCGACAGTTTCGATCAGACACTTTTGAAATGCATTCTGGATCTCATTCCGCAACCGGATCGCGCCGCTGAATTCACGCGTTTTTGGAACCTGCATTGCATTGATCGACACTGCCGCTATGTCGTCCAAGTTGCGCGTTGAAATTGAGGATCCGCCTTGATCATACAGCGCAGATTCCCCTCGATCTTGACATAGACATGCAGGCACTCAGCTTTCCCTTCGATGATGCCAACGACTTGAGCAGGACTCGTTAGCGGCAAGTCGATTTCGAGCACGATATCAACCATCTGCCCGACGACGTGCTCGTCTACCTACTTGGCAGCCGCTATTGCGATACCGATCGCCTTGCGGATTTCGCCTGGAAGACATTCTCCGACACGCCGCTCGGCTGGCCGCGCGTGCAGGCGATTCTCGATTTCACGCATAACCGGATTGCCTTCGACCAGATGAAGGCTGACCCGCTCAGATCGGCCCTTGGCGGGTTCACGGACCGGACCGGTGTCTGCCGCGACTTCGCCCACCTCGCCATCGCACTTTGCCGCTGCATGAACATTCCGGCGCTGTACTGCACAGGGTATCTGGGCGACATCGGTGTGTCGAAAGATCCTAATCCGATGGATTTCAGTGCGTGGTTCGAAGTCTATTTGAGTGGACGATGGTATACGGTCGACCACAACACGCCCCGCATCGGACGAATGCTGATGGCCATCGGGCGTGATGCAACGGATGTGGCAATGTCGACGGCGTTCGGCCCTGCAATCCTGAAGCGCTTCGAAATCATCGCGGAGGAAATCTCTACCAGAACGTTTAGAATTGATCGCCCACGTAAGTTTTGGATCTCCTAACCAATTGACCGCTGATAGCGGATAAGGATCGGCGGAAACGCTCGGCTGGCTCGTGCATGAGGTTGGCGGCGGCCGATGATTTCTGTGCAGGAGCATCTGATTGATGGGGCGCTGATGCGGGGCCCCGCCGGAGGGGCGGGAAAGGCTGGTGGCGCCGACCTAGGATCTGGGTGGATTGCGGCGGATCTCAGTCTTTCCCGTCGACTCCTTCGGCGGCGATCTTTTTGCTAAGGTTGTCCCGCGCCACCTCGAGCTCTTCGATGGTCGGAAGCTCGTCGCGCGGCGAGGCATTTTCCTCTACCTCGATGCCGTCAGGCGCTAGCGGTGGCGATTGTTCATCGCCGCCCGCAGCATCGGGCGTTTTAGTATCCGGTGCTGCACGCGCGGCGGAAGGCTGCGCGACCAGTTCCTGGGCCGAGCGACTTGCCGCGTGGCGTTTCTCACTGGCGCTGAGATGTGTCCTGTTGGCGGAAGAGGCCGGATTGGCGATATTGTCCCTGGGCATGTTCACTCCCTGTTTCCTCTCGAACCGTGCCGCCATCCATCAGCCAGCGTCGGCATTCCGCAAAGTGCGGGAGGGACTTATGTAAGTTGGGCGGCTTGGGGTTTCAGCCAGTTTGCCGTGCGGGGAGAGGACTGAACCCGTGGTGGCCGACACGCCGGAGCGGAACTTCAACGTGCTTTGATACGCGCCTCGACTAAGTTCAATTCGAAGCGGTGATAGCGTTGCCGAGCAATATACCCGGCAAGCTCCTGCTGCGCCAATGACGTCGGTTCACCGCGAAGCGACGCACCTGCGATCCGAGCCTCTTGTGCTGCAACATTGAGGGCATCATCTGTCAGGTATTTCCGCGTTCGCGTGAGGTCGGCCTGTAATCGATCATTTTCCGAAGAGAGCACCTCCGGAGGCGCCACAGCTTGCGACGTGTGGGCGCCGCCTGCTTCTTTTACCGGCGGGATTCGGGTTGTTACAATGCCCTGAATAGCGTGGCGGTTTTTGTTGATCGGTTTGCTTAACACGGCTTCGCCGGGCAAATAGCCGAAGTGCTTTCTAAGCTCAGCGGATAAGACAGCAGGGTCCTTCACACCTTGTTGAAACAGCTTCACCAACAGTTTCGCGGCTACGTCCCTTGGCGCGGTGCTTGAGACTTTGCCGGTGTATTCCGCGTCGGTGAGTATCTTCTGAAGAAACTGCAGATCGACGGACGTCAGATGTTTAACGGGAGTGGCGGACGACATATCGTCCTCCTTTCGGCCAGGGGCGAGGGTTGTAGCTCTCCACCAGTGATGCCCTGATCAAGACTACTGGATGACTCAGCCTGCGCCGTTCGCATACCCACGCAACCGAATAGGCAACGGAGCAGTTGGTGCCGGCCGATGCCTTGGAAAGGCCTTCGCGCTTGAGGCGGAGCGGTGGCAAGTGCGCACCGCCGCGAAGATCAGCCGGCAGTGCCAAGCGCAATCTGACACGCCTGGGCTAGATCTGCATTAGGCTCTGTGCTGCCGAGTGGTGTCGCCCAACCGGCTTTCTTAACGATGTCTGAGCGGCCGTATGTTCCAGCCGCTTTTAACTCTGCCATGATCTGGGCGGAGGCTGGGTCAGTTTTTGCCCGCTCGAGGCAATAAGGCGTCAAGGCGGCGGCGATGGCAGATGTCCGTTCGACACCGGCTGACCTCTTTGCGCTGCTGCCCGTAACCCAACCGCCCCAGGAGAAGCCGACGATGGCAAGAGCAATTGCTCCACATACCGCGCCAGTTAAAGCTGGTTTCAACCATTGAAACTTTTCCACGAGAATTCCGATCTATCGATTAAGAGCCAACCCGATTGGCGGCAATAACAGATCATAACACAATTTTAATAAAACATAGGAATTTTAAAAATAATGTATAATTTTTTAATGATTTGAATTTTATTTAAACTCGACAATTCAAGCTGTGCTGCATGCGCACTCCCTAATAATTTTCGTAGATATTACAAATGCTTTCGAGCATTTCTGCAAAGACCACTTCCCGGGCTAAAAAACTTGCTTCGCGTGAAGGCGGTCAAGGCAGCCCGTTCCATAAAAAGATGGACTGATAGGTCATGTGGAGCCGCAACGTCGAAGTGTCCTGTTTGTGAAAAGTTGGAATCTCAGCTCCCCTTGGCTTCGGCGATTTGGAGACGCAGGATGGGACGGGTTTTGATGAGCGAGCGCGAACTCAATCGGCTTGCGGTTTTGTCGGAGGTTATTGATGGTCGCCGCAGCGTCCGGTCTTGCAGACAACGCAGCGCCTGCGGACGACCAGCTCGAACTCCATCCGGTGTCGCGACACGTAAACTCGTCGAACTTCGACAGAAGCCGGAGATAAACCCTTTGACGACCGCGACCATCTCGTGACTCTGTTTTAGTTCGGGGTCTGCTTTGGAGCGTATGCTACTATCTGCGTTGGAGAGCAGCGGTCAGCAGGGGGCCAGCATGGAACGCAAGCTTGCAGCGATTCTTGCCGCCGATATCGCCGGCTACTCGGCGCTGATGGAGGTTGACGAAGCCGGCACATTCCAACGAGTGAGGGCAGGTCACCAGGAATTGCTCGAGCCCGAAATTCAAAAGCACAACGGACGCATTTTCAAATTGATGGGCGATGGACTGCTCGCAGAATTCGGCAGCGTCGTCGATGCGGTAGAATGCGCAGCCGCGCTTCAGCGCGGTATGGCGGAGCGGAATGCCATCGGTTCCGAAAGCAACCCCTTGCAAATCCGCATTGGCATCAACTTCGGCGAGGTTATCGTCGAAGGGGAGGATCGCTATGGGGAGGGTGTGAACATTGCCGCCCGTCTGCAAGCGCTCGCCGACCCCGGCGGCATCTGTGTTTCAGGCAAGGTAGGAAAGGAGGTCGGAAGCAAACTTGCCTTTGCCTTCGAGCCTATGGGCGATCAGCGTTTAAAGAACATCACTGAGCCGATTGCCTGCTATCGTGTGAATTTTGATCGAGGGTCACCGGATCGCGTCGAGCCCCATTTGCGGAACGGATATCCCACGCACAAAAAAACGTCGATTGCGGTCCTGCCCTTCAGCAACATGAGCGGCGACCCGGAGCAGGAATATTTTTCTGACGGCATCACTGAAGACATCATCACAGACCTGTCGAAGATTTCGAACCTTCATGTTGTGGCCCGCAACACGACGTTCACTTACAAGGGTAGACCCGTAAAGGTACAACAGGTGGCCCAGGAGCTCGGCGTCACCTTTTTGTTGGAGGGCAGTGTTCGAAAGGTCGGTGCTCGCGTTCGTGTGACCGGGCAGCTTGTCGACGGCAGGGATGGAAGCCATCTCTGGGCGGAGCGCTATGACCGCGAACTCACCGACATCTTTGCCATACAAGATGAAATCGCGCATGCCATCATCGAACAGTTGAAAGTCAGGTTGCTGCCGGACGAAAAGGTGGCAATCAGCGCAACACCGACGGAGGATGTCGAGGCCTACACCTACTACCTCAGGGGCCGGCAATTCCTGCACATGTGTTCGAAATCCTACATGCTCTTGGCGCGGCGCATGTTCGCCAAGGCGTCCGAGATCGATCCCGATTATGCGCGCGCCCATGCGGGCATCGCCCTTTGCGATTCTGTCCTACACTCCTGGCGATATGCCGATGTCTCAATCGAAACCATTCTCGCAACGAGTGCAAAGGCGCTCGAACTTGATCCGGACCTGGCTGACGCACACGCCGCGCGGGGCCTTGGTCTCCAATATGGCGGACAGCGTGAACAGGCCGCTGCCGAATTCAAGCTTGCCCTTGCGCTCGATCCTGATCTGCACGAAGCAAACTACTTCTTTGCGCGTTTCTTTTTCGAAGAGGGCGATTTCGAAAGAGCCGCCGAGCTGTTCGAGAAGGCTACGCAGGTGCGGTCCGACGACTACCGCTCCGCTGTCTTGTTGACATGCGTCTATCTCGCGCTTGGACGGCGGGCGGACATGAAGAGAGCGGGTCTGCTGGGTCTGGAGCGGGCCGAACGCGAACTCACTCTGCATCCGGAGAATTCAAGCCCTGCCCAACTGGGGGCATTGGCGCTGGCGTATCTCGGTGAGCGGGACCGCGCGAAGGAATGGGCGGCGCGAACCTTGGCCATCGATCCGGATGACCTCAATGCAATGTATAACATCGCATGCGCCTATCTGCACATGGGTGAACATGAGCCTGCGCTTGATTTGTTGGAGAAGGTCATTCCGATAGCCTCCGTGCATCGCTTCTGGTGGAGCACGGATCCAGACCTTGATCCGATCCGGAATCACCCACGTTACAAAAGACTGGTTGAGAGAACCACGCTGGCCTCTCCTTAATCGCAGGCGACCGCGGAGGTCATCACGTGTCGTCGCCTGACATTGCCACGATCAGGTTCAGGGGGTCCCGCGCTTGCAGCGCAACTTCCAGCGATCAAGGCAACGCGCGCTATACGCCGCACGCCATCGCTTGGTGTTTGGTCGATTGCTTCCGGTTCGTCCAGGGCGATCGCGACGAGGGCGGAGGTATCGATGACATCTCTGCTTGTCAAACGCTGCTCAGCAGAAGGCTCGTTTCGCTGTTGGCAACGCCATCGATCATACGCACTTCGCGCAAAACGCGGTCGAAATCGGCAAGACTCGCCGCCCGGATATTGGCGACGAGATCCCAATTGCCGTTGGTCGTGTGCAACGCGGAAATCTCCGTCAGACCGCGCAGCTTGCGAATGACCTGCGTCGTCGACTTTCCGACGACCTCGATCATCATCACCGCATGCACCGCGCTCAGATCGTAGTCTTCTCTCACCCGCACGGTAAATCCGAGCAGCGTCCCCGTCTCGATCAAGCGGTCCAGTCGATTCTGCACAGTCCCGCGCGCAACGCCGAGCGCATGCGAAAGCTTGGTCAACGATGCCCGTCCATCAGCGCGAAGATGGCCGATGATGCGGCGGTCGAGATCATCCGGCGAATATTTCGCGACATCCATGCTTCCCGCTCCAGGCTGATGAATTTATGCAAGCTGACTGAACAAATTGTACAATCGACTGCCGGAACTAGCACAATTTTGCGCTTTCGGCCAACACTTGGGAACGCTAACCTTCCTCTATAAGCTCAGCGCCAGAGGAATTCGTGATGCCGTCACCCCTTCCATCGGAAAAAGCCTTCGTACCCTTCGTCAGCGTCGAGAACATGATGCGGCTCGTCCACCATATCGGGCTGGAAACCTTACTGGCCGAGCTCACCGACGTCATCGAGACGGATTTCCGCCGCTGGGAGCTCTTCGACAAGACACCGCGGGTCGCCTCCCATTCCCGCGAGGGCGTGATCGAGCTGATGCCGACCTCGGATGGCGAGATCTATAGCTTCAAATATGTGAACGGCCATCCGAAGAACATGGCGCAGGGCCTGCAGACCGTCACCGCCTTTGGCCTCCTGGCGGAAGTCTCGACCGGCTATCCGGTACTGCTGACTGAAATGACGCTGCTGACAGCGCTTCGCACCGCCGCCACCTCGGCCATGGCGGCACGGCATCTGGCACCAAAGGGTGCGCGCACCATGGCGATGATCGGCAACGGCGCGCAGGCAGAATTTCAAGCGCTTGCCATGAAGGCTGTCTGCGGCATCGATCACATCAGGCTCCACGATATCGATCCGCTGGCGACGGCAAAGACGGTGCGCAACCTGTCGGGCGCCGGATTGACGGTCACCGCCTGCACCTCGTCGCAATCCGCAATCGAAGGCGCCGACATCATCACCACCTGCACCGCCGACAAGCAATATGCGACGATCCTCACCGACAACATGATCGGCGCCGGCGTCCACATCAACGCTATCGGCGGCGACTGCCCCGGCAAGACCGAGTTGCATCGCGATATCCTGCTGCGCGCCGACACCTTCGTCGAATATCCGCCGCAGACGCGCATCGAGGGCGAGATCCAGCAGATGGAGCCGGACTACCCTGTTACGGAATTGTGGAAGGTCATCACCGGGCAGGCGCAGGGGCGGCGCGATATCAGCCAGATCACCCTATTCGACAGCGTGGGTTTCGCGATCGAGGATTTTTCCGCGCTCCGCTACGTCCGCGACAGGCTCAAGGGCACAGGGCTCTACCAGGACCTCGACATCATCGCCGACCCCGACGATCCGCGTGATCTGTTCGGCATGCTGCAGCGGGCAAGGCAGGCATAGGAGCAAAACGATGCCGCGACATTCAGCCTATTCCATCCAGGCGCCCTCCGCGGTCGTCATGGTGCGTCCGCACCATTTTACCGTGAACACGGAAACGGCGGCCGACAACCATTTCCAAACCAGTCAGGACTTGAGGGAGGATCTGTCGTCCGTCGCCTATGGTGAAATAACTGAGGCAGCCGGCACGCTCGGACGTCACGGCGTCGGGGTGCATCTCTTCGAGGATACGGGTCGGCAGACACCGGATTCGGTCTTTCCCAACAACTGGTTCTCCACCCATGCCGGCGGTCACGTCGCGATCTATCCGATGAAGGCCGTCAGCCGCCGCCGCGAACGGCGCAGCGACGTCATCGAAATGCTGAAGACCCGCTATCGGGTGCAGGAGGTCATCGACTATTCGGGCCTTGAACCCGACGGGCTCTTTCTGGAGGGCACCGGTGCCATGGTCCTCGACCACATCGACCGGGTCGCCTATGCGGTACGCTCCGACCGCACCGATCCGATCGCGCTCGAACGCTTCTCGACCCATTTCAATTACGAGCCGATGGTGTTCGACGCCCGCGACGAAAATGGCGTGCCGGTCTATCACACCAATGTCCTGATGTGCATGGCCACCGATTTCGCCATGATCGGGCTGGAGATGATGACCGATCCTGCCAGACGGCAGGAGATCGTCACCAGACTGGAGCGTTCCGGCCGGAGTATCGTTGCGCTCACCAACGAGCAGATTTCGCGGTTTGCCGGCAACGCCCTTGAGCTTCAAGGAAAGGATGGTCGTATCCTGGCGCTTTCGACCACGGCGCTAGCCTCGCTCGACCGGGATCAGCTCGCCGTGATCGAGGAAAGCGTCAAACCCGTCGCCCTTGATATTCCGACGATCGAAAAAGCGGGCGGATCGGTCCGTTGCACGCTGGCAGGTATCCACCTGGTACAGCGGTCATAAGCGCAGAGTGTTACGGCCCGAGCCGAACACGCCAATCAAACCGGGTGCAGTTTTGACGCGGCCCAGTAATTAGTGCTCGTCATGGGTTGAGAACATGAGTATCCGACCCATCGATTTGATGGCACCAGACCGCTCCCGGTATTTCCTCACTTGGAGGCGGTGTTCAGCAGCGACAACGCTTGCTTACCCGCATACACGTCGGCGAGGCAATGCATGGCTCGCACGCACTGGGATGACATCTAGTGCGCATTGCGCTCGCGCAGCGCTGTTTCAGGCGTTTCCGGATGACCCTGAGGAAACTCCGTTTCACCGGGAACGAGAACGACGAAATCAGGTCCCGGCATCGCACGACATGACCTACCCGTTCAACGAATGTACAACTGGTCCATTACGCGCTCAGCCGAATTTATGCCGCTGGGATCGGCTTTAGGTGGGCTCGGTGTTGCCTAGGGAGCGATTCTATAGATCGATCAATCGCTGAGCGGTGAACTTGTCAGTCACCAACATACCTATGACCCCAAGTCGCAGCGCACCGGCAATAGCGGCCGTCTTTTTTAAGCCGCCAGCCAAAGCAATGACACGATCGACCCGCCCAAGATCCTCAAGCGGGATGCCGATAACGCGCTCGTCCAAGGGCGTCTTCACCGCTTTGCCGTTTTTGTCGAAGAAACGGAGCGAGATGTCGCCGACGGCACCCGCCTCCGCGAGATCAGCAAGCTCCCGCGACGAAAAGATGTTCCCCGACCGTGCGAGAAGTTCTGAGGGTTCGACGGCTCCGACGCCTACAATCGCAAGCGTGATGCTGCCAAACAAGTCCATCGTCTCTCTGACAAATGGATCGGACTGCATGAGGAGCTTTGCCTCTCGCGAGGTGGTCACTCCTTGTACAGGAAGAAGTTTGGGCTCCGCACCGGTCAGCCGCGCAAGCCGTGTCGTAAGTTGGGTCGCGTGGGTCTGCACCGATGGATCGCCCATGCCGCCGAGGGTCTGAACGACGTATTTCGCCTGCGCGCTCTTCTGAGGGTGGATGTTTTCCACCATCTTGAAGATGGTTTGACTCCAACTCGAAACCCCGATGATCTCTCCGGGGGCAAGTGTAACCTCCAGAAGATGAGCTGCCGCTTCGCCGATCCGGGCCATGATGGCTCCGTCGCGGTCTTCCGTACACTCCACAACAACTGCCTCGGGCAGGTCGTACCTCTCACGGAGGCCCGCCTCGAGTTCGCTGTAGGTGCCAACAGGCGGGATGACGCTCGTCCGGACGATATCCTCCGCCTCAGCGCGCTTCAGCATCCGTGAGACTGTTGCCTGCGACAGCCGAAGATGCTGTGCGATCTCCGCCTGTCGCCGTCCCTCGATGTGATACATCTGGGCGACTCTTGAAATGAGGCGGAGTTCGTTGAGGCGAGACATCGCTGATCCCGGTGTGAATTTTTATTCACCTTTAGCCGGTGTTTGGCGCGACGTCGAGCGGGCGAGAGCATCATTCCAGGTATTCAGGAGCGCTTCTCGATCCACGCGTTCCGGGGCAATGATCTGCTTGCTTCGGGGCAGTCCCGCGATGACCCCGAGATCGCTCCACAGGCCGAGTGACAGTCCCGCCAGATATGCGGCACCCAGTGCCGACGCCTCAGGCGCCTCGCATTGAATGACGGCGTGTTCGACAAGGTTCGAGACGCACTGCATGAGGAAACGGTTCTGGCTTGGTCCACCGTCGACATAAAGGGCGCCGAGTTCGCCGCCGCTCTGCGCGCGCATGGCAGCGATCACGTCGTGGACCTGGAAGGCGATCGAGTCCGTCACTGAGCGCGCCATTTGGGCACGCGTCGTGCTGAAGTTGATCTGCGAGAACAGGGCCCGTGCGTCGGAGTTCCAGTAGGGTGCGCCCAGTCCTACGAAGGCGGGCACGAAGCCTGGTCCTCCTGGTTCGGCGGTCGCCGCCAGGTCGACCAAGGCGGCCACGTCAGGGAGGCCGAGAATGCCCGTCATCCAGGGGAGACTTGCGGCGGAAACGAGAATGTTGCCTTCGAAGGCGAAAGTCGGCTTTCCACCGATGCGCCATGCGACAGTGGTCGTGACGCCGTTGCGCGGGGCGATGAACCGAGGAAGTGTCGTCATCACCGAGGAGCCTGTTCCGAAGGTTACCTTGCCATCGCCCGGTTTGAATGCTCCATGACCGAACAGGGCGGCATGGCTATCGCCGATTGCGGCCCTGATAGGTATGCCGTCCGGTACGCCCGGAAGCCCTTGTGTTGCACCAAAATCCGCAGAGCTGTCGAGCACCTCCGGGAGGAGTGCAGTATCGACGCCGAAAATCTCTCCGAGTTCCTCACTCCATCTCTGCTCCTGGAGGTCGAACAACTGGCTTCTGGCAGCATTCGAGGCATCGCAGACGTGCCGGCTCCCGCCGGTCAGGCAGTGTACGAGCCAACTATCGATCGTTCCAAGCCGGACCGATCGGCCTGTCGGCACACGCTCGAGCAGCCATCGGAATTTCGAACCGGGGAACATTGGGTCCAAGGGGAGGCCTGTGAGCGCCTGCACACGGTCAAGACGACCTTCGGCAAGTAGACGCTCGCAATCGGGCGCCGTGCGTCGGCACTGCCAGCTCAGCACCGGGCCAAGTGCTTCTCCCGTGTCGGCGTCCCAGGCGGTGACCGATTCGCGCTGATTGGAAATCGCCACGGCTTCGATGGTCACATCGGGTATGGCCTTCAAGCAGGCGTCGATTGCTTCGCAGACCGAGGCGTAGAGCCGGCGCGGGTCTTGTTCGACCCAGCCGGGCTTCGGATAGGAGATGCCGACAGGGGCCGAGCCTCTGGCGACGACTTCTCCCTTTTCGCAAACGAGAACCGCCTTGGAATTGGTCGTGCCCTGGTCGATCGCCAGAATAGCCCGCATCGTATCCTCCCAGATCATACGGCCGGGGCGGCGGAGTGCGCCCCGGCTTGATTAGGTGCTACCAGTTTACTTGCGCTTGATCAGCGACTGCGCGGCGTCGGCGATCGCCGACGGTGCCATGCCGAACTCGTCGAGTAGGAACTCCGCCGATCCGGTCGGAGCGTAGATGCCGGGAACGCCCAGACGCTTCATCGGGACCGGAGCATTGTCGACCACTACTTCGGCAACCGCAGAGCCAAGCCCGCCAAAGATCGAATGCTCTTCGGCCGTGACGATTGCACCCGTTTCCTTCGCCGCTGCAATGATGGCCTCCTCATCGATCGGGCGAACCGTTGCAAGGTTGAGCACCCTGGCGCTGATTCCACGTTCTGCAAGGATTTCGGCCGCTTTCACCATGCGATGCGTCAAAGTGCCGTTGGCAATGAGCGTGACGTCCGAACCGTCGCGCAGGAGATTTGCCTTGCCAAGCTCGAACGTGTGACCTTCCGGAAGAAGGTCGGGCACGCCCACGCGCGAAAGGCGGAGGAAGCATGGCCCGTGGTAGGTCGCCGCCCACTCGACGGCCGCGGCGGTTTCGATGCGGTCGCAGGGCGCGATCACGGGAAGATTGGGCAGGACGCGAGTCCAGGCGAAGTCTTCGATCGAATGGTGGGTCGGCCCCAGCTCGCCATAGGCCATCCCAGAGGAAATGCCTACGAGCTTAACGTTTGCATTCGAGTAGGAGATGTCGGCCTTGATCTGCTCCAGCGATCGTCCGGTTAGAAAGGGAGAGGCGCCGCAGACGTATGGAAGGCGCCCGCCGTTGGCGAGGCCTGCCCCAACGCCGACCATGTTCTGTTCCGCGATGCCGACATTTACCAGGCGCTCCGGGAACTTCGACTTGAAGCCGCCGAGCTTGGAGGAGCCTACGGAGTCGTTGCAGACCGCGACGATCGTTTCGTTCTCGGCTGCCAGGCGCTCGAGCGTCGCTGCGAACGCGTCGCGGCAATCGTAGAGCTTGGGTGCGTTTACTGGCGCGTTCATCACAGTGCCTCCGACAGTTCTGCCAATGCGATTTCGTACTGTTCCTTGCTCGGGACCTTGTGGTGCCAGTCGACGCTGTCCTGCATGAACGAGATTCCATGACCCTTGTTGGTGTGGGCCACGATGCAATGTGGTCGCGATCCCCGGTGTTCGAGGGCCGGGACGACCTCGCTCATTTTGTTTCCGTTGATCTCGGTGACTTGCCAGTCGAAGGCTTCGAGCTTCGGACGGAGCGGCGCGAGATCGTTGGTGTCGGCCAGAGCGGCGCCCTGCTGGAACCTGTTGTGGTCGATGACCAGCGTCAGGTTATCCAGCTTGAATTGCGCCGCGGCCATGATCGCCTCCCAGTTGGAACCTTCCTGCATCTCGCCGTCGCCGGTGACAACGTACGTATGATACTTTGCGCCGGAGAGCTTGGCGGCCTTCGCCATGCCCACCGAAACCGGCAGACCATGGCCGAGCGGGCCGGTGTTCGTTTCGACACCTGGAACCTTGTTGCAGTTGGGATGCCCGTTCAGTCTCGAGTGCGGCTGCAGGAAGGTGGAAATCTCCTCTTCCGGAATGAAACCGCGCTTTGCGAGCGTCACGTACAGGGCGCACGCCGTATGCCCCTTGGAAAGAACGAACCTGTCCCGAGCGGGGTGCTTCGGCTGGTCCGGCCAAACGTTCAGCACGCGGAAATAGAGGGCCGTCAGGATATCGATGACCGACATCTCCCCGCCGATATGGCCGGCACCTGCTTCGAAGACTGCCTGAAGATCGCGCAATCGGATCTCGCGAGCGAGGCGCTCGAGTTCTGTCGTATCCATGGGTTCCTCTCATGCATAAATATTCAATCATCAATATTTTTGCACACGAGCGCGTTTAGTCAACCCCCTCAGGCAAACATCATGCCAGCAGGAGCACGGACAAATGTTGTTGACAGCCATAAACCAACTTGTTAATGAATTTTCCAGCAGGCGTGCATAATTATTCTGCCCTGAACAAATATTGACTACCAGCCTAGACCTAGGGAGGAACGATGGTGGCGCTCGATATCAATGAACAGAGGCTTTCGGCCGGCACCTGGCTTAGCAAAGTCAAGGGAGCTACCGGTCCACTCGTGGGGCTGCTCGCACTTTGCGTCTTCCTAAGCTTCAGCACAGACGCGTTTCTCTCAGTTCGAAACGGCCTCAACATCCTCGATCAGATCACCGTCCTTGGCATCATGGCGGTTGGAATGACCTTCGTCATCCTGATCGGCGGCATCGATCTTTCGGTCGGCTCGGTGCTTGCGCTCGCTATGATGGTGATGGGTTGGAGCGCCAACATCGCCGGCCTTCCACTTGCCGTCGGGATCGCTTTCGGCCTGGTCGCCTCCGGCATTTCGGGGCTGATCGTCGGCCTGCTCGTGACGCAGTTCAAGGTTCCGGCGTTCATCGCCACTCTGGCCATGATGTCCGCAGCGCGCGGCGTCGCGAACATGATCACGGATGGTCAGCAGATCGTAGGATTCCCCGACTGGTTCATGATGCTCGCAATCGACCGCCATTTCGGCGTGCTGACGGCCACTGTCTTCCTGATGCTTGCCGTCGTCCTCGTGGCCTGGCTTTTCCTGCATTTCCGTTCCGAAGGTCGCATGCTCTACGCAGTGGGTGGAAATCCGGAGGTCGCCCGCCTCGCAGGCATCAACGTCAAGCTCGTGACGATCGGCGTTTACGTGGCGAGTGCGGTCCTTGCAGGACTCGCAGGCATCGTGCTCGCCGCCCGCCTTGACTCTGTCCAGCCGTCCAGTGGTTTCGGCTATGAGCTAGATACAATTGCTGCGGTCGTTATCGGCGGCACTTCGCTCTCCGGCGGCGCCGGGGGTATCGGAGGGACGCTCATCGGTGTCCTTATCATCGGTGTCCTTCGTAACGGTCTCAACCTTCTCAATGTCTCGCCGTTCCTTCAGCAGGTGATCATCGGAATCGTCATCGTACTTGCGGTCGGCGCGGAGACTATTCGTCGGCGTCGCGCCTGACGAAGGGGCCGCCAGGTCGGCGAAGCCCTGGAATTCCGCCCCAAAGGGTTGGAGCGGATCAATACCCCGAGGGGGAGGTATTACCCGAGGGTCCCATCAAACAACGGAGGAAATACAATGAAAATTGCGCGCACCATGCTCGCGTCTGCCGCACTACTCGGTCTTACGCTCGGACCTGTACACGCCGCGGAGCTGAAGAAACTCGGCCTCGCCGTTGCCAACCTTCAGGCAAATTTCTTCAATCAGATCAAGCAGTCGGTCGAAGACGAAGCCAAAAAGCGTGGAATCGAAGTCGTCACCGTCGATGCTAAGGGCGACGGACCGACGCAGGTCAACCAGATCCAGGACCTTCTGACCCAGAACATCGATGCACTGATCTACATTCCGGCGGGAGCCGCCGCTGCGACCGTTCCGGTCAAACTTGCCAAGAGTGCCGGCGTTCCGGTGGTGAACGTCGACCGCAACGCCGACGGCGCACCGGGCGATACCTTCCTTGCAACGGATTCCGTAGCGTCCGCCAAGGCCGTCTGCGATTACATTCTGAAGCAAGCCGGTGGCAAGGGCAAAATGGTCATCATTCATGGTCAGAAGGGCACGACGCCCGAGGTGGACCGCTCCAAGGGATGTGCCGAGTCCCTCAAGGCAAATCCTGATGTAAAGGTTGTTGCCGAACAGTACTCGAACATCTGGAGCCAGGACGAGGGCTTCCAGATCATGCAGAACATGCTCCAGGCAAATCCGGACGTCTCGATCGTGTTCGCGCAGGCCGACGCGCTCGCACTTGGCGCCGCGCAGGCCATCAAGGTCGCCAATCCTTCCCAGAAGATCGTGGTTGGCGGCTTCGACGGCGACACTGCAGCACTCGAAGCTCTGGGCAAGGGCGTCTTCGACGTGACTGCGACACAGCAGACGCAGAAGATGGGCCGCGATGCGGTGGCAAACGCCGCCAAGCTCGTCGCCGGAGACAAGGTGCCTCCGGTACAGCTTATGGACGCCACGCTGACGACAAAGGAAAACGTCGCAGGCTTCATCGCCAGCCACCCGTAATATAGTCAAGGTCTCGAGGAGGTTGCCGTGACTGATCCGGTTCTTTCCCTGAAGGGCATATCGAAGTGGTATGGACCGCTCCAGGTTCTGAAGAATGTCAGCTTGGACGTCTATCCGGGCGAAGTGGTTGCACTTCTCGGTGAGAACGGAGCAGGCAAGTCAACGCTTTCCGGCATCATCGCCGGGTCACGCACGCCATCCGAAGGGTCGATGACATGGCTGGGGCAGCCCTATGCCCCCGCCACCCCAAGAGAGGCGATCGACAAGGGCGTCGTCCTGATCCATCAGGAGCTGCAGCTTCTGCCGCAGCTCTCCATCGCGGAGAACGTCTTCATAGGACGTTGGCCCATGAAGAACGGCGTCGTCGACCGTGCCCAGATGGTTCGTCGCGCCCAGGAACAGCTCGCTCGCCTGAACCTTCACATACCGGCAACGCGGAAAGTCGCAGGGCTTTCGACCGCAAATCAACAGCTCATCGAGATCGCGAAGGCGTTGGCTCTCAATGCGAAACTCCTGATCCTCGACGAGCCGACGGCGGCACTTGGCGGCGCGGAGACGGAAGCTCTCTTCGAACAGGTTAGGAAGCTTCGGTCGGAGGGCGTTGGCATCATCTATATCTCCCACCGCATGGAGGAGATCAAAAAGATCACCGACCGGATCGTCGTACTTCGCGACGGGGAGCGCGTGCAGGAATTCGCCGACAGCGCGACACCCGTGCGAACCATCGTCGAGAGCATGGTCGGACGCTCGCTTGACCGCTTGTTCCCAACGCTGCCGGTTCCGACCGATCGGCCAGTACTTCAGGTGTCCGGGCTGAGTTCTCCTGACAATTCGTTCCGCGACGTTACCTTCGACGTCAAGGGAGGAGAAATCCTTGGAATCGCCGGACTGGTCGGCGCCGGCCGCACGGAACTTGTCCGCGCCATTTCGGGGGCGGATCCGATCAGCGCAGGCTCGATCAGGCTGGAAGGCGAAGAACTTAGGCTGCGCGATCCTGCGGACGCGATCGCCAAAGGGATCGTAATGGTTCCGGAAGACCGAAAGGACCAGGGCCTGGTAGTCGGCCACCGGATCGGCGAGAACATCATCTACGCCAACCTCGACAAGCTGGGCGGGCGTTGGATCACGCCGCGCGTCAAGCGTTCGTTCGCGGAAAAGGCGGTCGCCAAGTTCGGCGTAAAGGGTCGCGCCGAGCAGTATGCCTCGGACCTGTCCGGCGGCAACCAGCAGAAGGTCGTGATCGCGAAATGGCTTATGCGCGATCCCAAGGTCGTTGTGCTCGACGAACCCACGAGAGGCATCGACGTCGGCGCCCGAGCGGGCATCTACGACATCATCGTCAATCTTGCGAAACGGGGCGTCGCGGTCATCGTCGTGAGCTCGGACCTCGAGGAGGTTCTCGGCGTGTCCAATCGTATTCTCGTGCTTGCCCAGGGCAAGCAGGCAGGCATTCTCAATCGTGACGAGGCAAATGACGTCTCGGTCATGGAGCTAGCTACAATCTAACAGACAGAGAAAGGAAGAGCGGTGTCCGACATCACTCTGAACGCCCCGAAGCTTTTCGATCTCAGCGGCCAGGTCGCAATCGTGACCGGCGCCGGCAGCGGGATTGGGCAGCGCATTGCCATCGGCCTCGCACAGTGCGGCGCCGACGTCGCGCTGCTCGACCGTCGAACCGACGACGGGCTGGCCAATACCGCTGAGCACATTCAGGCTGCTGGCCGTCGTTCTATCCAGATCGCAGCCGACGTCACGAGCAAGTCTTCCCTTGGAGATGCGGTGGCCCGCATTGAGGCGGAACTCGGTGCACTGACACTTGCAGTCAACGCCGCAGGTATCGCCAATGCGAACCCCGCCGAGGAGATGGAGGAGGAACAATACCAGACGTTGATGGACATCAACCTGAAAGGGGTCTTCCTTTCTTGCCAGGCCGAGGCTCGCGCCATGTTGAAGAACGGAGGCGGGTCCATCGTCAACATCGCCTCCATGTCCGGCGTGATCGTCAATCGGGGACTGAGCCAGGCGCATTACAACGCTTCCAAGGCCGGCGTGATTCATATGTCGAAATCCGTGGCGATGGAATGGGTCGACCGCGGCATCCGCGTCAACACAATCTCGCCCGGATACACTGCGACGCCGATGAACACGCGTCCGGAGATGATCCATCAGACCAAACTCTTCGAAGAGCAGACGCCAATGCAGCGCATGGCAACCGTCGACGAAATGGTCGGTCCGGCGGTGTTCCTGCTGTCGAATGCGGCAAGCTTTGTGACGGGCGTTGACCTGCTTGTCGACGGCGGCTTTTGCTGCTGGTGATGTGATGAGAAAGTTGGTTGCTGGCAACTGGAAAATGTACGGTCTCGCTTCCTCCCTGGCTGAGATCGAGGCGCTGAAGGGGCTCACGGGCGAGGCGGCGTGCGATATCGTCGTCTGCCCGCCCTTCACGCTGATAGAAAAGGCCGCCGAACGAGCAAAGGATTCGACCGTCGCTATTGGCGCCCAGGACTGCCACCCGCAGATTTCGGGCGCCTACACTGGAGAGGTGTCGGCGGAGATGCTCGTCGATGCGGGCGCACGCTTCGTAATTCTAGGTCATTCCGAACGTCGCATATTCCACCACGAGACCGATGCCATAGTCGCGACCAAGGTCACTGCAGCTCACACGGCCGGACTGACCGCAATCATCTGTGTCGGTGAGACCCGTCGTGAACGCGGTGACGGAAAGGCGATCGAAGTCGTTGGCGGACAGCTACGCGCTTCAGTTCCAGCGGGTGCCTCCAGTTCGAACATGGTCGTTGCATACGAACCTGTCTGGGCGATTGGAACCGGTCTGGTTCCGACCATAGAGCAGATCGAGGAGATCCATTCTTCGATAAGGCAGATGCTCGAAGAACGGCTGGGCGAAGATGGGCGCAACGTAAGGATTGTTTACGGTGGCTCTGTGAAGGCCTCGAATGCCGCCGACATCTTCGGGGCGGCAAACGTGGATGGAGCCTTGGTCGGGGGCGCATCGCTGAAGGCGACCGAGTTCGCTGGGATCATATCGGCAGCCGTTTGAAAGTCGGCGTGACGCACTTGGGGCTGCTTTGCGCCCGATATCGTCAGCCACCGCGAAAGGAAGAGAGTATGAAACGCTTCGAAAACAAGACCGTCGTCATCACCGGAGGCAGCCGCGGCATCGGTGCTGGGATCGCCAAGCGCTTCGCCAGGGAAGGGGCCAATCTAGTGGTCTCCGCCAATGAAGAGTCGGTCCATGCAGTCGCCGAGCAGATCAAGGCGGATGGCGGCAATGCTGTCTCATTCGTCGGAGACGTCACTAGCAAAACTAGCGTAAAGGCACTCTATGACGCGGCGGAGAAGGCTTTCGGCACTGTCGACGTGTCCATCCAAAACGCCGGCGTCATCACCATCGCCCGCATCGAAGACATGACGGAAGGCGAGTGGGACAAAGTCATGGCGGTCAACACGAAGGGCGTCTTCTTGTGCGCACAAGAAGCAATTCTGCGCATGCGTAAGCATCGACGCGGCGGCCGCATCATCAACACCGCCTCCGGCCAAGCGCGCGACGGCTTCATCTATACGCCACACTACGCCGCATCGAAGATGGGGGTCGTCGGGATCACCCAGAGCCTTGCCAAGGAGGTCGCGACCGAAAATATCACCGTCAACGCCTTCTGCCCTGGCATCATCGAGACGGACATGTGGGCCTACAACGATCAGGCCTGGGGAAAGCTCCTCGGCAACTATGGCCCTGGGGAACTCATGAAGGAATGGGTCGAAGGCATTCCGATGAAGCGGGCAGGATCGGGCGAGGACGTCGCCGGTCTCGTCACCTTCCTCGCCAGCGACGATGCTGCCTACATCACCGGCCAGACGATCAATGTCGATGGCGGCCTGATCATGTCGTAGCTTTATTCAACAATGGGGAACGGTGCGTTCACCAGGAAGAATCAGATTCTCGATCGCTCGGCGGCTGGAAGCCTCTTGCAAAACAACGCATCGATCCCCTATGTTAT
This sequence comes from Rhizobium sp. LjRoot258, assembly GCF_964254185.1. Lineage (NCBI taxonomy): Bacteria > Pseudomonadati > Pseudomonadota > Alphaproteobacteria > Hyphomicrobiales > Rhizobiaceae > Rhizobium > Rhizobium sp. LjRoot258. The sequence continues at coordinate 861,844 of NZ_CAXUST020000003.1, read as the reverse complement.
TGGTGTTCTCAGGGCGGGGTGCAACTCCCCACCGGCGGTATCGAGGCAACTCGGAGCCCGCGAGCGCCTTCGTTGGATAAACGGAGGGTCAGCAGATCCGGTGAGATGCCGGAGCCGACGGTTACAGTCCGGATGGAAGAGAGCAATGCAGACGACTCCGCTCTATGAGCGGAACCGGACGCTTGTTCGCCCAAGGGAAAATGGTGGCTTTGACAGGCCATGCACGCCGCTCACAACGGCTAACCCTTGAAAGGCAAGAAAGTGACGATTTCCAAAATTGACGATGCGGTGGCCGCGATTGCGCGCGGCGAAATTGTCGTCGTTGTCGATGACCGTGACCGGGAAAACGAAGGTGATCTCGTGATTGCGTCAGAGGCAATTACTCCGCAGGCGATCGCGTTCATGATGAACCACGCGCGTGGCCTCATCTGTGTCGCGATGGAAGGCGAGAGGCTCGACGAGCTCGATATTCCTCTGATGGTGCCGCGCAATACCGAAGTGCTCAAGACCGCCTTCACCGTTTCCGTGGACTACATTCCGGAAACGACGACCGGGATATCTGCCGCCGACCGAGCTGCCACCGTTCGAGCACTCGTCAAGGACGGTACACGCCCCGAGGATTTTGCGCGCCCGGGTCATATTTTTCCGCTTCGCGCTCATTCCAATGGGGTGCTGTCTCGTCCCGGCCACACAGAGGCGGCGGTGGATCTTGCAAGGCTCGCGGGCTTGTCACCCTCAGGGGTGATCTGCGAAGTGGCCAACGACGACGGCACGATGTCGCGATTACCGGAACTTGAGGCGTTTGCTGAGCGCCATCGCCTTCATCTAGTTACGATCGAAGACTTGATAGCCTATAGGACCGCGATGACCTTATCCGAGAGAGCGGCTTGAACTTCGTAGAGATCGCGTTCGGTTGGGATGCGATCTCCCTCTTGAATCGGCGCCCGTACTGATGGGTCAGCATTTCGAGCCATTCTCGGATCCACTGAGAACGCGCAGGAAATTGTCTTCCGAGCATCTGCACGGTCGGAGGAAATGCAAATGCGACAACGGCATTTGCAATCCATAGCATGAAGACGCACACTCCTTTGGCAAAGCTGCGAATCTTCAGCGGGACATCTCCGCGAGCGGCCACCATACGAGCAGGCCGATCGTGCCCTGCATCGAAAAGACGAAGCCGACTACGAAAAGCAGGATGGCATATGGCTTAAGGGTTATACCCGGCATGAGGAGCGCTGTGAGGCCGATCAGGAGATGGAATGTGGTGGTCAGCACAACCCCCCCAACAACATGACGCGCCGATCGATCCTGTTCATGAAAAACAAGCCGACCAGAATGCCAAGCACGCTGAACAGGCCACATCACGACTATAATCAACGGCGATCTAGAGCCTTGAGCGCCTGTTCGGCGAACCGTGGTGACGTCTATGCAAGTCTTTCGATCAATTCTCTCATCGTCAGCGTCGGTCGCCGATAGGCGGCCGCTTGCATTGTGAGCGCCTTCAGAACCTCCGCGAGAAGCGTCGATGGGGCCGAGTATACCGTTGATCCAACCTTCCCTTTCGGCAAGAGCGTCGATGCGCCCTCAGTCCTGTTCATTCGGCTGGCTTTCAAACGCTCCTCGACATGATCCTCGAGGAATATCGCGAGCACTGCGCGGAGGGCGAGAAGGTGCTGTCCGGGCTGATCGGCGTGGTACTGTCGCTGATGGATCGCCTCGGGGGCGTCGTCGCGCTGCCTTCGACCTCGCCGACGGTTGCCCTCGGGCTTGCGCTTCGTCGCGCGATCGACATTCACTTCAAGGAGGACTGGACCGTCGGCCGATATGTCGAGGCGCTCGCAACGACACCGCACCTGCTCGACAAGGCCGCCCGCGAGGTTTTCGGCCTCTCGGTCAAGGAGCTTTTTCTGGAGCGGCGCCTCCTGGAGGCGAGGCGCCTGCTCCTCTTTACCGTCCGCTCAGTGGAAGACATAGGCCGAGAGACCGGCTTCGAGGACCCGGCCTATTTCTCCCGCTTCTTCCGCAAGCGCACGGCGAGGCACCTGCCGCGTGGCGCCGGCGCCATCTGCATCAGGAGACGAAGACGCCGGCGGTTTGATCCGATGGATCATCGCGCTACTCCAACTTCGCCTACAGCACATTGCGAAAGGGCTCTCAGTCTCGGCCGTATCCCGGTGATGTCCAGCCCGTCACATTACGGGTTATCCTTATCTCTTCAGGTTGACGAGCACGTCCATGATGTCGGAGCCCGTTTGGAACACCTTGGAATTGGCCGTGTAGGAACGCTGGGCTTCGATCATTTCGGTCAGTTCGCCGGCGAGATCGACGTTCGAACTTTCCAGCGCACCCGATTGGATAGAGCCAAGGCCATTCGATTGCGGAAAGCCGGTGACCGTCACGCCAGAGGCACCGTTTGCGCTGTATACGTTGCCGCTCAACAATGTGAGATTGTCAGGGCTGGCAACAGTTGCGAGCGGTATCTGATAGAGCGGCTTTGTCGTGCCGTTCGAATAGGAGACCGTAACGACGCCATCCGTGCCGATACCGACGGAGCTGACCGTGCTTGCCGCCTGACCGTCGGCCGAACCTGTTGCGGCGAAGTCCGATGAGAGCTGAGTGAAACCCGAATAGTCCATCGTGATCGTCTTAGCGGTAACGGGATCGACGATGTCGGTGTTGGTTGCAGAGGTCAGTTGGCCGTTCGCATCGAAACTGAGGCTGGCCACGCTTACCGCACTGGAGGAGTAGGGGAAGGACGTCGTGCTGCCAGTGCTGGCATCAGCATTGCGGTAGGCGGCGACTTCCCAGGTGGTGCCGGTGATGGCACCACTGGCGTCTGTCGTTTCGCCAGTCTTGGTGAAGTAATAGTCGTACTGCACCGTGTTGCCAAGGCTGTCGTAGGCGACAAGCGACATCTTCTTGGTGTCGTCGGTGACAGTCGTCGCGTCGTTTGCGCTTGGAAGTGCGCTGGGGTCTGAAACAACCTCAGCGCTTGAATCGAGGTTGCCGCTGAAATAGGCCGAGGTCGAAGCGATTGCACTGAGACCGGACTGGGCCACGTTGACCGGTACAAGGCCATCGAAGCCGTTGACGACGACCGCCGGCGCTCCCGAGTCATAGGAGTAGCCCATCAGCGTAAATCCGGCGCTGTTGACGAGATTGCCATTCGCGTCGACGGAGAAATCTCCGGCGCGCGTCAAGACGGGTGTTCCATCCGCGCCGTTGACGATGAAAAAACCGTCGCCAGAAATTGCAAGATCGTAGGCGGAGGTGGTGTAGGAAATGTCACCTTGTTCGGCAACGGCCTGGCGGACCGACGTTTGCACGCCGCCAGAGTTGTAGTTGCCGGTCGTGGAAGGGAGGACGAGCGAGGAGAAAGACGTCGATACCGACTTATAGCCCGTTGTGTTGGCGTTGGCTATGTTGTCAGCGACGGTGCTTAAGCGGTTGGCCTGCGCGTTCATTCCCGATACTGCGGTTTTCATGCTGCCGAAGATGCTCATGGCATTTTTCCTTTCGTGAGGAGTGAAGGGACATGCCGTCATCTGGGCGCACAGGAAGACCGGACGGCAAACGCATGCCGACGCGAAGCGCGATGAGGACTGGGCGAGTTCGCAGCGGATCATCCGTGCGCACCGCTACGTCCAGCCGAGTGGCAGATTCAGCGGCGAATCATTATGGTACTTCTTGGTACTTTAAATGCAGCCTTAACGTCTTCAATCCCTGAAATCATCTATTATTTTCTGTGGCTGACGGGTTGAACTTCGATCGACAGCGGTTACACCGCAAAACCGTGGAAAGTCCTGCCGGCGTTCGCTTATTTAGTGGCAAGTGGTTGACGTTGCTTCGAATGTCGTGATTTGTAGCCTGCGCGAAGTCGTGCAGGTCAATGCATCCGGCGCCCGACCACTTTGCGTCTAGGTATCAGCAACGGATTGGCGAAGCCCGTGAACGCGCCTGAACAAAGACTTGATCAACGGCAAGTGAAGCGGTCCCGTGGTCGTCCTCCGACCTCTGATGAGGCAACTCGCCGTCTGCAGATAATCGAAGCCGCACGACAGGCGTTTGCTGAGCTTGGCTACGCAGGTACAACGACAGATATCGTGGCAACGCGTTGTCAGATATCGAAGCAGACTCTGTACCGGTTGTTTCCCAGCAAGCAGGAATTGTTTGTCGCTGCAACCAACATCTCCGAACAAAGGCTCCTTGCGCTGCCGCGGCCGATTGACGAGCAGGCGCCGATCGAGGAGACGATCGCCAGGATATTCCGCATTGACCGGGACGACGACGATCAGGCAATCCTTGTCCGGACGATTGTCAGAGACTCGTCTGTTATTCCCGAACTGGCGGAAGCGCTGGGTACAAGCGAGGTTCTTCGCTCCAGGCAAGACCTGGCCGAATGGCTAAGCGCGCAGGTCGAGAAAGGCTTGCTGCGCCTCGACGATCCGCTGAGTGGTGCGCGCCTGTTGATGGACATGATCTTCGGAGGCATGAACCCGCCCGATGGATGGAGCAGCCCGGAGCAGGAGAGGGAACACCTATGGCTGTGCATCATGGTTTTTCTGAGAGGCACAGCACCTTGATTTTTGGGTACGCATAAGTACTAAGGTTCATCGCTAAGGGACTTGATCAGGCTTTGGTTACGTTTCATCACCGAGGTCTGTGGATGCGAGCGTTCAGATAATGAAGCAACGGCCTAAAGCTCCATTTTCAGAAGAGGCTCTTCAGCGAACACTTGTGCGCGTCCTCAGGCCAATAGTGCGGCTGTGCTTGGCGAGCGGACTGAACTTTGTCGCGTTTTCGGGCTTGATGCGGCGCCTCTTTGTCGAGGTCGCTGAAACAGACTTTGCTTTACCGGACAAGAAGCAGACCGACAGTCGCATATCATTGCTCACCGGCATCCATCGCAAGGACATAAGCCGTCTTCGGGTGAGCGAATTGACGGTCGAATCCCTGCCTGCGCCGGCTTCCCGAACGAGCCGGATCATCGCTCGCTGGCTTGCTGATCCCCGTGCCTGCGATGAGGCAGGTATTGCCAAGGCGCTGCCTCGCGTTTCGTCAGACGGAGATTTCTCCTTTGAGAGTCTGGTTGCCGAAGTCACTCGTGATCTTCATCCAAGAGCTGTACTGGATGAATGGGTTGATCGCGGGCTTGCGATGGTCGACGATCAGGATCGCGTTCATCTGAGCGCAGCCTCTCTCATTTCCAGCGGGGATGCCGAAACGAGACGGCACTATTTTACGCGCAACCTTCATGATCATGCGGCTGCGGCCGTAGAGAACATCCTTGCCGAGGCACCCCCGTTTTTCGAGCGAGCCGTCCATTACAATAACATTTCCGATGCGCTCGCCGCGCGGCTGGAGGAGGCGAGTCGCGAAGAAGCCATGGCGATGCTTTTGCGGCTCAATCGGCTAGCCAATGGTGCCATCGAGAACGATTCCGGCGGAAATCGGCGTTGGATCGCTGGCGTCTACGTCATGCAAGCGAAAGATAGCCCGGTTGAGTCGGGTGGCGGGGAGAGCGACGAATGAAGCCGTCGGTTCTTTTGCGACGTCAGTTCTTGCTGGGAATCGCCTGCCTGCCTGCGGCGCTGGCGGCGAACGCCGCGGAAAGGACTCGACCCCACGATCACGGCATCGGAGGTACCGGTCAATCCATCGTCGGTGGTGAAGATCATGGGATCGGTGGCACCGGCATCGTTGGCACGATCACCGGCTTCGGCAGCATAATCGTCAACGGTCGACATGTTCCTTACGCACGCGACGTCCCGGTCTTTATCGATGGTCAACGCGTCGATGCGGGTGACATGCGCCTTGGCCATGTCGTTCGAGTACTGCTCGATGGGCAAAGTGCTCAGGCAATCCATATAACCAGTGAAGTCGCCGGCCCCGTTTCAGCAATCGGCAAGCGGCAAATGACCGTTCTTGCGCAGCGCATAGACTTGAGCAAGGTAGAGCGCCTGCCACGTGTGGCGCTTGGACAGGTCGTCGCTGTCTTCGGAATTCGCAGACCCGACGGCACCATTGTCGCGAGCCGCGTAGAGCGGCGTAAGAGGTCTGCGGTTCCCGCGCTGAGGGGTGTCGCGGAGTTCAACGACGGACAGGCCCGTATTGCAGGATTTGCGATTGGCCGGTTGTCGCGCAGCTTCAATGGAAAACGTGTTGTTGTCAGATTCGCTATGCGGGGCGGCCAGTGGCGGCCAGCGCGCGTCAGTGCGGAGGAGATTGTGCCCGGCCTTCAGGCGGGCGTCGTCAACATAGAGACCTTTATCGAGCGAAACGGTTCAAGCCTACGGGCAGGCCTCGGAATCCACGTACGCGAAAGAGGTGCAGGCGTTCTGGCAGACCAGGGGCGCGCTTTCCTTGATCTACCCGTATCGGGTGGAATGTTCGAGGCCCGCGGACCGGGTGCACCTGACAGGCGTCCTGCATTTGATCCCAACCGACCGGGCGGCCCTCCGCCAGATGGTCCAGGCATGGGGCGGCCGCCACCTGGCCGACGCGGGCCGCCGCCGGGAGGACCGCCATCCGATATGGGCGATCCTCCCGGGCCACCGCCGGACTAGACGCCAACAAACATGAAGTGTTCCTAGTGAGCATTGGACGTGCGCATGACTGGGTAGCCGTTGGCAATTGACAAATGGGAAATTTTCCCATTTATTTTGCGAAGCAGAGCCGATCGTTGCATGGCCTCTGGAGAAAAGGAGACTTGTCCCTTGGACGATGTGTTGCGCTTCAATGCCATTTCGCTACCAAACCGCGATGCGGTGCGGTCGCCCTACGGCTGTGAATTGCAGTCGACTCACGCCGAACTCGCCCAAGTCATCCTCACCTGGGAAAACCACGATCAGATTGTCGAGTTGTTCCGGCGGGCCAGCGGGGTTGCTCTCCAGATCACCGACCTTTGGGAGAAGACCAAGGGCAGTCGCCTCGACCAGGATGATGTCGACTTCCTTACGGGGCTAATGGCCGTACAGGCGCAGTTGGCAAAAGCCGTATCGCAAGTTGATTGACGATAGTTGCCAAGACTTTTCTTTCGTCGCGACTCAATGAAGCCGGAGGCCGAAGTGATCGTTTCGTAGGAGCGGCGCTACAGTGATCGACAGTGCCTGCATATCGAAGCAGATATCTGCGACCAAGCAGGTGACGATCGCTTCGCACAGGAGTTCGACTTCGAGTGGGATTCCGGCAATCTCAATGCCTTCTATACCAAACACCCCGGTACGAGGCCATGCGCGCTTCTGCTGCGGGTTCAGCTTTTGACCCGAGAACGGCAGCAGATCTATGAGATCGCAGGCAAGCCGAAAGGCGCTTTCCAAGCCCTCTTCTTCCGTCGCAATGAAATCCGTGCTTCGACTGGACATGGCCGTCTTGCTCCTACGAACTCTTCAACTGAGCAACTGCCAGCAGCGTATCCGCGCTGATTGACGTGGCGCCACTGAGGATCGTCGCTGCGCTCGAGGTCGTGGTTCCGTTGCTCATGTCGTACATCGCGGTAAAACGCTTGATCAAATCCTTCACCTTGTCGGGATCGCCGAGATCCTCGATCTCGATGAAGTTTGAGACCATCTCCGCCTGCTTCTCGACATCCATGTTCGAGACGGAGCTGGAGAGGCCGAAGGTTGTCGTGAAGAACTCGAACAGTGCGTCGTCCCCGAGGATGTCATAGGCACTGGAAATCGTTGGGGCCATTCGCTCGAAATAGAGTGCCAATCGCACTCCGGTATTGCTGTCTCCCTGATCACTCTCCAGAGTTTGCCGCAAATAGTTGTTCACGGTGTCGATGACATCGCCACGCTGCTGAACAGTGCCTTCAGGCTCGGAAGAGAGGTTCCCGTCCGTGTCAAAGTTGAACGAGGCAACGATCTCAGCGAACCGATTGTCAGACAGGCTGTTGACGTAGCTGTCGGGGTCGTCCGGATCGGATGCGAACATCTTCTGCAATTCGGCGTCGGTAACATCATCGGGATCGATGCCCTTCGCTTCGAGCATCAAATTCACAAGACGGTGGTCCACCAACACGTCAGAGGCCGTCTTCAATGTTGCCATCTGAGTATTGAAATAGCTCATCTCGGTATCGGCGGCGTCTGAGGCGTCTGTCGCGTCCGTACCGGTAAGGTATCGGATCTTGTTTTGCTTGTAATCCGCAACGAAGTCATCGATGACCGATTGCGACATGGCGAGCAACGGAACCTTAGTGTTCCCGTCGGAGTCGAAATTGAATGAAGCACGCAGTGCGGTGAACCTTTCGTCATTGAGCTGGTTCACGTAGCTGTTTGGATCGTCCGGATCGCTTTCCAGTATTTTTCGAAACTGGCTTTTCGTAACCTCGGAAGCGTCGATTCCAAAGGCGCGTAGCGCCATCTGCCACAATTCGGCGTGATCGTCGTTGTCGTCATCGTCGTCATCCGCATTCGACGTCAGGAAGTCGTCGATGCTGGTCACGTCCGCGATGCGGCTCTTGTAGTTGTCGACCGAATCCTCGATCCAAATGTCGACACTGCTGACGCTGTAGTTTTCCGAGAAGGCAGTCGTGGTGGCAGATGTCTGATCACTGGTCTGCGCTGCAGTTCCATCAGCCAGTGCTCCATCGGAATCGAAATTGAACGCGTCGTGCAGTTCACTGAGCCCGATGGCAGTCGCAAGCGATGAACTCTTCAATGCCGCCGAGATGTAGTTGTCGGGGTCAGAATCGCTCACGCCATAGGCGGTGCGTAGGTAAGTTACGAGCTTGTCGTCGGCCATTAATTCGTCGACGGAAGTGATGCTGCCGATCGTGTCTTCGAAATACGTGGTGTAGGCGTCGCCGACCGAACTCGACGCGAATGTCGATACGGAAAATCACATACATGTTTTCGACTTGAGACTTCTGGTCATCGCTCTGCACCGGATCACCCGCCGTGCCGTCCGTGCTGAAATTGAAGGCCTTTGCGAGATTGACGAAGACGTCGTCGTCCAGTTGGTTGACGAAGCTATCCGGATCGTCGACGTCGCTGGTCAAAACGCTGCGCAGAAAGCTGGTGGATGTGTAGTCCGTGCTGAGGCCGAAAGCCTCCAGCACATAGTTGCGAAGCCGGCTGCTACCGAGAAGGTCATCGACGGAGGTCACCTCGTCGATCGCGCTGTCATAATAGTCGGTCTCCGTTGTCGTCGCTTCCGTCTCCTCCTCGAACGAACTCTCGTAGTTGTCGAGCAGTGAACTCTGTTGCACATCTGTTTGAGCAGTCGCGTCCTCACCGACGAACTTGAATGCCGCAGCAAATTGCGTATAGCGGCTATCGCTCAAGGTGTTCGCGAAACTCGAGGAGTCGCTGAGGTCGCTTTCAAGGACCTTCTTCATAAAGGCCTTCGCATAGGTCATGTCTTCCAGACCATAGGCCTTCATCGCGTAGGAATAGAGGCGGTAGTTATCCATGAATTCATCGACGGTCGTTACCTTGCCGATGTTTTCCTTGTAGTATGCGGTCTCGTTCGCAACCGCGCCTTTTGACGCTACTGCTGATAGCGTCTTGTTTAGATTGTTCGCCACCGTAAGGTAGCTAAGATACGTAGACACCATAGAACGCGCCCCCTAACAGAGCAGGCCAACGGAAAGGCCAACTCGGTTGCCACCCTCAGGGCGTCGCCGAGACCCACGTTCACCTGCCGCATGTTCAATGCTGGGTGGCCGCTCCATTCAGCCAAGAGGGCGCCAGAGAAACTATGTTCATCAAAGGCGCACAGTCTGTACTTCATTACAGAACCCATCAGTTCTATAAATGATTCCGTGGCTGATCACCAGCATTTTCTCGGAGCGTGCGCTAACCTCCGAACACCGCGTCGGGATGCTCTTCGACAGGGCGATGTTCAGACTGGCGAAGCAGCAAATCCCGCGTACGCTCGAGCGTGAGCAGGATGGGCTCCTTCCGAATCGAGTAGAATATTGCCTGGGACGCCCGCCGTCCCGTGACGAACTGACACGCTCTCAGAACAGCAAGATGCTGGGATAGTGCCGACTGACCAAGGTTCAGCATCTTGGCAAGCGCGTTGACTTGAAGTTCGCCGGAGGAAAGATGTTCGAGCATGGCCAACCGGTTTGCATTTCCGAGTACGGAGAGGTGCTCGGCCATTAGTTTGGTATCCGGATTTGCAGAGTGATAGGTCATGATGGCCCTCAAGAATGGACAAAGAATTGCCATCACCGCATACGCAAGTTCTGCGGCGCTGAATGGACTGTTGGGGATGCGAAGCTTCTGTGTGGACTAGTTCGGCCGCGGGATTGGCGCCGAACGCAACGCCGGCTCGAGCTTTAGGTCGGGGGCGAGACTATATGGTCGTATCTGCTGCGAGTTGACTATCGCGATAAGCCGCTGGTCATGCCGAATAAGGAGAGTGGACATCATGTTCACCGGTTTGAATGGCTTTAGCGGAACAATCCTCCACAGCATTAAACAGATCGTTAAAATAGTAGCCTTTCGGATTGAAAAGACTGCTTTTTATGGCTCTTTGACCGAAAAAAGGTATTTTTAGTACGAATTAGTTCCTTATTTCTGAGGCAACGGCCACGATAGAGCGGCGCATCGATCAATAACGAATCAGTGCGCAGCCACGCCCGCGAGCAAATATGCTTATGCATCGTTCCAAACGGAGCTTGCGCGCGTTCCGGGCGAGCCAAGCCTATGCCCGTCCGTCCTCGATGTCGATCATGACGCCTCGGCTATCTGCAAGTCCTTCCCCCCTCCGACGGGGGACGGTCCAGCATCATTCTCCGATGGGCGACAACGACTGCAGCAAAGAGGTCTTCCTTACTGGCAAAGAGCTTGTACAGGGTCTGTTGGAGACCTTTGGCGCCCACGCGATCGGGCAAGTTGTCCAATTACCCGGGAGTTTCTGATTCAGAAACCACCGGTCCACAGCATGTCGGCTAGCGAATCAGCCGCCCAACAATCAGGCAAAATGTCAACTACGACTTCTTGCCAGCAGCCTTATGCTGTTGCGAGTTTGGCAAACTCAGATTAGAGAACTAACCAGTTCTGTAATGCGTCACCTCACTCATCTTCGTCGCATAGGAGCGCTCTGTGACAACAATCGCGTCGACATCAGCCACTACGTCCTACCGGTACACGAAACTCGCTTCGGGCACCACCGAAAGTCAATCAATTTCCTCTAATGCTACCGGCAGCTCGACCGGAGTTTCCTCGACCTCTCGGAGGAAAGCGCACTGATCGACAGTGCACAGAAACTCCTGTCTCAGTTGATGTCGATGCTGATGAGCATGCAGCAAGGTCAAACGGCATCGGATGGCAGCCAATCCGATACCGGCACTGGCCAGCAGCAAGGCGATCTAGCCACTTCAATGGACACTGACGGTGACGGTCAGGTCAGCCTGGCAGAGTTCGTTGGAGCCCGTCCGTCGGATGTAAGCGAGGAACAGGCAACAAATCTGTTCAATAGCTTTGACACAGAAAGCTCAGGCTCCCTGACAGTCGATCAGTTGAACGAGGCAATGGCGGGAAATGCGCAGCCAATGGGGGCGGGGGCCCCACCGCCGCCATCGTCATCAGATGACTCGCTTTCCGACCTGTTCAGCTCGCTGGATACAGACGGTGACGGTGTCATAAGTCAGGAGGAATTTGCTGCTGGTCGTCCTGACGACGTGAGCGAGGAACAGGCGAATGCACTCTTCCTGAGCTTGGACCAAGATGGCGCCGGGTCGATCACCGAGGATCAATTTCTCGACGCATTGAGGCGACAGCCACCATCGTCGTCACCTGATTTCCAATATGCGGCCTTCGAAAGCGATGACGAATCAACGCAGACATTCATAGTCTGAGTCTAGGACGAGATTGCCTTGGAAGGCGCCTGTAAACTTTGACCTAGCCTCCAAGTTTTATTCCTTTTTGAGTTCGCTCCGGCGGTTGTCTAATCGCACGCTACTCGTCAAGATGGTTTTGGCACTCGGCATCGTCACCGCGTCGGAGAAAGCGAACACGGTGTAAAATTGAATGGTTGGTCGTCCCCTCAGCGACCGTCTTACCAGTCAGAGCTATCCAGTGCCGGGAGCAGGGTTGTCTTCGCGGTCGACAGGTGTCGCCGCATAGTGGGTCTTCGCAGGTAGGACCTTCCTATGTTTTTGGCGCAGCTCGATGAGGTGCAGCCGCCGGAACGGAATGATCCAACCCACGTCCGCAGCCGGGACGCTCAGTGCCTCAAACATGGGGTAATCGCGGCGCGATCGTCCCAGGCCACTTTTCTCAGATGATGGCTGGCGGGGGTGGTTGCCCCCGATAAGATGGAAAAACGGGCTCACGATTGGAACCGGGCCCAAACATCAAGTGGAGGCAACCATGGACCAATATATAGGGCTCGACGTTTCGTTGAAAGATACTGCGATCTCGATCAGACAGGACGGGCAGCGGATATGGCGGGGGAAGTGCCCTTCTGACCCAAAACTTCTGGCGCAGATGATCCGCAAGCACGCCCCGCACGCCAGGCGCGTCGTATTCGAGACGGGGCCGTTGTCGACGTGGTTCTATCACGCCCTGACGGCCGAGGGGATGCCGGCGATCTGCATTGAAGCGCGGCACGCACAAAAGGTATTGAACGAGACGCTCAACAAGACCGATGCCAATGATGCGGATGGCTTGGCGCAACTTGCCGAAGCCGGCTTCTACAAGGTGGTCCGGGTAAAGGCGTTCGATAGCATGCTGACGCGCACGCTGGTGGGCGCCCGCAATCAGCTCCTGAGCATTTCGATCCAGATCAGCAACCAGATCCGCGGGTTGATGAAGACGTTCGGTCTTATCGTACCCAAAGGAAGAGGACGGGTGTTTGATGGCAATGTGAGGGAACTCGTAGATGGGAATGACAGCTTGGCAAGGATTATATTGCCGCTGCTTGAGGCGTGGCGCGACATCCGCAAGCGCACGGCCGATCTTGATCGCCAATTGCTTGCGGCTGCACGGGAGAGCCAGGCGACAAAGCTGTTGATGACGATTCCGGGTATAGGCGCCATCACAGCCGTCTCCTATGTCGCGGCGATTGAAGATCCAGAAAACTTCAGAACGTCGCGCTCGGTTGGCGCCTGGTGCGGGCTGACAACGCGGCGCTACCAGTCAGGCGAGGTCGATTATGATGGCCATATCTCGCGAAGAGGCGACAACCATTTGCGCGGACTGCTTTATGAAGCGGCGACGGTGATCCTCACGAGGACCAGTGCCAGGAACGAGAGCAGTCTCAAAAGATGGGGGCTCAAGCTGCGTGAGCGGTTGGGCTTCAAGCGCGCTGCGGTGGCGGTTGCCCGAAAGCTTGCCGTCATCATGCACAGCATGCTCAAAACAGGAGAGATGTTCAACGCATTGGCTGGCGCCACCGCATAAGCGAAGTGTCAGCCTTCCTCCCTCAGCGCGTCAAACCCGATTTGAGGCACTGAGCGTCCCTGCTGCGGACGTGGGTCGGATCATTCCGCTTAACCTGGCTGCAGCTCATCGAGACTGCGCCTCAAACATTAGGAAGGTCCTACCTGCGAAGACCCATTGTGCGGCGTCACTATGTCGACCGCGGAGACAACCCTGCTCCCAGCACTGGACAGCTCAAAAAATATCACCGCTGAGGACCGACTCAACCAATGGATTTACGTCGCTCTGCATCTACCGCAGAACGGCGACGATGCCGAACGCTCAAACACCTTGACGAAGGGAGTGCGATTATACAACCAGGTTTGACGCGCCGAGGGAGATGGCTGGCGTGTCGCTTACGCTGTGGCGCCAGCCGATGCATGGAATACTTCTCCTGTCTTGAGCATGCTGTGCATAATGACCGCGAGCTTTCGGGCGACGGCCACCGCGGCGCGCTTGAAGCCCAAGCGCTCACGCAGCTTAAGTCCCCAGCTCTTGAGGCGGCTTTCGTTATTGGCTCTGGTTCTCGTGAGGATCACCGTTGCTGCTTCATAAAGCAGGCCCCGCAGATGGTTGTCGCCTCGTCGCGAGATATGGCCGTCATAGTCGACCTCGCCAGACTGGTAACGCCGCGTTGTCAGCCCAAGCCAGGCGCCAACCGAGCGCGACGTTTTGAAGTTATCTGGATCTTCAATCGCTGCAACGTAGGATACCGCCGTGACGGCGCCGATACCCGGAATCGTCATTAGAAGCTTCGTCGCCTGGCTCCGTCGCGCCGCTGCGAGCAATTGGCGATCGAGATCAGCCGCCCGCTTGCGTATGTCGCGCAACGCATCGAGCAGAGGCAATATGATCCTTGCCAGGCCGTCATTCCCATCCAAGAGTTCCCTTACATTGCCATCAAATACCCGACCTGTTCCTTTGGGAATGATGAGACCGAACGTCTTCGTCAGGCCGCGAATCTGGTTGCTGAGCTGGGTCGAGATGCTCAGAAACTGATTGCGAGCCGCCACCAGCGTGCGCGTCAGCATGCTGTCGAACGCCTTTACCCGGACCGCCTTGTAGAACCCGGCTTCGGCCAACTGGGCCAATCCATCCGCATCATTGGCGTCGGTCTTGTTGAGCGTCTCGTTCAGGACCTTTTGCGCGTGCCGCGCTTCGATGCAGATCGCGGGAACCCCTTCTGCCATCAGTGCATGATAGAACCACGTTGACAATGGCCCCGTCTCAAACACAACGCGCTTGGCGTGCGGGGCGTGCTTGCGGATCACCTGCGCCAAGAGCTTTGGGTCAGAAGGGCACTTCCCGCGCCATATCCGCTTCCCGTCTTGTCGGATCGAAATCGTGGTATCTTTTAATGAAATGTCCAGCCCTATATATTGGTCCAAAGTTGCCTCCATTTGATGTTTGGGCCCGGTTCCAATCGTGAGCCCGTATTTCCATCTTATCGGGGGCAACCACCCTCGCCAGCCATCATTTTAAAAATGGCCTGGGACGATCGCGCCGCGATTACCCCATGTTTTTGGTTGCTGTATTTGGGGCGGCGGCAGCGGATTGCGGTGCCGGGCCTTTTTGGCTGCGCAGCACCCGATCACGTCGCGGATTGACGGTCTGAGCGAACTCGGCCGGCGTCAGCCGGCCGAGACCGGAATGCGGGCGGCGCTCGTGTGCCTACCGCTCCTTCGGCCGCCGCGCTTGCGCACCATTAGCTTCTGGGGCGCAGGCCGCGCTGATCGTGGGCCCGGACGACCCGCATTTCAACGTGACGGCCAGCGTGGATTCGGACCTGGTGGTCTTTCTCGTCGACCGAAACGGGAAGTTCTCGCGTGAAGGAACCATCAGCGGATAAGACCCCGATACCCAAGCAAGCGCCTAGAGGCTGACCGCCAGATCGCTTCCAATCGATCCCTACTTTTTCCGTATCGGTTGGGCCGAGTGGTTGAGTGCTGGAGGCGTCGGCGATCCCCAATGTTACACGCATCGTTGCACGTTAGTGACTCAATGGTCGCCCTAAAAGCTGCGGAGAGTGGGGAAGGAATTGCGCTAGGCGCCAGCGGCCCGTGGTCAACAGGGCTCTTCAAGAGAAGCACCTAATGTGTGCTTTTCAGGGTCCGGCCAGAACGGGACGACACTTCTATGCGATAACGACCAACCCTCCTAATCGCAGGAAAGTCGCGATGATATCTAGAGATTGCTCGAAAGCACGTGGTTTCCCTACAGTTGCTCTGAGAACAACGCGGGCCGTCATGACATCGCTCGACGCGAGCGTAGGTACATCAGTCGTCAATTCGAAATCCGACCTTCATCACGACTTGGTAGTGTTCTACCGCGCCATCCTTGATGTGACCTCGAATTTGATCAACTTCGAACCAATCGAGATTTCGCATCGTCTTCGAGGCCCGCGCGATTGCCGTCTCAATAGCCTCTGTGACCGATACTTTCGAACTGCCGATAAGTTCCACCTTTTTATATACATGATCGCTCATTCGATCCTCCGGTTTCGGCGCTGGGCGGCTCTATCCTGATGGCCGCTTGCGACCAGTATTTGAGCGTGCGTTTCTGTCTGCTTGGGCATGAGCAAACCGAGGATCAGATAATACTCTCTTGATGTCAAATGCGCCGAGTTCAGACTTCGAGAAGAGCCAATCGGTTTTGATTGGCGACCAAACGTTCAGATCAAACTTCCAAATGTGAGATCATCGTTGAGAAAATTTGTCGAAGAGGACTACCATGCGACAGAAGAAGCAGGGGGCTGACCATAACAGACGCCGGTCCTACCGTTGAGGAGCCGCCAAGCCGGAACGCTCGCGTGTCGAGATTAGAACCTACGAAGTCGACTCGAAAGTGCCCGGAATGCGGCCATCAAAGCAGATATCCATAATGCCACTTATTGCTAGCAGACGAGGGACTCTGAGATGATGAAATTGCATTTGATAAGGATCTTCATTCTAGCCTTGCCGGCGCTGCCTGTATCAGCAGCAGCTCGGGCGGACACGCTTCAGCTCTCGAAGATTGATCGCAAAATTGAGAGCCACATTCGACGCGGCAACACGAAGAAGAACGTTCAATGTCTCGCTTTCATACTGAAGGACTTTCAGGAGCGAAAAATCCACAAGTCAGACATCTACGTCACATTCGATGATCCGAACATTGATGGTATTGGCATCGGAATAGCCGAAACGGACGAGAACTACACGTGCGAAGCCGGTGAGCTTCGAGCCTGGGAAGCGAATGAGTATCAGGTTGCGAAGACATTTTAGCAAGAGATTCAATGATGTGCGCACAAATTGACGCGGCACGGCAGCCCGTTTGCCAAGCAGCGGCAGGTATCGTCAGAACGGCTCCATCCCTATCGCAGCTCGGGCGGGAGCGTCCATGCCTTCGGCTCTACGAACAATCCAAAAGCTCTCGACGAAGCCCGAAGGCCGCGCGCGTAAGGTCATAATGCGCGTCGAAGCGCTGGATAATTGCCAATTCGAGGTCGTCGTCCTATTCGCGAGCCTGAAAACCAAGTTCGACACGAATGCTAAACTCTTTCAGCCCCGAACGAACGCAATTCTGCGAAGCAGTAGCTACGCTCTGATAGGCGGCAGTGAACCTTGACGCGGTCGACGAACAACGCCTTCAGTCACGACGCTCGGGCGGAGCGATGCTGTCGGCAACTTCTTCAACCGAAGGATCGCTGAAGATCTGCCTGGCCAGGTGAGACCGGCCTGGACGGCAAGCAGCGGCAAGAGGTGCGAGAGCGGCTGCTACCGCATCATTTGAGTCTACCGCTCGGCAAGCCTCGCGGATGGCCGAGGACTATTACGATAGGATGATGGCGAATGACGGGTCGATCTGCATATGCGTAAATCCTAAATTAACTAAGAGCCCCTAATTCTCGTCGCATTGATTTTGGAGCCGACCCCAGCCCCTCCAGGATCAATGGGCGTGCGGTGAGGCTCAAGGCGAATTGGCTTCAACCGTACGCCTCAATGCTCTCGTTCGGATATGTCATCGAAATCGACCATAATCCCGTGGCGCGACGCCTCATCCTTGGCCACTTGCAGGGCTTGCTGGATGAGAAGTAGAACGAGGTCGTAGTCTGGACTTTCCCGCGACGCTATTTCTCGCGCAACGCTCAACGTAAAAATCAGCTGTCGCACAATGGTTTCGGTCACGACACAGCCCCCGGAAGCCCGGGAATTCTAGAGGGCTGGAAAGGGCGCAACTACCGCAACAATCTCTCGGGTGAGTGTGAGAAATCACCATCGCCTTAGTTGGAATGTAACATGGTTCATCAACGATAGCCCTTGTTCGGTCCGACTTGACTGTCGCGGTGCGAAAGAGTGAGACTTTTCTCGGCACCCCAGAGCGCCTGGTGCACGGCGCCCTCTCGACGAGGTAGATCCTGACCCGGAACCACGATCAGCTGATTTCGCGAAGGGATGGGGGCGGGAGCGGCGGGTTGCGGTGCGGGAAGCGCTGAAGCACACTGCGCAGTTATGCGCCGACTCTGCCTTATGCTTGAGTCACGAGGGCATCTTGCGGATCTACCAGAAGGTAACGTAAAGCCTAGATCGGTAAAAGCATGGCGCCGGACCTAATGTTTGCTTGTGAGAGAGAATAGCAGCGATGACTGAGGATTTGGTGTCCGAGATTTATGCAATTGCCGACATCCATGGACGCGCCGACCTTCTTGAGGTCTTGCTTCGTCATATCGCTGTCGCCTCAGAGCAACGCCGATCAAAGCCGATCGTGGTTTTTCTAGGCGATCTAATCGACAGGGGCCCCCGCAGTCCGCAGGTGCTTGATCTCGTGGCCTCGACGCTTGAACTTTATCGCGGTTCGCGATTAATCTTAGGCAATCACGATTTTTACCTGCGCGCTTTGCTTCGTGGGGAACTATCAAGTGAAGATGCGGTCAACTGGATGGATTGGGGCGGCACAGCCACGGTAAGCGCTTACTCCGATCGCCCAGTGCCTGACTTCAAGGGTATTGCCGCAGACATACGTGACGCCTTTCCGCATCATATCGACCTGTTGGAGAACGCGTTGACGTACAAGGAGATCGGCCGCTTCTGTTTCGTTCATGCTGGCATTCGTCCCGGAGTTCTACTCACTGCGCAGACTGAATACGACTTGCGATGGATACGGACGGGCTTTCTCGATCATGTCGACGCTTTCGATCATACTGTCGTGCACGGCCACACCATCACAAACTCGTTGCTTCCCGAAGTTTATGACAACCGGATCGCCGTCGATACCGCGGCGTATCGAACCGGTCGCCTTAGCGCCGCCGTGATCCGACAAGACGAGCTGTCCCATTTCATCTATACGCAGCTTAGCCCGGCCAGCGGTATCGCGGTGCAAGAGTGGTTGCCTGGACCTATAGGGTCCGGAGCTTGCGACAACATGAATTTTTAGTGGCTTGGAGACGCAGTGCCGAGATCGAGGGTCAACAGTTCATCCGTTCAAGGCGAGGGACGTTCGTCACGCAGCCACCCGATAGAGCAAAACCCTAGAGGTCAGCATCAATTGCAGCAGGTAGTCAAAATCGCTCACATTCGCGGTGAGAACCGTCAAGCCGAGCTTTTGTGCCTGGAGGAAAAGGACGCAATCGTGAAGCGCTCTTAAGCGTGCGTCCTGCTGATAACCCTGAATTCGGCACAAGATACCCGAGAGCATTGCGCCGCGGCTGGACATCCACGGCGAGAAGTTGGCGGTAATCTGGAAAAGCGTCGTGTTGTCGCGCTGCCGAAACTGCCTGGGCGGCACTCTCGCCGCCTGCCAGTTTTTCTAGCATGAACGGTCCCAAAGCGGGGTTGGTGACGTTCTGTGTTGTCACCGCACCAATGCCGGCGCGCGCCCAGGCGCAACGTGCTGCGACCGGTGGAAGACCGCTTCACATGCCCGGCGGGGCGGGTACTCCAACGCAAGAAGGCCATGAACAGGGATCGTCTCGTGTTCTATGCCGCTAGGCCAGACGATTGCGCGGCCTGCTCCCTCAAATCCAGATGCACCAGCGCCTCAAGGCGTTACGTCAGTAGGCACATCGACGAGGACGCGCTTGCCAAAATGAACGAGCGGGCTACGCCGGACATGATGCGCATTCGGCGATCGACAGTCGAACATCCCTTCGGGACCATTAAGAGGATGATGTCAAACGGACGGTTCCTAACCAGGAACCTGAAAGGCACAAAGACTGAAATGGCGCTCTCGGTCCTCGCATACAACATCATGCGCGCCATCAGCATCAAGGCAAACCACGCGGAGCTCTGAAAACCAAAGAGGCCCCGGTCAAACCAGGGCCCCGAAAGCGTTTTCACACACCTGATAAAGCCGCCTTTCCCCTGAGCAATGACTTCTAGCCGGACGAAAGGCGCAATGTTCCGCCACGGGGCACGTTCAGGTTCTGACGTTGTAGCGATAGCCGCGAGACCCGTCCTCATCGCTCAATCGTCTGAACCGAAGAACCGATGCTCCGCCACCGCCCGTTCACCTCTGCTTCAAGCCGTGGCTCCGGTCGTAGCCGTTTACAGCGGGTGGCTTCCATCCCTTAGCCAAGTTGGCCTTGTAGATCTCGACGATCATCGGATGGCACGATGCGGCATCGGAAGAGTGCTCTGCCGAGCAGTCCCCGCCCGGGCAGGCTGACATGCAGCCGAGAAGGTCGATTTCGGCAAAGAATTCCAAATAGTCTCCGGGCCGCACAGGGCTTGCCTTCATGAAATACTGCCCCGTATCGCGCGTGAAGCCGGTGCACATGAAAACGTTCAGCACGTCGTGGACATGCGTTTCAGCCTCGCCTAGCGGCATGCCGGTCTTCTTGGCGAGGGCCCGCGTGAGGTTCGAATGACAGCAATGATGATACTGGCCGCCATTGGTCAGGAGGTTGTGGGTATAGGGATCGCAGCGCGTGCCGATCACGTCGTGCACAGAACCCCCGAACTCGTCGAAGCCGTACCAGTCGAGCGTATCGTGGGTGATCGTGGCGATGGGGCGCAGATAGGGGAGGTTAGAGAAGAGCTGATCGCCAAGACCCACATGCGTTCCGTTCAGCGCGCGGGTTTTGCCACTATAGAAACGTTCGCTTAAATTGCTGAGGTTGAACAGATTGAGGTCACCGACCTGGGCACCCTCGCTGCAAACAATTCGACAGAAGTGCCCCGCCGGCACCTCCCAGGTTGCTGCGTCCCGCGGAGGCACGACGACGGTCTCGATCAACTCCAAACCATCGCGCAGCGCACGGTAGGCGGAAAGATCGGGGCGCGGCAGAGTGTCGGTCGGGTAACAGATCACCGGCTTGATTGCCTTGCGCGCAGCGGCGTCCGTCGGCGCTGAGGTGATCGGATCGGGCTTCATGTGGATTCTCCGTTTAGTCAAGGAGTGCTGGGCTTGCGGTATTGCTCAGATTGTCAATCGATCGTTGCTAGCTCAGCACCGAGCAAGACCATCGCCCCGGCTTCTGCCTTGATGCTGATGCGACCCGATTTCGGCGCGAGTACACGCGTCTCCATCTTCATGGCCTCGATGAGGACGACAGCATCGCCTTCTGCAACCTCCACTCCGTCCTCCACCAGCCACTTCTGAAGAGTGCCTGGAACTGGCGCGGTCACCGCACTCAGCGTTGCGGCTGCGATTGGAGCGACCGTCGCCTTCGGTGCTGCAAGTCCGGAAAAGAGTATGGTCGGCAAGCCGAGCGTGTGGCGCTTGCCATCGATCTCGATGAAGCTGCGAATGACGCCTCCCTCGACCGGGTCAACGCGCGGCGCAGGCTCGATGCCCCGGAACGCAGTCTCGATCCAGTTTGTATGCACTTGGAAGCCCTCTTCACCGGTGAAGTCGCGCTCGTTGAGCATCGCCCGATGGAACGGTAACACTGAGGCAACGCCTTCAATCTGAAACTCGGCAAGGGCCCGCCGGGCTCGGATCAGCGCGTCCTCGCGCGTCTTGCCGGTGACGATCAGTTTGGCCATCATGGAATCATAGAAGCCAGGAATCTCTGAGCCGGTTTCGACGCCGGAGTCGAGCCGTATGCCGGGGCCGGACGGCGCGCGGAAGCGCGTGATCAGGCCGGGGGTTGGCAGGAAGCCGCGGCCGGGATCTTCGGCATTGATGCGAAACTCGAAGGCGTGCCCACGCGGCGCCGGCGTCTCCTTTACCGAAAGCGGCAGGCCGTCGGCAATGCGCAACTGCTCGATGACGATGTCAATGCCGGTAGTCTCCTCCGTTACCGGGTGTTCGACCTGAAGGCGTGTGTTGACCTCGAGGAAGGAAATGACATCGTTCTCTGACAGCAGGAACTCTACGGTGCCGGCGCCGGTGTAGCCGGCTTCGATACAGATCGCTTTTGCCGCGTCATGGATGCACCTGCGCTGATCCTCGGTTATGAACGGAGCAGGGGCTTCCTCGACGAGCTTTTGATTACGCCGCTGCAGCGAGCAATCCCGCGTTCCCAGAACGACGGTGTTTCCGTGGTTGTCGGCAATGACCTGCGCCTCGATATGACGCGGCTTGTCAAGGAACTGCTCCGCATAGCATTCTCCTCGACCGAAGGCTTCGGTCGCCTCACGCACGGCGGATTCGAAAAGCTCGCCGACTTCTTCCATGGTTCTCGCGACTTTCATTCCGCGGCCGCCACCACCAAAGGCAGCCTTGATTGCGAGCGGCAAGCCGACCTGCTTTGCGAAGGCGATGGCCTCTGCCGCCGAGGCAAGCGGCCCATCCGAACCCTTCACCAGCGGCGCGCCAACCTTGGCCGCGATCCGCCGCGCTTCGACCTTGTCGCCAAGCGCGGCAATGATATGCGGTGCGGGACCAACCCAGGTGAGGCCGGCATCGATGACTGCCTGCGCAAACTCGGCACGCTCCGATAGGAAACCATAGCCAGGGTGAATGGCATCTGCGCCTGCCTTGCGGGCGGTATCCAGGATCTTTGCAATATTCAGATAGGTATCAGCCGGGCGACCTGCGCCCAGACCATAGGCTTCGTCGGCAAATTCGACATGGAGCGAACCAGCATCGGCATCGGAATAAACTGCAACTGAGGCGATGCCATAGTCACGGGCCGCGCGCGCGATACGAATGGCGACTTCGCCGCGATTGGCGATCAGAAGGTTCTTCATCGGGTCTCCCTGATAAGCGGGTCGAAAGCGGCGACTGCGTCGAAGCGGATGTTCGCGCCGATGGGGATTTGGCCCGCGAGGTCGAGATGATGGCGTGCGACGACGCCGATCACCGGATAGCCGCCAGTCAGCGGATGGTCGGCAAGGAAGAGCACCGGCTGGCCGTTGTGGGGGACCTGGATGGAGCCGATCGGTGTGCCTTCAGACGGGAGTTCAGTGGCGTCCAACTTTTCCAATGGCCGGGCTCCTGCAAGTCGGGCGCCCACGCGGCTTGATTGCGCGGTTACCTGCCATTCCTGAGAGAGCAGCAATGCAAGCGCGTCTTGCTTGAACCAGTCCGTGCGGGGCCCGAGCACCACATCGAGCCTCACGGTATCACCAGCTCTCGGTAGCTTTCTCGGCGAGGGTCGATATGGATCGACGGCGGAGACCGGCTCGTTTGCGGGCACGAGAATATCACCTGCAATGATCGGCGCAGGCCCTACCTTCGCCAAAGTGTCTGTTGCCGCCGAGGCGACAAGCGTCTCGACGGCGAACCCTCCACGCAGCGCCAGATAGCTGCGTGTGCCTTCGGGTGGATATTCAAGCGTCAACTCGTCGCCGGCGTCTAGGGCTACAGCTTGGTAGAACGGTGCCTTGAGCCTGCGCCCGTCGACGGTAACGATCGCCACCGGCGCTGGCGCACCTGTGAGCGCGAGCGTCACCGGCCGGTCCGCCTTGAGGGCAAATCCGCCATAAGCGATCTCGATGGCCGCGGCACTGCGTGGATTGCCGACACAGAGATTGGCTTCGATGAGGCTTGCGCGATCAAGCGCACCGGATTCAGCCACCCCTTGGCCTGCCTGGCCGCGACGACCAAGATCCTGATAGAGAGCAGGGCGGTCGGCTCGGATCACCAAGAGACCCGCCCGACTGCCGGTTGTCTGCGTCGCTTCGTCCGGCATTGCGGAAACTGGAACAGTCGCTCCTTTGGCTATGTCGCGGAAGGATACCCGGTCGCCGGGGGCAAGCAGCGCCGCGCGGGGCCGGCGCGTATCCCACATCTTCAATGGCGTGCGTCCGAGAAGCTGCCACCCGCCGGGGCTGTCAGAGGGATAAATACCGCCAAACTTGCCGCCGAGCGCGACGGAGCCTGCCGGGATGCGCACACGCGGGGTCTTGCGACGCGGTATGTCGAAGGCAGGATCGTCGCAGGTCATGTAGGCGAAGCCTGGCGCGAAGCCCGTGAAGGCAACGGTATAGGTCGCTTCCGTGTGGCGGCGGATCAACTCCTCCACCGACCAGCCGAGAAAAGCTGCAACATCGTCCAAGTCCTCACCGTCGTAGGTAACCGGTATCTCGAGGGTTTCGCCTTGTCTGGTGCTGCGAACGGAAAGGTCGAGACTGGAGATCGCTTCAACCAACGTGGCGCGAGCGGTGGCGTGCGGGTCGAAACGCACCAGGATCGTGCGGGCGGCTGGCACAAGTTCGATCACGCCCTCGGGCCGCGCGACCCCTAGGACGTCGAGCAGCGTCAACGTCGTCTCCAGGTCATCGAGTTCGACAAGGAAGGCGTCGCTGCCAGCGGGCAGGAAGCGCAGTCGTTCAGCCATCGGTGAAACTCTTCAACTCGATACCGCCACCGACCAGCGTGTCCCGCACCGTTCGAGCGATCGAAACGGCCGCCGGCGTGTCGCCATGGACGCAGATCGATTGCGCCTCCAGCTCAATCTCCGTACCGTCGATTGCGGTTATGCGGCCCTCGGTGACGAGACGCAACATCCGCGATGCCACAACCTCAGGATCATGGATGACGGCGCCCGGCAGTCGCCGGTTTACAAGGCTGCCGTCGGCATTGTAGGCGCGATCGGCAAAGGCCTCGCAAATAACCGTCAGTCCCGAGGAGCGGGCCTGCGCGACAATGGGAGCGCCGGAAAGCGCCATTAGAATAAGTGACGAATCGACGGCTTGGATGGCCGCGATCACATCGGCTGCCTGCCGAGCGTCATTGGCGATCGTATTATAAAGCGCGCCGTGCGGCTTTACGTAGCGCACCCTCGTATGGGCCACTTTGGCAAGCCCTTGCAGTGCGCCGATCTGATAGATGGTGTCACCAATGAGCTCTTCGCTGGACGGATCCATGTTGCGCCGGCCAAAGCCGACCAGGTCGCGATAACCGACATGTGCCCCAACCGAAACACTTCGTCGTGCCGCCTCCTTCAAGACCCCAAGAATGGCGGCCGGATCGCCGGCATGGAAGCCACACGCTATGTTGGCACTGGTGACGATCGACAGCATCGATACATCGTCGCCCATAGACCAAGGCCCGAAACTTTCACCGAGATCGCTATTGAGGTCGATATACGCCATGTCGTATTTTGTCCGTCTGAATGGTTGAGATTGTAGAATAACATAATTAATATTGTTCAACAATATGGATCTTCCATATGGCGGCTTGCGATTCGTAGGTGATTGATGGCGGACGAAAAAAACTTGGACACTGATGATCTATCGCTCACTGAGTCTGTGGCCGATCGCATCCGCCAACTGCTGATTGCCGGTGAGTTTGCGCCGGGACAGAAGCTCTCGGAGCACCAGGTCTCAGCGCACTTTGGAATCTCTCGCAACACGCTCCGAGAAGTCTTTCGACTGCTCACAAGTCAACGACTGCTAACCTACATTCCCAACCGTGGCGTTTTCGTCGCAGCACCCGATGAAGCAGCGGTGATTGATATCTACAGAGTGCGCTTTGTTCTTCAGCGGGGCGCCGTGCAGGCCGTCGCTAAAGCGCACCCTACGCTTATTCGCATGCGGAGATTGGCCGAGCAGGGGAGGGAGCTTGGTCGAACCGGCGATTGGCGGCAGGTAGGAACCATCAACATGGAGTTCCATCGCACAATGGTCGAACTCTGCGACAGCCCACGCCTCAGCGCCTGCTTCGACCTGGTGCTTGCTGAACTTCGACTTGTCTTTGGGCAGTTGGAAGACTCAGCGCATCTCCACGAGCCATACATCGAATTGAATGCATCACTTGTCGCCGCCCTCGAACTAGGCGACACCGCCGCCGCGATTTCGCAGCTTGAGGCATACCTCATTAAGTCGGAGAGGGCAGTGTTGGCTGCACTCCAGCGCGCAAGGCGTTGAGTGACGGCAGTCGGTAAGAGTATGACCTATGTCCACCGGCGATGCGCTTCAATCGCCCCCGTCGAGATCGCGCACGCGCTGTGGCTTGTGCTTCCGATTTCCGCTCAACCTCGCCGCGTCGGGCAGCGAATTTGCCCGCCATATTCGCTCTCGATCCGAGGGTAACTCGCCGACAAATCGCATTTCGACGATCGCGGGTATCCACCAAGGGGGAGACGTAATGCTTTGGCGGGGCCGACTGACCTTCCAGCAAGAGATCCTGCGCTTCGGCAAGCAGTGCCTGCCGGTCTGAAAGATGCAGGAAAATACCCGTATCGTTTACCGCGACGGCGTGCGAAGACGCGGTCGATAACCTCGTGAATGGTTCCGCCGCCAGCGTAGAATTCGTGCAGCGATGCGATATCGAAGGCCGGTGCGCCGGTCATGCTATTTCTCTTCCAGGATTTTTACGGGCCGATCCCACTGGATCAGCACGACGCAGCCGGTGTCGCTCCAGACGGAGTGTTCCGTGCCTGCTGCATTGACGATGTAGCTGCCGCGGCCGTAATCGCCGGCTTCGTCGGATTGCATGCCTTCCAGAACCAGGATGGTTTCGAGACCTTCATGGCGATGCCGCGGCACCGAGGCGCCGGCCTCGTATTTCAAGAGGGCGACACCCGGCTGGTCGCCTTCGAAGGGACGGATCCAGTGGATTGTGACATCCTGCCGAAATGGACCGAATGTCAGGTCTTTCCAGGCGCCCGGACTCAACAATTCACGCGTTGTCTCAGGCATGACCGATCACCTCCAATATGTCGTCCACATGCGCCGTCCAACCGACGATCGCGCCCTGGGCACGGATCATGGCGATGGCGGCCTCCTTAAATTCGGGAAAATAGCTCTCGGTTGCCTCTTCGGCGAGAAGGCACTCATATCCGCGATCATTGGCTTCTCGCATTGTCGTCTGTACGCAGACCTCGGTGGTGACACCCGCAAAGACGAGTTGGCTGATGCCCTTCGCGTTCAGGACGTCGCCGAGTTCGGTCGCATAAAACGCACCTTTTCCCGGTTTCTCGATCACGATCTCGCCGTCGATCGGGGCAAGCTCGGGCAGGATCGCCGTGCCGGCCTCGCCGGCGATCAGGATCCGGCCCATCGGTCCGTCGTCGCCGATCCTGAGGCTTGGCTTGCCGCGATCGCGCTTGGCAGGCGGGAGATCGGAAAGATCAGGCTTGTGGCACTCCATCGTGTGAATGACCGGCAGCCCGGCATCGCGAAACCCTTGAAGCAGTCGCTTGACGTCCGGGACGATCTTCGCGACCCGGCTGACATCGTTGCCGAGGCTCGCGCCGAAGCCGCCGGGCTCGGCGAAATCGCGCTGCATATCGATCACGATGAGGGCCAACTGGTCGGGTCTTGTTGGAAAGGCGAACGGTTGCGCCTTGATGTCAACCATCATCAGTGATGCCCTGCCATATGCGCGCCGATGACGGAAATGTCGGCCGCTCGCGCCGCGGTTTCATAGACGAGCTTGCCTTCCGAGATGACCATGATGCGGTCCGACATCTCCAGCAACTCGTCAAGATCTTCAGACAACAGCAGCACCGCTGTGCCGGAGTTGCGCGCTCTCATGATGCGAGCGCGAATTTCCGCCACGGCCGAGAAGTCGAGGCCGAAGCACGGGTTGGAAACGATCAGAAGATCGACCTCTCCGGTCAGCTCGCGCGCCAGAACCGCCCGCTGCACATTGCCGCCGGAGAGTGCGGCGATCGGCGATGCAGAGGAGGCGGTCTTGACCTTGAAGTCGGCGATCAGGTCCGTCGCACGCTTCTTCATCTTGCCCTTGCTGAGCCAGATCGCGTCCTTGCCATCCGGCCTCAGATCGAACGTACGGAAGGCCAGGTTCTCGCTCACGGTCATGCGCGGTGCGCAGGCATTCTGCAGCGGTTCCTCCGGTATGAAGCGCACATTGTTCCTGCGCGTTTCCAGCCGCGTTGCGCCGTAGGCACCGCCGTTTACCAGCACGCTGCCTGTCTCAGTCGGCCGCTGACCGGCAAGGATCTCCGTCAGCTCCTTCTGGCCGTTCCCCGATATGCCGGCGATGCCAACGATCTCGCCGGAGCGAACCATCAGGCTCCCGATCTCGATCGTCTTCAGCCCGGAGCGGTCAGGCGCCTTGACCTTCTCCACCTTGAGAACGGGTTTCGCCATTTCGGATACCGGCACACGCGTGTCGAGTTCGGCGAGCTTGACGTCGCCGATCATCATGGAAGCCATCTTCGCCGTCGACAATTCGCCAACCTTGCCGCCGCCGACCAGCTTGCCGCGCCGCAGGATCGAGACGGCGTCAGCGAATTTTGTAACCTCATGGAACTTGTGCGAGATCATCAGCACGGTCAGCTCGCCGCGCTCCGTCATGCCACGCACGAGCCCGAGCATTTCGTCCGCCTCGGCCGGCGTCAACACAGATGTCGGCTCGTCGAGCACGAGGAAGCTACGGCCGAGGTAGAGTTGCTTGACGATTTCCAGCTTCTGCTTTTCGCCGGCCGCGAGTTCGCTGACGGGGCGATCGAGCGGAATCTTGAACGGCATCCGCTCCATGAAGGCGGCGAGATCCTTGCGCTCCTTGGCCCAGTTTATCACCGTCGGCACTGCTGCGCGGCTTATGACAAGATTCTCGGCACCCGTCAGCGATGGCACCAGCGTGAAATGCTGGTAGACCATGCCAAGACCATAGGTCGCGGCGTCCCTGGGCGAGGCGACCGCCACCTCACGGCCATCAACTGAAAGCGAACCGGAGGTCTGGTGGTAGAAGCCCATGATGCATTTGACCAGCGTCGATTTGCCCGCACCATTCTCGCCAAGAAGCGCGTGAAAGGTGCCGGCTGGGATGTTGATCGATACATGATCGAGCGCCGTGAAGCTCCCGAACCGCATGGTCATGTCGAGCGTTTGGATGCCGACGGCTTTGCCGGTCTCGGGAAGAGGCGTGTCGCGTACGATGCTCACTTCAAATCTCCTTTTCGACGATGATTGCGACCGGCCCGCCGCCCGGCGGCCCCTGATGTTCAGCTCCGCCCGAGACGTACAAGTCGGTCATGCCGAAGATGCCGGCGAGCACGCCGCCGACGAAGGCGCGGGCGTGACGCGTGCCGGCGATATCGGAATCATTCAGCATGGTGTGTCGTCTGCCGCCGACCTGACCCGACGGATCGGGCTCTGCCTTGGCGAGCACGGCCGCCAGCTTGCCGTCAGCCGGCAGGCGGTCCCAGGCAGCGCGAACGGATCGCGTGTCGATCGCGTCGTGCATGACGGCATGGTCGATGGAAAGTGGCCCCGACCATTTCGCGCTCATGCCCAGCACGATGATTTCATGATCGAGAAGTTCGACGCCGGCGGAAGCGGAGGCACACCGGGAATAGAGGTCGAAGCGGCTGCATACGTCACTGTCGGCAATCGCGTCAATCTCGAGCTCGCCGAGTGCCACGGCGACGCCGAGGGCGGAGGCGCCGCGTGACAACGCCATCGATTTCAAGGTGTCGCGCGTCGCGGTCGTCTTGCCCGCTGCTTCCGCGTTCGTAATCCGTTGCGAGGTAAGCAGCGGGCATTTGATCTGCACGAAATGAACGTCTGCGACATCCTCGATGCCGGCATCCCGGATCGCGGCGGTCACCGCAGCCGCGACCATGCGGACCTGTTCGCGCCGGCCGAGATGTTCAGGCGGCAGGGCAGGGGTCCGCGCCACGCCGATCGCGAGCGCTCCTTCTCCGGGCTCATTAACCTGCTCGCGCGCAAACACGGTCCAGTGCGGGGAAAGGGCACCCTCCGTGCCGCCCGACATGACGATCGAAACACCTTCGACATTGTGTTCGCCGAAAAGCCGCTCGAAGCTCTGTGTCGCGTAGCCGCGGGTGAAATCGTTGACGCAGCCGTTCCCC
Organism: Rhizobium sp. LjRoot258; assembly: GCF_964254185.1. NCBI lineage: Bacteria > Pseudomonadati > Pseudomonadota > Alphaproteobacteria > Hyphomicrobiales > Rhizobiaceae > Rhizobium > Rhizobium sp. LjRoot258. The sequence continues at coordinate 832,318 of NZ_CAXUST020000003.1, read as the reverse complement.
TCGGTCTTGCCGAGCACGGCGACCACATTGCCGGCGTCAATGCGGTCAGCAAGCAATGCCTCGACGCGGGATACATCGTCCGGGCCATCTGCCGGGACGCGAAAGACATGGGCACGCAAGGAAGGCATCAGGGAAGCGCCTCGATCAGAGTGGCCGAATTGGACACCGATCCGAAGACGCCGCCCTGCATCTTCACCATCTTGATGGCGGCGAGGTGATTGCCGTAGTCGGTGGCGCCACAGCAGTCCTCGAGCAGCAGGCACTCGAAGCCGCGGTCGTTCGCCTCGCGCATCGTCGTGTGGACGCAGACATCGGTGGTGATGCCCGTCAGGACGATGTTCTCGATACGCTTCTGGTTGAGGATGAGTTCCAGGTCCGTCGCGCAGAAGGAGCCTTTTCCGGGCTTGTCAATGATCGTCTCACCCTCGATCGGCTTCAGTTCGTCGATAATATCCCAGCCGGGTTCGCCACGGACGAGGATACGGCCGCAGGGGCCGGCGTCGCCGATACCGGCGTTGATGCGCTGCGAGCGCCAGCGTTTGTTCGCGGGCAAATCGGCGAGATCCGGCCGGTGGCCTTCCCGGGTGTGGATGATGTGGTATCCCTTGGCGCGCATGGCCGAGACCACTCTTTTGATTGGCTCGATCGGCGCGCGCACCAGCGACAGGTCGTAGCCCATGTGATCGACATAGCCGCCGGGACCGCAGAAGTCGGTCTGCATGTCGATGATGATGAGCGCCGTGTTATCGGGCCTCAGTGCACCGTTGTAGGGCCAGGCATAGGGATCGGCATTGATATAGTGTCCCTTGGTTTCGACCAACGCGTCCATCGTCTTCTCCTATTCCCCTGCAAGTTTGAATGTTTCCCCATAGCGCCTTGCTGGCTTGTCGAAGCCGCAAGACGTGCCATCGGTGACCATGACCTCATCCTCCCAGGGCAGCCGGTATCGGCCGGCGATGAGGTCGTGCATGTAGGTGTAAGGGGCATCACGCGCGCCGCCGGCAACAGCGACGTAGCCGCGGTGGCCGAACTGGTAGATGTTGTTCTCCACGCCCCAGTTGCGCCGTGCCTCTCGCACCAGGTCTGGCCGCACTTCGGCGGTGATGATCTCGTTCGGGCGGCCGGACGTGCCGTGGGCAATGATCGCGCCGTCGAAATTGCAGATCATGCCTTCGCCCATGGAATCAAAGGTACCGTCTGTGCCACACATGCAGACGTTGGCGGTGACCATGAGATTGCAGAAGGCGTTGGATTGGTTGGTGAACTTCCAGCTCTCGCGGATCGGAGCGGTGTAGCCCGCCGTCCGGATCATGATCTCGGCGCCCTTGTAGGCGCATTCTCGCGCCATTTCCGGGAACATGCCGTCATGGCAGATGATGAGCGCCAATTTCGCACCCCGAGGGCCGTCGATGACGGGAATGCCGATATTGCCGGGCTCCCAGGGCTCGACCGGAACCCAGGGATGCATCTTGCGATAGTAAAGCTTCAACTCGCCGGCATCGTCGATGACGATGCCGGAATTGTACGGCATCCCGTCAGGATTGCACTCCATGATGGAGAAGCAGCCCCTGATGCGGTTGTCGCGGCAGGCCCTCTTGAAGGCAGCCACCTCTGGCCCATCGAGCGTGCACATGATCTCCGAATTGATAGCCATCGACAGGCCATGCAGCGCATATTCTGGGAAAACGACGAGATCCATGCTCGCCTGGTTGCGCCGCGCCTTGGCGACCAGATCGACGATCACCTGCGTCTGTCGCGCAAGGTCGTCCTTTGTCACCGTGACCGGAAGCTGAAGTTGGACGAGGCCGATGCCGACGCCATGTTCGGACTTGTTGAGGCCGCCGAGACCATTCATGGCAGATCCTTCATTTCGTGAGTGACAATGCGCCGGGCGCTCCGGCAAGCGAGCGGGTGGGCGACGAAGTCGCGATCAGAATGACCAGTGTCAGCACATACGGAGCCGCATAGAAGAGGTAGTAGCCCTGCGTGACGCCGACCGACTGCAGGGCAGGGCCAAGCGCACCGGCGCCGCCGAACAGAAGCGCCGCCAGAAAGCAACCGATCGGGTTCCACCGCGCGAAGATCACCAGCGCCACCGCCATCAGGCCCTGCCCGGAGGAAATGCCTTCGTTCCATGAGCCTGGGTAATAGAGCGAGAGGTAGGCTCCGCCGACGGCGGCAAGCGATCCGCCGACGGCTGTGGCGAGCAGGCGAACACGGTCCGGGTTGATCCCCATCGCACGTGCCGCATCGGTGCTGTCGCCGACGACGCGCAACACAAGGCCGATCCGTGTGTTTCTGAACGCCCACCACAAAAGGAGCGCAAGTAGGCCGCCCAGGATGAAAAGCACGTTGATGTTCAGGGCCGCCTGAAGTTGCGGAAGATTGGACCAGGCGCCGAACGGGATCGACGGGAGATGTGGCGCCGGCGGCTGGATGAAGGGTTTGCCAAGGAAGAAGGCGAGCCCCAGTCCGAACTGCATCATGGCGATGCCGATCGCGATGTCGTTGACCTTCGGCCACTTGCAGATCCAGCCGTGCACCAGCCCGAAGATGGCGCCGGTCGCCATGGCCGCCAGCACGCCGAGCCAGGGCGAACCGCTGAGGACAGCGATCGCATAGGCGGTCATCGCGCCGAAGACCAGCGTCCCTTCCAGCCCAAGATTAATACGGCCGGATCGCTCGGTGATTGTCTCGCCAAGGCTGACAAAGATGAAGGGTGTCGACACGCGAATCGCGCCCGCGAAGATGGCGAGGGGTACGCCCCAGATGCCGATGCCGGTCGCTTCCATCATGCGCTCCTTTTCCAGAGGTCGGGATTGAAGATCTTGAAGCGACCGTAAAACGTCTCGCAGAAGAGGATGACGACGAAGAGCGTGCCCTGCAGCACCAATACGGTCGCATCAGGCAATGCCATGCGGCGCTGGATCAGGCCGCCCGACGCATCGATGCCGCCAAGCAGGATGGCGACCGGAATAATCGCCAGCGGATTGTGCCGCGCTAAGAAGGCGACGAGGATGCCCGTATAGCCATAGCCCGCTGCAAGCGAGGCATTGGCACTGCCTTGGACGGCGGCAACCTCGATCATTCCGGCAAGGCCGGCAAAGCTGCCCGCGATCGCCGTGAAACCGACGATCAGGCGGCCGACAGGCAACCCCTGGATCTGTGCGGCGCGAACGTTGCCGCCTGCGATACGCGCCGCGAAGCCGTAGCTCGTCACCTCGATCAACACCCAGGACGCGATGCAGGCGATGACGCCGATCGCGAGCCCCCAATGCACGTCCATTCCGGGCATTTTGCCGAGCATGTATTCGGCGGGCAGGGGAGACGTGGAGGGTTTGTTCAGGCTCGCCGGATCGCGCAGCGGTCCTTCGACGAACTGGTTCATCAGAGCGATGGCGATATAGGCGAGCAGCAGCGAGGAGATCGTTTCGTTGACGCCGCGATAGTGTCGCAGGAAGCCCGCAAGGCCGATCCAAATGCCACCGACGATCATGGCTGCCGCAGCCATCAGAAGCAGGACGAGGAGGGCCGGCAACGTTCCGACGAACGGCAACGCAGCGGCCGCAGCAGCAACGCCCCCCAACACCACGGCACCCTCGCCGCCAATGATGACGAGCCCCAAACGAGCCGGCAAGGCGACACACAGGGCTGTCAGAAGAAGCGGGGCCGCCCGGCTAAGGCTGTTCTGGATCGAGAACCAGCTGCCGAAGCCGCCCGTGTACATCAGCTGGAACAAGGTGGCCGGCGATTTGCCGATCACCAGGATGAAGATGGAGAAGAGCGCCAGCCCGATCAGGACCGCGCCGAAACTGATGACAATCGGTTCCGCCCGCCGTGCCAGCCATTCGAGGATAGGTCTGAGCACGGACGATCGTTCGGACGCGATGGATATTGCGGAAGTGTTCGCCTCGACTGTCATGACGCTTCTCCCTCAGGCTTAAGCCGTGGATCCGACGACGCCTTCCACGAGGTAGCCCATGCTCTCGAGCTCGATGGCATCTTCGGCATAGCTCTTGTCGGCCGCGACGACGACGTTGCCCTTGTTGTCCTTGATCGGCCCCTTGAAGACGGAGAACTTGCCGGTCATCATCTCGGCTAACGTGGCGTCGAACTTCGTACGTCCTTCCGCCGGCACGGCAGGCCCGAGTGGGCTCATCTTGACGAAGCCGTCTTTGAGGCCGCCGCGCACGAAGTTGCCGAGCTTTTCGCCAGCCTGCGCCTTCTTGACGAAATCGGTGTAGACGTTTCCCCACGCCCATTCGGCGCCGGTCAAATACTTTTCAGGTGCCAACGGGCTCTGGTTTGCATGGTAGCCACAGACGAAAGCGCCGCGACCGGCAGCCGTTTCGACGACCACCTTCGGGCTGTCGACATGGCAGGTAATCACATCCGCGCCCTGGTCGATCAGCGCGTTGGTGGCCTCAGCCTCCTTGACGGCCAGCGACCATTCGCCGGTGAAGATGACCTGGCAGGTGATCGACGGATCGACCGAGCGCGCGCCAAGTAGGAAGGCATTGATGTTCTGCAGCACCTGCGGAATGGGCTTGGCGGCGACGAAACCGATTTTCTTGCTCTTCGAGGTGTAGCCGGCCGCGGCACCGTTCAGATACTGGCCCTGGAAAATGTAGCCGAAGTACGAACCCGTGTTCGTCGGGTTCTTGCCTTCCTGCCAGAGGCCGCCGCAGTGGCGGAACTGGATGTCCGGGTACTTTGCGGCCATCGCCAGCATATGCGGGTCGAAATAACCGAACGACGTCGGGAAGATCAACGTCGCCCCGTCGAGGTTGATCATCGACTCCATGGTCTTCTGGACATCGACCGTCTCCGGCACATTTTCTTCCTCGACGATCGTCACGCCCGGCAACGCTTTCAAGGTGGCCGCACCTTCGGCATGCGCCTGATTGTAGCCGTAGTCGTCCTTGGGTCCGACATAGATGAAGCCGACCGTCAGCGCGTTCTGGGCAAGAGCACGGCCCGGCAGCAGGCCGGGCGCCAGGGTGAGTGCGCCGGCAGCGGATGCTTGCAAGAAATGGCGACGGTTCATGGAAAGGAGTTTGGTCATCGGAATGCTCCTTGCGGCGAGTGCCGGTTCGAAAAAACGTTGCAAGAAACTGTATGCAATGGCCGTGCCAAACGATAAGCAACTGATTACAAATCGAAAAATTTACTAGCATGTCTCGACATGTGCAAACTGTATGCAGTTTTTGGAAGACGATGAACAAAAAATAACCTGTGATTAATTATGGTGCCGAATCCGTAAGCTGGCTGCCTTTCGACTTTTCCGTGCCACCGTTCAATATCTTATAAATGCAACGTAATTGACTTCTTTTCACGGTAGGTGCATCTGTATACAGTCGACAAATGCAGAACTCCCCGGTGTCACAGACTAAGCGCAGGCAAGTAATAAGGGCGGGCACCACGGTCGAGCAGATGGTGCGCGCCATAGCGGACATGATCGTAACCGGGGTTCTCGCTCCCGGTGAAAAAATGGATGAGCTCTCGCTGGCCAGCCGCTTCGACGTTTCCCGGACACCGGTCCGGGAAGCGCTGCGCGAACTCGGCGCCATGGGGCTGGTTGATCGCGAGCCGAACCGAAGCGCCGTCGTTGCAAATGTAACGGAAGGCTATCTCCACTCGATGTTCGAGGCGATGTCAGAACTGGAAGCCATCTGCGCGCGCCTGTCGGCCGAACGCATGACAGTCGAGGAGCGGCGTTGCCTAGAGCTCGAGCACCGGGCATCGGCGAAACTCGTGCATGCGGGTGCCGATGAAGACTATGCCGCTTACAATACCGAATTTCATACGCGCCTCTATCGCGGGGCTCACAACGATCACATATTCGAGCTGGTGACGCAGACCCGTGCACGATTGGCGCCGTTCCGTCGCGCGCAGTTCAGGTTGCCGGGGCGCCTTGCCCGATCCTATGATGAACACGACGTCATCGTGACGGCGATCATGCGGGGGGAGGCGGCGGCAGCCGGCCAGGCCGCTTATTCCCATGTTGCGATCGTTAGCGATGCCAGCATCGTCTTTGCGTCGACCAAAAGAAATTGATTCCTAGCTATTCTAGGACTGCAACCCCTTGTTTCGCATGGATGTTTTATGAAACGCGTTTTCAATCCGCCCTCTGTCCGCAAGCCCTTCGGGAATTACAATCATGGGCTGCTGGTGCCCCCAGGTGCATCGCTTCTCGTCACATCGGGTCAGCTCGGGATCGGCGTTGATGATGTGATCCCGAATGATGTGGCTGCTCAGGCAGAACTTTGCTTCAAGGCGATCGATGCGATCCTCGAAGAGGCTGGCATGACCTTTGCGGACGTCATACGCATCTCTGGCTTTGTCACAAAGAGAGAAGATTTTGCGGCCTATATGGCGGTACGCGATCGCTATACGCTTGACCCCAAACCTGTCTCGACGCTCATTGTCGTCGGCGGGTTTACACGGCCGGAGTTTCTGGTCGAAGTCGAGGTAACCGCAGCCAAGGCGGTTTGATCGGGAAACGCAGTGCAGGTTTGTGGTATCAGAACCGCTCCATTGTCGCCTTCACCTTGCCGAGAAAGGCGGCCCGCTTCTCTTCGGTGCAGTTGTTCATGTCGTAATGCGCCAGAAAGGTCACCGGTCGCACCGGATTGATCTGCGCACGCAGCACCCGCTTGACGATCTTTTTCGGCGGATTACCGGCAACGAAGGCCCGCAAAGGTGTTGCGCCGTAGGTCAGCACTGCACCGAGCTTGCGGATATGGCGCAGTCGAGACTCCACCTTGCCGTTGACGAGCTCGAAGGAAACGCCGGGTAGCCAGACGCGGTCGAAATAGCCTTTCAAGATTGCGGGGAAGCCGAAGTTCCAGACCGGCGTGACGATCACCAGGCCCTCCGCTCGCTTCAGCCGATCGACATACTCCTTCACCAGCTCCGTATTCTGGGGATAGTCGTGGTAGATCATTCGGTCGTGGCGGGAGAGCACAGGATCGAAGTTCTCCGCGTAGAGATTGCAGTCATCAACCTCGTGTCCCGCCGTCTTCAAGCTTTCCAACGTTTGCCGGTAAAGCGCGTTGCCATAGCTCGACTCCACCGGATGCGAGTGAAGGGCGAGCACTCTCATGTCGCCTCCATCACCGCAGCAAGTCCGGGGAACAGGTAGTTCTTACCCGACGAGAAGTCGAAGTTCGGATTCTCCCAGGCAATCATTTTGCCGGGATTGAGCAGTCCCCGCGGATCGGTCTCATGCTTGAAGGCAAGCTGAACCTTGTCCGTCTGCTTCATGCCGCCTTCTTCCAGCGTGTAGCGATGCGGGTTGAAGATGGGGCAGCCATGGTCCTGATGGATCTTGATGATCTCCCCCAGCCGCTCCTCGGTCGTGTAGCGCACCAGCGGGAGACCCGAGCATTGGATCTGGCCGTCGAACTTGATGAATTCGAGATGGCCGGGCACTTCGTCGCCGAAGATTTCGACCATCTTGGCGACCTTCGCCACATGGTCCGGTCCGGGATATTGGACCTGCAAGTATGTAAAGGTTGGGTCGACTTTCAGCGCGCGCAGCGTCGTATGGTTCCAGGCAAGCTCATAGGCGTGGGGAATGCCCTTCATGCTCTCGACCTTGTCGGAGCGGAAAATGATCTCGCCCTTCTGAGCCGCGCTGAAGGCGGCGAACGCATCCATCGAATGCGGTGCGATCATCAGCACCACAACCGACTGGCCCTGGCGAATATAGGGTTTGTGGCGGGTAAAGTATTCGTGCGGAATGGGCGCGGCGATCGGCGCGATCTCCTTGACGAGTATGCCGTTGCATTTTGCCAGTGCGTCTGAATAGCGCACGGCCGCCATGAAATCATCGTAGCCCACCAGCACATCCACCCAGTCATAGGCCGGTGCAAGCGGCATTTCGATTTCGGTGATGATGCCGTTGGTGCCATAAGCGTGGCTGACCTTCTGCAGATCCCAGCCGGTGAGATCGAGCACCCGCGGCTCTGCCTCCATGGTGACGACACGCAGCCGGATGATGTTGCCGATATCGCGCAGTCCTCCCCAGGTGATCGACCCGACGCCGCCTGAACCGCCTGCGATGAAACCGCCGATCGTTGCCGTTTGTGCCGTCGACGGATGGAAGCGAAGCTCCTGGCCTGAATGGGCTTTGGTCTGCTTGTCGAGTTGAGCGATCACGATGCCGGGTTCGCAGGTCACTCGACCAGGATGGATTTCCTTGATCTTATCCATGGCGGCAAGGTTGAGCACGATCCCGCCGGAGAGCGGCATGGCCTGACCGTAATTGCCGGTGCCGGCGCCCCGCGGCGTCACCGGAACGCCATGCGCGAAGGCGATCTTGAGGGTTTGGATCACCTCGGCTTCGTTCTTGGGCGTCACAACGAGATCGGCGGTAACGCCTTCGAGCTGCGCCTTGAGGATCGGAGAGTACCAATAGAAGTCGCGGCTCTTCTGACGCACGAGCGCCGGATTGTCCTCGACCGCAATGCCTTCGAGTTCTTTCTTGATCTTCTGGTAGTCCGGCATGTCAGGCTCCAACGACGCTATCGAGTTCACGGTAGTCCGGCAGGCTGCGGTCGATCACCTTGCCGCGGCGAAGCACCACGCGGTCAGACTGCGGACGGGAAAGAAATTCGCTCCAGCGACGCGCACTGAAGAGGACGAGATCGGCCGGCCTGCCGGCGCCGATGCGGCTGAGGTCGTGGCGCCCGGCAATGTCGGCGGGCGAGGTGGTTACGACACGCGCGGCCTTATCGAGCGGATGGTCGAGGTGAAGAATGCGTACGGCTTCGCGGAACACCTCGACCGCATCGAGGTCGCCATAGGCGTAGAATGGATCGCGTGTATTGTCGGATGCGACTGCTGTTGCGACACCCGCAGCCGCGAGCTCCTTGAACAGCGTCACACCCCGCCAGCGCGGTGTGCGGTTGGGATAGCGATCCTGCAGATAGGCATTGCACATCGGCAGCGAGATGATCGAGATGCCGGCTTTAGCGACCAGTTCCACGGTGCGCTCGGCTACTCCATCGTCCTGTCTTGCAAGCGAGCAGCAGTGGCCGGCCGTCACCATGCCGGCAAAGCGGTTCCGCAGAACGGCCTCGGCGATCGCCTTCAAAGTCTCCGCGCCGGGGTCATCCGTCTCGTCGACATGAAGATCGACGTCGAGACCGTTCTCCGCCGCCGCATGAAAGAGCGTATCGAGCTGCCATGCGAGGTTCGGCCCCATCTTGGTGACGCCACCGATCAGACCGCCCGCATTGCGGACGACGGCGACGAGATCGGCGAAATATGCCTCATCCACCATGTCGTCCATTGGGAAGAGGGCGACGGCTTGCAGCGCGATCTTGTCCCTCCAGGATTGCCTCACCTCGGAAAACACGTCGAAGGAAATGCGATGTTGGGGGGAGGCCGCGTCCAGATGCGTACGGATCAGGCTCGTGCCGTGCGCATAGGCCGACCGCAGGGAGAACTCCATGCGCTTGCGCACGTCATCGGCCGACCAATGCGCTTCGCGATCGGCGCCGACCGCCTGCAGGGCACCCATGAAAGTTCCGTCCGGATTGCTGCTGCGTCCCCAGATATGTCCCTTGTCGAGGTGCGTGTGGACATCGGCAAAGCATGGCCAGACCATCCCTTCGCGCAGGTCGGATTTCGCCAAATCCTGCGGGGCACTGCCAGCGGGCAGGACCGCGGAAAAAAGACCGTCTTCGATGACGATATCAGCACGCACAAGGCCTTCCTTTGCCGGCGCATTGAAACCTTCGACGGCAACGACGGGCAGCGTCGCATTGCTCAGCACGAAGCGACCGGCGTTCGGAGGCGACATGAAGGAGTACGTCATCAGTTTTCCCGCTTGAGGCTGCTCTCATGCCAGCGATGCAGGCTGAGCCAGGAGATGAAAGAGGTGATCGCGAAGATCGCTACACCGAGCAGCGAGAGCATCAGCAGGGCGGCGAAGAGGCGAGGGATGTTCATGCGGTACTGCGCTTCCAGAAGTCGGAAGGCGAGGCCGGAGCCCGCGCCAGCCGAACCCGCAGCAAACTCGGCAACGACGGCGGCAATCAGCGCCAGGCCCCCGCCGATGCGCAGGCCGGTCATGAAATAGGGCTGTGCCGCCGGCAGCTTGAGATACAGCAGTGTCTGCCAGCGCGAGGCCCCATAGAGTTCGAAGAGGTTGATCAGATTGTGATCAACGCTCTTCAAGCCCTGTACCATATTGGAGAGAATCGGGAAGAACGCGACGAGAAAGGCGCAGATGAGCAGCGCCACCTGTGTCGACGGTGCATAGATAAGGATCAGTGGCGAGATCGCGACAATGGGCGTGACCTGCAGGATGACCGCCAGCGGATAAAAGGCGATCTCGATCCACCGCGACTGCACAAGGAAGATGGCAAAGCCGACCCCGCCCACAAGCGCCAGTAGCAGCGACATGAAGGTGATTTTGGTTGTTACCCAGAGCGCGGGCGCGAGCGTTCCCCAGTCGCTGACGAAGGCGGAGGCCACCGCGCCGGGGCCGGGCAGAATATAGGGCGCTACGCCGGAAAGCTTGACGTACAGCCCCCAAACGACGACCAGGGCTGCGACGGTGGCGAACGGTACCGCAATCCGCAGCGCAAGGTCGCGCCGCTTTGCCGTCATCGGATTTGACAACGATGCCGCCGGCGCATCGGCAATATCCGCGCTCATGCATTCTCCTTTGCGGCATTGATGGCGCCGATCAGCGAGCGCGACACGGTCTCGCAAACCTGGCGATATTCTTCGGACGTGCGGTAATAGGCGTCCCGTTCGAGGCTGGTGACAAGCGGCAGGTCGGCATGGACCCGTCCCGGGCGAGCCTTCATGACGACGATACGGTTCGAGAGATAGGCCGATTCGAACACCGAGTGAGTGACGAAAATCACCGTAATGCCTGTCGCCTTCCAGAGGCGCAGGACGTCGTCATTCAGTTTCTGGCGCGTGATCTCGTCGAGGGCCGCAAACGGCTCGTCCATCAGCAACAGCTTCGGTTTGGTGACCAATGCGCGCGCAATGGATACGCGCATCTTCATGCCGCCGGAGAGCTCGCGCGGATAGGCTTCGGCAAAGTCCTGCAGGCCGACAGTCGTCAAGGCCCTCATGATCTCCTCGCGCGCCGCAGCCTTCGAGATGCCGCGGAGCTTCAGCGGAAGATGAACATTGCCGAAGACATTCTTCCACGGCATTAGTGTCGGCTCCTGAAAGACGAAGCCGATATCGCCTTCCGGCAGACCCCTCGAGTTGATACGGGAACTTGGCCAGTCGATCGTCCCGGAAGAAATATCGCCGAGGCCGGCAATAATGCGCAGTGCCGTCGATTTGCCGCACCCGGAAGGTCCGAGCAGGCTGATGAATTCGCCGCTTTCGACCGTCAATGACATGCCCGACAAGGCGACCGTGCCGCTGGTAAAGACCTTCGAGACCGATTGCATCGAAACGAGCGGTCTCTTGCGCGCGTCCTTATTTGCCGGGATCTGAACTGAGGCTAGAGGCATCGCCTGTCTCTTTTCATCATGTGCCGGTTTGCCGCCAGCAGCGGCAAACCAATTTGGCGTGCCTTACTTTTTCAGGGCCATGCCGACACCCTTGCAGACGTACTTCGTGGTGTAGGCCTTGGTATAGTCCGTGTCGGCCTTGAGAACCTTGATGCCGACCATCTCGGCGAAGAACTTCTTGTAGTGTTCGTCGGTGATGCAGCCGATCCCCTTGTCGAGGGCTTCACCGGATTCGACGATTCCGTATTCCTTCATCTTGGCGATCGAATAGGCGATCTGGCCATCCGTCATCTCCGGATTGTCTTTCTTGATCAGCTCGTTGGCCTTGGTGTTGTCGCCGTAGAGATAGTTGTACCAGCCCTCGATCGAAGCATCGATAAAACGCTGCACGACGTCCGAATGGGTGTCGATCATCGACTGCGTCGTGGTGATCATCGTGGAGTAGGGGGAGTAGCCGTTGTCGGCGAGCAGAAACACTTTCGGCTCCCAGCCGGTCTGCTTCTGGATCTCATAGGGTTCGGAGGTGAGGTAGCCCTGCTGCCCCGACTCCTTGTCGGCGAGGAACGGGCCGGGGTTGAAGTTGTATGGTTTGTATTGCTCGTCCTTGAAGCCCTTGTAGTTCGCCTTCATCCACTCGAAGTAGGTCAGATAGCCGTCCTTGCCGAGAAACAGGGTCTTCAGCTTGGCAAGGTCCTCGAACTTCTCGACGCCGGCGTTGGGGTGGGCGATCAGAACCTGCGGGTCCTTCTGGAAGATCGCCGCGACGTCCACGAGCGGAATACCCTGCTCGACCGCCGACAGTTCGCCCTGCGGGCCGCCCATATAGAAGTTGATCTTGCCAGAGATCAGCAATGCGCTGTTTGCCGCGTTCGGACCGCCCTGCACGATGGTGACGTCAAGCCCGTGCTTTGTGTAGGTGCCGTCGGCGACTGCCTGATAGAAGCCGCCATGCTCGGCTTGCGCGAGCCAATTGGTACCGTAGCTGACTTTATCGAGCGCGTAACCGGGAGCTGCGAGCGCAACAGTGCATCCCAGTGCCAAAGCGGCGGCAGATGCCAAGTTCTTCAGTGCGTTGGACATGATCGGCGTTCCCCTTTGTAGGCCGTTCGATGCGCTCTTTGGCGCCCGATTTTCTTCATTTGAGCGATTGTGTTGCTGTTTGAAAAGCATCAAAATTCGTGCGCAACGATGCCTTTTTGGCATCTCACAGCGAGCCTGTGCCTAATTTGTGCGTAGCGCTCAAAAATGATGCAACGAGGGGTAGGATGCTGCATTCCAGGAAGCTGCTTTACATCAACGAGATCGCCCGCACTGGTTCGATCCGCAAGGCCGCGGCGCGCTTGAACGTTGCGTCATCTGCGATCAACCGGCAGATTCTGGCACTCGAGGAGGAAATCGGGGCGCCGCTCTTTGAACGCTTACCGCGGGGGCTGCGCCTGACGGCGGCCGGCGAGCTCTGCATCGAGCATATTAGGGAGGTTCTGAAGAACTACGACCGGCTGGAGGGCCGGATCAGGAGTCTGAAGATGCAGCAGGCTGGCAAGGTGAGATTGGTGACGACCGTCGGCCTCGCGTCAGGACCGCTCGCGGAAATCATCGCACGGTTCCAGTCGGAGCATCCGCGCGTCTATTTCCAGATCAGGAACGATGCTGGCACGACGACGGTCAATCCGGTGCTCTCGGGCGACGTCGATATCGGCCTCGGCTTCAACATTCCGGCGACACCAGGAATTCGTACGCTCGGCAACTTCGATATTCCGATCGGCGTCGTGCTGCCGTCCGGACATCGCCTCATCGGGCACGGTCCGATCAGCCTGGGCGACATCGTGCAGGAACGATTGGTGCTCGCGCAGCCGGGCACCAGCCTCCGTGACGTCATCAATTTGGCGCTCGCGCGGCTGGATGTTTCGGTAGAACCGGTTCTCGAAAGCAATGCGTCTGAGATGTTGAAGAAGCTCGTCAAATGCGGGGCAGGGCTGACCTTGCTCAATCCGCTCGACGTCATCACCGAGTGCCGCGCCGGCGAACTTGTCTTCCGGCCGATTGCCGAGCCTCATGGCAGGCACCAGCCGATGAAGCTCTTCGCCCGCGCCCGCGCGCCACTCGATTCGGCGACCAGCTTGTTTGTCGAATATCTGCTGGCCGAGCTTGCCGGGCTGGTTCAGGAATTGCAGGCCAAGGGGCACATTGCCCCGGACCGGCCGTCGGCGGCCTGAGATCTAGCGTGAGTAGAGATTTGTGAGCGGATAGCGCTTCAGATCGCAGAGAACGTCGATGAAACCCCGCACCTGATGGCGGCAGATCGCTTCTCCTTTCTCCACCGTGCCGCGCGATGCGTCGCCCACGACACCGTTAGGATTGAGATCATGCGCGATCCAGGCCAGCGAGTGCGGCGGCAGCGGCTGAATGTATTTCGACTGCTCGCGCATCCATTCAGCCTTGGATGCGAAGTTCTGTGCCTTGTCCATGCGGACGAGGTCCGGCCTGAAGTGCAGCATCAGCGACGTTTCGACTTCGCCGCCGTGGATGCCGTATCGGGATTCGTGGTCGCTGATCATGCCGTCCGGATGTCCGAAACGGCCCCATTGGGTCGAGACGACCGCCATCTGGTAGCGTACACGCAGCTCTCGCGCGACGATGCTCATGATGTCGACATTGCCACCGTGCGAATTGACGATCACCATTTTGCGGACCCCGGCTTCGGCAACTTTGGCGCCGAGTGCTGTCCAAATAGGAATCAACAGTTCTGCAGAAAGCGAGAGTGTTCCCGGTCCATAGATATGCTCGTTGGCCTTGCCGATTTCCTGTGTCGGTAGCACCAGTATATCGAGATCGTCAGGCCGCTGGCGGCGAAGCTCCGCAAGCATGCCGTTTGCGATCGCCACATCGGTTGCGATCGGCAGATGCGGCCCGTGTTGTTCGGTCGAGGCGATTGGAAGAATGGCAATGGTCGTATCGGCCGAGAGCTCGTCAAAGTCATAGGTGTTGAGCTCGTTCCAATAGAATGGCGTCGCCATCGCCGTGTGTTCCCTTGCTTGAGTTTCCCTCACTGACTAGGGAATTATGCGGCATACGAAAAGCATCAATTTGCGTGCGCGCCGCTGCCTTTTTGCGATATAGCAAAGTGCAGGAGTTCAAGGCGGATCAACAGATTTTATATCCTAAACTGTCCCATAAATCGCTGTCATACCTGCCGCACTTATCCTGGGTCGTCGGTTCGAACCCCCTCAAGGCGAGCTGCGGCTGGTCTCTGCCATTGAGTTTCATGGGGAGGAGAATACCTTTTTGAGCTCTGTAAATTGAACACGAAGCTGAGGTGTTTGATTAAATATGGACATTCGCTCACTTTAAATTGGACGGGTTCTGACCCGCCAGCTTCTGATCGCTCCGGGCTTAAAACAGGCATTTCCACGCGAAAAAGGAAGATCCTATGCGTTGCGCGCATAGGTGGGGTGAGGGATTGTCGCTGTTCTAAACCGATTGAAACACCTATATTTCAATCATCGAAACGACGCCAGAGCCAAGCAAGGTTGCTGACGTCAGAAAGCCCTCAGGAAAGGGGATTATCATGAACGTAGCACGCTCTTTCAACAACTGGCGTAAGTTCCGTCAGACCGTTACCGAACTTGGCCGCATGTCCAGTCGTGAACTGCAGGACCTCGGTATCGACCGCGCCGACATCCGTAGCGTTGCCCGCGCATCGATCGCGCGCTAACCGCACAGCATTTGGCCTTTAAGACTGCTCGACGCCCGCCGATGACGCGGGCGTTTTTGCGTCGATCTCCCAGGCCTAAGGTCGGTTGGATTCTTGCTCTATTCGTAAGTCTTTCCGACTTGTATTTTTTGCATAGCTGCAGTGCAGCATAAGGCATTGGAACGGTTCGTGGTCGGTGTATGATGACATCTATCGAAGTGATGCACCTCCTCCCGCAAAGCTTCGAGTTTCAGACGGCCCACTCCTCCTCCCAAGGGCGTCTGTAGGAACGGCGGCACTCCTCCTCCCAGTCGCTGTTCGGTTCTTTTCGAAAAGCCTGCCGCACCTCCTCCCGCGGCAGGCTTTTTCGTTTTTGCACGCGGCGACAGTTAAGGCTGCGTCCAATGGCCACCAATGGTGATCATCGCAAGCAGCTTCAACGTGTTACCGTAATAGTCTTCATTTTTGACGGTTCGCCTCGTCATATCCGCCCAAAGCGCATCCAACCAGCTCTGGTTCGTTGCTTCGATGGACGCGGATACGGCGAACATCGACACGAAGACGACTGCATCACGATCGCTTTTGGCGGCTGGACTGCCGTTAAGCTTGTAAGTATCGGCGATCTTAGCCGGATCGCCATCGGTCGTGCGCTTGATCCAGCTGTTGAGTGGTTTGAGGGCTGCGAGCGCCCGCTGATCGTCATTCAGCAAATAATCGACAGCGATGCGCCACGGATAGCGTGCTGCATTCCAGGAATAGGCGCCATCATTGGGCCCTTCGAGAAAATTGGCGCCGGCCGGACGCGGCTTCGACGGAAGGCCAACGATGAAATCAGGCATCAGTGAGGTCTGTGGGCTGTATTTGCCGCGAACTCTGTTGATGATCGAATAAGTTTCATCGCGCGCCCCGTACCAGGTCCGATCCCCCGTCACGTCGGCAAAAGTTTTGAAATGGGAGACCATGAAGTCGGACGATCGGGTGACGGGGGCGTATCGCCCGTCGTCACCATCATCGACCCAATCGCCGATGCGAACGAATCGACCGGGGGCGTCGATCTCGTGCTTGCCGATTGCAGCAATGACCTTCAGCGCTTCCTTGCGGTAGTCCACGCTGCCATCGCTGCCCCATTTTTTATCTGCGAGAAGCAACGCATAAGCGATATCGAGGTCGCCATCGGTGGCGCTGGTGTCGCCGGCGACGTCACGTGCGTTGCCACAGCCCTTGGTCTGGTTCCAGGCCATGAGGCCGGCACCCGATTTGGCGGGATGGTCGTGAAAGTATTGGACCATTCCGTCGAACACTGCACGCGCGTGCGGATCAAAATCCGCCATCAAAACCGAAATCAGCATCCCATAGCCATGGGCTTCGGAAACGGTGATCGTCGATTTCGCCGTTCCGCCCCCGACCGACTTGCCATCGGCTGTTACACCCACATAGTAGCGGCCGCTCCCGCAGCCTTGCACAAGATAAACTGATCGCCATTGCTTGTAGAAATCGACCAGAGAGTGGTCCAATTGTTGCTGTGTAAAGCCAGTCGGTCGAATACCCTGAGCGGAGTCGGCGTCACTCACCGACATCCCGAATGCGGACAGGAAAGCCGCGATAAGCGCAGAGGGGCCTTGTCTAATTCTCATGAATTCCTCTGATTTACATAGGATTCTTTGGCTGACGTGCATGCGAGCCAACTTACCGTTTATTCGGTCAGCCATTATTTCATCGAGTGCAATTTAATCGATTTTATGCTGGATGTTTGGCGGTTGGCGATGTGTCTAGAGGTGCGGTATGAGCCAAGCCTGCGGGGCGACGTCATTAAGCCTGGCGGTGGCAACCAGTGAATGCCTGCGTTCTGCCCGATCTCGCCCTTCGTATCTGTGACCATCAGGGATCCAGAGGCGAGTTCTGCGGTCGTGTCGAGGAGACAGCAGGTTTTCGCAGGCGTCTATCAGTCGAAGTACAGTCTCGTGGCGACGGCTTGGTCCCATCACAGCACCGCCTCCACGAAGCTAACGCGCTGGTTCCCCCGCGCCTCAGGAAAGATTTCTAAGGTATATGGCAAGCAATTGCGTCTGTGATGATATCCCGAGCTTTCGGTAGACGTTGCGGCGATGGACCTTGACGGTGCCGGTCGAGATGTTGAGCCTCAGGCCGATCGACTCGGAAGAGTGTCCTTGTAGGACAAGGTCGACAATCGCGGTCTCGCGGCTGGTGAGATTGAGATCGCGCCACACGGCTTCGGCGGGCTGCAGGGACCCTTCACCAGCGTCGCGCCTGCGGCCACCGCGACCTCGTGAATGCAGTTGCGCATCGAAGCGGGATCCAAGCCCTGCCCAGTAATGCCGGACCATGCTTGCGATCAGCGGTTCCGCTTTCTTCAAGAGAGCGAAATCTGCAGACGGGAAGGGGCCGGTCTTTTCCCGGCGCATCAGCGAGAGAACAATAGTGATGTCGTCATCGGCAGTGACAAAGAAGCCGATTTCCTCCGCCAGCCCCGTCTGGACGTAATAGGTACGATAGTACTCGCTTGAAAAGAACCTGTCGGGTGCAAGTTCCCGCATGCGAAACACGCCTGCGCGGCGCTCGTGGGCAGTGTGGTAGAACGGGTCGAGCAGGTACGGTCCGGCCTGATAGAGCGTCACAAAAATGATGTGCTCCTTCGGGTCGAAGGTGCTGTAGAGATCGATCGGCCGCTCCTTGCCGCGATAGGCGAAAACAACGACGTAGTCGAAGCGCACGAGCGCCGCCATCACCTGTCGAAAGGTCTCGCCGAATTCTGCATCGCTCATGGCGAGCCGGCCCACTGTGGCGTTGAAAGCCTGAAACAGCGCCTCCAAGTCTGTGCTCATTCCCGGGACCTCCTGATCGCCTTGCGCGGAAATCTGCGCTCCCCGTGTATATACCTTCCACGAAGGATTGATGGCTAAAATACCTCTCTCGGGGTATATACCGTGTGGGAAGGGCGAGCTTAGTCTTTCCTTAACGACGGTGGCAAAAGGCAGCACTAGACTGCCCAATCCAAACCAACCGCAGGGAACAGACGTGGCATCCGCTTCGACGAACGATATCGAATTCCGTTCGGTCACAAAGAACTATGGCGCTGTGACCGCCGTAACGGACATCAACCTCAATGTGCCGAAGGGCGCCTTTCTGGCGTTGCTCGGCCCTTCTGGATGCGGCAAAACCACTTGCCTGCGCATGATAGGCGGCTTCGAGCAGCCAAGCGAAGGCACGGTGCTGATCGACGGGCGCGAGATGAACGGCGTCCCCGCATACCGGCGGCCGGTGAACATGGTCTTCCAGCACTACGCGCTGTTTCCGCATTTCGACGTCCGGCAGAATGTTGCCTACGGCCTGAAGCAGATGCGGCCCAAGCTTGCGGCGGCGGAAATCGACCGGCGCGTCACGGAGGCGCTTGAAATGGTGCGGCTCGGGGGCTTCGCCAAGCGCCGCATCCACGAGATGTCCGGCGGTCAGCAGCAGCGGGTGGCGCTGGCGCGCGCGATCGTCAATCGTCCGTCGGTCCTACTGCTCGACGAGCCGCTAGCCGCGCTCGACAAGAAGCTGCGCTCGGCCATGCAGATCGAACTGCAGACATTGCAGCGTGAACTCGGCATTACCTTTGTTCTGGTCACCCATGATCAGGAGGAAGCGCTCTCGATGGCAGATATCGTCTGCGTGATGAGCGCAGGGCGCATTCGCCAGCTAGGCTCACCGCAGGAGGTCTATGACCGCCCGGCCGACCTGTTCGTGGCCGATTTCGTCGGCAAGACCAATCGGGTGAAGGCGACGATGGAGGCGGATGGCGCGACGCTGCGTCTTGCGGACGGCTCCGCTATCGCTGCCGGGAGCCGGGCGGTTGTTTCGCCCGGTGAAACGATCGTCGCGATTCGCCCGGAATCTATCTGCCTGACACGGGCGCAGGCGCCCGGCTTTGCCAGCTTCAAAGGCACGGTCACCCATCGCATCTTCCTCGGTTCTTCTGCGGAATATGCGGTGACGGTTCCGGGGCTCGGCGACTTCCTGGTCACGGCCGACCGGCGCAGCATGAACGAGAGCGACCTGGTCGAGCCGGGCGAGGCGGTTTTCCTCGGTTTCGATCCGCTCGCAGCCCACGTCTTTCCAGCATCAAGTGCAGCATAAAATCAAAACAAGGGAACAGCATCATGAGCAAGGACTATAAGGATAATCTCCCCATTTCCGCCGAAGGCTTCATGGACGAGTTCATGCGCCTGAAGCGCGGCTCCGTCAGCCGCCGTCACTTCCTCGGCGTCACCGGCCTCGGTCTTGCGAGTGCCGTGATGTCGCGCTTTCCCGGCGCGCTATCGACACCGGCCTACGCCGCCGGCGAACTAGGTACGCAGATGTCGATTGCGACCTGGCCGAACTATCACGACCCGGCGACCTTCGAGAACTTCAAGGCCGCAACGGGCGTTGCCGTCGAAGTCAACGTTTTCGGCTCGAACGAGGAAATGCTGGCAAAGCTGCAGGCGGGTGCTTCCGGCTGGTCGCTGTTCGTGCCGACCAACTACACGATTTCAACCCACCAAAAGCTCGGCCTGATCGAAGAGCTGGATCTTTCAAAGATTCCGAATTTCAGCCAGTCGACTGAAAACCCGCGCTTCACCAAGGAAGGCCAGATCGACGGCAAGACCTATGCCGTGCCGAAGAACTGGGGCACGACCGGCTTTTCCGTCAATACTTCGAAGATCAAGACGAAGCTTTCGAGCTGGAAGGACTTTTTCGAGATTGCCCAGACCGAAGCCGACAGCCGCGCCATGGTGCATGATTATCAGCTGACCACAATCGGCAGCGCGCTGGTTTCGCTGGGCTACGGTTTCAATTCGATCAAGCCGGAGGAACTGGCGAAGGCCGAAGAGCTGCTGATCAAGGTGAAGCCGCATCTCTTCGCCATCAACTCCGACTATCAGCCGGCCATGCGCGCCACGGACGCGTGGATGACGATGTGCTGGACGAATGACGGTGCGCAGCTCAACCGCGACATGCCTGAGCTTGCCTACGTGCTCGGAACAGACGGCGGCGAAATCTGGACCGACTACTACGCGATCCCGAAGGACGCTCCGAACAAGGCGGCCGGCTACGCTCTTCTCAACTACCTGATGGATCCTGCGAACGCGGCGAAGGAGCATATCGCCAACGGCGCGCCGGCCACCGACAGCCGCGTCATTTCATTGCTGCCGAAGGAGGTCACCTCGAACAAGATCGTCTATCCGGATGAAGCGTCGCTGACGCCGCTGGAATTCGGCGCCGCCGTAACCCTGACCGATCCGGGTCGAGCCGAGCTGATGGCGCGGTTCAAGTCGGCGTGACCCTGCCTTCATGCAATGCCTCTCCCCGGCTCCGGGAAGAGGCAAGCCGCCTCGTGGACTCCAAACAGCGAACGTTCAGAATGGCCGTGTCACCGGACACCAGAAAGCGACTGATCACTGCGGCGCTCGTCGCGCCGGCAAGCGCATGGCTGTTCGTGTTCCTGGTCCTGCCGTTCATCGCCATCGTTGTCTTCGCCTTTGGCGAGCGGGCGCCGGAAGGCGGTTATCAGGCGGCATTTACCTTTGCCCAATTCACCAATCTCGGATCCCGTGCGGCGGCTTTCAAGAATACGCTGGTGCTTGCGCCGATCGGGGCCTTTGTCTGCCTGTTGGTGGCCTATCCGGTCGCCTATTATCTGGCGGTGAAGGCGAGTCCGCAGCAGCGGCTATTGTTGGTGTCTCTTGTCGTGGTGCCGTTCTGGACCAGTTTGCTCGTTCGCACTTATGCCTGGATGTATATTCTCGGTGCGCGCGGCATCCCGCATCTGCTGGAGTTTGTCGGTATCGAGAACGTGCGTCTTCTGAACACGCCGGGCGCAGTTCTCCTCGGCATCGTCTATGGCTATCTGCCGCTGATGATCATGCCGATCTATGTCAGCCTGGAGAAGCTGGACCGCCGATTGCTGGAAGCCTCTGCGGACCTCGGCGCCAAGCCACTCTCGACCTTCTTCGGCATAACGCTGCCGCTGTCGCTGCCGGGTGTGATGACGGGTGTGGCGCTGGTCACCATCCTGCTGCTCGGCGAGTACCTGATCCCGCAGTTGCTGGGCGGCGGCAAGGTTTTCTTCATCGGCAACGCGCTGGTCGACCTCTTCCTGCAATCGCGCAACTGGCCGTTCGGCTCCGCGATCGCCGTCACCCTTGTTGTCGTCGTCGTTATCGTGCTTCTCGTCGCCATGCGCATTGCGTGGCGCGTCGCGGGCACCCGCCAGGTGGATCTTGTCTGATGCGTGGGCTTGTTACGGCAGTCTATCTCTTTCTCTACACGCCGATTGCGCTGGTGGTGCTGTTCTCGTTCAATGCGGGCCGCAACGCCTCGGATTTCACAGGCTTTTCCACGCAATGGTACGGCAAGGCGCTGTCCAACACCTTCCTCATGGAAGCTCTTCAAAACAGCCTTATCATTGCGCTGACCAGCGCTGCACTCGCGGCCATCTTCGGCACCATGGCTGCGCTCGGCATGGAGCGGCTCGGCGCTAGGACGCGGGCCGTGTTCGATGGCCTGTTTGCCGCGGCAATCGTCGTTCCGGGCGTTGTGATCGGCATCGCCACGCTCGTCGCTCTCGTTGAAGTCTTCGGCTTCATCAATCCGTTGCTAGCGGCGATCTGGCCTGGCGAGCAACCGCCGAAGCTGTCGCTCGGCTACGGCTCTATCATCGCCGCCCACGGACTTTTCACCATGGCGCTGGTGACGATGATCGTGAAAGCGCGTATCGCCAGCCTCGGGCGCGATATCGTCGAAGCGTCGAGTGATCTCTACGCGACGCCGCTGACGACCTTCCGCCAAATCGTGCTGCCGCAAATCCTGCCGTCGATCCTGGCGGGTTTCCTGCTCGCTTTCACCTTCTCCTTCGACGATTTCATCATCGCGTTCTTCGTTGCGGGATCGAATACGACGTTGCCGATCTACGTCTTTGCCTCGATCCGCCGTGGCGTAACGCCGGAGATCAACGCCATCGCCACCATGGTGCTCATCGCATCGCTGGGACTGATCCTCATCGCGCGCTTCCTGATGCGCGAAAAAACAACAAACTGAACGGGAAACACCATGATTCTTGAAAATCGCGTCGCGATCGTCACCGGAGCCGGGTCGGGCATCGGCCAGGCCGGCGCGCTGCTCATGGCCGGGGAGGGCGCGTTCGTCGTGGTGATTGATCTCAGTGCCGACAATGCCGCCGAAACCGTCGGTCGGATCCAAGCCGCCGGCGGCAGGGCCGAAAGCCTCGTTCTCGACGTCACCAACGACGCAGCACTCAAAGCCGGCATCGCCTCGGTCGCCGAACGTCACGGCCGCATCGACATCCTCCACAATCACGCCGGCGCCCAGGTGGCCGGCGATCTCGAACAGGTAGCGGTCGCGGGGTTCGACAGGTCGTGGAGCCTGAATGTTCGGGCGCATTTTATGGCGGCGCGCTTCGTCATGCCGCTGATGAAGAAGGCCGGCCGCGGTGTCATCCTCAACACCTCCTCCTCGTCAGGCGTGCTCTACGATCGCGAGATGATTGCCTACACGACGACGAAACATGCCGTCATTGCAATGACCCGGCAAATGGCCGGCGACTACGCCAAATACGGCGTCCGCGTCAACGCGCTCTGCCCGGGCTGGGTTGATACGCCGTTCAACGAACCGTTCATCGCCCAGATGGGTGGGCGCGGCGCGATCGAGGCCTACATCGCCGACAAAGTGCCGCTCGGGCGCTGGGCGAACGTCTCCGAGATCGCCGAGCCCATTCTCTTCCTTGTCTCGGACCGCTCGTCCTACATCACCGGGCAAATCCTCGTCGTCGACGGTGGGGAGACCATCGTCTGAATTTCGTCAGTCTCGTTTGCGCAAAGAGCGTCTTTGAAGCCGCGTAAGGTCAACAGCCCACTTTGCAATTGCAGCGTAGTGACGATCGATGATCCTGCTTCGGGGGTTAGGCGATAAGTTAGAGCCGACTGCCATGCGCGCCTCGGGCTGAACAGTGTTGCGCCGATTACCTGCCACTGCACCAATGAAGGTGCATTTCTACCTCCGCGTCCTTCAGCGAGCTTTTCGCAAGAGCACGGCGGAAGCAACCGCCACGATCTGGTTGGCTCTCGCGGCGCAAAGAGGCTGGCGCGAGGGTGACTAATAGCGGAAATTCGCTGTGTCTACATCAGATTTTCGTGGTCTGAGAGTTTGGACCTTGCCGTGACCGTCGTGCCTTCTTAGGTCAGCTGACATGTCATCTTCGCACCCGTACCAGAGAGCAGTATGATCCTATCCCTATCCGGCGTCAGAAAGTCGTATTCGACCGCCGAGGGCACAATCGAAATCCTGAAGGGTGTCCATCTTAATGTCGCAGCAGGCGAAAGCGTGGCGCTCACGGGAGAGTCGGGCAGTGGAAAGAGCACACTTCTCCATTTGGCAGGTGGGCTAGACCAGCCCGACGCAGGGTCGATCTTTATGAACGGGCGGGAACTAGGACAGTTTGGAGAGAGCGAAAGGGCAAGATATCGCCGCTCGGATGTGGGCCTCGTGTTTCAGCAGTTCAATCTCATCCCCTCGCTGAGTGTTGCCGCAAATCTTTCATTTCATGCCAAACTTGCCGACAGATACGATGCCGCATGGGAAAGACACCTGATCGAAGGGCTTGGGTTGGAAAATTATCTTGGCCGCTATCCCGAGCAATTATCCGGCGGCCAGCAGCAACGGGTCGCAATCGGCAGAACCTTGGCGGCGCGGCCACCACTGGTTCTCGCAGACGAGCCGACCGGAAACCTGGACGAAGCCACCGGTGATGCGGTCCTCGATCTGATGCTTTCGCTCGCACGAAATGCAGGATCAGCTCTTCTTCTGGTAACGCACTCGTCTCGTCTCGCTGATCGGTTGGATCGAAAGGTCGTCCTCCATGGTGGAAGGATCGCTGAATGAGGCTTGCCGCTTTCGCAGCACTCCTCTCGCACTGGCGACGGAAACCTCTCCAGTTTCTAACCTTGATCCTGGGGATTGCTCTTGCGACCGCGCTTTGGTCAGGCGTTCAGGCAATCAATGCGGAAGCTAGGGCGAGCTATGCCCGGGCGGCATCTGTTTTGGAGCAAGGCGCCCTCCGACAGATTGTGGCCAAGGACGGCGGCGGCATTCCCGTTGAGATCTACGCAAGGCTGCGCCGGGCAGGATGGAACGTCTCTCCTGTAATCGAGGGAAGTCACAGGTTTGGAAACTTGCGGATACGGCTAATCGGCATCGACCCGCTTACCATGCCAAGCGAGGCGCAAGCTTTTCCGATCGCTAGTGGTTCTGACTTGTTCGGCTTTGTCTCGGGGAAGGGCCAGCTCATCGTCTCGGCGAGAACGGCCGCAAAGCTGCGCGGCGCCACAGATATGGATCTCAAGATTTCGGAGAAGACACCCGATGATGCGGCTTTTTCCGATATCGCGGTAGCCGACAGATTGCTGGACGCACGTGGCAAGTTGAGCCGTTTGGTCGTTGCTCCAAATCAAACGGCGGGATTGGCTCCGCTCGACAGGATTGCGCCCGAGGTTACCCTCCGTGAAAACCAAGATCATCCCGATGTAGCCCGCCTCACTGACAGCTTTCATCTCAACCTGACGGCTTTTGGATTTTTATCCTTCATTGTCGGGCTATTCATCGTCTATTCGGCCACCGGCCTTTCGTTCGAGCAGAGACGCGGGACATTTCGCACGCTGCGATCCCTCGGCATCTCTCTGCGTGCTTTGACGTTGATGCTCGTGATAGAGCTTGCGATACTGGCGTTATTGTCCGGATTGATCGGGGTCGTCATTGGCTACTTCATCGCTTCAGCGCTAATGCCGGGCGTGGCTGCTACACTCAGAGGTCTATACGGCGCGAGCATCTCTGGCTCTCTTTCGCTGCGGCCGGAATGGTGGCTGGCAGGACTGGCAATCGCTCTTGGCGGCACGGCCGTATCATCGGCCCAAAGTTTGTGGAGGGTCTGGAGGTTGCCAATTTTGGCAGCCGCCCAACCAAGGGCGTGGGCGAGGGCATCCGTTATAGGGCTCGTTTACCAGGCTATAACCGCAAGCATACTTCTCGGATTGGCGGCAATGCTCGCCGCTGTGGGATCGGGGCTTGTGATGGGCTTTGCGGTACTCGGTTGCTTATTGCTCGGCGCGGCTCTGATGCTGCCGGGTCTTCTTACAATTGCTCTTCTCGGGGCAGAACGGGCATCACGCAGTGCCGTCGCTCGATGGTTTTGGGCCGACACGCGCCTGCAACTGCCGGGCCTGTCGCTTGCCCTGATGGCGCTTCTTTTGGCGTTGTCAGCAAATATCGGTGTCGGAACAATGGTCTCAAGCTTTCGGCTGACCTTTAACGGGTGGCTGGATCAACGCTTGGCTGCGGAGCTTTACGTCACCGCCAAGGATGAAGATGAGGCCAGACGGCTGCGGGAATGGCTTCCGCAACATGCGACTGCGGTCTTACCCATTTGGAGTGTCGAAGGTGAGGTTCTTGGTGAAGAGCTGCAGATCTTCGGGGCTGCTGATGATCCGACTTACAGGGAACATTGGCCACTGATCGTCGCGGACAATGACGCTTGGGACAAGGTTGCGGCCGGACAGGGCGTTTTGATCAATGAACAGATGTGGCGCCGCGGCGCCGCTCGGCCCGGGCAGACCATTACCATGCCCGGCGGATGGAACGCGGTAGTAGTCGGGATCTATTCGGACTACGGCAATCCAAAGGGGCAAGTCATTGTCGGACTTAACGCTCTTGCCGAACACTATCCCGACGTTTCGAAGCTTCGGTACGGAATCCGCGTACGTCCTTCACAGGCCCAGGACCTCAAGCGCCAACTGATTGATGATTTTGGATTGCTTGAGACGAGGATTATCGATCAGGCTGCCCTCAAACAACAGTCGAGGTCCATCTTCGAGCAGACGTTTAAGGTGACAGGCGCTTTGAATGTTCTCACACTCGCGGTCGCTGGCTTCGCCATGTTCTCCAGCCTGCTGACGCTTTCCGGCATTCGGCTTCCCCAGCTTGCCCCGGTCTGGGCCATGGGCATGCGGCGGCGCGATCTCGCGCTGTTCGAGGTTTTGCGCACCCTGACCCTTTGGCTTGCGACTTTCGTCGCCTCGATCCCTGTAGGTCTGGCACTCGCATGGGTGCTGCTTGCAATCGTCAACGTCGAGGCTTTCGGATGGCGGCTGCCGATGATGATCTTCCCGCTCGATTGGTTATGGTTGGGCGCGATCTCCCTACTGGCTGCGATCATCTCGGTTCTGGTGCCAGTCAGGCGTCTAGCCTTGATCAACCCGGCCGACTTGCTCAGGATTTTCGCTGATGAACGCTAGGTGCGTGGCTTCCGCTCTGGTGGCACTATCGATGATCTGTCCAGCCTGGAGCGCTTATCCGCAGGGCTTTGCTGGACTTGGGTCGGACGCAGAAGGCTTTGCCGTACCTAAACAAGGCGTTGCCCTATCGTTTCCCGCCGATCACGGAGCTCATCCCGACTACCGGATTGAATGGTGGTATGTGACCGCAAATCTCGTTGGCGAGGATGGGAAGCAGTATGGAGCGCAGTGGACGCTCTTTCGATCTGCCATGGCTCCGGGTGATCGCCCAGGGTTCGCCGACCCACAAATTTGGATCGGTCACGCGGCGGTCACCACCGAGAACCATCAATACGTCGGGGAACGACTTGGCCGTGGAGGCGTCGGACAGGCAAACGTAGTGGCTGTGCCATTCCAAGCGTGGATCGACACTTGGCAGATGAAGGGCGCTCAAAATGTGGATCGCGAGGCGCTCGCGAATATCAAGCTGAACGCTGACGGACCGGATTTTAGCTTCAGCCTGAACATGACGGCAACCGGTCCGCTGGTGTTGCAAGGAGATCATGGGTTCTCCGTGAAATCTGAGAACGGTCAGGCAAGCTACTATTATTCGCAGCCCTTCTATCAGGTTTCGGGTGCGCTTAAGATTGATGGGGCAGATATCAAGGTCAGCGGGAAGGCTTGGCTCGACCGGGAGTGGTCCTCGCAGCCGCTCGCGGCCAACCAGACAGGTTGGGACTGGTTCTCGTTGCACTTGGATACCGGCGACAAAGTGATGGCATTTCGGCTCCGGGATGACCAGGACGGTTACATCTCAGCTAACTGGATTAGCGCCGATGGACGGACCACACCTCTTTTAGGCGCGGCGGTTCTAATTGAACCGGTACGACGAGCAACGGTGAACGGGCGTCAGATGCCGGTTGCATGGCGCATCAGAATTCCTGAGAAGTCGGTCGATATCATCACTCAACCTTTGAACGACCAATCCTGGATGACAACCTCCACGCCGTATTGGGAGGGACCAATTGCCTTCAAGGGGACAACATCAGGTGTCGGCTATCTTGAAATGACGGGGTACTGAACTGAACGCGACGAACTTCATGGCTTTGGGTTCGGCGGCGTCCCGGCTCGGGCTCAAATCATAGACCGGGCCGAGCACTTCTCCACTCCGCGACATCTTCCATTTGCACCCAGATCGTTTCCTCTTTTCCGGCACGACCATGCTCCAGCTTGTACGTCGCAACCTGGCCAAACGTGTCAACATATTCGAGTAGCCGCTTCTCAGATGCGTCTGGTGGTGAAGCTACTCCTTCCAGAGCCTCCCGCGTCACGATGACGAGCCAATTCGCCGTCTCGTCGGTCATGGGGATGTGACCGTTCTCGTCTCGAATAAATGGCGGCAGGTTAGGACGGAGGTGAAGCGACATAGGGTACCTAAGACGATTTTGAAGCAACGTTGCCAGCATGGAGAACTATAGTCGCTTTATGTCGTTCCCGGGAGCACTCGTGCGAATGCCAAAAAATACATTGTGCGTCGTCGTCGGCTTATGCTCCACACCCCGGCTAGGGCACCGTCTGGTAGACGTCAAAGCGCATGAAGATCAACTGCGGCTCGTTACTTCAGCGGGCCGACGGCATCGCTTGCTCGCCTACTCGTCAAAGGTGCTTGCGACTGTTGAATTTGATAGCGCAGCTCGTATTGGCCAACCAGAATGCGGCGTACCTCCCGAGGCTCGAACTCCTCGAGCCGCTCGCCAAGACGCAGCTGCTCGAGCAGGCGTGTTGCGGCGGTTGTCAGCGCCTGCACGGTCCGGGCCGCGGCTTGCCGATTGACCGGAGCGAGAAAATCGTAGAGGCGGCCGAGGTCTGAGACCGCCTTGCTCGTCCACTTCAGCTCCATCAGCGGGGCAGCGATAGCGGCTTGTCGCTGTCGAGGCTATCGGCCCAGGCCTGGACCGATTGATGATCGATGACCTCGCCGCTGTCCACGTCGGCCAGCGCCTCCAGCGTCAGGCGCCGGCGCTCGTCCTCCTGGTCGATCCAGGCAACGAGCGCTTGCTTGACAATCCAGCCGCGCGAGCGTTCAAGCCGGGTCGCCAGCTGATCAACCTTATCCGCAAGCGGCAGCGGCACGTGCGCGGTCAGCACCTTGGTTTCCACCGGACGGCTCCTTTTTCAATCGTAGTTAATCGTAGCGATTAATTCTGATTAAGGCGAGTGGCTCCCACTGCGGCAGGCTAAGGCCGCGGCTCGCGGGACGAGGCGCGCCGCAGTGTATCAGTTCCATAATTCAGCTTATGCCATTTTAACAATTATAAGGTGCATAAATCGGACGCGTGCTTCTTAAAGTAGAAACGACAGTATACCGTTCCCACGGAACGAGACTGAAACGCACCTCCGCCCCATAAGGGCCTAATTAATGATAGGCCATAGCCAAAATTAGACAGGCGGCAATCGACGGGACGGAGTTTGCCGGGTTCAGGGCTTTGGAAGACGGCATCGGCGCACGCGATTGGTTCTGTGATCCCACCGTACCATGGCAGAAAGGGCAGTGGAAAACGCCAACAAGCGCATCGCCGCTTCATGCCAGGCGATACGGATCTTGCATCCATCTCTCAGCGTGACCTGACACGCCTTGCCCGGCATCTCAACGATCAACCGCGAAAATGCTTGGCTACAAAACGCCGGCCGAAGTCTTCATCGCGCATTTGCGTGGAAGCGGCTCATCCCCTACCCTGTGAGCGGCGTGATGCACTTGGATTAGCTTCTCCAATAACACAACCGCACCCGGATGCGAAACACGGCTGCGTAACGCCACTCCCGATTTACCGCGGAGAATTCCTGTCATTCCGCCTCGGGCACGACGTTTATGAAGCGCTCAAGATCAGCAATGCTCGCCATGACGTCCTCAAACTTCGGGAGTTCCCCGAAGATCATTGCGGACATGTGATCGTAATCACGCGAAAGCTTGTCGCGCATCCCTGCGGTCGGCACGAGCCGATAGCTTCCCGGCAACACTCGGTCATATCGATGATCGGGAGCGCGGAACATCAGGTCTTTGTGCTTGCGGCATGCTTCCGCAAGCTCGGACATCGAAGCCGCCGCCTCGCCGCACTCGCTGTTGGTCCAAACCTGATGGACATCATAGTAGTGACGCGAATACCAATTGAGATCGGGAACTGGCTTTTCCGGGCTTTTCTCTTCCGCCCGCTTCTCGGTCATCTCGGTCATGGCGTGAAGGATAAGGATCTTCTCCCAGAAGGTTCGCTCTGGCTTTACCGTTGTCACGCCGTTGATCGTCAGGTCCGCTGCCGAGCTTAGCTCTGAGGCAATGTAAGGTGTGATCGTCCGGGCTTCGACCGGTACCGGGTCGGGGCGAGCTCCGCCCTTTTCGACATTCTCCGCACGCGTCTCAAGACCCGCCGCAACGGTAGAAAACAGTGCTCGGCGATCGTCTGCGCTTGATCGGAGAATTTCAATGAACGTTTCCTGCATAGCCCTCTTCTTCGGTCTTTTGCGGGCTGCGATCCGCCGATAGCCCTTTTGTTATCTCTTGCACCGTTGAGTACATCCATGCTGGAAGAGCGTCGACGTTTGAACGCAGATCGTCGGAGATTGCCTCCCGATGCGGGCTGTTTCTCAGCCTTTGGATGATCCCGTTGATAGCGGGCTCCAGGCTACTTCGATCATCACGCAACCAGGACAGCGCCTGAACGATGCGCATGGCTGGCCTACCCGCCCAGAACGCGGCCTTCGCCGAGATTCGTTTGAAGTCGAGCGTATAGATCACCCGTTGGCCGGCCTTCGGATCGCCGGCGCTCGCGTCGATCTCGATGGTGCGAGGGTATGTATCGGCGTGAACCGTAGACCGCGCTGGAACCGCCGTTGTCAGACCCAGGTCATTGGCCGCAGTCATTCCGTCCACGAGAATGCGCAGTTTATCGCGGCGGGCGATTGCATCGACAAAGGAAGCGCGAGGTGGGAAGACCATCTTGCCAGTCAGCTTGCTGACCGTCGGTTTGTCGTACAAACCTCGGTGTGGCCGGCGTATATCCCCTCGATTTGTCAGGCGTTGGAGTGCCTTTTCTACCGCGTTCGGACTTGCCAGATCGAGAAAGTCACCACGGAACCATACGCCAGAAGGCGCGCTAGCAGCGATCCTGGAATAGATCCGATCTAGGGTGTCTGAGGTCGGGTCGGGCATCGGCTCTCCAATGTCCAAAGATTATATATAAACTTTGGTCAGTGGCAAGTGACCAAAGTTTATGTACAAATTCTGGTCAGTAAGATGTCGCCAGTCGGCCTAATCTGGATGGGATCACGTAACCACTTGGTCGGGCTGTGATTGTCGCGCAGCGTCAATCCCTCGCCGCAGCGGCATCTCCAGGTGACCGAGCACGAATCGAGAGTTTCTGGGCCTCAAGCGCTACGAAATCGGAAAGCAGCTTGACACGTGACGGCACGGTCCGACCAAGCGCGTGAACAGCACTGAAGCGCATCGGCTTGAGCGCGCCCGCGGGTGTCACATCGATCAATATTCCCGAATCCAAGTCGTCTGCCACCACACAACGCAAGAGCAAGGCTACTCCGAGACCGTGCCGCGCTGCCGAATGTAGAGCGATGCCGCTGTCGCAGTCTATTCGCCCGGTTGGGAGGATCTTGGACCCGTCGGCAAAGGCGATGTGCGCCGTTCGGCTGCCAACGGAGTACCGCGCAAAGGGCATGCTCTGAAAGTCATCGATTGTCCTCGGCACGCCCCATTTCGACAGAAGCGACGGAGCTGCAACCAGAACCATGTCGAGATCCGCGAGATGCCGAACAACCAGATCGGGTTGCACGACCTCCCCGACCCTGAAGACGACATCGTAATCGTCCCGGATGATGTCGACGAACCTGTCTGTCAACCCGATGTCCAGCGTTAGGTCAGGGTATTCCTCGGCAAACTTGGTGAAGATCGCCCCGAGAAACAGCTCTGACATTTCGACGGGCATACTGAATCGCAATCGTCCGGTTAGTCCACTGCTACTTGATAGCCCATCGTCCGATGCATCGAGTTCTCGCAGCAGTGGACCGATCCGCTCGAACAGCATCTGCCCGTCGGGGGTCAGTGTAAGGGCGCGTGTCGACCTGAGAAAAAGACGGGATCCGATCAGCTTTTCCAACCGACCGACGCTCTTCGAAATGGCGGAGGGTGATGTTTTCAGATCCCGAGCAGCCGCACTGAACGATCCAACTTCGACCGTGCGCACGAACGCGATCAATCCCGACATCTCATTCAGCAAATGGGTCACCTGAATCTCCGAGGAAAAGGTTATGTGCCGACGACACGGCTAAAATCCATTCAGGCAGCAGCATACGTTCGCCCTGTCAACATGGAGAACGAAAATGCCTAGTCTCAAAGATAAGATCGCGGTCATTACCGGCGGCAATAGTGGCATCGGCAAAGCGACTGCCATGCTCTTCGCCCAAGAAGGCGCTCAAGTCATCATTACAGGGAGAAGGAAGGATGTCGTCGATCAGGCAGCCAAGGATATTGGCAATGGAGCCATTGGCGTCGTCGGCGACGTAGCGAGCAGGAGCCATCATCACGACCTTGCAGAAGACATCCGCCGGCGTTTTGGCGCACTTGATATCTACATGGCGAACGCCGGAGTGATCAATCTCTTGCCCTCCGACGAAGTCACGGAGGACGAGTACGACCAACACTTTGCGATTAACACCCGCGGCGTATTCTTCGGCGTTCAGGCCATCTCGCCGCTTATTCGGATCGGGGGTACCATTATCCTGACAAGTTCGCTCGCGGCGACGAAGATACTTCCAAATCACACGTTGTATGCAGGTACGAAGGCGGCGATCGCAGCGTTCGCTCGCAACTGGGCTGTCGAGTTCAAGTCCCGAAAGATCCGCGTGAACGTCCTCAGTCCGGGGCCCATAGAAACTGAAATTCTAGGCAAACTAGGCGTGTCGGAAGAAAATCGGCCGGAGATGATCGACCAGCTATCGAAAGCAATACCAGCCGGCCGTTTGGGTCGCCCCGACGAGCTGGCAAAAGCCGCTCTGTTTCTCGCCTCTGATGCAGCAAGCTTCGTAAACGGCGTCGAGCTCCACGTCGATGGTGGGATGGCGCTCGTATGACAGCAAGGCAGTGAACGCGATCCGATCCTGAGTTCTGCCCTACTTCGAGAAGCTGGTGTGCGAACCCTGTCGCTCAGGGGCAGCACCGGCTTCAAAGTCCCTTGTTGCGGGTGGGATTATGATGTGCCGTGTCAACTAGAACGCTCGTATATCTACCGCTGCAATAGCGTCGGCGTAAATGCTGGAGACTATGGGTGTCGAACTAGACCTTAGATTTCGGGTGCAGATTCTGGACTGGCTCGCGGCCGGGGTTCGGTACCAGCCGCGGGGGGAAAAGGTCTTCGCGGAGCTCTGTGCCCGCATCGTCGCATGTGGGATTCCTCTTAGCAGAGCGACGCTGCATCTTCGGGTCCACCATCCGCAGTGGCTGGGCACGCGGATGACCTGGATGCGCGGCCAGTCCGATGCCAGCGTTCAGACGATCGCCTATGACGTCGAGGCAACCGACGTATTTCTGCGCAGCCCATTTCGGGTGGCGATCGATAGCGGAAAGCGTGTTCGACAGAAGCTCCAGATCAACGGCCCGCATATTTTTGCCATATACGAGGAGCTGAAACACGACGGCCATACCGACTACGTGGCTTGGCCCCTCGATCACACGCAAGGTCGCCGCCACCTTATTACCTTCGCTACCGATCGTCCCGATGGTTTTTCGGATCAGGAATTGGCGCTCCTCGACACGCTGATGCCGTGGTACTCGCTCGTCACCGAAGTACGGGTAAAGGACCAACTGGCTCGAACGCTGTTGGAGACTTACGTGGGTGCGCACGCCTCCGACGAGATACTGCACGGCGCCATAACGCGTGGCAGTCGAGAGACGATCATTGCAGCCATCCTGATCTGTGATCTGCGAAACTTCACTCGTCTGTCTGACAGTCTTCCGCGTGACGAACTGATCGAAATCTTAAACAGGTACTTCGATGTCGTCGCGGAGCCGATTGAACGTCACGGCGGCGAGATCCTGAAATTCATCGGAGACGGCCTCCTAGCGGCATTTCCAATGGATGGCGCGGATGCCTGCCAGCATCTGCTCGCGGCGGTGCAGGAAGGATATCAAAGCGCGTCCTGCTTGCGACGAACTGCCGAAGTGGTCCGCTTTGGTACCGGCATCCACCTCGGTGAAGTCATGTACGGGAACATCGGCTCCAAAAAGCGTCTCGATTTCACCGTGATCGGATCCGCGGTGAATCTGGCCTTCAAACTCGAGGCGCTCACCAAAACACTAAATCGTCCAGTCCTGCTCTCGGGAGATTTCGTACAAGCAGCCGCATGCTTTGATCAAACCGACTACCTGGGTCCGCAAAGGGTCTCTGGCTTCGATGTTCCGATCGGTGTTCACGCGTTGCGGTTGAACGCCTCTCAAATGCCTTACTGATCCCAACGGTACTCCTTGATGAACGCTGGGGCAGCCAGAAAACACGTCCTTGTTCTGGATCACGACATGACGACCCGGACGAAGATAGCGGACGTCCTCGCCGCAAACTCGATCAGAGTTAGCCTGGTCTCAGAAGAACGCGAGCTTCGAAGGTTGGTCGCGATGGAAATCGCGGATGCGATGATTGTAGAAGTTAATTCATCGGAGGCTCTCGCCACGGT
This sequence comes from Rhizobium sp. LjRoot258, assembly GCF_964254185.1. NCBI lineage: Bacteria > Pseudomonadati > Pseudomonadota > Alphaproteobacteria > Hyphomicrobiales > Rhizobiaceae > Rhizobium > Rhizobium sp. LjRoot258. The sequence goes on along the minus strand of NZ_CAXUST020000003.1, from coordinate 798,074 downwards.
GCGGAACCTGGCTTCGCTGACCCATACACCGATCATCGTTATTAGCGCCGACTTGATCGATGAAGACGACAAGGTTCGAGGATTGGAGGCTGGCGCTGTAGACTATCTCGTCAAGCCCTTCGGGTACCGCGAATTCATGGCTAGGCTGACTGTGGCGATGCGCGATAGGACGTCGCCGCTTCTGGCACGCGATCGACGCGGTTATCGCTTTGATGACTACAAGCTATCCGTTCGGCAGCGTTGCTTGATACGGTTGGACGGAAGCGATGTGAAATTGACCACCGCTGAATTCAACCTCTTGATCGCGTTCCTCAATGCGCCAAGACAGGTGCTCAGTCGCGAGCAGCTCCTGTCCACGAGCCGCGTTCATTCCGAAGAAATCTTCGACCGCAGTCTGGACCCCTTGATCCTGCGATTGCGTCGGAAGATCGAAAAGGATCATGCGAGTCCTGTGCTGATCAAGACGGTTCGAGGCGTGGGCTATGTGCTGGAAACTGACGTGGAGGTCGATGAGCGCCCCCGGTTGCGGCGGCAGGTGATTCATGAAACCTAATCTGGCTCCGCCGTCCGAAAAATAGGCGAGGACCGACATCGACGGTCGGTCCTTGCCCTGCAAATGCAAGCCGGATGGATGGGACGCTCGGCTGCCGCTTCGTTGGCCGCAGGATGAAACCGGAAAAATCCCTGCGTTCATCGTCTCCATCGTGTCCGGTTGACACAGCTCACAGCGGTTGAGTTAGCCGTTCGAAGCATCGCTAACATCCCAAACCTTGGTTTGCATTGACCTCGCTTGCCGTAAATCCGAAGCTTGCCCCGCCTGCTCGACGCGCGTCCGATTGGACGCGATAGCGTCTTTGGCGCGGCACCTGCAATGGAGCGTGAGATGAAGATTGCGGTTATCGGCGCAAGCGGCCTTATGGGTACCAAGATTGCTTCCGTCCTCGAGAGAGAAGGAATCGACGTCGTGAAAGCTTCGACTAGCAACGGCATCGACGCCTATACCGGGGAAGGCCTTGAGAGAGCACTCGCCGGAGCGGATGCGCTGATCGATGTCACGAACTCTGGATCTTTCGGAGAAAGCGACGCATTCGATTTCTTCAGGAAAGCCGGGGCCAACATGCTCGCTGCTGCCAGAACGTCGGGGGTGAGCCATTATCTGGCGCTCTCCGTCGTAGGCACTGATCGCTTGGTCGAGAATGATTATTTCCGTGCGAAACTAGTCCAAGAGAACCTCGTCCGCGCGTCCGGGTTGTCGTTCACGATCGTACGCTCTACTCAGTTCTTCGAGTTCTTCGACGGAATTGTAAACGCCAGCGCGGTGTATGGAGTCTTGCGTCTGGCTTCGATCCTTGTCCAACCGATTGCCGCAGACGAAGCAGCAACTTCAATTGCTCGTCTGGCGGCCGGAAAACCCGCCAACGCCATCGTTGAGATAGCTGGACCTGAACGCCTTCATTTGCCTGAATTGGCCCGTGAGCTCGTCACCGCCACTGATGACCCGCGGCCTGTGGAACTCGACCATGAAGTTCGGTATTTCGGCGTCTCTCTACCAAAAGATGGCCTCCTTCCCACATCGGCAGCCGCCTTGGGAGACCTGACCTTCCACGATTGGCTTTCCAGGAACATGGTTTCACAGGAATACGCATGAGGCTTTGATGTGACGCGTTGGTTACGCGCCCCCCGCTCCGGGAAGCTCCAGGCGGGAGTATGGCTTGGCACCGAACGAACTGAAGTTCAACGCGGAGCTTCGGGTAGCTTTACCATATTCCATGGATTCGGCGATTTCGCTCAATCACACTTCTTCAGACGCCTCGAGCACTTCCGAAACGCTGTACGAGCCGCCTGAATCGAAATCTCAACATCACCTGTTCGGCACCCTGATCGCGAAAGAAGCCGTACCGCAGCAAGTACTTTGCATTGCGCAGGCGGAAGCTCTCGACGAAGCGCGACCTGGGCGACCGGCCACCATGAAATAACTTCTCCAGCGTGGCGCGCGGGCAATGTTGTAAAGCAGCTCGGCCGCCGTCGCAAACTCGCCGAAGAGAATGGTCAGACGATGCTCTTCGTTCTTTTCAATGCGATAGGCTCTTGCAGGACCGTCGGATGTAGATCCTGTCGGTCTTGCTCGCGACAGCGATGAATTCCACCTTTCTGCCTATTCCCTTCCCCGCTGATGACCGCCGCGAGTAGTAAGAGAGGGCTGGAAACGCCGGTAGCATACTTAGGTTTGGATTGACGCCAATACTCCCATAGGTCGATGATCGTTCCTCTTAAACGTAGGGATCGAAGGCGCGGTCTCGGCCCGACTACCTGCGCTTGGTTCGGCAAGTGCGACTACCTTTGGCCGGTGAGCATGCCTCCAATAGAGCAAAGAAGCTCTACATCACATGGAAATGCTTCAAATGCTGGTTGCCATCGTAGACGACGACGCAGTGGTTCGGGAATCATTGCTCGATCTGCTCGAGGTGTCCGGTTATTCCGTCGTGACATTCGCGTCTGCTGCCGATTTTCTGGAATCGCCCCGGATCCCCGAAATGCGATGTCTTCTCCTCGACATTTCAATGCCAGGCATGAGCGGCATCGACCTCTATAAGGAACTGAACCGGCGAAAGATCGCGATACCCGTCGTATTCATGACAGGCCATGCGCAAGAGGCGCTGATCAACGAAGCGAAGCGGGCAGGAATCTGCTTGTTCAAGCCTTTTGCTGGCGCGGAACTTCGAAGGGCGATCGAAACCGCTATTGAGATCTAGCGCATGTACGAAGCTTCAAATGTGGGCGGCGTAATCTGCACGACGGATCCTCAAGCTTCTTGGCCCTCGACCGGCAAATCAAAGATGAACTTCGCTCCGGTCGGATCATTCTTCTCCACCCAGAGCCTGCCGCCGTGCGCTTCGACGATTGATCGGCATATTGCCAGACCCATCCCCATCCCCTGCCCCTTTGTGGTGTAGAATGGTTCGAATATTCGCTCTGGATCTTCGACACCCGGCCCGGTGTCGGATATTTCCGTGTAAATCCGCTCGCTGTCGCGTCGTACGCTCAATTGGAGCATCCCGCGATCTGCAGCAAGGTCCATTGCTTCCAATGCATTCCGGATGAGATTGACGAAGACCTGTTGTATCTGGATAGGATCGAAGAACAACGGCGGAAGATCTTGCTCAATTCGGCATTCCATCCGTACGCCCCGTCGCGTGGCTTCTTCAGCCATCAGATCGCGGGCCTCTGCCGCCACAGCGTCAAGCGCCTGTGTCTGGCGCGAGTCCTGGGTATGCTTAAAAAGGGCACGGATGCGACCGACCACCTCTGTTGCGGTGTTTGCGCTGCGAACGACGCGTTCGAGCGCTTTCTGTGCCCGTTCTACGTTTGGCGGGTCGCCGCTGAGCCATTGCTGGCAGGCATCTGAACTCGATACCATGGCCGCCAGAGGCTGGCCTATTTCGTGCGCGATCGATGCGGTGAGTTCGGCCAGGCGCGCCGCTTCGCTGGCCTTTGCGAGATTTCTTTGTGCGACCCTAAGCTCTTCTTGTGCGCGAAGCCAATCGTCTATGTCGATACATACGCCGTTCCACTGCACGATATCGCCGTCGGCATTGCGCATCGCCAAGGCCCGCGTCTCCATCCATCGGTACTCGCCGTCGAACCGGCGCAATCGATGCCTCATCGCGTACGGCTCGCCGGTCGGGAGCGACTGGCTGTATTTGTGTTTGACGGCGGCTAGCTCGTCCGGATGGATAATGGCGTCCAGGGTCACATCCAGGCGGTGCTTGCCGATCTCGTCCTTATCTTCGATTTCGAATCCCAGATACTCGCTCAGCTTGTGACTACGATAGATCGGCGCACCGTCAGGCGCTAGGCAGTAGATCAACGCCGGCAGCGTCTCGACGAGTTGATGGAGCGAATGCTCACTATCACGCAACGACTGTTGAGTTCGCATCTCGTCATCGACATCGATGGATAGGCCATACCATTCCACTATCGCATCATCGGCATCGCGCAGCGCCTCGAACCGATCGTCAGTCCACCGAAATAAGCCATCCTTTCCGCGTCGGCGATATCTCATAGAAAATGCTTCGCCTGACCGAATGCACCGAATTGCCTGATCTCTCACTTGCTCGACATCGTCGGGATGGATCAAATCCAATGCCGCTTTGGCGAACTCAGCGAAGTCCGTCTTCGTCAATCCTGCTTGTTCCAGAAATCGCTTGCTGACGTAGGAGAGTGCTCCTTCAGGCGTCCAACTGCAGATGTTTACCGGCAGCGCATCGATCAGTCGTTGCAAGTGCCATTCGGATCGCTTGAAAGCTTCCTCTGTACGAACCTGGTCGTTGACGTCGTGACAGAGGCCGTACCACTGGACGATGCGGCCGTCGTGGTCCCGCATGGATTCCGCTCGGCTGGACATCCATCTGTAAACCCCGTCAAAACGACGTAGGCGGTATCTCATGAAGAAGCTTTCTCCCGTGACAAGGCTCTGATTCAGAGTGCTTCCGAATTCAGCCGCGTCGTCGGGATGAATTGCCATCTCGATCATGGCGTCCAGTCGGCTCAGACCGGGCCTTTCGATGTCTGTGACGTTTCGGCCGAGATAGTCGATCATTCTCCGGTTGAAGAAGATCGGCTCGCCCTCAGGTGTCAGACGCCACAAGTGGCCGGGAACCGTGTCGACGAGTTGCGAAAGTTCAAGCTCCCGGTCGTGCAACGTCTCAACGGTTGCCCGGAAGCTGTCGATGTCGATCGACGTGCCATACCATCCGAGAATCTCGCCGGTGCCATCCCGCACAGCCCTTCCGGAGCTTCGAACCCAACCGTAGCCGGCCCGGCGTCGGATACGAAACTCACTGTCGAAGGGTTGTCCGGAATGAATGGAGTGACGCCATTCTCCGGCAACGCGTTCATAGTCATCGGGATAGAGCAGTTGCTTCCAAGCGACCTCTCCCTCGCTCCAACAAGCGTTCAACTCGTCTGGCGTCTTGCCTAGAGCCGCTTGTAAGGCAGGTGAGAGGTAAATCCACCTGCCGCTCGCATCGAATGCCCAACCGACGCCGGTCAAGTTTTCAACGGTCTTTGCGGCCTCGATAGGCGAATTGCCAGCTGTGACAGTATCAGGCGTCATCGGTTGCTCTCCATCCGGAGCTTCGCTGTGATCGCTCGACATGTTTTACGCCCGCGCCGCGCTTCAGTCCAACGTAGGCACACGATTGGCTGACGACGCACAAGTTCCTTCCGCAACGGAAGGCCATCGACCGCGGGCATCCTTCGACAGGTCCAGGACAGAAAACGATGGGATCGCAAGGGGGCATCGAGGCGGCTGTCACCGATCAAACGTACGTATAGCTTTTGCGCCAACGTGGAGATGCTAGCGTTGCGGGCCGGTGTTTCGGCACTGGAACAAGACTTAGCAATAGGAGTTCGGAATGAACGTCAATTCCATAACCACGACATCCGAAGAGGCCGGGCATGGCTACGTGACATCGATGGACGGCACCCGCATCTTCTACAAGGACTGGGGGCCGAAGGAGGCGCAGCCGATCGTGTTCCATCATGGGTGGCCCCTCAGCGGCGACGACTGGGACGCCCAGATGCTCTTCTTTCTGGGAAAAGGCTACCGTGTTATCGCTCACGATCGTCGCGGACACGGCCGATCGGAACAGGTCGGCGGCGGCCATGATATGGATCATTACGCTGCCGATGTTGCCGCCGTCGTGGAACATCTGGACTTGCGGAACGCTGTTCATATCGGTCATTCGACGGGCGGTGGCGAAGCTACCCGCTATGTCGCCCGCTATGGCAAAGGCCGCGTTCTGAAGCTGGTACTCATCGGCGCAGTGCCGCCCATCATGGTGAAGACACCCGACAATCCAGGCGGACTTCCGACCGAGGCATTCGACGGATACCGTGCTGCGCTGGCGTCGAACAGAGCCCAGTTCTATTACGACGTAGCCAGCGGGCCTTTCTACGGTTTCAATCGGCCCGCCACCGTTGCCTCTGAGCCGATTATCCAGAATTGGGTGAGACAAAGCATGATGGGCGCGGCAAACGCTCACTACCTGGGTATCAAGGCTTTCTCGGAAACCGACTTTACGGAAGATCTGAAAACGATCGAGGTTCCGACTCTCGTTCTCCATGGTGATGACGATCAGGTCGTCCCGATTGATGATTCCGCCCCCCTCTCCGCCAAGCTTCTGAAGAACGCGACACTGAAGATCTACAAGGGACTGCCGCACGGGATGGTGACGACCCATGCAGATATCATCAATCTCGATCTGCTGAGATTCATTGCCGTATAATAATAATGCGGAGGGTGCTTCAAGCATCCTCCGCGCCATTCGGTTCAGCCCGCGCTTTGCGGGCGCCCTCAGTTCCTTTGCAGTTTTTCGGCCTTGCGAACCAGATCGGCAAGGGAACGGCTCTGCATTTTGCGCATCACGCTCATCCGATGCAGCTTCACGGTCATTTCGCTGATCCCGAGCTGATAGGCGACCTGCTTGTTCATAAGCCCGCTGACGACGCCGAACATCACTTCCTGCTCTCGCGGGGTCAGCGTATCGACCAGCGTCCGAATCTGCTCGCGTTCGGTTTCAACTTTGCGTCTCTCGCCGTCCAGGCGAATGGCGTGATCTACAGCGTCGAGCAGATCCCGCGTAACGAACGGTTTGGTGAGGAAATCGGTAGCGCCGGCTTTCATTGCCCTGACGCTGGCCGGAACGTCGGCATGGGCCGTCAGGAAAATGACCGGCATCTTACTTCCGAGCGAGATCAACTGGCTCTGGACATCGAGGCCGGTGCCTCCGGGCATTCGAAGGTCGACAACGATACAGCCAGGGGCGGTCGTATCGGCCGTGCTCATGAACTCAGGTCCACTGGAGTAAGCGGAAGCCCGCCTATTCGTTACCATGAAGAGGTCGAGAAGAGCGTCTCGCATGTGCTTGTCATCATCGATGACATAGACAATAGGTTCGGCGGACAAATCCTGTTTCGTATCTAGCTTTTCCATGATCGATCCTCCACTCGCTTGCGGCGCACTCTCCTATGAGGGGCGGAATGACGTCGATGCCAAGTGGGTGCCGCCGCTGGGGTCTAATTATCACGAACGCCAAGCCTAGTGATGATAAACCTTGGTTTACTTGCTCTCCACCGCCTGACCCATGCATGCGTGCAGCGACAGCGGAACTGTTCATCAACCGACCAACTCCGAAAAAGGAGTGACGCGCCGCGGTCCAATGGCGATGTTCTCCGTCAGGATCTCTCCGGTTTCCAGTTCCAGGGCCGGCACGTATCCTTTCGGGGTGACGGTACCGAAACCGCGCCCGCCTGCTGTCAGTTTCGTTGCGAGGTCGACGCGCTCAATCTCGAAATCGACATCGGCTTCCCTCAACGCGATGTGGTCTGCCAGGCTGCATGCCACAGGAGAGTAGTAGAGCTTCATCGGACGGTTCCTTTGTTGTTCGGTGAACGTGACGGGGCACGATTCAAGAACCGGGCGGCCTTGCTAGGATCGCTTCCACTAATATTTGTTGGGTGCGCCTGACCGAAAATGGGGGCTAGGAACTACCGTCCACGACGTCATTGAATTCCGGGTGCGTCTGCAGGAAGTTCTGCATGAACGAGCACCGGATCACGGCCTTTTGGCCTCTTTCCCGGAGATTATCGAAGACGCCTTTGATGAGGGCGGCACCGATGCCCTGCCCCTCGAATTCCGGAACCTCGACGTGGACGAAGACAAGTCGTTCGCCGTCCACCTCATAGTATGCCGCGGCCAACATTCCTGCATGTATCTGGCGCTCAAACCGATGCATTTCAGGGTTGTCTCTCACCTTGGAATCCATCGTTTTGTCCTTCCGAGCTGGTCTTATAGGGTCGCTGGGGTCACGAACCGTCTGGGGCTGGCGGGTGAGGATACAGTCCGATGAGCGAGGCCGTAATCCAAACGTAAGTTTACTTGCTGGCCATTCTCTCCCGCCGTACCTAGGCCGCGGGCGGACAGGTGGCTTCCGGGGGGCGCGTGCGCCGAATGGCCGACTGGGTGGCGCAGACAGACCGGTCGAGAGGCACGGATGTGTTCGGCCGGAAATCAGCGGAGAAGACGATCGTTAGACAAGTTCGACGTGGCGGCGTCGCTTTTTGAGATCGAGGCCGATGGGATGCCGCACGGTATGATTCGTCGCGCAACCGAGCCGTTTTCACGACTAAGACGACAGGACTGGGCGGACTTGGCCTGACAATCATGAGCCGCTTCGCAATGAAGCCGGAGGAAGCTTCCGTCTCGAGAGCAAGTTCGGCTTCGGGACGCGCGCAACGTGTCGCTGCCGGTAGTCTGAAGAGAGCAGCTTAAATCGACGTCTACCCCAAGTCACAGGTTTGATGGTGACTGCGTATCACACCCCCATAAAGTTTTGGGGCTGCACTTCTTACCAGAGGGGCTATAAACTCCGCATCCAGTGCGCCCTTAATTGTGTAGAATCGTGAGCGGGGCCGTAGGAAATTTGCCAGCAAACCAGCAACGGTGGATGGAGTAATCGACAACGCGGAGGATCGTATGTCGAGTAGACAGGCGCGAACGAGGACAATGTCCACTTCAACGGACTCCGGCGGCGGCACCTCAGATTTGACGGCGCAGCTCGCTGAGAGCATACCGGCGCATCTTTGGTCTGCTGATCCGCTTGGCAGGTTCACCTATATGAACCAGAGCATGCAAGCATACTTCGGCACGACACTTGATGAGGTCGCATTCTTCTTGCGAGGAGACCAATTCGGATGGCGGCGATATATTCATCCCGACGATTATGAGAGCGTTGCGGCGAAATGGGGGCACAGCCTAGAGACGGGGGCGCACTTCGACAGCGAGCACCGCCTGCGTCGGGACGATGGCGAATATCGTTGGTTTCGAGCATCGGGCAGACCGTCGTACGATGGCCGAGGTTTTATCAATGCATGGTTTGGGCAGACGATCGACATCGAAGAGCAGAGGCGCGCCGAGGAGGATCTGCGCAATCGGACGGCCGAGCTGTCATTGCTGGTCGATATGGTCCCGAGCAACTTGTGGCGACTTACACCAGACGGGACTACCACACTGGTGAACAAGCGCATGGCTGACTTTCTCGGTCTGGAAGTCTTGGACCAGACAACTCTCGAGACCGTGATGGATACAATCTTCCATCCGGACGACGCGGCACCCGTAGGGAATGAGTTGGGGCGTTGCCTGCTGACGGGCGAAAGCTTCGCCATGAGGTATCGACTCCTTCGGGCCGACGGCATGTACAGGTGGATGTCGGGCCGCGCTGAGCCGATGCGCGACAAGGATGGGCAGATCGTCACGTGGTTCGGCCTCTGCCACGAGATTCATGATCAGGTGCAAGCGGAAGACGCCTTGCGGCGCTCGGCCGCGAAGCTTGCCCATGCGACGCAAGCTGCAAACCTGGCCGAGCTGTCCGCCTCTATCGCACACGAGGTCAATCAGCCTTTGGCGGCGATTGCGGCCGATTCAGACGCCTGCACTCGCTGGCTTTGCGTCGATCCTCCGAACGTGGAGCGGGCAAAGCTCGCTGCCGAACGCATCACGACGGCGGCGGTATCCGCAGGGGATGTCGTCCGGCGGATCCGCGCCCTGTTCCAACACATTTCGCAACCTCGAACGCTTGAAAACGCAAACCTCCTCATAGAGGAAGTCTGCCGCCTCATGGCCGACGAAGTTGGCGCGAACGCCGTTCGGATCACAACGGATCTGGATCCGAATCCGCCGATGATCGCCCTTGATCGCGTACAGATACAACAGGTTCTGATGAACCTCATCCGGAACGGTATCCAGGCGATGGATAAGACGGAGGATGGCGCGCGTTCACTGGACATCCGCTCATGTCGCGATGGGTCCGGAGCTGTGCGAATTGAGGTTCGAGACGCCGGGAGCGGGTTCAGCGACATCGAGCGTGTCTTCGAGCCCTTCTTCACGACCAAAAAGGATGGCATGGGGATGGGGCTCGCGATCTGTCGTTCGATCGTGGAGTCCCATGGAGGCCAATTCCGGATGACCAACAACGACGCCAGGGGCGCGACCGTTGCCTTCACCCTTTCGATGGAAGAAGATCTGTCGTCCGGGCCCCAAGGCGGCCTCGGCTGATGACGATCATCGCAAGAATCCAGGCGACAGCCGTCATCGCGACGCAAACCGCACTAAGGCTCGTATAGCCGCTCGCCGCGATCACAACGCCGCCCAAGACCGGGCCGGCTGCGAAACCCAACAAGTAGGCTGATCCCGCCGCTGCTGCCCAACGCCCGCTACGGTCGATAGCCGCGGCAAGGCCGAAGAGGTAGGGCATCGAGAAGTAGTAAAGGATAACCGATCCCACGAGGGCGATCACATAAGCTGTGGAATTTTGCAAAAGGCACAGCACCAAGGCGATAAGCGCATAGCCGAGACAGAACGCGGAAATGGGCATCGCCCTTCCCAAGCGAACGTTCAGCGCCGTGGCCGCTGCGGCGCCGATGAGACCGACGAACGAGGCGATGGTCAACGTGTATCCGACTGCGGTGGTCTCCATTCCTGAACGCTCGCCCAAGGGAGCGCTGAAAGCGTAAAGAGCGGCGGACATTGCAACGAAGAGGAGGATAGCGGCTAAGAGCAATGTGCCGACCAGGGGTGAAATGGTCTCAGCATCCAAGGCAGCTTCCTCTTCCTTGAACGGTCGGGTATCCGGAACAAGGAGAAGCAGCGGAGCAAGTGCGAGGGTAACTCCGCCCAACAACGCAAAGACACCCCGATGCGCAAATGCGGCTGTCAGTTCGCCACCGATGCTGAAGAGTGGGACACTTCCAAGGGCCCAGGCCAGTTGGAAGAAACCGAAAACCTTTTCGGGATTGCGGCAGTGGGAGGCGACGATGCTTAATGACATCGCATAAAGCGCTCCTTCTCCGACGCCTGCCAGGGTCCGCAACAAAATCATGGCGGTCCATCCGCCAGCAATGATCGAAGCTCCTTGAGCCAACAACGTCAACCCTACAGCCGCAATGCAGACACGCCGATAGGAGAACCGGGGCAAAACGGGGGCGATCGAGATCGCGGTGAAAGCGAGCGCAAGAAGTTCCACGGAGGTGACAATGCCCGCGTCGCGCTCTGACAACGACAAACCGTCCATCAACCCGGCAATAACAAACGGCGACATTTGAGCGAACAGTCCGCCGATCACCTGGGCGGCAATGACGCCGACAACGAGGGCCGCTGGGTCGCGCGCCGCAGACGGGTTTGAGATATTGATCATGAAACGATTGCCATGCCGCCGGTCTACGAGTGAGAGCGGCAAATGTACGCGTTCGCGTTCAGCAGGTAAATCGTATTAAGGTCGCATGTCCGCCTAAGTCCGAGGCGCGGTCTTCCGCGCCCCGTCCCTAGCTATTCAAACTCAGGCAGCAGCTTTCGCGCGCTGCGCGAACCAGGTCTTGACGTCCAGCCGTCCGAGCTTGGCGGTGCCCAGCGGGACCAGGGATTGGTCGTCGACGAGTGAGCCGAAATACCTGGCTTCCTTGTCGACCACGACGGTCCGAGCGTCATGAGTGGCGGCAAGATAGCCGGTCAGGAAGTCGCTCATCGGCTTCTTGTCCGGACCTGCGATCTCGATCGTCTGGTTTGCCGCAATACCGGTGGCCGCCTCGGCGACGAAGCCGGCGACGTCGTCCGCCGCGATCGGCTGGAACGCTCCAGGTGAAGCGTGGACGGTCTTGTCGACCGTTGCGCTGTCGGCGATGCCGCCCAGGAATTCCATGAACTGCGTCGACCTGACGATCGTGTAGGGAACGCCGCCCTTCTTGACAATGTCTTCCTGAGCGACCTTTCCAGGGAAGTAGCCGTTGTCGGGTGATCTCTCGATGCCGACGATGGAAAGCGCGACGTGATGGCGAACACCCGTCGCCTTTTCTGCGTTGATGAGACTTGAGGTCGATTGTTTGAAGAACGAAAGCACGTCGGCGGGCGCGAATGAAGGCGAGTTGGCAAGATCGATCACCACCGCTGCACCGGCAAGTGCGCCGGAAAGCCCCTCGCCCGTCAGGGTGTTTACTCCGGTGGACGGAGAGGCCTGCACGACGTCATGTCCCTGGTTTCTCAGGAGAGCGGCAACTTTCGTTCCAATGAGGCCCGAGCCTCCGATGATGACGATTTTCATGTTTTCGACCTTTCGCTTCGTGATCCTTCGCGGATCATCCGGTTTTCGTAATCGGGTAGCGGCGAAGGGCTGCCGTGCCCCCCGCCGCATCGCAGCGACAACCTTAGTTGTCGGGATACACCAGCTTGGTTTCATCGGTGTCGACTACAAAGACTGCGAGAAGCTTCGCAGGCTCGGTTTCGCTAGCATTGGCGCTCACCTGGTGATGGTCGCCGGGGACTTCCATCCAGTTTTCACCAGTCTTGTAGACCTTCACCTCGCCACCGTTGACCTGGCTTTTGATTGAGCCCTCGATAACGGTTGCATAGATGAAGGCGCTCTTGGGGTGCATGTGCGAGGGGTTGTAGCCACCGGGGCCATACTCGACCAGAACGCCGCGCATGCTCTTGCCGGGGACGTTCGGAAGCTTGTGGTCGAACACCACGGTAACATTGGCATTGTGCGATTTATCCGCAGCCGCGGCGGGAACCGCGATCATAGCCGCGCATAGCAAACCGATTGCCAGCGTTCGCATGGATTATCTCCTTCTCGAGATGATTGATTACGCGCAGATCGTAGGCGATGCCCGCATCGGATGGATAGCTATACGAAGGTTAGCCGTGTCACCTGAACGTCACTTCGAACCTTGCGGATGGACCTCATCGAAGATGCGTACGAGATCTGCGACAGACCGGGCGTCAAGCTTCTTCATCATCCGACCACGGTGCAGTTTGACCATGATCTCGCTTATTCCCATCTCGTAGGCGATCTGCTTGTTCATCAGACCCTTGGACACGAATCCGAACACTTCCGCTTCCCGCGGCGTCAGGCTGGCAATGCTGTCTTGGGCATGAAGCAACGATGCATATTTGCCGCGCAGTTCGGCGTTGCGATCCAAAGCGAGTTTCGTTGCCTTGATCAGACTTTCCGAGCTGAACGGTTTCAATAGATAGTCGAAAGCGCCGGCCTTCATGGCAGATACGCTTGTCGCAACGCTGGCGTTTCCCGTCATGAAAATGATCGGAAGCGGATGACCGAGACCTGTCAGTTTTTCCTGAAGCTCTAAGCCTGTCATCCCAGGCATTCTAATGTCGAGGAGGATGCAGCCGGGCTGCGTCAGATCGGCGTGCTCGAGGAAATCGATGGCACTCTCGAACGCAGCCGCCCGCTGTCCTATCGAGTCAAAGAAATTGAGAAGCGACGCTCGCAAGTGAGCGTCATCGTCGATGATGTGAACCGTGGCGAGCGGGTGCTTCGAACTGCCAGTTTCAGGCATATGGGCCTCCCGATCGTTGCGCCGAGAGCAACAATCGCACCGAAAGACTATGTCAGGTCATGCAGCATTCGCATCCAATGACGCCGTCCTGTCAATGCATTTAGCTTCCCAAGGTGGTGAGCGAACCGATTAAGTCAGGTGTTCACATGGTTCCGATGTATCTGGAACATCGACCTTATTCGGTTGAGCAGGTCCAGACGCCGACGCTCATGCTGGATCGACGGCGTCGTCGATCTCTCTCCTATCCGCTCCCTGTGAGCCAGGTTCGCGGCCAGGTCTTCGGCAAGCTCCGGCCGATCCCGCAGCAGTGGAGCAAAGGCGTCCTTGTCGATCTCGTACACGATGACGCGCGTGACAGCTTGCAGCGTGTGGTTTTCCTCCATACCGGCAAGCGATCCCCGTTCGCCGAAAAAGTCTCCTGGTGCCAACCTGGCGATTTCGTCGTTATCCTTCTTCATTGCCACGATGCCTGCCTGCACAATCATGAGTGTCGCGAGTGCCTCGCCCTCCCGGACGATTTCGGTGCCGGGGGCAAATATTCGTCGGGTTGCGGAGGTTGCGAGAGCGACGCGCTCGTCACTGCTCAAGACAGAGAAGATGGGGATGGCCTCGATAAGGCCGAGCGCTGTTGGGGCCGTAGGCTGCTCCTCAAGTCGAGCGTTGCACCCCGCAAACACCGAGCTTTCCAGTGGCGTCGCCAGTTGCAAGCCGTTGGCCCTGCAATGACGATAAACGAGATCGATGACTTCGCTGCGGGCCTCGCCGCGCTGCGCCGGGCTCGTGACGCGGAACTGCAATTCGGCGGTGACTGCGCTGGCGTCGATACCGACGAGCACGACGTTCGGACGGGGTTGCTTCACGATCATGTTGCTGCTGTCGAGCACTGTGCGCATCACCTCCATGATTGTTCGAGGCATCCGCGTCGGAGCCACCCTCACCCGCAGCGTGATTTGATGGTTCTCGTCCGGCTGGCTGACATTGGTAAGGCCCAATTTGGCGAGAACGCTGTTTGGCAGGACGACGACATTGTGAGCGCCGGTAAGGAGGTAGGTCGAGCGCCAGTTGCTGGCCATCACCCTTCCCTCGGTACCGTCGCTCAACTCGATCCAGTCGCCGATCACGTACGGACGTCCAAGCGTTAGTGCGATGCCCGAGAACACGTCACCGAGGGTGTTTTGCAACGCCAGTCCGAGGATGATGGCGATGACCCCGGACGTCGCCATTAACGTTCCGATCGGGACGCCAAAGACGAAGGCCAGGATCGAAAGCAACACGCCGAGGTACACGACGGCCACGATCAGGTCCTGGATCAGCCTCGCCTCTCGCGGACGATGATCGAGGACGATGTAGATCCGCACGAAACCGATGACGGCCCAGGACAAATGGACCCACCAGAGGATCTTCGCCGAAACAAGCAGCGCGTTCGCCCCGTCGAGGCTGCCAGGCTCGTAATGGAAGGGAAAGGCATGAGCATAGGCCAGAACCGCCGTCATCACCGCAAAGAACGCGATCTGCACGATGAGCCGGGCGGTTGGGCGGGACGGGCCTTGCACATGCCACACGACAATCCCGGCGACGCCCAGGACACTGATAGCCAGCGGCAACAATGGAACTTCGTGACCCATATCAAATCTCGCGAGGAAATTCCCACCATACGCACGGCCTGCTGGGGAGGCTATCAAACGAAGGTTTGCCCCTATGGTCTCCGGGCGGCTGCCTGAGGCTGTCGATCACTGATGGCATGCGAGGAAGGTGCGAAGTCAATCGTTCCCTAAAGGTTTGGCTTTGGTGCGATCAATTACCTCTTGTGCCGCGCGTGCTTCGATCGCCATGGCTTGGTATCGCTCAAAGTACTGCAAGCCTGTCGGTTACCGAGAAACGGCGGGTCGAACGGTCAATCAGCCGGACACCCAATCTTTCTTCCAATGCGGCGATCCGACGGCAGAGCGTAGACCGCGGCATGCCAAGTTCCCGTTCGGCGGCAGCGAAACTTTTTGAACAGCCGACGGCGACAAATAGCCGGAGATCGTTCCAATCTCGCATACGATTTCTCCGACTTCAGACCGATTGGTCCGGTGACGGTCCACAGCCTGAGTATCCAAATCATTCGTTGGGTGTTTCGTCAGGAACCGAAATGGGAAGCGTGACCCGAAAATTCGCGCCTTTGACTTCATTGGCCACGCTGATGGTGCCGCCATGGTCATCGACGATGGATCGACATATCGCCAGGCCAATCCCCATGCTGTCCGTTTTCGTCGAGAAGAAGCCGTTGAAGATCCGATCAAGATGCCCGGAAGGAATGCCTCCACCGGTATCGCGTACAGACAGGGTCATGGTTCCTCGTTCGTCGATCGACGTTTCGACGAAGATCTCTCGCATTTCTGGGGCAGAGACGGAGATGGCTTGTATACTGTTGAGCAGTAGATTTACGACCACCTGCTGGAGCTGGATGCGGTCACCCAAGACAATAGGAAGCCGATCATCGAGGCGTGATGAAACGGCAATGGCTTGGACCTGACTTTCAGCCGCCACGATGGCCAAAGCCCCTTCGACAACGGCATTGACGTCGACTTGCTGTCGCACGGGATCCCGCTTGACGGTCATGTCCTGGATCCGGCTGATCACCTGGTTGGCTCGGTGCGAGTTCTCCATGATTCTTGCCATGATCGCCTTCACCTTGGCAATGTTCGGCTCGTCGCGATCCAGCCAACGTGTTCCGGTGTCCGCATCGGTGACGATCACCGACAGGGGTTGCCGCACCTCGTGCGCAATCGTCATGACCAGCTCACCAAGCGCCGAAACACGGGCTGCATGCGCGAAATCCGATTCGACTTTGCGGAGCTGCCGCTCGGCTCTGCGCTGCGCCGTGACATCGACCATCATTATCAGCGCGAGGTCCGGGTTGTCAGGTGTTTGAGGGAACGTCACGAAGAGCAGGACATCGAGGAGCCGGCCATCGAAAGCGCGGAGTTTCATCTCCTCGATATAATTGCAGCGCTCGTTGAAACGGGCCGCGATGATGCGCGTGGCGGTTTCCGGGCTCGCGGAAAACAGATATCGAACAGGCCCCAGGAGTTCTCCTTTCCCGGAAGCATTAAGCAGCCTGATCGCGCTGTCGTTGACGCCCGTCACGAGGACCGACTCCTTGGCCAGCTCCACGCACCCCGGCGTTTCTTTGCAATGACCAACGATATCGCCAACTCCCGACGCTTTCAGTCCTTCAAAGGCCTCGGCCATCATCCGCGCATCTATCTGCCAGAGTGGGAGCGGCACGTTGTTGATCAGATTACGATAGCGCGTTTCGCTGCCCTTCAGCTCCCGATAGACCTGAGGGTCGATCTGCAGGCAAGGCTCACTTGTGGCTTCGGGAGTGGCGGCGAGACGACCGCTTTCGACGATGCTGAGGATCGCCCCTGCCTGATCGCGATGTACCTGGACGCCCAGCCGCAGCTCAACGAATTCGCCGGCCGCCGTCTTTCTACGAGCCCTGCCCTGCCATAGGCTCTTTGCGACGACCGCAGACCAATCGACGCCGTCTTCGCCGACGAACTCAGCCAGCCGCCTGCCGACAACTTCGGTTTCAGCCCATCCGTAGGTAGTTTGCGAGGCCAAATTCCAATGGAGGATCCTGCGATCCGCACTGTAAACGATGACGCGCTCGCTCGTCATATCGGATACCGACGCCTGGAGCGGATCGACTGGGAGTGTTGCCGACTTGGAGTTCCGAGATGGCGCGTGATCCATGATACCTCACGATCTGGACGGGCGGCCACCCAGGTAGAAGGCGATACCGCTCAATCGGTTATCGGCGCAAGCCAGATCCGACCGTCGCGCGACTACGCTTCGACATCTGACTGCTTGGGTGAACAGGTACGGTACTATACCGTACCTGTCAAATCCACAAACTCTTCACAAGTTATCGCTAGAAAGTCTCAATCGGTCATTTCCTGCTGACCGCGCCGTGAAGAAATGTCTCGACTGCCTGGCTCACCACAATGACGAGATCCCTCCCACTCGGAATTGGGCCCCCTAGCAGGGCAGCGAAGTGGATCTGCCCTCGGACGAGAGCCAGAAACTGCCCTGCAGCCAGTTTGGGGTTACCGATCGGCTCCGCAGGCTGGCGCTGGTTCTGTTCTTCAAAATAGTCCGCCAAGAGTTGCGAAACGCGGTTCGTCGAGTCTTGTAGAAATCGTTCCCCGAGTTTCGGTAAATGTGGCGCTTCAGAGCTGACGGCGCGGAACAGCGACAAGCCGTCCGGCGAAATGACGGTGCGCAGATAGCCTTCTCCAAAAGTCATTAAGGTTTGACGAAGGTCGCGATTATGCTTGACCTTAAGCCCTTCCATCGTGCGGTCAGCGACACCTGTCACCACCGCAAAAAACAGTTCGTCTTTGCTCGGGAAATACCTGTAAAGGGTCCTTTTGGAGCCGCCGATGATCGCTATTACATCGTCCATCGACGTCCGGGAGAACCCTTTCTCGAAAAAGACCGAAGCGGAGGCGGCGATGATCTCCTCTCGCCTGCTTTCCTCTTTTGGTGACAGTGCATTATGGGCAGGCGTTTTCAAAAGAACTCTCTGAAAAAGGGAGCGCGGTACCGTTCAGTACCACACGATCGCAGGCAGACCAAGCCGTTGACCGGCTTGGTAGCGACGGCTTTCGGGAATTTGGACGATCACTCGAGGCGGCGTCGGAACAGCCAAGAGGCCGCACCCAGCGTCACGATGGCAATCGCCAGGAGGGGCAAGGTCTGCCGCACCACTTCGGACAACGGAATGTCCTTCAGGAATATGCCTTTCACGATGACGAGAAAGTACCGCAGCGGATTGACGACGGTGATCGGTTGTAACCAATCCGGCATGTTTTCGATGGGTGTCGCGAAGCCGGATAGAAGCGTCGCGGGGACAAGAAAGAGAAATGCGCCGAGGATCGCCTGTTGCTGGGTCATCGACAGCGCGGAGATGAAAAGACCGATCCCCGCGATCGAGGCGAGATAGAACAGCGAACTTGCGTAAAGCAGGATGAGCGATCCGCGCAACGGAACCGCGAAGATGAAGACAGCCGCGAGAATGTAGACGGTCATGTGAAAGAGCCCGATCAGCATCGGTGGGGTGAGCTTGCCGATCACGATCTCATGCGTGCGGAGCGGAGAGACCATCAACTGGTCGAAGGTGCCGAGCTCCCGCTCGCGCGCAATGGACAGCGCGGTCACAATCAGTCCGATCAGAAGCGCGATGTTGGCAATGAGATTGGGTACCATGAACCACTGATAGATCAGGTTTGGATTGAACCAATAGCGCGGTACGGTTTCTATCACTGTCGCCGCCTTCCGCTGGCCCGCCGGTGTCTCGGCTGCCAGGCCGAGCACGATCTGGGTGATGTAGCCGGAAACGATCTGGGCAGCATTCGAGCGACGTCCGTCCAACAGAACCTGCAGGTCCGCGGGCTCACCGGCTTCGATAGCACGAGAGAAATCCGGGCCGACGGTTATGGCGGCCGTCACCCTCTGGCGGTCGATCGCCTCGCGTACCACCTGCGGACTGTCCGTGAGCATGACCTGCCTGAAACGTGGCGACCCCTGGATGCGTGCGACAAGCTCCTCGCTCCAATGTCCTGCATCTCGATTGAGCAGCATCACGTCGACATTGCGAACCTCCAGCGTCGCCGCATAGGAGAACACCACGAGCTGCACGATTGGCGGCCCGATCAGAATGGCACGGCCCTTCGGGTCACGAAGCACCGCCAGCAACTCCTTCAGCACGAGGGCTATCAGTCTCGACCACCACATCTCAGGCAATCCTTTTGCGCGTGCTGCGGGCAGCGAGGATGAAAAAGACAGAGCCGATCAGGAACATTGCTCCGATGGAGCGAAAGAACATCGGCCATATGTCACCGGCCAGGAAAACCGTCTGCAGACAAGGGATCAGATAGCGGGTGGGCACCACGAAGGTGATCCACTGGATGACTTGTGGCATCGAATTGATCTCGAACAGAAATCCGGACAGCAAGAAGGACGGCAGGAACGCCGTTATCAGCGCCATCTGCGAGGCCAGGAACTGGTTCTTCGTCACTGCCGAGATCAGCAGCCCCTGCCCCAGCGCCGGAACGAGGAAGACTGCAGACAGCAGGTAGAGCGCGCCTATGGAGCCGCGAAACGGGACGCCGAAAACGAACACCGCGAGAAGGACACACAGCGTCATCGATGCGAGCGCGAGCACGAAATATGGAAGGATCTTGCCAGCGAGGAGTTCGATTGCCGTAACAGGGGTCGCCATGATCGCCTCCATCGTGCCGCGCTCCCACTCGCGGGCGACAACCAGCGACGTCAGCAAGGTCCCGACAAGCGTCATGATGATCGCGATGGAGCCGGGAACGAGAAAGGAGCGGCTCGTCAATTCAGGATTGAACCAGAAACGCTGTTCGACCTTGATAGGCGGTCCATCAGCCGCAGTCTCCGACTGTCGAAGCTGCCGCCACGTCGCCACAGCCCCCTGGACGTAGTTCTGCACGAAATTCGCCGTGTTCGGATCGGAGCCGTCGACGATCACCTGGATCTGAGGATGGGTTCCGGCCGTGTATTTGTCCGTAAAATCAGCCGGGATGACGATGATGCCTCGAATCCGCGCGAGGACCAGATCTTCCTCGAATTCGCGGCGGTCGCGTCCCGTCGTCACCGAAAAATAGCGCGAAGCCTGGAAGCTCGCTGCAAGATCGCTGGTGACGGGCGTCACATCCTCAATGACGGCCCCGACGCGCGTCTCCTTCGTGTCTAGGGAGATGCCGTAGCCGAACAGGAAGAGCAGGATCAGCGGCAGCACGAACGCGATCAGAATGCTGCTCGGATCTCGGATGACCTGAAGGCTTTCCTTTCGAACAAGCGCGACAAATCGAAGGGCGCGGCCCGATTGCGGTGCGTTGCGGTGGCCGGTCATTTGGCGTCCCTCGTTTCCGAGCCTTGCACGAGTGCGATGAAGGCGTCTTCCATCGTCGGATCGGGGTTTTCCTCCGTGACGACGCTGGCCTTGAGCTCGTCCGGGGAGCCGAGAGCGATCGATCGGCCGCGATAGATCAGGGAGATGCGGTCGCAGTATTCGGCTTCGTCCATGAAATGCGTCGTGACGAGGACGGTCACGCCTTTTTCGACCAGACCGTTGATATGGGTCCAGAACTCGCGCCGGGTAATAGGATCGACACCCGAGGTGGGTTCGTCGAGAAACAGGGCCTGCGGTTCGTGCATCACCGCACATGCAAGCGCCAGCCGCTGCTTCAGACCGAGGGGAAGGTCCTTTGCCGACATCGACAGGCGCGGTCCGAAGTCGAAAATCGACGTCATCAACTCGATACGCTCACGCTTCTTGCTACCTGTGAGACCGTAAACCCCCGCGAAGAACTGAAGGTTCTGCCGAACGCTCAGATCGCCGTACAGAGAGAACTTCTGCGCCATGTATCCCAGACGGTTGCGCGCCTGCGCGGCATCACGGCGCAGATCGAAGCCCGCCACACGTCCCTCGCCGCCCGTTGGCTTCAACAGACCGCAGAGCATCTTGAAGGTGGTCGATTTGCCGGCACCGTTCGGTCCAAGCAGCCCGAATATCTCACCGCTCGGAATGTCGAAGGTGATGTTGTCGGCTGCGGTGAAGTCGCCGAACCGCTTGACCAGTCCCTTGGCTTCGATGACCGGCCCCTCTCGCCTGGCGACCAGGGAAGCCTGAGCCTCCGCGAGCCTGGAGCGTCCGCCCGGCCCTCCACCCAGCATGTCCACAAAGGCGTCTTCGAAGCGGGGCTCGGCGGGGCCCACTTTGGCGTCACCACTGGCCGCAAATCGCGCTTCACGACCCGGCGTCGTTACCAGCCTTATCGCCTCGCCCTGGATCCCGCCATCGACAATGCCGTCTTCATCGAGCAGCTTTGCCAGCATCGTGCGCCTTCGCCCGGAGACGCCGGTCACCCTGAACACGCGACCCTTAACCCGATCAGTCATTTGCTGCGGCTTGCCCGAGAACAGCAGCTTGCCCTCGTTCAGCAGTAGAACGCGATCACAGGCTTCCGCTTCATCGAGATAGGCGGTCGACCAGACGACGCCCACGCCCTCCTTGATCAGGTCTTCGACCATCTTCCAGAGGTCGCGCCGGGAGATGGGATCGACGCCGACGCCAGGCTCGTCGAGAAGCAACAAGCGAGGCTTCTTCAAGAGAGCGCAAGCAAGACCGAGTTTCTGCTTCATTCCTCCGGAGAGCTTTCCGGACAGGCGTGTTGAAAAACGCTTCAGGTCGGTAAATGTGAGCAGTTCGTCGAAAATGGTCGCCCTGTCCTGCTTCGCAAGACCGCGCAAGTCGGCATAGAGCTCGAGGTTTTCCTGGACCGAGAGGTCCTCATACAGGCCGAAGCGCTGCGGCATGTAGCCGATGGCCGCCTGGATGTCGGCCGAGCGTTCGCGCGTGCCGAAGCCCAGAACTTCGACCCCTCCGCTGTCCGGCACCATCAGGCCGGTCATCAAGCGGATCAGGGTCGTCTTTCCAGCGCCGTCCGGCCCCACCAGCCCTGTGATCTCACCGCCACGAATGGAGCCAGACACCTGGTCGAGCGCCGGCTTTCCCTGCCCGAAGCGCTTGGTCACACCGTCGAGGCGGACGAAGTCGGCAGCAAGGGTGGTTTCGGCTACGACGTTCATTTCGTCGCCGCCTTGATTTCCGGAAAGCGAAGTGTCACAGGCATGCCCTGGCGAAGATCCTTGCCGGGCGCGTCGATGACGACGCGCAGTCGATAGACGAGATCGGTACGTAGCTCGGGTGTCTCCACGGACTTCGGAGTGAATTCCGCGACTGGAGAAATGAAGCCGATCGTTCCATCGTAGGTCTTATCGGGATCGGTATCGGACGCGGTTTTGACCTTCATCCCCGGATAGATCCGGCCGAGATCGACTTCGCCGATGTAGCTACGCACCCAGACAGGCGCTGTCAGCGACAGGACGTACACCGGATCGGATGACGATACGATTGCGCCCGGCTCCTTGATGCGCGACAGGATGACGCCGTCATTGGGTGCGCGCAGCTCGGTATCCGATAGAGAAGTTCTGGCCGTGAGAAGTGCGGCCTCCGCTGCCTTCACCTGTGCGGCGGCAGTGGCGATGTCTTCGACGCGACTACCCTCTTGCAGGAAGGCAAGCGCCTGCTTCGTCATATCCGAACGCGCTGCAGCCATCGCTCTCGCTGCAGTCGCCTCGTCCAGTCCGGCCTCGGAAATGGTCCCTTGCGGCCGTAGTCGCCGCGCCCGGTCGTAGGCCAAACTTGCCTTTTCGAGGTCCGCCACGCTTGCGTCATGAGTGGCCCGTGCCTGCGCGATCTCGGTCTGACGTGGGCCAGCGACCAGTTTCTCGTGCGTCGCGCGCAGGGCGGCGACGTTCGCTTCCCCCGAGCTCACGGCATGATCGTACGTATCCTTGTCGAGGCGCGCCAGAATGTCGCCGCGCTTTATGACGTCGCCTTCATCGACCATCGCTTCCTCGATGCGACCATTTACGCGGAACGCAAGCGAGACCTGGCGGATGTCGATGTTGCCGTAGAGGACCAGTTCCTCGTCAGCGTTACGCGCAATCCCTAGGGCGGCGGGGACGTCGTACTTCCAGGCGGCAGCTCCCAAGGCGGCCAACACGATCACGATCGGTATGGCTTTGTTCATTTCTTTCTCCTGTGGCGAAGCCGATGATGCAACTCGCAAAAGCTCGTCGCAGCTTTATCCCGACCTTCCGGAGGATGAGGTCCCCAAGCGTCTATCCATAGGACGAGGCATGGTTTTCGCGTCGGGAGTGCAACGGGTACTTAGCTCTCGAAGCGATCTCCCCTGCTAGCCCAACGTTGGTTTACGTTGACGGGGTCTGGCCAAGAAAACGGACGGTCGGCACGTCCCAAAACCCATTGACGCCAAAGATTGTTGCGGTTGCAACATTGGAACGTCATGCACGCAGCGCGATCCTGCAATTGGCGAACGGCATGGGCGAAGCTCGACCCTACCGGCTCACTGGACGAAACCGAGCTTCGCGAGGGTCTTGAGAGACTCCTTACCGGTCAGTGTAGGTAACCTTGACGCCAACTATGCCGAACGTCTCCGGACAAAACAGACGTCCGGCTGATCCGCGTACGGTATGGGTTGCCGATCCCGCATCCGTTGAGCGAGCGGCAGGCCGGACAGTCGGCCTCCGTGCTGGCAGTCGAGACCGATTGAAGGGAGGCTTCTCTATTCCGCAATCGTGAATAGCTCGATCGGATCGGCAAAACCCTTCAGGCGGTGAAATTTGGTGGAGACAATGTTGTCGGCCCCGGAGCTACGACGGAACGTGTCGGACATGAGAACCGACTTTCCGAGCCCCCCGCAGGCAGTCTGTATCCTGCTGAGCAGATTGACGTCCGAACCGATGACCGTGAAATCCAGCCTCCGTCCGGAGCCGATGTTCCCATAGCTCACCTTGCCATAGTGCAATCCCACTGTTGCATCGACGCGGGCACCGTTCTGTTCGAATCCGGCAAGATTGGCGAAGATCTCAGCGGTTGCTGCCAACGCGTGTCGACACGCAACCACAGCGTCGGATGTCGGGAAGAATGCGAGTGCCGCATCCCCCATGAACTTCAGCACTTCCCCGCCGTTGCCCGTGATCGCAGGGATCACCGCATCGAAGTAGGCGTTGAGCAGTTCCAGCACCTTTTCGTCAGGCAGACGGTTCGAGAGTTCGGTGAATCCCTTCATGTCGCAAAGCAGAAGTGCTGCCTGCATCGTCTCGATCTCGCCTTGACGGATTTTGCCGGCGAGGATTCGTTGAGCCGTCATCGGCCCGATGTACGTATCGAGCAAGGACAGCTCGGCGTGACGCATGACCCGCATTTCGCAGGTATTGCGCAACGAAGGCAGGATCCGCTCGATGACACGGATTTCGGACAGCGTGAAGCCGCCTGGCCGCTTCGTCCCAAATCCCGCCGCACTCACCGGTCCGTCGACGTTGCAGAGCGGCGCAATCATGAGCTGGACCAAATTCCGTCCCGCGAACACGTCGATATGCTGCCATGGAGACTGTCGGTCGCCCGCATCAACGATCATCGGCTCACGTGACTCCATCACCTTGACCAGTGGGCTTGAGGCGAACTCGACCTTGATCCCGTGATCCCTGTCATGGATCTCGACGGGTTCGGAAGGAGCCCATGCGACCGTTCGGCCGAGGATCTCGGGATGAAGGGTCATCAGATGGAGCGTAAGTCTGTCGATCGGGAGGCCGATCTGCCGTAACCTGAGACCCAGACCCGCAACCAGGCCGGCTTCGTCGATCGAATGGCACTCGTCGCCGGCGAGCCATTCCAGGACGGCAAGGATGGAGCCAGGATCGACATTGGGCCCGACGCTCCCGCGGTGTCTCCGGGAAATCGGTTCTCGTGTGATCGTGTTCATGGTGATCTCCAATGAAAGAACACAAGGGGTAAAACACCAGCATTTGCGGGCTTTTCCTTGGGTTCTGTTGTTATTTGACCGGCATTTTCGCCGATCGGCTAAATCTCTTCCCTCCGCCGGACAGTTGTTTGCGTCCTTCGGTTCTCGAACCATTCTCCAATGCGTGACCCTGATGCTTGTGGCTTCGGTCACAGAGTGGCGTTCGGCTCCCGGCTTCCCATTCTCCTTGAGGAGCGCAGCCCAGATCCTGCCGGGCTCGCTAAAACACCATCAGGACAGCCGGGATATCGTCGACGCGCCTTCCGTGGTGCCAGTGCCGCGCGGCTCGTAAGCGCGCTGGTCACGCAGAATCTGGAAGGCGATCGTCAAAAGCTTGCGCGCGATGGCAACTCGCGCCTTGTTCACTCCTCTGATCTTCAATTGTTCATACTGGGCGCGAAGCTGCGCATCGGTGGCGATGGCGGGGGTGACGGCTTCGACGAAGGCCCAGCGCAGCCACTTGTTGCCCTGCTTGATGATCTTGCCGTGGAAGGTCTTGCCGCCGGAGGAATAGGTCGAGGGCACGAGCCCGGCATAGGCGGCAAGCTTCTTCGGGTTGCGGAAGCGCGATATGTCGTCGATCTCGGCATCGATCAGCCGGGCGAAGAACTCGCCAATGCCGGGGATCGTCTTCAACAGCTTGACGTTGGCATTGGCCTTGGTCATCGCCCGGATCGTTGCTTCCGACTGCTTGATCCTGATGTCAATGTCGCCGATGAAGTCGAGGCCACGGTCGATCTGGATGCGGTCGATCTCTGAGACGTTGACCTGCGCTAGCTGGACACGGCCGGCCCTGCCGAACAGATCGCCGAGCTTCTTGAGCTGGGCTGTCTGCTCCGGATAGCGATCAAACACCGTGACGATGCGGTTCTTCGTCATTGTGCGCAGCCGCACGTAAAACATCCGTTCGCGCAGCGCGACGCGAAGCTCCCGAGATTTTTCGCCGGGTGCCCAGGCCTCCGGCACCAGGTCGGCTCTAAGCAGATGCGCCAGCACCGTCGCATCGATCTTGTCGGTCTTGATCTTGGCGTCGGCAATCGCCTTGACCTTCCACGGATGGGCGAGAACGACATCATCACAAATGTCGTCGAGCCAGTCATACATCACCATCCAGTTGCGGGTGGCCTCGACCACGGCATGCGAGTTCTCCCGATACCGCTCCAAAAAGCCGCCAAGCGACTGACGGTCATTCTTCACACGGCCAGAGCGCAGCGTTTTACCCGCCGAATCCTGCACCACCAGATGGCTGTAGGATTTGTGGTAGTCGACGCCGATATGGTATTCATAAGAGGCAGTCATGCTTCCAACTCCCTTATTGAGATCTTCGAAACCCCAATAAGGTAAGCCGAAAGGCTGGAAGTGTGACTGTCCCTCGATCATCACCTGCATCTCAGTGATCCGTTCTCTCAGCGGGCGCGGCCTCTTTCATGCCACCTCCTTGAGAATTGCTGTTCAGTGTGCGCCGCCGCCAGACATCTGGCCGCTTGGCTTTTTGAGGAGAAGCGTTGCGAACAAAGCAACGACGAGACCCGCGCCAAGCAGAAAGAACGCATCGCTGAAAGCCATGATGTTGGCCTGCTTACGCACGCTGGACGCAATGGCGACAATGGCTTTATGGGTGGCTGTGGCCTGGTCGCTGACGCCGTGATTCATGAAGTAAGTTGTCAGTTTGGCGACGCGATTTCGCGTGGCTTCTTCGAAGATGCTGATCGAGTTCGTGAGGATGTTGGAATGGAACTGCTCACGCTTCGATATGAAGGTCTGAAGCGAGGCGATTCCGACCGCGCCACCGAGGTTGCGCATCATGTTGAACAACGCCGATGCGGAGCCTGCATTCTCCTGTTCGATGCCAGCAGTCGCAACGACCGAGAGCGGCGCGAAGACAAGGGCTTGCCCGATGGCACGGATGACATTCGGCCAGAAAAGCTGGTCGGCCGCATAGTCTCCGGTCATGTGGACGTTCATGAAATTCGAGGCAGCGAAGAGGGCGAAGCCAATGGCGATCAGCAACCGGACGTCGATCAGCTTCATCAGCTTGGGAACGAGCGGAATGAGAATTAGCTGCGGGATACCGGTCCAGGCAAGCACCATGCCGATCTGTTCTGAATTGTAGCCCTGGATTCTCGCCAGATAGATCGGCAGCACGAACGCAGACCCATAGAGCGCGATGCCGAGCATAGTGTTCGCCAAGATGCCGAAGCCGAAGTTACGGCGCGCGAGGAGCCTCAGATTCAGAAGCGGGTTAGCGGTCTTGAACTCGATGATCAGGAAAAGCGTCAGAGAGACTGCGGCGACGATCGAGAGCTTGACGATGAACTCGGATCCGAACCAATCTTCCTTGTTGCCCTCCTCCAACACCGTTTGAAGGGCGGCAAGGCCAATCGCCAAGGTGGCGATGCCGGGCCAGTCCCCTTTGGCAAGCAGGCCTAGATTCATAGGAGCTTCGTCGAGCGAGGCCCAGAGCAGAGCGACCATCAGCAAACCGGGGACGAGGTTCACGTAGAAGATGAATTCCCAGCCGTAATTCTCCGTCAGATATCCGCCAATGGTCGGCCCGATCGCTGGAGCGAACGTGGCCGAAAGCGCAAAGAGTGCCAATCCGATCGGTTGCTTCGGTTTCGGCAGTAGGGTGATGATGATCGTGAAGGCCATGGGGATCAGGACACCACCAGCAAAGCCCTGGATGGCACGGAGCACGATCATCTGTTCGAGGTTTGTGGCGAACGCACAAGCAACGGAAAAGACCAGGAACAGGAGGGCGTTGGTCAGGAGATACTTCCGGAGGGAGAAGACCTGAGCGAGCCAGCCGCTGAGGGGGATGACCACGATTTCCGCAATGAGATATGAAGTCGAGATCCAGCCGCCGTCATCCTTGCCGGCACCGA
This sequence comes from Rhizobium sp. LjRoot258, assembly GCF_964254185.1. NCBI lineage: Bacteria > Pseudomonadati > Pseudomonadota > Alphaproteobacteria > Hyphomicrobiales > Rhizobiaceae > Rhizobium > Rhizobium sp. LjRoot258. The sequence continues at coordinate 770,308 of NZ_CAXUST020000003.1, read as the reverse complement.
TCGCGCCCTGAATGTCGGCGAGCGACGCGTTGACGATCTGGATATTGAGGACGGCCATGAACGCGCCCAAGGTCGATCCGACGACCGCGCACCACATCCGGAGAGGGCTCATCCCGGTTTTGGCGGATTGAGACGATACAGCCTGCGACGGCTCTTTGTTGTTCGCTACGAGCTTAAGTGTAGCCATGACATTGCTCCTTCCGCAGTTGCGGAATCTTCACCACGGTATTTCTGTGATCGGAAAAGAGAGACGGTTACCCGCCAGCGCCCGTTACTTCGCTTCCGAGAGTCGCGCGAGTCTTGTGTTGATTTCCGGCTCTACGGACATTCCGGACCGGAGCTGAGCCGCGCGGGCTTCGTCATCGATGATGATCTTCACCGGGATTCGCTGGACGATCTTTGTGAAGTTGCCCGTCGCATTGTCCGGGGGAAGCAGGGAGAACTCGAGGCCGCTCGCTGGCGAGACGCTGTCCACGTGCCCTTTCACTTCGAGGCCTGGAAAGCTATCCACCTTGATGTCCACCGGCTGCCCCGCCCGAACGTAGGTGAGTTGCGTTTCCTTGAAGTTGGCAACGACATAGACTGAATGCAGGGGCACCACCGCCATCAACTGCGTGCCAGCGGTGACATACTGTCCAACGCGGATCGAGCGTGCGCCGACTGTTCCGTCGACCGCTGCGACGATACTCGTGTAAGAGAGGTTCAGTTCGGCCTGTTGTGCCGCCGCGGCGGCTCGTTCCCGTTGAGCGACCGCCTGGTCGCGCTGGCTCTTGAGAACCGGCACCCTGTCGTGCGCGGCAATCAACGCAGCCTGGTCGCGTTGGACTGCGGCGGTCGCCTGATCCATCAGAGAGCGGCTCTGTTCCGCACGCGACTGCGTCCCCGCCCCGGTGCTGATCAGGCGCGTATTCCTCTGGGCCTCGGACTTTGCAAAGACAAGCGAAGCATTCGATGCATCGACCGACGCCTGAGCCTGACCGATGACCGATCTCTGCAGTTCGATCTGAGCGTCGATATTCGTGATCGCAGCCTCCGACGCCTTCACGTCGGCCCGCGCCTGATTCAGTGCCGCCTGGAAGTCACGATCGTCGATCCGCGCAAGAACCTGCCCTGCAGTTACGGCGTCGTTGTCATTAACGAGCACCTCCTTGACGTAGCCGGCCACCTTCGGAGCAACCGTCGTGTAGTCTGCCTTTACATAGGCGTTATCGGTGGACTCGATAAATCGGCCGACGGTCCAGTAGTGGTGGCCGAAGTGGACGCCATACGCCCCTCCGGCTAGCAGGACCAAGGCAAGCACACCCTTCTTGACGGCAGATTTCCGGCGGGGAGCGGCAACAGGCGTGGACGCGACCTGTTCGGCGGGTGTTGCTGCGGGATCGTCTCCGTTTATGCCGGGATCCGTGGACTCGAATTCTTCCTTACGGGGTAGTTCAACCATTGCAATCTCCTGCGATCATCGCTCGCGAGCAATCTCTCGCGTCCTAAGTGCCCTATGTCGCAGCCATTTATAATTCCCATCTCACTTTAAAGATTATCCGCTCAGAGTGGATAATCCTCGGATCTCTTCTGCTCGGCCGAGGTTGAGGACGCGCGCCACTTTTTGATTTTCGTTGATCACGGGCTCGGACGAATTTGGGCGCGAGGCCGAACCAGGCTGATGAAAAGGGCCGTCGTCTAAAGGCTGGCTGATCTCGAACAGATGCACCCGCGCTGCCGGAGAACCAGCCGGCGCGGCGCGGGCGCGAGATGATCCGACCTGCTAGCGGTACTGAAAACCGAGGTCTAAGTCGGCGAGGATACAGGCGATGAGGCAGCGATCGACTGGCTGTTCAAACGCATGCAGTCGTCTAGTTCGGCCCTAACCCAATAAGCGGTCAGTAGTCCCAGAAGACTGGCACCCAACGAAAGTGGTCGCCGGTGACCGCCACATGGCCGACGGACGGGAACGGCAGATGAGTGGCCACCAGCAGTTCACCGTTCGCCGCCAACTCCCGCAAAAGACGCACCCGGACGCGGGCTGCCTCCTCGGGGTCATGTTCGAAGCCGTTGTACCAGTCGGGGTGTTCGAACCCGACCGCGAACACGGCGTCGCCGGCGAAGGTCAGTCGTTCGCCGCCGGACGCCAGGCGGACCACGCTGTGCCCTGGGGTGTGGCCGCCGGTGCGATGGACGACTACCCCCGGTGCCACCTCGTATTCCTCATCGAATAGCCGTAGCTGACCACGGTACTCCTTCGAGAACTGCTTGGCGGCCGCCCGAAGCGCGTCCGGGAACCCCGGCGGCATGGAGACGTGAGAAAAATCGGGAGCCTCCCAGAACTTGATTTCGGCGGCCGCCACGTGGATGCGCAGGTCCGGACGCAGGCTGTCCTTCACCCCGTCGATGAGCAGCCCGCCAATGTGGTCCATGTGCAGGTGGGTAAGCACCACGTCGGTCACGGACGCAAGATCGATGCCGGCGGCCTCCAGCCGTTTGATCAACTGCCCGGCCCGCGGCAAGTTCAGGTCCGGGTCCAACCCTAGCCCAGCGTCGATGAGTATGGTCTGCTCGCCGCTGCGCACCACGACGACGTTCAGCGCCCAATCATAAGCGTCCGGCGGCAGGAACATATCGTCCAACCAGGCAGCCCGGTCCGCGGCGTCGGCATTGTGTCCCAACATCTTGGTTGGCAGCGGCAGCACCCCGTCGCTGACCACCAGGACATCGATTTCGCCGATCCGCAGCGCGTAGCGCGATGGAACCAACTCGCCAGTTCCCGGCTTGCCGAGATGAAAGGTGTTTTCCAAGCTGCTATTTGTCTGCTGCGGATTCTTACGGGGTCTTGTTTCTGCCTGCGACATGACGCGCTCCTGTTTTGCGTGAAGACTAGCCTGTCACTCTCCACCCGGTAGGACGCTGATGTCACATACCGTCATGGATCCGGCGCTCGAACCTATGTTTCTGAAAGTGTGGCTGTCGAGCGCTCCTTGGTGGCGGCTCCAGCAACCCTACAACCACCCTCAAACGCCTGTAATCCAAACTTAGGTTTGGGATTGGCCGCTCACCGCAGGCGCTGGGGCAAGACTAGGATCGGGCGTGGCTAGCTCCGTTTGGCGTTGATAGCCAGGCCAACGATGGCACGTTCAACTGTTAGGACTGAACGAACGCAGGCCTGCGTCAAGATCCCAGGAACTGTGCCGACGCATGATGGAAAGCCGGCTTGACCGTACCGCCGATCGTGCGTTTCATTCAGCCGAAGGACCATCCGGATGACTGGCTACGTCGCCGCGCGTCGGCCGTATCGGCACGGTCATTTCTCGCCTTCCCGGCAGCAAGGATTTGATGCGGCTAAGCAGCCATTTCCGCTGTTCGATCCCACTAAATTTTGTGTATGTGTCGGGCCGGGAGACACCTCCCTCAAAGCGTCCGGGTTCGACCGAAAGTCCGAAGCAGAAGGTTGATCGAGACCGCGACTTTGTCAATGTCACGAACGTCCTGGGAGTATCGCCCGGTATAAAGCTTGACGATCATCTTATCGCGGGCCGAACCGCTAAGATCGAAATGGAGGTGCAAGTAGAAGGCCTCCTTGTCGCCCAGGCGAGCAATGCTCCTTCGTCTTTGGGTGACCATCCTTAATTCCGTTTTGAAAGGCGAAAAACCCTCGAGCGACAGCGTGACATCGGCGGATGCAAAGCGCGTCTCCGGCGGCACGGCAACAACTGCCTTGTCGAGCGCCAGACTGACCATGCGGCCGGGAACGCCGTCGACGTGAACCGCTTCATCAAGTTTGAACGCATCGAAGAGCCGTCGCGGTTTCTCGAAGCAGATCAAGGACGCGATAGCGAGAACGACAATGTTGATGCCCGACCAGCAAGCCGCAATCGGTGAGAACTGCGCCTCGACATGGGAGGTCTCAGGCACAATATTGATGACAAGACCGATGGCCGTCGCCAATATCAACACCGCTATCCAGGCAAGGCTGTATCCATCATATCCAATCGCCTCGTTGCCGCTGCCCTTCGGGGTCACCCTGAACGGTTTGCCGAAGGGACGCACCACACTGGAAATGACAGTTGGCAACATCCGAAACGTCGCAAAAGCTCCGACTGCACTCGATACGACGGGCAAATACCGCGTCGGTGTTATCCAGAGCATTAAAAGGAAATAGGCCGTCAGCAACGGCACCTGATTGGAGATATAGTCCGCAGCGTTGGTGAAGTAGAGCGGCAACAAGCCGAACCAGAGATATATGATCGGGATGATCAATATCGCAAAGCGCACCAGATACTGCACCAACCACGACAGCGGAAGGAACATGATGCGTTGAAAAAGTGACAGACCAGGGCCGCGCAGTGGGCCGTTGTGAAGATAGAGTGTTTGAATTCCCCCCTGGCACCAGCGCTCGCGCTGTACGAAATAGCCAGTCAAATTCTCAGCGGCCAATCCCATCGACAGGCGCTCATTGAGGTAACGGGTCTTGTAACCCTTGTTGAGCATGGAAAGGGTGGTCAACAGATCCTCTGTGATGGATTCCGTCGGAAAACCCCCAATCTCATCGATCGCCTTGCGTCGCGCGATCGAGCATGACCCACAGCAGAAACTGACGTCCCAGATATCTCGGCTCGGTGCAATTTCATCAAAGAACAAACGCTGCTCGTCCGGCCAGATATTTTCCAGACCGAGATTTGACTGCACCGGATCGGTATTGAAGAAATGCTGCGGCGTTTGGACGATGCCGATGGTCGCATCGGAAAAGAAGGGCAGCGTGCGGCGCAGGAAGTGACGATAGGGCACGAAGTCAGCATCGAATATCGCGATGAAGTCGCCGGAGCTGACCTTCAGACCGTTGTTCATGTTGCCGGCTTTGGCATGGCTGTTGTCGGGGCGTGTGACATGGATTGCTCCCCTCTCCCTGCAGTACGCCTTGAGCCAATCACGACGCTGATCGTCGAGCACGTAGACTTTCAGCTTGTCTTGCGGATAATCGAGCGCAAGCGCCCCAATGATCGTCCGTTCCAGGACGTCGAGCGGCTCGTTATAGGTAGGAATGAACACATCCACCGTGGGCAATTCATCCTCGTCACCTCTAAAGAAGTCTCGCGCGAGACCGTCCGCTTCTGCGCTCCGGTCCACGTATCGACTCATCAAGACCAGGAAGAGCACGACTTCAAAGAACGCGAGAATTTCTACGATGAACAGAAACCAGACCCAGTAGAAGTTGAGGCCATCGTTGGGATAAGGGAGTACCGTCTCGAATAGCCGCCAGAGTATATAGCGCAATGCGATGGCGCCAACGACAGCGCATGTGATTGCACGCGTCCAGCTCTGGTTACGAGACCAGTTGAAAGGTCCAAGCAAAAAGAACCCCAAAACCAAAAACGTCGGCGCCAGTGCTATAAGATACTGAACCACAAGCCTTCCACCCAGTGCCATATGCCGATGTTAGGTTTGGGCAGGCGTACCTGAACAGAACGCCCCACCTGGCAAAAGTTCGGAAAATCCGTATTGAGAGCGGAGGGAGCCAGGCCCACGCGTATTCGATCGTTGCGTTTGGTAGTTTCGGGCTGATTGGCTGCCAGCGTGTCCTTCTCGGCGACCGCGGAGCTGCCTCTTACCGATAACACCACGCCTTTGAAGACGTCGCCTGCGCCTAGCAAGCGCACCTCTGCAGCAAGGCCAGGATAAATCTCTTGGTAGTCGACTTCCGGAACAAGGATATCGACGAACAGATCGCTGCAATCGAGGATGCGCATCAGCTCGGTATTGAGGATGACGTTCGAGCCGTTGACGATGTTGCTACTCCACACCACTCCATCGAAAGGCGATGGAACTGATGCCGAAGTGAGACTGCGGACGCGGTTTTCCTCCTCAATCAGCTGCTTTTGCACCTGTGCGGCCCGTGTTTCGTTTTCGGCGATGCGCGTGTTGAGATCGTTGATACGAACAATCACCTCATCCTGTCGCTGGCGGGAATAGGGCACGTCGTTCTGGCCGTCACCGAGAACGAAAACACCTTGGCGAACGGCTTCCAGCTTTTGTTCGAGCTGCGCTACGGTCAAGCCACTGATTTCGAGTTCGCCCCCCGCCGCTTTCCAGGCGGCTCGGGCGGCTTCGACCATCTTGGTGGACAGGATACCCTTCGCCTCAAGCGCCAGCCGCCGGTCAAAGTCGACTTGCGCGACGTTGTCCTGCGCCTCGGAAACCTTGACCCGTTTGTTTAGGATCTCAACTTGCCGCTCCAAGTCGGCAATGGTTGTGCGTGTGAAGACTTCCATGCGTGCAGCCAGCTGATCACGAAGTCGTGCAAGCTCATCGCGTTCCCGCTTTAGCGCCGTAGCATGTTCGACAGCAGTCATCTGGTCGGCTTGCAGCGAAGTCAGTATTGCGCGGTTCACGCGGGCGTTGTGTATCAAGGCGAGCGGCTCTCCTGCCAACACGCGTGCACCAACTTTTGGGGGCGTTTCTGCGACCTCGCCGTCGATAGGCGCATTCACGATCGCAAATCGCGCGTTGACTGTACCGTCGAGGCTTGTAAAGCCGGTCAGGCCGGGCAGCAGAAGAACGATCGCAACCGCGAACAGGGATATGCCGACCAGAATACGGGTGATGCGATGGTTCCAGATCATTGGCAATTCCGAAAATTATCAACCGAAAGGCACTCATGCGAGGCCCAGTGCAAAGTGAATGCAACCCTTTCTTGTATTGATCTAGGCGCACTGTGGCCATGGACAAGGGGCAACCTGGCTGCGCTCGATACGTGCAGTAAAATGTTGCAATAAGGCTAACCTTGGATCAGCTATGTACTGCAGCGGAGGCTCGTTTTGTGTCATGAAGGATCGTTGACGCGTCTCTTGACGAGTTGCCGGTCGTTCCGTGGTCCGCAATGCTATGACGTTCACGGCGAGGACGATCGCAACCGCTTCCGCGAGCGTGAACGGCAGGCTAAACGCGCCGAGGCGCGCCGCGAAATGCAAATCGGTACTTGATCTCAATCCAAAGGAAAAGCCATGTTCGAAACCCTTGACCTCGCCCCGCCGGACAAGATCCTCAGCCTCTCGATTCTGTACAAGAACGACGCGCGGCCGACGAAAATGGATCTCGGCGTCGGCGTCTACAAGAATTCGCAGGGCGCGACCGTCATCATGCGAGCCGTGCGCGAGGCCGAGAAACGCCTTTATGAAAGCCAGACGACAAAGACCTATGTCGGCATGGCAGGCGATGAAGGCTTCAACAAGGCTATGCTGCAGCTGGTCTTTGGCGAGAGGGCCGATCTGTCGCGCATGTTCGCCTGCCAGACGGCGGGCGGCTCAGGCGCGCTGCGCACGATCGCCGACTTGCTCGCAAAGGCCCGGCCTGACGCCACCATCTGGCTCTCCGATCCGACCTGGCCGAACCATGTGCCGATCCTGAAGGCTGCAGGGTTCAAAACCGCGACCTATCCCTATTTCGATCCCGCAAGCGGCACGGTGAAGGCCGATGCGATGCTAGAGGGATTGAAGCAGGCGAAGGCCGGTGACATCACTCTGCTGCATGGCTGCTGCCACAACCCGACCGGCGCCAATCTGACGATCCAGCAGTGGGCTCCGGTCGTGGATCTTCTCGTCGAACGCGACCTCTTCCCCTTCGTCGATCTTGCCTATCAGGGCTTTGGCGATGGTCTGGAGGAAGACGCCGCCGCCGTTCGCCTGCTCGCGAGCAAGGTGCCGGAAATGGCTGTCGCCACATCCTGCTCGAAAAACTTCTCGGTCTACCGCGACCGCGTCGGCGCCGTCATCCTGATGGGCAAGGACGCAGAAGGCGTAAAGATCGCCGGCAGCCAGGCGCTCGCCACGACCCGCGTGCTGTATTCCATGCCGCCGGACCATGCCGCCGCCGCCGTCCGCATCATCCTCGAGGACGATGCACTGCGCGCCGACTGGAAGTCCGAACTCGAGGCCATGCGGCTTCGCATGCTCAACCTGCGTAAAGGCTTTGCCGAGGCGCTCCGTCGCCAGTCCAACTCCTCGCGCTTCGACTTCATCGCCGACCACCGCGGCATGTTCTCGCGCCTCGGCCTGACCGAAGCGCAGGTCGACCGCCTGCGAGACGAGTTCGGCATCTACATGGTCGGCGATTCCCGCTTCAACGTCGCGGGCCTCAGGGAAGACCGGCTCGACGACCTCGCCAAGGCTGTTGTTTCGGTGCTCTGAGCCTGAGACCTTTGCCGGCTCAGTTGATGAAGGTATGGCGCGTATTCTGCTGATTAGAACGGATACCTCAGCAAATTGAAGCGTCAACGCCATTCGATATCGTGGCAACGAGCTCTGAAAGCGAGGGATCGTCTTAAGTAGATTTGAAGTTCCGACTCTCCATATCGTTGAACGACGAGCATCTGCGATGCGCCGCAACCCACGCTCTTGAAGCGATCGGAACCTGCGACCACCTCTTTCCCAACTATCTGAAATCCCACATCTTCACCTTGATCGCACCGATGTGAAGCTGAAAGCCATCCACAATCGGGCGTTTGATTCGATCGGCAGATCCTGGGCAATCAATCTCAAACCCAATGATTGTCTCTGCGGCTGCCGATCGGGATTTCTGAGCGTAATGTCCTGTGGCAACTTTTGCCATGGCGCGTCTTTCAGGCACAAATCGGAATGTCTCTCTTTGTCAATACATGTATAGACATTATTGTTGAACGGTGGTTCTATCCTGCAAAAGCAAGGGGATCATCATGGCCAATACGATGTTCGATCTGGCAGGAAGAGTGGCAGTTGTGACCGGTGCGAGCCGCGGCCTGGGCCAATGGATTGCGCTGGCGCTTGCCGAAGCGGGTGCCGATGTTTGCGTTACGGCGCGCGATCAAAATTCGCTAAGCGAAACCAAAGGGAGGATCGAGGCCCTTGGCAGGACCTGCATCACGAGCGCCCAGGATGTGACAGACATCTCGTCCATCGACGAAACGCTAAGCAAGTTCGAAAACATCACTGGCGCTGTCGATATCCTTGTCAATAATGCCGGCTACGAACAGGTATCTCCCTCGCTCGACGTCGATGAACAGATCTGGGACAAGATCATCGGCACCAACCTCAAGGGCGCGTTCTTCTGGTCGCAAGGCGCGGCGCGGCGGATGTCAAAACAGCCCCGGGGCGGAAGCATCATAAACCTTTGCTCACTTACCTCCTATATCGGCATTCCGACCGCCGTGCCCTATGGCTCCTCGAAGTCGGGACTGCTCGGTATGACCCGAGCGCTTTCGGCCGAATGGGCACCGCTGGGCATCCGCGTGAATGCAGTGGCACCGGGCTATTTCCGCACAGCGATGACCGAGGGTTTTTATCAGGACGAGGGCTGGTCGGCCAAAATGCTGGACAAGATCCCACAGAAACGGTTCGGTGATGGTGTCGACATCGGCGGCGCCGTCGTCTTCCTCGCAAGTGGCGCATCGGCCTACATCACCGGCCAATGCATTCCTGTCGACGGCGGTTTTTTGGCGTCGATCTAGAAACGGAAGATGACGCTTGACAGCACACGAATGATCATATTGTCTATAGATGTATAGACAACTATAGACAATAAAAACGGGAACGAAGTCTTCGACTTCCTGGGAATGTGCCGGATAGCCATATCCGGCGTCCTCGCACGAATAGCTTGCAGGGTATTGCGCCGGTGGCCACCGACGTGCGGTGCGTTCCAGCATGACCTGTGGGCAACTTGGATCGTCGTGCCGTCAGCGCGCGGACGACTGCGACTGTGTGCGCCACTGTGCGCCAAGAAGGATATGAGCAATGACCGAAGTCACTTTTCATGAATATTCCAATCTTGGACCGGATGAGAAGGCCGCGCTCTTTCGACGGTCCGAAACAGACATCTCCGGCTTCATCGAGAAAGTGGCACCAATCCTTGAGGCCGTACGCACCGAGGGTGACCGTGCCGTTGCCCGCTTCGGCCGTGACCTCGACAAGGCAAATATTACAGAAGCAACGATCAAGGCAACGGAAGCGGAATTCGACGCCGCCTTCAAACTCGTTAGCGAGGATGTGATCGAGGCCATCACCTTCGGCATCGAGAATATTCGTCATTTTCATGAAGAGCAGAAGCCGGAAGCCATGTGGCTGAAGGAGATCAAGCCAGGCGCCTTTGCCGGCGACCGCTTCACCCCGATCAAGTCCGCCGCCCTCTACGTTCCGCGCGGCAAAGGTTCGTTTCCGTCGGTCACGATGATGACCTCCGTCCCCGCCGTCGTGGCAGGTGTTCCGAACCTGGCGATCGTCACTCCGCCTGCCCCGGACGGTAGCGTGGACGCCGCAACGCTTGTGGCAGCGCGTCTGGCCGGCGTGCAAACTGTCTACAAGGTAGGCGGCGCTCAGGCAGTCGCAGCTGTTGCCTACGGGACGGAAACAATCAAGCCGGCACTGAAGATCGTTGGGCCGGGAAGCCCTTGGGTGGTCGCAGCCAAGCGGAGCCTGTCAGGCATCATCGACACGGGCCTGCCTGCTGGCCCTTCGGAAGCAATCATTTTCGCGGACGACACTGTCCATGGCGGCCTTGCCGCGCTCGATCTCCTGATCGAGGCCGAGCATGGTCCCGACTCTTCCGCCTATCTCGTGACCCATAGCCGCCGCGTGGCCGAGGAGGCCCTCGCCGCTCTGCCTGAGCATTGGGCACGTATGACCGAACAGAGGGTTCAGTTCTCGAGCGCTGTCCTTTCAGGCAAATGCGGTGGGATCATCCTCACCTCCTCGATCGAGGAAAGCTACGACTTCGTCAACGCCTACGCGCCCGAGCATCTCGAAATCCTGTCGCAGGATGCCTTCGCCCATCTCGGTCACATCACCGAGGCTGCGGAAATCCTCATGGGTCCGCATACGCCTGTCAGCATCGCCAATTTCTGCCTCGGTCCAAATGCCGTGCTGCCGACGAGCCGCTGGGCGCGCACGTTCGGCCCGCTGTCGGTGACCGATTTTGTGAAGCGCAGTTCGATCGGCTACGTGACAGCGTCGGCCTATCCCGAGTTTGCGAAGCGTGCCCATACGCTTGCGGAGTATGAAGGCTTCTCATCTCACGCGTATGCGGTCTCGGCGGTCCGCGACAACTATCTGCCAAAGCGGGGCTGATAGGATGAAGGCGGTCCGGCTTTACGACGCGCTTGATCTTAGGGTCGAAGAAGTCGACAGACCTCTGTCGCCCCCGGCAGGTTACGTGACGATCGATGTTCGCGCCGCGGGCATCTGCGGCTCGGACCTTCACAACTACAGAACCGGCCAGTGGATCAGCAGGCATCCATCCACCGCTGGACACGAGTTCTGCGGTCGCGTCTCCGCAATTGGTGAGGGCGTCGAAGGTCTCGCGATCGGTGACCTCGTCGCAGCTGACTCCCGCTTTTACTGTGGCCAATGTGAAGCATGCAGATCAGGCCGCACCAATATCTGCGAACATCTCGGTTTCGTCGGCGAGGTATGCGACGGAGGAATTGCGGAGCAGGCCCAACTACCCGCTCGTCTGGTTTTCAAGCACGAGCCGTCACTTGACCCTGCAGTGGCGGCCATGGCCGAACCTTTGGCCGTCGCCCTTCATGCGATACGACGGCTTAACCCACCCCAAGGCGAGGCGATTCTCCTAGTCGGCTGCGGGACGATAGGCGGTCTCTGCGGTTTGCTGCTTTCACATCTCCACGATGGGAAGCTGTTGTTTACGGATTTGAATGGCAGCCGTGCCGAGATGGTGGCCGCAATTTGCGGAGGATCGGTGGTCGCGCTGGATAAGTCGCAAGCAAGGACTGCACTCGGCGACGCGCGACTGCGTTATGCGGTGGATGCAACGGGAAGTACAAAAGCCATCGCGCGAGGAATCGAACTGCTGGAGGGGGGCGGCGCCTTCGCTCTCGTCGGCATCAGTCACGAAAAGCTGGATCTGGATCCCAATGTCCTCGTCGAGCGCGAGATTTCCCTGGTTGGCTGCCATGCCTTTGGAGGCGAACTCGCCGACGCCATTGCGCTGTTGCCAAAGCTGCAGTCCTCACTTCTGCAATTTAGCGAGATCCTGGACTCACTCGACGAAGTCCCTGATGCGTACCGCCGACTGCTCGATGGTCGCTCAACCAAATTAAAAACGATCATTCGAATAGCCGATTGATCAAGCACACGCCTCGGCGTGAAACGGAGATAGAAATTGCCCGGTCTTTCAAACACCGCGCTACCGCTCTACGAAAAGGTCAAGGACTTCGTCCTTGACAATATCGGAAACGGCAACTGGCCACAGAACGAGAGGCTTCCGTCCGAGCACGAGTTGACGTCTTCGCTCGGCGTTTCTCGCATGACGGTCCATCGCGCGCTTCGTGAACTGACCGCCGAAGGCTATCTGCGCAGGGTCCAGGGCGTCGGGACATTCGTGTCGCCTCCCAAGGCGCAATCGACCCTCATCGAGATCAGCAACATCATCACCGAGATCAAAGCGCGTGGAAGCCAACACCGCGCGGAGGTGATCCTGCTCGAGCGGATCGAGCGGCCGGATCAAATGCTATTGGACGCGTTCGAGTTCAAAAAGCTTTGCCCCATCGATCACTCGCTGGTCGTTCACAACGAAAATGGCGTCCCTGTTCAACTTGAGGAGCGTTACGTCAATACAGAGCTGGTCAAGAACTATCTCGATCAGGATTTTACGTCCATCGGCACCTACGATTACCTTCAGCACAGCACACCCCTAACCGAAGTCGAGCATCTTATCAGCGCCATCCCGGCGACTGAGAAACATGCACGCCTCCTGCACATTCGTGAGCGCGACAGCTGCCTGGTCCTCAACCGAAAAACGTGGACGGGGCAGGCGATCGCAACGGTCAATACCTTCACCTATGTCGGCAGCCGCTACTCGCTCGGCAGCAGATACTTGCCGCCCAAAAAATGAAAACCTTCGCGTCATTCCAGGAGTGAGAGATCATGGGGCAGCCCAACAGTCGGACCGCAGCCATCCGGGAAAAAGCCAACAAGCGCGACGGCAGTGCCGAAGCTCTTCTTGCCGACCTGTTGCGAGATCTGTTTGGGATCGAAGCACGTGATCTAGCGATCAACCACGACCAATACAGCCTCAATTCGCTGAATGGCTTCTTTGAGGCCGACGGAAAGCCGTACTTCTTCAAATTCCATCAGGAGGAAAATGAGGAGGAGATGAGCGGCGAGTACTATCGCGCCGATATCCTTGCCAAAGCCGGCCTGCCGGTAGACCAGCCGATCATGATGTCGACTCTTCCGGGCGAACAGATCCTCGTCTACAGACGCAGGACGGATCCGCGCTTTTCTGATGTTCTGCGCGCGCTCGACGAGCTTCATGATAAGGAAATGGCAAGCGAGGCCGTGGATGCGGAGCGCCGGCTCAATGAGGCCGTCCTGTCCGTCTACCTGAAGACGCTGCATCCGGTCACGCTTGAGCAGGTCGCAAAGGAGCCGGTCCACCGGCTGTTCTACGACCGGCTGGTCACTGCGCCCAACGGGACGTACCCCGGTGGTCGGCTGGCGAGCTTTTATGTCGGTAAGGCGTTTGAATTTCCCGGCGTCACGCTTTTCTGGGATGCGCTCTCGAAAGCCCGCTTTGTCATCAATGGCATCGAATACCGCAACACGCTTGGGGAGCTGTTCGACGCCGCTCATGAAAGACTGAACCCTGTCCGCCTGGCAGACGGTGGCGGGGTGACGGCACATGGCGATGCCCATAACGCTAATGTCTGGTTCGAACGGCAGGAAGGGCGCGCGAGCCTGTCATTCTTTGATCCGGCCTTTGCCGGCGAGCACATGCCGACGCTTCTTGCAGAGGTGAAGACGACCTTCCACAATATCCTTGCCCATCCCTACTGGCTCTATGATCCGGCTCTTGCCGAACAGAAATTCAACGCGACAGCCAAATACGAGAACGGCCGTCTCTTTGCGGGTTTCGACTGGACACTAAGCCCGGTTCGAGCCGCGCTTCTGGAAACGAAGGCCGAGGCAATGTGGAAGCCGTTGCTTGTAGCCCTCAAGCAGCGGGACATGCTTCCCTCCGACTGGCGAGAGGTCGTCCGACTCGGGCTTTTCCTCTGCCCGACACTCGTCATGAACCTGCGGGCCGGTGCTACAAGCCACAATCCGACATCCTCCCTGATCGGTCTTTCTGTGGCTATGATGGTAGGCTCGGAGCCTGACGATGGCGCGGACCTGGTAACCCGCTTCCTCGCAACGATAGATCCGGAGGGGTAGATTGTGACGATCGTCAATATCGATGACCTCCGGCCGGCCGCTCGCCGGCGATTGCCTAAGCTCTTCTTCGATTACATCGACGGTGGCTCCTTTGCGGAGGAAATCTATCGTCGAAACAAGGACGATTTCTCACTTTTGCGGCTGCGTCAGCACGTTCTCGTCGACTATGCCGAGCCTGATCTGTCGACCGAATACCTCGGACGACGACATTCTCTTCCCTTTATGCTGGGACTGGTCGGTCTCCTGGGGTCGAGCCTATGCTTACGCTCTTGCAGCTGCAGGCCAGGCCCGCGTCGACCGTGCGATCGAGACATTGCGTCGCGTGTTCTCGATTACCTTGGCTTTGATGGATGTGAGCTCGATCGCCGACCTAAAGGAACGTGGCTCGCACCTTATATTCAAACAGTGACCACTAACGCCGGTGAAAGGAAATAAGCACCCACACGCGATACCCGCCCACCACGACCTTCATGGTTGGGCGTAAAGCTTCAGAAAATGCAAGCTATGTGATCCATGAAATCATCAAAAGAGGGGTTCCCAATGAACTACAAATCCATCAGCAAGCAGTTTTCCCGCGCAGCGATCGCGCTCGGGATTGTTGGCGTCCTCGCTACCGGGCAGGCCGGCGCTCAGGATCAAATCCCATCCAAACCGGAGCCGGGCACCTTCAAGATCGGCATCGAGCCATGGCTCGGTTACGGTCAGTGGCACGTCGCCGCCAGCAAAGACCTGTTCAAGAAAGCCGGCCTTGAGGATGTCGAGCTTGTCAACTTCAGCGAAGACAAAGACATCAACGCAGCACTTGCCAGCGGTCAGCTCGACGCTGCCAATATCGCCACGCACACGGCCATGGGCATGGTCGCCGCCGGCCTGCCGGTGAAGATCGTCTCACTTCTCGATTTCAGCCTGAAGGCGGACGCAATCCTTGCCGGAAGCGACATCAAGAGCGTCGCTGACCTCAAGGGTAAGAACATCGCCTTCGAGGAAGGCACGACAAGCGACATCCTGCTGAACTACGCGCTTGCAAGCAACGGCATGACGATCAACGATATCGTCCGTGTGCCAATGCCCGCAGCTGATGCCGGAACGGCATTGATTGCAGGCCGTGTTCCCGTCGCTGTCACCTACGAGCCTTACATTTCAACGGCGCTGGCCCAGGACAAGAATATCAAGCTGCTTTTTGAAGCCGGCAAGGATCCGGGCCTTGTCTCGGACGTCCTCGTCGTTCGCGAGGAGGTGCTGAAGCAGAAGCCTGGGCAGGTTCTGGCCATGATCAAAGCCTGGGATGCGGCTCTGGCCGACTACAAGGTCAATACCGAGGAGGACCGCGCCATCATCTCGAAGGCCGTGGGCGCCTCCCCGGATGATCTGAAAACGGCCTTCGACGGTGTCCAATACTATACCTCTGCTGAAGCAGCCAAGGCCTTTGCCGGTGACTTCAAGACCAAGACCTTCGCCGACGTTCTGAAGGCGGCCAAAACAGCCGGCCTCGTGACCCAGGACGTTTCCGCCGACAGCATGATCGACACATCGTTTGTCGATGCAGCGAACAAGTGACCTCTGGCCACCAACGGGACCGTAATGTCTAGCTCAGAATTGTCGTCGACAACGAAGGAAAGGCCCCGCGCGCAATCGCGCGCGGGCGTCGGTAGACCACCCAGTGCCTTTCGGATCGGGGATCCGATCAGCGGTCAGTCGTTTTTCCTGATTGCGGTTGCTGTTTTTGCCCTGCTCTTCGCCGTGTGGTGGGTTGCTACCGTCACCGGTTGGGTGAAACCGATTTTCCTGCCCTCGCCGGGAGCGGTGTGGGTAAAGATGGTAGAACTGGCGATGGATGGCACGCTGTGGACCGATGCGGGGATCAGCATCTATCGCATGCTCGTCGGTTTTCTTATTGCATCGGCCCTGGCGATCCCGATCGGGATCTTGATCGGCTGTTTCAAGACCTGGGAAGCGGCCATCGAGCCCTTCGTGGACTTCGTCCGCTATATGCCAGTCGTCGCCTTTGTTCCGCTGACCATTCTGTGGGCCGGAACAAGCGATATCCAAAAGTTCGTTATCATCTTTATCGGAACCTTCTTCCAGCAGGTGCTGATGGTCATGGACAGCGTCAAGCGTGTGCCAACCGACTTCGTCGGACTAGGCCGCACGCTCGGCATGTCGGAGACCAAGATCCTGCGCCGCATCGTCCTGCCGTCCGCCCTCCCCGGCATCTGGGACACGCTGCGCATCAGCCTTGGTTGGGCCTGGACCTGGCTTGTGCTGGCAGAACTTGTCGCGGCGACATCCGGCCTCGGCTATCGCATCGTCGTCTCTCAGCGATATTTCCAGACGCAGACGATCATTGGTTACATCTTGCTCCTTGGCTTGCTCGGTCTGATCACAGACCAGAGCATGAAGGCCCTCGAGCGTGTCTTCTTCCGTTACGCTTCGAGGCATTGAGATGAGCGAATCCAAACTTAAGATTGAGGGTCTCGACAAGTGGTATGGTGGCAGGAAGAACCGCGTTCATGCCCTCAGCAGTATCGACCTGGAACTCGCCGACAACGAGTTCGTCTCCCTGGTCGGCGCATCCGGTTGCGGCAAGAGTACGCTGCTGTCTATCGTCGCCGGACTTCAGGGCTTCGACAATGGCGTTCTTCTGACGGACGGTGCGCCGATCGTCGGCCCGGGGCTCGATCGCGGCGTTGTCTTCCAATCCTACACACTGCTGCCGTGGCTGACTGCACAACAGAATGTGGAATTTGCCCTGCAGGCGGCCGGACTACCGACAGCTGAGTGCCGGGATGTCGCCCGTCATCACATTGAACTGGTAAAGCTCACCAAGTTCGCCGATGCATTTCCATCTCAACTGTCGGGCGGGATGAAACAGCGTGTCGCCATCGCGCGTGCCCTATCCTATCGCCCAAAAATGCTGTTGATGGATGAGCCGTTTGGCGCGCTCGACGCTCTGACCCGTCACCAGATGCAGGAGCTCCTGACCCAAATCTGGGAAGAGCATCGGCTGACCGTTCTCTTTGTCACCCACGATGTCGAAGAAGCCGTCTATCTATCCGACCGTATCGTGGCGATGAGCATCAATCCAGGACGCATCAACGCGACCTTCCATGTCGGCCTCGCCCGCCCACGCAGCCAGGATATGATCGCCTCGTCAGAATTCGTTGCGCTTCAAAAGAAGGTGCTTGCTGCAATCCGCGCCGGATCGCAAAGCGAATTGGAACATTGATTCCGCCAATGTGGGACGCTGAAGCAGCTCCGCATTTGACCTCAATCCAAAGGAAAAGCCATGTTCGAAACCCTTGACCTCGCCCCGCCGGACAAGATCCTCAGCCTCTCGATTCTGTACAAGAACGACGCGCGGCCGACGAAAATGGATCTCGGCGTCGGCGTCTACAAGAATTCGCAGGGCGCGACCGTCATCATGCGAGCCGTGCGCGAGGCCGAGAAACGCCTTTATGAAAGCCAGACGACAAAGACCTATGTCGGCATGGCAGGCGATGAAGGTTTCAACAAGGCTATGCTGCAGCTGGTCTTTGGCGAGAGGGCCGATCTGTCGCGCATGTTCGCCTGCCAGACGGCGGGCGGCTCGGGCGCGCTGCGCACGATCGCCGACCTGCTCTCAAAGGCCCGGCCTGACGCCACCATCTGGCTCTCCAATCCGACCTGGCCGAACCATGTGCCGATCCTGAAGGCTGCAGGGTTCAAAACCGCGACCTATCCCTATTTCGATCCCGCAAGCGGCACGGTGAAGGCCGATGCGATGCTAGAGGGATTGAAGCAGGCGAAGGCCGGTGACATCATTCTGCTGCATGGCTGCTGCCACAACCCGACCGGCGCCAATCTGACGATCCAGCAGTGGGCTCCGGTCGTGGATCTTCTCGTCGAACGCGACCTCTTCCCCTTCGTCGATCTTGCCTATCAGGGCTTCGGCGATGGTCTGGAGGAAGACGCCGCCGCCGTTCGCCTGCTCGCGAGCAAGGTGCCGGAAATGGCTGTCGCCACATCCTGCTCGAAAAACTTTTCGGTCTACCGCGACCGCGTCGGCGCCGTCATCCTGATGGGCAAGGACGCAGAAGGCGTAAAGATCGCCGGCAGCCAGGCGCTCGCCACGACCCGCGTTCTGTATTCCATGCCGCCGGACCATGCCGCCGCCGCCGTCCGCATCATCCTCGAGGACGATGCACTGCGCGCCGACTGGAAGTCTGAACTCGAGGCCATGCGGCTTCGCATGCTCAACCTGCGTAAAGGCTTTGCCGAGGCGCTCCGTCGCCAGTCCAACTCCTCGCGCTTCGACTTCATCGCCGACCACCGCGGCATGTTCTCGCGCCTCGGCCTGACCGAAGCGCAGGTCGACCGCCTGCGAGACGAGTTCGGCATCTACATGGTCGGCGATTCCCGCTTCAACGTCGCGGGCCTCAGGGAAGACCGGCTCGACGACCTCGCCAAGGCTGTTGTTTCGGTGCTCTGAGGGAAATTAAAGCAAATGCGGGCTGGAGCGCGATCCGGCCTGCCAACGACAAGAGGTGCGTGGATGCGCCAAACGACGCTTGCCGATAAAACCTATGACAGCAATGCTTGACCAGATCATTGCCCACACCGGCACCGGGGAGGTCATCCCCGGCAACCATTCGCGTAAGATCCCCATCCTCCCCGGTCCCGGCATCTACGAGATGCGCAACTGCCGAGGATAAATTAAGTGACGGGAAAATATCGGTTTTGCCTCCGCCTTGCGCTATCCTGGCAGTTGGAAAATCCAATTAGCGATCAGCACAATGGCGAGGCCGCCGGCAAGCGCCAGATACGGCAGAATACCCGCCTTCTTCACACCTAGATCCAGTCCGACCAGGCCGAGATCCTCCATCGCCCCGGCTGGAAACTTGCCGCCGTCGCGCACATAGTGCCTGTAGGCGAAAACCGGCAGGATCAACGCGGCGAAAGCGAAGCCGATCCAGAGCGCGTTCGCGTAACCCCAGACCTTGGCACCGGCACCGAGGAACAGCGCATTGACGAAAGCGAGAACGGTGTTGAGGCCGATGAGCCAGGCGGGCGCCTTCCACGGACGCTCGATATGGCCGGAATCGATGCGGTGGATCCAGCCGGAATTGAGATTGAGGAAGTTGAAGATGATGTAACCGACGTTGGAGACGGCGAGCACGAAGAAATAGCCGCTGGTGTCAGATGCAATGGCGAGAAGCGCGAGGTTAAAGGCGAAGTCCGTCCACATTGCCCTGGTCGGTGCGCCATTTTCGTTCACGTGGTCGAGATATTTCGGCAGCCATCCGTCCTTCGAGCCCTGATAGAGCGTGCGTGACGAACCGGCCATGGCGGTCATGATCGCGAGGAACAGCGCCAGGATCATCAGGATGACGAGCATCTGCGTGACGATCCTGCCGGCACCGATCAGGCCACCGAGCGCTTCGCCGACACCGGTGCCATCGACGATGCCAGGCGCCAACATGCCGGCATGGCCCAGCACGCCCTGGAAGGCGAACGGCACGAGGAAGAAGAATATGCAGCAGGCAAGACCGGAATAGAAAATCGCCTTGAACGTGTCGGTCTTCGGATTCTTGAGCTCGCGCGTATAGCAGACGGCGGTCTCAAAACCATAGGTCGACCAGGCAGCGATATAGAGGCCGCCGAGGAAGAGCGTCCAGCCACCATTGCTCCAGGTACCATCGGTGCCGGCATAGGCGGCTGTCGGCGGCACGAGGCCGGTGACGTTGGAGGCAACGATCTGGCCACTGACGATCGGATAGACACCGATGATCAGCAACGGCACGAGAACGATGATCGCGAGCCATTTCTGTACGCTTGCCGTCTCGGAAATGCCGCGATGCTGGATCGCGAAGATGATCAGCATCAGGATACCGCCGATGAAGAAGGTGGCGTTGATGTTGGCGGTCGCGAGGAATGGAATATTGAAGCTGACGAGAGACCAGTTGCGGATGGCTGGTGTCAGCGCAGCAACGCCATCGGCGCTGAGCAACGCGCTGATGGCGTCCTGCGGCGACGTGCCGGCGTGAGCCGCAATATATTCGGCAACACGGGGGCTATCGGCCGCTATGGACGTGGCATGCGCGCTGATCCAGGTGATGACGGCCTGCGAATCCGCCGCCGGGATCGGGAAAAAGGCATTGAGAATATAGCCGGCTGCGATGGCGCAACCCAGCGACAGCACCGGCGACCAAGCGAACCAATTGCACCAGACCGAGAGCGGCGCGATGAACTTCGAATAGCGAAGCCAGGCAGTCGCGCCGTAGACGGAGGCGCCGCCGGACTTGTTGGCGAACATACCAGCGATTTCCGCGTAGGTGAAAGATTGCAGAAATCCCATGATCATCGAGATGATCCACACGGCGAAGGCGAGCTTGCCCGTTGTGCCGGCGATGCCGCCGATGGAGAAAAGAACGAGCGGCGGCACGCCCGCAGCCACCCAGAACGCACCCTTCCAGTCGAGCGCGCGTATAAGCTTGCCTTCGATGCCAGCGGAAACGCCGGCGTCCACAATATCAGTCATCGATGAAGTTCCCCAATTTTGTTCCGGACGTATCTCTCGTACGTCTCCCTGAACGTGCCTCCCATGGCATTTCAGGCTTGCTGGATGTTTTCGCGAGCCGCGTCTGTGCGCGGATTTCCAAATACAAACCCTTTATGCATAGTGAAGATATTTTCTTTCTAGTCAATATCCCTTTACTTTCCGATGGCATTTTGTCAGCATGATTCCGGTGCCGTAACGCACCTCGTTTTCCCGAGAGGGCCACATGCGAGAACTCCATCCGCCGATCGCCGGAATACGGCCTGTTTCGGCGAGCATCGTCCGTTATCCGGGCATTCCGGCGCTGCAGACAGATACCGAACGCTATCGTTGCAAGGGCGGCGGAACGTTAGTCGTTCGTGTCGAGGCAGGCGATCGGGTCACGTTGATCGACTGCGAAGGCGGCCAGGCCTGCGAGCTCTCTTTCCTCGACGAGAAGGGCCGCTTTCAATCCGCCGGACTGGGTATTGCCTTCACCTGTACCGCCGAAGGATTGAAATCCGTCCTGTCCTCGAAAGAGGAAAGCGCTTCGCGCGTGGGCGCGGCATTGCAGCGGCGCGGCGCGGATCTCGCCCTGGCCGGCGCTCTGCGCATCTTTGGCGAAGCATCACCGCCCGGCAGCACCACGGAATTCACCATCGCATCAAAAGGCCTGCTGATCGCCTGCGCGCCTGGCGCAGCCATGTCGCCAGAGGCACAGGATACGGCAACGCCGGTGGAAATCAGGATCCGGCGCGCGACGATCCTGCGCGACTATGCCTCGGCCTTGCCCGAGCCTTTGGCCGATCCGATCGAGGATATCCGTATCAAGGCGGCCACCGCTTCGGCCTATTTCGTTCGGGCCGGCGAATTCATCCAGATCATCGATGTCTATGGGCGGCAGTGCACGGATTTCCAGGCCTTTGCCGCCCGCAAGGTGGATAAGGGACTCGATCTCGCGCTCGATTCCACCGTCACCCGTACCCTGCTTGGCCGGAGCTATCCCTCGCCCGGCCTGCCCTCGAAAGCCTTCGATCGCGACTTCGAGCCGCTGGTGGAGATCGTGCAGGATACGGTCGGGCGCCACGACGCCTTCGCAACCGCCTGCAATTCACGCTATTACGACGACATGGGCTATCCGGGCCACATCAACTGCACGGACAATTTCAACGCGGCGCTAGCGCCCTACGGCATTGCCGGCCGCAAGGGCTGGGAAGCGCTCAACTACTTCTACAACACCAATATCGACCACAATAATCAGCTCTATCTCGACGAACCCTGGTCACGACCGGGAGACTATGTGCTGATGCGGGCGCTGACCGATCTCGTCTGCGTCTCCTCCTCCTGTCCGGACGATATCGACGCGGCCAATGGCTGGGACCCGACTGACATCCATGTCCGCACCTTTTCCGGCAAAGAGAAATTCACACGAGCGGTAGCCTATCGCATGACCCCTGACGCTGACGCCGAACTGACGCGGGAGACCGCGTTCCACCCTCGCCTCTCCGCGCTGACGCGCGATTACAGCGAATATCGCGGCTACTGGCTGCCAAACCGCTTCTCCTCAGAGGGACCGGTCGAGGAATACTGGGCCTGTCGCGAAAGGGCGGTCGTCATCGACCTCTCGCCGCTGCGCAAATTCGAGGTGACGGGGCCGGATGCGGAGGACCTGCTGCAATATTGCTTGACACGCGACGTCCGCAAGCTATCGACCGGCCAGGTCGTCTATTCCGCCATGTGCTACGAAAATGGTGGCATGATCGATGACGGCACGCTTTTCCGCCTCGGCGACAAGAATTTCCGCTGGATCGGCGGTGATGACTATAGCGGCATCTGGCTTCGCGAGCAGGCGGAGAAGAAAGGCTTCAAGGCGTGGGTCCGCTCATCCACGGACCAGATGCACAATATCGCGCTGCAAGGGCCGAAGAGCCGCGATATCCTGAAGGACATCATCTGGACGGCGCCGCGTCAGCCGACGATTGGCGAACTTGAATGGTTCCGCTTCGCCGTCGGCCGCATCGGCCATTTCGAAGGAGCGCCAGTCGTCGTGTCACGCACCGGCTATACCGGCGAACTCGGCTATGAAATCTTCTGTCATCCGAAGGACGCAGTCGCCGTCTTCGACGCCGTCTGGAAGGCCGGTGAACCATATGGCCTGAAGCCGATGGGGCTGGAGGCACTGGACATGGTGCGCATCGAGGCAGGACTGATCTTTGCCCATCACGAGTTCACCGACCAGACCGATCCCTTCGAGGCCGGTATCGGCTTCACCGTACCATTGAAGTCCAAGCAGGACGATTTCATCGGCCGCGAAGCGCTGATAAGGCGTAAGGAAAATCCGCGCCACGTGATGGTCGGGCTCGACATCGAGGCCAACGAAGCCGTCGGGCATGGCGACAGCATTCATATCGGCCGCGCGCAAGTCGGGGTGGTCACCAGTGCGACACGTTCACCGATCCTCGGCAAGACGATCGCGCTTGCCCGCATCGACGTCCAGCATGCGGGCGTCGGCAACAGGGTCGAGATCGGCAAGCTTGACGGCCACCAGAAGCGCCTGCCAGTTGTTATCGTGCCGCTGTCGCACTACGATCCCCAGAAGACGCGGCCGCGTTCGTAGGTTATTGCTTACTCCGCCTTGCGCTGAGCGTTCGAGATCGCCCGCGCGGCCTCCTCCGAAGAGTTGGCGAGAGAGCGCATCTCCGCTGCGAGCACGGCAAAGCCGGACCCTGCCGTTCCGGCTCTTGCTGCCTCGATACCGGCATTGACCGCAAGCAGCTTCAGGTAGCGTAGGGACTGCAGGATTTCGCTGGTCTTCGACGCGGTGATCCGCATGTCGGCCGTCTGCTCGTCTATGCGCTGGTAGAGCGACTCGATGTTGATGATGCTGCCTTCGAGATAGAGCAGGTCTCCTGCCTCATCCCATACGCCGCCGCCGGTCTCCGTTACCCAGATGAAGTGTCCGTCGGCGTGGCGGACGCGATATTCCATCGTCCAATCTGTGCGGCTTTCCAGCGCCTTGCCGACAACCTGGTCCATGAGCGGCACATCCTCCTCGCACATGATCGAGGTGAAGGTCCGTGTCCGATTGCCGATGATCTCATCGGCACGATAGCCGAAGACACGTTCGATGCCGTCGGTCATCTCCAGCATCGTATAGTTCTCATCGGCGCGGCAGCGATAGAGAAAGCCGCTCATGCGGCCGAGAACGCTTGCTTGAAAATCCATGAAGACCATGCCCGAAGAAAAAGGAATTGCGGATCAAATTGCTTCGTCTCGTCTCAAACATGCCGGCAAAGGGGCACACGCCCCTTGCCGGTTACACAACATGCGTGTGGACATTAATTGCGCAGATATTCCTCCATGGAATCGTCAAGCGCATCGACCCAGGGCGTATGATGTTTCGGCGATATGTTACCCGTCATCAGCGAGCGATAGGCGTGGTCGCGAAAGCCCATGATGTTCTCCGCCTTGTGATGCTCCCATTCCATGAAGGTCCTGTTCGTGCCTTCGATGTCGAAGCTCGGATAGTCGGTTTCGGCAAGCAATTCCTTCACATAGTCGCCCTGATACCAGATCATCTGCTCGGCATCTTCCAGCGTTTCCTCGCGGGCGCGCCACATGTCGAAATTCGCCTTCAGTTCCTCTTCCTTTGGCAGCTCGATGCGGCCCATCATCACGTCGCGCGCCCACCAGGCCTGCACATCAAACATGTTGAAAGTGTAGAATTGGTCCTGCATGCCGATGTAGAAGAGCCGCGGATTCTTGTCGAAGATCACGCCCTTATAGAGGTGATCGGCCCAGAGCCGGTTGGCTGTCTTCAGGCGCAATTCATCGGGCAGGAAGGGAAAATGATGCTGATAACCGGTGCAAAGGATCAGCGCGTCGACATCCTTGGATGAGCCGTCGAGGAAATAGGCCGTCTTGTTCTCAAGCCGCGTCAGCAACGGCCGCTCCTCGAAATTTCCGGGCCATTTGAAGCCCATCGGCTTCGAGCGATAGCTCGTGGTGACTGATTTGGCACCGTATTTCCAGCATTGCGACCCGATGTCCTCGGCCGAATAGCTGCGGCCGACGATGAGGATGTCCTTGCCCTTGAACTCCAGCGCATCGCGGAAGTCGTGGGCATGCAGCACGCGGCCGTTGAAGGTCTTCACGCCCTCGAAATAGGGGACGTTCGGCGTCGAAAAATGGCCGCTCGCGACCACGACATAATCGAACTCCTCGTCATACATCCGGTCTTGGGCGCGGTCATGCGCCGTCACGGTGAACTTCTTCGTCTCCTCATCGAAGCGGACCATGCGCACCGGTGTGCTGAACCGCACCCACTTGCGCACATCCGCCTTCTCGACGCGACCCTTGATATAGTCCCAGAGCACGGCGCGCGGCGGATAGGAGGCAATCGGCTTGCCGAAATGCTCCTCGAACGAATAATCGGCGAATTCCAGGCATTCCTTCGGGCCGTTCGACCAAAGATATCGATACATGCTGCCATGGACCGGTTCGCCATATTCGTCCAGGCCGGTGCGCCAGGTGTAATTCCAAAGTCCGCCCCAATCGGACTGCTTTTCGTAGCAGACGACTTCCGGAATCGCGGCGCCTTTTTTCGCCGCCGATTGGAAGGCTCGCAACTGGGCCAGTCCCGAAGGACCGGCGCCGATAACGGCAACTCTTGTCATGAAGCATTCCCCTCTCGATTATATCGAAATTCTTGTCGAGTGTGGTCCGTCTGGCGCGTCGTTCCAGCGTCAATCCGGGAAGAAGCCGGGGCTGGTCGAGGCCCCGTCGTCGTATTTTGAAAGCCAGTCGATTGTGGTTTCGCGGAACCGTGTCAGCCCCTTGTAGTCGATGAGTTCCGGCGGCAGCGTGGCCAACACCCGCGGAAACCGTCGCGCCCATTTCGGGACAGTGACGAGCTCGCTCATGTTCATCAGATAGCAGCGGATGACGAACAGGATTGCATTCGAGCGCGGCAGGCGCCAGAGGCTCTGCAGTTCGACACGAAGATGCACCTTCTCGCCGACATTTTCCGGCGTCACCGTCGTTCGGTCCGGACCCCATTTCGGATAGTTTTCCGGGCTGGTGTCGAGGCGCGGATTGATGGTCATCGTCCAGTTGAAGCGTCGCGTCGGCTTGCCCTGCTGCAGGTTCAGGAGGAACTTCAGCGCACGGTCGAAGACGCCGATCTGATGGGCGAGTGGCACCGGTCCGTGCCATTCCATGAAATTCATGCCGATGTCGAAATCGAGCGACCAGTCGGCCTGGGTCGTGACCATGCCGGCATCCATCCAGAGGTTGCCATCGCGCTGGTCGACGATGCAGAAGTCGCCCTGGGCCTGACGGGTGATGTATTCAAAGGGCTCATAGGGCAGCGTCGAGCGGTCGCCGAAGGTGAAGGTATCATCGATGCCGAGCGGGCGATTGATCCATCGCCACTGGTCACCGTTCTTGATGAGCGTAAAATGCTCGGGATAACCGGCGGCCTGTTCCTCCATCAAGAGTTCCAGCGTATCCCATTGTGCCGACATCATGTGCGGCAGCGCCTGGTAGCGTAGCGGATCCTCCTTCAGCACCAGCGCCCGATCACGCATCTCCGCGATGTAATGTTCATCGACGTCGATCAGGCTTTCATAGACCGTGCCCGCCTGCCCCTTCACATGCGGTTCCATGTTGACGGAATACATGTAGTCGTCGCGATCGAAGGGGAATGGGAAGCGCCGAATGTTCTCCGGGCTGTTGCGATAGCTGAAATCGTCCCGGAACGTTTCCTGCTTGAAGGAGATTGCCATGTCCGTTCTCCTGGTTCGGCCCGGTGCCTAGAGGTCGAGATGCAAGGTGTTTCCCTCGAAGCGGGAAACACAGATCATCACCTTGCGGCCGGAAGCCTTTTCTTCGTCAGTCAGATAGACGTCTTGGTGCAAAAGCTTGCCATCGCAGACGGCAACACCAGTCTCGCATTGTCCGCAGGCGCCGCCACGGCAGAGGAAGGGGGCATCGACGCCCGCCGCCTCGATCGCTTCCAGCATGCTCTCGTGATGGCCGACATGGACTGTCTTGCCGGAGCGGGTGAGCTCGATCGAGAAGGGTTTGCCGGGTTGCGAGGACAGGAAGCGTTCGGAATGCAGGTTCTGCTTCGGCCAGCCGGCCTCATGGCCCGCTCGCAGCACGCCGTCGATCATGCCGGCTGGCCCGCAGACATAGAGATGCGTGCCGAGCGGCTGGGTCTCGAGGAGCCGGGCAACGGGGATAAAGTTGCGGTCGGCGTCACAATAAATCCTGACCCGCTGCGCGCCATACCGCTCAACAAGGTCCCGGCAATAGGCACCGCGATCCAGGGAGCGCACGGCATAATGCAGCTCGAAATTGGTGCCATCGCGCGAAAACTGCTCCATCATCGCAATGAAGGGCGTGATGCCGATACCGCCAGCAATCAATAGATGCTTGCGGCCGCGCCAGTCCGGCTGGAAGAGATTGACCGGATAGCTGACCCTGAGTTCGTCGCCTTCGATCACTTTTTCATGCATGAAAGCCGAACCACCGCGAGACGCCTCGACACGCAGCACGCTGATCTCATAGGCCGAACAGTCATGCGGCGGCGAGATCAGTGAATAAGCATTGCGTCGGACATGCCCCTCATCGTTCATCGAGACGATCACATGGGCGCCGCCGGAAAAGTAAGGCATCGGCTTGCCGTCCAGCCGTTCGAAGCGGAAGCGCTTGATACGATCGGCGACCGGCGTCACCCTCGCAACGCGGACCGGAATTTCTGTACCACCGCTCACAGGAACAACTCCTCCGGATCAGCTGCGCTGCCGGGTTCTTCCGCATCGATATTGACGCCCTGAAAGGCGCCGAGGCGGCGCGAATAATGATCGCGCACCAGAAGCGGAAGCCCGCAATGGCTGCAGACAAACGGACTATGGCTGACATCCTCGGTGATGCCCTTGCAATGAACGCATTGAACACGGCGCGCCAGGGAGCCGCGATGCTCCGTGATGATCGAGGCATGATCCATGCCGCAGTCCAGCGCCACTATCATCGCCTGGCCGATGAAACCCTCGGTGCCGGCGATATAAAGCCGCGTGCCCATATGGGCGGTCGAAAGCGACCGTTTCAGGCGGAAGAGTAGCGTTGCGATCGTCGGCGCGGTGAAGAACATGTCGGCGCTAAGCCTGCGCAGGGTCTCGTCATGGCCCTTGGCCTGCGAGCCGCGCGCGACATAGAGGATTTCGCTGCGCGAGAGGATCATCTCGTCGAGCGCGGTCATCTGGGTGAGGAGAGCATCGGCCCCCTCGCCTTCTAGCGCAAAGATGTGCCGCCGGGCGTGCGGCTGGATGGAGAGGCCCTTATAGACCGGTCGGCTCTTGATGCCTTCGACAAGCATGAGCGCCTCCTAACCGATAGCCGTCCTCTTCTTCTTTTCCGGGTCGTCGAACGGTAGCGTATGGGCAACCGCGCTCGCTTTGAGGCTCTTGCCGCGCACTTCGAGCTTCGTGCCCTGAACCGCCTTGTCGACGTCGAGGCGGGCGATCGCCATGGATTTTTTCGTCAGCGCCGAATAGCACGGGCAGGTGATGACACCCACTTGTCTGTCATCAGCAAACACCTCGTCGCCGAGGTCGGCCGGTCCCTCGGCATCGATGAGCATGCCGAAAATCTTGAAGCGCTCCTTGCCCTTGAGGCGGGCATGTTCCTCGGCGCCTCTGAAGCCGGTCTTGCCGGGGCTGACGGTGAAATCGAGGCCGAGTTCCCAGAGACTGTCGCCGGGCGGTTGATCGGCGAAGGGATACATCTGCGAATTATCGTAGGGATAAAAGAGCAGATAGCTTTCGACACGCAACATGTCGAGAACGCTGAAGCAGCAGGGGATGATCCCCATCTCCTTGCCTTCCGTGACGATGCGGTCCCAGACCATGGGGGCGTCCTGGCCGCGCACGAAGATCTCGTAACCGCGCTCACCGGTATAGCCGGTGCGGGAAATCATCACGGGGGCCCCGAACAGCGTCGTCTGGATGTGATGGAAATATTTGAGGTCACGGATGCCGGGCACATATTTGGCAAGGTAATCAACTGCCAGAGGTCCCTGGAGTGAGAGATCATGCAGGTCATCGTCGAAGAGGACGGCGCAGTTGCGCCCCGCCGCCTGCTTGACGAGCTCCTCGTGGCCGGAGCCTGAGCCATGGACCAGCATCCAGGAATTTGGCCCGGTGCGGTAAACGATGCAGTCGTCGGTGAAGTAGCCGCGATCGTTCAGCATTGCGGCATAGACGGAGCGGCCGGGATAGATCTTCGTCATGTCGCGGGTGGTGATATAGTCAAGCACGGCAATAGCGTGGGGGCCGACCAGATGCACTTTCTTGAGGCCGGAAACATCCATGATACCGGCCTTGGTGCGGATGGCGACATGCTCTTCCGACATGTCCTTGTCATAGGTCCAGGCGGTTCCCATGCCGCTCCAGTCCTCAAGTTTCGATCCGAGAGCACGGTGCCGGTCCGCCAAGGCGGAGAAACGCCATGATAATGCCATTCTCGTTCCCTCATTTTCTTCTACGGAATATTTATTTCCTGACTATAATCGTCTTTCACGCCTTGGCAAGCCGATCCGAATGGTTTTTTGTCATCGCTCTGTTGGCATTTCGCTCAAAATCTCGGCGGTTGTTTTCCCGCGGCACGATGGGCGGCAATGACGGTATTGGCCATCAACATGGCGATTGTCATCGGCCCGACGCCGCCCGGAACCGGCGTGATGGCGCCGGCGACATCTGCGGCTTCCAGATAGGCGACATCGCCGACCAGCCGGCTCTTGCCCTTGCCCCGCTCCGGTGCATGAATGCGGTTGATGCCGACGTCGATCACCGTTACGCCCGGCTTGAGCCAATCCGCTTTCACCATCTCCGGCCGGCCGACGGCCGCCACCAGGATATCGGCGCCGCACGCCACCGCAGGCAGGTCCTTCGTCTTCGAATGCGCGGTCGTCACCGTCGCATTGGCGGCAAGCAGCAATTGCGCCATCGGCTTGCCAAACAAGTTGGAGCGGCCGATGACAACGGCATCCAGGCCCGACAGGTCGTCGCCGTGGATGGAGCGCACCAGAAGCATCGCGCCGGCCGGCGTACACGAGATCAGGCCGCTCGTCAGATCGCCGGTCGCAAGCTTGCCCGCATTGACGACATGCAGGCCGTCGACATCCTTGTCCGGCCGGATCGACTGGATGATCGCATCGGCATTCAAATGCGTCGGCAGCGGCAGTTGCACCAGGATGCCATGAATGGCGGCATCCTCATTCAGCGAGGCCACCAGCTTTGCCAGCTCGTTCTGCGTCGTCTCGGCCGGCAGCGTTTGCTGGATGGAGTTGAAGCCGCATTCCTTGGCCATGCGGCCCTTGGCACCGACATAGGTGTGGCTGGCCGGATCGTCGCCGACAATGACGACCGCAAGCCCAGTCCTCACGCCGGTCTCCTTCTCGAGCCCTGCCGCCGCAATCTTCACCGCCTCGATCACTGAAGTCGCTGCACTCTTCCCGTCGATTACTGTCGCGAGGGCCATCACTCACCCCATCCGCTCGGATGCGTAGCTTCCCGGGCTTGCCGGGAAGACGATGGTGCGGTTGCCGTTGAGGAAGGTACGGTAATGGATATGCGCGTGAATGGCACGGGCCAGCACCTGGCTTTCCACATCGCGGCCGATCGACACGTAATCGTCGGCCGACTGCGCATGGGTGATGCGCGCCGTGTCCTGCTCGATGATCGGCCCCTCGTCCAGATCGGCTGTGACATAGTGCGCCGTCGCCCCGATCAGCTTCACGCCGCGCTCATAGGCCTGCTTGTAGGGATTAGCCCCCTTGAAGCTTGGCAGGAAGGAATGATGGATGTTGATGATCCGACCCGACATCTTCTTGCAGAGCGCATCCGACAGCACCTGCATGTAGCGGGCGAGCACGATCAGTTCGGTACCGGTCTGCTCGACGAGCTCCAGCAACTGTGCTTCGGCCTGTGGCTTGTTCTCCTTCGTCACCTTGATGTGGTGGAAGGGGATGTCGTGGTTGACCACCACCTTCTGGTAATCGAAATGGTTGGAGACGACGCCGACGATGTCGATCGGCAATGCCCCGATCTTCCAGCGGTAGAGCAGGTCGTTGAGGCAATGGCCGAAGCGCGAGACCATCAGGAGCACCTTCATGCGCTTCTTGGCATCATGGATCTCGGCGTCCATCTTAAACTTGGCCGCGATCGGCCTGAAGCCTTCCGCCAGTACTGCCTCGCCCACCCCCTCCTCGGAGATGAAGGAGACGCGCATGAAGAACATGCCTGTGTCGAGGTCGTCGAACTGGCTGGAGTCGACGATGTTGCAGCCCTGTTCAGCGAGATAGTTCGATATCGCCGCAACGATCCCGCGCGTCGATTTGCACGTCACAGTCAGTACATAGTTCTTCATGCTGATCTTCCTTCGCCGTCCAAGGCCAAAAAGCCGCGCCCGCGCCGGAGCGTGGCAATCCGGCACATGAGCTTATTCAGGCAATCGTCCGCTCCGCGCTCAGATATCGAGCGTGCTGTCGCGCTCCCACTGCGTGAAATGCGAGCAGTAGGCGTTCCATTCCTGGTGCTTGAGCTTCAGGTAGGCAGCTGAAAACTCGGAGCCGATCGCCTCCTTCAAGCCCTCGTCCTCATCATAGGCACGCAGCGCATCAAGCAGATTGAGCGGCAGGCGCGGCGCATCCTTCACCAGATGGCCCTGCGCATACATGTCGATGTCGTGATGCGGGCCGGGATCGGCCCTGCTGCGCAAGCCATCGAGGCCGGCGGCGATGATGATCGCCTGCAGCAGATAGGGATTGACCGCACCGTCAGGCAGGCGCAGTTCGAAGCGGCCGGGACCGGGCACGCGGACCATATGCGTCCGGTTGTTACCGGTCCAGGTCACCGTGTTCGGCGACCAAGTGGCGCCCGATGTCGTGCGCGGCGCGTTGATGCGTTTGTAGGAATTAACCGTCGGATTGGTGATCGCAGCCAGTGACGAGGCGTGCTTCATGATGCCACCGAGGAAGTGCCGACCTTGCGCCGAGAGGCCGAATTCCGCTTCCCTGTCGGCAAAGACGTTGGTCTTGCCGTCATTGCTCCACACCGAGATATGGCAATGGCAGCCATTTCCGGTCAGCCCCTTGAAGGGCTTCGGCATGAAGGTGGCGCGCAGCCCGTGCTTCTCGGCGATCGACTTGACCATGAACTTGAAGAAGGAGTGCTTGTCTGCGGTCTTCAAGGCATCGTCGAACTCCCAGTTCATTTCGAACTGGCCGTTGGCGTCCTCGTGGTCGTTCTGATAAGCACCCCAGCCGAGTTCCAGCATATAGTCGCAGATCTCGGCGATGACGTCGTAGCGGCGCATGACGGCCTGCTGATCGTAGCAGGGCTTTTCGGCAGTATCGTATTCGTCTGAAATCTTCGAGCCATCGGCTGTGATCAGGAAGAACTCGGCTTCGACGCCGGTCTTTACCCGCTTGCCTTCCGTTTCTGCTTCCTTGACGAGTTTCTTCAGCACGTTGCGCGGCGCCTGGGCGACCAACTCGCCTTCCATCATGCAATCAGCCGCAACCCAAGCAACCTCCTTCTTCCATGGGAGCTGGATAACGGATGATGCATCCGGCACGGCGAAAAGATCGGGATGCGCGGGCGTCATGTCGAGCCAGGTGGCAAAACCGGCGAAGCCCGCGCCCTCTTCCTGCATGCCGGCAATCGCCTGGGCAGGCACCAGCTTGGCCCGCTGGCCGGAGAAAAGATCGGTATAACTGATCATGAAGTATTTGATGCCTTTGTCTTTGGCAAAAGCAGCAAGGTCCAGTGTCATTCTCGTTCCCCTTTGGATTTCTTCGAGACACTTCGATTTATGCATGCAGCCGCCGGGCTCTTCGGCCCGGTCGGAGAATTAGTACCCCCCCTTCCCTGGGTACCAGCTTGTGCCGGCCAGCGGAATCTGTGCCATGGCGGCTGCTTCCATCGTCAGCGCGCACAGATCTTCCGGCTCCAGATTGTGAAGGTGGTTCTTTCCGCAGGCGCGCGCGATCGTCTGTGCTTCGAGCGTCATGACCTTCAGGAAGTTGGCCAGGCGTCGACCAGCTGCGATCGGATCGAGGCGCCCGGCGAGCTCGGGATCCTGGGTGGTGATGCCAGCCGGATCCTTGCCTTCGTGCCAGTCGTCGTAGGCACCGGCGGTCGTGCCGAGCTTCTGGTACTCGTCTTCCCAGCGAGGATCGTTGTCGCCGATCGCCACCAGCGCCGCCGTGCCGATCGCAACAGCGTCGGCGCCGAGCGCGAGCGCCTTTGCCACGTCTGCCCCGGAACGAATGCCGCCAGAGATGATCAACTGTACCTTGCGATGCATACCGAGATCCTGCAGCGCCTGAACGGCCGGGCGGATGCAGGCAAGCGTCGGCATGCCAACGTTTTCAATGAACACGTCCTGGGTCGCAGCCGTGCCGCCCTGCATGCCGTCGAGCACCACAACGTCGGCGCCAGCTTTTACCGCTAACGCGGTGTCGTAGTAAGGGCGCGCGCCGCCAACCTTGACGTAGATCGGCTTCTCCCAATCGGTGATTTCGCGCAGCTCCATGATCTTGATTTCGAGGTCGTCAGGTCCGGTCCAGTCCGGATGGCGGCAGGCCGAGCGCTGATCGATGCCCTTCGGCAGGTTGCGCATGTTCGCCACCCGATCGGAGATCTTCTGGCCGAGCAGCATGCCGCCGCCCCCGGGTTTTGCACCCTGGCCAACCACCACTTCAATCGCATCTGCCCGACGCAGATCTTTCGGATTCATGCCGTAGCGCGACGGAAGGTACTGATAGACAAGCGTCTGGGAATGACCGCGTTCCTCGTCGGTCATGCCGCCGTCACCGGTCGTCGTCGACGTGCCTGCAAGCGTGGCGCCGCGTCCGAGTGCTTCCTTTGCATTGCCCGACAATGCTCCGAAGCTCATGCCAGCAATGGTAATCGGTGTCTTCAGGACGATTGGCTTGCGGGCAAAGCGGCTGCCGAGAACGACCGACGTATCGCACTTCTCGCGATAGCCTTCGAGCGGATAGCGCGAGATTGAGGCACCGAGAAAAAGAAGGTCATCGAAATGCGGTACCTTGCGTTTCGTGCCGGCGCCGCGGATGTCGTAGATGCCGGTTGCCGCTGCGCGGCGGATTTCGGCCAGCGTGTAATCGTCAAAGGTCGCAGACTTGCGCGGTGGCGTAAAAGGATTGTGATAGCTCATGATGTTTCCTTCGCCTCAGTACGCGTCGGCGTTGTCGATGTTGAAGTTGTAGAGCTTGCGCGCTGAACCGTACCGCTTGAATTCTTCTGGCCTGACGCCACTGACGCCTGCCTTGTCGAGGAGCACAGAAAGCTTTTCGAGATGCTCCGGCCGCATCTCCTTTTCGATGCAGTCGGCGCCGAGGCTTTTGACCGAGCCACGCACGAAAAGCTTTGCTTCGTACAGGCTGTCGCCAAGAGCGTCGCCGGCGTCCCCGAGCACAACCAGATGGCCGGACTGCCCCATGAAGGCAGACATATGGCCAACACTGCCGTGCACGACGATATCGATGCCCTTCATCGAGATGCCGCAGCGCGAGGCTGCGTTGCCCTTGATCACCAAGAGTCCACCGCGTCCGGTCGCCCCTGCATACTGGCTCGCATCGCCTTCGATGACGACGGTGCCCGACATCATGTTTTCGGCAACACCGGGGCCAGCCGAGCCAAGGACGGTAACTTTGCCGCCGTCGTTCATGCCGGCGCAATAGTAGCCCACAGATCCTTTGACATCGACCGTGACGGGAGCGTCGATACCGACGGCCACAGCGTGATGGCCGCGCGGATTGACAACCTCGAAGGCGGTATCGTTGGCGCCCGCCACAAGGCCGTGGAGCGCACTGTTGAGTTCACGCAGTGGCGTGACGGAAAGGTCGAAAACTGGCATGAAAGAACTCTCTCGATTGCGCCAAGACTGGATTAGGCGGCCTTTTCGTGATCCCAAAAATAGACGGTGGCCGGTTCG
Source organism: Rhizobium sp. LjRoot258 (assembly GCF_964254185.1). NCBI lineage: Bacteria > Pseudomonadati > Pseudomonadota > Alphaproteobacteria > Hyphomicrobiales > Rhizobiaceae > Rhizobium > Rhizobium sp. LjRoot258. The sequence continues at coordinate 735,583 of NZ_CAXUST020000003.1, read as the reverse complement.
GGTTCCCAGATGCGGGCATTCTCGATGCCCGGCAGATTTACGAGCGCCCGATATTCGGAGCCGAAAGCGACATACTGATCGGTTTCAGCCATGACCGCTGGCTTGCAGGCGATAGGATCACGAACGACGCCAAAGCCGGACTTTGTGCCGACGACGAAGGTGAAGAAACCGTCGAGGTCGCTGAGCGCACCGGTCAGCGCCTCGCCGAGGTCCTTGCCCTTGGCCATCTCGGCCGTCAGATAGGCGGCGGCGACTTCGGTATCGTTCTGCGTCCCGAAGGTCATGCCCTCACGCACGAGTTCACGGCGAAGATTATTGTGGTTGGAAAGCGAACCGTTGTGGACCAGGCATTGGTCAGCACCCGTTGAAAACGGATGGGCGCCGAGCGTTGTAACGGCCGATTCCGTTGCCATGCGGGTATGGCCGATACCATGCGTTCCGGACATGGAGGTGACTCCGAAACGCGAGATGACGTCCTTCGGCAGGCCGACTTCCTTATAGATCTCGATCGTGTCGCCGCTGCTCATTATGCGAACGTCGGGGCGAAGTTCGGCAATTGCCGTTCGGCCTTCGTCGAGCCGATCCTTTGGCAGGGTGACAATCGCATGTGTGCTCTTGATCTCGATCGAAAGATAGCTCTCGAGCGCGCTCATGAGCTCCGCTTCGAGGCCACCGAAATCCCTCATCGGATCGGCGGACTGGATTGTGATCTTCGCCTTGTCGCCATTGCCGTTGCCATAGATTGCGATGCCTGCACTGTCCGGCCCACGGTCCGTCATGGTCACTAGCATGGATGACAGGAGCGCTCCGAGCTGAGGTTCGAGGCTTTTATCTTTCAGGAAGAGACCCACAATTCCGCACATGACCAGACCCTCCATTTCGCGTCTGCAAAAATGGCTATCAGGTCTATCTTGGGATTTCAACCCAAAAGAATATTTCTTTCTTTTAAGGCAAGTTATCCATTCTTGCCGCGCTGTGGATAGCTAATGATCGACAGGTATTTGCTCGGCAGTTTCACCAACACTTCCGGGCCATGCGGTGCGTCGGCGTCGAAGAACAGGCTGTCGCCTGGCTGCATCGGAAAGAGCTGATCGCCGTGGCGATAGACTACTTCGCCTTCCAGCATGTAGAGGAACTCCATTCCCTCATGCTGAAAGGTCGGGAACACGTCGGAATCGGCAGTCAGCGTGATGAGGTAAGGTTCTACGATGACGCCGCTCGAGTTGTTGTCGATATGGCCAAGCAGATTATACTGATGGCCGGCGCGCGTGCCTCGGCGTTCGAGTTCGACGCCCTGCCCTGCCTTGACGAAGACGGCGTCGTGGGGCTCCTCATAACGGCGGAAGAAGGCGGTGAGCGGCACGCCCAGGGCGCGGGACAGCGATTGCAGTGTCGTCAGCGACGGCGAGATATTGCCGTTTTCGATTTTCGAGAGCATGCCGAGCGAGATTCCGGTTGCCGCGGCCAGGTCCGTCACCGTGATGCCGAGCTTCTTCCGATAAGCGCGCACCTCGTGGCCGATCGCCATTTCGAGGTTGTTTTCCTTCGGTTCCCGAACGGCGTGCGGATCCTGAGAAAAGGGAGCGCGTTCGCCCTGCGCCTGTTCCGGTTGCCCTGCCGCTTCACGCTTGGATTTCATGGGTTTTCCACCGCCGCCTTCTCTTTGTCTAAAGGCAACCCTATCGTCATAGTGAAATTTCCTCAACCGTGAAGAAAACCTATTCCCAAAGACCTGCGTGCCCAACGCAAGCAAGCCAATCCCTGGATTTTCCACGACCAACCTGTAAAGGGTCCGCTAGCTGCGGCCGCTTCGCGTCGCGTCGCGGTGAGCGCGGCCGGTCCCAAGCTCGAGCGGGAATGGCTCGCTCGCGAAGCAGCCTCTCAAATGTCGCGCGAGGCGTTATCACAACGGAATAGCCCACGTCCTGCGGGTTGGTTGCCCATGACGGGTATGGGCGGACGATATGGCAAGTAGAATCGGTTGTGTCCGCTTTCGCCGATGAGCGGAACAGGGAAAATCCACGCCCGCGCAGACGGTCAGGGACGGCCGTTCGGGGCAAGTGCGAGCACAGACGATCTTCCGCGAGATTCACGAAGATGAAGCCGAAGGCTATTACGCGTGCCATTTTTTTCGCCGGAAAGGATCAAATCCACTTTTTCAAAATGCGGGTCAGACGCTGCAGGGATCGCTTGGTCAAGGGTTTGCGGCTACGTGGCATCGATACGATCGAGGCGGCGAATGCTTTGCTTATGCACGAACGTCGCGTGATTGCGAGCCTCCCCTTTATTCCGACGCTGCCTCCGCATACAAATCTGGGTAGTAGCTATTGTCTTTACAACCGCCGAGCCTTATCAATGGTCGCCCTGCGGTCGGTACTGCGCCGCCGATCGCGGTGGGTAGCGCTCTTTCAGAGAAGGATTGCCTTCGTGGAACAGTTCCTGATGAACATCCTTTTTGAGTTTCTGGCTGCCGGCGAAAAAGCTCGCGACAAAGCCGAGCTAGCTGGAGCCGTCGAACGGGTGACTTGCCATCTGGGAATGAATCATTTTGCCATGGCATTTCTGCCCTTGGCTCACGAGCGTCTTGACTCCTACTTCGTATGGGAGCGATGGCCCCGCGGCTGGTTCGAACGTTATCTTGCACTGAACTATTTCCACGCCGATCCTGTTGCCCACTACGTGCGGCAGACCGGCCAGCCGGCTGTGTGGTCTAAGGCGCTGGACAACCGCGTACTGAGTTCTAAAGCTAGGAAAATTATGAGTGAGGCTGGAGAATTTGGCTTGGTCGACGGGCTCACCATTCCTCTGTATTCGCGAGTTGGTGTTAATGGACTTTTTTCCGTCGCCGGGACGCGCGAACCTATGGAACCGCTAGAAGTCCAGCTTTTTTCGATTGTTGCTTCCACTGCCCACGCGCGTTTGCTCGGATGGACAGCGCCCTCCCATCGTATTCTGCCGGAGATTTTCATCACAAAACGCGAAAGCGAATTCCTGAGCTTGTGCGCGGCAGGAAAAACTGACCGGGAGATTGGCGAGTTCACCGGGCGGTCGCAGCGTACAGTGCAGGCTCATATCCGGAACCTTCAGAAAAAGCTCTCAGCCGTGAATAGGGCTCAACTCATTGCCGAAGCGTTCCGCCAGGGTTGGCAACGCTAAAATTACGACATTTTACGAATAGATTTCGCTGATCACCGGTTGCATCCTTTTGGCATGCACACGGAGGTAGTCATATGTTGCGAATACTGTTTGAGCACGAGGATCGCGATCTCACGGAGCGCGTTTGGGCATTCCGGCATCTGCGGTTTGTCGAACAGTTAGGGTGGGAGGAGCTGCGCCGCGACGATGGCCGCGAACGCGACCGCTTCGATACGCCTTCGGCGATACATGCCGTCCTAACGCTTCACGGCGAAGTCATTGGATACTCAAGACTCGTCCCGACAATCGCTCCACACTTCGCCGGCGAAGTGGCTGACGCGCTTCGCATCGACCTTCCCAAGGGGCCGCAAGTATACGAATGGACAAGATGCGCAACGGCCCTCGGTGCGCCCTCAATCGCGGGCATTGACGCATCCGACCTGTTGATGACCGGCGTGCTCGAATGTCTGCTTCATCTCGGCGCACGACAAATCCTATTTGTGACCTATACGCCGCTTGTCGAAATGATGAGGCGCAGAGGCTACTTGGTGCGCGCCCTGGCAAGCCTGCCGCTCGAGCGCGACGGACCTGTAACGCTGGCGTCGGCTGACATCTCGCTTAACCTTCTTCACCAACACCGGAGAACCTACGGGGTGTGCGGCACGCTGCTTTCGTGGAACGGCGCGCGTGAATCGATCGCGGAACGGTCCCCGGCCGCGGCATAAAAGGGAGGGGCCGACTATGGCCCGTCGCAGCAAATCGCTAATGGGTGCAGCCGACGCCCATCGCTTTGTTCTAACGACGGTGCACGATGAAACGTCGGCTTTGCTCAAAGCTGTCGAGGAGATCTGCCGCCGTTACCCACCGAACGAGGACCTCTATTTCGTCCGGTATCTTTTGCGAATGGTCGTGTTGGAAACCCGTCGGCACCGGCTGGATTAAGCGGCTCAAACCGCCCCATGTTAAGACACCGTCTTAAAGTTCTTTGCAAACGTGAAATGGCTTGATAGGGTACAACTTAGACGGATATCCGTCTTGGGGCGTCGAAACCCCATTTTGATTGTTGTGCGCTTTAGGCGACTACCTCGCGACCATTATCGGTCGGGGAGCCCGTGGAGTATGCAAGAGGCGTTCGCGCTAAAGTCCACGGGGGCTGGTAATCAACGGCATTTCGAACTCCCCGGCTTCTGGTTGCCAGACGATCTGGCCAGCGGGAGCGCTTTTATGCAGCATATTGTTTCGGTAAGGACCAACGGGTTCGGTGCGGATTCGAAGGACAAAACTAGCGACGGGCATATCGTCGATACAGAGGTCGGAAAGCGGATCAAGAAGCGGAGGCAGCAACTCCGGATCTCCCAAACTGCCCTCGGTGTTGCCGTCGGCGTCTCGTTTCAGCAGATCCAGAAGTACGAGCGCGGCTCCAATCGGGTCAGTTCCTCGATTCTCTACCAGGTCGCGCAGATACTCGGCGTTCCGATTACATATTTCTTCGAGAGCCTACCCACAGCATCCAGCACAGATAATGCAGCACTGAACCAGAAAGCGCTCCTGCGCGAGGAATTTGTCGCGACCGAGGAGGGTCAGCGCCTCGTCGATGCCTTCTTGTCTGTTCCGAAAAAGATGAGGCCGAAATTCATCGCGCTTTTGGCCAGTTTTGCGGCCAATGACTAATTTGAGAAAGCCATCGATCGCGATTGGTCATCGTATGGGACGGAATAGCCGCTAAGAAGCGAATTCAAGGTTCCGGTATCTTCTGCAAAGCACCCCGGGCGACGCCCTATTCTTCGTGCGGCCGGAGTTTTGTCATGGCTTCTACGAGCGCCAAGAGTGACTCCACCGCGTCAGCGGGAAGCGATTCAACCACCTTGATGAGCTTTCGGCGCTTGGCCGCCTCGGCGGGTGTGTTTCCAAACCGATAAGGAGCAACGGCCATGATCAAGTCGATTGGTGAGAAATCCAGAACTTCGCTCAGATGGATGAGCCGGGTGACGTGCATCTTCGTCTCGTTGTGCTCGTAGCGGCCGTAGACTTGCTCGTGCAGGCCGAGAAACGGCGCCACCTCGGCCCTGGTCAACCCGGTCCTGTCGCGCGCCTCCCGGAGCGCTTCGGAGATGCGGCGATCGAGCTCGCCAAGTTCGGGTGCCCCCTCGAAGCCGGGACAACGATAGATGGCTTTATCGATCTCCGGATCGGTCGTCTCAACGAGACGTTTGTCCTCGACGTACTTGTCAAATTTTGTCGTCATAAAAGGCAGCCTATCATTGTCCCACCTCCCTCTTACATCACCCTCACCGCGTCTGGCTACCGTGGACGCCGCCAACCATCTGCGGGCGACGGACATCGGAAAATAGGAGCACAGGTCAAGAAATGGCAGACGATATTCGACCGCAGCTCGCCAATCTGATTTCGCGTCATCGCTCCCTCGTCGTCTTGCTTGGCCCTATCCTGCGCGAGGCATCGCGGCGAGACCATATACGCACGGATATCGGCGAGCTCAGCAACGAAGAGCGACGGCTGAGGGCTGACATCATTGCCTGGTCACCAAGAAACGAACCGGAGGCCCGCGAGAAGCTCATATACTTGGCGAGTTTTGTCGCGGCCACCGGCGTGAGCTTTGAGGCCGAATCTCTCGACGCAATTCTCAAGTCGGTTGAGCGCTTCTTTTAGCTGAAGGACGCTTCGCAGCCTCTCAATGCCTCAGGTCGAAATAGTGCCGCTCCGTAGAACCCGCCTGCGTGCTGTTGATATCGAAATAATACGGCTGCGCCCGCAACGGCCGGTCGACATATTCGCGATATTCGCAACTGTTTCGCCCTGAATATTCCCGGGCAACGCCATCACGCTCGGTTTCTTGACGATCGCTGTCGAAACGCCGCGGCATGCGCCCATTGCAAATGCTGACGGTCCGGCTACAGCGCGACAATTCCTCGTTCCGCCCATGATCGTTATCCTGATCGCCTGCGGCTGGCTGCCAGCCTGCCGGGCAATCGGCATACCGATCATATCCGGGCTTTCCGGCCCCGCCTTCGGGGCATGTCGGCCAGGAGAAGCCGGGGCGTTTCATCGCCGCGATCAATCGCTTCATCGGCGGATGGCAGGATTCAACACCATGCCATGAGGGGTTATTCGAGGCCGCACAGAGCAACACCTCGCAGCCCCAATCGCTCGCTTGGGCGTGGTGGTGTCGGAGGCCGAACACCGAAAGGGCAAGGAGAATTATCAGGATCTGCCTCATCGATGTCTCCTCATCATCGGTCGGTCCTGCGCGGTCTGTTGCGCCAATCCGCAAATGGCGGTGTAAGCTCGCTCTTATGCTCGGCTAGAAGATTCCAATCGGCGACTGGCCGACGTCTGGTGCTTTGATCGACGGCGTTTCGCCGCCATTCCGCCATGTCGAGCACGTAGGTGCCCCACAGCCCGTATCGGGCCGAGCGCGCATACCGTTCGGCGGCGCTGTATTCGGGATCCGACCTGCCGATCGTGCGCGCCAATCCGACGCGAAGCATTTCCGAAGAAAGATCACGCCCACGCGCAAAGCATCGGGCTATCAGATCGTCGGAGGCCAGATAACGCGAAGGTGCACCGCCCGGCGATCGACAGGTGCATATCGAAGAAAAGCTGTTGCCGACCGGCACTCGCTTAAGAGCAGTGATTGCTGCGTCACTCGCCGCGGCGCCGGAGATGTCGCCGCCTCGACGGAAGAACATCCAGGAGATCTTGGCACAGACCGTTCCTGATCCTGCCGAAATCGGCCTGGAATAAGCCATGCCTCCGCAGGAGGCTGCCAAATTGGCCAAGGAGCGCCCGAGACCTGACCGCATATGGCAAGCTCCTCGACGCGTAACGCTCTTCACATTGCGCCTTCATTAAGGGCGGAAGTCAAATCACAACCATCCTACTTCGCGTCGCTTCTAACGGACCCCGACCTTGCAATCGAAGCGTGCCACATTCCAATCCAAGCGCGTGAGGACCTCGACTCCCCACCATGTGTCCGTACGCTCTGGAAGATTTGGGCTGCCCAAAAAAAGAAAAAGCAAAACGCCTCGACTTCCACGACAAAGCCGGCTTTAACGAGATGGTTACGGAACTTACCCAAGCTCGAAACGAAAATCGGTCAGATCAGCAATCTGCGCCTCAGACCCAGCAAGTAAAGGATAATATTAACATTGTTGTGGGGGTTGCTCGAAGCGAACTTAAAGATAACAACGTTATCCAATGCTTGGCAGCAATCAGATATCGAAACGATTCATCAAGCCCATACTGCGACTACACGTTCGCGCTGCTAAACCTCTCGCTCTTTGCGTCAACTGATATCCCGCGCATAAAGATGCAGAGGGAGGATATGGCTTCAGTGCTGGCCTGCCGGTAAAGTGACGACCGCGGGAAACCGATTGTTTGTCCGCTCCTGGCGCGATCCGGCCGAGGGCGTCGTCGCCTGCCGGCCAAAAGTGTTCTGAATTCTTTGGCCCAAAGAGGAGTCTGCACTGTGATCGACACCACCGCCCTTAATGGGGCGACGATCGCTTTTGACCTTGACGGAACCCTAGTCGAGTCGGCCCCCGACCTGATCGGAGCGGTGAACGCAATCCTGATCGCGGAGGGCTTCGAACCCCTGGCGTACAACGAGGGTCGCCCCTTCATCAGCCGTGGTGCCCGCTGGCTGCTGCAATGGGGTCTTGAGATCGCCGGAGAGCAAGAAGCAAACGCCCGTACTGCTGCCCTTTTCGGCCGCTTCATCGGCTATTATAGCGCCCATATCGCAGACGAGAGCCTGCCGTTTCCAGGGGTGATCGACGCCCTGAAAGCCCTGAGGGCAGGAGGTGCAAAGCTGGTAGTCTGCACCAATAAGCCGACCGACCTATCGCTTAGTCTGTTGACCAAGCTCGGCATGGCGGGACTGTTCGACGGCGTGGTGGGCACTGACGCCGTCACCGCGGCAAAGCCCAATGCCGCTCACCTGATCGAAGCTGTGGAGGCCGTAGGCGGCGATCTGGCGCGCACTGTCATGGTTGGTGATGCAGACACCGATGTCGGGGCCGCACGTGCTGCTGGGACGCCGTTGATCCTGGTTGACTTCGGCTACACCGAAATTCCGGCTGTCGAACTCGCGCCCGACATTCTCCTGCATCATTTCGATGACTTGGTGGACGCATGCGCCGCCCTGCTCAATGGGCCGTGTCCTGTTCATCCGCTCTATCAAACTACTTCCTAGCACAGCGGTGACCTGATCGACAAACCAGGCTCCAATGTCCACCATTGGCGGTGGGCTCAATTGGTGAGCGCAACACACTAGTTTTTTGTCAAAGATGGAGTGTGGGCCATGAAGCATCGACGTCGGATGTATTTTTCTGCTGCTCAGCGATCGGAAATCCGGGCGTTTTCATACAGGCTCGGTGGAAAAGCGGTCGTGCGCGGGGCCATCTGATAGACCGCTCATATGCGCCAGGAACGGCCTACGCTCTAGGTTGGTTTCGGGGACACGTGGGTATTCGGCTTGCGGGTAAGCGTCGGCCCATAGAGGACAGCAACGACCAGCGCAGTCACACACCACGTCGCGACCAGCAGCATGATGTGGCGTTCGCTGTCGATCGCGTTCAGGCCGAGATTGCCGGTGATGACCAAGCCGTCTGCGGCGTGGGCGATCAAGGTCATGAGCACACTGCCCTTGGTGTTGATGAAGAGCCAGCCGAACACGATTGTGAAGGCGAAGGTCCCAAACAGCGCATAAGCTGGCAGCATGTCGAGGAAGACGAGCGGCACGTGCCAGATGACAACCAGCACGCCGAGGATGGCGCTCGCGACGAGCGGCAAGTGCCGTTCCTGCAAACGCGGGAGGGCGAAGCCACGCCAGCCGAGTTCTTCCTGCATCGGTCCGTCGAGGGGATTGACGAGGCGAATGGCGAACATCATCAGAATGGTCGGCACTGAAGCGATCAACGCCGCCGTGGGGTTCGGCCCACCGAAGACCATGTTCAGATAAGCGGGCGTCACGCCGATCACCGGCGCGATGAGCAGGGCGACCGCAAACCATCCCCAGCCCACCCGCCAGATGGTGAACTTCTTAAGGAGCGCGACGACGCCGGGCTCGCCTCCGGTGATCGCGGTCACGATCAGAGCCGCGTAAAGCGGACCGGGCACCATGAGGAGGAAAGGCAAGGCGAGCGCGCCGGAGAGGAGCGTGCCGGCATAGATCCGCTCCGGCAGGGTCCAGCCGAGCCAGGTCAGGATGCAGGCGATGGCGAAAAACGCAATGAGCGGGTAGCGGCTGATAAGCCTGCGGATGGAGGTCATGTCGGTTCCTCTGCTGCAGCACTCGGAATTAACGGCCCAGCCGCGAAATCGATGTCGACCAGTTGGTGGAGCGAGGCGTACCCCTCGGTGCAGAGCGAATGGAAGTTTACCAGCACCCGACCAATCCGCAGCATCAATCTCAGATCAGCCCCCGCATAGGGACTGCATGATCATAGCCGACCCCGCCAATCAGAGAGGATCGATCGATTCTCACACAGCCTGGACCGTCGCGGGCTTTCGATCGTTGTGGATGTCTGTTAGCTCAGACCATCCACGCTAACACCCCAATGCGGGCCAAAGCGTAATGTCCGCTCTGGGCCTATATTGTTGAAGAAAAAGTCCCAAATCGGGGCTCGCCGAAAAGTCCGCCATTTCGCGGTCTGAGCGAATGTTGCCGCTCGATACCGTCCCAATTTGGCTATGCGCCTCACGCGTTGCTTGATCGCAAAATTGGTAGGTTCCCCCAGCCAATTTTCAGTATCGGCCTCTACGGCCCCCAAAAAATCAGACGTTATAGAAAACCGACTTTTCCAACAATATCGGCCATAAGTGAGCGTTTGCCCGGATCAAACGAACTTCCGCTTCGGGTGGAGCCTTTGTGGAAACGCGCCGTTTTCGCACAGGCTCGGTGGATTGCAGTCGTTGGTTGGTCAAACCTGAGCTAGCAATATCTCGGTCAGAGCCTCGGGCTTCAGCCGTGCTACATTGTGCCCGCAATCGAAGGCAAAGGTCGACCACTCCGGCTCGCCGTTTAAGCGTTGATAAAGGTCAAGGAACGGACTTCCTTCCCATCCAAATGCGCCGATGAAGGTCTTGCCCGGCACTTCACGCCAACGTCCGCTGAGATTGATTGATTGGAGAAACGTCCCAATCGGATGCGGTCGGCATCGCGGGTCAAGATTGGGAGGCGGCGCGCAAGTTAGTCCGTCAGCCTTCGCGCCAGCGACGAAGACATCTCGAAAACGAGGCGTCGTCAGGGACCAGACAGAGTCACCGGAATCAGGCACATAGGCGTCTACATAGACCAACGCCCGGATTTGCGATGGCGCAGCATCAGCTGCGCCGCTCACGACCATCCCGCCGTAGGATTGTCCAACAAGGACCAGGTCGTCGCCATGCGACTTCACAGCGCTAACGACCTCATCTATGTGATCTTCAAGATTGGCCGTTGGGGCGGGAGCATCGCCGAGCCCCGAAAGAGTGATCGGTAAGGCTTTGTGCCCATGCGCAGTAAGTATATCTGCCACCTTTTGGTAGACCCAACCGCCCTGCCAGCCTCCGGGTATAAGGATAAAGGTGGCCATATTATTCATCCCTGACTTTGACGCCTACGGAGCTTCGACACCTGCTTCGCCGAAATTAGACCACTGTGCCGGCTGACTGTGCTGAGTGTCCGTAAAGGCCGAAAGCGGTCAATGACCTTTCGCAGAAGATGGGGTAATCGGCCGGCCGTGCCCCGCTCTCAGGTCTTTGGGTGCTGCGCTTCAGGCTGATGGTAAAACGGGGTCTACGTAACATAGCCCCAAGCATCAGATGGAGAAGCGCAGCATGGAATATTTTGCTGGATTGGACGTCTCGGTCAAGGAAACAAGCGTTTGCATCATAGATGGAGCCGGCAAGGTCGTTCGCGAGGCCAAGGTTGCCAGCGAGCCTGAGGACTTGCTTGCGGTGCTCTGCGATCCCGCTTATCCGCTCAAGCGGGTGGGATTGGAGGCCGGTCCGCTTGGCACCTGGCTCTGGAACGGGCTGACCGAGGCCGGCCTACCGGCGATCTGCGTCGAAACTCGGCAGATGCGCGCCATGATCAGGGCGCAGTCTCCGGTGAACAAGACCGACCGCAACGATGCGCGTGGCATCGCCGCCATGATGCGGGTCGGCTTGTATCGTCCGGTGCATGTGAAAACCGTCCGCAGCCAAAAGATCCGAATGCTGCTGACTCACCGCAAGATTTTGCAGGCGAAAGCCATCGACATCGAAAACGATCTGCGCGGGACGCTGCGCAACTTTGGCCTGAAGGTTGGGATCGCACGAGGGAACAGCTTCGAGCCTCGTGTGCGAGAGCTGGTCGAGCGGATGCCGGATATTGCTGCCTCCGTCGAGCCGATGCTGATCGTGCGCAGGGTTCTGCGAGAACAATTGGCGGCTTTGCATCGGCAGGTTCTTGCCCTTGCCCGCGACAACGACCTCGTCCGGCGTTTCATGACCGTGCCCGGCGTCGGGCCGATCGTCGCTCTCGCCTTCGTCGCCTGCATCGATGTTCCGGCTCGCTTCGCCAAATCGAAGGCTGTCGGCGCCGCGTTGGGCCTGACGCCGTCGCAATATCAGTCGGGTGAGATAAGACGACAGGGAAAGATATCATGCTGCGGAGACGACATGATGCGGACGCTGCTCTACGAAGCTGCACAGGCAATGCTGTTTCGCTCACAGAAATGGTCGTGGTTGAAGGCCTGGGCGATGAAGATCGCGAAACTTCGGGGCGTAAGGAAAGCCATCGTGGCGCTGGCGCGCCGCCTGGCCGTGGTGCTGCACAGAATGTGGGTGAATGGCAGCGACTTCCAGTTCTCGCGGAAGGATATGCCGACCGCAGCATAAACGCGGATGCACGGAAATAGGTACGGTAGGTAACAGTTTCGCCGCTGGCGAAAGATGTCCCTCGCGGGACGACGGGTGGGGCAAGCACGAAATCGGGATTGCCTTCGAAAAGGCGAGCAAAAGATTGTGCTGCCCCATCCTCCTGACCCTAACATGAGAGGGCCGACGTGCCGATCTCGGAGAGAAGCAAGGGTCCGCGAGCGATATCCAACCGGCGGAGAAAACAGGTTTGAAGGGCTTGACCCGTGAGGGCCGATTAGAGAAGTCCCGATTAAAACGACACTTGTTTTCCTGACTTTTGCGACATCGCAGAATAGGGAATTCTGCAACGGTCGCAATGGCCGCGCAAAGCGGCCTTCAATTCCCGTAGATTTCTATCGGCTAATATTTTGCGTTCAGGCCGGCTCACGTTCGGAGGTACGGTTCTCGAACCGTTCTGAGACAGCCCTTGCCACCGTCGCAAAGTTGGGTTTTTTCAGCGGTTTGTCGGTTCTTGTGCTTTGGTCGACAGCTGCTTCAACACATCTACGAAGTCATCGAAGCGCTCCTTTCCAACCTCTTTGGACCATTGCTCATGCAACAGCCGAAGACATCCGAAAATGGCTGCGACTACTTCATGTCCCCGTAGCGTTAGATAGACCAGTCGGCGATCGCTGCCGACGGCTGCGCGCCGCTCGACGTAGCCCAGTTCTTCAAGCTGGCTGAGCAGATAGTTCACAGCTTGTCGCGACATCCGCTTCTGACGCGCGAGCTCGGACGGTCTCATCCCATCCGGCAGCGGAAACGAGAACACGGCAAAATGCGCCTCCTGGAAGTCAACAAACCCCGCCTCGTGAATGGCTTGCAGCATACGGTCGCGCACATGCTGCCAGACAACGCGCAGCAGCGCGCCGAAGAACGGCGGACCGGGCAACGCGTCGGGAATTGAATCCGGGGGCAATAGGATTGACATGTATGTAAAGTCACTTTACTTGTTGATGTAAAGTTACTTTACATTGTGGAGACCTCATATGGAAGCGGTACGAAACGATATTGTGCGGATCGGGCAACTCGAACTGCGTTTTCTCATCAGCGAAGTCGGCGCGACGGTGTTCGAATTCACAGTGCCATCTCGGGCGCGCGTCCCCGCTCCGCATAATCATCGGGATGCCGACGAATTCCTCTACGGCCTTGAAGGCGCGCTCACTGTCATCGTCGACGGGCAAATGCACGAGATTCGCGCCGGCGACGCCATATTCATTCCGCGAGGGGCGGTGCACCATCACGAGAACCTGCATGATGGCACAGCAAAGGTCTTGGCGACCATCACGCCGGGTACAATTGGACGGCGTTATTTCGAGGAAATTGCCGAGGTGGTGAACGTGCCCGGCAAACCGGACCTCGCGAATGCCAATGAGATCATGCTCCGCCACGGACTGGTCCCGGTCTGATCAGCTCACCTAAGCCTCGCAATTTTCCAGTTGATTGCGCAAGGAAATAAGAGCGTGACTAAGGCCGCTGTTGGCGCAAAGCGGAAGCCAATTGGCGTCAGCATTTGGCCCAATCCGGAACCTTCAGCGGATCCTTGTATCTACCTCGGAAGCAGCAGACCTTTGCCGCTGGTCGGGAACGTCTCAGCCTGACAGATGAACCCACGATGGGACTGGCAGGTGGCTAGGATTGTTCCGGTTCCCTCAACGAAGTTCCTGGCATTCGATCAGTTCGATCCGACCCTTGCCCTTGATTTCTACGAAGCCCAGGGAGCGCCCGCGACCCCGCTCGCGAATGCGATGCCACGTGGCCCCGCTGGTCGCTACAGTCCCAGGGCTAGCATGGGCTGCGATCCGGGAGGCCATATTTACCGTGTCGCCCCACAGGTCGAACACGAGTTGGCGCTGCCCGATGATTCCCGCCACAACTGGACCGAAATGAACGCCGACTCGCACCTCCCATTTGGGCTCGATGCAACGTGATGCTGTCACCATGGCGAGTCCGCATCGCAAGCTGGCAAAAACCGGATCTGGCATGGGATCAAACAGGCCGGCCGTAGCCATAAAGGCGTCGCCGATAGTCTTGATCTTCTCCATCCCATGCTGACGGACGATTCGTTCGTATTCGCCGATCAGCGCCTGAAGATCCTCCACCACTTTCTCCGGCGGGTTCTCATCGCAATAGGCTGTGAAGCCAACGATATCGCAGAATAGCACCGCGACTTCGTTGTAGCGGCGGGGCCGGACCTCATTGGTCGCTTTGAGCTCGCGCACCGCGCCGGCGGGTAGGATGGCGTACAGAAGCTCGTCCGCTCGGCGCTTTTCGTTTTCGATTTGCTGCGTGTATACCGCCTCTTGGTCGCGCAGCCTCTTCTTTTCCAGGCACGCGGCCACGCGGGCGCGCAGCAGAACCGCGTTGAACGGTTTGGCCAGATAATCCTCGGCGCCGAGGCTGATGCAGCGCGCCACACTGTCGATCTCATCGACCGCCGATATCATGACAACCGGAATGTTGCGCAGCGTTGTGTCGGCCTTCAGGTGCTCGAGCACCTGGTAGCCGTCCATTTCCGGCATCGTAATGTCGAGCAGCACGAGATCGAACGATCTCGTTGCCAGCATTTCGAGCGCCTCCCGTCCATTGCTGGCGCATGCCACGTTTCCGTAGCCTTCTCGCTTCAACCGCTCGGTCAGCGTAAAGCGATTGTCCTCGTTATCGTCGACGACGAGCAGGGCGGGTGCAACCTCGCTCATGACATCGACCCCTTTGGAAGTTGGGCCCTGATCTTTCCAAGCAGACGCGCGAAATCGACGGGCTTGGTATCGAAGTCATCGCACCCGGCTGCCAGCGCTGCTTCGCGGTCGCCAGCCATCGCGTGCGACGAGAGCGCGATCACGGGAATATCCCGCGTCTCAGGCAATGTCTTGAGACGTCTTGTCGCCTCCCAGCCGTCGAGGACGGGAAGGCTTAAGTCCATCAGGATCAGCGCCGGCGCGTCCGATCGCGCACGCGCCACGCCCTGATCGCCATCGGTGGCGACGATCACCTCGTAGCCTTTGCGTCTTAGCCGCGCGGACAGCATATAGATGTTGTCCTCATTGTCTTCGACATAGAGGATCCTAACCATCACGGCGATCCTTGTCAGGCGAGTTTCGTTTGGGAATATATCTTGCAACCATCTTGCGCAATTCCTCCAGAAGCTCGTTGCGGCTGAAGGCGGTCTTGGCGAGCACGCGCTCGACGCCACCGTTCAGGCGCCGGTGGTCTTCCTCGCTGAGGGTCGCCGCCGTCACAACCACGACCGGCATCGCCTTGAAGGCGGGTTGCTTGCGCAGTTCGATGAGAAACTCGAAGCCGTCCATTTCCGGCATAAGGAGGTCGAGAATGATGAGGTCTGGAGGCGCGCTGATGAGTCGTTCCAGCGCGACCCGGCCATTCTCGGCCTCGTCCACATCGCAACCCTCTGTGCTCAATATGCGACGCCATTGCTGGCGCGTGTTCTCATCATCCTCGACGATCAGAACACGAAGCGCTGGGCCAGGCGCGCCGGACCAGAATTTCGTGATTAGTTTCCGGAGCGCGTCGCGCTCGATCGGCTTAACCATGTAATCGGCGGCACCGAGCGCGTACCCCCGGTTCCTCTCATCGGCCATGGTGAGCATCACGACAGGGACATTCGCGAGCTCAGGATCCGCCTTCAGTTCCTGCAGGACGCTCCAGCCGTCGCAGCCCGGCATCAGCACGTCAAGCGTGATGAGCGCTGGCTTCACCTGCCGGGCCAATTTAAGCCCTTCCGCACCGTCCTTGGCGGTCACTACATCGCAACCCTCGCGGGCGAGAAACCGGCGCATCTGGTCCCGCACCGCCTCATCGTCATCAACGACGAGGACCACGTTCGAGACGGGGCGAACACGATCATCAGCGGCGACCCCGGCGCCAGGGGCCGGCTGCTCCAGCGTGGGGCCTACGTCGATTGCCGACGGCAGCCACACCGTGAACCTGGTGCCGGCGCCAGGAGTGCTGTCCACAGTGACCTCGCCATCCATCGCGCGGCACAGGCGTTGGCTGATGGCAAGCCCTAGCCCAGTGCCGCCGTACTTGCGGGTGGTGGAACTATCGGCCTGACTAAATTCCTGGAACAGGTTCGTCATCTGCTGCGGCGTCATGCCGATGCCGGTGTCGGCGACGGTAAATATCACGCCATCGCCTCCATCATGCTTCGCGCAGCTCGCCCCAATCGTCACTTGGCCGTTCTCCGTGAACTTGCAGGCGTTACTCAACAGGTTGAGGAGGATCTGGCGCACCCGAAGCTGATCGGCGCGCATGCTGCCAATGTCATCCGGGCAGCGGATGATGATCCGGTTGCGGTTTTTCTGTGCAAGTGGCTGCGCGGTTGTCGCGGCATCTTGAACCATGCCTGCGATATCGAACTCCTCGATATGCAATTCCAGGCGGCCGGCCTCGATCTTGGAAAGATCGAGGACCTCATTAATGAGCTTGAGCAGATGCTTGCCGGCGCGCGCGACCCGCTGAAGCGGTTCGATCAGTTCGCCTTGGCCAGCTTCGCTGGCATCTTCCTGCAGCATTTCGGTAATGCCCAGGATGGCGTTCAGCGGCGTGCGCAACTCGTGGCTCATGCTGGCCAGGAACTTGCTCTTGGCCTGTGTCGCCGCCATGGCCGCGTCGCGGGCGATCTCGAGCTCCGTTTCATGCCGCTTTAGCTTGCTGATATCGGTGTAGACGGCGACGGTGCCGCCGCCAGTAATGCGCCGCTCATTGACCTGAATCCAGCGGTCCTGGCTGCGAAGTTGAACCAGCGTCAGCTTAGGATTGCGATGTGCCGCAAGCCGTGCGGCGAGCCATTCCTCCTCTTGGCCTTTCGCATCTTCGACGAGGCCCTGTTCCACTGCCTTCCGGACAATCGTCTCAAATTGTGCACCCGGCACGACTGCATCGGCGACGCCGGGATAAAGGATTTCCCTATAGCGGCTGTTGCACAGAACAAGCCGGTCCTCGGAATCGTAAAGGGCGAAGCCCTCGGAGATGCTCTCGATTGCATCGACGAGTCGCTGGCGCGCTTCGGCAACCTCGCGCAGGTTTTTTTCCTCGACCTCGACCGCAGTGTCACGGAACAGCAGAAGCGCCTTGGCCATGCGGCCGATCTCGTCGCGGCCCGTGGCAGGCAGTGGTGCCCGAAGATTGCCGCCAGCGATGGCAAGCATGCTTTGGCTCAGCCCCGACAAGCGGGCAAGAAGATTGCGGTCGACATACAACCAGACGATCAGAACTGAACTCAGGAGGCTCAGAACGACTGAGCCAAGAACAACTCCGGTACCGTAGCGCTGGACGGTCGCAGCTTCACGACCAGCCTCGGTGATGTCACGGTTAGCCGCAGCTACGAGGCGATCCACGGCAACGGTTAAATTGCGCGAGAGCTGAGCGTTCTCGACCAAAAGCTTCCCGCCCTTTGCGAGTAATGCGAGCTCATCCTCACGCGCCTGTGCAATGCTCTTCGGACCGTCGATCAGCCCCTCGAACTCGTCAACACGTTGGCGGAATCGCGTCCGCAGCTTCTCATCCATCTCGGGCATCACCGCCGCAAGCGATTCGGCCGAGCGGCGCAGCGGAAAGGACATCAGTGCCAGGTCGCCGGGCGTCGGCGCAACCGCCGTCTTGAGCAGCGCGTCGTTGATCGCCGAAATCTCCCGTTGTGCCTTCTGTTGCGGGATGTAAGAGGCGATTGCCTGCGCAAGGTCTGTCGTAGCCGCCGCGCGTGCTTCGGGTGGTACGGCGGCATCCGCCACGGCTGCACGCCACTGGGGGACCTTGGAGTTCATCACGAGGATGCCCGGCGCCACAAGACGTTGGCTTGCGTTTGTCGTAGCCGACAAGCGGCGCAACAGCTCCTCTTTGCGCGCAACCACGGTGAGGCGAGCGGCGACAAGATCGTCGAGAGTGTTGAGGTTGCGCCGCAGACCGATCACCGCGGCTTCGATCTCAGCCACCGCCGCCGTGCTAACCGCGGTGCCTTTGAGCGCGGCAAGCAATTCTTCGAGGCGCGACATCTCCACCCCGATCGCAGCCGAGACCTGGTTGTGCTGAACCGTGCTGGTCGTAGCAAGTACGGCCGGCGCAGTGGCGGCGACCCGCTCCGCTTGGCGGGAGAGCTCGAGCGATGCAAGCGCGGACGGGACCCGGCGCTCCGTGATCCGCTCGACGACCTCGCCCACTTGGAGGAAGGCATACACGGCCGCGGCAGTTGCGAGCACCGCGAAGGTGCTGATACCAAAGAAAGCGAAGAGTAAGCGGCCACGTATTCCGAGACGTTCAAACATCGCGGCGACCATCGATCCGGCTGATGTGGTCAACATGGCCCGCACAGCTTTTTTCTCGAACGCGATCCGCAGTGATCAGCGTTGTGTTATTCCAACGGCACGTATTCGCCGCCATTCCAGATATACCATACCCAGCTCTGAACAGTGAGGTCGCCTTTGTCGTCAAAGTCGATACGGCCCAGTACAGTATCAAATGAATTGGCGCGCAACGAAGCAATCACCTCGCGCAGCTTCAGCGAGCCGGCTTTCGTGACCGCCTGCGCCCAGGCTTGCACGGCGCTGTAGCTCAGCAGCGTGTAGCCTGCAGGTTCGAAGTTTTCTGCACGGAAACGCTCCACGACTGGGCCTGCTTCGGGGTTTCGCCGTGCGTCCGCGGAGAACGTGAAGAGGGTTCCCTCAGCGGCTGGACCGGCGATCAGGGCAAATTCCTCGGTCGCCAGGGCATCGCCAGAGATGAACTGAACCGCGTAGCCTTGGTCGTGTGCAGCGCGAACCATCAGCGCAACCTCAGCATGATAACCGCCGACATATACCACGGTGACCTTCGCAGCCTTTAGTGCAGCGATTTCAGCCGAATAGTCGTTCTTCGCAGGAGTGTACGCCTGGTAGATCGCTTCGGTCACACCTCGCTTGTTCAACTGCTTTCTGGTCTCATCGGCAAGGCCCCTACCATAGGTGGTGCCATCGTGAAGAATCGCAATCTTCTTGTCGCTCCAATGATCGGCCAGGTAGTTGCCGGCCACGACGCCCTGCGCATCGTCGCGACCAATGACGCGGAACACGTTGGCACGGCCTTGTTCGGTCAGCAGCGGGTTGGTTGACCCTGGTGAAATCTGCAGAACTCCCGCAGCCTCATACACTTTTGATGCCGGGATCGAGGCTCCAGAGCAGTAGTGCCCGACGACGAGCACGACACCGTCAGCCACGAGTTTTTTGGCGACGGCCACCGCTTGCTCTGGATCGCAGAAGTCGTCGACCGCGATGAGCCGAACCTGCTGGCCTAGAACGCCGCCCGCCGCATTGATATCGGCCACAGCCATCTCTGCGCCACGCTGCCCCTGTTCCCCGATCCACGCGAGCCGTCCGGTCATCGCGGCTGAAACGCCGATCAGCACCTCAGCGTGCGCGGAATAGCTGATCAAGGCTGCAAGTGCGAGAATAGCGACGGCGACGATGCGGTGCATGAAACAGCCTTCCGCCTTGATACCGGATTTTTGTGCACGAGAGCGGTACCGCAACTGCGCCAGCGGGGCGCGGGGTCATGATGTGGCAACGCGACCCGCCGTGATCAGCAATCTGCTATTCCAGCGGCGCCTAATCGCCATCCCTCAAAATATACCATGCGGCGCTGAGGAGTGATATGGCCTTTAGTGTCGATGGCGCTGAGCAGAGCGCGTTCATGGCGAGCGCATGAGCGGCTCCGTCGCGAAGAGGGCTGTCGGCGGGGCTTGCCGAGCGGCGACCGGACGGAGGATGGTCTGCCAATGGTCAGTTCTTCGATGATCCCGACAGCGACATCGCCGACGGTCGCGACATTGTAAGGTGCGAAGTCACCATGACATACAATCCGCACGGCTCTCGCGGCTCTAGCATCCATGTCTGGGCTTTGCGGTCGGCCTCCAGAAATCCATGTGAGGCTGAGTGGAATTTGCGCAGGAGCTTACCTGCAGAACGCAGCATATGCTTTGAACCTACAATTTGATCGGACAGATGCTCACACACGCGCCCTTCGACGTAACTCACGATCTCCTGATGTTGAGTTAGTTCAAGAGGAAAAGGTGCACCAGAAAAACTGTTGTTTTTCAGATGTCATAAAACCGATGCACCGTCGGGAAGCGAGTTCGGGCGGCATCTGCATCAGCGATGCCGCATATGCTCAGGTTAAAAGAACTGCGCATTCACTATTCAAGGACGGGGGAGATATTCGACTGAAGAATATCGCCAAACAGGTCCATGTTTGGCATTGGCCTCAGGCTCCCGTTCCGCGAGCCTCCGGGAGACCGGTCGTAGCGGTGTTGCCCTTCCGAAACCTAAGGGAAGCTGATGATCAGCCTTTTGTTGCCGATGGTTTCACAGAAGACATCATAGGAGGTCTAGCCCGCTTTCGAAGTCTATCGGTGATCGCAGCCGCTTCGTCGTTCGCGGCCCAGGACTTGTCCGAAGATACAACCGAGGTCGCTCGGAAATTGGGCGCAACCTATCTCGTCACGGGCGATCTCAGGCTTGCTGGAGGTGTGATCAGGGTAACCGTCCGCTTGATCGAGGCGGCGAACGCTCGGCTCATCTGGTCGGAGAAATATGACCGCTGCGCCGGGGATATCTTCGACATTCAGGACGAAATCGTCAGAATGCTCGTTTCAAGTCTCGTGGGTCAAATTCACAACATCGATTACCAGGAGTCGTTTCGTAAGGCACCCGACAATCTCGCGGCTTACGAATTCTACCTGCGTGGCCTCGCGCATCTTCGAGGGTATGAATCCGATGACAATCTCAAGGCCTGCGAGATGTTCGAAGCTGCTGTCCATCGCGACAACGGGTTTGCTCTCGCCCACGCTTATCTCGCTCTGTCGCAAATCGCGGTACACGGATACGCCAAGGCTCCGCCTGATGTGCTTCGGGATTGCACTTCCCTTGCGAGAAGGGCAGTTCTCCTTGATGAAGCAGAGTCAAGTTCACACCGCGTGCTCGGTCTCGCCCGTCTATATTTGAAGGACTTCGATGGTGCGGAAGGGGAGCTTCGACGGGCATGCGCACTCAATCCAAGCGATGCGAACGCCGCCGTTCAATTGGGCGGACTCCTGGCGCGGCGCAACCGCGTTGAGGAGGGTGTTCGATGGATCGATGAGGGTATGCGGCTCAATCCATTTCCGCCGCACTGGTATTATGCAGTGCTAGGGAATGTGATGTATTTGGGGGGTGCCTATGAAGAGGCTTTGGCCGCACTTCGTCGGCTTCCCAATCCAGGCAAGTTTACTTGGGGACGGATAGTAGCTTGCCTCAATCGAGCGGGACGGTCGAAGGAGGCAGCCGACGAAGCACGACTTCTTCTTGCCGCCCATCCTGATTTCACTATCAATGAATTCTTACGGCATGGCGTAGTGGTCGAGACCGAGGGGCAGCTTCTGCAGTTCCGAGAAGGTTTCGACCACCTTGACCTACCCAACTAGCTGGGCAAACGGCGGTGCTATCGGCTCGATTAAGGAGGGGAGCCTTGGTTCCGTGTGGGTCCGATCCACAAATGCCAAGCTCCCGCCGCGTCCTCGCAGAGAGGGGCTAACAAATCCTAATCCATTCGTTGTAAGGCTAGTCGGACCAAGGTTCGACCCCCAAGCAACGCCACCTGGTAATACCCACCAAGCTTTCGGCATTTGGCACGGCGAACGTTTCGGTCCGGAAAAAGAGGTCGCTACACCTGGCGAAAGGTCGTTCTGACTGTCTCCCGGAAGCGAGCGGGCTTCCGCTTTCGGCCCCAAAGCGGAAGTGCGTCTGATGCGATCGAACTCCTACTGACGTTGCCCTGTAATCCTTGCCATCAGCCATCAAAGTCATCCCCGCCTGATGACGTGAAAACACGCCTGACGAATGTCAGGCAGCATGCTGGCTAGATCATGTTTCAAAAACGCAAGATGCGACGCCTTCAGTGTCGCAGGCTGCCGGCAGCGGCGAGCATCTCCGCCGCGTTTGGAAAGATGGAGAGGCTGTTCGGCCCGTCGCGCGCTTCAATTTGCACCCAGCGAACGATGCCGTCGGCGTCGATCAGGAAGTGCCCGACAAGTTGTGTGGGATGGCTAGCGAGGATCGCATGATCGGTTTCATTAAGCTCGAAGCCGTCCTGGGCGTTGAGTACGGGATTGGCCGCCATTGGATGTAGCGCTTCCGGCAATTCGCCCGTCGGGTTAATGCGAGCTGCTTCGAATTGCGCCATGCTTGCCCGATAGGGCCATGCAGGCTGCTCGCGGCTGTCCTCGGGCAGGAACTCGGCGCGCGGTACGCCGAAGGCCCGGTGCGTGGAGCAATCCTGGTCACATAGGAGCAAGGCCGGCGTCGGCCGGTGCCCAAAATACATGCGGGCGCGCTCCACCGGCGTGTTAATCACCGCAACAGTTTCCACCCCCGCCGCGCGCAGGGCAGGCTGTAAGCCACCGAGCTGTCCCACTTGACGCCGGCAGAACGGGCAGTGCAGCCCGCGGAAGAAGGCGATCAGAAACGGGTGACCGTGGAGACTGGCAAGAGAAACCGTTCCTTCTTGATTTGCCGAGGGAAGCGCGAATGCGGGTGCGTATTCCCCTGGTTGCAGCGGGCGTATCTGGTCTCCCATGGCATCTGTCCTTTGCTAGGTGTTCAGGTGAATGCTGGGCTTGATCCAAGTCCAATACCTAACACGCCACGGCACCACTCGCTATGTTCACGGAGTAAATCAGCTCATGGCGCGAACCTCCAGAAGTTTTGCGACGGCGGCAACATCCCCCTTTTGGTCTGCAATCCGGCCAAGGCCGCCTTCCGCTATCTGCCGCCCAAAGCGGTCGCTCGACGAGAGCTTGGAGCATTTCCTATGCTGCTCACTCGGCCTTCTACGGACAGTCTTAGAAGTCTGGAGAGAGCCAAGGCGGACTTTTGTGCTCTGGACGCGGTCTGAGTCGAAGTCAAATGACCGCTTCAATGCGAAACGGTCGACGCATTGTAACCATCCTCTGGTCATCCGAAACGCATGACCCATGTTCTCAATCTCTACTTGGACAAGACCGACGAGCAAAGGAGGTCGACTTGCCGGGCCGCATCGAGGACTACGCGCTCATAGGGGATTGCGAGACCGCCGCGCTTGTGTCGAAGGATGGATCGATCGACTGGCTTTGCTTTCCGCGCTTCGACTCTCCTGCCTGCTTCGCCGCCCTCCTTGGCAACGAAGGCCATGGTCACTGGTCGATCAGACCTGCGAGCGAGAACCATGTGGTGAAACGCCATTACAGGGAGGACACACTCGTTCTCGAGACGGAGTTCAAGACCGAAACCGGTACCGCGGTGGTTTGCGACTTCATGCCCTTGCGCGATAGTACAAGCGATCTGATGCGTCTCGTCGAGGGCAAGAGCGGCACCTTGACGTTCGACCTGGAATTCGTCCTTCGCTTCGACTACGGCCGAACCGTGCCATGGGTAACCAGCAGCGAGGACGGCACCATCACAGCGATTGCCGGACCCGACAGGCTGACCCTGACGTCGTCCGTTCCTCTGCACGGGGACGAGATGCGAACCGTGGGCACGTTTTCCGTCTCCGCTGGGGAACAGCAGTCATTTACGCTGACATGGAACCCGTCGCACTTGGCTCGGCCGGCCGCGAAATCCATCTATACTGCCTTAGAGGACACCGAATCCTATTGGAGATCATTCGCGAAGAACTGCCCGCAGGTGGGCGGATGGACGGCGCAGGTCAAACGATCTCTGATTACGCTGAAGGCACTGACGTACATGCCCACAGGCGGCATTGTTGCCGCTGCGACGACCTCACTCCCCGAACAACTCGGCGGACCGCGCAACTGGGACTACAGATATTGCTGGCTTCGTGACGCCACGCTGACGCTTCTCGCGCTCATGAAGCTCGGCTACTACGAGGAAGCCGGCGCATGGCGCGACTGGCTTTTGCGAGCTGTCGCGGGCGCCCCTGCACAGATGCAGATCATGTACGGTGTCGCGGGCGAGCGGAACCTGCTCGAGTGGGAGGTCCCTTGGCTTCCGGGTTACGAAGGATCTCGCCCGGTCCGGATCGGCAACGCAGCCTCAGAACAGGTTCAGCTCGACGTCTATGGCGAAGTCGCCGACGCGATGCTGCAAGCGCGCAAGGGAGGACTGCCGCCTCACCGCCGCGGGCGCGAGCTCGCAGCCGCCATTCTTCCCTTCCTGGAGAAGATATGGACAGAACCGGACGAAGGGATTTGGGAGGTGCGCGGTCAACGCCAGCATTTCACATATTCGAAGGTCATGGCATGGGTCGCCTTCGACCGTGCGGCAACGACTGCGCGAGACGAAGGCAATCCAGAGGCTACCTTGCATTGGCAAGCCGTGGCCGATCAAATTCACGAAGAGGTCTGCCGAAAGGCATTCGACGCCGAGCTTGGCTGCTTCGTGCAGGCCTACGGCTCCAAGGCTCTCGACGCCAGCCTGCTGCAGATTGGCATGGTCGGATTCCTTCCTCCCGAGGACCCGCGCTACATCGCCACCGTCGAGGCCGTCCAACACAAGCTCCTGCGAGACGGCCTCTTGCTCCGGTACGAGACCCGTGAAGTGGACGACGGACTGCCACCTGGGGAAGGTGCATTCCTTGCATGCAGCTTTTGGCTGGCCGACGCGCTGGTCTTGATCGGCCGAAGGGACGACGCTCGGCGTCTCTTCGAAAGGTTGCTGTCACTTTGCAACGACGTCGGCCTCCTGGCGGAGGAGTACGATCCTCACGCCGAGCGGATGGTTGGAAACTTCCCTCAAGCGTTCAGTCATGTCGGACTGATCAACAGTGCGCTCAATCTCTCCCGAGCGGAGGGACCGGCGGAACAGCGGGCTGAATGAAGGGTCGCCGAGTCGCATTCAGTGGAAATTTCTGGACCGGACTTTCAAGGTATCGATGTGAAGATCCGGGACTTATCCCGAGCCCGAGACTATGCCGAGCCAGTTCCCTAAAGCCCGAGATTTCCGATAGGGCCAGATTCTAAGCTCGGCATAATAATACTCATTCTGCGATCGTCCGGATTGCGCCAAGAAGGGACCTTGCGCTGCGTCTCCCTCCGTCGTCGAATGATTTGAGACGAATTGGATTTGGCAAGAGTTTCCGGCTCGGTTTGCGGTGTGATTTAAGCGGCTTTCTGTCGGTTCATCAACCTGCGCTGTTTGATGGTGTCGCGTTTGACCGCAAGGCGCTCCACCACGATACCCACCAAACCGACACCGAATGGGGCAAGCATCACGGCTGGCCCACCGAAATAACGCTGCAGGTTCAGCGCAATTCATTTAAAACGGGCGATCAATATCTCGTAAGGAGCTGGTCAAGAACATGTTCGTATCTGAAAAATACGCAGCCCGTGCTTTCCATTTCATAGATTTGATCGACATGGCCGGCTGGCGCATAAAGCTTTATGGAATTCGCTACCGAGCAGACACAGTGGACCAGGCACTGGTTGAGGCTGCGTTGCCGGTTATCGAGGCGAGGCTCAGAGAAGTTGGTCCTAAGTCCAACCACTATTCTGTGGGATTTGCTGCTGTTCACCAAGGAAAGTCCGGCAACTTTGTATTTGTGGACTGGTGGGCTGACGAAAACGAGTTGCATCACCATGTGTACGTCTCCGCTTCCGACCGCCCACACGAGTTCCGCTATATGACGCCGACTGGCCTTACGGCTTGCGCCTGGGATTTGAAGCTAATGTGGTTTGAGCGTGAAGCCTGGGTCGATAGCGTGCTCGACCAAGCGGAGAACCCAGATTTGGAAGCCTATCTCGCAAGACGGCTAAATGCTGACTGCTAGTGCGACGCCGCGAGGATCATTCGTCGCTGGCGGCTGGCATAAAGTTCCCGCCTTTATAAGTTCTGCCCGCAAACGGTGGAGGGCGCGACGCTCGCCGTGGCGAAGCATGCCCCCAGCGACGAGACCTGAGATGAAACGATCAATATCGTCGTAGACGAGCTGCGCTGGATCGCCGTTGCTGCGATCATTCTTCCATTCAATGAAAGCACTGATGATCCTGATTGTCGAACGGATGCTCTTAGTCGCGTAGCCTTCGTCAGTCATCGCTTTGATCAGGGAACTGACGCAGGCTCGATGCGGCCAATCTTCGATCGGCTGCCAGAGCGCCGAGTTCTCCCATAGAGTCGTAGTCATGGATGTCTCCGTTAGGTTTGCTAAACGGAGCGCTTATTGTGCCGAGCTTGCGATCTGGACCTACCGGAAATCGCGGGCCTTAGGGAACTGGCTCGGCTAGTCTCGGGCTCGGGGGCCGAACTCGGCATAACGGGACGAACATGTCCCGAGGTTGCACGGGAGACAGATTGGGCCGATCACGTGGATCCCGCCCACCTCCATGCACGAACTCGTCGCCCCTGCCGTTCGGCAACCGACCTTCGCGAGATGAGCATTTACGCTCGCGGCGCGGTCAGTCTGCTCGTCGGTGGGAGAAAAGTTCGGGGTCTAGTTTATGATGTTCCCTAATGCCCACCACGTCTGGCTTCCACTAGAGTATGCCAAACCACAGCGGCCAAAATAAGTGTGCCACCGGCGAAAGTCGCTGCAGGCGGACGTTCCGCAAACAAGAGCCATACCCACATCGGAGTGAGGACGATCTCCAATGTTCCGATAAGCGCAGCTTTCGCTGGGGGCATACGTCTTGCGCCGGCGAGGAAGAGTACGAGAGCGATGGAGAAATTGGTTGCGCCAAAGGCAGCGAGTACGATCCAGTTGTGGAGATCGAGGGAACCGACCGAGCCGAAGGGTGCAAAGATTGCGAGAGTCAGAAAGGCGCTGACGATGGTGGGAGGGAGGCTCGGCACTCCTGGACTGATCCTAGGGATGACGATGATCATCGCAAAAGAGGCCGTCATGCCCAGCGCCAGCAGATCGCCAAGGCCAGTACCGCCTCCGATCGATGAGGCGACGATGATGAGTACGCCAAGCAGGCACACGCCGCCTGCTGCCAGCGTGCGCCTTGCCGCGCGCTCCCCCAGCAAGAGCCAGCCGAGAAGGGCCGCGATGAACGGGGCTGTCGCGTAAATGACCGCGACATTCGCCACGCTCGTTGTGTAAAGCGCGCCGATGAAACATGCCTGGCTGAAGGTTTGACAAGCAATCATCGTAAGACCCGACGGGTGCAGGACGGAGCGCCACTGCTGCTTCGACATTCCGCCCTCGAGGAAGAAGCTCGGAATGAGAAGGAACAGTCCCCCGAACAACGACCGCCACGCGATCGCAGTCCAGGCATCGGTCGTCAGCAGGCGGGAGTAGACGCCGCTCACGCTCCAAGCGAGCGTCGCGGCGACGACAAGGATCACGCCCTTCTCATGCTCGCTGAAGCCGAGCGGGCGGGCGCCTGTTTGGAATGACATTGGTTTTCCCGAACCAGAGGTCTGATGCCTCTGTTTGCGCCTGTTCTTGACATCAGACAAACGAATAGTTGAGATAGCTGCCATCGGAATTTTTTGTGGCTCACATGCGTCAACCCATCGAAAGCGATCTGCTGCGTACATTTCTCGTCGTCGTCGAGACATCAAATTTCTCTGCCGCCGCACAGGCCATCGGCCGGACACAATCGGCCGTCAGCGCGCAGATCAAGAAGCTTGAGGAAACGATCGGGGAGACCCTTTTCGAGCGGGGCGCGCGCGGTGTAATCCCAACGCGCCTCGGCCTGCAGCTGCTTCCCTATGCGCGGCGTGTGATTGACCTTTTGGATGAAGCGGCCGCGACCATACGGACCAAACCGCTCAATGGCCCGGTGCGCATCGGGATACCGGAGGAATACAGCCAGACTGTGCTGCCTGCCGCACTTGCCGCCTTCGCCGTCCGCCATCCAGCCGTGGAGGTTACGGTTTCATGCGACTATACGGCGCGCAATCTCGCGGCCCTGGACCGCGACGAGTTGGATCTCGCCGTCGTCTTCGACTGGAGCAATCAGGCGGCAGGCGAAATCCTCTGTATCGATCCGACAGTGTGGGTCACATCCCAGGTTCACCGGCTCCACGACCTCGAACCGCTGCCGATCGCCGTCTACCGCAATTCCACCTGGGCGCGGGATTTCGCCTTCCGATCACTGGAATTGCAGGGGCGGAAGTACCGTGTCGCCTTCGTTGCCGATACCAGCTCGGGGCTTAAGAACGCCGCCTCCGCGGGCCTTGCCGTCACCACGCTCTCGCGCAGCAACATTCCATCGGGCTGCCGCGAACTGACCGCAGAGGAAGGATTTCCACCGGTCGATGCATCCAGGGTGGTCCTGCGCCGAAACCCTTATCATTCCAGCGAGGCCGTGCGCGAACTCGCCGACATGGTACGGGACGCATTTCAGCCTATGGCTGTTCCTCCGATGCTGTGACCGGCCTGCGGAGGCGACGCCTTGTGTCCGAGGGGCTTTCAGAGAAACTGGCGCGATAGCTTCTCGTAAAAGCTGAAGCCGAATTGAAGCCGGTCGCGGCCGCGATATCGGCGAAAGGCGCCTTGGTTTCGATCACCTTCCGCCGCGCTGCGTTCAGCCGCAGTGCCAGATAATGGACGTGCGGCGGGGCGCCGGTGCTCTGCTGAAAGAGGCCCTGCAGGTGGCGCGCACTGATGCCCACCCTGCGGGCCAGCCGCGTCAGCACGATGGGCTGCTCGATATTCTCCTCCATCAGCCGTACAGCCTGGGCCACTCGCGGATCGCGCATGTGCAGACCCGTCCCCGAAGGTGAAGGCTGGGTCTCGCTGTGGACGGAGTCCTGCTCGTAGCTGAAGAGCCGGCTGACCTCAAGCGCCAGCGTGTATCCCTGCCTTTGCCTTATGATCTCCAGCATCAGGTCAACGGTCGGGAGCGAACCCGCCGTGGTGATGCGCTTGCTTGTGATGACGAAACGGTCCTTCACCGCCCGCACGTGCGGATAGGCAAGGGAGAAGTCGTCGAAATCTTCCCAGTGAATGGTCGCCGATAGCCTATCGAGAAGGCTGGCTTCGGCAAGCAGCCATGTTCCGGATTCGATGCCCGCGATCATGCTTCGGTAACGCGCCGCCTGAGAAAGGCGCATCTTCAACGCCGGCGTCGAGCTGCGGCGCCAATTATAGCTTGCAAGCACGAAGAGCGGTGTCTCTTCCTGCTCCATCCCAAAACCACCGGCGGCGGGCACGGGAATGCCGCTGGTCGTCAGCACAGGCGAACCATCGGGCGTCAAAAGCCGCCATCGATAAAGTTCGCTGCCGGAAATCCGGTTGGCACCACGCATGGGCTCGATCACCGAAGCGAGCAGAATGAGGTTCGTCTCCGGCATGACAAGAAGATCGACATCCAGCCGATCGTTGGATCGCGTCAGCATTAGGCCTCCATCACTTCCGACAAAGTATCAACTGCTTCCGTTAATGCAAAGCATGATGAGCCATCTTCCCCCGTAATGGGCCTAACACGAGGGAGAACAAAATGCCTCTTGCGATAAACCGCGATGTCTTCATCACCTGTGCCGTCACCGGTGCCGGCGATACAGTTTCGAAATCCAGCCACGTTCCCATCACTCCCAAGCAGATCGCAGATTCCGCGATCGACGCCGCCAAGGCTGGGGCGGCAGTTGTCCACTGTCACGTCCGCGATCCGGAAACGGGTGCCGCGAGCCGCCGCAACGACCTCTACAAGGAAGTTACTGAGCGTATTCGCTCTGCCGATATCGACGTCGTCTTGAACCTGACGGCCGGTATGGGCGGTGATCTGATCTTCGGTGATGTCGAACGGCCGCTACCGCTCAATCCGCAAGGTACCGACATGGCAGGTGCGACGGAGCGCGTTTCCCACATCGCCGAGTGCCTGCCGGAAATCTGCACGCTGGATTGCGGCACGATGAACTTCAGCCTCGGCGACTACGTCATGACCAACACGCCGGCGATGCTCCGGGCAATGGCGAAGAAAATGACAGATCTCGGCGTACGTCCGGAAATCGAGGCCTTCGACACGGGTCATCTGCGGTTTGCCAAACAACTTGCTGAAGAGGGCCTGATCGAGGACCCGGTGCTGATCCAGCTCTGCATGGGCATTCCGTGGGGCGCACCTGATGACCTGAATACTTTCATGGCGATGGTGAACAATGTTCCCAAAAGCTGGACCTTCTCCGCCTTCTCGATCGGCCGCAACGCGGTGGCTTACCCGGCTGCGGCGGTGCTTGCCGGTGGCAACGTCCGAGTCGGCCTTGAAGACAATCTCTATGCCGGAAAGGGCATGCTCGCGACGAACGCACAGCTGGTCGAAAAGGCCGTGCAGGTGGTCGAAGGCATGGGCGCGCGCATCATCGGACCGGAAGACGTGCGCAAGAAACTGAAGCTGGCGAAGCGCTGAGGGCCGCATGATCAAGATCAACAAGGCAGCTTGTGTTGGTGGCGGCGTCATCGGTGGCGGATGGATCGCCCGTTTTCTGCTTGCAGGCATTGATGTCGACGTCTTCGACCCGCATCCGGAGGCGGGCCGCATCGTCGGCGAAGTCATCGCCAATGCCGAGCGTGCCTACGCCATGCTGACCGGAGCGCCTCTGCCGCCGCGCGGCAAGCTCACTTTTTGCAGAACTCTTGAAGAAGCGGTCGTTGATGCCGACTGGATCCAGGAGAGCGTTCCGGAAAGACTGGATCTCAAACGCAAGGTGTTGATGGAGATCGATGCGGCTTGCCGCCCGGATGCGCTGATCGGTTCCTCCACGTCGGGCCTGCTTCCGAGCGACCTGCAGCGCGACATGCAGTTTCCGGAACGCCTCTTCGTGGCGCATCCCTATAACCCCGTCTATCTCCTGCCGCTCGTCGAGATCGTCGGTGGCGAAAAGACCAGCCACGCCACCATCAAGGCAGCGATCGAGAAACTGCCGCCGATCGGCATGAAGGGCGTGCACATCACCAAGGAAATCGAGGCCTTCGTCGGCGATCGCCTGCTGGAGGCTCTTTGGCGCGAGGCGTTGTGGCTGATCCATGACGACATCTGCACCGTCGAAACGCTGGACGATGTGATCCGCTATTCCTTCGGCCTGCGCTGGGCGCAGATGGGGTTGTTCCAGACCTATCGCATCGCTGGCGGCGAAGCGGGAATGCGCCATTTCCTGGCACAGTTCGGCCCCTGTCTCGCCTGGCCCTGGACGAAGCTCACCGACGTGGTCGATCTCGACGATGCGCTAGTCGAAAAGATTGGCCAGCAATCCGACGAACAGGCCGCCGGCCTTTCCATCCGCGAGCTCGAGCGCATCCGTGACGAAAACCTGGCCGGCATCCTTCAGGCCCTTAAAGCCGGCAATGGCGGCCAGGGCTGGGGCGCGGGCGAGTTGCTCAAGGATTTCGAGCATTCGCTTTGGGCCGGCGCCAAGCAAACCGCACCCGCCGATCATTCGGCACCGCTGAAGCTCGTGGAGGCCAAGGTCAGCCCGGCCTGGGTCGACTATAACGGCCACATGACCGAGCATCGGTACTTGCAGGTCTTCGGCGACACGACGGACGCCCTGCTGCGGCTGATCGGTGCCGATCTCGCCTATGTCGAGGCGGGGCACAGCTATTACACCGTCGAAACCCATATCCGCCATCTGGGCGAAGCCAAGCTTGGGCAGGCGATTTCTTCAGCTTGTCAGCTGCTGTCAGTCGATGACAAACGGCTTCATGTCTTCCACACGATGTCTGACGCCGTAAGCGGCGAGACGCTCGCGACCGCCGAGCAGATGCTGCTTCATGTGGATTCGAAAGCGGGAAAATCGAGCCCGGCTGCACCTGATGTGTTGGCCAAGGCCCGGGCGATCATAGAAGCTCACGCGTCGCTGCCATTGCCGGACGGTGCCGGGCGCCATGTGGGGCAAAAACGGCAGGTTGAGACGGCATGATGGGCTCAAGGATTGCTCGACCTCAGGCAACGGCTTCCAGAGACCTGGCGCACCGCCGGCGGCTGGGATGCGGAGCAATCCATCCAGTGATCGAAAGCAGACCATCCATTCATTGCAGCCACAGCGATGTGGGCAAGCCGCCCGCTAGCCCAGGAGGTCTTGCAGCGGTAACCGAGGCAGCTTTGCCGCCCATTCCTACCGCGCCGGGTTTGCGGCAGGACGGCCCATCTGTCGCATACGACGTAGCTGATGTCGCTTCATCGGCCGCGCGACGACGGAAAGTGACCACTAATTCAATTTCATCCATTTTCGATGTTCGTGCAGCCGATGCCGGCTATTCGATCAAAACGCGGAGGCAGCCTAGGTTGAACGCACATGGGTTGACCGCACTCCGACGGCCAAATTTAGAGTTGGTCTCGGCATGCCTTCGCACGCTTGGCGAAAACTGTTGCCCGCGCCTTCAGAAGGCCGCCGCCGTGCGCGCGTTCTACCTTCCGGAAAACAGCCAGGCAATAAAAACAGCCGGCGTTCCCAATCGTCCCGCCGCAAAGAGCGGGCCAATGCTCACGCACCATCGTCATATCGAGAAAGGAAGATAGAGGCGGCGGCAACCGCGACGTTTTCCCGAATAAACGTGGACCTGGCACCGGAAGAGGAAACCGGTTCTGCGGTCCACTTGCCTATTCTTCAATTGAAACGAGAAGGAACAGGGGAATGAACGACTACACGAAATATCTTGCAAGCCGCGTGACGGCAGGCGGCCTGAACCGCCGCGAATTCCTGGGACGTGCGATGGCCGCGGGCCTGACGCTCGCCGTCGCCGACAAGCTCTTCACCGAAAGTGCCGAGGCTGCCGAACCCAAGCGCGGTGGTCATCTGAAGCTCGGCCTGGAGGGCGGTGCTGCCACCGACTCCAAGGACCCGGCAAAATTCCTGTCGCAATTCATGTTCTGTGTCGGCCGTTGCTGGGGGGACATGCTGGTCGAATCCGATCCGCTGACTGGTGCCGCCGTCCCGGCGCTCGCCGAATCCTGGGAGCCGTCCAAGGACGCTGCGACCTGGACCTTCAAGATCCGTAAGGGTGTGAAGTTCCACGATGGCAAGGAACTCACCATCAACGACGTGGTCGCAACCTTGAAGCGCCACACCGACAAAAAGTCGGAATCCGGTGCGCTCGGCGTTCTCGGTTCGATCAAAGATATCAAGGCCGACGGCGACAACCTCGTGCTGACGCTGACCGAGGGCAATGCGGATATGCCGCTGCTGCTCACTGACTACCACCTGGTGATCCAGCCGAACGGCGGCAATGACGATCCCCTCGCCTCGATCGGTACCGGCCCCTACAAGCTGACAAGCTTCGAACCCGGTGTACGCGCAACCTTCGAGAAGAATGCAGACGACTGGCGTTCCGACCGCGGTTATGTCGACTCGATCGAGATCATCGGCATGAACGACGCTACGGCCCGAATCGCGGCGCTGTCTTCCGGCCAGGTTCACTACATCAACCGTGTCGATCCAAAGACCGTCAGTCTCCTCAAGCGCGCTCCGACAGTCGAAATCCTTTCGACCTCCGGCCGCGGCCACTACGTCTTCATCATGCATTGCGACAAGGCGCCGTTCGACAACAACGACCTTCGCCTCGCGCTGAAATATGCCATGGACCGCGAAACGATGGTCAAGAAGATCCTCGGCGGCTACGGCAAGGTCGGCAACGACTTCCCAATCAACAACACCTACGCGCTCTTCCCGGAAGGGATCGAGCAGCGCACCTACGATCCGGACAAGGCCGCCTTCCATTACAAGAAGTCCGGCCATAGCGGCTCCGTGCTGCTGCGTACGTCCGAAGTCGCCTTCCCCGGTGGCGTCGATGCGGCGGTTCTCTATCAGGAAAGCTGCAAGAAGGCCGGCATCGAGATCGAGGTCAAGCGCGAGCCGGGCGACGGCTACTGGACCAATGTCTGGAATGTCCAGCCCTTCTCGACCTCTTACTGGGGTGGGCGTCCGACGCAGGATCAGATGTATTCCACGGCCTATCTCTCGACGGCCGACTGGAACGACACGCGCTTCAAGCGTCCGGATTTCGACAAGCTGCTGCTCGAAGCGCGTTCGGAACTCGACGAGACCAAGCGCAAGGACATCTACCGGACCATGGCGATGATGGTGCGCGACGAGGGCGGCCTGATCCTGCCGATGTTCAACGACTTCGTGAATGCCTGCACCAAACAGGTGAAGGGCTATGTCCACGATATCGGCAACGACATGTCGAACGGCTACGTCGCGACCCGCGTCTGGCTTGATGCCTGACGGCGTTGGGGACCTCCCCCGCCATCTCTGACTGGACCAGGACCGCAGGGTGAAGCCTTGCGGTCCCCCTGACGTTTCAGCGCGAGGCTTCGCCATGTCCAATTCATCGACCGGCACTTCGTTGCCGGGTCTGAGGTTCAGACAGCGTTTTCCGCTGCTTGCCCTCATCGTCGAGCGCTTCGTGCTCTCGCTCGTCCTGCTTTTTGCGGTGTCCATCCTGATCTTCGGCGGGCTCGAAGCCCTGCCAGGCGATTTTGCCACGACCTATCTCGGCCAGTCGGCCACGCCGCAGGCGGTTGCCAATATCCGCGAGGATCTCGGCCTCAATAGGCCAGTGACGACGCGCTACCTAGAGTGGCTCGGCAACGCTGTCCAGGGCGATTTCGGAACGTCGTGGGCGAGCAAGAATTCGGTCAGCGAACAGATCGGCAAACGTCTCGGAAACTCGCTCTTTCTGGCCTGCTTCGCGGCGCTGATCTCGGTCCCGCTGGCAATCGCCCTCGGTATGCTGTCGGTGCATTTCAGGAACCGCATGCCCGACAAGGCCATCAACGTGATCTCGCTTGCAGCGATCTCCCTGCCCGAGTTCTTCGTCGGCTACCTGCTCATCCTCTTCTTTGCCGTGAAACTCGGTGTCGCGACCTTTCCGGCAACGGTCTACGACAGCATGGGCTTTGCCGAGCGGCTCAACGCGATCGCTCTACCGACGGCAACGCTGGTGCTTGTCGTTCTGGCCCACATGATGCGCATGACCCGTGCCGCGATCCTCTCGGTGATGTCGTCCGCCTATATGGAAACGGCAGAGCTCAAGGGCCTCGGAGCCTTCCGCTCGATCGTCAAGCATGCAGCACCCAATGCGCTCGCCCCGATCATCAACGTCGTGGCGCTCAATCTCGCCTATCTCGTCGTCGGTGTCGTCGTCGTCGAGGTGGTCTTCGTCTATCCAGGCATGGGCCAATACATGGTGGATGCCGTGACGGTGCGCGACATGCCGGTGGTGCAGGCTTGCGGCCTGATCTTTGCCGCCGTCTACATCTTCCTGAACATGATCGCCGACATGCTGGCCATCGTTGCCAATCCAAGACTGAGGCACCCGCGATGAGATTGAGAGATATCCCCATCACCGCCTGGTTGGGCATCATCGGTATCGCGATCGCCTTCATCTTCGCGATCTTTGCCCCTTGGCTTGCGCCCTACGGCGAAACCGAAGTCGTCGGCGATGTCTGGCAAATGGCGGACAATCAGTATTTCTTCGGCCTCGACAACCTCGGCCGCGATATCCTTTCGCGGCTGATCTATGGTGCCCGCACGACGCTCTTCGTGGCGCTCGGCGCGACGCTTATATCCTTCTCGCTGGGCATTCTCCTCAGCTTTACGGCCGCCGTCTCGCGCGGCATCATCGATATGGTCTTCTCCCGCTTTAACGACCTGATGATGTCGATCCCGACGCTGATCTTCGCGCTGGTCGTTCTTGCGGTCCTGCCGCAGAACATCATCATCCTGATCCTCGTCATGGCGATCCTCGATTCCACCCGCGTCTATCGCCTCGGCCGCGCCGTGGCGCTCGATGTTGCAGTCATGGAATTCGTCGAGGCGGCCAAGCTGCGTGGTGAAGGCAAGGTCTGGATCATCTTCCGCGAGATCTTGCCAAATACGCTCTCGCCGTTGCTGGCCGAGTTCGGCCTGCGTTTTGCTTTCTCGATCCTGTTCCTCTCCACCCTGTCCTTCCTCGGCCTCGGCATCCAACCGCCGGCGGCCGACTGGGGCGGCATGGTGAAGGACAACAAGGACGGGATCATCTTCGGCATCTCGGCGGCGCTGGTGCCGGGTTCGGCGATTGCCGCACTTGCCGTCTGCGTCAATCTCGTCGTCGACTGGCTTTTGAAACGCACATCCAGCCTCAAGGGAGGGCGCGGCGATGCCTGAGCTTCTTTCCGTTCGCAACCTCAAGATCGAAGCGACCAGCTATCCGCCCGGCGAACCGCCGAAGCGGGTGACGATCGTCGATGGCGTCTCCTTCGACCTGCAGAAGGGCAAAGTCCTCGGTCTGATCGGCGAGTCCGGCGCCGGTAAGTCGACGATCGGCCTCTCTGCCCTCGCTTACGGCCGCGGCGGCGCCGAGATCACTGGCGGCCAAGTGCTCCTTGATGGCACCGACATCCTGACGCTTGGCAAGGGAGGCATCCGGCAGATACGCGGCGTCCGCGTCTGCTACGTCGCGCAGTCGGCGGCTGCCGCCTTCAACCCGGCGCACAAGCTCGGCGACCAGGTGATCGAGGCCTCCGTCAAGCACGGCCTGATGAGCAAGGAGGAGGCCCGCAAGCGCGCGCTCTACCTCTTCCAGGTGCTCGGTTTGCCGAGCCCGGAGACATTCGGCGACCGCTACCCGCATCAGGTCTCCGGTGGACAGCTTCAGCGCGCCATGACCGCCATGGCACTCTGCTCCAATCCGTCGCTGATCGTTTTCGACGAACCGACGACGGCGCTCGACGTCACAACCCAGATCGATGTGCTGGCAGCGATCAAACACGCGATCGAGGCAACGCATACGGCTGCTCTCTACATCACCCATGACCTTGCGGTGGTCGCCCAGATTTCCGACGACATCATGGTTCTTCGGCATGGCAAGACAGTAGAATACGGCAGCGTTCAGCAGATCACCGAGGCACCGCGACAGGACTACACGCGTGCCCTGGTGAATGTCAGGCAAGCGGTGCGCGACGAGGCGCCCGATCAGTCGGGCGCGCTTCTCAAGGTCGAGAACATCAGCGCCGAATATTCCAACGGCTTCAAGGTCCTGCACGACGTTTCTCTGCATGTGCCGAAGGGACAGACGCTTGCGGTCGTCGGAGAATCGGGTTCGGGAAAGTCGACGCTCGCCCGGGTCATCACCGGCCTGCTCCCGCCAAACGAAGGCCGTGTGGTGTTTGGCGGCAAGGCGCTGACGCCGGGCTTGAAAAACCGGCCGAACGACGATCTGCGTCGTATCCAGCTGATTTACCAGATGGCCGACACGGCCATGAACCCGCGCCAAACCGTCCGCGACATTATCGGCCGCCCTCTCACCTTCTACTACGGCCTGAGGGGTGCCCAGAAAACGGCGCGGGTGAAGGAACTGCTCGACCAGATCGAAATGGGCAACGGTTTCATTGACCGCTACCCGGCGGAACTCTCCGGCGGCCAGAAGCAGCGCGTGGCGATCGCAAGGGCGCTGGCGGCAAAGCCGGAGCTCATCCTCTGCGACGAGCCGACCTCGGCTCTCGACCCGCTGGTGGCCGAAGGTATCCTCAAGCTTCTCCTGCGTCTGCAGGAGGAGGAGCAGCTCTCCTACATCTTCATCACCCACGATATCGCAATCGTCAGGGCGATCGCCGATAGCGTCGCCGTGATGCATCGCGGCAAGCTGGTGCGGTTCGGGCCGAAATCCAAGGCGCTGTCGCCGCCGTTTGACGACTATACCGACTTGCTGCTCAAGTCCGTGCCGGAGATGGAGATCGGCTGGCTCGAGCGCGTACTCGTAACACGGCGCATGGAAAGCGCCGGCAACTGAGACAACAAGAGGCGGGCAGGCTCCGCCTCGCCTCATGACAACTGCATCAAGGAACAGGCATGACCTCGCGCGGCTTCATCACCATCGAAAATCAATGGATCACGCTTAAGGACGGCACGCGGCTTGCGGCCCGTATCTGGATGCCGGATGGTGCGCAAAACGATCCCGTGCCTGCCGTCTTTGAATTCCTGCCCTATCGAAAGCGGGACGGAACAAGCCTTCGCGACGAATCCACTTATCCGGTCTTCGCAGCTGCAGGCATTGCCGGCGTCCGCGTCGATATCCGCGGCTCCGGCGAATCCGATGGCGTCATCGATGGCGAATATACAGAACTG
Organism: Rhizobium sp. LjRoot258; assembly: GCF_964254185.1. NCBI lineage: Bacteria > Pseudomonadati > Pseudomonadota > Alphaproteobacteria > Hyphomicrobiales > Rhizobiaceae > Rhizobium > Rhizobium sp. LjRoot258. The sequence goes on along the minus strand of NZ_CAXUST020000003.1, from coordinate 697,538 downwards.
GAACTCGCCAACGCTTGCGAACTGATCGCCTGGATTGCCGCCCAGCCCTGGTCGAACGGTTCGGTCGGCATGATGGGCATTTCCTGGGGCGGCTTCAACAGCCTGCAGGTGGCAGCGCTCCGGCCGCCGGCGCTGAAGGCCGTGATCTCGATCGCCTCCACCGTCGACCGCTACAATGACGATATCCACTATAAGAATGGCTGCCATCTCTCCGCGCAACTCTCCTGGGCAGCAACCATGCTTGGCTATCAATCCCGTTCGCCCGATCCGGCTCTGGTCGGCGAACGCTGGAAGGAGATGTGGCTGGAGCGGCTGGAGCACGAACCTTTCTTCATGGAAGAGTGGCTGACGCATCAGCGCCGCGACGCGTTCTGGCGCCACGGCTCGATCTCAGAGGACTTTTCGAACGTCGACATTCCCGCGCTGGTGATCGCAGGGTGGGCGGACGGCTATCGCAATACCCCTCTGATGGCCGTCGAAGGGCTGGGGGAGAAAGCGAGAGCCCTGATCGGCCCGTGGGTTCACAAATACCCGCATTTCGCCTGGCCGAAGCCGCGGACCGACTTTCACGGTGAGGCAATCGCCTGGTGGAACAAGTGGCTGCTTGGCGAGGACAACGGCATCGAAAACCTTCCGCAGGTCCGTGCCTATATTCTTGACGCCGTCCGCCCGGCTCCACGGCGCGAGTTCGATCCGGGTTTCTGGGTCGCCAAGGATGGTTGGAAGCCGCCGGAAATGCAATGCTTCTATGTGGAGCAATTCGGCAGCCTGACCGAGGGCATGCCGATCCCGCAGGCACCAGAACACATAGCTTATCTGCGTTCACCGCTGGATACTGGCACCGCATCGGGCGAATATTTCACGCTGAAGCCCGATGCGGAGATGGCGATCGACCAACGCTCCGACGACGCCGGTTCGCTCACCTTCGATACCACGCCGCTTGCCGCAGACCATGACTATCTCGGCCGCCCGGTCCTCACTGTTTCGCTCCGATCGGAAGCGCTCACTGGCAATCTTTGCGCCCGCCTCGTCGATATCCATCCGGACGGAACGGCAACACGCGTCGCCTTCGGCGTCATCAATCTCACCCATCGTCACGGCAACGCCGAACCCGCTCCGCTTCCGCCCGGCGAGAAAATCTCGATCCGGCTCGTGCTCGATGCCTGTGGCTACCGCTTCCGCAAGGGACATCGCATCCGCTTGTCGCTGTCCACCGCATACTGGCCGATGATCCTGCCGCCGCCGGAAGACCGTGGTGTGGAGATCGATATCGCCTCGCTTGGCCTGGCGCTACCGATACTTGGCGAGCATCAGCGAATCGATATTCCCGAACCGGCCAACTCCGATCCCCTGCCGAAATACATCGAACATGCACCTGCAGCGACCACACGGCAGGTCGTGCGCGATCTTGCGGCCAATCGCACGGACTATCGCATCCACGAGGATACCGGCCTCTACGAACATCCTGAAACCCGCCTTTCGACGCGGCAACTCCGCGAGGAGGTCTGGTCGATCTCACCCGGCGATCCGCTATCGATGACAGGCAACTCCACCTGGACCTGCGACATGCGCCGCCCCGGCTGGTTCGTGCGAACCATTGCGACGGCGAAGATCGCTTGTACGAAGACCGACTGGGTCATCAATGCCCTGGTAATGGCCTATGAAGACGACGTTCTGATTTTCGAGAAGACTTTCGTGGAGAAGCGCATCCCCCGCGACCTGATGTGAGCGTCACGCCGCTGCAAAACGGCGCACCGCCTCGCAGACAGCGAGGAAACCAGCTCGCGCGCCGTCGCTCATATGGCGCGCGCGCAACCAGGCATGCACCATCTGCGGTTCCTCGCGGAACCAGACTTCGACACCGGCTTGCGCCAGCCGCGCGGCATACTGTCGAGAGTCGTCGCGCAGGGGGTCGAAGGCCGCGCCGGTGATAAAGGCTGGAGGCAGTCCACCAACAGAGACAGACTTGAGCGGTGCTGCTACCGGATCGTCTTGCGGTGCCTGCAGGATTTCCCGGTAATAGGCCACATCGGCCGTCGTCAGTCCTGGCGCTTCGCTCATCTCGACATAGGATCCGGCCGTCAGATCACCGCCCAGCGCCGGGTAAATCAGAACCTGACCGGCGATGTCGGAAAGCCCTGCCTCCATTGCCCGCATGGCAAGCCCCGCTGCGAGATTGCCGCCGGCACTGTCGCCGATGAGAACGATCCTGCGGCCGCTCGAGGCAAGCTCGGAAAGCACAGCGAAGCCATCGTCGGTCTGCGCCGGCCAGCAATGTTCTGGTGCCAGCCGGTAGTCGAGGGCGACCAGTTCGGCACCCGCAAAGTCAGCGATTTCCGCACAGATCGCGTGGTGGCTCTCAAGCGAGCCAACGACGAAACCGCCGCCATGCAGATAGAGCAGCAAGGTCTCACTCGTCACATGCCGTGGCCTGTAGCGCCTTGTCGGCACGGTCCGGATCGGACCGTCAGCGAAAATCAGGCCAGCCGGAATCGGCGGGCTGAAACGGGCACACAGCGCGTCATATTGGGCCCGCTGAGCTTCAATCGATTGCGATACCGCATCGTCCGAATAGACGCTGTTACAGATGGAAAGAAATTCAAGGATACCCGTCTCTTCGGGCGTCGGGCGGTTGGCCGTCATGTTGCATCCGGTAATGTGTGAATACCTAGTTCATGACAATAGGATTTGCCGGAATGAGAGCGCAAGCGCGGTTCTGCGGATGAACTCAAATCGCCGCTTTCGCTTGTTCCCCGAAGGGCGCCGCGTCATCACGAAAATAGTTCGATGACGAACGCAACCAAGCCCGCCACCAACTCGGGAAACCCTCGAAGAAAGTGCCCTCGCCCACCTCCCAACGGCATCCAAATGAACGTCTTCGATCGCGATCAACTGCGAAGAGACAGCATCTGTAATAATCGCGGAGCCGCAAGGTGGACGGGTGCCGGACGCCTATCTCGCATCCGAGAATTCGTGTCGCAAACATTACAACTCCGCCGGCATGCTACCAGGCGGGAAACGGATCTTCGAGAGCGGACCAGTCGCGCGGATCCGAGCTCGCCAGACAGTCATCCAACGCTGCACGGACGCTTGTCTCGTCCATGCCCACACCGATGAACACGAGCTCCTGCCGACGGTCCCCCCACGCGCTGTCCCACCGGCTCTGCAACTGCTGACGAAACTGCGGATGGCTCGGCCAATCTTGCCGGGGAACGGCCGCCCACCAAAGCCCCATGGGTTCGCAGCGCCGTTGCACCCCGGCAGCCGACATTAGACCCACGTGACGCGGGCGCGTGGCAAGCCAGAAATGGCCCTTGGCGCGGATTACCCCCGGCCAAGGCTCGTCCAGAAATGCGCGAAACCGTACCGGATCGAAGGGACGCCTCGTGCGATAGACAAAGCTCGAGACCCCGTATTCCTCTGTCTCTGGAACATGGGCGCCCGGGCTGTACAGTTCTTTGTGCCACAACGGGTGCGCGGCAGCTTTTGCTTCATTGAAGAGAGCGGTATTGAGGACGGTTGCAAGAGGAACCTTGCCGAAATCCGTCTCCACCTGGCGTGCATCCGGGTTGAGTGCGGCAACCACCTTGCGGACTTCCGCGCGGATCTCCTCTGTCGCGTCCGAGATCTTGTTGATCACGACAATGTCGGCAAATTCGATCTGGTCGACCAGGAGGTCAATGAGTGTCCGCCGGTCCTCATCGTCACTCTGCAGGCCACGGTCGCGGAGCAGATCAGCACTGCTGTAGTCGGCCAGAAGGCTTGCAGCGTCGACGACGGTCACCATGGTGTCGAGTTTCGCAAAATCGGAAAGCGAAACACCGTTCTCGTCGCAGAAGGAAAAGGTTGCCGCGATAGGGCGTGGCTCCGCAATGCCAGTCCCTTCGATCAACAGATAGTCGTATCGCCCTTCCTCGGCCAGTCGCCGCACTTCCGTCAGGAGGTCGTTGCGCAGGGTGCAGCATATGCAGCCATTGCTGAGCTCAACCAATGCCTCCGTTGTACGCGACAGGTTGCAGCCGCCGTCTCGAATGAGACTGGCGTCTATGTTCACTTCGCTCATGTCGTTGACAATGACGGCTACCCGAAGGCCCTCACGATTGGTCAGCACGTGGCTGAGAAGCGTCGTCTTGCCAGCGCCAAGAAAACCGGCAAGTACTGTCACCGGTAGCCGGTCGATCGTGTTCATCGGCACCCCTTGAATGTGGGCATTCGGAGCGATCGCCTCTGTGACAAGCATCTGCTTCGTATTGGCCTCATCCCAAACCCATCCGTAACCTCCTTCGATGCTTCACGCGGCGAGCTGCGGCCGGAAGACCACATCGGCCCAATAGTTCGCTGAATCGTAGGTGCTGGTCGGGAAGAGACCTGTAGTGGCGGATCCGCCATACGCATAGACGCCGTTGCCACCGGCGGCGGCGCTTGACAGCGCCGACAGCGGGCCGTTGGTGACGGCGCTGGTATAGAAATTGTTGGTCGCCACGTAGGCACCGGTCGTGTGATACGACGCGACATAGGTGGTGTTGGCGGCGATGGAGACCGCCGTCGCAAAGTTCACCGTCTGCCAGCCACTCGCCGAGGTGTTGGTGAAGGTGGCGGTGGCGAGCTTGGTGCCTGCGGTGGTCCACAGGTCGACGACGTTCTGGCCGTTGTCGTTGGCGCTGCGGTAGAACTTGATGCCGGTAATATCACCGACAACGTTCGACTGGAACTTGACGCCGAGCTCGATTTGCTGACCATCGTTGAGGTTCGTCTGGGCCGGCGTGTTGGAGGCGCTGAACAGGCTATAGGTCGTGGGCGCCGTCGACGCGGCGATGTTGAAGGTTTCGTTGGCGGCGAGGCCGCCGAGGTCGGTTGCCGTCACTTGGACGCCGTACGTGCCGGCTGTCGTCGGCGTGCCGCTGAAGGTCCGCGTCGTGGCGTTGAAGCTCAGCCAGGCCGGAAGCGCCGAGCCGTCGGCGGCGGTTGCCGCGTAGGTGAAGGTTTCGCCGCTGTCGACATCGGTGAAGGTGTTGGCCGGCAGCACAAACGAAAAGGCAGTGCCGACGGTGGCGTTCTGGGTGGCGGTCTGCGCCGCGAGCACCGGTGCATCGTTGGCGCCGTGAATGGTGACGGTGAGGTTTGCCGTGGCGGTGGCACCGGCGGTGTCACGCATGGTGTAGCTGAAGGCGTCGCTCAGCGTGTTGGTGGACTGCCGCAACGCCTGCACGGCGGCATTGTTCTCGTTGACGGCATAGGTATAGGTGCCCGATGCATTGAGCACGAGACTGCCGTACGTGCCGTTCAGCGCCGAGCCGAGCGTGCCGGCCGTCGCGCCGAAGCTGACCGCCGTGACGGTCTTGGTGTCACCGGCATCCGGATCGGTGTCATTGGTGAGCACGTTGCCGCTGGCGGCCGCGCCACCCGAGCCATTGGCGACGCCGCCCTTCTCGGTCGCATCCCCCGCGTCGGCAACCGCCGTCGGCGTCGTGTTGCCCGGTGTCGTCGACGCGGCGATATTGAAGGTCTCGTTGGCGGCGAGGCCGCCGAGGTCGGTCGCCGTTACCTTGACGCCGTACGTGCCGGCTGTCGTCGGCGTGCCGCTGAAGGTCCGCGTCGTGGCGTTGAAGCTCAGCCAGGCCGGAAGCGCCGAGCCATCGGCGGCGGTTGCCGCGTAGGTGAAGGTTTCGCCGCTGTCGACATCGGTGAAGGTGTTGGCCGGCAGCACAAATGAAAAGGCAGTGCCGACGGTGGCGTTCTGGGTGACTGTCTGCACCGCGAGCACCGGTGCATCGTTGGCGCCGTGAATGGTGACGGTGAGGTTTGCCGTGGCGGTGGCACCGGCGGTGTCACGCATGGTGTAGCTGAAGGCGTCGCTCAGCGTGTTGGTGGACTGCCGCAACGCCTGCACGGCGGCATTGTTCTCGTTGACGGCATAGGTATAGGTGCCCGATGCATTGAGCACGAGACTGCCGTACGTGCCGTTCAGCGCCGAGCCGAGCGTGCCGGCCGTCGCGCCGAAGCTGACCGCCGTGACGGTCTTGGTGTCACCGGCATCCGGATCGGTGTCGTTGGTGAGTACGTTGCCGCTGGCGACCACGCCGCCCGAGCCGTTGGCGACGCCGCCCTTCTCGGTCGCATCCCCCGCGTCGGCAACCGCCGTCGGCGTCGTGTTGCCCGAGGTCGACGGACGGAAGACCACATCGGCCCAATAGTTGGCAGCGTTGTAGGTGGCATTCGGGAAAATGCCTGTGGTGGCGGATCCACCATAGCGGTAGACGCCGTTGCCACCGGCGGCGGCGCTTGACAGCGCCGACAGCGGGCCGTTGGTGACGGCGCTGGTATAGAAATTGTTGGTCGCCACGTAGGCACCGGTCGTGTGATACGACGCGACATAGGTGGTGTTGGCGGCGATGGAGACCGCCGTCGCAAAGTTCACCGTCTGCCAGCCACTCGCCGAGGTGTTGGTGAAGGTGGCGGTGGCGAGCTTGGTGCCTGCGGTGGTCCACAGGTCGACGACGTTCTGGCCGTTGTCGTTGGCGCTGCGGTAGAACTTGATGCCGGTAATATCACCGACAACGTTCGACTGGAACTTGACGCCGAGCTCGATTTGCTGACCATCGTTGAGGTTCGTCTGGGCCGGCGTGTTGGAGGCGCTGAACAGGCTATAGGTCGTGGGCGCCGTCGACGCGGCGATGTTGAAGGTTTCGTTGGCGGCGAGGCCGCCGAGGTCGGTTGCCGTCACTTGGACGCCGTACGTGCCGGCTGTCGTCGGCGTGCCGCTGAAGGTCCGCGTCGTGGCGTTGAAGCTCAGCCAGGCCGGAAGCGCCGAGCCGTCGGCGGCGGTTGCCGCGTAGGTGAAGGTTTCGCCGCTGTCGACATCGGTGAAGGTGTTGGCCGGCAGCACAAACGAAAAGGCAGTGCCGACGGTGGCGTTCTGGGTGGCGGTCTGCGCCGCGAGCACCGGTGCATCGTTGGCGCCGTGAATGGTGACGGTGAGGTTTGCCGTGGCGGTGGCACCGGCGGTGTCACGCATGGTGTAGCTGAAGGCGTCGCTCAGCGTGTTGGTGGACTGCCGCAACGCCTGCACGGCGGCATTGTTCTCGTTGACGGCATAGGTATAGGTGCCCGATGCATTGAGCACGAGACTGCCGTACGTGCCGTTCAGCGCCGAGCCGAGCGTGCCGGCCGTCGCGCCGAAGCTGACCGCCGTGACGGTCTTGGTGTCACCGGCATCCGGATCGGTGTCATTGGTGAGCACGTTGCCGCTGGCGGCCGCGCCACCCGAGCCATTGGCGACGCCGCCCTTCTCGGTCGCATCCCCCGCGTCGGCAACCGCCGTCGGCGTCGTGTTGCCCGGTGTCGTCGACGCGGCGATATTGAAGGTCTCGTTGGCGGCGAGGCCGCCGAGGTCGGTCGCCGTTACCTTGACGCCGTACGTGCCGGCTGTCGTCGGCGTGCCGCTGAAGGTCCGCGTCGTGGCGTTGAAGCTCAGCCAGGCCGGAAGCGCCGAGCCATCGGCGGCGGTTGCCGCGTAGGTGAAGGTTTCGCCGCTGTCGACATCGGTGAAGGTGTTGGCCGGCAGCACAAATGAAAAGGCAGTGCCGACGGTGGCGTTCTGGGTGACTGTCTGCACCGCGAGCACCGGTGCATCGTTGGCGCCGTGAATGGTGACGGTGAGGTTTGCCGTGGCGGTGGCACCGGCGGTGTCACGCATGGTGTAGCTGAAGGCGTCGCTCAGCGTGTTGGTGGACTGCCGCAACGCCTGCACGGCGGCATTGTTCTCGTTGACGGCATAGGTATAGGTGCCCGATGCATTGAGCACGAGACTGCCGTACGTGCCGTTCAGCGCCGAGCCGAGCGTGCCGGCCGTCGCGCCGAAGCTGACCGCCGTGACGGTCTTGGTGTCACCGGCATCCGGATCGGTGTCGTTGGTGAGTACGTTGCCGCTGGCGACCACGCCGCCCGAGCCGTTGGCGACGCCGCCCTTCTCGGTCGCATCCCCCGCGTCGGCAACCGCCGTCGGCGTCGTGTTGCCCGAGGTCGACGGGGTGAACATGACATCGACCCAGTAGTTCTCTGCCTGGAAGGTGGCGGACGGAAACTGGCTGGTGCTGCCGTAGCGGTAGACGCCGTTGCCGCTGGCGGGTGCCGTCAACGGACCGCTCGTGACATCTGCGGTGAAGTAGTTGGCAGTGGTGGAGTAATGGCCGACATTGGTGTGGTAGGAGGCAGTGTAGGTGGCACCCGGGGTCAGCGTCACCGGGCTGGAGAAGGTCGCGCTCTGCCAGCCGCTGGCCGTTTCGTTGGTGAATGTGAGGGTCGCCAGCTGCGTGCCGGTGCTCGACCACAGCGAGCCGGTATGGGTGCCGGTATCCTGGCTGCCCTTATAGAACCGGATACCACTGAGGGTGCCAGCGACCGAGGTCCGGAATTTGACCCCGAGTTCGACGGCTGACGTATCGTTGGTGTTTACGATGGCAGGTGTCGCCGACCCGAACAGCGAGACAAAACTCGGCCCGGTTACGGTGACCGTTTGTCCTGCCGATGGTGATTCCAAATTGATGCTATCATCGACGGCACGGGAGCGAATCGTATAGGTCCCAGCAGCCTGCGGCGTCCACGTGTACGTCCAGTTCTCATCACCCGCCGCCGGATGCCAGCTCGCACCGTTGTCCGTCGAAACCTCTACGCCAGCGATCACACCGCCGACATCCGAGGCGGTGCCCGTAATCGTCACCGTGCTTCCAGCGGAGACACTTGCGGGCACCGTGATCGTAGAGGTTGGGGCGGTCTGGTCGGTCGAACCAGTCGCCGTGACAAGCCCGGATTGCAGCGTTCCCGGCTGGATGCCCATGTCGGCGAGCAGGTTCACCATTGCCTGTTGCACGCGTGGGTCGGTCGCCGTCGTCTGGAGATCGTGGTTGTCGCTGAGACCCCACGCCCAGTAGACCGTGCCAGCGCCGAAGACGAGCGCCCCGCTCGGCGCGCGGTAAAGCGTCAGATTGTGGGTCGAGACGCCGTTGCCTGTCGTGTTTCCATAGTCGAGCAGGTAAGTGCTCACCGGAAGCGTCGTCGACGACAGCTTCACGAGGCCAGCCGGATCGAAGCCGTTATCAGTCGCTTCGTCCCACTCATAACCAAGATAGTTCTTGGTGAGCGTTGCCGTTTGGCCGGGCTGAAGATTGGCAACGCTCGTACTGCGCCAGAAGCGCAAGTTGGCGTCATCATAGGGAACGGTAATCGACTGAAGATTATTGCCGACATCGTCGACCATAAACAACTGGCCGGTCAATGAGTTTTCCGGATTTCCGCCACCGATAGCGGGTGGACTGAGGCGGGGATCGCGGAAAGTGCCTGTCCATTCGTTGGAGGGGTCGATGCTGGCGCTGGGCGACCATGTCTCCTTGTAGGAGATAAGGGTGCGATAGGCCGTGGCGTCGCTGCTGTAGCTGTTGCCCCAACGGGTGCGCCAGTACACCTCGTTACCGCTCCAAAACTGCAGGTTAACGCCCGCGTCGCGTGCCGCTTCGACATTGGCTCGCTGCTGTCCAGACCAGTATTCGTCGTGCCCAGCATCCAAATACATCTTATGATTGAGTAATAGACTGCCATAACGGTCGACGTCGACGCCCGACATGTAGGAAACATCATAGCCGTTCTGTTCCAACCAGTAGATGCCTGCGTACTCGGCGCCGAACAGATAGTCTTGGGGACCGGCATAGGTGCCAACCCCGCCGCGGGTCGCGATCGGTCTATTGTAGCTGACGGCATAGGCGCGACCGGCACCTTGCCCCGTCGCCGGGCCGTTGCCGCCATAGAAGTTTGCGCCACCCCAGCCGTTGTAGGCCTGCCAGGTCTCATCTGAGGTCTGGAAGACGATGTCACTGTGGCTGTCGTCGTCGCGCACGATAAACGGGATATGGTTCTCGCCGAAGGTGCCATCCTGACGCACGAGCTTGGCGATATAGACACCTGAGGCTGCGTCCTCGGGTACGGTCCATGACGCAGAGACTGCCCAGTTGCCGGCATCGACCGTGCCGGTCGAGGCATTGCGCAACGGATCGGGCTGCGCCTGAAGTCCGGTGTGCTGCAGGGTGGTGACCTTGCGCGCGCCCATGCCGCCATAATAGCCCAGCCGGTAGATATCGATTCGATAGTTGGTGGAATCCGTATCGATCTTGAAGCTAATCGTCTTGCCGTTGTCGACGCTAATGTCGGTCGCGAATCCCTCGATGTTGGAGCTACCCGCACCGTCGATGCCCCACTCGCTCTCTGGATTACCCTGCTTCTGGTTTTCGAGCACGGTCGGGTTGACGACCGTCGCCGCGGCCGCCAGATTTTGCGCCAATGTCCGCTGCGTGCCCAACGGTGTGGTGACCGAGCCGGAAAGGATGCCGATGCCCTTAGAGTTAGCGGTTCCCGTTCCGATCTCTCCGCCGCCTGGCAATGATCCGTTCCAGACCGTTGCTTCTGTCCACCTTGCGGTTCCGCGCCAGCCCGAAAGAGGGGACAAGTCACGATCCAGAAGCGGGTCGCTGATCGAGGCACCGAATGTCCGCTTGACTGTCGTCACATAGTCCGGACCCTCGGTCAGCCTGGTCCCCGGCAATTGACCGTCCTGTTGAAGCATACCCCCGCGCTGGGCCCAATCGAGAATCCGCGTGGGAGAGGTAAAGTAGCCGCACCCGCAGACGCCAAAGGGCATGCCAACAGCCAATGAATGAGATCCAGCACCGTGCGCAGTCGCCTGCGCTGACGGAGTCGATTCGAGGATGACGACTTTGCCCGAAGCAGCGGGCGCGCCCGCCACAGTGGTCAAACCTCGCCCTAACGCTGTCGGAGCTGGGTTTTGCGGCAGAAACGGAGCCAAAGGATCGTCGCCTATCGGGCCCATTTCAGCGTGGACGCCATGGAATGACGATGCAATCCCGAATGTAGCCTTACTCTCACCGCGCGAGAAAGGTGCAAAACGAGGTCCGCGAATCGTTGCGAAAGTGTCGGTCAACGACGGCAGTACATGGTCGATATTGACGTCCGCGTCGCAGACCAGGTCGCCTCGCTGCCCACTGTCATACTCGTTGAGCGCAGAGTTGCTGACGGGACTGTCGACAAAGGCGCCGTACTTGTTCGCGTCTGTAGTTTGTACGGATGACGCAAGTTGAGAAGATTCTTCGCGCCTATAGGTAGTATTGCGCGGCCTCACCTTTCCACCGGCGGCCAACCACCGGGGAACCAAAGAATCCAATAGTATTGAGCGGGAAGCCCACCGGCGAGCTTTGCGATACATGGCATACCCCTCTCGCGAAATTGCCAAGATCAAATCTATGAGGATCGTTCAATGCGTGCCTTCCGGAATTATAGTCGAAAAGAAAAGATTATATTCTACCCACTTCGATCTAAGGCAGGTGAATATCCTTTTGGCGAATGCGTTTTGCTGTAGAGCACGACCTCCCTTTTGCGGGATACCAAGTAACACAATCGAAGGATCCGCCTCGTATCAAGGAAATCTGCCGCGCCTGCCTTTAACGAAGATGCGATGGGTTTGTGGCCCGTCTTTTCGCCCCGTCTCGGACGCCCTCAGGGGACCGGCGGACCGGCGCAATTCGACGTCGTACTCCCTTTCGGTAGCGAGCGCCGGTCCTCCAAAAGGCGCAAAAGCAAGTTCCGTTTTCTCTTGCGCTGAACAAGATCAATATCACTGACAAGCTTTGCGCCGCCCTCGCGCCGCTCCAAGGTAATCTTGCGGCTATGGAAGGCTTCCAGCTCGGCTCGATGCGCTACGCTTATGATGGTGACCTTCGGCAATTCATGGATCACCATCTCCATCATCTTGTCCTGACTCTTCTCATCGAGTGCTGACGTTGCTTCATCCAGTACAATGATATCGGGATTGTGTAACAGGAGACGCGCAAACGCGAGCCGCTGCTTTTCGCCACCCGACAACGTCTGGTCCCATGGCGCGTCTTCCTCGATCTTGTCGTTCAGATAATCGAGTCCCACCTTGTCGAGGGACTCCTTGATCGTATCCAGCGTCCAGCTATCGGCGGCACGGGGATAGGCGACTGCACGGCGAAGCGTCCCGGAAGGGATATAAGGCCGCTGCGGTAACATGAACAGTCGTCTCTCGGCGTGGAAATTGACGCTGCCGTCACCCCACGGCCAAAGACCTGCGATGGCCCGCACCAGCGTGCTCTTGCCTGAACCGGATTCTCCGGCGACGAGCACCCGCTCGCCGAGTTCGATCACCACCTGGGTTTCCTTGACCACGGCGGTGCCGTCGTCAAGCGATACGGAGAGATCGTTTAGGCTGAGTATCGCATCGCCTTCAGTCTCACCGCGCTTGATGCGTCCCAAGGCGTTGCTCTGTTCCGCGCGCTCGAGCCCGTCGAGCGAGATCATCAGCGAAGCGATGCGCCGTGCGCAGGCGTTCCAATCGGCTAGACGGGGGTAGTTATCGACCAGCCATCCGAACGCACTCTGAACGATGGCGAAGGCAGAGGCAGCCTGCATTACCTGTCCAAGGGTCATGCTGCCTTCAAGAAACTTTGGAGCACAAAGTAAAACCGGCACGACCGGCGCAAACAGGCTCGACCCCTGCGACACAAGTGTTGTGCGCATGTGCTGGCTTGCAAGGAGCGCCCATTGCCTGAGCACATTTGCGAACGTCTTGTCGAGGTCTCTACGCTCCTCCTCTTCACCGCCGAGCAATGCGATGCTCTCGCCGTTTTCCCGCACGTGCGTCAGCGTGTAGCGAAATTCGGCTTCCGCCTGATTTTTGGCTTCAGAGACGTGGACGAAATGACGGCCGATGACCGCTATCGAGCTGGACGTGATCGTGGCATAGAGTACCGCAGTGATAACGAGAAAGCCGGGAACAGTGACGGTCGAACCTGCGATTGTTAGAGTCAGGGCCCCGCCGATCGTCCAGAGCACCACGATGAAGGTCGATGCCGACAGAAATGCAGAAATGACCCCGGCGATGAAATCGACAGGTGCTTCGGTGGCAATCCGCAAATCCTCCGAAATGCGCGCTTCGGGGTTCTTGTGGTCGCCGCCGATGAGGTTCAACTGATAGTAACGGCCGTTCGCGAGCCAGCGCGCGATGACTGCGGTAGTGAGCCAGGAACGCCAGCGTCGCTGAATCATCATACGAAGCGCGACTTGTGCAGTGACAATGACTACGCTTCCGAGCACGAGTGGCAGGAACACGGCGCTCAGGAAATATACGGTGCGGGCATTGTGTTGCTCTATGGCGTCAAAAATTGCGCGATTCCAGACATTGATTCCATACTGGAAGCCGACATTGATGCCGATCAGGGTCAATAGCCCGATTGAGCACGGCCAAGCGAGCCTGTCGCCGCCGCGGCCCCAGTAACGGCGCGCGCTGATCCAGAAACGCGTCAGCAAATACCTCCTGCGCGCCTGCTCGGCCTCCTCAGGCGTCAACTCTCGATCCGGTTCAATGATATTTGGCGGCGGCACGACCTCGACAGTCGATGCCTCCTCTTGGTGCGACTTCGCGGCACCTTGCGGTTTGGTGCCGTCGGATTTCGGATTGGATTTAGCGCCGGTCATAGCGCGACAACGACTTAAAAATCAAAAGGTTTCATGATGCCGGTGTCGAACATGGCATCGGAGGGCTTGCCGAGAAAATGAGGCAGTCGCCGCTCGAACTCACAAGGCCTCCTTATCGTTCACGGTCGTCGCGTTCGCGCTCTTGCCGTTCATCGGTCTCGCGCTGGAGCTGCTCGAGCCTCGGAATGTGTTGCTGGGCTGGATCGGTGCGCGTCGCGTCACCTGATGGAGGGCTTGCGCGATCCCGGCTCGGCCGCGTCCCGTCGGCCACCGGTCTGTTCCGCTGCTCCTCGGTTCGAACACGGCTTAGCTCATCGTCGCGATCTCGGAATATCTCCTGAGCTGCAGGTACAGCCGGGATGCCCGAGGAGCCGCTCGTTTCCGATGTCAACTTGCCACCGCGCTCCCGCGCCCGCTCGGCCGCTTCGATCGCAATCCTGAGGTCGTGATCCACCTCCGCGATTTCTCGGATCAATGTATTGCCGGAGGCACCGAGCTCACCCACACGTGCCAATACAAGGTCCAGGCTTGCCTGCAACGACGCTTTATTGGCACTGATTTCGCCCGCGTCCGCGAGGTCGATCGCTTCACGGTAGTGCTCCACCTCGAGCATGATCTCGTTCGCTGCTTCGACGGTCCGCAGCCCATGGCACGCAACCGCCTTGTCCCAGCGTACGTTGGCATCGTTGTCACCTTCGCGCAGCCTTGGCTCATCGCTGGCGATCCGCTCACCGTTTTGCTCCTGCAGTTCCATCAGTTCGCGCCGCACACTCACATGCTCACGGGCTGCAGAGGCAATCTCGTCAAAATTCGCGCGCTCGTCGGCGGGCGTGACGCGTTCCGCCTGGAACAGGGCGACCTCGACACGCTTCTCATAGGCTTCGAATTCCGATCGGCTCATTTGACGCATTGGCTCATCCCTCGAAACGATCTCTTCCAACGATACCAGATGCGTTATGAATTGCGAGCGCAATCGTTCCGTCTTACGCCCACCATGCGGTCGGGGATGATCACTCATCACTTCTGATTCTAAACGGATAACCTGTGATCGAGCGAAGCCTTCGACTCTTTTGTCGTCATGTTCCGTGGCCAAAGCCTCCCATTGACGCCTAGCGAAATCAGTATAGCGTCGGCTACGCTCTGTTTGAGTGAAGCTATGTCTGTCCGACCGCTTTGCATCATATCTTCGCTGCGCTACCTCGCTCGTTCCCTTGTGTTCCGTTCGCCCGTGGCGGTTTGTCGGACGTACCTGGTTCTTGCTATAGGCGGAGGCACTCGCCCGCTCACGCCGATCGGTCATTTCCATATTGATGCCGTGCGCGCGTGCCTTTTCCGCCATGGTCACCCGCCAGCGACGAAACACCGCGATGGTCGTTTCGATCCGATCGCCGGCATCCGAACGCATGGCAACGATCGCATGGACATGCACATGTGGCCGTTTGCCGCCCGCCTCCTCGGCTTTGGGGTCCTTCGAAGGGTCATGCAGGGAAGACACATAGCGGTAACCGGCAAATTCCTGGGCCAGGAACTCTCGAGCGGCGGCATGGAAAGCCTGGACATCCGTTCCGGCCCGTGCGGAGAGGATGACATGCATGATGTCGCGCGGCTTGCGGCTATGCAGGCCCCCGCGCCATTTGAGCTGCACGACATCGCCGGCCTGCTTGGCATCCGCGATCACACCCCCTTGCTCGTCCTGAACGGCACCTTGATGCCGACCAATAAGGTCACGAAGCCGGGCGGAGCCGTAGTCTGTGCCGTTGCCATAGCCGGTGAAGCGAAACGTCGTTGCCACAATCTGCTCGCCCTCGTCACCATCCAGACGACCTTGCACGATCGCCGATGCTTTCCCGTCACCGGTGAGGCGCTCACCCATGCTGTCGCGCAAGACAGTGACGCCCTCGACGGTAAAGCCCTTGTCATCATTGCGAGGCGATGCGGCAAAGGCGAACATCCGGTCACCAAGCCCGCGTTTGAGGATCGCCCGCGCCTGCTCGTGAATATCCCCGGCCGGATCGACCTGGTCCTTCACCTCCACCACGAAAGACCCGATATCGCGGCTTTCGGCGCGATTCTTCATCAGGTGGTCCCACTCGCCCCGGACCGTGGACAGTTCATTGCGGCCCCGCAACTGTTCCCCACGCTCGTTCTCGACGGCGACGTCGCCGTTGCGCGAGATATAGCCGATCATCGCTCCAAGCCTGTTGCCGCCGCCGAATGACGCCATCTTGACCACGGCCGGTTGGCTGCCGGACGCGAGTGATGCAAACCGGGACCGCATGGAAGGTTCGCGGGCGCCAAATCCATCCCCAGCCCTGAACCCGGCCGAACGTCGGCCGCGTTTGGCACCACCATGCTTTCGGCCGGCGGTAAGAGATGCGGTCGGGACCGCTCCTCCGCGGCGCCGGCGCTCCTCTTCCTCCGAATTCTTGCCCCGACCCAGCGACCGCTCGTGTAGCAGCGCTGCCCTACGCCGCTCCCACTCACTCTCGAACGCACCGAGGAAGAACTCCATCAGGCGGTTCCTCGCCGCCGTTGGGCGCCGCGCGCCGCGAAACGTCTGAGCTCGAGCATGACGGCGGCTACGATCTTCTGAATATCGGCCGTTTGAGCAGAGATCGCCTTGGCATCAACGTGACCGCTGCTGTTTGCGGCGCGCGCCAGCTGATTGAGGTTTACGCCAATCGCCCGCATGTCCGACAAAAGCAGATCCAGAATTGCGCGGTCGTCATCGGTGAAGAAGGGTCTGACGCCTGCTCCTTCCAATGTCAGCGACCGCATAAAGGCCGAGGTGGTCATCCCGGCCTCTTCGGAAACGCGAGCGATGGCAGCGATTTCGGACGGGCTGAAACGCGCGTGCACGACCCGATCCTTCCGCTCGGCTGGTTCGATCGCCCTGCGGTGGCTTGCCACCATTTCATCCTCTTCGAAACAATCGCCGCAGGCGGCATCGACGGCTTGTCCGTCGATCGTCAGCAAATTTGTATCACAAATTTGCGTATCCTGCCAAACACCACTACACGAATTTAGTATTCTTTTTCAAACCGCCATCGGAGAACTTTGATGGGAGCCTGACCACGAACCAAAGAAGGTTCGCAGGGACAACGGCCATGTGCACAATTTGAGCAATCACATCGAGCATTCACACGATATTTCAATATAATAAGTGCGAGTAAACACCTCGTGCAATCACCTCGTTTGCCATTGGCATGTGACCACATTCTGCGGGCCATCGCCCATGGAATGTGTTTGATCGCCAGCATTTTGGTTGACGGTTGCTATACTCATAGAGTTATATTCACAGAGACACAGTGCACGTCAGCTTTCAAAGGATCAATCAAGATGAGCCGGATCTATGCCGCGGTGAGCAATAAGGGTGGCGCTGGCAAGACCACGCTCGTCACCTTGGCGGCCGGGGAGTATGCGCTCAGAAACGAGCGCGTGCTTCTGATCGACGCCGATAGCAGGCAGAACCTTTCGGGATGGTGGCGACTGTGCCACAACAAGCAAAATGTGCCCGAAAACATTGAAGTCGCGACAGCATCGACATCACGAACGCTCGAGACGGCCATCGAGCGGTTTGCAGCGTCCTTCGACCTCATCGTGATCGATGCACCTGGCGTCGACAGCTCACTTCAGACGAGCATCATTCGCGCCTCGCAATTGGTGATTTCTCCCATCCAGCCGGCGATCAAGGAGATCGAGGCGGCTGGACAGGCCGTCGCCATGGTCAACGAGATAAACGACCAAGCGGGCACGAAAATTCAGCATCTGAATGTGAGAACGCGCGTGACTATCCCGGGGCGCAACCTCGAAGCCTATCGCTATATCCGGCCATTCGTTGCCGGCTTGCAGCAAGCCGCCTATCGCACTGCACTTCTCGACACGGAGTTGTTCGAGCGCAATATCTATCGCGAGATTCAAAACGGCCTCGGCACATTGCAGATGCAGGACTTGACCGACAGTGTGCGAAAGGCCCGTGCCGAAGTTCAGGCGCTCGTCACGGAAATCGAGAGCAAACGATCGATCCACCGTAAGGGCATTGCCGCATGAACAAGCCGAGCCTGGGCCTTGACGACTTCATCATCGCATCGAAGGCCGGCAACAATGCGCGGAGTGTGGATGCGAAATCAATCGAACATAGCGCCGAAGAAGGATCTGCGCAGTCGGTCGAGGCCCCTATCCTGCCCAAGCCTTCGCAGAATGTGCGCCGGCAGAAGGCAACCACGCGGGCTATTGCCGGGGAAGGAGCGCGACTTGCGCTCAAGAACCTGAAGCGCGCCAAAGAGCGCGACGCGAAGTTCTATGTCAACGTTGCGCTGAACTACGAGACCAAGATGCGCCTGAAGACAGCAGCGCATGAGAACGATGTGAAGATGACGGTGATCATGGAGGCGGCGATCGACTGTTATCTGAAGGAAAACGGTTATTGAGTGTCGTCCAAGATGATCCGGCCGGTCGATCAGGCAGGGTCATCTCCACCAAATGCGAATGCCCCCTAGACAGGGGGCAGGTTCTCGATTTCGGCGATGAGCTGCTCGATCGCGGCGTTGAGTTCCGCTTCGATCTGCCGGCGCTCTTCGAGGGTCGGGGCGTTTCGGGCCTCAGTGCGCAGTTCCTCGATGTGCTGTTCGGTCGTCATCTTCGTCTCCTTGACGTTTGTGAAAGATGACCGGCGCGGCTGTGAGGGGAGAAGACGGGTCAAGGTTCGCGTCAGCGACCGGCTGAGCCGGCGCGTGGAGGAGCCGATTTTGTCGGAGCGCAAGCGCAGGCAAAATTGGAGGGGTCGCGCGACCTTGAGGCGGCTTTTCCGCTCGCGGCACAATCGCAGTTCCGAGCAGACAGGGTTTGGTCTCGTGTGGCACCGGAACGAGGGTTCGATACACTCAAGGAGACATTGCAGGAATGAGGCGTTTCCAAATCGGCAACACAGTCGTCGAGGAGCAATCGGCAGGCTTTCAGCAAAACCTGGCGATGGCCTATCGATCCAAGCTGCGCCCGGTCTGTCTTTGTCAGGCGACTGGCGTGGCAATGTACATTGCCAATGTCGGCGACCAACTCGTCATTAAACGCATGCCATTGACCGGCGGTGCGCACGCGCCTGACTGCGAATCTTATGAGCCACCCTACGAATTGTCGGGGCTGGGCTTCCTGATCGGCAGTGCTATCCAGATCGATGCGGAAAGCGGCGTTGCTTCTTTGAAGCTGGATTTTTCCCTTTCCAGGCAAGGCCCGCGCACCGCGCCAACGCAAACATCGGCGGGTTCAGCGTCCGTCAAGAATGATGCCCGCAAGATGTCGCTGCGTGCCCTCCTCCACTATCTCTGGCATCAGGGCGGCTTGACGGAATGGACCGCACACTGGGCGGGCAAGCGGCACTGGCCGCAGGTTCGCAACCACCTTCTGGAAGCCGCACGCACCATGTCTGTCAAAGGGGAGCCACTCACGGATCGGCTGTTCGTGCCGGAACCATTCCGGCTCGACGACAGAAACGCGATCGAAGAGCGACGCGCCGCCGCCCT
Source organism: Rhizobium sp. LjRoot258 (assembly GCF_964254185.1). NCBI lineage: Bacteria > Pseudomonadati > Pseudomonadota > Alphaproteobacteria > Hyphomicrobiales > Rhizobiaceae > Rhizobium > Rhizobium sp. LjRoot258. The sequence continues at coordinate 678,462 of NZ_CAXUST020000003.1, read as the reverse complement.
GGCCTCTCTTCAGGCTGGAGCCACCGGCTCAAGACCCTTGATGCTTCTGATCTGCGAGATAAAGGAATTTGCTCCGACACGCAGTGGTCAAAGGATTGTCGCCAAACACCTGCCTGGTTTTTCCCTTTTCCTGGAAGAGGCATCATGGCGTCGCCTCAACGCGCGTTTTGCCGCCGAATTCGACATCTGGAAAACAAACGGGACTTGTCATCTGATCGCGATTGCGACAATCGGCGCGTCAGCGTCGGGAGCGATCGCCGTCAACGAGATCGCCTTGATGGTCGTCACGGAACAGTGGCTACCGGTCGAAAACATCCACGAAGAACGATTACTGGAACGATTGACCAAGATGCGCCAAAAAACTGTCAAGGGGCTCCGTTTCAACCTTGCGGCCACGCAGCCACTCGCAAACGCGATGCTTCCGGAGCTGAAGCCCTGTCCCGCAGCGCTCTACATCGTGCCACCCGGAGCCAGTGAGGAATTCGAGATTGCGCTGCAGGACATGATCGATGCGCGACCGGATACGACGCCGTGGGTCTGGCGGGTCGCCGATGGCGACATGCCGCCCCTGCCCTAGGAAAACGACGATCGGCGCAGATTCGACCTATCAAGCACGTGAATCAATGCGGCGCGACCGATTCAAAACTGTCGTTGGACGCTGAGCGCCAGATCTCCGATCCTGTTGTCCATGTCGCTCTACCCCTATCGCCTCTATTGCCATCGCACCGATCCAAGCAGGAACATGGCACGGTTCTACACCCTTTCGATACAGCCAACGCTGTTCGGTGAAACGGCTGTCGTCCGTTCATGGGGCCGGATCGGGACGAGCGGTCGGGAAAAGACGGAGGTGTTTTCGGATGAGCTCGCAGCGGCGTCGCACTTCCTCAAACTCGCACGCCGGAAGCGGTCGAAAGGCTATAAGCCCACAGGAAGCTGTGGAAATACCGCCGAAGTCAGTTCGGTGGGCATTGGGGGCCGATGACATGGGAGCCGCGTAGTGGAAAAGATTCCGAATCTTCAAACGGGAGTTCACCATGACCACCACCAACGAAATTGCAGATAAGATCGCAGGCGAACATGGCCTGACCAAGGGACAGGGCAAGGCGATCGTGGAAGCCGTGTTCACGGCCATCACTGCGGCATCCACCTCCGGCAACGAAACCTCGATCCCAGGCTTCGGCAAATTTAAAGTGAAGGACACTCCGGAGCGCGAAGCGCGCAATCCGGCGACCGGCGCGACCATCAAGGTCGCCGCCGCCAAAAAGCTCACCTTCGCGCCGGCAAAGGCGCTGAAGGATGCGCTGAACAAGTGACATTAAGAAAAGCCCCGCTTGATCTGAACTGACCCCCGAAGTTGGAAGTCCAACTTTACGAGGTCAGTTCATGATCGGCGGGGCTTTCTGGTTCTGCTTACCGGCGCGTGTTGCGCGACCAGATAAGCTGGAGGCCCTCCTGGCCCTGCACTTCGGTCAGCGTCGCGTAGATCGGAGCCGGGAAGCTCGGATCATCGAGCTTGACCGAGATGTAGTCGCGCTCGGTGTCTCGGGCCTGTTTCTGCCAGCCGGCGCCGAACTCAACGTTTTGCGGTGCACCGCAAAATGTCGATTATGCTGAGAACGTGATTATGCAGAGTGTCGGTCGCTGAAGGCCGGATTTGCCGGTGATTTCGGCGGATTCTGCTCCGCATAATCCCGGAGGCTGAGATGGATAGTGCGTCTTAAAATACGGACGCCTTTGGCCTATGCTGATCCCCACGATCATTTTGGCGAAAGCTGCAAAGTTGGCGGAAAAGAATGAGGCATGGGAAAACATTGCTCGCATTCGACGGCGGCTGGCTGATCTGAATGATGAGCGGAAGGCGCTTGAGCGTGAACTGGAAGCGTTTGAGCAACAGCTGATTTCCGATAGCCAGGCCGACGCAGAGAAGCCAGCCTTCGCCGACGCCCCTGTTACCAACAGCTCACCGTCGATGGAGAAGGTGGAGTTATTCCGGCAGCTGTTTGCCGGGCGCCCCGACGTCTTCCCGGTTCGCTGGAACAACAAGAAGGACGGACGCTCCGGCTATTCACCAGCCTGTTCTAACGAGTGGGCGAAAGGAATCTGCGGCAAGCCGAAGGTGAAATGCGGGGACTGCCCGCATCAAGCGTTCATCCCATATTCCGAAGATATCATCGAAAAGCACCTCCGTGGCGGCGATGCTCGCTCAAGCGACTTTGTTGCCGGCGTATATCCATTGCTGCAAGACGAAACATGCTGGTTCCTTGCTGCTGACTTCGACAAGGAAAGCTGGGCGGACGATACCAGAGCGTTGCTCGCCACCTGTCGTGCAAAAGGAATTGCCGCAGCCCTCGAACGGTCGAGGTCGGGAAGCGGCGGCCATGTCTGGATATTCTTCTCCGAACCCGTTCCCGCGAAGGTCGCCCGACAACTGGGGGCCGCACTGATCACAGAGACGATGGAGAACCGCCCCGAGATCGGCTTCACGTCTTATGACCGTTTCTTTCCCAACCAGGATACCATGCCACTTGGCGGCTTCGGCAATCTGATCGCGCTTCCCCTGCAAAGGAAAGCCCGTGAAAATGGCAACAGCGTTTTTGTCGATGGTGACCTGCAACCCTACGATGATCAGTGGGCATACCTGTCGTCTTTACCCAGGTTGTCTGCGGACGAAGTCTTCAGGATCGCCGACGAAGCCGAATTGTCCGGGCGGGTCTTGGGCGTCCGGATGCCAGTCGATGACGAACATGCCGATGAGCCGTGGAAGATGTTGCCGTCACGTCGTAGCGAGCCGCGGCGAATTGAGGCTGCGATCCCGCAAAGCATCAAGGTCGTGATCGCCGACCAGGTTTACATCGATAGGACCGAGCTTCCGTCCGCACTGATTGCGCAGTTCGTGCGCCTGGCAGCATTCCAGAACCCGGAATTCTATCGTGCGCAAGCAATGCGATTGCCGACATTCGGCAAGCCTCGGATCATCTCCTGTGCCGAGCTTCACCCACGCCATGTCGCGCTGCCACGAGGCTGTCTCGATGAAACAGTTGAACTCATCAAGAGCCATGGCGCGACCGCCATTTTGGAGGATCTCCGCGAAGATGGAGAGGCTCTACCCGCCGGCGTCTCGTTCCAAGGGGAACTGCGACGGCCACAATCGCGGGCCTTTGATGCTCTTGTCGCGAACGATAACGGCGTGCTCGCCGCCACGACCGCCTTCGGCAAGACAGTTGTCGCCGCCGCACTCACAGCACATCGAAGCCGCAACACGCTGGTTCTTGTGCACCGCAGGGAGCTTCTCACCCAATGGGTAGAGCGTCTGAGTTCTTTCCTGAGCATCGACCCGAAGCAGATCGGCATCATCGGTGGCGGGAAAAGGAAGCCGACAGGGATCATTGATGTGGCGCTGATCCAAAGCCTGGTTCGCAATGGCGAGGTCGATGACATCGTCGGCAATTACGGTCATCTGATTGTCGACGAATGCCACCATCTGTCCGCTGCAAGTTTTGAACTTGTCGCTCGCAGATCCAAGGCGCGATATGTCGTCGGGCTATCTGCCACCGTTGCCCGAAAGGACGGTCATCATCCGATCATCTTCATGCAATGCGGCCCCGTTCGCCATCGGGTTGATGCAAGAGTTCAAGCTGCCGAGCGTGGTATTCGCCACCGTGCCCGCGACCGTTCGACGAAGTTTGAGTTGCCAGCGTCACTCGCCTCGGCCGAGCGCCCGTCAATGCCAGCGATCTATGCGGCCCTTGCGCAGGACCAAGGCCGAAATGACCTGATCTTCGATGACGTGCTGAAATCCCTTGAGGCCAAACGTTCGCCCATCCTGCTTACGGAGCGGAAGGATCACCTCGATTATCTCCAGCAGAAGTTCGAGCCGTTCGTGAAAAATCTGGTGGTGCTGCGCGGTGGCATGTCGGCGAAGGATCGCAGGCAAGCCAACACGGCGTTGAATGTCGCAGACGATGATGAGCGCCTGATACTTGCGATAGGCCGCTATATCGGGGAAGGCTTCGATGACGCCCGGCTCGACACGTTGTTCCTGACCATGCCGATCGCCTGGAAAGGCACTTTGGCGCAGTATGTCGGACGTCTGCATCGTCAGCATGATGGTAAGCGGGACGTCTTGGTCGTCGATTATGTCGACAGCACCGTTCAGGTGCTGGCCCGGATGGCCGCAAAGCGACGAGTGGGTTATCGCGCGCTGGGCTATGTGATCGAATGAGGGCGCCCCGCAGTAAGCGGAGCGCCGTGGTGCTAGTCAGCGGGACCAGATGAGCTTGTGCTCGCCTTTGTCGCCCTGGACGAGGGAGGCGTAGACTGGAGCCGTGAAGGACGGATCGTCGAGCTTGAGCGAGAGGTATTCGGCGCCGGTTTCCCGGGCGGTCCGGCTCCAGCCGGCTCCAAACTCGACACCCGTTGCTGTGACCCGGAAGTCCGGGGCGCGATCGTTGTCGCGGTCGCAGGGTTTGATGGATGCCTTGACGTTGAGGGTGAGGGTCTTGATGGTGCCGGTGAAGCCGTCGTTCGAGGCGGTGAAAGAGCCGATGGTTGCCATTGTCGCATTCCTTTTCTGTTGCTCGAGCCGCGCCCATCGCGGCTTCGATGGCTGTCGATCGGACCGGGGATGATCGGCCCGCACCCGCAGGGCCGCAACGAAGTGGAGGACGGCCATGGGCGGAGGCTTTCTTGGCTATCGCGAGGAATGACGGCGCAGCCGGCAGGGGAAGAAAACGAGCCGGCCGTTGCGGGAGGACGATCGAGCCGAGCAGCGCGAGGCGGTCTCCGGTCAGACATGCCCCATCGAGACCGCAATGGGCGTGCCATGCGCAGATTGAATGGACGGAAGGCGGATCCAGGCACGCCAGCTCGAGGTGCGACACCCGCGCGTGTCATTTCCCATCGCCCTTCTGGCAGGCATAGGCATCAGGAACGCGTGATACCAGTAAGCTTTCGGGCTGCGGCGGCATCTTTGACGGTCAGTGCGATTTTCTTCAGGAAGGCAGGACTGAAACTGCCAAGCGGCGCGGTCGACTCAAAGTCGAACGCTTTGTCGAGTTCAACCCGATTATACTCGTCGAGAACGATCCAGCACGGAAAATCCAGGCCGGCGCGACGGCATTCCGAGCGGTTCTCTCGTGTGGCCGTCGCTCGTTCTCACGCTCGTGGCGGCGGTCGCCATATTCCGTTTCAAGACATCGGTGATAACGATGCTGCTTGGCTCAGCGGTGCTTGGGATGGTTGGACGCTGGTGTCGGCCTAGAGGCATTGCGGACATTTGCCTTCGATCAGGCGAGTCCTAAATCTTCATCTCCTTCACCACCTCGGAGGTAGAGATGCCGTCTACGCAAGATCAGAAGCCGTCTGTCGTCAAAAAGCAGACCGACGACGGCTGGAACATTGTGACCTACAATCTCGATGGCGTTTCGGTTCAAGACCAGTTCTTCATCAGCGAGGCCGACGCCGACGCATATCTGCAGGAACAACAGGCATTAGTCGAAGGTAGGAATACGTAGTAGGCGAGCCGCCGCCCGCATCCTGGTCGGGCGGCGGCTCACCGACGGTTCTCGGCACCTTGCGCCGGGCGATCCATCTAGTTCTTCATCGGGGGCTGCATCGAGAACGCCGCGTCCATTGGTTGCCCTTTCCGAAATCAGTCTTTCGATCGATAGCCCTGCACGACGTGCCGGCAGGCCCGGATCGTCAGGGCCATCACCGTAAGAGTCGTTCCAGCGACGCCGCTACCAGGAAATGCCGACGCGTCGGTGACGATAAGATTGGGAACATCCCAGCACTGATTGTAGCCATTGAGCACCGAATCCTTGCCGGACGCCCCCATCCGCGCACCGCCGGTTTCATGGATCGCGGCGCCCATGCACATGGTCTTTCGGAACCATCTGCGAAACATGAAGCGGCTGAACGGATCCGCATCCGGAAACGCCCCTCGCCCGATCTCCTTTAGGCCGGTCGGCGAACCGATGAATTCTAGCTCGCCGCCCACACCTTTAATGATCTCGATCAGGATCTCCTCCTGCTTCTTGAGGAGAGCCAGTTCCTCGTCCCTCATGGCGCATCGTATGTGCGGCACAGGAATGCTCCAGGCGTCCTTTCGCCGCGGATCGAGAGTGATGCGGTTGTCCGCATAGGGAAGCATACGCCCGAAGCCGAAGAAAGAAAGACGGGCGTCGCCGTTGGCGTCCGTCGGCGCGCGGCCGACGCTGCCCTGGAAGTCGAAATCGCCGCGGCTTAGTTCCGCCCTGTCGAAGCGAGGGATGAAGATGCCGCCGGACGGATTGTAGAAGTCATCAGGCGGCGCCGAGGTGTCCTTTGCCCAACCCTTCGCTCCGGAAAACGAGCCAAAGGCGAGGCAAGGAAGCTGGTCCATGAAGTAGCGACCCAGCATTCCGGAGCTGTTGGCGAGGCCGTCTGGATGTCTGGTCGACTTCGAGTTCAGAAGCAGCCTGACGCTTTCGATCGGCGACGCGCACAGTGCCACGATTCCCGACCTGACACTCTCGACGCCCCCTGTCACGCGGTCGATGATTTCAGCGCCGGTCGCAAGCCCGGTTCCCTCGTTCGTCGTGATACGCCGGACGACGGCATTGTAGCGCGTGGTCAGAAGACCGGTGGCTTGAGCCTTGCGCAGTGGTGCCAACGTGCGCGTAGGATCGGGCGCGATGTATCGCCAGGAGACGACATGGCGGCCGGGCCACTTGCCTTCGACTTTCGCCTTAAAGGCCTCCTCCGCTGGCGTCAGCCCCGCCCGCTTGGCGTATACGCCGTCCGGCAGCGTCTCCACCCCGTCCGGATTGCCGTAGAGCCCGAGCAGGGATTCGGCCTCCTCATAAAATGGCCGCAGCTCATCGTACGACACGGGCCAGTCCTCGCCCTTGCCTGTCAGCGTACGAATCTTGAAGTCTTCGTCCGTCCAACGAAGGAGAACGCGTCCGAAGCTATGAAGACGTCCCCCGCCCTGTCGCCCTCTGATCCAGAGGAACGGCGAATCCTTCGGCGTCGTGTAGGGATTTTTCCAGTCGTTAACGAAGAAATGGCTGAAGCGTTCAGTAAAGAATGCCGCGCGTGCCTGTATCGGCTGTCCCTTCACAGTGGCTCGGGCGCGCTCCCATATGTTGATGCTGCTTGAAGGCGCCTTCTTGCGAGCGGGATCGAAGTCCTTTTCTGTAACGGCGGGTCCCGCCTCCAGAAGAAGTACTGAAAGCCCTTGGGCGGTCAGCTCCATGGCGGCGAAGGAGCCCGCCGCGCCCGAGCCGATGACCAGCGCGTCGTACGTAGTCTTTGACATGATCTTGATCCGTATTTGCGTATGCGGTGTTACAGGCGACGGCCGTCCGCTCCGAAGAGCGAGGCCTTGGCAATGTCGATACCGGGAGCGATCTCGGCACCGGGCTGAAGGCTGACCTCGTCCATGACTCGATAGGAGAAGCTCGAGCCCTCCCAGTCGAACCAGACGACGCTCTCGGCGCCCATCGGCTCGACGACGGAGACCTTGGCGGGGACGGTCTGAAGACCTGCCTGCCCGCCATTGGGAGCGACATGTTCCGGTCGGACTCCGAGCGTCGCTGGACCAGGCACCGGCCCGTCCGTGAAACGGTATGCAGAAAGGTCGAAACGAACGCCGCGGCTCTCGAAGACAGAATTGCCGCTCGAAAGGACGATCTTGCCCTCGACGAAGTTCATCGCGGGAGCGCCGATGAAACCTGCGACGAACAGGTTGACCGGCCGATGGTAGATTTCCGACGGCGTCGCGAGCTGCTGGATGACGCCATCCTTCATGATGGCGATGCGGTCGGCGAGCGTCAGGGCTTCGACCTGATCGTGCGTCACGTAGATCATAGTGTTGCCGAGGTCCTGATGAAGCTTCTTGATCTCGACGCGCAACTCGTTGCGAAGCTTGGCGTCGAGGTTGGACAGCGGCTCGTCGAAGAGGAAGACGTCGACCTGGCGGACGAGCGCCCGTCCGATGGCGACGCGTTGGCGCTGGCCGCCCGACAGCGCTGCCGGATAGCGGTCAAGCAGGGCGTCGAGATGCAGGAGCGAGGCGGTCCTTGCGACCCTTGTCTCGATTTCCGCTTTCGGCAGCCCGGCAACGCGGAGACCAAAGGACAAGTTCTTCCGGACCGTCATACGCGGGTAGAGTGCATATGACTGGAACACCATCCCGATGCCCCGATCGCTTGGTTCCTCCCAGGTGACGTTCTTGCCCGATATCCAGACTTCGCCATCCGTGATGTCCTGCAGCCCGGCGATGGAGTTGAGCAAAGTCGACTTGCCGCAGCCCGATGGGCCGAGCAGGACAAGAAATTCGCGAGGCCTGATGTCGAGCGACATCTTCTCGATCACGGCATGGTCGCCGTAGGAAATCTTGAGGTCCTTGATGGAAACAGCGGATTGCATGCGGTTATCCCTTGACTGCGCCGGCTGCGACCCCGCGCACGAACCAGCGGCCTGAAAAGAAGTAGATGGCGAGGGGAACGAGCGCCGTCAGAATGGTCGCGGCCATGTTGACGTTGTAGGCCCGCTCGCCCGTCGTGGTGTTGACGATGTTGTTGAGCTGGACGGTCATCGGCAGGTTGTCCCGGCCTGCGAAGACAAGGCCGATCAGGAAGTCGTTCCAGATGCCGGTGAACTGGAAGATCGAAGCGACCACGACCATCGGAACGGCCATCGGCAGCATGATCTCGAAGAAGATGCGCCAGAAGCCGGCGCCGTCGACGCGGGCCGCCTTGCAAAGCTCGTCCGGAATGGCCACGAAGTAGTTGCGGAACAGCAAGGTCACCAACGGCAGCCCGAAGATCACGTGGACGAGCACGACGCCGGCCACGGTGTTGTAGAGTTCCACGGTAGCGAGCAGCCTCACCAGCGGATAGAGAAAGATCTGGTAGGGTATCAGTCCTCCCGCCATGAGCAGGCCGAACAGGGCCGACGAGCCGTGCGGGCGCCAGAATGACAGGGCGTAGCCGTTGACGGCCCCCACCAGCACAGAGATCGCGACCGCGGGGACCGTGATCTGGACGGAGTTCCAGAAGCCGACACGCACGCCGCCGCACTGCGTTCCCATGCAGGCACCTGACCAAGCAGTCTTCCAGGCGTCCCAGAAGAATTGCACCGGCATGGCGAAAATCTGCCCTAGGCGGATCTCCTCCATGCTCTTCAGCGACGTCACCAGCATCGTATAGAGCGGCAGAAGGAAGAACAGCGCCGCGCAGCCGAGGAATGCGTAAAGGCCGATGCGACCGACAGTCAGACGGAACGGCTTTGCGCCGCGGGGATGGGCACTGCTCATCGTTGCGCGCCCTTTCTTCTGGATTGCATGTGCACGGCATAGCGGAAGGGAACCACGGCCATCAGAACGGACAGCACCAGAACCGTAGCCCCGGCGGAAGCCAGCCCGAGGTTCTGACGCTCGAAGAGGTTGTCCATGATGAACTTCGCCGGGACTTCGGTGGCCGAACCCGGACCGCCCCCGGTCAGGGCCACCACGAGGTCGTACGTCTTGATAACGCCCATGCCGAGCAGCATCGAGGCGGCGGCAAGGGCCGGACCCAGTTGCGGTAGAATGATGGACACGTAGACGCGCCAGACGGGGATCCCGTCGATCTGAGCGGCCTTCCACTGCTCCTCGCTGATACCTCGCATGCCGGCGAGCGTGATGACCATCACGAGGCCCGCGCCTTGCCACAGGCCCGCGAGGACGATTGTGTAGATCGCCATGTCGCGGCTTACGATCCAGTCGAAGACGAAGCTTGTCCATCCGAGCGAGCGGACGAAGGCCTGTATGCCGAGCGTCGGGTTGAGCATCCATTGCCAGATGAGACCCGTGACCACGAACGACATGGCATAGGGGTAGAGGAAGATCGTCCTGAACATGCTCTCAAATCGAACCTTCCGATCGAGCGAGGCGGCAAGCAGGAACCCCAGAACGAGACAGCCGATCACGTACAAGACGCCGAAGATCACGACGTTCTCGAGCGAGGCCAGCCAGCGGGAGTTTCGGAAGAGGCGCGCGTACTGGGCCAGCCCGACGTAGTTCGACGAGGGAAAAACGGTCGAGTCGGTGAACGAAAGCCGGATTGACCAGACCATAGTCCCTATGTAGACGAATATCGCGGCAAACCATGTGGGAAGCAGTGCATAGCTTGCCGTCCTTGAACGCTTACGCATCTGCGCCATGGCGAACTCCTCGGACGATCGGCGCCTTTTCCGGCAGTGCCGGTGGCGCGTTCAAGGCGCGATGGGCGAAACACCCACCCATCGCGCAGCGGAACTTAGTCGAAGATCTCGTAGAAGGACTTCGCAGACTCCGCAGCGTCCGCGGAAGCGTCGCTCCAATACTCGTTGACGAAGTCATTGAGCGCGCCCGCCTGCTGGGGCGTAAGAACCAGCGCCTGGTCGGGGGCGATCTTGCCCGCGGTCATCAGCTCGATACCCTTTTGCGCGCAGATGTCGAGCTTCGACTTGTCGACGTCCGACCGCATGGGAATCGAACCCTTCTTGAGAGAAAACGCAACCTGGACGGCAGGATCCATTGCCACTTCCGCCAGAAGCTTCTGGCCGGCCTCGGAGTCCTTGTCCGCAGTCTTGGGAAACGAGAAGGCGTCCGCGACGTAGACCATCCCGTCCGAACCGGGGACAAGCATGCAGCCGTAATCCTTGCCCGGCTCCTTGCCGGCCGCGAGGAATTCTCCCTTTGCCCAGTCGCCCATGAACTGGACGCCGGCTTTGCCGGAAATCAGCATGGCGGTGGCGTCGTTCCAGTTGCGTCCAGCCGCACCCTCGTCGACGTAGCCTCGAAGCTTGCCATAGATTTCCAGAGTTTTAGTCAGGCCGGCGACCGAGGCGTCGCTCTGGTCCTTGTCGACGTAGATCTTTTGGAAGCCATCCACGCCGACCTGCGAGAGCAGGATCATGTTGAAGACCTTGGCCTCCTGCCAGGACTGGCCGCCCCATGCCACGGGCGTCACCCCGGCAGCCTTGAGCTTGTCGAGCGCGGCGAACAACTCGTCCCAGTTGTTCGGCTCTTTGGTGACGCCCGCCTTCGCGAAGACGTCCTTGGAGTAGAAGACCCAGCTTTCGCCGTGAGCGCCCGTGGGGGCGAGATAGACCTTCCCATCGTAGGATATCAGATCAAGGATGGACTTCGGCAGCACGTCGGCCCATTTCCCTGCCTCCGCGGTCTGCTCGACAGGGCTCAGCAGGCCCTGCTTCACGAAGTCGGCGTTGGCGACGCCCATCACGCCCTGCTTGGCAGCCGGCGGATCGCCCGCGACCAAACGGTTCTGAAAGGCGGCGTCCGCGGCGCCGAAGCCGGCGATGGACGAATCCTTCCAGACGCCGCCATGCTTTTCGAACTCCGCCTTGATGACGCCAAGGGCCGCGGCCTCGCCACCCGACGTCCAGGACGTGATGACTTCCGCCTTCGGCTTGTCCTCTGCCAAAGCAGGGACGACACCAGCGATCAGGGCGGCCCCGGCAAGCAATGCTTTCATTCCAGTTCTCATTGTTCCACCTCTTGGAAAGCGACCCTCTTTGGCGGGGTCTTCGGTTAGGGAGAGTCTTATCGGTAGATCGGGAGAAGCGCCTGCTTCACGAGCCGGAGACCGTTCGCTATGTCGCCAACTGGGTCGGGCGCGGCGTCGAGCTCGAGGATGGCCCAACCCTGGTATCCGCGGTCGCGCAGAAGCCGCGCCCAGCCCGGCCAGTCGACACGTCCGAGGCCGAAGCCACAGAAATAGGGCCGATGACGGTCGTGGATGTGCGCGTCGATCGGAGTATCGGATGGCATCGGTCCAAGCCCGTCCTTCCAATGGGCGATGATCACCCGCTCATGGTGACGGTCGACCACTTGAAGAGGATCGGAGCCCGCGAGAATAATGTGCGCGGTGTCCGGGCACATGTGGACGTAGGCGGGATCTGTCAACAGCATCATGAGGTCGACGTCGCGGCCGCCGGCAAAAATCGAATGAGCCTCGGTGTGGAGAGCGAGCCGCACTCCCCTGCCATGGAGAACGGCGCCGAGCCTGTTCAGGAAGTCCGCGATCTTGCGGGCCTGTTCGAAATCGAAGAATCGGACCGGAATGGCGCCCAGCGTCTGGCGAAGCGGCGCCCCGATGACCATGATGTCGCTTCCGCAAGCCTTGAGGAAATCCGCATATCGTTTTGCCTTGTCGATGATAGCGGACTGCGCGCCGGCCTCTGTGAAGTCGCCCGCGGCCTCGAGTTCGGCGAAGAAGCCGCTCGCCAGCGTCAGCCCGCGCGAGGAAAGTTCAGCGGCGAAGAATTCGACCGACCCATATATCTTGATCGCGTCCTGCCAGTTGAATGGAGAGAACGTCAGCTCGACGCCCGTCACGCCGGAGGCTGCGACCCCGTCCAGTATCTTGTCCCAGAACCTGCGCGGCTCCGCCTGCGCATAGGCCTTGATCGCGTCATGATCCGCGACGCCCCAGAATCCGGGATGAAAAAACGTCACGAGATCGACGCCGAAACGAAGTCTGTCCTCACTTGCCATGGAAGCCTTCCATTCAGACACGGCTTCTCGTTTGCAAAGGAGACCTTTACACTATTGAAAGCCGCTTGATTTCAATGCATTACGGAATGGCAATCGTTTGCCATGACCATATAATAGCCGTGCCGCTTTTTATGGCAAGCGGTTTTTGGCAATCGTTTGCTAAAATTCCGCGATTGCCTTACGCTAATCGGTGGGGAAAATATGAAGAATCGATAAAACGTGAGTGAAAACAGACAGATGTCAGGCGACGACAATTCGGGTCCCCTTATGGCCGACGTGGCACGTCTCGCTGGCGTGGCGATCTCCACCGTGAGCCGGGCCCTCGCCAATCCGGGACGGGTCAACGAGAAGACGAGGGCGAAGATCGACGCGGCGGCCAAGCAGCTCGGCTACACGCCCAACGCGATGGCCCGCGGCCTGCGGGTGGGGAAATCAAACGTGGTGATGATCGTGCTTCCGGGGTCGCTCTACTACGGCACGTCGCAGGTGATCCCGCAGGTTCTCGAAAACATCAACAGAGCCTTGATGCAGAACGGCTACAATCTGATGATCGCGAACCTCGACAGAGACGAGAAGTCGGAGCGGCATATCCTTGACCTCGCCTTCGGTGGAACCGTGTGCGGTGCGATCGTGCTTTCGTCTACCTTGCCGGAGGACGGAGGGCGATCCCTGGCCGACGCGCCGATTCCCGTCGTTGCGCTCCTGCAGGACCTGAGCAACGTCGGCATTCCGAGCGTCGTCACCAACGACCGGGAGGCTGTTCGTGAGGCGACAGCAGACTTGATCGCGCTCGGACACAGACGCTTTCTCTACCTTGCGGGCCCATATGGCAACTATCACGACGTCGAGCGCTATGCCGGCGCGCTGGAGGCCGTGCTGGCAGCCGGCCTTCCGGAAGAGGCCATTCTGCGCTCGGGCGGGCTCGACTATCGGCATAGTTTCCAGATTGGCGTGGAGGCCGCGGATTTTTTCGCGAGGCAGAGGGACAAGCCGACCGCCGTTATCGCGACGAGCGACGACATGGCGATATCCTTCATGAGCTCCGCGCAGGAGAAGGGCTACCGCATTCCCGACGACGTCTCGATCGTGTCCTTCGACGGATCGCCGGTCTGCGCCTACTGCTCCCCTACTCTCTCTGCGATTCAGCAGCCCATGGAGGAAATGGGAGAACGGGCCGCGCTGATGCTCATCGGGTATGACGGCGCGGTCTGCGACGCAACTCAGGGTCCGATCGTCATTTCGAGCAAGCTGGTGAAGCGCAAGAGCATGGCAGGTGTCGCGCGGTGACCGCCCCATTGCCCCCCGGCCTTTCCAAACTGAGCACATCCGCTGCTTTCGGCGATCTCTTGCCAACGGCCGCTCTCGATGTTCGAGACGAACCTCCCCAAGCCGCGGACGCCGCCCACGATGATCTTCATGTCGTGCGATACCTTGTTGGGAAAGCGTCAGAGGTCGAGGAAGCCAAGCACTACCCAATCCCGACTGCGAGTCCGGTTGAGGTGGTCAAGTCGGTGATGGTTGCGAAGTATTACAGCCGCGCCGACCTAGTGGCAGTAATTGGCTTCAAGCGAGCGGCTGATCTTCTGAATGGCAAGCGGGAAATCAATTTGGACCAGATTTGAAAACTTAGTAAAGAATGGAATATTCCCGCTGGCTCACTGATTGGCGAAGTTGCTGCCTAAAGGATCATATTGCCGCAGCGGGCAAGCTGATGAGTAGAACATAGCTTATGTGGCACGTGCTCCATAAGCCGGAGAGAAGCATGACACGAGCACCACGCCGCCCCGTCAATCCGCTCGACGCCGCGGAGGCCTTGTTCAAGCCGGCAAACAAGGTGGCTGCGGCGCCTGCCGTCGAGCGGCGAGCGCTGCCAAATGTCAAGGAGCCGGTCTCCCTGAAGCTCGACAGCGACGTGCTCGCCTATTTTCAGGCGGATGGTCCGGGCTGGCAGGAACGCATCAACGATGCGCTGCGTGCCGCCATGAAGGACGATCGCTGAACGCACTGCATCGCCCGGCCGCCCGCTCACCCTCCCCGCTATCCTGCGTAGCGGCGAGATCGTGTTCGATGTCGGCGAGTTCATCTCGCTTCAGAGCAGGCTGCGCGCCGAAGGCGAATGCTTAAGCCGAGCGTCCGGCACTTCCTTGTGAACAGCAATTTGCATATGAGCCCGAAACTCACTGCGAAGACGTGAGGCGTTGCGTGCGCCCCAGACGCCAACAAGGTATTCCCCAGACACGTCGTTCTGGAAGACATCCGCTCCGTCGAAGGCAGACCGCCTTCGCCAACGACATCTCCAGAATGATCGGAATTTAAAATAAACGCGGTTGGCTTTTGCAATGAACGCGGCGCCCCGCTCGTGCATCTCGCAGACTGGTATGGTAGCTCTTTCATGGTTCGCCCTCGCTAAGCTTGGGGCTCGGCTCCGGCCAATCCGGAGCAACCCCCGAATTCAGCTTACCGCGGGGGCGGGCCACCTTCACCCCGCGAACATAGGGTCTAGGGTGCATCTTCAAGACGCCAAATTGCCTTGGGAAACGGGACGACTTCTCCATGACAGCCAGCAACCGCATCGCCCTCTCCAGCGACCACGCCGCCATTCATCTCCGACAGGCCATTGCCGGCCATATCGCGGCGCAAGGCTGGGTAGTGGTCGATATCGGACCGAAAACGCCGGAGAGCACACAATATCCTAAGCACGGCGAAGCGGCGGCGCGGCTCGTCGCCTCCGGCGATTGCCAGTTTGGCATCATCCTATGCGGCACCGGCCAGGGCATCATGATGGCGGCGAACAAGGTAAAGGGCATCCGTTGCGGTGTCTGCGGCGACACATTCTCAGCCCGCATGATCCGCCAGCACAACGATGCCAACATGCTTTCGATTGGCGTGCGCGTGGTGGGCGAAGGTCTGGCGCTCGATATCGTGGATGCGTTCCTGACTGCTCGTTTCGAGGGCGGGCGGCATGCGACGCGGGTGGAGATGATTGAGGCGCTAGAGGGGTAGCGCCGTCCATTTCTTCCTCTTTGGGCTCCCGCCCCGAATCCGCAATCTGACCGATGGCCGATTTTCTGCGTTTTGGACCAAAAGCCGCCAGTCTGCTTTCCACCGAGCCTGTGTGAAAACGGCGCGTTTCCACAAGGCTCCACCCGAAGCGGACGTTCGTTTGATCCGGGCAAACTCGCACTTATGGTCGATATTGTTGGAAAAGTCGGTCTTCTATAACGTCCGATTTTTCATAACGTCCGATTTTTTGGGGGCCGTAGAGGCAAATACTGAAAATTGCCTGGGGGACCTACCAATTTTGCGATCAAGCAACGTGGAGTGAGACGTCTGAACCGTCGCGCGCGCCCGATCTTCTGAAATGACGCCCCGCACAGAAGCACGTTTCCACACGGGCTCCACCAATGGCTTCATGCGCCTCCCGCTGGCGAAATTCGGCAACGATTCTTGAGACCGTTGGCTCGCTCACGTCATATGGGGTTGCCATTTCGGCGTAAGACTTGCGGCCCGAAATGACGAACTCGTCGATCTCGCGCCGCTTCTGGGGTCGGTTCAGGCTGAGGGGCGGAATGACACCCTAAGCGTTTACCTCCGTGGGCCACAGACATTCGCCGGTCAGGAGAATATGTGCCCAGCCCAATACGACACAAAGCGCCTCATCAGCGAAGGCCGCTGAACCCGGCTCTGATTTCCTGGGTGAACACCTCGGGCTCCTCCCAGGCAGCGAAATGTCCGCCTTTAGGTGCTTGGTTGTAGTAAATGAGTTGCGGGTACGCTCTTGAAAGCCATTTCTTTGGCGGCCTGTAGACCTCACCCGGAAACACCGTTACGGCCACTGGCACCTTGCTCGGCGTCAGTTTCGCCCCGGCGACAATGTTCTCCCAGTAAAGCCGACCGCTCGATGGTCCCGTGTTGGTTAGCCAGTAGAGGGTTATGTTGTCGAGGATTGCGTCCTTCGACAATTCCTTCTCGGGCTCGCCGCGCGTATAAACCCAATCGGCGATCTTGTCATACAGCCAGGCAGCCAAACCAACGGGGGAGTCTGCAATCCCATAGCCAATCGTTTCCGGCCTCGTGCCCATGATCGCCGCGTATCCGAAACCATTGGTTAGGAAGTCCTTGGCTTCGTTGAACACAACTCTCTCGTCGGCGGACAGCGTCTCGGGCGGTGAACCTCCTGCCTTGAGTGCCGCTGCGGCAGCGGGAGGAAAGGTCGTCGCGCGCTCGACACGGTTGACATGGATGCCCAGGAGCCCCTGCGGGGCCTGACGGGCGAGCGCATCATTGATGATGGCTCCCCAGTCGCCGCCCTGGGAAACGTAGTGATCGTATTCAAGCCGCTTCATGAGGGTATCCCAGGCGTTGGCAATGCGCTGTGGGTTCCAGCCCGTCGTTGTCGGCTTCTCGGAAAAGCCAAAGCCAGGTATCGATGGAAGAACGACATGGAATGCGTCGTCCGCACTGCCGCCGTGCGCCGTCGGATCAGTAAGAGGGCTGATCACGTTGAGCAGTTCGAACACCGATCCCGGCCAGCCGTGGGTCATGATGAGCGGCAGCGCGTTCTCATGCCGCGACCGGACATGGATGAAGTGGATGTCCAATCCATCGACATTGGTGATGAACTGCGGATACGAGTTCAGCTTTCTCTCCGCGTTGCGCCAGTCATAAGACGACCGCCAGTAGTCGACCAGCTCTTTGAGCTTTGCCAGCTGCACGCCCTGTGAGCGGTCGGTCACGGTTTCGCTATCGGGCCATCGTGTTTCGGCGAGCCTCCTGCGCAGGTCGATCAGTGCCTTCTCCGGAATCTCGGCTTTGAAGGGTCTCACCCCGTCGACATGCGTCGGCAGCGGATTTTTGCGGGCGGCCGCTACCGTTGCCGATGGAAGGATAACCGAAGACAGGCCCACCGCAGCGCCGGTGAAGAGCAACATCCGGCGCGAGACTTCTATCTTCGAAAGTGATTTATGTGTCATGGCACGCATCCCGTATTGACGTCGTCTGCGCCTACTTGACCGGAACGACGAGGGTTTGTCCCTTGGGCACGATGTAGGTGGCCAACTCGGAGGCTCTGCCATCACCGACGTTTTTCGCGGAGTGTGCAACACCCGACGGAATGAACAGAGAATCGCCTGCCCTCAGCGTGACGGCGTCGCGTCCTTCAAGCTTATACTGAAGCTTGCCCTGCAGTACGTAGGCAACTTCTTCGCCAGGATGCTTGTGGTTGATTGCCGACGCTCCCGGATTGACGTCAACGCGTACCTGGACGACTTCCTTGTCAGGCACGCTGATGTCTTCCTTGAGGAGATCTGTGCGCTGAATTTCCTGCGCATTGGCGAAGTTGAGAGACACGGCTCCCGCAGCGAGGGCGCAAAGGATGAGCAGACGGGTTTTCATGATACGCTTCCTTGTTTGGCGATGCCGTCGACCTTCGGTCAGATGGCACTCGCGAACTGGATCAGATGTCGTCCGGTCCTCGGCGGAGGATCAGGAACAAGATCGAGAACTTTCTCCCTTGCGACGAAATTTGCGCCTTGGATGTACCTGGAATGTTTCATCCCCACGCCAGTTTGTATCGAAGTTTGTCGATAGCCGCCCCGCTATCATGCGGCAGCGCAGTCGATTCAATGATCGCAGCGTGAAACGCTCAAAACGCTCGATGAGTGCAAGAACAGACGATTTCATCAAGGTTGGCGATTGGAACCGATGATGGCCAAGATCGCGATCAAGAACGACCTAAATCACGATCGAGGTCGAGTTTCACGCTGTTATTCCCCAGATCGGCACTGGAATGCATTCGCTTGCAAAGACGAGCTGACCGTCGTCGCCGCACTTTAGAGGGAAAAAATGAAGCGTTTGAATAAAGTCTGGACCATGCTTTGGAGCATCGCTCTTTCGACGTTGATAGTGCAACAGGCGTCCGGCGTCAGCGAGAATGTCGGCGTGCGTCAGATTCCGGCTCCCTCCAAAGAGCGCGGTATCAATCTCGACGTGACCGTTTGGTACCCGGCGCGCTCAGGGGGCAAGTCGGTCACGCTTGGCGAGAGCGTGTTCTTTGCAGGAACTCCCTCCATGCGCGATGCCTCAATATCAGACGGAAAATTTCCCCTCGTATTGCTCTCCCACGGCGCCGGTCTGGCGGGAAGCGCGCAAGCGTTAAGCTGGATTGCGGTGCCATTGGCGAAACAGGGATTCGTTGTCGCGGCCCCTACCCATCCCGGAAATACCGGTGCAAACCGATCCGCAGCGGAAACGATGAAGCTCTGGTTGAGGCCTGGGGATATCAGCGAGACCTTGAATGCGATGGAGAAAGACACTTTTTTCAAAGAGCAGCTCGAGTATGACGAGGTAGGTACTCTCGGGCTTTCCATGGGCGGCAGTACTGCGCTCGCGATCGCCGGCGCCCGCATAGACCCAAAACGCTTGGCGGGCTATTGCGACACAGACGCGCTCAATCCTTCTCTTTGTGAATGGGTCAGGCAAAGCGGCGTTGATCTTCACGCTATGGATTTGCGATCCGCCAGCCGTGACAACGAAGATAGGCGCATCCGATTTGTCATGGCAATTGATCCCTCCCCGGTCGATGTCTTTGATTTTAAGCCATTTTCCCAGATTTCAGTTCCAGTTGAGCTTGTGAATCTGGGTCAACCGGGGAAAATCCCTCTGACCGCAGAAGCTTCCAAAATTGAAAAAGCGATTCCAAACGCCACGTATTCCACAATCGTAGATGCGAGCCACTACAGCATGTTCGCCGAGTGTAAGCCCGGTGCGTCCGAGATCGCTGAATCTGAAAATGTTGGTGATCCGATTTGTATGGATGGCGGAGGCCGCGCACGGAGCGAAATCCATATGCAACTGATCAATATGGTCGTTGCCGCTTTCAGCCGCGCGCTTAAGTCAAACCACTAGCCTGCCGGAAGGTTATCAACGATCCGCTATGTACCCATCGCGTTGTTGGCGGGAAAGCAACGCTACGGCCTCCAATAGAAGGGGCTTGCCTTGAGAAGGTTTTGAACGGCTTTCATGTTGGAGGAGAGTTACGATCTATACGGACGATGTTCCCAAGCCTACGCTTTGGGGGCGAGATTCTCGCCTTCTCCCTGCCCTCCGCCCTACTCGCATTGTCATGACAATCTGCATGCTTTTCTGGTTTCGAGAAACGAGCCAAGAGACTGGAAGATACAGAAACTGTGGATTCACAGCCGGAGAGCGATTGCCCCGGGCCAACCGAGATCGGCAAGGCCCGGTCGATAAACGCGCTACTCGTGCGACCGATCGGATTATTGCCCCGACGTGAGGGATCCAATCAAACCGTTCGCGCACGGCGTCTTGGCCAAGATCCGCGCGCTGATGAAGCCTGATCTTCCGGTGACTGCCGTTCGCCGCGCCATTTGGGCCTACAGCTATTCGAAGCGTGCCTGGTTTTGCCTGCACGCAGCCCGATGCCCAGCGCCACGATGTCGACGGAAATCCGGTTGGCCCCGTCAGTGATGACGACAGGCTGGCAGCACAAACGACAGTTCTCAGCTTGAGGGCCAATTCGACCCCGGCGCCGTCCCCGGCCGTGGCCGACAGCGATACACCAAAATCGAGCCTCATCCGAGCCGGCATCTTCGGCCCGAACCGGGATGTTCCACCTGTCAGCCAACGTTCTGCTGTACTCCGGCATTTGCTCGAACAAGCGCCATCAGCATCGGCCCTATCGCAAACTCACCCTTTTCGGCCCTTCGCGTCAGATCCCGCAGATATCCGCCTGCCGAGTGAATATGCCCTCCCCTTTCGAAGATGCAGGCGATCACGGTCGCGGCGTTTTCCGGACCCATCCCTGCGCAGGCTTCCTCGTAGGCCGAGGGGCTTACGCCGAGCATGGATCGCACGACGACGGCCGCCGACATCAGGTCTCGCCAATTGGCGATCGTTCCACCAGGGCCATAGTGGAGGATTTGCGGGCAGGCTTGGAGGACAAGGCGGAGCGGGAAGGATTTCAGGCGGTGCCCGGCAGGCAGATCGGCCACCTCACCGGTGACCCCACCGGAAGGCGTTAGTGCTTTTAGCCTTCGCTCATCTGACGGCTCGGTGTTCGGGTTATTGTTACCCACCGCCCTCTCGCCCTGCTTTTCGTCGAAAGCTGGTTCAAGTTCAGAAATAGATTCGGGGTTTGAATTCTGTATGTGCCGCTCATTTTGATCGGGATTGCCGCTTTGATTTTGCGTATTTAGCTGCATTTCCAACTGATTGACCACCTCTTCGCGCAACAGCTCCATCTCGTCGAGGGTCGCGGCAAGTTGCACGGCGGTCGGAACTCTCGGCAGTCGCTCCAGAAGTCCGCGCAAATGCGCGCTGACCGTCATCCAATCGCCAGCCGCGCCTTCCTCGAGGGCCGCTTCGATCAGCTTGGTGATATCCCGTCGGCACAGCGTCAAGCGTTCGCGAAGGCGCTGCAGGTGCATGCGCTCAGCAATAACCTCAGCGGCCAGGCGCTCGATCTCCTCGGATCGGGCAAGCAACGGCGCAAGCGAGAAGCCGAAGGCCTCATCGATCTCGCCGGATCTACCTTTGTGAGCGTAGCGCTTGCCGTTCGGGCTGTCCTTGCGGATCAGCAGGCCGGCCTCGATGAGCACGGCCAGGTGCCGTCTAATCGTCTGCTCGGCCATTCCATGAGCGCGGAGCGAGAGCTGCGCGTTCGAGGGAAACACAACGAGCCCATGCTCTTCCGCAAGCGCGTTTTTCGGATAAAAGCTCAACAGGGCATTCAGCACCGCCAACGCCCGGTCTGTTACCCCAAGCAAAGGCCTGGCCTCGCATAGAGCTCGATATAGCTTCCATTTATCGACCGTCTTGTCTGGCTCGATCTCACGAGACGCGACCTGGCTTGACAGCATCCCAAGCGTCATCGACCGCCGCCCAAAGGGCGTCGTCACAGTTCCACTCTCCATTTCCTTCACCTTCGATCAGGCAAAAGAAATTTGCTCACCGAAACGGTGCCAAAGACTCTTGACTACGATTCGTGGAAATGCGATTCTCGATCTTGTCTAGAAATCAGAGAGAGGCTTCCACGACTTTGGTCGTTTGGGGGCCTTTTTCTTTTGCGATTACTGCTCCTTAGCGTGTTTCACTTATCGTCCTGGCGGCGTTGCGCCTGAAAGGTCTCCAATAGCTCGGGCAAACGGTCCACGAGATAGGCTGCGAATTCCGGTGCTCTCTGCTCGTCGATGACAAGCCTGGTCTTTCGGGCGCTGCGCTCGACTTCGGCGAATTTGATGCCCGTCTTCGCAACGACATGGCTAAGAGTTTCGGGACGGACACGCCTTGGCGCTGTTTCCCGCATGACCTTTTCAAATCGCTCGTCGCTAGAAAGCTTTTCGTAGGATGGCGTATTGACGAGGCCTATCCAATCGACGTCCTTGCGCGCAGCAAGGTTGGTTGCCAGTTGTTCCCAGCGCGGCCGGCCGATCTTTGGCGCAGGGCCAATCGCGATGATGAGCGCCTCCGGGATGCTGCGGACAATCGAAATCATCGTCGACAGGTTGCCTTTGTGTACGGAGAGCGCCGCAAGGATTGTTTCCCGCTTCACTCCCCTCTCCTCTAAGCGAAGGCCAAACAGGGCCCGCTCAATGAAAGAGAGATCTTTCCGTTCGAGATTTTCCTTACCCTGCGCAACGATAAGACCATCATCGTCAAGCTCCCGAACAACCGCCTTAACCTTCAAGCCCAGTCTGCGTAGGGCTTCGACGCGACGGTGCCCGAAGGCAATCTGATACTTGCCTCGGCTGGCGGGATGAGGCCGGACCAGAACCGGCAGGATCTGCCCGTGCTGGCTCAGGCTTTCTTGCAGCTCCAGGAAATCTTGAGATGCAAAACCATCCAAACGATCCTTGACGAACGAAGCTTCAATGTCGGCTGGATCAAGCTCGACAATCGCAGCTCCTGCGGCAATCTGCGCCCGCAGGGCCTCGGCGGCCTCGGCGTCTTGCGTGAGGCTTTCGAAGGCGCGATTCATAGATAGCAGCGCCCCGGACTGCACGGCGGGCTTAGCATGTCGCATCGCTTCTGACGCGCCGCCTGTAATTGGCGCTAGCATGTCGCGCATTGCATCGCGCCGCTTACTCATGACGCTCTCCCCCACGCTTTCTTCACAAGCGCCTCGATCTCGGAGTTGACGTTATCGATCGCTTCCATTGCGCGGTCATAGGTCGATCGATGGAAGTTCTCCCGTCCTACTTCGTAAAGGGTCTGTTTTGTCAGTCCGGCATCTGAAATCGCTGCGGACTTCAGAAGAGGATTCGTCAGCACACGCTCTTCAAAGAGGCTGCGCAGGAGTCCCACGATCTGGCTCTGAGGACCGTCGCTCGGCTCATATCGAGTGACGACGTAGCGGAAGAAATCATAGTCCGCATCGCCCCCTGCCCTCTCCACGACATCGAGGAGGCCTGCCGTCATATGGAGGAACTGCGACATGGACGCGACGTCCAGCATCTGCGGGTGGATCGTTACAAGCACGCTTCGCGCGGCGCAGAGAGCCGATAAAGTGAGATAGCCAAGCGACGGTGGGCAGTCGAGGATGACGATGTCGTAGTTCTTCTCGACCGATTGCAACGCTCCGCCTACGCGGGCGAAAAACATCCTGTCCTGCGCCCTTCCGCGCTCCGCGAGAACACGCGGCGTATCGTGTTCGAACTCCTGTAGCTCCAAATTTCCCGGAACCATGTCGAGGCCGGCAAAGTAGGTTTTGCGGATGATGTTGGCGAGAGGAACCTGCTGCTCGTCATAACGGATGGCGCCGTAGAGCGTTTCGTTTGGTTCAAGATCAAATTCCGGCTGCAGCCCGAAGAGCGCCGACAGGGACGCTTGGGGATCGAGGTCAACCGCGAGGGTGCGATATCCGCGAAGGGCGAAATACTGCGCAAGGTGAGCGGCAGTCGTCGTCTTGCCCGAGCCGCCCTTGAAGTTGGTCACTGCAATCACCTGAAGGTCTTCCCCATCAGCTCTGATAGGCGAATAACCTTTCTTGGTGGAAGCCAGATGCTGGCGGATGGTATGGATCTGCTCGAGAGAATAGAGTCTGCGCCCAGCGCCGTTCTTTTCTGCCTCGGGGATGGCGCCCTCGAGGGAAAGGTGACGTAGATAGGCATCGCTGATGCCGATGAGCTTTGCCGCCTCCCCCGCCATGAACTTGCGCAGTTGCTTTTGCGATGTGGGGGGAAATGCGCGCGCCCTTAGTGCCTGCAACTGCGCGCTTAATAGATCCGCGTCGGCCTCGACGAGGCGCGTCAGCGATCGAACCTCTTGATCGCGCTCGGCGAGCGATTTCGCGCTGGTCGGCATCATAAACGCTCTTCTGTTTCAAAATGAACAATGAGCGTTAATTGCGCTGAGTCTGCGAGTCGGGTCAAGGCGAATTGGACAGGCTCAACTGCAATTTAACCGCGCGGTGGCGAACCTTCGCGAACACACGCAGAATAGATTTCCAGATCAGAACCCCTTCATCAGGAAACTTTCAGCGCCTGCACTCATGTTGTGTGGAGGCGGCGACCTTATGGCTGGATCGTTCCCGGTGCAGTACCGAGAGGACGACCACAGGGTCTAAGGGTCCTCCCACCCCTCGGATACTACCGCTTCCTTGACTGCCCCATAGTTCTCAGCTGAGAACTATGCCGTGGGAGCGCTGGTCCTATCGATCTCCACCCGGCTGGATGACGATTCTCGCGGCAAGGTGTGCGACGGCTTTGTCTGCCTCAGTGAGGCCCGAGTGTGTCCGGGCAAGCGAGTGTCATCCCCGTCGACAACTTTCGGCAGCGTTCCAGGCAGTTTTGCAAACCTTGAGGCATCATGGATAAATTTGTCCCGTCGCCTCGAAAAAGGCTGACCAATCCTTCGCTGCCGCGTGAGCCTGTCAGGAGCTGACGCCGTCGATGCCTCAACTCCTGACAATCTTTGATAATTCTTTGTGCGAGCACAATCATATCAATCGACCTGGCGACGCTCGTATTCTGGCCGATGCTATGTCGGTGCAACGCACACGTTTTTAGAACTTGTAGCTAGCGCCGATGAGGACTTTGTTCTGGGTCGCTTCGAAGTCTCCGATCGATGAGCCGAAGTCCTTCTTGCCGAAATCAGAATAGCGATACTCGCCGCGAACGAGAATGCTTTCGGTGAGGGCATGCTCGACGCCGCCGCCGGCCGTCCAGCCGATCAGGATCTCGTCCTTCTTTCCGAGACCTGGGACGTCCACCTTGCCACCGGCAGCCGCGACGCCGGCGGTAGCAAACAGCAGTGTCCGATCCAGGGCATAACCGACGCGGGCGCGACCGGACGCATCCCATCCGATGTCAGCTTGGCTCTTATCTTCGAAATTGTAGTTGAAGTCGTTTTCGATACCGTACACGATGTTTCCAGACTGGAAATTGTAGCCGGCATGCGCACCGAACGTCGCGCTGTCGAGATTCTGTTCTGTGCCGAGAACGGTTGCCTTGATCCAGGTATATCCGCCCTGCGCGCCGAGATAGAAGCCGGACCAGTCATAGGCCGAATAGGGATGCTGCGGGGGCGTGGGCTGCTCGAAGGTCAAATCGGCGGCGATCGCGGGCACACCGAAGGAGGCGGCCAGGGCGGCGACAGCAAATAGTTTGAACTGCATGATAGAGATGCCTCATCTTTGTTTGCATGAAAGAGAGGGCTTTCGCAAAACGCATCGGCCCGGCTCACGAGGCCACTATGCTGCTTGCCATGTTGCAGAGCGTTTCTTCATATTCAGTTTTGTTGCGGGAAAGGATAGCTGACAGTCCACCGCCCTCGAGAAGGTATTGATTATGCGGTGCTTTCGGGAACAATTTTTCTCGCTAAGAGAGAGGAGGTAGCGCGCAAAGCGCAGGCAGAACCCTTACGTGGAACGCGGCCAATGCGGCCAGGCGCGAAACTCGTGGCGGGTTTACAGCACGCACTGCGACCGTCACTGGCTGGGAATGGCTCCTCGGCGAGCTGTGGTCGGCCGTGTGCGACATGAGGACGGATGGCTGGCTTTCGGAGGGAGAACAGAACCACCTCACAATACCGATCGGCCTTCGCACCTTGGAAGAGATTCGGGAGCCATTTATACGAGCTGAATGTTTCGCCGACCTTGTACTCGAGCACCTTGATCTCGTGAAACTCACTGATCCTTGCTGGGAGCAATTCGAAAGGAGTGATGATGTATTGGCGTTCGCCAAGCGTCACGCGGACATGACGCAAGCTTGGTGCGGGCCGATGATCGCTAGCTTGATTGAACCCTACCGCGAGCCAGCCGCATTTGTAACTGAGTTATTTATCCGGTTTGAGCGTCGACTGTCTGAAGGTCCCAGACCCCATGAACCCTACATGGCCGCAGTGGTGTTGTCCAAACGAGCATAGCCGGAAAGTTGCCGCGGCGGCAGACTGGCGACGGTAGGCGGCCGCTCCTGGCGCAAAGTGCCGATCGCGCGATCAATTGGCGTGGTGGCATCTTCTATCTTATCCGCTGCCACTCCTTGTATGGCTGGAGTGCCTGACCTGGGAACCGCCGCTCGATTTCGGATTCCACCAATGCAATAAATGCGAGAGTATCGTCTAGCTCCATCCCTGCGCGGGAGAGGTCTTCGCTCTGCTTTTCGAGGTCTCGCATCCTTAGAAACACCTCGTCGTCTGTCATTGCCGACAGGCGGTCTGCGAAGGTCGCGAGATCATCTTGCTCGGGCATGGTATCCTCTCAATCGTTATCGCCGCCAGTGATAGAGATCGCCGTGCCCCACTGGAGCTCCAAGCTCGGATGTCAGGAAATGGCACCCGCAAGATTCCGGCATAGCTCTCAATGAGATCTCCCCCCGCCAGCGATTTTGTCGATTGCAATCGGGAAATCGCAGATGCGCTTTTCCATCGCGTGGAAAATCACATTGGAAACAGCCGCAGCCACGCTTCGCTTAAGTGTCGCATTCAGAGCGTTCGCCTTGAGACCCATCGTATTCTCCTGAAATATGACCGACCGAGTTTACCCATCAACTCCGGTTCTATCAGGATGTTCCACCACCGACCGTCAGGGACAACAACAGCCGACATTTCACCGACCCGTGCTTGAGGGCGATGCCCGTGAACTTTTTGGAGAACAATTTCGAAGCGCGAAACGTTACTTATCCGTCTCAACAAGGATTGTTTGCCATGAGCGTTGTAACGAGAATAGCCGCCGCCCTTTTCCTGGTGATTTTCATGGCTTCTTGCGCCAACACGATCAAGGGAATTGGCCGCGATACCGCAAATACTGTTAACGCCACGCAGAATGCTGGAAACCGCGTCGGACACGCCGCAGCAAACTGAGGAAACAGGCATCCGTGTCTGGCTTTAAGTAAGATCAGCTGTGAGGACACGCTGCTCAATATGCGTGCCTGTGCCATGGATGCCTTTCCTTGAAATGTCCACAAGGCGTACTGCGCCAACTCCTTTCTTAGCCCTCACAACCTCGCGCATAACGTTTCCATAGAACCTAGCGACGCCCAAGCTCACTCAAGCCGCCCGTGGCTCTAAGGCTGTAGTCGCAAAGACCGAGGGATCGAAAGCCGCGGCGCTAAGGGCACCGCAATGAGTGCATCCGCTCCTAAAGAAGGACCAAGGGCAATAGTCAAAAAATCCGGAGAAGCATGGGAAGCAGCCGGACGAGCCGACGGACGATTCCATCATCGCCGAAAAAGAGCCCGCTGTGGCGGACGTTTTCTTTCCAGTGAAAGTGAAGCACAGGACATACGAAAGTTTGGGTCTGCTATACGAGTGTCCAACTATCAGATTTGCACGTCAGTGCCACAATGATCCGGAACCTGGCTACTGCGCACAACCCGCATTTATGGCGGATGCGCTCTGCTGAAAGACTTCGTCCGTGCGCACCGTGATGATCGCGATTCTGGTTTGTATGGTTGCAGGTATTCTAAGTCCCCTGTTGGTCACAGGAACCGGCGATCAAGTTCCGTTTGGACAGCCCCTTCAAAGATCCCCGAACTCGTTACAATGAGGCACAAGGGTCTCATCGCCGGATTGGTTGCCCTCCCGCGAGGCTCCGAAGCGAGCAGGCAACAAGTAACAAATGCGATCGTCGCGCGTCGTCTCCACACTCCCTGCAGCCCGCTCGCAAATTGCGATATCGTGGTCCCGTTGCCTTAAATTGGCTGAGTAGGAATTGCAGTATGATGACCATCGCGACTCACGGGAGGTTCACGATGATGATCGTCAGCGGGGATTGGATGTATGGGCTCGAAGTCTGGTTGCCTGGTCAGGCGCATCCGGTCGATGTGAAGAGTACAAACGAAGCTTCGGCGCTTCTCGCCGAGCGGTGGCCAGTAACTTTTGGTCCAGCTTTCGAGTATGCGCTTGCAACGTGCGCGGCGGTCACTGAGGGACACCTACCAGCAGAGGAAGCAAGGCAGGCTCTGGTAGAGGCCGCAATCGCCGTCGGCATTGTTTGTACACAGCGCGTGCAAGGTGCGCCCGCAGCGCCTCGTCTTTAGGTGCCGCTCGATCATTATCCACAAATGCCGACGCTGGGTCGGGCTGAAACAGTCCGGATCGCTCGCCGCTCGGAAGTCGTGCGATCACACAAAGGATCGATCCATTGGCGATTGAAAGGATGCCCGATCTCAAACATGGTGTGCTCGCTGCGGGCATGGTCCTGGCAGCCTCAATAGTGTCCTCGCAACCGGCTCTTGCCCAACAATGCGCGCAACAAACCTTCGAGGAGGCGAGATACATCGTTTGTACAGTGGATGTGGGTAAAGCCGGCCTGCGATTGTTCTGGAAGAACGTCGATGGCGAACCCTACCGCTATTTTTCAAGCGTTGCGAGGGCCGTCCGCGACGAGGGACGAACGCTGACGTTCGCGGTCAACGCCGGTATGTACCTATCCGATTTCTCGCCAATCGGACTCTACGTCGAAAACGGGAGAGAATTGAGATCCGTCAATACCGCAGAGCCTGAAGGCTCCCTCGGCCCGGTACCGAATTTCTACAAGGAGCCGAACGGCGTGTTCTTTCTCGACGCAGCAAGCGCCGGAATACTGCCGACGGATGAATTTCTGAAGCGTCGGCCCAGGGTGCGGTTCGCCACCCAGTCTGGTCCAATGCTCGCGATCCAGAACAAGGTGAATCCGATCTTCATTGTCGGATCGACAGACAGAACCCGGCGGAGCGGCGTGGGGGTGTGCGGCAGGGGGGCCGTTCGCTTCGCGATTAGCGAAGACGGGGTGAATTTTTATGATTTCGCGCGGCTTTTCCGTGATCATTTGAAGTGCCCCAATGCATTGTTCCTCGATGGTGGACGAGGCGTGGGGATTTACAATCCGGCAATGGGCCGCAATGATCGATCCTGGCATGGCGGTTTCGGCCCTGTCTTCGGACTTGTCGAATAACAGTGGTACGACGATGGGCAGCAATTACAGGTCGCACGAGTTTGATGGCCCAATTGCTGCGCGAGGGACTTCAATGAAGAAATCGAATACTCTAAGCGCCGGCGACCACACGGGCGGATCCCGACCTATGAACTGCGAGGCCAGAGGATGATTCAGAAAATAGTAGCGGCGGTCGTGACGGCGGTGCTTGTCACAAGCTGCGCAGTCGTTTCGGGATCGTATTCGTCGGAAGGTTACCCGCCTATTCCCGGCAGCATTACCTACGGCGGCCAGCCTCGAGCGAAGCTCACGAGGTCGCCGATCGGCTCTTCGTTCCCCCATACGTTCACGGATCAGACGGGGCGCGAGGTCGAGGAGATCTATATCATCCAACCGGATCGAACACTGCTTATCGTCCAGCGACACTATCGGCCATTTTTGGCCTGGAGCAGGAACTAGTGGCAGGTGCCCCAGAGTTAAGAACCATCATGCCAAGAACGTTCACCTAATCTCAGTCATCAATGAACACACTTGGCCCGCGGTTTGCGGCGGACTTTGAAAGAACCACCGACCGATCGAGGTCGCCAGCGATCAATCGACCGCCGAAAGTTTGAGCGACGCCACGCCAATCGCAACATTGACGCCTTCCTCTCCTTCCAAGGACAGCGGCTGAAGCGATACGCTATCCTTGCTGCCGCCGACCAGCACCTTCGCGCCGCCGCCGAGACCAAGACTGGCGTCTGCCTCGACGCCCCGGTAGGTGCCCTGCAGCCCTGTCAGCGGCTGACCGTTGACGCTTGAGACCAGCCAGACCATCCGCCCCGCCTTGACATCGCCGACGGCGAGGCCGAACTCGTCGATCGAGCCCTTGTACTGCTGGACAGGGGCAGATGCCGACGGCGATGGCGTGAACGTGCATGAGACGGTTTGCTTGGTTTCGATGATCATCCCGACGCCTGCGGATATGTCGCAGTCGAGCTTGCCGAGCTCGAGCTGTGCCGCGGTTGCAGAGATTGGAATCAGAAGCGCAGTGCACGCCAGGGAAGCAATCCAGTATTTAGACATCGTCGTTCCTTTCCGGTTCCACGTGGTTGAATGCCACTATTTCCCACATTTGCAGGCGGGCGGCATTGCGCAGACGAGATCCTACTCACGACTCCGCCTTCTCCTCCTCCACCTGCTCCCGCCTCGCCTGCAGTCTGTCGAACTTGCCGAAGTCGGTCATGATGCTGACCAGTACACTCCCGGTCCAGCCGAACGTGAACAACCCCGACATACCGATGATAGGTCCTAGGAGTCGCCATCGATCTGGCAGACTGACGTTGCCCTCCCCGAGCGTCGTATAGCTCTCCAGCACGTAGTAGTAGCTGTCGCGCATCGACGGGATGATCTCTCTGACATAGAGGGGAACCGCCCAGATGAGTGTTTCTGCGAAATGCAGGATCGCCAGCGCAGCGATCGTTGCTGCCAGCATCAGGTTCAGCCGCCAATGCGGTGTGGCGCCGGTGACGTGTGCCCAAGACTTGCTGAACTGAAGGCTGATGCTCCGGATTCCGACGCCGTGCACGAAGATGACCACGATCAGAAACACGGTGCCGACGAGAATTTCCAGAACTGGGTTCGGGTTCGATAGATGGTCCAATCGCTCGGTCCTTAGACTTGTCACCTCCGGTGGAAGGCTCTTCGCAGGCCTCCCCGGGCCGAAACCAGCACGGGCATGTTGCTGCACCCTGGTGTTAGTAGCAAGTAGGAGAGGGGTAATATCCGCATGCCGGAGGCCGGTAGTAGCGACGGAACTGCTCGACCGCGCACCTGCCCTCAACCCCGGCGGCGGCTACTACCACGGCACGCGCGCTTGCGGCCCACATGCTGAACGACGACAAGACCTCGGTCATCCAAATCAAGCAGGCGGATCTCCAGACGTTTCCCCTCTTCCATGCGGTCGCCGCGGTGATCGATGTCAATGCCGGGCTGGTGGACGAAGCGCGCCGCGAGGCTACGCGCGTCAACGAGATGAGGCCGGATTTCGTACCCAATGTTGTGGCCGAACTGAAGGCCAGAAGCTCCCAGCCAGGCGACCGCGCGAGACTGATCGCCGATCTAGGGAAGGCGGGCCTGCCGGCGTCGGACGAAGTACGAGCATCGACATGCTGCCGCATCACGGTTCGTCCGTGCTTGTGCCACGTTGACCGGCGTGCGGTCAGTGTCTGGGGACCGCAACGGCACAGATGCTACCAGATGTTACGGGCGTTTTCCGTCGTTCTCCTGTAGAGTTGCCCGATTGCAACGATCCACTCGGGAGGGCATGCGTCGATGACCAGACCATCAGGACGATCTCAGCATCGGTTCGCGGCCGCACTTGCGGCCGGGGCGCTCGCCATAATCGTTTCCGGATCCTTGTCGGCAACCCGTGCCGACGAAGCCGACGCCAAGAAGCTGGTGAAGGCGATGTCCGACTATCTCGCCTCCCAGAAGGCCATCTCCTTCGCCTACGATACCAACTTGGAAGTCGTCACCCCCGAGCATCAAAAGATCCTGCTGGCAAGTTCCGGCAAGGTGGAAATGGGCCGTCCGGACAAACTCCGCGTCACCCGGCACGGCGGTTTCGCCAATGTCGAGATGGTCTTCGACGGCAAGACGGCGGCCCTTTTCGGCAAGGACGCCAATCTCTATGCCCAGGCCGAGGTGCCCGGAACGATCGCTCACCTGGTCGACGAGATGAGAGACAAGCTGCATCGGCCTGTTCCCGGTGCCGACCTCCTCTTGCCCGACGTCTACGGCACGTTGATGGACGGCGTGACGGACGTGAAGGATCTCGGCAGCGGCGTCATCGGCGGTACCGAGTGCGACCACCTCGCCTTCCGCGCCAAGGAGGTCGACTGGCAGATATGGATCGCGCAAGGCGAACATCCCTACCCCTGCAGGTATGTGATCACCGCTACGCAGGTCGATCAGGGGCCGCAATACAGCATCCAGATCAGCGATTGGAAGACGGGCACCGAGGTCGTGGCGGCAGACTACACGTTCAAAAACACCACGGACGCCAAGAAGGTCGATCTGTCGAAGCTCAAGGACACCGACGAGCTTCCCGATCACCTCGCAAAAGGAGCGAAGCAATGAGCCTGTTCAGACGCGTGAGAGTTCTCCTGATTGCCGCGGCCGTCGGAATTTCCGGGCTTGAGGTCGCCGAGAAACTTTCAATTCCTGTACCAGACGCCATCGTAACCCCGGCCGACGCCCGGATCGGCCGGCCGCTGACGCCGGTCAGCGTCGCCGGAGTGGCACGGCGCACGGTCCGGCGCTGCGCGGTGGGCGTCTACTACTGCTAGGACGAGGCGATCGAGGGCTGTAAGCAATTTTTTGATGAGGGCGATCTGTGGGCAGTCAAAGTAGCGTAGCGTCGGCATCGGCTCAAAAGAGTTGGCGTCGTTGGTTTCTTGTATGTTCAATGATCATGGCACTACCCGGATGCGGAGGACATCCGAAGGATGTGCTGACCCCGGTCGCCAACACGTCTCCGCAGTCGCCGAAGGTCGACATGCTGATCGCGACGACCCGCACCCGATCGACCGTTCCAGGCGAGATGTTCAACGGAGAACGTGCACTGGCTCCGGCCTTCGCCGACATGACGATCTCGATTCCACCCAGCAAGGTTCGCAAGGAAGGACAGGTCGCCTGGCCAAAGAGATTGCCGTCCAATCCGGCGACCGACTTCGCGACCGTGAAGGCCGACGATCTCAACATCGACGAGGCCAAGAAGTGGCTGAGCGCGAGCGTCAGCAAGACGCCCGACGGCAGCGTCCTTGTCTTCATTCACGGTTTCAACAACCGGTTCGAGGATGCCGTCTACCGCTTCGCGCAGATCGTCCATGACTCCGGCGTCCATAGCGCCCCCGTCCTGGTGACATGGCCGTCGCGCGGCAGCCTGCTTGCCTACGGCTATGACCGCGAAAGCACCAACTACACCCGCAATGCATTGGAGACGCTTTTCCAGTATCTGGCAAAGGATCCCGAGGTGAAGGAGGTCTCGATCCTCGCGCATTCGATGGGCAACTGGCTGGCGCTGGAATCCTTGCGGCAGATGGCCATTCGCAACGGCCGCCTACCGGAGAAGTTCAAGAACGTCATGCTCGCGGCCCCTGACGTTGACGTCGATGTGTTCCGCCAGCAGATCGCCGACATGGGCAAGCAGCACCCGCAGTTCACGCTGTTTGTCTCCCGTGATGACAAGGCGCTGGCCTTCTCGCGCCGGGTCTGGGGCGACGTCTCCCGGCTGGGTGCCATCGATCCGGAGCAGGCCCCGTACAAGAAGGAGCTCGAGGACAACAAGATCATGGTGATCGACCTCACCAAGATCAAATCCGGCGACAGCATGAACCACGGCAAGTTCGCGGAGTCGCCTGAGATCGTGCAGCTCATTGGCCAGCGTATCTCCCAGGGGCAGACGTTGACTGACAGTCACGTCGGACTTGGCGACCAGATTTTGGTGGCGACCACCGGGGCTGCGACGGCCGCTGGCAACGTCGCCGGCCTGGTTCTAGCCGCGCCGGTTGCAGTCGTCGATCAGGATACGCGTGACAACTACGCCGCCCATGTCGGAGGCCTCGCGGGCGCAAACAACACACAGCCGGCTGCGGTCAAGGCCTGCGATCAGACCAGACCGACGCCGAGCTGCAAACGTTGATTTCGGCAGACGGCTGCTACTGTAACATACATAGGCATGAGCGGCTTTTGAGGCATATTTCCACTGGGACCGCGAGACGGCGATCGGGGCGATTCCGTCTCAGGCACATGAGGGAATACACGCGGGTTTTAGTGTTACGGGCCGCCGTTGGTGCTGCATCACTGCTCCGGAGCCTCGGAACCGCGTAACCTACTGCAACATACTCGCCGACGAGACTGCCGCTGTCATGGTAGGCGGCAGCGACCTGCCAAATCAGGTCGGACTGCATCTGAAATTTCTACGGAGAAAGCGCATGATGGCGGCAGATCACATGTCGGTTCGACAACCGCGCGCAATCCAGACGAAACGGGGCAGCCGACACAGAGGAAGACGCAAAGCATTGGACGCAATGCCGAGGATCGAGGTGCTACTTTCAACGCCCGCCGATCGTTTCGCTCGCCTCCCGCCGGTTCTGGCGACGCTCAAAAGTCCTCGACCAGGATGAGATGATGCAGATCCTACCCGAACCGGAGAACGCGCTGAAAGGATGCCAGCGTGTTGTATTCCGGGCGCCGTTTTAGCGATCAGTGCACTGCAGCGCGTGGCTCGCCGTTGGTCCTTGCGGCCAGGTGATCCGTGATCGCCCGACGGATATCCGTGACCGTGTCAAACAGCTTGTTGTCAAGATCTATCACATGAAAGCGGACAGCGATGAACTTCAACCGGTTGTCAAAGGGAACGGCTATACCGACTTCCTGACCATTGAAAACGACAGCTTGCTTTTGCATAGAACACTCCAACCCGAGACGCGGATCAAATTAGCAAATTGGAATGAAATCTTTACGACGCGCTATGTTTGCGATCGTCGCTTCGCATCGAATTGAAGACGTGTACTCTTCCGATGCATCGAGACTGTGAGAAGAATTCGAACGGATCTTGTCATCGTTCCTCCGACCGGTCGCCATTCGCCGACCGCTGAACGCTCATATTGGCAAATACTTATGTCCCTCTGGCGACAAAAGCTAACCTAGGTTCCTCCTTCAAGCAACTATTATCTTTATATTTTTAGTATTTCTTTTAGTATTACTATTGCCGCACATGCGAATAAGAAAGACTATACTACGGAGGTGGTATCCACAAAAAAGCAGCGCGGCAAGATCCTACCGTGTCGGGACGCGGGTTCGTCAACCCACCGTCTTGAGATAGCTATGGTTGCGATCTGCCACTATCGCGCAGAAGGCGCTCAAAGCGGAACCAGGCCCGGTGGCAATGTAAATGGTTTCGATGCCTGGCGATTTTTTAGTCCTGGAGGGGTTCGTCCGACGTCGTGGTGATGACGAACTTGCCGTCGACCGTACCTCATTTGCCGAGGCTTCCCGAAGTCGGCGCATCGAGGGATTTTGTCCTCGATCGCAAGGTCGGGCGGATCACTCAATTTCGTAGACCGCTGCATTATCCTGCACTTCGCGGAGGCCCTTAAACGACGCGTGCCGCAGCTTTCGGTCATGTGTCCAGGCGCGGTACTCGATCTCGGCAATCAATGTCGGCTGCACCCACACGACGTTCCTTCGCCGCCCATCGTATTCCACGGGCGGCCGTTTCGCTCTAATGCGCTCCAGCGTATTGCGCAGCGCCTCCGCATTGCTTTCGGTGAAGCCCGTGCCGACGTTTCCGACGTAAACCCACTCGCGGCCCTTACGGGCTGCGAGAAGGAGGCTACCGATCCCTGCCCGCGCCACCGATGACTGCTCGTAGCCGACGACAATGAAACTGTCGCTTTGCAAACATTTAACCTTGATCCAATCGCCAAGACGTCCTGACCGGTAACTGCTGTCGCGATGCTTCGCAATAATACCTTCAAGCCCTTGCTCGCAGGCAACTGCGAATATCTCGCTGCCATCTCCGTCAATTGCCTCAGACAGCCGAATAGCGCCCTCCTCGCTGCGCAGAAGAGACTCCAGGAAGAACCGACGGAACGATAGCTCCATGCTTCGGATATCGTGCCCATCGAAGTATAGAAGATCGAAGGCCATCATCATCGCCTGCCCTGAGGGAAGCTTCCCACGTCGGCCGCCAAGCGAATTCTGCAGCATGCCAAAGTGGGGCCGCCCCTGCTCGTCCAGAACGACTGCCTCCCCATCGATGATAGCTGTCCCGACACCCAGGCTCTTGGCCGCTGCCTCGATCGCCGGGAAACGATATGTCCAATCGTGCCCCCCGCGCGTCAGGATGCGCACGTTGCCGTTGTCGAGATGGACCGCAATCCGATACCCGTCCCACTTGATCTCGTAGAGCCACTCCGGACCAACGGGCGAACGCTGCTTGACGAGCGCCAGACATGGCTCGACGCGCGTTGGCATAGGGTCAAAGGGCAACTGTGGCTGCGAGGGGTCACGAGGCTTTCTTGGATTGGAGCGAAGTGGCTCGTCCCGAGTAAGCAAAGGTTTAGGACGCGGAGATTTGGTCATTGATGCTCATCACGAAATGAAGATGGGAGTTCTTTGCCTTGAAGGCCTCGAATGTGAGGCGTATGGTCCGCGCGTTGCCCGCTCTAGGGCACTGCTCATCATTCCCTGGGCCCTGCCTCTCTGTGGGGCTCTTTTTTCTCAGCTGCTTTTCGCGTTTCTGCAACATCGTCCGGCAGGACGTGCAGCCCCGCCTCATGGGCTGCGGCAACGAAGGCGGCTCGGGCACTTGCGGCATCTGCATAGAATTCCAGCGCTTCCAGAGAAGTCATGAGGGCACGATGGAATGAAGGTGCCTTTGACAACGCCCATTTGCTGCTTAGGAGCATGGCGGCGAGGTCCTCGACTGTATCAGCGTGTCGATAGCGGCCGGTGTTGCCTTCAATCTCGACATCTATCGGGCTGATAAAAACGGGGATCTCGCCAGCCATGCTCCTAACCTCCCTTGACTTTATTAGAATCCAGTAAATGGCAAGGCGACCCGTTTCGTCCAGCCCCGCCATGCCCCAGTAGGAGCTCCCTCAGTCAATAGTTAGAACGGAATGGGAACCTGCACTATGCAGATCGTCACTGAGCGCAGCGGCACGTCTGACGCAGCATAAAAGATCGTCATCTCCCTTTGTCTCGGCTGGGCCGAGATACCAGGGGGACTCGCGGTCGTGGGACCGCCGGATCACACATGCCGTTGGCACGTTCCGGAAGAGACCGGCCTTTCGTTTTCGATCCCGAGGGACGCTCTCAGCCCGGTATGACCAAGTGTTCAGCAGGTTCCCTTAGATCAACTGGGCAGAAACGTCGGACGCCCCCGGGGCACTTGCCCACGATCTCAGATCTGACTTTTGCGACCCTTCCTGTTCCTGGAGATTTGGGAAGATTTCCTGATTGAGATTGCATCCGGAAGATGGTCGAATGCGGCCTGCATAGCTGAGTCCCTCGCCCTCTTCCCGATTTTTGACCCGAGCGGCCCATGTCGATTTCAGATGCGATCTACCGTCCCTTCGAAACGCTGATCCGCCCGCTCGATATCCCCTATCGGCCGCTGCCGTCCAAGGGGCCCGTGGCGGTTCTTCTGCACTTCATCTCGATGTTCCGTGGCGTGCTGATCGCGCTCGCACTTTCATCCATGGCGATGGAGGCCATCAACCTGACCACCGTCTGGGGGCTTTCGGTCATCGTCGATGGCGTATCGCAAAAGGGCGCATCCGTCTTCCTGCACAGCGAATGGCCGCTCCTGACTGTCCTCGGGCTCCTGATCTTTCCGGCCATGCCCGTCGCCTCCTTCCTTCTAAACACACTCACCTCGCATACGCTCGGCATCGGCATGCCGGCCGCCATCCAGTGGCAGGGGCACAAAGCGGTGGAGCGGCAGGATCTCGCCTTTTTTCATGATCTCTACGCAGGACAGGTCGCCTCGCGCCTGCAGCAGGTGTCGTCTGCCGTCCAGCAGCAGATCATTGCCGCCTTCCAGTCGATTCCGCGCTTCCTGCTGCAGCTGGTCGGCTCAGTGGTCCTGCTGTCGAGCCTGTCCTGGCAGCTCGCCTTGCCAGTCGTTGTCTGGATCGCGCTCAATGTGGCGCTCACCGTCAAGATGGCGCCGATCTTTGCCGAGCGTTCGCGCCGCACCGCCAAGCAGCGCAGCCTGGTGGCCGGTGCCATCACCGATCTCTACACCAACATGCAGATGATCAAGCAGTTCGCCGCCGAAGACAGCGAAGCCGGCGCCATCAGCCGCATCATCCGAAAGGCCATACAGACGCAGCACGGAGAACAGCGCATCTACCGCACCTCGGAACTGATTGTCGTGGTCCTCAACACGACGCTCTGGCTGGTGATGCTGTCGATCGGTTTCTCGGGTCTCGTCAACGGCTTTCTCACGGTCGGCGAGTTCGTCGGCGCTGTCTACATCCTCCAGAGGCTCTCCACGCAGATCTTCACCTTCCTGCAGATGGGCCAGCAGATCTTTCAGGCGATTGGGACGATCAAGGACGCGATGCCGGTGATGACGACGCCGCCCACCATCACAGATCGGCCTGACGCGGCGAGCCTCACGGTCAACAGCGGCGAAATTCGTTTCCAAGACGTTTGCTTCGCATACAAGTCCGGGAAGTCTGTCATCGATAACCTGTCGCTGACGGTTCGGCCCGGCGAGAAGGTGGGGCTGGTCGGCCTCTCCGGCGCCGGCAAGACTACGCTGGTGAGTCTGCTGCTGCGTTTCTACGACATCGGGGACGGCGCGATCCTGATTGACGGACAGGACGTCCGCGATATTACGCAGGCAAGCCTTCGCCGCAACATCGGCGTCATCGCACAGGACGTCGCACTGCTGCACCGCTCGGTCGGCGACAACATCCGTTACGGCCGGCCGCAGGCGACGCAGCACGAGATCGAGCAGGCGGCGAAGACAGCAAAGGCCGATGTGTTCATCACCGATCTTGCAGACGGCGAAGGCCGAAAAGGTTATGACGCCTTCGTCGGCGACCGCGGCATCAAGCTCTCCGGCGGTCAACGGCAGCGCGTGGCGATTGCCCGCGTTTTGCTGAAGGACGCGCCGATCCTCGTGCTCGACGAGGCGACCTCCGCCCTCGACAGCGAATCTGAGGCCGCCATCCAGGAAAAACTCAACTTGGTGATGGAGGGAAAGACGGTGATTGCCATCGCACACCGCCTTTCAACCATTGCAAGGATGGACCGGATCGTCGTGCTCGATCAGGGCCGCATCCTGGAAGAAGGCAGGCCGGACGAACTGGTCGAACAGGATGGCCTGTTTGCTCGCCTGTGGAAACGCCAGACCGGCGGCTTTATTCCTGAAGACCTCGACGACCCTTTGCCGGCATCGCCTACGACCTAAGCAGCCGGCTGACGCTTGTTGCATCGGCGAGGCTGTGCCTTGCGGCCAAAGCGGTCACGCGTTAGCAGGTCTTGGCTGGAAGCGATCCTCTCGATGTGCGGTTTCAAGATGCGTGGTCTGCGCACTATTCGTTCTCAGATGCTGTCGCGGAGCCCAGCCCTGCTGGAAACGGGTCAAGGACCGACACAGACTGAAACCGAATATTTCAATCTCATTGTCGGATCAACAAAAGCTGGTTCGTCCTAGGGGGCACTCTAGGTATTCTATCCATAGGAGGATCATCATGCCCAACACGATACGTCTTCACCGCGTCCTGGCGGCCAGTCCTGAGAAAGTCTATCGCGCATTCCTGGAGCCGGATGCACTGGCCAAATGGCTTCCCCCAAATGGGTTTGCCTGCACGGTGCACCATTTGGAGCCAACCGTCGGCGGAACACACAAAATGTTCTTCCGGAATTTCACGACCGGAAAAAGTCATGCGTTCGGTGGCAACTATCTCGAACTGGTGCCAGGCGAGAAGCTTCGTTACACGGACAAATTCGACGACCCCAACATGCCTGGTGAAATGGAGGTCACTGTGACGTTGAAGAAGGTCTCGGTCGGCACCGAACTTGATGTCGTCCAGGCGGGAGTACCGGACGTTATTCCCCCGGAGGCATGCTATCTCGGCTGGCAGGAATCGCTTCGCAATCTGGCAAGGCTCGTCGAGCCGGAAATCAACGAATAACGCTCAAAGGCTGCGGAGGAGTAGGATCGACTTATCGGCGAGGCAAGAGCAAGAAAAAAGGCGAAGCCTAGCGACTGAGGCCGTCTGCCTCCTTCGACGAGCCGGTTCCTCCAACGCTGCGTGAAAACGCAGAGGCTCTCCTGGCAATCAGTCGCGATGAGGCTTTTGGCGCGTTCCAGACCTATCGATGGTCGCCTTACGGCCCATTGTGTCATTCGAGCATGTCCTCAAATGTGGGTTGAACTTCCGCGAGGTGATATTTGTTCTAGGCCCGCAAACTCAAGCCGAGTCCTTTCTCTTGAAGCCTCCGGAGATCCATCGGCACCTTTATCAACCGATAGTCAGGAGAACCGGATAAGGCGGCCCCTATTTTACGCCCTTCATCTTTTGACCTCGAATTTCCTCCACCTTCCTCGCGCGCGACAGTTCGGGTGCCATTCCATGGAGCTTCTACTGGCGCTATAAGACGGGACCCCTCGGCGCGGTGGAGTGGCGGCCATGTCCCCCGAAATTCTTGGCAATCCAATACTGCAGTTCGCTGCCCTGGTGCTGCTCAGCGCGGCGGCTCGACTGATTTATGGAAGGAACCCGACCTTTCGGCTGGTCGCGAACGTGGCCTTCTTCATTCTTCTGACCGTCGTCCTGCTTTCCCACGACATCGAACCATATACTCCCGACGGCAAGGGGGAACTGCTTTCGTGGCGAATCTTTGTGGGGATTGCGAAGACAATCTGGTGGATCGGCGGTGCAATGGTGCTGGTCAGCTCCGTCCGGTTATTTCTGATCCTCGAACGAAAGCCGCGTGAGGGCCGCCTTATCCAAGACCTCGTTGTCGGCGTTATCTACCTTGGAGCAGGCCTGTCGGTCATTGCATATGTTTTCAGCGTGCCGGTCGGAACGCTAATAGCAACGTCGGGGGTATTCGCCATTGTTCTCGGTCTCGCCCTCCAAAGCACGTTGAACGACGTCTTCTCCGGTGTGGCGCTCAACCTCGGAAGGCCATACACCGTGGGCGACTGGATCGTGCTCGACGAGGGGGTGCAAGGTCGGGTGGTGGAGACGAATTGGCGGTCCACTCACCTCCTTAGTGCTACCAATGATGTTATCATTGTCCCGAACAGCACGTTGGCTAAACGACGGCTAACGAACCTCACAAGCCCCGATGAAGCCCATGGCGTTACAATAAACATTCGCGTGCTTCCCACGAGCCCCCCGGCGACGATTGAGGAAACGATGCGCGAAGTGCTTCTTAGCAGCAACACGATCCTCAAGGAGCCAATGCCATCGGTCAACATTGTCGCCCTGGACAGCAATGCGGTCGATGCAGAACTATCGTTTCGTGTCAGCAACATAGGGCGAGTTTCCGAGGCAAAGAATGAAGTCTATGACCTTGTATTTCGACATACAAAGGCCGCTGGCCTTCAATTGTCGCCTCCAGCCGGTTCGTCGCCCGTCGCCATCAATGTTGCTCAAGACAACTTGCTAGCAAAGCATCCCGGATCCGCTTGGCGGCTGATCAACACTCTCCCGCTGTTTGCAACGTTGACCGAAGATGAAAAGGAAGCTTTGGCCGGCAGTATGAAGCGCCTCACTTTCCGAAAGGGTGCGGTGATTGCGGCACAGGATACTTCGCTGACGTCGCTTATGGTGGTCCGCAGCGGCGTTGCGGTCGTCGAGCGCGATGCAGGCAGCGGCCACATCGAACTGACACGCTTGGCTCCTGGTGATCTTTTCGGCGAGCGCGGCGTTCTAATGGGCGCACTGGAGCCCGGAAACATCCGCGCCCTGACATTCGTCGTGGCATATGAGATCGCGAAAGATCAACTGGCCGCGGTCATGCGCGATCGAGCTTCTCTAGCTGACGAATTGGGGCTTCTGTTGTCACGCCGCATCGAAACAGAAAAACACCTCTTCGGCGAGGAAATGACGCCGGAGGGCAGCCACCCATCAACCCTCACCGCCAAAATCCGCCACTTGTTCCAGATGCAGCATGCCATTCATCGAAAGCCCGCAACCCTGAAACAGGACGGCTAAGACAAGGCCGTGATACCTTGGTTTCCCTGTCAAGGTGTCCGAGGTTTGCGGTAACATCATCGGCTTTAGGTGTCGACAGCGCAAATCCAGGCTCTCAGCCCTCGGGCATTAATGACTTCGCGCCCTCCCCCAGCATTGTTGTGCGTCAGGGTCCATAGTCGTGCCAACGCGACACCGCCATCCGGGTCACTGCCTATCGCCAAGCTTTCGGATAAAGTCGGCAACGTGCGAGGCGGCCGTTGCCGGCTGTTCCAAAGGCATGAGATGCGCTGCGCCCGGCACGTTGACCAGCGTTGCCCGATCGCCGAGTTCCTTCTTCAGCATCTCGCCGTTTTCAGGTGGCGCGATCTGATCCTCCGCACGTTGCAGGATCAGATATTTGGTCTCTCCCGGAGGCGCCCACCAAGCGTCGAGGGGAGTGCTTTCCGCTGCCGCCTTTTCGATAGCCGCCGCTCCCGGATCGAGAGAAGGTTTGAAAAGCTTCCAGATGCGGGCGGAACCGGCAGGATTGGAAACGAGATATGGGAAGACCGCCAAGATATCGGCTTCGGTGGATGCGGGGTTGAAGATAATCCCCAAAGCTTTGGCCGCGGGTGGCGCGGGTTGGACCTTTCCACCTGCAGCCAATAAGATAACGCTACGCGTCACTTCGGGGTGCGACGCAGCCACCATGCGCGCAACGCGATTGCCGAAGTCGTTGCCCGCCACGTTTGCCGAACCAAGGTTCAAGGCCTTGATCACTCCCGCGAGGTCGTCTGCCATCGTCACAAGC
The DNA here is from genome assembly GCF_964254185.1 of Rhizobium sp. LjRoot258. Classification (NCBI taxonomy): domain Bacteria; kingdom Pseudomonadati; phylum Pseudomonadota; class Alphaproteobacteria; order Hyphomicrobiales; family Rhizobiaceae; genus Rhizobium; species Rhizobium sp. LjRoot258. Next base: position 636,055 of record NZ_CAXUST020000003.1, on the reverse strand, counting down.
GTAACGCCCTCGCTTGGACCCGTGCTCTTGCCCGAACCGCGGAAGTTGATGCTGACTACCCGATGGCCCGCTTTGGCAAGGGCAGCGGCCAAGCCATCTAAGTAGCCGACCGTCAGAGTTCCGCCCGGCAGCAAGACTATGGGTTCGCCTTTTCCCCGGCTGAAGTACTCGATTTTGGAGTCCGTCAGCTCGACGAGACCCGTCTCGACAGTCTGAGCTAGGGCAACCGGTGTCGGTATCGGTAGCGCCAGCCAAGCGATGAACAGAGCAAGCATAGCTAAGAGCTTTGTCGGGTTCATGTGCGCACACTCCTGTGCAGGGTTGGGAGATATGACTATCACTGCACGAGTTCGATCTCGCTCAGCCGCCATGACTTGTCGAAGAAAGGCTCCAGCGGGCTGTAGAGGCGCAGGATCGTCCACCGATGACCAGATCTGGCGCATTCCGTGCAACATCCGCGCGCGTCAGACCGTCAGTCCCGCCTTGCGCAGGCCTTCAACGCGGCGCTCAAAATCGTTGGGGTTCCGGAACGGAAGGACGCGGCGTCTGCGCTCGACAGAGAAACCAGGATTTATCTGGAGCGCGTGCTCCCAGGCCAGCCGGCTCTCCTCCGGCCGACCGAGGTGACCATAGCACGACGCAAGCAGAGCATAGGCGGTCTCAGATTGCGGGTTTCGTTCGAGCCGCTGGTTGATCACATCAATGGCCTGCTGATACTCATCGAGGGAAAACAGCGCCTCCGCGCGAAATTGGAGCAGCACTTCGGGATAGTGCGGGTCCAGCCGCATCACGGCGTCGAGCGTTTCAAGCGCATCGGCCGGATCGCCGGAAAATATCTGCATATGGGCCTTCGCCATATGGAGATCGACGGAGTTTGGCGCAAGCACTAGCCCCCGTTGCACCTCGGCCCGCGCCCGGTCCATTTGCCGGCTCCACATGCTGGCCACGACCAGCGCGAAGTGACCGTTGGGCTGCTCCTCGGCCATCTCGACTGCCTGTTGCGCAAGTTCTTGCCCAATCCGCAGCGAGCCTTCCGGATCGGGGCTCCAGGCGTTAACGTAGTCGAGCACATGGGTGAACGAAATCAGTGCGTAGGCCGCCACATAGCCCGGATCGAGAGCGAGGGCTGCGGTTGCCAGATCGCGGGCCGCGATATTTCCGTTTCGGGTATGCGCCGACGCCCGCTCCCGAGCGCGCAAGTAGAATTCATACGCCTCCACGTTGACTGCGCGCCCTTGGGCCAGGCGATCCTTGTCGCCAACCGTCAGCTTCAACTTGAGCGCAGCCACGATCTCCTGGGTGATTTCATCCTGAACTGCAAAAATGTCCACGAGATCGCGATCGAACCGACTGGCCCAGACATGTCCGCCGTTGCTCGCGTCGATCAATTGCGCTGTGACGCGTACCCGATTGCCCGCCTTGCGCACGCTGCCCTCGAGCACGTAGCGGACGCCAAGCGCCCTTGCTACCTCTGGCACGGAGACCGCTGCCTTCTTGTATACGAAAGAGGAGTTGCGGGCGATCACGTGCAACTCGGACAGCCTCGAAAGGTCAGTGATGATGTCCTCGCTGATGCCGTCGGAGAAGTACTCCTGTTCGGCATCGCCGCTCATGTTGTTGAACGCAAGCACGGCTATGGAGGGCTTGCCAGGAACAGGCGGTAGCACCGAAGATCCTGCCGAGGCACCGGTCTCTGGTATCGCCGGCTCTGCCTGCGCGACGATGCCGACCTGAAGCGAATAGACCCGGATTGGCTCAGCGATGTTCTTGAGTTGCGTCGCACCGAGATCGGTTGGAGGAAGTTCGAGCCGCGCCTTCACCTGACGGTAGGCGTCTTCAGATAGACAGATCGCGCCGGGCTTAGCGATTCCTTCCAATCGTGAGGCGATGTTGACACCGTCGCCCATAAGGTCGCCATCGCTTTCCTCGACGACATCGCCTAAATGGATGCCGATGCGAAACTCGATGCGGCGATCCCGCGGCACGCCGGCGTTGCGCTCGAGCATGGCGCTCTGAACCTCGATCGCACACCGTACGGCATCGACGACGCTACGGAACTCGATGAGGCTTCCGTCTCCGGTGCGCTTCACCACGCGGCCGTTGTGCACGGCGATGGTCGGATCGATCAGATCGCTGCGCAGAGCCCGCAGCCGCGCCAGAGTGCGATCCTCGTCCGCGCCGGCAAGACGGCTGTAGCCGACCACATCCGCGACCAGGATCGCCGCAATTTTTCGCGTCTCGCTCATAGCGCCAGTACCTGCTATGCACAGACTAGCATACTGGCCCGGCCAACGCTCCCCAATCTCGAATTCGTTCGCTGAGAAAGTCCCCAATAAACTATCGGCCGAATGCCGATTTTGAGCTGATAGCCTTGGGCTTCACGATGCTGGCCGCGCCGCGACTGTCCGTACTTCCCACTGTCATTATTGGAATTGTCACGGCGGGCATTCTCCGGCATGTGTTTGGCTGATGCGACACTTGATGGCGGAGTCTTAGATGACAGAGGTTGAAGAGGTGGAACACTCGGTCGACGCACTGGGGGAAAGTGTGGACGGAGATTTTAGATAAAGCCTAAGCATTATCGCGGATGCGAAGGCAGCCAAAGACAGCATGTGCTCATGCATAGGCGTCAAAAATTATATATTCACCAATGACATAGCGGTGCCCACTTTCATCTCGTCCGGCGCCAATCGGATGTACATTCCAAAATCGTGTCGCGACGTCCAGTTCTGGCCCCAAATCGGCCATTCCGGCAGGCAAGCTCGAATGTCTCGAAACTTGCGGAATGGACTTAGGCTAAGGCTGGGCCATGCACCGCTTCGCGACCCACACCGCTGCGTGGGGCTGCATTCGACGACCGTCTTCACCCTGCAAGCGACTTGCGAAAGGCGCACGAACAAACGAACTCACATGGGCATTCCACACTGGAGGACTGCCTGCGGCGTTCAGTAGAAGTGTTGGATGAAACGCGGGTTCCTCAGAAGCGCTGTTGAGGTCTGTCGTTTCATTTAAGTGCGACCAGTCCTATAATCCGGTGGGGGTGAGGCCGAACCAATGGACCGCAAGCTTTCCGCCATCCTCGCTGCTGATGTCGTGGGCTATTCCGCGCTGATGGAGCGCGACGAGGCTGGCACATTCGAGCGCCTTCGTGCGGGACGCAAGGAACTGTTTGAGCCGGAGATTGCTCGCCATCACGGCCAGATTTTCAAGCTTATGGGCGACGGGATGCTCGCCGAATTTGGCAGCGTGGTGGACGCGGTGGAATGCGCCGTCTCGCTGCAGCGCGGGCTGGCGGAACGGAATGCCGCCGTTCCCGAGGACCAGCGGATCCGGGTCAGGATCGGGATCAATCTCGGCGAGGTGATCGTTGAGGGCGAGGACCGGTATGGCGAGGGCGTCAATGTCGCGGCCAGGCTTCAGCAGCTGGCAGACCCGGGCGGCATCTGTGTTTCGGGAAAGGTCGCCAGGGAGGTTGAGAAGAAGCTGGCTTTCGGCTTCGAGCCGATGGGCGAGCAGAAGGTGAAGAATATCGCCGAACCGGTGCAGGCCTTCCGCGTCATCCTTGAGGGACAAGCCCCACGCCAACCCGCGCCGTCGTTGCCTCCGCGCTGGGTTTGGGCAGCAGCAGCCGTGCCAGTCCTTATTCTGGTTTTGGCCGGGACGGCCTGGCAATTGTGGCCGAGTGCGACAGTAAGCGGCAAACCGTCGGTAGCGGTGCTGCCGTTCGACAACTATGGCGGCGACGAGGCGACCGGACGCCTCGCCGATGGCCTCACCGAGGACATAATCACCGATCTGGCGGGGTTCCCTGAATTCCAGGTGATCGCCCGCAACTCGACTGACCAATACCGGGACAAACCAGCCGTGCCGAGTGAAGTGGGTAAGGCGCTTGGCGCAGGATTTGTGGTCGAGGGTTCCATCCAGCGTCAGTCTGACCGCGTAAGAATTACGGCGCAGCTCATCGACGCCAAAACGGGCAAACATCTTTGGTCGCAGCGCTGGGACCGGCCGGACGAGGACTTGTTCGCAATCCAGATCGAAATTTCCGAGCAGATTTCGAACCGCCTCGGCGGCGGCGCAGGCTTGGTCCAGGAGGCGGGCCGCATCACCGCCCACCGAAAGCCGCCCGAGAATCTCAATGCCTACGAACTTTATCTGCTCGGCAGCGAAAAACTCGAGCAAGTCAATCAGGCGGATGTCGAGGAGGCCGTTAGGCTGCTCACCCGCGCGGTCGAACTGGACCCCGGCCTTGCCCGCGCCTGGGTCGAACTTAGCCATTCCCATGGATTCTTGTCCAACCTCGGCGTCGAAACCGAAAAGAACCGGGCTCTCTCTAGCGAGGCTGCCGAGCGCGCCGTCCAGCTCGATCCAAGTGATGCCGAGGCGCATGCTGTTTATGCCATCACTCTAGGTGACAGAGGCGAATTCGAGCACGCCAAGGCAGAGTTCGACACAGCGCTGCGCCTTGCTCCCGGCCAATTCGAAGTTCTGACTTTTTACATCGGTTGGGCCTCGACCTTCGGCGAGCCTGAGCGCGGCGCGCAACTGGTCGACAAGGCGGTCAGTCTCAACCCCGGTTTTCCGATGTGGAGCGCCAGGATTTTCACTTACGCCTACTTCATGGCGGGCCGGTATGAGAATGCGATTCGAATGCTGGACCGCGTGACGCCGGAAAGCTATGGAAGGGGGCAGTGGGTGATGCGTTCCGGCGCGCTCGCCGCTCTTGGTCGAAGCGAAGAGGCGAAGGCTTCATTAACGAACGCAACCAAACGGTTTCCCAATTTGACGGTCGAGGGATTTGTCAATCAGCCCGGATTCAATGACGCGGAGCGCCAGCGGTTGATCGAAACCATGCGGCTCGCCGGCTTCCCGGACTGCGCCAAGGCTGAAGAGCTCGCGAAGATCGAGAAGCCGCTGCGCCTGCCGGAGTGTGCTTCGCCGTAAAATGGCGGCCACGGATGACAAACGTCTCGAAGGGTCCGAAACGCGACCTTCGTTTCACTGACCGCGAAAGCCCAGATGTGGCGCAAAGTAGACCCTCGGCTCCGGGAAGTGATTTTAGAAATCAATAGGCGCAACAATAGTGGTGACCAGTTTCATCTCGTCCGGCGCTCCATCCATACCCAGCGGCTCACCACCGCACTGGCTGCTTCACCGGACGCTTACCTTCAATGCAAGTTCGAGTACACTGAGCTGTGTCGCGGAAGGTCGGCGTCGCCGCCTGGAGAAAGGTCGGAAGCGAACATCGGAAATGTGGGCAATAAAGAACGAATAACCCATTGCATTGTCTATAGATTATCGTTTTTTTGATGGCAGCAAAATCGTCGTTCGCCACCTCCGCCAACATCGGAAGCGAAAATCGGCAAAATCCTTGTCAAAATCACTACTAACGCATTATATTAAAACAGTTATTCGCACTAGGAAGATCGGCAGAAATGGAAGAAGTACCTAGCCGCATCGAACCATGCTTTTTTTGAAGACAGCATTCCTCAGGTTCTGTCAGACCTCGTCGTCGAGATACAATCCGAAGCCGCAGGCCTGGGCCAAAGACTTCATAACGACGCAGCTGTCGAGCTGTCGGACATGGACCGGGTTATGAACTGCTACTATTCAAACCTCATCGAAGGGCACAACACCCGGCCCAAGGACCCACTTGCATCTCCAGCCCAGTCGACGGTTTCACGAGGACTCTGGCTCTTGCCTGCCTATATCTGATTTGAACTTGTCAACCTCCTCGACCACACGATCTCTGGCTACCTCATGAACGTCCGACGCGACTGCGACTGCCTTATCATAGGCGTCGGACGCAATCTCGGCTCCTTGATTGACCAACGTCGATGCCTGGGACGAGACGGCGTTGCGTGCCGCATCGGCAGTTTCACCGAGAAACTCGTCTTCCGTCTCAGTATGTGGAAGCGCCGCGCCAATCGCTGCTCCTAGAGCGAATGCGAGAGCACCGCCGACGAGCGGTTGATCCCGAAAGTGAGTGAGAATGGCCGCGTTTAATTTGCTCGCTTGCTCTTGCACTCTTTCTCCGGCCGACGCGGATCGTTCCGACAGCGAACTTGCAGCATCCGACGCTCGCGTCCCGATAGTGCTCGCGGTGTCTTTGACCTGAGACCATGTTTTCGACGCCCATCCCGACGCAGCGTCAAAAATTGCCCCCGTCTCGTCGACAATTTCCTCGATCTGCTTGCCACTGGCATCCGCGAAGCCTCGATAGGTTTTTCCTGCCTCATCCATGAAATGGCCGGCACGTCGTCCGTCATCGTCGGTGAGTGCTTTCAGTCGCTTTCCGGAGGCGTCGGTGAAATGGCTGTAGCGGGCGCCATTTTCCGTTGCTTCTGGTGGGCCGATGCGCCGCACAGGTCCCTCGACCGGATACAAAGGATAGTCACCGTCGAAACCAGGACGAGATGCGGCGCCCCCAGATGACGGCGTTTCCTGTTTCGCCATGAGCCATGCCAAGCTGACCCCCATGAGAGCGACCGGCAGCGGATTGGCCTTAAGAGATTGACTGAGATTCCTAACATATTCACCGCCGCCGCTGCTCTTGGCGTAGGCCAGCATTTCATCGATCAGTTGCCCCGGTGACATTCGCTCCTGGATAGCGTCTATCCGATCCTCGATACGCAGGCGATCGGCGTCGATCTCGCGTTGGAGCTCCGAGGATGTTTTTTCGATTGAGTTTTCCATCAGATCTTTTCCTTCACAGCGTTGACGTCGCGCCGTAGTGAGGTTGCCGTGCGATCTAGCCTCAACTTATCTCCGCGCAATGCATTCAATCCTTTCGACACCATTGCCCAGGCGATGGCGGCGATGACAAGACCGACAATAAGTGCAGCAAGCGCGCTCGCGTTGGACTGTGTCATGCCGTAGTTGACGAGGACTGCAGCCAGCCCCCCGACGAGGGCGCTCAGCAATATGCCGACCGCACCGATCGCGAGGATCAGCCCAACAATCAGAACCTCGATACCGCTGAGTGCCTGCGAAATTTTTTCCGATGCCTCAGTCTTCGCAAGGTCGATCTCCTTGCGCAGCAGTCCAGCGACATCAGTCACCAATCCGCCCAGGAGTTCGGACAAGGGTGTGTTTTCAGGTAACCTAGCCATTTGTATATTCTCCGCTTTTCAAGGGAGAACCAGAAGCTGCGCTCGTCGATCGTTTGGCCGATGCGGTCAGAAAGCGGCTGGCCGCCAAGCCCGCAAGTGCGGCGATACCAAGGAACGCCAGCGGCTGCTTGCGTCCGAACTCTTCAGCCATTGTTGCTACCTCGCCGAGGTCTCGGCCCTCCATCTGCTTTGCGAGGGTTTGCACGCTACTTCCGATTTGCCTGGCATATCGGCCGACCTCGGGCTGGTCTGATTTTTCGAGCTCCGAGCCAACCTTTTCAAGCGCGGTAGCGATACCGCCCACCTGACGGGCTGCAAAACTTGTCTCCTTCGAGACCGCGTCTTTTACTCGAGCGACGGCGGCCGCCGCGTCCTCCTTCAAGGTGTCGCGCGCAGCGCTGAGATCATCGACGATCTGCTCCTTTAGATCTCCCACCCCCGCTGGCCTTTTCGCGGGCGGGATTAACTCGCCGCTTGTCGAGTGGGGTGACGATCCGACGCCGCCCTCCATTCCTGAAAACTCGTTTGACATAAAAGCCTCCCATGGCTGAAACAAACGGCAACTGCCGCGTCTACGAACCATCGGTCTGAAGGTTTGTTCCCCGACATAAGCGTCAGTTTTTTCGACGGTCGATTTCCGCCTGGAAGAGCCGATTTATGTGCATCAAACGGTTACGGCTCTCTCACGCGAGACTGTGACCGATCGATGAAATAGCCGCGTATGTCGCTCGAACGCGCCGGCGGTCGTCTGAAATCGGAAAGGCGGCTACGCCGCCTCCCCTTCGTCTATCTGATCCGGCTGCAGGTAGTGCAGGTAGCTGACGGCGCGCTGCGCATGGCCGGCGGCGACAAAGATCGCCCGCTTGTCGCCGGAGAGAACCTTGAGCCAGGCGGCGAGATAGCTTGCATGATCGGGCCGCGGCTCGAGTTCGGGAACGATGCCGAGATCGGCGCAGAGGAAGCAGCTGCCGAGTTCGGCGATCAGTTCCTCGCGGGCGCGGTCGCTCTGGTCCTTGGCATAGCGGCTGAGATCGCGATCCAGTCGATGCGGTGCCGCCGTCCAGTGGGTCAGCTCGTGACTGAGGATCGCGACATAGGAGGCCGCGTCGCGGAAGGCTTCGAAGGCTGGCATCTGGATGTGATCGCGGGCTGGGGCATAGTATGCCGTCGATCCGCCGTGCCGGATCAGGGCGCCGGTATTGGCAAAGAAGCGGTCGGCATGGCCGATACGGGCAATCGGATCCTGAACCGCTGTGACCTGATTAAAGCGCGCATCCAGGCCGGCAATCTGCTCGGCATTGAAGACCGTGTAAGCCTTGAGAAACGGGATATCGTGCTCGACCGCTTCGCCGGTGTCGGTGGTTTCGGTGCGGATGAAGGAACTGGCAAAGACCATCGTGGTGCCGGTCTCGCCCTTGCGGACCGCCGCCCCCAGTTCGAGGGCCTGGCGAAACGTCATCCAGGTCGGCGAGGTGAAGCCGCGGGCGATCGCCTCGGACCACAGAAGCAGGACGTTGATGCCGGAATAGGGTTGGCCGTTGTGGCGCAAAGGCCGGGTGATCCGGTCGGTCGCCTGGGCGGAGCTCCAGGGCTGCATCCAGGGCCGCACGCCCTGTTCGAGCTCGGCGATGATCTTGTCGGTGATGCGGCTGTAGAGATCGGATCGTTGGTGAGTTTGCTGCCTGCTCATGTTGGAACCTCCGTTTTGAGGTCGCGACCATCGCGACCTGCTACGGCGGTCCGAATGCCGGGCATCAGGCGCAGGCCCGCACCCGATAGGGCCGCAACGGACGTGGAGGACGGCAACGCCGTTGCGGGGCGGCGCGGGCCCGGCAGGACCTAAAGCCGGGGCAGGACGCAAGGCGCGGCAAGGCGGGGATCGTTCGCCGACGGGCAACACCGCCGAATCCGCTGGCGGGCGAAGAGGCATCACAAAATCGCACGGTTAGCCGCAGAAATTGTGGAAAACGCTCTCAAACAGGGTGCAGAAGACGGCGGCAACGTGACAGGCCGCAAAAGCCGAGCCAAGGCTTTCGTGCTAGAAGGAGTTCGAAACAATGACCACAGCCAACGAAATCGCTGACAAGATCGCCACAGAACACAGCCTGACGAAGGCTCAAAGCAAGGCGATCGTCGCAGCGGTGTTTGCAGCAATCACAACAGCTGCGACATCTGGGACCGAAAGCTCCATCCCGGGCTTTGGCAAGTTCAAGGTGAAGGACACACCAGAGCGGGAAGCGCGCAATCCGGGCACAGGCGCGGTGATCAAGATTGCGGCTGCAAGGAAGCTCGCATTCACACCAGCCAAGGCGCTCAAGGACGCGTTGAACAAGTAGGCAGATCCTGCTTCGTTCGCGTGCATTTATGGAACGCCGCTATGGCTCAGGGCTGGTGGGCGGATGAATAATTTTCCGGACCAGTTTCAGGCGCTTCGCCTGACGGCGGCGCCCTTCAGCCGCAGAGATGAACAGGTCCCGCTTGTGCCGCGCACATAGCGCCCGCAATGGCGCATGTTCACGTCCATCGGCCCTACCGCACCGTGCCAGAGATTGAGGCCTCTGCCATTTAGACAATATTCGAGCCGAAACCGAAGGAACGCCGGCCTTTCGCGTGTTTATTCGTGCCTGATAGTTACACCTGCGGCCGGCTAGCGACACCACCTTCGGCTTGGTCTTCAAGTCGGCTGGGGACCGGCCGTCGCTCAGAATACCCGCACGGCTTCTGAAACGATCGGCGCGAAGCGCCGCCAGACGGTCGCGTATCGCCTCGCTGCTAAAGTTTTTCGGTTGACCCCATCGGCACCTACCCTAGGTCAAGAATTGGGGGCGCATTGTTGACGAGGATTCCAATGCTCCAGCAAGAACGCATCGAACGAGCCAAAGAAACAGAGCGGATCGTGAAGGAAATCATTGAGCAAGAACGTCTTGAGCGCGTTGAAAAAACCGAGCGCCTCCGCGCTGCTCGGATGCAAGCGCGCGAGAACAATACCCACTGAAGGATCCCTTATGCCAGCCGCAAGAATCCCTGACATAACACCGCAAAGAGATCACGTCGTGACAGCGAGAGAAGCACTCGAAGGGCTTTACCTGAAGCTTGAGCAAGAGGTCGAGGTTCGTCTGGTGGCGGCAGCACTTCGTGCCGGGTGGTCAGCCAAAGAAGCGTTGGACGCGATCGACCAGCTTCGTGCCGATGCGGCATAAGGATCAACGCCCGAAAAGTGAGGCGACGCGCTCCTCTGCTTCGACTGTCAGCCCGGCAGTTCTGAATGGAGCCAAGACATGCGGTCGGCACGATCAATCAGATTCGAGACTCGCTCGCCGCACCCGCGACCGATGATGCCGTAGACGATAGGCGGCTAAAAACCAGGACGAGCGATCTTGGGTTTGCGTCGGCTTTGTCATTCGTGGGCGCGTAAAATCGAATTGTATCGTCTCTCAGAGGACGCAATCTGGAGCCTGGATTGCGGATCGGACCCCAGCGTCATTCAGGCCCCTTCCTCGGCAATCCTCGCGGGATGCCCGCGGCGATCTGTGTTGAAACCTTGAGGGCTTCCTTTAAGACGGGAGCCCCTGTGTCAACCAGCTTTCTTTGCGGATGTCCCGCGAGCCAGTACGGGCGCCATACGGCCTTACATGCTTTTGTCCGTTCTTGGAGGGAACGAAAAAGGATGGCGGTTGGGCAGCTCCTTGCGCTGAATTGTAAAACCAGCCTCGAGACAGGCCGCAAGGAAGAGCTCCTTAGCCACTGCGGGCGGGGTATATTTGCCTAGGACGCGTCTACAGCTAGCGACTGCGGCATCGTGATAGGCACCGTGGGCTCTTGGCCACTCATGTTCGAGAAAGTCGAGCGTGTCGTAGACACTTTCGAATGACTTCTCGGTTCCATTCTGAAGTTGAACGATGACAGGGCTAGACCAAAAAACATCTGACGTCGGCATTTCATCCTCCTTGTCTTCACCAACGACACATGCAGGAAATCTAATATTCAGAAGGCAGTGATTCAAGCCGCCTGCGAAGATGATTGCCACTGCGAAAAAGCCCGCCGGGTATTGCGGGGCGAGAGCAAGGACGTTTGGAAAGGAACCCCTGCGAAGTGAGGAGGAGGCCGGCGCTTCCGATCGAAAACGGCTTTTCCCTTTTTGTTTCCCAAATCAGGGCCTGCGTTGAAGTGCAAGTCTTTGCACGTCCGGCGCGTTCAATTAGTCCCTGTCCTGGAGGTCCACAAGCGGCCGCCGAGAAGGACCCCGCTGCCGACATGGGTTGTCACTGGATATATCAGGTCAAAATCGACCCAGCCAAGTCATCGTGGCCCAGACGCACAGTGCTAAAGAATGGCCGTGTGTACGGAATCGTACGGGACTTTAGTCCAGCTTTTCAAGCGATGGCGATCAGTTCTACCTTTCTCTTGTCCAAGCCCAACTGGACACCCGGGAGGTTCCAAGCGAATGTTCGCGGATTGAAGCCCTCCGGAGCCTCCCGGACTACTAGGAAACTTTTCGTGCACCGATGAGCAAACGGGAACCTGATCATTTCAACCCTTACCGACATGGATGGGCAGCGCTCAAGATGCGATGTCCTGGTCTTCACCGCTTTGATGGTCAGGAGGATCGGGTAAAGGAGCTCTGTGAGGCCGGATGCAGTTGGAGGGCGACCAGGAGCGGATGGCAGAGTATGATGAAATCTGCTTCGGCCTAGAGCAGGATGCTCATGACTACCTTGCCTACTATCAGGCTCGTCGCGACGGTGCTTTTTCGTAGCGGCGGCACGCCGCGAACCTCAAAGCGAGCTCTTTAGTTCGGGCTGACACCGACGCGGCCTCGCAAGGTGGCATCCGACGAAGCGTGCCCCGCTTGCACTCCAGGTTTCCCACGACGAAGCTCGACCAGGAACGTGCTTGAGCCGCGCCTGTTGTGCCGAAATTGAGGACAAGGCTCAGCCTTGAAGCGACTTCGTAATCACTGCCGCGCTCAACGTCCTGGGAGCGAGATGAGGCGGTGGCCTGGTCAGACTTAGGTCCGACTTTTCGAAAACCGGTTTGGTCCTAATTCTACGGCTGTCCTCGCCTAGAAGGATATAGAGGGAGGTCTCGGCTGTTGTTGCGGAACCCCCGCTGCGATCTCCCTCTGTGATGCCCCTGACAGATACAAGCCGGAGTCTGCACGTTGGGCGACCTTCCGCTGTATTCGTTCCTCAATCCCGAGAGGCAGCTATCTCTGGTATTTTTACTACTTCCGATTTGCCGACACAGATCGTGGGCGTAGGTCGGCGAGAAGAAATCGACAGTCGCAAGGACAGAGCGCGGTTGTTTGCCACGCACATCCAAACTCACGACCTATTAATCTGGCATCAGCATTTGGCAGCAACTGCCATGAGGCATCGCCCGACGAACGGGCTACCACCTGCAACTTTGTGCCGGAAGAGAGCGTGCAGCAGGAGCAGTTAGCGCGCTGCTTCATCTGCCGTCGGGCCGTTCATTCAGGTGCGGCGATACGAATGGGACGTGTTCCGACCGGAGCGCCGGTTGCGCGGTCGATGGTGACGGGATCGATCTCGGTTCCGGTCTCGGCGTCGAAGAAACGGGTCACCTTGCCGCCGCCGCGATGCTTGCGCCCCCACGCGCCGATCGCAAATAGAACCGGCAGAAAGTCGCGGCCCGCTTCCGTCAGCACATATTCGTCCCGCGGAGGACGGTCGGAATAGCGGCGCTTTTCCAGCAACCCCTCCTCGGTCAGTGATGAAAGCCGCCCCGTCAGCATCGTCGGCGCGATACCGAGGCTCCTGCGAAAATCATCGAAGCGGGTCAGCCCCGCATGGGCGTCGCGCATGATCAGCATGCTCCACGCATCGCCCACGAGCGCCAGGCTGCGGGCAATCAGGCACGGTTGGTCCGAAAGATTCTTCATGTCGATATCTTTTTAGTAGTGACTCGCTATCGATTTGATAGTAACAGAATGCGAAACCATGTTCCACGACAAAAATGAAGGCAGACGTCGATGAGAAAGACAGAACGCGGCATTGCCCTGGTCACAGGTGCGTCCTCCGGCATCGGGCTGGTAACGGCACAAGCGCTGCAGCGCGATGGCTATCGTGTCTTCGGCACCAGCCGAAAGCCGATGCCCGACACTGCGGATGGGATCACGATGCTCATCTGCGACGTGACCAACGATGCAGCCGTAGAGAGCGTTGTCGACGAGGTTCTAAGCCGCGCTGGGAGGATCGATCTTCTCATCAACAATGCCGGGATCGGATTGCTGGGCGGTGCTGAGGAATCCACGACGGAACAGGCCAAGGCCGTATTCGATGTGAACGTATTCGGCACCATACGCATGACAAATGGGGTGCTGCCAGTGATGAGACGACAGCGTCAAGGTCGTATCGTCAACCTCAGTTCAATACTCGGGCTGATCCCCGCCCCCTACAACGCTCTTTACGCATCGACCAAGCACGCCATCGAAGGCTATTCGGAGTCTCTCGACCATGAAGTGCGAACGCAGGGCATCCGCATCGTGCTTGTCGAGCCGGGCGTCACACGCACCTCCTTCGAAGAGAACATCACGCGACCGGATCGGCCACTTGGCGTCTACGATACGGTTCGCGCCGGCGCAGAGAGGTTGATGCGCGAGATTGTCGCGAAGGGCGATGCACCCGAGGTGGTGGCCGAAGCCGTCGTAAGGGCCGCCAATGCGGCATCGCCCAAACGCCGCTACACGGCTGGAAAGGCTGCGCGACAGGTCCGCTTCATACGGCGCTTCCTGCCCGAGGCCTTCGTCGACAAGAACCTTCGGAAATTCAACAGACTTCCCGATTGAGTGTTGTCGCTGCACTCCGGGCGCTGCCGGCTCACCACAGAAACGAAAGGTAATCTGATGAAATCATTCCTGATCGATCGCTATAAGAAGGGCGGCGTTTTGCGGCTCGGCGAAAGTCCGGTGCCTGAGTTACGTGAGAACGACGTCATGGTCGAGATTCATGCCGCCGGCGTGAACGTCCTGGACAGCAAGATCCGGGACGGGGAGTTCAAGCTCATCCTGCCCTACCGGCTTCCACTGGTGCTGGGCAACGATGTCGCCGGCGTCGTTGTCCGGGTCGGGACCAAGGTGCGGCATTTCAAGCCCGGTGACGAGGTCTATGCACGTCCGGCCCAAGATCGCATCGGGACATTCGCAGAGTATATCGCCATCGATGAGGCCGATGTGGCAATGAAGCCGAGCAATCTGACGATGGAAGAGGCCGCATCCGTTCCGCTTGTCGCCCTCACAGCATGGCAGGTGCTGGTCGAGCGGGCAAACTTGCGGAAGGGGCAGAAGGTGATGATCCATGCCGGTTCGGGCGGTGTGGGCACGATCGCAATCCAGCTTGCCAAGCATCTCGGAGCGTATGTGGCCACAACCACGAGCACGGCCAATATCGCTCTTGTGAAAAGCCTCGGGGCAGACGTGGTGATCGACTACAAGAAGGATGACTTCGAGGAAGTGCTGCAGGGCTATGACGTCGTGCTGAACAGCCTTGGGAAGGATACGCTGGAGAAATCCCTTTCTGTGCTGAAACCCGGCGGAAAGCTGATCTCGATTTCCGGTCCGCCTGATCCGGACTTCGCGAGGCAAAACGGCTCCGGCTGGCTGCTTCAACAGGTCATGCGCGTCCTCAGCTTCGGAATCAGGAGAAAATCGAAACGCCAGGCGATCAACTATTCGTTTCTGTTCATGACAGCGAATGGTGGGCAGCTTGGTCGGATTACCTCCCTGATCGAGGCCGGTGTCATCCGACCGGTCGTGGATCGGGTCTTCCCGTTCGAGCGGACCGACGAGGCGCTCGGCTATGTCGAGACGGGTCGTGCGAAGGGGAAGGTCGTCGTCGCTGTGAAGTGACGTCTGGGGCCTATAGAAGCCCGCGGCATTTGCCACTTGCAGCCATCTCGAGGGAAATCGAATTGCAGTGCAAGGAGGCACTGCAATGCGTGATTTAATGCTGTGATCCCAAGCGCACATGCGCCGACTAAAAGACTTTCCATTGTCCCGCGGCATTCCGCGTGTGGATGACCGTAAGATCATAAGCGGCACTGTCTTCGTCATTCGCAACGGATTGCGCTGGCGTGACCCGCCAATGGAATACGGTCCTCACAAGAACTCATGCACTGGCGTCGCATTCACGCCCCGATATGACCGCTGCGCGCGCACCTTCTGCTCAAGCGTAAGCATCGCGGCAACCGTGATCTTCTGGCTCTGATGAGTAATCCTGAGTCTTGTCGCCGCCTTCCGGCTCTCCATTGTCCTTTCGGAACCATTACTTCCAAAATGCGTTCCATTTTCCACCGCAGATACGATTGTTCTAACTGGAGGACTCGAAAATGGGTCGTGGCATTCTTCTCTGGCTCTTAGGCGTTCCGATTCCGATCATCATCCTTCTCGCTCTGTTCGTACGATAGGAGCCGACATGTCCCCGTCCGAAGTCCAGGTCGGCGAGTTAACTCCTGTCGAATCTTCAAGGTCCGCCATCTCGTGGGGGCCGATCATAGGAGGCGCCATCGCCGCCACGGGCGTGACTCTCATTCTCCTTCTGCTCGGTTCCGCCGTGGGCCTGACAATGGTCTCTCCTTGGTCGGCGCAGAGTAGCTCCGCCGCCACGGTCGGTGTGACCGCGGCGATCTGGCTTGTCCTCGTACAGTGGCTGTCCTCTGCGCTTGGCGGATATCTGACGGGTCGCCTTCGAACCAAATGGGCTGCGGTCCATACCGACGAAGTATTCTTCCGCGATACCGCTCATGGCTTCCTGAGTTGGGCCTTGGCGACCGTCTTCGTCGCTGGATTTTTAGCATCATCACTAACGTCGCTGGCTGGGGCCGGTGCCAGTGCAGCCGGAACGGTTGCCACGGCAGCGGGCGCTGCGGGCACTGCGGCCGCCTCGTCGTCAACGACTGGTCCCGATCTTTCCACGTCCTACTTCGCTGATGCGCTTCTCCGTCCGGAGCAAGTGAGCGAGCGCGCGCCAGACGATGCTGGCGCGGCAACGGCCGAGGTGTCGCGCATCCTTCTGCAAGGCGCTGTGAACGGTCAGGTGCCAGATGGAGACAAAGCTTACATTGCACGCATAGTGTCAGCCCGGACGGGTCTCTCCGATACCGACGCCCGCAAAAGGGTCGACACCGTTCTGAAGCAGGTCGACGACCAAAGTGGCTGCCCAACAGGTCGCAGACAAGGCTCGCAAAGCTGCCGCGACGACGGCCCTGATCGGATCGCTCTCTTTGCTGATCGGCGCCTTCATCGCCTCAGCCGCAGCCGCGCTCGGTGGCAGGCAGCGTGACGATGAAGAGGATCTTCTGGTCACGGGCCGTGCGCCACTTGTCTAACCGATCTTGGGGCGCTCGGCACAGGGCCCCATTTCAGCATCATGGCGGTCACTTTCCGACGCCCTGGTCTGCCGATCGACGAAATCAAACGATGCGACCAAGGCCAACAGCGTTGGACATTCCCTGGAGAGCAAAGCAGATTGAAGACGCGACGGCGCAACCGGAGTTTGAGCGCCGGGGCCGAAACAGAGGTGCCATACCACAGCACAAGGGACCTCATAGTCAGCGGGACCCATGAGGCCCCCTTTGCTGCCCGAACCCTGGCTATCCCCTTCCAACCAAGGCTCATTGCCACCACAAGGGTGGATGGCAATTGAGTGAACTATAGCTTTCCCCGATACCGCCCGCATCGGACTTTGGTCCCGCGACGTGTGGTTATCGGACATCTGCCGTCAGCGGCTGTCACGGCGGCTGCATGAGGCGCATAAATTCGCCCCGTCCACTCACGCATTTGCATGATCTTGACAACGAATGGGCATCTGAGGTCCAGGCTGCAACGTGCCCGACCTTTGCTGCGGCATACAACGCTCCGCTTGGCCACAAGAGCGCCCTCAATCCCAGAGTTGGAGTGGAGGACGAAAGGCCCATTCGCTGGAGTTCGGTCCGTCGAAGAAGATAGTCGACACCGCCCACCCGGAACCATTTGCACGCGAAGCCCTCCAAACAAAGACAAGTGGTTTCCCTCCTTGTCCGCCTTGCAATTGACGTCCGGTTTGCGCTAACGCCCGGACCCCTCCTAACTCGCAAGGCGCTTCATGAAGGGTCACTGACACACTATGGTGAGATCTCCGTTTCTCTCCTGGAACTGTGTCACCACATCTTCGTTTTTCGAATGGCCCTGCAAGCTTTCTTGCCATTCAGGCTTGCGCGAGCAGGCAGAGTTTAGAACGGCTCATCGGGCGAATACGATGAATGACGGTGAGATGGATCGGTTCAAGCATGGCCTGGCGTCATTTTTGATGAGGCGACCCGACCTCCGTCCATATTTATGCAAGGCCAACCAAATGCATGACCTGTTTGTGTCCTACAGTCAGGCTCTCCAACAGCGGGATCGGCTTCGGCAGCGAACGTTCGCGAGCCTCGATTCGATCGTCGACAGTGAGGAGTTTTGTCGTGGCCTGGAAGACGAGATAGCTTGCCTTCTTCCGCATTATTCTGGCCCCCGTATGATCCACTAACGGTCAGCAACGCATGGCGGTATCAACGGCCAGGCGTGCAAGATCAATTTGCGTCATCGTCACCTCCGGTGCCTCGGGTCGAAGGACGGAGACCTGCCGTCGGCACGCTTTCAGCCGTCTCCGACGAAACCCGCACCTGACTTACACTTCGTGTTGCCAATGGACCGTTCGGTCAAATTCTGACGAAATCAGTAGCTTACGTCCGATGGGCACCGTGAGGTTACTTCGCGTATAGCGCTCTCGACCGCTCGAGATGTTTAAGGAGTGCCATCTCCGACCCATCCACATCATTCGCAGCCAAGCGGTCCACAATCTCCTCGTGTTCGGCCAACGTGAACTTTTCCTTACCGGTCCAGATGAGCATCTCGGTATGGTATTCCTTCAGCCATGCGAGCATCGCTTCACTGACGGCGACGTAGATCGGATTGCCAGAAATCTGCGCGATGCGGGTGTGAAACTCCATATCCGCATCGATGAACTCTTCGGCTCGCCCAAGTGACATGCGCTGGCGCTCGATGATCTCCCGCAGATCATCGATGTCATTTGCGGATGCGCGCTGGGCGGCCTCGCGCGCCATGCCGCGCTCGAAGAAGATGCGCGCACTTTTGAGATGCTCCAGCGAGTCGGCCGATTGTGACAACATGATCTTCGCGGTCAGATCGACCTGGCGAAAGATTGACTTCGCCGTCAACCTGAGAACCTTCGCCCGCTCACCGTGCGAAATACTGACAAGCCCTTTGTTCGCGAGAGACTGCATAGCCTCTCTGATGGCCGGCCGCCCAACGCCGAAGCGTTCCATGAGCACGCGCTCAGATGGCATTTCATCGCCTGGCTGAAGCTCGCCTGACGTGATCATTCGCTCGAGTCGATCAAACACTTCGTCGGACAGTTTCCGACGCACGATTTGTTCGAGGGGTTGGGTCATGACATCTCGCTGGCTCAAAATGTCTCCTCCTAGCATTTTCCATGTTGAGAACAAAGCTCGCGATGAAAATTCGCGCATCCAAACATTTTGCTTTTCATCAGTTGGAATACTCATTATACCAGATCATGAGTTGACGCCATGACAATCTTTCGTGGCGAGAGGAGCAACCTGCAATTCATGATGATTACCCTGACCTACCGCATCGAGACGCCTGGGAGCGTCGAGGCGATGGCGGACAAAATCGCAAGCGACCAGTCGACCGGAACCTTCGTGCCCGTTCCTGGTGAGACTGAAGAATTGAAATCACGTGTCGCTGCACGCGTGCTGGCGATCCGCCCGCTCGAAGGTACGAGCTATCCGACTTGGCCGGAGGTCGCTGCCGGCACACCGCTCCATCGCGCCGATGTCGACATCGCCTTTCCGCTGGACGCGATCGGTACCGATCTTTCCGCATTGATGACCATCGCGATCGGCGGCGTCTATTCCATCAAGGGCATGACCGGCATCCGCATCGTCGACATGAAGCTGCCCGACGCCTTCAAGGGCGCGCATCCGGGACCACAGTTCGGCATTCCCGGCAGCCGCCGTTTGACCGGCGTTGCGGGGCGCCCGATCATCGGAACGATCGTCAAGCCGGCCCTCGGGCTGCGGCCACACGAAACAGCAGAGCTCGTCGGAGAGCTGATTGAGTCCGGCGTGGACTTCATCAAGGACGACGAGAAGCTGATGAGCCCGGCTTATTCGCCGCTCAAGGAGCGCGTCGCAGCGATCATGCCGCGCATTCTCGATCACGAGCAGAAGACCGGCAGGAAGGTGATGTATGCCTTCGGCATCTCGCATGCCGATCCCGACGAAATGATGCGCAACCACGACATTGTTGCCAATGCTGGCGGTAACTGCGCTGTCGTCAACATCAACTCCATTGGCTTCGGCGGCATGAGCTTTGTTCGCAAGCGCTCCAATCTGGTGTTGCACGCGCATCGAAACGGTTGGGACGTGCTGACGCGCGATCCAGGCGCCGGCATGGACTTCAAGGTCTATCAGCAATTCTGGCGGCTGCTCGGGGTTGACCAGTTTCAGATCAACGGCATCAGGATCAAGTATTGGGAGCCGGACGAAAGCTTTGTCTCGTCCTTCAAGGCGGTCAGCGCGCCGCTATTTGATGCCTCCGATTGTCCGCTTCCGGTTGCCGGTTCCGGCCAGTGGGGAGGACAGGCCCCGGAGACCTATCGACGGACCGGCCGTACCATCGATCTTCTCTATCTGTGTGGCGGGGGCATTGTCAGCCACCCTGGTGGCCCGGCGGCCGGCGTTCGGGCCGTGCAGCAGGCCTGGCAGGCCGCAGTCGCAGACATCCCGTTGGAAATCTACGCGAAGGATCATCCGGAGCTCGCCGCCTCCATTGCAAAATTCGGCGACGGCAAAGGCGCGTGACGGTTATGGATCGACTTCTCGTCAGCTATTACGGGGACGACTTTACCGGATCCACCGATGTCATGGAGGCCTTGGCATCGAACGGTGTTGCGACGGTGCTCTACCTCGACGTTCCCACGCCCGAAATGCTGGCGCGCTTCAAGGATTGTCGCGCAATCGGCATTGCGGGGACAAGCCGCAGCGAGACGCCCGCCTGGATGCAACAGCACCTGTCGCCTGCTTTCGAATGGCTGAAGTCGCTTGATGCAACCATCTGTCACTACAAGGTCTGCTCGACCTTCGATTCCGGTCCGGAGATTGGCAGTATCGGCAAGGCGATCGAGATAGGCCGCGCGACCTTCGGGCAATCAATCGTGCCCGTCATCGTCGGGGCGCCGCAATTGAAGCGCTACACGGCATTCGGCACGCTCTTTGCCGCCTACCAGGGCCGTATCTTTCGCATCGATCGCCATCCGGTGATGAGCCGCCATCCGGTGACACCGATGGACGAGGCCGATCTTGCAATCCACCTGGCGAAGCAGACTCGCGTTCCTATCATGGTCGCGGATCTTGTCGCGATCACCTCGACCGACGCCGATGCCAGGATCGACGAACTGGTATTGAATGCGTCCGGAATTCTGCTCATCGATGTCGATTCTGCGGCGACACAAGAGGCTGCAGGCCAACAATTACTCCGCCTCACGAGCAGATCCGGGAGCTTTGTTGCTGGTTCATCGGGGGTCGAATATGCCCTTCTCCGTGCATGGCGCCATAACGGCGTCATCAGCCAAAGCAGCGTCGAGTTTCCGGACGTCGGCGGCGTCGACCGCCTTGCCGTCGTGTCAGGCAGCGTATCGCCGACGACCGAGCGGCAAATCCGAAGTGCAGTCGATGACGGCTTCGAGAGCATCGCTCTCGATCCGCTAGCACTGATCTCGCAGGATGGCGGCCGCGGCGTGGATCGAGCGGTACAGGCTGCCATCCACAAGCTCAAGGAAGGCAAGAGCGTCATCATCCACACCGCTCTCGGGCCATCTGCGGACATCGGCGCCGACATCGACAAGCTTCCGGGCGCCCGTCACGAGCTCGGACGTGCACTTGGCACGGTCTTGCGCCGCCTGATCGAGAGCGAAGGGCTTTCTCGAGCGGTCATTGCCGGTGGCGACACGTCCAGTCACGCACTCAGGCAGTTGAAGATCGACGCATTGACGACCCTTCTTCCGCTTCCCCAGACGCCGGGGTCGCCGCTTTGCCTCGCGCACGGCGACTATCAGCCGACCAACGGCCTGCAGATCGCTCTTAAAGGCGGCCAGGTCGGAACAGACGGTTATTTCGCGCAGATACGCGATGGAAGGAAGAGTTGAGATGGTTTTCTGGGTCGGCACCAGCTTCAAGATGAACAAGACCGTTGAGGAAGCGCTCGCCTTCGCGCGCCGCCTCGCCGAGACAGACGACGAACGAGACGTTCGCGTACAGCGGTTTGTCATTCCTTCGTTTACCGCTGTCGGCGAGGTCAAACGCGCGCTTGCCGATACTTCGGTGAAGGTCGGCGCTCAAAACATGCACTGGGAGGATGCTGGTGCCTGGACGGGGGAGATTTCTCCCTTGATGCTGAAGGACTGTGAGCTCGACATCGTCGAGTTGGGTCATTCCGAACGACGCGAGCATTTCGGGGAGACCGACGAAACCGTCGGCCTCAAGGTTTCGGCCGCTATCCGTCACGGTCTCATTCCCTTGATCTGCATCGGCGAGACATTGCAGGAACGCCAGCAAGGCCAAGCCGATGCTGTCCTGCGGCGGCAGGTCGAGAAAGCTTTGGCGGGCGTGGGCAGCGCAGCCGACCACGCTCCGATCCTGCTCGCCTACGAACCCGTCTGGGCGATCGGCGTCAATGGTATTCCGGCAAAAGCCGACTACGCCTCGGAGCGGCACGGAAAGATCGCCGAATTGGCCAGATCCATTCTCGGACGCTTGGTGCCGGTCCTCTACGGCGGAAGCGTCAATCCGCAAAACTGCGAGGAACTGATCAGCCAGGCGCACATCGACGGGCTGTTCATCGGCCGCTCGGCTTGGTCCGTCGACGGTTACCTCGACATTCTTGGCCGCGTTACTGCGGCGATCGAACGCTGATTTCCATGCCTGAAGGCGAGTGAAGGAACCTGTTATGAAGATCGCAATTGGCGCAGATAGCGCTGGGAAACCACTCTTGGATGTCATTGCTGCCCATCTTGGGAGCAAGGCCGACCTGGAAGTCCATGATCTTAGCCAATCCGGCTTCTACGCCGACCTTTCCCAGCGTCTCGCCCAGACGATTGTCAACGGCGAACATCAACGCGGCATCCTGATTTGCGGCACCGGCATCGGCGTCTGTATTTCTGCAAACAAGGTGCCAGGCATTCGCGCTGCTCTCACGCACGATACCTATTCCGCAGAGCGTGCGGCAAAATCGAATAACGCACAAATCATTACGATGGGCGCACGTGTCATCGGGCCAGAACTGGCGAAATCGATCGTCGATGTCTGGCTTGCTTCCGAATTCGACCCGCAGGGTCCGTCGGCTGGAAATGTGCAGGCGATCGACCGGCTCGACGCTGAAAAGCCCGCAATATAACAATTAAGTGGTGATATGGTGATTGACTCATCATACCAGTATATGATCCTATCCAAAACTCAAAAGGTGAGGAAACATGACTAAGATTGCCCTCTTCGGCGCTGGCGGGAAAATGGGATACCGGCTTGCAAAAAATCTCAAGGGTTCGCGTTTCGACGTGCGCCACGTTGAGGTTAGCGACGCAGGTAAGGCCCGTTTGAAGAATGATCTTGGCCTCGATTGCTTACCGGTCGATGCTGCCCTCGATGGCGCGGAAGTGGTTATCCTTGCCGTACCGGACACCGCGATCGGGAAAGTCGCCGTAAGCGTCGTCGACAAGCTGAAGCCCGGCACCATTGTTGTCGCGCTGGATGCTGCGGCCCCCTTTGCCGGTCACCTGCCAAAGCGCGACGATCTCACCTATTTCGTCACCCATCCCTGTCATCCGCCAATCTTCAACGACGAGACGGACATGCAGGCGAAGAAGGACCACTTCGGCGGCCTGTTCGCCAAGCAGCACATTGTCTCGGCGCTGATGCAGGGACCAGAAAGCGCCTACGCGCTTGGTGAGGAAATCGCCAAGGTCATCTGGGCCCCGGTGATGCGCTCGCACCGGGTGACGGTCGACCAGCTTGCCATGCTCGAACCTGGGCTGTCGGAAACGGTGTGCGCATCGCTGCTCGTCGTCATGCGACAGGCCATGGATGAATGCGTTGCACGCGGCGTGCCTGAAGAAGCTGCCCGCGACTTCCTGCTCGGCCATATGAACGTGCTCGGCGCGGTCATCTTTAAGGAAGTCGACGGCGTGTTCTCAGATGCCTGCAACAAGGCGATCGAGTTCGGCATTCCAGCCCTGATGCGCGACGACTGGAAAAAGGTATTCGAACCACAGGAGATCGCCGAAAGCATCCGGCGCATCACCTGAACCGGCTTGGGGAAGGCCAAGCCTTCCCCTCAACCGCCCCAAGGGAGACGGGGTTTTGTTCACACTCGGGAGGAAAAAATGAAACTAACGCGTAGACTGACACTTGCAGCCTTTGCCGGCGCACTGGCGCTCGGGACGGCCATTCCGGCCTATTCGGCCGATCTCATCGCCATCATCACGCCGGCGCATGACAATCCCTTCTTTAAGGCAGAAGCCGTCGGCGCCGAAGCAAAGGCGAAGGAACTTGGCTACGAAGCCCTCGTCATGACGCATGGCGACGACGCCAACAAGCAGTCCGAAATGATCGACACCGCGATCGGACGCGGCGCCAAGGCGATCATTCTCGACAACGCTGGAGCAGACGCGTCTGTCGCGGCCGTCAAGAAGGCAAAGGATGCGGGCATCCCCTCCTTCCTGATCGATCGCGAGATCAACGCAACCGGCGTGGCTGTCGCCCAGATCGTCTCCAACAACTACCAGGGCGCCCAGCTCGGCGCGCAGGAATTCGTCAAGCTGATGGGCGAGAAAGGCAACTACGTCGAGCTGGTCGGCAAGGAGTCTGACACCAATGCCGGCATCCGCTCGCAAGGCTATCACGACGTCATTGACGACTATCCGGACTTGAAGTCTGTCGCCAAACAGTCGGCGAACTGGAGCCAGACGGAAGCCTACTCGAAGATGGAAACCATCCTGCAGGCAAATCCAAACATCAAGGGTGTCATCTCCGGCAACGACACCATGGCCATGGGCGCGATCGCAGCACTGCAGGCCGCCGGGCGCAAGGATGTGATCGTCGTCGGCTTCGACGGCTCCAACGACGTGCGCGACTCCATCAAGTCTGGCGGCGTCAAGGCGACCGTTCTGCAGCCCGCCTATGCACAGGCTCAGTTGGCTGTCGAGCAGGCAGACGCCTACATCAAGAACAAGACCTCGCCCAAGGAAGAGAAGCAGTTGATGGATTGCGTTCTCATCAACGCAGACAATGTTGAAAAGCTCGAGACCTTCGCTCTGACGAACTAATCAGCCGCGGATTGCAGAGGGGCAGCGCTGCGCCCTCTGCAATTCTTTTCGTATGACGTCGAGGTTCACTGCATGTTGAGAATGAAGGGCGCCCTACTCGCTGCTGTCGTGGCGGCGATCTTGCCCGGTTGCAAGATCATCAAGACGCCAACCGCAGAAGAAAAGGCGGCGGCAGCCGCCAAGACTGCCTTCGACCCGAACGCAAAGGTCGAGGCGATCTGGCAGTCCGAGGTCATACCCTATTTCGAGAAGCGCTCCGGCGAGCTCAAAGACGTCGTGCAACTGGCCACCTCCAGCCCCGATCAGGCGGGCGAGAAATACGGCAATCCGCGCAAGCAGAGCAGCTCGCCGTGGACGTATGCGGTAAAGATCACCGGCAAGGTCATTGCTGCCGATACGGCCTCGCGCGCGGCAACGCTCGATGTCGACGCCGATGGCGATGGTAAGGCCGATGCGAAGGTACAGATCGGGCCGGCGCTGCGAGGCACGGCGCTGCGTGACACGCTGGACTTTGTCAATTTCAACGAATTCAAGAACCAGATCGAGTGGGCGCAATTTGGCAAGGCATTCAACGAAAAGGCCAATACTGCCTTCCTGTCCGCCGTCCCGCGCGAAGGCCTGGTCGGCAAGGCAGTAACGGCGATTGGCGCCTTTCCGCTCCCCAACGGCGGCCAGCTTCCACTCGTCACCCCCTCCGAACTGACGGTGGGATCATGACCGCAAACGAGACATCGACGGACGGCATCATCCTGCGACTCGACGATGTGTCGAAGGTCTATTCGGGTATCGTCGCAGTAAAACGCGCCCATCTCGAACTGCGCCAGGGCGCGGTAAACGTCCTGGTTGGCGAAAATGGCGCAGGCAAGTCGACACTGATGAAGATCATCGCCGGCGTCGAGCGCCCGACGCACGGCCGCATCATTCTTGACGGCGAGCCGGTATCCTTCAACAGCCCGGCTGATGCGCAGGCGCACGGCATCGGCATGATCTTTCAGGAGCTCAACCTCTTCGCCAACATGTCGGTCGCAGAAAACATCTTCGTCACGCGCGAGATGACGCGCGGCCTCTTCGGTATCGATCACAAGGCGCAGGTCCAAAAAGCCAATGCATTTTTGAAGCGTCTGGATGCCGGAATTGACGGGGAGACGATGGTTGAGGATTTGCCTATCGGCCAGCAGCAGCTCGTCGAGATCGCCAAGGCGATGTCGTTGAATGCGCGTATCCTGATCATGGACGAGCCAACCTCGGCGCTTTCGGCCGCCGAAGTCGAAATCCTGTTTAAGGTGATTGCCGAACTCAAAGCCCAGGGCGTCGCGATCGTCTACATCTCGCACCGACTGGAAGAGCTGATGCGGATCGGTGACTACATCACGGTGCTACGCGACGGCCAAATCACCGGTCAGGCAATGGTCCGCGATATCGACACGCGCTGGATCGTGCGTTCCATGATCGGCTCGGACGCCAAGGATTTTGCAAAGTCCGTGGACCACGCCGTCGGCAGCGAGGTCTTTCGCGCCGAAAACATCAGCCTGCCGCGAGCCACGGGTGGGCTTGCGGTCAACAACGTCTCCTTATCGGTCAAGGCCGGTGAAATACTCGGCATTTATGGCCTCATGGGCGCGGGGCGCAGCGAGTTCTTCGAATGCGTGATCGGACGTCACATGCACTCGACCGGCAAGATCTTCATCGACGGCAAGGAAGTTCGCGCCCGCGACACCACGAGGCGTATCCGACGCGGGCTTGCCCTGATTCCGGAAGACCGGCAGCGGGAAGGCCTGGTGCAGGTCCTTTCCATCGCCTCCAACCTGACCCTTGCGAGCCTTGGTCGCTTCACTCGCCTCTTCCATATCAACAGCGGCGCAGAGAAGAACGCCATTCGCGATGCGATCCGCGATCTTTCAATCAAGGCGCCCAACCCGGACTTCGAAGTGACCTCGATGTCGGGCGGCAATCAGCAGAAGGTGGTCATCGGCAAGGCGCTGATGACCAATCCAAAGGTGCTTTTGATGGACGAGCCAAGCCGCGGCATCGATGTGGGCGCCAAGGCCGACGTCTTTCGCACCATGCGCCGGCTTGCGGCAAACGGGCTCGCCATTTTGTTTTCGACCTCTGACCTCGAAGAGGTCATGGCGCTTTCCGATCGAATCGCGGTCCTGAGCAACGGCCAACTGGTTGCCGTCTTCGACCGGAGCGAGGCCACGGAAGAAGCCATTATCGCGGCTTCGGCCAAGGGACACGGACATCAAGGGAAACTCGCGTCATGACGGCGGCTACCTCATCCAATACTTCGCCGATGAGCGCGAACGGTTCTGTACTCCTGACGCTGATGAAGCTCAGGACTTTCATCGCGCTGTTCGCCGTTATCATCTTCTTTGCGATCTTCGCGCCGAACTTCACCTCGACTGCAAACATGATCCTGATGTCGAAGCACGTCGCGCTCAACGCCTTCCTGGCGATGGGCATGACCTTCGTCATCATCACCGGCGGCATCGACCTGTCAGTCGGATCGATCGTCGGGCTTTGCGGCATGGTCGCCGGCGGTCTGATCCTTTACGGCATCGAACTACCAATCGGCTACACCATCTATTTCAACCTCTTCGAGATCGTACTCATCACGCTTTCGATCGGCCTCTTCATCGGCCTCATCAATGGTCTGCTGATTACCAAGCTCAACGTCGCACCCTTTATTGCGACGCTCGGCACCCTCTACATCGCACGCGGCCTGGCGCTGCTCTCGTCGGACGGCCAGACCTTTCCGAACCTTGTTGGCCGGCCCGAATATGCCACGACCGGCTTCGACTTCTTCGGCGCGGGGCGCATTCTCGGCCTGCCGGTATCGATCTGGATTCTGATCGTACTTGCGCTGCTCGCCGCCTATGTCGCGCGCTCGACGCCAATTGGCCGTCATATCTTTGCTGTCGGCGGCAACGAGCGCGCCGCACGGATGTCGGGTATCCGCGTCGACCTCGTGAAGATCTTCGTCTACATGTTCTCCGGCCTTTGCGCCGCGATCGTCGGCGTCATCATCTCGTCGGAGCTGATGGCCTCGCACCCGGCGACCGGTGAAAGCTTCGAGCTCAACGCGATCGCCGCAGCCGTTCTTGGCGGCACGTCGATGTCGGGCGGACGCGGGACGATCGGCGGCACGATCATCGGAGCATTCGTGATCGGCATTCTCTCGGATGGACTGGTGATGATGGGGGTCTCGTCCTTCTGGCAGATGGTCATCAAGGGATTGGTGATCATCATCGCCGTGGTTGTCGACCAGGCGCAGCGCCGCCTGCAACAACGCGTTACTCTGATGCAGATGGCAAAGGCAGGTTGAAATGACTGAATTGAAAGGTGCGTTGATCGGTTGCGGCTTCTTTGCGATCAACCAGATGCACGCCTGGAGCGATGTTGAAGGCGCCAGGATCACCGCGATCTGCGATCGCGATCCCGAGCGGCTGAAGGTTGTCGGCGATCAGTTCGGTATCGATCGTCGCTATCGCGATGCCGAGGCGTTATTTGCCGACGGAGGGTTCGATTTCGTCGACATTGCCACGACAGCAGAGAGCCACCGCGCCCTCGTGGAAATGGCTGCCAGGAGCAACATACCGGCAATCTGCCAGAAGCCGTTCGCCAAGACGCTATCGGACGCAAAGGCGATGGTCGAGGCGTGCCGCCATGCCGGCGTAGCGCTGATGATCCACGAGAATTTCCGCTGGCAGACACCGATACAGGCCGTCAGGAAGGCGCTGGATGCAGGCGCCATCGGTACGCCCTTCTGGGGGCGTTTTTCCTTCCGTTCGGGTTACGACGTGTTCTCCGGTCAGCCGTATCTGGCAGAGGGCGAGCGGTTCATCATCGAAGACCTCGGCATCCATACAATCGATATCGCCCGCTATATCCTTGGCGATGTTCGATCGATCACGGCCCGCACCAAACGGGTCAACCCGAAGATCAAGGGCGAGGACGTGGCGACCATTCTCCTCGACCACGAAAACGGTGCCACGTCGGTCGTGGACGTCAGCTACGCGACGAAGCTCTCCAAGGAACCGTTCCCGGAGACATTGATCGAGCTTGATGGCTCCGAGGGCACCATCCGTCTGACGCAAGGCTACGGCCTCCAGGTAACAAGCGCAGAGGGGACGACGATCACGGACGTATCGCCGAAGCTGCTGGCATGGGCCTCGCGGCCATGGCACAACATCCAAGAGAGCGTCCACGCCATCCAGCAGCATTGGGTCGATCAGTTGAAGCGCGGCGTCGAGCACTCGACATCCGGGGCCGACAATCTGAAGACGTTCGCCCTTGTCGAAGCCGCCTATGACAGTGCAGCCAGGGAGCAGACAATCGACGTCGGAGCGATGCTGCGATGACGATCGATCTGTTCCAGCTCTACGGCACCCATATCGGCGAAATGCCACCGGTTCCACTAAGTGCCGGAAAACTGGTGGCCGATCTTGCCAATGGCAACCTGCGCACCATCCGCTACGATGGAACCGAGGTGCTCAGAGCGATTTCCTATCTTGTTCGCGACCGGGATTGGGGCACCTATAGCCCGGAGATCGCCGATCTTACCATCGAGCAGAATGAGGATCGTTTCGAGGTCACCTATCGGGCCTCTTGCTCTGGACCGAATGACACGACGCTCGTCATCGACGTTCGCATCGTTGGAAGCCCGGACCGACTTGACTTCGAGGCCGAAGCCGTCGCTAAGACCGGCTTCGAGACCAACCGGTGCGGCTTCTGCGTTCTGCATCCGATCGCCGGAGTGGCCGGCTCACCGGCTACGGTCGAGCACATCGAGGGCGCCGTCGTGGCAACACGGTTTCCGGATTTGATAGAACCCTGGCAGCCGTTCAAGGACATGCGCGCCATCACCCACGACGTGATGCCTGACGTGAAGGCAGAATGCCGGATGGAGGGCGACGTCTTTGAAATGGAGGATCAGAGGAACTGGTCGGACGCATCCTACAAGACCTATGTCAGACCGCTCGCCCTTCCGTGGCCGTACCAGATTCCCGCCAACCAGCCCGTTCGGCAAAAAACGTCACTGATCATCACTGACACCCGCCGCCCCGTGCGACAACACCCTTCTGCTGGGGGCTCGGGCGGCGCTATAAAGCTCGAGCCCGGGGCACGAACCGGCACCATGCCGGCGATCGGCCTGATTATTGCACCCGAAGACGCTGACGCGACCCTGTCGGCAAAGTCCGTCCTGTCGGAGATCGCTCCCCAGGAACTTCTCTTCCACCTCGATCCTGGTGCCGGGCATGGCGTCGAAGTGCTCAAGCGCTTCGCTGCAATCGCCGCCGCCCATCGCGGTCGCTCGACGCTGGAGATAGCACTTGCCTGCAAGCAGTCTGCGTCAAGCGAGGTGGGTGAGATTGCCCGCCAGATGCAGTTGGCAAAATTCAAGCCGGATGCGATCATGATCTCGCCTACCGTCGACCGGCAGTCGACGCCGCCCGGCAGCAAATGGCCCGATTGCCCGCCTCTCGAAGAGATCTACGCCGCAGCCCACCTGGCCTTTCCGGGCATTCGCATCGGTGGCGGCATGCTGAGCTATTTCACCGAGCTCAACAGAAAGCGCGTTCCCGATGGGCAGCTTGACTTCATCAGCCACTGCACCAATCCGATCGTTCACGCAGCAGACGATCTCAGCGTCATGCAGACATTGGAAGCGTTGCCATTCATAACCCGATCCGTTCGCGCGATCTACGGCGGGAAGCCCTACCGGATCGGCCCGTCGACTATTCCGATGCGGCAGAACCCTTATGGCAGCCGCACGATGGACAATCCTTCGGGCGGGCGCGTACCGATGGCCAACCGCGACCCGCGCCATAACGGACGCTTTGCAGAGGCCTTCGCGCTGGCTTATGCGATACGGGTGCTGGATGCCGATCTCGAATGTCTGACACTCTCGGCATTGACCGGCCCGTTTGGTTTGATCGCCGGTCCGGCTGAACCGATCGAGGAAGGCGGGCGGCGCCCATTGTTTAACACCGTACAGGCACTGTCTGCTTTGGCCGGTGCATCCTGGCAGGAATGCGTCTCCTCCTCCCCCGCCGAGGTGCTGGCTTTTATTGCAAGGGATGCCACAGGAGCAAAGCTTTACATCGTTAATTTGACGAGCGAGGCACGAGCGGTCGACTGCGGTGCATGCAAGCCAGCGTCAAAGGACGCAGGCACAAACCTGTTGCTCGCTCCACTGGCTTGCCTCGTCTTGCCACTGGCGGATTGACCTGCTCGCTACCAATTGCATCTATGCGAACGAAGCTTGTTCTGGGGAGGATGGCGTGAAGACCAAGAAGCTTATCAATTCCGGCGCAGACGCCGTCGATGAGATGCTGCAGGGGGTGCTTTCGGCTCATCCGAACCATCTTTACGCGGTAGACGATATGCCACGCGCGATCATTGCCAAAAACGGGCCGCGCAAGGGCAAGGTCGGGCTGGTGATCGGCGGCGGGTCGGGCCACGAACCAACGTTTCTGGGCTTCGTTGGCAAGGGGCTCGCAGACGCTGCCGCGATAGGCAATGTATTCGCCTCCCCGCCCCCCGATCCCATCATCGCATGCGCCAAGGCTGTCGATGGCGGCGCCGGCGTTCTGTTCATGTATGGCAATTATGCCGGCGACGTCATGAACTTCGACATGGCCGCTGAAATGCTCGCCTTGGACGATATTGAAGCGCGAACTGTCCTGACAACGGACGACGTCGCCTCCGCGCCTCCCGATCAGAGACACAGGCGACGCGGCGTGGCGGGCAACGTTTTCATCTTCAAGGCCGCTGGAGCGGCATGTGATCTGCTGTATTCTTTTAACGACGTGGAGCGTGCTGCCCGCCATGCCAATTTTCGAACCTACACGATGGGTGTCGCGCTCTCGCCATGTTCGCTGCCCCAGACCCTCAAACCGAACTTCCTGATTGGCGAAGACGAGATGGAGATCGGAATGGGAATCCACGGAGAACCCGGGATGGCCCGCGAGCCGCTGAAAACGGCAAACGAGGTGACCGACGAACTGATGGACAGCATTCTTCGGGAGATGAAGGCAGGTCGCGGCGATCGTGTCGCAGTGCTCGTCAACTCGCTGGGTTCAACGCCGACGATGGAACTCTACATCATGATGCGACGCGTGAAGTCCCGGCTTGATGATGCCGGCCTCGTCATCCATACGTCGCTCGTGGGACATTACTGCACGTCGCTTGAAATGGCCGGTGCGTCGGTGACCGTCATGCATCTCGATGACGAGCTACAGCGATTGATCGACCACCCCTGCGATTGCGCCATGTTTACGAGATGATCGATGACGATCACGACGAAAGACCTGCAGCACCTGTTTGCCCTGATTGCCGAGGATATCGCAAAGACACGCGACCACCTTTGTGAGTTGGACGGTGTCATCGGCGACGGCGATCACGGGCTCGCCATGGACGCAGGCTGCCAAGCGGCCGCAAAGGCCGTCGGCGAACTCGACCCTGCCCAGACTGCGCCAACGCCGGCATTCAACGTCGCAGCAAAGGCATTTTTGAATGCAGTTGGCGCTTCATCTGGCCCATTGTACGCCACAGCCTTCATGCGCGCGGGAGCCGCAGCCAAGGACAAGCACGCATTGACCGATGATGATTTCCTGCGCGCTTTCGCGGCGATGGCGCAGGGAATCGAGGAGCGCGGCAAGGCAGAGCTCGGGGAAAAAACAATGGTTGACGCCTGGAGGCCGGCGGCTGACGCCGCGCTGGATTCCTGGCGGTCGGGAGCACCCATGGCGGGGTGTTTCGACGCTGCCCTACAGGCTGCACGCGAGGGCTGTGAAGCAACAAGCGGCATGACAGCAGGCAAGGGACGCGCTTCGCGGTTGGGGCATCGCGCGATCGGTCACATCGATCCGGGCGCCGCGTCGGCCGTCATCATAATTGCCGCGATGGCAAAATTTGCACAGCAACATGATGATTAGCTCATCATACCAGTTGACATGTCAATAACTATCTGCGAAAACGGGCCGGCTTTACAAGAGGAGGACGTAATGCTGACCCTATCTACGAAGTTGAAGTCTGCGAGCGTCGTTGCACTGGCCATCGCGTCCCTGTCTGCAACGCCGGTTCTTGCCGAAGATATCACGCTCTGGACTCTCAACTTCGACAACAATGCTGCCAATACCGCCCTGAAGAAGGTGGCAACGGACTTCGAAGCCGCAAACCCTGGGACGCATGTCGAGATTGTCCAGCGCGCCGTCGATGAGCACAAGACTGCCTTGCGCGTCGCTGCAGGCTCCGACAAAGGACCCGACATTTATTTCAGCTGGGCGGGCCTTGGCCTTGGCGGCGAGTACGTGAAAGCCGGTCTGTCGCTGCCGCTCGACAAGTACTACACCGAGTACAAATGGAACGACGAACTGCTCCCCTCTGCAGCGGCGTTCGCGGACCTGTATCCCGGCGGCAAGCACGGCGCTCCCTTCACGTTCAAGGGCGAAGCCGTCTACTATAACAAGAAGCTTTTCGAACAGGCTGGCATCAAGGAAGAACCCAAGACCTACGACGAACTGCTTGCAGCGGCGGAGAAGCTGAAGGCCGCAGGAATTCCTGCCTTCACGTTCGGCGGAACGGTCAACTGGCACGTCATGCGTCTCATGGACGTTATCCTTGAAACGAAGTGCGGCGCTGAAAAGCACGACGCGCTGAAAGCAATGACGCTGGACTGGACGAAGGAACCCTGCGCGACGGAAGCGTTCGGCGAGTTTGCGAAGTGGACGAAGGACTACACGCTGCAGCCGTTCATGGGCATCGACAACAAACAGTCCTACAGCCTCTTCACCGCAGGTCGTGCAGCGATGATGCTCGAAGGCGATTGGCTGGTCAGCCAGCTTAACGGCTCCGGCGCCAATCTCGACGACTACGGCATTTTCCCGTTCCCGACCAATACCGATCGTCTCTACGGTTTCGCCGAGTACAACTACATCAGTACGAAGAGCAAGAATCCGGATATGGCGGCGAAGTTTCTTGACTATTTCCTGTCCACGAAGGTGCAGCAGGATCTGCTCGGTCAGCTGAGCTCGACCTCCGTCAACAAGAACGTAGAGTATACCAACCAGAAGCCGCTCGAGGCAGAATGGCTGGATATCTTCAAGAAGTACGGCAAGGTCTACATGAACGGCGATCAGGCGTTCCCGCTTGATGTTACGACGGAGTACTTCCGCGTCATCAATGACGTCGCCTCCGGCAACGCTGAACCTGCTGACGCGGCCAAGCAGTTGCAGAGCTTCATCGCAAGCCGAACCTAATTCCTCCCAGGCGCCAGTCGATCAACCCACGTGTTGATCGGCTGGCCCATTTCATAGGCTGGCAGCGGCTCTCACTGCCAGGAGGAAAGCATGTCACTTCGACAATCGACACACGATCCGCGCGTGCAAGCGCTCATCCTGCTTGCGCCGGCATTGGCAATCTATGCCGTGTTCGCCCTTTATCCGATGCTCAATGTCGTCATCCTGAGCTTCCAAAAATGGAACGGACTGGATCCGCATCGGCAATTCGTCGGGCTTGCAAACTATACGGCGATTTTCACGAGAGATCCGGTTTTCTGGGTCGCCTTCCGCAACACTGTGGTCTGGACGGTGATGAGCCTGATCTTCCCGCCAATGGTCGGACTACTGTTGGCCCTCAGTCTCAATCAGAAGATTTTTGGCCGCAATAGTCTCAGGGCCATCTTCTATCTGCCGGTCATCATCGCGCCGATCGCTGTCGCCACCATGTGGAAATGGATGTACGATCCGTTCTTCGGCCTTTTCAGTCAGTTGCTCACGTCGTGGGGCATGCAGGGCTGGATCAAGGACTGGTTGGGCAACAAGGATATCGCCCTTTACTCCGTCTTCCTGGCGTATCTCTGGCAGACGGTCGGCTTTTCGATGGTCCTGTTCCTGGCAGGCCTGCAGAATGTCTCACAAACACTTGTAGAGGCCGCGCGCATCGATGGCGCTGGTCGTTGGGCGGTGTTCAAGCATGTGACGCTGCCAGCATTGCGCCCGACGGTCACGATCGTTCTCGTTCTTTCCATCATCTCATCGTTGAAGGCATTCGACATCGTCTACGGTCTGACGGGTGGCGGCCCGGCGCAGTCCACCCAGATGCTGGCACTCTGGGCGTTCACACAGGCCATGCAGATCTTCGATTTTGGACGAGGCGCGGCAATTTCCGTCGTCCTGCTCCTGATCACCATGACCGTGGTCATCCCCTATCTCAGATGGACCCAAAAGCACGAGGAGGTTGAATCGTGACAGCAGTCCCAACTGACTCGACCCTCTTGCGGCTCCAGGTCGAACCATCTTCAATGAAGCGGGATCCGATTTTGATCGGTCTCTGGATAACGCTGATCATCGTGGCGCTCGTCTGGGTGGCGCCATTTGTCTTCATCGTGTTCACATCCTTGAAGACGCCGGCGGCGGTGACGAGCACGGGTGCTTTCGTGCCACCGACCGACCTCGCGTTCGAAAACTACAGTGCCGCATGGAGCCGCGGCAACTTCGCAAGCTCCTTCTTCAACAGCGCCATCATTACAGTTATCAAAGTGCCGCTTGGGCTCCTGCTTTCCGCCATGGCCGCCTATGCCCTTGCCAAGATCAAGCTGAAGGTCAGCAAGGCCCTGTTGCTTCTCGTCGTGTTCGGCACGATGATCCCCTTTCAGGTGATGCTTGCGCCCCTGTTTACCCTGGTAAACTCGTTCGGCCTCATCGACACCTACCCAGGGGTCATTCTCCCCTACATCGCCTTCGGCGTTCCCTATCAGGTTTTCATCCTGCACGGCTTCTTCAAGGGCATTCCGAAGGAATTGTCGGAGGCGGCACTCATTGACGGTGCGAACCACTTCACCATCTTCAGACGGATATTTCTGCCCGTGTGCCTACCCGTCCTTGCGGCACTGCTTATTCTCGACTTCGTCTCCACCTGGAACGAATTCGCCATGGCGCTGGTGCTGCTCCAGGATCAGCACATGTGGACGTTGCCGCTGGGGCTAATGTCGTTCCAGGGGCAGTTCTCAAGCAACTACGGCCAGCTCAATGCGGCCATCGTGATGACCGTTCTGCCGGCGACCATCGTCTATCTCATATTCCAACGCTACTTCGTGTCTGGCCTCACCTCAGGTGCTGTCAAAGGCTAGCGACCATAAATGTATTCCACGAGGAGAGAATTCTATGTCTGATGCAACAGTCGAAAAATGGGGCGTGTTCGAGGCCTCCTTTGATGGACCCTCCGACGGGAATCCCTATCTCGACGTGGCATTCGATGCCGTGTTCACCCACAAGAGCCGGGACATGCGGGTCCCCGGTTTTTATGACGGCAACGGGACGTACCGTATGCGCTTCATGCCCGACGTCGAGGGCGAATGGTCGTTTGTAACGCGTTCCAGGACTGCTGCACTCGACGGAAAGACTGGCTCCCTGGTCGCAACGGCGCCATCGACAGGCAATCACGGCCCGGTCCGCGTGCGCAACAAATTCCACTTCGCCTATGCGGACGGGACCCCATTCCTGTCATTCGGTACGACCTGCTATGCCTGGACGCATCAGCCGCTTGAGATGCAAAAGCAAACTCTCGAGACGCTTGGGAAGACTCGTTTCAACAAGATCCGGATGGGCGTATTTCCCAAAGACTACCCCTACAACGTCAACGAGCCGCTACACCCCTGCTTCGAACGAGGAGCGGATGGCAAGGAAGACTTCGACCGACCGAATCCCGCCATGTTCCAGCATTTTGACAAACAGGTCGCAGCGCTCTGCGGACTAGGGATCGAAGCGGATATCATCGTCTTCCACCCTTACGACCGGTGGGGTTATGCGGATATGTCGGCCGAACAGGATTTCCGCTATGTCGAATATCTGGCCGCGCGTCTGTCCGCATACCGCAACGTCTGGTGGTCGCTTGCCAATGAGTATGATTTCCTCATCGATACGAAGCCGATGGAGCAGTGGGATCGCTATTTTCACATCCTGGAAGAAAACGACCCTTACCAGCACCTGCGTTCCATCCACAATGGCGATGTGACGGCGAATTTCGATCATCGCAAGCCATGGGTGACGCACACCTGCATTCAAAACCCGGACGTCAAGCGGACCCAGGAGTGGCGCAACGCCTACGGCAAGCCTGTTGTCAACGACGAGCCGGAATATGAGGGCGACATCCTGCAGTCATGGGGAAATCTCAGTGCGCAGGAGCTCGTGCACCGCTTCTGGATCACGATGGCACGCGGCGGCTATGCCGGTCATGGCGAAACCTATTCCCATCCAGACGACCTGATCTGGTGGGCTAAGGGTGGGGAATTGCATGGCGAAGCATGGAAGCGCATCGGCTTCCTCAGGGACCTTCTGGAAGCGGATGTGAAGCATGGCCTCGAGCCACTCGGTTCCGTCGGCGAGTGGCCCTGGTCGCGCGTGTCCGGCGTGCGCGACGGCGACGGCGATTTCCGCCTGATCTATTTCGGTGAGCATCAGCCGGTCATCTGGTCTTCGGGTCTCCCGACCGAGAGCGACGACTATGATGTCGATCTCATCGACACATGGGAGATGACGATCACACCGCTTCAGAAAGTGGAGGCCCCTGTTCCGCATCCCACACGCCATGGTGCGATTGTCCGGGGTGGTAAGCCGGACGCGGCCTTCGGCGTCAAGGTTCCGCGCAAGCCATATCAGGCCCTGCGGGTACGCAGGAAGCGCTAGGGATATCAAGAGGTCCAAAATGTCTGGCTTAAGCATCAAGAACGTCAAGAAGTCCTTCGGCGCCGTGGACATAATTCATGGTGTCGACGTCGAGATCGCCGACGGCGAATTTACCATTCTCGTCGGCCCCTCTGGCTGCGGCAAGTCGACATTGCTGCGCATGATCGCGGGGCTCGAGGAGATCACGGCTGGCCAAATTAGCATCGACGGTCGCGTGGTGAACAATCTGCAACCGAAGGATCGCGATATCGCGATGGTCTTCCAGAACTATGCATTGTATCCGCAAATGACCGTCGCCCAGAATATGGGATTTGCGCTTGAGCTCGCTGGCGCCAAACGGCCGGAAATCGAGCAAAAGGTAAGTGAGGCCGCAGCAATTCTGGGATTGCAGCCCCTTCTCGATCGAAAGCCGGCCCAGTTGTCAGGCGGACAGCGACAGCGCGTTGCAATGGGTCGCGCTATCGTGCGAGACCCGAAAGTGTTTCTCTTTGACGAACCTCTCTCAAATCTGGACGCAAAACTGCGCGTGAAGATGAGAGCGGAGATCAAAGCTCTGCATCAACGCCTGAAGACCACGATCGTCTACGTCACCCACGACCAGATCGAAGCCATGACGATGGCTGACAAAATCGTCGTGCTCCACGGTGGTCGCGTCGAACAGATCGGCAGTCCGCTCGAACTCTACGACAGACCGCGCAACATCTTTGTTGCAGGTTTCTTGGGCTCTCCCGCAATGAACTTTCTTGAGGGAACACTGCAAGACGCCGGAGGTCCGGCATTGTCGCTTAAGGGCGGTTCACGCCTGACGCTGTCGCGAGCTCCTGCCAACTCTGCAAAAAGTCCAATGACGTTGGGTATTCGTCCGGAAGACATCGCCTTGGGC
Organism: Rhizobium sp. LjRoot258; assembly: GCF_964254185.1. Taxonomy (NCBI): domain Bacteria; kingdom Pseudomonadati; phylum Pseudomonadota; class Alphaproteobacteria; order Hyphomicrobiales; family Rhizobiaceae; genus Rhizobium; species Rhizobium sp. LjRoot258. The sequence goes on along the minus strand of NZ_CAXUST020000003.1, from coordinate 597,975 downwards.
GGCGAGAACGGTGTGGACGCGGTGGTCAAGGTGGTCGAACCGACGGGGTCGGAAACCCATGTCGCCGTGGAGCTTGAAGGCAAGGAGCTGACATGGGTCGTGCGCGAACGTGTCGAACTGGTGCCGGAGCAACGGGTGAAGCTATCTTTCGAAACCGCCAACGTTCATTTCTTCGACCAACGAACACAGCAACGCCTCAACACCTAACCTTGTTTGGAGCGATCGTCGTTGGCACCGCCACGAGCATGTCACGCACGAGCTGATCGAGGAATTCGCGCCTCCGGATTGCCCGGTCGGCCCCTGAGGAACGCAACCGAAATCCTCTTCGACAGAACCATTGGTTATGCCATGCGTTTACCGGATATCGTCTCAGGAATGCCCCTTCTCTGAAGCGACCTTTCAGTCTGCGACCTGCGCCGCCGATAGTGCGAGGCGTTTTTTCTGTACACACTATCGACGTGCCGTGGTGCCGGGACCACTATCCGCATAAAAGGAGAGGTGAAGGGAACCGCTAACCGGACGCAGAGCCTTCGTCTATCGTTCTCGCTGACGCTGTGCTTTACGTCCAAGCTATCTTGAGGCGAGCACCATGGCTGATCCTGATCGCTATTCTGGGAAGCCGCCAAAGCGCGGTCTGGGTGTATGGATACTCATTGTGATGGCAGTGGCTTTAGCGCTGGTTGCGGGATGGTTTTCCGGTTATTTGGGTTGAGGACGATCTGCTGTCGCCTCTCCGGTCAGTATTGCGGTCGGATTGCTCAAGGCTGTGTTCAGAGGGGATCGGTTTCCTTTGGGATGTCGGTGGTGATCTCGTTGTCGGCGTTATCGCAAAGAGATGTGGACCTATGGGGGCAAGCCGCTCTACACCTATGTTGAGGATAAGAACACCGGCGAAACAACGGCGATGGTGTTTGGGGGCTAGCACGCGGCCAAATAGCTCAACCGGCGACGGTTTGAATGAGCGGATCGCCTTGAACCAAGACCGATCTCTGAAATGACATCCGCTCTCTAAGCTTGTCGCCGACAAACGCGGCCTTCGCCGAAGGCCGCACCACTCCGAGGGATATCATCTACTAGATCCCAAATGCTGGTCAGTAGCAGGTATAGGGGATGCAGATTGTATGCGGTCGCTCATTTGCGATGCAGCCCACTCGAGAAAAAGGTTATAGGCAACCGCCAACAAGGTCGGCCCGAGAAAAAGCCCGATCAGGCCGAAAGCCAAGACGCCGCCTATAAGCCCAAACAAGCCCAGCAGCACAGGTAGGTTGCTGTTTTGGTTAAGAAGATAGGGTCGAAGGAAATTGTCAATGCTGCTGACAAGAAGCAAGCCCCAGATCGCAATGAAGATGCCCCATCCTATAGATCCTTGCAGCATCAACCAAAGGGCAACCGGTCCCCACAGGAACGGTGGTCCGGCGGGCACGAACGAAAGCGCAAAGGTCAGGCAACCCAACAACAGCGATTGAGGTACACCGGCGATCCAGAAACCGATGCCGGCTAGTAGGCCTTGCGCAAGGGCCGTTCCGATCATTCCGTAGACGACACCCTTCACTGTCATGCCGATGATCGTGACGAGCGTCTTGGCGCGAGGACCTGCAACGCGCTCACTGATCTGACGCATGAAACTGATCATGCGCCGACCGTGCAGGAACAAAAAGAAGGTGATGAATATGCTGAGCCCCAGTTCGAGGAGGCCGGCTCCGAAAGCTGCCCCGCCAGCGAGGGCAATATCGGTGATAGGACCGGTCAGCCTTTTGAGCTCGACGATAAATGCAGGGGCGTCGTCAGTGAGGTTTTCCCAGTAAGCAGCGACGCTCTCGCCAACAACCGGCAGGCCTTTCACCCAGCTTGGTGGCGCTGAAGGACCCTGCTCCAGGACGCGCGTTATTCCCTCGGCTAGTTTTGCTATGTCGTCGGCGAGCGCCGTTACGAGGATAGCAAGCGGCGCGACCACAACAAAGACCACCAATATCGTCATAGCTGCGGCAGCCGGCGCTCGGTAACCCCCGACAGCACGTTCGCATTGGCGGTAGATTGGCCAGGTCGAGAAGCAAATCACTGCGGCCCATAGGATTGCCGACACGAATGGCCAAAGCACAAGTGTGCAACCAACAGTCAGTAACAGAAGGGCACCGATGCCTAGAGCTGGTTCGATCAGTCGGCCAGGTGGCACCATGGTCAATCCGCCTGTTCCTTTACGAAGCCGTTCCATCGGCAAACACGAGGCGTGATCTTGAGCGCGGTTAGCATAGCGATGGCCACCGTGTGGCCGGCACGCCGGACGGAGATCATCTTGCTCCCTCGTTCAAGGTTGTCAATGTGGAGGTCACGAGTTCGAAGCCGCCCGCTGATTGGGCTGTTCGTCGGGGTGTCCTGCTGGTGAGACATTCGACCTTTCGGTTGCCTGAGAGGAAGGAACGCAATACCAGCGGAGAGATTAAAGATGCGGCGTTTCCGCGAGATTCTGAGATACGGATTGAGGAAGGCCTTGGCCACAAGTCGATTGCGGTGCGCGTTGGTGCGGCCCCCTCGAGCGTGCGCGAGACGTTGCGCCGTTTGGAGCGTGCCGGATTTCCTGTCCGTTGGGCGACGATGTCGGCGATGCGGTGTTGGAAGCGGCTCTCTATAAAGCTGTCGGCAGGAATACTGGTCATCGTCGCAGCGTTGAACCGGTTGTTCTCATATTCATCGCGGGCTGAAACGCAAGCATGTCACCCTGCAGATCTCTGGGGGAGATTAGCCAGCCGAATCTATCGCAGGTCCGATATTGTCGGCGCTCCATCCTTCAAGTTAAATCGTTGCAGACCGTAATGCACTCGTCAGACATGACGACACACCTTGTCCCCTGCGCAAGGTGTTGCCACTTTCGACGCCGTTAGCGCGCCTTGAACAATTCGACCCTCCAAGCGTTATCAAAGCAGATGAACTTTTGGAGTAAAGCCCATGAAAAAACTGCTATTAGCGGTTGTCGCATGCGCGAGCCTAGTCCCCTTCTCGCCCGCGGGTGCCCAAGGTATATACTTTGAATTCGGCGATAGGCCGCGCTACTACGACGACGATTCACCAAGGCTCTACCGTGCGCCTCCTCGCTATTACCGCGATCGGTACTATCCGTCCCGGTATGAACGGCAGAGGTGCTGGAGGCAGCCATACCAGGTCCGCAGTCACAACCATGAGATAACGAGGTACAGGACCGTCTGTGCCGACTAAAATCCAGCGATGCAGGCTAGCCGTCGGAGCGCCCTCGGTTCGAGCGGTCCTGAGAATTTAAGCCGACAGCCTGGTCCCCACGACCCGAACGGCGATGGTTTCTGCAAAACCCAGCGAAACCGGGTCGGCGCGCTCGCTTTAGTTAGATCGCGAGCATCTTAGGCTATCGCAGCAGCCACCAAAACAGCGTTCCGAAACCGCCGATAAATATGACTATGAAACCGATGATCCGGAGAAGGCCTTCGTTGACGTTGCCTTTGCCGACGATCATTGTGAACCAATCTTCCGGCATTTGTCTCTCGCCTGATCCGAGGGCACTTTGAAACCGACGATAGCTCGCATTAGCGCGACGCACAACATGCTGCTGAACCGTAACAACTGCCTCAGCTCTCTTCACGTCATGGTAGGTGCGCGTACCGCTAAAGGCGTACGTGCGAGCCGTGCTTGGTTGTGCTCTTATGGCGGCGGCCGAGAGTCGGCCAGTTTCCCTGTGAAAGTGCTGAGGGTCCGCTATCACCCCTGCGGACCTCTCACTTTTCACGCCTTCCTCAGCAAATTTGGTAGCGCCGCCTATGCGAACGGATGCGTCCTTTTTCCGGCTGCAAAACGTTACTCTAAAGGTGCCTCAGAACCCTCTGTGAGCAGGGCTAACACATAAGCCGTCGAACCCCTGTCTGGCTTTGTGTGCCTCTGTCTGCAGCCAGGTCGCCGCTCCGGCGGCGGCCTCGGATGATTCATCACTGTGCGGATCGCGGCCTTTGTATCGAGGTGGCACTCTCGATCGCGCCGTAGAGCAAAATCATCATGTTCGAAGATCGTGAGACGGAGCCGCGCCAGATCACGATTTTTTCGTTTCGCGTGCCTATCGCGGCCAGAAAAAGCCCAGAAGAAGAATCCGGGCTGATCGAGGGTTACTACCAGGTCTGATTGCCATACCAATCGTCGATGTCACGGCGAGCGCGATCGCGCTCAATACCGTAGTGTTCCTGGATCTTGCCTTCCAACTGGTCGCGTTTGCCGGCGATCTGATCGAGATCATCGTCAGTGAGCTCGAGCGCCTCAAGCCCAAGTGACATGAAGACGTTCGGACATGGCCTTGGCGCGAGCATTGGCCATTCGTGCAGCGCACCGAAGCTTCGAGGAACCGATGACGCCTGCCCCGCATATCCCGCGCGATCCATCGCCCGTGATCATTGAGCGTCTCTCGTCGCACCGGAAGCCTCGGCTATATCCCTTTGTTCCCTGACGATATTTTGTTCTCGGTGGACGAAACTCTCGAGGGCGCATTATTGCCCGCGAAGAATTGACCCGCTGCGCAGCCACGTTGCGAAAGAGCGTAACGTGCAAGCTGTCTTTGCGTGCTGGTGGAACTTTCCTCGTCCTGCAGAGCTTTACCTCGCAGCCACTTGGAGTAAAAAAGATGACAGAATTTCAGGATATCAGAATCGTCGAATTAAATGATGCAGCGTCTGGTCTGTCCAACGAAGGACCGTTGACGAGTATGGTCCTACGCCTCTCGGCAGATGCACCAGATCCCTGGTCTGCCACGTTCAACGAGGCGTGGCAGTCGCACCGCGGGATGATGAAGCGAAAGGCTACGGCAACTCGAGCTTCCATCACTTCGCTGTGCATGCCCTACGAGTTGCAGGGGCAGATCCTCGAACTGAGCAAGGTCGTTGCCGAGACAAACACGTCTTATCGCTCCATGCTGTCTCAAGCGGCGTCGCAGAGCTACGGTGGTGGATGCGAGACGCGAACTAAGCGACCTGAAAAACTCGCTGACCTACGAGTGATCCTCGTCCTCTCCCGTGGACGGCTCTGCCCGTAGCTCGCCCCCCCCGAACGGCGTCGTGGCGAAACAGTTTCTCCGCGGGGTTACTTCCCGGCCTCTTCCTTTACGCTTCAATGTTCGCCGTAGACTGGGTAATTACCGCATGAGACCAGCCGAACGCAGAGCATCTTCGATAACCTTCTGAACTCCACTCACTGGCTGAGTTTCATTCGGAATTGGCCGAAAGTCGCCCGCGCGGGCTTCGAGAGGTTCGGCCTGCCTTTCAAAGGAAGTGATCAGACCCCACGCGCCGGCGATTATCTCGGTGGACGAGACCCCGCGGTCGAGCATGAAGGGCGCCGGATGCCCATAGCCGCTGGCCGCGTCGATCGGCGTGCCGTGTGCCATGCCATGTATCGTGTAGGATTTAATCGCCGGTCGTCCCTCACCATCCGTCCAGGTCTGGAGCGAGTAGCCCTTTCCATCCTCGAGTATTGAATGCCGGCTGTCTAGCTTGTGGACAGCCATCCATTGCTGCGCGATCGCTCGCGCATTTGAGTGGACGACCGTTGCATCGGAGGTTCCATGCCAGATGGAGATGGACGGCCATCGTCCCTGATGAGACGATGCGGAACGCAGGAGCGATTGCAAATGCACCGCCTTGGGAATTCCATGTCCTCGCATGCGGTCGAACGCTTGTGGCACGGAAGCGGCCGTCCCGTACGGAAGTCCGGCGATGATGGCGCCACCGGCGAAAACTTCGGGATAGGTGGCCAGCATGACGTTCGCCATCGCGCCGCCCGCCGACAGCCCGGTGACGAAGATCCTCTGCTCGTCGACTCGGTATCGCTCGACGACGTGATGGATCATCTGACGGATGGAGTGTGCTTCGCCATGGCCACGGGTGATGTCACCGGGCTGAAACCAGTTAAAACACAGATTAGGGTTATTCGCGTGACGCTGTTGCGGGAAGAGGGCCACAAAGCCGTGTTCGTCGGCAAGTCGCGTCCAGCCTGAGCCGGCGTCGTAGCCCACGGCTGTCTGCGTGCAACCATGCAGGACCACGACCAGAGCCGGCTTCGACTTTAAAAGGAGCGGAACATGTACCTTCCCGTCGAGCGCACCGGGGTTGGATCCGAAGTCGGCGATAGAGGCGAAACGGCCGCCGTCCGGCTCCGGGTTCGCCACGCCTGCGCGCAGCTTGGACAGTCTTCTGATGGTGTCGGAAATAGTCCTCAAGGCAGCCTCCTGGTGTCGGCAGCCGGGATGGCTGAGTAGCTGAAACGTGCCTAAGGGGGATTGGTTGCTGCACTGCACAAATATTTCTGCACCGCGCTCGACGGGGAAGGAGGCGCCCGCGTCCAAAAACAATGTCGTGAACCATGGACGCCCTGCCTTCGGACACCCTCGCCTCCCTCTGTTCACCCACTACCCCGAACAGTTGAGCGCAACACAACTTTAGGAGTTGAAAATCGGACCTCGGTCTGACGCCCGAGAGGTTTTTGTGAGTTGCCCGGTGGATCGCCTGGTTACGCGCGCGCCTCCAAGTCCGCGATCATTGTCGCAGCACCGAGGAAAATCAGCCAGGTGCCTCGTTGTGCCCTCACGATGCAATATATCTAAAAAAAATCAATTCCATACTTCCCGTTGCGGCGGGAACAAAGGTCTTCTCTGTAAGTTTGCAGCCCATGGATCCGAAACGTGATCCCAAAAATGGAGGAAATGCATAATGAGGAAGATCATCTTCGTGGCGGCAATTCTGGGGACGTCTGCCGTTGGCGCCCTTGCCCAGACAACGCCGGCTCCATCGGCCGACGGAAATACACCTGCGGTTGCAACCCCAGACACAAAAAATCCGACTGCGCCCGTGGAAGGTGCCAACAGCTTTACGCAAGCCCAGGCAAAAGATCGGATCTCGGAAGCGGGATACACCGAGGTCAAAGATCTCAAGCTCGATGACAAGGGAATCTGGATTGCGTCCGGGATGAAGGACGGAAAAGCCGTCTCCATCGCCCTCGACTATCAAGGCAACATTGTTGCCAAGTAACCCAAGGAGAAACATGATGAGAACCGTAACAGGACTTTTCGACGACTACTCGGACGCTCGTTCCGCTGTTAGCAAATTGGAAGCCGCGGGCATTCCCTCAGACGACATCAGTATCGTCTCCAACAAGGGTGGCCACGTTGATAACGGCTCTGATGCTGGTGAGGGTGCCGCGACCGGCGCTGGTATCGGCGCTGCCGTCGGAGGCGCTGGGGGCTTACTCACCGGACTTGGTCTGGTGGCCATCCCTGGTGTCGGACCGGTGGTTGCTGCAGGCTGGCTTGCCGCCATGGCGGCTGGAGCTGTCGCGGGTGCCGTTGCCGGTGGAGCTGCTGGTGGCCTTATCGGGGCACTCACCGACTCCGGGGTCTCGGAAGATGATGCTCATCTCTATGCCGAAGGCGTCCGCCGCGGGGGCACCCTTGTCACCGCCAAGGTCGATGACGCCCGCGCCTCGGAGGCACAGGCCATTCTCCAGGGTTCCAACTGGGTGGATACTGTCGAACGTCGCCGGGCTTACAACGAGCAAGGTTGGACGCGCTTTGACGCGACGCTCGACCCCTACGCGCCTGAGCAAATCGAAGAAGAGCGCAACAGATATCGTCGAACGGTGATCTAATGAGGTCGTGCTGCAGGCAAACCTCCTCGCTTGTTGCGAGGAGGCTGCGCTCGTCCCGTGCGAACCTGATCCTAGCTCAGCTAGAGATTCGTCGTACTAGTCGCGAGAAGCCTTCGGAAACTTTGGATGCGCTCGGTGCACAACCAGTGCTGAATAACCTTTTCGAGGCTTCTGAGCGTCTGCGAGCAATTCGTGGCACCTTCCACTGTGTGGATTGAACGGTCTTGACGCAGGCCGCGACCCGTTCTCGTCCTGCGCGCAATTGCTGAAGGCTGTCCCTGAAAATCCCGGTAACAAGGATGGGGAACCTTCTCGCTGATACGATGTTTAAGCGTCACGCCAGCCGGGAAGCCATGCTATCGTAATTAGATGCCGGTTTTATTTGGTGGAGGCGCTGTTTCATAAGCTGTGGAAGGCGCGCGTCGTGTGGGAATCAATCGTGACGATCCGACTGGGGCGGCGTTCCCATACCGTCAAATCGTCGCGACAGGCGTTCGAACTGCTGACGAAGCACTGGCCCACCTCTGACGGCAGGGCCTACATCTCCGCCTTGGAAGCTTGCCAAGGTGTTGAGGTCGGAACCGTAATGGAAAACGACGCGCTCGGTGTATTTTTGCTCGCTCTCAGAGAGGCCAACATCCGGTTCACCCTATCTGACGGATAAGCGCCGCGCTCTCCGGAACCAAACCCGATGCACGGCGTTTGCCTTCTATCTCTCCTGGAAATTGCCCCCGCAAAAATTGCGGGGTTTTTTTGAGGCGAACCACTGCGAAACGACCGCGTTCCCATAGTGGATGTCGCCCTCGACTTCCGTCCAAAAAAGCCGAGGCTCTGCGCGCCCACCGCAGAGCCTCATTTTTTCATGCAGAGACTACTCATGCCGCCGGCCGCGTGAATCTTAGGTTTCCCGCTAGACGCGGAAGGAGGCGAATCGTTGGGCCGCAACCGACATCTTCCACCGGCCTTCCGTTCGTCGTGGACCGAATCGTCCTGGACGACCTCGCACGTCGCGAGGCAGAAAATCTTCCCTTATGCTCAACCAGCATAACGGATAGCAACGCAATCTCGGATGTCATAAGTCGCACTAGATACCGGCACCGGTAGGAAATTTTGGCGAAGCGGAACAAATACGCGCGCAGCGTATTATTCGAATGTCTTGGGAACTATCCCATTTTCCAAGGCAGGACACACGACCCCACTTCGCCCCGTCATTCCAACGGGGCGACTTTTATTGTGGCGATCGGGTGCGATAGAACTGCCGCTCGATCCGATCTGGTCGCCCCCGCACAACCAGGGGAGAGCCGGCGCTACATATGTTCGACTGCGCCCGCTCGGCGTCGCACCGATACAAGGTGCAATCTGCCCGTTTTGACATTGCACGTCTGAGTGTTGCGATCCACACCCTGAAGCGTTCTTAAGCAGGTTTAAGCGTTAGATTTGCGGTATCGGCAGCTGCCACGATGGTCTCCAGCACGGCAATTTCCTCGTCCGTCAGGTCTGTGAGTGGAGCCCGGACCGAGCCCGGATCGCGGCCTATCACCTTTAGCCCCGCCTTGATGATCGAGACGGCATAGCCTCTTCGTCGATTTCGCAAGGCCACGAATGGGAAGAAGAAATCCTTGAGGATCCGGTCGACGGTCTTCTGGTCGCCGTTTCGCAGCGCTTGATAGAAACGTTGTGCCAGTTCCGGGACAAAGTTGAAGACGGCTGAAGAGTAGGTCGTGACACCAGCGGCGAAGTAGGCCTGAGCATAGACTTCGTGGGTCGGCATGCCGCCAACATAGACCAGGCGGTCACCGATCTTGGTGGTAATCTCGATGACGCGGTCGACATCTCCGACACCATCCTTGAAGCCGATCAGGTTGGGGCATTCGTCACAGAGCTGCGCAAGGCTATCTGCCGACAGGACGGCGTTATCACGGTTATAGACGATCACCCCGATCCCGACTGCGTTACAGACTGCCTTTACATGCGCAACCAGGCCGGCCTGTTCCGAAAACATCAGATATGGTGGCAGGAGGAGCAAGCCATCGGCGCCGGCCCTTTCGGCTGATCGTGCAATCTCGACCGCAAGAGAGGTCCCGTATCCTGTTCCCGAAATGATCGGCGTCTTGCCGGCTGCGTTCTTTGCGGCGCGTACGACCAGCGGCACTTCCGCAGGATTGAGCGAGAAGAACTCGCCGGTGCCGCCGGCTGCAAAAAGAGCGCTTGCCTTAAAGCCGGCCAGCCAGTCGACGTGTTTGCGGTATGCGGCCTCGTCAAACTTGTTGTCCCTGTCGAAATGCGTGACGGGAAAGGAAAGCAAGCCGTCGCCGACGGCTTTCTTGATGGCGTTGGGTTCCATGTCAATGTCCTTAAGTTATTGCTCTATCGAAGGATTTTTGGCGCGATTAGAGATGCCCGGCTTCCATGGCCTCAAGCAGGGCGGCGATATAACCATAGCAAAAGCTGAAGGCGACACCGCTGGCATCGCGGCCGCTAATGGTCGGCACATGGTCCGGCATGACCATGTATTTGTAGCCGACCTCCTTATACACTTTGAGCGATCGAACCATGTCCATGTCACCCTCGTCGGGGAAGGTTTCCATGAAGGAGAGCGCGCCACCGCGAATGTTGCGGAAGTGCACGTTGAAGATCTTGCCGCGTGTGCCGAACCAGCGAATGATGTCGTCGATCTCCTCGCGCGGATTGTCGAGCATCTCGCCGATCGACCCTTGGCAGAAGTTCAAACCGTGATAGGGGCCTTCCCGCATCTGGACGAACTTCTTGAGCCCGTCGACCGTCCCAAGCACGCGCGTGACGCCGCGATAGCCGGGCGGCGTGTAGGGATCGTGGGGATGGCAGGCAAGGCGGACGCGGTTGCTTTCGGCAACGGGGACGACCCGTTCGAGAAAATAATCGATGCGTTCCCAGTTCTCGTCCTCACGCAGCACGCCCGCAAGGCCAGGTGCCGCCTCGTGGTCTGCCTTCTCCCAGCGGAATGCCTCGTTGAGCGATCCGCCGCGGCCTTTTTCGAGCTCGGTGCGCGGAATGCCAATCAAATTGAGATTGTATTTGGTCGCAGGTATGCCTGCCTTGGCGCAGTTTTCGATCATCCGGCAGACAGCATCGATCTGTCGGTCGCGCTCCGGCCCAGCCAAGAGGATATCGGGATAGGATGCTCTCTCGATCGGCTTCGACGGCAGGGGGAGCTGGATCATGTCGAGCACGAGCCCGAAGCTTTCCACATGATCACGATGACGCTCGAGATCATCCAGCGTCCAGCTTGACGGGGCGCCTGGCGGATCGGCCGAAATGTGCTTCACCCCAAGCTGAGCAAAAACACGAAAATCATCATCGTCGCGCACTGCGACCTGCGTTCCCAAATACACGCTCATCCTCCCGAACGACTAACCATGTCATATGACATAATATGAATTTTGGAGGCTGTCGAGCACTATTGCTGCTCTGCGAGCATTCGGTAGCGTCGCTGGCTTGCCATCATGTGGGCGCGCATGGCCTGCCGAGCCCGATCCGGATCCTGATCTGCGATGGCCGAAAGAATCTCCCCATGCTCGGCATGGACCTTCTCAAGGTAGGCGCGGTCATTTGCTTCAGGCAAGGTTGGAAACTGTCCGCGCGGTATGGCACGAGGACCGAAGTGACGAAGAACGTCGACGTAAAACCGGTTGTTCGTAGCAGCAGCGATGGCCATGTGAAACTCGTAGTCGGCCTCCACGGTCGGTTGTCCGGCCTCGATCAGATTCGCCATTTTCCTGTTGGCCGCGCGAATGGCAGCCTCTTGCTCGGCCGTCCTGCGATAGGCTGCGATGGCCGCGGCCTCGCCTTCGGCAGCCATTCGAAACTCCAGCAATTCAAGGGTCTCGGGGATGCTTTTTACTTCGATTGGCGTGAGCGACAGACCCGTCTTGGTCTTCGGATCGGCGACGAAGACACCCTTGCCTTGAACCGGTTGGACAAAGCCTGCCGCGCGCAGGTCGGCAATTGCCTCCCGGACGACAGTCCTGCTAACGCCAAAGGCAGCCTCAAGCTGCGGCTCGGTTGGCAGTTGATCCCCCTCGCGCAGCTTGCCCGTCTCGATCTGCAGGCGCAGTTGATCGATGACCTGCTGTGCCAGCCGCTGTCTGCCGCGATTGATCGTTACCATCGTGCCCGTCCCCAACTTATCCATCCGGTCTCGTCCGCATGACGCTTGCAAAGCGCTCTGATCTTCGATAAATCATAATACGACATACGGACGACATATTATGTCTCGTATAGTAACTCAGGGAGGAGTTGCAATGAAGTATTTTTCCAGAAGTCTGTTTGTAAGCGTCGCCTTAAGCGCACTGACCATGGCCGCCCAGGACCTCAAGGCGGCCACGCCCGCTGACCAGCTTGTGATCGGGACATCGCTGGCCCAGGTTCTGTCGCTCGACCCGCAGCAGGCGACGGAAGGCAAGGCCGTCGAGATCATGTCAAACCTCTACGACCGGCTGGTGGCGACGACGCCGGACGGAAAGATCGTGCCGCAGCTGGCAGAAAGCTGGCAGATCGATGACAAGGGGATCACCTTCAAGCTGCGTGAAGCAGCCTTTGCCTCAGCCAATCCGGTCACGTCGAAGGACGTTGTCTATTCGCTCGGGCGGCTTTTAAAGCTCGACCAGGCTGCGGCAGCAAACCTGAAGCGTGTCGGCTACACGAAGGACAATGTCGACCAGCTGGTCAAAGCGATCGACGACAAGACGGTGCGCATCGACCTTTCCGATGCGGTGACGTCGGAACTTCTGCTTTACCGGCTCGCCATGTCGACTGCGAGTGTTGTCGACAGCGTCGAGGTGCAGAAGCACGTCGTCAACGACGACTATGGAAACGCCTGGCTTAGAACCCATTCTGCGGGCTCCGGTCCGTTCACGCTCAATCGCTGGTCGCCGAACGAGCTCGTCATTCTTGACGCCAACAAGGGCTATGTCGCGGGTGCGCCGAAGATGCGCCGTGTCATTGTCCGGCATGTGCCTGAGAGCCAGGTCGAACGCCTGATGCTGGAGCGCGGCGACATCGATCTCGCCAGCGCCCTGACGGCGTCTGATCTGGCAACTTTCAAAGGCAAAAAGGGTTTTGAGGTTCAGCGCGTCCCCACGGGCGGTTTCTATGTTCTGGCGATGAACGCCGGCAACAAGTATCTCGCCAATCCGAAGGTGCGCGAAGCGATCGCGTACGGGATCGACTATCAGGGCATCGAAAAGACGATCATGGGGCCGTACGGCCGCGTCAGGACGGTCCCGGTACCAGAGAATTATGAGTATGCGGTACCAAGCCCGGACTGGCACCTCGATGTGGCCAAAGCAAAACAGCTGTTGGCCGACGCAGGTTTCAAGGATGGCTTTTCGCTGACGCTGAAGACCATAGCTCAAACCCCCCGTGTCGATCTGGCAACGGCGATTCAGGCCTCACTCGGCCAGATCGGCATCAAGGTCGATGTCCAGCAGGGAAATGGCTCCGACATCATTTCGGCGCACCGGGCGAGAAACTTTGATCTCCTGATCCCGCAGACTGGTGCCTACATGCCGAACGTCCTCGGTTCGATGGAGCAGTTTGCATCCAATCCCGATAATTCGCTTGAAGCCAACAATGCCGGCAACTTCGTGTGGCGCTCGGCCTGGGACATTCCGGAATTGACCGCAGTGACGGCAAAGGCGTCGATGGAGCCTGACCCCAAAAAACGCGGCGAGCTTTACGTCGAGATGCAGAAGATGTTCGTCGACCAAAAGCCCGCCGTGCTGCCGATGTTCGAGCGTTTCGAGCCGATCGTGCTGAACAGCAAGGTTCAGGGCTATGTCGGCCATCCCAATCTGATTACGCGCCTTGAAGGCGTGACCAAGGCCGAGACCGAATAAACAAGGTCGCCGATCATGAAAGAACTGTCCGTAACCGAACTGGGACGGCGGCTTTGGCATCTCGCTCTCAGCCTGTTCATCCTGCTGTGCGTCACTTTCGTGATCGGCCGCGTCTTGCCCGCCGACCCTGTCGGGGCAATCGTTGGCGAGCTTGCAGATCCGGCTGCCTACGCCGCCATGCGCCAGAAGCTTGGCCTCGACCTGCCGATCTACCAGCAGTTTCTGATCTATCTGAAGGGGCTGGCTCAAGGCGATTTCGGGACGGCGGTTCTGACCGGCAATCCGGTATCGGCCGATCTCGCCCAGGCATTTCCTGCGACATTCGAACTTGCCACCCTGGCAATTCTGATCTCGACATTCGTTGGTGTACCGCTTGGCCTGACTGCAGCGCTTTTTCGCGACAGTTTCATCGACAAGATTGCTCGCGTGATCGCGCTTGTCGGTCATTCGATCCCGATCTTCTGGTTCGGAATTGTCGGCCTGGTCATCTTCTATGCGGGCTTGAACTGGGTTGGTGGCCCGGGACGCATTGATGTGTTTTACGAGGGCCTCGTCACGCCGCAGACGGGCCTCTTGCTGGTCGACAGCCTCTTGCAGGGCGAGACCGAGATCTTCTGGAATGCGCTCGGCCACATCATTCTTCCAGCTGTCATCCTTGCCTATGCGGCCATGGCCTACATTACCCGGATGACACGCAGCTTCACGCTGGAACAGTTAAGCCAGGACTATGTGATTGCCGCGCGCGCAAAAGGCGTCGGCCCGGCAAGGACCGTCATCAGCCACGTTCTTCCCAACATTGCCGTACAGCTCATCACCATTCTGGCGATCTCCTACGGTGGGCTTCTTGAAGGCGCAGTCGTGACCGAGATCGTCTTTTCATGGCCCGGCATCGGTCAATACATGACGAACGCACTGATGATCGGCGACATGAATGCCATCGTTGCAGGCACGATCATCATCGGTTTCATCTTCATGTTTTTGAATTTCCTCGCGGATATCGCCTATGCGATCTTCGATCCGCGTACGAGAGAGGCAGCGCGATGAGCGAGGCAGTTGACACCAATCTTCCTGTACGTCCACCGAGCCTTCCAGCACGCATCACAGCATCTTCGGCGCGTATCGTCGCAAAGCTTGTGCAGGAGCCGCTCGGTCTTGCAGGCTTCGTCATTCTTGGGCTGCTCTGCATCGTGGCGATTATTGCCCCTTGGCTTGCGCCCTACGAGCCGAATATCCAGGTTCTTTCCGACGCATTGAAGCCGCCGAGTGCTGCGCATTGGGCCGGCACCGACGAGTTCGGGCGAGACATTCTTAGCCGGCTGATTTACGGAACGCGGATCACCGTCCAGACGGTACTCTCGATTTCTCTGATCGTAGGTCCCATCGGTCTCCTGATCGGCGTGGTTGCTGGCTTCTTCGGTGGCCGCACGGATGCGCTGCTGATGCGAGCGACTGACATCGTTCTTTCCTTTCCTTCGCTGATTTTGGCGCTTGCATTTGCCGCTGCCCTTGGCGCCGGACTGACCACTGCGATCATCGCCATTTCCCTGACTGCCTGGCCCCCGATTGCCCGGCTGGCGCGCGCCGAGGCTCTGGTGGTCAGGAACGCCGACTACGTCGCCGCTGCGCGTCTTTACGGAGCCTCGCCGCTGCGCATCCTGTTCGTCTACATCGCGCCCATGTGCATACCCTCGGTGATCGTTCGCCTGACGTTAAACATGGCCGGGATCATCTTGACGGCAGCCTCGCTCGGCTTTCTTGGACTGGGTGCGCAACCTCCGGCGCCGGAGTGGGGAGCAATGATCTCGAACGGACGCAAGTTCATGCTGGACTACTGGTGGGTTGCCGTCATGCCCGGCTTGGCGATCCTGATTTCCAGTCTTGCCTTCAATATCGCGGGCGATGCGCTTCGCGACATTCTGGATCCTCGCCATGCAAGATCATGAGATGACACCCGTACTTTCCATCAAGGAATTGAACGTGAGTTTCGGCAGGAACGCGGTTCCCGCCGTATCCGGTGTAAGCTTCGACGTCGGGCGCGAGCGCGTCGGGATCGTCGGCGAGTCCGGCTCGGGAAAATCGACGACCGGACGCGCGATCATGCGCCTTTTGCCGCCGAGTGCGAACGTCACGGCGGCCCGTCTCGAACTTGACGGGCGGCCCCTTCTGTCGCTGCCTGAGCGGCAGATGGGCAAGATACGGGGCAAGGACATTGCGTTGATCATGCAGGATCCTCGCTACTCGCTTAATCCGGTGCTAACGGTCGGCAAGCAGATCGCCGAGGCGGCTCGCCTGCATCTTGATCTGCGCGGCCGCGTTGCACTTGCGGCTGCAAGAGCAGCGCTCGAGCGCGTGCGGATCAACGACCCGGAGCGCGTGATGACGCTTTATCCGCATCAGATTTCCGGCGGCATGGGGCAACGCGTGATGATTGCCATGATGCTTCTTGCTAAGCCGAAACTGGTCATTGCCGACGAGCCGACCTCGGCCCTCGATGTCAGCGTCAGGAAGGATGTGCTGACGCTGCTCGATGAGCTTGTCCGGGAGAATAATTCCGGTCTGCTGCTGATCAGCCACGACATCCGCATGGTCGCAGCGTTTTGCGAGCGGATTATCGTCATGTATTCCGGGCGCGTGGTCGAAACGCTGACCCGACTTGAAGACGCGCGTCATCCCTACACGCGAGGACTTATGGCGGCGCTGCCGGACCCGAAAAACCCGGTGCGGCGCCTTGCGGTTCTCGACCGGACAAAGCTCGATCGGGAGAATGCATGATGATTGAAGTCCGCGATCTTGATGTCGTGTTTGCTGCGGGCAAGCAGGAAAATCATGTGGTCAAGAAGGTGAGCTTCAAGGTGGCACGCGGTGAGACCCTAGGCATCGTCGGCGAGTCTGGTTGCGGCAAGTCCACGTTGCTGCGCTGCCTTGCCGGCATGGAACGGGGGTGGTCAGGAGAGATTGCCCTGGCTGGCAGGGTCGTCGGCAAAACGCGCAGCCGCGGGGATCTCAAATGTGCGCAGATGGTTTTCCAGGATCCCTACGGTTCACTTCACCCGCGCCACCGGATCGGAACGGCGCTCGCCGAGCCTTTGAAGGCGATGAACCATGTCGATATCTGGCAGAAGGTGGACAAGGCCCTGCGCCAGGTCGGCCTGCCGGCAGGCTTTGCAAACCGCTTCCCGCACGAACTCTCCGGTGGGCAACGCCAGCGCGTTGCGATCGCCAGGGCCCTGATACTGTCGCCGCCGATCCTCCTGCTCGATGAACCAACCTCGGCGCTGGATGTTTCGATACAAGCGGAAGTTCTGAACCTGCTGGCCGATCAGCGTGACGAGCGAGGCCTGACCTATGTGCTTGTCAGTCACGATCTCGCCGTCATCGCGCATATGTGCGATCGCGTTTTGATCATGAAGGACGGCCGCTTCGTCGACGAGCTCACCAAGGCGGATTTGCAGACAGGGGTGACCCACCACGCCTATGCCCGCGAATTGTTCGGCGCAAGCTTCATCTGACCTGAGATCGGCTGAGCGATCGAACCGCAAGCATTGGCAAAGCGCTCTTCGACGCCGCCCATCGAATGTGATGTCCTCGTGCCAAGAGACATGGGAACGTCATGGCCGACGTGCCGGATAGGATGACCCTTGCAGTTCGTCGTTTCGACTTGAACTTGACGAAAATCCGACGATGCGGGCAAGCGGCGGTTAAGCCCTCACCGCTTCAAATCCCACCGACGCGTCCTTCACTGAAAGCCGCTGACGTTGTGCGATTGGAGACAATCGGTCTCAATAGCCGCCAGGTGTTTTACCCTCATCTGCCCGGCAAGCACCGCACAGGTTCCAAAGAAATAGGGTCATGATCTCAGACCGTTGGGAGGTTGGGCGATGCATATTGGAACAAAGGGCTTTCTCATTTGTATGTTACTCTATAAAATTAGTCGTGTAATGATGGCGCTGACAGCCTTGGACAAAAGGCCTGAGAGGAGACAGACATGACAAATGCTTTGCCCCCGCTTCATGCAGGACATGCTCCAATTACGCTTCAAGAGCTCTTTCGCGAGGCAGTGTATGCCTTCGAGGAGTGGGACGACGAATTGGCCGAGCCGGTCGTCACCTTCGAAGGAAGGGTGATCCCGATCAGCCATGTGTTTGATGCGATGCGGCACTGCAACGATATCGTTCCGATGCACATGGCCGGCACAATCGCCGACCATCTGACAAAGCCATGGGAGGGCGACGGACCATTGGACCAGATGAGCTTCTCGACCGCCGCACGGGTCATGGCCGTACTCGTTCGCAAACGCCTGCTTTTCGGCGACATGCACGGGTTCGCATCGTTTGCGATGATCGGAAACCAGCGAAATTCACGCCGCTGATGGAGGCAGGCAAGCGTCGGACATCTCCTGCCCGGCGCGGCCTATCTCAACCAGATGCAGGCAGTGGCTCCGTGAGCGTCACAGCGTCGCATCCTGTCTGGCGGTTGATGCAAAAGCATGGCCCGTAAGGACCGCGGCGATGATCGCGCTGACCGCGACAAAACGAGCCATGACCAAACTAATGGCCACACCCAACACGCACGAGACGTGCTGGCCTCCTCTCCGACTTTGGCTGTCGTTCCGCTGCCTTTGAACCGACGATAGTCCTGACGCGTGTAAGCTGTTGGGTGGGTCGACATTCGCGCACTTGTCAGCCACTCATCGCGCCGGCAGGCCCATTTGTCGTCTGGGCCAGCCCGTCCGCCAGCGCGCGATTTGCTTCACGCAGCCCGAGCAGCTTCAAGCCCCCGTTCGAGATCAGCCTTGAGGTCGGCAACATCTTCGAGGCCTACCTGCAGCCGCAGCACGGGTCCCTCCTCCGGAGGAGACAGAATATGCCGGTCGTTCAAGTCCACCTCAAGCGCGAGACTTGGGAACCCTCCCCAGGAATAGCCGAGACCAAACAGGGAAAGGCCATCGAGGAAAGCATGCGCCTTGCGCTTGAAATCCTCCTTCCCCGCGACCTTCAGCACGAAAGAGAAGACGCCACTCGCGCCCCTGAAATCGCGTTTCCAGACATCGTGGCCCGGAAAGCTCGGCAGAGCCGGGTACAAAACACGGGCGACATCATCGCGCAGTTCGAGCCATTTCGCGATCTCCAGCGCACTCGCCTGGTGCCGGTCGAGCCGAAGTCCCATTGTGCGGAGCCCTCGCAGAACCTGGTAGGCATCTTCCGGCGCACCGCATATGCCAAGCGCGCCATTAACCTGTTTCAGGCGCCTCCAGTGCTTTTCGTTGGCCGAAACCGTGCCCATGAGGATATCTGAGTGACCGGCCGGATACTTGGTGGACGCCTGGATCGACACATCGACACCGAAATCGAGCGGCCTGAAATACAGGGGTGTCGCCCAGGTATTATCCATCGTCACGATCGCTTCGCGTCGATGGGCAACCGCAACGATCGCCGGAATGTCCTGCATTTCGAATGTGTTCGAACCTGGCGCCTCGGTATGGACGAGTTTGGTATTCGGCCTGAACCGGGCTTCGATCGCCGCACCCGCCGATGGATCGTAATATTCGACGTCGACGCCGAAGCGGGCAAGCATTGTATCGCAGAAGTGGCGAACATTGCCGTAGACGCTATCGACGATCAGCGCATGATCTCCGCGCGAAAGATAGGCCAGGAAGGTGAGCGTCACGGCGGCGAGCCCCGATGGTACGAGGATAGTTCCGGCCGCACCTTCAAGTTCGTTGATGGCGTTGCAGAGAGCATCGGTCGTGGGCGTTCCCC
Source organism: Rhizobium sp. LjRoot258 (assembly GCF_964254185.1). Lineage (NCBI taxonomy): Bacteria > Pseudomonadati > Pseudomonadota > Alphaproteobacteria > Hyphomicrobiales > Rhizobiaceae > Rhizobium > Rhizobium sp. LjRoot258. The sequence goes on along the minus strand of NZ_CAXUST020000003.1, from coordinate 578,696 downwards.
GCGTCGCATACGTATATTTTTGATCATGCTTCTCCATCGTCTCGGCAGTCTCAAAAAGCACTGTCGAGGCGCGGACTGTGGGCGGGTTGATGAAACCGTGGTAGTCGAAGGGGTCGTAACCCGCCCTGACGAGTTGCGTGTTCGGCCCGAGCTTTTTGAAGGCGTCTTCGTTGTTGGTCATGCGGTCCTGCATTCGTTGCGGCTACTGTCTGATCCGGAGCCTAAGGTCTATCGCCGCCGAGATGACGTTCGAGGAAAGGCAAATTGTCCTGCCCCCAATAGATCTCGTCATCATAGCGGTAGGTGGGAAAGCCAAATACGCCGCTGTCACGTGCATGCACGCGGTCGGCCGTCCACTTGTTCTGCACATCGTCATCGGCCTGCCGTCTGAGAAGTGACGCACCATCGAAACCTGCAGCAGTGACGATCGCTTCGCGCACGTCAGGCTTGCCGATATCCCTTGCCTCGCTCCAGAAGGCGTGCTGCAAAACGCGGCTGACACCGATCCAATCCTTCTTATCAAGGTATGCAGCAATCACGAAAAGAGAAGCCGGCGTTGGATCGCCAAGCTCCGGTCGATTTTCGAGAAGGAGTTTCTTGTGGCGGACGCGTGCCCAGCGCTGGAGATCTCGTGTCCAGTAAGCACGGCGAATTTCCGGTCGGTTCCTGGAGAAAATACCGCCATTTTCTTCCACAACGGTCGTCAGATAGGGCTTGATGACGACATCATACTTCGTCGCGATGTCGACGAAAGCGTCGAGACCGACGTATGACCACGGCGAGCCGATCGAAAAGAAATATTCTACCAATTTTGTCACTGATGAAGGATCCTCTGCGGTGATTGTTATGGTGCGGTGGCTGCGAACGGTCTTGTCAATACGGTCGGTCTGTTGCCCCAGGCGGTGCGGTCTTTGCGCTGCCGGCCAGGGTCAAGATGTTCGATCCTTGCGAGGATGAGGGCGCAAAGGTTCCTGTTTTGGCGATCATTGCGACGGCCAAGACGCGGTGTGTTTCCCAATCAGATCGGCTGGGCTATCGCATGGTTTTGCCACTTTGGCGCTCCTGTGGTGGACAAAGGGCGAAGGCCTGTTCACGAGGCCGCCCGGATGGCATGCGACGGGCTCCATCCAAGTTCCGGCGCAATCCGCGTCACGAAATCATGGATGATCTGTCGGTATTCCTCGTCCTCGAACTCGTAGGGAAGTTCCAGCCGCAACTCGCTGACATCAGGCAGGATAGTGTCGGCAAACAGCTGCTCTAGGATCTGCTCCGAGGTGCCGACGATATCCCGGGCGAAGAGGGTGCGGCGCTCGCCCTGCGGGGACAGCGTGCGTTCATGGCGGCCGGCAGCGTATGTCGAATAACGTCTACGCGTGATAGCGTCGGCACTGTCGAACGGGACAATGACGCGACCAAGTGCGACCCGACACCGCGCGCCGCCGGCAGCACGATAGGTTTCCAGCTGGCGAGACTGGGCAACGAAGAACTCGTCAGTCTCCTCCCCGGTCGTGACATTTCCGATCAACAGATTGAAGCCGTTGCGCCCTGCCCATCCTGCGGAACGCAGCGAGCCTGCGCCATACCAGATGCGATCAACCAGGCCCTTTGCGTGCGGATGCAACCGCGGCCGCTGCGGACCAAATGGCGTCTTGATGAAAGTATTCTCGTCACCGAGATGGGAGCCGCGAAGATTGTCCCTGAAGCGAAGCACGCGGTCGTGTGAGAAGTCGAACTTCTCCCAATCACCATCGAACGTGAGCGGACCGATGAGATCGGCGTGCAGCGGGCGGCCGGTACTTAAACCCACATTCAACCGGCCGCGCGACAGCACGTCGACTGTCGAAAGATCTTCGGCCAGCCGATAGGGACTTTCGTAGCCGATCGGAATGACGGCAGTGCCAAGTTGGATGTGGCTCGTGCGCTGGGTTGCCGCAGCGAGAATGGCGGTTGCCGACGAGATTCCCGCCTCCAGATGCCGCTGGCGGACCCAGGCGCTGTTAAACCCGAGTTCCTCGCCGTAGTTCAGCAACTGCAGCGTCTTTTCCAGGCCAAGAAGCGGATCGCTGGCCGGATAGTTGCCTGGGGTAAGAAAGCCGATATGGCCGATTAAAACGGATCTAGTGCTCATTGTCCTACAACCGTCAATATTTTGGCAGGCCGGCTGGATTGGTCTTAGACTTCGGCAAGGCTTCTTCGGCCAACTGCCAGCGGTCGAGGATTTTCGCGTAGGTTCCGTTGGCAATCAGGCCGTTGGTGGCGATCGTCAGGGCATCGGCAAGTCCGCTCCCCTTGCGCGTGGCGATCGCGACATCCGAGCGCTCCGGCCAACCGGCGCTCAGCGTGCCGACGCGCTTGATGTTCTTGTCACGCGCGGCGATGAAGACCAGCTGCGCATGCGGTTGCACGATGACATCGGCCCGGCCGGAACGCAGCGCGAGAAGGCTTGCCGCCTCGTCGTCATAATATTGCAGTTCGATCGGCTTCAGGCCCGCGGCAACATCTTCGTCACTCCACTTCACCAGGATGCGCTCCTGATTGGTGCCGGCACCGACGATGATCCTAAGGCCGGCGGCGTCCTTGGGCTCCTTGATTGCGGCGACAGGACTGTCGGATTTCACGAAGAGACCGTGCAGACCCTGGCGGTAAGTGGAGAAATCGAACTTCTCCTTGCGCTGCTCGGTGACGCCGACATTGGAGATAACGGCATCATATTTGCCCGAGGTAAGGCCAAGCGGCCAGTCGATCCAGGCGACGGGCACGATCTCGAGCCTCAGGCCGAGACTGTCGGCAATGGCGTAGGCATAGTCGGGATCTGCCCCGACCACGGTCTTGGCATCCGTGGCATACGTGGCAAGCGGAGGGCCGCCGGGGCTGACGGCGATGGTGAACTTGCCTGGTGTGACGAACTTGAAATCTTTCGGGATCGCAGCGATGGCCGCATCGTTCCTGGGGGCGTGGAGCCGGCCCGGCTGTTGCGGGCTGAGGTCGAAATCATCGGCTGCATGGGCTGCGCCGAAGGAAAGCGCAGACGCCATGGCGGCGATCAGCAGGGTCCGGAATGCCGGAAGGGCAATCATCGTCTTCAATCTCCAACTGTCAGGCAGGAATGGCCGGCAGCAATGCTGCCGGCCCAAAAGGAACCGATCAGGAGCCACTCTTCGGCAGGCCGGGCGGGTTGGTCTGAGCCTTGTCGATCGCTTCCGGACCAAGATTCCATGTATCGAGGATCTTCCGGTAGGCGCCGCTGGCGATCAGGTCGTTGACGACATCGGTCAAGGGCGCCGCCAGGCCGCTGCCCTTGCGTGTGGTGACCGCAATCTCGGCGGTGATCGGCCAACCGCCGCTGACGGTGCCGACGAGCTTGGTCTTGGCATTTATCCCCGCGGCGTAGGCCTGTGTCGCGTTCACGCTGAAGACGGCATCCGCCCTTCCCGATTGGACGGCCAGGTCCTTGACCGCATCATCGTCGTAATATTGCACCTCGATCGGCTTCAGGCCGGCCACGACGTTCTCGCGGTCCCATTCCAGCAGGATCTTCTCCTGGTTGGTGCCGGCATCGGTGATGACCTTCAGGCCGGCAATTTCCTTCGGCTCCTTGATCGCCGTGATCGGGCTGTCGGCCTTGACGTAGAAGCCAAGCTCATCCTTGCGATAGGTCGAGAAGTCGAATTTCTCCTTGCGCTCTTCCGTGACCGTCACGTTCGAAATCACCGCGTCGAACTTTCCGGAGGTCAGCCCCAGCGGCCAATCGGCCCAGGCGACGGAAACGAGTTCGAGCTTCAGACCCAGGCTGTCGGCAATGGCCTGCGCGAGATCGACGTCATAGCCGATGACCGTCTTGGAATCAGAGGCATAATCATGCAGCGGAAGATTGCCGCTCGAGCTGATGCCGACGGTGAAGACGCCGTTTTCGACGAACTTGAAGTCCTTGACTTCGGCGATGCGCTTCTCGTTCTTTTCCACCCGCAGCCGGTTCGGCTGCTCGGGGCTGAGATCGAACTTCTGCTGCGCCTGAGCGGAACCGAAACCGATTGCGGCGATGGTGATGGCTCCCGCTATCACAAGCCTTGCCCTAACTACAAATGTCATAGCCCTTCTCCATTTCATCTTTAGGTTGTTGCTTTTGTCAGTCGGCCGGAGCAGCCCGTCGCGGCCCGGCATTTCGCCAGCGCTGTTTTGCGCTAGAGAACTTTGGCGAGGAATTCGCGTGTTCGGGGATGCTCCGCATCGTTGAAGATGCGCGCCGGCGGGCCAGCCTCCAGAATGCGGCCGCTTTCCATGAAGACGACGGTGTCGGCGACCTCGCGGGCAAAACCGACTTCATGGGTGACGATGACGAGTGTCGTACCGGTGCGGGCAAGTTCCTTGATGACATCGAGCACTTCGCCGACGAGCTCGGGATCGAGCGCCGATGTCGGCTCGTCGAAAAGCAGTACCTTCGGACGGAGCGCCAGCGCGCGGGCGATCGCCACGCGCTGCTGCTGGCCGCCGGAGAGCTGGCGCGGATAGGCGTTGATCTTGTCACTGAGCCCGATGCGTGCCAAAAGCTCCTGCGCCAGTTGCACCGCTTCCTCGCGGCTGATGCCGCGAACCTGGATCGGCGCCTCGATGAGGTTTTCGAGCACGGTCAGATGTGGGAAGAGATTGAAGCTCTGGAAGACCATGCCGATATCGGCGCGGCGCCTGAGGATATCCTTCTCCTTGAGCTCGTAGAGCATATCGCCCTTCCTGCTGTAGCCGACGAAATCGCCATCGACGGAAATGAAGCCCCCATCGACACGCTCCAGATGGTTGATGGCACGCAACAGCGTCGACTTGCCGGAGCCCGACGGGCCAAGGATGGCGGTCACGCTGCCGGCCGGCAGGCTGAGCTCGACAGCATCGAGCACCTTCAGCGAACCGAAGCTTTTGGAAATACCATGAATGCGCACCGCGCCGCCCGCAGCCCGCAGGGCCACCGCATCCCGGAAGCCGATCTTGCGCGCGGTGTCGGTCGCCGTGTCGAGAGCGGGCAACGGACGGCGGAACCGCTCGAAGAAGACCTGGAAGGGCAACGGCGTCGGATTGCGCACGGCCCCCTTGGAGAAATAGCGCTCGATGTAGTGCTGGGCGACCGACAGCACCGTCATGATGATCAGATACCAGACGGTCGCGACCATCAGCAGCGGAATGACTTCGAGATTGCGGCGATAGATCACCTGGACCGTATAGAAGAGCTCCGGCAACGCCAGCACGTAAACCATCGACGTGCTTTTCGCCAATCCGATGAGTTCGTTGAAGCCGGTCGGCAGGATCGAGCGCATGGCCTGCGGCAGCACGATGCGGAAGGCCTGGCGGCGGCGCGGCAGGCCGAGAGCCGCGGCGGCCTCCAGCTGACCGTTATCTACAGAGAGAATGCCGCCGCGCACGATCTCGGCGAAGAAGGCCGACTGGTTGAGCGTGAGCCCGAGGAAGGCGGCGGCAAAAGGCGTCAGCAGTTGCACTGTGGGATAGTCGAGGAAGATCGTATTGGTGAAGGGGATGCCGATCTTGATCGTCTCATAGAGGTAGCCAAGATTGTTCAAGATCAGCAGTAGCACGATGACCGGGATCGAGCGCAGTAGCCAGATGTAGCCCCAGGAGAGACCGGCGAGCAGCGGCGACTTGGAAACGCGCGCCAGAGCCAAAGCCGTTCCCAGGATGGAACCTGATATGGCGGCAAGCGCGGTCAAGAGCAGCGTCCTGCCGAGGCCGACGAGCACGGGCTCGGCGAAGAACCATTCGGCAAAGACGCCCCAACCCCAGCGCGGATTGGTGAAGGTGGAATAGAGCACGGCGACGATGACGAGGGCGGCGAAGATCGTGCCTGCCAACCGTTCGGGATGGCGCGCCGGCACGATGCGATACCGGGAATAGTCCTGCTTTGGTTCTGCCGTCCTGCTGCCGGGGTCGATGCCCGCGAAATCCGTCGTCAGTGCCATTGTGCTTCCCTTTTATAATTTATTGGTCTTCGCCGCTTTCAGTGATTTGCGCCTGCCAGGCGCAGGCGTGGTTCGGCCACCTCATCTTCGAGAGCCGCCTGAGACAGATGCTTGATGTCCTTCTCGAAGGGCAGGCTCTTGTAGATCTCGGGATCGGCGGAGGTGTCGAAGAGAGCTGTGTAGCCGTAGTTCAGATAGAGGCCGACGGCTTCGGGCTGGCGAAAGCCGGTCGTCAGGTAAATGCGGGAATAGCCTTGGCGGGCGGCCTGGGCCTCCAGTTCCACCAGCACCTTGCGGGCAAGGCCCTGGCGGCGCAGATCGGAGCGGGTCCAGATGCGCTTGAACTCGGCCGTGCGCTCGTCATAGTTCTTGAAGGCGCCACCACCGATGGTTTCGCCATCGCGAACCAGCAACAGAAAATTGCCGTGAGGCGGCGCAAAGGCTTCAGGAGGATAGCGGTTGAGCTCGGCCGCAGCACCTTCGGCATTGAAATAGGTGCCGTAGCGGCTGTCATATTCGTAGATCAATTCATCGATCAGCGGCTTGGCGCGTGGGTCGAGAGGGCTGGTATAGAGAAACGTATCGCTCATATCGTTCATCACCCATTGTCATCAGTGAGGAAGGTTTCGGCGAGCCGCACCCAATAGCGGGCGGCGGGCGCGATGATCGCGTCGTTGAAATTGTAGTGGGCGCTGTGGAGAGGAGCGCTGTCACCATTCCCGACGAAAAGGTAGCTGCCGGGATTTGCCTGCAGCATGAAGGCGAAATCCTCGCTCGCTGTTCTTGGCCGGAAATCCTTTTCGATCGCCGCAGGGCCGAGTGCGTCATATGCGACGCGGCTGGCGAACTCGGTTTCCCTCGCGTGATTGACCAGTGCCGGAAAGCCGAGGCGGTAATTCACATCCGCCTCGGCACCGAAGCTTTCGGCCTGGGCGCGGGCAAGTGCGGGAATGCGCTGCTGCAACAGCTGGCGGACCGTCTCGCTGAAGGCCCGCATGGTCAGCTTCATCTCCACGCTTTCCGGGATGACGTTCGAGGCGGAGCCCGCATGGATCGAGCCGACGGTCGCGACCGCCATGTCCTGCGGGTCGACATTGCGGGAAACGACGCTCTGCAGGGCGGTGATGAAGGAGGCCGACGCAAGCACCGGATCGACAGCCCGGTGCGGCTCGGCGCCATGGCCGCCCTTGCCGATGATCTTGATGATCGCCTGGTCGACCGAAGCCATGGCCGGGCCGGTGACGAAGCCGAATTGGCCCGTCGGCACACCCGGCCAGTTGTGCAGCCCGAAGACCGCATCGACAGGGAAACGTTCGAACAGGCCTTCCGAGATCATCTTGCGGGCGCCGGCGCCGATTTCCTCGGCGGGCTGGAAGATCAGCCGCAGCGTGCCGCTGAAATTGCCGCTCTCGGCAAGATAGCGGGCGGCGGCAAGCAGGATCGACGTATGCCCGTCATGGCCGCAGGCATGCATGACGCCGGGATTGCTGCTGGCATAGGCAAGACCGGTCGCCTCTTCGATCGGCAGCGCGTCCATGTCGGCGCGGATACCGATCCGCTTCTTGCCGTTGCCGCGCCTGAGGGTGGCGACGATGCCGGTGCCGGCAATGCCCGTCGCCACCTCGTAGCCCCAGGAGGAAAGGCGGGATGCCACGAGCTTGCTGGTGCGCAACTCCTGGAACGCAAGCTCCGGATATTGGTGCAGATCGTGGCGAAGCGCGATGATCTCTTCGAGATAAGCGGCGATGCCCTTCTCGACCGGATCGTTGCTGCGCGGGTTCTGAGCGATGACGTCCATGACGGTTCGTCAGCGCCTCAGGCGCCGACGGCCTTTCCGCGCTCAAGCTGATCGGCGCCGGCCGCATACCGGCTTTCGCGGAAGGGCAGGCCGAGATGATCGCGCAGCGTCTCGCCCTTCAGGACCGGATCGAAATAGCCTCGCTCTGTGAGGATCGGCAGAACGTCCCTGGAGAAATCATCGAAGCCCTCGGCAATGACCGGGAAGCCAAGGATGAACCCGTCGGCGGCATCGCCATCCACCCAGCGGATGATCTCATCGGCAATGTGCGCAGCCGTACCGATGAAGGCCGTCCTGGGGGTCGCGACATCGAGCGCGATTTCACGAAGCGTCAGGCCCTTCTCGCGCGCGGTCTTCTTGATGCGGTCGGTGGTGGCGCGGAAGTTGTTGCGGCCGATATCGCCGATATCTGGGAAGGCTTCGTCGAGCGGATAGACGCTGAAATCATGATGATCGAAGAAGCGGCCGAGATAGAGCAGCGCCTCCTCTGTCGTGACGAGGCTCCGGATCGCCTGGTACTTGGCTTCCGCTTCTTCTGGCGTTGCACCGACGATCGGTCCGATACCCGGATAGATACCGACTTCCGCAGCACTGCGGCCATGCGCGATCACGCTGTCCTTGAGCTGGCGATAGAAGGCCTGCGCCTCCGTAAACGGCCCGCCATTGGTGAAGACGGCATCGGCATGCTTGCCGGCGAGCCTGATGCCGGAATCCGAGGCACCTGCCTGGAAGACCACCGGTTGGCCCTGTTTCGAGCGGCCGATATTCAGCGGCCCCTCGATGCGGAAGAAACGGCCCTTGTGGTTCAGGCGATGCATCTTCGTCGTGTCGGCATAGACGCCCTTATCGCGGTCGCGGACAAAGGCGTCGTCGTCCCAGGAATCCCAAAGGCCCTTGATGGCATCGATATATTCCTCGGCGATCTCGTAGCGCAGCTCGTGTTCGGGATGTTCGCGGCTGTAATTCCGGCCCGATCCCTCAAGCGGCGAGGTCACCGCGTTCCAGCCGGCGCGACCACCGCTGATGAGGTCGATCGAGGCGAACTGGCGGGCGATCGTGAAGGGGTCGCTATAGGAGGTCGAGACCGTAGCGACGAGGCCGAGCTTGGAAGTCGATGCAGCAAGCGCCGACAGGATGGTCAGCGGCTCGAAGCGGTTGAGAAAATGGGGGATCGACTGCTCGTTGATGTAAAGGCCGTCGGCAACGAAGGCAAAGGCGATCCCGGCTTCCTCGGCCTTCCGGGCAGTCCTGACGAAGAAATCGAAATTGACGCTCGCATCGGCAGGGCTGCTTGGATGCTTCCAGGCGTTCATGTGGCCGCCGGGGCCTTGCAGCATGATGCCGAAGGTGACGCGTTTCTGAGCCATGGGGATCAAATCCTCTTTGAAAACAATCAGGCGACGAGGGAAAGCCGCTCCTTGGCGAGCAGCTCGATCGAAGAGAGACGTTCGGCAGCTGGAAGGGCCGGTGTGTCGAGGACGAATTCCTTTACGCCATAGAGGCGATGCAACTCGTCGAGTTCCTTGCGGATCTGCGCCGCCGTGCCATGCAGCACGCTCGGCACCTTCTCCTCCGTCCGGTAGTCGGTAGCACCCGCCTGGCGGGCGAATTCGGCCGCCTGTTCCTCGCTGCCGACATTGACGCTCTGGCCGTTGGGCAGGAACACCTTGACGATGCGAAGGTTACCCACCCGCTCGCGGGCGTACTCCTCGCTATCGGCTGCAAAGGCAGCAAGCGCCAGGATGGGGCTCTTACCGCCGGAGGCGCGCCGGTAGGCCTCGAAGGTCTTGCGCAGATTTTCTGGATCCCCATTGAGATGACCGGCGAAAACAAGCTCCCAGCCCTTGCTCGCGGCAAGCTCGGCACTCTCGACGCTGGCACCGAGCAGAAAGCGCTCCGGCGCGGATGGCGGAAAGGGAGTTGCCTTGGCGCCTTCGTAGTTCGGATCGGCCGCAAGGTAGGTATTGATGTCTGATAGCTGGTCGGCGAAATCCGCTTTCCTGGCCGGATCAATGGCCGTCTGCAGGGCTCGTGTCGAAAGCGGAAAGCCTCCGGGTGCTTTGCCGACACCGAGATCGACACGACCCGGCGCCAGGGAGGCGAGAAGGTTGAACGTTTCGGCGACCTTGTAGGCACTGTAGTGCTGCAACATGACGCCGCCGGAGCCGATGCGGATCTTCGAGGTCTTGGCGAGCAGATAGGCGATCAGGACCTCGGGCGCAGAACTTGCGAGATTTGTCATGTCATGATGTTCGGCGACCCAGAAACGGTGATAGCCGAGTTCTTCGGCCTTTGCCGCGAGCCGCGCCGTTGCTTGGAGCGCGAAAGCGCCATCCCTGCCCTGGTCTAGAGGGCTCTTGTCGAGAAGGCTGAGAAGGTAGGTCATAGCGCCGATCTTCCTTTAAGTCGCATAATTATCTATCAAATCAGTAGACAACATGGATTATAAGGAATGACGTTCTTATTGATCGGCGCTGCGGGAAAAAAGCTGCCCCTGGGGGACGGGCAATTCATTTCACTTAAGGCGACGTCACGTCTGCCAGGCGCACGAAGGCGTGTCACCCCCGGGCCCCTGCATGTTCAGGCGGATGATCGGATCTTGACCATGTCGAGGCCATGAATGGCCCTCAGTTCGGAGGCTACCAACTTCTGAAGCTGCCAGAGATTCCGATCGCGAATACCCCATTCCTCCAGATGCTTCACGGTCAGATACAAATACTCTGCGCAAGATCCCATATGCCCGCACGCTCGAGCAAGAACGCTCGCGACTGCGTCCAATGGCAGCTTTCGCAACACGCGATCACCTTTTGGGCCGGCCCAGAAGACCAGCGCTCGCACTCTCCCCTGCTTTGTCTGAATCGGGAGCCAGCGAACGCTAGAAGCATCGTCCAATGTGCCGACCTCACGCCGGATCATGCGACGGATCTGGCCGAGGCGATCGTCGTCGCTCAGTCTGAACGCGACGCCATTGCAGCGACCTCCGTGATCAAGCGCCATCATGAGCCCAGGCTGCGTGCGCGAACCGCGCCAACGGGTCATCTCGAGACAAAATGATCGGTGCCAGCCGGTTGCGGTGCCATGACGAGCTTCGACGGCAGCAAAATCCGGCTTCCAGATCAGCGATCCATAGGCGAAAACCCAAAGCGGTTCCTGCCCGCATTCGGCCAAGAGCCGAAGCGTCAGGGCCTCAATCTCGCTATCGGCGAGCGGCGCTCGATGCGGTTCCGGGCCGGGATCGACTTCTAGCCGGAAGCTGCGAGAAACCAGATCCTCCGTCAAAGACATCCTTGATATGTGCATTGAATGTTGCATCACGGCATACTTCTTTTCCACTGCGGCGGCTGATCAGCCGCTCAGAGCAGTCCGATAACGATGAAACCAAACGATGCGACCACCGCGAGACAGTGGATGGCTTTCGACTGCATGCTTCCCACGCGCGACTGGCACCGCGGGCAGACAGGGAAATATTAGATTTAATCCATAAAGATTATAGATTGTATTTTGTACGTCTTGGTAAGGGTGTGAGAGAATTTTTGTGCAGCAAACCGCGGCTGAGAAAAATGTGACCGCGGTTCCGCGCTGGCTTTGCGCACCGGTCCATTCTTGAGCGTCCCGCAAGGCTTTGAACTGCAGATCTTGTTGCGCTTCAGCGGCGCGCTAAATTTCGCTCCCATCGTTGCGACCGGATCAGGGCGGTTCGATCGCACCGAGGGCCGCCATGAAGAGACAGCCGCGCTTTTTATCGACGGTTTGAAATCTTGTGGCAAATAGCAGCTGCCGCCAAGCAACCGCAGCAGGCCCCTTCTCTGTATGAAAAAGGGCTGGACCAAAGCGCCACCCTCATGCACTTAGGAAACAGAGGTTTCTTTGAAGGCTACGGGCTCCGTTTCCTTGCAGAGTCACGATCAGAACGGGCTAAGGTTATCTGCGGCTGAGCGTCGAACGGCAAATTACGTGCCTTGAGCGATGAACTCTGCAAGGGAGACTTAGCTGTTGCCTGCGCGTTGCTTTGGACAACGGCCCCTAGAAGAGGCGGGCGTTTCGGAGCCGTGATCTGCCCATCGGTGACCGATTAAACCACGAAGCATTTGCGTCTTTAGGGCTGAGCGATTGGAAAGGACAGGAGTTCGATGACATTTCGGCAAAAGCTTCTGGTGCTTGCAGTTGTGCCCCTGATCGTCGTCACCGTGTGCGTCACGTTGTTTCTGACATGGCAATCCACTCGGCTCGCCCAAAGCAATATCGATGCTTTCCAGGAAAACATGCTGAAATCCAAGGAAGCGGAGATCGCAAATCTGACAAGTGTTGCGCTGTCATCCATACAGTCGATCTACGACCAGGCTTCCTCCGACGACGAACTCGCAAAAAACCGCGTCGCGCAGATACTGACCTCGCTCGACTACGGCAAGGACGGGTACTTTTTTGTTTACGACTATGATGGCAACAATATCGTTCACCCACGACAATTGTTCCGGCACGGAAAAAACTCGCTCGAACTGGTCGACTCCGATGGCGACCCGGTCATCAGCGAGCTGATAAGGACGGCTCGCGATGGCGGCGGGCTCCATCAATATAAATGGCAGAAGCCCTCAACGGGCGCGACTGCAGACAAGATTTCTTATGTTCTGGCTCTTCCCAAATGGAATTGGGTCCTTGGGACCGGCGTATCTCGACGATGTCTATGCTCAGACCAAAGCTGCAAATGTTGCGATGCAGGAGCGAACGCGGGAAAGCTTCGCTATCGTCGCACTGGTCGCCGTTCCTGCAGTCTTGGTTGTCTTCTCAACGTGTCTTTATGTCACCTTCGACGAGAGGAAGATGGCGGACGGTCTGCTAAAGAAGCTCACTCAGCGCGTAATCGATACGCAGGAGACCGAGCGATCCCGTCTCGCCCGCGAATTGCATGACGGGATCTCGCAGGAACTGCTCGGCGTACGATTTGCGATGGAACCGGCTGGACGTCGAACAACGGACGCCACAGCAGATCTCAAGTCGGCAATTGACGAAAGTGTGAAGGCCCTGAGCAACACGATCCGCGAGATCCGCAGCATATCACACGATCTGAGGCCCAGAGCTCTGGACGACATGGGGCTGACGGCCGCGATCAACAATCTGGCGGAGAAATTCGCTGCACGCACGGGCGTTGAACTGTCGCTGGACATGCAGCAATTCATCGATGATCTCGTACCTCCCGCGCGTACCGCGATCTTCCGGGTCGCCCAGGAGGCGTTAAACAATGTGGAGCGCCACGCGAAGGCCACTCGGTTGCAAATCAAGTTGTGGACCGAGAAGGGACGAGCACGCATGCAGATATCGGACAACGGTCGGGGGCTCGGCCTAAAGCCGGCGGGACAGGCCGAGGGCCTCGGTCTCCAAAACATGCGCGAACGTGTTGCCCATTTCGGCGGATTAATGATTATCGACAGCGGAGACGATGGAACGAATTTACTTGTGATGCTTCCAAAATCTGCCGGCGGCGATCCCTCATTGATTGGGAAGGCGGCATGACGAGCGCTTCGCCGATCAAAGTGATCTTGATCGACAACCATCCGGTAGTCGTGGTGGGGCTCAAAGGTGTTCTGGATACCTATCAAAACATTGAGGTGGTCGGTTTCGCACACGACGTGACGACAGCGCTTCCCCTGGTTCGCGAACGTCGGCCACAGGTGGCTCTCGTTGACATCAACATGCCGAAGATCAACGGGATCGACGCGATTGCGCTGATCCGGAATGAAAGCCCTGAGACCAAAGTCATCATGCTGTCGATGCATGACAGCCGAGAATACATCTCCTCCTCGATTATGCGTGGCGCTGCCGGCTACATCCTCAAGGAAGTTGCCACCGATGAGATCGTTACGGCGATCACGAAAGTTGCGGGTGGCGACACCTATTTCTCCAGCGGAGTCCGTGATCTGCTTCTGGATGCCGGCGGCCAATCCGTAAGAGAGCGCCTGACAGGCCGAGAGCAGGAAATTGTTGTCCTGATCGCCGCCGGGAAAAGCAATCGAGAGATCGCAACTGAACTCGCCATCAGCGAGAATACGGTGGAAACCCATCGCAAGCATATCAAGCGGAAACTGGGTTTGTCATCAACCGCCGAGCTCGTGCGTTTCGTGCTCGAACATCCAGACCTCCTGGTTGACCTACCCACTGGTGGGTAGCACGAAACAAGACAGCCTCCTGCCTCTCTTGCTGTCGCCAAGCCGCCAAGCTAGCCAGTCTTGGCGCACAGGGGAGGATCTGTGCCCAGGGGAGGAAAGCCAGCGGTCGGAGCCAACTTGTGACTGACTCTAGCGGGCTTGCACATCTCCGTTTGGTCAAGTCTCGCGACTTGGGCGTTTCAAGACGAGAGGAAACAATTGTGAATACAAACTCCACCAGGAGAGCGGCGCTCTGGCTGCTCATCATTCCCTATATCGGGCTCCTCTGGGTACCTTTCTATAACTTTCACGACCCGGTCGTTTTCGGCTTCCCCTTCTTCTACTGGTACCAGCTGGCCTGGGTGCCGATCACAGCCTTCCTGACCTGGATCGCCTACCGGAGCACGCGCCATGACGACTGAGATCAACGGCACGGCGCTTGCCGTCTTCATCTTCTTCTTCGTGCTCGTCACGGTCATGGGTTTCGTCGCCGCCCGCTGGCGTAAGCCTAAGACGCTTGCCCATATCGATGAGTGGGGTCTTGGCGGCCGCAGCTTCGGCACGTGGATCACATGGTTCTTGGTCGGCGGCGACTTCTACACCGCCTATACGGTCATCGCCGTCCCGGCGCTGGTCTATACCGTCGGCGCTTACGGCTTCTTTGCGCTGCCCTACACTATCGTCGTCTACCCCTTCGTCTTCATGGTCATGCCAGTGCTGTGGAAACGGGCGAGGGATTTCGGCTACGTGACCGCAGGTGATGTGGTGCACGGCCAATATGGTTCGCGCGGGCTGGAGCTGGCCGTCGCTGCAACCGGTGTCATCGCCACGATGCCCTATATTGCCTTGCAGCTGGTCGGCATGACCGCAGCGCTGAAGGCGCTTGGTCTCCACGGCGAGGTGCCGCTGGCGATCGCCTTCATCGTGCTGGCACTCTATACCTATTCGGCAGGCCTGCGAGCGCCGGCACTGATCGCCTTCGTCAAGGACATCATGATCTACATCGTGGTGATCGCCGCCGTGGCGCTCATTCCCTCGAAGCTCGGCGGGTATGCGAATGTCTTTGCCGCCGCCGACGCGGCGTTCCAGGCGAAGGGCTCCGGCAGCTTGCTCCTGGCACCCAACCAGTATGTCGCCTACGCGACGCTGGCGCTCGGTTCAGCGCTTGCAGCCTTCATGTATCCGCACACACTGACCGGCATCTTCGCTTCGAACAGCGGCAACACGATCCGCAAGAACGCGGTGCTGCTGCCGGCCTATACTTTGCTGCTCGGCCTTCTGGCTCTGCTCGGCTATATGGGACACGCCGCGGGCCTGAAGCTCGAAAGCGCCAACGACGTCGTTCCAGCACTCTTCCAGACGCTGTTCCCGAGCTGGTTTGCGGGCTTTGCCTTCTCGGCGATTGCCATCGGCGCGCTGGTGCCGGCGGCAGTGATGAGCATTGGTGCGGCCAACCTCTTCACCCGTAACTTCTGGAAGGCTTACGTCAATCCGCAGGTGTCCGATGCCGGTGAAGCCAAGGTCGCGAAGGTGACGTCGCTCGTGGTCAAGATCGGCGCGCTTCTCGTCATCATCTTCCTGCCGACGCAGTTTGCGCTCGACCTTCAGCTTCTCGGCGGGATCTGGATCCTCCAGACGCTTCCGGCGCTGGTCTTCGGTCTTTACACCAACTGGTTCCGAGCGCCGGGCCTGCTCGCAGGCTGGTTCGTCGGTTTCTTCGGCGGCACGTTCCTGGTCTGGGATGCCGGTTGGAAGCCGCTCCATATGGTCTCCATCGGCGACACGAGTTTCACGATGTACACCGGGCTTCTCGCTCTCGCTGCAAACATCGTGGTAGCCGTTGCTGTGAACAGCCTAGTGGCGAAACGTGCGAGCCCGCTGGCTCAACAATAAGCAAAGATCGGCGGCCGGGTTTGTTTCCGGCCGCCATCTCAGCTTGCTTTACGATCCACCGTTCCACGGGTTGCCTGACGCCCCAATAAGCTCTCGACCTTTCCGAGCAGTCCCTTGAGTTCCGGTTCCCGAACGTGCGTCGCCGCCTCATGAGGCGGGAACCAGGCGATCGACCTCTGCCCTTTCTCCTTGAACTCCGTCTGCAGTGAGACGATTTCGACCAGATGGACCTGCACGATCGAGGGGACCTTGCCACCGGTGTCCAGCGTCTTCAGGTACGTGTAATAACCAAATGGCTTCTTCTTTGCCTTGCCCTTAACACCAGCCTCTTCCCAAGCCTCCCGCTCAGCAACCTGATGCGGCAGCCGCTTGTCCATGGCCCAGCCCTTCGGAATGACCCAGCGACCGGTCTCACGCGACGTGATCAACAGAACCTCGATCGCCTGGCTATCCGGCCGCCGTCTGTAGCAAATGGCGGCGTACTGATCGATCGCCTGGCCCTGAAACAGCTTGTCGGCCGCTGCCGCCAGTTGCCCGAGATAGGTTTTATTCTTCTTCTTAGGCATTCGTTTCCACCACGGGTCTCCCATCCGGCTTAATGGACCGGCTCTGGAGAAGCTCGTCCCGTTCAATCCTCAAGATGACAATCCGACATCGTCACCGCATATCTGGCGCGAGTAACAAACCGTCAATGTTCATTAGCTGACTATGCTTCTGCAGGACGACGGTGTTTGCAAGACGCATTGTCACAAAACTGTCATAAAAACTATTTTATTCCATATAAACAATCATATATAACGCCACGATCATCTGTCGTCTGTCGGGGAATCGCTCACGATGAAAGCGATTTCTTGGTCGATTAGGGATAAAAGGCTCGTGTTCACCCTCCCCGCACTGAGTCGCGCCAGATCAAATCCGCATGTAATTTCACCGAACGCCCATTGCGTTCTGTGCCTCCCGAGCAATCGCAGTGACCGGCTGTGCGAGCGTTGTCAACTGGCAGGACGACCATGACGATTGCTCGATATCATCGAAACCGACGACGCAGAGCTGATCCGGGGGCAGGCGGTTCGAATCCCGTTGCTAACCTGTTGGAGGACGTCGTTTCGAAGGCATGTCACCTTTTCATGTCGTGCTCGGTCTTTTATGACGGATTTATGACAGCTGAAATTGGGAGCACCAATAGTGAAATGGTTTCGTAAACTGATGCCGCGAGAAGATCGGTTTTTTGATCTCTTTGAGAGGCATTCGCGCACAACGGTCGGGGCGGCAGAAGCGCTGAACGCCTTGCTTGCCGGCAAGGATACGGAACAGCATTGTCAACGCATCATCGCGCTCGAAGACGAGGCGGATGACATTACGCGCGAGGTACTGCTCGCAGTCCGGAGAAGTTTCATAACGCCATTCGACCGGGGAGATATCAAGGATCTCATCATGTCGATGGACGACGCCATCGACATGATGCACAAGACGGTCAAGACGATCCGATTGTTCGAACAGAACAGTTTCGATCCCGGCATGCAGGAGATGGGCGGCATCATCGTCCAGGCCGCCAAGCTCGTGGCCGAAGCAATTCCCCTTCTGGATCGCATGGCCGCCAACGCGCAGCGCCTCGGCGTCCTGACCGAAGAGGTGGTAAAGGTTGAAGGTCGTTCCGATGAACTGCACGACCTAGGCCTGAAGGATCTGTTTCGCCGCCACGGCGCGACAAACCCGATGGCCTACATTATCGGCAGCGAGATCTATGGCGAGCTGGAGAAGGTCGTCGACCGCTTCGAAGACGTCGCCAATGAAATCAACGGCATCGTGATCGAGAACGTCTGATGGAGGCCACCCTCGCATTCCCGCTTCTTGCGGGCCTTATCGCGGTCGCGTTGTTTTTCGATTTTTTGAACGGACTGCACGATGCCGCCAACTCGATTGCCACCATCGTCTCGACCCGGGTCTTGCGGCCGCAATATGCGGTATTGTGGGCGGCCTTCTTCAATTTCATCGCCTTCCTGTTCTTCGGGCTGCATGTGGCGGAAACACTGGGCACCGGTATCATCGATCCAGGTATCGTCACACCGCAGGTCATCTTCGCCGCGCTGATGGGCGCCATCGTCTGGAATATCGTCACCTGGATGTTCGGCATACCATCGAGTTCCTCGCATGCGCTGGTCGGCGGCCTGGTCGGTGCAGGGTTGGCCAAGACCGGTACGAGCGCCATTGTATGGTCGGGGTTGTTGAAAACGGCCGGCGCTATCGTGCTATCTCCGCTTCTGGGCTTCGTTCTGGCGCTTTTCCTTGTCCTGTGCGTGACATGGATCTTCGTCCGGCAGACGCCCTTTGTCGTCGACAGCACATTTCGCGTCCTGCAGTTTGTCTCCGCTTCCCTTTATTCACTGGGCCATGGTGGTAACGACGCCCAGAAGACAATGGGGATCATTGCCGTGCTTCTCTACTCCCAGGGCTATGGCGGAGGGGAATTCCACGTGCCTTTCTGGGTCGTCCTGTCCTGCCAGTCCGCAATGGCGCTTGGAACATTGTTCGGCGGCTGGCGGATCGTCCATACGATGGGTTCCAAGATCACACGGCTCAATCCGATGCAGGGCTTCTGCGCGGAAACGGGTGGCGCGCTGACGTTGTTTGCCGCGACATGGCTCGGTATCCCCGTCTCGACGACCCATACGATCACAGGTGCAATCATCGGCGTCGGCGCCGCACGGCGCCTTTCCGCTGTGCGGTGGGGATTGGCGGGCAACATCGTCGTCGCGTGGGTGATAACTCTCCCCGCCGCTGCAGCCATTGCGGCACTGACCTATCAGATCGTGAACAGGATTGGGTGACGAACGTCTCTGATCATGCAAAACGAGTTTCGACACTCGGGCTCCGACGGCGCCAAGGGACCATCGCAGGTCCGAGCCAGATTGAAAGGAGATTTGGCACCAAACACTCTGCTTTACACGGCTGGAATAAGCGATCGTGAAGTTTGGTCCGATGATGGATCTGAAAGACCGCAATCATAGATCTCGCGTGATGCCACGTCCGCCGATGCGACCCGGTGCCACCTCCGAAAAACTATTCTCCGCGATCCGGAACATTTGTGCCACGTGACGGTTACTTGAAGTGCAGCGCTTCAGATCCACGCTGTCGGACCAGCATCGCCCTTTGCAGGTCCGGTCAAAAGCCCGGCGTCGAACCCCTTCGCGCCGGGCTTTGCTGCTCAGATGGATCCCGGCCGGCTTGCGGAAGCATTAGGTGTGTGCTGCCAACCATTCTTCTGCCTGGGTGATTTCTGAATCCATAGTGAAGACTAGATTCCCGACGGCCACCGCTGGTGAGCGTGCATGGTGATAATCTCGATGTCCCGACTGACGCGGTACGGGATGATGTAGGGAATATCGGCGAGCACCACTTCACGGGTACCCTTGATGCGGCCCGGCCGCCCACTTGCGGGTAATTCGGCGAGCACATCGACAGCCGTCACGATCCTGGCGATCCCGCGCGCTGCCGCATCGGGATTGTCCTGCTCAATATGAGCGCCGATTTCATCAAGCCGCCGCAACGCCCGAAGCGTCCAGCAAATACGTTTCCCGCTCATGATTGACGGGCAGACTTGACGTACTTCCCAACGACCTTCGCCACATCGTCGGCACTGGCAAATTCGCCGCGATCGGCCTCAGCCAACCCGGCCTCGATCTCGGCAAGCTGCCACTCCTGCTGCTCAACAAAAGCCTCAATGGCCTCGGCGGCCATGTAGGCACGGGAGCGATCCAGCTTTTCTGCGATCTGACTAAGCTTGCTCGCGGTTTCATCCGAAACACGCACGGTAAATGCAGCAGTCATGGTACCTAACTTTCCATGGTTCACTTTGATTATTAGTGAACCAAAATGGTTCGTCAAGGTTCTGCTCACGAGAGACGACTTTCGTTTTGGTGAACAGGGCCGGGCCGCGCCGGGGTCAGAGTGGCCGGATAAAAGGGACACGCCATGGAGCAGTTAATCGGCGCTGCTCGCAGCGAGATCACTGATGCGTGGCGCAAATCACGCACCCAGTAGTCCACGTGGCGACGTGGAAAAGTGGTTCGGGATGCTCCCTCGCCTCGAATGGATATGAACCCCTAAATCCTCCTTCAGTGACGTTGCCCGCCAGCGTGCCGCCAGGACTATGGACGACATCCGCCGACGCCACCGCCTCCGATAAATCATTTACCGCGGTCTGGAACATTTGCGCCACGTGCTAGTTTTTTGGAGTGCAGCGCTTCAAATACACGCTGTGGGACCAGCATCGCTCGTTTGCAGGTCCGTTCAAAGGCCCGGCGCCGATTCCCTCCCGCCGGGCTTTTGCTGGGTGGATCGCGGGTGGTTTGTGCAAATCATTCGCCAACGTTTCAGCGCCGCCGCCGGTGCGAGCTCCCGCGACGCCGCTCCTTGAGCTTTCGGTGGGCGCTTCTCAAAGAAAAAGATCCGCCTCCGAAGAGACGGATCGAATTCACATATAGTCGATGTTGCCTGTCGCGACCGATTACATCTGCGAAATGAGTAGACTGCGCCGCTAAAGTTAAGACTCTCCTAATATAGAGTTGCCTTACGACAAAACCCGCCGGCGGATGAGGTCGACGGGCGCGCCGTCGGCTTTCGGCCATGCCGCAAGATCCGACACACCAAAGTCTAGGGTGTGGAAGACCTCAGTATGATTTCTCCCGATTTCGCGGAAACATATGTTTTCAGTGTCGCCTCCGATGAGGTTGCCGACCGGGGTAGACACCCTCGATTTGAAAACAACCGCTGCTCGATGAAGTAGCGAACAGCCCGTGAGGAAAAGATAATGAACCGCGTTACGAACCTTGCCATGGCCGCCATCATCTCTTCGTTCGCTTTCGCCAGCGCAAGCTACGCCGAAGACAGCGTCACCATGAACGATGGTCCACAAATCGAAAAGACCCTGACGACCTTTAACAACGTCTTCGACGTCAAGTATCTGAACGATTACCAGAATCAGAAGGATCAGCCGTATGCACAAGATACGGCTATTCCGCGCTCCGAAGACGGCGTGAAGAACATCCAGGCTTCCATCAGGGAAAACAAGCCGCTTGTCAAAAAGCTCGCGGCCAAAGACATCAAGGTCGATGACGTTGTGAACGCCCAGCAGGCCGCCGACGGCAGCATCACGTTCTTCATTCGCTGAAGATGTCGAATGGCCCGGAGCGCTAAGCTTTGGGCCATCCCTGCCGACTGACGGCAGCTACTCGGTCATTTTTCTTGCGCCAACTGACGTGGATATCGCCGACAATCTCTCATCGCCTCACGTTGTTTTAGGCTCAAGGGAATCTGCCACAAGAATTCGCATATAATCGAATAAATACAGAACCTTGACCAGTATCCCGGATACGCCCATATTGCCCGTACACAGGAGCAACGGTCCATGTCCGTCAAAGAGCGCATCAAAAGATACAGGGAGACCGGAGGAGCTGCCGATCTCGTGAGGGTTGAAGTCCTGGTGCCAAGAGCACGTCGAGATGAGATCGTGAGTGTTGCCGCAGAATTTCGCTCCAAGCATCGGGTCGAAAGGGATCGCCTCGCGGAATTCGTCAGGATGGCGACTGAGCGATATGGGCTGTGGGTGTTCGACAACATAGATATCGACAAGTTGGACGATCTGCCGCAGAAGGCGCGCGTTGTCGCCAACGCTCTCATGGAACGCGGTGATGCGCGAGCTTATGCGATGGGACGCAAAATGGTCTCCGAACCCAGCGATGCACGATGATGGCACTGACGCAGATCCAAAAGGATATCATAGTGTCCATCGCCGGGAACAGGTCCGACACCAGCTACATTGCTGGCGGCTTGGTCTTGAATATGGATTAGCCACCGGCTGGAGCGAACATCAGGATAGCAGCGGATTCGCATGTTGCGGAATCCGGGCTTATGGTTTCGCGACGTAGTTTAATCCAGAATTTTGCCGCGATGAATCCCGATCCCCGCGCCAGTGGCACGCACTCACCGAAATTTGCCCGCCGCCCGCGCCCTTGTTGTATGCCTCGACGTCCCTGCCATCCGGGCGGGCGACTGCGCCTACCGCATGCGGTCAAGCAGCGCCCTGGCATCGACAAGGTCTCCCGTCTCGAAGCCTTCGGTGAACCAGGCGTAGATGGGGGTGAGAAGCTGGCGACCCTCTTTGCCCCGGCCTTGGTCGACGTAGAAGCGGGCGAGGCTTGTTGCTGCTCTCAACTCCGTGGATTTCGTACCATCAGCGCGAGCCATTCCTAGCGACTTTTGAAACCATTGCTCAGCAACACCGTCGTGTGGGTCCAGGCGCGACAGGAGTTCGCCCTTGGTGCGCAGCAACTCAGACACCATGTGCTTCGTGCCGGATTCAGCCGCGAGGTCGAACGCCTTCACGAGTATGGTCAATCCCTCGTTTGGATCGCCGAGCTCGCCGTACGTCTGCGCGAGGATACAAAGGTCATAGTGCATACCCGCTTCTGCGCCGGTCGCGGCTGTGGCTTCGAGCGCATCGCGCATTTCCCGGACACTGCCCGCCAGTTCCCCTAGCTGGGCGAGCGCCCAGCCAATCTTGAACCGGGCCTTCCCCGCCATGAGCCGCAAGTCGAACTTGGTGGATGTCTCAAGCTGCTGCTGCGCCAGCTCGAGAGCTGCTTCGGGTTCGCGGCGTGCGAGATAGACATTCGCTAGGTCATTCAGCGCGGTGGCCATACTGACGGAATGGGATACCCGCTTGGACAGCGCCAGCGCCTCTCGTCCGCGCTCCAGAGCCTGGTCGGGGGAACCCCGAATCCAGAGCATCTGCGCAGAGTAGTTCCTGCAACAGACACCAGGGTCGTGACCCGTATAGATATAGGTCAGGCGATGATCCCGGTCCGGGTCGTAGGTCGCCATTCCCCAGCTTGCGTGCTTCTCGGCCGCCGGATAATCCCCGAGGAAGAATTTGCTCGCCCACAACTGATGATGCGCCTCGAGGAGGAGGTCCAAATCGTTCGCGGACTGGGCGATCTGCAAACATTGGCGACCGAGATCATCTGCCTCGCGCAGATGACCGGATATCAGTTGGTATGAGGCTTCGCCCCGAACCGCCACAAAGAGCTCATTGCTGTCGTCCAGCCTCTCGCAAAGCTTGCGTGCCGATGAGAAGGCGTGCAGAACATCCGGAGCGCCCCAGCCTTTGACAGCCATTGCGGCCACGCCCATGGCATTCTGTAAATGGACTTCACGCTTCAAGCGGGTCTCCGTGCTGGGCAATGACGCGACCACCTCCAACCCCTTGCCGAGGTGGCCCAAGGCTTCGATGTTCGCCGATCGTGTCAGCGCCTGCTGTCCTGCCTTCAGCCAGTACTCTCCAGCCTGATCGGGAAGGTCGGCGGCCGTGTAGTGGTGCGCGAGCGTCTCGGGCTCCGTCTCGGCGACTTCTGGAAACTGCCGCTGCAGCGTCGACGCGATCTTCGCGTGGATTTGATGCCGTCGGCTCTTGAGCAGGCACTGATAGGCGGCATCCTGCACCAGTGCGTGCTTGAAGGCGTAGGTGGCCTCGGGGGCGACGCCATTCCGCAGGACCAGCTCGGATTTTTCGAGATTGTGAAGATCATCCCTGAGCCTGGCGGCATCGCATCCGGCGACTGCCGCCAGCAGCCGATGGTGAAAGACGCGACCGATGCAGGCGCCAATCTGCGCCATGTTCTTAACCGAAGAAAGTCGGTCGAGACGAGCCATCAGTGAATCCTGCAGGGTCGACGGAATCGCCAGCGATGACAATGCACCTTTCAATTGATAGTGATCGCCGGCGTCCACAAGGAGGCCGGACTCAAGGACTGTTTTGGTCAGCTCCTCGACGAACAATGGCACGCCCTCCGTCCTGGCCAAAATCTGGTTCTTGACGTCCAAAGGCAGGGTCCTGCCGCCGGCAACCCGGTCTACGATTGCTGCTCCCTGATCGTGTTCGAGGGGGCTAAGCGCGAGGGCCGTCACATGAGACAATCCCAGCCAGGGCGGTCGGTATTCGGGGCGAAAGGTGGCGATCAGAAGCATCCGTAGGTCGTGCAAGCGTGCGATGAGCATGTCGAGCCATTCGGCGGTGGTCGGGTCGATCCAGTGCGCATCCTCGACGACCATCACCACGGGGCGGCGCGCCGTGATCCCTTCGAGCTGTTGGATGAGAACGTTGAGCGTACGGGTTTTCTGCGCTTGCGGTGTCAGCGTCAGCGGCGCATAGCGGCCGGTGGTGTCGATTGACAACAGTGTTGCCAAAAGCGGGCCTGCTTCGCCTATGTCCGGGGTCGACTGGAGTATCAATGTCGCGATCTTGTCGAGCTTGGCGCTCGTGCTGTCGCTCCTTCCAAGTCGAGCAGCGCGCGCAAGCTGCTTGATCACTGGGTAGAGTGCGCTGTTCACGTGGTAGGGGGAACAGAAGTAGCGCAACCGTGCATGCGGCTCGGTGCTCAGTCGCTCTTCCAACGCGGCCGTCAGGCGGGACTTGCCAATCCCAGGCTCCCCCGACAGCATCACCGCCTGGCCATTACCTGTGCAAGCCTGCTCCCAGCGTTGAAGCAGAAGTTCGAGTTCCTCGGATCGCCCCACCAGCGGCGTCGCGATGGCGTGCAGCGCATCGAAGCGTCCCTCGACATCGGCCTCGCCGGTGATGCGCCAGGCTGGAACAGGAGCGGCGAAGCCCTTGAGCTGCTGAAAACCGAGGTCGATCATCTCAAACAACCCGGCGACCAGCCGATGTGTACCGTCACCTATGACGACGGTGCTCGGCTCGGCCAGGGTTTGCAAGCGTGCAGCGAGATTGGGCGTTTCCCCAACGACAGCCTCTTCCTGAGCCGATCCTTCACCAATCAAGTCGCCGACCACGACCAGACCAGTAGCAATGCCAATGCGGGCCGCAAGGGGTTTGCCCAGTGGGGTAGTCAGGCTCGCGGTCGCCGTCGCTGCCGCCAGGCTGGCCCGCACCGCCCGTTCTGCGTCGTCCTCGTGCGCGATTGGCCAACCGAAATAGGCAAGCACGCCATCGCCCATGAGCTTGGCAACATAACCCTCGTATCGAGTAATTTCCGTCGACGCCGCACTTTGGTAGGAGCGGAAAACGTCGCGCATTTCCTCGGGGTCGAGCTGCTGTGACAGCGCGGTCGAGCCCACGAGGTCGACGAACACCACGGTCAACTGCCGACGCTCGGCCTCGCGGGCCGCAGGCGCAAGTGCTGGAGAGGGCGGGAAGCTCGTCGGCGACGTGTCGTGGACCAGTGTGGCGATCGCCGCCAGAATCTTGCGACGCGGGCCGACGGGTAAACCCAACTCCTTCAAGTCTTCGTCACTGAGATGGCGAAGCGCATCGAAATCGACTTCGTTGGCGGTGAACGCCTCTGTATACTTGGCTAGTCCGAGGCGGGAAAGCCAAGAGGCAATGTCCGACATAACCACTACCTCGCCGTAGGCAAGTATACCATGGCTATCGCGCCCCCGTTAAACGCGGCATTGGATCCGATGGGAGTGAACAGCGCCGACGCCATCCGCAGACATTGCTCTCGTCATTAAAACAGTCGTGAGCGATATCGAGTGCTAGATAGCCGTGGAATGCGATTTTCGCATGTGCGTACCGGGTGAACGGACTGCAACGCCCTATGCCTCTGTATAGTGTGCAAGACCCGCGCCGGTTGCTAGCCTCTCTAGACTGATATGCCAATCGTCTGCGGCATCCAGGTCGCCGCACAGGATCGAAGGAGTTTCGACATGACGGATCAGCGTCCAGAGGGTATCGAACAGTACGACCAGCCGGCGGGCGGCTGGGGCGCGCTCAAGGCGGTCGCCAAGACGCTGGCCCATCAGCGGGTCGTTGCGCAGGGCACCATGACGCTACTTAAAGCCAACCAGCCGGAGGGGTTCGATTGCCCCGGTTGCGCATGGCCCGACCCCAAACACACCTCCTCATTCGAGTTCTGCGAAAACGGCGCCAAGGCGATCACCTGGGAATCCACGGCCAAACGCTCAGGGCCGGAGCTCTTCGAAAGCAACACCGTGTCCGACCTTTGGAACTGGACGGACCATGAGCTGGAAGATGCGGGGCGGCTGACAATGCCGTTGCGCTACAACAGCAAAACCGATCGCTACGAGCCGATCGAGTGGGACGCTGCCTTCAAGCTGATCGGTGACGAACTGAACAAGCTCGACGATCCCAACGAGGCCGAATTCTATACATCCGGCCGCGCTTCCAACGAAGCGGCCTTCCTCTATCAGCTCTTCGTCCGCGCCTACGGCACAAACAACTTTCCCGATTGTTCCAACATGTGTCACGAGGCGACCAGTGTCGGGCTTCCGAAGTCGATCGGCGTCGGCAAGGGCACCGTTACGCTGGAGGATTTCGACTACGCCGACGCGATTTTCAGCTTCGGTCACAATCCCGGCACCAACCATCCGCGCATGATGACGACGCTGCACAATGCGTCGCGCCGCGGCGTGCCGATCGTCGTCTTCAATCCGCTGAAGGAGCGCGCGCTCGAGCGCTTTGCCGCGCCGCAGGATCCCGTCGAGATGGTAACGTTGTCGTCGACACCGATCGCCTCGGCCTATCACCAGTTGCGCACCGGCGGCGACCTCGCGGCACTCAAGGGCATGATGAAGGCGGTGTTCGAGCGGGACGCCGCCAATATCGCTGCCGGTGGTCCCGGCGTGCTCGACCGCGCCTTCATTGAAGAGCATACAGCGGGCCTCGACGCCGTGCGCGCGGACGTCGAAGCCGCGAGCTGGGACCAGATCGTCGCAGTCAGCGGCCTTACCAAAGACGCAATCGACAGTGCCGCCGATGTCTATGTGAAGGCGAAGAATGTGATCGTCTGCTACGGCATGGGAATCACCCAGCACGCCAACGGCACGGACAACGTACAGCAGATCGCCAATTTGCTGATGCTCCGTGGTAATATCGGCCGGCAAGGCGCTGGTATTGCTCCGATCCGTGGTCATTCGAACGTTCAGGGTGATCGGACGGTCGGGATCACCGAAATCCCCAACAAAGCACTCCTCGACGGAATGGAGCGAGCATTCGGTTTTCGTCCGTCCGGGGACAAGGGCCACAATGCGATCGAGGCAGTGGAGGCCATCATCGCCGGTGAATCCAAGGCGCTCATCTGCCTTGGCGGCAATCTCGCCGTCGCCATGTCCGATCCTAAGGCCACGTGGGAGGGCATGCGCAAACTCGACCTTGCCGTCCATATCGCCACCAAGTTGAACCGGTCGCATCTCCTGACGGCAAAGATATCACTGGTCCTGCCGTGCCTCGGCCGTACCGATCTGGACACGCAAGCGTCAGGCCCGCAGGCCGTAACCGTGGAAGACTCGATGTCGATGGTTCATGCCTCTCGCGGTTTCCTGAAGCCACCGAGCGAGAGTTTGAAGTCCGAACCGGCCATCATTGCCAACATTGCCAAGGCGACGCTGGGCGATCGCTACGGCATCAACTGGGACGAGCTGATTGCAGACTATGACCGGATCCGGGAGAAGATCGAAGTGGTCTTTCCCGACTTCCACGCGTTCAACAAGCGTGTGCGCGTGCGCGGCGGATTCCGGCTCGACGTCGCTGCCTCCTTCCGTCGGTGGAATACGCAAAACGGCAAGGCGAATTTCCTTGTCGCCCCTGGCCTGGACGAGGATCCATTGATCAAGAACCCGGACGCTTTGGTCCTGACCACGATCCGCAGCCACGACCAGTACAATACGACAGTCTACGGCCTCGACGATCGCTATCGCGGTGTCTTCGGACGGCGCGACGTGATCTTCATGAACAGGGACGACCTGGCAGGGCGCGGCCTCAAGGATGGCGACCGGATCGACATTCGCGGGCTCGTCGGGGCTGGCGAGGGAACGCATCTCGTGCGGGGTTTCACGGCGGTCGAATACAATATCCCGAAGGGTTCGGTTGCCGGCTACTACCCGGAGATGAATGCCGTCGTGTCTCTGCGCCACTACGACCGCATCTCGGGAACGCCGTCCTACAAGGGCGTGCCCGTGATGGTGGCTGCCAGCAACGGCTGACCGCGCGTGTTTGAGATCACTCTCCCGGTATCGCCGATGCCGGAGAGTGTTGCCGGCGCGCCGCTTTCTTGCGCCTGCAGTCGTCCCGCTTGCCAAGGCCTGCACCATTGGCTCATCCAACTACACCTAGGTATGATTCAGCGCAGCTGAGCGGGCGACTAGCCTTCTGGCATCAGCCACCGAAGCGCTCGGTTTGATCCGGGCAAGCTGCGAGGATCTCATCATGTACCAGGATTCCATCACCAACTTTGCCGAGTCCGGGGAACACAAGGCACTTGTTGTTCGCACCCAGTTCTTCGCCTTCCTCGTCGGCGCGGCGATGGCTGGTGCCTATATCGGTTTCGGCGACGTCCTCATGTTCACCGCCGGCGCGCATGCCGACCCCGCCTGGTCGCATCTCCTCATGGGCGTGGTCTTCTCGTCAGCGCTGACGATCGTCGTGTTCGCTGGCTCCGAGCTCTTCACCGGAACGGCGATGTATATGCCACTTGCCGTGTTGACGCGGCGCGCGCGCTTTTCGGACACGCTGCTCGTCTGGTGCAGTGCGTGGATTGGCAACCTGATCGGCGCAGCGATCCTCGCCGGCCTGTTCCACATGGCAGGCGGCGGCGTGCTTCTCGGCGATGGAAGCCAAACTTTCTTTTCGATCGTCTCGGCCAAGATGTCGGCGAGTTCCCGCGAGCTCTTCGCCCGCGGTGTCCTATGCAACTGGCTGGTCTGCCTGGCGATCTGGATGGCGGCTCGCACCGATAATGCGGCTGCCAAGATCATGCTGATCTTCTGGCCGATCACTATCTTTGTCGCCGCCGGTTACGAGCACTCCGTCGCCAACATGTTCACCTTCTCCATGGCGCTCATGGGCGATCATCCCGCAAACATCACCCTTGCCGGTGCGATCCACAATTTGCTTTGGGTCACCCTTGGCAATCTGATCGGCGGCTCGGTTTTCATGGCATTGGGTTATTGGGTGCAGTTCCACTCCAGCGGGCACGTTTCCTTTGTGCCCACTCCCGTGACTGTCCGGGCAACGCTCTCCGCCAACCGGAACCAGAAGTGAGGCTGCCATGGGCCGACCTGCTCAACATCGAAAGCGCTTGATCGACAGGCGCCAACGCTACGACGTCCGCAAAACGTCGGCACTCGACGTCGACGCTAAATCGCAATGCGATCCTACAAGACGAGGACTCGCCTTGAACGATATCATCGCTCCTGCCTTGCGGGACCACACCTATGTATAGGTTAGACTGGGCCAGGAAGAAGATATGGTCTCGGCAACATAGGCTGGGGCAATAATGTCTATAGCGTCAACAATTCTTCGCACTCACGATGCTCAAGGGGGCCATAACCTGGCCTTCGGCCTGATTGCCGTCGCGCTTGCGGCCGCGGTCTTTTACGTTGATACCTATACGGACATCGAGGGCGCCATCGCGGTTCTCTATGTCGTCACCATGCTGCTTGCCGCCCAAGCAACCACGCGCACCGGCCTGCTTGTCATCGCAGCCGTTTGTGCCGCCCTCGCGCTTCTTTCCTACGCCATGACGCACGGCGACGATGCAGACCTTCAGGAGACAATTCGCCTGATCGTCGCTCTTGCTGCGCTGTTCGTCACGACCATGCTGCTCCTGAAGACCGAGAGTGCCCGCCTCGCGCTGCTTTCGATCAATTCCGCGCTGAAGGAGAGCGAGGCCCGATACCGGTCGATTTTCGATCGCACCCGCGTTGCGCTGTGGGAGCGAGACTATTCGAAGCTGCGCAGCTATCTGATGGATCTCAGGGCGCAGGGCGTGACCGACATCAAGGCGTATGCGCGCGCCAATCCGGCCATCATCGATCACTGCGTCGGTCTCATCGAAGTGGTCGCGGCGAACGAAGCGGCACGCGAGCTGCTGGGACCTCAGTCCTCCGCGGGCGGCGCCCTGCGGCGCTCCATCATCCCCGGGCAAGAGAGATTCCTTGACGTGCTGCAGGCGATCATGGATGGCGAAAGGGTCTTCGAAGACAAGGTAGAGGTACGGGCGGAGAATGGTGAGGACAAGCTCGTGCTGCTCAGCATCAGCTTTCCCGAAGACCCGGCCGCCTTCCACCGGGTTGTCGTCAGCATGGTCGACATCACCCAACGCGAAATGGCTCTGAAGGCCTTGGCCGAAGCGCAGGCGGAGCTGACAATGGCATCGAAGGCCGCAACGGTCGGCGCGATGTCGGCATCGCTTGCACACGAGCTCAACCAGCCGCTCGGCGCGATCGTCGTCAATTCGCAAACGCTGCTGCGGTGGCTTGATCGCGATCCGCCGGATCTCGCCGCCGTGCGCCGTTCGGCCGAAAGAATGATCCGCGACAGCCAGCGGGCGAGCAAGATCATCCACAATACGCGCGGCCTGCTTTCGCCTTCGCGCAACAAGCTTGAGAACGTCAGCCTGGACAGGCTGATCGACGAGACGATGGCCCTGATGGAGCACGAGCTGCAGCGGAGTAGCACGACCGTGCTTGTCGACCGGATGCCTGACATTCCGCCTGTCTCGGCCGTGAAGATCGAGTTGCAGCAGGTGCTGATCAACCTCATGACCAACGCCATTCAGGCAATGGATGAGGCCGGCAGCCCGGAGCGGATCATTGGGATCGCGACGGAGCGGCCGGATATCGAGCATGTGAGTATTGCCGTGCGTGACTCCGGGCCCGGGATCACCGAAGATGCGAAGAACAAGCTGTTTGCCCCGTTCTTCACGACGAAGGCGACCGGCATGGGCATGGGCCTGTCTATTTGCCGCAGTACGCTGGAGGCCCGTGGTGGAAGGCTCGATGGAACCAATCATCCCGAAGGTGGCGCGATCTTCGAGATGCGCCTGCTGATAAAGCCGGAGGTGGAACATGCCTGACGGGCGCAAGTCACAAAAGGAAGAGCTCGGGTCCGTGGTCTTCATCGTCGATGACGACCTCTCGATGCGAGAAGCGCTCACGGACCTGTTCTGCTCGATGAAGTTCGACGTGCAGGCATTCGAGAGCGCGACGGCCTTCATGGAGACGGCAAACGTCAATCGCCCTGGCTGCATTCTCCTCGATGTGCGCTTGCCCGGTGTCAGCGGCCTGGATTTCCAGACACAACTGGAGCGCATCGGCAGCCAGATGCCGATTGTCTTCATGACCGGGTTCGGGGACATACCGATGAGCGTGCGGGCAATGAAAGCCGGCGCCGTCGACTTTCTGACCAAGCCCTTCAAGGATCAGGAGATTCTCGACGCGGTGGCGACGGCGATCGAGCGCGATGCAGTGCGCCGGCGCCAGAATGCGCAGAGCCAAGCCGTCGCCTTGCTGGCGGAAAGCCTGACACCGCGTGAGCGCGAAGTCATGGAGGCGGTGGTCAGGGGGCTGATGAACAAGCAGATCGCCTATGAGCTCGGCATCAGCGAGGTCACGGTGAAACTGCACCGCGGCAATGTGATGCGGAAAATGGAAGTTCGCTCGGTGGCCGAGCTTGTGAGAAAGGCCGAAGTGCTGGGCGATGGCGCACGACCACCTGTATCTTAGAGCCGCCTGCCGCCCTCGTCTGATTTAGCGGCCTGCAATCAGCTACCCTCGCACAGAAGAGCTTGCGCCTTCCGGGTCTATTAGGCCGGGCCGAGCGTTCAGGAGATGGCTCGATATCTCGGCGCTGGCCGGCCAGCACATACCTTTCGCGAGACCCGACTAGACCTGCGTATAGATGTGCGCACGCCCTTCCGGTCGTAGCCTCTGGTCGTCACATTCACGACAGGAGGACACGATGTCCAGGTTCCCAACGAAGCCAACCGTCCTCGTCCAAATATTGGACGGTATCAGCAATTCAGTTTCGATCCGACTTAAGCACACGATCGATGCGGCGTGCGCTGTCGGCGGTCTCTGGATGCAACCTCAGTATCTGCCCGTTCGCATTCGCAATGACGCCGGCCGGCGCGCGACCTACCGCGATCGGCCTCGCTGACGCACCCTTCACGCACGACGTTCAATCTTCCTCGTCCGGAGCCCGGAAATGACGACTATGCGCACGACTGCCGAACCTCGAAAGCATCGGCGACCCGCCTTGGCGGTCGCCACCGTCGTCCTCGTGGTTGCGGGCGTATCGGCAGCGTCGTTCTGGGTTGCCGGGAGCGGGCCGACTGCCGCGGCGCCCACTGCAGTCGTTCCGGCAGTACCAGTGCAGGTCGCCCTGCCGTCAGTGCAAGAGGTGCCAGTCTACCTTGATGGTCTCGGCACCGTACAGGCAAACTATACGGTCAACATCACGCCCCGTGTCGATGGCGAGCTTCAGAGCGTCCAGTTCACGGAAGGACAGGCGGTCAAGAAGGGTGACCTTCTCGCCATCATTGATCCTCGTCCCTATCAGGCGGCCGCCGATCAGGCTGCTGCGAAGATCAAACAGGACCAGGCTGATCTTGCCAATGCGCAGTATCTGCTTGCCAAGGACGAAAAGCTCTCCCAGCAGCAGATCGTGACGCAGGAGACCGTTGAGCAACAGCAAAGCCAGGTCGCAAGCGTCACGGCCCAGCTTGCCGAAGACCAGGCGGCCAACGAGGCTGCGGATGTCTCGCTATCCTATACCGAGATCCGGTCGCCGATTGATGGACGTACCGGTATCCGTCGGGTCGACATGGGAAATCAGGTTCACACCACAGACACCACCCCGATCGTGACGATCACGCAGACGCAACCGATCTCGGTGGTGGCGACGCTTCGGGAAGATGATCTGAGCGCCGTGCGGGATGCTATGAAGTCGGGTCCGGTGGAGGTTATCGCGCTGTCGATGGACCGATCCAGGACGCTCGCGACCGGCATGCTTTCCCTGATCGACAACGTGATCGACCAGAACAGCGGCACCATCCGCATCAAGTCCACTTTTGAGAACGGGGACGATGCGCTGTGGCCAGGACAGTTCGTGTTGCTGCAAGTCAAGCAGAAGACACTTCATCAGGCGATCACAATCCCGTCGTCGGCACTGCAGCGCGGCGCGGATGGTTTCTTCGTGTACGTTGTCGACGGCAACGGCAACGCTTCATTTCGCAAGGTTACGCCCGGCTCGACCGAAAACGGCCGCGCTGTCATCACAAGTGGGCTGACCGGCAACGAGCAGGTTGTAACTGCCGGTCAGTATCGGCTCGATGCGGGCACGCATGTCTCCGTGCAGCAGTCTTCATCCAGCGCGACGCAGAAGGAGTAGGACGATGTCCATCTCCTCTTGGTTCATTCAAAGACCAATCGCCACCTCTCTGCTGATGGCCGCGCTCTTTGCGATCGGTGTCGTCGCCTATCCTCTCCTTCCTGTTGCACCTTTGCCGCAGGTTGACTTCCCGACGATCCAGGTATCCACGCAGTTTCCGGGCGCCGATCCGGAGACGATGGCCTCGTCCGTCACGCAGCCTCTGGAGCGACAGTTCGGCCAGATTCCAGGCGTCACCCAGATGACGTCGACGAGCACGCTCGGCAACAGCTCCATTACCCTCCAGTTCGATCTGTCGCGCAATGTCGACAGCGCCGCCCAGGACGTCCAGACGGCGATCAACGCCGCCGGCGGGCAGCTGCCCACGGGACTGCCGTCGCCGCCGACCTATCGCAAGGTCAATCCCGCCGACCCGCCCGTTATGGTACTGGCACTGACATCGGATACGCTGCCGCTCACCCAGGTCGACGATTATGCCGAGAGCGTTCTGGCCCAGCACATCAGCCAGCTCAGCGGCGTTTCGCAAGTCCTGATCCTCGGCCAGCAAAAGCCCGCCGTGCGCCTTCAGATTGACCCGCAAAAGATCGCAAATATGGGGTTGTCGCTCGAAGACATCAGGACCGCCGTTACCGGCCTCACAACGAACGCACCGAAAGGCAGCGTGCAGGGAGCCCAGCGCACCTACACGATCTACGATAACGATCAGTTGCTGAACGCTTTGCCATGGAACGACGCGATCATCGCCTATCGGGACGGCGCGCCGGTGCGCATCAGCGATATCGGTCAGGCAATCGACGGACCGGAGAACACCCAGCTCGCCGCCTGGGCGAATGGCAAACCCGCGATCCTGCTGCCGATCTTCAAGCTGCCGGGCGCCAATGTCATAGATACGGTCGATCAGATCAAGGCGACGCTGCCGCAGCTTCAGGCGATCGCGCCTGCGGCCATTCACCTGTCCATCCTCTCTGACCGGACGGTGACGATCCGTGCCTCAGTATTCGACGTTGAAACCACGCTGATCATCACAATCGCGCTCGTCGTGATGGTTATCTTCATCTTCCTGCGCAACCTGTGGGCAACGGTCATTCCCAGCGTCACAGTGCCGCTGGCGCTGCTGGCAACCCTTGCTCTGATGTATGTCGCCGGCTTCAGCCTCGATAACCTGTCTCTGATGGGGCTGAGCATTGCCGTCGGCTTCGTCGTCGACGATGCGATCGTCATGGTCGAAAACATTCATCGCCATATGGAGATGGGCAAGACGCCCAGGCAGGCGGCAATCGATGGTGCGCGCGAAATCGGCTTCACCATCATTTCGATCAGTATCTCGCTGGTCGCGGTCTTCATTCCGCTGCTTCTAATGGGCGGAATCGTCGGCAAGCTGTTCCGCGAGTTCGCCATCACCGTGACGATGACAATCGGTATCTCCGCGCTCGTTTCCCTGACCATCACGCCGATGATGGCCGCCCGGTTCCTGAAGCCTGACGAGGCCTCAGACCATGGGAAACTCTATGGCGCATTCGAGAATGCGTTCGACCTCCTTCTTGCCGGTTATCGTAGCACGCTGGACGTGGCGCTGCGCCACCACCGCCTGACGATGATTGCCTTCCTAGGCTCGCTGGCGGTCACCGGATTCCTCTTCGTCAACATTCCCAAGGGCTTTTTCCCGATCCAGGATACCGGTCTGATTACAGGCCTCCTCGAGGCTTCGCAGGACATTTCGTTTGCCGAAATGGCCCGCCTCCAGGTCGAAGCCGGCAATATCGTCGCCAGCGATCCCGGCGTGGCGTCTATCGGCATGGGGGTCGGTGGTGGCTCGGGCCAGACGGTCAACACCGGTCGCATGTTTATTACGCTGAAGCCCAGAGAGGAACGCGACGCCTCGGCCAGCGAGATCATCAACAGGCTGCGGCCGAAGCTGGCGCAGATGCAGGGCGCTCGGCTCTTCCTGCAGCCGTCCCAGGACATTAATGTTGGCGGACGGAGCTCAGCCACGCAGTTCCAGTACACGCTGCAGGACGGCGACGCGCAGGAACTGGACGACTGGGCAAACAGGCTGCTTGCCAAGTTCAAGACCTTGCCTGAGCTCACCGACGTTGCGACGGACCAGCAGAATGGCGGAGCGACCGTGACGCTCACGATCGACCGCGACCAGGCATCGCGCTTCGGGATCGCGCCGCAGACGATCGACAACACGCTCTACGACGCTTTCGGCCAGCGCCAGGTCACGCAGTATTTCACGGACCTGAACAGCTACCATGTCGTGCTTGAACTTGCTCCGAAGTTCCAGAATTCGCCGCTGGCGATTAACGGCGTCTACATCAAGTCGCCCCTGACCGGGGAGCAGGTGCCGCTCAATCAGCTGGTCAAGCAGACGACCGAACCGACCGCGATTCTTGCCGTCAATCACCAGAGCCAGTTCCCGTCCGTCACGCTTTCCTTCAATCTCGCCAAGGGCGTGGCGCTCAGCCAGGCGGTGGCGGCCATCGGCCAGGCCGAAACGGATATGGGGACGCCGGCAACCCTGATCGGCAGCTTCCAGGGCAATGCCCAGGCCTATCAGAGCTCACTGGCGAGCGAACCCTTGCTGGTGCTTGCCGCGATCGCTGTGATCTATCTGATCCTCGGCGTGCTCTACGAGAGCTATGTCCATCCGCTGACCATCCTGTCCACCCTTCCCTCGGCCGGGCTCGGCGCGCTGGCGATGCTTTGGCTGTTCGGCTTTGATTTTACCGTCATCGCCCTGATCGGCGTCATTCTGCTGATCGGCATCGTGAAGAAGAACGGCATCATGATCGTCGACTTCGCCATTGCCGCCCAGCGCGAAGGGGGACTGTCGGCGGAGGACGCGATCCGGCAGGCCTGTCTCCTGCGCTTCCGCCCGATCATCATGACGACGTGTGCGGCCCTTCTTGCCGGTGTGCCGCTGATGATCGGCCACGGCACCGGCTCGGAGCTTCGCCAGCCGCTCGGCTACGCAATGGTTGGTGGCCTGCTGATCAGCCAGGTCATGACGCTCTACACCACCCCCGTCGTTTACCTCTACCTCGAGAAGCTGAGTGAGTTCGTCGGCCGAAAACAAACTGAGATTGCTGGCACACGGGCTCGGGCAGAATAGCCCATTCCCATCCAACTCAAAGGAGCTACAGCCATGGAACCGCTATCAAGACGCACAGTCCTTGCCCTTGGAGCAATGGGAGGCACGGCGCTCGCGGCAGGTGCTGCCCACGCAGCCAGCTTTGGCAATCCCGATCAGCCAGCCGAAGGCGCCATCAATGCCAATCCGGCCGGCCTCTCGGATCCCGGCCCGAAAAACCCCGCGATCAATGAGCAGTTCCCGTCGTTCCAAAGCCCGCCGGCAACCGATGTGGGCGACATGCAGCTATTCTGGGGATCGTTTAACAATGCTGCCAAGCGCATCCAGAATGGTGGGTGGGCGCGTCAGGTCACCAAGGCGGACTTTGCAATCTCGGAGGCTGTCTCCGGCGTCAACATGCGCCTCGGTCCCGGTGGCATTCGCGAGATGCACTGGCATCGCGCAGCCGAGTGGGCGATCATGACGAACGGGCGGTGCCGCGTCACGGTTCTCGATCCCCAGGGACGTGCCTATGTGCAGGATGTCGAAGCTGGCGATCTCTGGTATTTTCCAGCGGGATTTCCGCATTCGCTGCAGGGGCTCGGACCTGATGGCTGCGAATTTGTCATCGTCTTCGACGAAGGCGATCAGTCCGAATATGGCACGCTGCTTCTGACCGACTGGCTGGCCCATACCTCGCCGGAGCTGCTGGCCAAGAATTTCGGCGTCCCGCAGGATACCTTCCAGAACATCCCGTTGCAGGATCTCTGGATCTTCCAGGGCAAGGAGCCCGGTCAGCTGTCGGCCGATCAGGAGGCCGTCGCCGGGGCCGGCCTGCCTCCCTATCCCTTTACCTACAAGCTGACGGCATCGGCACCACTGAAGCAGAACGCATCCGGCACGATCCAGCTTGCCGACAGCAGTAGCTTCAAGGTCTCCAAGACCATTGCCGCCGCAATCGAGACCATCAGGCCTGGAGCTGTGCGCGAAATGCATTGGCATCCGAATGCCGACGAATGGCAGTACTGGATCAAGGGCGAAGGCCGCATGACGGTGTTCGATGCCGGCCCGCGCAGCCAGACCGCAGACTTCCGGCCAGGCGACATCGGATACGTGAAAAGAAGCCAGGGCCACATCATCGAGAACACCGGAAAGACGGATCTGCAGTTCGTCGCCGTCTTCAAGGTGGCGGAATATCAGGAAGTGGGCCTTTCGTCCTGGCTCACGCACACACCGGCAGCACTTGTCGCGCAACACCTAAATGTCAGCCCTGCCGACATTGCCAAGTTCCCTGCCGATCAGCCGGGAATCATGCCTCGCTGAATTCGACTGTTGTGGCGCCGGCAGGCGCCGCGATATCCGTATCAGGGAACTTCGGAGAAGCCAGCACCGTGAACGGCGTGCGTCTCACGGTGGAGCGGTTGGGCGGCGGGTCTTGACTTTCCCATCAATGAGAACAAAATAGGAACAAACGACGGAGGTTCTCATGACCCACACCGAGCAAGTCATTGCGAACGCTTTAGCAGTGGTCGCCGCCAGCCGAGCGGAGCGGGAACGCGACGCCGAACGCCGCAAGCGCGTTTTCGGAAAGATCGAGATCGGCCGCCCCTTGCCCGCACTGAAGGGCCAGCAACTAAGTCTGGATTTGCAATGACAAAGGAAGACGTCGATTTTGAAGTACAGGCCGCGCTGGCGTGGCACGACGATGACGTGAATGCGACGATCGCTACGCTGCTAGAGGACATCCGCCATCTGCGTCAGCAGCTTGCATTGACTGAAAGCGCCATGAGCCGTGGCATGACACGCGGCTGGAAACCTATGCTCGAACGGAGATAGACATGCGCCACCGACGGAGCATCGATCTGGCGTCAGCTGCCAACCATGCCGTCAATCTGGAGCGCGAGACACTCGCATCGCTGCCGGATATGTCTGCCCTCATGCCTGAATAGTGCGCCAATCGATCGGCGGGAACCGGGCGGGCTGTTGGGAAACGTATGCCCTTTGGACAATATCGCCCAGAGGTTGAAGTGTCCCTGCTGCGGGAACCGCGCCGGCAATAGGTTCCTTTTGGGGAGGCTGCCGCGGGGCTGACGGCGGCTCCGAATGTGCAGCCCAGTGCTTTCCGCGAGATTTTTTCGTTCGCTCAGGACCGCGAGATAGGGCATGGCAACTTAACGAGCGTTCTCGACCAACGGCAATTTCGATGTTCTCAAAAGGCCACTTGTATTGATGGCTCCGATCGCCAGAGGCGACCCAGATTGTATTTTCACGATGGGGCTGGCCTAGCGGTCTCCCGCCGGCTTCCTACCAAGTGTACGCGAGTTCCCTACTAGGCAGCGAAACTATGCACCTTGGTCGGAGTGACGATATCAACATCGTTGTGAAAGTGCGTCCTGCGGGCGAATGCCCTTGCGGGCGGCGTGCTGCGAACGTCGAGACCGTAGCGCGGCAGATGCAGGCGCACGAAGGGAATGCCGACTTCCTAGGTTTCGGCGACATGACCCAGCGCCATGCATGCGGCCAGGTGGGCCGCGTACCGTGGTTCGGCACCTTCCGCGTCGGCATGCTCACCTCCGGTGACCTGCAGCCACTGGCGCATGGCGCGATACAGATCGCCAGCAAAGCGAACCTACGACGGAACTCGACGAGTTCTATATCCTGATGACGATGGGGATATGCTGATGCAGACCGATCCTTCTGTACAGAAGAGCGCCGTCATCTCCGACTGCAGGTGCTACCGCTACGAGCTGTGCCGCATCTGGGATGCTCGAAAGCGCCTCCTGGTCGCCTGCATGCTCAATCCGTCCACCGCCGACGACGAGACGGACGATCCGACGCTGCGCGAACTGATTTATTTCGCGAAGCTCTGGGGCTATGGCGGTCTGAGCGTCGTCAACCTCAATGCCTTCCGCGCCGCCCATCCTAGCGAGATGATGGCGCAGACCGCGTGCGTCGGCCCGAAGAATAGCGAATTCATTGATGCCGCATTCGCCTTTACCTGCCATCAGGGCACGCCGTTCCTCGTCGCGTGGGGCAATGGCGGCAACCACCTCGGCCGCGACGAATGGTTCATTGCGCGCGCCCGCCTTCACGCCGTCAGCCTGATCTGCCTCGGCAAGAACAGGGACGGCTCGCCCAAGCACCCGATGTCACGTGGCCGGCATCGCATTGCGCGCGACCAGCAGCCCATAATGTTTCGCGATGCGCTACCGGTTGCGTGATGGCATCAGAAGCCGAATCCAGCGCCTCCGAAACATCCGCCAAAGGCGCGGCGAAGCAGCAGGACTGGTCCGCCTCTGCGCAGTCGACTTTTATCGGACTGCAGCTTCGAGATCTCGGCGTGGGGTACCAAGGCGATATCCGAAGGAGGCAAGCAAGCCGGCGCGGCGCTTGAGGTCTTGGAGAATGAACCAGATCTTCCGGTGGAGCTTCGGGCCGCACGAAGTTCCCTTGTCACCGCATGTCGGGCAGCGTTGCGCGCCGGAAGCGCAGCGGCTGTGCGCTGCCCTGATAATGAAGAGTCGCAGCCTTCTCCGAAGGGATTGCCCTTATCTCTCCCCTGTTCCAGGCTTAGTAGCGTCCGTCGAAACCCTGTACGCCGCCAACTCGTCTTCAGCGCGACGAGCTACTGTAGAGGGTGCAGATAGCCTACCGGTGGGACTGCTAGTGTACCGATGCCGAAGTCGGGGCGTTTATCTTCGTCGAACAGATGCCGACATATGTTCCGATGAGAACGAACGCGATGTCTTCCGCTGTCTTGTATCCGTCGTAGTACAAGTCGATCGCCGCGATGCGGAGGACGCGGGAAGCTCTATCGTCAGGTGGCGCTTCGTAGAAGCGGTACCAGGCCTGGACTGCTTCCGACATCACTCTGAATTCAGAATCCTGTTGTTTGGTCATAGATGCCTCCGTCCAGAGAAATCTAGAAACTACGACTGCGGCGTCAACGTGGCCAGTCGGACATTGGTCCCGTCTCCCCAACTACAACGGCGTAGCCCGCGCACCAAGCGGATGAATGCCTAGGAATTATAGGGCCACGACCACCGCCAAAGGAGGGATATCTTGAAGCGTCATGGCTTCCCCCCTTAACCTGCTGTATGGTGTCGGTTAATCATCGCGGTGCCGCGAGGAGCGATATGGAGCGTCGTCTTGCTGCAATTCTGATCGCTGACGTCGCTGGATACAGCCGTCTAAGCCAGGTCGACGAAGAAGCAACTCGCCATTCCTTTCAAGCGGATCTGAACGAGGTCATTCTCCCCAAGATCGCTGAGCATCACGGCCGTTTGGTCAAGACGATGGGTGACGGGCTTCTCGTTGAATTTCATAGTGTAGTCAACGCGCTGCAGTGCGCTACGGAAATACAGCGCGAGAAGGCATTGCGGAATGCCTCCGTTGATGCAGCGAGCCGGCTTGAGTTCCGTATCGGGGTCAATCTTGGTGACGTTATTGTCGAAGACGAAGACATCCACGGGGATGGGGTCAATATCGCCGATCGTATGCAGAAGCTGGCAGAGCCGGGCGGCATTGCAATCTCCGGTACGACGTATGATCAGGTAAAATCGAAAGTGAACGTCGGCTATGCCTCGCTCGGGAAGCAGAAGGTGCGGAGCATCGCGGAACCCATACGCGTATATCGGGTTGTGTGCGATCCGAGTGTTGTTCGCTCACAATCCCGTCGGTTAAGACTTTCGCCGCGCAGCCTCACCGCCATAGCTGTCGTTTTACTGATCTTCTCCGGCGCTGCGGTCTATCGGTGGCAGCTATGGGATTTCGACAAGGCGCCGAAAGTCGTCGAACGCTTCGCCTATCCCCTTCCCGAAAAACCGTCGGTGGCAGTCTTGCCGTTTATAAATGTCAGCGGCGATTCGGAACAGGATCACCTAGCAGAAGGCTTGACGGACGACCTGATTACCGAACTGTCCAAGGTATCAGGTCTCTTTGTCATTGCCAGACACTCTGTATTCGCGATCAAAAGCGGCGCAGCCAAAATACAAGACGTGGCGGCTGAATTGGGGGTGCACTATGTGCTCGAAGGCACGCTGCAGCGGGCCGGGTCTAGGTTGCGCATCAATGTGAAACTCATCGACGCGCTGACCGGGCTTTCCATGTGGGCCGAGCGCTATGACCGTCAGTTTGCCGATCTCTTCGCGGTTCAGGACGACGTGACCGGCAAGATCATATCCGCACTTGAGGTGCAACTCAGCGAGGGGGAGCGCAGTCAGATCGAGCGGATCCCTAGCGATAATCTTGAAGCCTATGACTATTATATGAGAGCAGAACACGAAGGATTAATTTACGGCGACGTGGACACCTATCGTCGGACGCTGTCGTACTACCAGAAGGCGATCGGTCTCGATCCCAATTTTGCTGATGCGCATGCGGGGATCGCGCGCGTGGCGGTCGATGTCTGGCGAAACGACTACAATTTTCTATGGTCGGCAGCGGTTGCACGCAAAATCGCTTATGACGCGGCTGGGCAAGCGCTCAAGCTGGACCCCGACAATGCGCGCGCTCACACCGTTCTTGCGCTTCTTCAACTTGTCGACGGAAGGCAAGTGGAAGCGCGCGAGTCCGCAGATCGGGCCGTCGAGGCGCAACCAAATAGCGCGGAGGCCGCAGGTAACCTGGCGTTGATTCTTGCCCATACGGGAAACCACGATGAGGCCGTCGCCGAAATTGAAAGGGCTTTGCGGCTCGATCCGTCACCATCTGCGAGCTTTCGGTTGCTGGCAGGCATTGTGTTCTACACCGCGCGCGACAATAGTCGCGCAATCCCGCTGATCGAGGCCGCGAGCAACGCACTGCCTAACGCGGAGGCGGGACAGGAATACCTTACGGCCGCCTATAGCCTTGAGGGAGATCGAGTTCGCGCTGGTCAGGCAAAAGCTAGGCTTCTGGCGCAGTTCCCCGAAAGCAATCTGACGTACTACAGCTATCTTTACGACTATTGGCGCGAGGACGACCTGACGCATCACCTCGCAGGGCTGCGATCGGCAGGACTTCCAGAGTGGCCCTTCGGATTCGTGGGCGAGCAGGCAGATCAGGTCGACGGCGAGGCGCTGCGTGCCCTCATCAGCGATAAGACCTGGCTCGGAAAGCACAAGAACGGAACGGCCTTTGTCCAGTTCTTCGACAAGGCGGGTAATACGGCGTATCGGAGCGCGAATACGAACATTACCGGAACGGTCGAGGTGCAGGGAAACAAGCTTTGCGAGAGATTTAGCGGATACTTTCTGGATCGCATGGTCTGCGGGAGCATCTACAGAAACCGGGACGCAGGACACGCTGACTCGCAGTATGTCCACGTCACCCCGCAGGCGCTGAAATTCTTCTCACCCGCACCGTGATTATCAATCGGCCGGCATGTGTTGCCAATCTTTTCTCATTTTATCGGAGATCAGCGTGCTTTGAACCTCCGACCAGTGCTTCTGTGAATCAACAACCTTGGTCGGCTTTTTCTCGAAACCATCGGCAGCGCCTGGGTCGTAACTGAGATAGAGCTTCCCGTCGATTATCCGCCACGCCTGGGGATCGATGTTGGTCGTGACCGTGCCGAACGAGACGCCGTCTGCGCAATAGCCGCCATACTGAGGGGCATACTTGCCCGGATCGGCGATAAAGAGATCGCGATTCTTGGCACTTGCGAAATGCCACTCTGCACCCAACCACCGATGCGCGTAGGCCGGCGATCCCTCGATTGCCCTGTTATCGGTGAAGTACGCCACCGGATCATAACCCTTGATTGCGACGTCTCCGAAATATCCCGTATTCACAGTATCGTCGGCCATCACTTGAGGAGCAATGGCGAATGCGATCGCGACGCCGGCGATGATGAAGGCAAACCCTGCGTTCCGTCGATAAGACATGATCTTTCCTTTCTTGTGTGGCAGCAGGCAGCCCTATTTCCGTTTGGTGCATTCGGCGTAAAGCCAGTCGCCCACCAGGTCGGCTTGCTGACACACGGCGCCCGCTTTCAACAACAACCCGGCCACATCCCAGTGGGAGCGCCAACCGGCTTGCGTCAGCGGCGTATAGCCGTTGCGTTCCTTCGCTT
The DNA here is from genome assembly GCF_964254185.1 of Rhizobium sp. LjRoot258. Taxonomy (NCBI): domain Bacteria; kingdom Pseudomonadati; phylum Pseudomonadota; class Alphaproteobacteria; order Hyphomicrobiales; family Rhizobiaceae; genus Rhizobium; species Rhizobium sp. LjRoot258. The sequence goes on along the minus strand of NZ_CAXUST020000003.1, from coordinate 535,569 downwards.
CGATGTCGGCCTTGCTTGCGAGTAAGAAGGCGACGACATCTGCGTGACCTTCTTCAGCCGCAGCGTGCAGCGGCGACATGTGGTAGAAGTTCTTTTCGTCATTGATGGGCGCACCCTTCGACACCAGGATCTCGACGATATCGAGATGGCCACCATAGGCTGCGGCATGCAACGCGGTTAATCCGCCTTTATTTCGAATATTTACGTCGCCGCCTTTTTCGAGCAGAAGCACGACGACATCTTTGTGGCCACTAAGAGCGGCGATGATCAACGGCGGCTCGCCGGCTTCATTTGGTTCGCCAATGTCTGCACGCTGGGCTATCGCTTGCTTTGCGCGCTCAGCATCTCCATCTTTGGCCGCGTCATGGAGCGTCCCCGCCCACGCGAACGAGATGCCGAAAAAAAATCCCAGACAGGCTGTGCTGACAAACCTCATTGCATGCCCCGGCGCGTAAGGACGGCCCTCATCGGCGCAAAAGAGTATTTAAGCTATCACGAATACACGCGCTTAATCAAGACGAGGTGGGAGCGCGGGCCAGGATGCTTAGGCTATTGCGCAACGCACCGAAGGAGGTCGAAGTATCTAGATACTCAACATGCCAAGATGACTGGCCTACCCGCAGGCAGCCTACAGCACAAAGAAGATCAGCCTACTGTCCCGGTGTGGAAGGCGGCCGTTTCAGCATCGACTGCTGCCGCACGATCGCCTCTGCCAAACCTTTCGAGGCAACCTTGAATGGTTCCCACTGACTTGGAAAGGACGCAACCATAAGATCGGTGATCGGCGACCCGTCCGGCTCCGTACCGCTACCGCGAAGAATGATGTCCTTGCCTTCATCAGAGCCATCTTCCACACGAAGTTCGTAGCCGTTGGCAAAGGCTGCGCGAAGTCCTTGCGCATTCACTTGCCCTGAGATGCCGGATCCGATGAGGTTGTTCCACACAGACCGCAACTCCCGCTCTTCGGGCAACGCCCCCGCAAAGATAATTTCCCGGAGCTCAAGTGAAAGTCCGCGAGGATCACGAGTGAGGGCGGCTCGTCCGGCCGCCGTCAAATGGACGTGCCTGTCTTCCTCGCGTTCGTCGAAGCTGATAAAGCCCTTCTCTTGCAAGATGTTGAACAGCGACCAGTTGACGGCTCCCGGACCGAAGCGCTTGCCTTGCTCGCCATAGACCTGCTCCAGCGCGAAAAGCATGGGACCGGGAAGGTGGAACGTCGTATTGATGAGCTTGATCGCTTCCTGCATCGTCTTGCGTGAAGGTAGTGCATGGCAGCCGATGTGGGCCATATAGCTCCGACGATAGAAGACAACAAACTCTGCCGGATCGACCCTGTTGACCAGCGCATGGGCATTCAGCGACCACTGATCGGCAGAGAGCCCTGTTGTCTTGAAGAATTCGTCGACAATTCTCTGTTGCATATCCGCCTTGTAATGACGGGCGGCCGCCAACGCCTTTCGAGATGTCTCAAACGTTCCTTCCATGGGCGCGTCATTCAAAAAGATGCGCCAATGCCCTTCAGTCGGGCGTACCGAACAATGCGGTCCAGTTGCATCCAGACGTTCGTCGAGCGTTCGCGCCACTATACCGAGTTGGTGCGTCTCATGGGCGGCTTTCGGTGACAATTCGGCCTCGCGTTTAAATGATTCATACTCATGCGGTGCTTACATCATAGGCCGTTCGGCGATCAAAGCTCTTCAAACTCTTTTTCAACGTGAAGCCAATTGAAGCGCTCAACCGGGCGTCCCGCCAGCGAATTCAAACCGGAATAGGCTCATCGGCGCGGGGTGGATGAAGTCGCAATATTTAGCACGTTGCAATTCACAGGCAGACTCCCCATATCTGTGGCATCGGCAGCATCTGAAACGGGCGCTGCCGGGTGCGGACGCCAACAGCGTTCCAGCCCCAACAAAGGAGGACAGGATGTCTTCCGCCTCCACCAGTATCTACTCAAAGAATAATCTGATGCGAGCCGCCGCGCGGTTTCGCTATGTGGACCTTCTGATCAAATCGACACCGGCAATCAGTGTGGCGTTCATTGTTTATGTCACGCTCAAGGGAGTCCTCTGGTAGGAGCAGCTATTTTGAAATTGGCCTACACGCATCAGCCTCGGTTGGTGCCGTGGCTGCCGGACAGCATAAAGGCCCCTTGCTGGAGTCACCCATGATGGAACGTACGACAGAAACTGAAATAACTTTCGCCCATCCCTTCGCTCTCAGTTCGTTAATGGTTCCCCTTGAAGCGGGAACGTATCGGCTGATTATCGATGAGGAAGAGATCGAAGGCCTATCGTTCTCCGCCTTCAGGAGAACCAACACCCAACTTGAGATACCCGCGATTGCAACACGCGTTGGCACCAGGCAGCGCCTGCGAGTGTCGCCACAGGAACTTGAAGCGGCCCAGGCGAAGGATGCAAGTGCCAATGATCGACCGCGCTAACCCCGGCGATCTCCGACAGCACGCGTTTCACGATAGAGGGATCTTTTCCCAACAGAGCCATAACACGGAAAAGATCGATCGTCCTGAAGTAGGCGGTTTTCAAAATAGCAGCTCTGCCGGAAGCACGCACTTCATCGCTGCGTCACGGACACAGCCTCTAACGTTGAATGTAGGTCAGCCTTGCCTGAGCGAAGTGTAGTTAAGCCAGTTGCCAGTACCAAAACAGCCATGAAAATGAGCCCCATAAAACGAGGAAGCCATCTATGAATGAACGCATGAGCAAAAGCCGCGAACGCGCGGAAGCGGCATTCGGATTGACGCAGACACAATTTCTCACCCGCACGCGGGAGAGCCCGAAAATCGACCAGGTCGTGACAGCCAGGAATGAGAAGACCGCTCGGCTGAGGGCGATGCGCCTTCAACAAGAGGCGAATACGGCGATCGAGACACCATCCCGCGCGAATCCGATCAACGACTAAAGACCTAAACATCAACGAAGCGGTTTGCTGCGATGTGACGTCTGAGCGTCGAGGCAACGACGCAAGTCGTTGGTCAGCGGTGGGATCAGGACCGATCACACCGAGCATTAATGATCTCTGCGAACGGGGTGAGGCCGTCGCCTCCCCGGCGATGATATTCTGCAAGGGTTGGCAGCGTTTCAAACGAGCGACTTGACTTTCGGTTGTATTGCGCCGAAAACTCACGCGATCAATCCGAGAAGATCGTCGAGCTCGACGCCTTTTAAAATCTCGCAAAGAGCAGGTTCCATGACGTGCGAACAAGCGGCCTCGTCCCAGCGGCTGGCCGTCACACCAGTATAATATTTTCGTGCAGACTAACCTACGTCTTGTCCGGGGGGCCAATGGCAATTCGGGTTTTGCCTTCACAGATCATCGAGATGCTTGCTTCGAGACGCCACCGCCTGCGCCATTTCCTATGGCATGCGGTGCGCGGCGTCTGGAACAATGCTCAGCTTACCGATGAGGTCAAAGCCTTCATCAGGGATAAGGGTTGGGCCCCACCCAATGACCGGGTGCCTCTGGATGCCGAGAGAAAGCTAATCCTGGACAATCATTCTGGGGAGGACTTCCTCTATATGCATCGGCAGATGATCAAGGAAGTCAGTGAACTCCTCGAGCAGTTGGGAGAGCAGCGGCTCACATTCTGGCGCTCCATCCCAAAGGCGGGTGAACACCCCGCTTTTGCGCTTCCGCCGTCCTGGACCTATGACGACCCCTCGGAGAGCGCCGCGACGAATGCGGCCATGACTGCAAGGCTTCAGCGCGTCAAATCAGACGCCTACTTCCGCGACACGATCGTGACGTGGGAGGCATTTTATACGAACCCTGCCAACCTCGCGCAGCTGTCGCTCGGAGCGTTGGGCAATCTGCTCGAGATGACCATCCATAACAATCTGCATATGCGCTGGGCCAGCGTGCCGATCGGCTACATGCCTTCGCACAACTTCGATGACATACGCGACATCGATCCCAAATGGGACGCGACCAGTTACGACTATTTGGGCGACACCTACTCAAGCCATGTCAATCCGATCTTCTGGTACCTGCATGGATGGATTGATCCCTGCATCGACCGTTGGGCCGCAGCCAACAGGCTAAGCGAAGTTGCCTGGATAGGAACCTGGACCGGCAAACTCGAAGATGGCTGGACGCACGGCGCGCCAGAAGCCCTCACTGCTTCAGTGCGTCGGGAGGCGATGGGCGGACACGGCCACGGTCATGCCGGGCACCGAGAGGACGACGAAGACATCCGCGAGATGGAGGCGATCGTGCGAAAACTCGGTTCCTGCAAGGTCATACGTAACTTCTATGACGTTCTGCGCGATCCGGAGTGATCTTGACGCAAGTAAGAAAACCACTGGGAGGCAAATCATGGCACGCAAGGCGACAGGCGGAACACGGCAATCCACCGGGGGAATTTCCGAAGAGGCATTGCGTCGGCATATTCGCGCCAAAGGCGCCGATTATCTGCAGGATCCGAACATTACATCCGTGGGCATCGGACTGAAGAACGGCGACGGTCCAATCTGCCTGCAATTCACGGTGGGCACGAAGGGTGACTCCGCAATCGAGGCACTTGGGAGCCGACGCATTCCGGAAGCAATCGAGGTCGAGGGCGAGATGGTCCCGACCGATGTCCTGCAGCGCGACTATCGCCCTTCCTTCGAAATCGTTGCGGAGGAACAGGTTGATCTGCGCCGAAAGAGGATCGACCCGATCCGGCCGGGCGTCAGCATCGCTCATCCCTCCGAGACCGCCGGCACGCTCGGCCTGATCGTCTTCGACCGCACGACAGGCGCGCCTTGTGTGCTCTCCAACTGGCACGTCCTCAATGGCAACGCCGGAAAGGTTGGCGACACGATCGTGCAGCCAGGCCCCTACGACGACAACAACGTTGCGCTCAATGTCGCAGGCACCCTTCTGCGCAGCCATCTCGGCGCGGCCGGTGACTGCGCGCTTGCAAGGATCAGCCAACGTGGCCACGACCGCTCGGTCTATGAACTCGACGTCGTACCGACCCGAATGGCGCGCGTTGCACTTGGCGACAAAGTGATCAAATCGGGACGTACAACGGCGATCACGAGAGGCATCGTGCGCCGCGTCGACGTCATGGCGAAGATCAACTATGGGATTCCGGCTGGGGAGCAGGCGATCGGCTGCTTCGAAATCGGTCCTGATCCCCAGAACCTTCCCGCAGACGGAGAAATAAGCAAGGGCGGGGATTCAGGATCCGCTTGGCTCATCTTCGACAGGGGCAAGGCGACCAACATATTCGCCGGCCTTCACTTCGCCGGTGAAACCGACAGGACGAGCGACGAGCACGCGCTCGCCTGCTATCCAGGCTCCATCCAGAAGAAGCTCGACTTCGTCCTCGAGCCGAAAGGCACGGCAACTGATGCGATCGCCGGGATGCAAGTCGTTGTCCCCCGTAGTGGCTACGATGCGAGCTTCCTTGGAACAGCCGTTCCCGAGCCCGGCCTGTCTACGGCCCAGAAGCGTGATGCCGTCAATTTCGAGCGCGCTCAGACGATCCCATACACGCATTTTTCGGTCTGCCTCAGCGCAAAACGCCGAATGGCACGCTATGTCGCCTGGAACATCGACGGATCCCGATTGGTGGCACTTCCGCGACGCGGATTTTCCGTCGACCCAAGGATCGAGGCCAAGTATCAGTTGGGCGACGATCTCTACGTCGACAACCGCGTCGACCGGGGCCATATCGCCCGGCGGGCGGACGTCTGCTGGGGACCGGTACCGGAGGCAGACCAAGCCAACCGCGATTCATTTTACTTCACCAACATCGCTCCCCAGCACGAACGCTTCAATCAGTCCTCCCGAAAAGGGCTTTGGGGTGAACTGGAGAACCTCGTTTTCGATCAGGCCGACCTCAAGGACTTCAAGCTGTCGGTATTCGGCGGTCCAGTTTTCGGAAGCGAGGACATCGAGTATCGTAATGCACTGATCCCGCGCTCATTCTGGAAGATGATCGCCTACCTCGGCAAGGACGACAGTTTGCGTTGCGCTGCATTCGTCCTTTCTCAGGAGAAACTTCTGGACGATCTTGAAAGCTTGGATCTCGATCCGTTCCGCATCTACCAGGTGTCGCTGCCGGAGCTCGCCAGGAAGACCGAGCTCAATTTTGATGCGCTTTCCACGGCTGACATCATCAGTCATCCGGAACTCGTGACACGGCCGGTCGGCCCGGAATCCCTGGTCGACACGACCAAGCCCGTGACCGAGATCCGCTCGCAGCGAGACATCCGCCTTTGATGACCGCCCCCTGGGCACAAGGGGACGAAATCCAACTTGCGGGGGAGAACTTACGATGTATTTGCAATCATAACAAAACGTAGCGGCGCTCCCAAGCCACTGTCAAATTCGGTCATTGGATCAAGAGCGCCGTATGCTCTTTCAGCGGGCTCGCCTGCGTATCCCCTCCCCCAAACTGCGCTTTGAGAACCTCCAATCAATCTCAATCGACGTCGAAACACTAATGCATTAGTGTATTGAAATCGAAAACTGCTGATGCTAATACGGACGCGACGAAACCTAATCGGAATGTGTCCATGTCCAAAAATGCAGATCAGCTCCGCAGCGCTCGATGGTTCGCACCAGATGATCTACGCTCCTCCGGCCATCGCTCCCGTCTGATGCAGATGGGGTATGACGCGAAGGATTGGGGCAGGAAACCGATCATTGCCATCCTGAATACGTGGTCGGATCTCAATGCCTGCCATGCACATTTCAAGCACCGCGTCGAGGACGTGAAACGCGGCGTGTTGCAGGCAGGCGGCTTTCCGGTGGAACTGCCGGTGCAGTCTCTATCAGAGAGTGCGCTGAAGCCCACGACGATGCTTTATCGCAACTTTCTCGCCATGGAGGCGGAAGAGCTTCTTCGCGGTCATCCCATCGATGGCGCCGTGCTGATGGGCGGCTGTGACAAGACCACGCCTGCCCTGGTCATGGGCGCGATCAGCGCCGGTTTTCCGATGATCTTCCTGCCGGCCGGACCGATGTTGCGCGGCAATTATAAGGGCGAATATCTCGGCTCCGGCTCGGACGCATGGAAATATTGGGATGAACGCCGCGCCGGCAACATCACCGACGATCAATGGACCGGCGTCGAGGAGGGAATTGCACGCTCCTACGGTCATTGCATGACCTTCGGCACCGCAAGCACCATGACGGCGATCGCCGAATCCCTCGGCTTGACGCTGCCGGGCGCAAGCTCGATCCCCGCAGCCGATGCCAACCATATCCGCATGAGTGCACGCGTCGGTCGGCGCATCGTCGAGATGGTCTTCGAGGATCTGACGCCGGACAAGATCATCACCGAGAAGTCGGTTGAGAATGCCACGACGGTCGCGATGGCGACGGGCTGTTCCACCAATGCGGTGGTGCACCTGATCGCGATGGCGCGCCGCGCCGGCGTGCCCTTGACCCTTGATGACCTGGACAAGGCGGGCCGTACGACGCCGGTCATCGCCAATATCCGACCCTCCGGCAAGCAGTATCTGATGGAGGATTTCTACTATGCCGGGGGCCTTAGGGCTCTAATGGCGGAAATGAAGGAACGCCTGCATCTCGATGCGATGACGGTAAGCGGCTTTCCGCTTAGCGAAACACTCGAGGGGGCGGTGGTTTACAACGCGGATGTCATCCGACCGCTGTCGGACCCAATCTACCACGAGGGTTCGCTTGCCGTCCTCAAGGGCAATCTCGCACCCGACGGCTGTGTGATGAAGCCATCCGCCTGCGAAGAACGGCTGCGTGTCCATGAAGGTCCTGCACTCGTTTTCGACAGTTATCCCGAGATGAAGGCGGCGATCGACGACGATGATCTCGAAGTGAGCGCCGATCACGTCTTGATCCTGCGCAATGCCGGGCCGAAGGGTGGTCCCGGTATGCCGGAATGGGGCATGCTGCCGATCCCGAAGAAGATCCTGAAGCAGGGCTATCGCGATATGCTGCGCATTTCCGACGCCCGCATGAGCGGCACGAGCTATGGTGCCTGCATCCTCCACGTGGCGCCTGAATCCCATATAGGCGGGCCGCTTGCGCTGGTGCGCACCGGCGACATCATCCGCGTCGACGTTCCGAACCGTTCCATCGACATGCTGGTGGACGAGGAGACGCTGGCAACGCGGCGCGCCGAATGGAGGGTGCCGGCCGACAAATACGAACGCGGCTATGGCTGGATGTTCTCAAAGCACATCAAACAGGCGAATGACGGCTGCGATTTCGATTTCCTCGAGAAGGATTTCGGTGCAGCCGCCGGCGAGCCCGATATTTTTTGATTACCACTATTTTCAGGATTGGAGGAACCATGACGAACTACGTTCTCTCGGACGCGACGCGCAAGAAATACGAAGGCGTCAGCTGCGCCACGCTCTGCACCGCCCTCTTCAAGAGAGGGTTGCGCAACCAGTTCATCCAGGATGTCCATCCGGTCCTGCCGAAGGCGAAGAACATGGTCGGCCAGGCGTTCACGCTCCGCTACATCCCGGCACGCGAGGACCTGAACCAGCTCACTGTGTTCCAGAATCCCGCGCATCCGCAGCGCGCCGCCGTCGAACAGTGCCCGCCCGGCTTTGTCATGGTCATGGACAGCCGCAAGGATCCCCGCGCCGCTTCGGCTGGTTCGATCCTCGTGTCGCGGCTGATGGTACGCGGTGTTGCAGGTGTCGTTACCGATGGTGGCTTCCGCGACAGTCCCGAGATCGGCGACCTCGACATCCCGGCCTATCACAACCGTCCGTCCGCGCCGACGAACCTCACGCTGCACCAGGCGCTGGACATCAACGTGCCGATCGGCTGCGGCGATGTCGCGGTCTGGCCGGGAGACGTCGTGGTCGGCGACCGCGAGGGCGTCATCATCGTTCCTGCTCATCTCGCCGAGGAAATCGCCGACGAGGCCGTCGAGATGACCGCCTTCGAGGATTTCGTCACCGAAGAGGTGCGCAAGGGCCGGTCGATTATCGGCCTCTATCCGGCGACCCACGAAGAGACGAGGGCCGATTTCGCCAGGTGGCGACAGGCCAATGGACGATAGGCGGTCTCCATGTTCAAGCACATCACCATCCTTCAGGCAGCCGAGCTTCCCGAAAAGACGGATCGCGAGTTGAAGGAAGCCTTCACCGTCATCGGCCTGCCGAAGGGCGAGGCGGAAGTCGCCGGGGTCCTGGCCGAACACGGCGCGGCCATCAGGGGCATGGCCGTCCGCCATGCCCATATCGACGCCGTCATGCTGAAGAAGCTGCCGGCCCTGGAGATCATCTCCAGCTACAGCGCCGGTCTCGACGGCATCGACGTCGAGACAGCGGCGAGCCGCGGCGTTTCCATCCACAACACTTCGAAGATTCTGGCGCAAGACGTGGCGGACCTCGCCGTCGCGCTTAGCATCTCGGCGACGCGTGGGCTGATGCGCGGCCACGATTTCGTGCGCAACGGAAACTGGGGCAAGCATAGCTTCCCGCTCGGCCGCTCCTTGCGCTCGCTCAACACCGGCATCGTCGGCCTCGGGCATATCGGCTCGGCGATCGCGGCGCGGATGGGCGTCATGGGCGCGCCCGTTGCCTATTTCGGGCCGCGCAGGAAGCCTGTCGACCATCTCTATTTCGACAGGATCGACGACCTTGCCGAATGGGCCGACCTCTTGATCGTCACCTGTCCAGCAAGCCCCGAAACCATCGGCCTGATCGGCCCGTCCGTGCTTGAAAAGCTGGGGCCGCACGGCTTCCTCGTCAACATCTCGCGCGGCACGATCGTCAATGAACCGGCCCTCATCGCTGCGTTAGCGAAAGACGGCATCGCCGGTGCGGCGCTCGACGTCTTCGAGAAGGAGCCAGTCGTGCCCGATGCGCTGCGGAACGATCCGCGGGTGGTGCTGTCGCCGCACATGGGTAGCGGCACCCAGGAGACGCGCCAGCAGATGGGCGACAGGCTGGTCGAGGCGCTGATCACGCATTTCAACGCACGTTAGACAAAGGTGTCCGACGACAGAGGCCGCGCCAGCTGCGCGGCCTTTTCATTCCTAGGGTGCGTAGACCCTTGCCTGACCGACCCGCCGAAGAGGGCGAGGCCCAGCATCCGCCCGCCCCTGCAGCGCCATGGGTAGCAAGGAGATGAGCGACCGACATGAACAGGGCACAGGTGTCCCGGCAGGGCTACGTCTCATGCCGCGTCGACGGCACTCTGCCACTTCGGTTTCGGTGTCGCGTTGATGAGCTGTCGCGTATAGTCGTGCTGCGGATTGCGGAAAATCTCCTCGGTCGTCGCATGTTCGACGATCTCGCCGTTCTTCATGACGATGATGCGATCGGCGAAATGGCGCACGATCGGCAGGTCGTGGGTGATGAAGATATAGGCAAGCCCAAGCCGATCGCGCAGGTCGGCGAGAAGATTGATGACCTGCAGCTGAACCGAGACGTCGAGCGCCGAGACGGCCTCATCGCAGACAACGAGCTCCGGTTCGCAGGCGAGCGCGCGGGCAATAGCGATGCGCTGCCGCTGGCCGCCGGAGAACTGGTGCGGATAACGCGCCGCATGCTCCGGCTTTAGCCCGACGAGCCCCAGCAGTTCGACGACGCGGTCGCGCCATCGCGGCTTGTCGAGAATATCCTTATGGATCCGCCAAGGTTCGGAAACGATCTCGAAAACGGTCATGCGGGGATTCATCGAGCTATAGGGATCCTGGAACACCATCTGCACCTTGCGGCGGAAGGCGAGCAACGCATTGCCATCCATCTTCAGAATGTCGCGGCCATGAAACAGCGCCTCCCCCTTCGAGGCATCGTTCAGTCGCAGCAGTACCCGCGCCACGGTCGATTTGCCGGAGCCGCTTTCACCGACGATGCCGATCGTCTCGCCGGCCGCGACGTCGAAGCTCAGATTCTTGACGGCGTGAAGCTGCACGGGCGCCGAGAATATCCCTGACGAGAGTGTGTAGAACTTGTCGAGGCTTTTGACTTCGAGAATGGGTTTGCCGACCGGCTTGCCGGCCTGCCGCCGCGGCTTGTCCTGATCGCCGTGCGGCAGGGCGTTGATCAGCGTCCTGGTATAGCTGTGCTTCGGGTTTTCGAAGACGGCGCGCGCCTCCCCCTCCTCGACGATGCGGCCAGACTTCATGACGATTACCCGGTCCGCCATGTTGGCGGCGACTTCGAGATCATGAGTGATCAGGATGATCGCCAGGCCATCCTCGGCCTGCAGTTTCTTCAGGAGGTCGAGGATCTGTGCCTGAACGCTGACGTCGAGCGCCGTCGTCGGCTCGTCGGCAATCAGGATCTCGGGCCTCAACGCGATCGCCATGCCGATCATGATGCGCTGGCGCTGGCCCCCGGAAAACTGGTGCGGATACTGGTCGATACGCTTTTCCGGTTCGCGAATGCCGACGCGGCGCAGGATGTCGATCGCCTTTTCGCGCGCCTGCGCGCCCGTCGCGACGCCGTGGGCGCTGAAGACCTCGGCGAGCTGCCAGCCGATCGTGTAGACGGGATTGAGGTGCGACAGCGGATCTTGGAAGATCATCGCGATCTTCCTTCCTTTGAGATCGCGGCGCGCTTCCTCGCTCATCCCTTCAAGATCGCGACCGCGATACGTGACGGAACCGGCGCAGATATCGCCGGGCGGAGTATCGATGAGCCCCATGATGGCGCTGGCGCTTACCGACTTGCCCGAGCCCGATTCGCCGAGAATGACCAGCGTCTCGCCGGCATCGACGTGGAAGCTGATGCCGTTCGTCGCGCGGAAGGCGCCGCCGAGCGACAGGAAGTCGACGGTCAGGTCCTTGACCTCAATCAGATGCGTGCCGGTCATGTGCGTTTCTCCTTAAGTCCCTTCTTCGAGCGGGCGAGCTCGATGCGCCAGCGCTGCTGCGGATCGGCATAAGTTCGCCACCAGCTCGAAAGGATATTGAGCGAAAGCGTGGTCAACAGGATCGCAAGGCCGGGCCAGAACGCGATACACCAAGCGGTCGAGAGATAGCCGCGGCCGGTTGCGACCATGGCACCCCAGGTGAACTGCGGTGCCTGGATGCCGAGGCCAAGGAAACTCAACGCGGATTCCGCCAGAACCACCGTCGCGAAGTCGATGGCGCCGATGGTGACGAGCGTCGGTACGACGATCGGCGCGATATGCCGGAAGAGAATGCGGCTGTGGCTGGCACCGAGCGCCATGGCGGCACTGACGAACATGCGCTCGCGCACCTCCAGCACCTCTGCGCGCGTCGTCCTCAGATAGATCGGTACGCGGGTGATGGCGAGAACGATAACGAGGTTGGTGATCGATGGCCCGAGGCTGAAGAGCACGATCAACGCAAGCAGCAGCGACGGGAAGCTCATGACGATATCGGCGCCGCGAAGGATGATCGCGCTGGCGATGCCGCGGGAATAGCCGGCGACCAGCCCGAGCAGGCCGCCGATGACGATCGAGCAGAGGACGGCGCAAAAGGCTATGCCAAGAGTGTTTTGCGCGCCGACGACGAGGCGCGCGAGCAGGCTGCGACCGAGCGTATCGGCGCCAAGCACATAGGCCCAGCCCTGCGAGAAGCTGAAGGGCGCCATATTGCGAGCACGGAAATTCGGCTTTTCGATCAGGTTGCCCATCAACCATGGTCCGAGCACGGCGCAGAAGATCACGACGACAAGAAAGATCACCGCGGCAAACGCCAGGCGGTCGCGCGAAATCAGTCGAAGGATGCGGAACCGTCCGGTATCGTGCTGCTTCTCGACGGTCGTTGTCATGGCCGACATACTCATCTCGTTTGAAACCTTATGCGGGGATCGAGGCGGGCGTAGATCAGGTCGATCGCGATATTGAGGACGAAGATCGCCACTGCGGTGACCAGCACCGTCGCCTGAATGAGCGCGAAATCGCGACGCACGATCGCGTCAATCATCAGCTTGCCGATACCCGGCCAGCCGAAGATGGATTCGACGACGACGGCGCCGTTGACGAGGCTTGCGGCCAGGTCACCCGCAACGGTGATGACCGGCAGCAGCGAATTGCGCAGCGCATGCTTGAAGATGATCTGCGAACGCTTGACGCCCTTGGCCCTCGCCGTTTTGACGTAGGCGGAGCTGAGCGCGCTGATCATCGTGCCGCGCACCACCTGCACCAGCAGACCGAAAGGACGGAGCGTCAGCACGAAGATTGGCATGATCCAATGAAGTGGTGTGCCCGTGCCTGACGTCGGCAGCCAGCCAAGGCCGACGGCGAAGACGAGGATCGCGACGATCGCGACCCAGAAATCGGGAGCGCTGGCGCCAGCCAGTGAGGCGGTGCTCGCCAGCGTATCGAAGAGACTGTTCGGTCGCGCCGCCGCCAGCGAGCCGACGACGATCGCAAGACAGAGGGAAAGGCCGATCGCGATAACCGCCAGCTTCAGCGTCTGGGGAAAGGCTTCGAGCGCCACTTCCATAGCCGGCCGATTGCGGCTCATCGCCTCGCCGAAATCGAGCCTTGTGAGTTCAAGCAGATAGCGGCCGAACTGGACGATCAGCGGGTCATTGAAGCCGTGCGTCTGCGAAAATGCCTGGCGCTGGGCCTCCGAGGAGTCGAGCGGCAGATAGAGATAGGCCGGATCGCCTGTTAGCCTCGAAAGGAAGAACACCAGGATCAGCAGGCCGATCACTGCAATAAGGCTCTGGGCCGAGCGTCTGAGAATGAAGCCGAGCACCGCGTTTCCTTCCTTCTGGAATGAAATGGTAAGGGCGCGGCGAAACCTGCCACGCCCTGTCGAGATCAGTTCTTGAAGTGGATTTCGCTGAGCGCGATCTCGCTGTTCGTTTTGAGATCGGGCTTCCAGTCAAGGCGCGGCCCGACACGGACATAACCGATCATATGATACATCGGTACGTCGGCGACGATCTCGTCGTGGACCTTGGCGAATACGCTCTGGAAGAGCTTTTCACGATCGTCGCCGGTCGCGGCCATCGCCTTCTTGAGTCTGGCGTCAAGATCCTTGTCAGCGATCGTCGAGTACTGGCCGTCGCTCAGATACATGACAGGTGCGGTGAATCCGGCATCGCCCGTATTGTTGTCATGCTGCTGCTGGAACAGTGTCGGACCGCGGCCTTCCGGGAACGGCTTGTCGAGGTAACGGACCCAGTCGGCGGCCTCAAGCTGGCGGATGGAGACATTGAGGCCGATCTCCTGCCACATCGAGCGCATCGCTTCGAGGCTTTCCGAGGAGTTGGGGAAGAATCCGTTTCGGCCGATGAGCACGATCTCCTTGTCGACGGGAGCGCCGGCCGCCTTCGCCTCTTCGACCAGCTTCTTCGCCTCGTCGGGATTGTAGGTCCAGGCCTTGATGGAGGGATTGTGGCCGCGCACGCCCGGTACGACCATCTGCGAGGCACGCAGTACGTCCTTGCCGAACAGCGCCTCGCCCATACCATCCCAGTCGATGGCCATGTTGAGTGCCTTGCGGATGCGCACGTCGTCCAGCGGCGGAATCTGCGCATCGATGCGCATGCGCGTCGTTTCGGAATTGAGGTATGCGAAATCGGTCTGCGGATTGGTGGCGTCCTGTACCGCGATCGACGGGGTAAGGTCCGCCTCGGCCGATTCGATCATCGCGGCGCGGATTGCCGACTCGTTGCGCCACACATAGGTGGCACGCGTCACGTCCGGCTTGGCGCCCCAATAACCGTCATCGCGCTTCAGCACGATCTCCTCGGTCGATGCGCTTTCAACCACATAGGGACCGGTCCCGACTGGCTTGTTGCTTTCCTTGTCGAAGGGCATGTTCGGCGAGACGATCTGCACCGTGCCAAGCAATGTCGGCATGATTGGAACCGGGCTGTCGGAGACGATCTCGACGGTCTGCGCATCGACGGCCTTGGGCGTCAGCTTGACGTCGCCGAACTTCGAGCGGCTGTCGCACGTGAGTTTCGGGTTCATGAGACGGTTGATGGACTTGACGACGGCGTCGGCGTTGAATTCGGCACCGTCCTGGAACTTGACGCCGCTCTTCAGGTGGACGCGCCACGTGAGATCGTTGACCTGTTCCCACTTATCGGCGAGCCAGGGCGCGACCGTTCCCTTTTCAGGCTCGATGGCGGTCAGCGTCTCCGTGATGTTGGAATTGATGATGCGACCGATGTCGGAGCGGATCGAACGGCAGGGATCGAGGTTTGCCGGCTGCTCCGGCAGCACGATCTTAACCTCGCCCTCAACTGCATACGCCGCACCGGAAAGCAGAACTGCGCAAAGCAGCGTTGCTGCGCCGGTGGAATAACGAATGGTCATTGTCTCTCCTCCTCAACAAAAAACCAAAATCCTTGTGCGGCAGACCGCCGATTTGCGGTCCACAACGATCCCCATCGCGCTCTACGCACTAGAGCACTAGAGCACTAGAGCACTAGAGCACTAGAGCACTAGAGCACTAGAGCACTAATGTATTAGTCGACGACTGCGGGACTGTCAACTTGGCGACGCCCGGCAACGACAACGTTTGGGCGCGGCAGCACGCGCACCTACTCGAACTCCAGGAACGGGCGGTTGAGTTCCACCCCTTCGGCTTGGGTCCAGGCTTGTTTAGGGCTAAACGACCCCGACATGTAGCTCGTAACTTTCCGCTTACCGATCTAATCGCGGCATTTCACCCTTGCCCCTTGCGGCGGCGGGCCGCCTCCGTCGGGCACCAGCATGTCAATCAGGCAATACCGGCCCTCGGTCTGCGCGCCGGAAATCAGGATGGTATAGACGTTTCCCGCTTGCGAGATGTGTGGCACCACCGGATCGTCCGGATGCGAATGGTCGGTCATGAGATTGAAGACCCCTTGTTTCAGCTCCAGATTTTAGGGCTGTGACCCTCGATCTCAAGACTCGAAAGGTGTTCACCTCATGTTGCGATAATGGAACGTGGGGTCTGCTAGATGAGATGGTGTTCGCACGCCGCGGGCCCGTCACTCAGCCCTTCGTCGGCGTCTTTTCCTCGTGCCAACGGTCAGGAAACCCTAGCAGCAGGGCGTCCTGCTTGAAGTGCCTTCTCAACTGTGAATCGGGATCATACCTATCGCGAAAAACCACACAACTTCTCGACGCACGATTCTCTGCAAAATATAAGCGAATGACATTGTTGCGTTTTTTGGCTGGCGAATCGTTCACAGACGCAAACCTACGCGCGCTTACCACAAGAACCGCGTTAAGATAGGCACCGGTGGCCGCGTCCGGCCGCGCATCGCGCATTTTGACGAAGTGAGCTGGCTGCTCCGCAACAAACCGTGCCAGCTCATCAGGATGTGGTTTGTCGCTTCAGGGATCTAATCGGCATGGCTCGATGGCAGTGTTGCTGCTACGGGTTCTGCGGGGAGAAACGGCTCCGGCACCAGCTTTTCCTTGTTCTGCGATGCTCTCGATATGGACATGCAGCGCATGGCGACCTAAACTAACACATTAATGCATTAACACGAGATCGATGAAAACAAAGGATCGTTCTTTGACCTTGGATTTGCCGACGGCCAAGCATCGCAGCGGGCTTGATCGCACGAGGCAGATTGCGCCGCAGATCGTTGAATACCTTCGTGAGCGCATTCTGGCCCTGGAACTCGCCCCCGGCACGGCCCTGTCGCGCGTCGAACTGCAAAAGCAGTTCGGTCTCAGCCAGACGCCCGTGCGCGATGCTCTGATGCGACTGGAGGAGGAAGGCCTCGTCACGGTCTATCCGCAATATGCGACGCTGGTTTCCAAGATCGATATCAATCTTGCCCGCCAGACGCATTTCATGCGGCGCGCCGTCGAGCAGGAGGCTGTCTTCGATCTCGCCGAGCGTGCAACCGCGCGCCATATCGCCGATCGCCTGCGTTCGGCCAATGCCAAGCTGAAGACGCTGGTCGCATCCAACGAATATGCGGACTTCCTAGTCCTCGACCGAGCTTTCCATTTCATCATTTATGAAGAGGCCGGGCTTGAGCATATCTGGCCGATCATCCGCCGCCACAGCGGCCATATCGATCGGCTTCGGCGGCTCAATCTTCTCAATGTCGGCACCCAACGGGTCGTCGATGCGCATGACGCAATCATCGAAGGCATCGCCGCCGGCGATCCCGTCGGCGCAGAGAACGCGATGAAGATCCATCTGTCAGGCACGCTTTCGATGATCAATGACATTGCCGAGCGCTATCCGGACTATATCGACATGGGCTGAGGCGGCTCCTGCTACCACTACCCGTCCGTAATCGTTAGACGAGTGAATTTCGCCGCCGACAGCCTCAGTCCAGCTCGTAGACTGCGATAAGGCATGGAATTGATTGCGTCGTCGGTCTCCGCCAACAGGGAGTATCTTCATCCCCTCCATCTCTCTGACGACATCTCACGACATTGAACTCTCAGGAATATGAAGATGATCTGCTTTATATGTACCGCTTGCGGCACCCAGTTTGGCGAGCGTCAAGAACCACCGCAATCCTGTCCGATCTGCGAAGATGAGCGACAGTTCGTGCCTGAGACCGGCCAGCAATGGACAGATATGAGGTCCATCGGTCGAACACATGAAGTTATCTGGAAGAAAGAAGCCGAGGGCATACACAGCCTCGAAATTTCACCGTCGTTCGCGATCGGCCAGCGCGCCTTTTTCATCAATGGACCAGCAGGCAACATTCTCTGGGATTGCCTGAGCCTTGTTGATGAGCAAAGCGTGGCACGGATTAAAGCAGCAGGCGGACTGGCGGCGATTGTTATCTCGCATCCTCATTTCTACGCCTCGATGGTCGAGTGGAGCACGGTCTTTAACGGTGTGCCGATCTACGTCCACGCCGATGACGGCGAGTGGGTGCAGAGATCCGATCCAGCGCTGCATTCATGGGAGGATGACACGATGCCGCTTGGTCAGGCGACCATCGTCCGATGCGGCGGTCATTTTGCTGGTAGCTCGGTGCTTCACTGTCCTTGGCTCGAGGGCGGGCGGGGCGCTCTTTTTGTGGGCGACACAATGCAGATCGCCCTCGACCGCAAATACGTAAGCTTCATGCGCAGCTATCCAAATCTTATCCCGCTCAACGCCAGAACGGTGGAGGGAATTGTGGAAGCAGTCCGGCCCTATCCGTTTGAGGCAATCTACGGCGCCTTCGCAGGCCGAACGATTAAAACGGATGGCATGCGTGCCGTTGTACAGTCGATGGAAAGGTACATGCGGGCAATTGAAAGCTGAGAAGCTCTTCAGACGTGCCTAAAAAGGGAAACGACGTGCCCACTGCCCGACGAGTCGAATGCAGACGTCGTGTCCTTGGCTTCTCAACCGCTCCGCGACACTTCCTCCTGCGTAATTGGGCCCTGCAAGTTTTCTAGAACCGTGGTCGGTTCGAAGGTTTGCTCCTCCGCGTTGCTGGACAAAATTAGCAGAGACGGCGCCCAGAGTCCAAAGACTGCATGCCTCCAACATCCCGATGACGCGCGCATCGCGCGAGCGTCATCGTTCCGAGCCTCACAATGCGCGGTAGTCGCCTCAAGGCGCATCTCGCTCTGGCCGGCAGGTTTAGGACCGCACGGAGAGATGGTCGAGAGCCCGTTGCACCCGGGACACAGCAGCCTCTGGTAATGGCATAATCGGACGTGGCGGATCATATCTGCCGAAGTCCAAGGCAGCCGCGATAGCGTACATGACCCGAAAGCTGCCGAACTCCTTGAAAAGGCTGAACAAGGGCTGGAATGCTCGGTCGAACCGTTCCACTTCGGCGATGTCACCAGCTTGAGCGGCTCGCGTTAGGCCAAGCGCCTCTACGGGAAGAAGACCTCCAACGACGCTATACCAGGCGTCAGCACCTGCAAGGATTGCCGATCCCGCGCCCCAGTCACCGCTATAGCCGATAGCGAAGTTCGCTGGCGTCTCGGCACGGACAGCTGCCAGCTCGGCTCCGAAATCGGCATCAGCCGGCAGCGGCATCTTCACGGCCTCGATGTTCGCCACCTTTGCTAGGCGCGCGATCAGTGGTCTGCTGAATGTGAACTTCGTCGTGCCGGGATTATTATAGATGCATAACGGAAGTTCTCCGGCATCCGCGACGGCCGCAAAATGCTCGTAGACCTCGTCTTCGAATAGTGGCGTGTACGACATCGGCGCGAGGAGCAGACCATCCGCGCCTGCCATCCTGGCGTCGCGCGCCAAGGCTTGAGCCTCGTCAGTCCGAAGGGCACCAACTCCCACGATGACCGGTATCTTTCCACCGACCGTGGACATTGCTGTATTCACCGCGCGTTGCCGTTCGGTCCGCGACAAAAACGCGTAGCCTCCTGTGCTACCCAACAGCCCGATGGCGTCTGCGCCGGCCATCTGGATTCGGATCAGCAGGCGCGCAAGTGCGGCCGTGTCGACCGAGCCGGAAGCGTCAGCGGGAGTAATGGGAAAAGCTGATAGACCGTGGAAGAGCGGCACGAGGAAAGTCCTATGTTCAGGTGCGGGATAACAAGAGTTTCAGGCCTGCAAAGCCAAAAAACAGGGTCAGTGTTCCTTCGATCCAGCGTCGGGCACGGCGATACATTCCAACCATCGGTGCCGTCGAGAAGACGAGTGCGTAACCGCAAAAGATGGTCACGCTAAGCACTGCGCAGCCTGCGAGAATCGTCACAACGGTATGGGGAGAACGTTCCGAGCCAAGACCGAGTGTCATCAGAGCAATCAAGGCAAGTATCGCCTTGGGAGTGGTGAGGTGCATCAGCAGTCCGCGCTGATAGAGGGTTGCGACGGACACAGGTTGGTTCCCTGTCTGCTGAGAAATTCGGTGGTCAGGAGTGAGCGCGGCTCTGCCAGCTTTAAGGGCAAGATAGAGGAGATAGAGACCCCCAAGTATCTTGAGCACAATCAGTGCCTGCGCGTATCGGCTCAGAACTGCCGAAACACCGGTTGCGGCCATGATCCCCCAGAAGATCGACCCGCTGACAACTCCCGCTGCGAGCACGAGCGCCGCACGCCTGCCCTGGTTCATGGCGACGCCCATGATCCGCATGCTCTCGGGCCTGGACTACCCGCGGCGATCACATAGGCTGTAAAAACGATGAGAAGCTGATGGAAGTCCGCTGACAATATGTCGACCTTTCGATTTTTTAGACGCCGCCCAGAAGGTTGAACGCGATCAGCCACATGACGAATGCGATAACCATTTCCAGTATGCGCCAGGACGCGGGTCGGGAAAAGATCGGCCGCAGTCGTGTCGCGCCGTAACCCAGCAAAAAGAAAAAAAGGAATGACCCTGTGGTTGCACCTGCCGCAAAGGACATCTGATAGCCGGCAAATCGCGTCGAGATCGTGCCAAGCAGGACGACGGTGTCGAGATAGACGTGCGGATTGAGCCAGGTGAGAGCCAGACATGTGGCCAAAGTCTTCTTGAAGCTTGAAGGACCTCCTGCTCCAACGGTCAACGTTCCCGCAGACAAGAATGCGGACCAGAGGCTCTTGGCTCCATACCAGAAGAGGAAGGCTGCTCCGCCGTACCGCATGATAGGATTGAGCCAGGGCAATAGCTCCACGATTTGCTTAAGGCTGGTCACGCCAAGCACGATCAGGACGGCGTCCGACAGCGCACAGGCGAGGCAAACGGCAAATACATACTCACCTCGAAGACCTTGGCGAAGGACAAACGCATTCTGTGCGCCGATGGCGGCGATCAGGCTGAGGCCCATCATCATGCCAGTGAAGTAGACCGAGATATCCAATTTCTGATGACCGCCTTGCACAAACTCCGAACTCGGTATGCCCAGAGAGCAATTTAGGCTACTTAAATCTGCTAAAGCGAATTAAGTGGTCCTAACTCATGCTCGACTATTCTGCTCTCCGCGTTGTCCTGGCCGTCGTCCAATCGGGAAGCTTCGAAAAAGCGGCTGCCCTTCTCAACGTCACGCCGTCAGCCGTTTCGCAGCGGGTTAAACAGCTGGAGGAGCGTCTGGGCGTTGCCCTGATCGTCCGCGGCAATCCGTGCACGGCAACCGAGAAGGGCGAATGGCTTTGTCGGCATATGGACAATGTCGGCATGCTCGAAAACGAACTGTTTGAGCATCTGCCGTCGCTGGTCGATCCTGCCGATCCCGAGCAAAGGGTGACGCTCCAGATTGCTACCAACGCCGATAGCCTCGGAACATGGTTCCTGGAGGCCATCTCTAACTTCTCGAAATCCTCCAGCTACTTGATCAGTATTTCAGTTGATGACCAAGACTATACTGCGGAATGGCTGCAGCGCGGCCGCGTCGTCGCCGCCGTGACGAGCGCGGAAAAGCCGATCTCGGGGTGCAGACGCTTTTTTCTTGG
Source organism: Rhizobium sp. LjRoot258 (assembly GCF_964254185.1). NCBI lineage: Bacteria > Pseudomonadati > Pseudomonadota > Alphaproteobacteria > Hyphomicrobiales > Rhizobiaceae > Rhizobium > Rhizobium sp. LjRoot258. Next base: position 514,367 of record NZ_CAXUST020000003.1, on the reverse strand, counting down.
CTCTCTTCGATACCATGCAACGGCGAGCCCAGAATTCGTATCTCGCTATTTTCCCGAAGGGGTAACTCCCAAGGCTATCGCCAACGCCCCGGCGCTTACCTTCAACCAGAAGGACGGGCTTCAAAGCGATTGGTTACGCCGCACGGTGGGGCATTCAGTGAACTTCCCGAGCCATTGGCTTCCGTCGACCAATAGCTTCATCGAAGCCAGTCTCTCTGGCATGGGTTGGGGCATGAACCCAATCGAGCTGACGCGTGGGCATCTTCTCGCCGGACGTCTGGTAGAGCTGATACCGGAAACGCCCCTCGACATTCCGCTGTACTGGCAAATCAACCGCCTTGCCGCTGACCGCCTGGCTGGCCTCACCCTCGAAGTGAGCAAAGTCGCAAAGCGCCACCTGATTTAAGGCAAGACGCCCTTTCGCCAAGAGGATCGTCCGCGGCCCAACGTGCGACCGGTAGCTTCCGGCTCTAAGGACGGCCGTCGTCCCAAAGCTGATGGGGTGTGCCGGCCATTCAACGCTCATCCGACGGCAATTAGAGCCACTGAAGTTCGTATAAAGGGCGGCGCTCTCCGAGCGCGGCGCTATGGCCAAGAGGACTGATCTTTGGCCAATCGGCAATCCGGATCGTGAACCTCTACGCTGTCGCTGGCATACGCGTAAGCCTCACCCGCGCGCGCCGTTACCAAGATCACGGATATAGGCCAGAACCGCTTCGACATGTCCTTCGGCGACGAGCTCCGCGGCCGTCTTGTGGCCATAGTCCCCAATGGGGTTCGTTCCGATACCAGTAGATTGCCTTATCAAGCGCTCCCGTCAGTTCAGCCGCGGCCGAGATCACCTTGATCATTTCGCGCATGCGCCCCTGCACCTTTCGGAAGAAGGATTGCGCAGAGTGTTGCGATGGACGCCTGTCCGTTCCGCCAAGCCGGTAACGGGCACACCCAGAGCTTTGGACAGGCGGTTAGGGGAAATATAGGGTGTGCGCGGTTCCTGTAGGCTATCGACAAAGCCAGACACCACCGTTGTATGCGCCATAAGAGCCTGTGCCATTTCACACTCCCAACAACTTTTCTATGCACATTTTTTCGCACATCAAGGATTTCATGTTAGTTCTCACGACATCATCTGTCGAAGTAACTCCAACTAAGAAATGTCGTATTAGAGCTGATGAGGCAATCGTCCTGAATGGGACCTTGGCCACTCGAAAGCGCATACGAAGCGAGAAATTTACGGGGCTTTAATTACTTCTCTGAGGGATCGTTTGTAGTGGCGAGCGCTGGGTGAAAGTCATTCTGGAAACTCGTGGATCACGCGCGGATGGCCTTGGTGGCCCCCGGCAGCAACGACGGCGTACTTCATCGTCATCAACATTCTTCCTGCGACCTCCTCATCGGTGCATGCACCGAACGAACCCTGTGGGAAATCACCAAGCATCGAAGCCCAAGTGTTATCGCCTCTGATGCTGCCGCGCACAATTGACTGCGGCCTTGTGCCTCGCGACCATTCCTGGTCGTCCATCGTTAGTGCCGGCTGTAAAGGCTCGGGCGGACGTCCTCGTCGGCGCGATCGGGGAAAAGGGATCTCCGCGTTCGCTCTAGTGCCTCCGCCTCCTGGCGATGCCGTTGAAGAAGGGCTGCAGTCACGTCCTGATACGGTCCGCTATCGGACTGGGCGATGCGGACAATTCCACCGCGAGAAAGGAAATCGCAGAATGACTTAACCGAGCGAAGTCGTGTTGTGATCTCGATATAGCGATTGTCGTCAGCGTTCATCAGCCCCGGGCCTCCTCTCCAACGAAGATCGGTTCCGACTTCGGCAATATCATGACCACCACGGCAATCCAAATAGGATGCAAAGCAACCGCAATCGATTTGCGCTCGATGGACTTCCCGGTCAGGACGCGGCCGAATAGCGCTATGGATCGGCACTGACCTTTGGCTTGCCGACGGCCATTTTTGGTCGACGAAGTGACACTCAACTGGAGCCTGGGACGCCTTCGGGGCAACGTATCTGACATCGCGGCGCGTGGCCGACAGGCCCGGCGACGCGATCGCCAATGCATCCTTTTGAAATCTCAAGCGTTGTAGAGGTATGCAGTACCGGAAAGCCACGCCTGAGGACGACGATGTCCTTGTTCGACATTATCTCGCGATTTGGGAGAGCTATGGGACGCCTGCCGACGATTTTCGAGCGGATGCCGAAGCCGTCATAGGCCAGTTCCTCGAGGAAGGGCGTCGGGATCGTGCGCTGGCGAGCTTCATCGCGCTTGACGGCGAAATCGCTGCGGGATCGGCCTCATGTCAGCTTCACCAGATGCCCTATCCCGCGGCGTTGAAATCGGAGCACTTGCTCCAGGGATACGTCTGGAGCCTCTTCGTCGACCCAGCCTATCGGCGGCAGGGCGTTTCGAAGAAACTGATGTCCATGATATTGGACCATTTGCGGGGCGTAGGCTGCACTGGGATAGTGCTCCACTCTTCCGAGGCGGGCGAGGCGCTCTATCGTTCTCTCGGTTTCGAGATCGCTCGCGAGATGCGGCTGAAATTCTAAGTGCAGTTCCGAGTGCTTGCCGGGAACTGGTGCGAGCTTGAGTTCTGAAGCTGACAGCCCACGAGACCCATTCAGTTCGCAGACTGAAGTTTCAAATATCTCAGCCCTTGAACGTTGCGTTGCGGACTCAACCCGCTAGATCCCATGACGATCACGCAGGGTCCATCGCTTTTAAATCTGCTAGCTTGAGCCCGAACATTGGCCAAGGTAAATATTCATGGAACAGGTACGAGGTCACCCCGAAATTTTACCGGGGTTCAGATGGTATGACATTCCTCTCCAGGACTGCTCGATCCGAACAGCGATCGGAGGAATTGGGCCGCCGCTACTCCTTTTACACGGTCACCCACAGACGCATCTGACATGGCATAAGGTGGCACCCGTCCTTGCCGAAAAATTCAATGTCATCGCACCTGATCTGCGCGGCTACGGCGACAGTTCAAAACCCGAAGGCGGGCCTGATCACATCAATTATTCCAAGCGGGCGATGGCGTTAGACCAGATACAACTCATGAAGGCGCTGGGGTTTGGACAATTCTCAATTGTTGGCCACGACCGCGGCGCGCGTGTCGCCCATCGAATGGCGCTTGATCACCCCCACGCGGTCGATAGACTTGTCCTTCTTGACATCGCTCCGACGGCGACCATGTACGCGCGAACCGACATGGAATTTGCGCGCCGGTATTTCTGGTGGTTCTTTCTCATTCAGCCATACCCCCTGCCCGAGCGCCTTATCGCGGGTGATCCGGACTTCTTTTTCGATCAGCATATCGAAAGACAGATTAAGAACTCGGGCGCGGTCGATCCGCTTGTCCTTCGGGAGTATCGACGCTGTTTTGCCAATCCAGCCACACGTCATGCAATCTGCGAGGACTATCGCGCGGCGGCGAGCATCGATCTCATTCATGATGCGATTGACAAAGACAAGCGCATCCAAGTGCCACTCTTGATATTGTGGGGCGCAAAGGGAACCGTCGGTGCGCTTTACGATGTGCTGGAGACCTGGGCCGACAAAGCCATCGACCTGCGCGGCCATGCCATTGATTGCGGGCATAGTCCGCAAGAGGAAGCGCCGGACGAACTCCTGAATGCTTTGAAAAGTTTCTTGTGACATTCAATGGCCAACGCCGCAGCCGAAGAGCGCGACGTTGGCGGCTCAGCAGATGCAGGTGTTCGGCTCGAATGCTTTCAGCACTTTTGCTGCGGATGGTTCGTCTACACTGTTTGCACCGGGCCGCAGCGCTCCCGGCTCGGTACCCTTGATCTGTTCATTCGTGGCCGCTCATGTTGGTCATGCTTAAGCGGAAATTTACCAACCTCGCATGAACACCCCGTCGGATGACCCTCACTATCGCCCTGAATTCTAGGTTTCAGTGATACGCCGATCTTCATCGGTCCCGGCCGCAAGTTGTTTCCAGTCCAAATCCTCCTGCAGTTCGAGATATTGGCCAGGGCCGACCCGGTCGGAATCGCGCAGCTCTTCTAGGCGTTGGCGTTGCGCCAGCACCGCGGCCAGTGACAGGCCGCGGCGGTGATCGAGCGGCAAAGTCTCGATCTGATCACTGCCTTCACAAAGCTGCCGATAAGCCAGCCGTATGGCTTCGGCCTCCGCACCCTCCTCCTTATCCAGTCGCTTGAGCGCGGCCTCGGCCAGCGATCTTCGCGCCGCTTCAAGCTCCTGACGCGCCTCGGCCCGTCTCTCAAGTTTGAAGAAACCGATCATGGGCGCCAGTGTGGCACCCTGGATGACCAATGTCGCCAGCACGACCGCAAAAGCCGTCAAGACAACGAGATCTCGTTCGGGAAAGTTCGCAGGTAGCGCGAACGCCGTGGCAAGCGTGACGAGGCCGCGCATGCCGGCCCATCCTACAAGCAAGGTTTCGCCCGGTGCGAAGGGTGCAAGATCATGGCCGCGCCGATGGCGATAAGCCACAATAGTGTGGAACAGAAACGCCATCGCCACGCGTGTTGCGATGACGCCGGCAACGACGATCGCGGCAAATCCAATCGCCCGCTCCAACTCGGCGGCGGACATCGCTTCGACGATGCGACGAGCCTGCAATCCCATCAGCAGGAACGCCACCACGTTCAGCAAGAAGACGACCGTCGTCCAGACCGCGAACGAATGCACCCGCATGCGTGGGGAATCCTCGACCGAGGCAAGCGTGGCGATCGTCATCGCGCTCGCCACCGTCGCCAGAACGGCCGATAGATGCAGACGCTCCGCGATCAGCCATGTCGCAAACGCGTAGACGAACTGAAACAGTGTGCCGCCAACGGTGTTTTCGGTGACCGGCCGCAGCCGCGAGACGAGAAACCCGAAGGCGATGCCGAACAGAATCCCGCCGGGCGCAGCAGACACCAGTTGCAGCACGGTCCCTGCATCGACACCTCCGCGTGCCTGTACGGTCAGCGCGGCACTGAAGAGCAGCAGTGCGGTTGCGTCGTTAAACAGGCTTTCGCCCTTAAGCAGGGCATCCACGCGACGGGAGACCGGCAAATTCGACAGGACCGCCGTGGCCGCGGCAGCATCGGGCGGGGCAACGATTGCGCCCAACGTAATCGCCACAGCGATGGGTAGCCCGACGGTCATCGCGCTGATCGAGACGACCACACCGGTCGTGGCCAGTACAGCCAACACGGCGTAGAAGAACAGTGGCAGCAGCATGCGTCGCGCCGCACCTACCGGGAAATCGTAGGCCGAGTCGATCAGGACGGGCGCGATGAATAACGCAAGTGCGGTCGGCGGATCGATCGGGATGCTGGGCGCACCAGGCAACATCGCCACGGCAACGCCTGCGGCGGCAAGGATGCCGGGATAAGGCAGCCGCATGCGTCGCGTTATCTGCAAAAGCAAGATGGCGACTGCAAGCAACGCAACGAGGGTCTCAAAGAAAGTCATCATCTCATAGTAGCAGCCTTTCGCCAGCGTTGAAGCAGTAACGGTTCCCCTATAAAACCTATGCGGCGATAGCGATGGAGCTCTCACTTCGGAGCGGCGACTGTGGATTACGAGGTTGCGATTGTCGGCGCTGGCGCCGCTGGGATTGCTGCGGCACGCGCACTGGCGGCGGCCGGCCGTTCGGTGATTATGCTGGAAGCCAGCGGCCGCGTCGGAGGCCGCGCCTGGACGATCGAACTGGGTGGAATCCCGCTGGATATGGGTTGTGGCTGGCTGCATTCGGCCGAGCGCAATCCGCTCATTGCCCTCGGTCGTGCAGCTGGGTTCACGATCGTGCACGGACCCACAGCATGGCAAAAGCAATGGCATGACCTCGGCTTCACGCCGGAAGATCAGGCGGCCGCAGCGACTGCATGGAATGCACTTGAAAGTCGCATGCGAAGCGATCCCCCTATAAGCGACCGTGCAGCTGACGCGCTCGAGTCAAACGGCAAATGGAATACCTATTGCCAGTCGCTGAGCGGATACATGAACGGCGCCCCCCTCGAGCGCCTCTCGATCGCCGACTTCCTGGCTTATGACGATGCCGCGACCGACAGCAATTGGCGGGTGCGCGAAGGCTATGGCAGTCTGATCGCGGCGAGCGTTCCGGACGTGACGCTGCGGCTGTCGTCTCCTGTGCGCCGCATCGCCCTGACTGATCGAGGCGTCCGGCTGGATACCGACCGCGGCCCGATTGCCGCTCGCACGGCTGTGATCACCGTATCGACCGCTGTGCTAGCAAGCGGAGCGATAGCGTTCGACGCGGATGCCGACGATCACCTGCATGCCGCAAGCAACTTACCACTTGGCCTGGCTGACAAGCTATTCTTCGAACTGCATGGCAACCACGGGCTTGAGCCCGAAACGCACCTCCTTGGAAATCCCCGCAGTAGCGATACCGGCAGTTATTATATTCGACCGCTCGGCCGACCCGTGATTGAGGCGTTCTTCGGAGGAACTGGCGCTGTCGCCATCGCGCGTACCGGGCTTTTGGATGCGTTCGCCTTTGCCATGGATGAATTGTCATCCCTTTTGGGCAGCAACATTTGCCGCCATCTGCGACCGCTGACGGCCTCATCCTGGTGCCACACTGACTGGATACGAGGTTCCTACAGCCATGCGCTGCCAGGATACGCCGGCGCCCGAAAGATCCTGGCCCGACCCGTCGACGATAGATTGTTCTTCGCGGGAGAGGCAACGCACCCTTCGGATTTCTCAACCGCACATGGCGCCTGGCAAAGCGGAATACGGGCCGCCGAACAGGTGGTAGAGCCGCTAACTTGAAATCCGATTTGCCCGGCAGCCGTTCGTGGCTCGCCAAGCAGCGTTGCAGGCACCGGCCCCGTAAAGGCTTGCGGCAGATTCTCCGCCGGTCTTTCCAAACGCTTGGAGTGCTCGCCCGACAACATCGCCGGGCATCCGGGCGTTTTCTGGCCGCTCCTCAGAGCAACATCGATGCTCCGCGATCGAGGTAGGTGTCGAGGAACTGTTCGAGCCGCGCATTTCTCGGCTTTCTGAACACCTCTTTCGGAGGGCCGGTGAAGACGATCTTGCCGTGGTCAAGGAATGCGATCTGCTGCCCGACTGTGGCCGCAAAGCCGATTTCGTGCGACACGACGACCATTGTCATGCCTTCGGCCGCGAGATCGCGCATGACGTTCAGCACCTCACCCGTGAGCTCCGGATCGAGAGAGGAGGTCGGTTCGTCAAAGAGCATGATTTTTGGCTTGAGGGCAAGCGCACGGGCAATCGCCACGCGCTGTTGCTGCCCGCCGGAAAGCTGCGATGGATAGTGCCCTGCCCGGCCTTCCAGGCCGACTTTCACGAGCTGAGACATCGCCCGTTCTTCGGCATCCTTGCGGCTCATCTTGTGAACGGTCTTCAGCGCCTCGCTGACATTTCCGAGCGCCGTCATGTGCGGCCAAAGGTTAAACTGCTGAAACACCATACCGATCTGCGCACGGATCGCCCGGTTGGCCGCAGGCGCAATGCGCTCACGCACGCCCTGTGCATTTTCGGTAAAACCCAGGACCTCGCCGTTGACCGTGATCGTTCCGGAGGTTGCTTCCTCAAGAAACGCCATGCAACGAAGAAGCGTGCTCTTGCCGGATCCTGACGGGCCGATCAGGCAGGAGACCTGCCCCTGCGGTATCTCGAGGTCGATGTTTTGGAGCACCGTCGTGTCCCCAAACTTCTTGACGAGATTTTTGACTGCGATCGCGGGGAGGCTCATGCGTTAAAAAACCTGAATCTGGTGAGTTTCGTTTCTACGAGATGGCCAAGCCGCCCCGTGATTTCCACAAGCACCCAATAGAAGAGCGCCAGCACGGAGAGGGCTTCGACGAAGGCATATTGCTGGGCGCCAATGGCGCTCAGTGTTGCCGTCAACTCCGGAACGGTGATGATCGAAAGGACGGCGGTCTCCTTCATCAGAAGAACCGCCATGTTGAGCGATGGCGGCAGCACCAACATGGTCATCTCCGGCAACAGGATGCGCCGGATGATCTGTCCCTGTGTCAGGCCCACGCACTCACCTGCCTCGATGTGACCCTTTGGAACGGCCATGAAGCCGGACCGAAAGATTTCGCTATAGTAGGCCGCACCATAGATCGAAATGCCGATCAGGCCGGCGGGCAGCGGATCGAGTGACAGGCCGATGAACGGGCCGCCGTAGTAGACCAAGAATATCTGGATGAGGAACGGCGTGCCGCGCAGCACGGCGACGATCAGACCAAGCGCCTTGTCGAGCAGGACACCGCCGAACCGCCGGCCGACAGCGACGAAAAATCCGAGGATGGCGGCGACGATCGTTCCGACGATCCAGATCAGAACCGTGACACCGGCGCCACTTATGATCGCCGGCAGCTGGTCAAGTATGACGTTGATATCGAAAGTCATCGCGGCACTCCGGGAAGAGAGCGCTCTATGAGATCGCCGGCAAGCGCGACGATCCAGTTGATGACGAGATAGATGAGGCCTGCAGCGGCAAATATCTGCAGCGGCAGGAAGGTGCTGCCTGCGAGGTCTTGCGCCATGCGCGTCAATTCGATGACGCCAACGACGGAAACCAGCGACGACGCCTTGAGGATGAGGATGGCCTCATTGACCAGTGCCGGGAAAGTCAGCCTCAGCGCAATCGGTGCCTTGATGCGACGGAAGATCTGGCCCGGCGTCAGGCCCACCATCTCGGCCGATTCCACGAGACCGGTCGGGACGCTTGCAAATCCACCGCGCATGTTCTCTGCCTGGTAAGCCGCCGTGCAAAGCGAAAGGCCGACGATTGCGGCAACGATGCTCGGCACGTTCAACCCGATCGCCGGCAACATGTTGTAAATCAAAAGCAACTGCACAAGCAGAGGCACACCGCGGAAGAAACTGATGAAAATTTGTGCGGGAATAACGAAGAGCCCCTTCTTCGACAGCAGCATGCCCGAAAGAAGGATCGCGATCGCAAAACCGATCAAAATCGAGACGACGCTGATCGCCACCGTGTAGATCGATGCGTAAAGTAGCAATTCAAAGAGTTTGATCGACATGTCCCGCTTTTGCCCGCCTGGCTGTCATGGAGACCCGATGGCGTCTTCGATTGCGCCCCTAGGCCGGGGCGCAATCCGCGATCAGGTTGATATTAGAATGCGGGGTCCTTGACGGCATCGGGCGTCTCGAAGGTCGCGCCGAACCACTTCTTCTGGAACTCGGCCATGCGGCCGTCAGCCTTGATCTTCAGCAGCGCCGCATCGATCGCATCCATCAGCGGCGCATGATCGGTGTCTTTCAGGCCAATGAAGCCGAAATAGGACTTCTTGCCGAATGGCGGCAGCACGACTTCAAAGGTCCCCTCGCGCTGCTTGGCAACGAAGGCGATGTTCGGCAGCGAGTTGGCAACACCGGCAATGCGGCCGGCAGCGAGGTCGGCGTAGGATTCAGTGAAGGCCGGGTATTCGCGGATATCTACCTTCGAAGGCAGCGTTGCCGAGAATTCCTTCAGCTGGTCGAGCTGCGAGGTGGCCTTGCCGACACCGATCGTCTTGCCGGCGATATCGTCCGGCTTGCTGATGGTCGTGTCGCCCGCCTTCTTGAGGATCGCGATCGTCGCTTCAGCAATCGGGGGCGTGAAACGGTAACGCTCCATGCGCTTCTTGGTGATGGTGGCGGGGCCGGCGACGACGTCGAACTTGCCGGCTTCGAGTGCCGGGAAGACGCCGTCCCAAGGAAGCGCCACCCACTCGATCTTAACACCGAGCTCCTTGCCGATTTCGGCAAAAAGATCAACGTTTAGACCAGCATGCTCGCCGGCGTCGATAAAATCAAAGGGCGCAAAGGCGGTTTCCGTGCCGACCTTGAGAGTGCCGGCGGCCTTGACGGCGGCGAGCGTATCTGCGGCCTGCGCAGACAGTGTCGCCCCCACCAGAAACGCGGCGCCGACGAGGCCCTTAAGCAATGAACGTGCGATCATGATTGTCATCTCTCCAGTTTCCCCACCCGCCAGGGTGGGTTCGAGTTCCCGATTTCAGTCCCGTGTGCGGACTTCTTTGATCCGCTTTTGACTATACAAATAGATATAGGCTAGCCTAAGGTGTCAACGTCAAAGTCAGCGAACGCAATTTTTATGCCGAACGGCTGCTTGGAGGCGCGAATTTCGCGTTTGCATCGTTTCGCCTGCAGGGTGATGAGGTGGCGTATTGGAACCAATTTATCTCAGGATATTCAAGGATATCGAGACCAAGATCCTGAGCGGCGACTGGCGCCCGGGCGCTCGCATTCCGAAAGAGCACGACCTGGTCAACGACTACGGCTGCTCGCGCATGACTGTCAGCAAGGCGTTGACCGCACTCGTCGAGCGGGGTCTCGTCGTACGAAAGCGGAAAACCGGCTCATTTGTCGCCTCGCCGCAGATCGACCGCACCGTCATGGATATCCAGGATATCGGCACCGAGGCAACTTTGGCGGGCTATGAGCATCGTTATGAGATCCTGACGCGAAAGGTCGAAACCCTGGGCCCAGTTGAGGCCGCCCAGCTCCATGGCACGACGGGTGCCGAAATCTTACGCATTCAGTGTCTGCATATCGTCGACGGGAAGCCCACGGCAATCGAGCGGCGGATCATTCTGCTGGATACGGTACCGCTTGCGAGGAACGAGAGCTTCGCGGCCGTGCCACCGGCGAAGTGGCTTCTTTCGCAAGTGCCCTGGTCCAAGGCCAAGCATGTGATACGGGCAGTCTCGGCCGACGCTACGACCGCACGCATTCTGCAAATCGAGCGTGGTGAGCCCTGCCTCAGCCTCATTCGACAGACCTGGCAGAATGACCGCATGGTGACCTACGTCGAGATCACGCATCCTGGCGACCGCTTCCAGTTTGCGGGCGTCTTTCATCCGGCCGAGAAGCGGGCGTCACGCCGGTAACCATAAAGGGCGACGCGGTGAGCGACGAGCAGATACTCCGGGGAATTCCTCTCAAAGGCCTACAGGCGTTCGAAGCCGTCGGGCGCTGCGGCAGCGTGACGGCTGCTGCAGCGGAGCTGAACGTCTCTCCCGGCGCGATCAGCCAGCAGATACGCAAAATCGAAAGCTTTCTTGGCGTGACCCTTTTGGAACGCAGTGGCCGGACCGTCGAATTGACGCAATGGGGACGGCTCTACCACCGCGAGATATCGAAGGGCTTTGAGCAATTTGCGCTGGCCGAGCAGGTGTTGGAGCGCGCACGCAACGAGAATGCGCTCGTCCTCAGCGCACTGTCATCTGTCGTCAACAAATGGCTCGGCAGGCGCATCTTTGACTGGCAAGCGCTGCATCCCGATGCACATGTAAGGGTCACCGGCCGCGACAAGGAGCCGAGAATGGGCTTCGACGAGGTCGATTTCCGCGTCAGCTACGGATCCGATGTCTTGCAGCATGACCACTATGCAGAGTTGTTTCGCGATTGGGTCGTACCCGCCTGCTCCCCCGCGCTGATCGACGGCCGCAGCCTGTCGCCCGTCGAGTTGCTGTCCTACCCGCTGCTGCATGTCGAATGGGAGCGACACTTCACGCCCTACCCCAGTTGGACGGAATTCGCCGCGAAGATCGGCACCGGATTCAAAGGGCCGCCTTCCGGCTTATCGTTCACCTTATCAAGCAGCGCCATCGACGCTGCCGTCAACAAGCGTGGCATCGTGCTTGCGCAGATGTCGATGATCGCTGACGAACTGGAAGCGCAGACACTGATCATTCCGGTCGATATCAGAATGCCGTTGCGCGAGAGCTATTTCCTCGCCTGGGACCGCTCCGCGCTACAAAAGCCTTATGGCCCGGAGTTTCGCGACTGGGTCATTGCCATCTCCCGACGGCAGGCGCAGATCTCAGCGCCATCCATTTTATCCGAGCCAAAAATAGACCCATCTTCAAGCGATAGTTTATGATGGGGAGCCACCGGAATGCGCCGATTGTGTTGAAAAAGTCGAAGTTCGGGGGGTATCGAAAAGTCGGCCAATTACGATCTAGGTGTATGATGCCGCCCGATGCTGCCTCGGCTCCGCTGCGCGGCTCACAGGGTGCTTGATCGCAGAATTGGCAGGTCCCCCACGTCCATTTTCTATGCCGGCTCTACGGCCCTCCGAAAATCAGACGTGACAGAAAACGGACTTTTTTCAACGGTATCGGCGCGAAGCAATCATTCGTCTAAGGCCCTAGTTCACCACGCAGGTGCTAGGCGTCATCGCTGAAGCCGGTTCCTTCGCTCCAACAGGAGTTCGTGCTCGACCAGCTGCTTACCTGCGGCACTGAGGCATGTTTCGCCGACCATTTCCTCGGTTACGCCGAGCTCCCTGAATCTCCGGTCCTGATCGGTCGCAAGGGCAGCGGGCTCGCGCCTGTAAAGCTGCAAGAGGGTGCTCCATTCGGCGTAAGTGAAGTCTCTCCGGGCGATCATGACAAGTGCCTCTCTGTCCAGATTAACGATAGCACGATTTTCTCTCTTGAAGGCAGTAAAGAGCCCGTCATCGAATAGGTGCTCAATTTCTGGCCTTTAGGCTCCCACCGTCGCGGCGAACCGAGGGCGATGGGCGCAGTTCATGCAGTTGCGGTTGTCGAAGGGTACGGCGGCGGGCTCTCGCGCATTTGAGACACACAGGGATCACTCACCTGGTCCTAGCCTGAAAACGTTCGTCGCCTCATGGCGGCCGCGCAACACATGCTGGCCGACAGGTCGCGCCGGGCATCCGGAACCGGCAGATCGCAGCACGATGTCGCTGACCAGAATGACCGCTTGGTCGTCGTCGATCATGCACTCTTTGGCGACCTCCTGGAGGCGTTGCGCAGTGTTCACGACATCCCCGACCAGCGTATAGTTTATGCGGCCAGGAGCCCCGATGTTTCCCACCATCGCGGGGCCAGCATGTATGCCTATCCGGATTTTCACGGGCGGCATGTCAAGTCCTCGTCGACGCCGATTGTCGACGACAATCGCCGCCGCAATGGCGCTCGCCGCGCGACAGGCTCGGGCGGAATGGTCCAGTTGCAATTCGGGCGCTCCCCAAAACGCCATCAACGAGTCGCCGATGTACTTGTCTATGGTGCCGCCTTCCGCCTCCACGCAGGCGGCAACGAGCCGGAAATGCTCATTGAGAAACGCCGCCGCATCGGACGCCGATAGCCGCTCGGCGAGGCTCGTGAAGTCGACGATGTCGGTAAACAGAACAGTGACCTCCCGCTCTACAAGCGCTGTCGCCTGTTCGCCCTGTGCCATAAGCTGCTTGACCAGGCGTCGAGGTACGTAGGTCTCGAACCAGTGCAAGGTCGCTATGAGCGCATTGTAGGCTCGGATCGCCTCGTCCAGTTCACGAAGATGACTGCCGGCGAGCGGCCGGGCAGCCGTGAGATCGAGCGTGCGAATTGCGGACGTTGCACGTGCCAGGCGCAGAATCGGTTTTCCGATCGCGTAGCCGACCAGCCAGGCACAAGCGACCGAAGCTAGTACAGCCGCGAGCCCCAGCCAGGCCGCTTGCTCAAGTCGGCGCACTTCGCCGCCAACCTCGTCGAGCGGTAAATAACGGCCGACGACCCAAGGCTGATCGCTGTATCCTATGATGTCGCGATAGATGAAGACATAGGAAGCGCGATCGACGGTGACGATATGGCTTTTCGACGTTCCTACGAAAGGTGCCGCACCCGCTCTTAGGTCCGGGTTCCAGATCGACGCCAGCACCCGATCTCCGATCTCGGTAACTTCGGGAAGGGGCTTGTCGCGCTTGAATAGCTGAGGGTTGTGGGCAAGCGCCGCATGGGCGAGGACATGATTGCGGCCGAGAAGTATAAATGCGCCGGCATCTGATCCGGCGGGCGAGTCGGCGAGAAAGCGTGACAGCTCCGCGACCGTGACCGTGGTCAACAAAATCCCGAGAAAAGAACGCTCATGCCACAGTGGGGTACGAACATTCAGGAGAGGCTGCTTCAGCCGTTCGCTCCAGACAAGCTCTCCCCAGACGGGGCGGCCTGCGCGTCGCGCCATCTCAAACGCATCGTCCAGGCCAGGTACGGTCTTCATGTCGATTTTGCGCAAGACGACTTCGTCGCCATTGCGTTCGACGCGTAGCTGCTTCAGATCGGTGCGGATGACGGCGAGCGCGGCTATCTGCGGGACGCCGGCGAGTGCCGCACGAAGCTGACTCATGGAGGCCGCTTCATCCTGGGGGTCGAGATCGCCGTCGAGAAAAAGCTTGGCCAGGAATTCAGACTGGTCGCGGGCTGGATCGAGGTGCAATCGAGTTCGTTCCACAATTGTGTCCATAATTCGCTCACTGCGGTCGCGGACGAGTGCGACTGTGTTCTGACGGCCGCTTTCCAGGGCGAGGATCAGCGCTGATGCGGTGACCGCGATGATGAGTCCGAACGTGGCCGCCAGTGCAATGTGTATGGGGATGCGGCGTAGACGCTTCGATGAAGCCTTGTCGCCACTGTTGGGCCAAGCCTTGTCGCCACCGGCCGATCTAGCCCTCGGCAGGCGTTTCCAGGCCAGCAATTTCGGACCGACAATAGACATCCGACGATCAGCGAACTGCGAGCAAGAAGAACGGCGGGTGTGGTCAGGGTCGCCTCCGTGAAATCGCTCGCTTGAGGGTTTGATGCTTTCAGCTTCGTTTTTCAGTAATGAAGATGCAGCACGACCGGTGCCTGCTCCCCTTTCGGGATAACCACGAACAGATTGTCAAACGCGCTTCGTTCAATCTTGATTTCCTCGGAATCTCCCAGCGCCGCGAGAATCTCTGGAATGGTGCTCCAATGCCCCACAACAAGCACTTTGTCCTTGCCGTGCTCTGAGCGGAGTAGATGGACCAAACCGCCACTGTCCTCATAGGAATGAACATGAATTTCGAGTCCAAGGGCCTTCGCCAGAGGTTCGGCCGTCTCGACCGTGCGCCTAGCTTGCGTGGCATAGACGGTGGTGATGCCTGCATCCTTCAGTCGCTCAGCCAGCATCCTGGCTCGTTGTTGTCCAGACTCCGACAGCGGGGTTTCGTCGCGAATCTCATCGAGGCTCAGTGTTGATGGCGGATCGGTGTGCCGAACGATGTAGATCGCCTCCTGCGCGCCAACTGACTGGGGCATTACAAGGCTGCCGGCAGCCAAACCGATCAGCAGTCGGAGGGTCCTAGCTTTCATGGCCGTTCTCCCTCGTCCGTTCTTTCAGGGGAAACAAGTGATACTACCATGCAACACAGGTTGCAGACAGCCGAATCGCAATCTCGAGGTCGGGTCGAGACAAGAGGGCGACAGCGGAAGGCCGGGGTCTCAGCCCAGCCGGCGACAGCAATGCTCCCAAAATGACCTTAGTGGAGGTACGCTAAACGGCGTCTTATGGCAGATATCGTTGAAGAACACCAAATCAGGCGGGCACGAAAATTCGCTCAAACGACATTTTGAGCGAAGGTTAGCGTTCAACGCCACCGCAATCCCCCGGCTATCGCGGCTGATCTTGTCGACGTTAGATCGTACGGCCCCCCGCATCCGTATTTCCAAAAAGTTGATTTGACAACCCGCCGTGATCGCGCCGAGGTTGAATTCGATTTGCCTAATATGAATCGGCTAGATGGAGGAAGCGATGAACACGATTATGCACACGTTATCCCTCACATTGGGCTCGCCGTTGCCGCGGGGAGCGCTTGTTTAACGCCGTTCCCGACAACCGTACTTGCCCAGGATCACTCGCACGACGCTGTAGGCTTCGAAGGGAAAGTTCTACTGAAGACGACGGCAACAGCAACTAACCAACCATTGACCCTGCCCCAGACTGATACGCCCGAAATCACGTCGATGGTCATTGCAATCCAACCGAACGGTCACAGCAATCTTCATCAACATCCGGTTTCGGTCATCGCTCATGTATTGGAAGGAACGCTGGAAACCCGGGTCGGGGGAGTGTCAAGGACGTATAGGGCTGGGGAGGCCGTAGCGGAGCCGATGAACATCCCCATGCAAGCCTTCAATCCTCGCGGTGTCCCCACGAAACTCCTGGTCGTGATGGTTGGAGCGAAAGGCAAACCCAACTCCATTGCCGTCGAATAGCATTCCAGAATGGCGTCAGTTACGCCTATTCTCGGACGACGATTGGCTGGGTCATCGTATTGACGACGCCCTGGCCTGGACGTGCCCGCTTCTCAACAGGCGGCAAAGGTCTTTCAACATGAGGCTTGGTCATCTATGGCCGGGACCGGTCTGTGGCGGGCAAAGTCATCGCACTTTGACAACATCCGCTTCAAATCCGTAGGCTCTCTGAACAAGTGCCACGCGGATTTCATAACGCGTGTACCAGTCTGCCCGGCCCCGGCGTTGCGCCTCGACGTGATCGACAACGGCTTTCCATGCTCGGATGCTTTCCTCGTCCCTCCAATAAGAGTTGATTATACCGAAACCATCAGCACGGCGGGCGCTTTCGAAACCCAGAAAGCCAGGCTGCTGCTTTGCCAGTTCCACCATCGCAGCGCCGATGTCACCATAGCCGTCTTCGACCTCCGTTCGTTGCGATGAGAAGCAGACGACGTAATAGGGTGGTGCAGGCAGGGAAGCGATAGACATGCCGACCTCTCGTTGCCAACGGGCAGCTTTACAGGAATTACCGGATTCGAACGCCATCCTTAGGCACCGCAGAAAGAGCTCCATGGCAGACCACCACTCGAAATTGACATCGCGGGCTGTCGGAGCGACCCTTAGATGGCGATTCGGATCGCTTAGGTTCCTGCGATCCACGGTGCCGCGCGTCAATCCCTTTGTTGAGTTCAAAGCTATCAGGAGAAAAACCATGATACCTGCGAGTCTCTTCTACGATCTCATTGACTCCCAAATCGCGTTCAAAATCGTGCAGAGGAATTTCAACAGTCCCAACTTCATCTTTAGCGTACCGCGTGCGCAAGACGGGCAACTCCGTTTGACGGTGCTTGGAAGTCAGGCCATGGTCGGGTCTGCAGATGCTGTACTTGCTCGCCTGAATGCACTCCTCTGCGAACACCCGGCGCGTCAACCGCAGCATTCCTTCAGGCCGGCTACTGTTAACGGGGCGGTTATAAGCTATTCGCTCTTTCCCGAGGCCGAGAGGGGCAAGCAGCATGGTATGCCCGATGAGCTGGCTGTCGAATGCCGTATCATGCCCGCCGACCACCCCAGCCCAGACCGAGAAGCGGTGATGGTGAATGTAATTATCGGCGGAAGGCACAGCCTCCATCTTATGGAACAGATCGGGAAGGACAACTTCCAGGAGATCAGCCGACTATCGCCTCATGCCCTGCCGATGGAAATCCATCAGAAATTGGCGGCGAATGGATACTATGAACAGAGCTTCGTCGCCCTGTATGGCGACGCCGCCCTCGAAGAGGCGAAAATAAAATTGAAGGACGCCTGCAGTAGGTGGGTTTCCCCCGATGTCGATCTAAGGCACGCGCGTCATTGAGAACGCCCCGAACGGGAAGATAGAAGCCGTCACCCATGATGTGCCGATAACACCCTGTTGAGATGTTGTTCCCGCAACGCCGGAGCTGTCCTCGTCGTTCGCAGGGCCCGGATTAGGCTGACTAGTTGCGTCGCCTGAAGCCGCCCGTACCATGCGTTGAGTTCATCCAGCGGTCGCTGCGGCGCCGTCTCAACAGTTCGAGAAGAATATCGGCTCGGCGTTTGCGTTGGGTCCTGTGCTCGTCCCTAAGTCCGGCATGGGCGGGGCGTAATGAATCGCGCACACGGTTTTTGGAGCCTTGGCTTTTTCGTCACAGCCGTAGTTTCGGCGTAAGCGCGTAGGTCACCCCGGGTATCATTCGGGCTGCTGATGGGCGATCCAGAAAGATGAACGCCTCGGCAGAAGAGAAATATTACCATGACCAGTTGATCCTGCCGCGATCGGCCGACCGGCTTTTCAGAGCAAGTGAGGCGATCACAAGCGCCATCCGCCTGCTGGTCTGCGTCTCCTCTCAATCGAGCTTGACAAGCGCGTCCAAGTCGAGACGCTATTGGCCTCGCAACGTCGTAGAGAAACGAGGATAGGATGAGGTTCAGCAGACCGGCAGTGGCAGGCGTGGTTGGCGTGGCAGCGTGTGTGTTTGGCGCGTGCCTTGCGGCATCGCCTGCGCTCGCACAGGAAGTCGAGCCGCCCGCTCCATGGGTTAAGCTCACCGGTTCGCATGCCGGAGCGGTCGGAACATGCTCTATCGTTGATGCGAGCGACAACGAGGCTTGTTACATGGTCCGGTGCGACGCCAAGAACGGTCTCATCTTCGAGATTGGCGATGCCACTGTTGGTGAGATGGGCCTGCGATCGGCGCGCTTCGAGATTGGGAAGTACAGAGAGACGATCCGCCTCGACGGGAACAGTTCCGATCGGCGAACGACTGTTCTCTCAAAGCATCCGAAGCTGCTTGCCGCCCTCACATCTGGCGCTGATTTCGCCACTATGTACGCCGTCAAGGCCGATGTGGAATACAGCACCGGCTTTGAACTCACGGGGGCGCGAGACCAGATATCTCGCCTGGCAAGGGGCTGCCCAACCAAGCCGTGACGACGGGCAAGGGTCCTGACTGACCCATGACGCCCGGTTGCCCAAAGCTGCGTTTTGTGGTCGCGCATCCGATGATGCCGCAGGACTGTAATCGGCGTTGCGATCGCTTCGAGAAACACGACGCTCTTCGCCCGGACCCCTGGCCGTAGAAACCGCATGGTCTGCCGCGGTCGTTGCTGCCAAAGCGTCCCGTGTTCGGCGTGATCACTGACCGTCGATTTATGTTGTCGCGCTGCCCAAAGATGCAGCGGGTGCTGAAGGCCGTCGAAATTAGACCGATTGGCCTCATCCTTACCTTCTGCATCCTATTCAAAAGTTTCGGCGGCATTCCGTCAAGCTGGCATGCCGATGCAGCTTCACTTCGGACTGAATTTGGTTTTGCAATGATTGTGGGAACGTTCGAAATAGCTGGAATGCGCAATGCTCCTCCTCGAACGACGGAAGAGCATGCAGATACGGGACATGTCGCGCGTCCTACGGTTGCACTGCTTCCCCTTTGCGTTAAACCCGCTGACCTGCTCTCACCAGATGGGGTGTATGCATCGCTTACCAAAAACGGCCGCCGGCTATCTCTCCCGAAGACAGGCGCAGGTTTCAGCACTATGACTCCTTAGAAAAACTAAAAACGGACGTTGCGGAGCATTAAATCCGGTTAATTAACCCGTTGATTTCACAGTGATGGTGCGCGAATTTGACTCTATTGGCCCATTTATCAATCTGGAGCGCTCCCATTTTCCCATTTCGCTGGACAGTTCAGCCAGGCGTTTGCTTTCATCAACGTAGAGAACCGCTCACTTCTCAATCGAAGAGCATTCGACTGGCTCGACGAACACATGCTCTAGGCAGATGGCGACGGGAAACCCGTGATAAGTGCATAGGTGATGCTACGTGGTCGCACGCAGCATCTCGGGTCTGAGGCGCAGCCTCAGCGATCGTCGGCCGCTGGCCAGTCATTTGATGGCTCATCAAGGAAGCCCTTGACTGTACGATCGTCCGCCGGGTCTGCGTTGCGCTTCAGCGCCTGGCGGAGAGTGCCAATCTCTTGAATGATTGCCTCGAAAATCTCCTCGTGGCGAACGCCAGAGACCACGAAAGAGTCGACCAGATCTTCAAGCCGGAGCCGAAGGTGTCCTCGCCACGCAGCTGACGGCGGCTCTTTGTCTCCACTCATCACTTTAGACCTTCCTTCACCGCCGTGGGGGCATTCCGACGTATCTGCCAGCGGAGAGACCTCAGACACTATCGTGTTTTCACGCTTGGACTTCCTATCGGCCTCCCGCCGGGAGTCCGATGCGTGTACGCGGGTGGATTATAGTCCCGCTTCTCCTTATAAGCGAAAGCATCTTCGTAAATAGGTAGTCAGTCTCCTGGTGGCGGATATTCCGTTGGGCACCTGAAACTGTCAATCCGTGCTGCTTGTAGCTTAAACCGCTGTGGACGTGGCGTCTCCGGTCTTCCCATTGCTGATTTCCGATGTAATCCGGGTCGAGGGCGTCTTGCCCTGCCATGCGCTCATAGGCCTGAAGCAGCCCGTGAACCCATTGCTGTCACTTGATATGCCGACCTGTCTACCTGGGACCAATTTCCAGCCGCATCAACAGCTCATCGTAGTATTTTCCCCCCACTTTCAAAGCATCGACCTCGACTGCCCATTCCTCGAAGCCCATCGATTTGTAGAGGCGGATAGCGGCTTGGTTGGATGAAACGACGCAAAGGCGAAGCGAGCGTAGCGTCGACCCAACTTCATCAATGATCGCAGCAAGCAATAAGCGCGAAAGTCCGGAACCCCGTGCCGTTGGGCGAACATACATTCCCCAAATCGACCCTATGTGTTGCGTTTTGATTGAGGTGGGTTTTGAGAGGCCAATGATGCCGGTTAGCACTCCTCCGTCGGATATCCCTCCGACTACATAACCTCTCTCCAACCTGTCAGCGATGCTTGCTAAAGATTGGCTCTTCTCCTCTTCCCATGACGCGCCAAATGCCTCGGGATGGCTGAAAAGCGCCTCTAGGCGAATCTCTCTAAAAGATGGTGCATCGTCGCCGCGAAGACGACGGAGCTTAAATTGGGTCACGGTATGTCCTTGGGTTTTAAAAGGCGGTACTCAACAGTCTAGCGGGAGACTCCAGAATTTTGCGAGAGCGGCTGGGAATAGGCAAGTCCCGATCCATGGGATGAGAACGCGGCGCTTCCTCCATAACGCCGAAAACATTTATGGAGCCCGTGAACTCTCCCTCACGAGACTTACTTGGAATCTGTCTCCGCCTTGGTGTCCCACGTCGTGGCCCCTTGTGGGAGGACCCAACTCAGCAATTCAATTTGCCGAATCAGGTGCGACCGATTCAAAGCCGTCACGTGAGCGTGGTGCCGTTCGCCGCCTTATTCGGCAGCTGCTAGAAAGAAGCTGTTCTGCGACGAGGAGGCTAGAGCATGTACTCTGGCTTCAGCCTTGGCAATCAGCTGATAGAATTCGTCCTGCGCTTCAACATCCAGCTGGATAACAGCGTTGACATCGTCCGGCGTGTCACACACGCAGGCGACTGCCGAGATAGGACAGATGCCGCCTGGATAACGTTTGCCGGTGCCGGTATAGGCGCGGCGGCCCCAGTGTTCCGAATAAACCGTCTCTTCGCGATCGAGGTGCAGAATCGTCCCCTTGCACGCGGTGACGATGGCGGCCTTGCCGTAAGCGAACCAGTGGTAGTTCAGCTTCCGCAGAATATATTTACCCGTGATGTCCTCACCCGCCAACTCTGCCGGGTCATTAATCATTCTGATCATGGTGGCCTACCTCTCTCATCGCTCGTTAATATCCGTCAGAACTGATAGTGCGACAAGATAGAAAAGCGTAGTATTCGGAGTGACTTAGTCACAATGTGTTTCCGATTCTTACACTGCTTTCAGCACCAATTCAGGTCGCTGGTAACGTTCGGGAAGAGCTGCATCAGCGAGGTCAATTCTTCAGAGGCGACAGATGTCAGGGAAAACTTTGAGTTGATTTACGATCCGGACGCTGGGCATCACGCGCCAAGAAGAATAGGTCAAACGCCAGAGGCGACTCCGCGCCAAATATCTGCGTCTCCGTGATAGACATTCCGATATGAGCCCGGAATGGTGGTTCGACACGCATGGCATCGATCTTTCCGACATGCGGGAGACCGTGGACGAATAGCGACAAAGGTGGCCTCCCGACGGTAACAGCGGGAGGCAACTACGCCTTCCAGTCGGAGCCGACGGTCGACCGAACTGAGCGCGAATCTCGTGCACAGTCGAGGAGGCACAATTGCC
Organism: Rhizobium sp. LjRoot258; assembly: GCF_964254185.1. Lineage (NCBI taxonomy): Bacteria > Pseudomonadati > Pseudomonadota > Alphaproteobacteria > Hyphomicrobiales > Rhizobiaceae > Rhizobium > Rhizobium sp. LjRoot258. Next base: position 492,566 of record NZ_CAXUST020000003.1, on the reverse strand, counting down.
AGCAGTAGCAGGGCCCGACTGACATGCCTGACACGCGACGATTTATGAGCAGTGCCTGGGAAAAATACCTGGGCGCGTTTAACGATCGACGGGAACCCTCTATTAGAGGCCGTTAAAAGCCCCCCGGTCGCGACCATGCGCTACGTCGGCCACATCGATTGCCTGCCGCGTCATACTGCCAGTCATACTGGCAATTGCCCCGGTAGCCGTAACTGGGCGTATACCCGCCCCCACAGTTGCCATTGGCGCATACCGCCACCGCTGTTCCAACCAGCGCGACAGCCACGAGCGCGGCTGCTGCCTGCTTTTGCTGCTGCACCATCTGCTGACATTCAGGAATACTGATGCCTCGACGCGAAAGTTCCGATAAAAGTTGCTGATAAAATAGCGGGTCCGGCGTTTCCAGGATCGTCTTGCACAACGCCGCTTTGCTTACCGCCTCTGGCTTCTTGTTGAATTGTGCTTGCGTTGTTGTGCAGCTCGCCAAGGCGAACGCTAACGCCCCGGCGCTGAAGCGCCGAGCCTGTCGATGGATGTTCACGAATAACCCCTCAGTTGCCCGCGAGGAACATCGCATGTTTTACTGGTACGTCAATTCCGAGCCTTAAGACATCGTTAACACAGCCTCTGGCTGTTGATGAGGCCCGGCACGCAACCAAAATGAACGGAGATCGATGGCATGCATACGTTCACCGTAGCGGTCACGTCAAAGCTGCAAGCAGACACAGTCGAAGAAGCCGCTTTGCTCTTTTACCAGCAGCTCGTAGTAGGCCCGCCGCCACTTAGCTTTCACGTAATTGATGAAACTAACACGACCACAGAGGTGATACTCGATCAAGTAAGGGCGGATGAGTTCGCAAGCATCGATCACACTGTAGATCCAGGCAACTGGTAGATCCCGCGAAACCGCACGGCTTCAACTCGAAGATCGACTTGATATCTTGTTGGAAATTACCCTCTTCGACGATTACGGCCAAGAGGCCCGAGCACGCGACGTTCTAGAAGATGTTCAGTACAGACTTGGATTGGCGAGAAGGCTGTTCGAAGCTTTCGAGTAGTGCTGCCGGTCCGTATCAGCTTGTTTGGACTACAACATGAAAGGTTTAGAAGTGACAGTTAAGCGACCACGAAGCGTGGTTCCGTGAACGTATGGCTGCTGAGAAGGGTGATTTGACTCTTGACGAATTGTGCCTCGAGCTTGCAGAGCACGGCGTCATTGTGCATCGCTCGAGCGTTGGACGCATGTTGCACCGGCTCGGTTTGAGCCACAGAAAGAGCCTCACGGCAAGCGAGCAGCTTCGTCCGGCAATCGCTCGGGCGAGAAGTCTATGGATCGAAAGACGCAAGCATTTTTCGATAAGGCTCTGGCACGCCTTACTTTTATCGATGGGACGTCAACGAACACGAAGCTGACAAAACGCTCCGGATGGTCGCCAAAGGGCCACCGCTACCCAACAATCGTCTTTCAGCCAACTTCAAATCGCTTGAGCATTCCTCGGAGTTGCTCGTTCTGCCGACGCAACTTTTGAGCCAATTGCTGTCTCAGCTGCTCTATTTCGGAATTCAGACGCATTGTTTCGGCAATGAAACCTTGTTCGGGCAATGAAGCTGCCGCGTCGATACTGGTCGCTGGCGAACTGCGTCGTTTCGCACTTCGTGCAGGGCGCGCATCAATTGCAGCCCTTTGCCTTGACCTCGCTCCATCAGCTCGCTCAGCTCGCGTTGACTTGCCCCTGCCCCCAGCCTTGTTGGCCACGCTGGTGTCGTTCTTCAGCAGTGCGGTGGGTTCGGCCTTTCCGCTACCATTAATATTGGCGGTGACCGAAACATCGGGACCATTAGCTTCGGGGACGGTTGACGCTGATGGCTCCGCGCGTACGCTCAACCGGTCCTTTGTCACCAACCTGATTGTCGTTGCCAGCACGTCCACTTCGTCCGACAAAGCAACGCCCGCAATTGGCTTTCTCTCGCTTAACGACGTTGGTCGACCAAGGCCGCTTTGCGGCGCGGTTGGCAGTTCGAGGGAAACTTCTTTAACGGGTAGTGTAGAAAACGGGGGGTGAGATGCCCCGATCTTAAGCCTGACGACGTCGATGTTGGGCTGTTCAGCGCTCGGATCTGGCGTCGCTAGGATCTCGTATTCGAGCTCATCTGGTGTCTCTGGCTTACCTCGAGACACTAACCCAGCAATCACTTTCCACGGTGATTTCATCGATCCACCTCCCGACTCGGTGCTCCATGAGCATAATACCGGGCGGGAGACCGGGCTTGCAATGCTTGCCCGGTTGTCAGTCTTATCGCTCTACAGGATTTGTTATCCCGGTGTTCCAGCGATCAAGTTGGCTTCACGCCATACCAAGCTTCTTGCGGAGGTCAACGTTCTCCGCGCGAAGCTTATCGGAGAGCGCCTTACGGAGCTTCTGGTTTTCTTCTTCAAGCTTCAGGAGGTCTGCAAAGCCGTCCGACGACAGCTTAGCCGCCTCAACTTTGCGTGGGCCACGCCTCGCGGGTTGCGCCTTTGCAGACGATTTCGCAGGGGCACCTTTCTTCGCCGCTACCGGCGCTGCCGAAGAAGGGACGGCGCTCTCTTCAGTATTCTTTCGGCGACCGCGGGTCTTCTTCACAGGCGCACTCACCGAAGGGGAAACAGCCGCTTCAGCGACTGTCTTGGATTTGCGGGGTGCGCGGGTCTTCTTTTCTTTCGTTGGGTTTCCAAGTGTCGTGTCGTTGGAACCCGTAGCGGTGATTTCGTCTGCCATGTTGAACTCCTTTATGAGTAAAAATGTTGTCGACTTACACAGTATGCGCTCAGTTCTGTTTAAAACTTATTGATTTGCGGAAGGACGCACGGCGGGGGTTTCCACGGAGTTGCAAACAGGGGCTAGCGATGAATCTGATAGTGCGAGGGCAAGCGAACCCACCGTCTCAAACTTGGGGAAAGCCCCTACGACGGCACCGCAAGAGATTGCGAGAACGGCAAAGTCACAGATCTTCGTTACATTAGTTTCTGCGATTCCATTGGGGCCGTATTGGCCGTGGATGAATACATTGATCTTGTGCGGAATTTTTACGATGTCCCCAAAAGCGCCGAGCCCTCTGATGATTATGAAAATCGATCGAGGTGGAGCGTTTCTTCTCCGCTGCAGGCTCTTCCGATATCTTGAACCAGATCACGTAAAGCGCGGGCAAAAACAGCAGCGTCAGAATAGTCCCGATAACGATACCGCCCATCATCGCGTAGGCCATCGGGCCCCAGAAAACCTCACGAGATATCGGAATGAGGGCAAGAGTTGCTGCGGCGGCGGTCAGCATAATCGGGCGCATCCGATGCTCCGTTGCTTCGACGACGGCTGGCCAAGCCGCCACACCCTCGCCTCGCAAGTGCTCGATCTGGACCACGAGGATAACGGAGTTGCGGATCAGAATGCCGATCAGCGCAAGCACTCCAAGGATCGCGACAAACCCCAAAGGCGAGTTGCTGAGAAGCAGTGCCACGACTACCCCAATGAGAGCGGTCGGGGCAACAGCGAATACCAAGAACAGACGACTGAAACTTTGCAGTTGAAGCATCAAGACTGTAGCCATGGCGACGAGCATCAAGGGCGCCACCGCCGCAATTGGACCCTGGGCATCGGCACTAGATTCAACGGCGCCCCCCACTGCGACCTTATACCCAGTTGGAAGTGCCTTCTCGAATTGCTGGATCTGCGGTCGGAGTTGATCAACGACAGTTGCCGGTTGAGTTCGCCCATTCACGGCGGCCTTGATCGTTACTGTCGGTTGTCTGTCGCGGCGCCAGATGGTTGGTTGCTCAAGCTCATACCGAAATTCTGCGACCGCAGAGAGCGGCACGGCTTTTCCGGCTTCGGCCACGCCATGCCGCCGTCTGGCGCAATCCGGCCGAGTATCGTCGGCTGTCGGCTCTATCTGCATGGTCACGTCATGCGGCCTTCGACGACAGCGCGCACTTCACGCGATAAGGACAATCAGCGTGATTGGGAGAGGCTGATCCGGACCAAGGTCCGCAAAGGGGTCGAACTTCCACGTCCGCCAATGGTGCAGACGGACAGAATCCTGACTTCTGTGTACGATCGGAGAGGTGCGGTCGCGCCGGATGTCCGCACGTCGCGTTAGACCGTTTCGAGCAGACCAAACTGAACCGGGATAAGTTTGCGAATCTTGAGTTGCCCTGCCGCATCTTTGTCAATGACAGTCAGGAGCTGTCCTTTTTCAGATCCCAACGGCATAACCAGGCGTCCGCCGGGCTTGAGCTGCCCAAGTAATGCCGGCGGCAACCGCTCGGCCGCCACCATGACCAGTATCTTGTCGAACGGGGCGTGCTCGGGCCAGCCGCGAGACCCGTCTCCGACACGAATGCCGACATTAATATAGCCCAGGCCCCGAAGCAGAGCCTCGGCACGGCTTGCGAATTCCTCGATGATTTCGGCGCTCCAGACCTGCCCGGCGAGCTCGGCGAGGATTGCGGATTGGTAGCCCAGGCCGGTGCCGATTTCGAGCACTGACTCGTGCGGTTGGGGCGCGAGGAGATCGGTCATGAGAGCTACGATGAAGGGCTGCGAGATGGTTTTATCGAAGCCGATCGGCAGCGGCGTGTCCTGGTAGGCATACGGCGCAAGCGGGGCTGGCACGAAGAGATGCCGCTGCACCCGCTGCATCGCAGCCATGACCCGCTCATCGAGCGACGCCCTGCCAAGCTCTTCGCTCGCAAGCTCGACATGGATTGCAATCAACTCGACCATGTGCCTGCGCAGGACCGCGAGGTGCTCGTCATTCATTGGTTTCATGGTCACGGGCCTTTCTCAGCCAGTTTATTCCCAGATAGCTCTGTGATCAAACTCAGGAATGACCGGAATGGAGTCCACGTGCGCCATAGCGCGAGCAAACCCCAGTGGCCGCAACGGGTCGATACGCGGACCTTGGAGACATCATTAGCGAAGGTTCCGATGTGGCGCGAAGTTGCCCGCCACCCAGGGATTCGAACAACAAAGGGTCTAAGGCATGCACGAGGATGATTGGAGGGGCAGCGATGGCCAGAATGTCTTTGAAATGCTCGTTGCCAATGGTGGCCCCCGGGGTTCTGGATACGACGGATCACATGGGGCGGGACCATGGCTCGCATCATCCGCGCGGGGGCGTTTTTCAATTTAAGCATTTATTTTGGTGCAGGAGGCAGAGGAAATTTTGGGACTATAAGGCAGTTGAATCGTAAGCGGTTAGCCGATGGCGTCAGGCTTGAAGTTCCATGGCATAAGCGCCTCGAGCTCGGATACTGGCCAGCCTTTAGCGATGCGGGTCAAGGTCTGGGAAAGCCAGTCGAGCGGATCGACGTTGTTCATTTTGGCCGTCTGGAGAAGCGTGGCCAGTGTTGCCCACGTCCGTCCACCGCCTTCACTACCGGCGAATAGACTGTTTTTCCTTGTGATCGTTTGGGGCCTGATCGCGCGCTCAACGGTATTGGAGTCAATTTCGATGCGACCGTCCGTCAGGAAACGCTCCAGTGCTTCGCGCCGGGTGAGCGCGTAGCGGATTGCGTCAGCGGTCTTGGACTTGCCAGAGACCTTACCCAGTTCCTTTTCCCAAAGATCAAAGAGGCCGGAGACGATGGTTGCAGATCTTTCCTGACGCAGCATGGAGCGGCTGTCGGCATCGCGACCGCGGACCTCATCCTCGATGCGCCACAGCTCGGTCATCGCGATGATCGTGTCCGTTGCTGCCTTTGAGACACCGCTGATGTGAAGGTCGTAAAACTTGCGACGAAGATGCGCCCAGCACCCTGCGAGTTGGATCGTTTCATTGCTGCCGGCCTTGGCACGTGTCTTGGCAAGATTGGTATAGGCCGAGTAGCCGTCTACTTGCAGGATACCGCTGAATCCGGCGAGATGACGCGCCACGCAATCAGCGCCCCTGCTGTCCTCAAAACGATAGGCCACCATCGGCGGGCTGGTTCCGCCATAGGGGCGATCATCGCGAGCATAAGCCCATAGCCAGGCCTTCGTCGTTTTCCCCGAACCAGGCGCAAGAGTGGGTAAGGTGGTTTCGTCGGCGAAGATCCTTTCGCCCTCCTTGACGCGTTCAAGGATGTAATCGGCGCATATCTGCAGCTCAAAGCCCAGATGCCCCATCCACTGGGCCATCAACGATCGGCTGATCTCGACACCGTCGCGTAGATAGATTGCCTCCTGCCGGTAAAGCGGAAGGCCGTCGGCGTATTTGGAGACGGCGATATAGGCGAGCAGCCGCTCCGTCGGCAGGCCGCTTTCGATGATGTGTGCCGATGCCAAAGCCTGGAGCACGCCATCGTTGCCCCGGAAGGCATATTTGGGGCGACGCGTCACGATGACCCTGAACTTCGGCGGCACGACATCCAGTCGTTCGGAGCGATCCTCACCGATCAGGACCTTTTCCAGCCCCTCGCAGCCGGCCGGGATCTCTGGCTCGATCACTTCCTCTATGCGTTCGAGATGAGCGGCAAAACCCTTGCGCGGACGTGCTGCTCGTTTCGGCTTGTCTTTGGCCGCGTGATCAAGCTCGCTCTGGATTGCCGAAAGACCGGTCTCAACTTCCTCGAAGGCAAAGGACACCTGTTCGTCGTTGATGCCAAGACGCAGTCGTTCTGAACGGGTGCCATGTTGGGTGCGCTGCAGAACCTTCAGGATCGATGTGAGGTTGGCAATCCGCTCGTTGGCGCTCTTCTCCACCGCCTCCAGCCGGGCGATCTCAGCTTCAGCGGCCTTCAGTCGGGCTTCTTTCGCAGCCTGCTCGCGCGCCATCGCGAGGACCATCGCTTTCAGTGCGTCAACGTCGTCCGGCAGGTCGTGAGGGGGCAAATCCATGGCAATAAGTAGAGCACAAAAACAGCCGTTTTCCCAACCATTACAGCGGCATGATTCATCTTGCCGCAGGCGCTGTCAGCCCGTCAACAAGGGTCGCCTGACCTTGGTCGGGCGGATCTTTTTCCAATCCATTCCGGCCAGCAATGCCATGAGCTGAGAATGGTCCAGACGTATCCGTGCCGCCGATATGCCCGGCCAGCAGAAGCCTTGATCTTCCAGGGTTTTCGAATAGAGGCAGACACCACTGCCATCCCACCACACAATACGAATACGATCGGCCCGTTTCGACCGGAAGACGTAAAGCGCGCCATTGAAGGGATCGAGACCGCCATCCCGCACCAGCGCCATCAACGAGGCGGCCCCCTTGCGGAAGTCGACCGGCTGGCACGACACATAGACCACCACACCCGAAGCGATCATGCCTTGCGAACCGCCCGCAGAACCTTCACCAGGTGATCGGGGTCAAAATCGCCGCCGACGCGCACCACCATATCTGCAATGACAATATCCACCGAGCCGCTGCTTACCGTTTCAACGCGCGCGAACTTGATCTGCTTGCCCGTTCCCTCCGTCAGGGGCGCAACAACTCCCGATGCCAGTGCCTTGCGACGCCACCCATAAAGCTGCGAGGGATCCAAGCCTTCAGACCGGGCAACCGCCGAGACATTGGCCCCAGGCTGCAGCGTCGCGGCGACGATCCGCGCCTTTTCGTCATCCGACCAGTCCCGCGGCTTGCGTCGTCTTCGCACGGGCTCCGCGGTCAAAACCTCAAACGTTCGAGGGTGATTCACACTGTCGCTCATAGAATTCTCCGCATGACTCATGCAGAAAATCGCCCATCAGCAGCCCGAATGATACGTGGGGTGGCCTACGCGCTTACGTTGAATCTTACTCGTGCAAATTGGGGTAAGCAGCCTCCAGAATATCTATTTAAAGCAAATATTTAGCTTCGGTGAGTCAAACGTATGCAAATGGAGTCAGACCCGTGCGAAACTGAGTCAGATAAAATGCGCCTTAGCATCCCGCTTCCAAAGGCTTTTAGGTCTCGGCACCGTGACTCTTTAGAAAAACTAAAACGGAAATCAGTGTTGCGATATTGATGTGAAAAGTCGCGTGACGTTACCTTAGGCAATCGTCGTTCAAAGCGCCTGGGGAGAATTTCATGGCCCGCACCGACAAGATGAAACTCGGCACCTTCGTCTACACGTTCGGCTTTCATCCTGCGTCCTGGCTGCATCCGGCCAGCAACGTTCACGGTGCGAACGATTTCAGCCATCTTCTCGACGTCGCCAAACGCTCGGAGGCGGCGAAGTTCGATTTCATGTTCATGGCCGATTCACCGGCCGCCGCCGTTGGCGATCCGGACGCGCTCGCCCGTATCCCGACGAAGATGAATCGCTTCGAGCCCTTGTCGTTGCTGTCAGCCCTGTCGGTGACAACGAAAGATCTCGGCCTCGTGGCCACTGTCTCAACCAGTTACTACGAGCCCTACAATGTCGCGCGCCTCTTTGCCTCGATCGACCATTTGAGCGGCGGCCGCGCCTGCTGGAATGTCGTGACCTCCGACCACGACGAGACCGGCTACAACTTCAATCGCGAAGGCCTCGACCCGCATGCGCTGCGCTACGAGCGCGGCAACGAGTTCGTGGACGTCGTCTTCGGCCTGTGGGACAGTTTCGAGGACGACGCATTGCTTCTCGATCGCGAGAGCGGTGTCTACTATGACAAGACCAAGCATCACACGCTCAATCACAAGGGCAAGCACTTCCAGGTGCGCGGGCCGCTCAACATTGCCCGGTCACCGCAGGGCCGACCCATCATCGCGCAGGCCGGCGGTTCTGAACCCGGCATGGACATGGCCGCGCGGACGGCCGAGATCGTTTTCAGCCTTGCCTCGAACATCGATCGCAACCGTGCATTCTATGAGAACGTCAAGGGCCGCATGCCAGCCTACGGGCGCAATCCCGACGACCTCAAGATCATGCCCGGCGTCGTGCTGAACGTTGGCGAAACGGAAGCCGAAGCGAAGGCCAAGGTCGACTATCTCATCGACAAGATGCATCCGGACGTCGGGCGGTTGATGCTTTCGGAGTTTCTCGAGACTGACCTGCGCGGTGTGCCGTTGGACAGGCCCTTTCCCATGGATCGGTTGCCGTCCGCGCCGAAGGGTTCACGCGCCCTGTTCGACGAACTGGTCGATTTCGTCAAGGGAGGCCGCACCGTCGGTGAACTCGTGCGCCACTATGCCGAAAAGCATACCGGTAACGGCATTACCGGCACGCCGACCCAGATTGCCGATTTCATGGAAGAATGGTTCGAGACCCGTGCGGCAGATGGCTTCATTTTGATGTTCCCGACGCTGCCGTCGAGCCTTCAAGATTTCGTAAAGCTCGTCCTGCCGGAATTGCGCCGTCGTGGGCTTTTCCGCGAAGAATACGAAGGCAAGACGCTTCGCGAAAACCTTGGCCTATCAATGCCGGTCAATCGCTTCGCGACGGCACGAGCCAAAGGCTGACGAAGGAGCAAGTCGATGGAAGAGTTCGCAACCAGATCCCTTGTCGATCAATCCGCGTTCAAGCTTTCGATGCGCCAGCTCGCCGGTGCGGTGAGCGTCATCACTGTTGGCGAAGGCGACGAGCGGACAGGCTTTACCGCGACCTCGGTTTCCTCGCTGTCTGCGGAAGCGCCTTCCGTCATCGTCAGCCTCAACCGCGGGTCGTCCTCGTGGCCGGTGGTCGAGCGGTATCGTCGCTTCTGCGTCAATGTGCTCACCGCTAGCCAGCGGCATGTCGCGCAGTCCTTCGCAGGGTTCGAGGGAAGGCGCGGTGTCGAACGTTACGAAGACGCGCAATGGTATCGTCTTTCAACCGGGACCGTGGCCCTGAAGGATGCTCTGACGGTTCTCGATTGTGAGCTTGAAACGGTCCTCAATCACCATTCGCACGCGATCCTCATCGGTCGCGTCTGCGCGATCGAAACGCGGGAGGATGTCGAACCGCTGCTCTACTGGCGCGGCGGCTACCGACGCCTGTCCGGCGAGGCAGTCACCTGTCCCTGACGGGACAATCGCTCGGCATCAGGCACTGGCCGCATTGCGTCGATCCCCGACCTGCTTGGCGATGACGCACAGAAGTTCGAACATCATTGTGGCGCCGGCAAGCGCCGTCATGCCGGCCAGGTCAAACGGTGGCGAGACTTCAACGACGTCGGCACCGACGATCTGGACGCCGGTAAGCAGCCTGATCATCTGCTGGGCCTCGCGGGTCGTGAAGCCGCCCGCCTCCGGCGTTCCCGTTCCAGGCGCCATGGAGGGATCGATGCTGTCGATATCAAAGGTAACGTATGTCGGCAGGTCGCCAGCGATGCTTCGCGCTTCGCGCATCACGTCCTCGGCGCCGCGACTGACAAACTCTTCCATGTAGATGATGCGCACGCCCTGCTGCTTGGCCCAGTCGTGCTCCCCCGGATCGTAAATCGAGCCGCGAATTCCGATCTGAACGATCCTCTTGGGATCCAGCAATCCCTCTTCGATCGCGCGACGGAACGGCGTTCCATGCGTGTAGGGATTGTCGCCGAAATAGCGGTCGTTGGTATCGGAATGAGCATCGAAATGGATCAGCCCGACTGGTCGGTGCCTTGCCACCGCACGCAGCACAGGCAAAGTCGTTAGATGGTCGCCGCCGACCGAGAGAGGAATGGCACCAGCAGCGACAATCTGATCCATGCCCCTTTCGATGCGACCGAGGCCGTCGATAAGATCGATCGGGTTGACTGAGAGATCGCCGACATCGGCCACATTGGCGATGCTGAAAGGCTCGGTGCCCGAAACATGGTGCACGCGCCGCATGAGGCTCGACTGATTGCGAACCTCCCGCGGCCCGTGCCGGGCGCCTGCCCTGTTTGTTGTGCCGCCATCCCAGGGAATGCCGACCAGTGCGATATCAAGCCCGGCTGCGGTGGGCACGGCAGGCAGGCGCATGAAGGTGGAATGGCCGGCAAAGCGTGGCACTTCAGCAGCATCGACCGGTTGAAAGAAAGTGCCACTCATCGTTCCGTCCTGTCTTTTGTAATGGTTAGGCAATGTGTGATCCTGCCGTCTCGCGCGCAAGCCCATCTTTTCACAATTCCCGATCAGGCTGCGTCGGGCGGAGTGTCGGTCCTCCGGAAAATCCTCCAGTCCAAACCTTGCGCCTTCACCTCCGTTATCCGATCGCTTGTCGCCGCCGAAGGAACTTCCATCGCGATGGGGCCGTGCCGCGGAGCTAGACCATCGCGAGCCGCGTTTTGCCGCCACAGGGCTGCATTGCAGGCGATCGTCGATGACGTTGTCTCCCTCACCTGAAATCCCGTGTCTTCACCTTGATCGCCTCGAGATGCAGATAGGGATCGACGATGTCGCGCGGGCGCGGCCCCTTCGGCAGCCCGCGCGGATCGGGCGCCGGCGATCCATGGTGAAACTCGTCGCCTCGCCCGTGCGGAAGCGGAAAGACGGCCTCTCGGTCGCCGACGCTTGCAAGATCGGCAGAAAGATCACTCAGCCGGTGGGCAACGAGATGCACCACGTCGCCTTCCCGCTGGATGCGGCCATAGACGCCGAGCATGCCCGCGCCGAGCACGATGCGTCGGTACTTCTCGAAGGTCTTCACCCAGACGACCAGATTGGCAATCCCGGTCTCATCCTCGATGGTGATGAACATTACACCCTTGGCAGATCCCGGCCGCTGGCGAACGAGCACGAGGCCGGCAGCTTCGAGCCATGTGCCGTCGCGTGCCTGCATCGCATCACGGCACGTGGCGATGCGACGCTTGGCAAGATCGTCGCGGAGGAACGAGACTGGATGGCAGCGCAAGGTCAGCCCGACATGGCCGTAATCCTCAACGACCTCGCCGCCGGCCGTCATGGGTCTTAACGCCACCACCGGCTCATTGAGCTCTGATACCGTCTGGTCTTCACGAGCTGAGGCGGCGGCAAACAGCGGCAAAGGCTCGTCGCGCAGCGCCTTGATCGCCCAGAGCGCTTCACGTCGCGCGAGCCCCAGCGATGGCTGGAAGGCATCGGCCTCCGCCAGTTCGACGAGCGAGGCGGCTGGCACGCCGGCGCGGCGCCAGAGATCATCGACAGAAGTGAAGGGCAATCCTGCACGCGCCGCGACGATCGCCGCCGCATCGTTATTGGCGAGCCCCTTGACCATACGCAGGCCAAGGCGGACGGCGAACCGGCTTTCGTCTTCCGTGGCCTCAAGCGTGCAGTCCCAGCGACTGGCATTGACGCAGACGGGGCGGACGTCAACGCCATGATCCCGCGCGTCGCGCACGATCTGGGCGGGTGCATAAAAGCCCATTGGCTGTGCATTGAGGAGTGCCGCGCAGAAGACATCCGGATGCCAGCATTTCAGCCAGGACGAGGCGTAGGCGATCAGCGCGAAGGAGGCCGCATGACTTTCGGGGAAACCGTAGCTGCCGAAGCCTTCGAGCTGCTTGAAAGTCTTCTCCGCGAACTCCGGTGCATAGCCATTTGCCACCATGCCGGCGATCAGTTTCTCGCCGAACCTCGAAACACCGCCCGTATGCTTGAAGGTCGCCATGGCGCGGCGCAGCTGATCGGCCTCGCCCGGCGTGAAACCGGCGCATTCGATCGCCACCCGCATCGCCTGCTCCTGGAAGAGCGGCACGCCGAGCGTCTTGCCGAGCACCTTTTCCAGTTCCGGCTTCGGATAGACCACCGCCTCCTTACCCTCCCGGCGCCTGAGGTACGGGTGCACCATGTCGCCCTGGATCGGGCCAGGTCGGACGATTGCCACTTCGATGACGAGGTCATAGAAGGTGCGCGGCTTGATCCGCGGCAGCATCGACATCTGCGCCCGGCTTTCGATCTGGAAGGTGCCGAGCGTGTCCGCCTTCCTGATCATCGCATAGGTGCGTGGGTCTTCGGCCGGAATGGTCGCAAGATCGAGATTGATGCCCTTGTGTTCGGCGAGAAGATCGAAGCCGCGCTTCATGCAGGAAAGCATGCCAAGCGCCAGGCAATCGACCTTCATGAACTTCAGGATGTCGATATCGTCCTTGTCCCATTCGATCACCTGCCGGTCGACCATCGCCGCAGGCTCGATCGGCACCAGTTCGTCCAGACGGTCGCGGGTCAAAACGAAGCCGCCGGGGTGCTGCGACAGATGACGCGGCGCTCCCATCAATTGCCGGGCAAGCTCCAGTGTCAGGCGAAGGCGCCGGTCACCAAGATTGAGATTGAGCTCTTCGGCATGTTTCTCGCCAACGTCTTCGCCCCAACCCCAAACCTGGGACGAGAGCATCTTTGTCATGTCCTCCGGCAGGCCGAGTGCCTTGCCGACATCGCGAATGGCGCCTTTCGAACGGTATCGGATGACGGTGGAGCAGAGGGCGGCATGATCGCGGCCATAGGTGTCGAATACCCATTGCATGACGACTTCGCGCCGCTCGTGCTCGAAATCGACGTCGATATCCGGCGGCTCCCGGCGTTCCTCAGAGACGAAGCGCTCGAAGAGCAGGTCGTTTATGTCGGGATCGATCGATGTGATGCCGAGTACATAGCAGACGGATGAATTGGCAGCCGATCCCCTGCCCTGACAGAGAATGTCCTTTGATCTGGCGAAGCGGACAATGGAGTTCACGGTCAGGAAGTAAGGAGCATACTGGAGCCTCTCGATCAGCTGCAGTTCATGCTCGAGGTTCTTCTTGACCTTTTGCGGCAACCCTTCCGGATAGCGCCAGGCAGCACCCTCCCAGGTCAGTTGTTCCAATGTCTGCTGCGCCGTCATTTCCGGATGGGATCGTTCCTCCGGGTATTGATAGGCGAGTTCATCGAGTGAAAAGCGGCATCGCTCCATGATCTCGATGGTGCGGGCCAGCGCTTCGCGATAGCGCGGAAAGAGCCGTGCCATTTCTTCCGGCGGCTTCAGATAACGGTCGGCGTGCCGTTCGCGGCGGAAACCTGCATCGTCAATGGTGACGTTGTGGCGAATGCAGGTGACGACGTCCTGCAGGACGCGTCGCTCCGGCACATGAAACAATACGTCATTGGTGACGACCGTCTCGACATCCATGGCCGCCGCCAGGTTGGAGAGCTGGTGAAGCCGCAGCTGATCATTCGGTCGGCGGCGCAGTGTGAGCGCCAGATAGGCGCGATCACCAAAAGCTTCCTTCAAGCGGCGCAGATGCAGCTGGCAGGTTTGATCGGCTTGATCGGGGATGAAAAGGGCAATCAGGCCTTCACCATAGGCCACGAGATCGCTCCAATCGAGCCGGCATTTAGCCTTGCCGGCCCGTTTCTTGCCAAGCGACAGCAACCTGCAGAGGCGCGCATAGGCCGGCCGATCTGTCGGATAGACAAGGACCGACATGTCATCGGTGAGATCCAGGCGACAACCGACGATCAGTCGCACCCCAGTGTCCCTGGCCGCCTGATGGGCGCGCACGATGCCGGCGAGACTGTTGCGGTCGATGATCGCCAATGCCTCGATACCGAGCACTGCCGCCTGCACAAACAGTTCCTCGCAGGACGAAGCGCCGCGCAGGAAGGAAAAGTGCGACGTCACCTGCAACTCGGCATAGCGTGGCGTCTTCGTCATCCGAATATCCCATGCAGGAACCATTGGTGATTGCCGGTCTCGCCGTGCTCGCCATCACCGGAACGAAAGATCCAATAGCGTTCGCCGGCATCATCCTCGATCTGGAAATAATCGCGCACGGCTGCCAGTTCGGCATCGCCTTTCCACCACTCGCCGAAGACGCGCTCCGGCCCGTCGGCACGCCTGACCCGTCGCCGGATGCCGCGCCAGGTGAAGCTGACGGGGGGATGATCAGGCAGCAGCGCCATGGTCTCGATCAGCTCGGGGTGCGCCAGTAGTCGCGTCGGCCGTGGCCAATGATCGGGCCAGGTCTCGCCGTTGTCCGGCGCCATCGGTGCAACGCGGGCAACCGAGCGTTCGGGGACGTCGCTTGCGACCGGCGCGAAGCGGTAGAGCCGCTGCTCGCCGATGCGGTTGCCGAGAATATCGATCAGCCCGGATACGTCGGCTTCCGGTTCCCCGATCAACGAGGAAATCACCTGTCGAGCCATGAGCGGCTCGGCTTGGGTTGCCGTCAGTGACATGATCTCGATTCCGAAACCGGGATCGATGGTTTCGATCCGGTCGGTCAGCAACCGTGTCAGCCGCTTGACGTCGCGAACCGGTGTCGCGGTTCCGGCGCGGATTGCCTGATAAGAGTTGTCGACGCGGTTGAAGAGGAGATCGACGCGGCGGGCGCCGAGCGCTTTCTCCTCGAGCGCTCGGCAGAGTCGGTCCACGAGCCTGGCCGTATAGCGCGCGATCGTCTCGGCCGCTGCAATCGGCTCGCCGAAGGCACGGCGGACTTCGATGAGATCCGGCGTGCGCACCGGATCGATCGGCTCGGCGATCCTGCCCATCGCCTGGTCAAGCCGGCGGCCAAGCTCCGGCCCGAAACGCAGCGTTAGCGGCGCCCGTGGCTCACGGGCCAGCTCGTCGATCATATTGAACCCGAGGACGCGAAGGCCGTCGACGATGGCGGGATCGAGCCGCAGTGCTGCGATCGGCAGACTTCGGACAGTATCGGCCTGAGCGCCCGGTGAAACGACAAGCGTCGGATGGGCCAGAAACCGGGCACAGGCATGGGCCGCACCCCAGGTGTCGGCGACGGCCGCGCGCGCGGAAATGCCGGAGGCGAAAAAGCGGTTGACCATGCCCGACAGCATCAGCTCCTCGCCGCCATGCAGATGATCGGCACCTGTCGTGTCGATCACCAGCCCGTCGGGCGGATCAGCGGCAACGATGGGGGCATAGCGCTGCAGCGCCCAAAGCGCCAGACGATCGAGCCCCTCGGCGTCGTCGGCCGGATCGGCGTCCATAACGGTGAGACCGGAAACGAGCGCCTGCGCCTTGGTTGCCGGCATGCCCACCCTCAGACCGCCGGCGATCGCAGCCGCGTTCGCCGCCAGGACGACACGCCGGCGCTGCTGGCAGCCAACGAGGACGAGCGGCGTCTCAGGCGGAGGCGCGGCGTCGCCCAGTTTCCTCCTGAGGCGATCCGTGGACCAGCTCGGAAGGAAGAGCGATACGACCCTTGGCATCTGGAGCCTCCACTTCGAAATCTGCACTTTCGCCGGCGCGACAGCGGATCAGCTCGAGCAGCCAGCGCGCGCGGCCGACCCCTGGAACCGGCAAGGGAGAGGACGGCAGCACCGAGACCCGCCAGCGCGTGAGCGACGCTGTCGGTTGCCCGAAATCGGACGCCTCGGTCTGCCGGCGCCAGCGGCGGACGGCAATCCCGATCGTGCCTGAGCTTTCGGCGGCCAGTTGCAGTCGGCGCGAGGCGGTCATCGATAGCCGTGCAAGCTCTCCGACGACAACACCCAGCCCGCCATGACGCAGTCCCTCCTCCATGCAGGAAAGAAGCGCCTTTTCGTCGCCGGCCTCCACATAGATGACACGGCCCGGCAACAGGCCCACTTGGGCCAGCGCCGGCGCGAAGAGGTCCGGCCGCGTCACGCACCATAGAACTTTGCCCCGGTTGCGGGCGCCGACCGCCGCAGCAAACAGTGCGGCGGCGGCGCCGTCGATCGCACCGTTGCCGCCGCCGGCGACTTCATGCAGCGCACCCAGAGCCAGCCCACCACCGGGAAGACGGCCATCAATGGCCGGAACGCCGAAAGGAAGCACCGCGCGACTGCGTGTCACCCCGCCTTCAAGCCGCTCGATGCGTTCGCGCAGCTCGGCGACGACAGGGTTGACAGCGTAGTCACGCATTCGAAATGGCACCTCCTTCAGGCTTTGCAACGGCAGAAGCTGCCTATATGTTCCCTATTTGTTCTTAAATGAAAGGGGAGTCAATCAACCACCAAGCGACTGTTTTGACGAAGGCGCGCTTGACTTGAGCGTACTTGCCGATTTTCTGATGAAATGCAGCGGGATAGCTTGAAGATAATCATCGAGACGCCAAGCGAAATTTGTAGCAGGCCTCTATACATTATTGGGACACCGTTTCACGGTAGGCGTTGTCGCCGCCGGCGGCCGGAATCGACCTCATGTAGATCGTTCGGTGTGCCGTTTGGCGATCCTGGAAGCCGTCATTCGTTCATTGGGCGCTCGAAGGCAGCAGGCTGTATCGCCCCAGAGCCATCCGACAATGATCGGAAACGAAAATAAACGCGGTCGGCTTTTGCAATGAACGCGGCGCCCCGCTCGTGCACCTCTTAGACTGATATGCTAGCTACCCGTCGAAATGACGCAGCAAAGCGAAGAGGCGCGTCGCGCCGAGGAAGAGGAGGTCGTAGCGCCGCCAAGACAGGAACAGCCAGAGACGGTGCAGGATGTTGGGCGCGCGGGGATAAGGATCGATCTGTCCCGCATTGGTGGTCGGCAATGGTGTTGAGTTCGTCTTGCCTTACGGGGCATGTTCCGACCAAGCAAGAATTTAGCGCGAATAAAAAGCATAAAATTAGTGTGAATAAGATGCATGATATTAGTGTTTGCCAAAGACACGAAATTAGTGCAACAACGATGCACGGAATTAGTGGCCCACTACTCACATACCGTCGCCGGAGGCCAACATGGCGAAACCCAACGAACTGCTCGCGACATCCCTGGCTGAGCTACGAGGAGTGACCCAGAACGGCACCCGATCGGTGGTGAAATCCGAAGAGCTCAGCCGTGTGCACCGGGAACGGTTGCAGGCCAACGGCTTCCTGGAGGATATAATGAAGGGGTGGTTGGCGGTGAACTCCCGACCGTCCGCCAACAACAGAATCGATACCGCCTGGAGCACGGTGTATTGGGAATTTATTGCACGATATTTGGACGACCGCTTCCCCGACGATTGGAGGCTTTCCCCCGAGGCATCCGTTGCTCTTTGGTCTGACAATCACTCCATCCCCGCGCAGGCCATTGTCAGAAGTTCGAAGGCAAACAACCAGCTTGTGAAACTGCCAAGCAACACGTCGCTGTATCTGTTGCGAACGAGGGAAACCGAACCTGCCGAAACAAGAAACCAGTTGAGACTGATGCCGATCGAAGAGTCGATCTGCAACCTGTCACCGGAGGCCTGGAAAACGTCCGCGACCGATGTCATAGCCGCCATCGGCTCAATCCGCGGGACAAGCACGCTGCTACAACATCTGCTGGACGGCGGCCGCAGCCATGTCGGTGGCCGGATCGCAGGAGCACTCCGCCACCTCGGGAGAGCGCGGGACGCCGACACCATCATCAAGGCTCTGGAATCGGCCGGATACAACCCCCACGAGGACAACCCGTTCGACCCGACGGCCGAACTGACCAAGCTGGATGCACGGCGAACCCAGGCGCCGTCTGCTACTCGGATCAAGAACCTTTGGGCAAAAATGGGAAAAGACGCTCTCGACCACATTGGTTTCCAGCAGGTGCGGATCAACGACCGGGACGGTTACATCGCTGAAATCAACGAGCGCTATGTGGCAGACGCGCTAAATTCGCTTTCGATCGAGGGATATGAAGTTTCCGAGGAACTGATCCGGAGGGTCCAGGATGGCAAGTGGGAGCCGGACGAAAACGCCCGGGATCACGAAACCAAGAACGCACTTGCGGCCAAAGGGTACAGGCTGGCTTTCGAGGAAGTTCGGGAGGACATCAGGAAGATCCTTGATGGAGCGCCCACGGGAGAACTGCTCGAGGCACGGCACCAGGATTGGTTCCGCGCCATGTTCAGCCCCTCGGTGACCGCAGGCATCATCAAGGCACATCAGCTGGCTGGCTATCGGTCGCACAATGTCTATCTGCGAGGATCTTCGCATGTCCCATTACCGCCACACGCGATCGCCGACGCGATGGACGCGCTCTTCGAAAGTATTTCGGAGGAATCCGATGCGCGCGTGAAGGCAATCCTTGCCCCGTTCCTATTCACCTACATTCATCCATTCCCGGACGGAAACGGCAGGACAGCGCGCTTCATGATGAACGCCTTGCTCGCCGAGAGCGGAGCGCCGTGGACTGTCATACCAGTGACGCGACGAGATGAGTACATGAACGCCCTCGAGGAGGCGAGCCAGTACGAAAACATCGTGCCCATCACGAAATTTGTGTCCGAGCTCGTCAACGCGCCACCACCATCCACGGAAGCCACGGCCGCGCGGATAGACAACTAGACCTAGACGCTCACCAAAAATGCACAGCCAGCTGACGTTGACTTGAGGGTTTCCTGGTGTCCGACACCAACGCCTGGAGGTCCGCTTATCAGTTGTCTCGCCAGGTGACGTCTGTCGCTGCTGCGGCGATCGCTTCAGCAAATCCGACGCTTCGCCGCCCAGGACTGTCGCTAACGGATCCACGACGTCGATGCTGGCGTTGTAAACGCTACGCTCCAGCGAACTGATATAGGTACGATCAATATCTGCGCGATGCGCAAGCTCTTCCTGAAACTGGCCTTTTGCCTGCGCACAGCTCGCAGATTTTGCGCAAAGACCTCTCGAATCTCCATGATCGAGAGAACGGCGGCTTGATGAGTATTCTGTACAGAAGCCAGCAAGGCAGATGCACGGTTACTCCCAATGCCGAAACACTGCTGCTCGTTCCTGACACAGGTTCGGATAAGATCTACAGCGACACATGAAAGGAAATGGATGCTGGGGACGCGAAAACCGGGCGATGACGGCAAGAGTGGCGTGGACGTGGTCCCCTCGCCTCCGCGTGCGCAAAAATATCGACATGGACGCGTTCTATGCTTCAGTCGAGCAGCGCGACAATCCGGAACTTCGAGGCAAACCGGTCGCCGTCGGCTATCCAGAGGCACGCGGTGTGGTCGCAGCTGCCAGTTACGAGGCGCGCAAATTCGGTGTCCACTCGGCGATGCCGTCGGTGACGGCCAAACGCAAGTGTCCAGAGTTGATTTTCGTGCCGCATCGTTTCGATGTTTATCGAGCCGTATCGCAGCAGATCCATGCGATCTTTGCCGACTACACGCCGCTGATTGAGCCGCTATCGCTCGACGAGGCCTATCTGGACGTTACCGAAAACCTGAAGGGCATGGAGCTCGCAACGGAGATTGCAGAGGAGATCCGCGCCAGGATCAAGGCTGAGACGAGGCTCACTGCATTTGCCGGCGTTTCCTATAACAAGTTTCTCGCCAAGATGGCCTCTGACCAGCGCAAGCCCGATGGTCTGTTCGTCATTACGCCGAAGCACGGACCGGCGTTCGTCGAGGCGCTCCCCGTCAAGAAGTTCCATGGCGTTGGACCAGCGACAGCGGAAAAGATGCTGAAGCTCGGGATCGGGACGGGCGCCGATCTCAAAGCGCGTGATCTCACCTTCCTCCAGCAGCATTTCGGCAAATCCGGGCCGTATTTCTACTGGATCGCCCGCGGCATCGACGAGCGCCAGGTCAAGCCCGATCGCATCCGGAAATCGGTCGGCGCGGAGGATACGTTTCGGGAAGACATCCATGATCTCGAGACCGCCCGCGCGGGCCTTCGGCCATTGGTCGATAAGTCTGGCGCTGTTGCGAGGCCAGTGGCATCCGTGGCAAGACCGTGACGCTGAAGGTGAAATGGGCCGACTTCACCCAGATCACGCGAAGCAAGACGGTCGCTGCGCCGGTCGCGAGCGCTGGGAAGCGAACCACAGCTCGCACTTGCTTTGTGAACCACCTCGCGCAGATCCATTGGCTGGCACCGGAAACTGGTTGGCGATTGACCAGGAAGTTCCGGAGAGAACACCGATCGCCCTCCTCAAGGTTTATCTCCGAGTTTTCTAAGAGGGCGAAACTTGGGGCAGCGGTGGATAAGGTCCGGATCGCACGCCATGAGGAGCTGTCGAAGTCAGGAGAATCCCTGCTGAAATCTCAATCCGGATCAATGGCGATCGGGTTGCCTTGCATGTATGACTAGGTGATTTCATCCATTCGCTCAACGAGATGCGCACGCGACGGTGCGGGGTCAAAATGAGCGGCGAAATATTGCGTTTCGTTGACCACTAGTCCTTCGCGGAACTCCATAATGCTCACAGTGTAAGATGGTATGCCGTCATAGCAAAGTACGAATTCGGTGACCCAAAGATCGCCACTGCCGATAATTCGTCGGACTGTAAAATGCTTCTTGTTCGGCTGCACGAATCGGCTCTCTTGAATGTTGTGCCGTCCGCGAATCCGCTCCCCCGATTGCGGATAATAAAGCACGGCATCCTCGCCGTAGATGTCATGTTCGACCTTGAAATCGCCCGCATCCGAAGCATCCCAATGGCGCTCTAGTGCCATGCGTACGGCTCGATCATCCATCTCAAACTCCCATCTCAACGCCATCCAGCTGCCTGGCAATTTCTGCCGTATCCGCATCTCAAAGAGACGCTACCTGTCCCTTTACACGCCACGCTCGTTTTTTCATCGTATTTGGGAGCTTAACCTCCTGCTTTCGGCTGGTCGAAAATGAGAAACCCGCTGACTGGGTGACAAACCGGCGAAGGGCTGACCAAGGGTTCGTCTGGCCCCTCATTCGATATAATAGTCTTTTCCGAGGTTTTGATACGTGAGTTTTAGCGTCCCGTCAGGCAGGACGACATAGCGCTCGTTAATGCGGTAACCGAACTTCCCGAGGAATGTGTTTTTGATGACAGTTCCTGGCCTATAGCGAGAATGAACTACCCTGCCGCCGTATGTCAGGCTTCCTGGAAGCGGCTGGTTCTCCACCGTTGAGGTGGTACAAGCTGCCAAAGCAATTGCGACCGTTGCGCTGGCAATCATTGGGATAATTCGCATTCGATGCTCCATGACAGCACATCAAACAGCGGCTCTCTGCCAAGGCTCCACGGAGATAGGCGTCACTCGCACATCATTCGTTGGTGCCGACCTACCCCAGTTGACCGCTGTCCTCTGCGCGGTGGGCGTCAGAAGCGGATTCTAGTAAGGACCAATGCATTGGCGCCGAGGGCCGTAGTAAGGCTGAAACGTATTGTCGTAGGCCCTATAGGAACGATATCGGGAATAGCACCAATCGACGTGCGAGTTGCCGTAATATCGTGACTGATCATAGTACCTTGGCTGATCATAATAATACCTTGGCTGAGCGAGCGCACCGCCAATAATCGCTCCTGTCGCCAGTCCGCCGAGTAGCAGTCCGAAATCGTTGTAACCGCCGCCATAATAGCCGCCGCCATAGCCGCCATAGCGTCCGTACCGGTAGCCACCATGGGGTCGATAGCCGCCGTAGTAGCTGCGGCCGTAGTTCCTGTAACCGCCCCATGAGCCACCGTAATGTCGGCCGTATGCGCGGGGGAAGTGCCTGCGATATTGGATCAGCTGTAGGTCCGAAGCTTGAAACGTCGGCCCGTTGAGGGACGGGAAAGCCTGCGCCGGCATCACGGTCGAAAATGCAGCCACCAGAGACAGGCCCAAGACTGCGATCTTTCTCATTTTAGTCACCACCTGCGTTCAACATGCAAACGGCCCAAATAATGTTTTGTGCCACATTTAAATTATGGGTCACGCCAATGTGAACGGCCCCTGAAGGGTCCTACAGTTCCACGGCGCATTTCTCCCAGCGTGCGGAGTGCCTGGCTGGACCGGCGCCGTTTGCGCGCTGCACATTACGCAGAGCGAGGTCGTGGCCTCGAATTGGGCCGGGCTACCCTCCCGGCTTGACCGCTGTCCACGGCCCGAAGCCGTGGTCTCAATGGGCGGGCAGCAGCGGCTTACCCTGGTATTCTATGCAGCGTTAGACCGGTTTCGCTGGCGGCTCTTCGCTCTCGGTGGCCCTTCGATCCGCAAGCAGCGAATCCAAAGCCTTATGTTCCGGGCCAAACGGGCGCTGATTTAAAAATGAAGTCACGAGAGTCGTCGTTTCATGACCGCCCGACGATGGGTTGCCACGGTGAACAACCACCTCTCTGTTTGTTACGTCGTCGATGCCTAAAAACCACCGATCACCATTTGTGCTGGAAGCAAATTCTCTTAGATTTTCCAAGTTAGTTCTCCTTCTGAAGGTAGAAGTAGAGCGCGGAACTGGAATTACGATGAAATACTTCGGGTTCCGCTGCATGGGTCACCGCGCCCGCACTTGCCGGGTTCGGCATGTCGCGGCCCCTTTGGGGCGCCCGGCCCTCTGTCTCTTGCGACCGCGTGCCACGTTTGATTACCTTTTATTAAATTCAGCTGATGAGCCACTCCCGGTTGGCAGAGTATTTCAGAACTGGTCCAGCCTGCCTCAATGGCCATAAGATCACGGTAGCCAGTGTCGCCATTTCATTTCGTAGTTTGATCCTCGGCAATTGAGGGACATGCGATCCTATGGCTACCAGCCAAGCGCTTTCTTTGCGGCCTCAGTAGCAATGCCAACAAGAATACCTCCGCCAATGACGGGACCTGCCTTCTCGAGCATCTTCTTTGCGCGCACGACGGCCACGGCAGTCTGAGGTTTATCTGAAGTGGAACTTCGATCCGCGCGAGGTCGACCGCAGCCTCGATCTGCCGCTCGGCAGTGATGGCGACATGATCGACATCGAGCATCGCGAGTGGCACCGGATGTTCCTTGACGCTCGCGGTCACGCTGATGCCAGGTTCGATGGGAACCGCGGCGCTGCCGGCATGGAAGCGATGAAGCTGCAGGCGAGTGCCGCAGCGCAGAAGGCCATACTTCGAAGCAGTTTCATGCTCTTTGCCTTCGGCTGGTGGACAAAGAAAAACCCGCCACCGGGAGGTGACGGGCTGTGGGTCGGGCGAGCGCTGGGCCGCTTGCGATGCGTGGTCGTCGTCCAGACACTTCGTCGAGGCTGCCAGCCGCTAACCCAGAACAGCACCGCACATCATCGCCCGATAACGTTGAGGCGTTGCCTCGAACTGCTCAAATCCGCCCCGTTGCCATTGTCGGTTGTTTGAGGGAATATCCTGACTCCGGGCCCCTGCGGTCCGCGCAGTCTCCGATGAGAGGACAATGCCATGCCTCTGAAGTACTTTTTGGCCGCGGCGATAGTGCTCTTGACCCTTTCAGGGTGCACAACCACCAGCGCTGAGAACAATACCTACGCAAGTCCGCAAGGGATCGGCCCGGTGCGCGGCAGCGGTATCAACGGCTACTAGCTCTCATCGAATTGGTGCCGGGCTACGCTCCCGGCTTGGCCGCTGTCCACGGCCCGAAGCCGTGGTCTCAATGGGCGCGGGCAGCAGCGGCGGCGTGCACTCGGTATTCATGCCGCCTGATTCCGGCGGGCTTCCTCTGCTTACGAAGCTCGCCTACGTCATCTGACTGATTTGGGAACCCTAGACGCCATGGTATATCAGGACTCCATAAAGGCGTCCTGTCATGGATAACTTGGAACCTCTGCTTAGCCAGGAATACGAGAAGTATCTCTCGTTAATCGTCTCGACGCGACGTCGTGACCAGCGTTGGCTGGAGGGAGATGAGACAACTGGCCGAGAATTGGACGTGACCGACGCCCGGCTCACGAATCTCGAAGAGACCGCGCGATTACTTGTCCGGATGATGAATGAGATCGGCGCTTCCGATCAGCTCTTCGCTTCACGCCCGACGAAAGATTGGCACTTCAGTTAGCAAGCATCTACTTGTCTGTCTCCCAAAACAGCATTGGCGGAAAGGTTAACCTCGGCTGGCCTCCTTTTGGTCGCGCCTCCGGCCAAACCATTCCTAGAGCATTTCATGTTTTGACGGCAACATAGCCAGCATTCTCGAGATAGTTGGCGCATTCGTCGGGTTTGATTGTTTCAACGAGCCTGCCGATGGACCGCCAGGTATCGTCGATGGTCCGCTTTTGTGCGTTGCGCATCCAATGCTTGATCTTCGAAAAGGCTTGCTCGATCGGATTGAGGTCCGGTGAATAGGGCGGCAGGAACCAGAGCCGTGCACCGGCGGCTTTGATAGCCTGACGGATTGTCGCGGACTTGTGGCTGCCGAGATTGTCCATGATGACGATGTCGCCTGGCTTGAGGACGGGGACCAACTGCTGCTCGACATAGGCGCGAAAGCATTGGCCGTTGATCGGTCCATCGAAGACGCAAGGCGCTGTCAGCCGGTCGTTCCTCAAGGCACCGAGGAATGTCAGCGTGCGCCAGTGACCGTGCGGCGCGAACGCCCGCAGACGCCTGCCTTTCGGTCCCCAGCCCCTGATGGGTGTCATGTTAGTCTTGATCCAGGTCTCGTCGATGAAGACAAGGCGTCCCGGATCGAGATGCCGTTGCAAGGTCTTCCATCGCTCTCTTCTGCGGGCGACATCGGCGCGGGCCTGCTCAAGGGCGAACAGCGTTTTTTTTGAAGCGCAGCCCTTCGCTGCGGATGAACTCCCAGACGGTATTGTGGGAGACGGCAATGCCTCGCGACGCCAATTCGGCTTTCAGGCCATGCAGCGTCAGATGCGGGTTCTGCTCGAGCCGCTCGGCAATGAAACCACGATGCGGATCCAGAATGCGTTTGCGATGGCCGCCCATCTTGCCGGGACGAACCGATCCGGTCGCGCGGTGGCGCTGGGACCACTTCACCACCGAAGACGCGGCCACCTCAAAACGGGCAGCCACGGCACGGACACTTTCGCCGTTCAGGACGGCTGCAACAACACGCTCACGAAGATCATTCGATAACGGTGCGGTCATGTGATGCTGGCCTCCATCCAGCCAGCATCAAATGAATCAGAACAAATCTGATTTGGGAATCCGACGCGATTCAGAAAAACGCGGAAACGCTCTAGGGCTTCCATCTGAAGTTTCGTGCTGTGCAGATGCCCGACAAAAGGCTTCACGCCGCACTGACGGGCAAGCTTGTAGATGTCTTAGGGAAACGGCCGAGATTGGTTCAAGTCTTCACCTCAATGAACTCAATCGGAGCTCCAGGGACATCATCGTCGAAGACTGCACATGAGAGCCTTCCATCGAAGACACATGCGCTGTCGACGTTGGTTCTATTGCCGATCGTTCGGGGATTGTGGGCTGAGGGGGTATGCCCATGAACGAGGTGCTTGCCCCAGAATTCGTTGGAGTCGGAGGGAGTGAACCGCGTCCACATCAGATCGTGGGGTGTCTGATCCTCCAGATAGACACCGTCTTTAACCCCGGCATGTACGAACATGCGGTACTGATCCGAGTGGATGAGCGGCAGCCTATCGGCCCAATCTAGATGAGCCTGCGGAATGAGCCCGCCGTAGGACTGAACCGTCTCGATGCCACCGCTTGCAAGCCACCAGGACTCTTCGTAGCGGCCCTCCATCGCGCCGACCATCATGTCTTCGTGGTTGCCCTTAAGTGCGATCCATTTCCACTCCGGCGACTTCGGGCCGGCAATCAATCTCTCAACAACGCCGCGGCTATTAGGTCCCCGATCGACGTAATCTCCGAGGAAAATGACAGTCCCGCGCCCATAGGGTTCGATCCAGCGAAGCATCGCCTCCATTTGGGTGAGGCATCCGTGTATGTCGCCGATAGCAAACGTGAAGCTCATGCTCCAACCCTTTCTACCTGCATGACTTTGCCCTCTCGAACGATCGGTCGCAGGCACGGACACAGTGCGTCTGCGTTGGACTTCGCCTGGACCGTCTCACCGTCGCGAACGAGAGATGCCCGTTGAAGTATGCGAGGAGACGAATTGTGACAGCCCTCAGTGCCTCGATCTCGATCGGGAACACACGTGAGCGTTTGATCATCAATTCGGTCCCACTGGTGGCGCTTGACGGTTCCGGTGCAGCACGTCTACAACTGACGAGCGCTCCTTGGAAGGCGAGGTTCGCCGTATCCGACAGTAGCCTACCTGGAGGTCTCAATGCGCCGAGTCACTTCTCAACAAACTCAAGTCCGAAATTTTGAGAAGCTGATGAGACATGCGCACATTAAATCTGGGCATCCTCGCCCATGTGGATGCAGGCAAAACTAGCCTTACGGAACGACTCCTTTTTGACACCGGCACAATCGACAAGCTCGGGAGCGTCGATACCGGTAACACGCAGACAGACAGCCTTGAACTCGAACGACAACGTGGCATCACTATTGCGGCCGCTGTCGTTTCCTTCACTCTCGGCGACCTCATTGTAAACCTCATCGACACGCCCGGACATCCGGATTTCATCGCCGAGGTCGAGCGGATACTTCAATTACTCGATGCTGCCGTGGTTGTTGTCTCGGCAGTGGAGGGCGTTCAGGCACAGACGCGAGTCTTGGTTCGGGCGTTGCGACGTCTCGGTGTTCCGTTCGTTTTCTTCATCAATAAGATCGACCGCCTCGGGGCGCGTTATTCAGAAATCCTAGGGGATATCGCCAGCCAATTGTCGGTTCGACCCGTTGCGATGTCCGCCGTCACGAATGCCGGTGGCCGACACGCGAAGGTGGAGGGTGTCGATATGATGCAGGAGCCCCATTTCTCTGCTTTCTGTGATGCCCTTGCTGTCGAGGACGAAACTCTTCTCAATGATTTCATTTTGGCGCCCGAAAGTCTCAGGATCGAGAGGCTCAGAGCAGCTCTTGCGGACCAAGTTGCGAAGTGTCTTTTGCATCCGGCATTTTGCGGAACCGCGATGACCGGCATCGGTATTGCGGACCTGATTGCAGCTATCGAAACCCTGCTGCCAGGCCGAAATCCCAACCCTCTCGGACCGGTCGAAGGGAAAATCTTCAAGATCGAACGCGGATGGGGCGGAGAAAAACTGGCATATCTCAATCTGACCTCCGGTACGGTAGCGGTGCGCGACTATCTCGAATTGCCAGCCGGCGCGGCCAAGGTGACAACCATGCAAGTCTTCAACGAGGGTCGGCTGGAGAAGGTTAATCAGGTCGGTGCTGGTCAGATCGCCAAGATCGGCGGGCTTGCCAATGCCCGCATTGGCAATGAGGTGGGAGCCGATAGGAACGCAACCGGCGGCTTTCATTTCGCGCCGCCTACCCTTGAGACCCGCGTTCGTCCGCGCCGACCGTCTGACATTGCAGCACTTTGGTTGGCGCTTCAGCAACTCTCGGAGCAGGATCCGCTTATCAATCTGCGCATCAATGGCGACGCCAGCGAGATGTTCGTCTCTCTCTACGGCGAGGTGCAAAAGGAGATCATCCAGGCCACATTGCAAAACGACTTCGCCCTCGACGTCACGTTTGAGGAAAGCACGACTATCTACGCCGAAAGGCTGGTCGGTACCGGAAGCGGGCTTGAGACCATTTTTAAGGAGCCGAACCCATTTCTTGCGACGATTGGGTTGCGTGTCGATCCACGGCCGGAAGGTGCTGGCAACAGTTTCGCGCTTGAAGTGGATGTCGGTCAAATGCCAGCGAGTTTTTACCGCGCGGTCGAAGAAACCGTTTTCGAAACGCTCAAAGCGGGCATTTACGGTTGGCAGGTAATCGATTGCCATGTGGCCATGACAGCCGCGCGGCATTCTTCCCCGTCGAGCACCGCTGCTGACTTCCGAAAGCTGACGCCATTGGTGCTGGCGACCGCTCTATCATCTGCCCATACAGTCGTGTGCGAGCCGGTTGATCGTTTCCTTCTCAAGGTACCCGCGGCAGCATTAACTGCCACTCTCACCCTGCTTGCAAGATGTGGCGCCTCCCCCAAAGAACAGCTGATCAGCGACGGCATAGCCCGGTTGGAGGGAACGATAACATCCGCAATGGTTCAGACCGTTCAACGACAGTTGCCGGGACTGTCGAGCGGCGCGGGCGTGCTGGAGAGTTCCTTTGATCACTATGCTCGAAAATTTGGCTCAACGGTTTCACGCCCACGTTCGGGGGCTGACCCGTTTGATCGGGCCGACTACCTACAGAGCGTGCGATGAGGTTTTGAACGTTGCGGCGGGGCTCTAACTAGTCGTAACAGTACGTCCAGTTCGCGAGAGTCGACGGCAGCGGGAATGCGCGATGTACGGACTTGGCGATTTGAAATGCACACGGCTTTGCGAGGTGCACCCTCTGAAGGTATCGGCGTGCAGTGGGAGTGAGGAGCGCAATGATCCACCAGTTACGAAGCGACGACGAAGCACAATGGCGTGCGCTATGGACGCAATATCTTGCGTTCGACGGCAGCGTTCTTGATAGCGCTATCCATGATGGAACGTGGTCCCGCCTATTAGACGAAGGCGAACGGGTGCACGGTGCACTGGCGGTTGTCGACGCTGACGCCGTGGGCTTTGTGCATTACGTCTTCCACCCTTCGACCTGGAGCCTCAGCGACGCCTGTTATCTACAGGACCTTTTTGTCGCACCGACGATGCGCGGGCAGGGTATTGGACGAGCGCTGATCTCTCATGTGTGTGCAGAGGCGGCGGCCGCTGGATCGTCGCGTGTTTACTGGCAAACGCAAGCAGACAACGCAGCAGCGATTGCGCTTTATGACAAAGTTGCCGAACGCTCGGGCTACATTCAATTCCGAAAGCCGGTCCTCTGATGGTCTGCTGAGCATAGCAAATTCTCGACTGCGAAGTTATCATTTGACCGCTCGGGTCAGAAGCTGTCGCTGGTGACATTTGCCATGGCGATGATCGCTGTCCACCCTCTCATGGGATCTACCGAATATCGGGAATTTCTGACACCAAACTGTCTGCCTTCGCTGATATCGGCCTTTGCGGGGCCTTTATGCAGACTTCCAGCTGATGACGGTAACTTCGGATTCTGTCGATATGCAGGGATGGGCCGGACGAAGATTTTCAACCATTGCATCGGCGCTGGGAAACCCGCTCTGGACAAGTTCGTCCGAGCTCAGACCCGATATGGACTTCCGTTCGACTGCAATGACATGCACCTTCGATGCTCCCCAGAAACCACTGGCAGAGTTGATCTCAAGCGGCCCTGGTTTGATTGAGCAGTAACCGACCCGAACAGCAATGGTTTTGCTGCCACTCTCTACGGACTCCATATGATTGTCCGCAATTGCCATGTTTTGCATAACGTCTCCATTTAGGGCCAACAGGCATCACACGCAGGATCGGCTCGATCCTCTTTGCGGTAAGCATTCGCCGAGGACCGCAGGTTCAGGCTTTCTTGCGTGCTTTGCGTTTCCACTTGGCGGCTAGCGCATCCACGTTTTTGCGAAGGTTGACGGCATCGACTGTGGTCGGATTGTAGTCCGCGCTGCCCCACCATTCGAGAAGCTCATCGTGGCGCTCGTGAGTTTTGTCGGCAAGCGCTTCGCGGAACTCCTCATATCCCCAAGGGCCGCCGACGTCCTCTGGAGGACACCGCCCGACAACATCCAGCAGGATAGGATCATCGAGGCCAGCGATAACCGGAAAGGTCTTTTCGATCTTGACGGTGTGCGTCCAGCCATCGCCGAAGTCATAGAGGTACTTGAACGATCTCGCGCCGATATCTTCGATGGCAGAAAGAAGTGTCGCTTTGCGAGCGTCGATGGGTTCGTCAAAACCACCGTCGGGAAGGCCGAAGCCGACGTCACGGATGCGGAATTCGTAGAGATGGCTGCTGGTCCACCCGAAAGCCGCCTGAAGAACCTCATGAAGCCGGTTAAACCGAATGCGGAACGGTACGACAATGCGCCGCATCACCAGAGGTTCAACGTCATCGAGCGTGACTTTCAAACGGACGAGAGAGGCAGCCATCAGGCCGCCTGCGGCAAAGGTGTCGTCACGGTATTTGTCCAATTCCAAGGAAGCAGTTCATCGATTCGGTTTGCCGGATGATCGGCGATCCGGGCAAGGACGTCGGCAAGCCAGGCCTGCGGATCAATACGGTTCATTTTCGCGGTGACGATCAAGCTGTACATGGCTGCCGCCCGTTGACCGCCGCGGTCGGAGCCGGCGAACAGCCAGGCTTTTCTTCCCAAAGCAACACCACGCAGTGAACGCTCCGCACAATTATTCGACAGGCAGATGCGGCCATCGTCGAGGAACCGGGTAAAGGATTCCCAGCGGTTCAGCATATAGTCGAACGCTTTCGCCAGATCGTGGTCGCGAGACAGCTTGGCACGTTGATCGCGTATCCAGATCTCCATTTCGTCGATCAGCGGCTTGCTACGCTGCCCACGGGTTGCCTTCCGCTCATCCGCAGTCTGGCCGTTGATCTGGCGTTCGATCGCAAACAGCGCATCGATCCGCTGGACCATCTTGAGAGCGACCGGCGAGATGACCGCAGGGCGTTTGCCTTGCGCTTTTCGACGTGCATTCGTCTCCAGATCGGCCAGCGCGAAGAACGGCCGCCTTGCATGTGCCCAGCACGCTGCCTCATAAATCGGACCCGGACTTCGATCAGGAAGATAGAGCTGGGTATAGCCGGTATAGGCATCGGCCTGAAGGATGCCGCTATAATTGGCCAGGTGGGCTTGAGGGTGTTCGCCGGCTCGATCCCGGGAATAATAGAACATGGCTGATGGCGGCGCAGATCCGCCGAACGGAGCATCGTCTCGCACATACGACCAAACGCGGCCCGTGGCAGTCTTGCCGGCGGCCAGAACCGGCACCGTCGTATCGTCGCCATGAACCCGTTCGGCCGCAAAGGTATGAGCTTCGATCCGCCTCAGCAGTGGCTCAAGAACATGGCAGCAGGAACCGATCGCGTCAGCCACGGTCGACAGGCTGATTGGCACACCTTCCAACGCAAAGCGTTCGACTTGACGATTGAGGGGAATGTGCTGGCCGAATTTGTCGCAAAGGATCATCGCCAACAGGCTCGGACCCGCCCACCCCCTCGGGATAACATGGAAAGGTGCAGGCGCCTGACTGATCGTCTCGCAGTCGCGGCACGAGAACTTTTCCCGCACCGTCTGGATAACCTTCCAGGAGCGCGGAACGCTCTCCATCGTCTCGGTGATGTCTTCGCCGAGCTTGCGCAACCGATCACTGCCACAGCAGTGACAGGCAACCGGACCAGGCACGACAACACGTTCACGCGGCAAGTGAGCGGGAAACGGCTTCTTGACGGGCCGTTTGCGGGTGAAGCCGACGACAGCGATTGGAGCCGCCGCGGCGACGGCCATTTCGGCAGCAAGCTCATCCTCAGTGGCGGCAGCCTCGGCGTCCTCCAGCATCAGCTCCATCTGCGCAATCAGCCGTGAGGTTCGTTCCGACTTCCGGCCACGCAACTGCCTTTGAAGCTTTTCGATATGGACTTTCTGCCGAAGAATGATGGCCTGATCATCGGCTTCCTTGGCCTTGGCGACGGCAAGTTCGGCCACCGCAGCGGATCGTTCCGCCCGTGCGACAATCAGCTCTGCCTCAAGGGCAGCGGCGTAATCGAGGTGCTGTTCCGAGCCGGTTTCCATGCTCGAAGTGGACCACAAAACCGCTGATTTGCATAGCTTTTCTTCGGATTCCCAGCCGCAAATCCCGGCAAAATATGCGCTATCCGGCGCTCGTCGGACGCCAGGTCTGCAGCGGGTTTCGCCAGTCGATCCCCTCAAGCAGATAGGACATCTGACCGGCAGAAAGAGCGATCGCGCCACCCTCGGTCGCGGGCCAAACGAAACGGCCCCGCTCCAGGCGCTTTGCATAAAGCGATAGCCCGATCCCATCGTGCCACAGGGCCTTTATCAGTCGTCCATTTCTCCCGCGGAAGACAAAAACGTCACCTTGGAAGGGGTCACGACCGAGACCTTCCTGCACCAGAAGTGCGAGCCCCTGCATCCCCTTGCGCATGTCGCAGTGACCGCTCGCGATCCACACCCGCACCCCGGAGCTGATCGGGATCATTTGAGTGCTCGCATGACCGCAGCCGCCAGTTCGGCAGGTGCGGTACAGTCAATTCTCACCTTCGCGCCATTCGGGAAGTCCACGAACATGGCCGTTTCGACCGCGCCGTTACCCGGAAGGCCAACGACCCTCGCTGGCACGAAGACAGGGCCGACTTCTGCAGCCAAAGCCTGCCGCCGCCAAGTATAAATCAAACCGGTCGAAACATCGAAGCGACGCGCAACTTCGGAAACAATCCCATCCGGCGCAAACGCCGCCGCCAGTATCTCTGCACGCTCATCTCGGGACCATCGCCGACGTCGCTCTCGCCCGGTCAATAAAATTGCCTGTGACATCAGTCCTCAATGCGCTCTTAAGTCCACTCTTAAGAGCGCAAACTCACAACATCAGAACAATTCCGCAAGGTGGCCCCCGCCGAAGGCGTACTCTTTGCGGGGAGTATTATGCGGATATCGGCTTGAGGCCAAACGCAAATGCCGAATGGCAGCTATGCAGGGCAACCCAAGCGACTTGGGATAAGGGGGCGGACAGACGATGACTTCCAGCTCAGCTGCGTGCACTAAGATCGAAGAGCGCGAGATCGTAACCCGACGACGCAAGAATTGTTGCGGGAAATGATCGAGCTGTGAACCGTGTCGTCGAGCAAGACCTCTCCAGGCCAGACGACCGCGGGTCATCCACGTTCGGTAGTCCTGCTTATGGAGCCCGAGGGTCGGTGGCTACTTGAAAGTGGACCCAGCCGCAGTCTCGCTGGCCTCTTCGACGAGGTCGTCCCAATTTCCCGAAATTTCCACGTCAATCAGCCGATCCCCGAGATCGGCCAGGCGCTCGTCTTCGATATTGTCGATGAGATAGAAAACCTCGCGTAACTTTGTTCTTTCTAATAGCTACAAGGGCGATCGTTGCTAAATCCAAGCGCGCAGGCTGAGTTTAGTGGGAGATTTCCATCCCTTTGATGGGTTGTCGAAGTGCAGGCCGATGAGATCGGCACAAGACCGATCAGCGCTCCTGCCAATACAAGTGTTCGAATGCATCTCATCTGGCCTTCTCCTTTGACGGCTGACGCGAGGGGGCAACTCCGGGCTACTGGTTATGTGGAGGCAACAAATACAGCGTCATGGCGAGGATCAGGTAGACCATCAGCATCAGCACGCCGACAAACCACGTCGATCGGCCGCTATTTGTAACGATGATCGCAGTCATCATGGCAATTATTATCATGACGACCACCCCTGGCCAGAATTGCAGATTCATCGGGGTGGGGCCGATCACATAGCTGAGAAGCACGAGGGCCGGAGCGACGAAGAGGGCGATCTGCGCGGCACTACCGAGAGCTATTCCAACACTCAAGTCCAGCCTGTTCTTGCGGGCCGCCGAAAAGGCGGAGGCCATTTCCGCGGCTCCGCCGACCAGCGCAACGACGATAAAGCCGACGAATGCCGGGGTCATCCCGAACGTCTCCGCAGCCGCCTGGACGGATTCGACGAATATTTCGCTGACGAGCCCTACCAGGACGGTCACTCCGGCCAGCGTAACGAGGGCCACTTTGAGCGGCCAAGGTGCGTGCTCCTCCTCGGCTTGCTCGGAGGCGCCGAACAGTTCGCGGTGGGTTCTCAGCGAAAATAGGAGGCCCAGCCCATAGGCTACGATGAGGAGCACCGACAAGCCGACACTCAGTTGCTGCAGGAATTCCGGCGCGGCCTCAGAACCGGGAGAGCCGACGGCCGAAGGGATGATCAGGGCGACCGTCGCCAGAAACAGCAGGCTGGTTTGCAGGCGGGCGTTCCCACGGTTGTAGTCCTGGACATGGTGTTTCAATCCGCCAAGGAAGAACGACGCGCCCAAGAGGAACAGCGTGTTGGCGACGATAGCTCCGGCCACCGACGCCTTCACCAAGGTGAACTGGCCAAGGCGTAGTGCGGTAAGTGCAATGATAAGTTCGGTGAGGTTACCAAGCGTTGCATTGAGAAGCCCCCCAACCGCATCCCCGGTTTTGGCCGCCACGGATTCCGTGGCGTTGCTGAGCAAGGTGGCCAAAGGGATCACCGCCAGAAGCGACAGCAGGAAAAGAAGTGTGTGAGCACCCGGGCTGATTTTCTGCGCTGCAATCACGACCGGCACCATGACGAGTAGCCAGAGGAGCCGGTTCTGTCGGATTTCATTCCATATATGATTCATGGAAACCTCCCTGCTGAGAGCGTGAACGCGATGCAGTTCACGAGTTGGGATCGATCCCCGCTCCATGCAGCGCCTGTACGCTGACTGCCGCCACCAGCCCGGTGAGGACGATGCCGGAGAACCCAATTAAGACCGCCAGAACACGCGAAGAAAAGAAGTGCGGCGTGACATCCCCGTAGCCAATCGTAAGGCCAGTAACGAAGGTGAAATAAAGCGCGTCGGTCAACGACCAGCCTTCTATTCGTCCGGCGAGAAGCCCGCATGCGACCATAACCATTAAGATCCCTGACAGGATCGGCCACAGCACAAGCAACAAACGAAACATCGACCTGAAAAATGCGCGTCTGGTCTGGTTTTGTCCCATCGCACGCCCCCTTGATGATAGGAAAGTCTATTTTCCGAGCACTTCTGTCCTTCCGCTTTCACGCCGGCTAAGCCACTAGGGCCGCAGATCATAGCATTGCGCCCTGCGGCTTCCGATTTGGCATGTCGGCGAGAAATGGAGCCGATAGTGCGCCCGCCTCATGCACTCGTTGAAGGCCTTGAGATCGGGCGGGTCTCTCCAAAGGTATGTAAGGTCGCAGTGTTTCCGAACGTTGACGAAGTCATTAGTCTTCTCCGCGGCATTGACGGACACGGCGGCGCTCGTAGCAGCCACGAACCAATCAAGTTTATTCGAGATCGTAACGCGAGCCATGCGGACATCTCTTTCTGCCTTTGGACCAGCGCCGCAGATTGGCAGCGAGTACCCGCGCAAGATCGAAGCCGGCCGAGTCCAAATTGCCACGAAATGCCCCGATATCCAGCACGACGTCATCGATGCCACGATGGGGTTCGCGGCGAGTGGTTTTAATGCCCCGACAGAACGAGCGTCTGGACAGGAAGCAGCACAGCCTGCATCCGCAGGATCATCGCATGCACAAGTCCGACGGCGTCGACCATATGCAGGGAAAAACCCCTAAGCGTGCCGGTATTCGGATCAGCAAGTGCATCGTGATTGTTGGTATAGGCGTTCGCGATGCAACTGCCTCCCGGCGGGACGCCGTCTAGCCCTCCGGCAAAGAGAGGCTGCAGAAAGACGGTCAGGGTTCCCGGTTGCGCCGTCTGTTGAACATCGATCAGTTGATCCGAGGTCCGTATCTGTCCGGTGGCGATAACCTGCTGCACTTCGATCACGACCATTGGAATGATTGTAAATGGCTTTCCAATGCAGGTTGCTTCGGCGATCATCCCCTTTTTCATAACCTGCGCTTCGATCTGCCCGAAGCCGGCGATCAGCGTGCCTTGTCCAGCGCCTTCTGGCACAAGGATACCGGCAGGACGCAACATTGCATTGACGACGTCGCCGCGACGTAGCGTAAACTGTTGGACGGTCCCCGCGACGCCTGCCCTAACGACGGTCTTGTCGAGTTCGACCTGCGCCTGTGCCAAGGCGGCTTCGGCGCTTGCTTTTTGAGCGGGCAACAGCAAGGAGATCTGTGTCTCCATGGTCTGCTTTTTCGCAACCGTTGCGTCGAGCGCTCCCTTACGGCTATCGATCGTCGTCGCTAGGCGTTCGACCTCGCGCCTGGCGACGGCGTTGTTCGTCAGGAGCTCGGCCTTCATCTCGTATTCGTCGACGGCCGTCTGATAGGCACCCTGCGCCTCTTTGATCTGGCCGTCCACGCCAGCGAGCTCGCTCTCGGTCACCTTCGTCTCGGCGTCGACTTCGGCAATGCGCCGACGGGCGGTCTCCAGCGCCGCCTCCTGTTCGGACGCATCAAGCCGGAAGAGTGGTGCACCGGCCGCGACCTTCTGATTTATTCCAATGAAAACCTCTTCTACACGTCCGGTCGCCTCCGGCAGGATCGTGACGGTCCGGAATATCGCCGTGACGTTCTTGGTCGAAGGGTGAAAGTAAAAGATCATCGTGATCAGGGAAACGGTGAGGAGCAAGCAGGCCGTGATCCCCCACCGGAGCTCGTACCACACCGTATAAAGCGTGATGTCGCGGCCGATCCGCTTTCCCTGACCGTATCGTCGGAAAAGATAGTCGGGCAAAATCGTCAACATGGAGCAGAGCAGCAACTCAAACATTCAGATGTCCTCTCCATGCGCGCTGGTCTTGGTCGGCGGCTGCGTCGGCACGGCGTCCCCCGGATCCTCGGGAACTAGAGCATCATCACCTGTCATTTCAGCCGTGCGGCCGGAGAGTTTGCCGAGGGATTGGGCGATGGAGTAGAGCGGCGTCGAGAAGTCGGGAAACTGAACGAAGGCCAGGAGCAGACCGGCAATCCAGAAGATATGGTTATGGGTGAACAGCGAGATGAGCGCCAGAACGGCCACGATCTCCATCTGTACTTTGTTCGTCCGGTGGGCCCTGCGTTCGGGAAGGGCGTGCAATTGAAAGTATAAATTGCCAACGGCAAGCACCGCCACCAACAGAAAGATGACGACTGCAACCAAAAGGTAGTCCGTCTGTCCGGGCGGAGTAATGAAAATCGGCAAATGCTCGATTGCCGCTGGGTGAACTTCTTCTGCCATTCCCACCACCTAAAAGAATGTCAAACTGTATCTGTGGAATGCCGCGCGTTTCCTACGTCAGGCGGCACCGACATCGAGCGCCTCTTCGATTTCTTTTGATAGAGCCGCGACCAGGTCGGGCTGGAAACCGCCGCGTAGCTGCAGCCACGCCTTCGTCCATCTGTCACTCCAATCACGACACAGACACGCAGGTCGCCACCCACTGGTGTACGAGAACGAAACCAAAATGTGCAGTATGTTACGGTATCATACCGGCGCGCGAACCATGCGTGGGAGGAGGAACGGAAGCAGGCTATGCACGCGATTGACGCGGACATTGGAAGCGGCCGCGTCCATCCCGGTTCGACTTTCAAGGAGACCACGGATTGGCCGGAGACGTCGAGACCACTGCCGCCAGACAACGCACATCGCGAGGGCCGGAACATCGTCAGGATGCAACCTTAATCCAGGGAGGCATAACGGCGGACGCCTTCGGCCCGCAGCCTCGATAGGAACTCTGCCCAAGGCTGTAAGATACGTGATGCTACGGGTAAGATTTCACGTTTTCGCATAGTTTATCCTCAGGGCTCGAGTTGACACCTGCGGTGTGCGGCGACGAAGCGGCTCATGTCGGATTGACCACGCGAGGAACAATGTGAGCACTGACTTTGCCACGTTGAAGGCCGAGGAGATCACGCGCGACGCCGCCAAGGAATGGCTGAGCTCGCAGTCGTCGATGCCGACACCAGAGACAATTTTGCGATCCAGGTGAGCAGATTGGGAACGGGAATCAAATGCCGGCATTCGTACGCAGGAGGCGTGCTAGCAGTCAGGACAGGACAGGATAGAAACATGGCAGCAATCCCGAATTTTGCCTGGGTTCGAAGCATGGTCCGTACAGCGGCTTTCATGCTGGTTGCCCTCATGGCTGTTCCGGCGGCCGCGCAGAGCCAGCCAGCTCCGATCGCGCAGCCGGAAAGCGTTCAACGGTTCTTAGCGATGTTCGCCGATCCCGACGTCCAGACATTTCTCCAGCAGCAGGCTGCCGCGGCCCGAACAACGCCCGAACCAGCGACGCAGGCCAGGGACACGGGCGTTTCCTTCAGCGAGGTCACAACACGCTTTCGCGGCCACATCACCACCTTGCTTGCAGCGGCGCGGTCCTTCCCGACGGAGACGATGCGCGGGGCGGCGCTCCTCGAGCGCGACGTCGAAGCGATCGGCGGTACGCGACCGATCTTCCTTGTCATAGCCTTTGTCGTCGTGGGACTCGCCGCACAGTGGGTATTCTACCGCATCAGCGCCGGATGGCGGCGATGGATGTCCCGTGCCTCCATCTCCACTGTCAAAGAGAGACTGGTAGCCATAGGGGCAAGACTGCTTTGGGCCGTCTGCTACGTCCTGGCCTTCGGGCTGGGCAGCATCGGATTTTTCCTTCTGTTCGAGTGGCCGCCGCTCGTCCGCGAGATCGTCGTCGGCTACCTGTTTGCCGTCGTCGTCTTCCGCCTCGCGAGTGCCGTCTTCGACGTGATCCTGGCTCCCCATCGGCTGGCACAAAATCAATTCCGCCTTATACCCGTCTCGGACGAGGTCGCCGCTCATTGGGCAACGCGACTAGGATATGCGGTGGGTTGGTATGCCTTCGGCTGGGTGACCATCCGTCTGCTCGGCAGTCTTGGCTTTTCCGTTCCCGCGCGACAGCTCGTGGCCTATTCGCTTGGCGTCGTCCTCCTTGTCATCGGCATAGAAGCCGTTTGGCGACGTCCTTCTGTGTTCTCTCAAACCCCACGACCCGATCGAATTGGCACTCGTGCCCGGAACTGCCTCTGGACCGCCTACTTCGCCGCGGTCTGGTTACTATGGGTGGTCGGCGCGATGAAGCTCTTCTGGATCGTTGTCGTATTTGCCGTGCTGCCGGGGGCGATCGCCCTCACCAAGGCCGCTGTAAACAACGTTCTGCATAGCTCGGATACCGAGGAGGAAAGCAGAAAAAGCACCATCGCATCGGTCATCGTGGAGCGAGGCATACGAGCTGTCCTGATCATCGGCGCGATCGTCTTTCTCGCGGATATGCTCAACATCGAGCTGACACGAATGACGATGCAGGACTCCCCCGCCCTGCGGCTGATCCGTGGTGTGTTGAGCGCCGGGATTATTCTCATGGTCGTGGATCTTGCCTGGAGCGTCGTGAAGGTCCTGATCGATCGCAGACTCGGCGACACGGAAGCAGTCCTTGAGGTTGGTAGCGAGCAAGAACGGCGTCGGACGCGCCTCAGGACATTGCTGCCCATCCTGCGTAACTTCCTGATGATCCTGTTCGCCGCCGTCGCGATCATGATGGCATTGTCGTCTCTCGGCGTTGAAATCGGACCGTTGATCGCGGGTGCCGGCGTCGTCGGCGTCGCCATCGGCTTCGGGGCGCAGACGGTCGTGAAGGACGTCATCAGCGGGATGTTCTACCTGCTAGACGATGCCTTCCGGGTTGGAGAATACATCCAGAGCGGTAGTTACAAGGGCAACGTCGAGTCGTTCAGCCTACGGTCGATCAAGCTTAGACATCATCGCGGCGCAGTCTATATCGTCCCCTTCAGCGAACTCGGCGCGGTTCAGAACCTGAGCCGCGACTGGGTGATCGAAAAGATGACGATCACCGTGACCTATGACGCCGATATCGAAAAGGCCCGCAAGATCATCAAGAAGATCGGTCTGGAGCTGTTCGAGGACCCGGAGTTCAAGGCGACCACCATCGAACCGCTGAAGATGCAGGGTATCGACAGCCTGGGAGACTCCGGGCTGCTGCTGCGAATGAAGGTCATGACGCAGCCCGGCCAGCAGTTCACACTAAAGCGGCGGGCTCTCCGAATGATCCATCAGGCATTCAACGAGAACGGCATCAAGATCGCGGTGCCCACGGTGCAGGTCTCGGGCGGAAAGGACGACAGCATCGCCGCCGCGGCCCAGCAGACGCTCGCAACACACAACGCGGCGATCGCTGCGGGATCCACGTGAATGGTCGGTTGCCGGATTTCTCTTGGTGATCTGACCGCATCGCGCTGGCCGCTGTTGCGATTTAGCCGACTGCCGCCAATCCCTCACGTGATGCCAGCGGTTGGAGCCTGCGGTTCAGAGCTGCTGACATTTTCGGATGGCGGCTGCACGCGCACCCAGGCGACGAGGAGGTCGTAGAACACGCTGAGGACGATGGGCCCGAGAAACAGGCCGATCAGGCCGTAGGACAGCGTCCCGCCCAGAACCCCCAGCAGGATGACCAGCATGGGGGTCGAGAGACCGCGCGCGACCAGAATGGGTTTGATCACATTGTCGATCAACCCGATCGGTATCAGCAACGCCGTCAAGATGAGGGCTGAGACAGGATCAAGCGCCATCCACGCCCAGACCATGACCGGAAAAAGGATGAGCGCCGGACCGATCTGGACAATGCATAAGATCAGCACGACGAACGTCAGGACGCTGGCGGCCGGGATGTCAAAAATGGAAAAGACCACGCCGGCAAGCAGCGTCTGCAGGAGTGCGACGCCGATCACACCACGCGCGACGTTGCGGATCGTCGCGCCCGCAAGCGTCACGAATCCCACGCCTCGATCTCCCGCAATCCGCTGGGCAAATGTTCTGATGCCGATTGCCAGCCGCGGCGCCGGTCCGAACAGGACCCCGGCGATGATCACTGACGCAACGAAGCTCACCAACCCCAGACCGACGCTGGCGACCTTGCCCAAAACAAAGCCGCCCGTCTCCAACAGGGCGGGCTCGAACCGTTTGAACAATTCGGTAAAATTGCTGGATGCCAGGCTCCATGCGGCATAGACGCGCTCGCCGATCAAAGGCCAATCGCGCACGCTTTCGGCGGGCAAAGGCAGGTGAAGCGATCCTTCCCTCAGCTTCAACAACAACAGTTGGGTCGCATCGACGAAATTCAGTGCAATCGCCGCGAGCGGACCGAGGATGACGCCGAGACACAATATCGTCACCACGATTGCCGCAAGCCTGCTTCTGCCGCCGAGAACCGTGCGTAGTGCCTGATAGACAGGATACAAAGCAACGACGAGGATAGCCGCCCAGATAACGATCACGAGGAAGGGCGCGACGAGGGTGAACGACCAGTAGGCAAACAACCCGACAACGCCAAATCGCACGAGATCGGTGATGCGGGGCTCGATGGCTGCGTGGTTGTCCACCTTGCGTTCCGTCAAGGGCGGAGACGAGCTGTCGTCCATGTAGTCCTCCGTGCGGCGCCTAAATCACGTTTTTGCGCGGCGTGTTGTTAGAGCCTGGGCGTTGTCCTGGTAATGGCGGATGCCGGCGCCCGCCGTCGGAAACATGCGGTCCTGGCCGAGCCGGTCAGCGAATCCGGACGCCCGAACGTAGGCAAGGACATCCGGATTGAGGCCCGCGAGCCAAAGACCGACGCCCTGCTCCGCGAGACGTTGATCGCGCTCCATCATCATCTGAAGCGCCGAATATTCGATATCAAAGACACCGCTGAGATCGAGCAGGAGAATACTGGGTTTCGCCTCAGCGACGAATCCGCCGATCCGGTCCGCGATCTGCTGGGCGTTGGCAAAGAACAGCCTGCCCTCCGGTCGTAGGATCAGCAATCCATCGAAGGTCTCGTCATCCGGATGCTCCGATGAAACCGGACGCAGGACATCCTCGCCTGGTTTCCGGCCTATGACGTGGATCCGTGGATTGGCCGCCTGACTGGACAGACCGACAAGAGACAGGACGATGGCGACGACGATACCCTGAAGGGTGCCGAAGAACAGCACGCCGAAGAAGGCGGCGAGCGCCCACAGAAACTCCATCCGTCGAACCTTGAGGATCGACCGGAACTCGGCGGGCTGGATCAGACCGACGGAATAAACGATCACGATGGCCGCTAGCACTGCTTGCGGCAGAAGCCCAAGCAGTGGGGCCAGGATCAGCATCGTCGCGGCGGAGACCGCGGCCGTGACGAGCGAGGCCTTCTGCGTCCGTCCTCCCACGGCACGAACGACGGCAGTCTGCGACGTGCCGCCTCCCGCAGGCATCGCGCCGAAAAACGCCCCAGCAAAGTTTGCAGCGCCATCGGCCAAAAGCTCCCGATTGGCTCTGATCGGAGGCTCGGCCGGCGCGGCGAAGGCGCGGCCGGCGGCAATCGTCTCGGTAAAGCTCATCAGCGCGATACCAATCGCCCCCGGCAGCAATTGGACGACCATGTCCACGCCAGGCAACGTCAACGACGGCAGCGCCTGCGGAATAAAGCCCACTGTCGAGACGCCGGCCGCGCCGAGCCCCGCCAGCCATGATATAGCGATACCGCCACCGACGATCGCGAGCGGGGCTGGCGAATGCGGCCAGATCTGCTCCATGACCAGCAACAGGACAAGTGCGGATGCTCCGATCACGGCCGTGAGAACAGACGCCTCGGGGAGATGATGGACGAGACTTAGAACATCCCGGAAGAACCCTTCCTTCGCGATGTGGAGGCCAAAAAGCTTCGGCACCTGGTCGAGGACGATCACCAGCCCGATGCCCGCCTTAAAGCCGGTCAGCACCGGCGAGGAAATGAAGTTCGCGACAAATCCGAGTCGCAGGACCGAGGCCGCCATCAGGAGCAGCCCTGTGAGGGCAGTGAGCGTGGCTGTCGCGGTGATCAACCGCCCGGCGTCGCCGTCCGGGACAACCAGTCCGAGTTCGGTGGCAGTGAGGATGGCGAGCGTGGTCGTTGAACTGACGCTCAGTACCCGCGAAGTGCCAAGGAATGCGTAGACGATCATCGGCACGAAGGCGGTATAGAGACCGACGCTCACCGGCAGGCCGGCGACGGTTGCGTAGGCCATCGCCTTCGGCAGAACGACCGCGGCCGCCGTGAGGCCGGCAACAAGATCCAGCCGGGGGTCTGTGTCCAGTGACAGAAATCGGTCAGCACCCTGCGACGGAACCATATTTTACCTTCCCATAATAAAATGGCTGGGGCGTGCGCTATGGTCGGCGCGCGCCGTAGCGATCAGCGAGTTCAGTCCTGATGGGCATTGGACGGTTTCTGCCGAGCGGTCGTTGTGGCAGGCGAACCAGCTTTCAGGGCGATTGCAAGTGTGCTCGTCGCTAATGATCGATTGGAGTACCGTTTGTCACCAATGACTTCTCTGCCAAGCCATTTTGGAATTGAAGGGTTGCTCTCCTCGCTGTTCAGTTCGATTTCGCCGATCGTCAGACCGTCATGCCTGCCACCGAAAACGTCGACCTCCTATACGACCCCACGATGTGGCACGGTGTAGCGCGTCTTTTCGACGACGCCCCCAATTGCGTGGGAGAGGAGCTCGACCGCTTCTGCGTAGGGTATGTCGTATTCGTATTCTTCGCGGCTCGGGCCCCGCTTTCCGAACTTCACGGTCAGCCGCGCCGACAGACCGTCGATTGTACGAACCCTCACAGAATTCTCGCGCCCGCGGGTCAGGTAACCCTGGCGAATTTCGTGGGCCGAAGTCGCGTTCGCGCGCCAGTCATCGTTGCGCACCAGGAACTTCCGTTCGATCTCGATCGTCTTCATTGCGCCCGTCCCGAATGGTTTCGCAGCTTTTGGCGTTGCCTCGTCTGTGCTCACTCCAGAGGCGGCTCCCAGCCTAGAAAGAAACCGATGTCGCCCGGCATGCCCCCCGGATAACTGATGACCATTGCTTTTAGCGTGTAGCCTTGTGGTCTTCCTACGGTTTCGAACAGCTCGTAAACCTCCTTGGCCTTGCCCTGCAACGTGTTCTGCCATCCCTGAAGATTATTGTTGATGGCCCGGCCGCTGTCAGTGCAGAAGCTGGAGGGAAAGCTGTAGACCATGGCCTCGAACTTCCCGTCCGCGGCTGCCTTTGTCACTACGCGCCTGATGACCGCACGTTCGTCGTCGCCTATATGCTTGCGGAAGAAGTCTTCGACAAACTCGGAATGCTTCTTTGCCTCCCGTGATTTTATCTTGTCCTCGCGCTCCATCTCCGCGAGCTTCAGTTCCAAGGCTTTCTTTCTCAGTTCTTCCGCACTCATTGCGGCAGGATTGGTGCCAGTTGCTTCAACCTTTGCCATCGCCATACCTCCGAGAAACTGCTGGATGATAGGCCGGATAACCTGCAGTGGGCAGTAGGATACAGGTCGCGGACGGTATCATACTGTAGCATACGCCTCAGGAGCCTGCCTCCATGGGGCTAGTCGCGCACGATCGTCCAGTTATCGTCCGGGTTAAATTCCTTGATTGTTGAGACCCGCTGCTCCGTCTCGGGGCCCAGATCCCGCTGATAAACGATGTTCGCGCCGTTGACGATGAACGTCTGAACCCCGGTCACGCGATACGTCACCGGCCACGCAATCAAGGCAAATCCGGCTGTCATGTTGCCATTGACGATGTAGCTCTGCTTGCCG
This sequence comes from Rhizobium sp. LjRoot258, assembly GCF_964254185.1. Taxonomy (NCBI): domain Bacteria; kingdom Pseudomonadati; phylum Pseudomonadota; class Alphaproteobacteria; order Hyphomicrobiales; family Rhizobiaceae; genus Rhizobium; species Rhizobium sp. LjRoot258. The sequence continues at coordinate 448,003 of NZ_CAXUST020000003.1, read as the reverse complement.
CCAATGACGTTGGAACCCTGGGCGGTCAAGATACGATAGCGATATCCATAATACCCTTCGCCGCGCTTGGCCTTGCCGAAAGCCGCCGTCTCTATCAGATGCCCGGCCGGGCTCTCCTCATCGAACAAGCCGGGCTCCCAATACAAGCCATCCCGCTTGCCGGAGCTGCTGATCAGCCGCTGAGCGAACTCGTAGACGCCATCCTCATCCTCGTCGAATTGAGCATATTGGTACTGGGCGTTGACGTAGTCGTGCATCGTGCGGATCGTTGCAAGCTCGTTTTGGCCGACCCTGCGGTTAACGATCTCCTGCAGCCCGACTTCCGTATCGAATGCCCATTTGCCGTCCTTGTTCTTGGATAGGGGGAAAGGCAGGGGCCACAGGACGTCTCCGACTAGGACGACCTTGCGATCTTCGACGTCCTGCAATTGCAACTGCCGCGCGGCACCCTCGCGGATCATGCCGTAGCTTATCATCGCCTCGTTGCTGGATCGCAGCTTTGCCGCGTTCAGACCGAGAAGGCTTGCCAAGCCATCGACGTCGTTGGCGCTCAAGACGGTCTTGAGCCGATCAAGCGCCGCCGATGGATCGTCGAACGATGGTGGGGCGCCAGCTTCGAACTCCGAAAGGTCCGTCTGCATCTGCGACATCAACGGAGCTGCCGACGCCAGGGATAGAGCCGTTCCGAGCAGCAGCGGGATTAATCTCAACTGTAATCTCATGGTTTATCTCCGGAAATCCGAGAAGCTGGAAACACTACCGCCGACCGCCACCACCACGACCGCCACCGCCTCGACCACCGCCGCGGCCACCGCCTCCGTGCGGTATTGGGCGCGAGCGTTGGACGGAGGGACGGGGGCCACCGCGTTGCCCGCCTCCCATGCTCTGTCCGCCTCGCTTGGAAGCCACCGCCTCACGCCGGCCGGATTGCACATTGCCGAGGGCGCTGGGTTGGCGCGGACGATTGTCGGATCGCGCCGCCATCTTCGGTGCGCTTGGCTTCTTGTTGACTTTCGCAGCCGGCTTTGATGGGCGGTTTGCCACATTACCTGGGCGATTGGCCGCATTGCCTGGACGCGCATCCGCGCGGTTGGCTACGTTGCCTGGTCGGGCATCCGGACGCGATGCCCCCGGGCGGTTCGCCGCAGCGTCTCTGGTGTTCGCTCTCGGATTTGCCTTCAAGCCTTCGACCGTGCCCTTGCGGATGTCGTCGGCACGGGCGCCGACGTCCCTGGCTCCCGGCCCGCGGTTTGCCTGCCGGTCGCTGACCTTGTTCTTGAGCTGGTTGCGGTTGTCGGATTGCAGGCTGGACTTGATGGCCGAGCGATCGATATTGGCGAACTGATCCTTTCCGATATTCAGCTTGCTCCGGTCCACCTTGGTCCAGTCGATGTCGTTCCATTTGACCTTGCCGTTGAAGTTCCGGTCGTTGAAGCAGTTGTTGCAGTCGACATCGAGGTCGCCGTCCCAATTGCCGCCCCAAACGCCCCAATCGTCCCAGTTGACGATGGCCGCCCACGCGACGCCGGTCACCGCGGCTGCGAAGAACCCGGCTCCTGGATAATAGTAGTTGTCGTAGTAGTCGGGATAGTAGGAGATCGGTTCCACCGCATAGCCCGGTTCGTAGAGCATCTCCGGCGGATATTGCGGGATATAGACCTTCTCCGGATCGGTCGGTCGAATGACGACGTTCTCGTTCTCCGTGACAACAGTGACCTTGTCGTCCGTCTTGATGATGTTCTTCGCCACTGCCTCGTCGCGAAGCTGCTGGATGGCGATCAGCACGTCCTTTTGCTGGTTGTTCAATGCGTCAGCAAGCGCCTGGGTCCAATCGAGATCGTCGCTCATCATCTTGACGATGTCTGGATAGTTCAGGAGCGATATAACACTTCCGTCCCAGTCGTCCTTCGGCTTGAGATTGGCGTCTTTCTTCTTTGCTTCCAGGAAGCGCTGAGCCTCCACGACCTGCAGGGGAAACAGCGATGCTGCCGAGATCGCGGCCACGAGTTCGTCCGGGTAGAGCGCGATGCGGGCCACGAGGACTTCGAGCGCCTCCTCGTCAAGGAGGTCGCTTTCCGTTTCGGCTGGCTCTTCGGCCGACGGTTTTGCTGTCGGCGTGGGCACCTGTGCGTGCACGGGCATATCCGGTCGTATCGATATGATTGCCAGGGCCGACAATCCGACCAAAAGCCTGAATGATCTTTGCATCGGTATCGGCCTCCTTCGATTGGCACGGCTTGAAACTATACAAGAGGCCCTTGGATTGACGGCGTAACATACGAGAACATACATCAGGGCGTAGGGATGGCAGCCTCGCTTCCGTCTGGCGAAATTGGTCTAGACGCTCACTCGCTGGTGGTGCGGACAACTTTCAACTGCCTGTCGCCAACCCTTCGGTCGCGCCTTCGACAAACGCATGGCACGCCCGTCGCCGTTTCGCCCCGACCCCCTCCTGCGTTGGGCGAACGTAAGCCCTACGGCTGTAGATAGTGAGCTTGGCCCGAACTGCGCAGTTCCTCGAGTGTCTTGCCCACGCAGTTCCCACCCTTCTGCTCGCCGACTGCCTTTGCGTGCCCATCCAGAGAAATCGTACCCGCAATCCGTTCCGATGCAACATAGGTCGCCAGTCCGTCAGGCGTTATTCTCGAGAGGTAAAAAGCGTGGAACATACCCTTGTATTCACAACCGATCACGAACGGAAAGTCTTTGAGTTGATCGCCCGCGGCTTGTGCATAGGCGACGGGATAGAACTGGAACGAGGCACAGGCAGCGAATAACATTGCGATCCTCGCTGGAGTGGGGCTCAAGCCGAGGATTTTCCAGATCGATATACGAAACATTGGCCGAGTATTCCTCTATGTTTGGTGGTGGATCAAAAGGCTCTCCGCATGCTCAGGCGCGACGCCTGTTAGCAACCGGGACTACTTCGGGCGACGATCCTTTCGCGGCATTCGGATGACCTTGGCAAGGGACAACATCTCTTCGATTTCTGTCGAAAGACCCGAGATCAGCTCCTTGTATTCAAGCCGCCTCGCATCACGGACGCCGTCCGGAAGTCCATCGATTGTCAGGAGTACCTCGTTCGCCGCAGCGAGGTCCTCGCAGAGCCCTCTGAAGCTGTCGTTGCGCTCGAACAAGACTTCAATCTCTCGTGAGCGCACAGGAAAAAGCGCGCATGCAATGGCAAGGCCTGACGTAGCACCGGGATAGTTTGAACTCGATCCCATCACATTCCCTCGACGAAGCCAAACTCGGTCGACTTATCGAGCTCATCATATTGCATGTAGTTTATTTAGAGATGTATGATACACGAGGATACACGTGCATTTGTGGTTCAATAAGCCTCGGGGAGAAGGCGATGCTGGGCGCCTCACGAGACGGCACGGAGGACGTCTCCGTTCCTACGGAAGCGGAAGTGCGCGCACAGTATGACCGCATCCTGTCGAGCCCGGAGTTTCATGCGCCCAACCGAGCTCGGGCCTTCGTGTCCTACATTCTCAATGAAGCGCTTGCAGGACGATCCGATCGGCTGAAAGCCTACTCGATCGCCCTCGAGGTGTTTGGCCGAGAAAGTTCCTTCGATGCGCAAAACGACCCTGTGGTCCGGATAGAGGCTGGCCGCATGCGCCGTGCGCTCGAGCGCTACTATCTCGTGGCTGGACAGGACGATCCCGTTTTCATCTCGATCCCGAAAGGCGGCTACGTACCGGCCTTCAGATATGCACATTCGAACGTGTCGCCCGGTCAGGAGATTGGACCTGCTCCCGCGACCAAGCCGGATCTGTCAATCCAAAGCGACGAACATGTACCCAGGCGGCGTGGAAATTGGATCTGGATCGCGGCGGCGCTCGGGGCGGCAGTTCTACTTCTGGCACTGTGGACCGTCCTCGTAGGGTCTTCCGTCAAGGACATCGAGCGTTTGGTCCGTCTCGCTCCTGGAAGCGATTTGAGCAGCGTCGACATGCCCCGGATCGTCGTGGAACCCTTCGAAGACCTCTCCGGCTCCCCGCAGGCAGCCGCCATCGCCCGCGGCCTTACCGATGAGGTTATCGGACAGTTGTCGAAATTCAAGGAGATCGTGGTCATAGCGGGCAGGTCGCGAGGGGAAACCGAACCCTCGTTGGTCGGGCAATCGCCTGCAAGATACGTCCTTCAAGGCCGCGTCCGTCTGGACGACGACACGCTCCGTCTGACGACGCGGTTCCTGAACAAAGCCGACGGATCGGTCATCTGGGCCAATAACTACGACAAGCAATTCAGTGTCAGAGAAATGCTGGAAGTCCAGACAGATGTAGCAAGAAGCGTAGCCGTGGCCATCGCGCAACCGTCTGGCATTGTCTTTCAAACCGATGCGGCCCGCATCGACGAACAGCTCCCGGAAGACCGGGATTCCTACGCCTGCACGCTCGCCTACTACGCCTACAGGGGGACCCTCGAGCCCCAAAAGCACGCTTCGGCAAGAGACTGCCTGAAGCACGCGACGGAACGCTTCCCACAATATTCGACATTCTGGGCGCTTCTTTCCATGGCGTACGTGGACGAGGTCCGCTTCCAGTATAGGCTACAGACGGCGCCGGGCCCGTCGCTCGAACGAGCGGAGATTGCCGCAGAGAAGGCCGTAGCACTGGACCCCCAGAACGTGAGAGCGTTGGAGGCGCAAATGCTGGTGTATTTTTTCAAGGGGGACATCGAGGCGGCCCTTAGAACAGGTGCCGAGGCGCTCGCGCTCAATTCCAATGATACCGAGTTGGCCGGTGAGTATGGCTTCAGACTCGCATTGTCCGGCAAATGGGAGAGCGGGTGCGAACTGCTGTCGAGCGCGATTTCCCGCATCAACGGCCCGATAGGATATTACGAACTAGGGCTCGCCACCTGCGCCTATATGCGCGGCGACTATAAAGCCGCGGAAGTCTGGGCACGAATGGCGGACCTCCGTTACAATCCAATCCATCATCTCGTTCTCCTTAGCGCGCTCGGTGCGCAGGGCAAGATTGCCGCCGCTCGGACGGAACGGGAATGGTTCGAGCGAAATGCGCCGGGCATACTCCTGAACGTGCGCCAAGAGGTATCGACCCGTATCCAACGCCCTGAAGATCGCGAACATTTTCTGGATGGGGTTCGCGCAGCCGGGATCCCTGTCCCGCCGAACTGAGGGATTGGCCCCGGAGCGCCATTGCCGGTCCGTCATAGATGCTACGCGATGCTACAGGCATATCGTCTCCAAACGCGCTACCATCCGCCCATTGGACAGTGCCTGCCCGGAAGCCGATCAACTTGGAGGGAGCCATGACCAAGATACACGCCCTAGACCTTGAAGCCCCCGCGGAAGAGAAAAAGAAGAAAGACAAGTCGTGGAACTACGACAAGGAAATAAAGAAGCTTCAGGTGGAGTTGGCGCACTTGCAGGCCTGGGTGAAGAAATCGGGCGCGAGGATCGTGATCGTCTTCGAGGGGCGCGACGCCGCCGGCAAAGGCGGGATGATCAAACGAATTACCGAGAAAGTGAGCCCGCGTGTGTTTCGTGTGATTGCTCTGCCCGCGCCGACCGACCGTGAAAAGTCGCAGATGTACATGCAGCGGTACCTTGCCCACATGCCCGCGGCCGGGGAAATCGTCATCTTCGATCGCAGTTGGTACAATCGTCCAGGCGTCGACCGTATCATGGGGTTCTGCAGCGAAAAGAAAGCCCAGAGGTTTCTGGAACTTGCTCCTCGATTTGAGGCGGCAATCGTGGAAAGCGGCATTATCCTGCTGAAGTATTTTCTCACTGTCAGCGAGGAAGAACAGGAGCGTCGCTTCAAGCGGCGGATCGAAGACCCGCTGCGGCAGTGGAAATTGAGCCCGATGGATGTCGAATCCTACCGCAAATGGTGGGACTACACCCGTGCCTATGACGAGATGCTGCGCAAGACCAACCATGAGCAGGCGCCTTGGTGGCTCGTTCCTTCGGACGACAAAGAGCGCGCCCGTATCAACTGCATTTCGCACATACTCAAATCGATCCCCTACGAGCGCGTTAAATTTCACGAACCCGATCTCGGCAAACGCCAGAAGCGGCCGGACGACTATGTCGAAGATCAAAGCCACAGGAACGTTGTGCCCGATCTGACACACTAGACGTCGGGTCGGTCCTATCAAAGGACGGAGTGACCGGCGTGCCGACAGATGCGGCGGCCATCCCCCAAACGCAAGCGTTCGAATTTTCCGTTGGAGATCTTCGCCGCCATGCCGACCCTTCCCCTCATATCAAGTCTGAGAGAATATCGGGTGGAGTGGCTCCGGTACGATCTGTCATCCGGGCTGGCCATTGCCGCGGTTGGCTTGCCAAGCGCCATCGCCTACCCCGCTCTGGCGGGCTTGCCACCCGAAGTCGGAATCTACGCGAGCATCCTGTCGGTGCTTGGCTATGCCCTGCTCGGCTCGTCGCGGCAGCTCATTGTAGGCCCCGACGCCGGCACGGTGACGGTGCTGGCGGCGGTTCTCGTTTCTTTCGGGCTGTCGTCGACGGCCGAAAATGTCGTGGCTTCCGCGGCGATCGCCGCAATGGTCGGCCTCCTTTGCTTTCTGGCAAGCTTCCTTCGGCTGGGGTTTATCGCCAACCTCCTCTCACGTCCGATCCTGACCGGATTTATGACCGGCATCTCGCTATCGATCCTGATTGGACAGATCGGCCGCTTCACCGGGGTGAAGATCGAAAGCGACGGGCTGTTTGCGCCACTCGTCGAAATCGCAAAAAAGTCGGACCTGATCCACTGGCCTTCGCTCTGGTTGGGGGTAGGACTGTTCGTCATGCTCCGGCTTCTCGGCAAATGGCTCCCATCTGTCCCAGGACCGCTTGTCGTCATGGCCCTCGCAACCGCCCTATCCTACGCTTTTGATTTTCAGGCTTTGGGTATTCGTGTTGTTGGCGCCGTCCCGTCCCAGCTACCGTCGCCGTCGATACCGATCCCAGATGTCGCCATCGGTGACCTGATCCTCGGGGCCGCAGCCGTGCTGATCGTCAGCTTTGGCGCTGGTATCGTGACTGCGCGCAGTTTCGGCGCGAAGAACCGATATCCGGTCGATGCCAACCGTGAACTCCTTGGATTTGGCGCCGCGAACCTTGCCTCGGGATTGTTCGGCGGCTTCGCTGTCACCGCCTCCGATTCCCGCACTGCGATCAACGACCTCATGGGCGGAAAGACCCAAGTGGCGGCTGTCGTCTCAGCTGCTGCCCTCGCGCTCACAGTCTTGTTTCTCACCGATGCGCTGGCGATCCTGCCGACGCCCGCGCTCGGGGCCGTACTGGCGTCTGCCGCCGTGAGCCTCATCGATCTTAAAACCCTTCGCGAACTGTGGCGGATCAGTCGGATCGAGTTTCTCTTTGCGCTTATCAGTATTGCGGGCGCGCTCAGCCTCGGCGTCTTGCAGGGCGTGATTATAGCAGTGGTCGCGACGCTGCTATATCTCGTCATGGAAGGAATGACCCCGCGCGACGCATTGCTTGGTCGCATTCCAGGGCGCGACGGCTTCTACAAGCTGCATCGCTACCCCCAAGCCAAGCCCGTTCCCGGTGTGGTGATCTACCTCGTTCAGGGCAGTCTGCTGTTTTACAACGCAGAACACGTGAAGAGCAGGATCGAACAACTCTTTGCGACGCTGGCACCGGATACCAAATGGTTTATTCTCGACGCGGGAGCAGCCGCTCAGATCGACAGCACCGCAGCAGTGATGCTCGACGAGGTACGGGCGATGGCAGAGGAGCGGGGAATAAAGTTCGCGATAGTGGAACTGCACAGCGAGCCGCTCGAAATCCTAGAGCGCTCCGGCCTCCTTGCGCGTGTCGGCCCAAGGATGATTTTCGACGAGTTGGAGGAGGCAGTAGATCTTGTGGAACACCAACCGGCCGTGGAACGGTCGGTCCCGCGACCGCAATCGTGATCCGTCTGCGTGCGGCAGATTAGCGGTCGTCAGGCCTTTCGAATATGCGATTTCGTTCGAATTTTATTGATGTCATTGCGGCCATCGAAACAAATCGTCCGCTATGTGGTGTCCCGACTTGAGACACGCGGCGACATATGAACGCCAAAGCAGAAGCCCTTTCAAGCGCTCCCGATTAGACCCCAGCGGGCGTCGGCTCGCCGACCGAAAGCATCAAGCGGTTCGCCCAGTTGAAGAAGGCCGCACCGTGTATTGCGTCTGCGATCTCGAGATCGTCCAACCCCTCTTCCCGCAGATGCGCAATCTCTCGCGGACCGAAAGCCTGGGGCGTCGCGGTCAGCGCCACGGACGCCTTCACAACCGCGTTCCAGCGGCGGCTACCAAGATCGGCTTCGACGCCTTCGTCCAGCAGCCGCTGAACACTGTCGGGACGCTTGGAGAAATGCGATGCGAAACGCGAGTGGACGGAAGCACAGAAGATGCAGCCGTTGCTGCGGGAGGCAGCTGTCGCAGAAAGCTCGCGCTCAGCGCGCGGCAAACCGGCACGGGTGTTATAAAAGATATCCTTGTCGGTCTTCGTTCTTGCCTCGAGGATTTCGGGGTCGCGCGCAAGCAGCATGAAGTAAGGTGATTTGGAACGCGAGGGATCCACTAGTCCGGCCCAGTGCCGGTCGGTAAGCTCTTCTTCTGCAAGCGGCGCAAGCCATGGCGTCCAGCCGATTTCAGCCTGCGTGAAGGCATTCGGGCGATTGTCGATATCAGGATGGTTGACGATGTCAGTCATGGATCTATTCCTTATTCTGCTGCCGAGCGTGCGACACTGCCTTCGCCCGCTGCACCTAAAGCAACAAGCCCGGCAACGACGCGAATCTGGAACGACAGGAAAGCCACGATCTGCGAGAGCGTAACAATGCCGGTCGCGGTCCAGCCCGAGTCGATGAGCTTCTGCAAAGCGTCGGGGCTTGCTTCTCTTGGACGGAAGACAAGCAGATGCGCGTGCTCTAGCGCCGCTGTAAGTCTTGCGCCCAGTACGGCGCGACTGGATTCCGATACGACGAATGTTGGTCCAGGCACATCTTCTGCCGAAAGCGGGCCAGCCAGATAGCGGCCGTAAGGACCTTCAGCGGTACCTTTCTCGATTTCAGTACTAATCGACGCAACAAGCGAGGCACCACCGTTCACGTCCGCTAGCTTTGCCGCGTAGAATTCAGCCGCGTTTTCTGCGCGATGCAGGCGAGTGACGAAGGACGCGATGGCGAGCCGCTCGGCGCGGGTCACATCGCCCTCGGCGACCGGTTCGAATAGCGCGAGATGGCTCTTCTGCACATTGAGCCGCGTTTCCGGGCGTTCACCGCGGATGCGATCAAGGAATGACCCGGGTTCAATACCGGCTAAGAGATCGATGATATCGGGCGTCGAGGAACTCATTGTAATTGCCTTTCGTGTGATCATGCGGTGGCAAGACGTCGCTCATGGGCGGAAGATCCATTGCCAATCCACCCGAGCGCCGGGGCGACTTCGCTGGCGGTGAGTTCCAGCGAGCGCAGGATGTATTCGTGCGGCGGATCGACGGAATGCACCTGGAAAACGAGATCGGTGACCCGCTCAAGCGCCCTGTCGGCCTTCAGGGATGCGATGACATCGTCTGGTGTTCCCACGTGGACATCGAACGTCCTGATGAGGTCTTCAGTCTTCGTGCTTGGAACGTTATGGCCGCTCGCTATGAAGCGTTCGACGCTACGCTGCAGGCCGAGTTCTGCAAAATGCAGTGCCTCTTTACGATCGTCGGCGACGAAGAGGCTTCGAGAGCCGAGGATACGCGGCCGGCGGCCCCGCGGCAGCGCTTCGAGATAAGCATCGATGATTGGATTCTGCAGGTCCCAAAGTTCGGCATCGTGCGATCCGGCCGGCCGCGGCTGTGTGCGAGAAAGCATAAGTCCGTCGCCATCGCGCCCTGCCCTTTCGCCGCCACTCACCGAGAAAGTCGCCTGCCAGACACGATCCAGCAGATGCGGGGCAGACGGATAAAGACGGTTGCCGCCAGCAAGTTCCCGGCCGGCCCAGGCATCGCGAACGATCGCAAGGCTCTTCGCATAGATCGCGCCACGATCGGCGCTTTCGAAGCCGAATGGCAGAAAGGCAGCGGGTGTTCCCCCGGTGCCGAAACCGACTTCGAGCCGGCCGTTCGACAGGATATCGAGGACGGCGGTATCTTCCGCCACGCGCACTGCGCTTTCCATCGGCAGCGTGATGACGCCAGTTCCAAGGCGGATGCGCGAGGTCCTGCCTGCAAGCTCTGCCAGGAAGACCAGCGGTGCCGGCAGGCCACCCTCCTCACCGTTGAAGTGATGCTGGGCGACCCAGGCGCTGTCAAAACCGAACGTCTCGGCGTGAATGATCTGCTCGGCGACCAGCCGGTAGCGGGTCGCGGCATCGGCTTCGTCGAGTACGCGGCTGAAAAACCCCAGGCGTTTGGGCGCGGGCGATTGCGTCATTGCTGCGTTCCTGTGCTGGCAAGGGGAGTTGACCGTATCGCCGCCGGATATTTCTTGCCGGGGATCGCTTCGATAAGTTCCCGGGTGTAGGCGCTTGCCGGATTGCCAAAGACATTCTGGACAGGCCCGCTATCGACGAGCTTTCCGCCACTTAAAACGGAAACCGTATCGGCGATCTGCCGCACGACCGCCAGGTCGTGAGACACGAAAAGGTATGTGAGGCCAAGCTCACGTTGCAGCTTTCCGAGCAACGCCAGGATCTGCGCCTGGACGGTGACGTCCAGCGCCGACACAGCTTCGTCGAGGACGAGAATTTGCGGATTGAGGATCAGCGCACGGGCGATGGCAACGCGCTGTCTCTGCCCGCCGGACAGAGCATGCGGCCGCCGGTCGAGCACATCCGGCGGAAGGCCGACTTTCGCAATCGTTGCGGCGACGCGATCTGCCCTTTCGACGCGTGGGACCGGTTCGAAATTTAAGAGCGGCTCCTCAACGATCCGCCGGATGGTCTGGCGCGGGTCCAGCGAGCCGAACGGGTTTTGATAGACGAGCTGGATCTTCTTGCGCAAAAGCCGCAGCGTTTCTCCACGCAAGGTCGACAGATCGAGCCCATCGACCACCACCCTTCCGGAGGTTGGTTTCTCGAATGCCGATATGATGCGGATGCTTGTCGTCTTGCCCGACCCGGATTCGCCAACCAGCGCATGCGTCGTACCGCGCTTAACACGGAACGAAACGTCATCGACGGCACAGAAGCGGCCATCTCCACTGAGGCCGAAATCCTTGACGAGATTCTCGACGACGATGATGTCATCTTGCCCGTCTTTGCCCGCCTCGTTGATGGCGGCCGCCGGAGGCTGGCTCGCATTGAGTGACGGCGCATCCGATAGCAGCTGGCGCGTATAGGCGTTCTGGGGATTGGCAATCACATCGGCGGTGCGGCCCTGCTCCTGAATCCGGCCGTGCCTGAGGACGATCAATCGGTCGGAGCGGTCCGCCGCAACACCGAGATCGTGAGTAACAAGAAGGATCGCTGTGCCGTATTCCCGGCGAAGCTCATCGATCAGATCGAGGATGTGCTTCTGTACCGTTACATCGAGCGCACTTGTGGGTTCGTCGGCAATGATTAGGGACGGCTTTAACGCGATCGCGATTGCGATCAGCACCCGCTGCTTCATTCCGCCGGAGAGCTCGTGCGGGTACTGCTGCGCCCGCAGCTTGGGTTCGCTCAATCCGACACGCGCAAGCAGTTCGACCGCCTGGGCGTAGGCGACAGGACCGGATGCTTTGCCGTGGATTGCGAGAATTTCGGCGACCTGCTTGCCGATGGTCTTCACGGGGTTCAGCGAATTGCCCGGATCCTGCGGCACGAGGCTGATGACCGACCCGCGAATACCGTCCAGCCGCCGCTGCGGCCATGCAGTGATCTCCTGGCGGTTCAGGCGGATGCTACCAGCTTCAAGCCTGCCGTTTTCCGGCAGAAGTCCAATGATGGCCTGTGCCGTCGAGCTTTTTCCCGAACCGGACTCGCCGACAAGGGCAACGACTTCGCCGGGATTGACGCAGAAGCCGATGCCGTGGACGGCGGTACGGGTCCCGTTGCGGTCGCTGTAGCTGACCGTCAGACCGGATACCTCGAGCACGGGCGATGGCTGGACAGCGCCATTCGGCAGATCGACAGGTTGGAGTGTCATCTTTCAATCCTTCCGATTGCCTGACTGATGCGGTTGACGGAAAGCACGACGAGCACCACGACGATGCCGGGCGCGGTTGTCAGCCACCAGGCGGTTGCGATGTAGTTGCGGCCTTCTGCTATCAGCAGCCCCCATTCCGGCGTGGGTGGCGGCGCGCCGTAACCGAGGAAGCCAAGGGTCGAGAGCTGCAGGATCGCCGAGCCGACCTGCAGAGCGGCAAAGGCTATGACCGACGTCAGCGAGTTGGGGAGGACGTGGCGCCAGAGCACGCTGAGGAAAGTGCCCCCGCTTCCGAAAGCAGCCTCCACATATTCGCTACGCCTGACTGTGACGACTTCGGAGCGCACGATGCGGGCAAAGCTTGCGACAGACGTCACGCCGACGGCGATGGCGGCATTCACCGTGCCGAAGCCGAGCAGGATGATGATGCTGAGCGAAAGCAAGAGCGCCGGTATGGAGAGCAGCACATCGACCAGCCGCATAATAGCCGCGTCCGCGCGCCCGCCGATCGAGCCTGCGAGAACTCCGAGCGCAGTTCCCACCGCAAGGCCGATGCTGACGGCCGCTAAAGCGCCAGACAGCGAATGGACTGCGCCATGCACCAGCCGCGCGAAGAGATCTCGTCCCAGCGCGTCGGTCCCGAGCAGATGCGCTGTGCTCGGCGGCTTCAGCTGCTGGCCGGGCAAACCCTTAATCGGATCATAGGCCGTAAACAGCACAGGGGCTGCTGCCCATAGCAGAACGATGACCAGCACCAATGCTGCGAGGATCAGGCTCACATCGGTTGCTCGACGCCGTCGGCGCGGCGAGGCCGCCTCCTGCGGTTTGGGCGAGACCCAATCCACGGGATCAGGGCTTTCGAGATTGAGATGTCGTTCTGCAAGGTCGAAGCTGGTCATCGAGCGGTCTCCGGCCTGGCTTTGAGCCGCGGATCAAGGATGGGATAGAGAAGGTCGATTGCGAGGTTGATGGTGACGAATGCAGCCGCCGAAAGCACGACGATTGCCTGCAGCACCGCGACATCCTGAAAATTGACGGCCTGCTCGGTTAGGCTGCCAATCCCGTTCAGGCCGAAAACGGTCTCGGTGATGACGGCACCGGCGAGCAGCTCGCCGAAAAGCACGCCGGCGACCGTCAGCACCGGCAGGAAGGCATTCTTTGCCACGTGTCGCCACAGCACCCAGCGATGCGAGGCACCCTTGGCACGGGCAACGGCGACGAAGGGCCTGGTCTGGACCTGATCAATGTTGCGCAGCAGGATCTGCGCCAGCGGCGCCGAGATGGGGACGGCGATCGTGAGAACGGGCAGCACGAGGCCCTCCCACGGCCCGGGATTGATAATGGACACCAGCCGCAGGCGGAATGAGAATATCTGGATCAGCATGATCCCGAGCCAGAAGGTCGGCACGGACACGAAGAGCGACGGCACCGCCTGTACGAAGCTGCGCAGCCTGCCGAAGCCCTGGATATTGGAAAGAATGGCAAGAACCGCGGCAATCAGTGAGGCGACGATGAAGCCGAAACCGGCAAGGCGGATCGTCGGCGGCAGATTGGTGGTAAGCTGCGCGCTGACAGCAACGCCGGCCTGCAGCGAATAGCCGAAATCGCCCGTCAGAAACTTTCCGGCAGTATGGACATATTGGTTGAGGACCGAACCGTCCGTCGCATAGGCAGCACGGATGTCAGCGATCTGCTCGGGGCTGAGGCCGTATTCAGGATTCTGGAACTTGATGAGGACGGCATCACCCGGCATTGCCTGCAGCAATACGAATGAGATCGTGAAAGCTGCAAACAGCACCAGCAAGGCCTGGCCTAATCGCGAAATGATGTAGCGGGTCATGGCCGTCCTCTCAGATGATGAATGGGCCGGCTTTTCGCCGGGCGCCACGCTCAATGTTCGGCAAGCCATGTGCTGTAGAAGCTCGGGCGGCCGACGGCTTCGAAGGCGATGCCCTGCACATAAGGTGCACCGGCAAAGGCCTGCGGTTCCTCAAAGATCGGAATCGCATAGGCTTGGTCGATCACATAATTCTGGACCTCCCCTGCGATCGCCAGGCGCTTTGCGCGATCAGGCTCCGATGAAAGCTGCTCCAGAAGACCATTCAGCTTGTTATCGACGAAGGATTTGACCTTGTCGCTTGGGCCGCCCTTCTGGCGCAAGACGTCGCGGTTCTTCGGATAATACTGACTCTTGATGACGTCTGGATCGGCACGCCCGACCATGGCCGGAGACACCGGGGTTTTCGCCGGATCGAGATCATCGACCGTCTTGCTGCCGGAGTCGCCCGCAAGCACGTTCAAGGTCACGCCGAGTTTTGCCCACTGCTGCGCAACAAGTTGAAGCGTCGCCTTGTTCTGGGGTTGAGGGGGAGATTCATACGCCGTGAGCACCAGATGCTGGCCATCTTTCTCGCGAATGCCATTGGAGCCAAGTTTCCAGCCGGCCTCGTCGAGAAGCTTGGCGGCCTGGTCGGCGTCATAGGTCAGCTTCGATGTGAGATCGAGGTAACCTTGTGCAGTCGATGCGATGATCGACTTTGCCTGCGGATAGTTTGCCGAGAAGAGCGTGGAGACGATCTCCGCCGAATTCGTGCCATGCAGCAGCGCCTGACGCACGCGAATGTCCGACACCAGTGGATTGTCGGGCCGGAAGACGACGCTGTTGTTTACGCCGCGCGTCGGTGCCGCATAGATCTTGTAATCCTGGCTCTCGACCTGTGCTTCATCGTAGGCCTGGACCTGCCTGATGAAATCCGCCTGTCCGGACAAGAGTGCACCGATGCGGACGCTGTCCTCACCGGTGATGACGTACTTGATGCCGTTCAGATAAGCACGGCCCTGATGTTCCAGCTTTGCCGGGCCCCAGTTGTAGTCCTCGCGCGCCTTGAGTGACAGCTCTTTGCCGAGCGTCTCGCTGTCGACCACGAAGGGGCCAGAACCGATGATCTTCGTCGCGTCGCCGAGCTGGTCGAACGGCAGCGCCAGCGTCTTCAGCGACACGAGACCGGAACCGATCACCGAGGTGCCTTGAAGGAAGCCCGGCGACGGCTTCTTGAAGTAGAATTTGACCGTCAGCGGATCGACGACCTCGGAGCGATCGTAATTGTTGATGACTTCCGAAACCGGCTGCTTCAGACCCTTGTTGCCAAGCCCGAACGTGTCGTAGTTCTTGGCGACGGCATTGGCATCGAGTGGTGTTCCGTCGGAAAACGTCACGCCCTTGCGCAGCTTGAACGTGTATTCGGTGGCGTTGTCGTTGACCGTCCAGGATTGCGCAATCCAGGGCTCGATCTCGAGTGTCTTCGGATTCTGATAGGTCAGCTTGTCGGTGATTTGATTGAGCACCCCGCCGTTCGGATAGAATCCGCCGGCAGGTGGATAAAGGTTCGTGTGCGGCTGCTGTTCGAGATAGATCAGGGTGCCGCCCTGGACGGGTTTAGCTATCTCATCTGCCGCTGCGTGATCGACGGAGAGTGAAACAGACAGCGCACTCGCAAGGAGCGCGCTAGTAATGGTCGTCTTGATGCTCATCGACTTTCCCTCAAATACTGACGGAGCGACGGTACCGGTTTCAAAATTTTGTATATAGAATTAGTATTCTAATTCCTACGCATCCCGGAAAATCGCTGACCTAGCTTCGTACCGGTCATAAAAAACTGATCTGGGTGGCGGCCAACGACCATCAAAGCAAGCCCGCGATGACGGGGATGTAAGCACTCGACAGCGCCATGCGGTGCGGCTGAGCGTGGAAGTCTCGACGACGCTGCAGTTGATCGCCATTTCTGGCTTTGGCTCACTTCTGCTGAGAAGCCCTGCCTTCGTCATCAAAGCAGAGTATAGCAGTCGAAATTCTGGCAGACCGGCAGTGCCATGATAGGCCACTCGCCTCCAGAGACTTCCGACAGAATTGAGTGTATCGGAAGGGTCCGTGAAAACAGGCGCTCCAGGGTCTTATCGGCCAGAAAGCTCGCCTTGTTATACCTTTCGACGAAAAGGCATTACGACAGAGCGGCACCATGAAAATGAAGCCGATAGACCGCCCAAAAAACCATATGTAAGGTATGGCCGATGGACGATCGCTCAAGGTCCATCATCTCTGGAGTTGAAGCTGTCCACCGCTCTCGCTGCCATCGCATTGCTGTTCGAGATCGATTTCGGCTTTCTTGCCGCAAGCGCTCTGTTCAGTAGGCCATCTCAACCCGAGGATCATGCCGTGGCGTGGGGCGCAGTCAGCGGAATCGGCCGGCAGGAATCGCGGATTATCAGGCGCCCCTGAAGCATGAGGCGACGTGGCGGTTCCATTCCTTTTCCCGAGAGCCGGTCGATGATCAGTTGTGCCGCCTGTTCACCGATGGTCTGCACTGGTTGAGCGATAGTTGTCAGATGAGGCTCGAAAACGTCGGCCCAAGGAAAGTCGTCAAAACTGACGACGGAGATGTCGTCCGGGCACCTGAGCCCAATGTCGCGAATGGCTTTCATCACACCGATAACCATCAAGTTGTTTGCCGAAAAGATAGCGGTCGGACGATCGGCGCTGGTGAGAAGTTGCATCGCCGCCTTATAGGCATCCTTCTCCCGAAAATTGCCTATTTGCACAAGTTTCTCATCGAAGGGCAGAGCCGCTGCGTCGAGTGCGGCGCGGTAACCAGCAAGGCGTTCGCGACCGGTGGATGTCTCCAGAGATCCCGAGATATAGCCGATACGGCGATGCCCAAGGCTCAGCATGTAAGCAGTGGCGTCCAGAACGGCGCGGCGGTTGTCGAGAATGACCGCATCGGTCTCGATCCCGTCGCAGAGCCGATCGATCAGAACGGTTGGCACGCTGGCGCCGGCAAGAATCCGCTTCAGATGAGCATCCTCGCCCGCCGGCGCGATGATCAACCCATCGACCATACGGTCGAGAAGCAGCTCGATCTGTTCGTCCTGCAGATTGATATCCTCGTCGTTGCAGCAGAGCATTACCGCGTAACCGGCGCGGTGCAGGACGTCCTGGATGACAGAGACGACATCGGTGAAGAAGGGGTTGGTGATATCGGCGACCATCAGTCCGATCGTCCGTGTCGTTCCAATCTTGAGGCTGCGGGCGATGGTGTTGCGCTTGTAACCGATCTGCTGGATTGCCGTCTCGATGCGGCTTCGAAGCTCGGGGCTTACGGGCGTCGACCCGTTGACGACTGCCGAGACCGTCGCGACCGAAACTTTAGCCGACTGCGCAACATCTAACATGGTCGGCGATTTTCTGGTGCTTTTGCGCCGCTGCTGCATTTCTTCACCGAAACGTTTCGAGATATAGCTCGATGGAGTGTATTTCACGAAGGGGAGTTGCGCAATATTGGCGTTGAAGCCTGCATTTTCGGCTTATTGACACAATCTAAACGTTTCGAATAAGATCAGTTTCGATAAGAATAAATCGTCGGATGTGGGCGCAGGGAGGCTGCCAACGTCATGCGCGATGATAGCTCGAAGCCATTCCTTTCGGATGATGTCAGCGCTGCAGCCCAACCCGCGGTGCTGGCGGCGGAATCCATTTCCAAGACCTTCGGCGCCATCAGCGCCCTCAAGGACGTCCGTTTCGAACTCAGACTCGGCGAGATTCACGCGCTGATGGGCGAAAATGGCGCCGGCAAGTCGACGCTGATGAAGATCCTTTCGGGCGTCTATCAAGACTACGACGGTATTGTTCGTATCAATGATGCCCCTGTCCGGTTCACAAGTGTTAGGGACGCGGAAGCCGCCGGCATCGCAATCATCCATCAGGAACTAAATCTCGTTCCGGACCTTAGCGTCGCTGACAATATCTTTCTCGGTAGGGAGCGGCTGATCGCCGGCCTGTTCGTGGACCGCAAGGCAAGCCTGGGGGCAGCACGGCTCCTGCTGCGGCGCCTCGGCATTGAGCTCGACCCGGAGCGGCGCGTCTCGTCTTTGCGGGTGGGCGAACAGCAACTGGTCGAGATCGCCAAAGCGCTTTCGATCGAAGCTCGCATCCTTATCATGGATGAGCCAACATCGGCGCTTTCGCCTGGCGAATGCGAGCGGCTATTTAAGATCATGCGGCAGCTCGCCGCCGGCGGCGTTGGAATCGTATATATTTCTCATCGGATCGACGAGGTCATGCATCTTAGCGACCGCGTCACGGTATTTCGCGACGGCCGCCATGTGTGGACCAAATCGATAGGCGAGCTGGAAGAAGACACCGTCATCGCCGCTATGGTCGGCCGCAATCTCCTGGAAGCGACGCGTGGTGATCACCACCCTGGCGAGTTCCCCGTCCTTTCCGTTGACGGACTGTCTCTTTCCGTCGCTGAGCGACATGGGTGGCGCAATGTACTGAAGGGCGTGAGTTTCGAGGTGAGCCCGGGAGAGATTCTCGGAATCGGCGGGCTGCTCGGTGCAGGCCGAACCGAAATCCTTGAGACGATCTTCGGGTCCAGCGACGGGCGTCGCGGCGGTGAGATCTTGATAGACGGAAAGCCTGTCGATGTTCGTTCCCCGCTTGATGCGCGCCGGCTCGGTATGGCGCTCGTGACCGAGGACCGCAAGACCCAAGGGCTGCATCTTCGCGATTCGATAGCGGACAATATCGCACTGCCTTTGGTGGGCCGGATCGCACGCTTCGGCATTCGCGCGTTCAACGCGGAAGCTGCGCTGGCTCGCAGAGCTGTCGAAACGCTCGGCGTGCGTTGCGGTGGGATCAATCAGCCGGCGGCTACGCTGTCGGGTGGAAACCAGCAGAAGGTGGTAATCGCAAAGTGGCTGGCCACCAGGCCCCGTATCCTGCTTCTCGACGAGCCGACGCGCGGGATTGACGTCGGGGCGAAACGCGAAATCTACGATCTCATCTTCAAGCTCGCAGCGGAGGGTCTTGCCATCGTCGTCGTCAGTTCGGAAATGCCGGAGCTTTTGCATCTTGCCGACCGTATCCTGGTGATGGCCGAGGGCCGCCGGACAGGACTCCTTACGCGTGCGGAAGCAAGCGAGGAGCGGATAATGCAGCTTGCCGCGCCGCGCAGCGCAAGACACGGGAGGCCTGCCGCATGAGCGTCCTGAAGCTGATCTCCCAAACCAAGCTCTATTGGGGCCTAATTGCCATCTTCCTGATTGGAGTCCTCTGGTCGCCGGTGACCTCTTCGGGAAAGAACATTTTCCTGTCTTCAGGCAATCTTCTCGACGTTCTGCGGCAGGTATCGACGACTGGACTGATTGCGACCGGCATGACTGCAGTCATCATCACCGGCGGCATCGACCTTTCGGTCGGATCGCTGATGGCCATCTGCAGCGTGGTCTGCGCTATGCTGCTGACCGTGTCCGGCGTGACCCCTGCCGTGTTCCTCGGCTTGCCTGCCGTCGGGCTTGCGGCATTGCTGGTCGGCGCAGTCGTAGTCCGGTTCATCTTCATAAACCTGGCAAAGTCGCGGAAGGAAGGCATCAGCAACCGAGAGATCCGGCTGGATCGCATGCGCGGCACGGTCCTGCCCGCCGCTGCCGGACTCCTTCTTTGCGGGCTTCTACTTACATTCCTCTTGCCGCAGTTACAGACGAAGTTTGGTGTTCTCGGTGTTCTTTTGGTCGCACCCGCCGTCGGTCTCCTCTTCGGTGCGATCAATGGTTTTATTATCGTCGCGGGCCGCCTCCAGCCCTTTATCGTCACGCTGGCAATGATGGTATCGGCGCTCGGCGTCGCGCGGCTGACCGCCGGACAGAACAACGCCGTCCTGCCGGTTTACACTGGATCGAATGCGGCTGCGGAATTCGATATGCTGAGGCAGCTTGTGTTCGGCATCGTGCCAATGCCCGGCATATTCTTCATTGTCGCGATCATCGTTTACGGCGCCGTTCTGCGGCTGACCCCCTTCGGTCGCTATGTCTATGCAATCGGCGGCAACGAAGAAGCGGCGAGGCTTTCCGGCATCAATGCGGGTCGCGTCAAGATCGTCACCTATGCAATTTCGGGCCTGCTCGCCGGCGTCGCAGCCGTGCTCTACGTGGCGCAATACCGGCAGGGAAAGCCGGATGCCGGCGCGGGGCTCGAGCTGGATGCAATCGCCGCCGTCGTCATCGGCGGCACCAGCCTCATGGGCGGCAGGGGCAGCCTAGCGGGCACTTTTTGCGGTGTGCTGATCTTCGGGCTTCTGTCGAACATCCTGCAACTCCACAACATCAATTCCAATCTTCAGCTGGTGCTGAAGGGCGTCATCATCATCGGCACTGTGCTCGTCCAGGAGCGGAATGTCGGCGATATTTTCGCCCGTCTGCGGCCGTCGGGCCGCCGTCCGGCGCAACGGGAAGCGTCCGCAGAGGAGCGGGCGTCGAGAGACACTGTGTCTCTAACATTGGGAGGAAACGAAAAATGAAACGTCGCGACATCATGAGACTGGCCGTTCTTGCCGCAGCGCTTGCCGCAACAACTGCCCTGCTTCCCTCGCGAGATGCCATTGCCCAAGACAAGAAGTGGCGCATCGGCTTCTCTCAGGCGACCACGATCGAGCCCTGGCGTGCGCAGTTCAACAAGGACATCGTCGCCGAAGCTGCCAAGCACCCCGAAGTCGAACTGATTATCACCGATGGCGAAGACAAGACCGAGAAGCAAGTGGCCGACGTCGAAAACCTGATCCGTCAGGAAGTGGACGCGTTGCTCGTCTCGCCAAAGGAATCTGCGGGGCTGACCGGCGTCGTCCAGCAGGCGATCGATGCAAAAATTCCCGTGTTCGTCCTCGACCGCAATGTCGACACGGACAAATACAATCAGTTCGTCGGCGGGGACAACAAACTGATCGGCCGCGCGGCGGGGGAATACGCTGTCGAGTTGCTGGGTGGGAAAGGCAAAGCGCAGGGCAACGTCGTGGAAATATGGGGAGGGATGGGAACACAACCGGCGCATGACCGGCATGACGGTTTCCATGAGTTCACGGACAAGGAGCCCGGCATCAAGAACCTGTTGGATCAACAGTCGGGCGATTGGAAGCAGGACCAAGCCTATAACATCATGGCCACGGCACTGCGCAATAATGAAAAAATCGATCTGGTGTATGGGCACAACGATCCCATGGCGTACGGCGCCTATCTCGCCGCTAAGGATGCCGGCCGGGAAAAGGAAATCAAATTCATAGGCATTGACGGTCTGCCTGGCGAAGGCGTGACCTGGGTGAACAACGGCGAACTCAGCGCCACTTTCCTCTATGCGACCCCGGGTGCCGAAGGTCTGCGCCAGGCGATAAAGTTCCTGAACGGTGAGAAGGTCGAGAAGACGGTGATCCTCGACACAATGAAAATCACCAAGGACAACGCCGCACAGATCATGAAGGACAACGGGCTTTAACAATGGGCGGGCGGGCGGCAGGCCGCCCGCCCAACCTGCAGATGCCGTCGTCAATGAAGAAGAGCTCGGCGCAGACCAGCCCTTCAACGCTTTGTCCTCCCTGCTTGGCTCGGCAGCCGCAACACCGAGATCAAAGGCAGCGCGACACAAAGTTCGCCCTTCGCCCGGCCGAGGCGACCTCTAAAGCCAAGGATTATGTGGATGTTGCCCGAGCACAATTTCGGTTCTGGCCTGCAGATTGGTTGCCGAAACGCTCGGCGTGCGCTGCGGCGGGACCCCACGCTAAATCTTGCTATAGATCGAAGGCTTCCTTGAGGCCGACACTCTTGCGTTCGCGTAGATCGAGGTCCGCCTCGATGTGCGCGATGTGGTGAAGCATCAACTGGCAAGCCTCCTCCAGATCGCTTCGCTCGATCGCAGCGACGATGTCGCCATGCTCGGAATGGCCGCAGCTCGAGATGGTCGATTGGCCGTAAAGGGCGATCACGAGCGAGGAGCGCGCGACGAGTTCATCCATGAAACGCTGCATGATGGCGTTGCCCGATATCGCCGCAAGCGTCAGGTGAAAATCGCCGGAAGCCTTGATTTCGGCGCGGCGTGCTGTCTGACCGCGTTCGCCCATCAGTCGGCCTTCTTCGAGCAGCAATTGCTTCAGGTGCTGGATCTGCGAAGGCGTAATTCTGGCTGCCGCCTCCCGCAGAATCCCGGGCTCGATGAGACGACGCGCCGCGAAAATCTGGCGTGCCTCTTCCGGCGAAGGGTAGGCTACGAAGGCACCTCGATTTTTCTCGACGCTGACCAGGCCCTCATAGGAAAGGGACTGCAAGGCTGCTCGAGCGAGTGTGCGGCTGACATTGAACAGGTTGCCAACGTCGCTTTCCGACAGCTTCGTTCCTGGCGATAGGCGCCGTTCCACGATCGCATCGCGGATCGCGTCGCGGATTTGTTGCGCGCCGGTATCGGCAGAATCGTCGGCGGTTTGGAGGGCCCTTGCGGAGGATTTCATGAAATCGGATACCTTTTGACCGGGAAATGATATCTGCGTTTCCCGCAAAAGTTAAATGGAATCTGCTCTCAAAGTGACGTCTAAATTGTATACGATAATCTGCACGAATTGCAGACGATAGCCTATTTTATGTGCAAGATGGCATCGTGCCTGAATTTTGAGACGACGGCGATTTCAGGGACAAGTCTCTGATTTGCCGATGCCTGATGCGCCGCAACGGGAACTGGCACGGCAGATGCATTCTCTTTCTCAAACAGAGGAAGACCGATGTCGAAAGCCGCAGAGATCGATATAGTATCCGTTTCCAAGGTGTATGGCGCCACGACGGCCGTCCATTCCATCAGCCTGAAGATCCCGGCCGGCTCCTACTGCTGCTTCCTTGGGCCTTCGGGCTGCGGCAAGACTTCGACGCTGCGCATGATCGCAGGTCACGAAAGCATTTCCTCCGGCGACATCAGGCTTGGAAATGCCGTCGTCACCGATTTTCCACCGGCCAAACGCGGCACTGCAATGATGTTCCAGTCCTACGCGCTGTTTCCGCACCTGGACCTCGTCGACAATGTCGCCTTCAGCCTGAAGATGAAAGGCGTTGAGAAGGAAGAGCGTCGCACCAGGGCGCTGCAGATGCTGACGCTGATGCAGATGGACGCCTATGCGACGCGGCGGCCGGCGCAGCTGTCGGGCGGCCAGCAGCAGCGTGTGGCGCTGGCGCGCGCTCTTATCACCGATCCGGAGGCGCTGCTGCTCGACGAGCCGCTTTCGGCACTTGATCCGTTTCTCAAGATCCGCATGCGCGCCGAGCTCAAGAAGCTCCAGAAGAGCCTCGGCATCACCTTCGTTCATGTGACGCATAGCCAGGAAGAGGCGATGGCGCTGGCCGATCTGATCGTCATCATGAACGACGGCAAGATCGAGCAGGCGGCAACCCCGCGCAAGGTGTTCGAAGAGCCCGCCACCGCGTTCGTCGCCCGTTTCATGGGCGATCACAACGTGCTGTCTGGCCGTGTCGTCTCCTCGCAAAACGGGGTCACGACGCTGGAGGCGCCGGAGGGGCAAGCGTTTTCCGTGCGCGGCAATGGCAAACAGGTCGGCGAGAGCGTCGACATCGGCATCCGCACCGATCGCGTCCGCCTCGACGCGACCGCCGACAAGACGCTCGGCTTCAACGGCATCGTCTCCAACATCGAATATCGCGGCGCGTCGGTGAAGATCACCGTCGTCGGCGCGGGCAGTGACGACTTCACGGTCATCGCGAATGACAACGACTACTTCGCCAAACCCGTATCGGTCGGCGATGCGGTGTCTCTGAGTTGGGCTCTGGAGGACGCAATCCTCCTTGGCCATGCATGAACCTCACCACCAAAAAAGGGGAACTGACATGACAACTGAAAAGAACACGACCAAGACGGAACCGGGCATTTCCCGCCGTAGCCTGCTGAAGACTGGCGCTGCCGCCATCGGCGCAGCCGCGGGCTCCGGCCTGATCACTGGCTTCCCGACCATCTGGGCGCAGTCAAACATCACGCTTCGTCAGTTCGGCACCGGCGTATCGAATATCAACGCCATCGCCGAGCAGTGCAAAAAGGACCTTGGCATTACGCTCGAGATGACGGCAACCGATTCCGACGCTGCCGCCCAGCGCGCCGTGACGCAGCCAGACAGCTACGACATTGCCGATATCGAATACTGGATCCTGAAGAAGGTCTATCCGACCGGCGTCATCCAGCCGATGGAAACGAAGAAGCTGAAGTATTACGACCAGGTCGTGCCGCTTTTCAAGACGGGCAAGCTGAAGCCAGACAGCGTTATCGCTCAGGGCACGGCGCCGCACACCGTCGGCTACGTCGAAAGCAAGGATGCCAAGACCTTCGCCAAGGGCGAGACCGAATTCTTCACCATGATGCCGACGATCTACAATGCCGATACGCTGGGTATTCGCCCTGACCTCGTCGGCCGCGAGATCACCACCTGGGCCGATATCATGGATCCGAAGTTCAAGGGCAAGACCTCGATCCTCAACATCCCGTCGATCGGTATCATGGACGCCGCGATGATCATGGAAGCCTTGGGCAACATTAAATATGCCGACAAGGGCAACATGACCAAGGAAGAGATCGACAAGACGATCGAGTTCCTGATCAAGGCAAAGCAGGATGGCCAGTTCCGTGCCTTCTGGAAGAGCTTCGACGAGTCCGTCAACCTGATGGCCTCCGGCGAAGTCGTCATCCAGTCCATGTGGTCGCCGGCCGTTGCCGCCGTCCGTTCGAAAGGCATCGCCTGCAAGTATCAGCCGCTCAAGGAAGGCTATCGTTCGTGGGGCGGCGGTCTCGGCCTTGCCTCGCACCTCAAGGGCGCTCAGCTCGACGCGGCATACGAATACATCAACTGGTACACGTCCGGCTGGGTCGGCGGCTACCTCAACCGCCAAGGCTATTACTCGGCCTGCATGGAGACGGCCAAGGAGTTCATGACCGCCGATGAATGGGGTTACTGGATCGAAGGCAAGGCGGCGCAGGGCGATGTCCTCTCCCCGGAAGGCAAAGTCATGGAGAAGGCTGGTGCTGTTCGCGACGGTGGTTCGTTCGAAGAGCGCATGGGTCATGTCGCGTGCTGGAACTCCGTCATGGACGAAGACCGCTACATGGTTCGGCGCTGGAACGAGTTCATCGCCGCTTAAGGCATACCGCTTCTGCCAGGCCCTCTCCCCAGTTCCTTTGGGGAGAGGGTATCCACAACGGAGAGACCGCAACATGGCCACGATCGCGTCTTCGCAGGCCGAGCAACAATCGGAACAGTTAAGCCGTCGAGGGATCGGATGGCCGGCATGGACAGCGTCCTATCTGCAGGCAACGCCGCTGATCCTCATCCTCGGTTTCTTCTTCATCCTGCCGATTGCCATGATCGCGGTCGTCAGCTTCTGGGATTACGATTTCGCAGGTCTTTACCCGGCCTTTCTAACCATGAACTACACCGACACGCTCGGTTCATGGGTTACGTGGAAGACCTATCTCAACACCCTGAAATTCACGGTGATCGTCTGGAGCTTGACGCTCTTCATCGGCTTCTGGGTCGCCTATTTCCTGGCCTTCCACATCCGCCGCACGACGACGCAGATGATCCTTTTCCTGGTCTGCACCGTGCCGTTCATGACCTCGAACATCATTCGCATGATCTCCTGGATCCCGGTGCTCGGCCGTAATGGGCTCGTCAACTCAGCGCTGGTTCAGATGGGCATCGTGCCGCAACCGATCGAATGGCTGCTCTATTCCGATTTCGCCGTCGTTCTTGCCATGGTGCACCTCTACACGCTGTTCATGGTAACGCCGATCTTCAATACGCTGATGCGCATCGATCGCTCCCTGTTCGAGGCGGCGCGCGATGCCGGCGCCAGCGGCTGGCAGATCCTATGGAACGTCGTTCTGCCACTTGCAAAGCCCGGCATGGCGATCGGGACGATTTTCGTCGTCACCCTCGTCATGGCCGATTTCTCGACCGTCCAGGTCATGTCCGGCGGCCAGAGCGCCTCCGTGGCGCTGATGATGAAGAACCAGATGTCGCTACTGCAATATCCGGCCGCTGCCGCCAATGCGGTGGTGCTGCTGGTGGTCGTCCTCCTGATGGTCGCCGCGATCCTGCGCATCGTCGACATCCGCAAGGAGCTGTGAGATGAACCACGAGAAGCGCACCTTCGAATTCTATGTGCTCGCGGCATTCTTCGTCATCTTCGTGCTCTTCCTCTACGGACCGCTGTCGGCGATCCTGATCCTGTCGTTCCAGGGACCGGATGGCGGCCTGACGTTCCCGCTGAACGGTGTATCCGTTCATTGGTTTTTCAACCTCTTCGAGAAGCAGGCGGTCGGGGACTTCGGCGCGTCTTTCCGTCGCTCCTTCACGCTCGGGCTGATGGTGATGGTGGTCACCGTTGTCGTTTCGCTGCTCGCAGGCCTGGCGTTCCGGCGCCGCTTCCGCGGTTCGACCGTGCTTTTTTATGCAACCGTCGCAAGCCTCGTCGTTCCATCGATCATCATCTCGCTCGGGATCGGCGTGGTGTTCCAGCAAAGCGGCCTGAAGCCAGCCTGGTATTCATCCGCATTCGGCGCTCATCTGACATGGACGCTGCCGTTCGGCGTGCTGATCATGTTTGCCGTCTTCAACCGCTTCTCTCCGGCCTATGAAGAGGCGGCGCGCGATCTCGGCGCGACCTCCTGGCAGACGTTCAGGCATGTCGTGCTGCCGATGATTGCGCCAAGCCTGATCGGCGTTGGCCTTTTCGGCTTCACGCTCTCCTATGATGAATTCGCTCGTACGCTGATGACATCGGGCAGCTACAACACGCTGCCGCTCGAAATCTACGGCATGACCACCAACGTCACGACGCCGGTGCTCTACGCGCTCGGAACGGTGACGACGCTGTTTTCCTTCACCATCATTCTCGTCGCGCTCGGCATCATGCTCATGCTGCGCCGGCGCCAAGCAAAGACAAGTTGATTTCATGCGCATTCTTCTCGTCAATCCCAATACAACGGCTTCCATGACCGAGAAGGCGGCTGTCGCTGCCCGCGCCGTCGCGGCCTCCGGCACCGAAATTATTGCTGCGACCTCCCGCATGGGGCCGGTCTCGATCGAGGGGCATTACGACGGTGCCTTGGCAATCCCGGGGCTTCTCAGCGAACTGAAGGAACAGAAGGCCGGTGGCTATGACGCGGCCATCATCGCCTGCTTCGACGATACGGGGCTTGATGCCGCGCGCAGCTTTGCCGACGTGCCGGTGCTCGGGCTCTGCGAGTCCGCGGTCGCGACGGCCGGGTTCCTGGCGCAACGCTTTACCGTCGTGACGACGCTGGAGCGCTCGCGCGTTCTGATCGACAATCTCGTCCGGCGCTATGGCATGGGCGGTCGTGCCAAGGTGCGCGCATCGGATATACCGGTTCTTCAGCTCGAAGACCCTGCGTCGGGAGCCATCGACAAGCTGCGAACCGAGATCGAACGGGCGCTCTTGGACGATGGGGCGGAGGCGATCGTTCTCGGTTGCGCCGGCATGACCGATCTGGCGCGCGAGCTGCAGGATATTTACGGCGTCCCGGTCGTTGACGGTGTCGCTGCCGCGGTCAAGCAGGCGGAGGCGCTGGTGTCGCTCGGGCTATCGACCAGCAAGCGCGGCTCCTATGCATCGCCGCTGTCCAAGCCTTTCACGGGCGCGATGAGCGCCTTTGCGCCGATGCGGGCAGCAAGCTGATCCATGTCGGTATCTTTCGACTTCGAGACACTCTCCGAGCGCGAACGCTACAAGCTGATGATCGGCACCATCATTCCGCGGCCGATTGCACTCGTGACGACTGTCGACGAGCATGGCCGCATCAATGCAGCACCTTTCAGCTTCTTCAATTGCCTGTCGGCCGATCCGCCGATCCTGGCGCTCGGCGTCGAAAACAATCCGGATATGTCCTTCAAGGACACGGGCCACAACATCCGCATGACCGAGGTCTTCACCGTCAACATCGTGTCGTTTGCCATCGCGGAGGCGATGCATGTCTGCGGTTCGAAATATCCGCGCGGCGTCGATGAATTGAAGGAAGCCGGACTGACGGCGATGCCTGGCGAGAAGGTCGCCTCGCCTTGGATCGCGCAGGCGCCGGCAGCCTTTGAGTGCCGGCGCCACGTCACGCTGGAGCTCGGGAAGTCCCGGCAGATCATCATGGGCGAAATCGTCTACGCGCACTATCGCGATGGCGTCGTCGATCCGGAACGGCTGCGCGTCGATCCCGCTGAAGTCGATGCCATTGCGCGCCTCGGCGGCGACACCTGCTCCACGATCCGCGATCGCTTTGAGATGCTGACACCGAAATTGTAAGGCCGCGCTATCACCACGAGCCTCATGAAGGATCTCAAGGCACTGCGTCTGGCATTGATGCTGCCGATCATATCCTGGTCATCGACAACTTCCGAAATCATCCCGGTGTTCCTCCCCTATGGCGCAGTTTCCGCGTGGCCATGGACCCATTCGCGTTGGATGCAGACATATGCTGGAACAGTTGGGTGCTGCTGTCGTTATTGTTTGTCATGGAGGACGCTATGTCGAACGTTTCGAAGACAGGTACCGACGATATCAACAATGCGACCAACCCGAATACGTTCGGGCGTTCGGTCGAAAGCCAAGCGCAGATCGCCGATGCGGCTGCGCAGGGCTCGCCCGGCAGCGCCGGAGAACCACTTAGGATCTATCGTCTTGAGCCGATTGCCGCGCCCGACGATCCAAGATGGGCCAACTCTCCAGGACATGGAGTTGTCGTCGTGGCGGCGCGGACGCCAGGCGACGCGCGGATCATGGCGGCAAGTCGCGAGCTGGACTTCATGGAGGTTGACGCGGCGCCTGCAGAAGACGTGACGACGGCCAACGCGAGCGCTTTCCGGGACGACAAGCTCTACACCGTGATCGAGATCGACCGTGATCGTACCGACATTTCGCGCGGGATCCTCGATGGCAACATCTCAGTCGATACGATCCGGCCAGTGCAACCGGACTGACGCACTCTGATCGAGTCTGCGGTATCTGCTCGCTTCATCGGCCCTCAGGCCTTCACGGATCCGCCCCATCATGAGACCCTCGATGTCATGTTTCTGCGTGACAGGGATCAATTCCTCCACGACGCGGCAGACGGGTCTCGTCAAACCCAAACCTTTGGTTCGATATCGGACGGTGGGCGAAATGCAGGAACCATTAGTGCCCGTATCCATTGCGGTTGATGCTCGGAGGAAACCGCAATGCCGCAATACGCTTCCCTTCAAAATGACATCGTTGCCCTGCGTCCTGTCATGCAGGCCTTCGCGCATCGCTTTACCAGATCAGATGCCGATGCCGAGGATCTTGCTCAGGAAACGATCATGAAGGCCCTCAGCCATCTGGATCATTTCACGCCCGGAACCAACCTCAAAAGCTGGATGTTCACCATCCTGCGGAACCACTACTGCAGCCAGTACAAGCGCTCGAAGCGTTGCCGTCCAGCCTCCGATCTCTCCGACGGCTCCTTCGACATCCCCGTGCCATCGGATCAAGAATGGCCATTGCGGCTGAAAGATGTTTCAGACGCGATTGATCGCCTGCCCCAACAGTTGAGACAAGCGCTGATGCTGGTCGTGGCTGGGCGCTCGTACATGGATGCTGCAAAGGAGTGCGGGTGCGAAATCGGCACCATCAAAAGCCGCGTCGCACGTGCACGGGTGGCTTTGATGCTGGCTTTGGACGAGGTCTCCTTTAGCGAAGCTGCAACCCGGTAGAAAAAAATCCCGTTAAAAGCGCGCAATTCGAAGTGCGCTCCAGGCTGACCGCCTCGCTCGCGTCTGGCACTGAGAGAATCCCTACGGCCACCAGGCGCGGTTAGTGGAACGCAGTCTGCCTGGCCTCGAGATAACGGGCCATCGCACTTAGGCGGCGGGGGCAGACAAGACCGACGCGGTACAAGGCGATAATTGTTCGCGCAAGCCGATCGGGATCGGTGCAGATGTTGTCTGCCCGCAGACGTTCGAAAACCGGTGTGAGAATCTCAAAGTCGGTGGACGTCAGGATGTCAGGGAAGTATCTCATCTGATGCACGGCGCCCTCCACGAAACTCATCCCTGGCAAAACCCTACGCTTCTGATCGAAGAGTTCAAGCGAATCCTAATGTGTCCGAAAGGTTTGCTGGAGACGATGGTAGATCGCACAGATCTCTCGTTTCGCCTCGCTCAGAACAAAGCATCCGGGGGGCTTCAATGAACTCGAAACGAAGGCCGCGAACACAAAAGGGATCTGGCCAACATCAAGCATTTCCACGCACGCGATCATCTCGTGACCCTCGTAATCGAGATCGACGATCGCGCCATCGTGGCCACCAAGGTCAGAAGCGGCAAGGGTGGCCGCAGCAATCGGACCCGCGAGAACGATGTCCATTGCTTTCCAAGCGTTTGACACACTCGACGGGAGCGTCCGTTTGGAAATCACAAGATATCGAAGCATGGCTGCCCCCTGAGTTGCGACATCCGAACAGAGCATACTCGGAGATGTTCCTGAAGTCTCCCCTTGCACGAGCTCCGATCTGGGGAGAGGTGAGTGCCAGGGACCACCATGGTGTGGGTTTCCGTTTAGAGGGGCACAACGGTTGCGGACGGCTGCGGCCGTTTAGAGCGAGTTGTGGGACGGCGTCTCCGGTTTTCTCGTGTGAGCGCGAGCCTACTTTGGACGCCAAGCGTCCACCCCGTTCCGCAAATCCGGGGAAGCCTATTCGGAAAGCTCACCGATTGGCCTTGAAGGCCTCCCACCGTCCATCTCGTTCGCTTTCGTAGGCCGGGCTTAACTCGGCCATCAGTTCCTTCCGTTTCAGCGGCTCCCCGCAAGATTGACAGAGCGGGCCAAGGCCTGCCGGTTTTCCGCAGGCAAGATGCGTATATTCAACGGCGCGGCCCTCTTCAGGTGACTTCATCCAGGCCTCGCCCCAAGCTCGAAGCGCCAGCAGCACGGGATGGAAAGCCTCACCTTTTTCGGTCAGGTGGTATTCGTAACGCGGCGGCCGATTGCTGTAGCGGCGCCGTATGACGAGTCCCTCCTC
Organism: Rhizobium sp. LjRoot258; assembly: GCF_964254185.1. Classification (NCBI taxonomy): domain Bacteria; kingdom Pseudomonadati; phylum Pseudomonadota; class Alphaproteobacteria; order Hyphomicrobiales; family Rhizobiaceae; genus Rhizobium; species Rhizobium sp. LjRoot258. Next base: position 416,990 of record NZ_CAXUST020000003.1, on the reverse strand, counting down.
CTCCAATGTCTTTAGACGCGCCGCGATCATCTGTGGCGTCCCCCCGGTCTGGGCCTGAATCTGTTCAAACCGATGACCGTGCATGAATAGTTCGCGCAGGATCAGCACCGTCCATCGATCTCCGACGACGGCTTCAGAACGAGCAACCGGACATAGGGTGGTCGTGGGAGTCTCATTCCGCTTCATGTCACTTTCTTTTTCATAGGGTCTTGTAGCTATGATTTTCATAGCCAACATAAGTGCTCGTTGAAACAAGTGCAACGGGCAAACGGAAGAACTCGTTATGAGCGATCACGAAATCGTCGATTCAAGCTTCACCGCAATCATCAACGCACCCTTCGAAAAGATCGACATCCCGAAATGGTGCTTCAATCTGTCAGAGGACGAGTATCAGCGCTGTTCTCCAGCCCACATCGCCGCCGGCTTTACCACGGCGCCGGACGGGAGGCGCATGTCGATCAATGTCGAGACCATTGGCGGCAGCCTGATGGTTCAACACTACGTCGAGACGTTGGGCGAGAAACATCACCTGATCCTGCAGTCCGTTTCGGATATATTCCCGCCTACGGGCCGCACGACGATCCACGTGCTTTGGGAACTCAGCGTCAGACGCATCGACGATCAGACATGCGAATTTACCAACCACGTTCGTTCCAGAGCAACGGAAGAGTTCAAGGCTTCACTCGACAGGCAGGGCATCCCGTTCGACGTCTTTCGCGCGCAGCGACAGCCGATGTCGATCGCCCACAACAAGGGTGAGACGCCGCTCTTTGCCGCGAGCATCGAGCGGGCGGCGATTCGCAACTAGGCACTCCACGATCCAAAGCAAGGAGACCAACATGTCAAAGCCAAACTACAGCAAGGAAACGACCGCGCTGCTCTTCGTCGATCCCTACAACGACTTCCTCTCGGAGGGCGGCAAGATCTGGGACCGCATCAAGCCCGTTGCCGAAGAGGTACGCCTGATCCAGAACCTCAAGGCCATCGACGCCGCCGTTCGAGGCGCTGGCATCCGAGTGTTTATCGCGCCCCACCGCCGCTGGGAGCCGGGCGACTACGAGGACTGGGCGCATCCCAATCCGACGCAGGTCGCGATCATGCATCGCCATTCCTTCGCACGCGGCGAATGGGGTGGTGAGTGGCATCCCGATTTCGCGCCGAAGCCGGGCGACGTCGTCGCCAAGGAGCATTGGGGTCAGAGCGGCTTTGCCAACACCGACCTCGATCAACAGCTCAGGCAGCGCGGCATAACGCACCTCATCGTGGTCGGCCTGCTCGCCAACACCTGCATCGAGTCGACGGCGCGCTATGGCATGGAGCTGGGCTACCACGTGACATTAGTGCGCGATGCGACCGCCGCTCCTACACACGAGATGATGCACGCCGCCCACGAGCTGAATGGCCCGACCTACGCACACGCAATCCTGACAACAGCAGAGCTGCTGGCGACCCTGCCAAATGCGCCCGTTTCAGACGAGGCCACGCTATGATCTTGTTGACGAGATGGTTCGCCCCCGAAACTTCGCATGATGTCAGCGACCACGGTCGGCGCATGCTGATCGTCTCGCCGCAGTTGGACTGGTGGCGGCGGGTGTAGGCACCGCATTGCGTCCCGCTCCGGCCGCGGCTGCGACTGCGACTACGACAGGCGACCCTGATCCGGTCTTTCCGCGCGCATGCCGCAGACGAGGACCTGATGGACCTTCGTCAGCGTATCCGCATGACCCGCTGGCCCGACCGGGAAACGGTCGCCGATCAGTCGCAAGGCATCCAGCTCGCAAAGCTGAGACCGCTCGTCGAGCACTGGGGCACGAACGACGACTGGCGGAAGGCCGAGGCGAAGCTCAATGCCTTCCCACAATTCGTCACCCAGATCGAGGGTATCCACTTCATTCACGTTCGCTCGAAGCATCCGAACGCCATGCCCGTCATCATCACCCATGGCTGGCCACGTTAGGTGTTCGAGAACTTGAAGGCCATCGGTCCGCTCACCGATCCGACCGCTCATGGCGGAACGGCGGAGGACGTCTTCGATGTGGTGACCCCGTCGATGCCCGGATACGGTTTCTCCGGCAAGGCGGCCGAACACGCTTGGAAGATTTGGTCGCTGGATTGGGCAAATCCCTCCCCTGGAGACACACGGTGACCTCGCGCAATCGGTACCATGGGGCAAATTCAACCGGCAATGGACGATCCCGTAATCGCCAAAAAGCACACATACTGGGAAAGCAATGGCCAGGTGATGCGCCGCGTCCGTATCGTTTGAGAAACGTTGCTGCCTCGCACGTCGGCTGCTGAGTGAACGGAACGTTCCACCGAGAACCCTCGCTTGGGATTGCGACATTTCAGGAGAAGACGCCGGCGGTCATTGGCTGGCAGCGGATCAAACAGTCCTCCTCCCTTCCGCTAGTCTGCCCCGTCCTTTTTTGCCCGCTCGATGAATTTCCCGGCGACCGCTTTGCCAAGTGCGGCACCGGCCCGGTTGTCCATTTCATAGTGGATGCCGGCCCAGATGCGGGAATCGCCCGCCTCCTTGCCGACCGTGCGGATGAACTCCGCCTGGTCGGGGAACAGGTAGGCAAGCACCTCTGATCGGGCAGTCGACAACGTGGAGTGGTTCGACGGATAACTGGGATGGGCCGGCACTGCGAACAGGGGAGTGATGCTCGGGTCAAGCATGTTGGGCCGCAGGTACCAATAAGCGTATTTCCCGTCATTGCTTGCAATTAAGGCGTCGTAGTAGACCGCCGCGAGCATCGCGTAAGCCCGTGCGGCGCGCGGCGGGTTCGAATCCGTCTTGTCCTCGAACATCCACTTGCTGGCATAGTCATACCAGTCGGTGAACAGGCCGGATGGGCTTTGCCAGTAGAACGCCTTGTAGCTGTTGGGGAATTTTCGCTCAAACTGCCGGACTGCATCCGTCTCGGCCTTCACGGCCGCAGACTTGCAGTCGGGCGGGCTCGGTGACCTGAATTCATCGGCTGCCTCGAGCAGGATCGGCTCCCAGTTTGGCACGGTTGCATTGGCGGGTCTGTCTCCGACCCACATGCACGGCCCGGTCGGCACCGTGCCGGTCCAGACGGCATCGGAGCCGTCGGCCTTTGCCCGCGCAATCACTTGCTCTGCCACGCGTCGCCCCAGTTCCAGGCCGGCGGAAGAGTCGCTTGGGAACTGGACACCGGCAAGGACACGCGACTGTGCGGCTTCTTCGGCCATCGCCTGGAACGACGACGCCTCGTCCGGAAAGAAATAGGCAAGAACAGTCGCAGCGGCTCCGGCGGCTGCCGCGTGTTCAGATGGATAAGCGGGACTCCGAGGCGTAGGCAGCGCAGTCGGCAGTGTCGTATCCACCTCCTTCGGGCGGGGGCGATTGTAGACGTATTTCGACTCCCAAGCCGCGACGGTGGCGTCGTAGACCGCGATCGTCAAATAGGTGTAGACGCGATGCGCATTGGGGATCGCCTGGTTTGCGAGAAGACGGTTGTTGACCAGGTCGATCCATCGATAGCCGGGCGAGCCGGCGTCCCAGAACGTGATCTTGGCGGCGACTTGCGCATCGTTCTTTGCGACAAGTTCGCGGACCTGCTCCAACTCGGTTGCGGAAGTATCCGGTGGGGGCGAGACTCGGAAGTCTTTGCCCGACGTGATTACCCACGTCTTCCACGTTCCAGCCTTTGGCTCTATCTGATCCGATTGGGCGAAAGCGAAGTTCCCTGACAAAAGGATTAGCGCGCAGGCCCTGCTAAAGCCGCTAAGCATGTTCGACCCCCATAGTTGATCCTCGGCCCAAAGACGGAAGGTTTTTTGCCTTGACGGCCGTTCCACTTTCTATTTTAGCAACCTCTAATTATACCGCGAGGCGCTGCCAAGTGAAAGGATCAAAAATGAGGGGAGGTTGTAGGAAAGGTCAGGCCCCGCTCGCCGAGGCCCTTAAACGCTATATCCGGATCGAGCAATACGCGCGGCCGCTAGAGTAATGTTCACGTTGAATTCACGGTACGACCGGCGTTGACTTGCATGTTCTGACCATCGAGTTTGTGACAGCTCACCTCCAATGCGGGGCTCATGGAGAACGGCAGGCTTCGCTTGCCGATGTGCTGGATTCGAAGCGTTCTCGCGGCGAACACTATCGCAAAGGAGGCGGAACGCCTTTGCAGCTTGAACATACTCTGAGGATGATCGTGATCTCGCAAAGGCCGAGAGAATACAGCCGCGACTGACGGTGTTCAATCGCCACTGGAAAGCGCCGCTTTGAGCGGAGTTGAATGGCGAAACCATCGGCGAGATTTTCGCATCCAGCACGCCGGGAACGCCATCAAATCTTTCCGACATCATAGCAAAGCCGCGTGATGAGAGGCTTCGCCGTCCGTTTGCGCCGATAGCTGCAGCGGCTGACAGTTATACAGCACAGAATCGCCGAATTCATGCGCGCGGTAGCCCGACGCGGTGAGCGCTGCAGACGTCTTGGCGAGCAGGGCATCGTCAGCGAAAGCTCGCAGCAGCTCGAAATGGCTTTCGCCGGGCTGGTGGACGCCCGTGAGAACCGCATCGGCCACGCGAAGCGACGTGCCCTGTGCGATGCGCCCTGTCGCAATGCCATTTCCGGCCCGCACGCTGCCATCGGGATTGGCGGCTGCCTCGAGCGCGCGCACGACGCTCGTTCCGATCGCGATGATGCGGCTGCCGTAGAGCTTCGCCCGCGCGACACGCTCCGCGGTGGGCTCGGGGATGTGGTAGGGCTCATCGAAGGGAAGGCGCGAGTCGAGCGCTCGATCGCCAGTGGAAGAAACGCCCGCGGCATGCGTGAGTGCTGCGAATCCGACGTCGCGCAGACGCCAGGTTTGAAGCGTGCGCCAGTCGAGCGCGAAGGACGCCGACGGCGCCTCGAACGCCAACGGCCGGGCGGCAATCTTCGTCCAAACATCCCACAGTGCCAACGGCTCGGGAACATGCGCGTATTGGATCGGCCGGCCGTGCTGCGCCATTCCTGCAAGCACCGCTGCGGGGGTTCCTGGGAAGCGGAGCTCGAGAAGTCGGGGATGGTCGAGAAGACGCTCGATGACGGCGTCAAGCGGGCCGAGCCGCAGGCTGTCGCCTGTTGACAGCGCAGGCGGAGGCAGCCGGTCTTCCGTTGGCGTGCGGTGATCGCCCAAGCCGAAGGCAATCGCCACGAAGCGGGTAGGATCGGGAAGTGATAGCCAGCCGGCCAGGCGGATCTCGATCGCCTCGCCGCTTGGGACATGCGTGCCGTGTAAGCTGGCAGGCAAGGTCGCGGCGTCATTGGCGACAACAAGATCGCCGGGATTGAACAGCGTCGCGAGCCTGGTGCGCGGCAGGTCACTCATCGTGCCATCCTCCTCCACGATGAACAGCCTGGCGGAGCGCCAATCGGAGCGGGCGCCGACCATCATGCATATTCCCCGGGGAAAAGCTGAGCCCGGACCGACAATGCGTCGAGCATCTCTTCGATGACCTCGGTAGCAGCAAGCTCGGGGGCTTTCAACGTCGACGGATCGGCGTCCGGAAGCGCCAGCGCGTGAAGTGGGGTGTCCATATCACCAGGGTCGAGCACGAGGAACCTTATACCATCGGGCTTCGCCTCCTCGTCCCAGATCGCGGTCAGATGGGCAAGAGCGGCCTTGCTCGCGCCATACGCGCCCCAGCAAGGATACGCGTTGACTGCTGCATCACTGGAGATGTTGATCACCAGCGCCCCGCGGCCCTCGCGTGCGGACGCAGCAAGCGCACCGAACAGGGCTTTCGTCAGCCGGAACACGCCGAGGACGTTCACCGCAAGCGCCGCTTCGAGCTCCTCGCAATCGGTATCGGCAAGAAGCGCCAGAGGGACAGGACCGAGGCTTGACGCATTGTTGATCAGGACGTCGAGCCCGCCAAGGCTGGCAGTGACCTGCATTGCGATCGGGTAAATGTCGTCCTTCTTGCCGATGTCAGCGACAATGCCGTGCGCGCCCGTCTCGGCTGCAACGCGTTCGACATTGGCGGCTGCGCGAGCGACGAAGGCGACGCGCGCGCCTTTCGCTGTAAGCTGCCGCACAAGCGCCAGTCCGAGGCCGGACGTGCCACCCGTGACCATCACGCGAAGTCCCTGAAGATCGCTATTCATCTGCATTGCCGGTGCTCCTCCAATCCGAAAGAACAGTTGCTACAAGTTCAAGTTAACTTGAAGTCAAGTGGGAATCGTGCTTTCATTCCTGCATGAATCCGATGCTGACCATCACCGACGTGTCGCGGCGCAGCGGCGTAGCCTCATCGGCACTGCGCTTCTACGAGGAGCGCGGGCTGATCACATCCGAGCGGGCCGGCTCGGGGCATCGGCGCTATCACCGGTCCGTATTGCGCCGGATCGCCTTCATTGCCTTTGCGCAACGCATTGGGTTGACGCTTGAGGAGATCGGTGCCGAGCTCGCCAAGTTGCCGGCCGACCGCGTGCCGTCGCGTCGGGATTGGTCACGGCTGTCGGGCGAGTGGGCAATGCGCATCGACCAGCGCATAGCCGAGTTGCAGCGCCTGCGGTCCGGGCTTACCGAGTGCATCGGCTGTGGCTGCCTGTCGATCGACCGGTGTAGCCTGGCGAACCCTGCTGATGTGGCAGGACGCAAGGGGCCAGGGCCGAGGTATTGGCTGGGGTGAATTGGGTGCCGGTTACTGAAATCTGTGCCGAGACCGCCTGATGGCGACGATCACCCACGTCCTAACCATCGACTATGTCGCGGAAATACTCAACGAGGACCCTGAGCTCGTTCGGGCGATCGTCAGAAATTCCGATAATCTGACCTATGGAGGTATCATCAGCGTCTGTGCCGGATCAGACGAGGCAATTACTGCTCTCACTGACGATGGCATTGACGAGCTGCGCCAGATGCTTGCTCGCGCTCGCCGCCCGACCGACGAATGGAACGACTTCCTCAAAGCCTTTTGTCGACGACGAAGAGCTCATCGCCCGCATCAAAGCGAAGTCTCCGCGGTAACAATCGGGCGGTTACGGTTGAAGAGATGTTGAACACTTTCGAATACGCCAAGCAGCTCACTTTGGTGCACTTGAATGATCGGTTCTTCGGAATCGATACCGCCGCCTCAGTCCCTCAGCTCGCCTCAAATTGGATTATGGCCCACCCTCGAACGGGCTGCATAGGACTACCTCTCACTAAATGTCATCCAATATATGCATAAAACGCGCGTATATGCATAAAACGCGCGCCATCCTCGCGGCAGGCTCTTGATTGCAAAAATCGATTCCGTAAGGCATTGATATCATTGGTTTTTCAACGCAGAAAATTTTCATGCATAAAAGCTGCATGAAATACGGGTCACTGAAGCCGGCGCTTTCGATAGTTGGGCCGCAACAAGAACCATCCGCAGCCACTCCTTAGGATCGAAGCTGGTGGGCTTTTCCACATGCAGCTTTTGGAGCAAAGAGGAAGTCGCCATCGGCGCCGAGCTCGCCAAGTTGCCGGCCGACCGCGTGCCGTCGCATAGCAGCATTTGCAGGATCGTTGGCACACAATGCGTAAAGGTTACGCCTTCGGTTTTGATCAGCTTGACGAGCAAAGCAGGGTCGTAGCGTCCTGGATACACGTGTTTGACGCCAGAAAGCGTCGCCATCCCCGGCAACCCCCAGGCATGCGAGTGAAACATCGGGGTGATCGGCATATAGACGTGATCGCGGCAAAACCGGCCCTGTTTCGCGGCGGTGCCGAAGAAAGCCATTTCGGCAAGTGAGTGGAGAACCAGTTGTCGATGACTGAAGTAGACGCCTTTCGGCGAACCCGCCGTGCCGGTCGTGTAAAAGGTAGTGGCAAGGGCGTTTTCGTCGAAGTCCGGGAATTTGTAATCAGGCGAAGCGCCGACGAGGGGGGCCTCATATTCGCCGGCGAATGTAAGCCCGCCGGTTTGGGGCACCGCCCGATCCGACATCAGGATTAGCGTCTTCACGTTGGGCAGCTGCTGCTTGAGGCCTTCCAGAACCGGGACGAAGTCGTACAAAGCATTGGGAATTTTGACGTTTCATGCATCATCGATAGGCAAAAGTGATCGGACAGCGGAAGACTCGCTTTGGCCGACATTGTCGTCTCGCATAAGGTAAAATATCTCTCCCCTGTGACGAGCTTTAGCCGATAATCCTGCGACGATGAGGCTGATGCAGAGCGGGCTGATGGCGCAACGGCGTCGCGCTACAATCGCAGTGCCGGGCGCGCCCGGTACCGGTCCACACTGCGTAGTCGGTTGCGACCGGAACGGTTCGAAGTGTGAGTGCCTCAACATCTTCTTCAAGGAAGGGCGGATTGTGAACATACGGCGAATGTGCACGAGCATTTTCGCTGGGGATAGGCGCAAGGCGCGTGCCTCATCCGTTGCCTGCACTACCAGCAGGTAAAGCCGGCATCAACGTTGACGATCGACCCGGTCATGAGGCTGGCCGCGCCGGACGCAAGGAAAAGGACTGCGCTCGCCACCTCCTCCGGAGTTCCCATCCTTCCCATCGGCGTGTCCGCGAGCCAGATTGGAATGCGCTCGCGATTGGCTTCAACGGTTACCACCATCGGGGTCTCGATGTAGGTCGGGGCGACGGCGTTTACCCTGATGCCGTGATGTGCCCATTCGGCCGCCAGTGAGCGGGTAAGGTGATGAACCGCTGCCTTCGAGACGTTGTAGGCTGTCTGCGGCTGGGGCCTATTGCAAATGTTTCCCGACATCGAACCGAGGTTCACGATGGCGCCCCGCTTCATTGAGATCATGTGACGACCGAACGCACGCGAGCACCAGAAGACGCCGTTGACGTTGACATTCATCATGCGCAGCCAGTCGGCATCGGTGACATCCTCCGCAGAAATACCGCTCTGGCCAATTCCGGCATTGTTCACGAGGATCGTCGCAGACCGCGAAGCATCGGCAAGCTCCGCTGCTATCGCTTCCATGCGAGCGGCGTCGGTGACATCGCCGACCCGGACTTCGACGTCGTATCCTTTGTCTCGCAACGCAAGTGCTTCCTGGGCGTCGGCCTCGCTACGTTCGATAACGACGACGGCGGCGCCCGCCTCGGCCAGCGCCTCCGTGCAGCACAGTCCAATCGCGCGCCCTCCCCCGGTGACCACCGCACGTTCGCCGTCGAGGCGAAATTTCTCCTGGTAACTCATGCTTGGCTCCTTCAGATGTCGAATGCGCTGGGCAGGATGACCACGTCGCGGATCGTCACATTTCGCGGGCGCGTCAGCATGAAGATGATCGCGTCGGCGACTTCCTTGGGTTCGATCAGCGCGCCCGCCTCCTTGGCCTTGCGGAGGTTTTCTTCGGGCCAGTCAGAAAGCAGTGCACTTATGACAGGTCCAGGAGAGACCGAGCCGACGCGAATTCCGTTCTTAAGTAGCTGCCGTCGCATCGTCTGCACAAAGCAGTTCATGGCCCACTTCGAAGGCGAATAGACCGGTTCCCACGGAACCGCCGAATGTCCCGCGACCGAGCTGGTGACGATGATGTCGCCGCTGCCACGCTCCACCATGTGCGGGGCGACCGTCCTGACATTCTTGATGACGACGTTGACGTTGAGATTGAGCATCCGGTCGATTGCATCGAGGCCTGCGTCGACGAGGTCGCCCCCGATGTACGTTCCCGCGTTGGCGTGGAGGATATCTAGGTGCCCGGTCTTGGACAGGACGCCCTCGAGCAGGGACGCGCACTTCTCAGGATCGAGCAGATCCAGCGCCAGCGGGATCGCGCGGTCGCCGAGCCTTTCGCAGACTTCCTTCAAAGCCCTTTCGTCACGGTCCACCAGCACGACCGTCGCGCCCGCGGCAAGCATCGCCTCCGTAGACGCGAGCCCTATGCCGGACGCAGCGCCTGTGACCGCCGCGATCTTTCCATTCAATTCGTTCATCACTTTCTCCCCCTGCTTTGATCCTGATTGCTAATCTTTCCCGACGCCGCAGGCCGCGTGATAATCGGCGAGGCTCCGTGTCACCCTCCAGATCAAAACCTGTTCCGGATCGAGTGGTGCGTCTGCGAAATCCTGCGCGGCCGGCATATGCTGCCAGAACAACGGAAGCGGTACGGACTGTCCTCGGAGTGCCTCGCAAAGGCGCCGAACGGCGTTTTGGGCTTCGGGCGACGTCCAGTAGTATCTGATGCGGTCGGAGAGCGAATAGTGGCGCAACCACCGCCTCCCGCCGTCCGTTCCGTGATAATGGCGGCTCCAGTTGCCGGGCTGGTCGAGCATCAGCTCTTCCATGGCGGCGTAGAGCGGACGCTGTCCGTAGTCGGGCAGCAGATCCGATGCGATCGAGTCCAGGGCGTAAAGCGCCTCGCGCAGGACAAAGGTTAGCTCCGGACCGACCTTCAGGATGGGAAACCCGTCTTCCACCAGCGCGGTCAGCGGGTGGGTGCCCTGGTAGTCCGTCGAGTGAGCCTCGAATACGAACTGCGGCTCGTCGGCGAGCACCGACTTCAGCTCGTCGATCTTGCTGTGGTCGTACAGGATCACATTATGGTTGCCGAACTCAACACCCGGCTGAACGACCAGCCCGATGGCTCGCGTGAAGGCCTCCTGCAGGCCAGCCTTTTCAAAGACCCGGCGATGGACGTCGATCGTCTCGCGCGCTGCTGCAGCCGCCGTCGGCTCGATCGTGCTGAGGGCATGGTCGGCGCCTCCCGGAGGCGGCACTTCCGTCCCGATGACGTACACCGGCATTGCACCGCCAGCCGCCCTGGCACGGTCCTCGGCCACCGCCGCAAGGCGTGCCGCGCGGTGTGCCGTGGTTTCATCGTCGAGGGCGACCGGCTCACCCTTGCAGCCCATCGAGGCGTCGAGGTGGATCTTACGGAAACCGGCGTCGACGTAGGCGGCAACCATCTTCTGCGCCTCGGCCATCGCCTCCTCCGCCGGACGGTCGCGCCATGGATTGGGACCGAGGTGATCTCCGCCGAGCACGACGAGATGCTCGAGGCATCCCTCCTCGGCCGCGATCTTGCGAACGAGGCACGCGAAGTTGCTTGGCGTCATTCCGGTGTAACCGCCCAAATGGTTGACCTGGTTGCAGGTCGCTTCGATCAGGACGGTGCTCTCATGCTGCCGTCCATGGCGGAGCGCGGCGCGAAGCACTATGGGATGGGCGGAGCATACGGACGTGATGCCTCTGGGACGGCCTTCGATCCTCAGCGCGGCAAGTTCGTTGAGATGGACCTGCATCAGGAACGCCTTTCCGCTGAGGCGATGAACGCATCGAGTTCTTCGCGGGTGCCTGCCCCTTCCATCGGGCCGCGTACCGTCACATTGCGGGCACCGGCGGCCGCCGCGTAGGTAAGTGCTTCCTTGGGAGACATTCCGAGGCGCCGGCAGGTGAGATACGCTCCGCCGAAGCAGTCGCCGGCGCCGGTAGGATCGACCTCCTCAACCACAAATGCCGGAGCGTCGACGCGATCTCCTTGGCTGCCGAAATACGTCGCTCCTTCGGCGCCGCGCTTCAGTACGATCTCGTTGACGCCGATCTCGAAGAGACGACGGATCGCTTCCGCCTCGCCTTCGACGCCGGCGGCACGGTGGAGCTCCTCACCGGACGGGAGAAGCAGATCGGCGGCAGCGACGAGCTTGGAAAACCGACGCTCGGTGTCCTCGTCCAGCTTCAATTCCTTGCGGATATTGGGATCCACGGAAAGCGTTCCCCCGCGGGCCTTCACGATGTCGACCGCCTTGTCGACAACCTCGCGCGCACTAGGGACGGACAGAGCGGAGCCCATCACGTGAAGATGTCCGCTCCGATTGATGAGGTCGCTAACCGCCTGGGACCAGCCGAAGCGCGCGGCTGCGGACTTGGCGATGTTGTAGACGAAATCTCTGGAACCGTCCTTGCGGTAGCGGACGAAAGCGCTTCCGGTCGGATAATCCGGGTCGATGGAGATCGCCGAAACATCGACGCCGTCGCGCCTGAGGCGGTCCGTGTTGACCCGGCCGAAATCGTCGTCGCCGACGGCGCCCACCATTGCTGCCGCACCGCCCAGTCGTGCGCATTGCGAGATGAAGATTGCCGGCGCTCCGCTGGCGAACGGACCGACGAGCGGCTGGGCTTTAAGGAAGCCGTTGCCAACCGTGGTTGCCACGATCTCGACGAGGATCTCCCCTACGCACACCGTGGGACCAAGTCGGTCCGGAGCCAATACTGAAGCCATTGCAATCCTGCTTTCGATCACTGTTGTCTAGCTAAGTTGCTGCCAATCGTTGGGGTGCACCGTCTTCCCCGCTGAAGTCCTCATTCTCCATAGAGAGGAAGCGCTGGTGCAGCATGCACGCCGCCCCGAAGGCGGAACCGAACTCCGCATCGTCGTCCACGACGATTTCCGGAGTGGGAAAAGGTATGTTCTGCCCCTCCGACATGTGGGCTGCCACGCGGGCGGCCACCATCGGGTAGAGCGACGCCACGGAGCCGCCCAGCACGATCCTGTCAGGGTCAATCAGGCGGCAGGCCTGGAGAAGCGCGTACGCGAGATGGCGCGACCAGGTTTCGGCGATAGTGACAGCGGCCGGGACACGGTCCCGAACGTCGCCAAGGAATTCCTGTATATCGGCATCCACGCGGCCAACGGCTTCACGGTACTGCCTGATGAGCACCTCGCGCCCGATCAGTTGTTCGAACTTCTGCCCCCCGCTCCCCGGGACGAGGGTGTGTCCGATCTCTCCCGCCAGCCCATGTCCTCCCCGGAACAGCTTGCCGTCGATCATAATCCCGCCGCCGACGCCGGTTTCCATGGTGAGGAAAAGCGTCACGCCCGCTGTTCCATGGCGATAGCTGTCACCAATCGCGAAGGCGTTCGCGTCGTTCTCAACTGCGATCGGCACATCGGCCGGAAAGGCGGCGCGACCGATCTCCTTCAACGGCACTTCGCGCCAGCCAATGATCGGCGCGAGGGTAACAAATCCATCTGGCCGGATGTGAGCCGGCGCCGATATGCCGAGACCTTTGCATCGCCGGATCATGTCCTTCGACATCGCCCCGACAATCAGTTCCACGCCTTGCGCTACGGCCTCCTCCACCGTAGAGGACGGCGTGTCGAATACCATCTTCCGACAGACCCGGACTTCGGCGGAAAGATCCACGACGGCAGCCGAAATATGTTCGACGCCGATCTCGATTCCAACGAAGAACGCAGCGTCGGGCACCAGCTCGAGCATGATGCCCGGACGCCCTAAGCGGGAATGCTCCGAGCGTTGCTTGCTGCTTCCGTCCGATTCCTGAACGAAGCCGCCTTCCGTCAGTTCGGCCACGATCTCGCCCGAGGACGAACGGTTCATGCCGAGCTTTCGCGCCAGATCGGCGCGGCTCATCGACCGGTGACTATAGATCGTCTGCAAGGCGGCAACGATGTTGTTCTGCCGGATCTTGCGCGGTGAACTTCCGATCGAGGCGGTGTCGGTCATGGTCATTTCCCTTCAAATCAGCCTGTTCGAACCCTTACACGTTTGGAACGGGCCGTCAGAAGGATAATCAGGGGCGCGCGTTCGTGGCGCGGCGCCGCTTTGCTTCTTCATATTTCAGTTCAATGTAGTGCTTCGCGTGCGCCGCCAGCGGATCGTTGTCTGTCCACGTATCGCGCCAGATCGCGCAGGCGAGTGAGAGGCCTTCGTCGACCACGGTCGTCGAGAAGCTCTCGAACACGACGTCGCGGTTGTAGTCGATGTCGAGAAGAGCGTCGAAGATGAGATCGAAGTTGATCACGCCATCGCCGAGATAGCCGCGATTGCTTTCGCCGATGTGGAAGTAGCCGATCTTGTCGCCCGCCAGTCGAATCGCGGCCGCTGGATTGGCTTCCTCGATGTTCATATGGAAGGTGTCGAGGTGGAGGCGGACACGCTCCGACCCGGTGTCGGAGATGAACTTCAGTCCCTGTGCCGTCGTGTTCAACAGGTTCGTCTCAAAGCGGTTCACGACCTCCAGGACAAGATCGACGTTCGCTTCGTTGGCGACCTCGGCAGTCGCGGCGATTGCGGCGACGCTGTTGTCCCAGCCCTTCTTCGTTGGCTGTCGATTGTATTTGGTATGTGCGGAATAAAGGATGCCGCCCAACTTGTTTCCGCCGATGTCGCGGACGGCGCGCACGGCGTCGGCGAGCATCTGCTTGCCGGCGGTGACAGCCCCCCCGTCTTCGCTCGACACGTCCTTGTCGAGGGGCAAGCCCATCGTCACGCCGATCTCGACGTCGAGCGACTGGGCGAGTTTTGCCAAACGGTCCAGATCGAACTTCTCGGGCTGCAGATAAGCGAATTCGATGGTGCGGTATCCGTGCTCGGCCGTCTTGTTGAGAGCCATTTCAAGCCCTTCCTGAGTTTGGCCGCCTGTCCATACAAATGAATGGATACCCAATCGACGCATATCGTTTTCCTCCACAAAATGCCTTCAGTTGCGAACATTGCTATGTCATTTAGTTTGGTAAGGCAACAAATAATTTTGATCGTCACGTTTGTACGTATGCGAAAATTAAGATTGCACTGCAACAATTTAACTTGATTACAAGCGGATCAGCCCGCCCCGCAGAAATTAGTTTCCACAAATATCAATCACATGAACCGCCAATTTGCATGTTTAGACAACAAATGTTGCGCAGGTGGCATTTTTCCATTACACAATGCTCCGGCGAAATGATCTCGCTGCTATCTGGGAGGATTGAAATGAACTATTCTTTGAAGGCCAGTGCGCTGGCGTTGACGATCAGCCTTGCTGCCACCTCATCGCCGGCATGGGCCGACTTCTGGTCCGACGCCGGGGCCAAGTACAAGGGCGTGACGCTGCACGGCGTGACCGAAAGCACGCCGCCGTCGAACTTCATCAAGGATGTGCTTGCACCGGAGTTCGAGAAGAAGACCGGCATCAAGGTCGAAATTGAGACGACGTCCTGGGACCAGATGTACGACAAGGCCATCAAGGACATGGAAGCCAAGACCGGCATCTATGACATGGTCTACATCGAGCAGGACATCATCTACTCCTACCTGGCCCGAGACTTTCTGGTGAACATCTCGAAGACCCTGAAGGACCAGCCGGATCTGAAGGCGCCGACCTATGACGCTGCGAACTTCACCAGTTTCGCCGATTACTTCAAGAACGCGGACGGCGATCTCTTCGGCACTCCCATGGAAGCGTTCCTGAAGACCTACCTCTATCGAAAGGACCTCTTCGACGATCCGAAGATCAAGGACGCCTTCAAAAAGGAAACCGGCAAAGACCTGAAACCGGCGACCACGCACGAGGACTATACCCAGATCGCCGAGTTCTTCACGAAGTACGGCAAGGATAACGGCCTGGAGCTCTGGGGCACCACCGCCCAAGCCCATACGGGCCACCCGGCTTCCTGGTACGAATTCTTCGAATCCGTCGCGCCGACGTTCGGCGTCTACAACTGGGGCATCGACGCCAAGAACAACTATGCGACGACAGTCGAGCATGGCGGTTCGATGAACAGCGACAAGGCGAAGGCCGCGTTGAAGTACTGGCTGCATCTGCGCGACATCGCGCCACCGGAATCGACGCAGTCGACCTGGACAGAAACCGCGACCACGTTCGCCGCCGGCCGTGTCGCCCAGGGATTGATCTACGGTGAGAACGCGGCGTGGATCGCTAGCGATCCCGCCCAGTCGAAGGTGGTCGGCCAGGTCGGCTTCGCCCTGCCCCCGCTCGAGCCGGGTGTCTTGGACGACGCGAAATCCGGAAAGGGCTATATCGGATACTATGATGGTGGCGCCTTCGGCGCACCGATCACGTCCAAGAACAAGGAAGCGTCGCTACTCTTCCTCCAGTTCATCGGTCAGAACGAAGTTCAGCCCGACTGGGCCATTGCCGCGCCGCGTATCACCAATACGGCAACCTTCGATGATCCGAAGGTGAAGGCGATGGACGCCAAGCTCGGTGGCTTCTACACGATGCTGAGGGAAGAGGGAAAACTGTTTGCCGGCGCTCCGCCCTACCCGTTCCACGCACAGCTGCGTGAAGCGACCACCCCGATCTTCTTCGACATCCTGACCGGCAAGATCGGTCCCGATGAAGGCCTCGACCAGATGGCCGCTAAGTCGGAAGAAGAGCTCACGTCGCTCGGCTATCGCAAATAAAGCATCCTCCCCAACTTGACGGGTCGTCTTGCTTGGCGACCCGTCCCTTTCTGGTTCGAGAGCGGCCCTGGGGCTGCGAAAGAGTATGAGGCGATGCATTCACAAAAACTCGGATGGCTGTTGCTCTCCCCAACGATCGTGATCCTTGGGCTCTTCGGCATCTTTCCTTTCATCTACGTCGTCTGGGTCTCGTTTCATCAGTGGAACCCGTTCGCCGCAAATCCGCTTAAGGTCTTCAACTGGGCGGCCAACTACCGGACGCTCGTCTTCGATCCCCAGTTTCTGGCTTCGCTCGGTATCACGATCACGTTCGTCTTCTTCGCAGTCGTGTCCGAGCTCGTCCTCGGATACGTGCTCGCGCAGGCGCTCATGAAGGACTTTCCTGGAAAGGCCTTCTTCCGTACGATCCACACGCTTCCGCTGATCATGGCGCCCATCATCGTCGGATCGGTGTGGAAGCTCATGACGACGCCATCGATCGGCATCATCCCATATCTGCTGCGAAGCTGGTTCGGGTACGACCTGAACATCGGCCAGAGTGCTGTCGCGGCCTTCACAGTCACGATCATCATGGACATCTGGCACTGGACGCCGCTGGTCACCCTGTCTCTGATCGCCGCGCTGGTCTCGCTTCCGACCGACCCCTTCGAGCAAGCGCAGATCGACGGCGCCGGCAAGAGCCAGATCTTCTGGCATATCACGCTCCCCCTGATCCGCCCGGCCCTGATAGCCACGGTGTTCATCAGGCTGATGGACGCGCTTCGAACCGTCGACGAAGTCCTGATGCTGACCGGAGGTGGTCCGGGGTCGTCGACGCGCTACCTCGGCGTCCACATCTTCAGGGAAGTCTTCCCGAAGACGAATTACGGCTATGGTTCGGCCATCTCCGTGGTCGTCCTGTACCTGACCATCGTTGTGTGCTGGCTTCTCTACGTCGGCCTGATTGCACCGCGCGTGAAGAGGGGCTGAATCGATGAAGAAACAGTATCCCTGGCTTCCGGTCGTGTTGTGGACGTTGATCAGCTTCGCGACCCTTTTCCCGATCTACTGGCTCTTCGTCATATCGGTGAAGCAGCCCTTCGACCTGTTCTCAACGCCGGACGTCGTCCTTCGGACCTTCTTCTGGAAGAACTACCACGACGTCCTTACCAATGAGACCTTGCGGCGATACATGTTCAACTCGCTGATCATCTCGTCAGGCAACGCGCTGCTCGTCACGACGCTGGGCTTCCTGGCCTGCTACGCCCTGACGCGCTTCGACCTCGCCGGCAAGGAAAGCATCTTCTTCTGGACGATCACCAACCGCATGGCGCCACCGGCGGTCTTTCTGCTACCGCTTTTCCTGCTGCTGACGCAGGTCTACAAGATTGGCGACTTCTCGCTCGCAGACACCCGGTTGGGGATGATCCTGGTCTACTGCTCCTTCAACCTCCCGTTCGCCATCTGGACCCTGCGTCCGACTGTGGAGGGCATTCCGAAGGAACTGGACGAGGCCGCCTATGTGGACGGCGCGAGCCCATGGACGGTTCTATACGACATCGTCTTTCCCCTGGCACGACCCGGACTTGCGGTGACATTGATCCTGACCTGGGTGTTTGCATGGAACGAATATCTGCTTGCGGCGACGCTCACCAACTTCAACGCGCGGACCCTGACCACGGGCTTGTCGGAATACGTCACAACTACCGGGACGGCCTGGGGCATCATGGCCGCGATCTCGATGCTGACCTTGGTCCCGGCGCTCATCGTCTTCTCTGTAGTGCAGCGTCACATCGTTGCCGGTCTGACCTTCGGCGCGGTGAAAGGATGAAGCAATGACGTCTCAATCTCAAAACAAAGAATACAAGCCGGGGTTTCTGCCGATCGAAACGAACTGGTTCGACCGGCTGTTCATCTCGGTGGTGATCTGGGTCGCGCTCTCGCTTTTCTGGATGCGGTTCCTTGAACCGATGGGGCTGTCGGTATGGATCGCAGCAGCAATCTCCGCCGTCCTCGGCGCATACATCATCTGGAAGGGGTGAGCCGTAAGGCCGTCCGGCATCATGAAGACGCCAGCCAAGCTACTCTAAGGGAGGAACGATATTGGCAAATGTACAGGTTAGCGATGTCACCAAGAAGTATGGCGCACTTCAGGTCATGCATGGCGTCAGCGTGGACATCGAGGACGGCGAGTTCGTCGTTCTCGTCGGCCCGTCTGGATGCGGCAAGTCCACCCTGCTTCGCATGATCGCCGGGCTCGAGACCGTCAGCGGCGGCGACATCCGGATCGGTGGCCGCGTCGTCACCAACGCCCCCCCAAAGGACCGCGACATCGCGATGGTCTTCCAAAGCTACGCGCTATATCCTCACAAGACGGTCGCCGAGAACATGGGTTTTCCCCTCAAGATGGCGAAGCGTCCCAAGGCGGAGATTGACGAGAAGGTCCGCAGGGCGGCCGAGATTCTCGACCTGACGCGCTATCTGGAACGCTATCCAAAACAGCTATCTGGCGGCCAGAGGCAGCGCGTGGCCATGGGACGGGCCATCGTCCGCGATCCTCAGGTGTTCCTGTTTGACGAACCTCTGTCGAACCTGGACGCGAAGCTGCGCGTTACCATGCGCGTCGAGATAAAGGAACTTCACCAGCGACTGAAGACCACGACAGTCTACGTGACGCACGACCAGATCGAAGCCATGACCATGGCCAACAAGATCGTGGTGATGCGCGACGGAAGGGTCGAGCAGGTCGGGAGGCCTCTTGATCTCTACGACTACCCTGCGAACATCTTCGTGGCCGGCTTTATCGGCAGCCCATCCATGAACTTCCTTCAAGGCCGCGTTGCGACGCGCGAGGGCAAGAAGTTCGTTGTCACCGAGCAAAACGTCGTCCTGCCCATCGAGAATACGAATGCCGAAGACGGAAGGGCCGTCACATACGGCATCCGCCCCGAGCATATAGCGATCGGGGACGAGGGCGTGCCGGTGGAGGTATCCGTGTTCGAGCCGACGGGTTCCGAGACGTTGATATTTGGTCGCGCGGGCGGCGTTCCCATCGACGCTCTCATCCGCGAACGGATCGATGCGGTGCCCGGACGGACGATGCACTTCCACATAGACCCGCGACGCGCGCACATCTTCGATCTGGAAACCGGCAAGCGACTATAGGGGGAGCCAAAATGAATCTTAACGGAAAGACAGTTATCGTTACCGGGGCTGGAAAAGGGATCGGACGTGCGACGGCCCAGTTGCTGGTCGAGCGGGGCGCGCAGGTGGTGGCTCTCACCCGGAGTGCCGCAGATGTCGAATCCTTACAACAGGAGCTCGGTTGTCGGGCAATTCAGGTCGACCTTGCCGATGCCAAGGCGACGAGAGAGGCCGCCATCGCTGCGCTTCCCGCAGATTTCCTTATCAACTGTGCGGGCACGACCGAATTGCAGCCGTTTCTCGAAACGACGGTCGAAGCATTCGACCACCTTTATGCTGTAAACACCCGTGCGCCAATGATTGTCGCGCAGGAATACGCCCGCTCGTTGATCAACGACGGCCGGAAGGGTGCCATCGTCAATGTCTCCTCGGTTGCCTCGTTCGTCGGCATACCCGACCACGCTGCCTACTGCGCGTCGAAGGGTGGGTTGGATGGCCTTACACGGGTGATGGCACGGGAACTCGCGCCCTTGGGAATCAGGGCAAACGGAGTCCATCCGACGGTGACGCTGACGCCGATGGCTGTGAAGGCATGGAGCGATCCCGAAAAGGCTGCAGGAATGCTCAATCGAATCCCTGTCGGCAGATTTGCTGAATCCTCGGACATCGCCGAAGTTATCTTGTTCCTCCTCTCGGACGAGGCTGCAATGGTGAACGGCGTATCGATGCCGGTGGATGGCGGCTACATGATCGCTTGAGGCGCTGGCGGACGCGCCTCAAGATGGCGCTGGCCAACGGCTCGAACCCTGTGGCCGGCCATCACGGATCGCAATGTGACAGTCGGGAAATATCCTGGGTGCACGCTTCGTCGATCTGACCGATGACATATGTCGCCCGTTCCATGAGCCAGGCGAGCGCCTCTTGTGTTGGTGTAGTGGCGGGAATATCGGGCCTTCACGTAAGCCTCGTTGAGCCTATTGAACCAGGCGACATAGCGGTGCTGGTCGCGGGGCCATGCATCCGTGAGGGCATGGCATCGCTCTTCCGCGAGATTCCGGACAAGGGAAAGGTTGTGGGAGGGTGGACTGTAGTTCGAGAAGACCAGAAGGAGGCCGGAGTAGACCTGCTCAAGCGCTTGATGCAGCAGGAAAGCCGCCTGCCTGAGGTCACCCTCATTATGGTAGAACTTCGCGCCCTTCAGAACTATGGAAGGTGAAACAGGGTAACCGTCATTTCATTGACGTGCAAATATTCGAGCAGTTCCAGCGCAGGATAGAGCATCACGAAGAAAATTGCGTCTCGAAAGGTCCTCCCCAGGGGGCGTGTTGAGAATGTCACTTCCTTTTCGGATTTGAACAGCCTGAAGTCTGGCCAGAAGAACGGCACGGTTTCGGCATATAGCCCGTATCGCGCCCCAAACAAGCTTCGCAGATCGTTTTCTTCCCTTTTTGCCGTGTAGTAGAACACGATGCAGGAGCCAGCGCACAGAGCGACGGCCAGAGCGATCGACCCATAGTAAAGCCCAGCGCCCGTGACGGCGATCGTGGAGAAAAAATAGAGCGGGTTTCGTGTCACGGAATACGGTCCCGTCGTCACCAACGAGACGTTTTTCTTGTTGCCGATGTACAGGATTGACCAAAGACGGCCGAACACCCCGGTCAGTACAAGCAGAAATCCGGATACTTCAAAGAGATCATGGATGGGGGACCTCTCGCTGATAGCCGGGCGGCACAGGATCATCACGATCATCACCGATGCCGCAAACAGCCACAGGAACGTTATTCTATTTTTCTGCCGGAATGGCTTTTGAACCGCCGTCATTGTTATCTTTCACTGCGGGCACGCCTTAGTTGCTCTGATCGAACGCAATTGGCCCGACATTCTTCGGATCGCCGCCACCAATGCGGCCGGCAGCGTCGCACCCAGCCAGATATTGCGCAAGCTCGCCTCCTCGCTACGGCTAAGAGAGGTCGGCCGCATCGAGCGCACGCTGTTCATGATCGGCTGGATTCTGCACGCCGATCTGCAACGCCGCGCCCAGATCGGGCTCAACAAGGGCGAAGCCCATGACGCTCAAGCGCGCCATCAGCTTCCATCGGCGCGGCGAAATCCGCGACCGCTCCGCCGAAGTTCAGCACTGCCGGATCGCCGGCATGGACCTGCTCGCCGCCATCATCATTTTCTGGAATACCAAGAAACTGGGCGAAGTCGTCGCAAACCAGAAACGCGAGGGAAAACCGTTATCGCCCGATCTTTTGGCCCATGTCTCGCCGCTCCCCGATGCACAGCTCATCCTCTATCCGGACGCCAATCACGGAGCACCCTACCAGTATCCCGAACTGTTCGCGAAGCACAGCACACTGTTCCTGGACACCTAACAGCAGGGCGCCGATGCTTATGCGGTAGCAAACTGGCGTATAGCAGCGCGCCAGAAAGTGGTTGCGGGGGCCTGATCGCACCGAGACTTGTAACGGCTGATTAATGAGCGTGTGTTTGCGGCGTAACAGTGATTCATGGAACATAAGTGTTTGATTCAAAAAGAAAGCATCTAGCCTCTCACAAGCATGCCGACATACCTCCATCCACGTTAAGTATGTGGCCATTGACATAGCTTGAGGCGTCCGAGGCGAGAAAAATGCAGGCGCCGGTCAGTTCCTCCAGTCTGCCCCAGCGGCCGGCCGGCGTACGCCGGCCGATCCAGCTTGAAAACTCGGCATCGGCGACGAGCGCGGCGTTCAGCGGGGTATCGAAATAGCCGGGGGCGATGGCATTGACCGCCAGCCCATGGCAGGCCCAGTCGGTCGCCATGCCTTTGGTGAGATTGCCGAGCGCGCCCTTGCTTGCGGTATAGGGTGCAATTCCCGGCCGGGCGAGCGCGGTCTGGATCGAAGCGATGTTGATGATCTTGCCGCGCCCGCGCGCGATCATGTAGCGCGCGACAGCCTGCCCCACATTGAAGGCGCCGGAGACATTCGTGCGCATCAGCAGCTCGAACATCTCGGGGTCAAATTCCTCCAGCGGGCCGCGATGCTGCATGCCGGCATTGTTGACCAGAATATCAATCGGCCCCGTGGATTGCTCGAACCCATCGACGGCTGCACGCACCGCTTTGGCGTCGGTCGTATCGAACGGCAGCGTTTGCGGCGGCGTGCCGGCCGCGCTCAGGACCGCGGCCGCGGCAGAAAGCTTTCCGGCATCACGGCCATTGAGCACGATTTCGGCACCCGCCGCTGCCAAGCCCTGAGCCAGGCTAAACCCGATGCCCTGGCTGGATCCGGTGATCAGGGCACGTTTGCCGGACAGATCGAAGAGCTCAGTACCCTTTTGCATGGCGCCGTTCCCTGGCTCATGCCGAACACTGGCAGACGTCATGACAGCGGCTCCATCGCATCGAAATCCGGCAAGGCGCCGCTCGCATAGCCAACCGCCTCGAGCGAACCGATGGCGATCCGGCCATCGTGGATCGCCAGGAGCGGCCCTTCACCCCCCTGCTCGTAGAGATCTTGATGGGCGGCAGCAAAGCGCGCCCTCTCCGCCTGCGGCGCGCCCTGCATGCCGGCAACATAGTGATGACCGTTGCGTTCGA
Source organism: Rhizobium sp. LjRoot258 (assembly GCF_964254185.1). Classification (NCBI taxonomy): domain Bacteria; kingdom Pseudomonadati; phylum Pseudomonadota; class Alphaproteobacteria; order Hyphomicrobiales; family Rhizobiaceae; genus Rhizobium; species Rhizobium sp. LjRoot258. The sequence goes on along the minus strand of NZ_CAXUST020000003.1, from coordinate 394,176 downwards.
CATGGGATAGGCCGAGCAGAGAGACCAGCGCCAGATCCTGCTGCACGGCAAGTCCGGCCTGACAGGTCAGATCCTCGCCCGAGAGAAACAGCCCCGGCACGGTTCCGGTTTTGATGCGGATCGCCTTGAGCAGCGAGCGGTAGATGCCCTTGCAGGTTTTCGAGGACACACCGGTATAGCCGAGCCTCCGGGCTCGGGCGAAGGCGCTGTCACCATCATCGCTTTCATCGATCAGGAAGGGCAATTGCGCCGCCAGCTTGCCGAGCTGCGTTTCCATCGTGATCTCGCGCGAGAACGGCTGTTCGACAAAGGTAATGGCCGCGCGCAGCCTGGCGAGCCGCGGCGTGGCCTCGATCCGCGCCAGCAATGCGCCGAGCTGTTCGGGGGCGACAAACTGTTCGTTGCCGTCAACCGTCACCCGGTAATCGGGAACGCGGTCCAGCACGGCGGCGATCCGCGTCAGGCGGTCGATATCGGCATCGATCACGCCTGAAAGCTTGATCTTGAACCAGTGATTGCCGTAGTGCGCAATCACCGCCTCCAGGCTCTGCGGCAGATCGTCGTCGACGGGATGGACGATATCGCCCTCGGTGATCGGGTCGATAAGCCCGATCGTATGCCGGGCCGAGATCGAGCCGGCAGGGCGCAGATCGGCCAGCATCGCCGACGCAGCGTCCGCGTCGATATCGCCAGGTAGCATGGGACCGCCGATGCCGACCAGGTTGTGGCGCACCGCATCAAAGAAGGAAATACCTGCAAGGCGGCAATAGGCATCAAGAGCGGCGCGGGCGATGAGCGAAGGACCGAAACAGGCGGCCAATGGATTTCCAGGCAGGCGCCTTACGGTTTCCACCTCGTTGCGCTGGGCGGTGGCGAACAGGGTCGCCGGGGCGGACGGCTCGAGCGAAGCAGCCGCAGCGGTGCGGATCGAGGCGCGCAATTGATCGACATTTTGCACCGGCGTCAGCGCCGGGTTTTTGTCGAACCATTTCGGCACCATCATTTCGGCGGCGCCGCCGATGGCGGTTCGCCCTTCTTCGTCCTCGACGCGTACCCTGAGGAAGGCTTGCGGCGCCCTTTCGAGGGTTGCCGCACCAAAGCGGAATGGCAAGCGCAGCCTGATATCGCGCTCGAAAGCGTCGATCTCGATGAACCTGATGCGCGGCGCCGTCACGGGACCTCCAATGCTTCTATCCATGGTCATGCCATCCGGTCGAGCATGGCGCGGGACACTTCGTGATGGAGCGGTTCCCGGCGAAGAAGCCGGCCGATCTCGTCCACCATAGCCTGCCCCTGGCTGAGATGCGCCTCTTCGGTGTGACCCGAAGCATGCGGCGAAATGGTGACATTGGCCAGCGTGGGATCGCGGAAGGGGCTGTCCGGAGGCAGCGGCTCGTCGTCAAAGACATCCAATGCCGCCGCGATACGTCCGGATCGGATCTCGGCGAGCAGAGCCGCCTCGTCGACCAGCTGCGAACGCGCCGTGTTGATGAACAGCGTGCCGGGGCGCAATAGCGCAAGTTCGCGGGCGCCGATCATACGGTGCGTTTCGGGGAGAACAGGCGCATGCAGGGAAATCACATCGCTCTGAGCCAGCATATCATTCAGCCCGACGCGGGTGACGCCGAGCGCATCTGCCTCACTGTCATCAAGAAACGGATCGACGACCAGGACGCGGCAGCCGAATGGAACCAGCAATCGCATGACCGCCCGGCCGACATATCCGGCACCGACGATACCGACCGTTCTACCGCCAAGCAATCTTTGCGGTATGGCTGCGCGGACATCGAGCCATTCACCCCCGTTGCACAATCCATGATGCAGCCGATGAATGCCGCGCATGGCCAGCAGTGCTTCGGCAACGACGAACTCGGCAACCGAGGCGGCAATTTTCGAGGCGGCATGGGTGACGCGAATGCCGTCATCGAACAGGCGCGCCGGAACCAGTGTGCGAATGCTGCCTGCCGAATGGGCGACAAGGGCGAGTTGCGGATGGCGCTGGCGCGCGGCGGGACCAAAGGGCGGCGTGCCCCATCCGGTGAGGCAGGCAACGGCGCCCTGCAACAGGCGGTCGACATCGGTGGCATCGATTGTGGCGCCGGTCGGCCAACGCACTTCGCCAAGGGCGTTCAATTGGGCGATGGCTGCATCGTCCAGCATCATGCGGCGGGTCTTTTCGGTCAGCAGTACGGCGATGACGGGAGGCTGTTCGCTCATGGTTCTACTCTTTCGCTGCGGCGATCAGGCGCCGGAAATGGGCAAGATCGGCGCGGACCTTGTCGAGCGCCTGTTCTCGGGGAACCCGGTATTGGGAATGCATCGAGAGCACACCGGCAAATCCGGTGGCCACCAGATGCGGGACGATTTCGTTCCAGGGCACCATGCCATCGTCGAGCCCGTACCAATCCGAATGCCAAGCACGCTGGCCGTCGGCTCCGTAAGCCCCGGGAAACCAACCGCTGTTCTTGACGCCCATGCAGCAGAACCACGGATCGAGAATATCGAGGGTCATGCGCCAGTCCTCGCTCCCCTCCCGAATGATCTGATTGGCCGGATCGGGATAGGCGCCGATCCTGATGGGATCACGCCCGGCCAGCAACTGCATCGCCAGCGCGCCGGAGCTGTGCAGGGTTCCACCGTGAAGCTGGATGGTCAGCTTGATGCCGACCTGTCCGGCAAGGCGCTCGAAGCCGTCGAGATCACGCTGCGCCTCATCAAGCTGGACCTTCCAACGCCGCGACGGATCGTAGCGCCAGAAACCGAGCCGGATCTGCCCTATGCCAGCCTCGCTGCAACAACCCAGGAGCCGGGATGCGGCATCGTCGGGTCGCGTGGAGTCGATGGTCGCCATCGGAATGCGCACACCGGCTGAAGCAAACAGCTTTGCGGCATTGGCGATCTCCTCCGGCCTGTCAGGGGAAATGGCATGACCGTCGCGAACGAGAAGATCGGCACACTCGAACCCCAGATCCGCGGTGATCTCTGCCGCCTTGTCAAGCGGCAGACCCTCCAGAGTCTTGGTGAAATAGGCAATATCCATGGTTCATATCCCAGCCGGAAGGCGTCGTTCATGAGCGAGAAACACATAGCTCGCTGCGGCGGCCAAACGCATCGCTGGCACATACCGCATACCGCGCGCCCTCGGGCGGCGACATGTGCAGGAATGCCGTCGAAATCAGCGGGGCGGAACTGACCTGTTCGAACGTCTTGCCATCGGTGTTGACCAGGACATCATAAAAAATGGCGGGGCGGTCGTCGCCGGCAGCCCAGAACAGCATGCGCTCTTCCCGACCGCCGAGACCGCGGTAGCGTTCGACGACGAGGCCGGTCGGCGCAGCCGGAGGCGTGCCGATGTCGGGAACGACAAGCACCTGCGTCAGCGAAGGCAACGGCACATCCAGGTCGACGCTGATCCGGCCGCCGTCGCACTCAATGACGCTGATCGGGTGCAGCAAGGCGGGCTCCTGCGCACGGCGCAGTTCGGCAAACTGCGCTTCCGTTGGTTCCGGCGGCGCGCCGACCGGCTCGAACAGCCCTCGCGGATTGCTTTCGTCGCGCAGGGCTTCCCAGACCTCCATCGGATTGGTGAATTCCTCGTCGATGCGCAACAGGCAAAGCGCGTGGCGACCGGGAACCAGCCCGCTCACCTCGAGACGGACGGCGGTCCGGCCCGAACGGTTGATGGCATCGACGCTATGGATCAGGGTGATGGAAGCGCCGCCACCAGCCAGCCGTGTCGGCAGGATCGCCAAGCCGTCCTGATCGGGAGCAAGCGGTGGTTCGGCCGTCACCTTGCAAACGCTATCGCCAAGCGTTGCCAGCAATTCCATGGATGTGAGGCCAGGCTTCTTGATGAGGTCAAAGGGCGGCGCGCGATCGATATCCGTGACCAGCGTATTGAGATCGGTCTTGTGCTCCCACTGCGCCTTGGTGAAATTGCGCGAACCGAAATAGGCAAAGATCGTGCGCTGGCCCCAGTTGCCGATAAAGGCGTGGTCATTGCTGAGGAAGGAGAAATTCGCCGCTTTTGGCGCGATGATGCGCCGGTCGTGCTGTTCGATGATGCGGGCGATGATGCCGGCATAATAGGCCTTTCCATGCCAACTATGATAATCGCTCCAGCCGAGCTGCGGATCGCATTCATCATTGACGATGGGAAGGCTGGCAAGGCGGGGGTGATGCTCCTTGAGATAATCGACGACGAGCAACGTGCGGTCGACGATGGCGTTCGTTTTCGGGGTCAGGTCTTCCTTGCTGCCGTTGACGCCCTTCTCGTGGATCGAGATGTAGTCAATGCGCGGCGGGTCGTCACCGCTGAGGCAGCTCGTGCCACTGTCGCAATGGGCAACGAGGGCGCGAAAGATCGGCGAGAGCGTACGGGCGGTGCCAGGCCCGCCCATGGGCAGGGTCGGGTCGATGGCATCGAGCCCCGCGACGCAGGCGTCGTAGTAGTTGGTGTAACCCTTGACCCCATAGGTCCACCAGCCGGAATCGGCCTCGTTCGTCGTTTCGAAGTACCACGTGCGCAATTCGTCCATGCCGTAGCGCGCGCCATAGCGCTCGACCGTTGCCGTCACCAAGTCCCGCCAGCGCTTGACCTGATCCATGTCCGCATAATCGGTGAAGAGACCCGACGGGTTGCCCATCAGTTCGAAGAACGGCTTCAGACGGTGTTCGATCATCACGTCGAGCGCGCGGTCCAGCAGGGACCAGTCATAGCCGGCACCGCCAGTCGCGCTCAGCAGATTGTAAAGATAGTGCACACGCAGGAACCTGATGCCTTCGTTCGGCAGGCCCCCGATATAGGCAAGCATCTGACGCATCTCCGGCTCGAGCAGCAGCTCGGCGGGCGAAAAGCCGGTGCCGCGCCAGAACCGATTGAACGGGCGTACCGCTTCACTGGCATCAACGTTTATTCGCGTACGTTCACGCATAGGTCGTCTCTCCTCGGGCGGAAGTTTGGCGGCGCGCCGCAATGCCGGCGCACAAGGCCAGGAGCCGGGTTATTTGAACTTGTCGCGCATCGCATCGATGCCGGGGATGGTTTTGGTCAGATGCTGATGGGCGGGATCGAAGCGCTGGATCAGTCCCCGGCGGTGCTTGCCGACAAGGATGGTGAAGATATATCCCCGGTGCCCCGGGGAGGTGACCGTCGGGTGGTAACCTCGGTCGAGCAGAAAGGTGTCGCCGTTGCGGGTCATGAGGATCTTGACCGGACCATCATCGTCATAGGTGATCTGGCTGCCGAAGCCGGTCTCCGGCTGGAAGCGGTAATGATACAGTTCTTCGTGCCGGCTCTCGACGTCACCGTCTTCCGTATCGTGCTTATGAGGGGGATAACCGGACCAGCACCCCTCGCCGGCATAGAGTTCACTCACCAGGAGATTGCCGCAGCGTCCGTTCTGTCGCTGGCCGAGCAGATGCGCGATCCGCCGCTGGCTATGCGTGTCCGACGAACCGACGTTGACCGCGTCGACCTCACCAGGCGTGACGCGAAACGGGGTGTAGCGCGTGTCGCAGATACCGCCGGCGATCGCAATTTCCGCCGCCGCGCCGCGAGCCGATATCCGGACAGTGGCGCCGACGGGCGCGTAAACCGAGTCCGCATCGCCTCCCCAGATATCGGCTCGCCGGCCCACAGCTTCGAACATGATGTCATCCACCTCGATATCTACCTGACCCGACAGCACGACGTAGAGGCTTTCGTGCGCGGGCAGCCGCCGCGTGTCCCGGCCGTTGGCCGGAAGCGTGACGAGATCGAAGTAGATGAGATCGAGCGTCGCGGAGGAGGTACCCACGATGGGACGCTGCTCGGAGCGTGGAATGAATTCGGGCATCAATTGAACTCCGGAACGGTACGGTCGGCAAAGGGATTAAGCGACAAGGATTCGGCGTGGTGACAGGCCACTGCGTGCCCATCGGCCGTGACGCTACGCAGCGCCGGCACCTCCTGCTTGCAAAGCTCGGTGGCGTAGCGGCAGCGCGGATGAAATGCACAGCCGGGAGGCGGGTGTGCGGGATCGGCAACCTCGCCCGCCAGCCGGATGCGCTGGCCATGGCGGCGCTGCCTCGGATCGGCGATCGGCACCGCCGAGAGCAGCGCTTCGGTATAGGGGTGAAGCGGGCGCGAAAAGATTTGCTCCGTCGGGGCCTTTTCGACGACTCGGCCGACATACATGACGGCAATATTGTCCGAGATGTGCCGGACGACCGATAGGTCGTGGGCGACGAAGAGATAGGTCAAACCGAACTGTTCCTGGAGGTCCTGCAGCAGGTTGATGGTTTGGGCCTGGACGCTGACATCGAGCGCTGAAACGGCTTCATCGGCGATCACCAAGCGCGGGTTCGAAGCCAGCGCCCGGGCGATGCCGATGCGCTGGCGTTCGCCGCCCGAGAAAGCATGCGGATAGCGGCGCATGTATTCGGGCCGCAGACCGACGCTCTGCATCAGTTCGGCGACCCGATGCTCGAGTTCGCGGCCCTTGACGATGCCGTTGACGCTCAGCACCTCGCCGATGATGTCGATGACAGGAAGACGCGGGTTGAGCGAGGATTGCGGGTCCTGAAACACCATGCGCAGGTCGCGATGGATTTCGTCGAGGGCGGAGCCGGACAATGCCGCGAGATCGACCGTGCCGCCACTGCGGCCGCGATAGCGGATTTCTCCGCTCGTCGGCCGATAGATGCGCAGGACAGTGCGGGCAAGCGTGGACTTGCCGCAGCCGGATTCCCCGACGATACCAAGTGTTTCGCCATCCTCGACGCGAAGCGAAACGCCGTCGACCGCCTTGACGTGGCCTACCACGTGCCGGAATGCGCCCTTGCGAATGGGGAAATGCATCCTCAGGTCGTTCAGTTCGAGCAAGGGGCTTGGTGGCTTAGTGGAGCCAGGCATCATTGTCTTCCCTCATAAAGCAGACAGTTGGCGACATGCCCGTCGCCGATGACGACGGGTTGGGGATCCCTATGGTCGCACAGGCCCGCCCTCGCCTCCTTGCACCTGGGATGAAAGCTGCAGCCCTGCGGCCGGTTGAAACGCGAGGGCACCATGCCATCGATGATCGCGAGCCGTTCGGTGGGTTGGCCGTGCATGCGCGGCACCGATTGCAGCAGGGCCTTGGTGTAGGGATGGGCTGGTGCGTGGAAAATCGTGTCGACATCGCCTGCCTCCACAACCCGGCCGACATACATGACAACGACCTCGTCGGCGATCTCAGCCACCACACCGAGATCATGGGTAACGAACAGCACCGAGAGCCCGAAATCGGCCTGCAGCGAGGCCAGGAGATCAAGGATATTGGCCTGGGTGGTCACATCGAGCGCCGTGGTCGGCTCGTCGGCGATCAGGAGCTTGGGGCGGCAGGCCAGTGCCAGGGCGATGCAGACGCGCTGGCGCATGCCGCCGGAAAACTGGAAAGCATAACTTTCCATGCGCTCGGCCGGCCGCGGAATGCCGACCAGAGCCAGCGTCTCGATGGCATGTTCGCGCGCCTCCTTCTTTCCCATCTTGAGATGCAGGCGGATCACTTCCACCATCTGGTTGCCGATCGTATGAACGGGTGAAAGTGCTGCCATCGGCTCCTGGCTGATCAGACCGATCTGGGCACCGCGGATCGCCCGCATGTCGCGGCCTCGCGGATCGAGCGCCGCCAGGTCGACCGGCGGCGCGGCCGGATCGGGCCGGTAGCGGATTGCACCCGAGACGATACGCCCTCCCCGCGGAACCTGGTTGAGGATCGAGCGGCCGGTAATGCTCTTGCCTGAACCTGACTCGCCGACGACGCAGACTGTCTTGCCGCGCGGGATGGTAAAGGAGACGCCGTCAACCGCCCTGATCGTGCCTGCCCCGCCGAAGAAGTGAGTCCGCAGGTCATTGACTTCGATCAGGGGATCGGGATCCCGGCGCTGCCCGCCAGCGACAGTGAAATTGGGATCAGTATTCATAGGGATCTGCAGCATCACGTAATCCATCACCTAGGAAATTGAGAGCCAGCACTGTGACAATGACCGCTAGGCCTGGAAGAAACAGCCAGGGCGCGCTCGAGACTGCGAGAATGTTCTGGGCTTCCTGAAGCAGCACACCCCAACTCACCACCGGCGGGCGCAGGCCGATGCCGAGGAAGGAGAGCGAGGTTTCGGCCAGGATCATCGTCGGGATGGCGAGCGTGACCGAGGCAATGATGTGGCTCATGAAGGAAGGCACCATGTGCCGCCAGATGATGCGCATCCGGGAGCAACCGTCGAGACGGGCAGCGATCACGAAGTCTTCCGTCTTGAGCGACAGGAAGCGCCCGCGCACCACCCGCGCCAGGTCGGTCCAGCCGATCAGCGACAGGATGATCGTGATCCAGAGATAGACCAGGATCGGATCGGCGCTGATCGGAACGGCAGCGGCAAGTCCCATCCATAGCGGGATGGTCGGGATAGAGTTGATGAGTTCGATGCAACGCTGGATCACATCGTCGACCCAGCCGCCATAGAGCCCCGAGATACCGCCGAGGATAATGCCGAGGATGAGGCTGATTGTGACCCCGATCAGTCCCACGGACATCGAAACGCGGGTGCCGTGCACCGTCCGGCTGAAAACGTCGCGGCCCAGCCGGTCGGCCCCGAACAGGTAGAATGGTTTGCCCGCCTCGAGCGGGCCGATGAGGTGCCGGTCGAAATTAAACAGCCCCCAGAGCCGGTAGGGTTCGCCTTTCACGAAGAAGCCGACAGGAATGACGATGGTCGGATCGGTTTGGTAATTGCGGCTAAGGGCGATCGGGTCGATCTTGACCGAATAGCCGTTGACATAGAGCGGATGAAACTGCCCCGTCGCGTCGTAGCCGGCGAACCTGATCTGCTGGGGCGGCGCATAAGTGAAGCGGGAATCGTAGGTCTGCGATGAAACCGGGGCAAGAACCTCTGCAAATAGCGCGACCAGGTAAATCAGCAGAATGACGACGCCTGCCGCGAGCGCCAGCCGGTGACGACAGAAGCGCCGCCAGATGAGCTTCCACTGCCCGGCGACGGCGTCAGAATTCTGGATGAGTTTAGGCGATAGCGCGATGGCTTGATCGGTCATTTGGTTATTGTCCTTCAGCCGTTGCGGATGCGTGGATCAAGCCAGGCGAGCAGCAGGTCGGAAATCAGCGTACCGATGAGCGTCAGCATGCTCATCAGCAGGATGAAGGTGCCGGCCAGATACATGTCCTGAGCAAACAGCGCGTTGAGCAGAAGCGGCCCGGTTATCGGCAGGCTGAGGACGATGGAGACCACCACCGAGCCGGAGACAAGGTGCGGCAGCACCCAGCCGACGGTCGAGACGAACGGGTTGAGCGCCACGCGCACCGGATATTTCAGCAGCAGCCGGATTTCGCTCAAGCCCCGGGCGCGGGCCATGTCGACATAGGGCTTGTTGAGTTCGTCCAGGAGGTTGGCGCGCATGATACGGATCAGTGCCGCCGTTGCGCCGGTGCCGAGCACGACGACCGGTATCCACATATGCGAGATGAGATCGCCGAGCTTCGCCAAGCTCCAGGCGGCATTGATATAGGTGGGCGAAAACAGCCCGCCGGTACTTTGACCGAAATACTGTGCCGAGACATACATCAGCACGAGCGCCAGCAGGAAGTTTGGAATGGCGAGGCCAAGAAAGCCGAAGAAGGTGGCGAAATAATCCCCCACCGAATATTGCCGCACTGCCGAATAGATGCCGATCGGGAGGGCCACCGCCCATACGAAGACCAATGTGGTGACCGAGACCACCATCGTCAGGCTCATGCGTGCCCATATCAACTCGCTGACCGGCTTGTTCCAATCGAAGGACTGGCCAAAATCGCCGCGCAGCACAATGCCGCTGATCCATTTCCAGTATTGGACCGGCCAGGGTTGATCGAGGCCATAGCGTTCGCGCAAGCCGGCGATGACGCCGGGATCGATGGTCTCGCTCTGGGAGGCCAGGCGCGCCGTCATCGCGGTCAGGAAGTCGCCCGGCGGCAACTGGATGATGATGAAGGTCACGACGGAGATCGCGAACATCATCGGGATCATGTAGAGCAGACGTCTGATGATGAAGCCGGCCATCTTCAAGCTCCTTCAACCGGCGATCGCCGATCGGATTGGATGATTGGGACTGGGCTGGTGTTGGAGGGGTGGCGCCCGCGGATGCCATCCCTGCCGGTCGTGTGCCGTTACTGCTGGTAGTAGAAGGTCTCCGGCTTGGCCGGTCCCGGCGTCATGTAGAACGATGTGCTGGGAATGACCTTGGGGACATTGCGCATATTGGTCTTGACGATGCCGACGCGGTCCGGCTCCAGGTTCGTGCCGATAACGTAGAATTCGTCACGCGTGATCGCGAGCAGTTCCTTCATGGCGGCAAGCTGCTTCTCGAGCGTCGGGGCTTCCTGGACCTGCCGGTAGAGATCCATCTGCTTCTTGGCGGCAGCGCTTGGTTCCTGTGCGTTCGGATCGTTGGGATTCTGGTAGAAGAGACCCCAGGCCGTTGCGAAGCTCGACTCGTATTCGTGCGGGAAATACCATTTGGGATCGAGCAGACCGAGGAAGTCGTAGCCGCCACCGCCAACCCAGGCCAGGCCATCATTGTCATTGGTCTGCAGGCGGGCGAAGATCAGCGAACGTTCGGCGGGGCGGGGCTGCATGTCGATGCCGACAGCCCGCCAATAGCGCTGGATCAACTCGAGGGCATCGATCTGGATGGGGCTTCCGGTCAGCGCATCGATCGCAAAGGTGATCCGCTTGTCGTCTTGGCCGAGGCGATAGCCTTCGGCGTCATGCTTGGTAAGGCCTGCCTTATCAAGATACTGATTGGCGAGATCGACATTATATTCCAGATACTGCGTCGCCATCTTCTCGTCGTAGAGCGCAGTGCCTTCACGCGGCGCGGCCTGATAAGGCTTGGCCTGGCCGGCATAGATGAGCTGGTTGAGCTCCTCGCGATTGATGGCGTAGCTGAGGCCGATGCGGAAATCCTTGTTGGAGAAGACAGCGCGCAGCGCCGGGTTCTTGTGGGTCTCGTTCAGGGTGATCAGCAGGGCGTTCGACCATGCCGGCCGGGCGATGAACAATCCGTAACCGCTCTTCTCCTGGTTCTGCACGATGACGGGACGGGCATCCGTCGTCTCGATGAAGCGGTTCTGCATGTCGATTTCGCCGCTGATCGCCTTCAGGATGATCGCCTGGGTATCCTGCATCACGTCGATGGTGATGCGATCGAAGTAAGGCAGCTGGTTTCCAGCGGTATCCACCTTGGCATAGTATGGGTTGCGCTCGGCGACGACCTGCGTGGTGCCGTTATAGGGCGCGGTCAACACCCAGGCATCGAGCGTTGGCCGGCCGAGATCGCGCCAGCGGCCGGGAAACCCGATCTTGTTGTTGAAGAGCTGCACCCAGTCGCTTGCACCGGCTGCCTTCACCAGCGCGTCGATGCCATCGGGATTAAAATCCTTGTGGAACTGCTTGAGATAGTGCGCGGGTGCGGCAGCCAGGATATCGGAGCCGCGCACGGTGGCCATATTCATCAGGAACAGGCCGTTCGGTACGGCAAACTTGAAGACGACCTTGTAGTCGTCGAGCTTTTCGACCTTGACGGTCTCCCCGCCTGCGGTCAGCCAGCCGGGTGCCGCCGGCGTGATCTGGGTATTACGCAGCACGTTTTCGTTCCAGAAAACCAGATCGTCCGCGGTAAAGGGTTCGCCATCCGACCAGCGCGTGCCTTCGCGCAAGGTGAACGTATACTCGGTGGCATTCGCATTGACCTCGACGCTCTTGGCAATATCGGGTATCACCTCGGTCCATTCCGGGTTCCAGCGGACCAGCCGCGTATAGCCGATCGAACGCTCGATCTCGCTGTCGCCGCCGCCAAAGGTGGCCGTGCGCCAGGTGCCACCATAGGCACCCACCGATTCAAGCGGGGTCAGCACCAGCGGCTCCTTGGGCAACCGTTTTTCGACCGGCGGCAGCTTACCGGCGTCGACCAGCGCCTTCAGTTCCGGCGCCTCCTGAAAGGCGAATGCGGCACCGGCCCAACCGGCACCAATGAGGATGGCCGCGGCAACGGTCGAGACAACCTGCCGTCGTAAGATTCTGACGTGTTGCATTCTTTCCTCCCAATGTCCCGCCCTAGGTTATCGTTAACGTATTCTCCTCTTTCTCAACGTTATCGTTACCGTAATATCTTGTCAAAAAGATTCTTTCCGCCATATGCTTAACTTGAATAACCTTGGCTTTCTCGGCAATTATGTTAGTTATCGTTATCGTAAATTCGACCGAAACCTCTAAGAGACAGCCCAGTTGAGTCGCCCCAAAGAGCCAGAATCCAAAATAACCATTGCCGATGTCGCTCGCGCTGCCGGGGTGTCGCCGATGACGGTATCACGCGTCCTCAATGACCAAGGCGGGGCCAGTGCAGAGACCAGCCAACGCATTATTTCAGCGGCAAACGAACTCAATTATCGGCCCAATCCGTTTGCGCGCGGACTGCGGTCCGACCGATCGAAGACCATCGGCCTCCTCGTTCCCGACATCACCAATCCGTTCTTTCCCGAAGTCATCAGGGGAGCCGAGGATGCCGCGAGCGCTGCCGGCTACAATCTGCTTTTGGCTAATGTCGTCGAGAACAGCAAGCGGGAGGAAGAACTCATCGAAACGCTGCTGCTGCATCGGGTCGACGGGATCATCGTCTGCAGCGCGCGACTGCCCGATGCCGCCCTGCACAAGGCGCTCGCACCGCACCGCGCGGTCGTGCTCATCAACCGAGAGGCGCCCAACGAGATCGCAGGGACGATTGTCACGGACTACGAGACCGGAGCGTCCCGCGCCATCGACCATCTGGTCGAGCGCGGGCGCCGCAAGATCGCGATTGTCGCCGGGCCGCGCAGTTCGTTTGGCGGCAAGAGCCGCCTAGTCGGCTTTCGCAAGACGCTGGCCGCCCACGGGCTCAAGGCACAAGGCATCGTCTATTGCGATCCCACCGCAGCGGGCGGGCAGACGGCTGCGGCGCAATTGCTGGCGGAAGCGCCCGGCATCGATGCCCTTGTCTGCTACAACGATCTCAATGCGATCGGCGCCATGAAGGCCTGTCGGGCTGCCGGCATTTCGATTCCCGGGCAAATCGCTTTGATTGGTTTCGACGACATTCCGACGGCCGAATTGCTGTCTCCGGCGCTGACCACCTTGCGGGTGCAAAAACGGGAAATGGGGGAGGAAGCAGTGCGCCTGCTGCTCAGCCGCATCGCAACCAAAAACCGTCAGCACGGCATCGTCATCGTGCCCGAACTCATCGTCCGCGAAACAACCTGAACTCCCATATCAACAGGAGGAATACCCCATGGATGCCGACAATCTCCAGTCACTCGCCCTGCCTGAGGAGAAAAAGGCCTGGTTCGTTCACGACCGGTTCGGCATGTTCGTGCATTGGGGGCTTTATGCGCTGCCGGCGCGCCATGAATGGGTCAAGAGCCGCGAAGAACTGAACGACGCCGATTACCAGCGATATTTCGATCATTTCGATCCCGACCTCTACGACCCGCGCGAATGGGCCAGGCGCGCAAAGGCTGCCGGGATGAAATATGTGGTGCTGACAACCAAGCACCATGACGGGTTCTGCCTCTGGGATACCAAGGCCACCGACTTCAAGGTGACCAACACGCCTTATGGACGGGATCTGTTGGGGCCGTTCGTTGACGCCTTCCGCGCGGAGGGCCTGAGGATCGGCTTCTACTATTCGCTGATCGACTGGCATCATCCCGACTTCACGGTCGATCCGCGCCACCCGCAGCGCAACCATCCCGATGCGCTGAAAATCAACGAAGGCCGGGACATGCATCTTTATGCCGCCTTCATGCGCGAGCAGGTCCGCGAACTGCTGACTGAGTTCGGGCAGATCGACATCATGTGGTTCGATTTCAGCTATCCGCAGTGGAAGCTCGGAGAACTGGTCGGAAAGGGCCATCGCGATTGGGAAAGTGAGAAACTCGTGCGCCTCGTGCGCGAGCTTGCCCCCGACATCATCATCAACAACCGGCTCGATCTGGCAGGCCTGCAGCCCGACATCGTGACACCGGAGCAATATATGCCGCGCGCCCGGCCACTGCGCGATGGCAAGCGCGTCGTCTGGGAAGCCTGCCACACGCTCAGCGGCTCTTGGGGCTACCACCGCGACGAAGACACGTGGAAGAGCACCGAGCAACTGGTGCAGATGCTGGTCGGCACTGTTGCCATGGGCGGCAATCTGCTGATGAATGTCGGGCCAACGGCGCGCGGCGCGCTCGACCAGCGTGCGATTGCCGCCCTTGCTGCCTATGAGGAGTGGATGGCGCTGCACGAACGCAGCATCGTCGGCTGCGCCCAGTCCGACTTCGTCGCTCCGCCGGATTGCCGGTTAACCCAGAATGGCGATCGTCTCTACATCCACCTCTTCAACTGGCCTTATCGCCATCTTCATTTCGATGCGCTGGCCGGTAAGATCGAATATGCGCAGTTCCTTCATGATGCCAGCGAGGTTGCCTGGCTACGTCCGTCCAGCAATACCCTATGGACGAACACCCAGTTTCCTGTCGGTGAGGACGAACTGACATTCGTGCTGCCGGTGCGCCGACCTCAGGTCGTAGTGCCTGTCATCGAAGTTAAACTCAAGCCGGGGAGCGCCACTGGCATCTAGGCCGGAGCGTTCGAAGCATCGAGCAACCGACGCGAGGATCCGGCATGACGCGCGCACGCCAGGTCAAGCGATCACTCGCCTGCTCAGCTCTTTACCGACCCGGCTGCCATGCCTGCGAGGAAGTAGCGTTGGGCAATCAGATACAGGACCAAAAGCGGGAGCGATCCCAGCACGCTCATCGCCATCATCTCGTTCCATTCGAACGCATGTTGGCCCATCAGCAACTCGATACCGATGGGAACGGTACGCATGTCCATCGATTTCGTCAAAGTCAGGGCAAAGAGGAATTCGTTCCATGCCAGCAGAAACGTATAGACGGCGGTCGCGACGATGCCTGGCACCGATAGTGGAATGATCACGCGCCACAGCGCTGTCCAGCTTGACCCGCCATCGACAAGCACTGCCTCATCGAGCTCCCTTGGCAGGGTATTGAGATAGCCGGTCATGAGAAGGATCGCATAAGGCAGGGTAAAGACCATGTAGGTCAAAATCAGAGCGAAATAGGTGTTGAAAATGCCGAAGGCGACGACCATCCCGAAATAGGGGATCAAAAGCGTGATCGGCGGCACGGTCTGCGTGCTGATGATGAACACGTTCAGCGTTTTCTTGAGCCGGAATGAATACCGGCTGAAGGCATAGGCCGTCAGAATGGCGATCAGCACCGTCAGAACCGTTACCACTCCCGCGACGAGATAGCTGTTGAGAAAGAAGCGAACCTTCGTTGGGTCGTTGAAGATCGAAAGATAGGCTACATTGGTGAAATGGTCGGGCAGCAGCCGCGGCGGCAGGGCAAAGATCTCGGTGTTTGACTTCAAAGATGTGAAGAACATCCACAGGATCGGAAAGCCCGCGAAGACCAGACCGAGCGCCAGCCCGATATATGTCAGGAGAGTCGGTAGTATGGTGCGACTGAGAGAACGCTTTGCCATTGCCGGTCACCTGGCCTTCTGATGTTTGATGTAGAAGTATGTCGCGCCCATCGAGATGATCAGAATGAAGATTGCGCTCGCCGAAGCGCGCGAAAATTCGTAGCTCGAGAACGCAAGTTTGTAGGTGTAGGTGCTGAGCACCTCGGTCGCGTGGATCGGACCGCCTCCCGTCGTCATCCACACTAGGGGAAAGACCTGCATCGTCCAGATGAAATCCAGCAAGGCAATGCTGATGATGATCGGCATCAGCTGCGGGATCGTGATGTAGCGGAATTTCTGGAACTCGTTGGCGCCGTCAATGCCGGCGGCCTCGTAGAGATCCTTGGGGATGCCCTGAAGACCAGCGAGAAGGCTGACCATATAGAGCGGGTATCCCGCCCAGATATTCGCAAACGTCAACGCATGCAGCGCGGTTTTCGTCGAAGAGAACCACTCGACCTTGAAGTCAATGACATGCAGCGTCATCAGGATGCTGTTGACCACCCCATTGGGATCCAGCAGCAGCCGCCAGATGATGGCGATGATCACTGCTGTGAAGAGCCACGGCATAATATAGAGAACCCGCAAGATACTTCTGATCAACGGATCGACACGCTGGCTGTTGAGCAAAAGGGCGAAAGCCAGACCGATCAGAAGATGGAAGATGACGCTCATCACCGTGAAGTAGAGCGTCTGCCCGACTGACTGCCAGAAAACCGGATCTTTGAAAATTACCACATAGTTCTGCAATCCGACGAAGGACGCGTCCTTTTTCGTGATCGCGCCGTCCATCAGCGAATAGCGCACGACGGTGAGCATGGGAAACAGCATCAGCAAACAAAACAGAAATGTGGCCGGGGCAACATAGAAGTACGGAACCAGCCTCTTTCTTATTTTGTAAGAAAGCATGCCAGGCTTGCGCTTTTTCGCTTGCGTCCGGATCAGAATTTCTGTGGCGAGGCTCATGAGATGTGATTTTCCGCCTGGTCGTGAAACGTATCAATTCGTCCTGATGCAGTGGCAGCGCGATAAACTCTATCGCGCTGCCGACGATTGGTCGGCGGGGTGATTACTTGCTGAACTCGACCAACCATTGCTTCTGCGTATTGGCAGCCGCCTCCTTCGCGGTTTGCTGACCGTCGAACATCTTTTGAACTTCAACGTTCATTTGACGCATGAGATCTTCGGCCACCGGCAGTCCGACGAATTCGTTGGCCAGCTTCCCGCTTTGGAATATCTTGAAGGCTTCTTCAAACAGCGGGTCCGATTTCGAGAAATCGGGTTTGGCGTGGATATTGCCCGGGAAGGCATTGGCGATCGACACGAGGCGGCTGTTCACCTCAGGGCTCATCAGATATTCGACGAGTTTCCAGGCTTCTGCCTTGTGCTCGCTTTTGTCGCTGATGCCGATACCCCAGGAAGCATAGGGCAGCCCACGCTTGCCGGTGTAGTCGTCGACGGCCGGAAGGGCGGAGATGCCGAACTTCAGATTGGGGTTTCGCTGGCGGATGAGATTGATGTGGGCGAGTGAATCGATCATCATTCCCACCCGGCCATTGACGAACTCTTCCACCTTGTCCTGTTCCTTTTTGGCAAAGATGCCGGGCGAAATCACGCCGGCGTCCTGCAGCGACTTGATGTATTCAAGTGTGCCGACGACGGAGGCGTTTTCCAAATCAGGCTTGCCATCCTTGAGCATGGATGCCCCGGATGCCCAGACCCAGGACATCACGTCATTCTGGATGCCGCCGGGATTTTGCAACGAAAGCGGTAGCACCCAACCGTATTGGTTCTTGTCGGCATTGGTCATCTTCTTCGCGGCAGCGGCGAATTCGGTGCGGTTTGTCGGCATCTTGTCGACGCCGGCGGCCTTTGCCAGATCGAGGTTGACGAAGACCGGGTAGACGAACGAGGCAAGCGGGAACATGACGCTTTGCCCGTTGACCTTGATGATATCGGCAATCTGGCTCTGATCATATTTGGTGTCAGCCATCAGGCTGTCCATCGAGGCGATCGCGCCCTGCTTTGCCAAACCGTTGACCCATGCTCCGTCGAGGCCGACGACATCGCTGAGTGTCCCCGACGCGGCGCCGACGACGATCTGATCATGGGTGGCGGAATAGGGGCCGCTGACCAGCGTCACCTTGATGTCGGGATTTTTGGCTTCAAAGTCGTCCATGATGGTGCGCAGAGCACCGGCGGGCATTTCTGGTTCCCACCATTGGATGAACTCGAGATTGGTCTGAGCGAAGGCGCAGGTGGCGCATAATGCCCAGACGGCCACAGCGGACTGAGCCGCCATGATATATCTTCTGACGTTCATGTTTCCCTCCCTAGGAACGATATTTTGCTCGATCCTCCCGATCGAGATCAAAGTAGGTTCCTTTCGGGGTCTAGCTGTCAATGAAGAACTGCAATCGGAAAAACCAAGAAGGCTGCAGGAGTGAGAAAAATGAAAGTAAGCCATTGATTAATCTATGCTTTACCCCCTGATTTCGCGATGCTTTTTTCTATCCTGTACATTGCTCGTGTCGCATTTTTTCTTTACTTTCGTAAACAAATGAAAGCCGCGCCGCCCAAAGGAAAACAAATGAAAGGCTCGCAGATCGAAGAAAATGGGGTTCGCCTGGGTCGTGCGCGCCGTCGATGTCGCACTTTACGGTTGTGTTCAGGCGCCAACTGGCACCAGAAGAATCTGACCTATGGCTGCAAAGTCACAGGGTTACGAGACGGCGTGAAGATCTCGCGCTCTCGATGCGGAACGCACCAAGCTGCTGGGCGAAAAGCGAGGAGTTGGGCGGCGAATACGTCCGAGCAACGAAGCAAGCAGGCGTTCTTGCGGCTGCCCACCAACCAGATCCGCTATCGCGGATCATGCTAGATTGCCAAATGCGTTTGTGGGTCGAAGAAGTGTAACTTGGCCGTATCGATCGCCAGGTTGATCATTGCGCCCGGCTGGACCGCGCTGACGGCTTCGAACTTCGCGACGGCGTTTGCCGCACCGCTCAAGTCCTCGACGGCATCGGGGTCACCAGAGTCGATACGCACCGCTTCGATCTTCAAATGAACAATCAGTTCGGAGCCCAATTCCTCGATCGATTTTACAAGGGCCGGTATCGTCGCGTAGCGCGATCCTGATTCCAGACTACTGTCGTAAAGATCTTCCGGGCGAATGCCGAAGATGACTGTCTGTCCCTCGAATGCCGCTAGACCGGGAGACTGCTCAAACACACCCGTCGCGACCGGTATGGAAAAGGTCGACAGATGGATCCTGCCGTTCTGCAAACGGCCTTCGAACAGATTCATCGACGGCGAGCCGATGAAACCCGCGACGAAGGCATTGACTGGGCGACTATACAATGTCTTTGGCGTGTCGACCTGCTGAAGGACACCGCCCTTCAAGACCGCGACCCGGTCGCCCATCGTCAAGGCTTCGGTCTGATCGTGTGTTACATAGATCGTCGTCACGCCCAGCTGTCTTTGCAGGCTGACGATCTCGGCACGCATTTGCACACGCAGCTTGGCGTCGAGGTTTGACAGGGGTTCGTCCATGAGAAAGGCCGCCGGTTCCCGCACCATTGCGCGCCCCATGGCGACACGCTGGCGTTGGCCGCCGGACAGCGCTGCCGGTTTGCTGTCGAGCAGCGTATGCAGTTGAAGGGTCTTTGCTATCTCATGGACCCGCTTCGTGCGCTCGGCCTTGCTCTTTCCCGCAAGCTTCATCGAGAAGGCAATGTTGTCGAAGACTGTCATATGCGGATAGAGGGCATAGTTCTGAAAGACCATCGCTATATCCCGGTCTTTCGGCGCGAGATCCTCGACATTCTCTCCACCGATGCTCAGGGTTCCGCTGCTGATCTCCTCCAGCCCCGCGATCATGCGCAATGCCGTCGATTTTCCGCACCCCGAAGGGCCTACGAGGATAAGGAACTCGCCATCATTTATCGTCAGGCTAAGATCCTTGATTGCGTGGAATTTCGTTCCAAAGGTCTTGCAAATCTTGTCCAATACAACAACAGCCACAGCACTTCCTCCCGACTATCACCGCCACCCAATCCTCAGGACAGCCCCTCCCCGGCGCTGCCTCAGATCGAACCGAAACCATCATCTGCGCAGCGCTAGTCCGATCGTCCATGGCACCGGTGTGACGAACTCTCAGTCCGGCGGCGCAATCGGTCTGGGCACGGGCGCATTTTCCCTCGCCAGCCACGCGAGGCAGGCGCTTTGATCTGGCAGAGCCATCCGACCACCTGGACCGGTCACCGAGATCGCCGCTGCAGCAGTTGCGTAAACAGCGCAGGCGACAGGCTGCTTTCCCTGAGTCAGGGCAAAAGCATAAGCGCCGTGAAAGCAATCTCCGGCGCCTGTCGTATCAACCGCTTTGACCTCGTAGGCGGGAAGATGCCACAAAATGGCGTCTCCCGCCTGCCTGATATACGATCCTCGCTCACCGTCAGTCAGAACGACTGCGGTGCGGTCATCAGACCAGAGCTTGCTTAAGATCAACGTCGGATCGGTTTCGCAAGAATAAGTCTGTGCAAATTTTAATGGCAATACCAGGTGGTTGGACAGGCTCATCAATCGTTCGGTTGCGGGTCCGATCGTCCATTCAATGTCTGCCACCACTGCCAAACCCAGCTTGCGGGCGCGCGCAACAACCATATCGGCGTGGGTGGCATAGCCGTCGATCAACAGCACCTGGGCTTGCGCAAGAGTGCTGTCAGCTAACGCCTCGGAGGTTCCGTGCGGCACATCATCGTCATAGGCGATAAACCTGTCGCCTTCTGGTCCGACCGTGATCACCGAACGGATGGGCCTGGCATCGGCACGGCGCGGCGCAAAGGATATATCGACCCCATGCCGTTCAAGCTCGCGGGCGCCGACATCGGCGGGAGGCTGATCGCTCAGCCAACCGATGAAACCGGCCCGCCCGCCCAGCTTTGCGACCGCAACAAGGGCCGTCGCGACGTTACCGCCGTGGTCCTGGGCGCGACTTGTCACCTTTCCCTTGCCGGCGCTCAGCGGTCGATCGACATAGATGATATCGTCGATCGCCAAGGCCCCAAAGCCCAGAACCTGAAGGTTGTGTGTCACCCGTCAACCGCCCGCGGCAGCGAGCGCCTCTTGCGGCGCCATACCGCTGTGAATGACAAGCTTGAAGGCGCGCGCCGCCATCGTCGTGTCGCCATGCCCCCAGAGGTTCCGCCCCACCACTGCGCCCTTTGCTCCCGCGCGCAAGGCATCTGATGTCTGTGTCAGAGCACCAAGCAGATTTTCCGTTTTCGGACCGCCCGCGATAACGACGGGAACCGGGCAAGTGGCGACGGTTTCTTTGAATGAGTCGAAGTCCCCGGTGTATCCGACCTTGATCACGTCAACGCCGGTCTCAAATCCGATCCGCACGGCATAGGCGATTTCGTCGGGGGTGAATACGATCTTGCCGCCGTCTGAATAGTCGCGGGGATAGACATGCGCAACGACCGGCATTTCAAAGCGAGCAGCGGCGTTGACGGTATCGGTGAGCCAGCGAATGTATTCGCCTTCCGTATTGCCGCGCACCGGAATGGCAACGGCCAGAGCATCGGCACCGTAGCGCACAGCATCCTCAGGGGTGGCGATCAACTGACGGATTCGGTCGTCTGGCGTAAAGCAGCCGGCTTGAATGACCAGTGCGGCCTTGCCAGCATAGGCGGGCCACAAATGGCGCGCAGCCCCAGGCTGAATGCTGATATAATCAGGCTCTCCAGCCATCACCCGCTTCAGAGCGCCGGGCAGATCCGCCAAGCCGCCCTCACGGACGTTGCCATAGCCAACGAAGTGGTCGACGGCACCACCGAACAAATGCCCCGACGGATGTGAAAACAGCCGTGACAGGCGAATTTTGGTTCCAAGGCCCATATCAATGCTGTCCCTTTAAGTTTGATTTCGCGTTCAGAACCCTAACTCGAAAATAAACGAATATTCAATATTTCGATTTCTTTCGTTTTGATTTAAACTGACGCCAGAGCGGGCTGGGCTCACGCTGGCACCGCCTTTTCTTGCGTTTCTTTGACCACAATGGTTGCCATGCATTTTCGATTTTCGAAAGCTCAGCAGCGCAACCGAAAGACAATTCGAGATCACACATGCTTGCGGAACAACGGCGACATCAGATCATGCTGGAACTTCAGCGGACCGGCCAGGCGCGCACCAGCCAGCTGGCGGAAAACTTCGGCGTCTCAGAGGTGACGATCAGATCCGACCTGGAAATTCTGGATGCCAAGAAGCAGCTGATCAAAACACATGGCGGTGCGATTGCTTTGCCGGCCAGTTCGCCCGCAGCAGCCTTCGAAGAACGGATGAACCGCAATTTCGATGCCAAACGACGCATCGCGCAGATGGCCGCACGCCAGATCGTCGACAACCAGTCCGTGGTGTTCGACAGCGGCTCGACGCTGCTGCAGGTCGCCATGCAAATGCCCCCGGTCAACAATGTCGTGGTGGCTACAACCGCCATGAATATTGCGCAGCATCTGATGTATCGGCCGGGATTGGACGTGCATATGATCGGCGGCCGGGTCTTTCCGAGCACCGTCAGCACGATTGTATCGGATTCCGACAAGGCCGTGGGCGGTCTTGTCGCCCACCAGGCGTTCCTCAGCGCTCATGCAATTGATCACGCATTCGATGTCGTCGATGTCTCGGAAGACATTGCACGCACCAAACGCAATCTGGTCCGCATGGCGAGGCGCGTGATCCTCGTGGCGGATTCCAGCAAGTGGGATATTGGCGCCTCGTCGAAGGCCTTCTCGCTCTCACGGGTCGATCTGATCATCACCGACACCGGCATGCCGCATGGCATTCGCAGTCGGTTGGACAAGCTGGGAGTCGAAGTGCGCTATGTGTAGAGGCGGCGGCAGCAACGCTGCCAATTGTGCTCAATGTAACAAAAAATTTTGCGCATGCGATATTGTCAGGCTACAAGCGCAGTTCGAGAGCCCTCACACTGACCGCCTTTGCGACATCAGCTGACGCAGACTTGCCTTGGCGCAGTGCAACCAGAATTGCCAATGGACAAGATGACGATCAAAACCATGGACGATTTCGCCCGATCCTGCGGCGTTTCTCGTCCAACGCTTTCGAGGTATTTCGATAGCCCGAGCAGCGTAAAGCCGGCGACGCGCAAACGCATCGAGGACGCGCTGTCGGCATCGGATTACCGTCCTAATCTCTATGCCCGCAACCTCAACCGCAAGAGGACACGGAACATTGGCATTCTCGTGCCTGTCATCACAGATCCATTCTATGCCGAAATGGTCAACCGTCTGGAATTGCTGGTTCGTGGTGAGGGTTACTGGCCAATCGTCATCTCGTCCCACGGCTTACCAGATCTCGAAGCCGAGGCCGTGAACACACTGTTGTCGTTGAAGGCTGCCGGCGCGATCATCGCGCCTCTAGGCCTCACTTCCGAACCTGGCATTTTCGAAAAACTCCGGGAGAGCATTCCGGTTGTCTACTTCGATACGTTCATCGAAGGCGACACGCCCTTCATTGGCAACAACAACGCCCAGAGCGTTGCGACAATCGTCGACTATCTCTCCCGATCGGGCGAGCCGCCTGCATATTTCGACATCCCGCATGTCAATCACAATTCCGGGGAGCGGCTGGCAAGCTATATCGCCACGATGGAGTCGCTCGGATTTGAGCCGGTCGTGTTTGGCGACACTGAGGGTTACGGCTGGGATTTCGAGCGGCTGGGATATGAGCAGACCGATGCAATGATCACGGCTGGTACGCTCCCGGGCAGGACAATTCTCTGCGCGAACGATCGCCTCGCCTTCGGCGCGATGGCAGCCGCCCATTCGCGTGGTCTTCGCGTCGGCCGCAGGAGCGATAGTGATCTTCGCATCGCCGCCCATGACGACCATCCCCTCAGCCGCTATACTTGCCCGCCATTGACGACCATGGCGCAAGACTTCACGGCCATGGCGCGCAGCAGCGTCGACACGCTGCTTTCTATGTTGGACGAAGCCGATGACGCCACAGGGGTCGTTGCACGAAAAATCATACTCGACGGTACATTGGTGATGCGTCAGTCGGCGTGATCGATAAAGCTACGCCATCCGGCAACCGCCTCTTCCACCGCCCGCCGCGCCGCCGGAATGTGCCGCCCCATGGAAACGAAGCCATGGATCTGATCCTGCCAACGCCTAGGGATTACAGGGATACCAGCCTCGGCAAGCCGGCGGGCATAGGCCTCCCCTTCGTCTGCGAGGATATCATGGCCCGCAGTCGCGACGAAGGCTGGCGGCACGCCCGCGACATTCTCGACGCTCAGGGGAGAGACGCGCCAATCACCAATATCAGCCGTATCGCGGACATACTGATCTCGGAACCATCGCATCGTCGAGGTCGTCAAACCGTATCCTTCCGAAAACCTGACGTAGCTGTCGGCCGTCTGTCCGGCATCGGTGTTGGGATAGAGCAGAAGTTGCGCCGAGATTTTCCGCGCAACGCCATCCCGCGAGAGAAGTGACAGGACAGCGGCCAGATTGCCGCCGGCACTATCGCCCGCGACGGCGATTCGATCTGGATCGATACCAAGCGCGCCTGCCTGCTCCACCACGAAGGTAAGAGCCGATACGCAGTCTTCCAAGCCCGCCGGGAACTTGTGCTCAGGTGCCAGCCGATAGTCGGGGCAAAATACGATGCAGGCACCGATATTTGCAAACCACCGGCAGATCTCGTCATGCGATTCAAGCGTGCCGACAACCCAGCCGCCGCCGTGAAGGTAGAGAAGGGCCGGCGCATCCGCGATCGGAGCACCCACTCCGCGATAGATCCTGAGCGGGATCGGGCTGCCCGTCCCCGCAATTGTTCTGTCCTCGATGGCCGCGACCGGCTCGCGATCGCCCTGCAATGTCGGGCAACCCACGTCATAAGCAGCGCGCGCCTCGTCTACCGTCCCGAGTTCAAAGGGTGGCTGGTTGGCGGCGCGACCGAGCGCCAGGACATGCGCGGCGCTGGGATCCAATCGATGCTTCATCGCTTCACCTCAAGCAAGCAGGCTGCGGGCTTCATCTTCGCCGAGCGGCGGCGGTTGCGCGACTGTGCCCGCAATCGCAACCGCGCTCTTGATCTCGCTGGATGTCAGGGTCGCTTCCATGATCTCGAGCACATGCAGCGCCAGATCGCCAGACGCGCGCGGCGCCCTGCCCTCGCCAAGCGCGCGGACGAGATCGGCAACGCCCAGCATGCGATAGTTGGCGCGATCGGGAGCACTATACGGCCAGTTCAGGGCGCCATACAACTCGCCCTCGCTTTCGAAATTCTTCCATTCGGCACCGCGCTCGGAGAGCGAGACCGTTCCGCCGAACGTATCGGGATCGGGCAAGCGCAACGAACCTTCCGTGCCGTGCAACTCGATCGGATGATTGGAGTGCCGAAAGACATCCCACGACGCACCGAAATTCACCGTCGCGCCTGACTGAAACTCGAGAAGCGAGAGCACGTTTGTCGGCGTCCCGACCTTGAACCTGGTGTTCTTGAAGGGGCCGTCAGCCGTGATCAGCCGCTCTTCCTGGCCTTTCGTCGCCAGCGCCATGACGCTTTTTACCGGGCCGAGCAGATTGACCAGCATCGTCAGATAATAGGGGCCCATGTCAAAGAGCGGGCCACCGCCAGGCTGATAGTAGAATTGCGGATTGGGGTGCCAATGCTCCATGCCGCGGCCGAACATGAAGGCAGTGCCACTGACCGGGCGACCGATCGCGCCTGCATCCATCAGGCTTCGCGCACTGCGGCCGGCGGCGCCGAGGAATGTATCGGGAGCGGAACCCAACAAAAGGTCCAGGCTTCTGGCCTCCGCCACAAGCTTGCGGCCCTCGGCAGCCGACGTCGCTAGCGGCTTTTCGGTGAAGACGTGCTTGCCCGCAGAAAGCGCCGACATCGTCACGTCGAAATGCACGGCCGGGATCGTGAGGTTGAGGACAAGGTCGACCTCGGGGTCGGCCAACAGCGCATCGACCTCCATCGCCCGGATACCGTATTCCTTCGCCCTTAAGGCCGACATATCGGATGAGATGTCGGCACATGCCCTCAATTCGGTTCCGGCAAACAGGGCAGCGTTACGCAGATAGGTCATCGAGATATTGCCGCAGCCGATAACGCCTATGCCTAGTCTGGGTCTCATAAATGCTCCCATAAATTGGCCTCCCCGCCAATTCAAATATTTCGACCAATATCGATGGGCATCGCTGCCGCGACAATCGCTATAGAACATTTTATTTCTTGACGCGCGATAGTTTTTTATAAAGCATGCGGAAATATCGATCCGGCGTTCCTACGCGGCTCGCCGGTGGAGGTAGGCATTACAAACTTGGAGCGGGCAACGAACGTCGCTTAGCGAGCGCGTTCTTCCTAGGGAAGGAGATCGCGGGCAGCATTCGCAGTATGCAGGCAACCTTCTAGCTGAAGGTCAGATTTCACCGTTGGAGCCAGGGAGTTCCTCGCCACCTCACCCATCATGCCAATAGCGCGGTCATGCCGATCCGGCAGCATATCATCGAAGGCCTGACGGAAGGCAAAATCAAGGAATAGGGCATGAGTATCAAAGACCTGAAAGTTGGCTGCCAGACATTCACCTGGGAAATGCTCGGGAAAAACTGGAATGGCAGTCCGGACGATCTGCTGACGGCCATTGCAGAGGGCGGCTACGCGGGCATCGAGATTACCGACACAATGATCGGCCGCTACGCAGATAGCCCCGATGGTTTCGCCGCGAGCCTGAAGAAACATGGCTTGACGCTCGTGTCTTTCGCGATCGGCTCGAAAAGCGGCTTCACCGTCAAGGAAGAGATCGAGAACGACCTCAGGACCACACAGCGCTGGATCGATTTCGCGGCCGCTTTTTCCGGCGCTCTCGTTTCAATCGGCTCGGCGACGGTGGTTTCCGAAGGACCGCGCGAGGCAAAATTCGAAATCGCCGCGGAGTTCTACAATCGGGCTGGCGAACTGGGAAAAGCTTCGGGCGTGGATATCGCCGTGCATCCCAGCTCGCACCACAATACGTTGCTGTTCGACCGTGCCGATTATGACAGGATCTTCTCGCTTCTCGACAAGCAGCTCGTCGGCTGGGTGCCGGATACCGGCCATATCCTGCGCGGCCATGAGGATATTCTCGATACACTGCGAACCTATCAGGACCGCATCCGCTATCTGCATCTCAAGGACGTCGATGCGAACGGCAAATGGGCCATGCTTGGCAAGGGGGTCTGCGATACGCCTGCCGTGATCGACATCGTCGCTGCCGCGCCGCGCTTCAACGGCTGGCTGATCCTGGAAGAAGAATCAGACGCGGCCGCTGCCGACCCTGCGACTGCCGTAAAGATGAACCGTGAAACGATGCGCCGCTACGGTGCCTGAGGAAGAGACATGATCCGGAAAGAAGACCGGCGGCTGCGTGTGGGCGTGCTCGGCTGCGGCCCGATCGCACAGTTCGCCCATCTCGAGTCCTGCGTGAAGGCCGGGAATGCCGACCTTTACGCAATTTGTGACACGGCACCTGACCTGCTCGCACGCATGGGTGCGACATACGAACCTCAGAAGATGTATGCCGATTATGACGCGATGCTCGCCGATCCCAAGCTCGAAGCCGTCATCATCGCCACGTCAGACGCCTATCACGTGCCGATGTCGGTCAAGGCGCTCGATGCTGGAAAGCATGTGCTCTGTGAGAAGCCCACCGGTGTGACGATCGAGGAAGGCCAGGCGCTCGCCGACGCCGTCAAGCGCTCCGGCAAAGTGCTGCAGGTCGGTCACATGAAGCGTTTCGACCCGGCGCTGGAGGCCGCCCGGGATTTTGTCCGCGACGATATCGGCGAGATTTTCGCGCTGAAAGCCTGGTACTGCGACTCCACCCACCGCTACACCAACACCGATGCGGTCCAGCCACTGCCGATCACCAGCAAATTCGCCAGGAAACCCGCCGGAAATCCCAAGGCTGACCTACGCCAGTATTTCATGCTGGCGCATGGCTCGCATCTAGTCGATACCGCCCGCTTCCTGTGTGGCGAGATCGTCGCGGTGCGAGCCCGCCTTCTCGAGCGCGCCGGCGCCTATTGCTGGTTCGTGGAAACCGAGTTCGCCAATGGCGCGCTCGGTCATCTCGATCTGACGGTCGCGGTCCGCATGGACTGGCATGAGGGCTTCCAGCTCTATGGCGAAAATGGTTCGGTAATCGCCAAGACCTTCAATCCCTGGTACCTCAGGGCGAGTGAGGTCGAGATCTTCCACGAAAAGGACGCGACGACCCGCAAGCCGCTGGGAGCCGACGGGCACTTCTTCCGCCGGCAACTGGAAGGGCTTGCAGATACCGTGCTGAACGGCGCGCCGATGCGCGGCGCCGATATCCAGGACGGCATCGCCTCCATCCGCGCCATGGTCGCCATCGCCCGCTCGGTGGAAACGGGCGAACGCGTCGAACTCGCAACAGTCACGGGATCGGTCTGATGCAGCTTGGTATCTTTGCAAAGACCTTCCCCGGCACCGATCCCGAGCGCGTGCTCTCGGCCGTGCGTGAAAGTGGGTTTGCGACGACGCAGTTCAATCTCGCCTGTGTCGGCCTGCCATCGATGCCGGATGCAGTGGCGCCGGAAACGATCGCCGCAATCCGCGTGGCATCTGAAGAGACCGGTGTTTCGCTCACGGCACTTTCAGGCACCTACAACATGGCCCATCCGGACAAATCCGTGCGGGATATGGGGCTTAAACAGCTCGGGGTAGTGATCGAAACAGCGGCGGCTTTGCAGATTCCGCTCGTGACGCTTTGCACGGGCAGCCGCCATACGCGGGACCAATGGATGCATCATCCGGACAATGCTCTTCCGTCTGCCTGGGCCGATATGGCGGCCGAAATGGAAAAGGCGCTGGAACTCGCCGAGCGGCACGACATCGATCTTGGCATCGAGCCGGAACAAGCAAACATCGTCACCTCTGCCGCGGATGCAGTGCGGCTGATCGGAGAGATGGGTTCGAAGCGTCTGCGCATCGTGATCGATCCGGCAAATCTCTTCGAGCAGGCGACACCAGCCGAAGTGGCCGACATCGTTGCCAGGGCGATCGATATCTCGGCCGGGCATGTGACGATGGCCCATGCGAAGGACCGCCATGCCGATGGCCGCTTCGCGACAGCGGGTCAGGGTATCGTCGATTTCCCTGCCTTCATCGACGGCCTGCGCGGGACCGGTTTTAACGGCGCGCTCGTCACGCACGGTCTTGCGGCAGCGGAAGCACCCGCCGTCGCCAGATTCCTCTCGGATCTGATCCGATGAAGACGCATATCATCCCCTTCAGACGAGACGATGCCGACCTTGCAGTCCACGACTACGGGACAGGCAAAGCCTTGCTCTTTCAACACGGGCTCGGGGGCAACGAGGCGCAGGTCGCACAGGTCCTCCCCGAGGGACTCGACTGGCGGTCGATCACGACTGAGTGCCGTGGGCATGGCAGCTCGACGCTTGGCACGCGACGCCCCTTCTCGATTGCGATGTTTGCAGCCGACGTCATCGCCGCTGCGGACGAAAAGGGAATAGACCGGTTCATCGCCGGCGGCATCTCCATGGGCGCAGCCATCGCGCTGCATCTGGCAAAAACGCATCCCGAGCGCGTCATGGGTCTCATCCTGGTCCGCCCGGCCTGGTCGTTTGACCGTGCCCCCGATAACCTCGCGCCGATCCGCGAGATCGCGGCATTGCTTCGATCCCATCCGCTTGCCGAAGGCCAGGCATTTTTTGCCAAGTCGGCGACGGCGGAACGTCTGCGGGTGGAAGCGCCTGATAATCTCGCTTCCCTACTCGGCTATTTCGAGCGCCCGGATGCGCCAGCCTTCGCCGACGTGCTAGGCGACATCGCCTCGGATGGAACCGGCGTTTCACAAGAGGACGCGGCAAACCTCGCTATTCCCGCCCTCGTCCTCGGCAACCGGCAGGATACCATTCACCCTCTCGCCGTCGCACAGTTTATGGCTGACGCGCTTCCCAATGCGCATTTCCTCGAAGTGCCCGCGAAGGCGGCTGATGCCGAAGCCCATTTCGCCGCGGTCCGAACCGTCATCCTGCAATTCCTCAACACAGAATTCAAACATCGGAGCCTTGCTTGCTTATGACATCGAAACCTCCCTCAGTCGGCGCCATCGCCGCACTGCCCCGGCACAGACTGCTCGGCGAGTTTTCGCTCTGGTCCGCAGATCTTGCCAATATGGAGCGCGATCTTCGCCGCATCGAACGTTATGTCGATCTCCATCATATCGACGTTGCCGACGCGCGCTTTACGCCCGGCTTCCTGTTCTTTCCCGATTTCGTCGCCCGCATCGCCAAGCTGACGGCAAAACCGATCCATGTGCATCTGATGGTCGAGGCCGAGATTGTCGAGGAGCAGACACGCCAGTTCATCGAGGCAGGCGCCGATCTTATCAGTGTTCATGCCGAGAACGGCGAAGCCGGCTTGCGCGCGGTGGCACTCGCAAAAGAGCTTGGGGCTGAAGCCGGCGTCGTTCTACGGCTGGAAACTCCGGTCGCCGAGGCAGAACCGTTCCTCGCTGAGGTCGCCTTCTTCACGCTGCTCGGGACCTCGATCGGCGTCAAGGGACAAAGCCTTTCGGACAAAGCCTGCGACCGACTGCGCGAAGCGCGCTCGCTGATGAAGCGTGTCGGACGTGAAAAGGAGATCGTTCTTGCGGCGGACGGCGGCATCCGCGAACAGACCGTTCCACTGTTGCGTGCAGCAGGTGCTGAGACGGTCGTGCTCGGATCGCTGGCGTTCGGCGACAAGGATCTGCCGGGCCGTATCGCTTGGCTGCATGCTTTGGAGACCCAGCCCTGATGAGCAGGATTGCGCTTGCATTCGATCTGGGTGGAACGGAGTTGCGCGCCGCACTGGTTGGCGACGGCGGCAAAATGCTGGCGTTCGCGTCGGTGCCAACACGCGCCAGGGATGGACCGGATGCGGTCATCGAACAGATCGCGATGCTTGCGGAGAAAACCTGCTCGGAAGTTCCCGATGCCAGGCCGCTCGGTATCGGCATCGGAGCGCCCGGCCCGCTCGATCCGGTCGCGGGCATCCTCACCGCACCTCCGACCCTCTCGGGCTGGCGTGAAGTCCCCCTCGCGCGCCTCCTTCAGGACCGCTTGAACCTGCCTGTCCGGCTGGAGAACGATGCGAACGCCGCCGCTCTCGGCGAATGGCGTTTCGGCGCCGGCCGCGGCGCGGCCTCGCTGGTTTTCGTCACCGTGTCCACGGGCATAGGCGGCGGAGTGATCTCCGATAACAGGATCGTGCATGGGCGTCGTGGGCTCGCAGGCGAAATCGGCCATATGACCATCACGAGCGAGAGCGAACGATGCCTTTGCGGGGCGGTTGGCTGCTTCGAGGCAGTGGCGTCGGGTACTGCGCTCGGCCGGCGTGCGACGGCTCTGACAAAACCAGGCGACGGCTCGGCGCTGCGAACGCTGTCCCACGACGGCGACGTGACAGGTCGACACGTTGTCGAGGCTGCGCGCGGAGGTGACGAAGCGTCACTTGCGCTGATTGACAAGGAAGCCCACTGGCTGGGCATCGGCTTTACCAATCTGCTTCATCTCTATTCGCCCGACATGATCGTCATGGGTGGTGGAATTTCCTACGGCTACGATCTTCTTCACAAACCGATCGCGGCCACCATTCAGGAGCGAGCGATGCCCGCTTATCGCGACGTGCCGGTCGTGCCGGCGCAGCTCGGCAGGCATGCCGGCTTGATTGGCGCTGCAAGCCTGATCTTTCTCGATTGAGAGATAGCCGAAATACTCACGGGGGTTCGGCTCAGATCAGCAAGCTTCTCGACCGCTTGCCGGCCTCGCCACCCTTGAGATCTAGGAGGAAGAGGGACTGCCGACGCGTTCCGCCGATCTTGCAGGGTATTGGACGGAAGGTTTAGTTTCTAGGGCAGGATTTGTTGTTGTTGTGAAGTCTCAAGCTGGAGAGCGGCAGAGAGCCGAGCGAGGTTTCTTCAAAATTGCCTCCGCGGCCACTATACTCGGCGTCAGAGCCGGGAGAGAGTTTATGCGTCCACTAGCCCAGTGCCAAGCGTTACTGGCCGCGGTTCTCGCGAGCGCTACCGCCGTGGTGTCGACATCCGCGCCCGCTCAGGATCGCCTCGGCGAGCGTGCAGCGATGATCGAGACGATCAAATTGCACGCCCGCTCGGCGCCGTCAGCGGTCGAGGGCCAGGGCATCGATCCGGCTGTGCTGGAGACGATGGGAAACGTGCCGCGCCACTTTTTTGTGCCCGAGGAGCAGCGCGGCGCGGCCTATCGAGATCGGCCACTGCCGATCGGATACGGCCAGACTATCTCGCAGCCCTTCATCGTCGCGCTGATGACCGACCTGATCAACGTTCGGCGTGGCGACGCTGTCCTCGAGATAGGCACTGGCTCGGGTTATCAGGCAGCCGTCTTGTCGCCGCTCGCAGCGAAGGTTTACTCGATTGAGATCATACCCGAACTGGGCGAAAGGGCGGCCGCCCGATTGGCGGAGCTCCGCTTCGACAATGTCGAGGTGAAGGTGGGCGACGGTTACTATGGTTGGCCTGCGCACGCGCCTTTCGACGGTATCGTGGTGACTGCCGCTGCCAGTCACATCCCGCCGCCGCTGGTCGAGCAACTCGCCAAGGGGGGCCGGATGGTCGTCCCCGTGGGCGGCCCCTTCGCGACCCAGTTTCTCATGCTGGTCGAGAAGCGACGGGACGGAAGCATCACGACCCGGCAGCTGCTGCCGGTGGCCTTTGTGCCGCTGAGGGGAGGTAGGGTCCAATGAGAGCGGGGCGCCTGCTGCCAGTTGGTCTCATCTCGGCGGCAACCCTTGCTCACGAAGTGCTGCTGATGCGGCTCTTTTCGATCATTCAGTGGCATCAATTTGCCTATATGATCATAAGCATCGCACTCCTGGGCTTCGGCGCGAGCGGTACGTTCGTTGCCTTGGCCCGCCGCCCCCTGGTGAAACGGTACCCGGCCGCCTTCGCAGCGTCGGCAGCGCTCTTTGGCATCACTGCGGTTGCCAGCTTCGCCGGTGCCGAACGCCTGCCGTTCAACGCGCTCGAGGTCGTCTGGAATCCGGGCCAGCTCGGTTGGCTCGCGGCCATCTATGTTCTCCTGGTCCTGCCGTTCTTTTTTGGTGCAACCTGTATCGGCCTTGCCTTCAGCCGCTATCCTGGCCAGATCGGACGCGTCTATGCCTTCGACCTGGTAGGCGCTGGGGTCGGTGCACTGGGCATCGTCGGACTCTTGTTCCTGGTCTTTCCCTCTGCGGCACTGCGCTTCATCGCTGCGTTGGGATTTGCGGCGGCTGCCCTCGCCGCGACGGGCATGGCTCGCCATCGGCGGCTCGCCGCGGGCAGCCTCGGGCTTGCAGCCGCGGTCATCGCGATGTGGCTGCCACCGTCCTTTACGGCCACCGGCCCGCACATGTCGCAGTACAAGGGCCTAAGCATGGCTCTCGACGTCCCGAATGCATGGGTGGTCGAGGAGCGATCAAGCCCGCTCGGACTATTGACCGTCGTGGAGAGCCCGAGCGTCCCTTTTCGGCACGCGCCGGGCCTCAGCCTCGCCAACACCCAAGAGCCGCCCCCGCAACTCGCCGTCTTCAGCGATGGCGATAGTATTACGGCGATGACCGCCTATGGCGGCGATCCGGCGACGGTCGCTTATCTCGACCGGACAACGGCGGCGCTCCCGTACCGCATGCTTGCGCGGCCGCGAACGCTGGTCCTCGGTGCTGGTGGCGGCGAGCAGGTGCTGCTGGCGCTGCGCACTGGAGCCGATATCGTGGACGCCGTAGAGGTCAACCCGCAGATGATCGACCTGGCTCGCAATCGTTTCGCGAATTTCGTCGGCGGCATCTTCAGCCGACCGAACGTGCATCTGCATCTAGCCGAGGCGCGCGCCTTCGCTGCGACCGCTGGCGAGCGTTACGACCTGATCCAGATGCCGCTCCTTGACTCCTTCAGCGCGGCCGCGGCCGGGGTGCAAAGCATGCATGAGAACTACACCTACACCGTGGAGGCGCTGCGGGATTACCTGGCGGTACTGAAACCAGATGGCGTCGTCGCCATCACGCGATGGCTGCGGGTGCCGCCGCGCGACATCCTCAAGCTGTTCGCCACTGCTATCGCAGCGCTTGAAGCGGATGGCGTGTCCCAGCCCGGCCGGCACCTGGCGCTGATCCGGAGCTGGAACACTGCAACGCTGCTCGTCGCCAAGTCGCCGTTCACGGGCGAGGACATCGCAGCCATCCGCGGCTTCGCGGCCGAGAATTTCTTTGACGTCTCCTGGGCGCCGGGCATCTCCGCGAGCGACGTGAACCGCTTCAACCAACTCGACCGGGAATATCTCTACGAGGGAGCAGTCGCTCTCCTCGGCCCTGAGCGAGCCGACTTCACAGAGCGCTACAAGTTCGATATTGCACCGGCCACTGACGATCGCCCCTATTTCTTCGACTTTTTCCGCTGGCGTGCGCTGCCCGAACTCCTGACGCTGCGCACGCAAGGTGGGGCAGCGATGCTCGACTGGGGCTACTTGATCCTGGTGACGACGCTCGTCCAGGCCGCGATCCTCAGTGCCGTGCTGATCCTGCTGCCGCTCTGGCTTCGCCGGCGCGCACTCGGGAGAGCCGGACACCGGCTGCGCTTCGGGCTCTATTTCCTTACCTTGGGGCTGGCCTTTCTCTTCATTGAGATCGCCTTCAT
Organism: Rhizobium sp. LjRoot258; assembly: GCF_964254185.1. Taxonomy (NCBI): domain Bacteria; kingdom Pseudomonadati; phylum Pseudomonadota; class Alphaproteobacteria; order Hyphomicrobiales; family Rhizobiaceae; genus Rhizobium; species Rhizobium sp. LjRoot258. The sequence continues at coordinate 359,852 of NZ_CAXUST020000003.1, read as the reverse complement.
CCAGCGCTTCGTGCTGTTCCTCGGCCATCCGCTCTACGCTGTCGCTGTCGTGCTTGCGGGTTTCCTTGCCTTCGCCGGTCTCGGCAGCGCCGTAGCCGCGCGCTGGACGGAGGCGGTCGGACGCGGATCGGCGGTGCGCGGCATCACCCTCGCGGTCCTGGTGATCGCATTCCTGGCTGGCACCTACCTGCTTGCGCTGCCCTTGATATTCGAACGACTGCTGGCACTCCCAGATGCTGCGAAGATCGCGATCGCACTCCTCCTCATAGCGCCGCTCGCCGTCTTCATGGGCATGCCGTTCCCCCTCGGCCTCGGCCATGTCGGCGCATGCTCCGAGCAGTTTATTCCCTGGGCGTGGGGGATCAATGGCTGTGCGTCGGTGCTGAGCGCGATCCTCGCCGCACTGCTTGCAATGCATGTCGGGTTCACTGGCGTCGTGACGATCGCCACCATCCTCTATCTTGTCGCCCCGGCCTTACTCGCCGGGTCGTGGGACCGATACGATCAGCAGACGTCGCAAGGCTTATCGGAATCGGAACCGTTCGTGAGTTAAACCAGCCGCCGGAAACAACCCTGCTACCCGCTTGTCATAGGCGGCCTGCCTCTCGGCAAGGCCGCCGCCATCGAACACGACTACCGTATGGTCGTTCAGCGTCACCTCGGTGAAAACCGTTATGTGATCGACCAGCTTCCCAAGATTGAGCCGCGCGTTATAGCTCGTAATGTAGCCTGCTTTTTCCAGCCGCTTCACTCGCGCAAGACAGGGCCTCGGAGAAAGCCCCACAGCTTGCGCGAGATCCACGTTGGACAGCCGACTGTTCTGCTGCAACTGCCCGAGAATGTTAATGTCGATACGGTCGAGCTTCGGCAGTCCCAGCATGCGAGCAGTCCCTCACAAAAATGATTAACCTTGCTTCCTCAAGTCTTCCTGGTGCGCCTTCGCCAGATCCGCCATGCTGTCGAAGCGGAAGTCATACTTGGGCATTTCTCCAGGATGCATGGTAGCGCCGAAGCCTTCCTGGTCGTAGCGGCGGTAGATCCAGCAGGATGCGAGACCATACTTGTTGGCCGGACCGTGATCATGAAACATGCTTGCGGCGACGATGCGATGGGAGAGCTGGATGCTGCCAACCGAGATGGGCGTGAAAAGAGAGGTCATCGGATACTCCAATGAAAGAACGCAAGGGGCAAAACGCCTTCAATTAGCGGCTTTCCTTGGGTTCGGTTTCGTTTTGACCGGCGTTCTCGCCGATCGGCCAAGTCTTCCTTTCCGCGGGACAGAATGTTTCCGTCCTGCGGTTCTCGAACCATTCTCCAATGCGTGCCCTAATGCCGCTTCTGGCTTCGGTCACAGGGTGGCGTTCGGCTCCCGGTTTCCCATTCTCCTTGATGAGCGCAGCCCAGTCCTGCCGGGCTCGCTAGAAACCGATCAGGACAACCGGGATATCATCGACGCGCCTTTCCTGGGGCTCGTGCCGCGCGGCTGATAGGCGCGCTGGTCACGCAGGATCTGGAAGGCGATCGTCAAAAGCTTGCGCGCGATCGCAACACGCGCCTTGTTCACTCCTCTGAACTTCAGGTGTTCATACTGGGCGCGAAGCTGCGCATCGCTGGCGATGGCAGGGGTGACGGCTTCAACAAAGGCCCAGCGCAGCCACTTGTTGCCCTGCTTGATGATCTTGCCGTGAAAGGTCTTGCCGCCGGAGGAATAGGTCGAGGGCACCAGCCCGGCATAGGCGGCGAGCTTCTTCGGGTTACTGAACCGCGCTATGTCGTCGATCTCCGCGTCGATCAATCGGGCAAAGAACTCGCCGATGCCGGGGATCGTCTTCAACAGCTTCACATTGGCATTGGCCTTGGTCATTGCCCGGATCGTTGCTTCCGACTGTTTGATGCGCACGTCGATGTCGCCGATGAATTCGAGGCCACGATTGATCTGGATGCGGTCGATCTCTGAGACGTTCACTTGAGCCAGCTGGATGCGGCCGGCCCTGCCGAACAGATCGCCGAGCTTCTTCAGCTGCGCCGTCTGCTCCGGATAGCGATCAAATACCGTGACGATGCGGTTTTTGGTCATCGTGCGCAGCCGCACGTAAAACATCCGCTCGCGCAGCGCGACGCGAAGGTCTCGCGATCTCTCGCTGGGTGCCCAGGCCTCCGGTACCAGATCGGCTCTGAGCAGATGCGCCAGCACCGTCGCATCGATCTTGTCGGTCTTGATCTTGGCGTCGGCAATCGCCTTGACCTTCAAGGGATGGGCGAGAACGACATCATCGCAAATGTCGTCGAGCCAGTCGTACATCACCATCCAGTTGCGGGTCGCCTCGACAACCGCGTGGCTGTTCTCGCGGTAGCGTTCGAGAAACCCGCCGAGCGACTGACGGTCGTTCTTAACACGGCCAGAGCGCAGCGTTTTGCCTGCCGAATCCTGCACCACCAGGTGGCTATAGGATTTGTGGTAGTCCACGCCGATATGGTAATCATAAGAGGCAGTCATGCTTCCAACTCCCTTATTGAGATTTGCAAAACCCCAATAGGATAAGCCGAAAGGCTGGAAGTGTGACTGTCCCTCGATCATCCACTGCATCTCGGTGATCCGTTCTCTCAGCGGCCGCGGCCTCTTTCATGCCAGCTCCTTGAAGCGAGGCCGGCAACGCAGGCGATTGTTCGAAACAAGCAAGCTTCCAGGCCATGAGACGGACTGCAGCCACCGCCCAAGAATTCGCTTCGTGCGCTGAACATCTCAGCGACAGGCCCGCAATCTCGGGCACGCAGCCTTGAAAAAGGTCGCGCTAGGCCCTGGGAAACTCTGTTCCTGTGAGATAAAATCACAGCGTCGCGGCTATGCCAGTAGCCGTTCTCTTTGGGCATCACCCATCCGCAATACCTCGTCCTCAGCGTGCTCTGGGAAGGGGACGGTCAAACGACCCGTTGGTCAAGCGCCTGGAACATGCGGGACTGGTCGTTCGCCAACGGTGATGGTGCTGGGTTCGAGGGCCAGCCGGTCGGCGATGCCGGAAATCGCAGCACGCGCGATGAACGGCAAGTCGGCGTGCATCTGACCGACAGCGGAAAGGCTCTGCGATCGCGAACGGCATGTCTGACGGACACCTGCTGCAGCGCTCCGGGATGACAGTGGAAGAGATCATCTCGCTCAATGAGCGCATTCAGACGTTTCGAAAGGCCTTGACTGAATACGGAGCCGACTAGAGCGTTTCCGCGTTTTTCTGAATCGTGTCGGATTCCCAAATCAGATTTGTTCTGATTCATTTGATGCTGGCTGGATGGAGGCCAGCATCACATGACCGCACCGTTATCGAATGATCTTCGTGAGCGTGTTGTTGCAGCCGTCCTGAACGGCGAAAGTGTCCGTGCCGTGGCTGCCCGTTTTGAGGTGGCCGCGTCTTCGGTGGTGAAGTGGTCCCAGCGCCACCGCGCGACCGGATCGGTTCGTCCCGGCAAGATGGGCGGCCATCGCAAACGCATTCTGGAGCCGCATCGTGGTTTCATTGCCGAGCGGCTCGAGCAGAACCCGCATCTGACGCTGCATGGCCTGAAAGCCGAATTGGCGTCGCGAGGCATTGCCGTCTCCCACAATACCGTCTGGGAGTTCATCCGCAGCGAAGGGCTGCGCTTCAAAAAAACGCTGTTCGCCCTTGAGCAGGCCCGCGCCGATGTCGCCCGCAGAAGAGAGCGATGGAAGACCTTGCAACGGCATCTCGATCCGGGACGCCTTGTCTTCAACGACGAGACCTGGATCAAGACTAACATGACACCCATCAGGGGCTGGGGACCGAAAGGCAGGCGTCTGCGGGCGTTCGCGCCGCACGGTCACTGGCGCACGCTGACATTCCTCGGTGCCTTGAGGAACGACCGGCTGACAGCGCCTTGCGTCTTCGATGGACCGATCAACGGCCAATGCTTTCGCGCCTATGTCGAGCAGCAGTTGGTCCCCGTCCTCAAGCCAGGCGACATCGTCATCATGGACAATCTCGGCAGCCACAAGTCCGCGACAATCCGTCAGGCTATCAAAGCCGCCGGTGCACGGCTCTGGTTCCTGCCGCCCTATTCACCGGACCTCAATCCGATCGAGCAAGCCTTTTCGAAGATCAAGCATTGGATGCGCAACGCACAAAAGCGGACCATCGACGATACCTGGCGGTCCATCGGCAGGCTCGTTGAAACAATCAAACCCGACGAATGCGCCAACTATCTCGAGAATGCTGGCTATGTTGCCGTCAAAACATGAAATGCTCTAAGGGCGTGGCTCGGATCGAACGAGGTCGCTTTCGCGGCTCGGAATATTCTCTATTAGTCCGCCTTGCCCCCTGATGGGACCTTCCTCTCGGAAGTCAGCAAACGATTGAACGCAAGCAACTCCTGTGCCGCGCAGACAGGTCGTACGGCCTACGCCGGGCGAGAACGCGCCGCTCGGAAGCTGCCGCTAGAAGCGACATGTGCCTGACCCTCGTCACCAACTCAAACAGTCAGATGGCGACGCGCCTCCGGCGTATCCAGCGTTTCGGCCAGCCCCTCGTGAACGATCTCGCCGCGATCCATGATGTAGACGTAGTCTGCAAGCTCGCGGCAGAAATCGAGGTACTGCTCGACCAGCAGGATAGCCATGCCGGTGCTGTCGCGCAGATAGCGGATCGCCCGACCGATATCCTTGATGATCGAGGGCTGGATACCTTCCGTCGGTTCGTCGAGAACCAGAATTTTCGGCCGCGTCACCATCGCCCGGCCGATCGCCAGTTGCTGCTGCTGCCCTCCTGACAGGTCGCCGCCGCGCCGCCCCAGCATCGATTGCAGCACCGGAAACAGGCTGAAGATGTCGTCGGGGATGTTTTTGTCACGGCGCGAAAGCGGCGCAAAGCCCGTCTCCAGGTTTTCCTTGACCGTCAGCAGCGGGAATATCTCGCGCCCCTGCGGCACGTAGCCGATCCCCTGTTTGGCACGGGCGTAGGGCGGCAACCCATTGAGCTTGACGTCGTTGAAGGTCACCGCCCCGGCAGATAGGGGGTGCTGGCCGGTAACGGCGCGAAGAAGAGAGCTCTTCCCCACGCCGTTCCGCCCCAGCACACACGTAATCTTTCCCGTCTCCGCCTTGATGGAGATCCCACGCAGCGCCTGTGCTGCGCCATAATGGAGGTTCGCATTCTCGACTGTCAGCATCTCAGCGCCCCAGATAGTTTTCGATCACCTTCGGATCGGAGCTCACGAAATCGATTGATCCCTCGGCCAGCACGGAGCCTTCCGCAAGACACGTGACCTTGACGCCAAGGTCGCGAATGAAGCCCATGTCGTGCTCGACGACAACGACGGAGCGGGTCTTGGCGATCTCCTTGAGCAGGATGGCCGTCTCAGATGTTTCCGCATCGGTCATCCCGGCCACCGGCTCGTCGACGAGAAGCAGCTTCGGCTCCTGTGCCAGCAGCATGCCGATCTCCAGCCACTGCTTCTGCCCATGCGAGAGATTGGCCGCAGGATCGTCCCGACGATGCGTGAGCCGCACCGTCGCCAGGATTTCATCGATGCGGGCGCGGTCATCGGCAGACAGCCGATAGAACAGCGTTGGGAAGACACCGCGTTTGCGGTTCAGTGCCAGCTCGAGATTGTCCCAGACGGTGTGGCTTTCGAAAACCGTCGGCTTCTGGAATTTACGGCCGATGCCGAGCTGGGCGATGTCGGCCTCATCAAGCTTCGTCAAGTCTGTCTGGCCGTTGAAATAGACTTCGCCGGCGTCGGGGCGCGTCTTGCCGGTGATGATATCCATCATCGTCGTCTTGCCGGCACCGTTCGGGCCGATGATCGCGCGCAACTCGCCCGGCTCGATCACGATCGAGAGCGCGTTCAGTGCCTTGAAGCCGTCGAAGGAAACCGAGACGTTGTTGAGATAGAGAACGCTGTTGGGTTTGACATCGGGGATCATGGCGCTCACTCCGCGGCCTGGATTTTTGCGTCAACGCCGTCTTCCTGCTTGGCAGGCGACGCATCAGCGGGGAGCCGTTTGCGCTTGCCCAGAAACTGCGCCAGCGTGCCGACGATGCCCTTGGGCAGGAACACGGTGACCGCAACAAACAGGCCACCGAGCGCAAACAGCCAGAACTCAGGGAAGAGACCCGTGAAAATCGTCTTGCCGCCGTTGACAAGGATGGCGCCGATGATCGGCCCGATCAGCGTCGAGCGACCGCCGACAGCCGTCCAGATGACGACTTCGATCGAATTGGCCGGCGCGAATTCGCCGGGATTGATAATGCCGACCTGCGGCACGTAGAGGGCACCTGCTATGCCTGCCATCATTGCCGAGACGACAAAAGTGAAGAGCTTGAAATGCTCGACGCGGTAGCCGAGGAAGCGGGTACGGCTTTCCGCATCGCGAACGCCGACCAGAACCTTGCCGAACTTCGAGCGCACGATTGCGGACGCCAGCATCAGCGACAGCGCCAGGAAGATCGCGGTTGCAGCAAAGAGTGCTGCACGCGTTCCGTCCGCCTGCACGTTGTAGCCGAGGATTTCCTTGAAATCGGTCATGCCGTTGTTGCCGCCGAAACCCATGTCGTTGCGGAAGAAGGCAAGTAGCAGGGCGTAGGTCATCGCCTGGGTGATGATCGAGAGATAGACGCCATTGACCCTGCTGCGGAAGGCGAACCAGCCGAAAACGAAGGCAAGCAGCCCGGGTACCAAGAGCACCATGATCGCAGCGAACCAGAAGTGGTTGAAGCCGTACCAGAACCAGGGAAGGTCCTTCCAGTTCAGGAACACCATGAAGTCGGGCAGGATCGGGTCGCCATAGACGCCGCGCGAGCCGATCTGCCGCATCAGGTACATTCCCATCGCATAGCCGCCAAGCGCAAAGAAGGCGCCGTGGCCAAGCGAGAGGATGCCGCAGAACCCCCAGACAAGATCGAGTGCCAGCGCCAACAGCGCGTAGGTCAGGTATTTGCCGAACAGCGCCATGATGTAGGTGGGGATGTGCAGCGGGTTCGTCGGCGCCGTCATCAGGTTCAGAACGGGCACCAGGACGGCGATTGCCAGAAGAAGAACGAGCGCAATGACGATCTTGCGATCGAGAGACCGGAGAAGGAAGGCCGTAATCATGCTTCCACCGCCCTTCCTTTGAGTGCGAAGAGCCCACGCGGACGCTTCTGGATGAAGAGAATGATGAGGACGAGCACCAGGATCTTGCCGAGCACGGCACCGGCGAAGGGCTCGAGGAACTTGTTGACGACACCGAGCGACAGCGCGCCGACGAGCGTACCCCATAGATTGCCGACACCGCCGAAGACCACGACCATGAAGCTGTCGATGATGTAGCTCTGGCCGAGGTTCGGCGAGACGTTGTCGATCTGTGAGAGCGCCACCCCCGCCATGCCGGCAATGCCGGAGCCGAGCGCAAAGGTGAAGGCATCGACCCAGCCGGTGCGGATGCCCATCGAAGATGCCATGCGACGGTTTTGCGTAACAGCGCGCATCTGCAGACCGAAGGCGGAACGCTTCAGCAGCATGAACAGTGTCACGAAGACGGCCATCGAGAAGACGATGATCCAGAGGCGGTTCCAGGTGATCGACAGACCGCCGAGTTCGAAGGCGCCGGACATCCAGCTCGGATTGCGAACTTCGCGGTTAGTCGGACCGAAGACGGAACGAACGGCCTGCTGCAGGATCAGTGACACGCCCCACGTCGCCAAGAGCGTCTCGAGCGGCCGGCCGTAGAGGTAGCGGATGACGAGGCGCTCGATCACCAGACCGACGAAGCCGGTAAACACGAAGGCCGCAGGAACGGCAAAGGCAAGCGAATACGTGGCGAGCCCCGGAAATGCGGAGGCGATGTACTCCTGGACGACATAGGTCGTATAGGCGCCGATCATCACCATCTCGCCATGCGCCATGTTGATCACGCCCATGACGCCGAAGGTAATGGCAAGACCGATCGCAGCAAGCAGAAGCACCGAGCCGAGCGACAAGCCATACCAGATGTTCTGAACGACATCCCATAGGGCAAGACTACGATTGATCGAATTGATATGGGCTTGAATCTCGACCTTGAGTTCCTCAGGCGCCGTTGCCATCGCGGTTGTCAGGATGGTCAGAGCGTTGCGCCCTCCGCGGTCGGCAATCGTATCGACGGCGGCTTTCTTGTCCTCGGCGCTGACGTCGCTTTTCAACGTCATCACCGCACGGGCGGCCTCCATCGTGTTCTTGACCTCGAGGTCCTTCTCTTCCGCCAGCGCGGAATTCAGGAGATCAAGGTTCGAGGGGTCCGCGTCTCTGAGCAAGCCTTGGGCTGCTGCGAGCCGCGCATCTCGATCAGGGCTCAGCAGGGTCAGCTGGCTCATCGCCGTGCTGATGACGCCGCGAAGCGAATTGTTGATCTTGACCTTGGACATGTAGTCCGGATCGACGTCGGCGACTGCTTCGCCGCTGATCGGGTCGGAATAGGTCGGCTCATCCTCCGTACCGCCCTGCAAGAGAACCGGGCCACCACTTTCGGAATTTACAAAAAGCTGGCCGTCGCTGAGCTGCTGCAGGATCTTGCTGACGTGGGAATCCCCAGAGGCGACGAGCGCCCTGATGGCAGCCTCGCGTTCCGGGAAGTCACCGACGCCGAGCGCATCGATCAGGGGGTGAATGTCTTCCTGTGCCTTGAGCACCGTCGCAAAGGCCGGCATTGCCAGGCAAAGCGTCAGAAGCAGAATCTTGATGGCGCGACACATCGGCTTTCTTGCCTCGGTTATCGTTGGCCTTCCGGCGCAATCGGGAGAAATCAGTCTTCAAGTCGGCATCGATGCAATGCAGGGACCGCTTTGCCGTCCGAAGCGTCCATGCAGCGCTTTGCAGATGGACCTTCCGCCCGGACAGGAGAGACCGGGCGGAAGTCTTCAGGCACTCAGAGTGACGGAGTGGGAGTCACTCAGGAGCCCTTGCCGCCGCACTTGCCCGTGGCAACGTTGAAGTTGCCGCAGTTCATGGGCTTGCGCCAATCGGAGATCAGGTCCTTGGAGTCCGGCAGGTAGTCGGACCATTCGTCGCCGACGACTGCTGGTGTCTGCTGGACGATTTCGAACTGTCCGTTGCCCTGGATTTCACCAATGAGAACCGGCTTGGTGATGTGGTGGTTCGGCATGACGGTCGCATAGCCGCCCGACAGGTTCGGAACCGTGGTGCCGATAATGGTGTCGAGCACCTTGTCCGTGTCGGTCGTGCCGGCAGCCTGGACGGCCTTAACCCACGCGTTGAAGCCGATATAGGCAGCTTCCATCGGGTCGTTGGTCACGCGCTTGTCGTTCTTGGTGAACGCGTGCCATTCCTTGATGAACTTCTTGTTGGCCGGGCTTTCGACCGACTCGAAGTAGTTCCAGGCGGCGAGGTGGCCGACGAGCGGCTTGGTGTCGAGACCGGCAAGTTCTTCTTCGCCGACCGAGAAGGCGACGACCGGGATGTCGGTTGCCTTGACGCCCTGGTTGCCGAGTTCCTTGTAGAACGGAACGTTGGCGTCACCGTTGATGGTGGAGACGACGGCGGTCTTCTTGCCGGCAGCGCCGAATTCCTTGATCTTGGAAACCTCGGTCTGCCAATCGGAGAAGCCGAACGGCGTGTAGTTGATGATGATGTCTTCCTTCGGAATGCCCTTGGCGATCAGGTAGGCTTCCAGGATCTTGTTGGTGGTGCGCGGATAGACGTAGTCGGTGCCTTCGAGAACGAAGCGCTTAACGCCTTCCTTTTCCATCAGGTAGTCGACAGCCGGGATAGCCTGCTGGTTCGGAGCAGCACCAGTGTAGAAGATGTTGCGCGAGGACTCTTCACCCTCGTACTGGACCGGGTAGAAGAGAATCGAGTTCAGTTCTTCGAAAACCGGCAGAACCGACTTGCGCGACGACGAGGTCCAGCAGCCAAAGACGGCCGCGACCTTGTCCTTTTCGATCAGCTCGCGTGCCTTTTCGGCAAACAGCGGCCAGTCGGAAGCCGGATCGACGACGACCGCTTCGAGCTTCTTGCCGAGAAGGCCGCCCTTCTTGTTCTGCTCGTCGATGAGCATCAGCATGGCGTCTTTCAGCGTCGTTTCGGAAATCGCCATCGTGCCGGACAGCGAATGAAGCACGCCGACCTTGATGGTGTCGTCAGCCGCAACGGCTCCATGGAATGCGGCTGTCGCCGACATGACGGCGCCGAGTGCGGCGCCCGTGATATAGGACTTGAGATTCATCTGGTTGATCCCCTCTTCTTGTTCGACAACAGACCGAAAACGGAAGTTAACTGTTGCTTAAGGGACTATCCGGTGCTGCACTGCGAAAGCGTATACGTAATATGACGTAGTAGACGGGGCGAAATGTGCAGTTTTGCGTTGCAGCACACTCTTAAGCCCTGTGTCGTTCCGTGTTACGAACGCATGACAAGGGGAACAAAGGGTCTGGCACGAACGTATGGCAGCGCGGCAACGCATCATTCCAGTCAGGCGCGAATACAATCGCTGGGTCGCGAACCAGACGCTCGAAGACTACGCGCTGCGCTTTACTGCGAAGAGCGCACGGCAATTCTCCTCCCAGCGTATTTCGCAGACCGCAATCGGAGCGATTTCCTTCCTGGCGCTTGAGGCCATCGGCGGCGCAATTACGCTGTCTTACGGCACGACCAACGCCTTCTACGCGATCCTCGTCGCCTCGATCGCCATGCTGGCGATTGGCCTGCCCATCAGCCGCTATGCGATCCGCCACGGCGTCGACATCGATCTGCTGACGCGCGGTGCGAGCTTCGGCTATATCGGCTCGACCATCACCTCGCTGATCTATGCGAGCTTCACCTTCATGCTGTTTGCCATCGAAGCCTCGATCATGTCGGGTGCGCTGGAGCTGACGCTCGGCATCCCGCTCTGGATTGGCTACATCATCAGCGCCGTCATGGTCATTCCGCTGGTAACGCACGGCGTCCGCCTTATCAGCCGGTTTCAACTGCTCACACAGCCGTTCTGGATCGTGCTCAACGTTCTTCCCTTCATTTTCATTGCCGTGATGGACTGGGAGAAGTTCGATCTCTGGCGGGCCTTTGCTGGCATCCGCCATGCCTCCGGCCCCCCGGGCACTGTCGCGTCCTTCGATCTCGTAGAGTTCGGCGCCGCCTCTGCTGTCATTCTAGCGCTGATGTCGCAGATCGGCGAGCAGGCCGACTTCCTCCGCTTCCTGCCGCCGGAAAAGCAACGCAACTGGCGCCATCGCCTGGCCGTCTTCCTTGCTGGTCCAGGCTGGGTGATCATCGGGGCACCGAAGCTGCTTGCGGGCTCCTTTCTGGTCGTGCTGACCTTCGCCTCGGGCGTACCGGTCGATCGCGCCGCCGATCCGGCACAGATGTACCTGACGGCCTTCGGCTACATGATCCCCTGGCACAATGCCGCATTGCTGCTGATGGCCGCCTTCGTGGTGGTCTCGCAGCTGAAGATCAATGTGATGAACGCCTATGCCGGATCGCTCGCCTGGTCGAACTTCTTCTCACGCCTGACGCATAGCCATCCTGGCCGCGTCATCTGGCTCATTTTCAACGTGGCGATTGCGCTTCTTCTGATGGAGCTTGGCATCTACAGGCTGCTCGAGGAGACGCTGGGCATCTTTTCGATTATCGCCATGGCATGGCTTTGCACGATCTCCGCCGATCTCTTCATCAACAAGCCGCTTGGCCTCGCCCCTCCCGGCATCGAATTCAAGCGCGCCCACCTCTACGATATCAACCCGGTCGGCCTTGGCGCCATGACGCTGTCGGCCGGCATCGCGTTGATTGCGCATTTCGGCGTCTTCGGCTCCATCGCCGCGTCGCTGGCGCCCTACATCAGTCTCGTTGTCGCGCTGATTGCCTCGCCGCTGATCGCCTGGGGTACGAAGGGCAAGTTCTACCTCGCGCGCAAGCCGCGCCACAGCTGGAAGAACCTGGCCAACATCACCTGCTCCGTCTGCGAGCATCCCTTCGAGCCAGAGGACATGGCTTGGTGCCCGGCCTACGCGGCACCGATCTGCTCGCTCTGCTGTTCGCTCGACAGCCGTTGCCACGATATGTGCAAGCCGAAGGCACGCTTGAATGCCCAGATCGGCACGGTCGCCAAGGCAGTGCTGCCTGAGACCGTCGTCGAGAAGCTGACCACCCGCCTTGGCCGCTACGGCATCGCCGTCGTGCTGGCGCTCACTGCCGTCGGCGCCATCCTGGCGATGATTGCCCATCAAGTCTCCGCGGCTTCGCCGGAAACTGCCGAGGTGGTCAACCGCACCATCCTGGTCGTCTTCTTCGTCTTTGCGGTCATCGCCGGTGTCGTGTGCTGGTTCTATGTGCTTGCCCATGACAGCCGGGTCGTGGCCGAGGAGGAATCCTCGCGGCAGAACACGCTGCTGCTGAAGGAAATCGCTGCCCACAAGAAGACGGACGCGGCCCTTCAGACCGCCAAGGAAACAGCAGAGGCGGCCAACCGTGCCAAGAGCCGTTACGTCGTCGGCCTCAGTCACGAATTGCGCACACCGCTCAATGCCGTCCTCGGCTACGCGCAGATCCTTGAACGCGACGAGACGATCCCCGCCCCGCGGCAATCCTCGATCAAGGTGATCCGCCGCAGCGCCGAGCATCTGTCTGGTCTTATCGACGGGCTGCTCGATATTTCCAAGATCGAAGCCGGGCGCCTGCAGGTCTATTCCAACGAGATCAACATCCAGGACTTCCTGGATCAGATCGTCGACATGTTCCGTCCGCAGGCACATGCCAAAGGACTGACCTTCCATCATGAGCGCTCGCCGGCCCTTCCGCAATTTGTGCGCACCGACGAGAAGCGGCTGCGCCAGATTCTTGTCAACCTGCTCTCCAACGCCATCAAGTTCACCGACGAGGGCAGCGTCACCTTCGACGTCGGATACCGCAGCCAGGTGGCGACCTTCACCGTCACCGATACAGGCCGCGGCATCTCCGAGAAGGACTTGAGCCGCATCTACGAGCCGTTCCAGCGTGGCGAGGCCGACAGCATCCGGCCGATGCCCGGCCTCGGTCTCGGCTTAACGATCACGCGGCTTTTGACCAACACGCTCGGCGGCGAAATCTCAGTGAGCAGCGAGAGGGACCGTGGAACAGTGTTCCGCGTTCGGCTTATGCTTTCGGCCGTGCTTCGCGAAATGATCGTCCCACCACAGGAGAAGAAGATCATCAGTTACGACGGGCCGCGTCGTACGATTGTCGTCGTGGACGACAATGAAGACCACCGCGAAATGATGCGCGAGGTTCTTGTCCCTCTCGACTTTGTCGTCCTGACTGCGGCGAGCGGCGCCGACTGCCTGACCTTGATCGAAGGCATCCTGCCCGATCTTTTTCTCGTCGATATCTTGATGCCCGGCATGAATGGATGGCAACTCGTTTCGCGCCTGCGCGCACATGGCCAGGCCGCTCCGATCGTCATGTTGTCAGCCAATATCGGCGATGCCGCCGCTCATCGCGACAGCGACGACAGTCACAACGATGCAATCGGCAAGCCGGTCGACATCAAGCAGCTGCGTGACAAGCTTGCGCTCCATCTGGGCTTGAAATGGCTCTATGGGGAGGCGACCCCACCTACCCCCACCAAGCATGAACGGCCGCTGCTCAGCCCGGGACCCGCGCATCTGCAGGAATTGTTGCGGCTCGCCGAGATCGGCTACATCAGGGGCATCGAGGCGAAGCTTGCCGACCTTGCCAAGGTGGAGGCAAATCAGCCATTTACGGAAGAACTCCGTATTTATGTTGCCGCCTTCGATCTCAACGGCTTCATGAATTTCCTGCATCACTTTGATAAGAAGGTAGAAACCCTTGGCTGAGCTTCCGCGCGACATCGTTCTGCTGGTGGATGACTCGCCGGAAGCACTGGGGTTCCTGACCGACGCTCTGGAGCAATCCGGATTCTCCGTATTGATTGCAACGTCGGGATCGGCTGCGCTGAACATCGTGGAGCGCATTACCCCCGACCTCATACTGCTGGATGCAGTCATGCCATCCATGGATGGCTTTGAAACCTGCAGGAAACTGAAGGCAAACCCAGCAATCAGCCAGATTCCCGTCATCTTCATGACCGGGCTGACGGAGACCGAGCACGTCGTTCGTGCTCTCGAATCCGGAGGCGTCGACTACCTGACGAAGCCGATCAACATCGATGAGCTGCGCGCCCGCATCGGAGTCCATCTCCGCAATGCGCGTTCGGCGCTGAGCGCCCGAGTGGCGCTCGATGCTGCCGGTCGGCATCTCCTTGCGGTCAAGGGCAATGGCGACATTCACTGGTCGACGCCACAGGCAACCCGCCTCGTCAATGCCGCAATGGAGCGAGACGACGCGATGGATACCGTGGTCGGCAAAATTGCCGATTGGATGAAGGCCCGCTCGGGATCGGCGCGCGACGGCGCGATCTCCGTTTCGCGTGCAGGCAAAGACGTGCTTCAGCTCGCCTTCCTCGGCGCGATCGGTGCTGACGAATATCTGTTTCGTCTCACGGCGAACAATGCGCGCGCCGGCGACGAGGTGCTGCGCCGGCATTTTTCGCTGACACAGAGGGAATCCGAGGTGTTGCTATGGATTGCGAAGGGCAAGGCAAACCGCGACATTGGCGAGATTCTTGGCCTTTCGGCGCGCACCGTAAACAAGCATCTCGAACAGATCTACGTGAAGCTCGGTGTCGAAAACCGCGCCTCTGCCGCCGTCAAAGCCGCTCATGTCCTGCACGAGATGTGATTCACTTAGAATGCTTCGGAGAAAGCCGCATTGATCCGCAAAGCGCCCGAACGCGCTATCCAATCGCTCCAAGGTTTCACTCGAAAACATTGCGCAGACCGGCTGCCTAACGAATGGCGGTAGCTAAAGTTCAAGCCCATGCAGCCGAGCCCAACTGCTGTGGCTTGCTGCCCCTGGATGAGAACTCGCTTTCTTCATGGATATTGCCTCTTTTGCTTCAATGCGCAGAGGATTGCCCGTTCGGGCTAGCGCGATTATGTAACGAGTGTCGCCGGCTCGGATAGTAAAGGTGGTATCCAGGAAGTGATGACATGCTTTCTTCCAAAGTAGCCGACCGATTTGATGTGAGGGCAACCTTTAGCTGGGCTTCCAAATGACGCGGTAAGAGAGTCGTCCATGAAGGCTCACTTCAGCCTGGGGAGAAAAATCCTTGTGGGGAAAGTGTTAATAGAAATGCGGGGAAAGCGTCAATAGGAGCGCGGGGAATGTGTCAATAGGTGTGCGGGGGGTCGCATCGCCGCGATCCGGCCGCGTGGTGAATCGACGGGTTGATCGCCGGGACCGCGATCGTCCACGAGCCGATCCTGGTCACACGCAATGTCAAGGATTTCGAAGACACGGACGTATCTGCGATCAATCCGTGGGAGGCACCGGCGTGAGGAGCTCTATGATGTACCTCTATCAACCATGCTACGAATGTAGGCGCAGAACATGTCAGCCATGGCGTCGGCATAGGCCTCTATCTCGGCCGGTCTCCGTGGCGTCTCTGAAAACTCCTTACCGACAGCGCTCATCGTCGTGATGATTAGGTCGGCGGCCAGTTTCCGGGCGGTACCGGTGCTGTGGGGAAGCACTTCCAACATGAAATTTCCGAAGATTGGATCGCCCGCTTCCTTTGCCTCTCTTGCTTCAGGCGCATCTCGATAGAGCGGGGCGGCGTCATCGAGCGCGACGCGGACCGTCGCTTCCTCGCATTCGGACCGGATAAAGGCGTGGACGAGGGTCCGTAACCGCTGAAACGGCGAACGTGTGCGGTCGTCGAGAATGCGCCGCAGAAGATCCGTGGTCTGCTGCCACTCGTCGCTTTGCAACCGAAAAAGGATCGCGGCCTTGTTGGGAAAATACTGGTAGAGCGATCCTATGCTTACGCCGGCTTTTTCCGCCACTCGAGCGGTGGTGAACCTCTGAGCACCCTCCTCTGCCAAAACCTGAACAGCAGCCTGCAAAATGGCTTGGACAAGCTCGTTCGAGCGCGCCTGCCTCGGCTGTTTTCTTGAGGATATACGGGCACTTGGACGATCCGTCATCGGGGCGCTCGGCAATGCGATTAGCGAATGCGACGAATTATTCGTATTTTCGATCCTAACACAAGTCGCTTTCCTGCCACGGAGCTTTTCATGACTACCTTGACGACAGAACCTCTCGCACCGCTTCTCGATCGCCTGTTCAAGGAAGCTGACGCGGCATCAAGCCCGGCGATGGCCGCGCTTTCGCGCGACGAGCGCGAGCGTCTCATGCGCAGCAAGACAGACTATCTCGATTTGTATGGGCGGATGAAGGATCTCTGGCTTCCGGTGTCGCGCGAGACGGGCACGCTGCTCTATGTGCTGGCCCGCAGCTGCGGCGCAAAATCGATCGTGGAATTCGGCACATCGTTCGGCATCTCGACGCTCCACCTTGCCGCCGCGCTGCGGGACAATGGCGGTGGGAGATTGATCACCAGCGAGTTCGAGCCCTCCAAGATCGTGCGGGCGCGCCAAAACCTGGCTGACGGCGGCCTTATCGACCTTGTCGAAATCCGGGAGGGTGATGCGCTTAAGACCCTGAGCGCCGATCTTCCCGAGGCGATCGATGTGTTGCTGCTTGATGGGGCCAAGTCCCTGTACCGCGAGGTTCTGGACCTCGTGGAAGATCGCCTCAAACCCGGCGCACTGATCGTCGCGGACAACGCCGATTACTGTCCCGACTACCTCGCCCATGTTCGTACATCCGCGTCGGGCTACATCTCCGTGCCTTTCGCGGACGATGTCGAGCTGTCTATGCGGGTCGGATAAATCGGCTGCTACTCAGCCTTCAAGACTCGTCCCCGAGATCGGAGAACCATCATGCACGTATTCGTAACACGCGCCACTGGCTGGCTGGGTCGGCTCGGCCATCGTGGACGACCTTTTGAGCGCCGGCCATCGCGTCACCGGCCTCGCCCGCTCAATGGCGAAGGAAGAGCATCTTGTCGCCGGTGGCGCCAACGTGATCCAGGGTTCACTTGATGACATTGATATCCTGCGGAAAGCCGCGGCGACGGCGGACGCCGTCATCCATACCGCTTTCAACCACGGGCGAGTTCAGGGCGAGCGAGGCTGCGGCCCCTCGACAGACTCGCCGTTCGGGTTCGGCGCCGGGGTGTCTCTCGTGTCTCGGCATGGCTGTTTGCGATCACGCGACTCAACTGGCGCTTCGTCGTCGTCGGGACGGCGGACAGGCTGCCTTTCAGGAATTCGCCCTTTGGGTGGGGCAACAATTTTCTTGGGCATGGCCGTTACTCCAGCTTCAAACATAACAACCGGCTCGAAGGACTGAAAGTTCCCAAAGGCGAACCCCGAGGCGCCCATTGCTTCGTTCGGGCGGCGTAGGAACCAAGTGCGTCGAGCAGCGTCTGCTGGCGAACCGGTATGGTAGCTTTAGCGTTGTGCAGAAGTTCTTGACCATACGCGATGATCGAAAGGCCGCCCGGCAACGTGGCGGCGCAAGATCAAAAGCCCGAACGAGATTCACTCGTGGGACAACCCTGTCCCGGCAAATAGGAGGAGCGACGATGGTCAACTCTAATCTGAATCAATCGCACGACCTTCTTTCCACCGACAACGTGGCGGGGACAAACGCGTCGCCACCGAGATGGCGCTAAACGTGCTCGCCTACAACATGAAGCGAGTGACGGCCATACTGGGAGTTGACGGATTAATGGAGGCGATGCGGGCATGAGGCGATCCTCAGCGTGCTAAATCCATCATTGCCGCCGACTGCTGCGATCACCGAGGTCTACAAGGCCAAATTTCGCGAGAATAGTCTTCTCGAACCGACAAAACCCGCTAGACCGAAATTCCATCTTTACGACCGCCATCCGAACAGGTTTTCACACAGCCTGGACCCATTGCGGACCTTATTGCCTCCGGCGAAATTCAGAGAGAGCTTGCGCGCGAGGCAATCATCTTCAACATGAATGGGAAACAGTGGGCCGCCGCCTACGCTGCCGGTGGACGATACCGAATTGACTTCGCCTTTTCCAAAGCTTGGATCGTATCGTCAACACTGAGGAGGACAGTGGTCTCAATAGAGCTGAGCGCGCCTCCTGCGCCGATAGCAAGGGCGACAGCTGCCATCGATACGTTATCAGGCGCTTCCCACAGATTCCAACCATCGTGCTCGCCAAAAGCGTACCAGAACCCATGGAGCTTTCCGCCGACGGATTCAATGTAAATACGTGCCGCCTCTCGGCGATCCTCGGGGTTTTCGATCATGCGCGCCCACGTCTCGGGCGTGTAGCTGAAGCGCGTGAGATACAGGGCCATGGTTTGCCTCCTCCGTCAGAAGAACACAGTTAGCGCTCAAGCCCAGGAGAACGCGAGTCATTTCCAATGTGCGGGCAGGTGCCTCCCTGCCTGCTTCGTTCGCAAAGCTTCTTGGATGCTGTTATCAAAGGCGCTTTTCCAGTGCCGGTGAAGGTCACCTGGACTTTGAGACCATCGTCAAGCGGCCCCCGCGTTAAAATCCGGATCAGCATGAGGCGCAGTTCTTTTTGCTCGCTGTCGGGACAGAACAAAAAGCGAATCCCGGAGAAGCGGACGCGGGAGCATGTATATTCTAGTAAAAATGTAGAGACACTTTAATTTAGCCTCGTCTTATTCCGGAGGGCATGATGAAAATCACAAGACGAGCTTTCACTGCGGTGGTGGCAGGTGCCATCGCGACACCTTTGACGCATGTTCGACTGGCTCGCGCGGCTGACAAGGTCATACGTATCGGCTACCAGAAATATGGGACTCTGGTGCTTCTCAAAGGCAAAGGGACGCTGGAGAAGAAACTTGAACCCATCGACTACAAGGTTGAATGGACCGAGTTTCCGGGCGGTCCCCAGCTCCTCGAGGCCCTGAACGCGGGTGCTGTCGATTTCGGATCGACCGGCGAAACGCCGCCGATCTTCGCCCAGGCCGCGAACGCTCCGCTTGTCTACGTCGCACACGAGCCGCCCGCCCCGCGCGGCGAAGCCATACTTGTCCCGAAGGATAGCCCCATAAAGTCTGTTGCGGACCTGAAGGGCAAGAAGGTCGCCTTCAACAAGGGCTCGAACGTGCATTACCTGCTCGTTAAGGCGCTCGAAGAAGCTGGTTTGTCCTATAAGGACGTGGAGACATCCTTCCTCGCCCCCGCCGACGGTCGCGCAGCGTTCGAAAAGGGCGCGGTGGATGCATGGGTCATCTGGGATCCCTTCCAGGCAGCTGCGGAAGTGGCGATCGAAGCGCGAGAGCTCAGAAACGGCGAGGGAATCGTTCCCAATCACCAGTTCTATCTCGGCACCAGGGCGCTGGTCGACGGCCACGGCCAGGCGATCGATGTCTTGATCGACGCCATTTCCGAGATTGACCAATGGACCAAGTCCGACACGGCGGCTGCGGCTGCGGAGTTATCACCATCGGTCGGCATCCCTGAACCTGTCCTCGTCAAGGCGCTCGAGCGTCAGTCCTACGGGGTCAAGAACCTGGATGACTCCGTTGTCGCGCAGCAGCAGGACATCGCCGACACCTTTTTCAAACTCAAGCTCATTCCCAAGAAGGTGACGATTGCCGACGTTGTCCGCAAGGGCAAGGCGTGACGCCCAGCTGCCGCACGCGTCGCGTCGACCGATAGATAAACGAGTTCCGCTTCTGTCGGGACTCGCAGACTTTCGGGAAAAAGGTTGAAAGCCGCTAGCTGGGAGACGACCGTCAGATAATCGTAATTCCTGCGCGCTTACCCCAGCCCCTCAACCCGAGAAGAAGATTGGGATTTGTCGCAACATCGTAAGCGGTTAGCCGATGGCGTCAGGCTTGAAGTTCCATGGCATAAGCGCCTCGAGCTCGGATACTGGCCAGCCTTTAGCGATGCGGGTCAAGGTCTGGGAAAGCCAGTCGAGCGGATCGACGTTGTTCATTTTGGCCGTCTGGAGAAGCGTGGCCAGTGTTGCCCACGTCCGTCCACCGCCTTCACTACCGGCGAATAGACTGTTTTTCCTTGTGATCGTTTGGGGCCTGATCGCGCGCTCAACGGTATTGGAGTCAATTTCGATGCGACCGTCCGTCAGGAAACGCTCCAGTGCTTCGCGCCGGGTGAGCGCGTAGCGGATTGCGTCAGCGGTCTTGGACTTGCCAGAGACCTTACCCAGTTCCTTTTCCCAAAGATCAAAGAGGCCGGAGACGATGGTTGCAGATCTTTCCTGACGCAGCATGGAGCGGCTGTCGGCATCGCGACCGCGGACCTCATCCTCGATGCGCCACAGCTCGGTCATCGCGATGATCGTGTCCGTTGCTGCCTTTGAGACACCGCTGATGTGAAGGTCGTAAAACTTGCGACGAAGATGCGCCCAGCACCCTGCGAGTTGGATCGTTTCATTGCTGCCGGCCTTGGCACGTGTCTTGGCAAGATTGGTATAGGCCGAGTAGCCGTCTACTTGCAGGATACCGCTGAATCCGGCGAGATGACGCGCCACGCAATCAGCGCCCCTGCTGTCCTCAAAACGATAGGCCACCATCGGCGGGCTGGTTCCGCCATAGGGGCGATCATCGCGAGCATAAGCCCATAGCCAGGCCTTCGTCGTTTTCCCCGAACCAGGCGCAAGAGTGGGTAAGGTGGTTTCGTCGGCGAAGATCCTTTCGCCCTCCTTGACGCGTTCAAGGATGTAATCGGCGCATATCTGCAGCTCAAAGCCCAGATGCCCCATCCACTGGGCCATCAACGATCGGCTGATCTCGACACCGTCGCGTAGATAGATTGCCTCCTGCCGGTAAAGCGGAAGGCCGTCGGCGTATTTGGAGACGGCGATATAGGCGAGCAGCCGCTCCGTCGGCAGGCCGCTTTCGATGATGTGTGCCGATGCCAAAGCCTGGAGCACGCCATCGTTGCCCCGGAAGGCATATTTGGGGCGACGCGTCACGATGACCCTGAACTTCGGCGGCACGACATCCAGTCGTTCGGAGCGATCCTCACCGATCAGGACCTTTTCCAGCCCCTCGCAGCCGGCCGGGATCTCTGGCTCGATCACTTCCTCTATGCGTTCGAGATGAGCGGCAAAACCCTTGCGCGGACGTGCTGCTCGTTTCGGCTTGTCTTTGGCCGCGTGATCAAGCTCGCTCTGGATTGCCGAAAGACCGGTCTCAACTTCCTCGAAGGCAAAGGACACCTGTTCGTCGTTGATGCCAAGACGCAGTCGTTCTGAACGGGTGCCATGTTGGGTGCGCTGCAGAACCTTCAGGATCGATGTGAGGTTGGCAATCCGCTCGTTGGCGCTCTTCTCCACCGCCTCCAGCCGGGCGATCTCAGCTTCAGCGGCCTTCAGTCGGGCTTCTTTCGCAGCCTGCTCGCGCGCCATCGCGAGGACCATCGCTTTCAGTGCGTCAACGTCGTCCGGCAGGTCGTGAGGGGGCAAATCCATGGCAATAAGTAGAGCACAAAAACAGCCGTTTTCCCAACCATTACAGCGGCATGATTCATCTTGCCGCAGGCGCTGTCAGCCCGTCAACAAGGGTCGCCTGACCTTGGTCGGGCGGATCTTTTTCCAATCCATTCCGGCCAGCAATGCCATGAGCTGAGAATGGTCCAGACGTATCCGTGCCGCCGATATGCCCGGCCAGCAGAAGCCTTGATCTTCCAGGGTTTTCGAATAGAGGCAGACACCACTGCCATCCCACCACACAATACGAATACGATCGGCCCGTTTCGACCGGAAGACGTAAAGCGCGCCATTGAAGGGATCGAGACCGCCATCCCGCACCAGCGCCATCAACGAGGCGGCCCCCTTGCGGAAGTCGACCGGCTGGCACGACACATAGACCACCACACCCGAAGCGATCATGCCTTGCGAACCGCCCGCAGAACCTTCACCAGGTGATCGGGGTCAAAATCGCCGCCGACGCGCACCACCATATCTGCAATGACAATATCCACCGAGCCGCTGCTTACCGTTTCAACGCGCGCGAACTTGATCTGCTTGCCCGTTCCCTCCGTCAGGGGCGCAACAACTCCCGATGCCAGTGCCTTGCGACGCCACCCATAAAGCTGCGAGGGATCCAAGCCTTCAGACCGGGCAACCGCCGAGACATTGGCCCCAGGCTGCAGCGTCGCGGCGACGATCCGCGCCTTTTCGTCATCCGACCAGTCCCGCGGCTTGCGTCGTCTTCGCACGGGCTCCGCGGTCAAAACCTCAAACGTTCGAGGGTGATTCACACTGTCGCTCATAGAATTCTCCGCATGACTCATGCAGAAAATCGCCCATCAGCAGCCCGAATGATACGTGGGGTGGCCTACGCGCTTACGCAACATCGAAGCAATCCAAGACATCAAAGTCGCTCTGTCGGACACGGTCTCCGAAGTCGATCAGGCAGCTCTCTGGATCACATTGGCGCGACGTCCAGAATAAGCTTTTGATATCGGGATACGCACTGTGAAGCCTGCGCGCCCACAAGGCCGTTTTCAGATAGGTCGACTTTGGTATCTCTGTCAAATTCGTGCGGGCGATACCCCAGGCTTTGAGGTCCGGGGACGCGGCTGCCTCCCGGCTTGTCGCCGCATAAAGCGATGGGACACAGGTGCCGGTCACGTCTGCGAATGGCGCAAATCTGGTCGGTTGCCCGAGGCACGGATTGAACTGACCCGGACGAGACACAGTTGCATGCGTCCGATGAAGTACTGATCCAGCGCTGATCGTCGCGATATTGACGGTCGCGAATGCAGCCGGTGGAGGCGGAACACTGTTCCCCCTCACCCAATACCGTCCTGATGTTCCTTCTTGGCCGCAGCCACCAGGGCGTCCGCATTATCGAGGAGATCGATAGGTACGGCATCTTCCAGCCAGCCGTTCGAAGACACGAACCACAACGCCTTCTGCCACGCTGTCATGGATTGAGGAAGCGCCGCCAGAACCTGCTTTATGGTTGAGTGCGGTCGGCCGTCCTGGAACTGAAACGCCGGGAAAAACTCAGAGCCTCGATGCTGAACGGAAATGATTTCGCCATTCTTCTTCCAGCGCGCTGCTGTTGCGTAACTGTTCTTTGCGCTGGAGCCAGACTGCTTTCCAACATCGATACTACTTAGTTGAGGCACCGCCTGGACAAAGCGATCACGTAACGCAAGATTGTCTGCCGCAAGCACGCCGCGCGCATCTGCGAGTTCGTCCGGCAAAAGCACTTCCGCTAGCTTGCCTATCGCTGCTTCCAGTCGATTCTCTTCGACCGAACCGCTTACCCGGACCAGTGCGTCAGCGAAAGTTTTCACCGACTCCTTGCCGGCCGCGGATAAATTCCGGTGGAGACGCAGAATGACGGAGTCGCCGAATGCGATTTCGGCCACTGCATTGGCGAACCGCCGTAGCTCGTGCTCAGTTCCTCCGACCCTCAAAGTCTTGCCTTTCCGAAAAGAACCGAGGGCCTCAAAAATCGCAGCCGATAGTTTCGCTTGGACGGCGCTTGAATCGTTGCTGGGGATCACCGGTGAAGCCACGCCATCTATCAGTATGGCGTGGTCGAAGAGTGGCTGCATTTTGAGCCTTGTGATTTTAGTGATAGGTTTTCCATATCACTTATGTCACGCCGCGTTGATATCAAGTGGTCGGCCAGGATGGAAGCCCACGGTCATGGCAAAGCTGCCGCACGCGATCGTGAAGGCCGCTGCCGTTCTCTTGCGGATGCAGTTACACGCCGCACAAGGCAACGATCCGCGAACCTGCAGCAGCCTGACGCTGGTGCGCGAGTGGCGCATATTCGGGGGATGCAAAGAGACCACGGATGGCATCCATGTCCGGAAATTCGATGATCAGCATGTTAGTTGATTGCCATTCTTCGAGCTCGAGTGGGGCGTCATCGAGAGCGATGAGGCGGCCGCCAGCTTTTGCCACCAAGGGCAGAGCCTTCGAGCGATAGTCTGCGATGGCTTCAGGGTCGTGAATGTCGAGGTCGACAACGAGATAGGCGGACATGACTGTCTCCATCTAATGAGTTTGAAGTTTAGAGGCGTGTCTTGCGGATGTGGTGACGCGGCTTATGGCAAGTGCCGCCACTTCACCATGCGCTCCCGAAGATCAAGCGTGCCGCCATCCACGGTGAAGCTGCCGTCACCGCGATGATGAAGGGTCCGTTGTTCCTTGCGGGTTTCGTCGATCCAGATCCGCTTCGCCTTGAAGACGAAAAGATTGTAGCGGTCGACGAGGCTCGGATCGACAACGCGGCATTCGATATTGGCGAGGCAGTCCACTAGCAGCGGCGCTGCGATATCCGTTGCCGGACAAGTCCTCAAGCCGAACCGCTCGAACTTATCCACTGTGCCACCGGAGCAGTTTCCGATATCCACCACGGTTTCGGCAAGATCGACAGCTGGAATCGCAATCACGCATTCGCCGGTCTTCTTCAGCGCCTGATAGCTGTGATCCCAAGGACCGATGACGCAACCGATCAGCGGCGGTGCATGCTGGATCATCATGTGAAAACCCATCGTCATCACATTGGGCGTCCGGTCGAGGCTCGTCGTCACAAGAACGATCGGGCCGGGTTCGAGCAGCCGATAGGCTTGAGAAGGGGAAATCTCCTTCACTGTGCTCTCCTTCGTGAGTTGCTTCCCCGCACACATGCAGGGAAGCCAAAAGATGTTTGGTGTGGAGTTACCAGCCCTGCTCGACCGGCAGAACGAAAAGTTCGGCGACGTCCACGTGGGCGGGCGCCTGTGCTGCGTAAACGATCGTGTCGGCGATGTCCGCGCCCTGGAGGAACGTCATCTGCTTGGCGAGATCGTCCATCTGCTGACGATAGCCGGGGTCGCTGATGTGATCGTAAAGTTCGGTTGCAACGGCACCTGGCTGGATGCACGTCACCCGAATGTTGTGCTTCTGGCCGACTTCCATGCGCAGACCGTCGGAGAACGCGGTTACCGCGTGCTTGGTGGCGCAATAGATCGACAGGCCCTTAAAGACCTTGCGGCCAGCGATCGACGACATGTTGAAGATATGGCCCGAATGCTGCTTGATCATCTGCGGCAAAACGGCAGCCGTGGTGTTCAGGAGGCCCTTCACATTGACATCGACCATCCGGTGCCATTCGTCGATCTTGAATTGATCAAGATCCGAAAGCGGCATCAGTCCGGCATTGTTGACGAGAATGTCGATCGCACCATAGGCCCCGACCAGCTGTTTGACGCCGGCTTCGACTGCGGCCGGATCAACCACGTCCATTTCGATCACGAGGGCTTCACCACCCTTCGAGGCGATCTTGCTCCTCAGATCTTCAAGCATGTCGGTGCGACGGGCAGCGATGCCGACCTTTGCGCCGGCCTCGGCAAGCTTCAAAGCGGTAGCGGCGCCGATGCCACTCGATGCACCTGTGACCAGCGCAATCTTTCCGTTGATATTCGTCATAGCTTATCTCCTAGTCTTGGCGCCCTTCCGGCTGAAAGGACGGTCGTGTTCGACAAGGAGAAACATAAAGGGGAGGGCTTGATCCCTCTCTCGGGACCTTGCGAGACCTGTCGGGATCTTGCTTTAAATCAACGAGAACTGGGCTGAAATCCTAGCTGCGGCGATAATCACTAGGCGAGACGCCTGCCTCCCGGCGGAAAATCTGAGCAAAATGGCTTGGACTCGAATATCCAACCGACATGCCGACCTCGATAATGCTGGTGTCGGTCTCCTGCAGAAGTTGCTGGGCCCTGGCTATGCGTTGGCGAATGAAGTGGCGCGATGGAGAGAGGCCGGTTGCCTTCTTGAAGAGACGGCTGAAATGGAACTCGCTCATGCCGGCCATTTGCGCCAAACGTGCGAGATTAAGAGGCTCCTCCAGGTGCGCCTCCATGAACGCAATGGTCCGCCGTAGCTTTGCGCCGGGAAGCGCATTCGATGGCCGCGTCTCTGCGTCATGTCTCGCGTATTGCCGGATAAGATGAACGGTGAGCGCTTGTGCCAATCCCTGAACGAAGAGGCGGCTTCCCTGCCCTTCTGCCGTCAGTTCAGCATGGATCAACTCGAGTATGTTAGAAAGCTGTTGATCGCGGCCGCCCGAAATGTCGCGCAAGCGCATCGCGCTGGCAGCCTTGCCGAGAATCTCTTCGGCCACCCGATCAAACAGCTGAACGGAGAGATAGAGATGCATTACCTGGAATGGCTCGTCTCCCTCGGCACGCCAGCGCATCTCATACGGAGTAGGCGACCGCGTCAGGAAAAAGTCCCCAACCTTAACGGTGTTAGCCTCCCACTCCCCACCCAGATCCCGTTCTTCCACACATGCCTGCCCGGATATCACCCAAACAATCAGGGGCTCGGCGACCGCCGGAACAAGAAAAGGCTGCTGCACCTTCAAACGGGAAAACACCTGCACGAATATATCCGTCCAGGCTGGTCCATCCCCACTGACGAGTGTTCTGCCGGCAATGTATGTTTCCAGCCCGGCCGGCGACGTTCGGATCGGGACTGACGATGTTTTTCCTCTCGACGATCAACTGCCATTGTGGCTCCAGGTGTGGCGACTTCCGTCCTCGAATAAGGGTATTCATCGTGCCGACCGACAAGGGTCGGTATAATCAATGGTCTGGACGCAATCGGAGATACGTCACGCGCAAAAGGCGGTGTCGCGTCAGATACCGCCTTCAGATCAGGGTAGATGGTGACTGCGTCTTTTGCCTACCCCCTGCGGTACAGAACCATCCCGGCATGGTGCAGAACGTCATCGACAAAATCGCCGTCGGCGGTAAAACCGGTATCGTCCCAATACTTGATGTGATTTCCGGACACTGCGTACCGCCCTTGATAGGCGCTTTCGCGTGAGCCGCGCGCCTCATCGTAACGTCCGTTTGGGAGCAACTCGTGCCGGATCCGGCCGTCCGCGGTCTCCCACATGCCAACATATGGGTGGTATGACGTGGCAACGGCGGTCATTGCGCGGTCCCCGCCTTGCCCAGGAACTGCTGGATGCTTTCGGGCTTAACGATCCATGCATAATTCAGCTCATGATGGATTTTCCATTTTCCGCCGGTGCATTCCCAGCCGAGCTGCGAGCGACCGTCGAACGCGATGACCTTGCCGTCAAGACGGTCGATACGACCGACGAAACCAAGCGTCGTTGAAGCGACGGTGTCGCCGACAATCGCATCGTGGCCACCGGTCAGGCCATGGTGAACCGATCGTGCGGCGTTTTGCAGCGCCTCCCAGTTTGCGCCATAGCGGGCCGAATCGCGAAAGAGCTGGGCGTCGCCGGGTGCGAAATTGTCGTAGAAAACGCCATTTGTGTCTCTCAAGTCGTAGTACCTGCTCAGCTTTTGAGAGAATACGAAACTGGGGTCGCCCTCATGACGCTCCCAGCCTTTCATGATCCAGTCTGCATGCAGTGCCAAGGGAGCATCGGCGCCCTTTCGGGGACATGAGTTATCCTGTGCAGCAACAGGTCCGGCGCAGGCGCCAATAGCGATAGCAGCGGCGAGTATGATTTTGACGTGTGTCATGGGGGCTACCTTCCTTTTGTCGTCGTGCCGCCAAGTCAGGTTCGTCGGCACGAGGAATAGGTAGACAAATTCGATTGTCGCTTGTATCTCCTGTTGGCTAACCTGATTGGTTAGTGAAATTCGACAATGACAATCGACCTGAACCTTCTGCCTGTCTTTCTCGCCGTCGCTGAAGAGGGGAATTTCAGGGCAGCCGCTGACCGCCTCGGCGTCACGCGTTCTGCCGTGAGCCAAGGATTTAGACGGCTGGAGGACATCTGCGGTATCGCGCTTGTCAGCCGCACTACGCGCAGCGTGCGTCTTACCGAGGCGGGCAACCGTTTTCGTGAAGCACTTTCCCAGCCAATGGCCGACGTAAAATCCGCATTCGATGAGGTGGCGGGTGACGTCAGGCCTCGCGGCTTGCTGCGGATTGCAGTCGCGTCGATTGCGGAACAGTTTCTCTCCGGCCCACTGATCGCTTCGTTTGCCGAGGCCCACCCGGGTGTTATGCTCGACGTAACGGTGACCGACGATATGTTCGACATCGTTGCCGCCGGCTTCGATGCGGGGGTGCGGCTGGGCGAAGTGATTGAGCAGGATATGGTGGCGGTCCCGCTGACGAGAGAAGAGAGAGGAGTGGTGGTTGCCTCGCCACAGTATTTCGAGCTCCACGGGACCCCGCGCCATCCACGGGAATTGGCGCATCATCGTTGCATCGGATGGCGCCCATCGCCTAGCGCAGCTCCCTACCGATGGGAATTCGAGCAGGACGGCATAGCCTTCGACGTGGCCGTCGAGCCGCAAATTACGACAAACGACCTGCGCCTGATGATCCGGACAGCGCTCGCCGGCGGCGGTATCACGTTTGCATTGGAAGAGACATTTCGTCCCTATATTGATCGCGGCGAGCTGATCACGGCACTCGACGATTACCTGCCACCCTTTCCCGGATTCTTTCTATACTTCCCGAACCGGCGGAACATGGCACCCAAGCTGCGCGCGCTCATTCACCATGTTCGCGAGTACAGACGGCCTGGAGCAGGCACCGCGCAAGGCGCCCGATGAGCCATGATGAGGGCGTCGTGCTTGCGGTATCCAGTTATAAAAATTGGCGCGTCGGAATGCTCGTGCATTGGCCTCAAGATTTCGAGTTGAGCGAGCGCTAACCCAGCTCTTGATTGTATTCGCGCTAGACTTCGCGTAAAAGCTTTAGGGTGTGCAATCACGATGGAACCGCTACGATGGATGCGATTCACACTGAAGGCTTCGACGCTGCTTTGACCCTGACTGATCACATTGAGCACCTGCCGGACAGGAAGCGGCGCGAGCTGGCGCGCATCATCGAGATCCTGTTTGCTGAGGTCGAACGCTTCCAGTCGACAAAGCTCTCCGAGAAGAAAGGCGCCGGCCGGATCCTGAAGGTCATCCTTTACGGATCGTTTGCCCGGGGTGACTGGGTCGAGGATCGCCTCAGCGGCTACCGCTCTGATTACGACCTGTTGATCGTCGCCAACACCAAGGCCTTTGCCGACGAGCATGACCTCTGGCAAGGCATCGACGAGCAGCTGTTGAAAGAGCAGATCGGCCATCGCATCGAAACCCCGGTCGTCCCGATCATCCACACGCTGGCGGATGTCAACGATCAGCTCGCCCGCGGTCGGCCCTTCTTCGTCGATATCGCCAGAGACGGCATCGTTTTGTACGAACAGCCTGGTCATCCCCTGGCAGAGCCGAAGCCGCTGACGGCGGAGGAGGAGCAGCGTGAGGCGAAGATTTACTTCGAACAGTGGTACAAGCTGTCTGCAGAAGCATCAAAATTCGCTGAATTCGGCATATCAAATGGCATGTGGCGCGACGGAGCATTCATGCTGCATCAAGCCACCGAACGCGCCTATCATTGCGCCCTGCTGACGCTCACCCTCTATAGCCCCAAATCACATCGAATTAAGGTGTTGCGCTCTCAGGCCGAGGGCGTAGACGGCCGACTAATCGCCGCGTGGCCGCGCGACAGCCGGTTTTCTCGCCGGTGTTTCGAATTGCTATCACGGGCTTATGTCGAGGCACGATATTCGTCGAAATACGCAATCACCACCGAGGAACTCGCTTGGCTTGCTGAGCGCGTTAAGGCCCTGCAGGATCTCGTAGAAGCTATTTGTCGCGAACGGCTTTCCTTGTAGGGCTTTGGGAGAAGGTCCGCCTTGAATGGGACAGAACGCGGAGTCCCGAATTCACCTTTCGCGGCATAATGCTCGCCAAGCAGTTTAGTGGTTCGCTTTTATCAGCCTGAAGACGTACCAAGTGCCACCAAATCCCCATAACCACCGCTTTCCCTTTGCCGCTTACGCGCTGAGAAATCAGGCCGAATTGCTCGCTCGACCAGACGTTCTCGGTTCTGGAAATCAGATTATAAGGAGCACACGGATGTTCGCTCGACCAGTTTACAGGGCATAACGCGACTGCTCGGACGAGCCTTGCTTCCCGCCACCACGCTATTCAACAATTCCGCCCCTTCCAGACCTAAATCGTAATAAGGCAAAGCCGCAGTGGTCAGTTCCGGCTTCAGCGCCAGGGAAACCGTCCGGAAATCGTCAAAGCCGACAATACTGACATCCTCGGGGATGCGGAGACCCAATGCCATTGCCGCGATGTAGATTTGGATCGTCATTTCGTCATTGCCGCTCATGATTGCAGTCGGTCGATCCTTTTGTTGGAGCATCTCTGTCGCAGCGGCAAAAACGTAGTTCTTCTCCGCTCCAACCGGTCCTTCCATGCCCAGACGGATACTCAGGTCGCTCTCTGCAAGGCCAAAGTCTCCAGCGGTTTTACGGAAGGCATCGAGGCGCAGTTGCGCACCCAACAAGATGGGATTGAGCCGGATGTAGCCGATCTTTCGATGACCCCTGTCAAGCAGATAGCGGGTAAGGTCTTGCGCGCCCTGGTAGTCATCAGGCTCGATAGACGGTAGCAGTTCGTTCGTCTGAGGCCTGCAGTTGATCATTACCGTCGGAATCCGGACATCGCCTGCCTCAGGATCCACGGTGCGACGGTACATTGTCACATAAAGAACGCCGTCAATCCGATGGGACTGGAACATTTTCCAAACTTCAGCCTCTCTCTCGGAAGAGCCGCCAGTATTTGCCATGAGGATGGTCTTCCCGTTCGCATTTGCCCAATCCTGTATTCCTCGCACAATGTCGACCGAATAAGGTGTGGTAGACACATAATCTGTGATGATGCCGAAGGTGTTGGAACGGCTCGAACGTATGAGGCGCGCCGCCATGTTTGGAATATAGCCGAGGTCCCGGATAGCCTTCTCCACTCTCTCCCGGGTCTCCTCAGTCACATAAGGTTCACCGTTGATAACCCGTGAAACTGTTTTGTTGGAAACCCCGGCCGCTTTCGCGACGCTGATAATGCTGACCATGTCCCGCCAATCTCCTTGCTGGGCACCGTTCTAAACCAGTTATATGACAACGTCGACATATTTTTCTGACAACGTCGACAATACGCGTTGACAACGTCGTCATAAGGCGACTATGTTCCTGCCAAGCAAGGGCGCCAACGCAAGCGCCCTGGCAAGCAAGGGAGGAATCGATGAAGAAACTGGTTGGTGCTAGCGCGCTTGCGCTTGTTTTCATGGCGGCCTTTGCCAGAGCCGAAACCATCAATATCCTGGTGGAAGGCGGCGGCGAGATGCTGCAGAAAGCAGTCGCGGAGAAGTTTACTGCCGAAACCGACATCAAGGTGAACTTTACCGTCGTTCCCGATCAGGGTGTCTTTGATAAGTTCTCGGCCGAAATCGCCTCCGGCTCTTCAGCTTTCGACGTCGTGACGATCGACGTCGTGTGGAATGCGAAGTTCGCAAGCCATGTCGACGACCTCTCGCCTCTTTTCACAGATGCGGTTCGTGCGGACCTGCCGCCTTCCTTGCTTGCCGACGCGAAAGTCGGTGACAAACTGATCGGCATGCCTGCCTGGGCCAATGCGGAGATCGTGTTCTATCGCAAGGATCTCTTCGACAAGCCGGAAGAAAAGGAGGCCTTTCAGGCAAAATATGGCTATCCCCTCGCTCCTCCCAAGACCTGGCAGCAATGGCGTGACATCGCGAAATTCTTCACGCGTGATACCGATGGTGATGGCAAGACCGACTTCTGGGGCACCGACACGATCGGCACCTTCTCGGAGGAATGGATGGCGCATGTGCTGCAAGCGGGCTCACCCGGCGTGATCCTCGACAAGGAAGGCAAGGTCATCATCGACAATGAGGCGCACAAGAAAGCACTCGAGTTCTACATCGCACCACATTGCACCGATCATTCCGTCCCGGAAAACGTGAACGAAATCGGCTGGGGTGAGGCGCAGAACCTGTTCTATCAGGGCAAGACGGCCATGATGAAGTTCTGGGCGCATGCCCACAAGATGACGCCAGCGGATTCCAAGGTCAGCGGCAAGGTCGGCGTCGTACCGATGCTGACCGGTGACGCTGGAATCGCAGCTATTCCCGGCCCCTGGTACAACGTTGTCCCCTCGACCTCCCAGCACAAGGACGCGGCGAAGAAATTCATTGCTTTCGCCATCGCCAACAATGCGCTGGGCATCGAAGCGCCACTCGGCCTTGCCGCGACGAATTCCGCCTATCGCAGCTATTCCGGCAAACCAGGTTATGAGCACTTTACCCCGCTTCTTGAGACGCTGAGCGCGCCTGCGACGCAAGGCCGGCCGATCAACGAGAAATATCAGGAAATCGTCGACGAAGGTGTCCTGCCCGCCGTCCAAGAGGCGCTGACCTGCAAGGCGGATGTCGGAGAAGTGCTGAAGGAAGCCAAGGGCACGATTGAGGACATCCTCAACTAATCCGACACTTTCCTCAACATCGCGGGTGGATGAGATACCGCCCGCATTATCAGCTCTCGGAGACGGACATGTCGGGTGAAGACCGATTTGTGCTCTACATGCTTGCGCCCGCGGTTGCGATCCTCGGCTTGCTGGTCGCTTACCCGGTGGGGCTCCTGATATTCGACTCCTTTTTCAAGGTCGACACGATCACGCCCCACATACGCGAATGGGTCGGGCTGCAGAACTATGTCGACGCGTTGACGTCGAAACGAGTCGCGGAGAGCGCTCTGAGGACCCTTCAATATTCGGTCTTCGCGTTGTTCTTCGAATTCACCTTCGGTTTCTGTGCCGCGCTGCTGTTTTCGGCCATGGCTGGGGGGTCGCGGTGGCACCGTACGATCTTCGCTCTGCCGTTGATGGTTCCGCCCATCGTCGCGGGCCTGCTGTGGCGGTTCCTGCTGGTCGGCAATATCGGCATCCTGAACTACGGCCTGGTCCGCCTTGGGCTCATCAGCGATCCCAATGCGATCGCATGGCTGTCCAGTGAAGATATCGTCATTTATTCTGTTTCCTTTGCCGACATCTGGCTGACCACCTCTTTCGTCGCCCTTGTGTCGTATGCCGGATTGACGAACATCCCAAGGGATCTGCTGGAAGCCGCAAGGATCGACGGGGCGAACACGGTCAAGCGGTTCTGGCACGTCACCCTGCCGCTAATGCGGCCGGTGATCGCCGTCGTCGTGATCGTGCGCGGCGTGGATGCAGCCAAGACTTTCGACCTCATCTGGATACAGACCCAAGGTGGTCCCCGCCACGCCTCGGAAGTGTTCTCGATGAACATCTACCAGCGCATGGTTCGTTTCGGCGATCTCGGCGAGGCGTCCGCATCCGGCGCCCTGTTCCTCATTGTCATGATGCTTTTCGCCGCCGTTGCCTATTGGAAGATTTGGAGGCCGGCCCATGCATAAAGCGCGCCGTCTCAATATCAGCAGTGTCCTAGTCAACGCCGCGGCCCTTGTACTCGTGCTGTCCTACGCGCTGCCGTACATATATCTGCTCATGACCTCCATCAAGCCGGCGGCCGATGTCCAGCAGATCCCGCCGAGCTTCTTTCCCGCCGTTCTATCGTTCGAGAATTTTCGCGAAGTCCTGCAATCGTCGACCCTGCCGAGAGCTTTCGTCAACTCTCTCACTGTGGCGGTGCTGACGACTGCGCTTTCGCTGGCGGTGGCCGTTCCCGCCGCCTATGTCGCCACACAGTACCGACGCCGGATCACGACGCTTTTCCTGCTCTTCGCACTGGTCACGCGCATGGTGCCGTCGGTGTCCCTGGGTGTGCCACTGTTCCAGCTTCTAAAGTCTCTGGGCCTGCTTGATACGATTCCGGGCCTGGTTCTCGCCCACACCTCGGCCGCCGTGCCGCTGGCGCTGTTGCTCATGTCCGCCTTCTTCGAAGGCATGCCGAAGGAACTCGAAGAAGCAGCACGCATGGATGGCTGCACACGTTTCCAGGCCTTTCGAAAGATCATCCTTCCGGTCATGACGGGTGGGATAGCGGTGACCGCACTCTTTACCTTCATCACAAGCTGGAACGAGTTCCTCTACGCGCTGCTGTTGACGTCGGAGGCGACCAAAACGGCGCCGATCGTCATCGCCGAATACAATTCGGTCTATGGGCTTGCCTGGGGGGCGATGACAGCTGCGGCCGTCCTCTACTCGCTGCCGGTCATCATCGTAACGCTCGCACTTCAAAAACAAATCGTCGGCGGCCTGACTTTCGGCGCTGTAAAGGGATGAGGGAGGCAAAGGCATGGCCGGCATAGAACTGCGCAATATCAACAAGGTCTATGGAAACAACTTTCACGCTCTGCACGATCTGAGCTTCGACATCAGGGATGGCGAGTTCATGGTTTTCGTCGGTCCTTCAGGATGTGGAAAGTCGACGGCGCTCAGGATGATCGCTGGTCTGGAGAGCATTACTAGCGGTGAACTCAGGATCGGTGACAAGTTAGTCAACGATGTCGATCCCAAGGATCGCGACATCGCCATGGTCTTCCAGTCCTATGCGCTCTACCCGCACAAGACAGTGCGGGAGAACATTGCCTTTCCCATGCTCATGGCAGGCCTGCCGAAGACCGAGATTGCCAGCCGCGTAGACGAAGCCGCACGCATCCTCGAACTGACGACTTTGCTCGACCGCAGGCCAGCACTCCTTTCAGGAGGCCAGCGTCAGCGTGTCGCCATGGGACGAGCAATCGTCCGCAAACCAGCGGCCTTCCTGATGGATGAACCGTTGTCGAACCTCGATGCCAAGCTGCGCGTGCAGATGCGCGCCGAGATCGCCAGCCTCCAAAGAAAACTGAATGTCACTACGATTTACGTGACCCACGACCAGGTCGAGGCGATGACGATGGGTGACCGCGTAGCTGTCATGAAAGGCGGCGTGCTGCAGCAAGTCGACACACCGCAAAACCTATACAATCGCCCTGACAATGTCTTTGTCGCGGCCTTTATCGGATCGCCCTCGATGAACTTGTACGAGGCCGTTCTGAATGGAAGGACGC
Organism: Rhizobium sp. LjRoot258; assembly: GCF_964254185.1. Taxonomy (NCBI): domain Bacteria; kingdom Pseudomonadati; phylum Pseudomonadota; class Alphaproteobacteria; order Hyphomicrobiales; family Rhizobiaceae; genus Rhizobium; species Rhizobium sp. LjRoot258. The sequence goes on along the minus strand of NZ_CAXUST020000003.1, from coordinate 325,032 downwards.
TGACCCTAGGCAGCAACAGTTTCGAAATCCCTGACCGGGTTTTCGAATACCGCCCCTCGCTCAACGGTGCGTCTAACCTTCAGGTCATTGTCGGCATCCGGCCCGAGCACATGAACGACGCCGCAATCCGGCCTTCTTCGGCCGAGATCTCGGCCCCGGTCACTCTTGTTGAGGCGCTAGGGTCTGAATCCATGGTTCATCTGAATATCGACGCACCCTGGGTGGATGCTGGCGACCCGGACGCCGTCGCCGACATCGGCGACGAAAAAGCTGCTGTAGCCCGTTTTTCTCCGAAGAGCACAGTACGCGCAGGTGACATCGCGCGCATCGCTGTCGATGCCGAAGAACTTCACTTCTTTGAACCGGACACCCGCACCAGCATCTGGTGATGGGAGCCAGGAGAAAACAAGTATGACTAGCCCATCTATCGCCACCAGATGCCTGCAACTCTTTCTGATCTCCCGCTAGGATCCTGCTCCAAACTCAAACAGAGAGCTGGTTGAACGCATTTTCCCCAGGTGGCTCGCGAGCAACAAGCCAATCAAGCACATCAGTCTACTCTCGCTGTGGAATAAGAAATGTCCGAGGAGACATTAACAATGGTTAGCGAAAACTATTACGACGTAACAAAGTATCCCGTAGGGAACCCCTATGAGGATATTGGAGCGGTCATCAATAGCATCGTTGCGGATATTAAAAGCAGGCAACCGGTTTCCGATCTAAATGATGGCGGAAAACCTGGAGCAGTTATCCATATACCGCCAGGCGATTATCGTCTTGTCACTCAAGTCGTTATAGACGTGAGCTATCTGAAAATTGTGGGCTCTGGACATGGTTTTACGTCTTCGAGCATCCGTTTCAACACACCCGCAAACGAGCTGGCACACTGGCACGAAGTGTGGCCGGGCGGAAGTCGCATACTTGCGGACATTTCTCCAGAGGCCGCCGACGGTGAGGCTGCTGGAGCCGCGTTTTATGTTAAGCGCACCGGAAATCCTCGTATGAGCTCTGTGGAGTTTGCTGACTTTTGCATCGATGGCCTGCACTTCATTGACGATGGTTCGGGACAAAATGATGCAGAAAATACATACAAGAATGGCAAAACGGGAATCTATGTAGGCAGCGCCAATGACTCATTCCGAATAACCGGGATGGGTCTTATCTATCTGGAGCATGGAGTTACTGTTCATGATGCAGATGCGCTGGCGATAGATAACAATTTCATTGCAGAGTGCGGCAACTGTATCGAATTGAAAGGTATGGGGCAGGCCTCAAGAATAGCAAATAATTTTGTCGGCGCCGGATATAGGGGACATTCCATTTACGCTGAAAATTATGGGGGCATTCTAGTATCCTCAAACAACGTATTTCCTCGAGGAGCTAGCAGTGTCTATTTTTCGGGCGTGGTGCGTTCCTCGATCACAGGAAATAGATTCCATTCCTTCTATCCCGGTATGTTGGTTTTTGCTGCTAACTGTTGCGAGAACTTGGTTTCCTCAAATCACTTTTTGCGAGATCGCGAGCCATGGGCGCCCATGCAGAAGTACGATAACGGCTTGGATGATCTGTTCGGACTTTTGCAAATTGATGGCAGCAACAATTCGGTAATCGCGAACCACATTACAGAAACAATAGATACTCAATATATCAAGCCTCTCGCCGTAAAGCCTGTGATAATTAATGTGGTTTCCGGTAGCGGCAATTACATAGCCAATAATCACATTGTGGCCACAACCGAAATATCGCAAATCAACGATGCACCAAACAGTGCCTGTTTTTCAACACAAGTGGGCGCATTGCTTTCAACTAACAATTTGAAGGCACTCGAAGTAACAGCAGTACTGGTGCAAAAGGGGTCGGTACGGAATACAGTCCTAGATTCAGGCAATGACGAACAGGTTGAGATGGACAGAACAATGAATGCATTTAGGGGCACTCCAGTTCCTGGGCAATAGTCGGCAAAGTTTCAATATAGACCGAGCGTAGCTAGACCGTCTGTCGAAAATTCAGTGACTATTCGGAGTTGTGTTCATGACGAACCAAATGGAAAACGGGAAAGTGGCCCGTTGATGAAGCAAAACCTATTCCTACCCTCGGGGTACCGCTTGGAATTTTGGGCCTCGGGCGACGGCTTTTTTCGTATCAACATTGATGGGAAAACGGTTTGGCAGGTTCCGTCATTTGCCATCCATCCGGAGTTCTTCAAGTATCACCACAGGGAAGCTTGCGAGGTCACCATTGTCAGCAATGCGCCGGACGCTGTTCTTTGGGCCTATGGGTATCAGCCTCAAACCGTGAACGAGACCGGTATAACAGTGTTCGAGTTTTCGGAGAAAGGGATCCTTCAACGCACCGGTGCGGAAATTGAAGATTGGCTTCGGTCCGATCCGGATCGTCCCGCGCTTCATTTCTCGCCAATCCGGCATTGGATGAACGACCCCGTAGGTCTCTGCAAGCTCGGCGAGCTATGGCACCTTTTTTATCAATTCCATCCCAGCGGCAGTGATTGGGGACCGATGCACTGGGGACATGCGACCAGCCGCGATCTGGTCAATTGGCTTCACATGCCGGTATTTCTGCATCCAGAACAGAACCTGTGGCGCCTCGGCGCCACAGGAGGCGCATTCTCCGGCAACGCCTTTCGGGATCGAGATGGAAGCTTGATGTTCTTTTACACCGAGCGCCTGCCCGCCTATGACCTTTTCAAAGGTTATCGGGAAATTCAGAAAATAGCGCGCCCAGATCGGCGGATGACCAAGGCGGAAGGCATTGTGACGGTGTTGGAGCAGCGTCCCGACGGGGTCGAGCACGACTTCCGCGATCCAAAGGTTTGGTGGGACGACGCAGCCAACGCCTATCGCATGATACTCGGCGCATCGATCGAGGGCGATCCCGCGGTCTTGTTGTTCGGCTCCGGCGATGGCCTCGATTGGCAATATCTCAGGCCGCTATACCGTGCGCCGGTTAACTTCCGCCAAGAAGGCGCACGTGCGGTCGAATGCCCGGATTTTCTTCGGCTGGGGGATAAGTGGGTTCTGGTGATGGGCTTTGTGGGCCATGTCGAGCCGCGAACACGGCGCCACAATCTTCTTTACGCGCTGATCGGTGAGTTGAACGAGGACCATTTCGTTCCCGACACGCCGGAACTGCAATTGCTGGATTTCGGGACTGACTATTACGCGATGCAGAGTTTCCAGGCAGACGGACGTCAGATCGCGTTTGCCTGGCTTTTCAACTGGGAATACCGCAAGCCCGAGGGTTCATCCTATTCCGGCGAGATGTCCCTGCCGCGCGTTTTAAGCCTGAGCGAAGATAAGAAGAAGCTGCTCATGCTGCCAGTGATTGAAGTCGACGAGCGCTATGCCGCCGACCCTGTCATTGAGAACCAAAGTGGCCAATACTCGCTGCCGAAAGCTCCCATTGAAATTCGGCTTGCCGGGCCGCTCGAAGGCAGCAAGCTTGTCGCGACGAAAGGTGGCGAGATTGCTTTCGAGGTGAGCGTCGCCGACGGCATCCTTTCGGTTCGCCTCGCCCAGGACGACGGCTCAATCCACTATGTGGCGAAGCTCGGCGAGGCGAGAGACCTTCGTCTGTTTCATGACTTCGGAATCGTCGAGATCTTCGCCGACGGCGGAGCGGTTTGTGGAACGCGCCGCGGCTACGTGAATATCGACCCCGATCGCCTGGAAATCTCAACCACTGCATCAACGCAGGTGCTTGAAAGGTATTCGAAATGATTCTCTGCTGCGGCGAAGCGATGATTGACATGATTCCGGCGTCGACAATCGACGGAGGCAGGGCCTTCGTTCCTCATGCCGGCGGCCGCCGTCTTCAACACTGCAATTGCTTTGGGACGACTGGGCATACGAACCGGCATGTTGACCGGTCTGTTGAATGATCTGTTCGGAGAGCAACTTATCTCAGCGGAAAGCCAAGTCGACACGTCGCATGTGATCGTATTTGGCCGACCAACGAATTCAGATGTTTCCTCTCGAGCAAACCAGGAGAGGTCAGATGAAGACAATGACATGCCGCGAACTCGGCGGCGCATGCGATGAGAAGCTCTCTGCACAAACATGGGACGAAATGGTTAAGAAGATGACAAGCCATGTTATGGACAAGCATCCTGACGTGGCGGAGAAAATGAAAAAAATGCACGAAGAAGACCCCGAAAAACGAGGCAAAGAAATGAAACAAAAATGGGATGTAGCCCCAGAAGGTTGAACGCGCTGATGGGACGGCGCGAAACTTGGGGTCTGGCCTTTCCGCGCGGGTGCTTTAACTCCAAAGTTGCCCGTAAGGCGCGATGGCTCGCAAAGTCGCCGGAACGCTGGTGACAGTCATCCAAGCGTTTGCACCCCGGCTTTGACGCTGCCGCCTTCGCTGTTCAGGACGACGATCGCCTTATCGGAGGCCGTAGCAATCCTTCGGAATAGCGCGTCTCGACGATCGTGACTCCGCCGGGCGAGCCAATCGAAGAATCACTCTTGCTACAGGAGGCCCAATGGAGCCCCATCGTAAGGCCTCCCGAAGATGCCCGACCGTTTCCTTAGATGCCAGGAAGCTTTGGAAGCGGGAGTGGCCCGACAGTGAGCAGGCCACTCTGGACGCGACGGGGTTTGACCGCGCGAGGCAACTTTCTCCTACGGCAGTCGACTCCGCTCGGCCTGACGCTGCGCCTCTTGAGCAGACTTCAATTGAGCGCGCGTATACATGAGCGCGTGGGATGCCAGATCATATCCGTCCTCCCACAGATTGCGCCAAATTCCGAGGATGCCTTCCAACGGCTGGCCGACGACGCGCGAGGAGAAACTCTCGAACGTGATAGGCCCGGTGTAGCCGGATGCGACGATGGCGCGGAAGACGCCGGCCAGATCAATCGTTCCGGAGCCCATGTAACCGCGGTGGGAGTCGCCTGTGTGGAAGTAACCGAGGTAGCTACCGGTATCTTTGATGGCTGAGGGAACGTCGGACTCTTCGATATTCATATGGTAGACATCGAGATGAACCTTCACGTTGTCGGCCCCGATCCGCTTGCATAGTTCGACGCCCTGAGACGCCGTGTTCAGCACGTTGGATTCGTAGCGGTTAACGACTTCGAGGCCGAGGACGATGTTGCTCTTCGCAGCCGTTTCGGCGACCTGACCAAGAATTTCGACGGACATCGCTACACCGGCCGCCGTCGTGGGGATGCTGTTCTTCTGGAAGGCCGAATGGAGAATGCCGCAGACATGCGTCGCACCAAGGTCGCGGGCGACTGACAGGGCCTGCTCAAGCTTGGCCTTGCCGCGCTTTGCCTTCTCGATATCGCCGCTCGAGATGTCGGTGTCGGCGTCCAGACCCAGCGAGAAATTGATCCCGATCCCGTGTTTCTCAAGGGCGCGGCGAGTGAAATCGATGTCGATTGAACTTGGATCAAGTGCGGGAGCCTCAATGAAGTCATAACCTACCTCGGCCGTCTTCGCGATCGCGCGTTCGCATTCTTCGTGGCTCCAGCCTTTTTCCCAGACCAAAGCGTGTACACCTAGCTTGTTCATCTCGTGCTCCTATCGTTGTGGCTCATTTGAATCCGACCGGGACACACCGGGTCAGGATGAAAGCGGCGAACCGAAGCGCCTCCGGTCCGTCTTGGCGAGTTAGTTGTTGTCGATGCGACGGTCGGGCTCGGCGCTGCCCGATATGATGGCAAGGCCGTTCGGCAAATCGTTCTCTTCGACCTTGCGATTGATTTCTTTGGGATCGAGCCCGAATGCCCGCCAGCGATCCTGGAGCCGTTGCCTCAGATTGTCTTCGGTAACGTCAACGAACACGGTGAAGTCGAAAATTTTCTTGAGCTTGTCCCACGGGGCCTGGCGGGCAAGAAGGTAGTTTCCTTCGCAGACGATGATGTCTGTCGATTGGGGGATCAGACTTCCCCCTGCCCGCGCAATTTCGATCATACGATCGAACACGGGGACAGCAATGACGTCGTCCTCGTTCGCTTTGAGCCGCTCGAGCATGTGGCGGAACCCGTGTGCGTCGAAGGTATCGATGGCTCCTTTGTACGGTCGCCGGCCCATCTGTTCCAACACAGCATCATCGTAGTGATAGCCATCCATAGGGAACAGAGCCGCCCTTACAGCGTGTTCTGTCTTGAGGCTCTGCACGACCCTTTCAGCGAGAGTGGATTTGCCTGATCCAGGCGCTCCTGCCATGGCGATCAATATTCTCTTGCCGCCGTTTTCCGACAGCCGTTGAACAGCGACCTTTGCGATCTCACCGGCGTTTACATCAATCTTGCTCAAGGAGTTCCTCACAACTATCGGCCTGACAGACTGAGACTTATGCACCGAGGTCATGCAGTCCGTATTGCGCGGCCTTGCCGCGCAGGAACGACAGACCAATGCCCATGACTTCCTCTTCATCGCGGGCAACCGGACGCCACGTGGATATGTCACCTGCCATCTCGGGCGGCATGCTGACAAAGCTCTCGAGGGTCAGAGCGCCCCTGAAGCCGATCGCCGAAAGGGCAACGAAGATCGAATCCCAGGGGACGTTTCCAGCGCCTGGGGTCCCGCGATCGCTCTCCGACAAATGCATGTACTTGAGGTGGTCGCGAGCAACGAGAATGCCGTTGGCAGCACCCTTTTCCTCGATGTTCATATGGAATGTGTCCAGATGAACGAACATATTGTCCATTCCAATACGCTCGACCATCGCCACCGCTTGCTCTGCGGAATTGACGAGATGGCTTTCGTAGCGGTTTACGGCTTCGACGCCGAGTTGGATGCCTCTGGATTTAGCCCGTCTCGCCGCAGCCGCCAGCGCACGTGTTATGTTATCGTACTCGGCCTGGGTTGGCGGCGAACCGGTTCGCTCGTTAGTGCCGCCGTATGTAACACCGGTAAGGGCTTCAGCCCCCATTTCGGCGGCCTTGTCGATTGCTATCTCGAGGTGTTGGATAGCTGCATCAGGTCGCCTCGATGCCCACGCTTCCTCGGGAAGCACGAGTGAGCATACTGCCCTAAGTCTGTTCCTACCCAAAAGCTCGCGAGTGTGGCCGGCATCGACGGAGGGTGCATCGCCCAATGGAATTTCAATGAAATCCAGGTTGCGCTTGGTTGCACCGGCGATGGCCTGTTCGGCACCATCGCGATCCCAGTTCATTGTCCACATGCTCGCATGAATTCCGAAACCCTGCACGGTTCATCCCTTTTTTCTGCGTGAGGCCATGTAGGCCGAAACAATGGTTCTCGCTGCCATGACGACGATCATCAGAACACCCCATAGCGCCGTCGCGAGATGTTGATTGGCTCCCATCAGGTTGAGACCTGACGACAAAAGCTGAAGCACGATGAGTGCGACGAAGACCGGTAAAACTCGTCCGAAACCACCAAAGGGATTGATGCCACCCAGGAACGCAGCCAGCACGGTGATCAGGAGATAAGACTCACCGTGTCCGACGCGTACCGAATTGAAGCGAGCGAGCATGATCACGCCCGCGACCGCGCACATCAGGCCCGACAACGTATACACGAGGACCAGGATGCGACGGGTGTTGATGCCGGAGTAATGGGCTGCTTCGATGTTGGAACCGAGCATCAGGAGGCCAAAGCCAAGCTTGAAGCGCGTCAGCAGGAGCTGCCATAGACCAACGCAGACGATGAAGATCAGCAGCGGTATCGGAAAGCCGAAAATCTGTCCGTGACCGATCGGAGCGATGAAGCTCGGGAAGCCGGATACGTCGCCTCCACGTGTCAGAAACTCGCCCAGCCCGCGCAAAAAGATCATCATCGACAGCGTCACAAGGATCGGATGGGCGCGTGTGTAGGCGATGGCAGCACCTGTCATCAGCCCGGCAGCGCCACCGGTGGCAAGCGCGGCAAGGACCCCGAGCAGAAAGGCAGACGGAGGCGCATCGACGCCGCCGTACATTTGCATGACCCACGCTGCGGCGAGGCCTGACAGATTAGCGGTGAACGTAACTGAAAGATTGATGCCCCCAGTCAGAAGCGGAAGCAGCATCGCGAGCGTGAGCAGTCCCAGTTCCGGAAGCTGGAAAGCGACCGAGCCGAACGTTGCAGCAGAGATGAAATTGTTTGCCGCGAGACCGAAGATGACTATCACGGCGAGGAACGCGACGACCGGGCCCGTCATGTCGGCCCCGAAAGTGGCGTTGAACTTCTGAGCGATGGCCTTCATGGGTGCATGCCCCTCCTGCTGGCGCTGCCCTTCGCAAGGAACGGCAGAAGCTTGTCGATCCGTGCGGACGAGAGCGTGATGGCAATGAGAATGATCGCGCCGACGATCATCTTGAATGCGAAGGGCGAGACACCCATGAGGTTCAGCCCGTTCTGAGTAATCGAAACCATCAGGACACCGAGAACACACCCGATAACGGAGCCCTTGCCGCCGCCTAGCCGCGCGCCGCCGAGAACCGTGGCCGCCAGGACGTCAAGTTCCCGACCATAAAGCGCGTTTGGAACGACTTCTTCGGCGTAGTGGGCCTGCATCAGCCCGGCGATGCCGGCCATGAGACCCATCCAGCCGAAGGAGATGTAGTGCATGGCTCCGATGTTGATACCGAAGCGGCGTGCTCCTTCCGGGTTGTCGCCAAACGCGTAGAGCTGTCGGCCGATGGTCGTGCGGGAAATCATGAACCAGGTCGCGAGGCAGCAGAGGATCATGACGACGACAGGCAGTGTAAGCTCGATCCAGGAGCCGTCAGCCATCTCTCGTTCGAAAAACACCACGCGGGTCGTCAGCCATTCAGGCAGGTCGTAGATCGACACGCCCTTGGTGAAGAACATCAGGAGCCCGAAGAAGATGTTGAAGGTCGAGATTGTCGCGACAATCGAAATGATGTGCAGCCGGTAGACCAGAGCTGCGTTGATCAGACCCAAGCCAATGCCGATGGCTCCGGCGATAATGAACCCTTCGGCCCAGTTGCCCCCGCCCAACGCGCCGAGCGCGAGAGCCGTGACGTACTGGACGACCGATGCGGCCACGGCGAAGGAGATGTCGATCCCCCCTGAAATCAGGACGACAAGCAGCCCGACCGCGAAGATGATGTTGACGGCCGAGACGTTCAGCACATCAAACGCGTTCGAGATCGTCAAAAAACGATCGGTCCCAAAAGACAGTCCGATGCAAAGAACGATCATGACCGCCAGAAGCGTGAATTCGGTTGTGTGTCCAAGGATCAGTCTACGCATAGACGGCAGACTCCAGTTCGGCGAGCGACACGCTACGCGGGTCGTAGGTCGCGTGGATTTTGCCTTCCACCATGTGAATGATGCGGTCGGCGTTGAAGTAGACTTCCGGCGGTTCGTCAGAGATCAGGATGATCGCCAGGCCCTGGGCCGCCAGTTTGCGCACGATCTCGAAGATGCCAGCCCGGGCTCCGACATCGACGCCAACGGTTGGGGCGTCGAGGATGAGAATCTTCGGACCAATGGCCAACCATTTGGCGATCGCAACGCGCTGTTGGTTGCCGCCAGAGAGTGTCCGAATGGGATCTTCCGGTCTGCCAATTTTGACGCCGAGCGCCGAAATCCAGTGGTCGACAACGCTTGCTTTCTTGGTTGGCGAGATCATCCCACCCGACAGAAGCTTATCGAGGGATGCCATCACCACGTTGTCGGCGATGGACTGCGGCTGGTTAAGGCCGAGCGACAGCCGGTCTTCCGAAAGATAGGCAACGCCTGCGCGAATTGCGTCTCGATTGGAGCCGAAACTGACGCGCTCACCCTCGATCGTGATCTCGCCCGCTTGTGGACGGTGCATTCCGAAGAGAGTAAGCGCCAACTCCGTACGGCCCGCACCAAGGAGGCCGGTAATTCCAAGCGTTTCGCCGCGTCTGAGATCGAATGTAATATTCTCGAACTCTCTGGCTCGCGTGAGCCCGCGCACGGAGAGTACGACGCGCTCGTGATCATGATCGGTGGCGACCACTGCGTTGTCGAAGTTTCGGCCCGTCATGAGTTCGGTAACGCGCGACTGGGTCATACCTTCGACCGGGAATACGCCGACCAGTGCACCATCGCGAAGGACGGTCATCCGATCGGAAATCTCGAGCACTTCCGCAAGACGATGCGAGACGAATACGACAGCGACACCCGAAGCTGACAGGTTGCGGACGATGTCGATCAGGTAGTCAGTCTCGGATTGCGTCAGCGACGCAGTCGGCTCATCCATGAAGACAAGACGAGCTTCACCCACGAGCGCGCGTGCAATGGCGACGATCTGACGTTGCGAGATCGGCAACTCCTTCAGCGGCCGATGGAGATCGATACTGACGCCGAGCCGGGCAAGCGCCTTTTCGGCGGCGTTGTCTATCGCCCGCTTGTCCACCAGGCCGTACTTTCCGTTGACCGCGTACTGAAAGCCGATGTTTTCTGCGACCGTCATCTCTGAGAAGAGCGCGAGGTCCTGCCAGATGACTTGAATGCCCAGTGACTGCGCAAGGGTCGGTGTCATCGCCGTAATTGGCTGACCGTCGAAGAAGAACTCTGCGCCATCCTGCGGTTTATAGACACCAGTGATGACTTTGATCAGCGTGCTCTTGCCGCATCCGTTTTCTCCCGCAAGGCAATGCACCTCTCCAGGATTAACTTCGAACGAAACCCCTTTCAGAGCCCGCACACCACCAAACGTTACTTTGATATTCTTGAGTGAAAGGAGCGGTTCAGCGCTCATAGCTTTTCCCCCTGATCAGCCGCCTGATTTGGCGGACGGCGCAGACTGCTAAGTCTCTACGGGGGGTCGCGCGGAGCGAACGCCTCGCGACCCCAGGCGTAGGCTTGGGGAGGATCAGAGGCCCATGCCGACCAGCTTGTCGATGCTTTCCTTATTGATGGCCAAAAGCTGGTCGACAATGATCGTATTGCCTTCGGGATTGATCTTCCCGAGGCCCTCGATCTCATCGCCGGCCTTGACGCTCTCACCCTTTGAGATGCGATCCGCGAGGGTCACAAAGACCTCGCCAGCCTGCTTGGGGTTCCACATGAACCCGCCGGTGATCGCGCCCGACTTGATGAGCTTTGCGCCCTGCCCCGGGGAGAACGGCCCGATCACGAAGACCTTTCCATCCTTGCGACGTTCTTCCACAGCGCGGCCAGCACCAATAGGACCCTGAGAACCGAATGCCAGGAAGCCCGTCAGATCGGCGTTGGCGGCCATCAGGTCGAGAGCGGTTGAGCGGCTCTTGTCGACGTCTTCAGCTACGCCGTAGCGGTCACCGACAAGCTTCATGTCGGGATAGTTTGCCTTGATGTAGGCGATGGCTGCGTCTGCCCAGGCATTGTGCAGCGGAACGGTGAGCGATCCGACAAACACCGCATAGGAACCCTTGCCACCCATCTTATCCGCAAGGAGCTTGGCGTGCGCTTCACCGAAGCCCTTGGCGGACGCAAGCTCGAAGTCCCAATCGGCACCAACCTGCTTGGGCGATTCATGCGTGATGACCTTGATGCCGGCTTCCTGAGCCTTCTTGAGGACGGGCTCCAGGACCTTGGCGTCGTTCGGAACAACTCCGATGTAATCGACCTTCTGTGCGATAAGGTCTTCGATAGCACGAACCTGGAGAGCCGGATCGGCGCTGGTCGGACCGACCATGAAGCCTTCGACACCGAGCTTGGTGCTCTGCTCCTTAATGCCAGCTTCCATGGCATTGAACCACGGGATACCGCCGATCTTGACGACGACGCCGATCTTAGGCCCTGCAAATGCAGTGGATGCAAGAAGCGTCAGCGAGAGGCCGAGCGTGACTGCGAGCATTCTCTTCATGGGATTTCTCTCCTCCAAACACAGCCGGCAAGAGAGAATCGCCACACGAGCCCCATGCTTGTGTGCTGAGCGTTTTTGGCTCCCATTTCGGAACCCCTCCCTTACCGCTTTCCTCTAAGCGACCACCTCTGCACAATCGTTCTTGCTTTCTTGCACAATCGATGGTGCAATAACCATAACACCAAAAGGACTTTCGTCAATAGCCCAGTTGTTCTAGACAGAAGGAGCCGTTGAGGAGATTTGCGGATGTCAGAAAAAGAGCAAAAGAAAGCAACGATTTACGATCTGTCGGTGGTGTCGGGCGCGTCCGCCTCAACGGTCAGCGCAGTCCTGAACGGGACCTGGCGCAAGCGACGTATCTCGGAAGAAACGGCCGAGAAAATAATAGAGTTGGCAAAAGCGCATCGCTATACGGCAAACCTGCAAGCCCGAGCCTTGAGAAGCTCGCGATCTGGACTAACGGGGCTACTCTTGCCGGTCTACGACAACCGGTTCTTTTCTTCGATGGCTCAGACGTTCGAGGCGAAGGCGCGACAGCGCGGGCTTGTCCCCATGGTCGTCTCAGGACGACGCGATCCGGAGGAGGAACGACGCACGGTCGAGTCGTTGATCGCCTACTCTATTGACTCGCTCTTCGTCGCAGGCGCGACCGATCCCGACGGCGTCCATCAAATCTGTGTACGGGCGGGTTTACCGCATGTGAACATCGACTTGCCGGGCAAGTACGCACCTTCGGTAATTGCGGACAACCGCCAAGGCGCAGAGGCACTGACTTCTGCGATCATACGGCACGCCGAGAGTATGGAGCCGCTTGGCCCCGAGGATGTGTATCTTTTTGGCGGGCGCGATGATCACGCAAGCCGCGAACGCATTGCGGGGTTTCATGCAGTCAAGCAATCAATCTTTGGCGTGGCCACTACCGGCGATGTCGAGATTACCGGCTATTCGCCCGGCATGACCGCGCTTGCCTTCGAGCGCTTCTTCGACCGGCACGGGAGGCTGCCCCGCTGCTTCTTCATCAATTCGTCCATCAATTTTGAGGGCTTGCTGCGCTTCATGGCGCACCACGATGGCGAGGCGTTCGGCGATATTGTCGTAGGGTGTTTCGACTACGATCCTTTCGGATCGTTTCTGCCGTTTCCCGTCTATATGATTAGGCCGAATATCTCGGAGATGCTCGAACGGGGCTTCGAACTGCTGGAAGACGAAAACGCCAAGCCGCAGATCGTGATGATCGAGCCGCAACTGGTGCCTCCGCGCACCGCGCTGGAAGGCCCTCTCGATGCGTTGAAGGACCCGGCACCCCCAACGGAACGAGCAGTTTGAGGTGAGCCCGAACTCAGATGTGGGCAGCCCTTTGAAGAGATGCCTGCTTCCTCCAAACCGTGCAGCGCCCGCGCTGGGAACACGAACGATGTGTCGTCTGTGAAACTAGATAACGTGGCGCGCTCAGTGGACGGACTCCTCATCTATCCAATTCTGTATTCCAGACTGGACCAGTCGAAAACTCTGCGGCGGAACAACTTTCCGACCGTCTCGCTCATTCATACTGAGGCTGATGACATCGATGCCGTTGGTATCGATGAGCGTCGAGGCGCGTTCGTCGCCACGAAGCACCTCATCGAACGAGGACACCGAAGGATCGGATCGCTAGGACCGTCTTTCGCCAGCACGATAGGCAATTTCGGGAAATTGCAAGGGTATAACGAAGCTATCCAAGCCGCAGGGCTCACTTGCGATCCCGAACTCGTTTCCACCCCGTTGGGCCATTCGATTGAGGCCGGCGTTGACCTTGCCCCATTGAAATAATCCATTTTGAAGTAAGCTCTGGCCCATTGTGAAGTGCTAATTTTGGGCCAGCAGGAGCTGGAATTTTCCGGGGTTAAGGCTCAGTTCGGCGGGGGTGCCGATGAGCCGTTCATGAGCGAAATCGGCACCTTGTTGCCGATGGCGCTATGTGGCCGGAACTCGTTGTAGTCTCTACGCCAATCCTCCATCTTCGTCCGCGCGTCGTCAAGGCTCATGAACCAGTGCGCGTTCAAGCACTCGGCGCGGAACTTGCCGTTGAAGCTTTCGATATAGCTGTTGTCCGTCGGCTTGCCGGGACGGGAGAAGTCGAGCACGACACCCTTGTGGTAGGCCCACAGATCAAGGTCACGGGTGAATTCACTGCCATTATCGACACGAATGGACGCCGGATAACCGACCTGCCGGCACACCCGCTCCACGTCTTCGCCGCGGTAGCTGAAGCGTGCGTCGACCGCCGGAGAGAAGCGAGAGAACGTGAACGAGATAGGCATTCAAACCCGCCGCCCGGCGACCAGAGCCGCGGAACGATAAATCGAGCGTTCATTGGATTGCTCCTTCGTTGACGAGAGCGGGTGCGATTGCACCGTGCTTGCGATCCAAAATCGTGCCTTTCGGTATCCCTTATGCTTTTCAAGGCGGCTAAAATGTAACGAAGCGTCGCCACCCGCGCGTTCGGATACAAAGCAATACAAAATCGTCCGCTGCGGAGGTTCGCTCCAAGTTGACCTAATGTTGCATATGCATCATATAGCACCCATTCGAAATCGGCTTGGCGTTCATCGCGCCCAAACAAGAAGGAGTCTTGAGATGTTGAAACGCTCTATACCACTCTTTTTCTCAGTCGCACTGAGCGCCCCTGCTGCCGTCGGAGCCGGCGCTGCTCCCGAGAATACCCGTACCGAGATTGGTTACATAGACGTTGCCCCGGACATCACGCTTCGTCGCATGGTCGCCCATAGCGCAAACCAGAAGGGCATCGTTCTCTTTCTGCATGGGTTTCCAGAGACTTTGCTCGTCTGGAAGGATATCGCCACCGAGCTGGCAAAGGACTACGAAGTCCACACCATCGACTGGCCGGGCTATGGGCTGTCTTCTCGTCCCGCACCGATCAAGTTCTCATATTCGCCAAGAGACTACGCAGATATCTTGGCCGCCTACATCAAGGCTGCCCGCATCGATCGCTCAAAGCTGACAATCTACGCGACCGATATCGGATCGCTTCCCGCGCTTCTGGCTGCCATCGAGGAACCGGATATAGCCAAAAACATAGTCGTCGGAGACTTCGCCCCGTTCAACAGGCCTGAGTACATGTACGAGAGCCTCCAGAACCTCAAGAGCGAGCCGGCAGCATCGAAAACCCGTATGTACATGAACGAAACAAGCGCGGAGATTCTGGCGAACGTCTATCGTCGCGGCTTGCCGCATGAAAAACAGTTCGATCTTCCGGCCGAGGTCCTCAAGGACATGACGGAGGGATGGGGACACGGCGGCATCACGTCCGCCGACGCATTCTACCACTACTATTCGCACTTCACCCGAGACCAGGACTACCTAGAGGCTCACCTTGCCGAACTCAAAACACCTGTGAAGGTCGTCTGGGGTGAGAATGACCTGTACATCAAGAAAGCCATGGGCGAGGAATTCTCGCGACGAACCGGCGCTCCTCTGAATGTTCTGCCAGGCATCGGCCATTATCCGCACCTCCAGACGCCGCAGGATACCGTGGCCGAAATCCGCGCCGCGAATTAGCGCGCACTCACAGGAGCTGTTTCATGCCGGTTCGTCCTCCCTCGAAAGATTTTCGGCTACGTCGATGAGTGCTTTTGCGCCAGCGCTGCCAACGAGCCTGCTGGCTTTACGCTGCGCCTCGCGCCAGGCAGGAGCGGCCTCGCTGAGAAGTCTTTCCCCGGCGGCGGAAATGACGACCGGGCGACTGCGACCGCCCTCCGTCGGAAGCTCCTCGATCCAGCCTTCCTTGAGTAGCGGTGCGAGGCTGCGGGTCAATGTCGTTCGGTCCTGGAAATTTGCGCGGCCGATTTCGGCACGGCTGGCACCACCCAGTTTTGCAATCACGATGAGCATCGAGAACTGGGATGCGTTCAGGCCATGGCTACGCAATTCCTGGTCATAGATATTTGTGATCACCCGGGAGATGCGTCTGGCCCTCGTCATCAGGCATCCGGATACGACTTCGCCAACGATATCGGACTTGGGATCAATTCGATCCATCCTTCAACCTCCACAACTTTCCAAAGGTCCGAGTCAAATAGTGTGTATGCAACATCCAGTCAAATCCTGGGCATAGCACCGAGACCCTTCAAGGCAGGCAAACGGTCCGGCACTTCTGGTTTAGAGCGCCGCCGACGCCTTGGAGCCATAGGCCGCCCGAAAAGGCGGCCATCAAACCAAGTATGAAAGGAAGAATTGAAATGAACGACACTACCATCAGTAAATCGGCCGCCGAAACGCAGAGTGTTCGCGGCTTGCCCAGCCATTCGACGGTGGGAACGAATGACCTGGACGCCGCTTCGGCGTTCTACGACAAACTGCTTTCCGTGTTCGGCATCGGGCGCGTTCTCGTCCAGCCTGGTCGTGCCGTTTACTACGGACGCAAGACCCTTGAGTTCGGCGTCATCAAGCCGTTTGACGGCCAACCAGCTACTGTGGGCAATGGTGGCATGGTGGCGTTCGAGGCCCGCTCCCGCGCACAGGTCAAGGAAGTCCACGCGGCGGCCTTGGCCCTCGGCGGCCAGGACGAAGGTGCTCCCGGTCCGCGAGGCGAGAATGGCGCAGACCCTTACTGTGCCTATTTCCGCGATACTGAGGGCAGCAAGTTTCTGGTCTACCGTGCAGGTCCAGACGAAATTTGATGCTGAAGCCGCTGGGAGGGGTGACAGTTACGCCTCCCAGCCAAGAGTGGAGCACCGCGCTTAGGTTGCCGCGCAACCCGTTTTCGTCGATAAAAATGAATACCGGAGTATTGCCATGGAATCTCTAATGCAAACTCGTGGACCTCTGTTCGAACCGCTTGAGTTGCCTTGTGGTTTGAAGCTGAATAATCGAATTGCAAAATCAGCGATGTCGGACTCCTTAGGCGACGGAACCGGCCATCCGACCGCTGCGCAGATGAGGCTATATCAACGCTGGGCCGAAGGCGGGCTGGCCGTATCGATAATCGGCGAGGTGCAGCTTACGTCCGGCTACGCCGAGAACCCCGGCAACCTTGTATTGAACGAAGCGTCGGACCTCGAACGGTTTCGGAAACTTGCTCGATACGGCAGCGAGAACGGCACCAGGCTCTGGCTGCAGCTCGGCCACGCCGGAGCCCTTGCCTACGCACCAACCAGCAACCCCAAGGGCCCGACTGCGTTCAACCTGCAGGGGCTGCGTTGCGCGGAAATAACATCCGAAGAAATACGTCAACTGTCCTCGCAATTTGCCACGACAGCCCGGCTAGCCCAGAAAGCTGGCTTTGGAGGTGTGCAAATTCACGCAGCGCACGGATTTCTGCTTAGCCAGTTTCTTTCGCCACTGTTTAACAAGCGGACGGACGGGGACGGGGGCGCGATCGCCAATCGTATGCGGCTATTGCTGGAAGCCATTGACGCGACCCGCGCCGCTGTCGGACCGACTTTCCCGATTGCCGTGAAGCTGAATTCTTCGGACGAACTCGAAGGAGGCTTCGACGAGGAAGACGCGCTCAAGGTAGTGGAAGCACTGGACCGATCTTCGATCGACCTGATCGACATCAGCGGCGGAACCTACTTTCCCGGAGCGAAATCTGCCTCCGACAGGTCCGGACGCGGACCCTACTTCCTCGAATTCGCAAAACGCGCACGCGCTGTGACGACGAAGCCCCTTATGTTGACGGGTGGCTTCAAGACGCGCGCACAGGCCGAAGACGCTGTGGCAAGCGGTGCAATTGATATTGTCGGTCTCGCTCGTGCGCTCGTCCTGGAACCTTCGCTGCCAAATCTCTGGAAAGAAAATCAGAAACCCGAGCCGACCTTTCCAAGGTTTTCAGATGCCCCGGAGGGTGGGATTACTGCGTGGTACACAATGCGGCTGGCTGAGATCGGCGCTGACAAGGAAACACCAGCTTTCGGAGACCTCGAACAGTCAATCCAAGACTATGCGGCCCGCGACGAGTACCAAACGAAAGTGTGGTCGGCTCATTTCGGAGGCAGATGATCGCGGGCCACTTGCCGAGAGTGCGTAGCACATTCGTCGCTCCTATGGATTTGGAGCCGTGCTCGCGGATGTCGATGCCTCTGACCAGTTTTCCTGCCAGGTAGCCAGTCGGTGTAGAACCGAGGAGATAGGCAACCAGCAATCCAACGGAACTTCCTATCCAAAAC
The DNA here is from genome assembly GCF_964254185.1 of Rhizobium sp. LjRoot258. NCBI lineage: Bacteria > Pseudomonadati > Pseudomonadota > Alphaproteobacteria > Hyphomicrobiales > Rhizobiaceae > Rhizobium > Rhizobium sp. LjRoot258. Next base: position 307,099 of record NZ_CAXUST020000003.1, on the reverse strand, counting down.
ATCATAGAACCTACGTTTCCCAGGAGGCCGCCGTCACGCTTGGTCGTGGATAGAAATGACCGTTCATGGAGCAAACCTGCCGATTTCCGGGCGAATTGGCAACTTCGATTTCGAGTTAGGAGAGGGGACGAGCCCGCTCATCGTGCTTGAGGCGATTGACGCCCGTGAGAAGTGAATTCCACCAGTAGGGATTTCAGTCCAACTTCTCGCACACGACGGGCTGCCTCGTCAGGGCTAACCCACGCCACGTCGGGCACCGTCGGCTTGTTGCCCATGACCTTTCCTCTCCGAGACATGCCATGTTCATGGGAGAGCTCGCCAGTCAAGCCTTCTCTAGCTAACCGCGAGGTTCTGCGGTGTCGACGAAACCATCCCACTTTCGGGTATCGCTGAGGCCGCTTGATCGCTTTAAACAAAGGAAAGCGTGGCGCGGATATTGATACCGATGGGAGGGCGCGGCGACCAGCGCTCTTCACGTTCAAACGCCGGCGTCGTCCACACTGCTCCTCCGGCCCTTCCGAGAACGACTACGTCATCCTGACGGAGGAAGATCTCGACGCCGTACCGACCAGCACGCTGGCCTTTCATTTGACGGACGAGACGCTGCTCAATCGGCGTCTCCGCCGGTTTTGGGGAAAAGCTGAGTGATATTCGATCCACCGGGTTCGGGCTCGACCTTGGGCGTCAGCTTCTTTCTCCGCAACTGGCGCTCGCCGGCATTTCGCAAAATCGCAGCGAATCCTTCGCGCTGCCGGTAGTAGTCAGGCTTGTCAGGCAGTCGAACGTCGAACTCCACAAGCAACCGCTCGATGAGATCCATCGCCTTCGCCCCCAGGACCGCATAGCCCTCTTCCCGTCGTTCGAAGAAGCTGTCGAAGCCAGGCCTCGAGAGGTCGAGAACGTCCAACGCGTTCGACAGGTTCGTGACGCGGTTAGATAACCACAAGATTTCTTCGAGAAGTTCTTCGCCAAGCACGCTCAGATCCTGGCCAGAAGGAAGGACCAAGGTTGGATCCGGAACGTGAAACGCGAACTCGCCATCATTTATCGGATTAAACTCGGGGGTATCGTGAACTGCAGCATAGGAAGCGCCGACAAAATCATCCAAAGCCAAAACCGTCAGCATTGCCGCACCCCGCGCGTCGCCTTTCGACTTGCGAAAACGCTCAGCACTCGCCCACCGGAATGCGTTCGGTATGATCGTGCCGGCAGCAAAACAACCAGCGCCGATCATTGCTCCCAACACCAAAATGCCTTGAGTTGTTTCGAAAAACTGCGTCAACACTCACCTCGTAGAGTTCGAAAAGCGGCTTTCATTGGGCAAGAGGGAATCACTACTTGAGCGAGATTAGGAATTGCTTTCCGGAAGATGAGATTGCGCCGGATGGGATTCAAGGGCGTGGAAATGACCTTGGGATCTAGCCCTCATCTCCACTGGTCGTGGACGCGCCTTCGTCGAGCAGCTTGCAGGTGGCCGTAGCGAGTACTTCGAAGGCCCGAGGGTGACGTCGCGCCAAGGATTGGGCCGAGCAATCCCGAACTGGGTTTCAGCATCGACCGAAAAGCAAAGCGTTTCAGATACTACTGCGATCATTGCGCGGGATTGGACTCGCGGTCGGAGTCCTTGTCGGATCATGTGAGGTCGGTGTTCACGAGAGCGGCCTAGCAGCCGGCGTCTAGTCGCGCGGAACGGGGTAAATTTCAGTTCTTGTTCGTGTTGGACTTTCCGGCGCTGAAAGGCGATATCGAAATCGAAGCCCCGCAGATCACCCATCGGCCCGATGCTGACGCTCGCAGCCGTCGCGCGCGGGACGAACAGGATCGGGCTGGTCGCCACCGGCTCGGCCACATTTCAATGAGCCCTATAACCTCGCCCGCCAGTTAAAGGCGCTGGAAATGACTCGGCGGACAGCTTAGCCGGTCGAACTTGCGCAAGAACCTATCGCGCGCGCTCAAGCAGTCCGCTAGCCCAGTTCCATCGGACGCCGTCAGTCAATTACGGGATGAGACCCGTCGTCCGATAGGCCCGGATCGTCCGGTCATAGATGGCGATGTCCTGGCAACCGCGCGCGACGAGCTGAGCCCCTTCGATGGCAGCAAAGATCGCCATCGCGTGTTCCCGCAGATCCTGCTCGCTCGCCGAAGGCCTTGCCCGTGAGAGCACCTTGGTAAGCCAGCCGACGTTCATCGCGGCGAACTTATCGACCTCGGTCCGGACCTCGGGGGGAAGGTCATCGAGTTCCGCGCTCATGATGCCGCACAGGCACATGCGATTGTCGTTGGCCAAGGCGGAGCGAAAGATCTCCGCGTATCTGTCCAGGCACCAAGTCGCGTCTTCGGACGTCGCCAGCAGCTCCGCCAGATAGGCCGCCCCATCCTCAGTGTAGCGATGAGCCAGGGCGGCCCCGAGATCGCCCTTGGTGGGAAAGTGGTAGTGCACGCTGGCGCTCTTGATACCCACCTCTTTTGCGAGCTCGCGAAAGCTGAGCGCATTGTAGCCGTGTGCCTGCACTGTCGCCCTGGCGGCCGCCATGACCGCTTCGTGCATATCAGTTTTCGTTCTAGCCATCGCCGCTCCATACCTATCACTCGATAGATAGATGTTGACGTCAAAAAAAGAAAGCGGTAATCGGCTAAATGTTATCTATCTATCGATAGACAGTTAAGGAGTTTCCAATGAAAATCTTCGATCGCCCCGGCTTTCCCAATCCGGCCCGCATCCGCATCGTGCTCGCCGAGAAAGGGCTCGAACAACAGGTCGAGTTCGTCTCCGTCGACCTCATTGCCGCCGAACACAAGCAACCCGCCTTCCTCCAGAAGAACCCTTCGGGCGTGCTGCCGGTCCTCCAGCTTGAGGACGGCACCTACATCAGTGAGGCGACCGCCATCACCGAATATCTCGACAATCTCGACGGCGATCCGCGGCTCACCGGCAAGACACCGAAGGAAAAGGCCGTCATCCACATGATGCAGAAGCGGGCCGAATCCGAGCTGCTCGACGCGGTCGGCAACTACTTCCATCATGCGACGCCGGGTCTGGGCGCCGAATTGCGGGTGTTCAAGAGCCCGGAATGGGCCGGCCGTCAGGACTGGGGCAATCGCCAACGCGACAAGGCGCTAGCCGGCATGAAATATTTCGATGCGGTGTTGCAGGACAATTCATTCGTCGCCGGCGATGCATTCTCGATGGCCGACATCACCGTGTTTGCCGGGCTGATGTTCGCGGACGCCGCCGGCATTGCCATCCCCGGCGACCATTCCGCGCTGGAGACCTGGCGCGCGAACGTCTCCGAGCTGCCGAGCGTCAAGAATCGCAGCGGCCAGATGTTCGTCACCGAAGATCTGCGACGCCTCGGCTTCTGATCCACCGCGTGACAGCGATTCGACCGCAGCCGCGCTCACCCACATTGCCAACCACGCCACCCACATGGCTCATTTCTCACGGAGTTTCCTCATTTCTACGATTACGACACCCGATAGCGCTTCCCGGCGCAACCTGCTGAAAGGGGCCGCCATGGCCGGCGTCGGACTGGCGGCTACCGTCGCCGGCGCGAGCCCGGCGGCTGCAAAAACACCGCCGTCAACCCGTGCCGGCAAGCCCACGGGCGACCGCCTCGTCACGAAAGACGGCACCAGCCTCTATTTCAAGGACTGGGGCACCGGGCCGGCCGTGGTGTTCAGCCATGGCTATCCGCTCTCGTCCGACGCGTGGGAGGACGAGATGTTCTTTCTGCTGCAGAACGGCTATCGCGTCATCGCCCATGACCGTCGGGGTTTTGGCCGCTCGAGCCAGCCATCCGGCGGCTACGACTACGACACCTTTGCCGACGACTTGGCGCAACTGGTCGAGGCTCTGGATCTGCGCGAGGTGGCCCTCATCGGTCACTCAATGGGCGGTGGCGAGGTCGCACGCTACGTCGCGCGCCATGGTCAGAGTCGCGTCGCCAAGATCGCCTTCGTCTCCTCGGTGACACCCTTTCTGCTTAAGACCGCGACCAATCCAAACGGTGCACCGAAGGAGCTGTTCGATACGTTCCGCGCAGCCGTGCAGGCAAACCGGTCGCAGTGGAATCTCGACGTCACCATGCCATACTACAGCTTCAATCGGCCGGGCGCGCACGTCTCGGAAGGCCTGCGGGAGAGCTACTGGCGGCAGGGGCAGGCAACCGGGTTTCTTGCCGCCTACCATGCGCTTGGTGCGTTCTCGGAAACCGATTTCCGCGATGACCTGAAGAAGATCACCGTTCCCGCACTGGTGGTCCATGGCAGCGACGATCAGATCGTGCCGCTGGAGATCTCTGCGAAGTTGACCGCCGGGCTCGTTCCGCATGCCAAGCTCATCGTCTACGGCGGCGGCTCCCATGGATTGCTGCACGTTGACAAGGACCGCTTGAACGCCGACCTGCTGGCGTTCCTTCGCGGCTGACGCTTGCCTCGTTTCGATTTCCGCGGTTGCGCAGGTCTGCAACCTGTCACGCGGATATTTCATTCGCGCCTTTCGGGAGACGACTGGCATGACGCCCTATCAATGGGTCCTTCGTGAGCGAATAGACCGCGCCCGCAACCTCCTGCGGAGCTCGGATACTCCGCTCGCCGAAGTTGCCATCGCCTGCGGCTTCGCGGACCAAAGCCATTTCACGCGCGTCTTTGCAGGTATAGTCGGCACCACGCCTGGCAATTGGCGGCGTAACGCCTGATCCAGACGATGCCCCCTTGGAAGATTCGTCGAACCGGAAGCTCTTGAACGGGTTCGAATCCGTATCCCCTGACGCATCAAGCTTTTTCATTAGCTTAGTGAGTCGCTACGGCAAAGGAAGGGCTTATCGAACACCGTCAATGAGGTTGACGCCGCATGCTGCGCTCGGATGAGATCACGGTACCGTCAGAGCCGGTAAAACCGCGCGGCATTATCATGGAACAAGGCGGCTCGCTTTCGGTATCGCGTCGTAACTCGAAAAAGCTTGTCGACAGGGAAGTTTGAAGCGAACAGGCAGCGCTCCACCCAACCGTAAAAGCACCTTACCGGATTTAACCATACCTAACCCCCGTCCAGAGCAGAAAAGTATAAGACTTACTCCATCGCTGCACTCGTATGGCAAGGCACGGAGGAAGTCATGAGTAAGGGAAAAGTCGTGGTTCTTGGGTCGAACGCGACCCGGATCGAGACAAAAGGCGGCAATTGGGGTGTCACAGGCCAGTATCTCAATGAGACGGTCGTGCCGGCCATGGCCCTGATCGAAGCCGGCTACGAGGTTGTCCTCGCGACGCCAAACGGCAATCCACCAACGATCGACCCGGCGTCGGACGCGGCCGCACATTTCGGCGGAGACGAGGCGGCCTATGCCCGCGCCAAGGACTACTACGCAAACGACCCGTCGATGAAGGCGCGCACCCTGCGCTCGGTACTCGATGAAGGACTGGACAGCTATGTCGGCCTGCATATTCCCGGCGGCCAGGCGCCGATCGTCGACCTGATGCAGGACCAGGAGATCGGCGAGATCCTGCGCCACTTCCACGAACATTCCAAGCCCACCGCGATGCTGTGCCATGGCCCGATCTCTGCCGTCGCGGCAATGCCCTATGCGCGCGAGTTCCGCGCGGCGCTGATCGCCGGCGATCCCGAAAAGGCGAAGGAGTGGGCCAAGGGCTGGCAATATGCCGGCTACAAGATGACGGTCTTCTCGGCGACCGAGGAGAAGGTCATCGAGGACACCATCTTGCACGCCAAGATCTATTTCGACATGCCGTTCGCGCTAAACCTTGCGGGCGGCATCGTGAGCACCACACCCGTCGACTTCGACCCTTATGTGATCGAGGATCGCGAATTGATCACCGGGCAGAATCCCCGTTCCGATCATCCGATTGCCGCGGCCCTGATCGCTGCATTGGATCGGAAGCGCGCTGTAGCGTGACACGGCAGTGGCGCCGTGGCCGCCCCGAAGCTCCTGGACGGCGATGGCTATCTCGCCGCGCTCATCAACTAGCGCTTCATAGCCAATGGCGTGTGGAGCACCGACGAGACAGTCGAAAAACTCCTCGCCGCGGCCGAATAGGCTCAACTCAGAGATTGATGGAGAGACTGATGAAACGGTCAATTTGGGGATTACTCGCTGCGATGATTGCTCTTGCTCCGGTCGCCTCCGCCGCCGCGGAGAAGCCAGTCTCGATCGTGCTTGTGCATGGAGCATTTGTGGACGCCTCCGGCTGGCAGTCTGTCTACAACATGCTGTCAGCGGACGGATATGAAGTCCTGGTTGTCCAGAATCCCACGATCACCTTGGATGGCGATGTCGCGGCGACCAAGAAGGTCATCGCCAGTGCCAAGCATCCGGTGGTGCTTGTCGGTCATTCGTATGGCGGGGCTGTAATCACCGAGGCCGGCGCCGACGCTAAGGTCAGGAGCCTTGTCTATATCGCTGCCTTTGCACTGGCGGCGGGAGAGTCGGTGTTTGATCTGGCGACAGCGCCGACGCCAGGCGAAGAAGGGGCTCCGCTGCTCCCGCCGGAAGACGGTTTCATCCTCGTCGATCCGGCGAAGTTTCCCGCCGCGTTTGCCGCCGATGTCGACATCTCGACGACGCGGTTTATGGCTGCAGCTCAGGTGCCTTGGGGACTCGGGGCCGTTCAGACCAAGATAACCAACCCAGCCTGGAAGCAGAAGCCGAGCTATTTCATGGTGACCGCGCTGGATCGCATGGTTCCACCCAGCGAACAGCGCTCCATGGCGGCGAGGGCTGGCGCGAAGGTCATCGAAATCCAGAGCAGCCATGCGGTGATGCTGTCGCATCCCAAGGATGTTGTCGACTTCATCACTAGCGCTGCGGCCGGGACAAAGTAGCTATGGCGCCCGGACTACTGCCGCCGTGGCGCGACGAGTGGAGCAAGACGGCCGTCTTGGATCACTGCGAGGAGATTTCCTCCTAAATATTGGAATCAGCTTCGCGCTCAGCCTCAACAAGTTATGGAGATGACAATGAACCGACTGATCATTTCCCTGGTGCTTGCTACCGTCAGCCTGGCGCAGGTTCCTCAGGCGTTCGCCGCTCCGGCTCAGAACTCAGCGGCCAGTCCCCAGACGCCAATCACCGTCTTCTATCGTTCGGCCAAGATCGATGGGGTCGACATGTTCTATCGTGAAGCCGGCCCCGCCGACAGCCCGGTCGTGCTGCTTCTGCACGGCTTCCCGACATCCTCGCACATGTTCCGCAACCTCATTCCGCTGCTGGCAGATCGCTATCACGTCATCGCACCCGACTATCCGGGCTTCGGTCAGAGTGATGCCCCCGATCACACCAAGTTCGCCTACACCTTCGGCCACTATGCAGACATGGTCGATACGCTGATGACCCAGCTCGGCGCCAAGAAATATGCGATGTATGTCATGGATTACGGCGCACCAGTCGGCTACCGGTTGGCTCTCAAGCACCCGGAACGGGTGAGCGGGTTGATCGTCCAGAACGGCAATGCCTATGAAGAAGGCCTGCGCGAATTCTGGGATCCGATCAAGGCCTACTGGGCCGACGATTCAAATGAAAAGCGCGAGGCGCTCTCCAATCTGGTGGTCCTCGAGACCACCAAGTTCCAGTACACGGACGGCGTCAAGGACCTCACCCGCATCAGCCCCGACAACTGGGTTCACGATCAGGCCTTGCTCGACCGGCCGGGCAACAAGGATATCCAGCTCGATCTCTTCCACGATTACGGCACGAACGTCCCGCTCTACCCGCAGTTCCAGGCCTTCTTCCGCGAACGCAAGCCGCCGACGCTGATCGTCTGGGGCAAAAATGACAAGATCTTCCCGGAGGACGGCGCACATCCTTACCTGCGTGATCTTCCAGACGCTGAAATGCGCCTCCTCGACACAGGCTATTTCGCTCTTGAAGACAAGCTGGATGAGATGGCGCCGCTCATCCACGACTTCCTCGATCGAAAAATCGTAAGGCGTTAATCGAGAGTCATTAGCCACGCCCCAGCGATCATTTCAGGCGGAGACTGCAACGCTTCCGCTCGCTTTGGACGCTGGCCAGTTGGGGCTCGGGTATCAGCTGCCACAGCCTTGATTGACTTATGTCGGAGATTGAAAGGCTTAGTCCATGTCATCGCACGTTAAGATCACAGCAATCCTTACCTCTCGGCCAGACAAGGCAGAGAAGTTGCAGGCACTGCTTGTCGGAATGGCGACGGATTGCCGAGCAGAGCCGGGCAATCTGCGATGGGATATTTGGCAGGACCAGTCTCGCCCCGACCGGTATGTTCTCGATGAACTTTATGTGGATGGCGCAGCCGTCGCAGCACACCGTGAGACCCACCACTATAAGAACTATCTAGCGCAAATCGGGGACTTAGCAGACCGCACCGCGTTGGTGCTTAGTCCGATCGAGGTCGGGCATGCGCGTGTTTAGCACAATATTTGCGAGATCGGGACGCGCCTTCCAGAGGCGTAACACGGCAAACGCATGCTTAATCTCACGCTCGATCCCAATACCTGAGAATGAGAATGCTAGCCGCTATGCTGTGGGGAACAATCGATGAGCTGGCACGGGGTGCGATATAAGAAGGTCAATCTCGGTGAGGTGGAGATGTTTTATCGCGAGGCAGGTGCTGAAGCAGCGCCTGTTCTGCTGCTGCTTCACGGCTTCCCGACGTCAAGCCACATGTACCGCGATCTCATTCCCCAACTCGCGGACAGACACAGGATAATAGCGCCGGACCTTCCAGGGTTTGGGTCAACAAAGGCACCCGCGCGTGGTGCATACGCCTACACGTTCGGCAATCTTTATAAGGCCGTTTTGGCGTTGGTGGACACGCTGAAGCTTGAACGGTTCGGACTGATGGTTTTCGATTATGGCGCGCCCATCGGCTTTCGTTTAGCGGCGGCATATCCGAACCGAATTTCCGCCATCATCACGCAAAACGGCAATGTCTACGAAGTGGGATTAAGGGAGGCCACCATACAGCCCATGCGGGCCTATTGGGAAAATCCCAGCCCAGCGAATCGCGACGCGCTGCGTTCGTTCCTCACTATAGACGCCACACGTTTTCAGTACACGCACGGCGTGCCCGAGGACAAACTCGAACTCGTCAGCCCGGATGCGGTCGCGCACGATCAGGCCATTCTCGACCGCGATCCGGAAGTGCAACTCGACCTGTTCGGCGACTACAAATCGAACATCGCATTGTATCCACGCTGGCAAGAATATCTGCACGCGACAAGGCCACCCGTTCTGGCCGTGTGGGGAAACGGAGATCCCTTCTTCGCCCCGGCTGGCGCACATGCCTTCCGCAACGATGTTCCCGACGCCGAGATTCATCTCTTCGATACGGGGCACTTTGCCCTGGAGACTGACGGGCCGGAAATCGCAGCGCTGATCAGGGATTTTCTAGGCCGTAAGGGCTGCTAGGAGTTCGAGCATGAGGCGCGCAAGTGAAGGACGATCAATGGATCAGTCTGGATCGAAAGATAAGACGTTGAGGATCTGCAAAGAGCTCTTTCATGATCCGTTCAATGACTTGGGCGAGGAAGAAGTAACCGCCTAAAATATCGCCTGAGTCGTATCGCGACTCTAGAAATACTGGACCTCTCTTCGCTACTATGTCGCACGACAGGACCATCGCCTATCCTCAAGGAGAACATCCATGTCCTTTCCTGCAATTCACCGCGTCGTCACCGGACATGATGCCGATGGCAAGTCTGTCGTCGCGATCAACGGCCCGCTGCCAACAGTCGTCGAACTGAATGCTATTCCCGGGATGATCTTCCATGAGGTCTGGGAGACGTGTGGCACACCGGCGCAAGTGGACAATGGTGCCGATCCGACCACGGGTGCGCTGATGCACCAGCCGCCGAAGCACGGCACCCGCGTCCGCTTCGTCGACATGCCGCCAGACGCCGAATACCTTGCCGATGGCACATCGCAGATGAAGGAGCTGTTCAACGAGGTCAATGACCCCGGCGGTTTGACTGTAAAGTCAGATTCGCCGCACCCGATGATGCACCGGAGCGAGGCCATTGACTATGGCATCGTTATCGAGGGTGAGATGACGCTGATGCTCGACGATTCCGAAGTGCTGCTCAAGCCCTACAGCGTCGTAATCCAGCGCGGCACCAACCACGCTTGGGCGAACCGCTCTGGCAAACTGTGCCGCATGGTGTTCATTCAGATAGACGGACAATATGAGCCGTCGATCGCTGCGGCGCTTGCGCATCGATAAGCCGACGCCGATGTTCTGCTTTTGCGCGGGCTCGGGGAAGTTTTTTAGCAGGGGAAAAGAAGGGCGATTGCTCGGAGGTCGGATCACGGCCGAGCTCTTAAGAGTGGCCTCGATTTCTCTGGAGAGTGCTGAGCGACGCGAGCATGTCGGCGGCGGCAGCAAGGTCGCGCGTCTCGAACCCCTCCGTGAATTCGCTGAAAATAGGCAATAGCATCTGATAAGCATCGTCGGCCCTCGACGGAGCGCACCAGAGCCGCGCGAGGTCGAGGGCCGTACGCAATCGCCAGGACGACGCGCCTATTGCCTGCGCAAGTGTCATTGACTTGTTGAGTTGCAACTCAGCCCTGTCCGGCTGGCCTTGGGCAAGCAGAATGGAGGCTTGGACTCGCAAGACCTCAGGCAGGCACCACAGGTCATTTTTGGCATCTGCTCGGTCAAGCGCGGCTCGGATCGTGGTCTCCGCGTCGCCAAGAAGCCCACCCCTGGCTTGGAAGTCTGCCAGAACGCTTAGGTAGAAGGGCAATCGCGCAAGGTGTCTCGTGGAGTGGAATTCCGCAATGGCCCGCTCGAGGTCGTCGATACCCTGGGCCGCATCGTCGCCTTGCGCACATGCTAGCGCCGCACGATAGAACATCGCGACTGGACGCCGGACGTCGAATCCGTGCCGCCTCGCTTGGTCATCAAGCATGGTGACATAACGACCACACTCGTCATAATGTCCTGCCCAATAGAATACCGGACAGACCCATGAGAGCGCATTGCTCAGCGAAAGGTGATGCTTGGTCTTGGACGCGTAGTCAACCGTTGCCCGCGCGGTGTCCAGAGCGGTGTCTGGTGAACCCGTCAACCATTGTGCGTGCGACAATAGATTCGTCACATCGACGATCCTATCGGAGAGGTATCGCACGTGCCGCCTTAAGAGTTGGGTATCACTGATGTCTTCCAGATTGAGCTGGTGACGACATTCGAAGCGTTGCCGGACGTCGTGGAGCTGGCCGATGAAGAGTTTGCCGATCCCGAGAGCTACTTCCGCCTCCAACACGGCGGAAGGGACCTCCGCGGCTGCAATCGAGGCGAAGGTCTCAAGCGTGCGGACCGCAGCATCGTTCTCGCCGCTGAAAAGTTCAAACACTCCGATCAACCGAAGGCAGCGAACACGGCAATCGGTGTCGCCAATCTGAACGGCGATGTCCAACGCCCGTTGCATGGCCTTTCTCGCCTGAGGCATGAGGCCCTGCGTGAACATAGTAGCGCCGCCAAGCCATACCTGAAGCTGCATCTCAAACACGCTCCCGGCGAGTCCCGCCGGGCCAAGTTCTGTAATCGCCTGCGAAACATGAACGCGGCATTCTTCGGTGAGCGACAGGTGATTCCAGAGTAGGAGACCGGAGACAGTCAGCCGGATACGCACTGACCGATTCGCTGTATCCTGAGCTGCCCAAGCGAGTGCGCCGCGCAAATCGTCGAGGATGCGTCCATAGGCGGCTTCCCATTCACGGGCCGGGCGTTCAGCCCACTCGGCGGTGGCCCGCTCGAGCACGGCACACACATGCTTCGCGTGGCGTTCGCGAATTACCTGATCATCGCCACTAATCCGCAGTTGTTCGAGACAATAAGCTCGCGTTGTCTCAAGGAGACGATACGCAACGCCGTCGGTGTCGACATCAATTGCAAGCAAAGACTTCGCCGCAAGCCGTGCTAGGGCGTCCGCCGTCTCGGCGGGAGCGACTTCCGACACTGCCGAAGCGCCTTCGATATCGAAAAGACCTGCGAAAACGGATACGGCGCGTAGCAGCGTGCTCTCACTCTCCATAAGCAGACCGTAGCTCCAGTCGAGCGTTTCAACCAGGGTACGATGCCGCTCCGGACCCGCCCGCCGCCCGACAAGGAGGCGGAATCGATCATCGAGCTGCTTCAACAGACCGCCCACTCCGAACACATCGATGCGTGTCGCGGCAAGTTCTATTGCAAGTGCCAGACCGTCAAGCCTCCGGCATATCTCGGCAGCGGCCGGCGCATCGATGTCACGCAGCTCAAACAGTTCGAAGCTGTCGGTTGCTCGGTCTACAAAGAGCTCAATGGCAGGGAATGACAGTGCTTCCGCTGCGCTCGGGCGAGATAAGCGCGCTGGCGCGCCGAGTCCCGATAGCCTTCGCACGCGTTCCCCTTTCACTCGAAGCGGTTCTCGGCTGGTGGCGAGGATTCTCACGCCGGCAACTTCAGCCAGGATGCGGTCTGTGCAGGACGCCGCGGCGTCAATGATGTGTTCGCAGCTGTCGAGCACGAGCAACATCTCACGGTCGCGCAAGGATTCACACAGGCTGGCAAGCGCGTCTGGAGAATGAACTGCCAGACCGATTGCTGTCGCTATGGCATTGGGGGTTAGGGCGGGGTCCTTCAGAAGCGCCAGATCAACCAGCCAGACGCCATCCTTAAACGCCTTAAGTTCGTGCTCGGCAACAGCGAGCGCTACGGTCGTCTTTCCGATACCGCCGGCGCCGACGACCGACACCAGACGCGATTCTCCGAGATCCCGTCGAATAGCATCAATCGTATCTGTCCTTCCAAAGATCGTCGACGTCGCAATCGGCAAATTGTGATTGCGTGGTGCGGGCGAGCGAAAGGGCGCCGCAAGGCCCGATGATCCATGTCTCTGGACGGGAGAAGTGAACTGATATCCGCGCCCAGTCACGGTCGCGATATATTTCGCGGCGCCGGGTCCGTCCCCAAGCGTTCGCCGCAACGCCGCCATGTTGACCTTTAGGTTACCTTCGTCAACGATGATGTTTGGCCAAGCGCGAGCCATTAACTCGCGTTTGCTTACAAGTTCGCCAGGCCGCTCGACTAATGCCGTCAGGATGTCCAGCGCGCGGCCTCCTATCCGAACGGGCGCCTCTCCTTGCAAGAGCAGCTGGCGTTCGGGAATTAGCATGAACGGCCCGAAGGAGTAAGACCGCGAAAACCGCTCGGCGAGGTCGCTTGTCATAATCCCTTTCCTTCGAAAGTTCTCTCTTGGTACGAAGTTATATCTTGAGTTGTATGGCTCATGAGGCCCCGCATGAGATCGATAAGATAAACCCGGTCGATCGACTAAGCAGAGCCACAGAGTACGCTACCAATAAGATGGCACGGCGAAGAAGCACTCATAATATCTTGACTACATGAAGCCAGAACGTCTCTTGGTAGATCTGAATTCGTGTTAAAGGCGATTCAACTGCAATATGGGCTGGACGATCAAATCGCTCAAGGCCGCCATACTTCAAACCCTCCACACTGGCGATGCCCGGTCATGGTCTTGCATTGCGGCACCTCGATTGATTGGATTTGTGCGCAGTGCGCGGCGGCACCGCGGCGGCAGAGAGTGGTAGTTCGCCCGTCCTCTCATGATAGGTCTCAGTTACAAAGTCTATGAAGGCAACGGCGAAAGCGATAATGCCTGCTCAAGCGACTCGAGAACTTTTGCACCGCCTGGATGACAGGCAAGTCGGTCGACGTCGGCAATATCGATTCCCGATTTTTGTAAAACCGTACGCATTGCCGGTAGAATGTTGGCCCGAACGAACGACGGAATTGCGCGGTCAAAGACCACGCCCAGGCCAGCCGGCTCCACGGTCCAACCCATAATGTCGATGGTGTCGGGCCACATGTGCTGGCTCCACATTTCTACGTCTCCAATACCAGTTTCGCCGGCGCGCACTACGCATGCTGCAGCTCCATCCCCGAACAGCGCCGTCGCAACGACGTTCGCTTTGGTCAGTTTGTCCGTGCGAAACGCAAGGGTACAGGTGTCGACGGCAACCATCAACACCACGCAACCTGGTGTCGATGCGGCAAGCAGCAAGAGCTAGTCCTGAAACACCGCCGGCGCAGCCCAATCCGAAAACCGGAACACGCTCAACGTCGTCGCGAAAGCCCATTTCCCTTGTCACTCTCGCTTCCAGGCTCGGTGTGGCTATCCCTGTCGTCGACACGGTGACGATGACGTCGATGTCCGCCGCCGAAAGGCCCGCGTCGCAAAGCGCTTTCTTTGCCGCTTTAACAAAAAGCTGGGATGCGCTCTCTATGTAGACCGCGTTTCGATCCGGCCAGTTGGAAGTCTGGAGGTACCACTCTATCGGCCTGACGCCGAACCTTCTGTCTATTCCCGCACTCTCGAAGACTTTGGATAGCCGTGAAAATTCTGGATAGCGCGGAGAAAAAACCGCTGTAGCGGCCTTCCTGGCGTTTGGCATGGATTTTCCTTTACAACCAGTCGGGTACGAGGCCTCGTCTGAGGAACTGCGGATTGATCGGAACGTCGGGCCAGGCTTATCGGCGTGGCGCGTTTGGCGCTGCCGCACCATGATGCTTCTGCAGCGTCAAACGAGACAAAAAGATGCACGGCTCAGAAAGCGTGCACGTCGATGCTAGTCAGGACAGATGTCGGCATAGGGCGCGCGCTCAGCGCGATCGAACTGCCACTCAGGATAAAAGCAGTCGTTATCGTCCTCAAAGCGATTGCCGAAGCGCCTGCCGGGATGATGATCATTAAAGCGGTCAGAGCGTCCATCAGCCAGGCGGTGATCGACACTGTTTCCAGCAAAGCGGCCACCGCGGGTTTCTCCGCCGCCGGCGAAGTTACCAATGGACATACCCTCGGATCTACCGTGGCCGCCTCCTTCATGCGCGACTGCGTCGCTTGTTGAAAGTGCTGGCGACAAGAACGCCGCAGCGACACAGATTGCTGCGATCAATTGTATCTTAGCCATCGAATTTTCCTTTGTTGGTCGACGCCCTCAAGGAGCGTCAAGACAATCGTAGGCCGACGGAGCCAATAAGGAATCATTCGCAGGTCTAGTCCGGCGATCCTATAGGAGATATGCGTCTGATGGCCGCGGCCCTTTCGCCAGTGCACAAGCCCCATGTACGTGTCGGCAACATGATGCCAAGCCATGCCGCTGACGAGCATGCAACGTTAAGTCACACCTCTTTTTGTTTTGGCGAGTGCACGTCCCTCCGGGCCGACCGTATCGTTTGGATAGCCCCGCGCCCGGTGCACGGACGTGTAATTTCGTGGAAACTGAAAAGATTGCCCTGTTAGTGTTTATAAGCCTTGCAGTGTCTCTGGGACGCATTTTTTCTGACGGGAGGCGGCGCGAACAGACTGAAGGGTATGTGGCGTAATGGCAGGCGCTACTTGTTCACGCAGCAGCGCTGAGGTGCGGCTGCTTCCCATGGCCCATGGAGTCGCATGGCGGCCCCTTTCGAGGGTCAGACAACTCAACTGGTGAGAACTTTGACCGCTACCAACCGTGCCAAGGCGACGCACAGTCCTTTGCGTCGCCTATTGGAAGTATAGCTCGGCGTCCGATCCTGCGCACGCGACCAACGACGTCACACGACTGACGACCACCCCGCGTTCAGGACTGCGGTCGATCGAGATCTGTCTTTGGGAAATTATTGAGGCAGGAAATGTCAGTTGACCTGGAAGCAGGTAGCCCTTGATGCAATGCTACGGCCGCGCCAGGTGCCACACCCCTTCGGCGCCGTCACCACGAACATCGCCGGGTTTGAAGTCAAAGAGGTATGTGTAAAGTGGAGAGCCGTTATATGCCCATTGCGTCAAGCCGCTCTCGCGTTTGACCAGGGACCAATGCCCCGAGGCCCTGGAGCCGGTAGGTGCCAAGAGTGGCGGCCAAGCTGCAGCGCAAAGTAGGTTGCATGCCGACTTGCCGGGCGCATCCTTGCCAAAGGTATACAGCGAACGGCCGTCGGCGTTCTCCAGGTGTCTTTCACTTCCTTGGACGACCGCAACCGTGGGCTTTGTAGGGGCCGCGTTCGCAGATGCAGACAGCCCCAATGCCAATCCAAACCCCAGTACGACTGAATTTGTGATCTTCAACATTTTCGACCTTTCTGCCGCTCAAAGCCTGGCGCGATTGAGTGGATCGATACCGGAGCTCGGGCAACTATATCAAAGTATAGAGACCAGCGCATGGTGGCCGGTGAACTGGATGTGTCGCTCCTGTAGCAAGCTCGCCGACGAAACGGTGAAGATTTCGGTGTTGAATGGCATGTACAACCGATAACTCTCTAGAGAATGCTGTTTCCATTGCCGGCAAGGCCGCTGCGCATGAAACCCAGTTGACACAGAGAGCGTTGCACTGCCCTCCTGACGCTTTCTGCCCCGCAGAACGGAGAGGTGTTTCACTCGGCATGCCTGACGGCCATGCTCGCTCCCATCCGGACGACAGTCTCCCGCAATTGAGCAAGGGGAGGCATCACGCCCCAGCCAGCAGGTGCTGGGGCGGAGATTGTGATCAGTCGAGATAAGCAATCGCAAAGCACGCTTGAAACTGATCGGCGCTCGATGATCACATGACGGACGTCACTGCGCTTTTATCTTGCTTACCTCTTCAGCGCTCATCTCGCCGACGGTTGTGACTTCTCCGTTGGCGATTTTCCAGAGGCGGAAAGGTCCCGTGATGTCGCCGTACTGGTCAAAGTCAACTGGTCCGATGACACCTTCGTATTTCACCGACTTGCCGTCCTTCATGAGCTGCAGGGCTTTCTCAAACTCTGCTTTGCCCGCGTGGATCGGTACTCCGCCTTCGGCGACCACTTCCGGCAATGCCGCCTTGATTGCTGCCGGATCGGACTTAGTTCCTTCGCGGTTCCTATCGCAAGGGCTGGATCACGATCGACTGCATTCTCCAATCTTGCGATCTCCTTCTGCATCCAGCCCGCATCTAGTGCATCGGCGACCGACTTCGCACGAGAGACGGATCTGCCGCCTGAATTGCGCATAAGCTGCGCCACAAAGCGGGGCCGCCCAGCGATCCTCTCTTCCTCGACGAGTTGCCAACCTTCCTTGCGTAGCTGATCATTGAAGTGCTGAACCAGTCGAAGGGCCTCATTGCGGTCTGGTCGGACTACAGGATGCACCATCTCCGGGCACGTCGGCGCGCCAGGTCACCACGCTGATCAGGTTGAGTGCTTTTTCGGTCGCTTTGGCCCATGGGGTTCTGCCACCCGTTGAACTCCGCCTAGTCACCACGTATGGTGACCACCATCAGCAAGCCAAGGAGCCTCCATCATGTAGCGCTGGGTTCTAGGCTGTACGTCTGACCATTCTAGCGAGAGCGATAAGAATGCAGGCACCGACGAAGCCTGCAATCAGATATCCGAGCCATCCGCCGAGCACGACGCCGAAGAGAGAAAGGATGAGGTTCGCGACGATCGCGCCGACGATCCCGAGAAGGATGTTCATCAACACTCCCATGTTGCTCTTCATGAACATTTCGGCGAGCCAGCCGGCGACACCGCCGATGATGATGGCAGCGATCCAGCCAATTTCTGCGTTTTCCATATGGGTGTCCCCTGAATGTGGTTGTGGTGGCCGCTCAGCGGACGGCGCCGAACGACCAAACCGGTAACCCCTATTCCGCTGATTGGTTCCACAAGCACAGCCTTGCCTAGGCTCACGTCTGCCTCGGAACCCGTCTTGCCTGTAACGTGGGAGTGAGTTCGAAGAAATCGAGAGGGAGATTGCTGATATGCAGGCGCGACTTCTCTCCTACTTGCTCTGCGGGAAGACTTGATCGGGTCGGCACCTTGCGACGTACGCGATTTCCGTGCATTGGCTCGCCAGGACCGGCGTTGATGGTACAGACACGCGACGGCTAGGCGAATCCTTTGCTTTCGCGGGTTGCCTACGGGCGTCAACTCGCTTCCGAGCTTCAGGCCTGCCGCAGCACAAGGTCGAGGTTTTGGCCCAGACCAGGCTTTGTTCCCCGCAATGTCAAAACAATGTCGCGATTTCTTCGGGTGATGGTCAGCCGCGCGGGGGGGTTGGGACGAACACTTTCCGCCGTTTCGGTAAATGCGAGCAAAAGCGTTTCCCCCATGCGAGAGCCCGCAAGGTCTGCAATGGTCCCCAGGCTCTCACGAAACGAACCGGTATAGCGCCCACTGCCCGGATTATACTGGATATCGATACGCATCGATGTGCTAAATATAACTGCGGTCGAGCAGCGCCCGTCAAGGACAACGCTCCCTGCCTTGCTGGTACCATTGAACTTACATGTCAGCGAGTGGCCTGAGCCATTGACACGCTTTAAGCTACCTTTCCCTGTAAACCGCCCGTCAAAGGAATGGAGAAAGGCTGTTTCGCGGCCAACGGCCCCGGTAAGTGGCTGCGCCCCGATCGGCGTCGCGGCCAAAGCCAAGACCGCCGCACACGTGCGGAGCATTGTGGCACGGTAAGGCATCGTATTCCTCCAAGGTTCGTCATATGGGCGTGTTCAGATTGGCGTCGTCTTGTCGATGCCACCTTTAGGATCGGCCTAAATTCGCTTCCATGATAACAATGGCTTTAGCAAAATGGCCGCGGCGTGGATGGTAGAAGTTATAACTTCAGGCGGCCTTGAACGTTCCAACATCATCTCCGGGAATCGCTGTCGGCTATGCAGGAAGTGGTGATGGGATCAGAACTCCCCTGAAGGGAAACGCTGAAGGTATAGGAGGTATTCGGTAGGGTCATCGCTCTCCTGTACGGACTCCCAGAAAGCGAGTTCGATGCTGCGTTCCTCGTCCTCACACGTCGCGCGCGAAGATCACCTGCTGCGGCTGCGGCGGGCGCGGCGAGCCAGGAGGAAGCTCAGTCCGCATTCCTTGCCGCGGCCCTTGATGCAAAGGTCGCATTCGAGCTGGCATGAGGTTCACTCGACCTCATAAACCGCCGCATTATCCTGCACCTCGCGCAGCCCCTTATACGAAGCGTGACGCAACTTGCCGTCGTGCGTCCAGGCGCGATATTCGATCTCGGCTACTAGCGTCGGCTGCACCATGGCGGATTCGTCGGGTGTTGCGGGCGGGTTTTTTTCTGGCGGAACGAGTGGTTAATGGAAAAATCTGGTGAACGGGAACGAGTGAAGAAGAGCTGAATCTGGACAAACGAGTGATCACATTGGAATATATGACGCGCGTTCAAACGAGCCTTAGCGACGAATACCTGTATCTGGACGAACGAGGGAAATCAGCGGGTCAAAGGAGGTGACATGAAAGATGCCGCGCCCGCTGAGAGAACGGATCACTGAGATGCAGGCTGCCTCTTATGATTACCATATCGGCGTGGACTACCACAAATCCTATAGCCACCTGGTGGTGCAGGACAGCAGCGGCAAGACGCTCAGATCCGGCCGGGTGAAGAACGATCGCCAGTCGCTCGGTGGGTTTCTCGAACGCTACCGCGAGGCGGGATGCAGCGGGCCTTGCGTGATTGCCTGGCGGTGCGGCTCCGTGCGGCGCGGACAAGGGCGGTTGCGTGTGTCGCCGTCGCCCGTCGCCGGCCGTCGCCCTTGTCGTCGAGGTCGGCGGCTGGGAGCTGATAGACCTTGTGCATCCATGTGGCGTGTCGCCATTTCTTGCGGCGGGCCATCTCGAGGAGACCGCTCGGCGATAGGCTGAAATGCTCCATGAGGGTGCAGGCGGACATGGTAATCCAGCGGATCGACTGAGGCGGTGGGGTCAAGAGGTCATCGGGCATAGCGCGCAACGGGATTGATGACGCCAGGTGCGGAATCGTGCGCGCTTTCGAATGGCGAGCAGTGCGCCTTGCCTCCTCTCGCCGATGGGATTGTCGCTTGAAAGTGGCCCATCATAGATGCAATTGTGGTTCCCTTCATAGGTCCACTCTGCCCGTACCGAATGGGCCACTTTAGGGGCGCACATGACATTGAAGAGGAGAAGGGAAGGTCCGTCTGCAGACGGCGCGCCTACTCTCCCACGGACACCCCCCAGCTCTATCCGTACACATACCCGGCACGGCTGCAGTCACCACCATAGCATGGCCGTGCAAGGACAGATCGCATTATACGCCAATTGGAATTCGCAAACGATAGCGGCGAACGTGTGGGCATCCGTCGCATCTCACTAATCGAAATTTGTAAGCGGCGTCTCGCAACGGTCTCGATACCCACTTTGTCCCCTCAGGGCCCGACAGCAAACGTTAGCCTCGGCCGCTTTGAGCCAGAAAGACATGGTCCGGTTGCTGCGGCTCATCCTGCGAGGCTTTTTGTCCAGCACTTCCATATCGCCTCTGTTGAATGATCTGGCAGTGTGAATGGCGAGTCTGCAAGATGCACATCTTCAACCACGAAAGTCAGAGGGGAGAATGCCCTCTACCCAATAGCCAACCCGATGCCGAAAGTTGTTGGCCTGGTCTGTCGTTTCTCGCAAAGCCACATGGCTGTATTGCCCCTCGTAAGCGATCTGATCAATCGCCCAGAGCCCAGTCAGTAGACCGACGAAGAATAGCAGGCCGCGCATATCGACACATTATCCGATGGCGATTTAGAAAACCCTAATATTGCGTGATTTCGCCGCCACACGCATCGGCCCCGGATTTTTACGGCGGAGGTCGCTTGAGAGACGATATCTGCTCTTGCCGAAACGGAGGAGCAGAAAAATGTCTCTTCTCACGCTTAGACGACGATGGCATCGAATGCGTCACCAGCGTAGTTCGCAAATGGTGTGATCAGCATGGCGTTGAGTTGGATAGCCAGCGCGGTCACACGAAGCGATGTCTACAGCAATCCAACTTGTAACCGCAGGCGAGAAGTCGCCGGAGATTGTGGCCGACGCACTCAGCCGTCATCTGAGAGTGCAGCAGTACAAAGCGCCGATCTAAGAACTCTCAACTGATTGCCGGGAAGGAGTTCGATGACCTTCTGGTGCGTCAGATTGATCAGTACATCTAGGATCTCGGTTTCCGTGAACCCCTGGGCAACCAATGGCTGTCCGATGTCGTATAAATTGAGGATTGCCTGTCCCCTTGGAAGGAGGGCCATTAAGGCGGTTTGAGTTTCTTGGTACCTCTTGTTTGCACACGTTTCTCGATCGGTTGGTACGTTCATCACACCACCTTTCGAGCCGTCTGTAAAAAAAGCCCCCGCTGTCGCGGTTGCGAGGGCCAGCCGAGAGTTTGGGCCTTGAGGGGTTTCAATTCTCAAAGCCAAGATCAACGCTCGACCCTGAAATTTGTTCCCGCATCGATCAGGGCTCAAAATCCCTAGCGTCGCTGAGATGCATCGAATGGCGGCCTTATCAGCGTTTGCGGCAGGGGCCGTTCGGATAATGCTCCAGCAGGACCCCAAGCACGGTCGCTGCGGAGAATGGCTTCTGAATGAAACTTGCATTGTCCGGCAGGTCGCCCTCCTTCGGCAGCCGCGCCCCGGAGGCGACGACGACCGCGATGCCCGGCCAGCGTTCGGCCACCTTCCTGGCCAGTTCGAATCCATCCAGATCCCCTCCCGTGTGCACATCCGTGAAGAGAAGCTGGAGCGAACTGTAGTTGATCAGGAATTCAAGCGCATCGTCGGCCGACGACGCCTCGACGACATAGTATCCCGCCTCGGAGATGATGTCCGCGGTGTCCATGCGGATCAGGGGTTCGTCGTCCACGACAAGGGCGATTGGTTCGGAGATTTCGTCGAATTGCTTGTTGCTCATGCCGGGTAACCTTGGCGCTGCGCCGTTGTTCCACGCAGCGGGAAGGCAGTCGACTTCATCCGGCGACGTAATCGAAAAGAACTTCGACGCTCTCGCTGCGCTCGAGACGCCTGGCAGGTTCACCGCGCTACTGGAGGCCTACCGCCCCCACGCCGGCAACTACTGGATCGGTGCGGAGCAACAAGAGGCGGAGGATTCGAGCAGATGGTGCGCGACAGTCAGACGGACGCCTGACTCCCAGCCTTCTCGTCAGCCACTTCTTCGACGCATTTGGCCTTCTCGGCCAGCGTCTTGCTCATCTCTCGGAGCTGCTGCTCGTCAAGCTTCTCGATGCCGACGAACTTGTTCTGCGCCTGCGAGGTCAGGATCAGTTCGTCGAGCTTGGCCTGCAGGGCCTTGCCGTCCCGGTTCGACGTCCCGGAGACGGGCGTCAATCTTTCTTGCGCACAGGAACATCACCTCGATTCAAATCAACGACTTGCTTGAGGTCGGCTACGCGGAACTTTTCCGTCTGCACCGTATTACTTCCCAACGCAAAGAGGATGGTCCGTATGGCGACCGATCCAACCTTCTGAGCGGCGTCACCTGATCCGGGTTCGAGGCATCGCGAAGGAGGAAAGGCAATGGGTCCAGCTTTAGCAACTGCGGGCACAATCGGATCGACGTCATGAGGGAGCACTCACGAGCGCAGGACCTCGGCAGGAGCATGGACTGCTATGATCGCGGTCATCCTTGGCGTTGCCGCCTTCTCTTGGTCCCAGGCGGAGGGACGCTTTGGCCCCTACCGTAATTCCCGGGCGGAAGATGTCCTCAAGCCGGCGGAAGCGAGCAACAGCAAAATCGCGTCAGCCAGCTTGGGTGACGTTGCTTTCGCCGGGCCGCATCTGCGCGTAAAATGGGCACTTATGACAAAACCTCCGCTGTCACCAGATCGGACTGTTCGAATGGAAGCACCACCGCTTGAACGAAAGCTTGCAGCCATTCTCGCGGCCGATGTCGAGGGCTACTCGCGGCTGATGAATGTTGACGAGGAGCTGACGCTGGCGACTTTGACGTCGCATCGCACGATCGTAGACAGTCTCATTGAAAAGGCGCACGGCCAGATTTTTGGCACGGCCGGCGACAGCGTGCTGGCTGAGTTCCCGTCCGTCGTGCATGCCTTCCATGCGGCCGTTGCGATCCAGCAGGCGATGTGGCGCGCCAACGAAGAACTTCCCCTCGACCATCGAATGAACTTTCGCATCGGGATAAACGTGGGCGATGTGTTGGTCAAAAACGGAGATATCTTCGGCGATGGCGTCAACATTGCCGCCCGGTTGGAAGGGCTCGCCGATGTCGGTGGCATCTGTGTGACGCGGGGCGTACGAGATCATCTCCGCGATCGTGTCGATGCAACCTTCGAAGACCTGGGAGAGCAAAATATTAAAAACATCCCGCGTCCCCTACGGGTGTTCCGCGTCCTATTCGACCAGCAGGGAGAACCCGCAATCGATTTGGCGGCCCCCATTGTCGAAGACAGAACGCGGTCTTCTGTCGAGCAGTCCTTATCACAGGACAGCGACGACGAGGGTCATCGTGTCGAAGTCGCCTTCTGGGAGTCGGTACAGGAGAGCAACGACCCGGCTGAGTATACTCTCTACCTGGAGCGCTTTCCGGAGGGGCAATTCGTCGAACTGGCCACCGCACGGCTCGAGAGCGGTGGAACGAGTGGAGACGATCCTGCAATCGAGCTCGCCTTCTGGGAGACGGTGCGGGAGACCGGTAATGCGGATATGTTCGAAGCGTATTTGGTGAAGTACCCCAACGGGCAGTTCAGCGACCTCGCGAACATCATGATAGCCAACCTTCTGAAAGCCAGGAGCGCACCTTCGGTCGATTGAACGGCGCATGCCGGAGATCGATATCAAGGCGCAGGCGCTTTCCGACGCCAGGGCGCGAATCTTGAAGCTTCAGGAACAGATGACGATCTGTCTTCCAGATGGCCGCCGAGGTCGAGAAGCGTCGCCCAGCAACCGCCGATTGACCTCAATCGGACTCCGGCGCCGGAACATAAAGTTACGCGGCGAGTTCTCAGCTCACGGACGTGTGAACCCGCTCCGGGAAAAAGAGGAAATTCAATGAAAATGATGATTTTGGCCGCGGCGCTCTTCGGAGCGTCGGCGTTGACCGCGTTTGCGCAGACGACGCCCGCACCGTCGAGCGACGGAAACACGCCCGCCGTGGCGACGCCAGACACGAAGAACCCGACCGCGCCCGTCGCCGGCGCGAACAGCTTCACCGACGCGCAGGCCACGGATCGCATCGAAAAGGCCGGCTATACCGACGTGACGGGCTTGAAGCTCGACGACAAGGGCGTCTGGCAGGCATCCGCGACCAAGGACGGCAAGCCCGTCAAGGTCAGCCTCGACTATCAGGGCAACATCGTCGCCATGTGATCGCCCACAACGATCGTAACCAATCAGGAGATTTCTTGTGAAAACTGTTACCGGACTATTCGACGACTATACGGACGCCAGCTCCGCCGTCAGCGCTCTCGAAGCTGCGGGCGTACCATCCAAGGACATCAGCATCGTCTCCAACAGCGCGGGCGACCGCCATTCCACCAGCCAGTCAGGTGCGGCAACCGGAGCTGAATCCGGCGCCGGCCTTGGCGCGGTCGTCGGCGGTACTGGCGGTCTTCTCACCGGACTTGGCATCATGGCAATCCCCGGCGTCGGCCCCGTCGTCGCTGCGGGCTGGCTTGCGGCGACCGCGGTAGGCGCTGTTGCAGGGGCAGTCGCCGGCGGCGCCGCCGGCGGGCTGATCGGGGCCCTAACGGGATCGGGCGTGTCCGAGGAGGACGCCAATCTCTATGCCGAGGGCGTCCGCCGCGGCGGGTCACTCGTGACCGCCAAGGTGGACGGCGCTCTCGTCCCCGAAGCCGAGGCGCTCCTGAAGCGTTCGAACTGGGTCGATCCCGTCGAACGACGGGTGGCCTACAACGAGCAGGGCTGGACGAAATTCGACGACACGCTCGATCCCTACGCGCCAGATCAGGTCGAACAGGAGCGTGACCGCTACCGCCGCGTCCCGACGGTTTGAACGATCAAGAACGGCCGCCCTTTCTCGGGCGGCCGGCAGAAGCCGCCGCGACCGTGGCAGAACTTCACCGAACCCAAGGAGCCAATCATGGCCAAGGAACTCAAGACGCTAGACGTGCTTTTTCACGACACCCTGAAGGACGTCTACTTCGCAGAACACAAAATCGTCGCCACGCTGCCGAAAATGAATGAGGCAGCCACGAGCAAGCAACTGAAGGACGCCTTCACCAAGCATCTCGCGGAGACGAAGGTTCATGTCCAACGCCTGGAAGAGGTCTTCAAGCTCCTCGGCAAGAAGCCGGAGCAGAAGACCTGCGACGCGATGATGGGCATCGTCAAGGAAGGCGCAGAGATCATGGACGAATATCAGGGCATGCCAGCCCTCGACGCCGGTCTTCTGGCGGCCGCCCAGGCGGTCGAGCACTACGAGATGTCGCGCTACGGCACGCTCAGGACCTGGGCGCTGGAACTGGGTATGAAGGACGCCGCCAAACTCCTGCAGACCACGCTCGACGAAGAGCAGGCGGCGGACATCGCGCTGACCTCGATCGCGACGAAGGTCGTCAACCAGAACGCCGAAAAGGCGGCCTGATCTGCCAAAAGACCCAGCCTGCTCGGCAGGCTGGGTCTTTTGTAATCCCCCAAGCATCGCGGGCGCGCCCAAACGCGAACAATTGCAGCGACGGGCCATCCGACCCAGGCTGTCAGAATAGAAAACATTCGTCCGCCAACAAGGAACGAAACCGTTCTGAGACTGTTAGTGGGCACGCAGACAATCAGGTTTGCCGAAGTATCGGAGACACACCATGGGAAGCACGTCTGACAAGATTTCCGGCACCGCAAACGAGGTGGCCGGCAAGGCACGTCAGGGCCTCGGCAAGGCCGTCGACAACAAGGAAATGCAGGTCAAGGGTGCGGTTCAGGAGGCCAAAGGCAAGGCTGAAGTCGCGAAAGGCAAGGCCAAGGACGTCATCAAGAACGTGGTCGACCGCGCCTAAGATTCCACCGAACTCGTTCGAGCGCCTGCCGCCTTGTGGCGACAGGCGCTTTCGTCACTTATGCCAGCACCCATCCGTGGAAAGACTTCGCGGAGTGCTTCGCCCATTATCTTCATGAGCGTGGCGGTCAACTCGATCCAGCGCAGCATGGGCCAGCCGGACACCATACTGTCGCCTTCGGGAGTGGAGAAACTAAACTTTATCAACGAACTGCTGATCGGCGAGACAGCGATGACCACTGCGGCATGACCGTCTCGTTCTGACGGCGAACAGCCCTCGTCGGCTACGGGATACACGGTTCGGTCAAATGGGCGCCCACGGCATTGCCTTTCATATCGAAAGACCCAATTCGTAAACAGCCGCTTCGCTTGGCCGGACTCGGGGTAACCTATGACAGATATGGATACGATCCCCGCTCCCGCTACCGAAACACCTCCGCCGGCGAACGACGTCGTGGCGAAACAGCTCCCCCGATGGGCGCTTATCGGCCTCTTCCTGTACGCTTCGGTGTTCACCCTGAGCTACGCCAAGGACTTCCTGGTGCCGATCGTGCTGGCATATCTTCTCGCCATGGTGTTCGGTCCGATCCGGCGCTTCTTTGATCGTCGAGGCGTTCCATCGGCATTGACGTCGCTGGTCATAGTGCTTGTCCTTCTGGTAGGATTTCTGTCGCTCCTTGGGGCGCTGGCCGTCCCGGTCAGCGGCTGGATGGAACGGGCGCCGCAGATCCAACACGACATACAAAGCAAGCTCAGCAGCATTTCCCAGACCTTTTCCGGAGTCTTCGATGCCACCAGGCGGCTGAGCGAACTCACCAAGAGCCATTCGGCGGGCGTACAGCAGGTCGAAGTGAACGACACCAGTTATCTCGCAAACGCCGCCCTTTTCGCGCCGGCGGCAATGGCGCAGTTCGTCTTCACGCTTATCCTGCTTCTGTTCCTTCTGGCATCCGGCGACATGTTCTACGAGAAGCTCGTCAACGTGCTCCCGACGTTCGGAGACAAGAAGCGTGCGATGCGGATCGCCCATGACATCGAGCGGAAGCTCTCCCGCTACCTGCTGACCATCACGCTGATAAACGCCGGCTTCGGTGTCGCCGTTGCGGTCCTGCTCTGGGCGGTAGGAATGCCGAGCCCCATCGTCTTCGGCGTTCTCGCCTTCCTGCTGAATTACGTTCCCTATTTGGGCGCCCTTGCGGGCATCGTCGTCTCGATGAGCGTCGCTCTGGTTTCCTTTGACGGTCCCGGCTGGTCGCTTGTCGTGGGCGCTATTTATCTCGGCCTGGCCACCGTCGAGGGCCAGCTCATTACGCCGTACTTCGTCGGCCGGAGCCTGCGCCTGAACACGGTGGTCGTCTTTATCGCGGTATCGTTCTGGGCATGGCTCTGGTCGGCGGTCGGCATGCTGGTGGCCGTCCCTCTTCTCGTCGCCATAAATACGTTCTGCGAACACATCGACGGTCTCAGCGGTCTTGGAAAGTTCCTCTCCGAGCGCTACTCGGAACAGGAAATCGAAGAAGGAGCGGGTCCGTAGGCTTCCGTCATCTCGGAACGAGACGACATAGTGGATGACGCTGCAGAGCAATTGCGCGTCGTTTGCGTCCGGTGGAATAGCCCACCTAGAAAACATGACGGCGGACGCCAAACTAGGTCCGACAGTCAGTCGTCATATCAAGAACACGGAGTTCTGGCTTCAGAAGATCGAGCGAAACCGGGCGCGGGATGCACGCGCGATGAAACACCTTCGCTCGTTTGGCTGGACGGTTCTCAAGTTGTGGGAACACGAGACTGCGGAGAGAATCGCCGAAACGATCTTCTCCGCAGTCGAGACAGCGAGGGCTGCGTCACCAGGAGTTCGCCGCCCGCTGGAGCACATTGAGCGGCCGTCGGGCGAGCTCGAAGTGTCGATGGCGACGAAGCGCTGATTGAGGCCGAGGTTCGAGAATAGCTTTTCCTGATCCCAGAGCGGGTGCACGACGACACCCCATCGGGATTGCTTGCCGTCCAGCGTGAACATTGGGATATCTGGCCGGGCGTCGATATGGGAGACCTTGTTTCCAGATATGAACGTCGTCGTTTGCTCCGCCAGCCGTTGGGCGTTCGCCCGCCAATCTTCGATCTCGAACGCCTCGTATTTGCCGTCGAACCCGCATTCATAGGCGGGATCGAGGAAGGCGCGGAGATATGACAGGCCAAGCCTCCAGTCGAGCAGACCGTGGAAGTTCCTGTTGTTGTAGCGCTGCAGGCATTTGTAGCAGGCCGTCTCGCATCGTTCGCGGTGCTCGGATCGTCTTTCGGCTTCTTCACCCATACGTCCCCTGCGCTCAATGCTCTCAGTGCCTTCAGTGCGCTCATTGCATCCATGCGGCCATTTCCATCTGCCGGTGATCTTGCAGCATGCGCGGCGTCTCGGCCAGAAATAGCGGATCGTTTGGATGCGATGCTGTTGTTATTCCAGCGGTTCCTTCGCGTATTCGCCGTTCAATCTCGCGAAGAGCTCGGCTATGTCCTTCTCACTGACGCTGTCGCCGACGTACCAGCTCAAGGTGTCGTAGAAGCCGAGGAAGGAGGCCTTTGTCTTCGCCAGAAGCGCCATGGCTTCAGCAGTGGATATCGAAAGCGTATCGGCAAAGAAGCCGGTGAGAGCCGCCTCCGCCTCCGGATGGGCGAATACCAGCCCCGTTGGAGAATTGGGCGAAAGCACCGGTCGAACAGGGGCTTCAGGCCGACACGGCAGTGTAGCCGCCAGGCGGATGTCGCGTGAGGATGCCGCAGCTTCGATGACGAAAGCCTCCGCATCCAGCACCCAAGCGGAACGCGCGACGTCGAAATGCTGGAAGTCGCGCTCCACCAACCGAAGCGTGACCGTCTTCGCAGCCCCCGGCTCCAGATGAACTTTGGCGAAGGCCTTGAGTTCGCGGATCGGGCGCTTCAGAGCGGGCTTCAGCGGACGAACGTATAGCTGAACGATTTCTTTGCCCGCAACGCGACCTGTGTTGCGGATGGTAACACTGACGCCACAGTCCACGCCAGATGCGATTTCGTGGCTGTCGATCACGAGATCCTCATAGGCAAAGGTCGTGTAGCTGAGACCGTGCCCGAACGGAAACGTCACCGCGATATTCTTGATGTCGTAGAAGCGGTAGCCGACGAAGTGGCCCTCGCTGTAGACATGGTGTCCATTTTCGCCCGGATAGGTGTGCCAGCCGGGGATGTCCTGCATGCGGCGGGGCATCGTGGCGGAGAGCTTGCCGCAGGGGTTTTGTGCGCCGAAGAGAATACGGGCGATTGCCTCACCGCCGCCCTGCCCGGCATAAAAGCTGGCCAGTATGGCGTCGACATTCTCCAGCCATGGCATTTCGACGGTATCTGGCATGGAGAGCACGACGATAATTTTACGACCAGACCCAGCCAGCGCATGAATGAGGGCATCGTGGCTGGCAACCAAATTAAGCGTATCGCGGTCGTTGCCCTCGCCGTGCCGGCTCTTTTCATTCTCGGCAAACACGACAATCGCATCGGCTTTCGAGGCGGCCTGGACAATCGTTTTGATCGACTGGTTTACATCCGCGCTATCGTCTGACGAGAACGGCAGATGCTGTAGCGTGAGGTTCGAGCTTGCTCGCTCGGCGATTTGAACAAAGGGGGCATCCACACGATAGGGGTTCGTCGTGGCGGAACCTGAACCCTGGATAATGGGCATGATTGCGCCATCACCGACGACAAGGAGCCTGCCCGGGCTGCTTGGATCAAGCGGCAGCGTTCGGCCTTCGTTGCGCAGCAGGACGATCGATTCAGCCGCAATTTGTTGTGACAGGGCGTGGTGCTGGTCGAGATCAACGATCGGGTCGCGCCGCTCGTTCATCTTGCATTTGCGCACGAATGCCAAAATCTTTGCGCAGGCAGCATCGACCACATCGGGCGGTATAGTTCCGGCCTCGAGCGCCGCCCGCAGACGCGCCTTGCGTGGCTTGCTTTCCGGCATGTCCAGATCGGTCCCGGCAACGAGCGCGGCTCCGCGGTCCTTGATCGCATGCCAGTCGGAGACGACAAGCCCGTCATAGCCCCATTCTTCACGGAGAACGGTGGTCAGGAGCCAGTGATTTTCAGACGCTTGGACGCCATTCAGCGGATTATACGCACTCATGACGGTCCACGGAGGGCTCTTTTCGATCGCCCGTTCGAAGCCTGCCAGATAGATTTCGCGCAGAGCCCGCTCCTCAACATCCGAACTGGTCGTTGTCCGTTCGATCTCGGAATTGTTGCAGGCGAAATGCTTCAGCGAGGCCCCGATGCCGTTATCCTGCAGGCCCGAGATGACGGCCGCAGCAATGTCCCCACTGATGACGGGGTCCTCGGAATAATACTCGTAGGCACGGCCGGCCAACGGCGTGCGGCGGATATTGATGCCCGGTCCAAGCAGGAGATGGACGCCGAAGTTCTGGCATTCCGCCGCCAGCGCCGCCCCCATCCGATAGGCCAGATCGACGTCCCACGAACAACCAAGCAGATTGCCGTTTGGGAAGCACGTCGCGGGACGGGTCGTGCCGAACATACCGCCTGGCGCATCGGCCTGCTGGTCGACGAGTTCCAGGAATGCCTGCAGGCTGTCTTCGTCACTGTCACCGGCGTCGATTTGGGTCGTCGAGTAACGAACGCCATAGGCGCCGTCGGTCATGACAACAGATGGAATGCCGAGCCGTTCGATGGATCCTGTCTTCCACAGACCACGTCCGCTCAGCAGATCGACCTTTTCGGCAACCGTCATCTGGCCGACAAGCGAGTGGATTTCGTCGTCGCTGGGCTGAAACATTGATACTCTCTCAATTCTAGGCCGCAGAGATGGTCCTGTCAGCAGATCTTCTGCAGGAGTTCCATCAGCATCATCCGCTCGGCAAGCGTCAGGGTGCTCAGCGTTTCCTGCGAAATCTGAAGGGCGATTGATAGATTGCGCGCTACCGTCGCCTCCCCTTCTGCAGTCAGCGTCAAAACAAGACGCCGCGCATCGGCTGCATCCGGCGCGGTGTGAACCAGCCCGCGCTTGACGAGCCGGTCGACGACGCCCTTGATGGTCGCCATATCCATCGCCGTCTCACGGCCAAGATTGCCCTGGGAACAGGGCTGCAGATCTTTGAGCTTGACCAGCGCTGCCCATTGGGTCGTGGTCAGCTTCTCAGCCATCAGGCCTGTGAAGATGGCGACATGGCGTTGGTTGGCCTGGCGCAGATAAAATCCGATCTGTTCGCCAAGCGCATATTCGGCCTGCGGAGCGTTCGCATCGGCCGCGGATGAAGGTGCTGCCTTTGGCGAATCGGCTTTATCTTTGAACGGAACGTCCATGGGATCTCTCAAATCTATCTGTTCGTCTTCCAGGCAGGCAACCGCGCTCCTAAATTCATTCTCGCCATAAGTTCAGGATGGCTGCCGTCGACAGAATTTCAATCTGCTCGGAAAGCCTTGGCGCCAAATTCTCGACGACGACTCTGTGGGCCTTCATGTCACCGCTTGCCAGCGCGTCTTCTGCCAAAACGACACGGTAGCCGGCATCGACTGCATCGAGAACGCTGGCGTAGACGCAAACATCGGTTTCGACGCCCGAAAAGATCATGGTATCGATGCCTGCTGCCTGCAATCGCTCGGAAAAACCGGGCGACCCGAAGACCGAATAGGTTTCCTTGTCGACGAGCGATCCCTGTTGGGCGATCGCCGCAAGCGGTGCGACCAGATCAAGCATCGCGACGTCAAGTTCATCCAGCGTCACAGCCGACCATCGGCGATAATAGTTCTTCCATCGGCCCTTGGCGCTTTCGGGATCTCGCGGAACCATGAAGCGGGCGAACACGGTACCGGATGGCCTTGCATCGCACAGCGCCATCACGTTCGGAAGAATCTCGGCAATCGCCGGCGTGTACCACGCCGTCTCCTCGGCAAACAGGCGTTGCATATCGATGACGACATGCAACGTTTTTTTCGAAAACGGCACGGTCGCCATGGTCACTCAGCCACCGGGACCGTGTGTTCCGGAGACCAGCTCAAGGTGATGGTGTCACCATCGCTCAGGACCTTGCCGTCGCGGTTCTGTGCAAACAGCTTGAGCGGCAGTCCGTCCTTGGTTTCCAGGAGATAAGAAAGCACCGGGCCAGCATAAATGACGGTGGTGATGCGCGCCGTCAGGCTGTTGGCGTCCGTCGGGCCCGATATGATCGACATCTTTTCCGGGCGCACGGCGAGCGTGACCTTCGAGCGGTCGCTGGGTAATGTCCCGGTGGTTTTCACCACGGTGCCATCGTTCAGGCGCACCGCACCGTTATCAATCGTACCGGTCAGGAAGTTGGAATCGCCGAGAAATTCCGCGGCAAAGCGTGTCAGGGGCCGCTCGTAGACAGTTTCCGGCTCGCCGATCTGGACAATCCGCCCCTTGTCGAGAATGGCGACCTTGTCGGAGAGCGTCAGCGCCTCTTCCTGGTCGTGGGTGACAAAGATCGTCGTAAGACCGCTCTCGCGCTGGATACGCAGCAGTTCGACCTGCATCTCCTGACGGAGACGCCGATCGAGCGCCGACAGCGGTTCGTCCAGAAGCAACACGCTCGGCTTGATGACGATGGCGCGCGCCAGCGCGACGCGCTGCTGCTGGCCACCGGACAGCTGCTTGGGCGTGCGGTCGCCGAAGCCGGGAAGCCGCACCATCTCCAGAGCGCGATCGACTTCCTTGCGAGCGGCCGCGCCCTTGATGCCGCGACGTTCCAGACCAAACGCAACATTCTGGGCGATCGTCATGTGCGGAAACAAAGCGTAGGACTGGAACATCATGCCGATGTTACGACCCCAGACCGGGATATCGGTCACATCGTTGTTGCCGATCGTCACCACGCCCTGATCCGGCTTGATGAAGCCCGCGACTATGCGCAGAAGCGTAGTCTTTCCGGAACCGGACGGTCCAAGAAGGCTGGTGAAGGAGCCTTCCGGAAACTCGGTGGTGATATCTGACAGGACGGGCGTGGTGCCATAGGTCTTGGCGACGGAATTGACTTTAACGTTTGTCACGGGTGTCTCCGGGCTTGGCGAAGCGCGCAAAAATCAGGATGATCGTCATCGAACCGAGCAGAAGCACGGTCGAGATCGCATTGATTTCAGGGGTGAAGCCCTTGCGGATCGAGGAGTAGATCTGCACCGGCAGCGTGGTGTAGCCGGGCGTTGCGAGAAAGTAGGAAATGACGAACTGGTCGAGCGATACGGCGAAGGCGAACAGTGCCGCGCCGAGGATACTCGGATAAAGCAGCGGCAGTGTCACCGAGAAGAAAGCGTGGACCGGCGTGGAGCCAAGGCTCATCGCGGCTTCTTCGAGATCGGCACGAATGGTCCGAAAACCGGTACCGACCACCAGAACCACATAAGGGATGGCGAGGGCCACGTGGCCGATCAGCAGGGCATGCATGCCGCGCCCGATGCCGCTCCAGTAGAAGAAGATCAGCATGGCCGTGCCAGTGATCAGCCATGGGATGGCAATCGGTGGCAGAAGCATAAGCTGCAGCAGGCTCTTGCCGCGGAATGTCCGCCGCGACAGCGCCACCGATGCCATGGTCCCGAGCGCTGTCGCCAGCACCGCGGTGATGGTGGCAATAACGATGCTGTTGAGGCCGGCCGTCAGCAAAACAGTGTTGCTCCACAGCGCCTGGTACCATTGCAGCGAAAAGCTGAATGGCAGCTCATAAAGCGGCGAAGCGTTGAAGCCCATCGCCATCATCACGAGAATGGGCGTATAGAGGAAGATCAGGATCGCGATGAGATAGATACGTCCAAGCGGTTTCATGATCCCCTCCTCAAGCTGTCGTGCCACGGCGCAGAACGCCGGAGAAGGTTGCGAAAATGGCGAGCACGACGGCCAGCAGCGTAAAGGACAATGATGCGCCGAGCGGCCAGTTGAAGGCTTGCGTGAACTGGTCTTCGATCACCGTCCCCATGGTGACGCCGACACGGCCACCCAGGATGCGCGGTTCCATGAACGAACCGATGACCGGGATGAAGATCAGGACGGAGCCGGAGATCAGGCCAGGAGCCGCGAGCGGCACCAAAATCTTGAACAGAATGGTCCACCAGCGTGCGCCGAGACTGGATGCAGCCTCTATGATCGCGTCGTCGATAGCCACCAGGGCGATGTAACAGGTCAGGATCATGTACGGCAGATAGCCGTGAACAAGACCGACCACGATTGCATAGCGTGTGTAGAGAAAGCCGATCGATCCGGCCTCGGGCGCAATCATGTGCAGCAGATTGTCGAGGAAGCCGTTTTCCCGGAGCACCATCGTCCAAGAGAACACGCGCACCAGACCGTTGGTCCAGAAGGGCAGAAGGATCAGGATCAGCAGCATTTCGCGCGTCTTGCCAAAGGTCGATCGAACCAGCGCAACGGCGGCGAGAAAGCCGAGTATGGCGCAAAACAGCGTTGTCCAGAAGCCGATCAGCAATGACGTGATGCCGATGCCGACCAGATAGGGCTGATCGATGAAGGCGCGGTACTGCTTCAGCGTAAAGACGATCGGGGCCTTGCCCATCGGTGTCGCCGACATGAAGCTGAACACGAACATAGTCAGCAGCGGCAGGAAGACAGCAAGCGTCAACCAAGCATAAGTTGGCAGCAGCAAGGCTGTCGTCGAAACCCATGACGGGAGCGCGCGCCGACTGCGCGGACCCGAAGGTCCACGCACTGACGCCAATGTCAGTTGGTCATTCTGCATAGAAGGCTTTCACTTCCTGCCATACGTTGTTGAAGGCTTCGCGGCGATCGTCCGGCAGTGCCGACATGATGCCCATTGTCTTCAGGTATTCAGGCTTGTGCACCTGGCGGCTCAGATCGTCGGTCGGAAGCGCGGACAGAGCGGCCGAGTTCGACGACGCCGGAGCACCGACCTTGGTGGCCCATTCCACATAGAATGCCGGATCGATCATCCAGTTGGCGAACGCAAGCGCGCCTTCCGCGTTCGGAGCCGATGCCGGGATACCGAGACCATCGACCCAACCGATGCCGCCTTCCTTGGGAACAACGAACTGAACCGGAAGCTTCGAGTTGCGCTTGGAGCGCACCGAACCGCCCGACCAGAAGAGCGACAGGTCGAATTCCTTGGCGGCAAACGACTTGTTCCATTGATCTTCCGTGGACCAGAGAAGCTTAACGTTCGGCTTGATCGACTTGAGTGCAGCGGTAACAGCGGCCAGATCCTTTGGATCGTTGATGTCCTGTCCGCTCATTAGGGCGCCGACGGCGACGTTGATGATCGCATCGTCGTCCATGGCAACGCGGCCCTTATAGGCAGGGTCGGCGAGAACGGCGTAGCTATCGGGAACCGGCATGCCTTCACGGATGGCGAGCGAGGTCATGCCCCAGACCCACGGAACTGCGAAGCCCTTGCCGTCCTTGCTGAAGTTCGGGTTGGAGCGCAGGTTCTCATCGACCGTCGCTACGTTCGGAACCTTGCTGAAATCGATCGGCTGCAGCAGATCTTCGGCAACGGCCTGGGCGCAACGTGCGGCGTTGAGAACGACGAGATCGTAGGCGCCTGGATTGGTGCGCAGTTTGGTCAGCATCTCCGATTCCGAGCTATAGTAGTCGTGAACGACTGCAATGCCGGTCTTTTCGGTGAAAGCCTTGACGGACCATGCTTCGTCCGTGCCGTAGCCTTGCCAGTTCAATACCGTGATGGTGCCAGCCGAAAAGGCCTTGCGCGGCAGGCTGGAGAAACTGACGCCAGCGACAAGCGCTGCGGACATCAACTTTATCGTATTGCGTCTGGTGAGTTCAGTCATTGTGGCACCCCTCTTGAACATACACAGTTATAGACGATCGTGACCGCGGTCAGCGACCTCAACGGATCGGCTAAGCCGAAAACAGGCGACGTGCCAAGGGCACATCTAATTGTTTGTATGCAAACTATAATCAGAGGAAATCGAATATTCGAACACGCATTTTCCGGGCAAGTGAAAACCTGCGCCGTACAACTGCGGAACATGGTTTCATAGGCGGACAATAGCGCATAACGCCGATAGAAGGCCAACTTCAATCATTCGATTGTCGCCGACCTCAGTTCAAACCCTCTGATTTTAGTATCAGTCTTTTTCGTTTTTTATTTGTATACAAACTATTAATTAGGAATTGACTTGTGTCAAGCGCTACCTTGCGTGGGGAGCGGCTCGCGTGGGGAAAAATAGACGTCGAGTTGGCGGTCACGGGCGCTTTCGGCAATCATGAGGCGTATACCTTGCTGTGATGCAACAAAGCCGACATTCTCCCCATCCAGACGGACGGCAACGACACTCCGAATGTCCAGGTCAGGCAGCTCGATATAGCCATCTTCGGCGGTTGGCGCGACGGTGCAGGCAATCCGCCCTTCTGCGATGGTGATGCGCGAGAGCGTGGTCCGCAGGTCGGTCCTGAGCGCGGTGCGGCGGTTCAGCGTCAAGGCAAGAATGCCTGCTTCGACGGCCAGATGCAGCGTTCCTGACGGCGACACCATCGGCCCGAGAACGATATCCTGCCCAGTGTTGCGCACGGTCCAGCCCGTCCAGGGATCGAACTCGACGATCTCGCCGGCGGCCATCAGAGGCAGCATCGCTGCCCAGATGTAGAACGGGTCGGTATCGCCCTGGTCCATCGCCTCGCCGGTCACCGCATTGTAGTTTTCAGAGGCGATGCGATCCTCGCGCCAGGACTTCATGAAGAGGTCGTAGCTCTGGCCGGCAAGTTTGCTCGCTTCCGCAACGAAGCCATAGCGGCGCAGGCCGAGCCAGACCATGTAGTTAACATTCGGCCAAATGCGTCCGCGCCAGTAGACATTGTCGGCGAACGCAGGATCGTCGCGCGTTGCATTCGGAAGAACGTAGTCGCCGCCGAACGTGCTTTCATCGCTCAGATGCTCGAGCAGGCGGGCGGCCTGTACCGGCGTGGCCGCGCCGCATAGCAGCGGGTAGAAGCTGGTCGGCGATAGCGACCGCACGAAGCCACCGCGGCGCTGGCGATTGGCGAATATGCCACGGCTTTCGTCCCACAGTGTTTCCGAGATCAGCATGCGGCTGCGCTCGGCAAGGGCGGCGAATTCGCGTGCATCTTCGGGCTTGCCGAGCACCGCGGCCATTTTCGACAGCATCTCGGCGTCGAGAGCCGCTGCACAGTTGAGGCCGAGGTCGAACGTCGACAGGGTGCGGGTGACGGGATCGTAGACCGCCTCGTCATGGGTCGCGGAATTGTCCATGCCGGTTTCGTTGCGCGCGGCAAAGGCAGTCCCCTTGTACAGGCCCTCGCCAACATCCGACGTACCGCAGGAGAGCAGCCCTAAACCATCCGGATCGCGGTTTTCCTGCCACCAGCGGCGATTGCGAACCAGCGCATCATAGCTTGCCTGGATCATCGAGCGTTCGCCGGTGCGCTGGTACAACTGCCAGACCACCAAAGCGCCGAACGGAAGCTGCGTACGATCGACCCATGCGTCGTTGGAGGTCACGATGCAGGCGATATTTCCCTGCGGCGTCGCACCCGCCACCGCAGTGGCCATATTCTCGCGCGCCAAGTCCGCGTCGAAGACGCCGGCCAATAGAGCCGCGAAAATCTGGTCATTGTACCAGACCGCGAACTTCCCGAGGTTCCAGATCCGCGTCACTGCCGTATAGGGACGCGCATTGGTTTCGTCCCAGATCGTGTTCCAGGCGACTACATCGCGGATGGCGTCGAGCGCGCCTTCGAACACGCCTGCCTGGACATCGGCGATTTCGGCGGGCGCACCGGCAGCGAGGCAAGCCTGCGCCTTCGAAATGGCAAGCTCCGCGCTATCGGCAACGCCTGCGGCATAGGCGCCCTTGCGCATCATTTCGAGATTGAAGCGCAAGGCGATGACAGGTGCCTCGTTCTTGCGAGTGGCGGTGTAGAAGTAGCCGTTCTCCTCGAAATCCGCGCACAATGCGTCGATCGTCTCGTGGCCGGTGACATGGACCGGCGCTTCGGAGGTCGCGACCGCCACGAACCGGGTGCCGATCTTCAAGAGAGTGACGTTTCGCCCTGCATCATGGACGGCTAGCTCACTGCCATCGGACGAGATCGCCAGCGTCACCCAGAAGCGCAGCCCCCATTCGGCCGAAACCTTGCCGTCCCAGCTGCCGCGAACGGCGAAGGGATCGGTCTTCGTGGTCGAAAAGGCCACGGTCGTGCCGCTGTGATCGGTCTCCAGCTCGATCAGCGAGCCGTCGATCGTGTGGCGCCCCAGCCGGACCGAGTCGCGGCGCGGTTCGATGGCAGAGGTCGACTTGCTGCGGGTCGAGTACAGAATCGGCGTGATCCGCACGCCGAGGGGCAGGAAAACCATTTCGGCCGGCCGGTTGGACCAGCTGTTCCAGGCGCGCATCAGGGGAATCGTCGAATGTTGTGGCATGGCTATGTGGTTTCCGGTCAGTTTGTCTGCGGGATGAGTTTCGGTGCTGCGGTCAATCCGCTCTTGTCGAGGCTGTCGCCGAGATAGGGTGTGTTGCTGTAATAGCGATTTGCGGCCGTGTTGGCGACGCGCAGTTCCAGCGAATGAACACCGGAGACCAACCGACCCAAGGCAAAACGATAGGGCCGCCAGCCGCGGCGATCGATCTGCCTGCCGTCCAGCCGCGCGGCGACCACGGTATTGACCTCAGGCAATTCTAGGACCCAATCGGCCTCATCGCCTATTTCCAGCGTCAGCCGATAGATGCCGGTACCTGAGAAATCGGCAAAGCCCTGCATCTCCCAACCTGATACCACCGAAATCGGCACGAACTCTAAACCGGTGCCCGGCGCAAAGCTCCAACCGTCGACAAGCGATATCGCGTGTCCAGCATCAAGAAGCGGCTGATCCGAGAGTTGACCTTGGATCGTTGCCTTCTGCAGCACTTGCCGCAGCCGAATGCAGCGTACTTCCTGTGGTGCGAGCGCGACCGCCAGACGACCGAAAGCGGATGCCTCATTCACCTCGCCTGTCGTCGCGGCCCAAACCTCACACTCGAAGCCGTCTCCGAAGGAGATCTCGCTGACGAGCTCCGTTGAGCCATCGTTGAACAGCACGACCCGCCACCAGCCGTCAGGCTCGTATCCGACCCATTGCCATGGCTTGTCCACAGAGCGGCAGACCAAGTCGGGACCGGACGACGGAAGCGACTGCAACAGAGCGATCACATCGCTGTCGCCGGGCATCCCTTCGACATACACTGAAACCTCGACGGCATCCCGTATTGCGCTATCGCAGACGGTGGACAAGTGATCGCCCGACGACCAGATGACACCGCCCGCAGCCTTGAAAGCATCAAGGGTTTGCAACGTCGCCTTAGTCTCCAGCACGGTGACAGATGGCAGGACGACCGCATCGAAAACCAAGCCCGATGCCAGGAGACGGCCACTCTCTATTGTTGCAGTCGCAAGATCAGCCTCGCTCACCAACATGAAGTCGCGTCCCTGCGTCAGAAGCTTTTCGCACCATGCGCCGATGTGGGTGGCATGTGTGTGGCGCGGGCCTTCTGCGAACGCAGTCTGAAGCGGATAGAGGATTGCAACGGGGGTACGGGGTTTGGCCGGCTCGATGAAGGCGGAGATGCGTGCGGTCTCCTGCGCGAACAGATCGTGATAACTCCACCACGGCTCGAAATTGATGCCCGGCCCGAAATCAAAACGCGGATTGGCAAAGGGCGTCGGATCGTCGTCGTGACCATCGCTCTGGTAAACGCCGTGCCAGAGAAACTGCCGGGTGCCGAGGCAATAGAGCCGGATCGCTTGCGCGCGCATTGTCTCCAGCGTCAGTTCCCATTGGCCGGCGGCGCGCACGGGCGTTCGCTCGGCGCTGGCATATGTCTCCACGACACAGCGGCTGCGGCCATTCGAGCGGGCAACGGAATCGCCCAGCTTCGGCGCAAGCTGGGCAATGAAATTGTTGGAATCGACCGCCGTCTCATGCCTGAAAGCGTCGATGCCGAAGAAATCCACGGCGAGCGCAACCCTGGGGTCTATGCTGGTGAAACCGCCGTTCAAAGACCACGCGCTGATATGCGGTAGGATCTCGTGTCCGGTCAGCGCGATGCCCTTGCCCTCGGCCCATCGACGCAGCGTGCCCGAGAAGGCATCGTTCATCAGGGCTGAATAGGCGGCATAGAATTGCGCGCGCAGCCGCAAGGTTTCAGGCCCGACATCGCGCAGCAGCGCCAGCAGCGTCTTGGCGAACGGCTGGCCCGTGCTGTGCAAAACGGCATCCGGCAGCGTCGAAGCAAACAGCAGACTGTTGCCGAGATTGCCCGAAATCTGATCCCACTTGTAAAACCCGGCCGCCGGCTGGTCATAGAACACGAAGCCGACGGGATCAGGCACGAGATCACCAAGCGCTTCGACGAGCGGATCAAGCCCGACGTCGATGAACCGCTCCGCGGCTTCCGGCAGGAGGTAGTTGATCAGCCGGGAGGTTGTGGAGCGCGCGCTGATGAAGACCGTCAACGTCTGGCCGTCTTTAATCTCGCCGTCGAATGCGTAGGTGCAGGAAACACCGTCGCTTCTAACGACCGATGTCTGTGTGATCACATCGACAATCTCGTCCAGACCGCCAACCTCACCGGAGGAATGCAGCAGGGCGGACGCGACCACCCATTCGCACCACTCGACCCGACCGCCTTCATATTGCCACTCGAAAATGTCCGACCCCATCTTCTGCGTGAAAGGCGGTTGGATGCCGCTGATCTGTCCTTCAGCCTGCTCGGACGACGCCCAGAACAGGTGGCGTTCGCGCACGGCGTCACAGCCCGCAACCGTGCGCCCGCCGGCGTGACCGCTGATCCAGTTGTAGTCGTCATAAATGCCGAGCTTCAGGCCAAGCTTACCGGCGATTTCGGCCGCAACGCGATAGGCATTGAGGTAATCAGGCGACAGATAATCATCCCGCGACATCGCAAGACGCGCCTGGATGAGGACGGTGCCGATCCCCTTCAATTTGAAATCGTCGAGCTGTGCGTGGCAGACCTCCTCGGTCGGAATCGAATGCCAGAACCAGTAGGCCGAGGGCCGAAAGGCGGCTGTCGGGTTTTCGAACACGCTGCGATGGTCGATATCCTGTCCGGTTCGGATCTGGGCCAACTCGTCTGCTCCCTCAGTGGCTTGATGCCGTGACGCGCTGCATGGCGTTTGTCGTCTCCGTCCAGGCCGGCTTGTCAGGAGCAAAGCGCGCCCTGAGATAGGCGGCGAGATCCTTGATCTGGCTTTCGTTCAACGTCTCGCGAAACGCCGGCATCGCCATCACCTCTGGGCCTTCGCGGCCGGTGGTTTGCGCAAGGATCGCCGGCGCCTCGACGCCGTTCAGGATCGCCTCGATGAGATTGTCGGGTGTGTCTGCATGCAGGTTGCTGTTGAGGGCAAGCGACGACAGGATAGTGTTTCCGGTATGGCAGGTGGCGCAGGCGCCGTTGAAAAGCCGCTCGCCCTTCGGTGAAATATGCGCAGCAGAGGCCTTGGCGGCTTCGCTCGCCGCAACGGCCGCTTCACTCTGTGCCTTGGTGTCGGCAGGCGCTTCGTTCAGGCTTGCGAGATAGGTTGCCATGGCGCGGATATCGGTATCCGGCAGCGGCTGCATCACTTCGACGACATGCGCCATCGGGCCCGCCGCGCTGCCATGATCGCGCGAGTGACCGGTGCGCAGATAGTCGTAGAAAGCATCGGCGGTCCAGCCGACCGGACCCTTGGCGAAGGCATTCAAGGCCGGCGCTTCCCAGCCATCGGCAAAGCCGCCGGAAAGCCTGGCGCTGCCGCTCTTTTCCGCGCCGAGCACGTTTCGATCGGTGTGGCAGGCCGAACAGTGGCCGAGCGTTTCCACTAGGTAAGCGCCTCTGTTCCACTGTGCATCACGGGCCTGGACGTATTTGAACGGCTCCGCTTTCAGGAAAAGCGCGTTCCAGCCCGCCATCATCGCGCGGATGCTGTAGGGGAATTTCAGTTTCGTCTCCGGCGCCTTTTCGGCAACCGGGGCCTGCGTCATCATGTAGGCATAGAGCGCCTGAAGATCAGCATCATCGGCACCCGCAAATGATGTGTAGGGGTGGGCGGGATAGAGGTGATGGCCGTCACGGCTCACGCCCTCGCGCATGGCCCGCTCGAAGGCCGGATAGGACCACGCGCCAATACCGTTTTCGGTGTCCGGCGTGATATTGGTGGCATAGACCGCCCCAAAAGGCGTGTCGAAGCGTCGGCCGCCAGCAAAGGGCATGCCGTCGGGGCCGACATGGCACACATTGCAGGCACCGGCAGCTGCCGCCAGCCGTCCGCGCTCGATGGTGGCGGCGCTATAGACATTGGTATCCGGCCGCTGAATGGTGCCGATTGCCTGTCGCCATGGCGAGGACATGGTGACGATGCCGGACAGTGCCGCGACAGCACCGACGGCGGACAGACCGATATTCCACCACTTACGCTTATTCGCGGGCGGGGCGGAAGGGGTTTCATCCTTCTTGCCGTTCAGCGCAGCGAGCACCAGCTCCGGCGTCAATGGCAATTCACGGAAGCGAATGCCGGTGGCGTCATAGACCGCGTTGGCAATGGCCGAGGCACTGGGAACGGAGGCGGACTCTCCGACACCGAGCGGCGGTTCGTCCTGCCGCGGCAGCATCAGCACGTCGATGGCGGGGACCTCGGGGAAGGTGATTAGCGGATAGCCGCCCCATTCCTTCGACTGCACGGCGGTCGACGAGAATTCGACCTTCTCCTTCAGCACCCGGCTGGTGGATTGAATGATATTGCCATGGATCTGGTGGCGCACGCCATCGGGATTGATCATCATCCCGGAATCCTGCGCGCAGGTGACCTTGGTCACCGCGATCTCGCCGGTCTTCTTGTTGACGGCGACATCGGCGACCCAAGCGGCCCATGCGGCGGCCTTGCCCGGGAACGGCCCGTGGACGTAAACGGCATAGGCAAACCCGCGCCCATAGAGCAGGTCGCCCTCGCCGCCGAGGGTGCCCCATGCCGTATGCGGCACCCACTTCGCCCGTTCGGCCAGCGCATGCACCAGATCGACGGCGCGCGGATCGTGGAGGTAGCGAAGCCGGTACTCGACCGGATCGACGCCGGCGGCGGCGGCCAGTTCGTCGACGTAGCATTCGTGGGCAAAAGTGTTCGGCATCGCCGAGACGCCGCGGAACCAGGAAGCGCGCGCGATCGGCGGCATGTCATGCACGGTCACGCGAAGATTGCCGTAAGCATAGGGCGGGATCGCGGTGCGGTCGCCCATCTGCACGACGTCGGAAACCGGAGGCACCTTGCCGGTTAGGATCAGGGACAGCGTCGGCGCCAGATTGGAGGGGTAGCGCGTTTCGAAATCATAGGCGGACGGACCGCCTTCCAGATCGAGACCGCCGCGCACGTCCATGATCTGGGCAGCACCTTTCGGCTCCCACGCATGTTCCTGGTCACGCGTTAACTGCACCCGGACCGGCGCCTTGACGGCGCGCGACAGGAGAGCGGCATCGGCCGTCACGTCATCGGCGCAATTGCGACCATAGCAGCCGGCGGCCTCCAGCCGCTCCACCTGGATGAGATCTTCCGGCATGTCGAGAAGGAGTGCCAGATCGCGGCGCATGGGGAATGGGTTCTGCGTGCCCGACCAGACCGTGAGACCTCTCTCGCTATAGTCCGCCACCGCGCAGGACGGACCGATGGAGCCGTGCATCTGGTAGGGCCATACATAAGTGCGGTTCATCGGCTGGGCGCTGCCGGCCAGCGCCATATCGACATTGCCAAGGTCGGCAAGCTTGCGCGGCGTCGCGGGGTTGGCTCGAATCGCCTTTTCAGGTGCGTTCAGATCCGGCCACTCGGGCGGCGCGCGCCAGACGACCTTCAGGCTCTTTGCCGCCTCGATGGCGATCTCCTCGCGGGTCGCGACGATACCAACAAAATCGCCGATGGCGACCACGCCGACCAGCCCCTGAATATGCGCGACCGATCCTTCATCGATCGAAATCAGGCTATTGCCGACATGCTCGCCGTGATCGAAACCGGCATAGGGAGGGCGCACGACCCGACCGTGCAGCATGCCGGGCACGCGTACATCATGCACGTAGGTCCAGCGCCCGGTGGCCTTTTCAGGAATATCGACACGCGGACGCGACGAGCCGACGAGCCGATAGTCCGCCGCCGGCTTTAGCGCGGCTGTCTTGTCGATCGACAGCCTCACATGGTCGCCGGCGATGATGTCGCCGAAGCTGAGCTGCCAGTTCTCGCCGCCATCCGTACGAATGATGCCATTGTCCACGATCAGCCGCTCAAGCGCCACGCCAGCCTTGTTTGCCGCCTTGGCGAGCAGATAATGGCGGGCGGTGGCGGCGGCCTGGCGCAGGGGAATGGCAGTGATCTGAATCGTTTCGCTGGCGATCGTCGCACCCTGATTGGGGGCAGCCGAGGTGGCGCCGAGCACCATATCCACCTGCTCGAACGGCACGCTGAGCTCCTCGGCTACGATCTGCGCCAGCGAGGTACGGATGCCGGTCCCGAGATCGACGTGACCGTTGAATGCGGTCACACGGCTATCCGCACCGACCGCGAAGTAAAGCTCTGCGGCATCGCCCAGCGACGCATCATTGACGATGAGCAGCATGTCTGCAGCGGACATATAGCCGGATTTTGGCATTTCGCGGTGATCGGTCATGGAGAA
Organism: Rhizobium sp. LjRoot258; assembly: GCF_964254185.1. Lineage (NCBI taxonomy): Bacteria > Pseudomonadati > Pseudomonadota > Alphaproteobacteria > Hyphomicrobiales > Rhizobiaceae > Rhizobium > Rhizobium sp. LjRoot258. Next base: position 262,643 of record NZ_CAXUST020000003.1, on the reverse strand, counting down.
ACCTCCTTCACGGCGTCCAGCGTCACGGGATCCGGCAGGGGTCGGCGCGCACGTTCGGCTTTGGCATAGCCGACGGCCCGCCTGGCTGCAGCGAGTATTTCCATATGCGTCCCACAGCGGCACAGATGATGGCGCAGGGCTTCGCGAATGTCTTCCTCGTTCGGATCAACATTGCGATTGAGCAGGGAAGCGGTGGCAATGATCATCCCATTCAGGCAATATCCGCACTGAGCGGCGGCCTCGTCGATAAAGGCTGCCTGGACCGGATGCAGATGCTCGGGTGTCCCGAGGCCTTCAAGCGTGGTTACGCGGCGCGCGCCAACCGCACCGAGCGGCACCGTGCAGGACCGGACGGCACGACCGTCCACGAGAACGGCGCACGCCCCGCATTCCCCGAGCCCACAACCGTATTTCGGGCCGTTGAGAGAGAGATCGTTTCTTAGGATGTACAGGAGTGGTGTTTCCGGGCTTGCTTCGACGCTCGCTACGGCATCGTTCACATTCAAACTGAAGCAAACTGGCAGTGTCAAAGCAGGCCCTCCGCACCGGAGAACGAAACACAGACCACGCCTTTTTCCATCGGCCGAACCGCTACGCAGCAGACATCGCGCGGACGCCCACAAATCATAACGATGCGACAGTCACCGACTCTTCGCATCTATTGCCCCTTTTATTTTATTAAAAAGCGTATACGCTTTATAGTGACAGATGACAAGTCGGATTTAACGATTGCGATTTCGCTAGCATATTCAATTGACGTAGGAATTTCTGCGCAATTTTGATGAAAATCAAAGCCTCGCTATTGCTATTTAGAGCGTATGCGCTAGACTTTTGCCAAGCCACCAATCGTGGGAACAATGCGTCGAAAGACAGCTAAGAAGGGTCGCTATGTGTAACGGAAAAGAAAAGATCGCGATTATCGGCGCCGGCCTCGGTGGCGCCGTCGCGGGTGCGCTACTCCAGCACGCGGGTTTTGACGTCAACGTCTATGAACAGGCGCCGAGCTTCTCGCGCCTGGGTGCCGGCATCCATATGGGGCCGAACGTCCTGAAGATTTTCGAGCGCATCGGCGTCGACAAGAAGGTCATCGGCATCAGCAGCACGCCGAGCCATTGGTTCAGCCGCGACGGCATTACCGGCGAATACACCGCGCGGGTTCCGCTCGAAGGTTACGGCCAGACCTATTGCACCGTTCACCGCGGAGACCTGCAGGCCATTCAGTGCGATGCGTTGCAGCCGGGCACCTTGCATTTCGGCAAGAAGCTGGCCCGCCTCGACGACAACGGCACCGATGTGCTGATCGAATTCGAAGACGGAACCTCGGTGCGCGCCGACATCGTGATCGGCGCCGACGGCATCAATTCGCGCGTTCGCGAAACGCTGCTCGGTGAAGAGAAGCCGAATTACAGCGGCTGGGTCGGCCATCGCGCCCTGATTTCGTCCGACAAGCTGAAGAAATACGACCTGACGTTCGAAGATTGCGTAAAGTGGTGGGGCCCGGACCGCCACATGATGGTCTACTACACGACAGCCCGCCGCGACGAATATTACTATGTCACCGGCGTTCCGCATCCGGCCTGGGAATTCGATTCGGCTTTCGTCGACAGCAGCCGCGACGAGATGGCGGCGGCGTTCGAGGGCTATCATCCGATCATCCAGGCGCTGATCGAAAGCACCGACGAAGTCACGAAGTGGCCGCTGTTCAACCGCAACCCGCTACCGCTCTGGAGCAAAGGCCGCCTCGTGCTGCTGGGCGATGCCTGCCATCCGATGAAGCCGCATATGGCGCAGGGTGCCGCGATGGCGATCGAAGACGCCGCCATGCTGACCCGCTGCCTGCAAGAAACCGGCATCAACGATTTCCCCACCGCTTTCGGACTGTACGAGACCAACCGCCGTGATCGCGCAACGCGTGTCCAGAGCGTGTCGAATGCCAACACATTCCTGCTCAAGCAGGAGGATCCGGCTTGGGTCTACGGCTACGACATCTACGCCGAACCACTGAAGAGCGAGACCGCGGCATGAGCGGTGGTCCCTTGTACGGGGCGAATGTCTTCGCCAACGGCATCCGCCAGCATTATCTGCGCTACGGCGGCAAAGGTCCTGCCGTCATTCTGATCCCGGGCATCACCAGCCCGGCGATCACCTGGGGTTTCGTCGCCGAGCGGTTGGCCGAGCGTCACGACGTCTATGTGCTCGACGTGCGCGGCCGCGGCCTGTCGTCGACGGGTCCCGACCTGGATTACGGCCTCGATGCGATGGCCGCCGACGTCGTCGGTTTCGCGTCGGCGCTCGGGCTTGCCGCTCCTGCCCTGCTCGGTCACTCGATGGGCGCGCGCATCGCCATCCGCGCGGCCGTTGCGGCGCCGACGGCGTTTTCGAGGCTTGCGCTGATCGATCCGCCGGTCTCCGGCCCCGGACGTCGCGCCTATCCCAGCAAGCTGCCCTGGTATGTCGACAGCATCCGCCTGGCGTTGAAAGGTATCGATGCCGAAGGCATGAAGGCGTTTTGCCCGACATGGACCGACGAGCAGTTGAAGCTGCGCGCCGAATGGCTGCACACCTGCTATGAGCCCGCCATCGTCACCGCCTTCGAGGACTTTCACAAGGACGACATCTTCCCGGATCTGCCGAAGCTGACGCAGCCTGCAATGCTGATGGTGGCCGGCCGTGGCGGCGTTGTCGAGACCGTGGACGAGGAAGAGGCCCGCTTGCTCTATCCCGCTATGGAAATCACCCGCGTGCCCAATGCAGGGCACATGATCCCTTGGGACGATTTCGACGGCTTCTTTGTCGCGCTTGGAGATTTTCTCTCCCGTTGATTGAAGCGGCGGTGGATCGACGATCCACCGCCGCTTGCTTGGCACCCGCTATGTAAAGCAGAGGATTTCATCCGTGCAGAAATATTACCGTATCGGCCAGATCGTTCCGAGCTCCAACACGACGATGGAGACTGAAATTCCCGCCATGTTGACGGCGCGCCAGTCCATCCGCCAGGAGCGCTTCACCTTCCACTCCAGCCGCATGCGCATGAAGAAGGTGGTGAAGGAGGAACTGGCAGCGATGGACGCAGAGTCCGACCGTTGCGCGGTCGAACTCTCTGACGCCCGCGTCGATGTTCTGGGGTATGCCTGCCTCGTCGCCATCATGGCGATGGGCCTCGGCTATCATCGCCAATCGGAGAAGCGCCTGACGGGTCGCACCCAGGAAAACGGCACCGACATTCCCGTCGTGACCAGCGCCGGCGCCCTGATCGAGGGCCTGAAGGTGATGAAGGCGAAGAAGATCGCCGTCGTCGCGCCCTATATGAAGCCGTTGACGGAACTCGTCGTCGATTACATCCGCGAGGAAGGCTTCGAGGTGATGGACTGGCGTGCGCTCGAGATCCCAGACAATCTCGACGTTGCCCGCCACGATCCGGAAAACCTCCCCGCGATCGTGCAGACGCTCGATCTGACCGACGTTGACGTGATTGTCCTCTCCGCCTGCGTGCAGATGCCATCGCTGCCCGTCATCGCCAAGGTCGAAGCTATGACTGGCAAGCCGGTTCTGACCGCCGCGGTTGCAACCACATACTGCATGTTGAAGAAGCTCGGCCTGGAGGCAGTCGTGCCCGGCGCCGGCGCACTTCTGTCCGGCGCTTACTGAAGAGGGCCATTATGCAGAGCGCAGAAAGCAATTATCAGGGCGTCTGGGGCAACCGCATCGGCTTCGGTCAACGCCCTGCCCTGCTCGTCATTGACTTCCTCAAGGGATACACCACCGAGGGCGCGCCTCTGTTTGCGCCGGGCGTGGTTGAAGCGGTCGCGCAGACACCGGCGCTGATCCAGGCCGCCCGCGAGGCCGGCATTCCGGTCATCCATACCCGCATCCTCTATCTCGCGGAAAACTGCGCCGATGGCGGCATGTGGGTGAAGAAATCGCCTGTCATGAAGGGGATGGTCGAAGGCAACGTACTTGCCGAGTTCTGCGACGGCGTCGAGCCTGCCAATGGCGAGCTCGTCATCGTCAAGCAATATGCCAGCGCCTTCTTCGGCACCAGCCTCGCCTCGCACCTGCATGCGCAGGGCATCGACACTGTGATCATGGCCGGCTGCTCGACCAGCGGCTGCATCCGCGCCACCGCCGTCGATGCGGTCCAGCACGGATTTCGTGGCATCGTCGTGCGCGAATGCGTCGGCGACCGGCACCCGGATCCGCACAATGCCAACCTCTTCGATATCGACAGCAAATATGGCGATGTCGTTTCGAGGGAGGAGGCGATCGCCAAAATCGCCAAAGTCAAGTCCGACTGTCCGTAACTGGACGAAACACCCAAGCCTTCAAGCAAGATAAGGGAACGAGCATGGATCAATTCAGCTTCACGGAAATTTGCCTGCATCAGTTGAAGATGTCGGGCGTCCACGAGGGCGAAAAACTCATCGTCCTTACCCAGGGCAACGAGCGCCTCGATTACGCCGACGCCTTCATGGCGGCGGGCATGCGTCTTGGCGCCAAGATGTATCACATGCGTTTGCCGCCGGTGCCGCCGGCAGGTGCATGGGCGGTCGGCCAGACAGGCCTCGCAGCCATGCCGGAAGCGGTAGAGGCCCTGAAGGCCGCCGACATGCTGATCGATTGCATCTTCCTGCTCTTCAGCCCGGAACAGATGGCGATCCAGGCGGCCGGCACGCGCATCCTGACCGCCGTCGAACCGCCGGAGATTCTCGCGCGCATGCTGCCGACAAAGGAACTGCGCGAGCGCGTCGAATTTGCCGGAGACCTGCTGTCCAAGGCCAAGGTGATGCGGATCACCTCTCCGCATGGCACAGATGTCACCTACAAGCTCAACACCTATCCCGCCATTACCGAATATGCGTGCACGGACGAGCCGGGCCGCTGGGATCATTGGCCGTCCGGCTTTGTCTTCACCGGTGGTGACGACGATGGCGTCGACGGTACAATCGTCGTTGCTCCGGGCGATATCCTGCTGCCGCAGAACATCTACGTGCGCGACCCGATCATCTATACGATCGAAAACGGTTGGATCACCGACATTCGCGGCGGTCTCGATGCCGAGCTGGTCAAATCCTACATGGCAGGTTTCAACGACTCGCGTGGCATGGGCATGAGCCATGTCGGCTGGGGCCTTAATCAGAACGCCAAGTGGCATCGAATGGTGCCCGGCGAATTCCCGGGCGGCATGGGCATGGAGGCACGCTCCTTCTACGGCAACGTGATGTTCTCCACTGGCCCCAACAACGAGCTCGGCGGCCCGAACGACACCGCCTGCCATCTGGATATCCCGATGCGCGGTTGCTCGCTGTTCCTCGACGATGAACCGATGGTTCTCGACGGCGACATCGCCGTTAAGGAAATGAAGCACAACTTCAAATAACAACGACCGCCCCGCTTTGCGTAGAAACATGCGAAGCGGGGGACGCTCGACACGCCTTGACCGGCGCAACTTGCTGTGGTGTTTCCTGCAGTCCGCGCTGTATTGACGCTGAGCACACCGCCACCGATGGACCCGCCGACGATGACTGCCAACGACACAGAAATCTTGCCTGAACCGCAGGCGCCTGAGAATGGCTACAATGTCACGGAGCAGGTCGGACATCTACTGCGCAAGGCTTATCAGCGCCATCTCTCGATCTTCCAGACCAATGCCAACGATCCCGACCTGACATCGGTCCAGTTCGTAACGCTATGTGCCCTGCATGATCTCGGGCCGAGTTCGCAAGTAGAGCTGGTGAAGGCGACGTCAGTCGATCAAGCGACCATTCGTGGCATTGTTGAGCGGCTGAAGGCGCGTGGACTGATCGATCTGTCCAAGGATACAGCCGACGGCCGCAAGGTTGTGATTTCTTTGGTGCCAAAGGGTGAGGCTCTGCTCGAGGAAATGTATCCCCGAGCACATCTCATCAGCGAAAAGACGGTGTCGCGCCTCAATCCGGCAGAGCGCATCGCGTTGTTGTATCTCCTGCGCAAAATCGCTGACGATGAGGATGGAGACCAGTAGGTATTCCTTGGATACACGAGCGTTGTCCTGACACTGCGCGATTTCGCCGAGAGTACCAGCCTCATTAGCTAAAAAGGATTGTCTATGATTACCGTTCTGGGTTCCATCAACATGGACCTCGTTGCCAGTGTAGGTCGCCTTCCCCGTCCGGGCGAAACGGTGCCCGGCAAATCGTTTACAACAACGGCGGGTGGCAAGGGTGCAAACCAAGCACTTGCGGCGCGGCGCGCAGAATCCGCAACCCGCCTGGTGGGCGCCGTCGGTGACGACGCATTTGCCTCCAACGCATTGTCCATGCTCAGAGCTGCATCCGTTGATCTGACAGGTGTAAAGGTTGAACCAACGATAACCGGAACTGCGATGATCCTGGTGGACGAAAGTGGTCAGAACATGATCGCCGTCACTTCAGGTGCGAACGCCTCCGTCGACACGGAAATGGCATCGTCCGCGGTGGGTGCCATGGCTTGCGACGATATTCTCATGCTGCAGATGGAGATTTCCGAAGAGACCATTCTCACCGCGCTGCAGGAGGGCAGGCAGAAAGGACTGACTACAATCTTAAACGTTGCCCCCTTTACAGCGCAAAGTGCTCGGTTGGCTGCATTGGCCGATATCGTTGTAGCAAATGAAACGGAGTTCGAACTGCTATACGGAGTGACTGTCGAAAACCATCACAAACGGATCGAGGCGCTAAAGGAACTCCATAGTCAAGCTGGGCGAACCTTCGTTGTCACCCTGGGTGCCGATTGCGTGATCGCCATTCGACATGGCCAGATTTATTCCGCGATGGGTTTGACGATCGAACCGGTTGACACAGTCGGTGCAGGCGACACCTTCTGCGGATACCTCGCCGCCGGACTCGATCAGGGTAACGATTTTTCGGTTGCGTTGCGACGAGCCGCCGTTGCCGGCTCGCTGGCATGTCTGGAACAGGGCGCGCAGGTCGCTATTCCGTTGGCATCTGTAGTTGAGGAAAGAATCTAGAACATGGGCGTAAACGGTCAGCGCCGCGGCCGATATTGGTGACTGTCGCTACATGTGTCTTCATGCAGTTACTAACGCTTCGGCATCACTCGAAAACGAGTTTGCGGTTCGATTTGCGGCTGGCGGCGTACATCCAGAGAAGTTCGATCCTTTCACTCGTTTGAAGCCCGAGGAACCATCGGCACGCATTTCATGCGCTAAGACCCACTGGCAGGTGGCTCTGATTCAGTTTTTATGGGTGGAAAACGACCTCTCAAGCGAAGCGGCGTCAGCTAAGGCGTCAATCGTGGCGTCTCGCCACCTAAGCCTCATGAGGATCGGGGATTTGGTGCCGTTCATACATTGCGGCCAAATAACCGGAAAAGTGCGCAGTCCAAGTCGTTCGTCGAACCAATAGAAGAGGCGTTCGAGTAAAACTCGTTTCTCCCGAATATGATAGGAATTTTCGGTTGCACCAGAGCTGTCAACGCGTCGCTTGTGCAGCTACATAATGTGGGCGAGCGCAATCGCGTCGGCGACATCCTCGCAGCGCTCATCCAACATCGACGTTGCCACCCGAATGTTATTGCTATGACCAACGCAGAATTTGCTTCCTGAGTTGACTGCAATGTTTCGGGCAGCGAGCGTGACCATTGCAAAGGGTTCAGAGACAACTGGCACCCACAAAGATAGCCCTTCCCCATCTTCGATGGTGAGGCCGCGCACTCGCAAGGCGCTAGCGAGCATATCGCGTCGTTTTTTATAGATAGCCCGGGCAGATGCGATATTTTCCCAAGTTCCCGGTTGGCGCAACAACCATGCGCCGGCGGCTTGAAGAATGCGGCTGGTCCAGGCTGCACTAAAACTACGATAAGATTGGATCTGTTCAACGACTGCCGATGTGCTCGACAATACGGCTAAGCGAAGGTCGGGACCGAGCGTTTTAGAGAACGAGATGATGTGGATAACCCGGTCGGGAAACTGGGTGCCAAGCGAATGACGCTCAACCCCGGAAATATCGGAGATGCCATCATCCTCAATTATCAGGGTGTCGCTGTCACGTAGTACTTCGGCCAGTTCGCCTAGGCGTTCCGCCGTCACTGTCCGGCCGGTCACCGAATGCAGCCGCGGCTGGAAGAGGAAAACGACCGGTTTGTAGCGCATCGCATCCTGTAGCGATGAGGGCAGCGGCCCGTACTCGTCACATTTCACAGGTAGGATACGTGCACCCTGATGCTCAAGGATATCGAGGAGGCGCATCGCCGTCGGTTCTTCGATAGCGACAGGCGCACCGGGCGTCACCAGTGCATGAATAGCGGTATACACAGCGTTATAACCGCCGTTGGTTGCCAGCAATGCCTCCGGGTCATAGGGCCATGTCTTGCGAAGTTCGGCCTCCAGTTCCGGCAGAATACGGCTGCGCTCGTAGCTGTTGAGGTTCTCCGCGGAAGCCCCATACACCATCGCCTTCTCTAAAGGCGGCAGCAGCCTTCGGTCAGGAACGGCCATCGTCAGGTCGAGCACATCGGCACCGTAGTGGCCGGAACTTGCCAGGCGCTCTGGCTTTGCGATGAAGCGGTCGCCGCTCACCCAGGTGCCGTTTCGTCCCCTGCCTGTAATGATCTTTTGCCGTCTGAGTTCGCTCCAGGCTTCCGAAATCGTCGCCGGGCTGACACCGAGCGAAAAAGCGAGATCACGGATTGGAGGCAACTTGGCGCCGACCGGAAGCGCCCCTGCCCTGATCAAGGCACTGGTTTCTAATGCGATTCCGCGAATTGTTCGATCGCTTAATTTTTCGGCAAACCAGATCGAATCGTAGGCGTCGCTCATTTTCTCACCAAATTAAATGTTCAATAACGTAATAACATTTGATCATTACGAAGTGAACATTTTAATCTCCCTTCGTAAGCATTTCCTGACATGAGTATCTAGAATGACACTGAGCCTTCGAATTGCACTGCGTGACTGGGATTATATGACCCCGCTGATTCTCGGCGATGTCGCTTCCGACAAGCTCGACATACAGGTGGACCGGATCGGAACGCTTGTCTCCCATCTCGGCAAAAGCCCCGACCATGAGGCTGCCGAGATTTCATTCAGCCGCTACACCCAGCTTCGTCATGACGGCGATGACAGTGTCGTTGGCATTCCCAACTTCATCATGCGCGGCTTCCGCCATCGCTGCATCATGACTACGCGGGACAGCGACATCACGACTCTTGGCCAGCTGGCCGGCAAACGCATCGGCGTCACCGGATGGCGCGACAGCGGCAACACGTGGACGCGTGCGGCCATCCGCCGCGAAGGCGTCGAGGTCAAGGACGCGATGTGGTATGCAGGCCGCCTGACGGAGGCACACCCAATCACCGATCGCCTCGACGGCTTCGGCCAGCCCGGCTTAATCGAAGCCTGCCCCGGCGAACGCCCGATGGTAGACCTTTTGCGCGAAGGCGGACTGGATGCGATCTTTACGCCCTTCATGCCTGATGGCTATTTCGAGCCGGGCTCGCCGTTCCGTCAGGTCCTCACCGATTTCCGTGCAGAAGAGCGCCAGTATTTCGATGATGTGGGATATGTTCCGGGCATGCATCTGATCGGCATCAAGGCCGAGATCGTTGCCGAGAACCCGTGGGTGATTGCCGAAGTGAGCCGGCTCGTCGACGAATCGCAGCGCATGTGGACCGCCAAGCGCCGCAAGTACGCCGAAACCACGCCGTGGATGTTCGACGAGGTACTGAAAACGTCGCGCGAGCTGCCCAAAGGCTGGGATGCCAGCGGATTTACCGCCAACCGCAAGATGATCGACGATTTCGCCAGTGAGCTGCATGCCCAGGGCATCATGAAGCGCCACCTGACGCCGGAAGAGCTTTTCCCATTCGATACGGATGGCAGCCGGATCTGAGCGGCAGTCGCAACCTTAATCTCTCAAGAAACGTAGCTTAGTAAAACAAGGGGAATGAACATGTCGCATAAGAAACTGATCGCTCTCGCCCTCGCCGGCGTAGCACTTGCTAGCGTCGCCAAGGCGCAGGACGCATCCATCAAGCTGGACGTCAACAAGGAGCTGCACGATCGCCTGCCGGACGACATCAAGACGGCCGGCAAGATGACCTCCGTCAACAACGGTTCGTTCCCTCCCTACGAAATCGTCACCGGCACCGTCATGACCGGCGCCAGCGCCGACCTGACCGACGCGCTTGCACAGGTTCTCGGCGTCAAGATCGAGCATGCGACTGTCGGCGGTCTGCCGGCACTGCTGGCCGGCGTCAACTCGGGCCGCTACCAGTTCGCGTTTGGTCCGGTCGGCGACTACAAGGATCGCGAAGCAGCCAATGATTTCGTCGATTGGGTCAAGGAATACGTCGTATTCGCAGCCCTCAAGGGCAATCCCAAGGGCATCACCTCGCTCGACACGTCCTGCGGCCAGCGCATTTCGGTCATGGCCGGCGGTTCTGCCGAGCGCGTGATCAAGGTGCAGTCGGACAAGTGCAAGGCCGATGGCAAGGAGCCGGTCGAAGTGCAGTCCTACACCGACCAGCCGGCATCGATCCTGGCCGTCCGCTCCAAGCGCGCCGACGCCTTCTTCTCCTCGCAGGCGCCGCTGACCTATTTCGTTTCTCAGGCGAACGGCCAGCTGGAACTGACAGGCGTCGGCCAGAAGAACGGCTTTGAAGACATCTTCCAGGGTGCCGTCGTGCCGAAGGGTTCGCCGCTCGGTCCGATCATGATCGATGCCATCAAGGTTCTGATCGACAACGGCGCCTATGCCACGATCATGAAGAAGTGGGGCCTCGAGAACAACATGATCGCGCAGCCCGGCCTCAACCTCGGCGGACAGCTTCCAAAATGAGCACCAACACCACCAACAATGCAGCGCCTTCGGGCGCTGCGGACTTCCGTGATGTGGCGACGGCCCACGCGCCTTTCCGGACCGGCCGCCTTGCCCTTTGGATCGTGATCGCGCTTGTCGTCGTCGATTTCGCCTGGATCATCGCCAGCAACGAAAATTTCGGCTGGCAGGTCGTCGCCCAGTATTTCTTCGATCCAACCGTCATCAAGGGCCTGTATGTCAGTCTCGGCCTGACCGTCGTCGCCATGATCCTCGGTGTCGCGCTCGGCCTGGTGATCGCCATTGCCCGCATGTCGGACGACAAGCTGGCGAGTTCGTTCGCCTCGCTGTTCATCTGGTTCTTCCGCGGCACGCCCCTGCTCGTCCAGCTGATTTTCTGGTACAATATGTCGACGCTGTTTCCGGCGATTTCGCTTTCCATTCCCTTCGGCCCGACGCTGATCAGCTGGGACACCAACACGGTGATTACCCCGATGACGGCGGCGATTGTCGGTCTGGCGCTCAACGAAGCGGCCTATATGGCGGAAATCATCCGCGGCGGTCTTCTCTCGGTCGATCGCGGTCAGGCTGAAACCGCGCAGGCCTTCGGCATGACCAAGGGCCGCGCCCTTTGGCGGATCATCATTCCGCAGGCGATGCGTTCGATCGTGCCGCCGACCGGCAACCAGTTGATCAGTATGATCAAGGCGACCTCGCTGGTCAGCGTCATCGCCATGGCCGACCTGCTCTATTCGGTACAGTCCATCTATAACCGCACCTTCGAGATTATCCCGATGCTGATGGTCGCGGTCATCTGGTACTTGCTCATCACCTCGGTGCTGAACATCGGCCAGAGCTATATCGAAGCCTATTACGGCCGCAGCGACCGCCGTAATGGCGCCACGCCCAAGCCGGCCGCCGTCATAGAGGAGGCAAGCCATTGACCATCGTCGATACCGCCAAGCCCCTCGTCCAGGCTCGTAATGTCCACAAGTCCTTCGACCAGCTCGAAGTGTTGAAGGGCATCGACCTCGACATCATGCCGGGGGAAGTCGTGGCCGTTCTGGGGCCGTCCGGCTCGGGCAAATCCACCTTTCTACGCTGTATCAATCACCTCGAAGATATCCAGAAGGGATACATCGAGGTTGATGGCGAACAGATCGGTTACCGGGTGAAGAACGACCATCTGGAAAAGCTGTCGCTCACCGGCATTGCCAAGCAGCGCCGCAAGATCGGCATGGTGTTCCAGCAGTTCAACCTTTACCCGCACATGACCGTGCTGCAGAACATCATCGAGGCGCCAGTCGGCGTCCATCGTGAAAGCCGAAAGGATGCGATCGAGAACGCCAAGCGCCTTTTGGAACGCGTCGGTCTGTCGGAGAAGGCCAATGCCTATCCGCGGCAGCTCTCCGGCGGCCAGCAGCAGCGCGTGGCGATTGCCCGCGCACTGGCGATCAAGCCGAAGCTGATGCTGTTCGACGAGCCGACCTCGGCACTCGATCCGGAACTGGTCGGCGAAGTGCTGGCGACCATGCGGGATCTGGCAAAACAGGGTCTCACCATGATCGTCGTCACCCACGAGATCAGTTTTGCCCGTGAAGCGGCCGACCGGGTGGTGTTCATGGACGGCGGCGTGGTCGTCGAACAGGGCAAGCCCGAGGATGTGATCGGCAATCCGCAGCATCCGCGCACGCAGGCTTTTCTGTCGCGCTTTCTTTAAAAGTCTCCCCACCTAGCCCCGGCCCCAAAGGCCGGGGCCTTGTGTTTGAATTTTGCTAAGTCTGGAACTCTGATGCCCTCGCAAGACAATCTCTACGCCCGCGTATCCGATTTCGATGCCATGGAAGCCGAGCTGAAGGCGACCCGCCATCACCTGCACGCCAACCCGGAACTTTCCTTCGAGGAAACCGAGACTGCCCGTTACGTCGCCGACAAGCTGGAAGCCTGGGGATACGCTGTCACCCGCAATGTCGGCGGCCATGGCGTCGTGGCGACGCTGAAGAACGGTACCGGCACCAAAAGCATCGGTATCCGTGCCGACATGGATGCATTGCCGATCGAGGAAGAGACTGGTGTCGCCTATGCCAGCACCGTGCCCGGCAAGATGCATGCCTGCGGCCACGACGGCCACACCACGGTTCTTCTCGGTGCAGCCGGATATCTGGCGCGGACAAAACGCTTCAACGGCACAGTGACGTTGATCTTCCAGCCCGCCGAAGAGGCCGGGCAGAACAGCGGCGCGCAACGGATGATCGCCGACGGCCTATTCGAGCGTTTCCCGATCGACGCCATCTTCGGCCTACACAACCACCCCGGCATGCCGGCCGGCGCACTGCTCACCCGATCCGGTCCGATCATGGCGGCCGGCGATACGGTGAAGATCACCATTGTCGGCAAGGGCGGCCATGCGTCGCGACCGCATCTCAGCGTTGATCCGGTTTTGGTCGCCTGCAACCTCGTCGTGACGCTGCAGTCGATCGTCTCGCGCAACGTCGATCCGACCCAGACGGCCGTCGTCACCGTCAGCACGATCCATGCCGGTGAAGCGTCGAACGTCATTCCGAACACAGCAAAGATCTCGTTGAGCGTCCGCTCGTTCGACCCGGCGATCCGCACCTTCCTCGAGGAGCGCATCCGCACGCTGGCGGCAAGCGTTGCCGAGGGCCATGGCGCAAGAGCCGAGATCGACTATGAGCATGGCTATCCGGTCGTTGTGAATTCGGAAAAGGAAACGGCATTCGCTCGCGAAGTGGCCGAGGAACTGATTGGCGCTGAAAATGTCTTCACATGCCCTCTCCTGCCCGGCAGCGAAGACTTCGCCTATTTCCTTGAGCGTAGGCCCGGTAGTTTCCTCCGTCTCGGCAACGGCAAGGACTCGCAGATCCTGCATTCGTCGAAATACGATTTCAACGACGACAGCCTGACGACCGGTGCCGCCATGTGGGGGCGTCTGGCCGAGCGTTATCTCGACGCTTAGAGCTTGTCCGAGAGTACAGTTGAGTTGTCAGGCCAGAGGTCGACAACCATTGAAGCGATGATCTCGTTAATCGACGAACACCGGGGGTTGTTCAGAGTCGTGCCGATTTCCCCGTCAAACTTCCACGTGATGTCGCGAAGCGCCTGGACGTGGACCGCCTGTCGGTCCGCGCCGCAACGATGTAACCCCGAAGATCGAGAGAGGAAACGGGCACGAGCCGGGCTGTGACTACCGTTGTTGCAGTCTCGCAACTCTTCTGAGGGAGAGACCCGCGATAGCGGATGAAATCGACCTGGTGCTAGAGCACCTTGCGCCGGCAAATCCAGCTAGGCCAAGCCTAAGTATCGGTGATCGAATTCGGCACGCGCTTCGGATTTCCGGCTAGCTTCAAAATTTTCAAGTCGACCGCTGCCCCAGGTCGGCTCGAGGCCGGGATGCGCCATCAGCGGGCGTCGCTGGCATCTCTTCGCATCAAAGGAGCCACGGCGCTCGGGCGCTTGGGCGAACGTCAACGCAACCGGTTTTCAGGTTTTGTTGGTGAGCCACACCGTCGGCGCGCCCAGCACGCCCCCCGTGCGCATCGCCGCCCTTAGCTCTTCCAGCTTGCCGAAGGCCTGAGCTGCTTCAATCGTGGCGAACTCATGGGTGACGGTAACGTCGTTGGGATTGTCGGCGGCCTGATAAACCGCCTCCGCCATAACCCCGTTTTCTTTCTGTACGGGCCGAAACGCATCATATACCTTGCGCCAGGTCGCGTAATCCGAAACCTCATGCCTTACGAACAAGGTCGTCATCTCATCCTCCCGCGTTTGCATTTACAAGTTGGGACGCCCGGCTCGGTAACCGTATCACCGAAAGCACGTTCGCGCTTGGGGAATTATCTGCCATGCGAACGGGGTGGCTGTTCACGCTTCGGGGCTATACGCAAAACCCAGCATAGAATGGCGACATTCTCAGCTAAGCCACGCTATCCTTTAGCATATCCTAAAACAGAGACTTTCGATGAATGGGAGTGAAAATGGTCGAACCATTGCTGCCCTAGAGCCGCCGCGGGGCGTGTAGGAAAGATGTCTGCCCGGTGAGCCGCTAGTTGAGCACTGCGCCCTGTCTTCCTCGGTTCGAGAACTGCTGGACGAGCATAATGCCCTGCTCTAGGAGGACCTCTGCTGCCTTGATATCCCCTGGCGCAAGGTCGCCGGACAAGCCTCGGATTGTATTGGCAACGAACAGTGAGTTGGCGACGAAGCGCACATCGCCTTCATCCCCTGCTGCGTCGGCGGTTGCCTCGAGAGCATCGGCAACGGTTTCGATCAGGCTTGATCTCTCGAAAACGGTCATATCAGTAAGAGTTTTCGAAATGTCGTTCATGACTGTCTCCTCGCGCGTGCCGACCATAGGTCGCAGCGCCGGTATGCAATAGACACGCGTGGCGTACCTGGCAGATGGAGACGATTGTTGGGCGACACAAGTTATGGCAGCCGCGCGCTTATTGCATGGATGAATCGAGAGGAACTGAAGTCTTACGATGCTCAAGTTAATTAATTAGTGAGGACGAGCTGCCCGACAAGGGTCACGCGCACTGAGCCGTTGCTCGTCGCCGATAACGGGACGGAGCGGGAAGACTAGTCAAGCGTGGCTAGTGACAGAGTCTATGGACAACAGCTTGAAGGATGCGCACGGTTCCGCAATCGTTGGCGACGAAATCGAGTCGGCCGACGGAGGGGACCCCGCACTACGTTCGAGGATTACCGCACTTCGATGTTTACGGCTTTAGGGCCTTTCCCCCTGTTGTCTGGCTCCGTATCGAACGACACCTTCTGCCCGTCACGAAGCGATTGGATGCCGGAAGCCTGAAGAGCCGAGATGTGTACGAACACATCATTGCCGCCTCCATCGGGACTTATAAAACCAAACCCTTTGTCGGCATTGAAGAATTTCACTGTACCCGTTGGCATAGATTACCTCATGAACTACGAGACGGCTCCAACATGTAGCCGACGCTTGTCGTTCGCAAGCGAAAATACGCCTGCCGGATAAAACGCTCGTCGCAATTGCGGGAATAGCTGGAGGACTGGGACCTGCGGGCGCCGGACATCCATCACCGGCACGTCTCGCACCTCTATGGCCTCTATCCGAGCTGGCAGATCGACATGGACAGGACTCCCCAGCTCGCCACGGCAGCCCGACGCTCCTTGGAAATCCGCGGCGACGACGCTACGGGATGGGGCATCGGTTGGCGCATCAATCTTTGGGCGCGGCTTCGTGACGGCGAGCACGCGCTCGATGTGGTCAAGCTCCTTCTTAGTCCTGTGCGCACCTACACCAATCTGTTCGACGCCCATCCGCCATTCCAGATCAACGGAAACTTCGGTGGCGCGCCGGTATCCTAGAGATGCTCATGCAGTCTCGTCCGCAAGAACTCCACCTTCTTCCGGCCCTTCCGAGGGAATGGCCCATCGGATCATTGCTCGGCCTCCGTGTTCGCGGCGTGCATGACGCTCGATCTCCACTGGAAAGACGGACGGCCGACGAAGCTGAAACTCTCGGCGCCCCGCAATGTCGAAACGGTTGTCCGATTCGCCGATGCCAGACGGAAAATCCAGGTCTCAGCCGGCGCGGCCGTCGAGATAGAATACGGCGGAGCTGTTCCGGTAGACCGAGACCAGGACGGACCAGGGCAAGCTGAAAAGCATCGCGTGTTCCCACTAATCTGGTCGGAATCGGCCGTCGCCCGGTCGAAGCCGCGACCTGGATTTTTCGGATGCACGGAATGCGATAGGCGACCGAAACACCGAATTTGCTGACCCCGGACGGAGTACGGCCGGCTTGAAAGAGATCGAACTGACGGCCCGTGATTGGATGGGGTTAAACCCTCTATCCAAAAACTGGCGTCAGGATGCTGTAATATCGTCCTAAAAGGCATTTGTGATAGCAGCGGAGTCCACTTTATCACGGCGAAGGTCATTCCATCGCCGTCATAAAAGCCGGTACTTGTTGTTCGAAGAATTTCGAAAACGAGGCAATGCGCGGCGGCAGCGCCTGGTATGGGGGGTAATATAGGGTCAGCCACAAGTCCGGCGGCGACCAGTTCCGCAGGACAGGGACCAGCCTTCCCGTGCGCAGATGCTCGGCCACGTGAAATCTCGGGAGCATGGCAATCCCGGCCCCTTCGGCAGCCATATCGGCCAGAACACCTCCATTGTTGGCACTGAACGCGCGGCCCGCCGATATCGTCGCACTGCCGCTGCCGTCCGATAAGGACCAAGTCTCCCGTTTGCTTTCACCACTGTAGGCAAGGCAATCGTCGGGTGTCAGCTCATTGGGATGTTCCATTCCTTCAAATCGGCTTCCGGGGGCAGCTACGAGAATGCGCCGGACGAGACTTATCTTCCGCCAGATAGTGAACTTGTCCGATGGTGCTGCGGAGATGCGGATCGCCAGATCGTAGTCGTCGTCGATGATGTTCACGAGCCCGTCCGCCAAGGAGATTTCGAAGCCAATCTTCGGATAGCGCTCCCTGAAGCCCGACAAGACAGGCGGCAGGATTTGCTGACCGAACCAGGTCGGCGCACTGATCCGAAGCCGACCGTGATCGGCCTTGTGGGTGTTCATCACATCTTTGCGGGCATTTTCGAGCGCCTGCACCGCCGGCTGTATCTGGGCGGCAAAAATCGCGCCGTCGGTCGTGAGCGAGACCTGCCGCGTCGTCCGGACAAAGAGCTGTACGCCGAGATCTTCTTCCAGAGCGGCGATTGCACGTGTGACGGCTGCGGGTGTCATGTCCAGTTCGCGCGCGACCTGGGCAAAGTTTCGCTTTTCGGCAGCCAGCAGAAACGTTCGGAGGGCCTTGTAGTCGTTCATTCGATTATTTCACCTACCGCAATTCATTCACAAGTTTTATTGCAATTCCGAGCACTGTTCAACTGGAGTAGTTTCTAATCGCACCAGACAAACGAAGTCAGCCACCGAAGGGCAAACATCATGATCAAGGATATCAACGGACTGCATCACATCACGTCGATGGCATCTGATGCCCGTCAGAACAACACGTTTTTCACGGACACCCTTGGGCTACGCCGCGTAAAGAAGACCGTGAACTTCGACGATCCGAACGTCTACCACCTCTACTACGGCGACGAGGCTGGTACCCCCGGCACTGTCATGACCTACTTCCCATTCCCCGACGTGATGCGCGGCAGGCCAGGCGTTGGCGAAGTGAGCGAAACGCAGTTCGCAGTCCCGAAAGGCTCCCTCTCCTTCTGGCAGGATCAGCTGATAGCAAAGGGTGCCGGCAATCTTCAGCCCGACACGATCTTCGGTGCCAATCGCCTGAGCTTCAGCGGCCCGGACGGTGAAAATCTTGCCCTGATCGAGACGGACGACGACGCTCGCACGGCGTGGAACGGAGCCGGTATAGCCGACAGCGTCGCCATCCGTGGCTTCTCCGGCGCGCGTTTCCGCCTGCACGACACAGCCGCCACCGCTGAACTGCTCGGGTTCATGGGCTACCAGCACGCCGAGACCGAAGGTAATATCACCCGCTTTACAATCCCAGGCGGCAACGGAGCCGACTCGATCGAGCTCGAGGCGCTTCGCCAGACTCCTTTTGCACGACAGGGAGCAGGCTCGGTCCACCATATCGCCTTCGCTGTTGAGAACCGCGCCAAGCAGCTCGAAGTCCGAAAGGCACTGATGGACACCGGCTACCAGGTCACTCCTGTGATTGACCGCGACTACTTCTGGGCGATCTACTTCCGTACCCCCGGCGGCGTGCTGTTCGAGATCGCCACCAACGAACCCGGTTTCAATCGCGACGAAGACACCGCGCACCTCGGCGAGGCTCTGAAATTGCCGGCCCGCTACGAGCCTTACCGTGCCCAAATCGAGGCCGGGCTTACGCCACTTGCAGCCTAATGCTCCAACCAGGTCGCTTTCCGACAATCCAGCGTCCCAACGTTCAAGACGCGGAGCGATCCCTGCCCCATTGCCTATCTTCAACCCAACCAAAGGAAAACACGAGATGTCTAACAAGCTTCAGGTCCTGACACCCCAGAACAGCCAGATCATCTTCATCGACCAGCAGCCACAGATGGCCTTCGGTGTCCAGTCGATCGACCGCCAGACCCTGAAAAACAACGTTGTGGGCCTTGCCAAAGCAGCAAAAATTTTTAACATCCCGACCACGATCACGACCGTCGAGACGGACTCTTTCTCTGGCAACACCTTCCCTGAACTGCTCGCCGTCGTCTCCGACAACGACATTCTCGAGCGCACCTCGATGAACTCCTGGGATGATCAGAACGTCCGCGATGCACTTGCCAAGAACGCCGCCAACGGCCGCAAGAAGATCGTCGTCGCTGGCCTGTGGACCGAGGTCTGCAACACCACCTTCGCACTGTCCTGCATGAACGACACCGACTACGAAATCTACATGGTCGCAGATGCTTCCGGCGGCACGTCGGTCGATGCACACAAATACGCCATGGACCGCATGGTTCAGGCAGGTGTCGTTCCGGTCACCTGGCAGCAGGTCCTGCTGGAATGGCAGCGCGACTGGGCACGCAAGGAAACCTACGACGCAGTTACCTCTCTGGTGAAGGAGCATTCCGGTGCTTACGGCATGGGCATCGATTACGCCGTCACCCACGTGCACGGCGGCTCCGAGCGGGTCAGCCACGGCAAGCGGATTGGCCCCAACCCCGCAAACTAAGCCCCCATCACTCCGGCAGGTTGCCACCTGCCGGAGTAAATTGCTTCCCTCATGCGAAGGTCTCATCCATGAAAGTCTATGTTCTGTCACTCGGTGCCGGCCTGCTGGTGGGCGTGATCTACAGCCTGCTGAATGTGCGTTCGCCTGCCCCGCCCGTCGTCGCTCTCATCGGTTTACTTGGGATCCTTGTCGGCGAGCAGCTCGTGCCGCTGGCAAAAGGCATGTGGGCTCGCGAGCCTGCTGCCCTTTCCTGGCTCCATCAGGTAAAACCGCACATGTTCGGACACCTTCCGAAAGGCGGAGTGAACATGATGGAGGTGACCTCCTCCAGCGAAGATCCGACCTCAGGGAAAAGCTGATGACCACGCGCCGCACCTTCCTGGGCGCAGCTTCGAGCCTCGCCATTTCAAATCTGTTTTCACCGGCCAATGCCGCCGATCCCATCAAGACCGGAGCCGCTTCCATGCACGCAGACGTCGTTCTTCACAACGGATTGATCACCACGCTTGATCGCGCAAATCCGAACGCCACTGCGATCGCCGTCAAGGACGGTCTATTCATGGACGTGGGTA
Organism: Rhizobium sp. LjRoot258; assembly: GCF_964254185.1. Classification (NCBI taxonomy): domain Bacteria; kingdom Pseudomonadati; phylum Pseudomonadota; class Alphaproteobacteria; order Hyphomicrobiales; family Rhizobiaceae; genus Rhizobium; species Rhizobium sp. LjRoot258. The sequence continues at coordinate 242,591 of NZ_CAXUST020000003.1, read as the reverse complement.
CCGACAGGGAAGTCATGGCGCTCGCCGGACCGGACACGAAAATTGTCGACCTCAAGGGCAAGCGCGTGCTGCCGGGCCTGATCGACAACCATACCCACGTCGTGCGCGGTGGTCTCAACTTCAACATGGAACTCCGCTGGGACGGCGTCCGCTCGCTTGCCGATGCAATGGACATGCTGAAGCGGCAGGTCGCCATCACGCCCGCCCCACAGTGGGTGCGTGTCGTCGGTGGGTTCACCGAACACCAGTTCGCCGAGAAGCGCCTGCCGACCATTGACGAGATCAACACGATCGCGCCCGATACGCCGGTCTTCCTGTTGCATCTGTATGACCGCGCATTGCTGAACGGCGCCGCGCTTCGCGCTGTCGGCTACACGAAGGACACGCCGAACCCACCGGGCGGCGAGATCACCCGCGATGCTAACGGCAATCCGACGGGGCTGCTGCTCGCCAAGCCGAATGCGGGCATTCTTTATTCGACGCTCTCCAAGGGGCCGAAGCTTCCTTTCGAATACCAGGTCAATTCCACCCGCCACTTTATGCGGGAACTCAACCGGCTGGGCATTACCGGGGTTATCGACGCCGGCGGCGGCTTCCAGAACTATCCGGACGACTACGCGGTCATTCAAAAGTTGTCTGACGAAGACCAGCTCACGGTGCGCCTCGCCTATAATCTGTTCACGCAGAAGCCAAAGGAAGAGAAGCAGGATTTCCTCAACTGGACACAGTCGGTCAAATACAAGCAGGGCAACGACTACTTCCGCCACAACGGTGCGGGGGAGATGCTGGTCTTCTCCGCTGCGGACTTCGAAGATTTTCGCCAGCCCCGCCCGGACATGCCGCCGGAAATGGAAGGCGAACTGGAAGAGGTTGTTCGGGTGCTGGCCGAAAACCGCTGGCCCTGGCGTCTTCACGCCACCTATGACGAAACGATCAGCCGTTCGCTCGACGTTTTCGAGAAGGTCAACAAGGATATCCCGCTCGAAGGCCTGAACTGGTTCTTCGACCATGCCGAGACGATTTCCGATCGCTCGATCGACCGCATCGCAGCACTCGGCGGCGGCATCGCCACGCAGCATCGCATGGCCTATCAGGGCGAATATTTCGTCGAGCGATATGGTCAGGGCGTCGCAGAAGCAACGCCGCCGATCAGACGCATGCTCGACAAGGGTGTCAATGTCTCGGCCGGCACGGATGCGACGCGCGTCGCCTCCTATAATCCCTGGGTCTCGCTTTCATGGATGGTGACCGGCAAGACCGTCGGCGGCATGCAGCTATATCCCCGCGCCAATTGCCTCGACCGGGAAACGGCACTGCGCATGTGGACCGAAAAGGTTACCTGGTTCTCCAACGAGGAAGGCAAGAAGGGCCGGATCGAGAAGGGCCAGTTCGCCGATCTCGTCGTGCCGGATAAGGACTTTTTCTCTTGCTCGGAAGACGAGATTTCATTCCTGACGTCGGACCTCACCATGGTTGGCGGCAAGATCGTCTACGGTGCCGGCGACTTCAAGGCGCTCGACGAAACCGATGTGCCCCGTGCCATGCCCGACTGGTCGCCGGTGCGCAACTTCGGCGGCTATGCCGCCTGGGGCGAGCCGGAAGGCGCCGGCAAGCGCTCGCTTCGCCGCACGGCGATATCGGCATGCGGCTGCGCCAGCGATTGCGGCGTGCATGGCCACGACCACGCCCGCGCCTGGACCTCGAAACTGCCGATCGCTGACCTTAAGGGCTTCTTCGGTGCGCTTGGTTGCTCATGCTGGGCGGTGTGAAGCCACGCCGCTTCGTGCCTAGCGAATGGAATGTGCAGCGGACAAGCGCTGCCGTTTCAATCACGTCAATGGTCTTTTATTGCGATAATCGCAATTAACTCGAAAGTATTGATGCAATTGTTGGCGGCAATCTTTCCGGCCAATATCGCTCCATCAGCCGCAATCAAGGCCGATCGGTTCGACCGGCCAACGTTACAGGAGCAGACATGATTGACCATTCTCCATCCACAAATCGCAACAGCGGTGTTCTTGCGGGAACCATTGCCGCGCCTGCGACGCGGGTCGTCGCGCTTCTCGCGCTCTGTGCGGCCTATATCCAGGGACCGCTCACCAAGATCTTGGATTTTAACGGCGCACTGGCCGAGATGGAGCATTTCGGCCTGCATCCGGCCGGGTTCTTCGCGGTGGCAGTCATCACCTTCGAGCTTGCCGCCTCGGCCATGGTCGTGTCGGGCTTCCTGCGTTGGATCGGGGCGCTGGCTTTGGCAATCTTCACGTTGCTCGCAACCTTCATCGCTCTCCGGTTCTGGGAAATGCCTGATGGCATGGACCGTATGATGGCCACCAATGCCTTCTTCGAACATCTCGGCCTCGCCGGCGCCTTCATCATCGTCGCAGCAATGGATCTGACAAAGGAAGCACGCAAATGAGCGCCGCAAAATTCTCCGGGGGTAGCTTCGCTCCCCTTGCACAGCCGGTCTTTGCAGTCCTTTGGGCAGCCACCGTCCTCGGAAATACTGGAAGCTTCATGCGCGACGTCGCCAGTTCCTGGCTGATGACTGATCTGTCCGCCTCGCCGGCGGCGGTCGCGTTGGTTCAGGCTGCCGGAACCCTGCCGATCTTCCTCCTGGCCATACCGGCGGGCGTCCTCACCGACATTCTCGATCGTCGCAAGTTCCTGATCGCGGTTCAGGTGCTGCTCGCCTCCGTCAGTATCACACTGATGGTTCTGGCTCACACCGGAATGCTCTCTGTCAGCGCCCTCATCGGCCTGACCTTCCTCGGCGGCATCGGTGCGGCGCTGATGGGACCGACATGGCAGGCGATCGTGCCTGAATTGGTTCAGCGCCAGGACGTCAAAAGCGCGGTCGCGCTCAACTCTCTGGGCATCAACATTGCCCGGTCGATCGGCCCGGCGGCCGGCGGCCTGCTGCTTGCCGCGTTCGGTGCGGCAGTTACCTACGGCGCCGATGTCGCGAGCTATATCGTGGTCATTGCCGCCTTGATGTGGTGGCCAAGGGCGAAGAACGCCAATGACGCGCTTGCCGAAGGTTTCCTCGGCGCCTTCCGCGCCGGTCTTCGCTACACCCGTGCCAGCCGCCCGCTGCATGTCGTGCTGCTGCGTGCCGCCATCTTCTTCGCTTTTGCAAGTGCGGTATGGGCACTGCTGCCGCTTGTCGCCCGGCAAATGCTCGGCGGCGACGCAAGCTTCTACGGCATCTTGCTCGGCGCAGTCGGTGCCGGAGCGATCGGCGGCGCCCTGGTGATGCCGAAGCTTCGCGAGCGCTTCGACGCCGACAGTCTGCTTTTAGGGTCCGCCATCGTGACTGCATTGGTCATGGGCGCACTGTCGTTTGCTCCGCCGCAATCCCTCGCGGTCGTCATTCTTCTTTTCCTTGGCGGCGCGTGGATCACGGCGCTGACGACCCTCAACGGCACGGCGCAGTCCATCCTTCCAAACTGGGTCCGTGGGCGCGGTCTGGCGGTCTATCTGACCGTATTCAACGGCGCCATGACTGCCGGCAGCATCGGCTGGGGTGCGGTCGGCGAGGCCGTGGGCGTGCCAGTGACGCTTCTGATCGGCGCTGTCGGATTGCTGGTTGCCGGGTTCATCATGCACCGCCTGAAACTGCCGTCCGGAGATACGGACCTAGTGCCGTCCAACCACTGGCCGGAGCCGCTGGTTGCCGAACAGGTTGCCCATGATCGCGGGCCGGTCCTTATCCTCATCGAATACAATGTCGAAAAACATCATCGCACCGTCTTCCTACATGCGCTGGATGAGATGTCCCACGAAAGGCGGCGTGACGGAGCCTACGGGTGGGGCGTCACGGAAGACTCTGCCGATCCGCAGAAGATCGTAGAATGGTTCATGGTGGAGTCCTGGGCGGAACATCTTCGCCAGCACAAGCGGGTGTCGAACGCCGACGCCGATCTTCAAGGCCAGATCCTTGCCTATCACTCAGGACCGGACAAGCCCGTCGTCCGGCATTTCCTGACAATCAACCGGCCCGGCGCCGCATAAAGTAACCGCGAGAGGGCGGCCGCCGCCGCCGTCATCATTGTTGCAAAAATCGCAATTAAATCAAAACTATTGATGCAATTGTCGCGCATTGCCTTTTGGCGGCAATATGTCTCCATCAGACGCAAAGAGCGTCGCCTGAGGGCAAAACGACAGGATCGCAGGACGCTGAAATGACCAACAATTTTCATTCCATCACGCGCCGCGGCGCATTGCTTTCCGGCGCCGCCGCCGCCACGGCGATCGCACTTCCCACATCGTTTGGCTTTGCGGCCAACGCTGCCTCCACCACCACCCCAATCGAAGGAGATAATAGGATGGGCTACATCACCACCAAGGACGGCGTGGAAATCTTTTACAAGGATTGGGGTTCGAAGGATGCCCAGCCGATCGTCTTTCACCACGGCTGGCCGCTCTCATCGGATGACTGGGACGCACAGATGTTGTTCTTTCTCTCCAAGGGCTATCGCGTCGTCGCCCATGACCGCCGTGGTCACGGCCGCTCCGCGCAGGTCTCTGATGGTCACGACATGGACCACTACGCAGCCGATGCCTTTGCCGTCGTCGAAGCGCTGGACCTGAAGAAAGCCGTCCATATCGGCCACTCGACGGGCGGTGGCGAGGTTGCACGTTATGTAGCCAAGCACGGCGAACCGACCGGCCGCGTCGCCAAGGCTGTCCTGGTTTCCGCAGTACCGCCTTTGATGCTGAGGACTGCTGCCAATCCGGAAGGCCTGCCGATCGAAGTCTTCGACGGTTTCCGTTCCGCGCTGGCCGCCAACCGCGCGCAGTTCTTCCGCGACGTCCCCGCTGGCCCGTTCTACGGCTTCAACCGCGAAGGCGCGACCGTGAACGAAGGCGTGATTCAAAATTGGTGGCGGCAGGGCATGATGGGCGGCGCAAAGGCGCACTACGACGGCATCAAGGCCTTTTCGGAAACCGACCAGACCGATGACCTGCAGGCGATCACAGTGCCAACGCTGGTTCTGCATGGCGAGGACGACCAGATCGTGCCGATCGCAGATGCGGCGCACAAGGCCATCAAGCTTCTGAAGAACGGCACGCTGAAGACCTATCCCGGCTTCTCACACGGAATGCTGACCGTCAATGCCGATATCCTGAACGCCGACCTCCTCGCCTTCGTCAAAGGCTAAACCTGTCAATCCGGATGCGGCGTGTTGCCAGCCGCATCCGGACAACGTTGAAGCTACCATCCAATGGATTCCTGGACGTCGGGACCAAGGAGCAGCCGAAGCTGAGATCGACGGCAAATCGCCCTGTGAGAGATGGCATCGCCGCCGTACTGCTCGACCGTGAAGCGTGTTAGTGTCGGTTGCGTGAGCGCCACTCGAACGGAGTGACTCCTACGGCCCTCCTAAAGTCTTCCACGAACGTCTTCTCGTCCAAGAAACCGCACGTTTCGGCCACTCGGGCGATGGCTTCACCGGTCCTGCTCAGTTGTGACTTGGCCCTGCTGATGCGACATGCCGAAATCCATTCGAGGACAGATTGCCCAGTCGTCTCCACAAAGCCGGAACAGAGTTCATCCACCGAAAAACCGGTCGCTTCGGCAATATTATCGATCGAGTTGTCGCCCGATAAGTTCGCAGCTATGTACATCTTGATGCGCTTTTCCTGCGTGGGAGATAGCCGGCCGGTCGTCGAAAGACGCTGGGCAGGCGACCGTCCGTAACGATGCGCGAGATGAGCGTTGAATGCCAGCGCGACATGCGGAAGCAGCGTATCCCTCACCTCGTCCGGCATGTCGAACATCGGCATCAGAGCTGACCCAAGATTGCAGATGACCTGATCGTCAATCCCGCGACAGGTCGCCAGGTCATCGACATAGGGTTCTGCTGCTTCCTCCGCGAGCTCGGCAAGATGCGCGCGCGGGATATGGAAGACGAGCGCTTCGAAATGACCGCGAACCGAAATTGCGGCACCATCCTTCAGACTGATCAGGCAGATCGAGCCCTTGGGATACCTCTTCAAAGGTGCCGGAGGTCGGTCCGGCCAGATGTCGGAATGGTCGACATCGACGAGATAGAGCATGACCAGAAAGGCGTCGTCCGGAGGAAGCAAGACCGGATGGTCTCCATCTTCATAAAAATGGCCAAGATGGACGACAGAGAGCGTCGCCTCGCGAAGAGGTCTGATCACCAGTGCCCTTGCTGCCTGGATACCAAAACATACCGCAATTCTCTCGCTGGCCGTCAACGCTTCACTCACATTTGTCTCGATCGTCTTCGCCGGGGACTGTTTAGTCGTACTGCAGAGATCCCGCGTTTTCTGGGTTTCTATACGTCTTTCGAACCTCTATCTTGTAGAAAAGCATCCTCGTCGAGGAGATTCGGCCGACTACCAGAAGACAGCGCTGAGCGCGAGCTACCGCGGTGGCCATATCCGGCATCCAGCGTCTTTGAGATGAAAGCAGTGCGTCTTGGTCCTTGTTTCCACCAGTCAAAATCGATCTTCCGCTGGACACGCGACGGACGGGTTCGGGTGCCCTTTGAAGCAGTTGTCGATCAACCAGACCCTGATAAGCTCGGACATCGCGATCTTCCGCAAGGGGACGAGCGACATGCAGCTCGATCAGGTCGAGACATCGGCAAGCGATCGAGGTTTTGTCGTCGGCGTATCTTCGCTCGGTGGCCACACGCGGCGCATCTTCCACGAACATCATGCGACGATCCACGACTTCGCTGAGAACTCGATCTATATCCGCGATCTGTCGGAAAGCTACAAAGCAGATTTCAGCAGTCCTTTCGATTTCGTGCTGTTCGAAATTTCGCCTGCGTCTCTGACCAGGATCACCGATGAGGCGGAGCTGTCCGGCGTGACGTCGTTGTCAGCCGAAACCGCATCAAGGGATATTGTGCTTGCCAATCTTGCTCGCGCGCTGATCCCCGCACTCGAAAAACCGGAGGAAGCAAGCGCGCTGTTCGTCGATCAGATGGCGACAGCAATCGGCACCTACGTGGTCCAACGCTACGGCGGCCGGCCGGCTGTGACCGCCACCCGAACACGAATCCTTTCACGCTCGCATGAGGATCTGGCGAAAAGCATCCTTCTCGAAAACCTCGAAGGTGACATCTCGATCCTGGAAGTTGCACAGGCTTGCGATCTGTCTCGGGGTTATTTCATTCGCGCTTTTCGGGAAACAACCGGGATGACACCATATCAGTGGCTTCTCAGCGAACGGATAAATCGCGCCCGAGAATTGCTTCGAGCCTCGAACGCGCCGCTTGCCGAGGTCGCTATCGCCTGCGGCTTTGCGGATCAAAGCCATTTCACCCGCGTTTTCTCAAACATCGTTGGCGTGACACCCGGCAATTGGCGCCGAAACTCCTAATGCGATATTTCTGCTCAAATGCGATGTAGCTACGGCTGTCGGTTGAACGCGCCTGACAGAATTTGCCTAGTCCTCATTAAGGCAAATCGAGTACTTCGCCCGCCACTCACGCTTCCGATCGTCATTGTTTCGCTTCTGATATGTCCTACGCCATGAAGGGATCCGAATGACCTTGCCCAACTGAAAGTTTGTTAGATATCTGCGGCAAGATTTCTGCAGCCGCCCGTCTTTCGAGGAATAGATACCAAGCGTCGGTCACGACACGGGCGCCATCCCGCTCATGATCAATCCCATGAAAAGAAGCGTGGGCAGGCCCTGCACCAGCGTTACTATTCCAAGCCAACGCGGGCGCTTGCCGAACCACCAGTATATCCCGTTGCAGATGCTCGAGACGAGATTTCCGATCCCGAGGACGAGTAACCCCAGAACAGATCCAAGATTGGGAAAGAAGCCGCCGCCTGAAGGGCTCGTGATCAGGAAAGCGCCGAGCAAAATACTGCCGCTCAGCGCGAGGACTGAAAGGACAGCACAAGCAGCAAGTGCGAGACTTCTCATGCGCTCGACGATCCACAGAATGAAGGGTTAATAGGGAGTCGATCATATGGCCCGGCAAGGCACCAGTTATCGTGGGAGTGCGCATTCTCTCTCCGGCATCCGGGACTACGCCAGGCCCACCAGAGACCTATTCGATCTTCAGCTCCACAATCAATTGGGCTAGAAAATCGCCTCTTACTGCGGACGCGTCGGCTTTAGCAAAGGCCATTTCGCCCTCCTGCCATATATCGTATTCCATGTCGATCCGCATCCCGTCGCGGTCGAGTACAGCCCAGGAGAAATCCAGGCCGCCGCCTTTCCGGACTGACCAGCCTGCCGACGCCAACGTCTCGATGGCCACCCGCCAGCTTTCTTCCGATATCCGAATTTGATCAAACATTGCCATTTCCTTCCATCCAGTAGCGAGATGGGTTTCTGAGGAGAGCGCTTAAGTCAGCGCGATGGCGGCACCTTGGGGGGTCTCGTTCCGTGAAGAAGCAAGAGCGGGAATTGGAGAGCGGAAACCCAATGCCGAGTCCCCAGAGCCTATCTGATCCCAGTGGCTTGCGACCACACAATCATCCATTGCCCGTCGCGCTGCTCGTATGTGTCGGTGTGCCAATCGCTGAGTGGAACTCTATGCCCGCCGAAGACGACGTCGAGCTGGGCGCGATATCGGACACGGCAACGCCCTGGTACGGGCGCACGGCAACGTCGGCGGGTTCCCAAACATGGGGTAATCGCGGCGCGATCGTCCCAGGCCACTTTTCTCAGATGATGGCTGGCGGGGGTGGTTGCCCCCGATAAGATGGAAAAACGGGCTCACGATTGGAACCGGGCCCAAACATCAAGTGGAGGCAACCATGGACCAATATATAGGGCTCGACGTTTCGTTGAAAGATACTGCGATCTCGATCAGACAGGACGGGCAGCGGATATGGCGGGGGAAGTGCCCTTCTGACCCAAAACTTCTGGCGCAGATGATCCGCAAGCACGCCCCGCACGCCAGGCGCGTCGTATTCGAGACGGGGCCGTTGTCGACGTGGTTCTATCACGCCCTGACGGCCGAGGGGATGCCGGCGATCTGCATTGAAGCGCGGCACGCACAAAAGGTATTGAACGAGACGCTCAACAAGACCGATGCCAATGATGCGGATGGCTTGGCGCAACTTGCCGAAGCCGGCTTCTACAAGGTGGTCCGGGTAAAGGCGTTCGATAGCATGCTGACGCGCACGCTGGTGGGCGCCCGCAATCAGCTCCTGAGCATTTCGATCCAGATCAGCAACCAGATCCGCGGGTTGATGAAGACGTTCGGTCTTATCGTACCCAAAGGAAGAGGACGGGTGTTTGATGGCAATGTGAGGGAACTCGTAGATGGGAATGACAGCTTGGCAAGGATTATATTGCCGCTGCTTGAGGCGTGGCGCGACATCCGCAAGCGCACGGCCGATCTTGATCGCCAATTGCTTGCGGCTGCACGGGAGAGCCAGGCGACAAAGCTGTTGATGACGATTCCGGGTATAGGCGCCATCACAGCCGTCTCCTATGTCGCGGCGATTGAAGATCCAGAAAACTTCAGAACGTCGCGCTCGGTTGGCGCCTGGTGCGGGCTGACAACGCGGCGCTACCAGTCAGGCGAGGTCGATTATGATGGCCATATCTCGCGAAGAGGCGACAACCATTTGCGCGGACTGCTTTATGAAGCGGCGACGGTGATCCTCACGAGGACCAGTGCCAGGAACGAGAGCAGTCTCAAAAGATGGGGGCTCAAGCTGCGTGAGCGGTTGGGCTTCAAGCGCGCTGCGGTGGCGGTTGCCCGAAAGCTTGCCGTCATCATGCACAGCATGCTCAAAACAGGAGAGATGTTCAACGCATTGGCTGGCGCCACCGCATAAGCGAAGTGTCAGCCTTCCTCCCTCAGCGCGTCAAACCCGATTTGAGGCACTGAGCGTCCCTGCTGCGGACGTGGGTCGGATCATTCCGCTTAACCTGGCTGCAGCTCATCGAGACTGCGCCTCAAACATTAGGAAGGTCCTACCTGCGAAGACCCATTGTGCGGCGTCACTATGTCGACCGCGGAGACAACCCTGCTCCCAGCACTGGACAGCTCAAAAAATATCACCGCTGAGGACCGACTCAACCAATGGATTTACGTCGCTCTGCATCTACCGCAGAACGGCGACGATGCCGAACGCTCAAACACCTTGACGAAGGGAGTGCGATTATACAACCAGGTATTTAATGCCCAAAGGCTACTGCGCCCAGACCTCTGCCAGCCCTCGGCCACGCTTGGAGTAGAAGAGACGGACATGGTTCGGTTGCTGGATAACGAGCTCGGGCGTGTCTTCGAACGAACCTATCCGAGAGCGCTTTGCGCGGCGCAAATCCTATCGACCAGAGCATCGAGTTCCCCCCTCGGCGGACGGCTTTTGGCCAGGCGCTGCTTGACGTGCATGATCGGCTCAGCCAGGATTTCATCCAAGCTTTCTGCGCAGGTGAAGTCACCCGCCACGTGCTTGACCTTCGAATTGTCGAAAATCGCAGTCCAGGCCTTGTCGCCGATCAGCGGACCTACCCAATCCGGATTGTACTTGATCAGTGTGTCCGTCGGCACGTGGACGATCTTGGCCTCTACGCCCAGCAATCTGGCGATCGTCCTTTGAATATCGTCCCAGATGTGCGCGCGATCGGAGGTGATGTGGAAAATCTCGTGAAGCGCCGCCTGTTTGCCGAAAAGCCCGACGAAAGGCACTGCGAAATCGACCGAGCGGGTCAGTGTCCAGGGCGTGTGGCCATCGCCCGCTACGATAGTGGGCTCGCCATCCAGCATGCGTCTCGCCATGACGTCGCTGTCGCCCATCATGATCGGCAGGCCCGTGCGAACGGTGTGGCTAGGGCGGACGATCGTCCAGGCCAGATCCTTGGACTTCTTGAGCAATTCCTCGCAGGCAATCTTGGCCTGGCTGTAGGGCCAGTAGGGATTGATCGCCGGTGTCTTCTCAGTAATGACATAGTGACGCGCCGGCTTCTCATAGACCGACGCCGAAGAGATGAAAATGTACTGACCGCAATTGCCCGCAAACACCTGGATGTCGCGCGCGACCTGATCGGACGTGAAGGCGATGAACTGGCATACGACGTCATAATCGGCCTTGGCGAGATCCGCGTAGGCCGTCGATCCAAGTTCGCCGACGATCGAGGTGACCCCCGCAGGCAGCGGGTCGCTTCTCAAGCCGCGGTTGTAGATGCTGACATGATGACCCTGGGTAACGGCGCGCGCGACGCATGGATACGAGATTTGGCCGGTGCCGCCAATGAAAAGGACTTTCAAAGCCATGTGGAGGACCTCAGTGTCTGACGGGCGGGATCTATGATCACTCTTCATAGCGCGAAAGAACTTGAGCGTCTCCCGCAAATCTCGCGCCCCCATGATCCCACCGCGAGCGTGGAGTTTCCGCTTTAGGCCGCCCAAAAGCAGCCCTGCATCTTGTTGGCCCCAGCGATGGCAGAGATGGCCGAGCGAAGGCTATAGCTCCACGCAAAGTCGAATATGATGAAATCATAGGGGTGAGGCTGCAGATCGCCCCATGGCCAGTTGAAGAGCCTCATGCCCGCTGCTCCGGAACAAACCGACCTGCGAGAGGATTAGGTCTCTAGAAAGGAATTCGCCATGACGACCATTCCAACCGAGCCGGCTCCAAGTCCTAAGCCTGGTCCCATTCCCGATCTGCCGCCCGATGTTCCGCAGCCGCCGATCGAAGAGCCCGATCCGGACTTGCCAGAAGAAGTTCCAAACCCAACCCCGGGCCCAAAAGAGTTTCCGCCAACGATGAGATGAGTTCACGGGCTCCTTCATGCCGCGCTCCTCTTCGCTTCGAATGCGCCGGTACGCAGTTCCATGAACCGCTGCTGCATCCACTTGATTTCGGGGATCGGGATGACGGCGCATGACACGTCCCTCGCCAACGCCCAGAGAAAAGCGGCTCCCGCTAAGTCGCACGCGGGATTCATCACCACAGCCAACGGCCTCAGCTTCCGCATGAGATCGACACTCTCATGCGTGGTCGAGGTCTTGAAAATGGCAGCACCTGCTTGCCCGAGCGCGGGTTCCCGTTTTCTCGCAGTGTCGGGATCGTCTTGCACGACGACGACGTATCCTTCGAGAACGGAGGAGGCAACCATGGGGCCTTCTGTAGTCGACCTGTTCCGAATCCACTGCGCGCATGGCCATCGAGTCTCGCACAGCGGTACTTTGTGCCTAGCACCTCGCCGGTTAGTGCTTAAATATTGAGCAAATGCAATCAAGTGTAGACAGTTCGGGATCTCGCCGCGAACGAAAATAATAAAAATCAATAGTTTATAAGTTGGCACGCCACTTGCTTCGAAATTGCTGAGTTGGTGGCTAGGGTTCCGGCGCTTCAAAACGCGTGCTGGTCCGAGAGCTGCCGCCGGTGGGGAGACATCCCACTGGATGCACGGCGGGACAAAAGCCCGGGAGACCTCGTAAGCCAAGGGATTGGCGGCGCGATGGTCTTTGCCGATCCCTTTTTGAAAAAAAGCAAAAGGGGAATTTCAAATGCAGACTTTTTCGAAGCTTCTTTCCGTCACCGCCCTGTCGGCTTCCTTGATGCTGGGCTTGGGCACCTCCGCCGATGCCGCGCAGAAGACCGAGTTCAAGGTTGCCTGGTCGATTTATGTCGGATGGATGCCTTGGGGCTATGCGGCCGATCACGGCATCGTCAAGAAATGGGCCGATAAATACGGCATCAAGATCGACGTCACGCAGTTCAACGACTACGTCGAATCGATGAACCAGTATACGGCCGGCGCCTTCGACGCTGTGACGCTCACGAATATGGACGGTCTGTCGATCCCGGCCGCCGGCGGCGTCGATACGACAGCCGTCATTGTCGGCGACTTCTCGAACGGCAATGATGCCGTCATTCTCAAGGACAAGAGCGCGCTTGCCGACATCAAGGGCCAGAACGTCAATCTCGTGGAATTTTCCGTCTCGCACTACCTGCTTGCCCGCGCGCTCGAGACCAGCAAGATGACCGAGCGCGACGTGAAGGTGGTCAACACCTCCGATGCCGACATGGTCGCCGCCTACAAGACAGCTGACGTGACCGCGGTCGTCACCTGGAATCCGCTGGTCTCGACCATCCTCGAGGATCCGTCGGCCAAGAAGGTCTTCGATAGTTCGCAGGTGCCGGGCGAGATCATCGACCTGATGGCCGCCAATACGGGCGTTCTGAAGGACAATCCGAATTTCGGCAAAGCGCTCGCCGGCATCTGGTATGAGACCGCAGCACTCCTGACTGCCGACAGCGCCGACGGCAAGGCCGCGCGCGAGGCGATGGGTTCGGCATCGGGTACCGATCTCAAGGGTTTCGAATCCCAGCTTGCAGCCACCAAACTGTTTGCCAAGCCGGCCGATGCCGTCGCTTTTACTTCGTCTGGCAGCCTGCCGAAGACGATGGATCTCGTCCGCAACTTCCTGTTCGAAAAGGGTCTGCTCGGCAACGGCGCGCCGTCCGCGGACGTGATCGGCATCGAAATGCCGGACGGCAAGATTCTCGGCGACAGTGGCAACGTCAAGCTGCGCTTCACCGAGACCTATATGAAGGCAGCCGCCGACGGTTCGCTCTGAGCGACGTTTAAGCAGCGGCGTGGCCTTGCCCGCGCCGCCATCCTTTATCAGCGGAGCTTCCCTATGCGTTGGATCAACACCAGGCCAAGCCGAGGTGCGCAGCTGGCCTTGACGCTGCTGCCCTTCGTGTTGCTGATCGTTGCCTACACTTTTGGCTCGGCGGCGCGGCTGGCGGAAAATGCCAATGACAAACTGCTGCCCGGTCTTACCGGTTTTGCCGATGCGATCGATCGCCTGGCCTTTGTCGCCGATCCGCGCACCGGCGAATACCTGCTCTGGTCCGATACGGGGGCGAGCCTGGTCCGCCTGTTTGCCGGCCTCGGCATCTCGACCGTCACTGCGCTCGTCATTGGCATGCTGATCGGCATGCTGCCTTATCTCCGAGCGCTGCTCTCGCCTTTCGTCGCCGTTATCTCCATGGTGCCGCCGCTGGCGCTGCTGCCGATCCTCTTCATCGCCATGGGGCTTGGGGAAGCCTCCAAGATCGCGCTCATCGTCATCGGCGTTGCGCCGACGATGATCCGCGACCTTGCGCTGAAGGCGCTGGAGCTGCCGCGCGAACAGATCGTTAAGGCTGAAACGCTCGGCGGCTCTTCCTGGCAGATCGGCCTTCGCGTCGTCCTGCCGCAGATCCTGCCACGACTGATCACCTGCCTCAGACTTCAGCTCGGTCCCGCCTGGCTGTTCCTGATTGCAGCCGAGGCGATCTCGTCGGATTCCGGCCTCGGCTACCGCATCTTCCTCGTGCGCCGCTATCTCTCGATGGACATCATCTTTCCCTATGTCGTCTGGATCACGCTGCTCGCCGTGGCCATGAATTATGTCCTCGATCGCATCCGGATCGCTGTCTTCCCCTGGTCGGAGTTGGAGAAGCAGGCATGAGCGAGCTGGTGATCGAAAAGGTCTGGAAGGAGTATGGCGACCAGATCGTGCTTGAAGACGTGTCGCTGACTGTCGCCTCGCGCGCCTTCGTCGCCCTTGTCGGCCCGTCCGGCTGCGGCAAGACGACGTTCCTGCGCATGCTGCTCGGCCAGGAACGACCCACACGCGGCGCCATCCTGCTTGACGGCGAACCGCTGCCGCCAGAGCCCGGGCCGGATCGCGGCGTCGTTTTCCAGCGCTACTCCGTGTTCCCGCATCTGACCGTGCTCGGCAACGTGCTGCTCGGTCGCGAATTCTCCGCCGCGCGCTACAAGGCGAAGCTTTTCGGCGCTACCCGCCGCAGCGCCATCGACGAAGCCCGGCGGCTGATCGGCGAAGTCGGTCTTTCCGGCGCCGAGGACAAATATCCGGCGCAGCTTTCCGGCGGAATGCAGCAGCGCCTGGCGCTGGCGCAGGCCCTCATCATGAAGCCGAAGGTGCTGTTGCTCGATGAGCCCTTCGGCGCGCTTGATCCGGGTATTCGTGCCGAAGTCCACACATTGATGAAGCGGCTCTGGCACGAAACGCAGATGACCGTCGTCATGGTGACGCACGACATGCGCGAGGCCTTCACGCTGGCGACGCGCGTCATCGCCTTCGAGCGCCGCCGTGACCGCCCCGAGGAGAAGGAGCGCTACGGCGCGACCATCACCAAGGACATTTCCATCTGGCCGCCACGCCTTGCCGGCACGCCATCGATCTTCAGCCCCGACCGGGACGGCCCGGTCGCTTCCCTGGGGCATTGCCGGGACGACCTGGCTTCGTCAGGAGAAATCCAACCGTGACACATGTCAGACGTTCGCCGGAAGAAATAGCCGCCAACCGCGCGCGCTACGAGGAACATCAAAGGAAGGGGCTCGAATTCGCGCCCAAGGCCCTACCGGGAGCAAGCCCATTGCCGGCGCCCGAAATCGCGCCCAACAAGATCGTCCACCGCGAAGTGATCCCGGGAGGCTGGAACTGGTCGACCAATATCAAGAAGAACGAAGTGTTGCGCGTCAGCCTCGATCACGGCTTCTCGACGATCTCCCTCGTCGCCTGGAGTGCTGCCGACACCAGTGAGCGGCTGAACCTGCCCGATACGGTGAAGGTGCAGTGGACGACGGCTCTCGGCAAAGGCCGGGTGATCTTCTCCGACATGGGCCGGGTGATGTTTTCGGTGACGGAAGACTCCTCCGGCGCCCATGATGGACTGATGGGCGGCTCCACCTCTGCATCGAACGCAGCAAAATACGGAGAGGAAAAGCGTAATACCCGTAACAACCTGATCCTGCTTGCGACCAAAGCCGGGCTCGACAAGCGCGACATTCCGCCGGCGCTTGCCCTCTTTGCCCCGGTCCGCGTCGACCAGGACGGCGCGTTCCGGTGGAAGCCTGAACTTTTGCGCGGGGGCGACTATGTCGAACTGCGCGCCGAAATGGATATGATCGTCGGCTTTTCCAACTGCCCGCATCCGCTTGATCCGGACCCGGTTTACCGGCCGAATCCGGTGACCGTCACCCGCATCGCAGCGATAGAACCTCCTGCCGACGACCTTTGCCGGACCGCGACCGCCGAAGCCGTACGCGGTTTTGAAAACAACACGCTGGCGGCGATGTGAGGGGAAGCAAGACCATGACCGATTTCATCAAGACAGCGCCGGGCCGCACGCTCGAAAACGCCGCGCAGGATCACTTCATTGCCGCCGAAGCGCCGTTCTCGACGGTGATCCGCAAGGGCCAAACGTTGCGTATCGAGGATCGCTACGGCCAGCAGGCGATCGACACGCTGTTCTACAATGCGCAGGACTTCTCCGAGCGCTATTCCAACCAGGACACGATGCGCGAACAGGGCGCGGCCTATATCTCGACCGGCACGAAGGTCATCTCCAATGAAGGCCGGGTGATGCTGACCATGACCGCCGACAGTTGCGGTCGTCACGATACCTCAGCCGGCGCCTGCTCCTGCGAGAGCAATACGGTGCGCTTCGGCCACGGCACCAAATATCTCCATGCCTGCCGGGACAATTTCGTTCTCGAAGTCTCCAGGCACGGCATGAGCAAGCGCGATGTCGTGCCCAATATCAACTTCTTCATGAACGTACCCATCGAGCCGAGCGGCGCGATGACGATCGTCGACGGAATTTCCGCACCGGGCGACTATGTGGAGCTGAAAGCGGAGATGGATGTGCTGCTCGTCATCTCCAATTGCCCGCAGATCAACAATCCCTGCAACGGTTTCGATCCGACACCGATCCGGGTGCTGGTCTGGGACAGCGAGGCCTGACATGTTCAAGAAGGTTCTGATCGCAAACCGGGGCGAAATCGCTGTCCGGATCATCAAGACATTGCAGCGCATGGGTATCGCATCCGTCGCCGTCTATTCGGATGCGGACCGCTTTTCCAAGGCAGTGCTGATGGCGGAGGAGGCGATAAGGCTCGGCCCGGCGCCGGCGTCTGAAAGCTATCTCGACGTCGACGCCGTCATCGCCGCCTGCAAGGCGACCGGCGCCGAGGCCGTGCATCCGGGCTACGGCTTTCTCTCGGAAAACATCGGCTTTGCCGAGCGGCTGACAAAAGAGGGCATCGCCTTCATCGGCCCGACACCCGGCAACATAGCGGCCTTTGGGCTGAAGCACACCGCCCGCGAACTGGCGCGCGAAAGCGGCGTGCCGTTGCTGCCCGGCAGCGGACTGTTGGAGACGAGCGACGCCGCGCTCACGGCTGCGGCAGATATCGGCTATCCGGTGATGCTCAAATCGACCGCCGGCGGCGGTGGCATCGGCATGCAGCTTTGCGACGACCCGGAAAGCCTGAAGGCAGCCTTCGACAGCGTGCAACGTACCGCGCGCGCAAGCTTCGGCGATGCCCGCGTCTATCTTGAACGCTTTGTCGCCAAGGCCCGCCACGTCGAAGTGCAGATTTTCGGCGACGGCAATGGCCGGGTGATCGCACTTGGCGAACGCGACTGCTCTTTGCAGCGCCGGAACCAGAAGGTGATCGAGGAGACGCCAGCGCCGGGGTTGTCCAACACCGTTCGAGCCCGCCTGCATGCCGCGGCCGTCGCGCTCGGCGTCTCCGCCCACTACCGGTCCGCGGGAACGGTCGAATTCATCTATGATCCGGCCCGCGAGGAATTCTACTTCCTTGAGGTCAACACGCGCCTGCAGGTCGAGCATCCGGTGACCGAAGCGGTTTTCGGCATCGATCTCGTCGAATGGATGGTCCGCCAGGCTGCTGGCGAAGACGTGCTCACCGGCAACGAAACTCTCGCTCCCAAGGGTGCTGCCATCGAGGCGCGCGTCTATGCCGAAATGCCGCATGCCGAATTCAGGCCGAGCGCGGGATTGCTGACCGAGGTCGTCTTTCCGGAAAACGTTCGTGTCGATAGTTGGATCGACACTGGCACGGAGGTAAGTTCCTATTATGATCCCATGCTCGCCAAGCTGATCGTCAAGGCTGAGGATCGGCCCGCCGCAATCGAGGCGCTTGGCAAGGCGCTCGAAAAAAGCGCCATTTCCGGGATCGAGACCAATCTCGATTATCTGAAAGCGATCGCGGCTTCCGAACTGCTGGCGAGCGGCAATGTGGCGACGACAGCCCTCAAGGATTTCGCCTTCGTGCCCGATATCGTTGAGGTGATCGCGCCGGGTGCTCAATCGAGCCTGCAGGAGCTGCCGGGACGGCTGGGTCTCTGGCATGTCGGAGTGCCGCCAAGCGGACCGATGGACGATCGATCCTTCCGCCATGCCAATCGGCTGGTCGGAAACGCCGACGAGACGGCGGCGCTCGAGCTTACCGTCTCCGGCCCGATGCTCAAATTCTTCTCGGATGTCTCGGTCGCACTGGCCGGCGCGCAAATGCCGATGACCCTCGACGGTACGCCGGTCCCGCACGGGACGGGGATCCTCGTCAAGGCGGGCCAGACGCTTGCGATCGGGGCGATCGCCGGGGCCGGCCAGCGCTCTTATCTCGCCGTCGCGGGCGGATTTGCAGCACCGATAGTGCTCGGCTCGCGCACAACCTTCGGCCTGGGCAAGTTCGGCGGCCATGCGACGGGAACGCTTCGTTCCGGACATGTGCTGCGGCTTGCGCGTGTTCCGCAGGCAGTATCGAAGCCGGCTAATGAACCAGTCCGGCTCGCGCGCGACTGGGACGTCGGCGTGCTCTACGGTCCCCATGGGGCTCCCGATTTCTTTCTCGAGGAAGACATCGAAACGCTGTTTGCGACCGAATACGAAGTCCATTTCAACAGTGCCCGCACCGGCGTGCGCCTGATCGGCCCGGCACCAAAATGGGCGCGCGCCGATGGCGGCGAAGCGGGACTTCATCCATCCAACCTGCACGACAATGCCTATGCGGTCGGCGCAATCGACTTCACCGGCGACATGCCGATCATTCTCGGCCCCGACGGCCCGAGCCTCGGCGGCTTCGTCTGCCCGGCGGTGATTGCCCGCGACGAGCAATGGAAGATGGGCCAGTTCAAACCGGGCGACAAGATCCGCTTCCATGCGGTGAAACGCGCCGAGGACCCGGTCGCCGGTCCGGTGGTGAAGCGCATCGGCGACGATGCCGGTGCCGCGATCATCGGGCGCAACGAGTTGGGACCGGTCCCCGTAGTCTATCGCCGCCAGGGCGACGACAATCTGCTGGTCGAATACGGCCCGATGCAGCTCGACATCGCACTACGCCTGCGCGTCCATCTCCTGATGCAGGCGATCAAGGACGCGAAGCTTCCGGGGCTCGTCGATCTCACGCCCGGCATACGGTCGCTGCAGATCCACTATGACGGAACCGGCCTCACCCGCACGCGCCTCCTTGGCCTGCTCACCGAGATCGAGGCATGCCTGCCGCCGGCGCAGGCGGTGAAGGTTCCGAGCCGGGTCGTGCATCTGCCGCTCTCCTGGAACGATCCCGACGCCGAACTTGCGATGCGCAAATACCAGGAGCTCGTCCGCCCCAATGCGCCCTGGTGCCCGTCGAATATCGAGTTCATCCGCCGCATCAACGGCCTGGCCGACGAACAGGCGGTGCGCAACATCGTCTTCGACGCCAGCTATCTCGTTCTCGGACTCGGCGACGTCTATCTCGGCGCGCCGGTCGCAACACCGATGGATCCTCGCCATCGTCTGGTGACGACGAAATACAATCCGGCCCGAACCTGGACGCCGGAAAACGCCGTCGGTATTGGCGGCGCCTACATGTGTATCTACGGCATGGAAGGTCCCGGCGGCTACCAGCTTTTCGGCCGCACGATCCAGGTCTGGAACACCTGGCACCAGACGCCGGTCTTCTCAAAGGAGAAACCCTGGCTGCTCGACTTCTTCGACCAGATCCGCTTCTTCCCCGTGAGCCATGAGGAACTGGTCGAGGCGCGTGCCGCTTTCCCCCATGGCGGCTATCCGATCCAAATCGAGGAGGCCGAATTCTCCTACGCCGCCTATGAAGCGGAGCTTGCCGTCAACGCACAGGCCATCGGCGCCTTCAAGGCTACGCAACAATCGGCCTTCGAGGCCGAACGCCAGCGCTGGAAGGATCTCGGCCTCGACAGTTTCGTCGTCGACGAGGGCACAGGTCCCGGGCTTGGGGGCGATATTCCCGAAGGCTGCTTCGGCATCGAAAGCGCCGTACCCGGCAACGTCTGGAAGATCCTCGTCGAGGAAGGCCAGCCGGTCGCCTCCGGCGAGACGCTCGCCATCATCGAATCCATGAAGATGGAAATCAATGTGACCGCCCATGCCGCCGGCCGCGTCCGCGATCTGCGCGCTGGCCCCGGCCGCAACGTGAAAGCCGGCGATGTCCTCGTCGTGCTGGAGGAAATCTGATGCTCCCTGCTATTCTCGATCTCGCTTCGCTCCAATCCGCCTATGCATCGGGATTGTCACCCCTCGATCTCGTCGAGGAAGTGATCATCCGCCGCAAGGCTTCCGACGATCCGGCGATCTTCATCACGCCGACGGCCGACGATGATTTGCGCGCCTTCGTTAGAGAATTGATGGCCCGCGCGCCCGATCCCAACAGTCTTCCGCTCTGGGGCATCCCCTTCGCGGTCAAGGATAATATCGATGTGGTGGGGCTTCCGACGACCGCCGCCTGCCCGGCGTTCACCTATCATCCCCACATGGACGCAACGGTGGTGGCGCGGCTCAAAGCCGCCGGCGCGCTGGTGATCGGCAAGACCAATCTCGACCAGTTCGCCACCGGCCTCAATGGCACGCGCTCGCCCTACGGCGCTCCGCGCTCAGTCTTCGATAGGGATTATGTGTCGGGCGGCTCGAGCTCCGGCTCGGCGGTTGCCGTCGCTTCGGGGCTGGCGAGCTTCGCGCTCGGCACCGACACGGCCGGTTCCGGCCGCGTGCCGGCCGCCTTCAACAATCTCGTCGGCATCAAGCCGACGCCGGGGCTGGTGCCGAATGTCGGCGTCGTGCCGGCCTGCCGCAGCGTCGACGTCGTTACTATTTTTGCCGCGACGGTCGGCGATGGCGTTGCGATCCGCAAGGTGATGGAGGGCTATGACGCCGCCGATCCGTTCTCGCGCAAGGCGGCTCCCGCCAGCCTGCCCGCATCCGGCCTGAGGATCGGCGTGCTCGACGGGGCCGAGCGGGAATTCTTCGGCAACAGGCACGTCGAAGCTCTCTATGATGCCGCGATCGAAAGGGCGCGCGCGCTCGGCGCCACCATTGTTCCATTCGACTACGCGCCGTTCCGGCAGGCGGCCGAACTGCTCTACAACGGCCCCTGGGTCGCCGAACGGCTTGCGGCGGTGAAGGATTTTCTTGCGACGAATGCCGGTGATTTCGATCCGACGGTGCGTACCATCATCGAGGGTGCGAAAGCCTATGACGCAGTTGCCGCCTTCGAAGGCAGATACAAGCTCGAAGCGCTGCGGCAGAAGACAAGGGAGGAATGGGAGAAGGCGGACATCCTGATGCTGCCGACCTCGCCCACCACCTATACGGTCGAGCAGATGGTGGCGGATCCGATTGTGAAAAACGGCCATTTCGGCCGGTACACCAACTTCGTCAATCTGCTCGATTGCGCGGCAATCGCCGTTCCGGCCGGTTTCGACGCGGACGGTCACCTGCCGGCCGGCGTGACGCTGATCGGCCCAGCCTTTACCGACGATGCGCTCGCCCTCTTCGCCGACGCCATGCACCGGACGTTGAATGCGGGAATGGGCAAGGATCGCGTGGCGGTAATCCCCGAGGCAAGCCGTGTACCGCAGGCCGATGACGGCTCGGTGCCGATCGTCGTCGTCGGAGCACATCTGAGCGGCATGCCGCTCAATCACGAACTTACCTCTTCGGGCGGATACCGGCTGAAAACCTGCCGAACGGCGGGCGACTACCGTCTCTTCGCATTGCCGGGAACCGTTCCGCCCAAACCGGGGCTAGTGCGCGATCCAAGCTTTTCGGGCAAGGGCGTGGAGGTCGAGGTCTGGGCGGTGTCACCCGATGCCTTCGGCCGCTTCGTCCAGAAAATCCCCGCGCCGCTCGGCATTGGCAAGATCTCGCTGGATGACGGCACCGCGGTTTCGGGCTTTCTCTGCGAAGCCCACGCCGTTGCGGATGCACTGGATATCACTGACTTCGGCGGTTGGCGACACTATGTCCGTACCAAGGCCTAAATAACAGCTTCCTGAGAAAGGAGTGGTAGGTTGACGGCATTTTTGCTGAAGACATTACATGTGATCCTCGATGGGGTCGTTGCCCGAACGCTCGTTATCGGGCTGCCTCCTTCGGCCGCCTCCGACAACCGTCAAGGGGTTCGGAAAGTGCTGTCACGATAACTGGTGATCTCGATTGGACGGGTGGTGGTGGGATGGCACAAACATTGCGACCATCGCCCATTTCGCCGAGCCCATGCTTTTCGCGAAGTTGTCGCTGGATCGCGGCATTCGAACCACGTACCACGCTCATCTAGCGACACCATCAGCATCAAGGTCGCGTTGAAGGGATCCGAACCACAGACCCGCGACGTGGTCGCGACTACTCGTCGCCGAGTTCGGCGGCCACAAAATCCATGCTCTCTAGAACGGCTGTGGCGCGCATTCCTTCACATCGGCATCAACATGAGGTGGACACCCCTGCTCGGCGGCATTGCCGCGTCACTCGCTCAACGGCGATGTTGATCATCGACGCATTGCCCCTCAGCTCCTCTTCGCGCATCGCTCTGGCGATCTGATCGGCCCTGCGTCGATGCTGGCGCAAAGCCGTCGCTGCCAACAGCTGCAAGCAAATGGCCTCCTGCAACAGGCGCCACAAATCAAGTATTGTCCAAGGATCGCAGACGAAGAAGGAGAGAGCAAATGTCCGTCGACGCCGTGCCGATGAAAGTGGACGCCGAATATGCCATTGAGTACCTCCAGGAGCATCCGGAGGCTGGGCTCTGCTGCGAGGATCTACGCTGGTGGATCACGCCGAATGCAAACGAGACCGATCAGCAGGTCCTGCTTCTTGATGTGGAGGAGGCCGAGCGGCTCAAAGATGATCCTCGCGTCCGGCCCGTTTCCGGAATCGCTCATGCGGGCCGGTCACTCTGGGTCGTTCGGAGAATGACATAACCCTGATACTTGAGTGCTCGATCGAGGGATTCCACCCGTCGCGATCAGGCAACTCGCTCCACCTCCTCGGCCGCGCTAGTGACTGCGCTATACCGACAATGTAGTCGCGGGCCGCGGCCGGGTCCTGCCGGTTCCAGGCGACCAAGCCCATGCGGGCTTATGGAAGTTCGATCTCGCCGTCCACCACGTGGTTGAGGCCGGTCCCTTCCGCCGTCAGTGTCATGCGGACCTTCAGCTTCTTGCTGCTGGTCTGCCCTTCGCGCACCGCCTCCTCGATCTTGCGCTGCGAAGTGATGCCGACTTCCTTCAGGAACTTGCGGATCGACATGTTGAAAGCGTCTTCGCTCATGACGGAACTCCTGTGTGTCCGGAAGGGATTGTACGGGAAGGCAAGTCGTCAAGAAAGCAGGGAGGTGAAGCGCGATGCCATGCAAACAGACCGATGCGGGAGGAGGCGTCGGGCGACGGCGAGAAACAGTCGTTGCCGCCAAGGCGCGTGGCTAAGCTCCCGCATCCTTTGCAACTCCAAACGATACATTATGCGCCTGCGACCAGCTTTCTCATTTTCCCTCACTTCACTCCATCGGCGCTTTATTAGCGGAATGCGTACCACGGTAAGGCAGGGCGGGTAAAATCCATTTCGCCGACTGCGTCATCACGGCCTCACGACCGTGTGCGCTGCACAAATAAGTGCTCTCACGGCGGCGATCACAGCAAGCAAACGCACAATAAGTGAGCGCTTTGACAATCTGCACAAGGAATAAGCAATCCTGGAATCGTACGATTTCTGCTTTTGTTTCATATTGTTAACAGTTTCTCTTAGAACTGGCACGCTGATTGCACGTTCCGACACGCACCGGTCAACGGCGACCGGCGCAGATAGGCGCGGCATAGGCGCCTACACACGACACCGACGTCGCAAGGTTTTTGATGTCCGGGATGCTCCGATCCCGTGACCGCAATTTCCGGCGGCGTTTTTTTGTGTCCAAAATTCAGCCAGCAGAGGGAACTGCGCATGACAAAGATTTTGACTACTGGGATTTCAACAACCGGCATTACCCGCCGCAGCATACTCAAGACGACTGCAACGGCCGCCCTCATCGGCGCCGTCAAGACTGCCTTTCCGTCCGGTGCCTTCGCAGCCGGGACAGGCCCCGAAGTGAAAGGTGTCAAGCTGGGCTTTATCGCTCTGACGGATTCCGCACCGCTGATCATCGCCAAGGAAAAGGGCCTTTTCGACAAGCATGGCCTTCCGGAAACGGATGTCGCCAAACAGGCATCCTGGGGCGCGACCCGCGACAATCTCGTGTTGGGCGGCGCAGCAAACGGCATCGACGGTGCTCATATCCTCTCGCCGCTGCCCTATCTCATGCAAACCGGCAAGGTAACGCAGAACAATAAGCCGGTGCCGATGGCGATCCTCGCCCGGCTCAATCTCGATAGCCAGGGCATTTCCGTCGCCAAGGAATATGCCGAAACCGGCGTGCAGCTCGATGCCTCCAAGCTGAAGGCCGCGTTCGAGAAAAAGAAGGCGGAAGGCAAGGAGGTCAAGGCCGCCATGACCTTCCCAGGCGGCACCCACGACCTCTGGATCCGTTACTGGCTCGCCGCCGGTGGCATCGATCCGAGCAAGGACGTTTCGACCATCGTCGTGCCGCCACCACAGATGGTTGCCAACATGAAGGTCGGCAACATGGACGTCTTCTGTGTGGGGGAACCGTGGAATGAGCAGCTCGTCAACCAGGGCATCGGCTTCACCGCAGCCACGACCGGCGAGCTCTGGAAGGGTCATCCTGAAAAGGCGCTCGGGCTCCGGGCCGACTGGATCGAAAAAAATCCCAATGCTGCCAAGGCCCTGCTGATGGCTGTCATGGAGGCTCAGCAGTGGTGCGAAAGCATGGACAACAAAGCGGAGATGGCTGATATCCTCGGCAAGCGCCAATGGTTCAACGTCCCGACGAAGGATGTGCTCGGCCGCCTCAAGGGCGACATCAATTATGGGAACGGCCGCGAGGTCAAAGCCACCGACCTCTATATGAAGTTCTGGAAAGACGGCGCCTCCTACCCGTTCAAGAGCCACGATACCTGGTTCATGGCGGAAAACATCCGGTGGGGAAATCTGCCAGCGAGCACCGACATCAAGGCGCTGGTCAACCAGGTGAACCGCGAAGACATCTGGCGCGAGGCCGCCAAGGATCTCGGCGTCGCTGCAGCCGACATTCCCGCATCGTCTTCCCGCGGCAAGGAAACCTTCTTCGACGGCAAGGTCTTCGATCCTGAAAATCCCTCCGCCTACCTCGACAGCCTTTCGATCAAGGCTGCCTCCTGATCCCGCCTCCGGCGCGCGACAGGCGCGCCGGCCTTTCATTCACGTGAGGAGCGCGTTGATGTCCGCCCTGGCAAATAAAGAAAATCCCTCCACGGCCGCCTCCGCCAAGACGGCAGCAAAGGTTCTGCCATTTTCCGGCAAGCATGGTTCGCGGATCGATTTTCGTCGTGCGGGATTGACCGCACTTCGCAATATCGTTCCGCCGGCCGTCGTGCTGGCACTCATCCTGCTCGTCTGGCAGGTGCTCTGTTCATCGACGGATGCGTCTTTGCCCTCGCCGCATCAGGTCTGGCAGGATAGCTATGACCTGATCGCCTATCCGTTCTTCAACTACGGCTCCCAGGATATCGGGCTCGGCTGGCGCGTGCTCGTGTCGCTCCAGCGCGTGGTTTATGGCTTTGGCCTTGCCGCGGTCTGCGGCGTCATCATCGGTGCGATCATTGGCCAGTCGATCTGGGCGATGCGTGGCCTCGATCCGATCTTCCAGGTGCTGCGTACGGTTCCTCCGCTCGCCTGGCTGCCGCTGTCGCTCGCAGCTTTCCAGGATTCCAACCCTTCGGCGATCTTCGTTATCTTCATCACCTCGATCTGGCCGGTGATCATCAACACCGCTGTCGGTGTCCGCAATATCCCGCAGGACTACCGCAACGTCGCCGAGGTGCTGCGGCTCAACCAGTTCGAATTTTTCTGGAAGATCATGCTGCCGTCGGCAGCACCCTACATCTTCACCGGTCTCAGGATCGGCGTCGGCCTCTCCTGGCTCGCCATCGTCGCCGCCGAAATGCTGACTGGCGGCGTCGGCATCGGCTTCTTCATCTGGGACGCGTGGAATTCGTCGCGTCTTCCGGACATCATCGTCGCGCTCGCCTATATCGGCATCGTTGGCTTCGCCCTCGACAAGCTGGTGGCCGCGCTCGGCAAACTCGTCACCCGCGGCGCCGTCGCCAACTGAGGAACGCACTGATGAACGCCTATCTCAAGCTCGACCACATCGACAAACATTTCGATCGAGGCGGCGTACGCGCCGAGGTCCTGAAAGACATCAATCTGACGATTTCCGAGGGCGAATTCGTCTCGATCATCGGGCATTCGGGCTGCGGCAAGTCCACCCTGCTCAACCTCATCGCCGGCCTGACCCCAGTTTCAGCAGGCGCCGTGCTCCTTGAAAACCGCGAGGTCAACGAACCGGGTCCGGAACGCGCCGTCGTCTTCCAGAACCACTCGCTCCTGCCCTGGCTCACGGTCTACGAGAACGTGAGTCTCGCCGTCTCCAAACTCTTCAACAGAACAAAGACCAAGGCCGAGCGGCATGACTGGGTCATGGCGAACCTCGACCTCGTGCAGATGGGGCATGCCAAGGACAAGCGGCCTTCGGAAATTTCGGGGGGTATGAAACAGCGCGTCGGCATTGCTCGCGCACTTTCAATGGAGCCGAAGATCCTGCTGCTCGACGAGCCCTTCGGCGCGCTCGATGCGCTGACCCGCGCGCATCTTCAGGATGCGGTGATGGATATCCACGCCCGGCTTGGCAACACAATGGTGATGATCACCCATGATGTCGATGAAGCCGTGCTTCTGTCCGATCGCATCGTGATGATGACCAACGGCCCGGCGGCCCGCATCGGCGAAGTGCTCGATGTGACCATATCCCGTCCCCGCAATCGTATCGAACTCGCCTCCGACCGGACATATCTCAAATGCCGCGAAGCCGTGCTGAAGTTCCTCTACGAACGCCACCGCTTCGTCGAGGCCGCGGAGTAGATACCGCGAAACGAAGATCCGGAAACTCGTCATCATCTAGGGCAGTCGTCCAAACCTCCCTCCGCCCTGCTCTGCCACGTCGAGTTAGCGCCTTCACTTCGGGCCATCCCCGATGACGTCCCCTTCGTCAGCGTCGATGTGCGCTGACGGAGGAACTGGAAGACCCGAGCTGCTTTGAGGCCGTTCCGGACATGCTGGAGGTCGACAGACCTGGTTCCCCCTCCTGCTGGCCGGACGTTGGCGCCGTTGCCAGCGTCAGCGAGAGCACCGCGCCAACGAGTGGCGTGCTCCCACCTTCGTCCACGACATTGCTCCGGCTCGCTTCATTTACGTCCTTAATGACCGGTCATCTTCAGGACCGCCTCAGGGAGGCGTTCGCCCTGAACTTCGATCTTCGACGCCTCGCGGTCGATCTCTGCAAGATCCTCGGGCGACAGATTGAGTTCCGCGCCGCCGATGTTCTCCTCGAGGCGGTGGAGCTTCGTCGTGCCGGGTATCGGTACGATCCATGGCTTCTGAGCAAGCAGCCAGGCAAGGGCGACCTGGGCCGGCGTCGCCTTCTTCCGGTCGGCGACGCCCTTGATGACCGATACGAGCTCAAGATTGGCCTTGCGCGCCTCCGGAGAAAAGCGCGGCACCATGTTCCGGAAGTCGCCGTCGTCGAACTTGGTGTTCTCGTCGATCTTTCCGGTCAGGAAACCGGCGCCGAGCGGGCTGAACGGCACGAAACCGATACCCAATTCCTCCAGCACCGGGAGCAGCTCCTTCTCCGGCCCGCGCCAGAACAGCGAGTACTCGCTCTGGACGGCGGCTATCGGCTGGACCGAATGGGCGCGACGGATGGTCTGGACGCCGGCCTCGGACAGGCCGAAGTGCTTGACCTTGCCCTCGGCGATCAGCTCCTTGACGGCGCCCGCAACGTCCTCGATCGGCACGTTCAGGTCGACGCGATGCTGGTAAAAAAGATCGATGCGGTCGGTCCTGAGGCGTTTCAGAGCAGCCTCCGCCACCGCCCTGATGTGTTCCGGGCGGCTGTTCGTGCCGCCCGACCGTGCGCCCGTCTCGAGGTCGATATCGAAGCCGAACTTCGTCGCGATCGTTAACTGGTCACGGATCGGCTGCAGGGCTTCGCCCAGCAAGGACTCGTTGGCGAAAGGACCATAGGCCTCCGCAGTATCGAAGTGCGTTATGCCGCGGTCATGCGCGGCGCGGAGCAGCTTGATCATCTCGCTCCTGTCGCCGCCCGCGCCGTAGACGCCGGTCATTCCCATGCATCCGAGGCCCAGAGCCGATACTTCAAGGCCGGAAGTTCCAAGTTTACGCTTTTGCATTGTCGTTTCCTTTGATTGCCGTCGCGGCGTCATTCGTCCGCCGCGAAGTCGGAGCTGATGCTAAGATCCTTCCATGCGTCGATCTCCCGACGCAGGGTGTCGTTCGTCTCCCACGATCCTGATCGCGTCGCTGCCAAGAAGAAGCCGCGCGGGAAGCTGTGATCTGCCGACGAGATCGAGAAGCGGGACGCAGCCCTCGTCGGATCGCCCGGCTGGGTGCCGTGCGTCTTGTCGTTCTCCTTTCGGTGCGGTCCGGCCGTCGCCACGTAGTCAATATCTTCGCCTTCGTTTGCAGCGAGCGACCCGCGAAATCGGTGCGGAACGCACCCGGCTCCACGATCGTCCTTGCGAAGCGGAATCCCGGTGCGGCCAGCCGGCCGGCGATCGAGTAGACGTTGAGGACGGTGCCAGCGCGGCGCGCGCGCATCCCCGGCAGCACTTCCTTGATCATAGCCCGCATTGTTGACGAGGACCTCGATCCCGCCGAACCGTGCCTCCGCCAATCGGGCCACCTCACGCACGTGTTCCTTGTCCGTCACGTCTAGCGCCGTGGCGACGGCGGTGTCGGGATAGGCCGCAGCAAGATCCTTTACCTTCGCCACGCCCCTCGCAATCACGACGGCATTGTATCCCACCTTCAAAACGGCTTCAGCGAGGTTTCTTCCAAGTCCTGTCGAACAGCCGGTATGAGCCACGTCGTCACCGTGACTTCCTTTCTGCGCTGCTTCCCAGAATGTTTCCCAGATCTCCGTTCTGCATGTCCGCCCACCTTAGCCGTTCTCGGCAGCACACATCGCGGGCGCCTCCGTCGCGCATTCAGCCGCGGTGGAATTCGCCGGTGCTCTGTTTGTTGTATCGGCCGACTTCGAGCGGACGATGGTGGCGAGTACGATGACGAGGGCGATAACGAGCATCACGGTGCCCGCGTCGAAGGCCTGTCGAATCCTATGTAGCGCCAACTCCGCTCCAGTCAGTCCGGTTTCCCCGACGGCCGCAATGGCGACAAGCACGCTTAGTCCGACCGAGCTCCCGAGCTGATGGGCGACGTTGACCGCCCCCGACGCCGCTCCGGCATCCTTCTCAGCAACATCGACCACGCCCTTGGCAGTCAGCGGACTGAGTGTAAGCCCCTGGCTGATGCCGATCATGATCATCGGCAGGGCGACCGAAACGAGATATCCTCCCTCTATTGAGACCCGGCTGAGCCATGCCATTCCGGCTATCCCGAAGATCAGACCAACGACAAGAAGGACTTCGAGGCTGAAGCGACGGACGAGGTGGGGAACGGCGATCGCGAACGGAAAGTGAAGGAGGGTCGCCGGCAGGAACGCGAGCCCGGCGACGGCAGGACCGTATCCGGCCACTTCCTGAAGGTAGATTGTGGTGAAGAAGAAAAAACCCACCATCGCCGCGAGGTAGAGAACGCGGCCAGCGTAGGCTCCGGAACG
Source organism: Rhizobium sp. LjRoot258 (assembly GCF_964254185.1). NCBI lineage: Bacteria > Pseudomonadati > Pseudomonadota > Alphaproteobacteria > Hyphomicrobiales > Rhizobiaceae > Rhizobium > Rhizobium sp. LjRoot258. The sequence continues at coordinate 212,713 of NZ_CAXUST020000003.1, read as the reverse complement.
GATGCGGCTGTCGAACAGCCGCATTGGCAGTATCGGCTGCGGTGCGCGGTGTTGGATGAGGATGAACATGCCTATCAGCAGGATCGCTACGGCGATAGTAACTGCCGTAACCGCGTCGTGCCAGCCGGTGTGGGCCGAGCGGATGAAGCCATAGACGAGCGCGCTCATTCCGATCGTCGACGTGACGGCGCCGAGGACGTCGAAGCGGCCTGAATGTCGCGACGTTTCCTGCAGGTAGATCCTTGCCGCCACGATCAGGCCAAGTCCTATCGGAAGGTTGACGAAAAAGCCCACGCGCCATGAGAGCCAGTCGGCAAGAATGCCCCCGAGCACCAGCCCGACAGTGGCCGAGACGCCTGCGGCGGCGCTGTAGTAGGAGACGGCGCGCGTACGTTCATGTCCCTCAGGGAAGTTCGTCTGAAGCAGAGCGAGGGTCGATGGAGCAAGCACGGCGGCGCCGACGCCTTGGATAGCCCGCCAGGACAGCATCCACTCCGCTGTCCTTGAGAGACCGATCGCCAGCGACGCCAGCGTGAAAACCGCCAAGCCAACGGTGAACATCCTGCGGCGGCCGAGGATGTCGCCCGCCCGCGCACCGAGGAGCAAGAAGCCGCCAAAGGTCAGCGTGTAGGCGCTTTGGACCCAGGCAAGGTCGGATTCGGAAAAGCCGAGTTCCTGATGGATCTTCGGCAGTCCGGTAAGAACAACCGAGATGTCCAGCACGATCATGACGTAGCTGATCAGAACGATCGCGAGGACAGCGCCCTTGTTGACACTATTATCTGCTTTTGAATGAATACTCATCAACATGCCCGCACGGTCGCGCGGCCGCCTTTTCTGTCTATCTGTAATCTAATGACGGCGGGGCTCATGCCCCGCCCGATACTGGTCAGGTCCGCGGAGGTGCCTCCACGCCCGAAAAGACGAGGACCTGATCGGGAAGCCGGGCTCCGCGGACCTGTATGGCGGAGACCGCCTTGTCGAGTTCCGCGATCTCCTCCGGCTCGAACGTGACGGAGGTTGCGCCGACGTTCTCCAGCATGTGCGCCATCTGCGTCGTTCCAGGGATCGGTACGATCCATGGCTTGCGCGCCGTCAGCCATGCCAGAGCGATCTGCCCCGGCGCCGCCTGTTTGCGTTCGGCACAGGCCTTCACGAGGTCGACGAGGGCCAGATTGGCAGGCAGGTTCTCCGGAGAGAACCGTGTCTCGACCCCGCGTATGTCGCCCGCGGCGAACCTAGTCTGCTCGTCTATGGCACCGGTCAGGAAGCCGACGCCCAGCGGGCTCCACGCAACAAAGCCGACGCCGAGTTCTTCGCATATCGGGATGACGGCGTCTTCGGGGCCCCGCCAGAGCATGGAATACTCGTTCTGAACCGCGGTCAGCGGCAGCTCGGCATGGGCGCGACGCAGAGTGTTCGGCCCCATCTCCGAAAGACCCCAGTGCAACACCTTGCCCGCGGTCACGAGCTCCCTGACCGCGCCGGCGACGTCTTCGATCGGCACCTGTGGATCGACGCGGTGCTGATAGAGGAGGTCAATGCGGTCGGTCCGCAGACGCTTGAGCATGCCGTCCACGGCGAGCTTGATATGATCAGGGCGGCTGTTGAGACCCGGAAGGCGCTTGCCCGTCTCAAGGTCGATGTTCCATCCGAACTTACTTGCGATAACGACGTCGTCCCGGAAGGGCTGCACGCCTTCGCCAAGGATTCGCTCGACCTCGTGAGGACCATATGCTTCCGCGGCGTCGAAGAAGGTCACCCCACGATCATAAGCGGCCCTGATGATCCCAATCATCTCCGGACGGCTGGGGATCGTGGTCTGATAGGTCCGGCTCATGTTCTGGACGCCCAGCCCGATGCTAGAGACCTCGAGCGACGCGAGCTTGCGCCGTCCGCTCGGGCTTCCGGCGGTGCGGGAGGTGGACATCGTCTGCGCCAGTCCAGGAGATGCACTCGCCTCCAGAATGGGTGCCGCGGCGAGCGATCCCGCAGCGCCGAGGAAGGCGCGCCGGCCGATTGTCATCTTACGCTGGTCTGCCATCTGGGGATCCTTTCGTCGAACGGTTCGTACCGGCTGAGGCCGCGGGCGATTGCTTCGACATCGCCTTCCTTGGCTTGGCGGTGCGACGAAGGGGAATATAGCTCTCGCCCGATCGCCCGATTAGACGCTATAATCCGCATTCCCTTATAAGCAGGACTAATGAATGCCGAACGACAACTTCAACGATCTTGCCGCCTTCGTCACGGTCGCCCGCGAGGAGAGCTTCACCAAAGCCGCCGCAAAGCTCGGCGTCTCGCAATCGGCGCTCAGCCAGACCATCCGTGGCCTCGAGGAACGGCTGGGCCTCCGGCTTCTCACGCGAACGACGAGGCGGGTGTCGCCTACGGCCGCGGGGGAGCGCCTGCTCCAGACGGCGGGACCGCGTTTCGAAGAGATCCAGGCGGAGATCGCGGCGCTTAGCGAGATGCGCGACCGACCGGCCGGCACCGTGCGCATCACTGCGGGCGAGCATGCAGCGGTCGCGGTTCTCGCCCCTGCCCTCGAGAGGTTCCTTCCCGACAATCCCGATGTGAAGGTCGAGATCATTGTCGACTACGGCTTGACCGACATCGTAGCCGAGCGCTTCGACGCAGGCGTCCGGCTGGGGGAGCAAGTGGCGAAGGACATGATCGCAGTGCCGATCAGTCCGGACGTGCGGATGGCGGTGGTCGGCTCGCCGGCCTACTTCCGGCAGCATCTCTGGCCGGAAACGCCGCAGGACCTGACCAACCACAATTGCATCAACATGCGGCTCCCCACCCACGACAACATCTTCGCCTGGGAGTTCGAGAAGGACGGACGGGAACTCCGCGTCCGGGTGGAGGGGCAGCTCGTCTTCAACAATCTGGCGATGAGACGGGAGGCGGCACTGCGAGGTCTTGGCCTTGCATACATGCCGGAGGACCAGGTGCAGGAGTTGCTGGATCGAGGCTCGCTCATCAGGGTGCTGGATGACTGGTGCCCGCCCTTCGCCGGCTACCACCTCTACTACCCGAACCGCCGGCATCCCTCTCCCGCCTTCACGCTCGTCGCGGAAGCGTTGCGATACAGAAGGTAACATCCAGATCAAGCCAATGTGATTGATAAGCGGAGCTAATGGCTTCATGCGGATCAAGGCATCTAATCACTAGATGAAGGCTCACCTACCTTTCCCATGTCAACGCCGTGGGAAGGATGACATGAGATCAATGCTTACAAAGGCAGCTCTCCTGCTGCTGGTTTCGAGCCACCTTGGGACCGCCGGGGCGGCATACGCGCAATCCGACACCAAAGCCGCCCCGATCGTCATCGAGAAACAGGGGAGCTTCTCGGCCGGCGGCAGGACCGTCGCCACTCCCGGAACGTTCAACAACAATGCTCCGTCCGTAGAAGGGCAGAGCATTCACGGGGACCATCTCTACGCCTTCTATCAGATACCGCAGAATCCAAAGCCTTATCCGATCGTGATGCTCCACGGCGCCTTCCAGTCGGGCCGAAGCTGGGAGACCACTCCGGACGGACGCGAAGGATTCCAGACGATTTTCCTGCGCCGCGGCTTTCCGGTCTACATCGTCGACCAGCCGCGCCGCGGGCGTGCAGGTAACAGCACCGTAGGCGCCACGATAGACCCGACGCCCTACGACCAGCTCTTCTTCGACCAGTTTCGCATTGGCATCTGGCCGAACTACTACGACAACGTGCAGTTCGATCGGGACCCGAAGACGCTGGACCAGTTTTTGAGCTCGGTGACGCCGAATACTGGGCCATACGATCCCGGCATCATATCGGATGCCATGTCAGCGCTCTTCGATAGAATTGGTGCGGGAATCCTGTTCACCCATTCGCAGGGCGGCGGCCCCGGCTGGCTCACTGCCATCAAGAATCCCAACGCGAAGGGCGTCGTCGCCTTCGAGCCGGGCAGCGGCTTCATCTTCCCGGAAGGCGAAGCCCCGCAACCCATGCCCAGCGCTGCCGGCACGCTCTCCGCCGAGACGGTACCGCTTTCCGAGTTCGAAAAGCTGACCCGCATCCCGATCGTCATCTACTACGGCGACAACTTTCCGACCGAACCCACGAAGGATCGCGGTCAGGACAACTGGCGCGTCAGGCTGGCAATGGCAAAGCTTTGGGTAGACGCCGTCAACAAGCACGGCGGCGACGCCCGGCTCGTCCATCTGCCGGACATCGGAATTCACGGCAACACGCACTTCCTGTTCTCCGATCTGAACAACGTCGAGATCGCCGACCTCGTGTCGAAATTCCTGGACGAGAAGAAGCTCGACTAGCGTGGCCGCGTTCGACGCCCTCGGGGCGCGTGGCCGACCAACAGCAAAACGAAAGGACTTGAAGATGACCGACGAAGGCTTCAACGCGAACCGGCGCGACTTCCTTGGCGCCTCCGCCCTGCTGCTCTCAAGCGTCGCCGTTGCTGCAAGCGCGGGCGGACCTGCCGCAGCATCCACGTCAGCCGGCGTCAGGGAGCCTGCGGTAATCGGCTACCCCAACGAGAAGGGCGTCACGATTGAACGCGTCACCTATAAGGCCCGGAACATGGGGACTGACATCGTCGCCAACCTGTTCAAGCCCAAAGGATTCGACCCTGCGAACAAGTACTCGACAATCGTCGTCACGCATCCCTTCGGTGGCGTGAAGGAGCAGACCGCCGGCCTCTATGCCCAGCATCTTGCAGAGCAGGGATTCGTGACGCTCGCCTACGATGCCTCGTATCAGGGGGAGAGCGGTGGACTGCCGCGACTGATGGAGGTTCCAGCCCAGCGCCTCGACGACATCAGTTGCGCGATCGACTACCTCCAGACCCAGTCCTTCGTCGATCCCGCCCGTATCGGTTCGCTCGGCATCTGCGCGGGCGGCGGATATGCCATGTGCAACGCCCAGACCGAGTCGCGCGTGAAGGCCGTCGCTACTGTCAGCATGTTCAATCTCGGCGAAGCCCGCCGCGAAGCCATGGGCAACCTGACCTACGAGCAGCGGGTCGAGCGTCTGAGGCAGGCTGCGGAAGCAAGATCGCGCGAGGCGACCGGAGGCGCTCCGACACTAATCCCAGTCGTCCCGGAATCTCCCGCCGAGTTCACGGATAGGACGCCCGACCTGTATCGGCAGGGATATGAGTACTACGTCACCGAGAGAGCGAAGCATCCGAACTCCCCGAACCGATACATGCTCTCGCCTGCCGCTGCAGATGGCCTTCTTTCCCTTCGACCAGGTGGAGACGATCTCTCCGCGCCCGATTCTCATGATCGTTGGCGAAAAGGCCGACACTAAGTTCTGGAGCGACGAGGTTCTCGCTAAGGCGCAGGCGCCGAAGGAGATGTTCGTCGTGCCGGGCGCGACGCACATGGAGATGTACGACAAGCCGCAGTTCGTCACTCCCGCCGTGGAGAAGCTGAACGGCTTCTTCGCCCAGCACCTGGCCTGAGAGGGGACAAGAGATGAGACATCTTCTTGTAAACGCGCTTCTCACCATCGGCGTCATCGTCATGGCGCTGCCCGGCGCCGTCTGCGCCCAATCTGAAAGTGAAGCGAAGGATAGCCCGATGACATCTCGAGCTCAGCAACTGATGGGCGCGACCGCACCAAAACTGGCGGAACTGACCGACAACGTCCTCTATGCGGACGTCTGGGAGCGGCCGGAGCTCTCTAAGCGCGACCGCAGCCTGATTACCGTCGCGGCGCTGGTCGCCATGAACAGGCCCGACCAGCTCCGCTCCCACCTCGGCATCGCCCTCCAGAATGGACTGACGAAGGAAGAGCTCAGCGAGACGATAACGCATCTCGCCTTCTATGGCGGCTGGCCGAACGCGGTCACGGCGGTCGGCGTCGCCAAGGAAGTCTTCGAACAGAATGACGGCGCGGCAGCCACCCGTGAAATCACGGTTCTGCGGGCAGGCTCCCAGCCCGCGACACAGGGACCTGCCAGCAACTTTACCGGTGCGGTGAAAGTCGAGTCCCGGTTTCAAGCCGACGCTCCAGCCCGGATCGGTGGCGGCCTCGTGACGTTCCAAACGGGGGCGCGGACTGCATGGCATACGCATCCTCTGGGACAGACGCTGATCGTCACGGAAGGAGAAGGACTGGTGCAGCAGTGGGAGGGCGAGGTTCTTCCGATCAAGGCGGGCGACGTCGTCTCCATTCCCGCGGGCGTCAAGCACTGGCACGGAGCGGCCGAGGCAGCAGCAATGGCGCACATCGCGATCACCGAGGCGTCCGGAGGCAAATCCACCGACTGGATGGAGCAGGTCTCAGACGAAGACCATTCCCGGTAGCCGACGCGCAGGTAGCGAAGGAGATCCCATGAAGAGGCTAAAAGGTACGCTCGCAGGCGCAGCTATCTCAGGAAGCATCGTCGCGCTCGTCGGCATCCAGGTCCACGCCGAACCGAACCGCACGACAATGCCGGACATCGACAAGCTCGTCCACTACACGACCGTCACTCGCGGCGAGGTCACCGAGCACATCATGACGACGCCGGAAGCGATCGAGGCCGTGAAGAACGGCCAGCCGGTTCCTGTCGGCACCCACTTCGTGCTCGTCGATTATCGTGACAACAAGGTGTTCAGGTATTTCGTGATGGAGAAAGGCGCCGACTGGGGTGCCGACTACGACGAGAACCGCAGGACAGGCGACTGGCAATTCCAGTGGTTCAAGCCAGACGGGAGCATCAACCTCGCGGAGAACACCGCACGCTGCCAGTCGTGCCACTCGTCCCGGTCGGATCGCGAGTTCCTCTATACCTACAACGAGCTTCGGCGCTTCGAGACCGACTGAGGCAACCAGTGTCCTTCTTTCAAGTGCGGATCCTTTTGGACTTCATCGCGATTGCCCTGTTGCTCGCGTGCCTGGCGTACTGGTGGCAGAGCAATCTTGTGCACGAGCTGCTCGGCACGGCCCTGTTCGTCTTGGTTCTCGTGCACAACGTCTTCAACAGGCGTTGGCTCGGGACCCCCAAGGCGAATGACGCGCCGCGGCTCGCGAATACGCTGACAATCGTATGCGTAGCCACCCTAATGACTGTCATGCTCGTGACCAGCCTCTTGATCTCACGCGACATCTACCGTTTTTCATCTCTAAGCGGCGCGTTTGTCATTCGGGAAGTCCACATGTTCGTAGCGTACTGGACGCTGCTTATCGTAGCGCTCCACCTCGGCACACGATGGTCGACCGTGATGAACGTTGCCCGCGTCTCGTTCAATATTCGGAACCCCAGCGTAGTTCGAGTGACATTGCTGCGGATTGCTACCGCCGCAATTGCCGCCTGGGGCATCAGAAGTTCGTGGGAGATGGCCTTCGCGTCAAAGCTAATGCTGATGTACACGCTGGACATGTGGGACTTTGACGCCGCGGCGGCGCAGTTTTTCGTCAACTACGCTTCGATCGTCGGCCTTTACGTGGCAGTCGGGTACTATGGGCTGTCGCTCACGCGGCGTCGAAAGATGGCGCGGGTCGGGCAGCGAGACGTCCGAACGGTGAAAGCGCCGTCTCGGCAACTCGAACTCGACGGCGCCGTTGTAAGTGATTTCTTCCTGCGGCAAAGCCATCCAAATGCCACCAACCTGGACGCCGCAACATCCGAAAGCACAGAAAGCGCGAGCGACGTCGCGTCACGCGTCGAACCGAACAGTCCAAGCGCGCCAATGTAGAAAGCCGACGACTGCGGGGCCGTTTCCAGCGCCTGCATTTCGGCATCGATCTCGTGGTGCAAAAGCAGGACAGCGTTGAGGGAGTGGATCATGTCGGCGACGCTCCGCCCGCCTTCTCCGTGTTCGACGAGGACGATGTCGTAGCCGGCAGCGTCGGCCAGGGTGGCCACAGCGTGCGCTTCCAGCGAACCTCCCGAGATGACGACACGGGAACGTGGACGGTAGACGCTCACAAAGTCATCTGCGATCCAGCAGCTAATAATCCTCTGCTCCATGGAGGGATCCGCTGGCAAGGATGGGTTCGCGCTGGCGATCGAGGTCGTAGGCCCGCACCGCGTGAGCAAGAAGGAGCCTGCGCACCCTCCACGTCCGTCTCACGAACTCGCTGCGAAGACGCGAGCCGAAGCTGTTGCGCTGCCTCCGGCTTCCCCTTGGTGGACGTCGCCGAAGGATACAAGGCGATGGACAAGCGCCGCGCAATCAGGACCCTGCTCAGGGTTTGAACGATCCGCTATCATCAGCGGTGACGGTCGGGGCCTCGGCGATCGGTTGCCGGGGCCTTTTTCTTTATGTGGAAGGGAAAACCGCATGGGTAGGAGCATGGGCGCCGACGGAGAGGACGTCGTTATCAGACCCGCAATCGCTGCGGACACCATCGTCCTTGGTCGGTTCGGATCGCTGCTAATATCTCTCCATCACGAACTCGATCAGGACCGGTTTTTCGCGGCGACGGAGAGGACCGAAGCCTCGTACGCTGGCTGGCTCGAGAGGCAGTTAGAACGCCAGGACGTCGTGGTTCTCGTGGCCGAAGTCGAAGGAACGGTGGCGGCGTATGTGTACGGTGCGGTGGAAGGCCCCAACTACATGGCCCTAAGAGGGCCGGCGGGCGTCATCCACGACCTGTTCGTCGATCAAGAGCACAGAAGACTTGGGATCGGTCGATTGCTGTTGGAGACGATGGTCGGCGAGCTTGAGAAGAGATCGGCTCCAAGAGTGGTCTTATCGACAGCGGCGCGGAACGAGGCGGCCCGACGCCTGTTCGCAGCGGCCGGTTTTCGAGAGACGATGGTCGAGATGGCGCGTGAGCGGTAGCCGTCACCGAGATTTACTTATCGCTGTGGGTTATCGATGCGGCCGCCAGCCGACGCCCGAACTGCATCAGCCCCGGATAATGCGTCGCACAGCACAATCCGTCCGTAGGATCATCTGCGCCAGAGCCGCTCTGTTCCGCGCGGCGGCCGACCAGAATCGTGAAGTGATATGCAAGTCTGTTTGGCTTGACAACGGCTGAAGTTCCTATGGATCTAACGGTAAGCCCGATATCGATGGTATGGTCCGTCGCGAGCGACAATGACCCAGCCAATCGATGGATATGATCTCAGATAACACACCTAGTTTCGGCTTATAGCTGATCTTCGCGAGCTCGAGGGGAAAGAGCAATGTCTCTGTTTGCCTTGCATCATGTATGAGGAAATCCTGCTGCCGTTTGGCAGTTGCTATAGTGGAGGGGCGGTTCATGGAAATCCAGGCAATCAGTTCTTTGTCTGACTTCGAAGAGACGCAAGCGCTCATCGATGCAATGGGCAAATGGGACGCAGAGGAGTCCAGCAAATTCGGAGTGCCGGATGTCGTATTGTTGGAATACATCTACGGACACACCGCAGAAACTCTGATGGAAAAATTCAGGCAGCGCGGCGCGGGATTCTTCTTGGCCCGCGTAGACAAACATGTTGCAGGGTGCGCTGGTTATTCGAAGTCGGATGATGGTGTTGCCGAATTACAGAACGTTCGCCCCGAGGCGAGAGGCAAAGGCGTCGCGAAGGGCCTGATGACCGCTTGCTTGAATGGAATGCGCGATGACGGATATGGAAATGTGCGATTGGAAACTGTCACGTTTATGAGTGATGCCATAGCTCTGTACGATGCCTTTGGCTTCAAGCGGAGCGGGCATTTCCGAGCGGTTCCCCAAAGCTTGCAGCCCATCACGATTTTCATGGAGAGGAAGCTCTAGGCGAACTTGGTCCGGTCAAGGGTTGCCGCATCGGGCGCGCCAAACCTCATCTGACCTACAATCACCGTCCAGTTGGACAGGCTCACTTCTCACCCACAAGACTAGATTGAAAATACGCTGCGGGGACCGTGGTCCACCCACAAGAACAAACCGAGGCCCTAGATTTCGACGGTGAACGCCGAATCGAAGTTCGCCCCTGCCGGATATCCGGGAAAGTTGATTAAGCGGCCAACATATAACCCATTCTGATGGGTTGATTGTTCCCATCAAATACACTAATTGATCCATTAAAAGGGTCAATTATGCGATTATCGCTTCAAGTCCATTTTAATAGCGAGTGGCATCAAGCCGCGACGCTGGAACTCAAGGACGACGCGGCCGGCTATCAAGGCGCGTCCATCGTCGACTACGATCTTGAATACTTCGTTTCGGTAGGGTCAGCGGAGTATGCAGCGGGGAAGACGGTCCACGACCATCGCGCCTTGTCCATCCGCTATCCCGTGGACCTTGAGAACCGATATAGCCATAGCTGGCCTCCGTTCCTTTTGGACTTGATGCCCCAAGGCCACGCAAGGCGAAAACTTGCCGAACATCTCGGGCTCACGGAGGCCTCCCGCACTTCCGACCTTCCCCTGCTTCTCCGATCGGCAACGGGTGGAATTGGCAACATCCGCATCAAGGAAGCCGCCGAAGCTGAAGCGGAGCGGCTGCGTGGTGTGCAACGCCAAGGCGTGACCGAAGCGGAAATCCTGGAGCGATCGGACCGCTTCATGGAAGTTGCCGATCGCTTTGGAATGCTGGCCTCTGGCTCGAGCGGTCTGCAAGGGGAATGGCCGAAAGTTTCCATGACCCTAGCGAATGATGGGCTCTACTACCCAGACAGCTTCGTCGCAGATGATGAGGCCGTGCGCCATGCTATCGTTAAGCTGGTTCGCAGCACCGAGCCCGTGGACCGCCTCATTCTTGAAGGCGAAGCGCTTTATTCGCGGATCGCTTGTGAAATTGGGCTGAATGTCAGCGAACCCTCGACTCATGCAGGAGGCGTGCTGATTATCCCCCGTTTCGACCGAAAAAGAGGAAGTGGTGGCGACATGGTGCGGCTGGGACAGGAAAGTCTTGTTTCAGCTATCGGCATTGCCGATTTCGGCCATGTCGGTACCCATGAGGCTTATATCGACGTTCTGCGCAGATATTCGGCCGATCCCTTCGCTGATATTGTCGAATATCTGAAGCGCGACATCGCCAACCTGGCACTCGGCAATCCCGACAATCACGGACGGAACTCGGCCCTAAGCAAGCACCCCGATGGGACGATCCGACTTTCGCCGCTATTCGATTTCGCGCCTATGCGGCTCGCAAAGGAGGGTATCGTTCGCTCCACACGCTGGGCGTTAATGCGTGACGCGGGCCGCGACCATCTTCCTGACTGGAAGCGAATCTGCGTCGAACTCATGCCCAGACCGGATGAGCAGAGGGGACTCCTGGCTGCGCTTTCCGCATTTGCTGAACGCCTGCGGCACGCACCGCAAGTGGCGAGAGAGATCGGTGCTTCCCCTGAAATTCTGGAGAGGGCCATGAGTCGTTGCGCCGAAATCGCGAACAGCGTTTCGGCAGCGTGTACGTGATGCGGGATGGTGATTGACCCATGGCCCGCTGGAAGAAGCCCTCCAAAGAGCAAATTCTCGACAACAGACGCAACCTGGCGGAGCTGGCGCGCAATGGCGACTTGCGTTTGCCTGGAGCAGTGGCGCAAATCCGCAAGGGCTTCGGTTTGACGCAAGAGGAGTTTGCCAAGACGCTCTCGCTCACCCGGCGCCAAGTTGCAGAACTCGAAGCCGGTACGGCAAATCCCACACTTGAAACCTTGGACAAGATTGGCCGGCTGTTCGGATTTGTGGTGGGATTTGTGCCAAGAGCCATTCCAGACAAGATCGCGGAATGACAATGCCATGCGGCCACCTCACATTCTCGTCGGTATTTTCGGAGCATCTGAAGGGATCTGACAGCAAACTTCAGTTGTCTGCCGGGAAACCCATCTGCTTAACGTTTGAACTCTGCCGCGTGTTTCAGCATGGGCCGAGAGCACCTAGACGGCGGCGTGCGCCCGACATACGCAAAGATCAAGCGCCGCCTCGCAGACGACATCGCATTCTGCTATTCGCGGTGACATGCGATAATACCCTGCACCAGAAGCGAACCGCTTGCGTGACGGTGTCCAAGCCAGTTTCTTCGAGATCTTCAGCCATTCTAGCACCTTCGGCAAACGTGATGACTTACAACACCGAGGGTTGAAAGTGGTTCCTGCCGACGGTTTTTCGCCGCCATTGATTTCGGGTGGTGCGGCACTTTTCCTTCATCAGTTCCGCTAAGAACTCGAAAGTGCCGATCGTATGCGGGTTGTTCACGTTGGCGGGCGTAGACGTCGGCCAGCGGACGGTACGTGCCGTCTTGCAGGCTTCACCGTGGCTAACTCCATGCGGAAAGAGAGCGCGACCATGCGATCCATCCGCATACTTTCCAGGGCGAGCTATTTCATAGGCCACGCTTAATGACCGGCGCGTTTGCTAAGCGCTGCCAGAATGAGTGGTGCGGCCGCCGTCGCAAACCTTCCAAAGGGGAGCCGTCTCGCCAGCCGTGTGAGCGCGAAGCTTCCCGCCATGGCACCTGCCAGCTTCGCCCACGGGTATTCGCCAAGTTGAGCATGTGCGCTGGCGTCCGCCCATTCGGCCCGTGATCTGATCACGATTTCCGTCTGGCGAGTGATGACGGCCAGGCGAGCCCGAAGATGGTTCATCTCATCCCGCACAGTCTCGATATCGGCCCGCACATCCTCGAATGTGCGCCTGTCCCGGCGGAAGTCTTCTGGAACCGATATCTCTTCGTCAGACGGCGCATCGGTCTCAAGGAGTGCGAGATGCTCCTGTAGCTCTTCGTCGGTGTCGAAGCCGGGCGCTCGTGGCCGGATCGCGCTCATGTCAATGTTTCCTTCCTCTGATAGCCGCCCGGGTCGCCGTCGCCCGACTTGGCGTCATTGTTGGCTTTGCAAGCGTAGTCGGCCGACGGCGATTTGCTGCTATCGACAGCCCTTCTGAAGCGGTCGTCATCGCGGCGGATGTAGTGCTAGCCTCTTCCGGCAACCATAAGTTCGCCTTTGGTCATGCGGTCGCACACTCCGTATTGTGCTGCGCATAACGCACAAGATTCCAAAATGATGCATTATCGGCTTACCGATGACTTTTGCGGAACCCGGGCGCTCGGCCGGAGTTGTGTCCCAATGGAGGGAGTACTCATGCAAGTCATGGACACCAAAGTTACCCACGACGGCAACGCGCTGAAAGTCGACTTCATCGGTGAAGGCGGCGAGGTAGTATCTGTTCGCATGGACGACGAGGATCCGAAACTCGATGTCCAGGCTGCGATCGACCATGCCAAGGTGATGATGGTGCAACTTACGGCCTTCGGCGCCCGTGACAGCGGCGGAAGCGTCAATGAGTACGACGCTCTCAGCGTTGGAAACGTCGAGGACGGGGATACGGTCGAGGGCAGCGATTTTGTTGCTAGATCAAATGAACGCGAAGGAGAAGAAGATGGCCAGCCCGAATGAAACATCGCCTGCGGTTGAATCAATGAAACGCGAGCAGGCACGGCAGCGCCGCAAAGGTAGCAAAGGAGAGTTGGACAAGGGACTGGAAGACACTTTCCCGGCGTCCGACCCGGTTTCCATCACGCGAACATCCATCCCAGCAGGCCGTACCGACCATGAAGAGGCGGAACGTGTGAAGGCGCAGCCCAATGAATCGGAAGAGCCACTGGTGGAGGAAGCGTTGGATTCCCGGCGGGCTCAAGCAAGCGACTTTGGCGGCGCGGAAGTGCGTGCACTTCGCTCCGAAGCAGCACGCATTTCGGAGTCTGCGTCTGCGCTTGCATCGGGGTCGGTCCGGGTAGTGAAGGCGCAGGGAAAATCGTTTTTGGCCGATCTGGAGGAACGGGTGCGAGAAAGCCCGCTCACGGCCGTTGGTATTGTGGCAGCAATCGCGTTTGTCTGGGGTGCCACACGGTAGGAAGCGAAGGGCCAGCAAACACGATGGCCCTCGATCAAACCTGGGAACGTAGATGGGGGCAGATCTTGCTAAAGCGTCCGTTGATGCCGTTATCGAGGCGGGCGGCGATATCGTGGTTGTTGGTCCGGATGCCTATGTGATCGCGCGCACGATCAAGGACACAACGGAGACGGCGATGGCGGCACGGCGCGGCGGAGCGGCATAAAGCTACTATATGGGATAAAGTATTGACATAAAAACGTAATTCTAAAAAAGTTAGGAGCCAATTTCTCGAAGCTTAAATTCCAATTGACACGAACTTGACTTCCAATTGTCATAAGCAATTTTAAGTGATGACAGACCGGACCAAGGGGTCTGGAATCTCCCACGCGGGCAGAGTTGGACGCTTGCGGTTCACTGCGAGAGGCGTAGGCTAACCCGGATATCGAACTGAAGTAGCAAAGGCATACACCATGGCCGCATGCTTCCGATACATCGTCGACGACGTCAGTGCCTCGATCGATTTCTACACAAGACATCTCGGCTTCAAGCTCGAGATGCATCCTGCCCCCTCCTTTGCCGAAATCTCGCGTGACGACATGCATCTCTATCTCAGCCAGCCGAACCCGCGCGGTGGTGGCGGCTCGCCTATGCCGTCAGGAGAGCAGCAGGCGCCGGGCGGCTGGAACCGCATCCATCTCACCGTGGAAAACCTGGACAGAATAGTCGGGCGATTGACGTCGGCGGGCTGTCGTTTCCGCAACGAGGCTATCCAGGGCGCCGGCGGCAAGCAGATCCTGCTAGAAGATCCCTCTGGAAATCTGGTGGAATTGTTCGAGCCCAACACGCCCCTGTATCGCGCCCCGGGGTCGAGTTCGAGGATCGCCATCCAGTAATCGGCGGATCAGGTGCCGACGGGAAGATAGCGAGTGGCGGCGCAAGATCGTCCACATCGATGTGGCACACCGAGAGGTTTCCATCGAGGAACGCGGTCGCGATGCGATTCCACTTTTGGTCGTCTTCATCCTTGTACAATAAGCATGCCCAACTCGTAGGCAGAAATTCGCCCTCCAGCCGTGCGCCATGGGTGCAGCGAATATTTCTCAGGCTTTGAAACGGTCGAATGCCGTCAGGCGCTTGACCGGTGGATCGGCCTCGTCCCAGCGATAGATTTCCGAGCGCAGATAGCCGAGTTCCTCACCAACTGCGTCTTCTGCAAGCTCGATCCACCAGGATTTCGGACGGCCGTCACTGCCATCTGACCAGCGATAACCGCGCGCCTTCAGGTGATCTTTCATATCGAAAGGGCTGTGTTCCGCGAAAATGCGCGCGCGCGATCGCTGGCTTGCTTCGTAGAGCTCGGCAAAGGGCGCTTGTCTCGGTTCTGCTTTGCCCTGTGCGAGAACCTCGAGCAGGGCAAAGCAATCATCAACCGCCCGATGGCCGTCATGGAAATAGCCCGCCTGCCCGATCAGATAACCCAGCTTGGTGCCTTCGAAGCCGCGAGACGCCCAATCGATTTCCGAAACCGAACAAGCCCACGGCTTTCCGGCGAAGACTGGAGAGAGGGCCTCGCAGAACGGCCGGTCGAAGCCCGCATTGTGCGCGATGACGAGATCGGCCGGCTCGACGAGTGCACGGAGTTGGGTCGTGTCGATCACCTGCCCCGCCACCATCTCGTCGGTAATTCCTGTGAGCCGTGTGATCTCTGATGGGATCGAACCTGTCGGCTGCTGCAGGCCGCCATAGACGCCCGTGACGTCGCCGATAATTCCCGCCGCGTCGAAAGTGAAAGCGATGGCGCCTATCTCGATGATTTCGTCGTTGCGATGATTAAGGCCGGTGGTTTCGGTGTCGACGATCACACCATTACAAGGAAACTCCGCGCGGGGAAAAACGGCGACCGGACGGGGAACCAGCCGGCGAAGGATACGATAGTTGCCGCTCTCCTCCAGATGCCGCACCATGTCCTCGTCACTAGGAGGTCCGCCATCGCGCCGCTTCATTTCCGAGCGTAGTCGCACGACATTCGCGTCGTGCTCCGCCGGGGACGGTGCAAACATGTCGAGCTGAAATGCCATCGCGCTTCCGGCGTCTCTCAAGGTCAAGTAAGCGCGCCACAATAGGGAACGGATGGTGCGGTGACAACCGGAGACATCGACCCGCACGCTTGGCTCGTAACGTGCCTCTGACCACATCGCGGGCACGCCAAACATTCGGCATAGAATCTGGACGAAGCAAACTCATATCTTACGTGTCGATAACATATCTATGTAAAAATAAGCGATATCGAGCACAACTATGACAACAGGTTAGTATATATTTCGCATTTCCGAGTATTTTTTATTGTAGTTTCGTCGTGTTTTATCACGCATCCCAAAACTTATTTTTGATTCGCCGGAGATAGAATCTCATTTTTTATTTTTGTTTTTTCATTTAGCCCTGATCACGACTTAATTGAAGCGTACCGTTATTTGATCGTCGTTTGGCCATATAGTCCCTCGCGGTGTCTAAGACACTGGACCGCTATCCTCCCGAATTCCGATGGGCAATGCCCGATGCTGCTGGCCGGATGAAGGCTTTGACCGGGGCAGCGGTTCACCGCCTTCGCCTGGAGCCTGTCGCCATGTCAACACGCATTATGAATACCATCGTTCACTTCTCGGCCCCGTTTGCACTGCCCGACATCGATGACGTGCATCCCGCCGGGGATTACAAGATCCTGCAGGATGAGGAGCCGATCGAGGGACTTTCCCGACCGGCTCGTCGGCGTGTCGCAACATTCATCTGTCTGCCGTCGATTGCCGCCGGCAGCCGAGGCCGGCGGGCAGTCAAGATCGATCCTGGTCTTCTCCGGCATCTGCTGGCGACGACAAATTCCTCTGGGGAGCTTTCGTCATGAGCGCACTCGAAAAACGTGAAAAAGCGATGGAGGAGATGTATTTCTTGGATTCCGAAATGGCGTTCAGAGTGCAATCCCGCCGAGACCGACTTCTGGCTCAATGGGTCATGGCCTTGGTCGGCGCGACCGATATCGAAGCCTATGTCTCAGAGATCATCGATGTTCGGATGACGGCAGCGGGGAACGAGGGCGTTGTAGCCAAGATCCTCGCAGACGTTCGATCAGCGGGCAAGGTGCTGGGCGAGAAGGAGCTTCGAGCCCGTATGGAGACACTGATGGCTGATGCAGCAGAAGCCGTCGCCCGCCGCCCTGATCGATCACTGCAGGCGTAAAGTCTATCGGCGGATATCTTCCGCCATCAGCGTATCCTTGCGGCCGGGTCATGAACATTGGATTCACCGGCTTCCATCGCGCGCATATTGGCTGTGGTAAGATTGCTGGGCAGACACGGGAAGACATTCAGCCTTCCTATTGGGACTTCGAAAAACCAATCCGAAAGGTGGCGCCCGAGGGCCGCATCTCACAGTCTCCTTCCGATGAGAGTGCATGTCCTCGCGAATGTCAGGAATTGTGCGACTCAACGGGAAAGCGCTAGCCACCCTGCGCAACCAGCCATCAATCCGGCGGAAGTTCGATTGCTCTTTTTCATGGTCTGCAGCGACCGGACCGCCTTTCGCACTCTGGATGCCGCCGCCAAATGGGCGAGTTGAACCGCGAGATCGATCGCGATTCCCAAGGCCGCAATCAATCCGACTTCGGACCATGACAGGTCCGTCATGTCGAAGGCATGAGGGAGCACAGCCCCAAAGAATATCACCGCTTTTGGATTACTCAGCGTCAGGCCGGAAGTAGGGATACGTGCCAGCCGCCGACGACAGGGTCGCCGCCACGTTCAAAATTTCTCGTCAAGCGGCACCGCATAAAGTTCTAGTCGTCTTCGAATGATTCGATATCCCATCTGCGCGGCTATTTTTTCTTCAAGTGCATTGAGGCGTGGTTCAGAAAACTCAATGATCTTGCCGGTCGCAATGTCGATGAGATGGTCGTGGGGCGTGGCGACCTCGTATCGCGCTTTTCCCGGTCCGAAATGTTGCTCGGCAACGACGCCTGCAGCGACCAGATGGCCCAAAGTTCTGTAGACGGTCGCCAGGGACACGCGCCTCCCTCGCGCCCGCAGGCGTTCATGCAGCGAATCGACATCCGGGTGATCCGGTCCGGTAATCAACGCTTGGAGGATCTCGCTCAAGTTCGCGGTCACTCGCAGTCCGCCCTGCTGGCATCGGTTCTCGAGTTCGGCTAGCGACAGGTCGTCCATCCTCACACCACGAAGTCCATGAGATACTTTGCGCTGGGGTCCGCAATGATCAACGCGAGCAATACTATCACGTCCACCGCCAAGCCCGTGAAACCAAGGCTCCCATTTTCTCCTGACTTGACGTGGATACTCTGGTCAGATGGACTTGGGGAGAGTCTACGGCAATCATCCGAGGACCTCTTTACAGGTGTCGTTTCGGCGTGAACCGCTTCATGGCCTCCAAAGTTTCAGGACTGACGTGATGCTCGATGCCCTCCGCGTCCATCCGGGCCGTCTCGACACTGACGCCGATAGAGCAGAGAAACGATTCCACGATCTGGTGCCTCTCGCGACTGACGCGGGCCAATTCCTTGCCGGTACCTGTCAGGAAGACCCCCCGGTACGGGCGCTGCTGGATATAGCCTTCCGCACTCAGCCGCTTCAGCATTTTGGCGACCGTCGGCTGCGCGACGCCGAGGCGCTGGGCAATATCCACCTGCCGCGCCTCGCCGCCGTCGGCGATAAGGTCGGCGATGAGTTCGACGTAATCTTCCACGAGTTCGCTGCGGCGGTTGTTCCGTGCCTGCCTGAAGCTCTCCATCTGGGTGTCGGGTGCGACAAGCGAACTCTCGATCTCGATCGCCTGACCATGCTTCTCGTTCAATTCAATTCCGCCTGCTCATAATTATTCTCCAGCACTACAATAACATAGCAAAGGCTATATTTCCAATCTTCATTTGCACGCGGACAGGAATATAGCCCTTGCTATAATCATGCTATCATGCTCTATTTCATTTAAATTGCTAATTGGAGTATCGTCTAAAATGTTGAAGTGGGCACAGACGGCCTTGAGCAGAAGGAGTCTCCTCGGCGGGGGGATCGCAACGCTCGGTGCCACGAGCATCTGCTCCGTCAACACGGCGGCTCAGCAGGCCCATTCTGGCGACCATGGTGCCGCGGCGTCCGCCATGAAGAGCGGCGATATTGCTCCGGCCCACCATTCCGCGCACGGCGCGATGATCACTGTCGGGAATGTCGACAACGAGCGCAACGGCTTCCACCCGACGCAGATGCTGACCGACTGGTATACGGGCTCGTTGAGCGAGCTGCCCGACGGGCGCAAGCTGCGCAGCTTCGAAATCACGGTCGAAGAAAAGGAAATCGAGATCGCACCCGGCGTCATGTTTCCCGCCTGGACCTATAACGGCCGCGTCCCCGGTCCCGCCCTACGGGCGACCGAAGGGGAGCGCCTGAGCATCAAGCTCATCAACAACGGTTCGCATCCTCATTCCCTGCACTTCCACGGCATTCATGCGGCCCGGATGGACGGCGTGCCCGGCGCTGGTGTGATCGCCCCCGGCGAGGAGTTCGTCTACGAATTCGACGCCAAGCCCTTCGGCTGTCACCTCTATCACTGCCACGCCCTGCCGCTTGCCCGCCACATCCACAAGGGCATGTACGGGCTCTTCGTGATCGATCCCGATCCAGCGCGCCACCCCGACCATATCGAGGTCGCCAAGTCGCGGCTCCTCGGCTCGCCCGAAAACGCGCGATGGCAGGAAATGGCGATGGTCATGAACGCCTTCGACACGAACTTCGACGGCGAGAACGAATTCTATGCCTGCAACACGGTCGCCCACTGCTACGCGAAGGAACCGATCAAGGTCGCCAAGGGCCGCCCGGTCCGCATCTACCTTGTCAACCTCGTCGAGTTCGATCCGATCAACTCGTTCCACCTGCACGCCAATTTCTTCGACTACTACGACCAGGGAACGACCCTGACGCCAACCCTGAAGACAGTCGATCTCATCACGCAGTGCCAGGCACAGCGCGGCATTATCGAATTCACCTTCGAGGAACATGAGCCTGGGCTTTACATGTTCCACGCGCACCAATCGGAATTTGCCGAACTTGGCTGGATGGGCATGTTCGACGTTGTGGAGACGCTGTCATGATGCACGAGAGAATCGACACTGCTCCAGCCACCGGCTTGTCCCGCTATCTCTGGCTTTTGTTGCCCGCCGCAGTTCTCGCGGTGGCCATCGTCTGGCTGCTCCAGACAAACCCGCTGCAAGGCTTCAACAACGGCGCACCGCCGGTCGAGAATCTGACGATCGAGCGCACCGTCCTCGATCACGACGGAGTACGATTGCTTGTCCGTGCCGGTGGATCGGACCCGATGATGGTCGCGCAGGTTCAGGTGGACGCAGCCTATTGGGAATTCAAACAGGTGCCGCAAGGCTCGATCGCCCGCGGTGACACGGCCTGGATCAGCCTCCCCTTCCCGTGGGTTCTGGGCGAAACCCACCATGTGACCTTCGTCACCAACACGGGCGCGACCTTCGAGCACGAAATCGCCGTCGCCGTGCCGACGCCGGTTGCCAGCTCCGGCAGTCTCTGGTCACAGGCCATTCTCGGGGCGTTCGTCGGCATCCTGCCAGTTGCCATTGGTCTCATGTGCTATCCGGCCCTTCGTGGCGCGGGCCAGGGAACGATGACGTTCCTCCTTGCTCTGACCGTGGGACTGCTTGCGTTCCTGCTGGTCGACACCTTCATCGAGGCGCTGGAATTCGCCAGCACGTCAGCACCCATTTTCCAGGGTAGCGTTCTGGTCGTTCTCACGGCCGCCGCCAGCTTCCTTGTCCTGATTGCGGTGGGCCGCCGACGCGGCACGCCAACGGGGCTGGCGCTTGCCACTTTTATCGCTCTCGGAATCGGGCTCCACAATTTCGGCGAAGGGCTGGCCATCGGCGCGGCGTTCGCCGCGGGTAGCGCCGGACTGGGCACGTTCCTTGTCCTCGGCTTCACCCTGCACAACATCACCGAGGGTATCGGGATTGCCGCGCCGATCCTCAAGGTGAAGCCCAGCCTGCGGTCGTTTGTCGGCCTGGCTCTGCTTGCAGGCGGCCCGGCCGTTATCGGCATCTGGACCGGAAGCTTGGCCTACGCCCCGCAGTGGACCGCGATCGCACTTGCGATTGGTGCCGGCGCCATCGCCCAGGTCATCGTCGAAGTCTACGGCCTGATCGGGCGTTCGAACGGACAAGGCATCAAGGCAATCCTTACCCCGGCCTCGTTCGCTGGCCTCGCGTCTGGTGCTGCCTTCATGTACGCGACCGCAATGCTCGTCAAAATCTGAAGCGCGAACCATTTACGCGCTTCCTCTCATTGATTGCAGCATGGACAGAATCGGTCCTCCATGGCTTCGCTAGCCGCCTGGGCGACAGGCCGATTAGGCGGAAGCAGTGCTCAAGGCCGAAAACGCCATTTCGACAGTTAATGCAGCGTACCAATTGCCCTCGGCCGCCTGCCGGTTTCGCGTGTTTTCGGCTGGAATTAACGCCCGCCGAAGCCAGAGCTGATGGCGATGCCCCGGTAGATCACCTTCTGCAGCACGATGGCCAGGAGGATGCCCGGCAGCATGGAGATGGCCGCGCCGGCCATGATGTAGTTCCACGCGGTGCCCTGCTGTGTCTGGAACAAGGTGAGCCCGAGCGGCAGCGTAGCTTTGTCCATGCCGTTGGTGACGATCAGCGGCCACAGGAAGCTCTTCCACTGCCCTATGAAGGTGAACAGCGCCAGCAGGCCGATGGCCGGCATTGCAAGCGGAACGATGATCGTGACCAGGATGCGTAGGCGCGAAGCCCCGTCGATCATCGCTGCCTCGTCGAGATCCTTGGGAATGCTGAGAAAGAACTGCCGCAGCAAAAATGTGCCGAAGGAGCCGAACGCCACGGGCAGGATCATGCCATGATAGGTGTTGACCCAGCCGAGCTTACTGACCACCAGGAAAAGCGGGATGACCAGCATTACCTGCGGAATCATCAGCGTGCCGAGATAAGCGAGTAGCAGACCCTCCCGGCCGGGAAACTTCAGCCGGGCGAAAGAGTAGGCGGAAAGGCACGAGACCGCAATCACGATCGCCGTGACGCCGCTAGCGACCACGAAGGAGTTGAACAAGAAGGTTCCAAACGGCAGGGAAACCAATGCTTCGACGAAGTTTCCCCATTGATATTCCTGTGGCAGGATGCGGACCGGTACGGCCAGGACTTCCGCGTTGGAGCGCACCGCGTTCGACACCATCCAGAAGAACGGGAAGAGGAAAAGCAGCGCGATCAGTGAAAGCGCGGCGTAGCTGACGAAGGTGCCAATGCGCCGCAGACGTTTGGTCCGCGACACAGAATCCGGGTGCAAGGGGCCTTTGCTAGTCGCCATAGTGCACCCATTTGCGCTGCATGTGGAACTGCAGGATCGTCAAGGCCATGATCATGATGAACATCACCCAGGCCAGTGCCGAGGCGTAGCCCATTTGGAAGTTGGCGAAGCCCTTCTGGTAGATTGCAAAGCCGAGCGTGGCTGTCGCCGAGCCCGGGCCGCCGCGGGTCATCGCATAGATCTCATCGAATACCTGCAGCGAGGTGATGGCCGTCATCACAGTGGCAAAGAAGATCGTCGGCGAGATCAGCGGCAGGCGGATGCGCCAGAAACGCTGCCAGGCGTTGGCGCCGTCAATCGTCGCGGCCTCGAGATAGTGCTTTGGCACAAGGTCGAGCGCGGCGTTGAACATCACGACATTGTAGCCGACATTGGCCCACAGAGTGACAAGCACGATCGCCTGCATGGCCCAGGTCGTGCTGAGCAGGAAATTCGGCAGGCCGAGGCCAAGCGAACGGATGAGGCTGTCGGCCAGCCCATCAGGGGTGAAGATGAGCAACCATACCACCGACGCTGCGATCGTGGGGGTAAAGGTCGGTAGGAAGAAGATCACCCGGAAGAGCGCCTTGCCGTACCTCAGGCTCGATATCCAGACAGCAAGCGTCAGCGAGACGATGATGTTCAGTGTCAGATACTCGATGGCGAAGAATAGTGTGTTCCGCAATACGGTGTAGAAAGCCGGATCGACGGTGAAGAGGCGGACATAATTCTGAAAGCCGACGAAGGACGGTGTCGAGATCAACTGCCAGCTGGTGAAGCTGAGCGCCAGCGACGCCAAGATCGGCAAGGCCATGAAGGCCATGAAGCCGAGGAAGCTTGGCAGCAGGAACAGTATTGCCGTCTGCGTATCCGGCCTCAGAAAGCGCCGCGACTGACTGGACTGTATGGGAATTTCGGCGACGGCGCTTTCCGACATGTTTTCCTCCGTGCGCGGCAATTCCTGCCGCGGCGAGAGCTATTGTTGTGCGAGGCTCTGGATGGTCTCCATCGTCTGCTTGGCGTCGACACCGCCGGCGAAGGCCGGAGGAAAATACTGGTTGAAGAGGTTTTCCACCGCCGCCCAATTGCTGGTGATCGCGTAGGGTATGGAATGCGCCAACGAGTAGTCGAGGGCCTCGCCGCCATTGGTGATGTCTTTGGCCGCCACCTGGTACCAGGACGATTGCGCAGCGGTGCGCGCCGGCAACGCACGCCCTTTCTCAGCAAGGTACGACAGCGCTTCGGGGCTGGTGAGCACCTGAATCGCTTTCCAGGCCGCATCCTTGTTCTGGCTGGTGGTGGAAATGCCGAAACCGGAGCCCGCGGTTACGGCCGCCAGTTCACCGGCGTCGCGTGGCAGGGTGGTGAGACCGACCTTGAACTTGACCTGGTCCTTCATGCCAATGATGGACCAGGGACCATCGACATACATAGCGATGTTGCCTGAATTGAACCGACCCTGGATGACCGTGCCAGCATCGTTGCCTGACGGCACCAGCGGCGCAATCTTATCCTTGGCAGCGAAGCCGATCAGCCTGTCGGCTGCAGCAATGGCAGCCGGATTGACGAGGTCGAGCTGTCCGGCGTCATCGATGTATTTGTCGCCCCAGGCCGAAGCCATGACCGAATAGTTGACCGGGGCGACGCCGAAGCCGTAATTGCCGTCCTTTGTCAGTTTCTTGGCGGCGTCGGTGAACTCCGCAAGCGACCAGCCCGGCTTCGGCAATGGAATGCCGGCGGCCTCGAATGCGTTCTGGTTATAGTAGATAACCCATGGACCAACGTCGTAAGGCAAGCCGTAAAGCTCCTTGTCGACCGACATGCCACCGATGATCGAGGGAGTGAAAGCGCCAATGTCGAGCTTGTCGGCCTTTATCCTCTCGTTGAGGGGCTCGAGCAGCGAATAGAAGTTCGGCATGCGCAACGACTGCATCGAGACGATGTCGGCCAGCTGGCCCGACGCCGCCAAAACCGGCAGCCTGGTCCAGTAGTCGACCCAGCCCGTCGTCTGCAGCGTCACTTTGATATCCGGGTGCTTGGCGCTCACCATGTCGGCCAAGTGCTGCCAGGTTTTTGTGTCGGCTTCGGAGCCGGTCCACATCTGCCAGGTCAGGTTGACCTGATCTGCCGACGCGGCTGTAGCAAAGAGGCTGCCGCCGATTGCGGCAAGCAACAGCGCTTTCTTCAGAACCTTCATGGGTTTCTCCTCCCTCCATGAATGCAATGGATACGCAGTGGGGCAGAACGCTAAGGCTTCAGGATGATCTCGATCACCGGCACGGTGACGTTCGGCCGCCGTACCGGCAGTTCGAGCGTGATCATGCCTTCCGGCACTGTCACGCCGACATTGGAATCCACCTCCTTGATGTGGCTCAGCCAGCGCACTTCACTGGCGTCGTGCAGGAACTGCGCATAGGTGATCCTGTCGGAGATACCCTCGATGTGGATGTGGCGGTATGGCCAATCGCAGACGTGCAGGTAGAGGCGGTTGCCGCGTTGGGTGTAGCGGCAGCCTGACGGCACCGGATAGTCGGACGGCCCGGCTCCATAGATGGAGCGCCCGTTCACGGCCATCCAGTTCTGGTAAACCTCAAGCGCGCCGATGGCGCGCGCATCGAGCGTACCCCGGCCGGTCGGACCGACATTCATCAGGAGGTTGCCTCCCATGGCGACAGAATCGATGAGCAGCTTGATGATTTGTTCCGGACTCTTCCAGGTGTCCTCGTCGCGATGATAGCCCCAGGAACCGCTGAAGGTATGGCAAGCCTCCCAGCGCACGGGCTGACCAGCGATAGTGGGCGCCACCCGCGGCGTATACTGCTCCGGCGTCACCATGTCGGGCAGGTTGTTGCCGTCAAGCGGCAAATCGAGACGGTTATTGACGATGATGCCTGGCTGCAACTCGCGCACCAACTCAACCAGGCGCTCGCTCTCCCAATCGGCGCGTCCCTTGCCGGGCAGGCCGCGATATTCCCGTCGCGGATAGCTGAAATCAAACCACATGATGTCGATGCGGCCGAAGCCGGTCAAAAGCTCGCGCACCTGTTCGCGCATATAGGCGGCATAGTTGGCCATGTTGCGGCCGGCATTCAGCGCTTTCGCATCAGGGTGGTTGCGCAGCGGATGATGGACGTCGATCGGGAAGTCCGGGTGATGCCAGTCGATCAGCGAATAATAGAAGCCGATTTTGAGTCCCTCGGCGCGGAACGCGTCGACCAGTGGGGTTAGCAGATCCTTGCCACAAGGCGTGTTCGTCGCCTTGTAATCCGTCACCTTGCTGTCCCACAGGCAGAAACCCTCATGATGCTTGGTCGTCACCACGACATATTTCATGCCGGCGAGGCGGGCCCGGCGAGCCCATTCCTTGGGCTCGTAGAGATCGGGATCGAAATTATCGAAATAGCGCTGGTATCGCTCGTCGGTTAGTTCCTCGCGGTTTTTCAACCACTCGTGCCGGGCTCCCAGCGAGTAGAGGCCCCAATGGATGAACAGGCCCAGACGGTCGCGACTGAACCATGCATGCTTGTCCCCTTCCCCGGTTGCCGGATTCCCCGACTGATGCATTGCAATCGCCACAGGCCTCTCCTCCTCGTTTCCAGTTCAAGTGCTCCCATCGAACCGGTTCGGCATTTTGATCATCTTCCTTGATCTCCTGGCTGTCAAGCAGGAATCAGGAATCACGAAATCTGAAAAATTCCGTTGAAACGTAGGAAAAGCAGGCACAAGCGTGTTGCACAGGCAAAAAGAATCTGAGACAAGAAAGCTTAGAACCGGTTCGATGATAATGGCCACCATCCGAGATGTAGCGCGCCTTGCGGGAGTTTCGATCTCGACCGTCTCGCTCGCGCTCAACAGCCCGCAGCGGGTCGGCGCCGAGACGCTCGACCGCATTCAGCAGGCGGTAAAGTCGACCGGTTACCGCATCGACCCGGTAGCACAGACCTTGGCACGCGGACGCAGCTCGCTGATCGGCTTTGTCTCAGCCAATCTGGGAAATATGTTCTTTGGCGACATCCGCCGCGAGATAGAACACCAGGCGCTGGACAACGGCTATTTCGTGCTGATCGCCGACTCCTCCGGCAAGGCAGACCTCGAACGGGCGTTGCTGGAGCGGCTGGAAGCGCAGAAGGTGGCCGGCATCGTGCTGGCGACAAACGGGCGCGGCGAGGATTACGCCGCATTCCTGCGCGACTTCAAGACCCCGATCGTAATGTTCGACCAAAGGGTGGAAGGCGCCGAGCGCGATTTCGTCGGCTCCGACAACCCGCTAACCACCACCATCTTGACGGAACACCTGCTGCAGCTCGGTCATAGACGCATCGCCTTCATCTCCGGCCCGGCCGGACTGTACACCGCCGACGAGCGCTTGACGGGTTATATGGACGCGATGGCCGGTGCTGGCGTGGAAGTCGACCTTTCGCTGGTGGTCGAAGGCGGCTACACGCGGGCCGGCGGCTATACGCAAGCGATGCGTCTGCTGGCCCGCCGTGATCGACCGACCGCCATCATCGGCGCCAACAACATGATGGGCCTTGCGGCCCTGCAGGTGATGCAGGAAATGGGCTTCCGCTGCCCAGACGACGTGTCGCTGGCAATGGTCGACGACGTGCCTTGGAGCAGCGTGATTACGCCCCGCATCACGATGGTGGTACAGGACGCCCAAAAGCTCGGCGAACTGACAGCACAGCGCCTGCTGGCAAGAATCCAAAGCCCTGAGGGCGCCGCCGCGCGCCCGCAAGACATCATTCTGACGCCGAGATTCGTCCGCGGAGAATCAACCAAGCGACTCTAAGCGTTTTCAAGGACGTGATTGGGGAAGACACCCACCTGGCAGGTCTCAAGTCGCAAAGCGTCCCGGAATGTTGCCGGGCCACCCCAACCAAGCGCTTGCCCCTCTTCAGGAACCTGGTCTCGCCCACCACGAAAACGCCGTCCGCGTCACCGAGCGCCTCTACCGCATAGGCCTGGACGACATCGCGCAAGGCGTCGGCATCCCAATGGCTGAGCCCAATAGCGACTGCATCCTATAACTGCGCTCCAGCCCAGCCTGCTCGGCAATCAGCCAGCCGGTCTTGCGTTCTGCCCCCCACAGCAAGGCGTCGAGGAAGGCGGCATCCGATGATGAAATTTGCTTACATCATGCCGCCCATACCGCCCATGTCAGGCATGCCGCCGCCGGCGGATTCCTTCTTCGGCAGTTCGGCGATCATGGCTTCGGTCGTGACGAGGAGGCCGGCAACCGAGGCAGCGTTCTGCAGAGCCGTGCGAACAACCTTGACCGGATCGACGATGCCCATGGCGATCATGTCGCCATATTCGCCGGTCTGGGCGTTGTAGCCGAAGTTGTCCTGGTTCTGCTCGAGGATCTTGCCAACCACGATGGAGGCTTCGTCACCAGCATTCTCGGCGATCTGGCGAACCAGCGACTGCAGAGCGCGACGAACGATGTTGATGCCGGCGTCCTGGTCGTCGTTCTCACCCTTGACGGTGATCTTGGACGACGAGCGCAGCAATGCAACGCCGCCGCCGGGGACGATACCTTCCTCAACGGCCGCGCGCGTCGCGTTAAGGGCATCGTCAATGCGGTCCTTCCTTTCCTTGACTTCGACTTCCGTGGAGCCGCCGACGCGAATGACGGCAACGCCGCCAGCGAGCTTAGCAAGACGTTCCTGCAGCTTCTCGCGGTCGTAGTCGGAGGTGGTCTCTTCGATCTGAGCCTTGATCTGGGCAACACGACCTTCGATGTCGGACTTGGCGCCAGCGCCGTCGACGATGGTCGTGTTTTCCTTGGAGATCGAAACCTTCCTGGCACGGCCGAGCATGTCGAGGGTAACCGACTCGAGTTTGATGCCGAGGTCCTCGGAGATAACCGTACCACCGGTCAGGATCGCGATGTCTTCGAGCATGGCCTTGCGGCGATCGCCGAAGCCAGGAGCCTTGACGGCAGCAATCTTTAGGCCGCCGCGCAGCTTGTTGACGACGAGCGTCGCAAGCGCTTCGCCTTCGACATCTTCAGCGATGATGAGGAGCGGATTGCCGCTCTGAACGACAGCTTCGAGAACCGGAAGCATCGCCTGGAGGTTCGACAGCTTCTTCTCGTGAAGCAGCACGTAAGCATCCTCCAGCTCGGCCACCATCTTCTCGGCGTTTGTCACGAAGTAGGGGCTGAGGTAGCCCCGGTCGAACTGCATGCCTTCGACGACTTCGAGCTCTGTCTCAGCGGTCTTGGCTTCTTCGACGGTGATAACGCCTTCGTTGCCGACCTTCTGCATGGCGTCGGCGATATAGGCGCCAATTTCCTTCTCGCCGTTGGCGGAGATCGTGCCGACCTGGGCAATCTCTTCCGACGTGTTGATCTTCTTGGCCTTGGCCTGGAGATCCTTGACGACTTCGCCAACAGCGAGGTCGATACCGCGCTTCAGGTCCATCGGGTTCATGCCGGCAGCAACGGCCTTGCCACCTTCGCGAACGATCGACTGGGCGAGAACCGTTGCAGTCGTGGTGCCGTCACCGGCGATGTCGTGGGTCTTCGAAGCAACTTCGCGGACCATCTGGGCACCCATGTTTTCGAACTTGTCTTCCAGTTCGATTTCCTTGGCGACGGAAACGCCGTCCTTGGTGATGCGCGGAGCGCCGAAGGACCTGTCGAGGATGACGTTGCGGCCCTTCGGGCCGAGCGTTACCTTCACTGCGTCAGCGAGAATGTCGACGCCCTTAAGCATCTTTTCGCGTGCGGTGCGGCCAAACTTGATTTCTTTAGGTGCCATTTTGAGAACTCCTGAATAAGGTTGTCAGCGACATCGGATAATGAGCAAACGGCTGGATCAGCCGATGATGCCCATGATGTCGGCTTCCTTCATGATCAGAAGGTCTTCGCCGTTGATCTTGACTTCAGTGCCGGACCACTTGCCGAACAGAACGCGGTCACCAGCCTTGACGTCGAGAGCGACGACCTTGCCGGACTCGTCACGAGCGCCGGATCCGACGGCCACGATTTCGCCTTCCTGCGGCTTCTCCTTAGCGGTGTCGGGAATGATGATGCCGCCCTTGGTCTTTCCTTCGGACTCAACGCGTCGGACGACGACGCGATCGTGAAGGGGGCGGAAATTGGTGCTTGCCATTTGTCTAATCCCTTTGCTGATCCGCCTGTCGAACGACTGGCGCGGCATTTGCCGATGAAGCGTTCGATAAGGTCGGTTTTCCTGGCGCGCATCACCTGGCTCCTGGCCTTAGATTTCGAGCAATCCCTTGAATGCCCAGAGGCATGACGCCCTCCCTCGGTTCGGAGCTGGGGTATGACGGCCCCAACCGGCAGCGCCCCGAAAATGACCGCTGAAGATAGGACGATGTGCCTAATATGCCTGAGTGGCAATGAATTAATTTAAGGCAACGCCGACGCACTCGCCTACAGGAACCTGCCGCGCGGGGTCGGGATCGCTGGCCGATCCTGCTATCCCGGACCCGGGAAGTGCAAACCCCGATAAATCAACCACTCAGAAACTCGCTGGACCCCTGATCTTCTTACGAAATCACTATGCTTTGGAGTGTCCAGCCTGTTTATGGCGGCTTTTGCGCCACTAACGGTCGTTGCTTCGGCTCCCACAACGGAACCCTACGACACGACCAATGACCACTCCCATCGAGACAATGGCGATTGCCGCGAACACGTTTGTCCACTTGGCAGATGCTATAAGAATTATCCAGCAAGTGAGCGCGAATGGGATGATGGCACTAGAGACGGCCATAGTGATAAGCAATAGCGGCGAAGGCCCACAAACACCGATAAAAGGATGGCCACGCAGTGGGCAAGAGGAGTTCCCATCGTCAAAATAAGCCTCAATCGGCGGCTGTCGTACATTTCTAGAAACCTCCAAAATACGCATGGGAGGCTGCATCCGTTGCGGGTTGCAAATTGGTAAAGCACAACAATGAGGCGCAGGTTCACGGCGGGATGCTGAGGGCTTGATATTCAGCTTGGGAAGCTCGGTCTTTGCCAGATATTGCAATGACTTAGCTGTAAAACAGTGACCTTTCTGTCAGAAATTATCCAATAAGATCAGTGGGGTGTAAAACCCTGGACCGTTTTCACCCATCCCCCAGTTCTGTTAGGGCGGCTTACAGCATGAATGGTCCGCTTTCGGCCTTTTTCGTTGCTAATGTGCGACTTGGGAAGCTACCGACATCAATTCCTCGGAATTCGGTGCCTTGAATGTTTGGAGCCCAGCCTCCAGAACTTCAGTGAAGCTCCAGCGTACGATGCCCTCCCGGTCGATTAGGAACTGACCGACAAGCTGCCCCTGGTCGGCAGTCATCATCTGCTGATCGGCTTCCGTAATCTGATATCCTTCCTTCTTGTTGAGAAATTCGTCCATTGCCATCACGCCCATAGGCTCGGGCAACTCGCCCGGAAGATCGATCCGTATCGCCATGACCGTGTCGATCCCGACCTCGCGTAAGCCGAAGGCTTGGTGTGAAGCCCGTACCGGGTCGGAAGCAGCAAGAAGATCGGGTATCGGATGGTAACGGAAATAGAGCCGCGCGCGTTCGACCGGGGTGTTTACCACCGCCAGGGATTGGACGCCTTTCTCACGCAGCATCGGGTTGAGATGTGCCATGGCGGCGACATGGCGCCGGCAGAACGGACAATGCAGGCCTCGAAACAAACCGATCAACAATGGGCTGCGGCCACGAAAATCATCAAGTGCGATCTTCCCCTCGCGCGAGATCGCATCAAACACAACGTTCGGGGCCCGGTCGCCCGGTTGTAGCGGATGGTCGACATAGCGCGTGGACATGGACAACCTCCTCGCTCAGGGATCAGTCGAGAAAAGGCGCCACGGCAAGTGCTTCGAGGTCGAGGTTGAGCGTTGCAAGGCCTGACCTCTCGTCTTACCGCACAGCCAGGATCCGATCTGAGAATGGCCTCATATTGGCCCGCGGGCAAGCGGTAAACAGCGAATCGTGATCCATGCCATGGGACGACACGGCGGCGAGACCGAATGGACTTCCAGACACGCGTCTTTCCCCTGTTTAACGTCTTGAAACTTGTGCGACCCGCTTCTTCATGACTTTTCCTTTCGTGATCTGATGGACGAAATCATCGAGCGTGTTGCAGCAACTGTGTCTGGACGGATCGAGCAGTCGGAACTTGCGGCAGCACGGCTGAAGCGCCCGGAGAATATGACGGCCCATGAGTATTATCTACGCGGACTGGACCATCACCGCCTGACTGGCGTGTCAGATATTCACATACACGAAGCCATGGCCTGGTTCGAGCGGTCAATGACTGCTGACCCCGGTTTCGGCCGTCCCTTCGCCATGCATGTCTGCTCGTGGAGCAATTTGCCAAGCTTTGACCTCCATAGGGCCGAACAGCAGGTTGCACACGCGCTCGCCCTCGACCCGACCGACCCGGAAGCCCATCGCATCATGGCCGCGATCAAGATGAAATCAGGCGACTTCGTTTCGGCACGTTACCACCACAGCGTGCTCAGGAACTCGCTCCGAACGACGCCTATATTCTCGGCCGCAGCGCGGCGTTCTATGTCTATGCCGGTGAGCCTGAGCGCGCTCTCGAAATGCTTGATCGTGCCGAGACTCTCTGGACCGTTTCGAAGACATGATGCGCGTGGCCCTGACACTGCCTTTCCAGACCAGACGCACGTTGCTCTACCAGATTGCTGCAAGCATGGCCTGCGGCGATCGGGGAAGGGCTGAACTTTTGGTTCGGCAAGCACTTTCCCTCGATCCGAGTCTGTCGGCAGTCTACATCCGGACGCAGGAGACCTATGCGGACGGATCCGTCGCCGAAACTCTGATCGGACGGAATTGCGATGCCGGCTTGCCGTCAATGCCGCGGAAGCCCGCAGCCCGGAAGAAATCGCTCCTGCTTAGACGATGATCGCCCGAGCACTCCATGGCGGTTTCTTCATTCCGACTTGCTTAAAGTGCGATGTTCACAACACGCCCACGGGCGTCGAGAAGGACAGCGGCTGGTCCCTGTTTGCCAGGTCATGTGGGACCTCGGGAAATGGTTGAAGGAACGACAATGAACGCTCGCCTGACGGCGTGACGTCTCCCTTGGCGGCCGTTAGCGGAAACTGCCCAAGTTCGCATGACGTCGAAGAGCAGACGAAGCTCATGACAGGGCGAAAATTCTTACCTCCCGCCCGATGCCCTGAAGTTCCTCCATCCGGGAGACCGATGTGATGCCGCTGTCTCGTAGGATCTCTGAAACTTGGGCATCCCCGACAATCGCCTCCGTCGTCAGGATCACATTGGGATCAGCAAGGCCCTGTACGCGGGAGGCGATGTTGACAGTCTGTCCGAAGTAGTCCTGCCGGTCGTTCAGGTTGACTGCGAGGCATGGTCCCTCATGGATGCCGATCTTCAGGAGAAGATCGTCGTTGCCGTGTTCGGCATTTAACCGAAGCATCGCCTCCCGCATCCGCAGCGCGGCCGCCACCGCGCGGTCCGGGCTCGGGAAGGTCGCCATCACGGCGTCGCCTATGGTCTTGACCACCGCTCCGGCCTCTGTGGCGACGATCTCGTGAAGAACCCTGAAATGCGCTCGCACCAGATCGAAAGCGGCAAGATCTCCAACGCGCTCGTAGAGAGCGGTCGAGCCCCTCAAGTCAGTGAAGAGGAAAGTCAGGCTTGTGATCTTGAGACGCTGGTCGACGTCAAGTGTGTCGGTCCGATAGATGTCCCGGAAGCTCTGGTTTGTCAGTAGACGCTTGGCTGTCAGAAAAGCTCTCCTTCGGCCCAGTAGGTCGTGCAGGTCGTCTCCTGCCACGCAGACGTTCGGTACCACTCTGTGATCGGTGTGGTTCTCGAGGGTGAGCCGCAGTAAGCCAGGACGGAGGGTAAGCGTCTCGTTCAGCGCATGCGCCTGACTGATGACCATTGAGAGGGTTTGACGTTCGTCGGTAGGCTCACCCTTTACGTCGATGAACTGCGCCGAGTGCGTCACCGCATCGAAGATGATGACGAATTGCGCCGGC
The DNA here is from genome assembly GCF_964254185.1 of Rhizobium sp. LjRoot258. Taxonomy (NCBI): domain Bacteria; kingdom Pseudomonadati; phylum Pseudomonadota; class Alphaproteobacteria; order Hyphomicrobiales; family Rhizobiaceae; genus Rhizobium; species Rhizobium sp. LjRoot258. The sequence goes on along the minus strand of NZ_CAXUST020000003.1, from coordinate 179,589 downwards.
AGTTGTAGCGAGACGAAAGCCTTCTCGCCTGGAGCCAACTCGATCAACTCCAATACGATGCGTGCGAACCTCGCTTCGAAGTCGTCTGGCAGGTCGACTCCGGAGCTGAAGAAGATTTGGCGATAGTACTCAAGCGGAGGTAACCGATCGGGCTCGTGGGCAGCAATCCTGCGCACTCTCGGACTGACCGTGAACGTTACCTCTACCATCTCGTCGAGGGTTGGTTCGTATCCGGCCGCGCAGAGCGCGCAATGGTACGTTTCTTGGACGACTCCTTTCAAGGTCGCGCCGGTGTCGAGGACACCGCCGCATCCTGGGCAAAGGACATTCCAGGTCATCTCGAACGCGCCAATGCGGGCTGCATGTAGAAGCGCTGCGATCGTTTTTTCCTCATCGAGATGATGCGCATCGGCGAAGGCGAGCGGATTGATGCGGTTGAGTTCGCGATCCGAGCCACGCATGACTACATTCTCGATGCAATCGACCGTCTGCGGGTCAGCCGCCTGTCGCAGGGTAGCAAAAAGCACGTCCACTTCGCTCATTAGACAAGTCTCCGTGCGCATAACCCCACGGCGGATGACGCCAGTAGCGGGATCATAACACGCGAACGTCCTAATAGGAATCTTGACGCCTGGATGCTGCTCGCTTCCCGATCTACTTGGAATGTACTAGCCTCCCGGCGTAAGAGGTCGCGCATCAGTATTGCTAGACCCGGCACGTTCAGCCGGTAAATCTTTGCGCCGTCCAGCGCCTTGCCGTCCTTGTCGCGGATCGAAATAGAGTGAGATGGCACGATTGGCTTCGATTTCGCTGTCCGGATCATGGCCCGGCGTTGGGCTTGAAAAGGATCCGCACGAATACAAACAATTCGACTTCAGGCCGTGCGGGCTGTGATCACACATGAAGGGGTGGTCGGGCTCGCACCTTTACCTATCTCCGCTGGAGATGGAAATTTGAGAGGTATCGACGTGAGCCGCGTCTTCATTACAGGATCGACCGACGGACTGGGGCTGGCTGCGGCCCGCACCTTGATGGACGAAGGCCATGAGGTCGTGTTGCATGCGCGCTCCAACGACAGGGCCTCGGCCGTCACCAGTCTTAGAACCAGAGCCTTGGCAGTGGTCATCGGCGATCTCAGCAGCGATGCCGAGACGCGTTCCATCGCTGAACAAGTCAATGAGGTCGGACGGATGGACGCCGTCATTCACAATGCCGGCATCTACTCCGAGAGAAGCCGTGGGAACACGCCCGAAGGTCATCCGAAGATCCTGGCTGTCAATACGGTGGCACCATACCTGCTCACAGCCTTGATCGACCGACCTGACCGTCTGGTCTACCTTACCAGCGGCATGCACCAGAGTGGTGGTAGCTCCATCGACGACATCGACTGGAAAAGCCGCGCTTGGAATACAAGCCAGGCCTATTCCGAAAGCAAGCTTCACGTGGCCACCATTGCAGCGGCCGTTGCTCGGCACTGGCCGGACGTCCTCAGCAATGCAGTGGATCCCGGCTGGGTGCCGACCAAGATGGGCGGTGCCGGAGCGCCCGATGATCTTCAAATGGGTCATCAAACCCAGACCTGGCTGGCGACGAGCGACCAAGAAGACGCAAAGATCAACGGTGCCTATTGGCATCACCGTCAGCAGCGTCGACCCGCTGCGGAAGTTACAGACCCGGATTATCAGGACAGGCTAATGGATAGGCTGGCACATCTGACGGGCGTCAGGCTGTTTTGAGCGTTCGCGTGGGTGGCCCACAAAGTCCATGCGCTCACCGACGTGAGGCGGCCCGCTTATCCGCGCCAAGCAGCAAGGCTCCAACAATGGTGGCCTCCGAGCGCGAGGTCCCCGGAACAATTGCCAGACATTGAAAGACCCCGATGCCGAAATGCGGCAGGCAATGACATGATATTTCGGCTGGAGGTCTATTCTGTCCACGACCAGCAGAACTATTCCTCCGAGAATGAGGACGATGCAGACGAGCAGAGGGGTTTCGAACAGCACAAACTTTATGAAGTCATGTGCAAGGGCCCCGACAACGGCTGCTGGCAAGAATGCAATCAGAACGGGGCCAATCCTCGCACTCTGCAATTTGGGCAAGGAACATGTCGCGAGCAGCGATCCTTTTACCGAGCAAAGAGATATTGGATGGGACGTTTCGATTCGCCGCGATCGGTTCCGGCGCAATCAGACTCAGCCACACGTTTCCATCGTGGGACGCAGACAATCTCTCCAAGCTGGCAGCGTTCCAGGATGCCAAAGATGAAACGGTTTCGCCTTGACCGCCCCGGTGTCATTCATCAACGAATTGGGGCATCTCTTTCGAGCTTTCGCGCGTACTCGGTGAGCGGATAGCAAAGCACAAAGAAGATTGCAGCGACCAACCCATAAACTTTGAAGGGCTCAAACGTTGCGTTGTTTATCGCGTTCGCCGTCCTCATCAGTTCCTCAAACCCCAGGATGGACGTCAAGGCTGTGCTCTTGATCAGCTGCACGAGAAACCCGACGATGGGTGCTCGAGTTATCCGGAAAGCTTGTGGCAGGATGATAAGCCGAAGTTCTTGCAAGCGGTGAAGACCGAGGCTTGCACCAGCATCCCACTGTCCGCGCGGAAGCGCCTCGACGCCGCTTCGCCATATCTCGGCCAGATAGGCACTGGCATAAAACGTAAGCCCGCACACTGCCGCCGTCCATGGCTCAATTCGGAAGCCCAACATGGGCAACCCGAAGAACATCAAGAAGAGCTGCATGAGAAGTGGCGTTCCCTGGAACACCGCGATGTAACCTGACGCAAGACGCCGTGGCCAAAAGGATTGCGATATCCGAGCAAAGAGGATTGCTATGCCGACGGAGGCCCCGCCGACGAAGGCGGCGATCGATAAAAGAATCGTCCAACGCGTCGCGAAGGCGAGATTGCGTAAAATGTCCCAGAACGTGAACTCGATCATGATATCCCCGCTCCAAGGAACCGGCGACCGCCTGCGATCAGCAAACGCCTGAGGGTTGCCGACATGGCAAGGTAGATCATCGTCACGACGAGATACGTCTCAAATGAACGAAAAGTGCGAGCTTGCAAAAGGTCGGCCTCTTGCGCCAGTTCTCGAACTGAAATCTGTGAGACCACGGCCGATTCCAGCATCATGATGACGATCTGACTTGTCAGGGCCGGAAAGATAATCTTGAGCGCCTGGGGCAAGACGACTTTGAAAAATACGTGCCTGGGCTTCAGCCCGAGCGCCAGTGCCGCTTCGCTTTGCCCTTTAGGGATAGCATCGAGCCCCGCGCCTACAACCTCGGTCGTGTAAGCCGCCATGTTCAGTGTCATGGCGAGTATTGCGGCGGTCACGGGATTGAGACGGACTCCGAGACTTGGGAGGCCAAAGAAGATGAAGAAGAGCTGGACCAGGAACGGCGTATTGCGGATTACTTCAACATAGACGCCAACAGCCCGGCGCAACCAGCCGAACCGACTTCTTCGCGCAGCAGCGCCAAAAACACTCAGTACCGTCCCGAAGACGGTGGTGCAGGCAATCAGCAAAAGCGTCATGCCCGCCCCATATGCAAGCGCGCCCGCACCGCCCCAGAGCCAGTCGAAGCCAAGGCTATAGGTCATCGCCACTCCTTTCACGGCGCGGAGCGCTCATACCGATCAATCCTTGAGATTTTCAGGGTTGAGTGGTGTCTTCAGCCAGGCCTTCGAACTTGCGTCGAGTTTCCCTTCGGCGATCATCTTGGCAACGACGTCATTGACGGCGTTTTTCAGGCTTTCCTCGCTCTTGCGGAGAGCGATATGCGACGGCGACGTCAAGAGTTGGAACTTTTGTTCTGGTTTCAACGCGTCCTGCCGTGCCAAAACCTGTGCCCCGACGTCGTTGCCGACCACCATCAACTGTGTTTGACCAGAGATGAAGGCCTGGATGACGGAATTGTAGTTTTCAAAGCGCTGGATGGTGGCCGATGCCGGCGCTGCAGCGGTCAACGAGGTGTCTTCGAGCGTCCCGCGGTTAACAGCAATCGTTTTGTCGGCGAGGTCATCCTTGCCGCTAATCGCGACAGCTGCCGGCCCTATCACCGCGATGTAGTACGGCGCGTACGCAGCGGCAAAATCGATGACCTCGGCACGCTCCTTGGAATAGCCGACGCTCATTAGAATATCGACGCGCTTGTCATTCAGATAGGCAATCCTGTTTTGTCCTGTGACGCTCACAAGGTTGAGCTTCACACCAAGACTGTCGGCAATGTTCTGAGCAACGTCAATGTCATATCCCTTGAGGCTCATGTCGGCGCTGGCCGAGGAGAATGGAGGGAAATCGGAAAATATACCGACACTGATCTGGCCGGCAGCCTTGATGTCGGCGAGGTCGTCGGCGTGCGCCGATAGGCCGACGAAAGCGAATGCCGCAACGGCGGCGATAGTGCGTCCCAGTTTGCTGATAGTCATTTTATGTTCCCCTTTTCTTGGTTCTGGATTTGGGTGGCTCAGGCGGCGCGCACGCGAGCGGACGGACTGAACATGGCAAGGCAAAGCAGTTCGAATAGGACCTGCGCGGCTATCTGGGCCGTATTGGTGGTCGCGTCGTACTGCGGTGCGACCTCCACCACGTCGCCGCCTACGAGATTTATTCCTCGGAAACCGCGCAACATGGCGAGAACTTCTCTCGGAAGCAGTCCGCCGACCTCAGGTGTCCCGGTTCCGGGCGCAAAGGCGGGATCCAGACTGTCGACGTCAAAACTGATATACGTTGGACCGGAGCCGACGACCTCGAGGGCGCGCGCGATCACGGCCTTGATGCCCATTTCCGCGACTTCCTCGGCATGTATGACCGTCATTCCAGAAGCGAATGAGAATTCCCAGAGATACTCGGCTCCCCCTCGAATGCCGATCTGGATCGTTCTTTTGGGATCAAGGACGCCGGCGAGAACGGCCTCTCGGAATGGAGCGCCGTGGTGGAATTTGGAGCCTTCGTATGGGCCTGCCGTATCGCAATGGGCATCGATGTGAATCATTCCAACGGGAGTACGGCTCGCAAATCCCTTGAGGATGGCACCGGAGATGGAATGATCTCCGCCTACAGACAAGGGTATCGCTCCGGTATCCGCGATCATGCGGTAGCTTTGCTCGATGTCCGCATGGCATCCGGCAAGATCAAAGCGGCTTCGCATCGGAACGTCACCGACGTCAGCAACCCTGAGCTTTCCCATTGGCGCAACCCGGAGGACATGCTCATAGGGGCCAACACGTTCGATCGCCCGAACGGCCCTTGGACCCAACCGTGATCCGGCGCGATTGGTGACACCAAGATCCATCGGCACGCCGATCAAGGCTACATCCAGTGCTGCAAGCACGTCGGGCCTGATGCCGTTTTCGATGAAGGACGCACCAAGGAATGTCGCCGGGTCGGCAAATGGCCACTTGCGGCTGTCGCCATCCTTGAAGACACTTGCGGCCACTTCGCGGAAGTGTGGATCGTGCATTTCGCCGCCGGCCGCATTGCCGAAGCGAAGGCGTAGGTCGTCCAGAAAGTCTTGGTCAATCGTCAAGATAAGCTCCCCAGTTCTGATCCAAGGCGCCATCATTTGCTTGGCGGAAAGCCTTTACAACCTTGATATTTCGCGAGGGGCTATAACGATTCCTGATACTCTTGCAGCCCAGGCGTGAGTATTAATCGGCGTGTTCGTTCAGAAAATCTTATAGGGCAAAGGCGACGGGTTGCCTCTCTCCCCGGATGGCGGGAAGGACTTCTGGCCCGTTGCGCCCGAACTGGAGATCGTACAATGTCGAGTTTTGCTGTCGACGGGCAAGGTCGCGCAGCGTGGTTCAACGCAGACGAAGACGCTGTCAAATGCTTGATCTCGACTCATATTTGCTCCGGGCGTTCCTGACGGTCGCCGAAATCGGAACGGTCAACGGCGCAGCGGCGAAACTGCATAGAACTCAAGCGGCAGTCAGCATGCAAATTCGCAAGCTCGAGGAGCTCGTCGGCGTAACGCTCTTTTCCCGTTCCTCAAAAGGACTTGAGCTCACGGCTCATGGCCAGATCATGGTTGCCTATGCCCGAGAGATTGTGGTGCTTAGCGACGAGGTCGGCCGGCGGCTTACCGGAAAGATACTCCAGGGACGAATCCGTCTCGGGGTCGTCGAGGACTTCGCCGCCAGTCGCCTGATAGACATCCTTCGTGACTTCAGGGCTCAGAACCCCAAGGTGGATATCGATATCATTGTCGAGCCAAATCGGCGTTTGGCAGAGATGTTTGAAGAGGGAAAACTCGATCTCGTTGTTTGCGATATCACCGTCCTCAACCGTAAACCCATCCTGATATGGACCGAATATCTGACTTGGGTTGTCAGATCGGATTTTGTGGTCGACGCAAGCAGGCCGCTCCCGGTGATCATGTTTGATGAGAGCTGCCCCTGGAATGTTCGCACCATAGCAGCGCTGTCGCAGCGGAACATAAAATGGAAGACCGCCTGTGTCGCTTCCACTTTGGTTGCCATGGCAACGGCGGTAAGGGTCGGAATTGGTGTTGGTCCCATGCTTGAAGCCACGATCCCGGAGGGATGCCGCGCACTTGACAGGGCAGCCGATCTGCCTGGCGCAGTGCGGATCGAGATCGGATTTTATGCCCAGTCGGAGGCGTCCGAGGGTGTTCGTTATCTCGTCGAGTTCGTGTCGCGACACACTGCGATGGCGGACCGACCATAACATCCCGTTATAGCCGCAAAAAATAAAACGGCCTGTTCCAATTGGCACGACGGATGCAATTTGGCCTTCCGGCAAGCACCACGTGCCACTTGAAACAAGGAAACTGGCCGATGGCTATCGCGCATTTGCCCGTCGACGAGGCGTCGCCACTTCAAACCGTCCATATCATTGGCCAGATTGCCAGTACTACTATAGGGGCTGGCGTTGGTGCGCAGACGATCGAGATACTCGACCGCATTGATGCCTTGCTCTCAGACGCGGGTACAGACAGGTCAGAATTAGTTCAAGCGAATATCTGGCTCCGCGATCTCAAGGCTTTTGGCGAAATGAACACCGTTTGGGAAAGGTGGGTTGCTCCAGGCGCAACGCCTCGCCGAACTACTTTTGAAGATCGCGATCTGCCACACCTGTGCGACATCCGTGTAGACGTGATTGCTTGGCGGAAAACTCAAGGGTTTGAACCTACGTAGAGGTTGTCAAACTTGAAACGAAACTGGGGATCGATCTCCACTCGAGGAGAGCTGCACCCGCTTGTGTCCAGCGGCCCATGATGCGCCCCTTCCTTCGCCGCTTGTAAACTCGACACTGATACGTTCCGACAGGTAGTCAAAGCGGACTGACGAAGGTATGGCCCTCCCGGCACGCTCGGCCTCCCAGCGCTTCTTCGCTCGAGCGAGTTCCGCATCCGTGATTTCAGCCAAATGCATTCTCCGTCTGCCGGACATTCCATCGTCGTCAATCGCGGGAAGATTTATCATCTCAATCCGCGGTTTTCCTGCGCTGAGGTCTCAGTGTGGCGACCCGTAGTCGCCGACGAAATATACACGAATGCTATGGGGCTGGTAGCCGGCCGCATTCATTCGGCGTCTTTTGCGGCATACCCCATAACCCCACAGCCGCTCAGTCAAGGAAGCGCTTGAGCAACGCCCTACCCTTTGCGTCCCGCGCATTCAACTCAGTAACTCTTATGTTCACTTGCAAGCTCGTTAATCATTACTCTTTCTTTTCCGGCCTTGAGGACGAAAGCACATGCGTGAAGCTGTTGAACACAGCAGGAGGCAGGGCATTTAGACGACGGCTGGCATACTCTTATGCGCGGGTTGGGTACCGCATTTCCGTGTGTTCGTCTGGGGCTGCCTCTGTCTAGGGTCGGGCGTGGATGTTATCCGCCACATAGCTACGACGAGGGTTCCCCACCGGAGCCCTGCCTCCAACTTTGTCCAACAGCAGATGATTTCTAATTTGGATTATGCTTCTCTCTTCAAGCTGAGCATCGGCATTAGCCTCTTGCTGTAGGAGCGACCTCCTGCCCAATCGCCCACAGGAATGCGGCCATTTCTCTGGCAATGGCGGTGACTGCGATGACTTTCGGCTTGCCTGCCGCCACCAGCCTTCGATAGCGCGCGCAAAGTCGCACTTGCCCTTTCCAGGCAATCTCTCGAACAGCCCTTGGCAGGTCCTCCAGGCGCGCCTGGATCGTCGGGCTTACACGGGCCGGGAAGCGATATGTCCAGGCCCCTTCTATGAGGACTCGACGCGCCCGTATGTTGCCCGCCTTGGTGATCCCACCACGCTTGACCCGTTCGCCCGTTGAGCTTTCCGACGGCACAAGACCCAGATACGCCATTAACTGACGAGGATTATCAAAACGCCTGACATCGCCGATCTCGACCACAAAGGTGACCGCGGTCATGAACGCGACGCCACGCATCGCTTGGTAGGCGGCCACAACCGGGGCCATCGACCAGGATGCCGCGGTCTCCACCACCAGCTGGGTCAGCCTGTCCAGACGCACGCCGGCATCCTCGATGGCCTGGCAATATTCTGCCAACAGGATTTGGTGGGCGGGATGATCGAAGGCCTGGCATGTCAGCCATCGGACATGGGCGCGCGTCCATGGCGTGCGGCCGGTATAGAGCCGGCCGTGCCGCAGGAGAAAGGACTGGAGTTGCTGACGTGCCTGCTTCAACGCGTCGTTGGTCGCTTCGCGAGCCCGCACCAGGTCGCGGATCGCCTCATGAGCTTCGTCCGGAACCCAGACCGCGGTCAGCTCGCCCGCCCGGTGCAGGCGCGCCAGGCTCATGGCATCCCGCCGGTTGGTCTTCACCCGGTCGCCAGCACGCTTGGGCACCAGCGATGGCGCCACGACCATGCAGTCATGCCCCAGTTCGACAATCTGCCGGTAGAGACCATACCCCGTGGGACCCGCCTCATAGCAAAAGTGAAGCTTGGCTGCGCGCTTGGAAAGCTTGTTGACCATCGATGCCACCGATGACGGCTCCGACGAGATGTCGCCTAAAAACCGTACCTCGCCGTTGCGTGCTCCGTCGGCAATCGCCACCGAAATCTTCAACTTCGACGTATCCAAGCCGATGAAAATTACGCTATCGTCTTTCATGGTTCGCCCTCGCTAAGCTTGGGGCTCGGCTCCGGCCAATCCGGAGCAACCCCCGAATTCAGCTTACCGCGGGGGCGGGCCACCTTCACCCCGCGAACATACGGTCTAGGCCGTCGACCTCGTATGCTGGCAGAGCATCAAGCGGGATACCCCGAACAAGGGCAGGCCACCCCGTAAAAGTGTCAATCACTGCCCACCGACCAGCGAAGATCGCGCTCTTTCCAGCCTGATATCGCGGGTGCTGATTGGAAGGACGCTCCGAATGGGCCATGACGCCCTTCCTTCCGAGCAGGAACGGTACCCTTCAGCGCAATCGCGGAGCATTCGGCGATCGTTGTCAATCTTTTGGCGGCAAGTCTGGAAGGCGGCTGGAGCGGCAATGAATTCGATGGTCGCGCTCGTGATATGATGAGGAAGCGCTGTGAAGAAAGCACTGCGGAGACATCCCAGCGTCAACCGGACCACGCCGTGACACCATGATGAATTGACCGATATTCCTGGCATGAGCAATGACCTGAGCAATCTTCACTCCTCAAATCATCGCAGCCCCTCGGCTGTCGATGCACTTGTGCTTGGGACGGTCAATGCCCCTTACAAGCGGGCTATCTCTGCCGAGGAGCTGGCGCGGGCGTTTTCCTCGTGCCAACTGCAAAACTGGATCGTTCATGTCGCGACCTTTTTTACTGACGTTCGGCCAACGCTCGTTATCGAGTTCGCCGAGACTCATGGCATCCCCCATGTGGAGCTGGAGAACGTATACGCGACGGTGAAGCGGACGACCGGCGAGCGGAACCCCGATCTGGAGGCCGCGCTTGTCGCATTGGCACACGCTGCTTGATCGAGCGATACGCGGTTGGAATCCCTGAAGAAATCGAACGTCGCTCCGCAGGACTGGACTCTCGGGGGAGGCACAGCTCTCATGCTGCATCATCAACACCGGATGTCGCAGGACATCGATATCTTCATCGATGATGCCCAGTACCTCGCCTTCCTGCCGCCGACGACTTGGACGGCTTCCGTCGCAGACAGCGGTAAGACATAGCCGACACCATCAACCGGCCCGACGTCGAGCATCGGCAGTTCAAGCCCCTCGCCCAGCCAATCTATCAACGTGCTGTTGATTGTCCGACCTCCTTGATCTCAAGCGTTCGGATCGATCCACAGGTCGCCGAAGCTCCAGTTCAGCCCCTGCGACCCCGTAACGAAGTTCTTCACCCGCTTGTTGGCAACGATCTGCGCACCAGCAGCAACGAGGTCGACAGAAGCAACTTCGTCGTGGATGTGATGTTGGAATTTGCTCCAGGTCTCCCATCGCTTCTTCTCATCCGGCTCAATGGCAGCCGCCTCGAGCAACGCGTCTGCCTGCGCATTGGCGTAGTGGCTCGCATTCGAAAATGGCAGGCCGATCTTGAAATTCTTGCTCCAATAGGCGCGCTGGATGCCGAGGGAAGGATCGAAGGTGTTCGAAAGAGACTCCACCACCAAGTCGAAGGCCCTGTCGGTGTAGACAGTCTTCAGGAATGTAGGGAGGTCGTACTTTTTGATCTCGATGCCGATGCCGATCTTTTCCAACTGGCTTTTCAGGACATCGGCATAGCCTTGCGGCAGATAGGAATTGTACGTCAGCCGGAGATCGAAACGCTTTCCGTCCGACTTGCGCGGATAGCCTGCCTCGTCGAGGAGCTTTTCGGCGGCGGCAGGATCGAACGGATGCGCAACCACGCTCGGATCGTACCACTTCGGCAATGCCGTACTGACGGGGCTCGGCGAAACCTGCGCATAGCCGTAAAGCGCGACGTCGACGATCTCCTGCGGATTGATTGCCCTGGCGATGGCAAGCCTTACCTCGCGCTTGGCAAAGAGCGGATTGTCGTAGTTGAAGAACAGCTGCTGCTGCGGACCGGAATAGGCGTAGGTGGTGGTGTCAACGACAAGATGGGGATCCTGCTTCAACCGATCGAGGTCGGCCAGCGGCACGGGATTGTCGCCTATGTCGGCCTCGCCCGTCTCCAAGGCGGCGGACCGCGCAGCCGGATCCGTCACGACGCGCAGGATGATGCGATCGAGATAGGGTTTTCCGGCATCCCAGTAGTCCGGGTTTCGCTCGAAAATCAGATGGCTGCCGGGCACCCATTCCGTCAGCTTGAAGGGCCCGGTGCCGATCGCAGTCTGCAGGGTTTGGCCATCGCCCGGCGCGAGCTTCTCGAAAATGTGCTTCGGAACGATCGGCGATTCCGAACTCGATTGTGCCGCTAGCAGGAAGGGAGCGGGCTTGGACAGTACGATGATGGCTGTAAGCGGATCAGGTGTCTGGACTTCGACGACATTCTGGTAGGTGATGCGACCGCGCGGATGCGCCTCCTTCAGCCGTAGGATCGAAAAGGCAACGTCGGCGGAGGTGAAGTCCGTTCCGTCATGCCATTTGACACCCTTACGGAGCTTGAACGTGTAGCGAAGATTGTCGTCAGAGACGGACCAGTCGGTTGCCAATAGCGGCTGCGGCTTGACGTCGAAGTCAAAGGTCAGGAGCCCCTCGACGATCTTCGGACCGATGGCCTGGCCGGTTCCCGACGACGTGTTGATCGCAAGCAATGCGTTGCCCGGATCCACGCGGTAGATCCAATTCAAGGTGCCGCCAGAAGCTGGCGCGGCGCCCTGCCCGAAGGAGATCGACGGAAGGAAGGTACTCGCCCCGGCAAGCAGAATTAACTGATTGAAACTACGACGGTTGATGGACACGCGAAGGCTCCTCTTGGTTCCGAAATGGTCCGCAACAGAAGCATCCGTCTCGCGTGCCGAAACACGAAGTCAAAGTTTCTTCTCGCATGGGAAAGAATAACTGCGCGCAGAAGATTTTTCGTCCCGCTGACCAGATTACGAGAATGCGCATGCTTCCGCGGCTTCGCGCCGAGCAGGACGATTGCGCCGGCAAAGCAAATAAGGAAACGAAGAAATATCGTATGCCGGGGCAAACTCCGCAAAAGGACTGGTAAAAACCGCAGCGTAGCGCGCGACAGTCGGTGAACCGGTTCGCGCGGTACGGATCAAAAACCAGCAAGGAACCAGTTGGCCGGCCGTGGCAGGGCCCCGAGGCGTTCGCGCAGCCTTGTACCCCCGTCCCTGCCCGAACAGCCCTCGCCGTTGGCCCGTCGGGCTCGAAACCCGAAGCGCCACATCAGTGGACAAGAGAAACGACGTTCCGTTGGGAAGCTTGAAATTCGCTGCTCAGCTGCGCCAGCGCAGGAGCCTTGCTTCGGCCGCGCCAGCCAGCCTGTTGAGTGCAAACCCGACGAGGCCGAGGATGATCACGCCAACCATCACCAATGCCATATCGAAACGCTCGCGCCCGGCAATCACAAGGCCGCCAATACCTGGACCCACCGCAAGGAAGTATTCCGCGCCAACCGTTGCCAACCACGAGTATATCAGGCCGAGATGAATGCCGGTTGCGATCGCCGGCAGGGCCGAAGGCAGGTAAATTCTGGTGATGCGCTGCCACGGCCTGAACCGCAGCGCACGCCCGACCTCGACCAGATCGGCCGGCGCGCTCTTGATGCCGTCATAGGTGTTGAGGGCGATGGGGATGAAGGCAGCGAGCGCAACAAACACGACCTTCGCCTGCTCGCCAAAACCGAACCATACCGAGATCAGCGGAATCCAGGCCAGCAGGGAAATCTGTTTGAGGCCGTTGAAGGTCGGCATGATCAGCCGATCCCCCGTTCGGGTAACGGCGACCAGCGTCGCGAAGCTGACGCCGAAAACGCAGCCGATCAGGAAGCCGGCAAGATTGCGCAACAGGCTCGATCCGAGCTGTCCCGTCAGACCGTTGTCGATGATCTCGCGCTTGGCCGTCAAAATGACATCCTCGATGGATGGCAAAAAGCGGGGATCGACGAGCTCCAAGCGGCTCGAAACTTCCCATGCGAGGAGAAGAAGAAGTGGAAGCGTGAGGCCCCGCCGGAGGCGGACGATATCCGTTGATGTGGCGACCATCATTTAGAGCACCTCTTTCTTCCAGCGCTGAATGAAGACCTCGGCGCCACTCAGTCCTTTATCCATCGCAAAGCCGATGAGACCGATCACGATCATCGCGACGATCACGGTGTCCAGCCAGAACATCTGCCGACCCCAGACGAGCAGGTATCCAAGCCCTTCGGACGATGCCAGCAGCTCGACGCCGACGAGCGATGTCCATGCGTGCGTCAGGCCGTAGCGGATTCCCGTGAAGATCGACGGAACGGCAGCGGGCAGAACGATCAGCCGAAGCGTCTGCCAGCGGCTGAAACGCAGTGCCTTGCCGACTTCGATATACTTGCCGGGAACGTTGCGGATACCCGAGAAGGTATTGAGCGCAATCGGGACAAGCGCCCCCTTGGCGATGATGATGATCTTCAGTGTCTCCTCGATACCCACCAGCAGCATGAGGAGCGGAATCCACCCAAGCGTCGGGATCTGCGCAAAGGCGAGGAAGAGCGGCTTGATATAGTCTTCGGCGCGTTGAGATAGCCCCATGGCGATGCCAAGCGCCAGACCCAATACCGCACCGATCGCAAAACCGAAGATCACGCGCCGCAAGCTGACTGCGGCGTGATAGAGCAGTTCACCGCTCGCAATCATATCGCGGCCGGTCTGCAGCACATAGGCGGGTGCCGGAAGGATCTGCTCTGGCAGCCAGCCCCTTGCGGAGGCAAGCCACCAGACTGAGATCAGCAATACCGGAAGAAGCAAGGCTAAGAGCGAAAGGAGCCATGCCCTGAGATATCTCGGCCAGTTCGTGATGCCGTCATGGCCAGAAAGTTCAAGATAGGTCGCCATCAGCCCGCTACTCCGGTCCTGGTTCACGAAGCGACGGGCTTGCCGTCGGCGCCGTAAGCCTGCCAGAAGTGCTGCAGGCCGAAGCGTTCAATCGCGCTGTTCAGGTAACGCGGCTCGAACCAGCCTTCGAGGTCGACATCGCGGCGGATGAGCGCGAATTCCTTGCTCTTTTCGCCCTGCTCCTTGTATTGCGAGACGAGGAGGTCATCGATCAACGGCGAATTGCGATAGGCAAGCGCATCGCCCTTGAAGTACTCTTCAAGGATCGGAACCGGCGTTCCGGACTTGTGCCACAGTTCAAGAAGGGCTGCGCGATTGGGCTCATCGGACGACCATTGCGCCGCCTTGACGAACGCATCGACGACCCGCTGGGTAATCTCCGGATGCGCTTCGATGAATGCCTCCCGGCCGATGACACCTGCATTGCGACCAAAGCGCGGATCGTCACCCTTCGTCGTGTAGATGACGTCGGCGGAGCCCTTTGCGGCAAGGTTGATCAACTGCGTGTCGCCGAAGGCCGCATCGATGTCTTTGCTGGTCAGCGCAGCAACCGTGCCGGCACTGTCGAGGTTGACGACCTGAACGTCGCGCTCCTTCAGGCCGTGCGCCTCGAGGATCTTGATGGCGGCGAGATGACCGTTCGTGCCGCGTTGGAGGGCAATCTTGCGACCCTTCAGATCCTCGATCGACTTGATGCCAGAGGCTTTCGCCACGGCAAGGTAGAGCGGCTTTCGCGCGCCGCTCGCAAGGAGATACTTCGTCTTCAGACCGTTGGCGCGGCCGATCAACGAAGGAAGATCGCCCTGATAGGCGAAGTCGAGCTGGTCATTGGCAAAGCCTTCATTGACGGCAGGGCCAGCACCCTTGAAGAAGGTCCACTCGATCTTTACGTTCGGATCATTGGCGAATTCCTTTTCCAGAAATTCGCCGGCCCGTGCCGTTGCGGCAGAGGTGCCTTCTGCGTAAGGCCGATTGTCGACGCCGATGGCGGCATAGCCGACATGAATAACCAGCGGCTCCTCCGCCTGGACCGTGACCGGCGCGGCAGCGAGCATCAGGGCGAGGCTGGCGGCGACGCGTGACAGAAATGCGCGTTTCATAGTTTCTCTCCGTTTTGTGAAGCTTATCTGGCCAAAGCGACTGTGCGTTCGGTGCGACCGCCGTCATCGGATGGCTTTGACCTCTTTGCCGGGGACTGCGTGTTCTCCCCCGTCGCATGAAGGCTCTTCAGGACGCGATCGCGCACACTGGCAATCTCGCTGGATGTGCGGCGGCGCGGGCGCGCCAGCCTGACCGGTATGATTTCACGGATGCGGCCTGGGCGCGGCGACATCACGACGACGCGGTCCCCGAGGTAGACCGCCTCTTCAACATCATGCGTGACCATCACCATGGTGATGTTTTCCTTGGCCCAGATCTCCTCCAACTCGTCCTGCAGATGCGCCTTGGTAATGGCGTCGAGCGCGCCGAAGGGCTCGTCGAGCAGAAGGACATTCGGCCGACTGACGAGGCCACGGGCGATACCGGCGCGCTGCGCCATGCCGCCGGACAGCTGGTGCGGGTAGACATTGGCAAAACGGGAAAGCCCGACCAGCTCCAGATGTTCGCGCACCAGTTCCGACTTTTGCGCCTTCGGCAGCCTGCTGTTCAAAAGACCAAGGGAGACATTCTTCTCGACCGTAAGCCAGGGAAAGAGGCGCGGTTCCTGAAAGACGATGCCGCGATCGAGGCTAGGCTCGCTCACTGTCTCGCCCGCATGGCGAATGGTGCCCGATGTCGCGGCATCCAGACCGGCGAAAAGACGCAGCAACGTCGACTTTCCGCAACCGCTGGCGCCGACGATCGTCACGAACTCGCCTTCGGCAATATCGAGGTTGATGTCGTCAAGTGCGACAAGCGGCTCGCCGTCGATTTTGAACTGCCGGGTGATATGCTCGACTGTAAGATGGGGTCGGTTCATTTTTGTGCCCCTACTCTGCCGCGGCCTGAAGGCGCGCCGGATGTCGAGGTGCGATGAGCCCGAGATTCTCGCGCAGCGTCCTGCCCTGGTATTCCGTGCGAACCAGACCACGCCGCCGCAGTTCGGGCAGCACCAGCTCAACAAAGTCTCGCAATCCGACCGGAAGATGTGGCGGCATCACATTGAAGCCATCGGCGGCACCGGTCGTGAACCAGTGCTCCATCTCGTCCGCAATCCGGCTCGCCGTACCGACAATCTGCCAATGCCCTCGCGCGCCGGCGACCCTCAGATAGAGCTGGCGGATCGTCAGGTTTTCGCGTCGGGCAAGGTCGCGAAGCAGCTGTTGGCGGCTCTTGCTCGCGTTCGTCTCAGGCACGTCGGGAATGGGACCATCCAGAGGATATTTCGAAAGATCGACGCCGCCAGCCATGCCATTCAACATCGAGAGGCCGACGACCGGGTGAATGAGATCCTGGATCTCCTGGAATTTCCCTTCGGCTTCCGCCTGTGTTCGGCCGACGACCGGGAAGATCCCCGGCATGATCTTCAGCTCGTCGGGCCGGCGCCCGTATTTGGCCAGGCGGCCCTTGAGGTCCCCATAGAAGCCCCGCGCATCCTCGATCGTCTGATGTGCTGTGAAGACGACTTCAGCGGTGCGCGCGGCAAGCTCCTTGCCCGGTTCCGACGATCCTGCCTGTACGAGCACGGGATGGCCCTGGGGCGCTCGGGCAACGTTCAGGGGTCCCCTGACCTTGAAGAACTTGCCCTTGTGATTGAGAATATGCTGCTTGTCGGGATCGAAGTAGATGCCGCTTTCCTTGTCGCGCAAGAATGCATCTTCTTCCCAGGTGTCCCAAAGACCGCGTACGACATCGGCAAACTCTTCGGCGCGCTCGTATCTCTCCGCATGCGCATAGTGTTCGTCACGGCCGAAGTTATGCGCCTCGTGCTCGCTGGAGGAGGTAACGAGATTCCAGCCCGCGCGTCCGCCGCTGATGTGGTCGAGCGAGGCGAATTTCCGGGCAATATGGTAGGGCTCGTTGAAGGACGTGGACGCTGTGGCGACGAAGCCTATGTTTTTGGTCACCGCGGCGAGTGCCGAGAGTAGCGTAATCGGCTCGAATTGCGCCACGTAGCGCACCGCGGTCCTGCTCAAAGCGTCGATGTCGGTACCGCGAGTGCCGACGCCATCCGCCATGAAGATGAGATCGAATTTTGCCGCCTCGGCGAGTTTCGCAAGCTCGATATAGTGAGCGATGTTGGAACCGGCATCCGCTTGTGCCTCCGGGTGCCGCCAGGCAGCCACATGATGGCCTGTCGGATACAGGAAGGCGCCAAGTTTCAGCTGTCGTTGCGCGGTACTCATATCGGCCTCCGTCGTCAGGAAGACGATAGGCTAACAGCACAATGTATTATCTATAGAAACAGTATTCTATTTAGCTCGACGAAGCAGGATTTTTGCAACCGGCAACGCCGCGTTTCGAATGACGACGTTCTGCTGTCGCGCAAACCACGGCGATCTGGTCCACGGCGAGAATGGCGTTCTGAACCTTCAGAAAAGAATTTCTTTCCGTAAAATCAATCAGATATTTCTGGACTTGAGCAGTCAGCCGGCCAACCGTTGATGCCGAATGCAAGGGCACATCCCCTGCACCGACATCCGGGAGGCAATATGCCGTTCGAAACAGACGTTGATGACCCGCTCTTGGCGAAGGCTGCCGCGCTACGCAAAACGTTTCATCTCGATGCCGTCGAGAGAGATAAGCTGGGCGGTAGGCCTGTCGAGCAGATCAGGCTCGTGAAGGAAAGCTCTCTTCCCTCCGCGCAGATCGCCAGGGAATATGGCGGCCAGGGTGCATCGTGGTTGACGATCTTGCGGATCGTCAGGGAGTTCGCCAAGACGGACGGCTCGCTCGCCCATCTTTTCGGCTATCACCATCTGCCGCTCAACCTCATCCTGTTTCGCGGTTCGGCCGCCCAGAAGGAAAAATGGCTGGCGGGTTCAGCGGCGGGCAATTGGATCTGGAGTAATTCCGGAAACGCCATGTCGAGGACATCATCGGGTGAAAAGACGGCAGCGGGCTGGATCATCAACGGCAGCCGGCCATTCTCCTCGGGCTCGCATATCGCCGACTACATTCAGATCTCCTGGGAGAATGCCGAGGGCGCGCGGCTGACCGCTGCCGTGCCCGCCGACCGGCAAGGCATTGTCATCGAAAACGACTGGGACGGCATCGGCCAGAGGCAGACCGGCAGCGGTACGGTGCGTTTCGTCAATCTTCAGGTTCATGACGACGAGCTGATCAGCTCGCCTGATGTGCCGCTGACGCCCTATTCCTCGCTCACGTCACTCCTCCAGCAGAGCGTCCTGCTCAATGTCTTCATCGGCAGCGCCCAGGGCATATTGGAAGAGGGTCGCGCCTACACGACGACGCGTTCGCGGCCGTGGATCCATTCAGGCGTCGAACGCCATGTCGACGATCCATGGATCAAGCGCCAATATGGCGATCTCTATATTCGCACCTTGGCGGCAACGGAACTTGCGGACAAGGCGGCTCGCAGCCTTGACGTGGCTTACGCCCAGGGTCCCTCGCTGAGCCTCGCCGACCGTGGCGCAGCCGCAATCGATATTGCAACCGCCAACGTCTATGCCGGCGAAGTCGGCCTTACCGTATCGAGCGAGGTTTTCGAGCTGATGGGCGCGCGCTCGGCCACCAATGCCAACGGCTTCGATCGGTTTTGGCGCAATGTCAGGACCCATACGCTCCACAATCCCGCCGAGTACAAGAAACGCACCGTCGGCACCTGGCTGCTGACAGGCGAATTTCCCGTGCCGGCGATCTATCGCTGAAAGGAACAGCAATGGCGAGACGCAAGGATAAGATCAAGCTCGGCGCTTTCCTGCTCTTCACCGGCCACCATGTCGCCGCATGGCGCCACCCGAAGGCATCCGTCGGCACAGAATTTGAACACTATCTGGAACTGGCAAGGCTTGCCGAGGCTGCGAAGTTCGACACGATCTTCTTCGCAGATGGTGTTGCCGCACGCATCAAGGACGTCGAAGCGGCAAGCCGCAAGGCCCATAGCGGTGTCTATCCCTTCGAGCCGGTCACTCTGCTCTCGGCGCTGTCGTCGGTTACCCGCAACATCGGCCTGATCGCCACCGCCTCCACCAGCTACTCCGACCCCTATAATCTTGCTCGGCAATTTGCCTCACTTGACCGGCTAAGCGGCGGCCGGGCCGGCTGGAACCTGGTGACATCCTCGGATCCGGATGCGGCCTACAATTTCGGCCACGAGACGCAAATCCTTCACGCCGATCGCTATGAGCGGGCCGAGGAATTTGCCAATGTCGTGCTCGGCCTCTGGGACAGCTGGGAAGACGACGCCTTCCTGCGCGATCGCCAAAGCGGTCGCTATTTCGATCCAGCCAAGCTGCATCGCCTCAATCACAGCGGCCGGCACTTCAAGGTCCGTGGCCCGCTCAACATTCCCCGCTCGCCGCAGGGACGACCTGTCGTCGTCCAGGCGGGTGCCTCCGAACCCGGCAAGGAGCTTGCAGCCAGAACGGCAGAAGCCATCTTTGCTGCCCAGATCACCTTGGAGGAAGCCACCGGCTTTTACGCCGACGTGAAGGCAAGGCTCGCGAAATACGGTCGATCGCACGAGGATCTAAAAATCCTGCCTGGCATTTTCCCGGTCGTTGGCCGCACGCAATCGGAAGCGCAGGAAAAGTTCGAATCCCTTCAGGAGCTCATCCAGCCCGAGGTTGGGCTCAACCTGATTTCCCAGCTTTCCGGCGTCGATCTTCGCGACTATCCCGTGGACGGGCCGGTGCCGGAAAACCCACCTTCGACAAATGCCGGCAAGAGCCGGCAGGCGCTCGTTCTGGACCTCGCCCGCCGCGAGAACCTTTCGATCCGTCAGCTCTATCTGCGCATCGCCGGCGCGCGTGGTCACTGGCAGGTCGTCGGCACGCCGAACGAGATCGCCGATGCCTTGGAAGAGCGCTTCGAGAACTACGGCGCCGACGGGTTCAACATCATGGCGCCGATCATGCCGGGGGGACTTGCCGATTTCATCGAGCTTGTCGTGCCGGAGCTACGGCGTCGCGGTCTCTTCCGCCACGAATACGAGGGGGCCACACTGCGGGAAAACCTGGGCCTCAATCGGCCCGAGAACCGACTTGTTGCCAACGGCGGCGCAGTCGCCGCCGAATAGGAGAGCAAAATGAGCCGCGACAAACTCTTTCTCATCGCCCCGGGCTTCTCGGACCCGAAGCGACCTGGCCAGACGTTCGTCTGCCCTTACTGCAATGCGATCGAGGGGTTGCTTGCAAGCTTCCCTGAGCTTGCAAGCAGGATCGACGTGGAGAGGGTTCCCTTTCCTCGTCCGCGAACGCGCGTGATCGAGGCTCTGGGCGAGGAGAACCAGTCTTTGCCGGTGCTGGTTCTCTCCGCCAACGCGCCGCCCGATGCTGCCGATTGGAAAGGCAAGCGTTTCGTCACCAAGACCGGTCGCATTCTCGAGCTGCTTGCCGAGCGGCACGGTTTTCCACGACTTCACGACTGACGAAGGAAAGACGATGACCGTAAAGCCCACGAGCTTCGAACCCGCTCTACCACCCGTCCTTTTCGAACAGGACCAGACCAATCCCTACCTCGCCAAGGCAATCGAACTGAGAGAGATCTTTGCTGTCGATGCCGTCGAGCGGGATCAACAGGGCGGGCGCCCGAGCGATGAGATCCGGCGTCTCAAGGAAAGCGGTCTCGTCAATCTGCTTATTCCCAGAGAGTTTGGCGGCGAGGGACAGCCCTATTCGACGGCGCTGCGCATCGTGCGCGAATTCGCCAAGGTCGACGGTTCGCTCGCTCATCTGTTCGGATATCATTTCAGTCCGATCCAGAATGCCGTGACGAGCGGAAGCGATGAACGATCCGCCGCGATCCTGCGACGGTCGGCTGAGGGTCGCTGGTTCTGGGGCAACACCACGAACAGCTTTTCCAAAAGCCTCTTTGGCAGGAAGGTCGAAGGTGGCGTCCTGCTCAATGGCGATCGGCCATTCGCCTCCGGCTCCCATGTCGCCGACTATCTGATGGTCGCCTGGGAAGACGAGAAGACGAACGCGCGAAGCTTCGCCTATATTCCCGCCAACCGGCCCGGCATTACCATTGGCGACGACTGGGACGGTATCGGCCAGCGTCAGACGGGCAGCGGCCGCGTCTTCTACAAAGACGTGACGGTCAGGGACGACGAGATCCTCTCAGAACGCCCGAAGGATCCGAGCGCGCTTCTCATACCCCAGCAACAGCAGAGCGTTCTTCTCAACGTCTTCGTCGGCAGCGCGCAGGGTGCCCTCGTCGCAGCGCGCGACTACACCGTCACGAAGTCGCGCCCATGGATCTATTCCGGTGTCGAACGCCATTCGGACGATCCCTGGATCAAGCGGCAATACGGCGAACTATGGACAAAGGTGCAGGCTGCCACCGCATTGGCGGATAGGGCGGCAGCGGCTATGGATTCCGCCTACGCCAAGGGTGGCGCATTGACAGCGCAAGAGCGCGGCGCAACGGCGATTGCGGTTGCTTCGGCCAACGTGTTGGCGGGCAAGGTGGCGCTCGAAGTCACCAGCGAGATCTTCGAGGTGATGGGTGCCCGGTCGGCTGTACGACCCCTTGGGTTCGACCGTTTCTGGCGCAACGTCCGTATCCACACTCTCCACAATCCTGCTGAATACAAGACCCGCAATGTCGGCGCCTGGTTTTTGACCGGCGACCATCCAGAGCCCGGTATCTTCCAATGAGCGGACGACAGCTTCATCTCAATGTCAATATCCTCCATGCCGGCTTCTCGCCGGCGGCGTGGCGAATGGAAGGTAGCGATCCCCGAGCATCCTTCGACGTCAACCACTACGTCAGGGTCGCCCAGATTGCGGAACGCGGTACCTTCGACGCAGTTTTCCTTGCCGACCAGGCGGCGATCTCCGACCGGGTTGATTTCAGACCGTTGACGTCACTTGAACCGACCATCGTTCTGGCCATGGTCGCGGCCAATACGGAACGGATAGGTCTGATCGCCACCGCCTCGACGACCTATAACGAGCCGTACAACATCGCCCGGCGCTTCGCGACGCTCGACCACGCCAGCAACGGACGGGCGGGCTGGAACATCGTCACCAGTGCGGACGTGGCGCAAAGCCGAAACTTCGGCCTTGAAAAGCCTGTGGCCCACGCAAGCCGTTATGAGCGCGCCAGTGAATTCGCAGCCGTCGTCAAGGCGCTTTGGGACAGTTGGGAAGAAGAGGCCTTCATCGGCGACCCCACGACAGGCCGCTTCGTCGATGCCGGTCGGGTCCATCCGATCGCCCACAGCGGAAAGCACTTCTCGGTTCATGGACCGCACAACATTCCCCGCCCGCCCCAGGGTCACCCGGTTATCGTCCAGGCAGGCGGCTCAGATGATGGGCGGGAGCTTGCCGCCGAGCATGCCGAAGCCGTCTTCTCCGCTTCGCAATCCTTCGAGGAGTCGTTGGATTACACGAAAGATCTTCGCCGGCGCGCTACCCGCTATGGCCGTCCAGACAACAGTATCCTGGTGCTGGCGGGCCTGGCCACGATCATCGGCAGCACCGAGGCAGAGGCCAAACGACGCCAGGACGAGTTACGCGACCTGATCCCTCTTGAATACAGTCTTGCGCGGCTGGCAGGTGTGCTGCAGGTCGATCGCAGCAGGCTCGAACTCGACGCTCCGTTGCCAGGTGACATACCGCTGCCGGCCGACGGCGGTCACACATTTTTCCGCGCAACCGTGGCACTCGCACGGCGAGAGGGATTGACGGTTCGGGGTTTGATCCGTGCGCTCAACGGTGGCACCGGGCACCGCACGATTGTCGGCACGCCGAAGGACATCGCCGACGACATCGAAACCTGGTTTACCGCCGGTGCGGCCGACGGCTTCAATCTGATGCCGGACGTGTTGCCCCATGGTCTTGATGTCTTTGTCGACGAGGTGGTTCCGATCCTGCGTCGACGCGGGCTCTTCAGGCACCAATATAGCGGTCGGACACTGCGCGATCATCTCGGTCTTGCCCGTCCGGACAATCCCTATGCTGCGGCAGCAGAATGACAGACGACAAAAGGACATTGCCATGACGCCAACCCTTGCGACAAAGGCAGACGACGCTGATCGGCTGGCGGCACTTGCCGCCGAGCGCTACCGAAACGCGCAGCAGCTTGGGGGCGACTGGAACGAGACCCTGGAAACCATTCTCTCCCATCGCAGCGTACGCAGCTATCTGCCAAAACCGGTTCCGCACATGGCAGTCGAGCTTGCCGTTGCCGCGGCTCAGTCGGCGCCGAGTTCGTCCAATCTGCAGGCGTGGAGCGTGGTGGCCGTTGAAGATACCGAACGCCGAAGCCGGCTCAACGCTATTGCCGGAAATCAGCGCCAGATTGCGCAGGCACCGCTCCTCCTCGTCTGGCTGGCCGACCTTGCCCGGCCTCGTGAGATCGCCGAAGATGGCGGATCGACCGCCGACGGGCTCGACTATATCGAGAGCTTTCTGCTTGGCGTGATCGATGCCGCACTTGCCGCCCAGAACGCCGTCGTTGCGCTTGAATCGTTGGGCCTTGGAACCTGCTACATCGGTGCCATCCGCAACGATCCGGATGCAGTCGCGCGCGAGCTTGCATTGCCCGAGGGGATCTTCCCGGTCTTCGGCCTGACGGTAGGCTTTCCCGATCCGACGCAGCCCGCCGCAGTGAAGCCACGGCTGCCGCAATCGACCGTCCTGCACCGCGAGCAATACACCAAGGAAAAACGCAGCCAGGATCTTGCCGCCTATAACAAGGTGCTCAGAGGCTTCCAGACCGAACAGGCCATGCCATCAGTCGACTGGACAGATCAGGTCAGCCACCGCATCGGTACGGTCGAAGCGTTGAAGGGCCGGCACGTACTTACCGCGGCAGCGCGCAGACTCGGTTTCCAGCTGAAATAGAACGATGAAGACACCACACCCCGGCTTACTCGGCGGCAATCATGTCCGTTGCCGGGCGAATACGGCGTGCGACGATCTCGTCCATTGTCTGCAAGGCGCGCGCCTCGGCCAGCAGCCACTCGCGAAACAGATCGACGCGCATCAGCCGCGCCGTATGCGCAGTGGTCGCAAAGAAGTAGGACGAACTGACAGGCTGGGGCACGCCGAAGGGGCTGACCAGCCGTCCGGACCGGATCTCGGCTTCCGCAAGCCTGATCTTCCCGAGCCCCAAACCCTGCCCGGCCAGCGCTGCATCGAGTACGAGAGAGGATTGGCTCAGCCGGAAACCGCCTTGCGACGGATGGTAGGAGAGCCCGGCTGCACGCAGCCATCCGCTCCAGTCCGGGCAGGATTGATCATGCTCAGCCCCCTCCTCGTGCAACAGCGGCACACCTTCAATTGCATACGGCCCGTCCCATAGCGAATGGGCATCGGCAAATTCCGGGCTGCAGACTGGCAGGACGGCCTCGGAAAAGAGATGGTCGACGACGAGTCCAGGATAGGGACCGCTTCCGTAGCGAATAACACAATCAGCATCGCCCGCATCGAGATTTGTCAGCTGAGTCGACGCATCGACGAGGACCTGCAGTCCGGGAGCGGCTCGCCGCAGCGCATCGAGGCGCGGGATGAGCCATTTGCTGGCAAAGGACGGTGCCACTGAGACGCGGATCGGCTGTTCGTGATCGCTCGCAGCGAACTGGGCCATCGCGGCGAGCACCGCATCAAAGGCATCCGTCAATCCTGGCATTAATGCCAGCCCGGCCGGCGTCAGTTGCAGCTGACCGCGGACACGGTTGAACAGGGGTTGTCCGAGATAGTCCTCCAACAGGCGAATCTGCTGCCCGACGGCTGCGGACGTGACATGCAGTTCTTCGGCAGCGCGAACGAAATTCAAGTGCCGCGCCGTTGCCACGAAGGTGCGTAGCGACGTCAACGGCGGAAGCCGTGCAAGCGTGGGCTGGATTGCTTTGCGGCGGGAGTTGGCAAGCGTGCTCATGACACCGATTGCACCACAATCGGGCCGCTCGAGGCGAGCACCGGCATTTCCTCCAGCTCTGCCGGCAGAACATTTTCTTGCGTCGTGGACATCAATTGGAGATGCAAAAACTCATTTTCGCAAATTGTCTATCTTTTTAGTAGATTACGGCAACTGCTATCCGCCAATTAAGTCATGCGCGAAGTTTTCCTTTTCCAATCACGGAGAAAAACATTCTTCCGGTTTTCCTTAAGCCGGCCCGATGATGCCTGTGACGGACGTTTCGACCGAGGCGTCACACACTCAGGGGGTATTGATGGACATTCGCAGACGCCAACTCAACAAGCTTCTTGCCTTGACGGGCCTGACCGCGCTCGTGCCGCTCAGGGGTTTCGCAGAGACGTCAGGGGCAACAAAGGGCGGCACGTTGAATTTCATTGTCGAGCCGGAGCCCCCCACGATCCTGGCGCTCGCTCATACTGCTGGCGGCACACAGAAGGTCAGTCCGAAGATCACCGAGGGATTGCTGACCTATGATTTCGGTCTCGCGCCGAGGCCGCAGCTTGCAACCGAGTGGTCCATCAGCGAAGACGGATTGAGCTACACATTCAAGCTGCGCGAAAACGTGAAATGGCACGATGGCAAGCCGTTCACATCCGAGGATGTCGCCTATTCGATCGAGCTCCTGAAACAAGTACATCCACGCGGTCGTGGCACCTTCGCCAACGTAACAAAGGTTGACACGCCCGATCCGCTGACCGCTGTAATCCGGCTTTCCAAACCCGCGCCGTACCTTTTGAGCGCTCTCTATGGCGCGGAGTCGCCGATCGTACCGAAGCACGTCTATGACGGCGTCAAGATTGCCGACGTACCAACCAACCCGAACGGCGGCGCGCCGATCGGCACCGGACCCTTCATCTTCAAGGAATGGGTGCGTGGCTCCCACATTATCCTGGAGCGCAATCCGGACTATTGGGATGCCGGAAAGCCCTATCTCGACAGGATTGTCGTGCGCTTCGTCCCGGACGGCGCGGCACGTGCAGCGGGCTTCGAGACCGGTGAATTCGATATCGGTGGTGACAATCCGATCCCGCTGAGCGATCTCGAGCGCGTCAAGGCGTTGCCGAATATCGGCGTCGATTCGCGCGGCTATGAGACCAAGGGTGATCAGACACAGCTGATCTTCAATCTCGACAACGAATACCTCAAAAATGTCCAGGTCCGCCGAGCGATTGCCCATGCGGTCGACCTCAATGTCGTCCTCAACACCGTGTGGTACGGCTACGGTCACGTCTCGCCGAGCCCGATCAGCACCTTCCTGCCGCGCTACCTCGACGCCTCGATCAAGCCTTACGCCTATGATCTGAAGGCGGCCGAACAGCTGCTTGATGAAGCAGGCTACAAGCGCGGCGCCGATGGTGTCCGCTTCAACCTTCGGCTCACGCACAATTCCTACAATGAGGGCTTCAAGCGGGTCGCCGAGTATCTGAAGCAGAACCTGACCCGCATCGGCATTGCGGCGACGATCGAGTCCTACGATTTTTCGACTTATATCAAGAAGGTCTATACCGACCGCGCTTTCGACGTGACGGCCGAATATCTCGGCAACCAGTTCGATCCGACACTCGGCGTGCAGCGCATCTACTGGTCGAAGAACTTCAAGATCGGCCTGCCATTTTCGAACGCCAGCCACTACGCGAACCCGGAAGTGGACAGGCTGCTCGAAGCGGCCTCCGTCGAGACCAACGACGAGACGCGCAAGCAGCAGTTCTATGCCTTCCAGAAAATCATTGCCGACGAGGTGCCGGTGGTAAACCTGATCGCGCTTGAGAATGTCACCGTTTTCAACAAACGCGTGAAAAATCACACGATCGGGGCCGAGGGCGTGCAGTCCAATTTCGCGGAGGTCTATATCAAGGACGGCGAAGGCTGATCGGGGGCGACGGCGGGCCGGCACGAGGGGCGCATCGGCGATGCGCCCCTTTTTTCAACCGCATTTCAGGCGACGCGCACCGGCGTCAGTTTCGCAAGGATGCGATCGGCGAGCGCGATCGCCTGTGTACGCTGCTCGGTAATCGAACTCGACTCCCATGCGACGCCGCGCAGCGGATGCCCTATGGCGCTGAGGTTGCGATGAACGCGACCCTCCTCATTGATGAGATCCCCCTCAGGCGTCGCATCGATGCCGTAGCCGGTGCTATGCGGCCGGACTTCGCCACTTGCAAGCAGGCTCTTGACGAAAGGATCGGCAATCTGTCGCCAGTCGTGCAACTGATGACCGCGGCAGTCGATGACACCGTCGAAGCGTGCGGTCTCGATACCCGTTCCGGTCCCTAGTCTGGCGACGATCTGGTCTCCCTCCAGGGCAAAGCCGAGCACACGCGCGCGACGGTGGGCCAGCCGGCCTTCGGAGATCACGGTCTCGATGGTCTTGTGGCTCTCCGGCGCCGACCGGTGTGCTGTAACATCCCAATAGGCTCGCAGATGCCTGATGAAACGCAACCGCTCGCGATCACTCGCGCCCTGCCACAACGACAGGATATGGGGCCGGATCGCAAGAGGCAGGCCCTGCCAGTCCGTACCGGCTGCTAAGATCGCACGCCGTTCCGCCTTCACGCGCGATAGCAGATCGCGCGCCGTCACCGGCAACGGCCCATCAGAGAGAAAATCGCGGGCGGCGGCGACGGTTCTGCGACCTTCCACGAATTGACCACGGCGCGATATCACCCGGTAGCGGCCGCGATTGCCTCTTGCTTCCATGCTGGCAACCGCATCGACCATCGACAGGCTGGAACCGATCAGGAGAATCTCCTCGCAGCCGGTCAGGCGGTCAAGCGCATCCGCGTCCCAGGGATTGGCTGCAAAGCGCGCGTGGCTTGCAAGAGCGACCTCAGCTTCGGACAGTCGCGGCTGGAACACGCCAAGCGCCAACACGGCCTCGTCGGCCTCCACGACCGAATCGTCAGCTGTCGTGATGCGGATCCGGTGCGGTGTGGAAATCAGAGCGGATGCCGATGACCTGACATGCCGCAGCGTCGACCCGAACCGCGCAGTTGCAACGACACGGGCAAGCTCGTCGCGAACATAGGTTCCGTAAAGATAGCGCGGCGGGCTACTTGAGCCCACATCGACGGGCGGCACCCAGCCGTTGCCGGCGCCGTTGTCGACAAGCCAACGTGACAGATGGCCGGGGTCCTCGGGGTAGAGCGAAAAGATTTCAGCCGGTCCATTCACGAGGTGGACGGGGTCGGGCGTGCTGTAGGCGACCCCTCGGCCAAGATCGGCACGCTGCTCGATCACAGTGATTGCAAGCGGCACATCAGTCCGCTCCAGAAGCTTCAACGCCGTCACCGCCCCGGCAAAGCCGCCGCCAACAATGGTCACCGAATGATGCGGAATACGATCGATACGCAATGAACCTCCTTTCCCGTCGGCAATGACAGGGCCCGGTAGATCGTGGTGTAAAATCGGCTTGCGAACGCAAGCCGCGCGAAACGTTGCTACGCGATCAAGCGGCTACGACTGCGGCGTTGGCCTTCCAGCAGATCAAGGGCATTTCGGCCGGCAACCAAGTCCGCTTCATGGTCGCTCAGCCCGGCCGTCGCAAATGCCCTTGCAAGCTCTTCCTGCGTCGGACCGTGTCCAAGGATCGGCCAGTCGCTCCCGACCAGAACATGATCGGCACCGACGAGACTGGAGACGAAGCGGATGAAACGCGCTTCCGACGGCATGATGTCGATGTAGAGATGACGCCGCTTTCCGGCAGATGCACCGGCGAAAATCGACGGCAGTTCGCCGAACGGACCAGTCAGCGCCAATGCCGCGACGCCAAGCGCTGTGATGACGACCCGAAGCTCGGGCAACTCCTCGAAAACGCCCGATGTCACAAGCGATATCGCGGCGGCCGCGTTGATGGTGCCACGGCTGAGGCGGGTACCAAGCCGGCCAAGACCGGCCAACTGGCTCGAAAGTGGCTCGGGGTTGATTGGATGCAGGAAGACGGGGACGCCGAGTTCGGCAGCAACCCTCAGGACAGGCCTGGCCTCCGGCGCGTCAATCAGCTTGGTCCCCTTTGCGCTGTCGAGAAACAAACCGGACAGATTAAGATCAAGTATGGCGCGTCGCGCTTCGACAGCGGCCGCCTCCCCACCGAATGCGTCCACCGTCGCCAATGCGAACAGACGGTCGGGATGGCGCAAAACCGTGGCTGCGAGATCGTCGTTCAGCCTGCAGCTGACGTCCCCGAGATCGGCATCGGGTGCGGCGACCATGGACAGCGCCACACCAATCACGCGCCGCGCGATCCCGGCTGCGTCGCTGTCGGCAATCAGTGCATCGATATCTGAGATTTTCGTTCCGATGCGAGCCCACAGGGGATCGAGCGGACGGTCGGGCGCGCGGTAGATCTCCCAGCCCTGCGGCAGCAAATGCGCATGAAAATCGATGATGTTGAGCTTGCCCATGGTTACTCCGCAGCGATGGAGCGTGACTTGCGTGCGGCAATGCCGGCCTTGACGAGCGGTGCGACATCGCGCCCGTAGGTCACCGTGTCTTCGGTCGGATAGAAGCCTCGCATCAGGAAGTTGGAGACGCCGGCGTCATAGTAATCGAGGATCGCTTCGGCGACCTGGTCCGGCGTACCGACGAGTGCCGTCGAGTTGCCGCCCGCACCGCTCACCGCTGCGACCTCAGTCCACAGGCGCTTGTCAAGGACCTTGCCGCGGGCGGCTGCTTCCCGCAGACGCACCGAGCCGATGTTTGATGGCAATTTTTCGCCATTACCGCCGGGCCGGGCGATCGCCTTGACCTTCTGCAGGATGGAACTGGCCTTTTCCCATGCCTTGTCTTCGGTCTCCGCAACAACGATCCGGAAGGCGATGGTGAAGCGGATGTCATCGGCGCGCCCGAAAGGTTCACCGGCCGTGCGCACCTTGCCGATCGTTTCGCGCACGCCATCGAGCGGTTCGCCCCACAGCGCATATATGTCCGCGTGCTTGCCGGCAACCTTGAAGGCAGCCTCAGACGAACCGCCGAAAGAGATCGGAATCCGTGATGGCCGGAACGGCCGGACCTGCGAAACCGCACCCTTGACCCTGTAGAATTCGCCTTCGTGATCGAAAGGCTCTTCACTTTCCCAGACCTTCTTGAGAACTGTCAGATATTCGTCGGTGCGGTCGTAGCGTCTGTCGTGATCAAGGAAATCGCCGTCGCGCTGCTGGTCGGCGTCAGAGCCGCCGGTGATGATGTGGACCCACAGTCGCCCGTCTGAAAACTGATCGAGTGTCGCGAGCTGGCGTGCCGCAAGCGAAGGCGACATGAAACCGGTACGGTGTGCAAGCAATGCGCCGATCCGGTTCGTCTTGGCAAAGAGGTAGGCGGCGATCTGGTTGTTGTCCGGCCAGGTCGAAAAAGCACCGATCAGCAGCCGATCGATACCCGCCTCTTCAGCGGCCGTTGCATGGTTGAGGATATAGTCCTTATCCACGACCGGCCCCTTGGGTGGCACGATATCCGACCCCTCGCGGTTCGATACGTGACCGATGAATTCCGAGCTCATGAGACACTCTTTCTTTAAGCGGCCGATCTCAGAAGACCTTGCCTTCTTCCAGATGCGTCGTGGTTCCGTTGATGTAATAGTCTCCGACCACCCTTGCCTTGTGCAGCAGCGGGTTGTGGTTCAGCACCGTGCGGATGTTGCGCCAGTGCCGATCGAGATTGAGATGGCGGGAGGTCGCCGACCCGCCGCCAAGCTCGAAGACGTTGGTGGCGGCCGCAAGCGCGAGTTGCGAGGCGATGATCTGCGTGCGGGCCGTCGTCAGCGCACTTTCGATCAGGGCCGCTTCGATCGCCTCGTCTTCACCCCCTGCAAAGGCCACCACCGAGCGATCCAGCGCACGAGCACTCTCGCGGATCAACGTGTCGACAGCAAAGGAGCCTGCAGCAATCTCACCCAATATCTTCTGCACGAAGGGATCGGCATTGGCCGTCTCGGCCGCACTGTGGGCAGCCGACCGCGCCTGCCTGCGCACATAGTCGGTCCCTTCTGCGAGTGCGCCGCGCACCGCACCTGCCATTGAGGCGGCCAGGTGGAGCTGACGCAACGTCGAGGTGTGGCGACCGACAAGCGTGTTCAGACCCCGTCTGGAGATTTCGTGCGGTAATACCTCGACGTCTTCGAGCATCACGCCGCCGCTGGCCGTCAGCCGCTGGCCCATGCCGTCCCAGTCATCGAGAATGGTGATGCCTTTGCGATCCACCGGCAGCAGGACGCTGACGAACTCATCGTCGTCGTTCCTGGCGCTGAAAGAGGCAAAATCGGAAAAGGCTGTCCCCGTCGCATACCATTTCCGGCCGTTGAGGCGGTAGGTCTCGCCGGTTCTCGTCAACCGTGTCGTCACTTCGCCGGGGCGCTTGGTGCCCTGCTCGGTATGAGCACCCCCGAAAAGCTTGCCAGAGAGAACGCGGCCGAGCTGCGTTCGGTCGATGGCCGTATTGGGGCTGAGAATAAGGCTCTCGGTGAAATTGAAATGGCTGCGCAGCGCATGGGCAACGTTTGAGTCTGCTGCACCGATCGCCATGATCATGTCGATGTAGTCCGCGACCGATCCGCCCGGACCGCCGAGTGCCACCGGAATGCGTAACGCGCCGAGCCCAGCCTCTTTGAAAAGGTGGAAAGCTTCGAAAGGAAGCTCCCTCTCCAGGTCGCGCCTTGCCGCCTCTTTCGATATTTCGGCCGATAGCGTCGGGATCTTCGCGAGAAGCTCGGAAAGATTGTCCCCCTCCGCAGCCGGGCCGGGCGCGGCAGTGGCAGACAATGCTGAAGGAGCGATATTCGGCATTCAGGAACCTTCTCGGCGCTAAGGAAAAGAATGGAAGGATCCGCCAGCGGGGCGGATCCTCGAGGCATGTTCAGGCAACGGCGCGCGTCAGCGGCACCACATTGTCGATGCCGGAAGCAGTACTGCGCGGCACACGGCCTTCGACCGGATGGCTGGGATCGTTGAAGCCGGGTGTCGAGGGGTGCCCTGTCGTGACCAGTCGGTCGACCAGTGCCTCATCCTCAGCATCGAGCTTGACGTCGAGCGCGCGGATGTAGCTGTCCCAGTGCTCTTCCGTGCGTGGACCGGTGATGGCCGCCGAGATCAGCTTATTGTTGAGCACCCAGGCGAGCGCGAATTCCGTCGGTGATATCCCCTTGCGGGCGGCATGAGCGGCGATCTCGGTTGCAATGGCAATCGATTCAGGGCGCCATTCTGTTTCCAGGATGCGCTTGTCGCCACGACCGGCACGGGTGTCGGCGGCTGGCTCCTTGCCGGGTTCGTACTTGCCCGTCAGGACGCCGCGGGCAAGTGGCGAGTAGGAAACGACGCCGAGGCCGTAGTGATGGGCTGCAGGTAGCTGCTCGGCTTCGGCTGTGCGGTTGACGATGTTGTAGAGCGGCTGGCTTGCTACCGGACGATCGATGCCGAGCTCGTCGGCAAGATGGGCAATCTCGGCGATCCGCCAGCCACGGAAGTTCGAGACGCCGAAATAGCGAAGCTTGCCAGCGCGGATGAGGTCTGCAATGGCGCGTACCGGCTCTTCCAGAGGCGCGTCAAAGACAGCTCTGTGGAAGTAGAGGATGTCGATATAGTCGGTGTTGAGGCGGCGCAGCGAATTCTCGACCGTCTCGATCACCCACTTGCGCGAATGGCCGCCGAGGTTCGGACCCTTCTTGTGGGAGTTGACGAACTTGGTTGCCAGTACCCAGTGATCTCGATGCGCCTTGATGCCTTTGCCGACGACCTCCTCCGACTTGCCGTCGTGATAGACATCGGCAGTATCGATGAAGTTAATCCCCTGCTCGCGTGCCTTGTCGATGATGCGGAAAGCGACATCGTCGGGCGTCGGCCCACCAAACATCATGGTTCCCAAGCTGAGCGGTGATACCTTCAGCGCACTGCGCCCCAGATAGCGATAATCGACCATTTTCTTCTCCTTGTTACTGAGCGTGGTGACAGGCAGCGGCGTGGCCGGTGCCGAACTGGCGTAACGTCGGGTCTTCGGCCCGGCAGATAGCGGTTGCGAGCGGACAGCGCGTATGGAAGCGACAACCGGCAGGCGGATTGTGCGGACTCGGCAGATCGCCAGTGATGGGCGCGGCCTGCTTGCGGCGCGACGGATCGGGAACGGCCGCGAGCAGCGCTTGCGTGTAGGGATGCTTCGCATTGGCCCAGAGCTCGCTTGTCGGGGCACTTTCGACAATGCGCCCCAGATACATCACGAGCACGCGATCGGCGAAATAGCGCACGACCGAAAGATCGTGCGAAATGAAGAGGTAGGAAAGCGACAGCTCGGTCTTCATTTCGACCAGCAGATTGAGGATCTGTGCCTGGATGGAAAGATCGAGTGCTGAAACCGGCTCGTCGCAGATGACCAGCTCCGGTTGCAGGATGAGGGCACGGGCGATCCCGATACGCTGGCGCTGACCGCCTGAGAATTCGTGCGGATAGCGGTCCAGTGCGTCGGCGGGAAGCCCTACATGGGCAACCATCTGAGCCGCAATCGCCTCGCGGCGCTTGCGCTCGCCAACGCCATGAACGGCAAGCGGCGCAGTCAGGATGGCGCGGATCGTCTGCCGTGGATTGAGGGACGCGAACGGATCCTGGAAGATCATCTGGATGCTGCGGCGGACCGATTGCAGCTCGCTCCCCGACATGGCGGTCACGTCCCTGCCCTTGAAGGTCACACGGCCCGAGGATGGGTCGACGAGCCGCACCAGCGATTTGCCGAGCGTGGACTTGCCACAGCCCGACTCCCCGACCAGCGCCACGGTCTCGCCTTCGGCGATCTCCAGCGAGACGCCGTCCACAGCACGCACGGTGCCGGTGGTTCCGGGATAATGGGTCGAAAGCCGATCAACCGACAGGAGCGACATGGGCGACCTCCGCAATTGCTGGAACATAGGGGCACGCAACCTGCCGACCGGCTGAAAGAGCGGTGAGCTGAGGGACACTGAAGCCGCAGGCCGGCCGCGCGACGGGACAGCGCGGGCGGAAGGAGCAGCCCTTCTCGCCGGCCGCCGACACGATCGAGCCCGGGATTTCTAAGAGCGGGCCGTCACGGTAGTGATAGTCGGCCTTCAGGCGCGGCGAGGCCGACAGCAGGCCGTGCGTATAGGGATGGTAGGGCGTCTCGAACACCTGATCGGGCAACCCCTCCTCGATCTTGCGCCCCGCATACATGACGACGACGCGATCTGCCCATTGTGCGACGATACCAAGATCGTGGGTAATAAGGATCACGGCCATCTGCAGCTGGACGCGAAGATTGTCGAGCAGTTGCAGCACTTGCGCCTGTATCGTCACGTCGAGCGCGGTCGTGGCTTCATCGGCGATCAAAAGTTTCGGATTGCAGGCAACGGCAATCGCGATCATGACGCGCTGGCGCATTCCGCCAGAAAGCTGGTGAGGATATTCGTCGATACGACGGGCGGCTTCCGGAATACTGACGAGATCCAATAGCGCGATGGCGCGCTCGCGCGCCTGGCGCCGGGTCAGATTCTCGTGAATGCGCAGCACCTCGATGATCTGATCACCGATCGTCAGCACCGGATTGAGCGATGTCATCGGCTCCTGAAAGATCATCGCGATATCGCGGCCACGAATGCGGCGCAGCTCGCGTTCGGAAAGACCAATAAGGTTGCGACCGCCGAAGAGGATCTGTCCGCCGGCGCGTGCCTGCCGCGGCAGCAACCCCATCAGACCAAGCGCCGTCAGCGATTTGCCCGAGCCGGATTCGCCGACGATCGCCAGCATCTCGCCCGGATTTGCAAAAAAGCTGACGCTCTTGACAGGCTCGGCAGACGGGAAGCGCACAGAGAAGTCGGAAACCTCCAGGAGCTTTGTCATCAGCGTTCCTCCGCAAAACGCGGGTTGAGCGCGTCATTGAGACCGTCGCCGATCAGGTTGAGAGCAAGCACTGTGAAGACGATCGCAAGACCAGGCAGCGCCGTCAGGTACCAGGCGGTGCGGATGACATCGCGTCCCGCACCGATCATCGAGCCCCAGGAGACCCGATTGGGATCGCCGAGCCCCATGAAGGACAGCGCTGATTCCATCAAAATGGCGCTTGCCACCATCACCGAGGAGGTGACGATCAGTGGCGGCAGGGCGTTCGGCAGGATCTCGCGGAAGATGATGCGCGCATGGCCGAAGCCGAGGCTGCGGGCGGCAAGCACGTAGTCCTTCTCGCGAATGGCCCTGAATTCGGCACGGGTCAGCCGCGCCACGGTCGTCCAGCTGACGATCGCGATCGCAACCGTAACGGTTGCTGTCGTCGGCTGGGCAATGGCGACGAGGACGACAAGCAGCACAAAGCTCGGAATGGTCTGGAATATCTCGATGAACTTGACGAGCACATCGTCGACCAGGCCGCCGAAATATCCCGCGATGGCACCGATGGCAATCCCGGCCGTCAGTCCAAGTGCGGTGGCTGCAAGCCCAACGGTCAGGGAGATCCGCGCCCCATGGACAATGCCGGCCAGCACATCACGCCCCATGGAGTCGGTGCCAAGCGGATAGGCTGGATTCTGGCCCGGCCAGAGGAACGGCCTCGCCACCATCTCCAGCGGATCGCCCGGATAGAGGAGTGGTGCCAACAAAGCTGAAAGAGCAACGACAAGGAGGATGCCTGTGCCAAAGAGTGCATTGGGATTGGCTAGGAAGACCTTCACCTCGCGCCGCATGCCGCGCCAGATGGTGCCCGACACCGACGCACGCACGTCGGGCGCATGGATATGTGCCCAGCGCGGCGGCTTCGGCGGGGCCGGCTGGTTGTCCTCGAGCTTTGCCTGCGGCGCAAAGTCGATCGCCCGACCGGCAAGAGTTCCAAGTTTTGGACTGTTCATCGACTTGCTCCAATTCGGGGATCGATCCACGCCTGCAAGAGGTCGACGGCGGCATTGGCGACGATCACGAGGAAGGAAGACAGCAGGAGTATGCCGAGCAGCACGCTGAAATCGCGCGCCATGACGGCTTCGAATGCCAGTCGGCCTAGTCCCGGCCAGCTGTAGACAGTCTCGACCACGACCGCACCGCCCAGCATGCCGCCCAAGTGCATTCCAGCCATCGTCGTAATGGGGATAAGGGCATTGCGCAGGACGTGGCGCGTCGTCAGCACGAAGGGCGAGACACCCTTGGCGCGTGCCGTGCGCACGAAATCCTGCGACTTGACCTCCAGCATCGAGGCGCGCGTCAACCGTGCATAGATCGCGAGGTAGAAGAGTGCCAGCGAGGTGGCCGGCAGCACCATGTAGCGCGCCCTGTCGATCAATTCCGGCAATCCCGTCAGCCGTGAGCCGATCGTGCTGTCGCCGCCGCTCGGCAACCAGCCGAGCTTGACGGAAAACAGAAGGATCAGCATCAGACCGATCCAGAAGCCAGGGATCGAATAAAACAGCAGCGAAACGACGGAGATGATGCGGTCAGGCAAACGCCCGGAGAAGGTTGCCATCAGCGAACCGAGCAGCAGCCCGACGGCAATTGCGATCGCCAGAGCCGCCAGCATCAGCACAAGTGTGCCGGGCAGGCGCTGACCAATCAGATCGGCGACAGGCATGCCGTAGCGCGGGGAGAAGCCCAGGCTGAAGTGCGCGAGGTTGTTCAGGTAGTTGGCCAGCTGAACAAGGATAGGATTGTCCAGTCCGAAGCGCTCCCGCAACGCGGCCATGGTCTCCACCGTCGCCGAACCCGATTCTGCCGCCATGACATCGGCCGCATCGCCCGGTGCCAGCTTCAACAAAAAGAAATTCAAAATGACGATCCCGAGCATAGTGGGAACGGTCTGAATAATCGTCCTGCCGATGGTTCGTCCGATCCGCCTGTACGCCGACATGTGTCCCCGCCTCGCGATCTGAAAAAGATTTCGCCTCGTTTTGTTGCGTAAGTAGTTGACTAATTCTGTGGGTTTTGTCAAATCCATATAGGTAAATAATTCCAACGGTATCGTTCTGTGACCTATTTTTAGGAACAGAATACCCCGAATTGGTACGCTATGGAATTTTATGCCACATCATCGTGATCGACTGGCAAAAATCTCTACGCCGGGAGTGATCTGCGGAATGGTACCGAACCAGGCCCCAAGCGGCCTTTGAGATCATGAGGGTTGAACAAAATGTCACTATTCCCGGCACCCACACGCCGCAGCTTCCTCCTTGCCTCGGTCGCAATTGGCGTCACGGCGGCAGCCAGGCTTCCAGCCTTTGCTGCAGCAACGCGCGGAGGCACAGCAACGCTCCTGCTCTCGGCCGAGCCACCTGTCCTGACAACGATTGCCCACACGGCGTTCAATGCGGTCTACGTATCGCCGAAGACGACGGAAGGCCTTCTCACCTACGATTTCGAGCTGAACCCGCGTCCGTTGCTCGCCAAGCAATGGACCATCAGTCCCGATGGTCTGACCTACACATTCAAGCTGCGCGAGGGCGTGAAATGGCATGACGGGCAGCCTTTCACCTCCGCCGATGTCGCCTTCTCGATCAAGACCCTGAAGGAGGTGCACCCGCGCGGGCGCAACACCTTCCTCAATCTCGTCGACATCGAAACGCCCGACGCGCTGACGGCCATTCTGAAACTGTCAAAACCGGCGCCCTATCTGATCACCGCTCTTGCCGCATCCGAAACGCCGATCGTGCCGCGCCACGTCTATGATGGCACCAAGGTTGCGGAGAACCCAGCCAACCTGGCGCCAATCGGCACCGGCCCCTTCAAGTTCAAGGAATGGGTGCGCGGCAGCCACATCGTTTATGAACGCAACCCCGACTACTGGGATCAGCCGCGCCCCTATCTCGACCAGTTGATCGTCCGCTTCATTCCGGATGCAGCGGCGCGATCGATCGCGATCGAGACCGGCGAAATCGACCTTGCGCCGTCAACGCCCGTGCCGCTCAGCGATCTCGAGCGGCTGAAGGGCGTCGAAGCGCTCGCCTTCGAAACCAACGGCTACCAATATGCGAACGGCGTCAGCCGCATCGAGTTCAATCTCGAGCGTCCTTTCTTTAAGGACGTACGGGTGCGCCGCGCCTTTGCCCATGTCATCGACCGCAACGTCATCCTGAACACCATCAACTATGGCTATGGCGCCGCTATCCCGGGCCCGATCAATCCCCATCTGGCAAAATGGTATGTGCCCGATCTCAAGACCTATCCGATCGATCTGGCCGCGGCCGAAAAACTCCTGGATGAGGCCGGCTACCCGCGCGGCGCCGACGGCATACGCGCCCGCATCAATCTAGACTACGTGCCGAGCGGCGAGACCTATCCACGGGGATCCGAATACATCCGTCAGGCGCTTGCCAAGGTCGGCATCGACGCGACGGTCCGCAGTCAGGATTTTGCAACCTACACCAAGCGCATCTACACGGATCGCGACTTCGACTTCGCCTTCGAAGGCATGAGCAACCTCTTCGATCCGACGGTCGGCGTACAGCGCCTCTACTGGAGCAAGAACTTCAAGCCCGGCGTGCCATTCTCCAACGGAGCGGCCTACAGCAATCCGAAGGTCGATCAGCTGCTTGAAGCAGCTGCCGTCGAAGTCGATCCGGAAAAGCGCGTAGCGCAGTGGCGCGACATCCAGCAGATCCTCGTCGAGGACGTGCCGGCGATCGACATCGTCAGCCAGCCGGAACTGACGATCTATAACAAGCGCATCTCCGATCACACCGTTGGTGGCGAAGGCGTGGCCGGCAGCCTGGCCTATGCCTACGTGGCCGCATCCTGATCATCCAACGACGACAAACGGGAGCATTATGCATGTCCATTCAACATCGTCCCGGTTCGATCGTTGGCCTGCCGGAATTTGCGGGCCCGACCGACTTTGCCGAAAGCCCCTTGTCGCAGGCGCTCAAGCAACCGCTTCTTCTCGGCCTCTTCCTGCCGATCCAGGCCGGCGGTTGGACCCAATCAACGCTGGAAAGATCGACTGACTGGCGTTTCGACTACAACAAGGCTCTGACGCTGAAGGCCGAAGAACTCGGATTCGATCTCGTCTTTGCGCTGTCGCAATGGCTGCCGAAGGGCGGCTATGGTGGCGTCTTCGACGGCCAGGCACTGGACAGCTTTGTATCGACGGCGGCATTGGCGGGCCTCACGAAGAAAATCATGCTGATTTCGACCATGCACGTGCTCTATGGCCCGTGGCATCCCTTGCATCTGGCAAAGTTCGGGGCAACGCTCGATCACATCACCGGCGGGCGCTGGGGCATCAATGTGGTGACCGGTCATCGCGCGGTCGAACATGAAATGTTCGGCTGGCCGCGCATCGAACACGATAAGCGGTATGAGCTCGCAGCCGAATTCCTGGAAGTTGTACAGCGCCTGTGGAGCGACACGGAAAATTTCTCCTTCGAAGGAGAAAGCAGCTGGAAACTCGGCGGCGGCTTCGTGACCCCAAAGCCGAATTTCGGCCGTCCGATCCTCGTCAACGCCACCGGTTCCGATGCAGGAATTGCCTTTGCAGGCCGCTACTCGGATATCGTCTTCATCACCAGTCCGACGGGTGCCGACATCGACAGTGCCCTGCAATCGCTACCGGCGCATACGAAGCGGGTCAAGGACGCCGCAATCGACGTCGGCCGCAAGGTCCGCACGCTTCTCAACCCGATGGTGATCTGCCGGCCCACAGAGAAGGAGGCCTGGGAGTTGGCCGAGGAAATTGTTGCCCATGCCGATCATCGCTCGCCACAGGGCTTCCAGTCGCTGAATTCGGACGCGCAGGCCTGGAAGGGGCGCGATCCCCAGGATCCCTACCGCGCCATCGGCGGCAACATCCGCGTCATCGGCTCGCCCGAACAAGTGGTCGATCAGTTCGTGAAGCTGAAGGAGGCTGGCGTCGACGGCCTGCAGCTCAGCTTCTTCGACTTCCGCGACGATCTCGAATTCTTCGGTTCGCACGTCCTTCCCCTGATGAAACAAGCTGGCCTGCGCCACTGAGGAGAAGCGCCATGACAAGCAATGCCATTTCCGAAATCTGGTATACGCGCTGCCCCGTACCGACGCCTGTCGGCCTTGCCGCACAGCTCGGTTACCTCGAAGAAAATTTCCGCAAGGAGGGGGTGACGCTGAAGTCGATCATCGATTCACCCGATCGCAGCATCCGCCAGAGCCATTTCAACCACACGCTCGACTGGTCGTTCCGCCATGGCGGCAACGTGCCGCCGATCCGGGCGCGTTCGGAGGGGCGCAAGACGCGGCTCGTCGGCATCACCTGGACCGATGAGTTTCAGGCGATCATCACCCTGCCGGAAACCGGTATAAAGACGACGAAGGATCTGAAGGGGCGCCGCTTCGGCATTGCCCGCCGCCCGGAAGGCATCGTCGATTTCATGCGCGCCACCGCATTGAAGGGCCTCGTTTCGGCGCTTTCGCTCGAAGACCTGGCACTTAGCGATGTCGAGATCGTCGATATAGCTCTTGCCGATTCGGTGCTGTCGACGCAGGAGGGCCATTCGCTTTTCGGGCTGAAACGCCGGCAGGCATATGGCGAGGAAGTTGCCGCACTCATCCGCGGCGACGTGGACGCCATCTACGTGAAGGGAACGGCGGGCATCAATGTCGCAAACCTCATCGGTGCTGTCCAGGTCGTCGAATTCGGCTTTCACCCCGATGCGAAGATCCGCATCAATTCCGGTTCGCCGCGCGTGCTGACGGTGGACGAACGCCTGGCCGACGAGCGGCCGGATCTCGTCGCCCGCCTGCTGGAATCGATTTTCAAGGCAAGCACATGGGCTGAAGCCCATCCGGAGGAGACGAGGCGCTTCGTTGCGCGTGAATCCGGCGCCAGCGAAGAGCAGGTGCTCGCCGCCAATGGCCCCGATATCCATAGGCATCTCGGCCTCGGGCTTCAGCCGGAGCTCGTCGACGCCATCGGCCACTACAAGGATTTCCTGCGTGATTTCGGCTTTCTTGAAAACGACTTCAACGTCGCCCTCTGGGTCGATCGCCGCCACATCGACGGCTTTAACCGGCGCGCTGTGGCCTGAGCCAAAAGGACGTTCGATACGATGCTTCAGCAACCGACCGATCCGTTGGACAAGGCCCGGCGGCTCGCCGTGGATTTTGCCGAGCGCGCCGCCCACTATGACTCGACACGAGAGTTTCCCTTCGAAAACTTCACGCGTCTGTTCGAGGCCGGACTGCTTGGCCTTGTGACCGCACGCGAGCACGGCGGCCATGGCGGTGGGCTTGCCGAGGCACAGGCAGTGGTGAGCGAGATCGCGCGCGGCGAACCTTCGACTGCGCTCGTTCTCGCCATGCATTACAACAGCCACTATAGCCTGCGCCGCTTCGGAAAATGGCCTACCCATCTCGCCGAACGGGTGCTGTCGGCAAACAGGCTGGGCCCTGCCCTGATCAACGCCGCCCAGGCCGAGCCTCGCATCGGCTCTCCCGCTCATGGAGCATTGCCCGAAACGATCGCGCATCGTGATGGCGACAGCTGGCGTATTACCGGCCACAAGAGCTACGTCACCGGCATCCCCGTTCTCAAATGGGTATCGCTGCTGGCGCTGACCGATGAGAAGGAGCCGCGGCTTGCTTCCTTCCTCGTACCGACCGACAGCCCGGGCCTCCGGATCGAGAAGACATGGAACGCCGCCGGCATGCACGCAACGGCCAGCGACGATATCATACTCGACGATGTCGTCGTGCCGCTTCAGGACGTCATCGAAGCTCAGCCCGCATCGGAGCCGATCCGTCGCGAAGAGCACGCAACAGCCTTCTTCTTCTCGCTCATCGGCGCGGTCTACCATGGCGTGGCAGTTTCTGCGCGCGACCGCGTGCTCGCTTTTGCCGCCCATCACAGGCCCGCAAGCCTCGGCTCACCGATCGCTACCGTGCCGCGGATCCAGGACGGACTGGGAGAGATCGAGGTTCGGCTTGCCACCAACGCCAGACTTTTGCGTTCGCTTGGCGAAGACGTCGATGCCGGCAGACCTGTTGGAATGGACGGCATGAGCGTTCGCCACGTTGTCATCGACAATGCCGTTGCAATTACCAGCCTTGCCCTCGACCTTGCCGGAAACCCGGGCCTGAACCGTGATTTTCAGCTTGAGCGCCATCACCGCGACGCCATAACGGGGCGCTCTCATGCGCCACAGAACCACATGATCAGAACGATCGCCGCCCGAAACGCGCTCGGCCACATAACGCCGCCGCAATCTTGACACTGCATGGCCGGCTCAACCGTCGTCCTGCCTGGTCCTAGCCCAAAGGCGCTCGGCGATCGCTTCTGCTACCTTGCGGGCCTGCACCCGTAGATCAGGTACGGCGGTGATTTCCCAGAACTGGCCGGCAGTCAGCGCACCCACGGCGTAGATGGAAGCACCATTTTCCGCGGTTTTCGGGATGCGCGACTGAGGATCGACTATGATGCCGAGCCCAAGTGGATCGGCTTCGATCAAACCCTGGTGCTGCATCTCGCGCAATAGCGGCGAATGCGCGATACCTGCTCGTTCCATGCCGGTGCAGTTCACGATCCAATCGGTCTGAATGGACCGGACATCGCGCCGCCCCCTGGCCCGAAAGCAAAGCGTGAGCCGATCTCCATCTTCGACGTTGAGCAGGTAACCCGCGTGGAGCGCGATCTGTCCGCTTCTTGTTATCTCCTCAAATCGCTCGAAGACATCGGGGGCGACCCGGTGTCGATGGATGTTCCACCACGGCAGAGCGTGGCGCAAAAACCGGCTTCGTTCGGACAACGGCAAGCGCTGCCAAAGCGCCTGAGTCTGCGGACGCAGGCCGTCCATGACGCTGCGCCAATCATCGACACGCCTGCTTTCCCGGCGCAGTGTCCTCATGAGTTCGCTCAATCTGGTCGGCAGCGTCGCAATATCGAGTTCCGCCGGGGGCTTCGGCGCACGCACGTGGCTGAGTGGTGCAAGACCGCGCCTGGAGATGACATCGATATGACCCTTGAAGCCGTGAGCATGAAGGGCGAGAAGCTGATCGATCATCGTCAGCCCCGAACCGAGGATGCAGACGCTGTCTTCGGACGCCACGCGCCCGAGCCACGACAACCGCCAGGGATTGTCGACGACATGACTGGCCCCGATCGCTGACAGTCCGGACAAGTCAATCGGCAGTTTGGCGCTTCCAACGCCGAGGCAAAGCACGATGTTGCGACCTGCGATCTCGTTGCCGTTGTCGAACAGAAAGCCGAGGGCCGCGTTGTAGCGCCCAACGCACCCCGTCGCTTTTGCCTTGATGAAATCGACCCGGCAGCGCGGCTTTTTTCGAAGAAGCCCGGCCAGACTGTCGCGGATGTAAAGGCCGTAATCCTGGCGGGAAGCGAAATCGCCAGCACCCAGGGGCCGCTTGTGCTCGGCAAGCCAATCGACGAATGCCTCTGGTCGATCCGCAAACAGGCTCATACGCCCCGCCGGCACGTTGAGGCGGTGCAGATAAAGCTCCGTCCGGTAGGCAGTACCGCGCCCGAACCCCGGATCGTCGCCGACGACCGCGACGGAGGAGGAGGCCGGCAACAGTTCGATGAGATTGCAGACGCTGGCAATTGCGGAAAATCCAGCGCCGACGATCACCACATCATAGACCATCGCACACCGTTCTCCGCCTTGAGCAACTACCAGAACGCCGTGGCTCGTCACGGAGTTCCGTGAGCGAGATCTTGTCTCCCGTTTGATCTCCGATAGCCGCTTCGCCCGAAGACCGTGCGCGAACCAAAATCGCCTCCCTAGGTCAGAAAATAGAATAATCTATCTTCTCTATAAACGTAATAGCAATTAGATTTCATCCCCGAAAGAAGGGATATGGGCAACCGGTCGCATCGAAATACGAGATTGAACACAGGCTGAGAAGCAATCCATCCATGGGTGACCACCAAAATCATACAGGACACCGGACGCACATTCATTGAGTAGCACGACACAATTTTCTGGTGGTGCCGGAGCCGCTTCACCGATGCGGACAAGGCTGAACGCGCAGCACATCGGCTCTTGTCACCTTTGTTTTGGAGTGACCGGTCCCCGGCTGTCGCTCTGTTCCTTCAGTCCATCAGCGCGCAGGCAATTCGCATCATGAGCGGCAACTCCGAATTTCTCTGGTACATTCCCAACGACGTCAAGCCGGGCCATCGCGGCGATTCGGCGATTGAACATCACAACAGCTTGGATACGCTGACCGAACAGGCAAAGGCGCTGGAAGACCATGGCTGGAAGGGAGCACTCATCGGGACCGGCTGGGGCCGACCCGATACCTTCACGGTCGCGACTTCACTCGCAGCCCGGACCACGACCTTCGAGCCGCTGATTGCGGTTCGTCCCGGCTATTGGCGACCAGCAAACTTCGCCTCGGCCGCCGCAACACTCGACCACCTGACCGGCGGGCGCATTCGCGTTAACATCGTCTCCGGTCAGGACAATCTTTCT
Source organism: Rhizobium sp. LjRoot258 (assembly GCF_964254185.1). NCBI lineage: Bacteria > Pseudomonadati > Pseudomonadota > Alphaproteobacteria > Hyphomicrobiales > Rhizobiaceae > Rhizobium > Rhizobium sp. LjRoot258. The sequence continues at coordinate 135,282 of NZ_CAXUST020000003.1, read as the reverse complement.
GCCTATGGCGACAGCGAAGGCGATCAGGCCCACCGCTACGCCCGCACGAAGGAGTTCATGCGGCTTGTGCGCAGGCTTTGGACCGAAGAGACCGTCACTTATGAAGGGCAGCACTTTCGAGTCAGTCAATCGAACGTCGCGCCACGCATAGAGGTACGCGGTAAGCGTCGCCACCCCAAACTCTACTTTGGCGGTGCGTCGGAGGCAGCGGAGCGGGTGTCGGCCACTGAAGCCGACGTTCAGCTTTTCTGGGGGGAGCCGATTGACGGTGTCAGCGAACGGATCGAGCGCCTTAAGGGACTTTGCAGGAGGCTCGACCGCGACCTGCCGCCTCTGGAGTTCGGATTGCGCATCACGACACTCGTGCGTGACACCACGCAGCAGGCCTGGGCCGACGCCGAAGCGAAGGTAGCCGCGATGGCCAAGAACGCAGGTGCAGGGTGGAATGACCACAGACAGTCCGTGGCCGTCGGACAGCAGCGATTGCTCGACCTCCATACGCGCGGTGATGTCCTTGACGACAACCTTTATACTGCCCCGGGCAAATACGGGGGCGGAGGCGCCGGCACCACATGGCTTGTGGGCTCTGCAGCAGACGTCGCGCGTTCACTGCGCAAGTACGAGGATCTGGGCGTGACGCATTTCGTCCTCTCGGATACACCTTACCTGGCCGAAATCCGGCGGCAGGGTGACCAACTGCTTCCGCTGTTGCGCCGCTATGACACTGGCGCGAGGGCCACGTGAAGCTGAATAAGTCTTCGATCATAACCGCGGCCTGGCTTGTGATCATGTTCGGCCTCGTCGCGCCCAATCCTTTTGGCTGAAATATCGCCCACCAGGACGGCGAGCTGGCATTATCGGTGGACTGAAGCGGAAATATCGCCTCTGTTTGATGGCTCTCAACAGGAACGCCTCGACGAGAGGAGGGTCATCCTTCGGCTCCTTCTGCGTTAGATCGGCCATTGCATTGGCTCCTACGCTGTTTTGACGTACAGAATGTTTGCCACATTGCAGGAGGCGACAATGCTTGCTTTCGAAGACATGACTGCGGATATCGAAGAGCCCAACGATGCACGGATGAATTTCCGGACGAAGAAACGCATCAAGAAGGCTATCCAGCGCGCGGCCGCACTCCCAGGCGTTGACGACTCGGCGTTCACGATTAATGCCGCGTATCAGTCCGCTATGTCGACGATCGCGGCCCCTGAATTGACCTTATTGACGCCTGCAGACTACCGGTCGTTCTTCGACGCGCTCGATAATCCTCCGGCCCCGACAGACAAACTGAGGGATGCCTTCAAACGTCATGCAGAGTCTGTCGTTTCCAAGTAATGACAGACAACGAAGTTCGAGCCGCTCGATCCTGCAAAGCACGATCGGGCGGCTTTTTCCTGCGGCGTCGCCCAAGTCGACAATTTCCTTAAAAGGACGGCCAACAAGCTGTCGAAGGCCGACAACATCCGCGTCTACGCAATGACTGATGACGACGGAAAGACCGTAATCGGCTTCTACGCCATCAACACCCATTCAATACACTACAGCTTGTTGGCCCCTTAAGAGGCCCTGTATCATACGGTAAGATACTTCCGTGGGTGGTAGCACTCTGATACTCTCCGCAATCTTACGGCTAGTTGATCGATACGTCGGCCCGTCCTGAACTTTGCAGCACATATGAGCGCCACTATAAAGCGGGACATTCGCTCGCTCTTCCCGTTTGCCTACGGTTCAACAGGGAGCAATCAACGATGAAAACGTGCGTCTACCTCGCAGTGCTCGCCGCCAGTTGTTTTTCAGTCTTTCCCGCCACCGCCCAGGAAGCTACCGGGGCTACCGGTTCACCCAGCGCCACGTCGACTATCGACGGCCAGTCGCTTCCAGCGGCACCGCCAACGTTTGGGGGGACCATCAATTTAGACGCTAAAGACTCCACGCCGTGGTGGCCGCCCAAGGTAGTGCCGCCGAAGGGCGCGCCGAACGTCCTGCTGATCATGACCGACGACGCGGGCTATGGTGTCTCAGGCACCTTCGGCGGCGTCATCCCGACGCCGACGCTCGATCAGGTCGCGGCCGACGGCCTGCGCTATACCCAGTTCCACTCCACCGCGCTGTGCTCGCCCACCCGTGCCGCGCTGATCACAGGGCGCAACCACCATTCGGCGGGCTTCGGGGTAATTGCCGAGCAGTCCACTGGCTTTCCGGGGTATGATGCGATCATTGGTCCGAACAACGGCACGATAGGTTCGATCCTCAAGGACCACGGCTACGCCACCTCTTGGTTAGGCAAGAACCACAATACCCCGACCTACGCGCTCTCCACCTCGGGGCCGTTCGACCAGTGGCCCTCCGGCATGGGCTTCGACTATTTTTACGGTTTCCAAGGCGGCGAGTCCAACCAATGGACGCCTTGGCTGTTCCGTAACCACGATCAGATCTTTCCGTGGAAGGACCAGCCCGGCTACAACCTGATTACCGGCATGGCCGACGACGCCATCGACTATCTGCGCAAAGTCAATGCCGCAACGCCGGAGAAGCCATTCTTCATGTACTATGTTCCCGGCGCAACCCACGCCCCGCACCATCCCACGAAGGAGTGGATCGACAAGTTCAAGGGCAAGTTCGACATGGGCTGGAACGCCATGCGCGACGAGATCTTCGCCAACCAGAAGCGGCTCGGCGTGATCCCGGAAAACGCCCAGCTGACGCCGTGGCCTGATGACCTGCCGAAGTGGGACACTCTCGATGCCGACAGCAAGAAGATGTTCGCCCGTCAAGCGGAAGTATATGCCGCCTATGTCGCTTATGCCGACTACGAGATCGGCCGGGTGATCGACGAGGTCCGTAAGCAAGGCAAACTCGACAACACGCTGATCATTTACATCGAGGGCGACAACGGCACCAGTGCCGAGGGTTCGACCATCGGCACCGCCTTCGACCTGGCGGCGATCCAGGGGATCAACATGCCGGTAGCTGACCAGCTGAAATACTATGACGCCTGGGGCGACCCGACGACGGAACCGCATATGTCGGTCGCTTGGTCCTGGGCCTTCGACACACCATTCAAATGGACCAAGCAGATCGCCTCGCACTTCGGCGGCACCCGGCAGGGCATGGCGATGTCCTGGCCGGGACATATCACCGACAAGGGTGGCATCCGCAGCCAGTTCCACCATGTGATCGACATCGTGCCGACGATCCTCGAAGCCACCGGCATCCAAGCGCCGCAAACGGTGAACGGCATCGCCCAAAAGCCGATCGAAGGCGTCAGCATGGCCTATACCTGGTCTAAGGGGGCCAAGGACGTACCCTCCGCTCGCACGACCCAGTATTTCGAGATGTTCGGCGATCGCGCGATCTACCATGAAGGCTGGATTGCCTCGACCACACCGCCGGCCGGGCCCTGGCTGATGGGACTCGGCCAGCTGCCCGATGTGATCGACGGGTATAATTGGGAGCTTTACGATCTGACCAAGGACTATTCGCAAGCCAACGACCTCGCGGCAAAGGAACCAGCGAAGCTCAAGGAGCTGCAGGATCTCTTCCTGGTGGAAGCCGCGAAGTACCAGGTGTTGCCGCTGGATAACTCCGTCGCCGCGCGCTTACTCGCGCCACGGCCAAGTGCCACCGCGGGGCGAACCGAGTTCGTCTATTCGGGCGAACTCTCGGGCTTGCCAGCCGCCTCAGCGCCCAATCCGCTAACCCGCTCCTATACGATCACTGCCGACCTCGAGGTCCCGCAGGGCGGCGGGGAAGGCGTGATCAACACGCTCGGCGGCCGCTTCGGCGGTTACGGCCTCTATTTGCTCAAGGGCAAGCCAGTCTTCACCTACAATATGCTAGGACTGGAGCGCTTTCGGTGGGCCAGCGAGGTGGCGCTGACACCCGGCAAGCACAGCATCGTCTTCGACTTCACGTACGAGGGACCGGGCTATGGCAAGGGCGGCAAGGGTGTGCTGAGCGTTGACGGCGCGATGGTGGCCGAGCAGTCCATTCCGCACACCATACCGTTCCTGGTGACGATCGACGAGTCGTTCGACGTGGGTGTCGACACCCGCAGCCCGGTCGACGACAGCGACTACCAGGTGCCCTTCCGCTTCACCGGCACGCTCGACAAGCTGACGGTGAAGGTCGGGCCGCCGCAGATCTAGTTGGCCCGGACCGCGGCCTGTCACCTTTAGCCCGCCTTGAAGATCGAGAGGGCATAGCCTCGTCTTTGGTTGCGCAAGGCAACGAATGGAAGAAGAAATCCTTGAGGATCCGGTTTTCGGCCATGACGAAAGCCGGCCTACCCCTGCCCGGAAGCACTGGCAATTCGGACTAACGTCACGACCGCCCGGCAAGGGGGCGATGCCCATTTTCTGAACCCGGCGATCGCTTGACACTTTTTTAGCCCCTCCATATGGTTTTGAACCAAATGGTAAAAAATAGAGGGAACAAGCATGACCAAAGATTTGCTTATGTCGCGCCGCGCGATTATCGCTTCGGGTATTGCCCTTGGCGTGAGCGGCCTGGCGCCGCTGGCGCGTGCTGCCGCACCTTTGAAAGTGGCCGGCATCCATGCATCGCCCGTTGAGAATGCCTGGAATTCCTGTCTTCACAAGGCCTTGCAGGACGCTGCCAAGGAAGGCGTAATCGAATATGTGTTCTCGGAAGGCGTCTCTGGCACCGACTATCCGCGCGCCATGCGCGAATATGCCGAGCAAGGCAACAAACTGATCATCGGCGAGGCCTATGCGGTCGAGAAGGAAGCCCGACAGGTGGCGGCCGATTACCCCGATACCGCCTTCGTGCTGGGATCCAGCGGCAAGGAGGAAGGCAGCAATTTTGGCGTGTTCGGCACCTGGAACTATGACGGTGCCTACCTCGCCGGGATGCTGGCGGGCAAGATGACCAAGTCCAATATCGTGGGCTCCGTCGGTGCCATGCCGATCCCCGAAGTCAACATGCTGATCAATGCCTTCGCGGAGGGCGTCAGGTCCGTCAATCCCGACTGCAAGCACCTCGTCGCTTTCATTGGCACCTTCTTCGACCCCCCGAAGGCGCGCGAAGCGGGCCTCGCCCAAATCGACGCTGGCGCCGATATCCTGTTCGGCGAACGCATCGGCACTGCCGACGCCGCCAAGGAGCGCAAGATCAAGGCCGTCGGTTCACTGATCGACTATACGCCGCGCTACCCCGACACCGTCTTCGCCAACGCGCTCTGGGGCTTCCGGCCGATCCTCAACGCGGCGATCGCCGACGTTGTGGCAGGCAAGCCCGTCGGCCGCAACTACACAGCCTATGGCCTGATGAAGGAAGGTGGCAGCGACATCGTCTTCGTGAAGGGAGTGGCGCCGGCGGAGGCGGAAGCAGCGATGGAGGCCAAGCGCGCCGACATCAAGGCCGGCAAGTTCGAGGTGCCGCAGAACATGGAACAGCCGAAGTAATTCGGCTCGATCATGCCCCGCAGGCCGCCAGCAGACGCCACCGACGTGGCGGAGATGATCCGTTCCGGACAGTTCACTGCAGCGGAAGCGATGCAGTCCTCCCTCGCCGCCGCCGCGCGGCTTTCCGGCCTGGGCGCGATTGCCCATCTCGACGAGGAGATGGGGATGTCCGCGGCCCGTGCAGCCGACGACGAACGTTTCGCTGCGCCCCGGCGCTTTTCCGCTCGACCGTTCGGCGGTGTACCGACGCTGGCGAAGGATCTTGGTGGCCCGTTCGCCGGTCTGCCGGTGACAGCCGGATCGCGCCTTTTCGAGCGGCGGGGCGGGACGGCCGACTCCGAGCTTGCGGCCCGGTTCCGCTCGGCAGGCTTTTGCATGTTCGGCCTGACGACCAGCCCCGAATTTGGCCTATCGCTGGCAAGCGAACCGGCGATCGGCCCAGTCTGTCGAAACCCGAATGACCCGACCCGCACAGCCGGGGGTTCGTCGGGTGGTGCGGCCGCGGCCGTCGCGGCCGGCATCGTCGCGATTGCACACGCCACGGACGCTGGCGGCTCGATCCGGGTTCCGGCCGCCTGTTGCGGCCTTGTCGGGCTGAAACCCAGCCGCGGTTCTATGCCGGCCGGTCCCTCTTTCGGTAATCATCTGGGCGGCATCGCCAGCGAACTCGTCGTCACACGCTCGGTGCGGGATACGGCACGCGCCCTGGAGGCATTCAGCGGCAATGCCCGCGGCCCCTTTCCGGACGTCGCCATGCATGCGCACCGACGCCGTCCACTCAGGATCGGCCTCCTCGCGGACACCGGCCCGCGCTGGCCGACCGGGACCGACCGGCTCGAAGCCGTCGAGGCCGCAGCGATCGGCCTTGAGAAGGAAGGTCACCCGATCGTTCGGCTCGACTGGAGCGATATTGAAACCGCGGTGGAAGCGAGCGCGCGTGCCTTCTCGGATATCGTCGCCGTCAACCTGGCCAGGTTGGTCGCAGACCTTGATCTCGACATCGGCATGGCCGAACCCATGACGCAGGCAGTCGCCGCCTATGGCCGTGCCATGCCCGCGACCACGCTCTGGGCATCGCTGAACGGGGCAGTCCTCGTCAGCCATCATATGTGGATGTTGTTCGAAACGGTCGATTGCATCCTATCGCCAATGCTGTCCTCGGCGCCGCTTGCGATCGGCTCGTTTCCGTCCGATCATGGCGACATGAAGCAGCATTTCGAACGCATGACAGCCTTCGCGCCGCTTGCGTCACTCGCCAATGTCTCGGGGTTTCCTGCCTTGACCCTTCCATTCGGAACAGACGCCGCCGGCCTGCCCCTGCCGATTCAACTCATGGCGCCGATCGGCCACGAACCGCTGTTGCTCTCGCTTGCTACGCGCCTGGAAGCTGAAGAACGCTGGCAGCATCGCTTCGAGATCGCGGGTTTTGCAGCATGACGCCGGTGCTGGAAATTTCCGGCGTCTCCAAGTGCTTCGGCGACAACCTCGCCAATGATGATATTTCGCTTTTGCTCAACGAGGGCGAGATCGTGGCGCTTCTAGGCGAGAACGGTGCCGGCAAGACGACGCTGATGAGTATTCTCTTCGGCCACTACGTCGCGGATGCCGGGCACGTTCTGATCCATGGCCGCGAACTGCCGCCCGGCAAGCCCCGGGAAGCGATCCGCGCCGGCGTCGGCATGGTTCACCAGCATTTCTCGCTGGCGCCGAATCTGACGGTGCTCGAAAACATCATGACCGGCACGCAAAAGCTCTGGGCGTGGCGCTCCGAAACGAGCGCTGCACGCAAGAAGCTGCTCGCAATTTCCGACCGCTTCGGCCTCAAGGTCTCTCCGGACGCGCGACTTGGCGATCTCTCGGTCGGCGAGCAGCAGCGCGTCGAAATCCTGAAAGCGCTCTTCAACGACGCCCGCATCCTGATCCTCGACGAGCCGACTGCGGTCCTGACCAATATCGAGGCGGAACGGCTGTTTTCGACACTCAAGGAAATGGCACGGCATGGTCTGTCGCTGATCTTCATTTCCCACAAGCTCGACGAGGTCATGGCGGCAGCCGACCGCATCGTCGTGCTGCGCGGCGGCAAGATGGTGGCCGAGCGCCGCGCCTCAGAAACCAGCAAGCCGGAACTTGCCGAACTGATGGTCGGCCGCCGTGTCATGCGGCCGGTGCGCGAGCCTTCGACGCCGGGCGCCGTCGTACTGGAAGCCGCTGGCATCACGGTTAGGATCGGCGGCGTCGACAGACTGAAGAATGCAGGCTTCCGTCTCCGGGAAGGTGAGGTGCTCGGCATCATCGGCGTCTCCGGTAATGGCCAGGCAGCTTTGGCCGCGCTGCTGTCCGGCACGCAGTCGCGCACGGCAGGCGATCTCATCCTATTTGGCCAACCCGTCGGCAATCTCGTTGTCGCCGATATCGTGGCGGCGCATATCGGCCGCATTCCCGAGGACAGAAACAGGGAAGGCGCGATAGGCGAAATGGCGATCTGGGAGAATACCGTGCTCGAACGCCTTTCCACCTTTTCCAGCCGTGGACTGGTGGACCGCAAGGCAGGCATCGCCTTCGCCCGCGAGATTATCGACGCATTCGACGTGCGCGGCGGCAATCCGCAGAACCGCACCCGGCTTCTTTCCGGCGGCAACATGCAGAAGCTCATCCTCGGCCGCAATCTTCACCAGCGCCCGCGCATATTAATCGCAGCGCAGCCGGCGCGCGGCCTCGACGAGGGCGCGGTGGCCGCGGTCCACACGCGAATCCTTAAAGCCCGCAGCCAGGGTACGGCCGTGCTTTTGATCTCCGAGGATCTCGATGAGGTGATCGCGCTGGCGGACCGCATCCAGGCCATCGTCGGCGGTCGGCTTTCTCCGCCGGTCGATGCGGAACATGTCGATGCGCGCCGGCTGGGCCTGATGATGGCGGGCGACTGGAGCGATACGACAGGGGAGGCCGAAGATGCGATTTGAGCGTCGCGAGCATCGGCCGTTCTACCTTCTTGTCGGCACGCCGATCATCGCCGTCGCCGCGGCACTGGCGCTTTCTGGCATCCTGATCTCCATTGCCGGCGGGCCGGTCTTCGAAGCCTATCGGCGCATCCTCACCGGTGCATTCGGCTCGCGTCTCTCGGCGACCGAGACCCTGACCCGGGCGACACCGCTTATTCTCACCGGGCTCGCCGCCGCCGTCGCCTTCCGGGCGAGGCTCTGGAACATCGGCGCGGAAGGCCAGTTCTATATCGGCGCGATCGCGGTCGCTGCGTGCGGCTCGAAACTGCTGGCGGGCCTTCCCGGCCCCATCCTCATTCCGGTCCTGCTGGTGATCGGCGCGGTCGCCGGCATGGTGCTGATCCTGATCCCGCTCTGGCTGAGGCTCCGCTTCTCGGTCGATGAAGTGGTGACCAGCCTGCTCATGAACTTCATCGCGCTGCTTTTCGTGTCGATGCTGATTAACGGCGTGCTGAAGGACCCGATGGCTTTCGGCTGGCCGCAGTCGCAATCCGTCGTCGACCACGCCATGCTGCCCAAGCTGGTTGCCCGCTCGCGACTGCATATCGGCATCGCGATCGCGATCGTGCTTGCTGTCATCGTTCATTTCCTGCAGGCCAGGACAGTCTTCGGCATGCAGTCGCGCGCTGCCGGCCTCAATCCACAAGGTGCCGTGTTCGCGGGCGTACCCCTGGCGCTCACGCTGGTCAAAGTGGCCTGCCTTTCCGGCGGGCTTGCCGGCCTTGCCGGCGCGATCGAAGTCATGGGCGTCAAGGGCTACGTCACCACTGATCTGTCCCCCGGCTTCGGCTATTCCGGCATCGTCGTCGCTATGCTCGCCAATCTCAACCCACTCGGCGTCGTGCTCGCGGCGCTCTTCACCGCCACCATGTTCGTCGGCGCGGACGGCATGAGCCGCAGCCTCGGAATCCCGACCTATATCGCCGATGTAACGGTGGCGCTGTCGCTGCTTACCATGCTGGTGGCGCTGTTTTTCACCCAATACAGGATCCGCCGATGAACGCGATCGTCGACATCATCACCTCGGCGGGCCTCTGGGCGGCGATCCTGCGCATCGCGACACCTTTGGTATTCGGCACCCTAGGCGCGCTGCTTTGCGAACGCGCCGGGGTGCTCAACCTCGGCATCGAGGGCATCATGACCTTTGGCGCGATGATCGGATGGCTAACAGTCTATCACGGGGCCGATCTCTGGACCGGTCTTCTGGTGGCGGCCATCGCAGGCATGGTATTCGGCTTGTTGCATTCCGCCCTGACGGTCACGCTCGGCCTTTCACAGCATGTCTCGGGTCTGGGCGTGACACTGTTCGCATCGAGCTTCAGCTACTATCTCTTCCGCCTGATCGTGCCGGTCGCGGGCACGCCGCCGACGATTGTGCCCTTTCAGCCGATCAGCATCCCCGTCCTATCCACTCTTCCCTTCGTTGGCCCCGCCTTCTTCACTCAGACGGCGCCAACCTATCTCGCCATCGTCATGGCGCTGCTGCTTGCCTATGTCGTCTTCCACACACCGCTGGGCCTTGCGATCCGCATGACCGGCGAGAACCCGCATGCGGCAGAAGCGCAGGGCGTCAATCCGATGCGGATACGCTATGGTGCGGTGATCGTCGGCAGTGCGCTGATGGGTATGGGCGGTGCCTTCCTCACGCTCTCAGCCTTCAACAGCTTCTTCCCGACCATGGTACAGGGCCGCGGCTGGATCTGCATCGCGCTTGTCGTCTTTTCATCGTGGAGGCCGGGGCGTGCCCTGTTCGGGGCTTTGCTCTTCGCCTTCTTTGACGCCTTCCAGCTACGCTTGCAGACTGTTGTGCAGGGCATACCGTACCAGATTTTTCTGATGACCCCCTATGTACTGTCGATCGCGGCGCTCGCCGCCATGGCGCGGCGCGCCCGCGTGCCACAGGCGCTGATGCAATCCTATCGCCGTGGCGAACGATAAAGAGGAGATCCCATGTTCGACCTGATCATCCGAAACGCCAACCTTCCCGACGGCCGCACCGGCGTCGACATCGCTGTAGAGGGAACAAAGATTGCCGCCGTCGAACCCCAGATTGGCGCCCTTGCGAGAACTGATATAGATGCGACCGGCCGGCTGGTAACGCCGCCTTTCGTCGATCCTCATTTCCATATGGACGCGACACTGTCGCTCGGCCTGCCGCGAATGAATGTCTCCGGCACGCTCCTGGAGGGCATCTCGCTCTGGGGTGAGCTTCGGCCGCTCTTGACGAAGGAGGCGTTGGTCGAGCGAGCCCTGCGCTATTGCGACCTTGCCGTCAGCCAAGGCCTGCTGTTCATCCGCAGTCATGTCGATACGTCTGATCCGCGCCTGGTGACAGTTGAGGCGATGATCGAGGTCCGTGAGAAGGTGAAGCCCTATATCGATCTGCAGCTCGTCGCCTTCCCGCAGGATGGCTACTACCGCGCCGAAAACGGTGTGGCGTCGCTCAACCGCGCGCTCGACATGGGCATCGATATCGTCGGCGGGATCCCGCATTTCGAACGGACGATGGACGACGGACGTGCCTCGGTGGAAGCGCTCTGCAGGATCGCCGCCGATCGCGGCCTGCCGGTCGACATGCATTGCGACGAGACCGACGACCCCATGTCGCGGCACATTGAGACGCTTTCCGCCCAGACGGTGCGTTTTGGCCTGCAGGGCCGCGTCGCCGGCTCGCACCTCACCTCGATGCATTCAATGGACAACTATTACGTCTCGAAGCTAATTCCGCTGATGGCCGAGGCGAAGATCAACGTCATCCCCAATCCGCTGATCAACATCATGCTGCAGGGCCGGCATGACAGCTATCCGAAGCGGCGCGGCATGACCCGCGTGCGCGAGCTGATGGATGCCGGCCTCAACGTCTCTTTCGGCCACGACTGCGTCATGGACCCCTGGTATTCGATGGGCTCGGGCGACATGCTGGAAGTCGGCCACATGGCGATCCATGTGGCGCAGATGGCCGGGCTCGAAGACAAGAAGAAGATCTTCGATGCCATCACCGTCAATTCGGCTAAGACAATGGGCCTCGAAGGCTACGGTCTTGAGAAGGGGTGCAATGCCGACTTTGTAATCCTGCAGGCTGCTGACCGGCTTGAGGCGCTGCGGCTAAAGCCGACGCGGCTTGGCGTCATCCGCCGCGGCAAAGTCATCGCCCGCTCCATGCCACGCATCGCCGAGCTGTCCCTCGATGGCCGGCCCGAGCTGATCGATAGCGGGCGGGATTACGTGCCCTTAAGCTGAACCGGGTGTGGCCGCGTAACACCGCCACCAAGCGCGCCGGGATTGCCAGCGGCACATGAATCTTTAGCCGAACGCTGGCTTAAGATCGAGAAGGACGTCTGTAGTATCCGCCTAAACCACGTTGTATCTAGTGAAGCGTGATGTGTTTAGGACCATGCGATAGGACTTTCCGCATAACGTCGATTAACCGTGCAGAAGAGCGATGGCAAAACCCGAATGACACCCAACGCGAGAAGATTGGGGAATGCCTACGAGACGCCAAAATCTCGGCAGAGTCACTTTACGACCTGGTGGTAGAGCATCTAAACGCACACCCAGCGAAGTCCCGGTACACGCTTCGTTTGGCATCTTAAACACCGTCGCTGAAATGTGCGTTCCGCAGCGATAGCCGCACCGCATCCCGCATCCCGTTCTGACAGATCACACCGCTTTTTAGTCGGTGATCAACAGGAACCAAGGCAGTCTCACAAGAGGACGACTTGGCGACCCGCCGACCCTGCCCGAGGGCATGGAAGCCGGATAACGCGCTGATATGGCAAATGCCAAGATGGCGGCTATTTGCCTGAAGCGGTCATTGGTAATAGCGGTGTCGATTGGTTACTGTATCTTTCCATTGCCTGTGGTAAGGTTGAAACATGAATTGCTAAATCATCTGGGAGTGGTTTTCGAGTAACTACAAATCCCACCTTTGCGATCCTTAATCAATTCAGACGGCCTTCGAATGTGATCAATCGGGGGGACGATCCATGAGCTGTGGAGAGCGACTAAAGACCGTTGACGATGTCAGCGGGATAAGACGGCGGGATATTCTGCTGAGCGGTTGCTCACTGTTGGCCGCAGGGGTCGTGGCAACAACCGCGCTATCCTTCGGCAGTCCGGCATCTGCGCAAGGCTCCGCGCCGCCAAACATCGTTTACATCGTTGCGGACGATCTGGGCTGGAAAGATGTCGGCTTCCATGGGTCCGACATCAAGACACCCAACCTCGACAAGCTGGCGGAAACCGGCGCCAAGTTCGACCAATTCTATGTTCAGCCGATGTGTACGCCGACCCGCGCAGCATTGCTGACCGGGCGCTATCCAATGCGTTATGGGCTGCAGACTGCCGTGATCCCATCTGGTGGTCTCTATGGTCTTCCTACCGACGAGTGGCTGCTACCACAGGCATTCAAGGAAGCAGGATACAAAACAGCCCTGATCGGAAAATGGCATCTCGGCCACGCAAAGCCGGAATATTGGCCGCCACAGCGCGGCTTCGACTACTTCTATGGGGCATTGGTCGGCGAGATCGATCATTTCAAGCACGAGGCGCATGGGGTCGTGGACTGGTATCGCCTCAACGAGCAAGTCAAGGAGCCGGGATATGACACGACCCTGTTCGGCGATGATGCCGTTCGACTGATCAACGATCAGGACCCGCAAACACCGCTATTCCTGTACCTCGCCTTCACCGCGCCGCATACGCCATATCAGGCACCCCAGGAATACCTCGATAGGAACGCGCATATTGCCGACGAGTCGCGCCGCGCCTATGCCGCGATGATCAGCGCCATGGATGACCAGATCGGCCGCGTTCTCGATGCCCTGGAGAAACGCGACATGCGTGAGAACACTCTCGTCATATTCCATAGCGACAACGGCGGAACACGCTCGGCAAAGTTTGCTGGCGAGTCTGAGGTGAAGGGTGAACTCCCTCCCAACAACGGACCATATCGGGACGGCAAGGGGATGCTCTACGAGGGGGGAACTCGAGCCGTCGGGCTGGCTAACTGGCCCGGCAGGATTCAGCCCGGCGTGGTCGATGGAATGGTTCATGTCGTTGACATGTACCCGAGTCTCGCGGGCATCGCGGGAGTGAAGCTCGGCAAGAACAAACCACTGGATGGAATGAACCTCTGGCCAGCGATCAGTGAGGGGAAACCATCGCCACGCGACGAGGTTGTCTATAACGTCGAGCCGTTCCGGGGCGCGGTGCGCAAGGAAGACTGGAAACTGGTTTGGGCTGCGCTTTTACCGCCTAAGATGGAGCTTTTCGATCTATCGCACGACGCTTCGGAGACCACCGATCTGGCGGACAAGAACCCGGAAAAGGTCAAGGAATTGCAGACCCGGATCGAGGAATTAGCCCGTGAGGCTGTCCCACCTCTTTTTATCGCCGACGTGCTTCGCACGGCGATGAGCACGGCCCCCTCAACCCCGGAATTCTACTTCATAAATCCGGATTAGTCCGACAAAGGTCCGACCCTTGCCGAGTTGCAAGGAATTGTCCCGTGCTGACGCAGAGCAGCGGACATCAAGCATACCGGACAGCGCGACCCCTCATGGATGCCTTAGGATGCCCCGCGTCTTCATGTCTTGGAGGTTCAGGAGATCGACCATGTCGTCCGCCTCATCGGCTTCGAAGCTGTCCAGCACGACACCCTTGAGAACATGCGGCTGTCCAGTGAAGGTAGCGATGACGGACCAGTACGGTTGATCGTCGTACTTCCTGAGGTAGAACCTGATGTGTGGCGGGCGCTTCTCCATGGGGCCATATTGAGGCGACCCCGGAATGTTTGGTATAGGAATTTGAGCGGCCCATCGGATATACGGCACGCCCGGGTGCCCCCGGGAACCCCTTCGATCTGCCTCGTGGGTCGCGTCGGGTCGCGTTCCCTCCTACCGATCGCCCTACACGATGGCCGCTTATCCATGAAATCAGTGCATCACAGTAGGGAGTATGTCCCTTTTGATCATGGGGAGGGCATAGGGGGCACTAAAGGCGCTCCAATCGGGACACGCGGTCAGCCCCGCGCCCTTTAGCGGTCCCGCTGCCTCCGCAACCCTTATGTTGCTTTGGATGGCCTCAGCCTGTCCTTAGGACGTGACAGGAGCGCGACGGAGGGTGATGGAGGATGATGATTGCCCCGGGCGTGCGGGGTGCTGTTCCTGCCATGGCCCGTGGCCTTGAGACATTCACCGGCTGCCTCCGATCCCACCGTTCCCCGCTTCTACCGATCATCCTCCTCAGGCGCACCTTCTGGGTTAATCAAGTGCGCCCAGTGGTTACCTTCCGCGTCTATTCTGGGTTTCTCTTGTTGGGTATCGAGTAGCAGCAGCGGTTCATCCGACTGGAAGAAAGGCAGGTCTCATCAAAGAATGCACCCTTCGCCTCCATGCAATAGCGGAACAGTTGGTATCCATCTTCAGTGAACTGGTTCGCGATTTCAACCTCAGGGCCGCTTAAAGGGTCCATGTTCATTCTCATTACGGTTCAGCCGCTCGACCAACTCGTCGGCCTCCTCTTCGGAGAGCATATCCATGACCACCCCATCGATAACGACCGGCTGTCCGGTTATTTCATCGACTACCGTCCAGTGGACGTTCAGGTTCTGGCGACGGCTATACCGCTCGGTTGCCATGAGGTCTGCCTTTGGGTGCTGTGGCGCGGCCTTTGCCTTCCTCTTCTTCATCCCCTTCTCTTGGGCGTTAAGGATAAATTCAAGGTTGCTAGCGGTATCGTGGGGTAACCGATCGAGAACCGCTCCGTTCGCTTCCGCAGCCTTCCCTTCGCGGTAGTCTACGACACGCCATGTGCTGTCAGAGTTCTCCTCTAAACCGTACCGCTTGTAGGGCATTGGTCACCGTAGGTTATTTTAGATATACCTGAAACGCAGACCCCGAATGTTTTGTTGCAAATTCATCTGACAGCCATCCAATATACGGCACGCGCGGCGCCCCCCGGTATCCCCTTCTGCACCATTACAGGCAGCGGCAGCGCGGCATCATTGCCGCTCGTTGAACGCCATCAGGCTCGGCCTCAGAGCGTGGCAGCAGTGCGATGGAAGTGACAGAGCAATGCTTGCCCCGGGCTGCGCGGGCGGCTCTCCTGCCAAGTCCCATCCACTTGAGGCGGATAGACTGACGGCGGATGTCGCCAGGCAGGCCACGCATTGCGTCGGGTCGTCGGCACCTTGTCCACCCGAAACGCTACTATATTCGCGAGGCCCCAATCAAACTCCATGCGCCATCCCCCGAGCAAAGCTGAGCAAATCCGAGCAGCTCTTCTCGAACGAGATAAGCGGGCCCAATGACCGAACCCAGCTGGACGCGGCTCGACCGTCGGCCCAATCACGCGAACCGGGTCAGACTGCGCGCGCGCGCTTTTGCGGCTTCTTCCTCGCGGTTGTGCGGCGGTTGTGAAGTCTCGAGTGAATCGAGCAGCTCGCGCGCGCATGCCGCGATCGAACCCACCGCGCGGTCGAACGCCGCCTCATTGCGTTTCGACGGTTTCGTCGATCCGCTCAGCTTTCGCACGAACTGCAACGCAGCGTCCTGGATTTCCTGATCCGTCGCGGGCGGATCGAAATTGAACAGCGTTCTTATGTTTCGGCACATGACTTGCTCCGAGTGATCTTCATTTCCTTCGCACCTTGAGGGCGGGGCGGTGGCTTAGCGGGCGCCAAGAGCTTCGAGGTGCTCGTGTATGTTCTGTCGGGCCGACCGCTTCCTGTGCGCCAACTGCATGCTGCCAATGGCGGAAGATGCGTTAAACGCCGAAAATAACGAGTCAGAAGGTATAAGTCATCCCAGCGCCAGTCGATCCAGGCATAGAGTGCATAATACGCCATGGCGTTAGCGGCACCGTGCACGGCGACTTCTGCCGCGCGGCGCCGGAATCAATCCATTCCTCTCACCGCTTAAACGTCGATCCTGTGGACCCAATCCGTTCCGTGACATCCAAGGCCCGGTAACAGCTGTTACCTTTTCCTCCATCGCAACGACGGCGCCCATCCACCACCTCATCCGCGACGGATGTCTTGGTGTTGCTGGCAACGTGAAATGGTGTGTCGAGCGTCAGGGCTTGACTGCAGGCAGGATCGCCGCCGTCAGATACGGCAAAACGCTGCGCGCGCCTCTCCGTCCCCGATAAGCTGTTTAGTCTTCAGTGAGCAGCTTTCGAGACAGAATGGTCGCTATCGACGGCGTCACGCTCGGCTGACAGCGCCCGCAGTGCCGCTTCAGGTTCGCGCTCCATGATCCGAAGCCTTCACGGTGCCGATCGCCATAACGTCTTCCTTTTGATCATCGGCGTGACAAGCAGACGAGAAGCGCATGCCACGTACCCTGTGTGCAGCGCAGCAACGATTGTCCTTGCAATGTTTAGAAAAATATCTATCACTAAACATATTGCTAAACATGAGGGTTGAGGAGTTCATGTAGGCATTCTCTGAAACGGGTGAACTTGCACGGTCGGCAGGAGCCGGCCTTTGGTTCTGGGAGGAACGTATGCAAACGAAATCGAAAGCCCTTCTCGGGCTGGCCTCGGCATTCATCATATCGTCAGCGCTGCCCAATCTCGCAAAAGCTGACCAACTGACGCTCTGCTGGGCAGCCTGGGACCCGGCGAACGCACTTGTCGAACTTTCGAAGGATTTCACCGCCAAGACCGGTACGGAAATGAAGTTCGAGTTCGTGCCCTGGACGAGCTACGCGGATCGCTTCCTCAATGAACTGAACTCCCACGGAAAACTCTGCGACCTGATCATCGGCGACAGCCAGTGGATCGGCGGATCGGCGGAAAACGGCCACTACGTCAAGCTCAACGACTTCTTCGACAAGGAAGGCATCAAGATGGATGACTTCGTGCCGGCCACGGTCGTTGGCTACTCGGAATGGCCGAAGAATACGCCGAACTACTGGGCGCTGCCTGCTATGGGCGACGTGGTCGGCTGGACCTACCGCAAGGACTGGTTCGAAAAGCCGGAACTGAAAAAGGAATTCAAGGAAAAGTATGGCCGGGATCTCGCGGCCCCGAAGACCTACGACGAGCTGAAGCAGATTGCCGAGTTCTTCCAGAAGCGCGAGATCGACGGCAAGACCGTCTACGGCGCTTCGATCTATACCGAGCGCGGCTCCGAAGGCATCACCATGGGCGTGACGAACGTGCTCTACGACTGGGGCTTCCAGTACGACAACCCGGACAAGCCCTATGAAATGGAAGGCTTCGTCAACTCGCCAGATGCGGTCAAGGGCCTGGAATTCTACAAGGCTCTCTATGATTGCTGCACCCCACCCGGCAGTTCGAACGTCTACATGGTCGAATCCGCCGATGCCTTCAAATCCGGCCAGGTCGCGATGCAGATGAACTTCGCCTTCACGTGGCCCGGCCTCTACAAGGACGAGAAGGTCGGCGGCGACAGGATAGGTTTCTTCCCCAATCCTGCTGAAAAGAAGCATTTTGCTCAGCTTGGCGGACAGGGCATCTCAGTCGTCTCCTATTCCGACAAGAAGGATGCTGCTCTCCAGTACATCAAGTGGTTCGCACAGCCTGAAGTCCAAGCCAAATGGTGGCAACTGGGTGGCTATTCCTGCCTGAAATCGGTTGTCAATGCGCCGGACTTTGCCTCCAGCCAACCCTACGCCCAAGCGTTTTTGGACTCGATGGCGATCGTCAAGGACTTCTGGGCCGAGCCGAGCTACGCAACCCTCCTCCAGGATATGCAGAAGCGCGTTCATAACTATGTCGTGGCCGGCAACGGCACCGCTCAGGAAGCGCTTGATGGCCTGGTGAAGGACTGGACGGAAGTCTTCAAGGACGACGGCAAGATCTAGTGTCCACCTGGACGCGCAACATTCTTGCCAGAATGGCGGCCCGGATCGCCAAGACTGCCGGGTCGCCTGATGTCTCACATACGCAAAGACCAGGTGACATCTTGAACATTTCCTCTTCATCCATGGTCGAGAAGGCAGCAGAAGCGACTGCAAGGGCGACGCCAACATCGGTCGCTCACCGCGTCCGCGGCCTGTCCGATCGAACGATCGCCTGGGTGTTCATCGCCCCCACCATCATCCTTCTTCTCGCCATCAACATCTTCCCGCTCATCTGGGCTATCTATCTTTCGTTCACGAACTATCGCGCCAACCGTCCAAACGCGCCGGTCCTGAACGTCGGATTGAGCAATTACGAGCGCGTCCTGACCGATCCCGACATCTGGCAGGCGATGCAGACGACGGCGCACTTCGTGTTCTGGACGATCCTGCTGCAGACGGTGATTGGCTTTACGCTCGCCTATCTCATCGACCGCAAGTTTCGCGGCCATGCGTTCTGGACGACGCTGATCCTGATCCCGATGATGCTGTCGCCGGCCGTCGTCGGCAACTTCTGGCGCTTCCTCTACGAGCCACAGATCGGCCTCTTCGCCTACGCCGTCTCTCTCCTCACCGGCATACCGACAGCCGAGATCCAGATGCTCGGCAGTGTCTCGCTGGCACCCTGGGCGATCATCATCGTCGATACCTGGATGTGGACCCCCTACGTGATGCTGATATGCCTTGCAGGTCTGCGCTCCATTCCGGACTACATTTACGAGGCCGCCGAGGTCGATCGCGCCTCCGCATGGCGCCAGTTCTGGTCGATCACCGTGCCAATGGCCCTCCCCTTCATCATGCTCGCTGTGCTTTTCCGCGGCATCGAGAACTTCAAGATGTTTGACATGGTCACGCTCTTGACCGGCGGTGGCCCGGGCTCGACCACCGAAGTCGCCTCCATCACGCTGAAGCGTACGGCCTTCGAGAGCTGGGCAACAGGTCGGGCCTCTGCCTTCGCCATTGTCCTCTTCGTGGCCGTGTTCGGCCTCGCCAACATCTACGTCAAGGCACTCAACAGGGTGAAGCAACGATGAGCTCCGTCACCTCAGCCCATTCGGTCGTAGAGCCGAGCTTGACCAGCAAACGCATCGCCGGCGCTATCGTGATCCTCTACGCCCTGATCACCCTGATCCCGCTCGTCTGGATTTTCCTGACCAGCATCAAGTCACCGCCGGATTCCATCAGCTATCCTCCCAAGATCGTTTTTACGCCGACACTGGAAGGCTATTGCAACCTTCTGACGACGAGGACGCGCCAGACGCCGGAATACATTGCCTCCCTGCCCGTGCCGACCGGCACCTGCGACGAGGTGACACGCAAGCGAAACATGGTGATCGCCGGCCCCTCGAACTTCCTGCCGCGTTTCGTCAACTCGCTGGTGATCGCCTTCGGCTCGACGTTCCTGGCGGTCTTTCTGGGAACGCTCGCCGCCTACGGCTTCTCCCGCTTCAGGGTGCCGCTTGCCGACGACTTGCTGTTCTTCATCCTGTCGACGCGCATGATGCCGCCCATTGCCGTCGCCATCCCGATCTATCTCATGTACCGCGAGCTTGGCCTTTCCGATACGGCGCTGGGCATGATCCTGCTCTACACGGCGGTCAACGTCTCGCTCGCAGTCTGGCTGCTCAAGGGCTTCATCGACGAGATACCGCGCGAATACGAGGAAGCCGCAATGATCGACGGCTATACCCGGCTGCAGGCTTTCTGGAAGGTTGTCCTGCCGCAGGCAACCACGGGCATTGCCGCCACCGCGATCTTCTGCCTGATTTTCGCCTGGAACGAGTATGCCTTCGCCGCCCTGCTGACATCGGGGGAAGCTCAGACGGCGCCACCCTTCATTCCGACCATCATCGGTGAGGGCGGTCAGGACTGGCCGGCAGTCGCGGCGGGAACGACGATCTTTCTCATCCCGATCCTCGTCTTCACTATTCTCCTGCGCAAGCAGCTCTTGCGTGGCATTACCTTCGGAGCGGTCCGCAAATGACGCATCTGATCGAAACACCGCGCCCTTCCCGCCCTAAGCGCCCCTTCTTCCTGCGCCGTGGTCCGATGGAAAATATCGCAACCACACTGATTGCGATCGGCTTTCTCATGCTCTTCCAGCCGTTCCTGCTGGTTCTCTATACCTATTCGCTGGTAACGCTGCTCGCAGGCACGGCCATGTTCATCATCGTCTCGAAGTTCCCGGAGTGAGCCATGGCGGACATCAGAATCGAAAATCTCCGCAAGCAATTCGGCAGCTTCGTCGCGGTTCAGGATTCGACCTTCCGCATTCATGACGGCGAGTTCCTGGCACTGCTCGGACCGTCTGGCTGCGGCAAGACGACGACGCTTCGTATGATTGCCGGACTTGAACTGCCGACCAGCGGCAAGATCCATCTTGACGGCGAAGACGTCACCTTCAATCGCGCCAGTGCCCGGGACATAGCCTTCGTGTTCCAGCTTTTTGCGCTCTATCCGCATATGAACGTGCGCAAGAACATCGGCTTTCCCCTGCTCTCGCAAGGCATGCCGAAGACGGAAATCCGCCAGCGCGTCGAGGAAACTGCACGGCTGCTGCAGATCGATCATATCCTTGACCGATCCGTCTCCGGACTTGCCGGCGGCGACCGCCAGCGCGTGGCTCTCGGCCGGGCGATCGTGCGCCGTCCGAAGTGCTTCCTGATGGACGAACCCCTCGGCACGCTCGACGCTGAATTCCGCGAAGTCATGGTCCACGAACTGCGCGAACTGCACAACCGCATCCATGCGACGACGGTTTACGTGACGCATGATCAGCACGAGGCCATGGCGATGGCCGACAAGATCGCGGTCATGAACCATGGTGTCATCGAGCAATTCGGCACGCCGCAGGAAATCTACAGCAAGCCAGCCACCATGTATGTCGCGGATTTCATCGGCTCGCCGCCGATGAATTTCATGCGCTTCACCTCAGGCCTTCATACGGGAGCACGGTCGATATCGCTCCATGGCGTCGATGTCAGCATTCCTGAGGTGCACCAGGACTTGGCCGAGGCCGAACTGGCGCTTGGTGTCAGGCCCGAACATATTCGCTTCAGCGATACCTCTCCTTTGCGCGGTGCGGTCTACGGCAGCGAATATCTCGGGACCAATCAGGTTGTGGCAATCGAGACGTCGAGCGGCGTCATCAAGGCTCGCGTTCCGGCAAATCGCAACTTTCGTATCGGCGAGACGGTTGGTCTTGAATTCAACCCGGCCAAGCTCGCGCTGTTCGATTGCAAGTCGGGCCGCGCCGTTGCTTCGGCACTCTATTCGGAGGCACGACATGGCTGACGTCGCTCTCAAAGGCCTCAACAAGCGTTTTGGCGATACACAGGCTCTGGCTGATTTGGACCTCTCGATCCGTGACGGTGAGTTCGTCGTCCTGCTTGGGCCAACGGGCGCCGGCAAGACAACGACGCTGCGCCTGATTGCCGGCCTGGAGCGCCCCGACAGCGGCCGCATCGAGATAGGCGGTCGCAACGTCGCAGGCGAAGCTCCGGCCGACAGGGACGTCGCATTCGTCTTCCAGCAATATTCGCTTTATCCGCATATGACGGTCTACGACAACCTCGCCTTCCCGCTACGAGCGCCAGTGCGCAAGCTCAGCGGCGAAGAAATCGACCAGCGCGTGCGGGAGATTGCGCGCATGGTCAGGATCGACCATAAGCTGGAGAACCGTTCGACACGACTGTCGGGTGGCGAAATGCAGCGCGTCGCGATTGGGCGGGCGCTGGTGCGCCGTCCCGCCATCTATCTGATGGACGAGCCGCTCTCGTCGCTCGATGCAAAGCTACGGGCGGAACTTCGCCTGGAACTCAAGCGGATCCAGAAGGAGCTCGGCTCGACGCTGCTCTATGTAACCCACGACCAGGTCGAAGCCATGACGATGGCGGATCGGATCGGCATTGTTGCGGGAGGAAGGCTGTTGCAGGTCGGAACGCCCCGCGAAATCTACGGCAATCCGGCCAGTCTTCATGTCGCGGCCCGTCTTGGCCAGCCGCACATCAACTTATTACCCACCGATCTTCTTCCTGGCGCCAATCCGCCCCTTGGGACCAAGACGATCGGCGCGCGAACAGAGCATCTCGATATCATCGTCGACCAGAACGCCAATGCCAAGATCGACTGGATCGAACACCTGGGAGACCAGAACCACCTGCACATCCGGGTGCGTGACCACAAGCTCGTCACGCTAGCCGATCCATATCTCGCGATCCGGCCGGGTGATCGAATCAGCCTGACGCTGCGCGATCCGCTCTATTTCGACGCCAGCGGCCAGCGCCTCGGATAAGCAACAGCACGAACAAACACACTGGCATCAAAAGACGGGTCTCATTCCATGAAGCATTTCTTCAATCGCCGGGAAACCATCGTTACTGAAGCCCTCGACGGTCTGCTCCTGACAAGCAGCGCCGGTCGTCTTGCCCGTCTGGATACCTTCCCCGAGATCAAGGTGATCCTGCGCGCGGACTGGGATAAATCGAAGGTTGCAATCATCTCTGGCGGCGGAGCCGGTCATGAGCCCTCGCATGCAGGTTTCGTCGGCAAGGGCATGCTCACGGCGGCCGTATCCGGCGAGATCTTTGCCTCGCCCAGTGTCGATGCCGTGCTGACAGCCATCCGTGCAGTAACCGGCCCCAAGGGTGTTCTGCTGGTCGTCAAGAACTATACGGGTGACCGTCTGAACTTCGGCCTTGCCGCCGAGAAGGCCCGCGCCGAGGGATTCGCTGTCGAGATGGTGATTGTCGCCGACGACATCGCAATTCCTGGCATCAACCAGCCTCGCGGCGTTGCCGGTACGCTGTTCGTGCACAAGATCGCCGGCTATCATGCCGAATCCGGGGCTGACCTTAAGACGGTCGCAGCCCAGGCGGCCGCCGCAGCAGCCGACATCGTTTCGCTCGGCATGTCGCTTTCGACCTGCAGCGTACCTGGTCAGGCGCATGAGGATCGGCTTGGCGCCGACGAAGGAGAGCTCGGTCTCGGCATCCACGGCGAGCCAGGCGTCGAGCGCATTGCTCTGCAGCCGGTTGCCGATCTGGTGGCCACCATGACCAACCGGTTGGCCGCCAAGATTGAAGAGGCAGGAGACTATGGGCTGCTGATCAACAACCTTGGCGCGGTGCCGCCGCTCGAGATGGGCGTCATCGCCAACGCGGTGTTGTCTTCACCTCTCGCCGGCCGTGTTCGGCTGGTCATCGGGCCAGGACCGATGATGACCGCACTCAACATGAACGGCTTCTCACTTTCACTGATCCGGCTGGATGCGGCTCGCGAAGCCGCGCTGAAGGCTG
Source organism: Rhizobium sp. LjRoot258 (assembly GCF_964254185.1). Classification (NCBI taxonomy): domain Bacteria; kingdom Pseudomonadati; phylum Pseudomonadota; class Alphaproteobacteria; order Hyphomicrobiales; family Rhizobiaceae; genus Rhizobium; species Rhizobium sp. LjRoot258. The sequence goes on along the minus strand of NZ_CAXUST020000003.1, from coordinate 111,694 downwards.
CCGTCGAGCCGCATGCCTGGGTACCTGCCACCGAACGGCACGAGATCGCCATTGTTGCTGCACCGCGAGTATCGGCGCGGGATGCGGCGATGCCGGCCAGCGACGACAGTCGGAACCGTCGCCTTGTGAACGCGCTTTGCGCGCATCTGATTTCTCTCGAAAGCGAGTTGAATCGCCTGGATAACCGCGTCGGCGACGGCGATACCGGTTCCACCGTGGCGACAGGAGCGCGCAGTATTCTTTCCCGCATCGACACGCTGCCGCTGAAGGATCCTGCCGCCACCATGGCCTCGGTCGGCGAGATCCTGAGCACCAGCATGGGCGGCTCGAGCGGCGTGCTACTCTCGATCTTCTTTACGGCCGCATCCAAGGCCATGGCGGAAAAGGCGGATTTCGCTGCCGCCCTGCTTGCCGGGCTCGATCGGATGACGTTCTATGGAGGGGCCAGCGTCGGCGACCGCACGATGGTCGATGCGCTGGCGCCGGCGCTTGCTGCTTTGGCATCCGGTAATGTCGCGGCCGCGGCAAAGGCTGCAGCAGCGGGTGCCGAGTCGACCAAGGCGATGCGAAAAGCAAAGGCCGGCCGCGCCTCCTATGTCGGCGAGAAGGATCTGGAGGGAGTGCCCGATCCAGGAGCGGTGGCTGTGGCAAACGCATTCGAAGTTGCAGCAACGCTGACGTAGCTGGCGCTGCTGCCGGGAGGTAACACGTGCAGGCAGAACCAGTTCTTCTTGCGGGATTGATTGAAGTTTGCTGTGCAACGATTGCGGCAAACAGCGATCATCTCTGCGCACTGGATCGCGCAATCGGTGACGGCGATCATGGAACCAACATGCAGCGCGGCTGTGAAGCAGTTAGCGCCGAAGAAGCGACGGTCTCATGCCTCCCCCTGCCTGACGCGCTGGAAAGGATCGGCCTGACACTGGTGATGAGCATAGGCGGTGCGGCCGGCCCACTCTACGGAACGCTGCTAATGGAGATGGGACGCGAGCTTCGCAAATCGGATCAGGGACAGGATTTTTCCTCGGCGTTAAAGCAGGCCATTGATGCTGTTGCCCGTCGCGGACGTTCGCACGCCGGAGACAAGACCCTGCTCGACGTGCTCTACCCTGTGCAAGATGCGCTTGCGCACCGTTCGCCATTGACCGATATCGTGCGTCGGGCGGAGCTTTCCGCCAGCTTTACCGCCGCCATGAAGGCCATGCGCGGTCGAGCAGCCTACCTTGGAGAGCGTTCGATCGGCCACGTTGACCCGGGCGCCTCGAGCTGCGCTCTCCTGACAATTGCTATCTGTCGCTACCTTGAGGAGCACCGCCCGGCATGAGTGTGAAGACCCCAAACGTCGGGATTGTGATCGTCTCCCACTCGCCGCTGGTCGCGCGAGGCACGGCCGACATGGTGCGGCAGATGGTGGGCGACAGCGTGCCGCTCGCCTGGTCGGGCGGCAATAGTCGCGGAGAGCTCGGCACGGATGCCGGCGGCATCCTGACAGCCATAGAGGAGGCCTGGTCAGAGGCAGGTGTCGCCGTTTTCGTCGACCTTGGCGGGGCCGAAACCAACAGCGAGATGGCCATCGAAATGCTCGGTTTACCGCGCGCAAAGCTGATCTCGATCTGCAATGCTCCGGTGGTGGAAGGCGCCGTCATCGCCGCTGCCGAGGCCTCCGGCGGGGCATCGCTGGCAAAGGTTGTAGCGACAGCAGAGGAACTGTCACCCTGATGAGCGGCGGGTTGCGCATAGAAAACCGGGAGGCCGAACAAGTGCATGCCAGTTGCCAGACAGAGGTCGAAGTGAAGCACGGGGTCGGCTTGCACGCCCGCCCCTCGGTGACGTTCACACGGCTGGCAAAGTCGTTTCCCTGCTCGATCGAAGTCGCGGTCAATGGCAGCGACGTCTGGCTGAATGGAAAGAGCATCATCAAGATCATGGGTGCCAGGATCCGCAAGGGATCCATGCTGAAAATCCGTGCCGACGGAATCCTCGCAGAAGAGGCAGTCCGGGCATTGAAGGGCCTCATCGAGCGCAACTTCGATGAGGAAAAGAAACATGGCCGCACCGCTTAGATTGAAAGCAACGAGCGCCTCTCCGGGCGTCGCATCCGGGCCGGCCTATATCGCGGAGCCGCCGGCCGCCGCTGCCCTGTCACAATCGGCCGTTTCGGGACACGCGGAGCTGGCAGCGGCCATCGAAACCGCTATCGACGAGCTTCAGAACCTTGCCACGGGTACGGACGCAGAAGGCGGCGACATCATCGATTTTCAGCTCGAAGTGCTTCGCGATCCGACGATCGTTGAAATGGCAGGTGCGCGTATCGATGCGGGCGAGAATGTCGTATTCGCGTGGGTCGAGACACTCGACGGATACATCCGTGAACTGGAGAGTGCTGAAGAAGAACAGCTGCGAGCCCGCGCTGTCGATATTCTGGACATCAAAAATCGCGTACTGGCGGCCCTGACGGGAACGCCGGTAAAGGACTTTCCGGCCGGATCTATCTATGTCGGTAAGGACATGGAGCCCAGCCGCTTCCTCGCACATGACTGGTCTGCAGGCGGCGGCATTGCGCTCTACGCCGGCAGCGCCGCAGGTCATGTCGCCCTTCTTGCCAGATCACGGTCGGTCCCGATGGTTATCGGCGCGGGACGTTTCGTCACCGCTGGCGGCCAACATATACGCGTCGATGGAGATGCAGGCGTGATCGTCCTTGAGATGGGCAAGGAGGGCGCAGCGCCCATCCGACCCGAGCTTCCAGCATCAAGCACAGTACCGGCGGCAGACGACGGGATACTGCAAACGGCGGATGGCGCGCAAATTCTGTTGTCTATCAATCTCAACGCCCTCGACGAAATCGACGGGATCGCAGCAACGGCGGCGGCTGGTATCGGACTGATGCGTTCCGAATTCGCAGTCGCGTCACTCGCTGATGCCGCAAACGAGGAGAAGCAACTCGCCATCTACCGCCGCGTCCTTGACTGGGCCGAGGGCAGATCGGTGACGATCCGCATGCTGGATGTTGGCGGCGACAAGCCGCTCCCCGGCCTTGCAGCTTCGCCCGCATTGCGCGGCATCCGCCTTCTTCTTGCCCGGCCAGAGATCACGCGCGTTCAAGTGCGTGCGTTGTTGCGTGCAGCCATCTTCGGTAATCTGCGCGTCATGCTGCCGATGGTGACCTTTCCGTCGGAAGTCGATGATATGCGGCAGATCTTTCGAGAAGAGGCCGCCGAGCTGGCGCGCCGGGGCGTGCCGCACCGCTTCCCTTCGATTGGCATGATGGTGGAAGTGCCGGCCGCCGCGCTCATGCTCGAGCAGTTCGAAGGCGCGGACTTCTTTTCATTCGGCACCAACGACCTCGCGCAGTATCTCATCGCCTCGACCCGCGAAGATGTCGATTTCGCCGCACACCGCGAGAAGGCCGAGCAGGCTGTACTGCGACTGCTCGTTTATGCCGTAAAACTTGCCGGTAGCAAACCGCTCAGCATCTGCGGCGACATGGCCGGCGATCCGCGCCTGACAGCCGAACTGCTGGCCGCCGGCATCCGGCATTTTTCCATGGCGCCCGCTCAACTTCCCGCGATAAGATCGGCAATCGTCGGTTTGAACGCCGGTGGGACAAAGGCAGCCGGAGAATAAGATGGCGCGCGAAGACACCGAAGACGCCATTATCGCCTACAAGTCAATTCTGGCCCAGATCATCGACAACCGACCTTCCGGAACCCGTCAGCGGCTGGCCACGGAACTGGGCAAGCATCGCAGCTTCGTTACGCAGATAACAAGCCCGACCTACGCGACGCCTCTTCCTGCGCGGCATCTCGCGACGATCTTCCGGGTCTGTCATGTCAGCGCCGCCGAACAGGAGCGTTTTCTGGAGGCCTACCAGAATGCACATCCCGGCAAACTGCCGGAGCTTGGCGCCTCGGAAAAACTGCGGCATCTTTCACTCATGGTCCCTGATTTCGGCGACGAGCGACGCAACCGGCTGCTGGAGGAAGCAATCGCCGATCTGGTGCAGAAGATTGCCGCAATTTCCGGACCGCCGGAGTGAATGGCGTTGCGCTTCGTGCGACAAGACTGGGACGATGATCGCCTTGGGAGGGGCTTGATGAAGAAGTTCATCAACACAGCAGACACCATGGTCGCCGAAAGCGTCGAAGGCTTTGTGCGCGCCCATGAGGAGTTCGTTGTGTTCGGCGTCGACCGCAAATTTATCCGCCGTCGCCACATGGTTCCGGGCAAGGTCGCGATCATATCCGGCGGCGGCGCGGGTCATGAGCCAATGCACATCGGCTTCGTCGGCCGCGGCATGCTCGATGCGGCTTGCGTCGGGCACATTTTCACGTCTCCCACGCCGAGCCAGATCATGAGCGCCATCGAGGAAGCGGACACCGGGGCTGGATGCTTGTTGGTGGTGAAAAACTATGACGGCGACGTCATGAATTTCGAAATGGCGGCAGAGATGGCAGCCAGCCGCCACAAAATTGAAACGGTGATCGTCAACGACGACATCGAAACGGCAAGGACAGGCGACGGGCGCGGCCGCCGTGGCGTCGCCGGTACAGTGATCATAGAGAGGCTTCTCGGCGCCGCGGCCGAACGAGGCATGACCCTCGCCGAACTGAAAGGCCTCGGCGACGGCCTCGCTCCACGCATCCGATCGATGGGCGTTGCCCTGACCGGCGTGACGGTCCCGCACACGCAGCGCACAACATTCGCGCTCGGACCGAGCGAAATGGAAGTGGGCGTCGGCATTCATGGGGAGCCGGGCCATTCGAGAGAGCCCTTCTCCAACGCCGACACCATCGTCCGACATCTGAGCGAAACGATCTTCAACGACATCGCCCGAGCCGCCGACAAAGCGTTGCTTTTCGTCAACGGGCTTGGCGGCACGCCACCGGCCGAACTCTATCTCGCCTACAACACTGCTCACCGCTTCATGGTCGACCACGGCTTGCGGATCGAGCGCTCGCTTGTCGGCACTTATGCCACGTCGCTCGACATGCAGGGCCTTTCTGTCACGCTCGCGTTCCTCAGCGACGAGGAGTTTTCCCTATGGGATTCGCCGGTTGCAACCGCCGCGTTGCGCTGGGGGTGCTAGGTTCCGGCTCCAACAAACGTGACAATACGCTCAAACTCCTAATGAGGAGGTTTGATTGGGCCGTGCCATTTACGATTGAAGGGCCATTTCCCGACAGCCAAATCGTCCACGTGCTGCTGGAAGACATTATCGAAGCCGAACGAGCCCCTTCAGTTCAGCTTCTGCCGGCCGTAGAGCAGTAGCATGCCTATGATCACCACTCCGTAAATCAGCTGTCGGCCAGCCTCTTCAATCTGCATTACTGAGAGGATTGACTGCAGCAGCGTGATCAGGATGACGCCCGCGACTGTTCCAAGGTAGGAGCCTTTGCCGCCGAGGACATGGGTTCCGCCGAGGACCACGGCTGCGATCGACGGCAGCAGATAGGCGTCACCCATCGACTGCGATGCCTTGGACGCATAACCGGCGAGCAACACGCCGCCAAGCGCGCTGAGCGACCCCGAAATCACGAAGGCGAGCAAGGCAATGCGCCGGGTGTCGATGCCCGACATATAGGCGGCCCGTTCCCGGTTTCCGATCGCGTAGAGCGAACGGCCGAACGTGGTTCGGGTCAGCAGGAAGACGGCGAGGATGCCGACAACGAACCAAACAAGAACGCCGTTCGGGACAGACGGGATCATATAGCCGGTCGCGAGGAAGCGCATCGCCGGGGAGGCCGAATCCTGCGGTGAGAAGCCGCCGGTGTAGACGACCATTAACCCTTGCACGACGGCATTCGTCGCAAGCGTGATGATCATCGAGGGAATGCGCAGGTACGCGACGGCAAGCCCGTTGACGAAGCCGATCGCTGCGCCGCAGGCAATTCCGAAGGGAATGGCAACGAACGAGCCGCTGGTTCCATAGGCTGTCGCGGCGCATGCCATCATCGCGCCGGCAGTCACCGTCCATGGAACCGAAAGATCGATCTGTCCAAGCAAGATGACCATCATCATGCCCGTCGCGATCACGCCGAGAAACGAGGCGACCTTCAACTGCTGCAACAGGTAATCGGCCGACAGGAAGTTGGAGGAATAGATCGATCCGCCAAGCAGCAGAAGGAGGATGCAGCCGAAGGCGATCGCCACGGCGGGATCTCTCCCGCGCAGCCGGTTGGGAACGATTGATTGCCGCATGCTGGACGCATCCTCGCTCATTGGAACCATTCCAGTCGGTTGCGTACCCGCGCCAGCCCGATCGAGCCGACACCGATCGCCAGCATTAGCACGATGCCTTGGAACAGCGGCTGCCACAGAGGATCGAAATCGAAGACGAAGAGGAGATCGCCGATGGTGCGGAAGGCAAGTGCTCCGAACACGGCTCCGACAGCGCTGCCCTTCCCGCCCGCCAGCGAGACGCCCCCGAGAACGACCGCAGCAATCGAGTAAAGCGTGTAGGCGTTGCCGCTAGCGAAGGCCGCTTCGCCAGTGTAGGAATAGAACGTCAGGTAGAGCCCGCCCATGGCCGACAAGAGCCCGGCAACTGCATAGGCGGCCAGTTTCGCCCGCTTCAGCGGCACGCCGGACATATAGGCCGCATTCTCCGCGGAACCAGCCGCATAGGCCGCACGGCCGTAGACCGATCTGCTGAAGGGGAGCCAGACCAGGAGGATCGTGGCTGCAAGCACCGCCAGGCTGGTGGGAAACATCCCGAAGAGCTTCGAGGTAAACACGTCTGCAAGAGCTTCGTTGACAGAGCCGCCCGGCGTTGGCCGCAGCAGCAACGCCAGCCCGAAGAAAATTGCACTTGTGGCGATGGTCGTAACGATCGGCTGCAGTCTGCCGAAGATGATGATGAGGCCGTTCAATGTGCCGCATGCAAGCCCTGCGACAAGCACGGCCACGATCCCGAAACCGGTCTGCAGCGGTGTGCCGACCACCAGCCACGATGCAAGGCAGTTGCACAGCACCAATACCATGCCTGCCGAAAGGTCGATTCCGGCGGTGATGACGACAAGACATTGCGCCATCGCGACAAAGGCGAGCAAAATCGCCTTGTTGGACGCTGTCTGCACGACATTCGGCGTGAAGCCCGCCGGATGGTTGGAGACATAGATCACGAACATCGCGACGAAGAGGGCGGCGGCGAGCAGCGTCCCCTTGTTGCTCTGATACCAGAAGCGCCATTCGCCGGAAGTGCCTATTGTCACTGCGTTACCCTCCGTTCCACAGGCCGGGCGGCGATGTTCAATGCACTCCCGATCAACTCACGTTCGTTGATGTCGGCGCCTTCAAGCGTGCGAACAACGGTACCGTCGTACATGACGAGGACGCGATCGCAGCAGCCGATCAGCTCGTCGTAGTCCGTGGAATAGAAAATGATCGCGGCGCCGCCGTCGGCGAGCTTTCTCAGCAGTTGATAGATTTCCTGCTTGGTGCCGACGTCGATGCCGCGCGTCGGGTCGTTCAGCAGGACGATCCTTGGTCGATTCATCAGCCATTTCGCAATCACGACCTTCTGCTGGTTTCCACCGGACAGGCTGCTGACCGGCATGTCGATGGTTGCCGCCTTGATGGCGAGGAGCTTGAGGAGTTCGTCAATGCGGGCCGCCTCTGCCCCTCGATCGATGATGCCGTTGCGCGAAACGCTGCCGAGTGCGGCGATCGACAGGTTCTCGCGGACCGTCATTGGCAGCATCAACCCCTCGGTCTTTCGATCCTCCGGAATAAGCGCAATGGAGTTCGCGGCGGATTTCGCCTCTTTGGGACTGCTCAAGCGCACGCTGCGGCCGTCGATCTGCACATCGCCCTTGACGTCGCGAAGCACGCCAAAGAGGGCGAGCAAGAGCTCCCGCTGGCCCTGCCCGTCCAAGCCGCCGACGCCGACGATTTCGCCGGGACGGGCATCGAACGTGATACCAGCCAAACGGCCGCCCCAGGAAAGGTCATGACAGGACAGCACCGAAGCCTTATTGGCTTCGATGCTCGGCTTTGCCGGAAACACGCTTTTGTATTCCCGCCCGATCATCAATTCAACAACCTGATGGTCAGTCTTTGTACCGGCTGGGTAGGATTCTATGCTGCGGCCGTTGCGGAATACCGTGCAATCGTCGGCAAGTTCTGCGATCTCATGCATGCGATGCGAGATGTAGACCAGCGCCAATCCTTCCGAGCGCAGCCTCTTCAGGACACTGAAGACCTTCTCGACGTCAGACCTTGTCAGGGCAGATGTCGCCTCGTCCAGGATCATCAGCCGGGGCTTGCGGGCGAGCGCCTTTGCAATCTCGACCATCTGTCGACGGGAGAGCGGGAGGTCCTTGACCAGCGATGATGGATGAATGTCGAAGGCGCCGGCGCGATTGAGCGCTTCTTCGGCGATCTGCCTCTGGGCGCGCCTGTCGATCATGCCGAAGCGGCGCGGTGGATTGCTGATGACGATATTGTCGGCAACGGAAAGGTCGGGAATCAGCGACAGTTCCTGGAAGACCGATACTATCCCCACTGCATTTGCCGCCGCTGGCGATGAGAAGGCCACGTCCTTGCCGCCGAGGAGCATTCGCCCTTCATCGGGTGCGGTGACCCCGGCCATGATTTTGATCAGGGTCGATTTGCCGGCGCCGTTTTCGCCGAGTACGGCATGAATTGCGCCGGATCGAATGGCAATATCGGCTTCCTTCAGTGCGATGACGCCGCCATAGCGCTTCGATATACCTTCCATCCGCAACAGCGGTTCTGACAAAAGCACGCGCCCAACCTCCCATCGGGTGCATTCAGCGTCTGACTGAGGGCGCCCACGTCCGCAGTCAATCCTACGAGCCTTGGCTACTATTGGTTTTCCTTGGTTTGCCCCATGATTTCCTGGGCCGTGAAATTGATGCCGCAGGTGGGGAAGGAGTTGCCGACGAAGAAATTGTCGGACTGATCAGGGTAGTAGTCCTGGTCTTTCTTGAAGTCGGGGTGCGACACCAATGCCGTCGGTAGCTTGACGGCCTGCGGAATCACCTGCCCCTCGAGCGCGGCGATCGCCGTCTTGATGGCGACGGCGACCTGGGCCGGACCGGTTCCTGCGGACGAGCACATCAGACCGTCTCCAGCGTGAGCGGCGCAGAGCTTGCGGAAGCCATTTTCCGTCTCGCCGCCGAAAGGCACGAAGGGATGTTTTGCGTCTATCATGGCCTGAACGACGCCCGTGTCGCCGCCTTGTGCGGTGATGCCGTCAAACGGGCCGTTTGTCGCGATGGCATCTGCCGTCGCCTTCTGGGCAACGCTATCGTCCCATTTGCCGACGACTTCCGTCACGTCGAACTTCTTGCCCGAGGCAGCCAGCGTTTCCTTGATGCCATTGTGACGGTCGGTATCGACAGATGTGCCGGCAACGCCTCTCACTTCGAGAATTTTGCCACCATTCGGCAGATGCTTGACGAGCCACTCGGCCCAGGTGACGCCAAGGCCCTTCTGGTCGACGTTGACGTTGATCGCATCCTTCGTGTCCAGCGTGTTATCGAACGCGACGAGCACGACACCGGCTTCCTTGGCGCGTTTGATCACAGGACCGAAGGCTGTTGGGTTCTGGGCATTGACGACAATCGCATCATAGCCGGCGTCGATGAAGTTGTTGATCGCCGAAATCTGCGCCGGCACGTCTTCGCCCGTAGAGACGACCTTAAATTCCTTCAGCTTCGCCTTTACTTCCGGTTGCGCCGCATAAGCCTTTGCCGTCTTTACCATCTGGATGCGCCAGGTATTGGCGATATAGCCATTGGCCAGCGCGATGCGATACGGGCCTTCCTTCTTCGGATATTGTAGAAACTGCGTATCGGAGGCCCACGGCGTCATGCAGCCTGGATCTGCTGCTGGCCCGGATACGACTTTCGGTTCGGCATATGCGGCACTGCAAAGCAGCGCAAGCATGGATGCGGAAACTGCCGCAATGCGCGCAGATTTCGATGTCACGTCTCTAGGCATGGATGTTCTCCTCCTCGGGCAGACCAAGCCGCCCCTCCAATTTTCTAATTGGCATGCTTGGTCCGAAAGGGCTCCATCCCATCCTTTGCGGAACAGGACAAAAAATTAACACAGATGATAGCGCTGTCAATTGTGGAATATCTATTGATTATCTGTTTTGCTTGATCTTGTGTTTGGATAATCTTCGATGCGCCGAATAACTCTGGACGACGTTGCCAACCTTGCTGGGGTTAGCCCGATTACTGTTTCGCGGGTACTGCGCAAGCCGGGATCCGTCTCGGAAGCATTGCGGCTGCGCGTCAACAGCGCCATTGAAAACCTGGGCTATGTGCCGAATGTTGCGGCAAGCAGGTTGGCGTCCTCCCGCACGCATACAATTGGCGTGATTGTGCCGACGCTTTATAACGTCATCTTTGCCGAATATCTGTTTGCTCTGCATGACGTTCTGATTGCCGCAGGCTTCCAGGTCATTGTCGTGAACAGCCGATATTCGGAAGTCGAGGAGGAGAATGCAATCAAGGCATTGCTTGGCCAGCGGGTGGAAGCCATCATCATTGCCGGCATTCACCACACCCCACTGTCACGTCAGCTTCTGGTGAAGGCGCATCTTCCGGTTGTCCAGACGTTCGAGTTGTCCGACGATCCCATCAACCTCAACATTGGCATGTCACAGGAGCGCGCCGGCCATGCTGCAACCCGCCATCTCATTGACCGCGGGTTTCAGCGGATTACCTTCCTGACCGGCAATCTCGACCACCGTGCTCAGTCCCGGTTCGAAGGCTATCGTGCGGCGATGCATGAGGTCGGATTGAGAAGCCTGGAAATGATTGCCCATAGACCTCGCCACAGTTCGGTGGCGCTCGGATCCGAGCTCTTTGGTGAGATGCACGACCGGGGCGATCTTCCCGAGGCGATCTTCTGTACTGACGACAACTTGGCGCTCGGCGCTATGCAGGAGTGCAGAAAGCGTCGCATCCGCGTGCCGGATGACATCGCGATCATGGGCTTTCACGACCTCGAATTCTCGGCATGTGCGGCTCCTTCCCTCTCCTCAATCGCTACCCGTCGCTACGAAACCGGCAAGCTTGCGGCCGAAAAGGTTCTCCTGGCCCTCGATGCATCCACAAGGCAGAGCATCGAGCAAATCAACATGGGATTTGCCCTTGTCCCACGCGAAAGCACGTCTGGTGACGCCGGCCACCGCTCACCGCAGTAGCGGGAGAAGAGTCCTCCGATGCGAGGCGGCGCCTTATAGTGAAAGACTTCATTTGAGCTGCCTATTTCCATCTCACGGTGTCGATCTATCACTACGAGCACACGCCACGGCGAGCCGGCGATGGCTGCTATTTGCCACGGAAGGCTTTCTTTATAGCTATTGCTGTCTTGAAATAAGAACGGCAGCACCGCCTGTGGTAACCACTTGCCCATAGTCACCTATCAGCGATCAGCGTAAATGGCTGGGCTCGGCCGCTATCGTCGTTTCTGCACCCCACCCGCAGGACAAACCAGCGCTTGCCGCCAGGATTTTGAATCAGGTATGGGAGGCGGCCTAGAGTCAGCAGCCAGTCCAAAATCCTGAAAGGCGTAGCACTTGGTGCTCTATGAAGCGATGTTAGAACGTACTTTCAAAACGGCATGGTTCGCCTAGGCGGCGAAGAAGGCGCGGATTTCCGATGAGGCACTTTGCAAGGCGATCAGCCAAGTCGCGCTTAGACAGGCCGACGATCTCGATGGTGGCGTGTTCAAGAAGCGCCTAACGACAACATGCATCGTTCAATCGTTCTGGCGAAAGCCGGGGAGTTTTGGGTGTTTGCCTATTTGTTCGCGAAAAGGGACCAGGCCAACATCGATGACGACGAGCTTCTGGCGTTCCTAAAGCTCGCCGAGCTCTATCGTCGCAAGGCGAAGGCCGACCTTGAAGCCGAAATCGGCACCGGTGCCCTGTTGGAGACTCGCAATGCGGTCCATAGTGCCGTCGAAGGCATGTATGCGGCCGGTACCATCGACAAGGAAACCATGAAGACGTTCGATGAGGCATGCCTGTTTGTTCCAAAGGAGCTGACCCCAAGCGAGATAGGGCGCTGCGCGAGAACAATCACGTCAGCCAGCCAGTCTTCGCACGCTATCTGAATACCAGCGAGTCCACGGTCCAAAAGTGGGAAACGGGCGCCAAACGACCGAGTGGTCTCGCGCTGAAACTCCTCTCGATCGTGCAGATCGGCCGAGTCCGGCTTCATTGTTACTGCGCCCCATCTGAGCCTGATCAAACAGAAGACGCAATCGGCTAGACGAGCCCAAAAGATGCGCGGGCCTCCAGACAGGCGCCGTCTCCCGGGACACAGGCGCGACAAACATCAGGCCGAAGCTCGTAAACCAAGCATGATGTGCTCGAACCAACGCAGCCGTCCAAGGCCGAGCAGCGCGCGCCGTAGCACCGCATTCCCCCCTGGTCCTCCGAGACGAAGCGCGACGGTAAGGCGTCGAGATCAGCTTCTGTCTCAGTGGAAAATCTTGGCCAAGTGGGCGAAAACGAACAGCAAGCGCCGCAGGCCTGGCAGTCAAGGTCGGTCGGAGTGGGCAAAGGCATGTCTCACTTTCCAAAGTATGAGTGTCGGCTCTTGCTACACAACTTTGTCTAATTTGGCGCGATCGCTGAAGGTAAGGTGGATGAGCGTGGTGATGTAGCATTGGAGCATCGACGCCACCTCGTATAAAACCTCCCGCATCAACAAGGTCCTCCGAGCTCGCACGTCCGCCACCAAATGCAATAGTTCCACGCGTGCAATCGTTGCGGTTGATCGAAACGCATTGGCGCTGTAGGTTCGCCTCGCAATTCAAACGGCCAAGACAATGAAAAGGAACTTTCATGCCGGAAGGTACAGTTAAATTCTTCAACAATGACAAGGGATTCGGGTTCATTACGCCAGACAATGGCGGACCGGATGTCTTCGTTCATCTCTCTGCTTTGCAGCGTGGCGCCTCGCTCCGCGAAGGTGACAAGGTCAGCTACGAAGTGGGCCAGGATCGCAAGACCGGGAAGTCGAAGGCCGAAAACGTCTCCGTCATCTGATCGAATGACCGAATGGTTTTAGCCCAGTCTGTGTATTCGGGCGGGCTAACTCTCTATGTCAGAGGGACCTACGGAAGATTCCGGCTCCTCACCTTCGGTATGTCAATATGGAGATCGGGGACTTATCCCGAGCCCGACACTATGCCGAGCCGGATCCCTAAAGCCCGCGATTTCCGATACAGCCTACGTTGACCGACTGAGCGCCTGTCTTGGTTTAGGCGGCTGGTCGAATATTTTGGTTAACTCGGAAGAGATTGGCAGGATCGTATTTCTTCTTGATCGCAGCTAGCCTCGGATAGTTGTCGCCATAACTCGCCTTAACGCGCGCTTCGCCCTCGTCGTCCATCATGAAATTGACATAGGCGCCGCCGGGATTGAATTTGTGGACCGCCTCCCAGTAGGCCCGGCCCCAGCGCGTCAGGGCCCCTGCCTGCTGCGGATTGGAATCGATCCCCGCGATCACCATTGACCAGGTAGCGTCCCTCGCCCCCCAAGCCGTCTCGTCCCTACTGACACGGCGAACGGCACCATCGATTGGGTAAAGATGCATCAGCGATAGTTCACTCGGCGCCTTTGCCGACTCCGAGATGTAGGTATCGATTGCCGCGTCCGGCAGGTCCTTCACGAAATCGCCCTTCCAATACCATTGTAGGCCCTTCGGGAAAAACGGGTCGAATAACCCCTGTATAGCCGGGAACGGCATCACCCCCATCCAATTGAAGAAGGGCGCCGGAAGCTTGTCAAGGAGCGGCGCCAGCGCGCGTCTGCCATCCTCTTCGGTCCCGTTAAAGCTGGAGATTATGGCGCAGGCCCGCTTGCCCCACGCCTCGCGCGGGAACGGGTCCATCGACGGCACCGTCTTCAGCCCGACAAAAACACCGAGCTCTTCGGGCGACTTCGGCAGGAAGTCGCGATACGCACTCATGATTTCCTTGCCATGGAGCGCGGCGTCCCAGAAAATCGGCCCGGCAAATACCATCTTCACCGGATGGGCCTGGAACAGAAAACTCGTCACCACCCCGAAATTGCCGCCGCCGCCTCGAAGGGCCCAGAACAGATCCGGGTTCTCCTCCTTACTCGCTGTCACGAAGCTGCCATCGGCCAACACCACGTCGGCTTCAAGCAGGTTGTCGATGGTGAGGCCATACTTTCGCGTCAGATAGCCCGAACCGCCGCCAAGCGTCAGCCCCGCGACCCCGGTTGTGGAAACGATGCCGAAGGGGACAGCGAGCCCAAAGGCATGGGTGGCGTGGTCAACATCACCTGACGTACAGCCGGGGCCAACACGCACAGTCCGGGTTGACGGGTCAACGCGCACACCCTTCATTGTCGATAGATCGATGACCAACCCATCATCGCAGCTGCCAAGGCCGGGGCCGTTGTGGCCGCCACCGCGGATGGCGACGAGCAGCCCGTTGTCGCGGCCAAAATTCACCGCAGAAATCACATCAGCAACATCAGCGCAGCGAGCAATCATCAATGGGTGCTTATCGATCATGCCATTGTAAAGCTTGCGAGCCTCTTCATATTCAGGATCGCCACGTTGAATGAGACTGCCGCGGATTGTTCCAGCGAATTTTGTCACATCCTCATCGCGCATGATCTTTCCTCCCAGGATTATCAATGGCTTAGCAGATGGTCATCATCGAAGGGCGGGATCAAACTTACCACGAACTAAGCCAATCGAAAAGTGGCGACGCGTTTCGATCGGTTGAAGGCAGGCCGAACCTATCTATGCTGCGGATGGCGCGGGTCGTCGTGCGGTTTCAACAAGAAGCGGCGGGCAATGTCGAGATAGCCGTCATAGACCAGGCCGCCATTGGTATCGATGAGCGCGTTCCTGTGCCGCCGGTAGAGCAGTGGTATCCGATACCACGGAACTTCGGGCCGCTTGTGATGCAGCACGTGCAGATTGTTGTAAAGAAACAGCAGCCCAAACAATGGCGTGTTTTCGACGATCGCTGTGCGCTCGTCGTGATGGTTGGCATAGCGATGTTCGGCATACGAACGCAGCCTGCTGAGCGCCGCACCACCATAGACAAAACCGAAGAGATAGAGCCAGAGCGGCACTTCGCAAATCCCGATCACCCAGACTAGAACGGCGGCAACGCCGATCGCGTGCCGCGCCCAGAGCGCAGCCCGCTGCCGGTCGTCGTTCAGGACGAGCGCGGCTTCCTGCACCAGGAAGCTGACGATCATGACAAGCGGGCCGAGCGTCAGTCGTCCGAGCAAGGTGGTGTTCCAGGCCGCCAGGCGGCGGCCGACGCCCCCCATCTTCTCCCAGGCCGCTTGCGTGAAATAGGACGATTCCGGGTCCTCGATCGGATCGGTCAGGTGCTCGTCACGATGATGGGTCAGGTGCCCCTCACGATAGATCGTATAGGGCAGCCAGAGGGACAATGGCGGCCAGCCGATCGCATCGTTGATACGCTGATTGCGGGTTGGGTGTCCGTGAATCACCTCATGCTGCAACGACCCGTGCCAGGCGATCAGCCAGCTGCCAGTGGCGATGACGACGACGGCAGGCAGCGATTGCCAGAACCAGGTGGCGGCGAAGAAACCGCCATAAATGACGATCGCCAAGGCAACGGTCTGCCACTCGATGCGGGCGATGGCAAAAAGGGTGGATTGCGAAGGGAGGGTGTCGGGCAATAGGTGGCTGGACATGGTGTTAATTCCGAGGAGGCGAAAAGCGATAAATTTCAAGCACCAATATAAAATCCGTGCGCTCAATGCTGCACCGCATGGCTTTGCAGCGGAGGCGCGAAAAAGGGAAAACTGGTTGCGTAAAACGGCTGTATCGGAAAATATTTATTCTATGTAATTTATAGATTATTCGCTTTAATTCCCTTTATCAAATTGACGAGCGCCCATTCCGCCTTGTGGCGAGCGCTCAATACCGGAGGGACATTCGATGACATTCAACCCCACTCGTCGACAGGTGCTGGTCAGCGGCGCTTCGATCGCAACCATCGTCGCTCTCGGCGGCGTCCATCCCGCCTTTGCCAATGCCGATCGCACCAAGATCGTCGTGCGCGTCGAGAAGGACCTTTCCAATCTTGATCCGGCCAATCGTTCTGGCCCCATCGACCTTAACGTCCTCTGGTCGGTGCAGCAGGGCCTGATTTCCTTTAAGCCGGGCTCGACGGAATGGGAGCTCGACGCGGCCGAAGAGCTGGAGCAGGTGAGCGACACGGAAATCCGCTTCAAGCTCCGCAGCGGCCTTGCGTTTACCGGGGGCTACGGCGATCTGACCGCAGAAGACGTGAAGTTTTCCTTCGAGCGATTCATTAAGCCGGACGCCGAAGGCAAGCCCGTTACCTACGCCAAGGATTGGACTGCCCTTGATCGCGTCGAGGTGACCGGCCCGCTCGAAGGCCGCATCATCCTGAAGAACCCGGCGCCGGCGCTCTATACGATCGCGCTCGCCGATGGATCGGGTCGCATCATCTCAAGGAAGGCTTTCGAAGCCCTCGGCAAGGACATCTCCACGAAGCTGATCGGCAGCGGACCCTATGTCTTGAAAGAATGGGTCCCGCGCGAGCATTTCGTTCTCGAAATCAATCCTGACTACAAGGGCCCGATCAAGCCGCACTTCCAACAGATCGTCGGCAAACCAATCGGCGAACAGAAGACTGCGGAAATCGCCTTCCAGTCCGGCGAGATCGACTTTACCGCGATCGACCCGGAAAGCGGCAAGACACTCGCCGGCCTGCCGGATGCAAGCGTGACGGAAATTCCAGCCATCGACTATGTCTGGTTCGGTCCGAACGTCGAGAAGGCTCCCTTCGACGATATCCGCGTTCGCCAGGCAATCCGCTATGCCGTCGATATCGACGCAATCCTGCAGGGCGCTTATTCAGGGATCTATCCGCGCGCCAATTCATTGCTTGCTCCGAGCCTCCTCGGCTACTGGAAGGACGCGCCGGTCTATGGTCGTGACGTGGAAAAGGCGCGGGCCCTACTCGCTGAGGCTGGCCATTCCAGCGGCTTCAAGACGAAGCTGACCATCGAGGCGAATGCGCGATACGAGGCGATCGCCCAGATCATCCAGGCCAACCTTGCCGAAGTCGGCATCGAGGTCGAGATCGAGGCGCTGGAATCCGCCGCCTATTGGGCACTTGGCAAAAACGACGCCAGCAAAGATCTCGAACTGTCGCTGATCAAGTACAATGGCAAGTTCGACCCCGGCTTCCAGACGCAGTGGTTTACCTCTGCGCAGGTTGGCCAGTGGAACTGGCAGCGCTGGAAGAATGCCGATTTCGACGCCCTGCACGAAAAGGGTGGCGTGACCGTTGATCCGGCCGAGCGCGAGAAGATTTACATAAAGGCACAGAAGCTGCTCGACGAATCCGCTGCCTTCATCTGGATTACTCACAATCTCAATGCGTTTGCCTCGCGCAAATGGCTGAAGCCCGGTGTCCTGCCGAACGGCAACAACTGGCTCTACACAGCCTTCACGGAAGCGACGGCCTGATCCGGTGACGGCTTTCGCAATGACAAACAGGGATGCGCTGCGATGAAAGGCGCATCTCTCCAGATCCATCTCGCTTTCAAACTGGCGACGGCGCTTCTCGCCGTTGCCGGCTCTGTCGTGCTTCTTATGGGGTTGACGCGCCTCATCCCCGGAGATCCCGCGACCGTCATCCTTGGCTCGCGCGCCACACCGGAAGCCGTCGCCGCACTCAATGCCCGCATCGGCCTCGACAAGCCGCTGATCGAGCAGGTGTTTGCCTTCGTCGGCAGGCTCTTTTCCGGCGATCTCGGCGAGGATGTCTTCAACGGTCGGCCGGTGCTTACCCTCGTTGCGGCCGCACTGCCGAACACGGCGGCTCTTGCGATATCCGCCATCCTCTGCGCCATCGCCTTCGGTGTGCCGCTTGCCCTGCTCTCTGCCCGCTTACCGGGCGGCAAGGCGGACCGGCTGATCGCTTTCTTGAGCGTCGGCTTCATCTCGACGCCGAGTTTCGTCGTCTCGGTTTTCCTGCTGATGGTATTTTCCGTGACCCTGCGCTGGTTTCCGGTGCTCGGCGCTGGCGAAAGCGGCGATCTCGGCGACCAGCTGTGGCATCTGGTGCTTCCGACCGCAGCGCTCGCGGCCGGCTGGATCGGCTATATCGCCCGGCTCCTGCGCTCTTCGTTGCTCGAGGTGCTCGGCGAAAACTACATCCGCACACTGCGCGCCTATGGTGTCAGCGAGACGAAGATCCTGGTGAAATATGCGCTGAAGCCGGCGATCCTGCCGACCGTCGCGGTCCTCGGCATGGGCTTTGGCGAGCTTCTGGGCGGCGCTGTCTTTGCCGAGGTGATCTTCAATCGTCCCGGTCTTGGTTCACTGATCTATGACGCCATCCGCACGCGCAATTATCCGGTCGTCCAGGGTAGCGTCTTCGTTATCGTGCTGCTCTATGTACTGATCAATCTCATCGCCGATCTTTCCCAGAGCCTGATCGATCCGCGCGAGCGCGCTCGCCTTGCCTCCGGGCGGGGGCAATAAAATGGCCGGGCTTCTCGATCTCTCTCGCCGCCCCGGCGGCACTTTCGCTCTCTTGGCGGTGACGCTTCTCTGTCTGGTCGCGATCGCCGCGCCGTTGATTGCACCGTATGGACCGAACGCCATCGCGCCGGGCAACCGGCTTATGGATCCGTCGCTGCAACATCTGCTCGGAACCGACCATCTCGGCCGCGATATCCTGAGCCGCCTGATCTATGGCGCACGGGTGGCACTCGGCATTTCGCTCTCGGTCATCGCCATCTCGCTGACGACCGGCGTCGCTCTTGGTGTGGGCGCGGCGCTCGCGCCACGGACTATCGACCTCTTCGTCGTCGGCATCTTCGATATCGTCACCTCTTTTCCGAGTATCATCCTGGCGCTGGCGCTGGTCGCGGTTTTTGGCCCAGGCCTCGGCAATGTCGTGCTGCTTGTCAGCATCGTCTTCATTCCTCATTTCGGCCGCGTCGCCCGCGCCCAGACGATCGCCATCCGCAATAGCCCCTTCATCGAAGCCGAAAGGGTCCTCGGGGCCGAGACCTGGCGGGTGATCCTGCACCATGTCACGCCCAACATCATCGGCCCCATCTTCGTGCTGGCCTGCATGGATATTCCCGTCGTCGTCACCATCGAGGCGGGCCTGAGCTTCCTCGGCCTTGGCGTGCGCCCGCCGCTTGCAAGCTGGGGCAACCTCCTCAACGACGGCTATACCTATCTTGACCAGTCGATCTGGCTCGCCACCTTTTCCGGCCTGGCGCTGATCCTCGCCACGCTCGGCTTCGCGCTTCTGGGCGAAGCCCTGCGCGACACGCTCGACCCGAAGCTGAGGAAAACGCTGTGACCGAAGCCCTCGTCACCATCGAAAACCTGAACGTGTCCTACCGCAATGCCGGGCGCAGCGCCCATATCCTCGACGGTGTGGATATTACCATTGGCCGCGGGCAATCAGTCGGCCTCGTCGGAGAGAGCGGCAGCGGTAAGTCCACAGTGGCCTTCGCCATGCTCGGCCTGCTAGCCGACAATGCGGAGGTTTCGGCAAGCCGCTCGGCTTTCGACGGGCACGAGACGAACCTCGCCATCAAGGAAACGACGGCGTTGCGCGGCACCGATATCGCGATGATCTTCCAGGACCCGATGACGGCGCTCAATCCGATGTTCACCATCGGCGCCCAGCTCGTCGATATTCAGCGGCGGCGGTTTCCAAAAGAAAGCCGACGCAAGCTTTGGGCGCGAGCCGAAGCGGTGCTTGCCGATGTGGGCGTACAGGATGCAGCTACGCGCATGCGCCGCTATCCGCACGAGTTTTCCGGCGGCATGCGTCAGCGCGTGGTCATTGCCATGGCGCTTCTGGTCGAGCCGAAGCTGCTGATTGCCGATGAGCCGACCACGGCGCTCGATGCGACGATCGAGGCGCAGGTGGTCGAGGTACTGCATCGGCTCAGGCAACGGACGGCCGCTTCGATGCTGGTCGTCAGCCACAGCATGGGACTGATTGCCGAACTCTGCGACAGCGTCATCGTAATGTATGCGGGAACGGTGGTGGAAAGCGGCCCCGTGCGTGACGTGCTGTATCGTCCGCGCCACCCTTATACCCGCGCGCTGCTTGCCTGTGAGATCGACCCTTACGCGGCTTTCGACCCCTCACAGGATCTGGCGACGATCCCCGGCAATGTCCCCGATCCCGCCCACCGTCCCAAAGGCTGCATCTTCTCCGGCCGCTGCCCGTCCCGCCACGACCGCTGCAGCGAAAAGCCGCCGCGCCGGCAGGCAGGCGACGGACATGCCTTTTCCTGCTGGCCGGAGACTGCCTGATGAGCACGCCCGTTCTATCGCTGAAGGATGCAGTCGTCCGTTACGACCGGCTGACGGCTGTCGACGGCGTCTCGCTGGAACTGCGACGCGGCGAAACCCTGGGTCTCGTCGGCGAAAGCGGTTGCGGGAAATCCTCCATCGCCCGGACGATCGTTGGGCTCCAGCCGCTTGCGGCCGGTACACTGACCATCGAGGGTGAAACGCTGCAGGGTGTGCCAACCCAGCGCCGCGGCGATCTACAGCGTCGGATCCAACTGCTGTTTCAGGACCCGACCGCTTCGCTTTCGCCGCGCATGACGGTGCACGCGCTTCTGGCCGAGCCGCTGAAAATCCGCAAAATGCATACACCTGAGAGCTGGACGCGGATCACAGCGCTCGCGCAAAGCATCGGCCTCGGCGAACAGCTTCTTTCGCGGTATCCGCATCAGCTGAGCGGCGGCCAGGCGCGGCGCGTGGCGCTCGTGCGGGCGCTTGCGGCCGAACCCTCCATCATCGTTGCGGACGAACCGACCGCTGGCCTCGATATCTCCATCCAGGGTGAGCTCCTCAATCTCCTGAGGGCGCTTCGAGATCGCCTGGGACTGAGCTATCTGCTCATCTCCCACAATCTCAATGTCGTCGGCCGCGTAACCGATCGCGTTGCGGTGATGTATCTCGGCCAGATCGTCGAAAGCGGGCCAACGGCGACATTGTTTCGCGATCCGGCACATCCTTATACGCGCGCGCTTCTCTCGGCCAACCTGACGCTCGATCCCGATCGACGCCGCGAGCGCATCGTGCTTTCCGGTGAGCTGCCGAGCCCCAGCTACCCGCCTTCCGGATGCCGCTTCCACAAGCGCTGTCCGCTTGCCCAGCCGAGATGCGCCGGCGAAACGCCTGTCCTTCAGGCCGGGGCGGACGGACGCAGCGTCGCATGCCACTTCCCGCTCGCAGCCGAACCTGTTGTCCTTCCTCAGGCGATAGCGGGATAGCCATGACGCACGGCACCCCGATCAAGCTGCGTCAGCACTTCGTAGTCGGCATCGCCGAGCAGACTGATGCCGCGCAGCGAAAGCGTGCCACAGATCTCCGCAAGCGCGGGATCGGCGATGGTCTCCGCCAAAGCGCGGCGCAGGATCCCCAGGTCCTTTGCGGACGTCGCGGCCGCGGTGATGAAGGGCAGGCCCGGCCCCTTCGCTGTTTGCGCGAGGATACGCACGCCCGCGACACGGTCGGGATCGAAGCGCAAGGTGTTGCCGAAGGTTACGCAGTCGATCGCCGCGACATCCGCCTCCCCGCTCGAGACAGCATCGATGCTTGCCCGATGACCGCCGGTCTCCAGCACCGAGGAGAAGAACCGGCCATCGATGGCATGAGGCGCCACGAAAGCGCGAAAGAGGTTGTAGCCGGAATTGCTGCCGGGCTCATTGATCGCAGCGCGTGTGCCCCTCATGTCCGCAATCGACTGTGCGGGCGACTTTGCTTTGACGATTATGAAGCTGCATTTGAGCGGCCCATCGCAGCCCGGCAGTCCATAGACGGGCGACCCCACCAACTGCACCTTGCCCCGAAGATGCTGGACATAGGGGTATCCGCAGGTCTGGCCGAACAGCAGGTCAGGGCGAAGCCACGCCTCGTCGTAGCGGACTTCGTCGTCGAGCGCCTCCGGCGCGTCGAGCCCGTAGGCGCGGATGCGCTTGCCCAACGCCTCCCAGAACAGCCGCGTCGCCTCCATGATTGGTGGCGGGCTGACGTACATGGCGAGGCTGGCAATGGGCATCGGACGAGCTCCGGAAAAGTGACTGGAAACCTATGCAATGCATAGATTTAAATCGCAATGAGATTTCTTCGTTGAAAGGATGCCTGCCGTGAACCTCCCCTCAAAAGAAGCCTGCTTCGCGCCCTCGGCTGCGACCGCGATCACCTGCGACGTGCCTATAATCGGCGGGGGCCGGCAGGATGATGCAAAGGCCAGGGTCGTCGTGCCCAAGCGCGACATCATGCCAATAGTCGAGCACCGGTCCCACAAAGACCTCAACAACCGAGCGGAGAATGCTCACCTGTCGCTTCGAAAACGAGAGCGGACGATGCAGGTGCTTCCGATCAGCCGGAGGTCTGCAGCGTTTCATCTTGATCGGCGCTCCGAACTTCCCCGTGAGGTGAGATGCGCTGGGTGACGCAAGGATGGCCGTCATGGGATCTGCAGCGACATGGCGTGTAAACAGTGCAAGAACTCGGATGAGTTCGAAATGGAAAAGGTGAAGACGAGGCTTGGCCAGGTTCCAATCAAGATCGAGCCTTCGCTGTGCAGCCTCTACGCCGTTGCTGAACTGACTACAGCACGGCATGTTGCAAGGACCTCCTCCCACCGACGCGAACCCGCTTTTTCGATCTCGAGCGCGTATCGTTCATCCCCCAGAGCCTCGCGGATCGCTGACCGGATTTTTCCGAGATCTGCATCGTCGGTAGGCTCAAACCGGACACCCAGGCGAGCGAGACGCGCTTCGACTGCTCCAACGAGCGCCGCAGCTCCGACCCAGTCCTCCTTGGCTGCAAGCACCCCGCTTACCGCTGCAGTCGCGAGGTTTTTCACCATTGGATAATCATATCGCTCGCCAATTGCCAAAGCTTCGCCCGCGAATTGTGCAGCTTCCTTCCAATCGCCTCTATGCAATCTAAAGTGCGCCAGGTTTTGCAACAGATGGCCCGGCCAGTAAGTGTCGCCAAGTTTTTCAAGGAGCGTGAGGGCTTCACGATAGTAGGCTTCAGCACCAGTCTCGTCGCCCTCCATACGTGTACCCTCCCCAATCGCAATGAGGGAAAGTGCCGTTCCGTAGTCGTCACCGACCGCTCTCGAGAGCGCGAGGGACTCTTCGATGAGCATTCCTCCAGCCTCGGGGTCGTCGCCTGCCGTGGCCTTTGCGATACCGGCAATTATCCCTGCGCGTGCTGTTCCGGCTACATCCCCCAATTCGGAATAAATGCGATAACTGTCGGCGCCATATCGGAGGGAGGCCGCCGGGTCGCCGGCCATATATCGGATCAACGCGGCGGAGTTGAGGATCTGCGCCGAAGCATCCCCTTCCGCGACGGTACGTGCATGGGCCAGAGCCCTTTCCGACCACGTGAGTGCTTCCGCAAACTGGCCTCTTGAGATCCAGAACCATGTAAGTGCCTGAATGAGCTCGGCAGAGGCTTGCGCACTGGATTGCTTCATTCCCCAGTCTAGGGCCACTCGGATGTTGCCAAACTCCTGCATCAGATGCTCGACGAAGTCGCGCTGATTAAATCTCATGACATTTGGCGCGGCGGATCGAGCAAGCGAGGTAAAATGGTCGGCGTGACGGCCACGCATTTCATCGTACTCGCCCGACCCTTTTAGTTTTTCGAGCGCGAATTCACGTACCGTATCCATCATGTTAAGCCGCGGACGACCCAACGCCGTCGTCTTAAACAGCAAGCTTTTGTCCAGAAGCGCTTCAACCTGGTCAACAACATCGTTGTCGCCACCAAAGAGGGATTCTATGGCTTGGAGATCAAAACCGCCGTTGAAGACAGCCGATGCATAGAAAACACGACGCTGACCTTCTGTCAGGAGGTGATCACTCCATCCGATTACCAGACGAAGGCTGCGGTGCCTGGGGTCTACATCCCGCGCCTTGTGTTGTAGATCCTGCGATCTCGTTTTAAGGCGATTCTCCAACTCCGCCAGGCTGAGGAGACCAACATGAGAGGCCGCCAGTTCAAGCGCGAGAGGCAGTCCGTCGAGCCTCCGACATATCCTTGAGATTAGGTCCGCCGTGTCATCCTCCAGTTCAAAATCAGGACGGTCGCGGTGGATGAAATTTCCGAAGAGTTGCACAGACGGATTCTGGCGGATCTCATCGATATTTGTCACTTCGCCGGGGGTGGCGAGAGGAGGAACAAAAAACTCAGTTTCAGAGCGAAGCTTAAGAGGCTCGCGACTGGTAACAATGACTGTGACGGCTGGGCACCTTGTGAGGATGGTGTTGATGACCGGCGCGCCCTCAATAAGATGCTCGAAGGTATCGAGGATAAGGAGCACTTCAGAGTCGCCGAGGGCGTTGCACACGGCATCTATTGCCGAGATCCCAGGTACCTCATGTATCCCAACGGCCTTGCAGATTTCCGAACCGATCAGTTCTGGAACGTCGATCGCGTTCAGCTGCACGAAAAACACTCCCCGTGAGAAGGAGGTCAGCGCGGATCTACCCGCGTGGATCGCCAAGCTCGTCTTTCCTACGCCACCAGCTCCGGTCAACGTGACAAACCGACTTTCCTTTTTCTCGATAATTCTACGAAGCCCGGCCAATTGTGGCTCCCGACCGAAAAGGAGTGTCACATCCAATGGAAGATTTGTTCGATTGACGCCGATCGATGAGATCGGAGCAAAATCTTTTCGCAGGCCCGGTATCACAAGATCAAAAAGGGCTTCGGGATATCGAAGGTCCTTCAGGCGATGAAATCCGAGATCGCGTATTTCGACGTCAGTCCCGCCCATCCGTGGCGCTATTTCGTCGCGAACCACATTTGAAATGACGATCTGACCACCGTGCGCCACAGACGCGATTCGCGCCGCACGGTGCACCTCAATTCCGGTCACCGCTGTATCACGCCTCCTCACTGATCCGGCGTGCAGCCCCATCCGGACCAATGGCTTGCAACCTTGAATCCACTCCTCTTGTGTTAAGGCAAATTGGGCGTCGATCGCTGCCTGAACTGCTGGAGTAGACGCCGGAAACAGCGCGAAGACCGAATCTCCTACAACGTTGATCTCTTCACCACCGTAGGACTGGATGGCGTTTCGCAACAGCTCATTATGTCGAAGGAGCATGTGGTCATAGACGTCGGGGTAACTATCCACGAGGTTGGTTGAGCCTTCGATATCCGTAAACAGCATGCAGACGCTGTCGCTTGACGACTGGGTCGCTTCTTCTAGCCGGAATGCCATCTTAAACCCTCCTGCGATCGATCTACTTGGTCTGATGGGAACAAAAATCTCCTTCGTAGGCATCTGACAAAAGCGACTTGAGTGCGATGTCTTGTTAGGCGTCTTGAGCGAAATGGGCCGGCTCCTTCACCAACGAGAAGCTCCCTCCACGAGCCAAAGCCATGGGCGCCTGCCAACTGCTCCTCAGCCTCCCAGAAGTCACTGCGGCCGGGTCTAAGTTGGCAACGCTGGGCCTCGGAAACAGCTCTCTTGAACACATCGAACCTCATCAGCTCCGCCTCTAGCTTGCCGGAAGCCTCAATGAGGTTCCAAACCGCCGAGAGTGGCGGCGCCGTCAATCCTTCATGTGGCCAGTCGATCGCGCCGCCGACCAACTTTCTTGCTCGACCCGATAACCATAGCCATTCGATGAACTCCGTTTCTATTTGCTGCCGGCTTGTATCGCCTGGCAGATCGACACTATGCCGACCTCTCCCATCGCCTAGGAGCCCAAACAGATGAGATGCACTGGATTGTGGCCGGGGATCGGCTGATTTGCAGATTCTCGCGACATGCCTTGCGGCCTGGACTGCATCGGCGCGCTTTACATCTACCTCCCGAAGAAAGTTCAGTATTTCGTGGGAGAGGTGGGCCCCTGCCTCCTTGAATATGCGTGACCAACTGCGTCGCGTAAAATGCAGCGATTGAGCTGCTGCGATGATTTTCTCAGCTTCGGACGTGGCAATGAGGCCCTTCCTATTTGCCCGCCGCAGCGCAATTCGCACATTGATCAATGGTTCTGTGAGTGGGGGGAATGGCCGTTCCTCACAGAACAGGACCGCCACTTCGTCTTCGTTTGAAATTCGACGGTTCCGGAAAAGCCGAAATATGACGCCAACGCCATGCGCTCCCGCCGGCGAGCAATCGGCCGCTCGCAAAGCGCCCATGCTCGAGGCACCCACGACGACGGCTCCGTCTGCTACTACATCGATAACCTCTCGTGGCGAAATGGCAAGGACGCTGCCGAATGCCCCGTCGAGGATCAGAAATATCTGATGCTTCAAAATGCGGTGGGCGTAAAGGTCGCCACGCTGCGCTGGAGGCCGTACGGTTGCGTCCGGCAAAATTGCTAGAATGTCCGAGGCGGGTGCGCTCGGGCCGAGGAAAACAACGGGGGGCATCGCACACGTTTTCACAACACATGCCTTGCGCTTCGCCATCCAACCCGCCGGCTATCTATTGCAAAGAGTGACAGTCCAGGTACCCTCACTCTCACAACGGGCACACCGAATGACTTTCGGGCTAGATCAATAATTATGGCCTGTTGGAGTCCGACGGCGTTCAGCCGTTCCAAGACGAATTCGATCTCTGCCTTCAGGTCTGGCAAATCCATCTCGGGAATCGTTGAGAAATCGTGTTGTGTCGACATTTGGTTGGAGCCCCCTCGCTGCCCACCAGGAAAGGACGACATCTGGTTGTAGGAATCGCGGGCTCCATGAATGACGCCAAGCCGTGACTGGAAGGATTCGAGAATCGCATGTGTTGCAGCTGCGGCTGCCCGCAGATCAGCACCCCAGCCCTCAGCAACCAGCGGCATCGGCCCGGAAACCCCCGGAAAGGCGCGATCTATCAACGTGCTCGAGATTACCGGGATCTGAAGATCGGTCGTCAGATCTTCCAAGATAAGTTCAAGGCCCGCGTTCCTGGCCCGGTCTGCGAGCGCTCCGGGACCTGGCGGAAGCGAAGTCATGTCAATCCTGCGTCCAACGGGGCCTCTGTCCCCTGCCTGTCCAAAGCGATGGAAGAAATGATGCTGGCTAACAGCATCGCGCTCAACGACCTCCAGGATTCCGCTTCGCAAGGCTTGGCTGTGGGTGAACCCTGCTGCAAGCCCATTGGTATCAACCTGATCCAGAATTTGTTCCGTTGCAGGAGATCTCGCCAGGTCGGCTAGTATCCAGATCGGACGGCTGCTGACCAGTTCCCACCCTTCGACCCACTCAAACTTGCGATCTTGTCGATAGCTGGACGCCCGCGGAAGATCGAACCACAACGGATCGGCCACGTTAGCACCGCAGGACGTGAGCTCAGAATAGGTGAATTGGTGCAGCTTGCCGTCAAGCTCCTGTGCAGAGATCCTCTCTATGGCTTCCATGACCGCGCCGACACGAGCGGCTTCCTTGTCCATCCCTTTGCCCAGATGGGTTGTCAGGTCTTTTGCCATCGGCGTCACCGACGTAAAAACAGGAACTTGCAAGACATCGAGCGCTGTGAGGTCCGCGACGCGAGTTATAGGAACTTGTTCCAATATCGATATGCGGAACAGCCTCTCTCTTGCCTCCTGCTGGGCGTCGTCCCCGCAATGATCGCAGTCGTACAGTGGCCACTGTTCTAGGCGGCTGAGGGGCGCCACGACCCAGCCTCAGAATCCACAAACAACTGAGTGGTCCTTGTTGAGGTAAATGTGGGATCCAGTTCTTTTGCTGATATTTGTAAGAACTGCGATTTCATCGTCGGTAAGGTTTGCAATAGCGTCGTGTACCGCTTGTGGAAGAAAAGCTTCCTCCACATCCGGAATGACATTGGATTTTTTCAGCTGGTCAAAGTTTGCCTGGAAGTCTGGCATGTTGCCCTCCTCGGGTGCCGACCTAAACTGTTCTGTCCCTGCTAGAATTGCCAACGAGCGCCAATCACTAGGCGCCGAGCATTAATAATACTAAGTTGCAAGATCGCATTTTGTCCAGTTTATTTTGCCCGTATCTCGCCCATTATAGACGCAACGAAATTATTGTCTCTTGAATCTTGAGAACAGAGGGAAGTACGTCTAGTTTCCTTCGTGTCGATGCGACGGCTCGCTGATCGGAGTTGCTATGGATAAGCTTGAAAGCAGAGCTAATAGTGACCTAGTGAGGGGTAGAATTGAACTCTGCCTTCCAGGGCTTGATGCAGCATTCACAGACCTTTGGCGAATGAAACCCGAACGGGAAATGACCACGGCGTTTCTGGTCTTGCTCCATCAAATCATGCGAGCATCCGTCCCTTTAATGCAGCGCGCGGCAGAAAGATGCGACGAGCTGGAGGGATCGGACAAGTTGGCTGCTCCACTCGCCCGATACTATCGGCATCATATTTCCGAGGAAGTGGATCATGACGTATGGGGACTTGAAGACTTGGCGAGCGCAGGATGTCATCCAGAGTTAGTCCTCTCCGTCATTCCCCCTGCTGGTGTCGCTCGGCTTGTCGGTAGCCAGTATTATTGGATTCAGCACCATCACCCCTTGATGCTTCTTGGATACATCGCGGTTCTTGAGGCCTTCCCTCCTGCGGAACGCAAGATCGATGAGATTCGAGATCGATCGGGGCTGCCGGAATCGGCTTTCCGAACCCTAAGAATTCACGGGGAGCTAGATCCAGCCCACAGTGCAGAAATTGACGACACCTTCAATAGGCTGCCGCTCGATCGGAAACATCTGGAAATGGTTAGCTTAAGTGTAATTCACAGCTGTGAATCGCTCGCAGCGAGCGTGAGGGCTTTGAGACCTTTACACTGACATCGTAACCCATGATCCAATGGCACCTACTCGAGACCCCTCACCGCCGGGCTGAAGACCAAGAGGCTGAGGATCTCGAACAGCACCTGTGCACCGGCCTGTGCGGTGTTGGTGGTGCTGTCATATTGCGGGGCCACCTCCACGACATCGCCACCGACGAAATTGAGACCTTTCAGGCCCCGCAGCAGCTCCAGCGCTTCACGGCTGGTCAGGCCGCCGATCTCGGGCGTTCCAGTGCCTGGCGCAAAGGCCGGGTCGAGACTGTCGACATCGAACGACAGATAGGTGGGGCCATCGCCGACGATTTGCCGGGCTTTCTCAATAATCGCGGGGATGCCCATGCCGTTGATTTCCTCCGCATGGATCACCGTCATCCCGGATTCATAGGAGAACTCCCAGAGATATTCAGCAGGTCCCCTGATGCCGATCTGGATGGTGCGGGTCGGATCGAGAACGCCATCCAGAACCGCGTTGCGCATGGGACCGCCGTGATGGAATTTCGTCTGGTCGAACGGGCCACCCGTGTCGCAATGGGCGTCGATATGGATGAGGCCGACGGGCTCCTTGGCGCCGACCACCTTGAGGATCGGATGGGTTATGGAATGGTCGCCACCGACGGAGAGCGGAATGACACCTGCTTCGACGATCTTGCGGATTGCTGCCTCGATATTCTCATGGCATTGCTCCAGCCGATAGCGACTGGCGAATGGGATGTCACCGATATCGGCTACACGCAGATCGTAGGCAGGAGCGCAGTCGAGCACATGATTATATGGTCCGATGCGCTCAATGCTGCGCACGGCCCTCGGTCCAAATCGCGAGCCCGGCCGATTGGTGACGCCGAGATCCATGGGGACGCCGACAGCCGCGACCTGTAGGTCGCCGAAGTCGGGGGCGGCGAAATCGACGTCCCTATAAGGCAAACCTGCGAAGGTCGAAATGCCGGAATAGGGGGCAGCGCGCGTGCCTCCCTTGAAGATCTTTTCGGCGACACGGCGGAAGCGGGGATCGAAGAACTCGGCGCTATCGGCAAATTTCTTGCGCAGATCCTCAAGGTGCTTCTTCAATTCAACCATCGTCCTGTCCTTCCTATAAAATTGCACGGCAAT
Organism: Rhizobium sp. LjRoot258; assembly: GCF_964254185.1. NCBI lineage: Bacteria > Pseudomonadati > Pseudomonadota > Alphaproteobacteria > Hyphomicrobiales > Rhizobiaceae > Rhizobium > Rhizobium sp. LjRoot258. The sequence continues at coordinate 81,762 of NZ_CAXUST020000003.1, read as the reverse complement.
ATGACTGATGGGCGCAAGCCGGGGCGACAAGTATTTTGCGGACGGCCTCGATCGTCAGCTCTTACGGCCGCGGCGAAAGATGCTCGTGGATCGCCAGCCACTCGCCCGTTGCTTGCTTCTCGAAAACGATCGTTTCGCGCTCGGTGCTCGTCGACGGCTCGCCGTTGAAGGCAAGGTCCGTCTCGACGGAGTGGGTGAATATGGCAACGGAGCCAGCGATCCGAACATCCCTGTCGCTTGAACGGCAGGCCCGGACACGAAATCCGTCGCGTGTCTCCCACAATGTCCATTCGGACTCATACTCTGCGCGCGTGCGAAGGCAACGGTCGAGATTATGAAATATGAAGGTGGCCTGGGGCGTAAAAGCCGAGAAGTAGCGGTCGCGGTCGTGGCTGCCGAAAGCCTCGACAAGACGATCTGCGGCCGCAAGCACAGCGTGTTCCTGGTGTTCCATCCGTGACGTTCCCTGCTACTGAATTTTGGGGCTGCTGATCAAAACAGCAAGCGGCCTGTTCTGCCGCACGACGCGTTCCTTGAGTGTCTCAAGTGTCATCGCTTCATCTTTGACGAACTCAAGGAACATCATGTTGAGGTTGTTGAAGGCCATCTGACCCACCGCAACCGCGTCGATCCCCGGCATGACAGCGCCGCGAAGCTGCAGTTTCTGCACCAGCATAGAGACCTGATCGCACAGGCGCCCGTCGAGTTCGGTATATCGGCGGCTGAACGGGCTCTCGGGCTGCTGGATGGAGATCGCCATGGCCGTGCGCCACATCTCCTTGCTGAGATAGACCAGCGAATGATCGAAATACTGGTCGATCAGGACTTGAAGCGCTTCCAGCGTTGTGGCGGGTGGATTTTCAACGATGCTCTTGCCGGAGGCCAAGACTTCCTCGACCTCCATGGAAACGGTGGCGACCAGGATGTCTCCCTTGTTTTCATAGTAGTTGTAGAAGGTGCCGACCGACACCTCTGCACGCTCGGCTATGTCTTCGATGCGGGCGCTGTCATATCCGACCTCCCGAAAAAGGCTCGTCGCCGCTTCCAGAATGCGGCGATTGCGATCGGCTTTCTGCTTTGCGCGCAGTCCCGTCATGGTCGACTCTCTCAAATAATGAATGTCCTCAAAAATCATATTGACTTAAAAAATGAACTCATTCAATCTTTTTCGTGAAGGCGCCGGAATGAGCGCCACCGACAGAGGGCAACATCATGATCGATATTACTGAAAGCGCTTTTGCGCGTCGTTTTCTGGCCTCCGCCGCCACCCTGGCGCTCGCCGTATCAACGGCTGCGATCACCCCGGCACCAGTCCTGGCGCAGGAGGAATTGAATGCGCTCGTCTGGTGCGACCACACGGATCCCGCTCTGATCGAGCCTTTCGAGAAGGCCAACAACGTCAAGGTCAATCTGAAGGAATACGAGGGCACCGGTGCCGGTCTCTCCATCATCGACCAGTCACGTCCGGGAGATTGGGATGTGCTTGTTATCGATGGCGTCGACGTGCAGCGCGCTGTCGACAAGGACATCCTTGCGGAGATGCCGGCCGATGCGCTTCCGAATGCGGATATCTTCCCGGAAGTCCGGATGGAGGCTAACAATACCCGCGACGGCAAGACCTACGCGGTCACCGAGAAATTCGGCTACAACACGGTTTCCTACGACAAGACGAAGGTCGATCCGGCCGACATGAAGGACATGTCCAAGCTCTGGTCGGAGAAATACAAAGGGCGCATTGCGGTCTACGACTATTATCTGCCGATGATCGGGCTGACCGGCATCGATCTTGGCAAGACGACGGCAAGCCTGACGGATGCCGACCTGCCGGCAATCAAGGACAAGCTGTTTGCACTCAAGGCCAACGCCAAGCAGGTCAGCGACGTCGTCTCGTCGCAAACGGCGCTTGCCACAGGCGAGGTCGACGTTGTCTTTGGTGGCGGCGAATGGCTGACGGCCGGACTGGTGAAAGACAAGCCCAATCTCGATTGGGTCATTCCCGAGCAGGGCGCGGTACGCTGGGCGCAGTCGATCGGCGTCATGAAGGACTCCACGAAAAAGGATCTCGCCCTAAAGTTCGTGCAATACATCGTCAGCCCCGAAGGGCAGGCGCGGCTTGCGACCTCCTCTTGCTACTGGGCGATGCCGGCGAACGCAAAAGCCGGCGAACATCTGAGTGCCGAACAGAAGTCCGCTTTGCGCTGGAACGAGCAGGCCGACTATCTGAAGCGCACGCAGCTTTATCCGATCCCAAGCGCGGAACTGGACGCAAAGATGCAGGACGTCTGGACCGAGATGCTGCAGAACTGACGGCTTCGTCCTTTCGCGAATGCGATCACCTTGCCCCTCTCCCCGTTAACGGGAGAGGAAGTCGGAGTCTTGCCCATGGCTGCTATTTCCCTTGAAGATACAGAGCGCCGCAAGGCCTGGGGTTTCGTGGCTCCGGCACTTGCCTGGACGGTCGTCTTCTTCGTGGCACCGTTTCTGTTCATGGCGGCCATGAGCCTCTGGGCGCAGCAGGGAGGCTCGATCGTCCGCGTCTGGAACTTTGGCAATTACATCGCCTTCTTCGAGAAGGACGCGCTTTTGCGGGGACTGACGAACTCCCTGGAAATCACCGCCATCGTGACGGTTCTCTCGATCCTGCTTGCCTATCCTCTGGCCTGGATCATCGCCGAGCGGGTGCCGCAGAAATTCCAGCGAACGGCGCTGATCCTTGCGGTCCTGCCGTTCTGGACATCCTACGTTGTGCGCTCTTATTCCTGGCTGCTCGTGCTGTCGCGCAATGGCGTCATCAATCAGACACTGATGAACATGGGCGTCATCAGTGAGCCGCTGGAACTTGCCAGCAACCGCACGGCGACGGTGATCGGTTTCGTCCATTTCTTCGTGATGCTTCTCACCCTGACGATCTATGCCAATCTTGTGCAGCTTTCGCCGAATTATCGCCGCGCGGCAGCCGATCTCGGGGCAAATGCATTTCAGACGTTCTGGCACGTCATCTTGCCGCTGACCATGCCGGGTATCATGACCGGGGCTTTCCTGACCTTCGTGCTCTGCATCGGCGATTACGTCACGCCGCAGATTCTTGGCGGCAACAATGAGCTTGTGCTGCCGCAAATCATCATGCTGCAGCTCGGTCGTCGTGCCGATTTCCCGATGGCCGCCGCGCTTTCGATCATTCTGATGCTCGCCGTTACCGCGGCATATGTCGCCTGTGCGCGCTGGTTAAAGATCGAGAGGACGTAATGACACGCAACACGATCACCAGCATCGTCTCAAGCGCCTACTCGGCTCTGATCTTCGGCTTCATTTTCCTGCCGGTGATCGTGCTTGTGCTGTTTTCTTTCCAGGATGGGCGCCTGCCGGTGCCGCCGTTCAACGGATTTTCCCTGCAGTGGTATGAAGCAGTCTTCGCCGATCGCAAGCTGATGTCTGCGTTGCTGCACTCCTTCCTGGTGGCGACGATATCGTCTTTCGTCGCTTGCCTTCTCGGATTTCTGGCCGCCTATGCGCTCGCGCGCTTCAAGCTGCCGGGCTCTGCCTGGCAACGCGGATTGCTCATCGCGCCGATGACAGTCAGCTACCTCATCATTGCGCTTGGGCTTTTGACCGTCCTCAACGTGTTGGGCATCGGCCTTTCGCTCTGGACCGTCGGCATCGGTCACGTGGTGATCAATCTGCCGCTTTGCTTTGCGATCATCTATTCGTCGATGGGGGATCATCACATCAACATCGAGCGCGCCGCGCGCGATCTCGGCGCGAGTGATATCAAGGTCATGGCCTTGGTGACGGCACCGATGCTGCTGCCGTCGCTGCTCGCCTCCTTCTTCCTGTCGATGACCTTCAGCTGGGATGAGTTCATCATCGCCTTCCTGCTGTCGCGCTTCGACGTGACGCTACCCGTCGAAATCTGGAGCCTGCTTCGTTCGGGCCTCAACCCCAAGACCAATGCCATCGGCTCACTGGTGTTCCTCGTTTCCGTCACCGTGCTGATCGTGCTGGAACTGTTCCTGTTCGGAAGGACAAAGAAATCATGACCGCTGCGGTTTCAATCGAGAACGCGACGAAAACCTTCGGCAGCTTCACGGCCCTCGATGACGTTTCCCTCGACATCGCTGCGGGCGAATTCATCGTCCTGCTCGGGCCGTCCGGCTGCGGCAAGACTACGCTTCTGTCCATCCTCGGAGGCTTCCTGTCGCCGACGAAGGGGCGGATCGCGATCGGCGGCAGGGACATGACCAACGTCCCCCCGGCAAGACGTCCGACGACGACGATGTTTCAGGACTACGCGCTCTTCCCGCATATGAAGCTCAAGGACAATGTCGGCTTTGGCCTCAGAATGCGCGGCGTCGGCAAGGCCGAGCGCGAGGAGCGCGCCAAGGGCTTCCTCGACCTTGTCGGCCTCAAGGCGTCTGCGGATAAGAAGCCACATGAGCTTTCGGGTGGTCAGCGCCAGCGTGTTGCTCTGGCCCGGGCACTGGCCGTCGACCCCGACGTATTGCTGCTTGATGAGCCGCTCGGCGCCCTCGACCTCAAGCTTCGCCGGCAGATGCAGGACGAGTTGAAATCGATCCAGAAGCGCGTCGGAACGACTTTCGTCCACGTCACCCATGACCAGGAAGAGGCCATGGCGATCGCCGACAGGATCGTGGTGATGAACCAGGGCAAAATCGAGGGTTTTGGACCACCGTCCGACATCTATATGCGCCCCCGCTCGCTCTTTTCGGCCGGTTTCATGGGAGAGGCGAACTTTGTTCCTGCGAGGGTCAAGAGTGTCGACGTTGCTGGCGCCAAACTCGAGACGCCAATCGGCAGCATCGTCATCGCGCGAAGCAATTTCACGGGCGGGGCACCGGTCGAAGGCCGGACCGTAACGTTGTGCATACGACCGGAGCATTTTCGTCGTGCAACCGAAGCGGCCGAACTGGGGACGGCTCTTGGCGACGCCGTCGTAACAGGCATCGCCTTCTTTGGAACGCACTACCGCTGCCATCTGAAAGCAGCAGACGCGCCGGATCTCTCGTTGGTCGCACACATGCCGCAATCGGCGGAGCTTGCCGAAGGCACGCGCGTTGCGCTCGCCGTCAATCCTTCCGATATCGTGGCCTTGCCGGACCACGCCAGAAATTGATCCAATGGAACGCATCAGCCCGGACAAGTGGTATCAGACCCGGCGCCTGGACGATGGAGTTACGTCGATCTCGGAGCCGTTTATTCAGGAGTTCTACCGCTGCAATATCTGGCATGTGCGAGGCCGTGACCGAGACATGCTCGTCGATAGCGGCATGGGGGTCGTCTCGCTGCGCGAATGGGTGCCGCTGGTGACGGAGCGCGAGGTGATTGCCGTCGCCAGTCACACGCATTTCGACCATATCGGTTGCCACCACGAATTCGAGTGCCGCGCGGTTCATAGCGCAGAAGCCGACCTGATTGCGAACCCCACCAGGGCAAATACGCTTGCCGATCCTTATGTCACCGACGAGATTTTCGATGCGCTGCCGCCGGAGCCCTATTGCTCGAAATGCTACGGCGTGAAGAAGGCCGCGGCGACGCGCATTTTGGAGGATGGCGACGTGATCGATCTCGGTGATCGAACGTTCGACGTCATCCACACCCCCGGCCACTCTCCCGGCGGGATCGCCCTGTGGGAAGCAAAGACCGAGACGCTTTTTTCCGGCGATATCCTCTATGACGGGCCGTTGATCGAGGACACCTATCATTCCAACGCGACAGATTATGTCGCCTCGATGGAGCGCCTTTTGACGATTCCGGCCCGCGTCGTGCACGGCGGGCATTTTGCGAGCTTCAGCGGCGATCGATACCGCGCGCTGATCACCGATTGGCTGAAAAACAAACAAAATAAGATGTGACGGGAGGACAGGACATGCTCGACAAGCGTAAATTCTATATCAACGGCGAATGGGTTGTTCCTCTTGCGGCAAATGATCTCGAGGTTCTCAATCCCGCCACCGAAAAGCCCGTTGCGGTCATCTCGATGGGCACTGTCGTCGATGTCGATCGTGCCGTGGCCGCCGCCAAGGCCGCATTTGCAACCTACGGCCGCTCGAGCGTCGAAGAGCGCCTCGCGCTTCTGGAAAAGCTTCTCGACATCTACAAGCGTCGCTACGAGGAGATGGCCCAGACGATCACGCTCGAGCTCGGGGCGCCGATCACCATGAGCCGCGAACAGCAGGCGGATGTGGGTGTTGGCCATCTTCAAGGCTTTATCGATGCCTTGAAGCGCCTTTCCATGCGCGAGGAATTGCAAAATGGCGACATTCTTTTACGCGAGCCGATTGGCGTCTGTGGCCTTATCACGCCCTGGAACTGGCCGATCAACCAGATTGCTCTGAAAGTGGTGCCTGCCCTTGCTACCGGCTCGACATGCGTGCTGAAACCGAGCGAGTTCACGCCACTCAACGCGATGCTCTATGCGGAGATGATCCACGAGGCAGGTTTTCCCGCCGGCGCGTTCAACCTCGTCAACGGCGACGGTCTCAACGCGGGTGCGGCGCTATCGAAACACGCCGACGTTGACATGGTGTCGTTTACCGGTTCGACGCGCGCTGGCATCGCCGTTAGCAAGGATGCGGCCGATACGGTCAAGCGCGTGACGCTGGAGCTCGGGGGCAAGTCTCCTAACATCATCTTCGACGACGCCGACCTTGAAGATCGCGTCACCGGCAGCGTCCTTGAATGCTTCAACAATTCTGGGCAATCCTGCGATGCGCCGACCCGTCTGCTGGTGCAGAAGCCGGTCTATGCGAGGACGCTCGAAATCGCCGAGCGCGTCGGTCGTGAGGCAAGCGTTGGCCAGCCGACGCAGGAAGGAACCCATATCGGCCCCTTGGTCAGCGATATACAGTTCGCGCGAGTGCAGGCGCTGATCGAAGCGGGTATCGCCGAAGGAGCTCGACTCCTGACGGGCGGTGCCGGCAAGCCTGACGGTTTCGAGGTGGGGTATTTCGTCAAGCCGACGATCTTCGTCGATGTCGACAACTCGATGCGAATTGCCCGCGAGGAGGTGTTCGGGCCGGTGCTGGCCATCATGCCGTTCGAGACGGAAGACGAAGCGATCGCGATCGCCAATGATACCAGCTACGGTCTCGCGGCCTACGTTCAGACCAGCGACCTCGCGCGCGCCGAGCGCGTCGCGGCAAGGCTGCGGGCCGGAATGGTCCATATTAATGGTGCGCCCTATCGATACGGGAGTCCCTTCGGCGGCTATAAACAATCGGGCAATGGGCGCGAAGGCGGGATATTTGGACTTGAGGATTTCTTAGAGGTGAAGACACTCCACCGTCCCGACGCAGCCTGAGTGGGATTGCGAGAAGACCGGCTTTGCGTGAGGCAGCAGGATCAGCCGACATGGGTGTAATGGCATCCTTTAAATTCTGAGTAGGCTGGAGGTTTGCCGGTACAGCTTTTCGATGAGCGCGTAGCGGGATTATGCGGGCAAGCGGACGCTCATCCGCGAAAGGCTAAGGCAGCGGAGATTCGCGGTCTGTTGAAGCAACTTCCCGAAAAGGATTCCTGCGTATCACAGAATGATCAATTGGGCTCGAGAGCGGTAAAGGACCTGAAAGCGCGAGGTGGAATTCATGCAATTGTCGGCGTCATCGACCAGGAGGAACTGTTTCCAGAGCATGATGCTCTCTTGATCCTGAGGGAGAGCCGCCAGCGAAGACGAACTATTGGGTGGACTAGCCAAGCTAGTCCGAATCCAGCGAGCGCTAGGGAACCATTCGCGCGCACGAAGGTTCTACCTATGCAACGCAGCCCAATCAACGTTGCGCGGTGACTGGCATCGCCCTAAAACGCCAGTCAAAGGGCTCGGTGCTCCGCTTGCGCCGGGCTCTTTCTTTTATCAAACCTTTCTCTCGACCTGTTCGCGTCGTTTGGGTTCCAGCAGGTTCGCCCCGTCGTCGCTACAGCCATCGTCCGACGCGAGCCTTGTAGGCGAGATAGACGTCGCCGAACTTCCGCTCAAGATAGGCCTCCTCGCGGGCGACCACGCCGTAGCGGATGAGGTGATAAAACGGCACCAATAGGACGATGAGCCAGAGGCTGTCGAAGGCGACGGCGAGGCCTATGAGGCCGAGGAACATACCGATATAGATCGGGTTGCGCGTGAAGCGGTAGGGCCCCTCTTCGACGATCGTCGTTGTCGGCTGGGTGGTCTGGATTTGCGTCCCCGCGCGGCGGAATGTCGCTGCCGCCCAGATCAGCAGCGCCAGGCCGGCGAGGAACACGATGCCGCCGAGCCAGCCGGTGGGCACCGCCGCAGGCAGAAACGGCAACGGATAGAGCCAGTCGAGTGCGAGCCCGGCGATCGCCGCGAGCGCCCAGGCGATCGGGGGCCGTACCGCCGCGCCTGACCTGTCGCGCATATTCCCGGTCTCGTTCATGCCGCCACCCGTCCCATCCGCTCCCCGGCCCCCCGGTCCGCGACGACTGTTCCACCGAAGTTCATCTCGCGTTGGACTACCGCAAACGGGGGCAGCTTAAGCGCGCAGGAACAGATGCGACGCTATCGCGACTAAAACAAACATCACCATTAGGACCGCCAAGTTGATCGCTATACCTTGGTAGTCGTAGGTACGAACGGAGCGAACGATTTTCTCCCACTGATATCGGACTGTGTAAGTCGACGGCACGTTGGCCTCCTTCGTGTCGGCCGCAATGCCTTTGCTTGGCGAGGCTCGACGTTTGGTCGCAAGACCTTGCACACACAGCGCTCCCTGTCGGCGTGAAAGTCAACGCAATAAAACGACTGCGCCTCTCCTGTGACTTATTCTGAGCGCAAGGTCTTTATTACCGGCAGCATATGAACCGGGCGCTGCCGCCAGAGGGCATTACCTTCGCCCCAATCAAAGGAGGACCTGATGTCTTCCGTGTACAATCAGCGCCGGGACAATGGGCTCTCGACATTGCAACGCGTTCTCAAGCGCGCAAACTATGCGACCGCCGATATGGAAACCGCCGAAGGCGATACGTCTCATGACGAGGCCATTGTCATCCGTAGGATTCAAGCCGGCACCATTCCGTCCAAGAACTATCCTGCTTCGAAACGACGTAGGCGGAACGCCGATCCGAATGCTCTCGCCACGTGGGAGAACGAAGGAGGGGCGGTCCGTCCGTCGAACAAGAAGCGCAGTTGATCTAGAGCTTCACCGCCCTCACTCGACTCGCCTGGATTTCGAGCCCGGCGACCAATCCGCGTGCGATCCGTCGCCACCGGACTATAAGGCAGAGGCCGAGCGCATCGTTAAGTGGCGGCGACTTGCTTCGTAAGCCGTACTTGACGCAAAGCCAACTTGAGCTAAATTCAACTAATCGTGTCTCCAGCGACTGACCACGGATGTACTGGCAGTTGTTGTTGAGGCGGATTGAGAAAGGTCGGCGCGGAGGGAGGTGCCGACCTTTTTCTTTTGCCTTTGGTCACCCCGATTGATTGCGGGCGTGGAAAAGCGCGCTCAACTTTGAATTATTCTTTGATCATCGCAGCCACGGCGCGACGCGGCCAGGCATTGGATCAAATGGAAAGCGTGGCTGAAAGGATCACGCGGATTTCGTGCGCGCGAACGGAGCGGCTGAGTGTCGGCCTGAAGAGGCTGAGAACGAGGAGGCTTGGCCATGAATGCGCAACGTCAGAAGAGCTGAATAAATGCTGAAGGGAGTATTGCTGCCGCTGATCTCTTCGTACGCCGTCAAAAGGAGCAGTCGTTGCGGACTTCGCTGCCTCTGCCGCGATCCTCCCCATTAAATCATCAATGTCTCGTATGATTGATGATGTTCGGTGGAGCGCGCATTTGTTCCTGAGTGGTCGGGGCCAGCGTCAGGTCGACCTTATGCGGGGGCAAGACCTGGGCATTGCGAAAAGCGTTCGGCTGGGTGGGCCTGCTCGAAGTGCCAGGTCTTTTGGCTGTGGGTCTGATTGGAAATTCCATCACTATTCTCCTCGGCTTTTGGCAGCGCCATGTCTATGGAGCTAACCTCAGCAGCCACGATTGGTTCCCTCCGGTGCAAGACATCTTTGATCGGGCATCTGGTGGCACCAGAAAAGCCTCGCTGGAGCGTGAGCAAGGTCCCAATCTCGGACGACAGTACGACCGAGATCATCAGGCAAAGCTCAAAGAGAAAATGAATTCGAACGTGTCGGTCGGTCGGATACTGCTGGAGGATTCCGACCCAGCGCAGGCAATGGCAGTGGAGTGGCCATGGTCGGAGGTGAGAGATCGGCTGTTGCCGCATCAGGGGCTTCACACCTACGGTTGTGAAGCCTTGCGCATCGCCGAAGACTGTTATGAGCGGCTGTTGAACAAAATGGTTCGAAAAGGTGCAGTACGCGTGTTGAGGCTGAGGCCCCGCGCAAGCATTTGGGTCTCCGCGGCCTTAGAAGACCTCCGTGGGGATGCATTCAGCGTTGATCCGGAACAACGACCCGCGGACGCTGTTTCCATCTCGTTGCAATGATGCGACGTCTAAGGAGGATAACATGTCCTTTAAACTACTGGCAGCTTCGCTGCTTGCCGTCGGCCTAGCGGGCTCGGCCCTCGCTCAATCCAACCCGGCTCCCGCCGGATCAACGATGGACAAGAATCATACAACTAACGGCGCCGCAAGCGGCACCATGAAAATGAAGAAAGTCGACAACACAGTAACCAACAGCACCGCGCGCACGATCAATAAGCAAAACTGCAAGAGCGTGAACGGCAAGGGATCGCTGCAGACCCAAGGCGGCAACAGCGGCACGGAGAACACAGAAGACACCTGTGCTGACAACAATAACTAAGCCGTTGCATAATATGGGGGCGCTGAATAGCGGCTTCATGCGTCACCAGCGGAAACCCCAGAGGTCGGGTTTTCCGCTGGTTTTTCCAACCGATGGCTGTGTTTTCGACCGTGCGATATCGTACGGAACTATAATGCCTCTATCCGCAGAGTGCCCATAGGCGTATTGTCTGAGGGTCGGCCCATATTTTCCGGGCAGAGTCGATTGGGAGATCATATGTGCTCTTGCCTTTGCGTAGGAGCCGAAGATGAACTTTCTAGCCCACATCGCCCTCACGGACGAACATCTCGATATCGTGACGACCAGCATCGAGGGATGGTGCGCGAACCGCAAGGTCGACCTAGGTGCTCCATCAGCGCGTGCAGCTTGCGCTCTCGCCCTTGAACTGCTTTCAACACGACCCTCCATGACATCCGAAGAGTTGCTTGAAATGCTTTCGAACCGACTTTCTGGCGCGGGCAGCAAGGCGTGGAACTCCTAGCCATTCGGAAGGTTCAGGAGTGGATCGCCGGGTGAGGCTTCTTGCTATACGCTGGCTAGCCGCGCGATCGTCCAGCTCCTGAACCTCCCCTCGATTTTCCTGCTGCTAGGGACTTTGGTCCGACTAGCGATGCCTGCAGATTGGCGTAATCTGTGCTTGTTCTGACCTCTGGGGAGCAGGACAAGAAGGGAAGCTTTCGCCCCATGCGACGCCCACGTTGCAATAGACCCTGCCGAGGCTTCCCTTTCAATCACCCCCCGGGACGGCGGTTTCATTCGTTCCGGCTACTGAAGGTCGTTTCCCGCTCGACATCGAAGACGACCCACGACGCAGCGCCCTGGCCTTTGGCTTGCTTCAATGCTGCTCGATTAGGAAGAACAGGAGATCCGACTCCGGACCTTCTCTCGCAACACTTACGCCGAAGATCAATTCTATCGCAGTAATTATCTATCAATTCTATGGACAAAGAAACGCCGACCTGAAGCGTCTGCCAAAAAGGAAAAGTCTTTCCTCGAAGCACACCTGTGAATGCTGCATCGTGGCGCCGAATAAATCGGAGGGCAGCGTATGAACGCGCAATTACACCATCTCACCTTGGATCGTCCCGCCGCGACGCGGCTCGAAAATGAGCAGCAGGCCATCGCTGTCGCGCGCAAGCTTGCTGAACGATTTGGTGCAACTGCGTCAAGGCGAGATCACGAGAGGCTGCTGCCCTTCGCGGAGCTCGACGCGCTGTCGCAATCCGGGCTGCTCGCCATCACGGTGCCGGAAGAATACGGTGGACTGGATGTGTCGAACGCGGTTCTCGCGGAGATTACCGCAATTCTCTCCGAGGCCGACAGCTCGATCGGCCAGATTCCGCAGAACCACTTCTATATTCTCGAAGCGCTTCGCACCGACGGGACGGAGGAACAGAAGCGCCATTTCTTCGCCCGTGCGCTTGCAGGCGACCGGTTCGGCAACGCACTTTCCGAGCGAGGCACGAAAACCGTCGGCCACTATGAAACTCGTATCACCCGCGACGGCTTCGGTTACCGCATCAATGGCCGAAAATACTATTCGACAGGGGTGCTGTTTGCCGATTGGATTGCGATCTTCGCGCTGAATGAAGCCGACCGACTGGTCATGGCCATCGTTCCAAAGGAAACGGAAGGGGTGGAGGTCATCGACGATTGGGACGGCTTCGGTCAGCGCACGACCGGCAGCGGCACAACGATTTTGAACGATGTCCACGTCGGTGCCGATTCTATTGTATCCCATCACAAGGGTTTTGAGCGCCCTTCGACGATCGGTTCGGTTGGCCAGATCATCCACGCAGGCATAGATCTCGGCATTGCCCGCGCGGCGTTTTCCGAGATGCTGGAATTCGTGCGCACCAAATCACGCCCCTGGATGGACAGCGGCGTGGAGCGCGCATCCGACGATCCGCTAACGATTGCGAGGATTGGCCAGATTGCCGTCCGGCTGGAAGCAGCCAGTGCGACCCTCAAGCATGCCGGCCGAAAGGTCGACCGGGCGCAAATCGCAACGACTGAGGAGGAGGTCGTCGAGGCGACGCTTTCCGTTGCTGCCGCCAAAGCGCTCACGACCGAGATTGCGATCGAGGCTACCAATACGCTCTTCGAGCTCGCGGGCACCTCCTCGGTAAAGCTCGGCTTGAACCTCGATCGCCATTGGCGCAATGCCCGAACCCATACGCTGCACGACCCGGTACGCTGGAAATACCATGTCGTCGGCAACTATCATCTGAACGGCGTCATTCCACCGAAGAACGGCGCACTCTGATCACGTCCTCCCAAAATAGAGAACCCCATTCCCGATTTCGGGAATGGGGTTCTTGCTCATTCAGATCGACCGGATTTCAGCTGTAGAGGCTGACCTCTGGTATCTTGTCGTTCAGCACGAATTCGCCGACCTCCTTTGCCTTGTAGAAGACGGGATCGTGGAGCGTGTGAGTGCGTACGTTCCGCCAGAAGCGATCGAAGCGGTACCTTTCGGCTGTCGAGCGCGCACCGGTCAGTTCGAAGATGCGCGACGTGATGTCCAGCGAGACAGCCGTGGCGTGTATCTTGGCCGTATAGGCCTCCGCCGCCGCTTCGCCGCGTTCGCGAGCCGTCACGTGATGGCCCTTGGCAAGACCAGCTTGCACGGTTGCGGCAGCACTGTCGGCAAGCGCCACGGATGCCTTCAACGAGGCGGTGAACTCGCCGACGCGCTCGAGGATATATGGATCCTCGGCTGCGCGCTGGACGCCCGATGTTACCCACGGCCGCGTTGTCGTGCGCACGTAATCGACCGCAGCTGCAAGCGCACCCTCAGCCGTGCCGAGGTAGAAATTCACGAAAACCAGCTGAATAAGAGGCGTGTTAAAGGTTGAAAGCACCGGCGGTGCGGCGTCCGGCGCAGCAGGCGCACCAACAAAGTCTTCTTCGTAGACAGTGAAGTTGCGGAACTCGACGCTGCCGCTGTCCGACAGGCGCTGGCCGAAATTGTCCCAGTCGTCATTCGCGAAATAGCCCGGACGGTTCGTCGGAACGGCAAAGCCGACGACCTTGTCGTCAAGGCTCGCATTGGCATTGATGTAATCGGAGACATGCGCAGCGGTCGAAAAGGACTTGCGCCCGTTAAGTACATAGCCGTTGCCTCGCCGTGTCAGCACGAGGCCGGGATCACGCGGATTGACCGCAGCGCCCCAGTAGAGGTTCTTTGCAACTGTTTCGCTCCCGAGAGCTCGGGCGCGCGCTTCCTCCAGCGCCCAGTAGATATACTGGCTGTTGACGTAGTGATAGCCGAGGAGCTGACCTATGGAGCTCTCGCCCCGGGCGAGAATGCGCACAAGCCTCAGGCCATCGACCCAGTCAAGGCCACCCCCACCGATCTCAGTCGGGTGCAATGCATTCAGCAGACCGGCATTTTTCAGCTTGACGATCTCGGCAAGCGGCGGACGACCTTCGCGCTCAAGGTCTGCGGCGCGTCCGGAAAGCTCCGCCGAGATTTCCACCGCACGGGCAAAGAGGTCCTCTCGGGTTGTATTGCGGTTGGTTGCGAAGACGACGTTGGATTGGCTCATGGTTCGGGCCTCCGATTCATTGAAATGGGATCGGCGGAGGCCGCAAGGCCCCCGCCGAAGGATCGAGGCAGGCGGATCAGAAAAGCTTGTCCGGGATCCAGCTTGCGGTCGCCGCGTCGCTCGTGCTGAAGGCCGGGATCTTCTGCGCCAGTTCCTCGATCGTCTTGACGCCTGCCGCCCGCAGGCTTTCCTGGGTGAGGAGCGTCGGCTTGACGACGATCTGTGGGGGTACGTTTTGACCGGCCACCTGGAGCGCGGCCGCACGCACGGACACTGCGCCGACAACGGCCGGGTTCGTTGCAACCGTCGCCACCCACGGGCTGCCTTCCTCGGTGATTTCTTGAATGTCGGCGGTCGAAACGTCGGCCGAATAGATCTTCAGCTTCCCGGCGATGCCGAGATCGTTTGCGGCAAGCTTCACGCCGCGGGCGAACTCGTCATAGGGCGCAAAGACGACGGTGGCGTCCGGATTGGCGCTCAGGGCCGCCTTCGCCTGGTCGGCCGTCGAGGTTGCCGTCGTGTCGTTGACAACACCGAAGCGCGTCTTCTCCACGACGCCCGAGTTCTGTGATTTGAACTTGTCCCAGACCTCATTGCGCCGATCGAGAGGCGCAAAGCCTGCAACATAGACATAGGCGGCATTGAAGCTTACGCCGTTGTCCTTCACCGCCTGATCGAGCGCAAGCTGGGCGAGCTCGTGATCGCTCTGTTCTACCTGGGGAATTTTCGGATTGTTGAGGTTCACGTCGAACGCAACAACCTTGATGCCCTTGTCCAGCGCCTGCTGCGCCACATCGGTAAGCGATTCCGGCAGCCCGTGATCGATCACGAGGGCGGATACGCCAAGATTGATTGCCTGCAGCACCTGCTCGCGCTGCTCGGCCGCATCCTGACGGCCGGGGAAGACCCGCAGGTCGATGTCGAGCGCTTTGGCCTGCGCTTCGGCGCCGGCCTGGTAGGCCTGGAAGAAGTCGCCGGCGGAGATATAGCTGATCAGCGCTATCTTGACACCACCCTTGTCGAACGGAGCGGGCGCGCCGGCAAGTCCGTCGGCGAAGGAGGCCTGGGCAAAAAGCAATGGGATGGCGGCGCTCAAAGCAAGCCGTGCAAGAGATTTCATTGTCGCGTTCCTCTGGTCATAGCAAGCGTCGTCTGACGGACGGCAGATCCCCGCGACGCATGAAATTATTAGATATAAACTCTATAATTTTAGTAGAGTAAATGATCCGATTTTGCGGCCCTTGAGAGATTCTTTGTTCCGTTTGAAAGGTCTCGGCGGCAATGGCTTGCCTGGAAGTCGAGCGGCCATGCAAGCCAATATGTCGCCCGGAAAGCAGACCCCGGACGCCGCCAGATGCCGCTTCTTCATGTTGAAAATCTCACCCGCAGCTTCGGCTCGACCCGCGCGCTTGCCGACGCGCATCTGTCAATCGAACGGGGAGAAGTCGTTGCCCTGATGGGCGCGAACGGTGCCGGCAAATCGACGCTGGTAAAGATCCTTTCGGGCGTGCTTGCGGCTGATGGCGGCACTATAAGCCTCGATGATCGCCCCTTCGCACCAAGGACGCCCTCCGAAGCGGCAAAGGCCGGCATCGCGACAGTACATCAATCGACCGATATCGTCGGTGCGGCCGGCCTGACGGTGGCCGACGCCCTGCTCCTCCATCGCTTTGCCGAGCGCAGCACGCCTTTCTTCGTCTCGCGCAGGAGCGTCCGTCGCGAGGCGAAGGCCATGCTCGACGCCATTGGTTTTTCGCTCTCGCTCGATCGGGATTTCGGCGATCTATCCGCCGCCGACCGCCAGCTGGTCGCGATCGCCCGCGCGCTGGCGAACAGAGCTGATCTCTTGATCCTCGACGAGCCGACGGCAAGCCTTTCAGGCGACGAAAGCCGTCGGCTCTTTAATATCCTACTGCGCCTGCGCGCCGAGGGGCTTGCTATCCTTTACATATCGCACCGAACGGCCGACCTCGAGGCCATCGCCGATCGCGCCGTCGTCATGCGCGGCGGGCGCGTCGTCGGCAGCTTCAAACGGCCAATCGATTTCCGGAGCGCCATCGAAACGATGATCGGCCGCAGGCTGGATGCAGCACGACCGGACGCACGACTGGCGACGGGGCCGGCAGTCTTCGAGATGCGCAACGCACAACTGGTGCCCGCGAGCGACCCTTTCGATCTGGTACTGCGTGAAGGCGAAGTCGTCGCCGTTACCGGGGTGCTCGGCGCCGGAAAGAGCCGGCTGCTTTCCGCGATCTTCGGCGTCGCACGCCTCGCCGGTGGCGAAATGCTTCTCGACGGTCGACCTCACACACCGAAATCTCCTGCCGCCGCGATTGCCGCCGGCGTCGCCATGGCGGCAGAAGATCGCCACCGCTCCTCACTGATGCCGCCCGCTTGGCCGGGCAATTCGCTGGCCGCGACCATAAGCCTGCCGCATCTTGCGAAATGGTATCGCAACGGGTTCCTTTTCGGCGACCGCGAAAGGCGCAAGGCGACAGACGCGATCGCCCGCCTCGGGATCAAGACGGCCGGGCCTCTTGCCTCCATCTGGACGCTCTCCGGCGGCAACCAGCAGAAGGCGGTGATTGCGCGGTGGCAAGCGGAACCGAGCCGGCTGCTGCTCCTCGACGAACCTTTCCAGGGCGTCGATGTCGGTGCACGCCGCGATATCATCGACGCGATCCGCGCCCGCACCGACCGCGCCACATTGATCGCCACGTCCGATCCGGAGGAGGCCCACGAGGTCGCCGACCGCATCCTCACCATCGATCGCCACACGCTGCGACCGGTTGCGGCCGATGCGGTCTCTTCAGCCATTCAGGGAACATATGCATGACCACGATCGACGACGGGGCTCTCGCGCAACAGACTGCAACACAGGAGACCGCGAGCAATGGCCGCCAGAAAGGAACCGCAAACGCTATCCTCCGTTCAGGGGCCGTCTTCATACTGCTCGGCCTGATGCTCGTTGGCTTTGCCATTGCTGAGCCGGCCTTCATCACTCTCGGCAATCTGATGAGCATCCTGCAGGCCGTGTCCGTCGTCGCCATTCTTGGCGCGGGCGTTACCGTGACGCTCGCCGTCGGCGGTTTCGATCTCTCGATCGGCGCCGTCGCCGCCTCCAGCGTCATGGCCGCAAGCTATGCGATGATCGTCTGGCATCTTAACGCCTTCGCGACAGTGCCGCTGGTTCTGGCCTTCGGTGCTGCGATCGGGCTCATCAATGCTTTCCTGATCGTACGTCTGCGCGTGCCTGATCTGCTGGCGACGCTCGCCGTTATGTTCCTGCTTTCGGGCCTCCAACTCATTCCAACGGCTGGGCGTTCCATTTCCGCGGGCTTCGTGCTGCCGGATGGCGCCAAGGCAACGGGCGCCTATGATGCGGCCTTCCTCCTGATCGGCCGCTATAGCCTCTTCGGCACGCTCCCGGTCTCCGTCGTGTTGATGGTCATCGTTGCCATCGTCCTTTTCGTCCTGACCGAGCGCACGCGTATCGGCCGGCTGCTGTTTGCAACGGGTGGCAACGAGGTCGCCACGCGGCTTGCCGGAGCATCCACGACGCGTTTGAAGACCCTTGCCTACGTCATATCCGGAGCGCTTGCCTCCCTCGGTGGCATCGTGATTGCAGCCCGGGTTGGCCGTGGCGACGTCTCGTCGGGCGGCTCTTTGCTGATGGATTCAGTTGCGGCCGCGCTGATCGGCTTTGCCGTCCTCAATCTCCGCCGCCCGAACGTGCTCGGCACCGTCGTCGGCGCCGTCTTCATCGGCGTACTCCTCAACGGCCTCACCATGCTGAATGCCCCCTACTACACGCAGGACTTCGTAAAGGGTGCCGTTCTGGTCGGGGCGCTCGCCCTCACCTACGGTCTCGGCCGCAACGTCGATCGCTGACACTCGACACCGGGCTTGCGAAATTTTCCTGGCAGGAGCCGCTTTTGGAATAACGTTCCTACTTCTAGATAGAAATCTATATATTTTGTGGACTACACGAAACGAGAGGGTTATTTCATGGGTGAGGGACGTGAACCGGGCTTCGGGCGCCGGGAGATCTTGAAGCTCGCGGCGGTCGCCGGGGCGACATTTGCAGGGACAGGCATCTTCGCCGCCGGACAGGCAAGTGCCGCAGACGACGGTCTTTCGCTGAAGGGCAAGCGCGTCGCGATCAGCGCCACGGGCACCGACCACTATTTCGACCTTCAGGTCTACAACGCCCAGATCGAAGAGGTGAAGCGGCTGGGCGGCGAGCCGATCGCGGTCGATGCCGGCCGCAATGACGGCAAGCTGATCGCCCAGCTCCAGACGCTCGTCGCGCAGAAGCCGGACGCCCTCGTGCAGATCCTCGGCACGCTCAGCGTCATCGATCCCTGGCTGAAGAAGGCTCGCGATGCAGGCATTCCGGTCCTGACCGTCGACGTCGGCTCTACCAACTCGATCAACAATACGACCTCCGACAACTGGGGCATCGGCAAGGACCTCGCCCTGCAGCTTGTCTCCGACATCGAAGGCGAAGGCAATATCGTCGTCTTCAACGGTTTTTATGGCGTGACGCCCTGCGCGATCCGCTATGACCAGCTCGTCAACGTCATCAAGTATTTCCCGAAGGTGAAAATCCTTCAGCCGGAGCTGCGCGACGTCATCCCCAACACGGTCCAGGACGCGTTCACGCAGATCACCGCGATCCTCAACAAGTATCCGGACAAGGGCTCGATCAAGGCCGTCTGGTCGGCCTGGGATATCCCGCAGCTCGGCGCCACCCAGGCGATTACCGCAGCCGGCCGCAACGAGATCCGCACCTATGGCGTCGACGGCAGCCCTGAAGTTCTCCAGCTCGTTGCCGATCCGAACTCGCCTGCGGGCGCGGATGCCGCCCAGCAGCCGGCCGAGATCGGCCGCGTTGCGGTTCGCAACGTCGCCAGGCTGCTCGCCGGCCAGAGCCTGCCGCGCGAAACCTACGTACCGGCACTCCTCGCAAACAAGGACAACGTTGGCGAGATCATCAAGAAGCTCGGTATCGGCTGACACCGGCCCTGGCGATGCGGCAGCGGCCGCATCGCTCCCATTTCTCTTGTGAGCAGCCTGCAACATGACCACCTCCGCCTTCGCCCAAACACCCGAGAGTGACGAGTACATCATTCGCTTCGACCATGTCGTGAAGCACTTCGGAGGCGCGCAGGCGCTTGCCGGTGCCGCGCTTGCCGTGCACCGCGGCACCGTGCACGGGCTTGTCGGACAGAACGGGGCCGGCAAGTCGACGCTCATCAAGATTCTTGCCGGCCTGCACACGCCGGACGAGGGACGGATCGAGATCGAAAGCAAGCCGTACGATCGGCTGACGCCGCATCTGTGCGAGGAACTCGGCATTCATTTCATCCATCAGGACCGGCTGCTTGTACCCACCTTCACGGTCGGAGAAGCCCTGTTTCTCGGGCGGGAGGCTCGCTTTGCCGGCACGCCGTTTCTCAATCGCCGCGCCATGCAGCGGCGCGCGGAAGAAATTCTCGCCAATTATTTCGGCGTGGAGCTGCCGAAGGATGCCTTGGTCGGCGAGCTTTCCACCGCCGAGCGCCAGATCGTCCAGATCACCCGCGCGCTTCTCCACCAGCCCAGAATTCTGGTCTTCGATGAGCCGACTGCGGCACTTGTCCGTCGCGAGGCCGAAATTCTCTTCCGCCTGATCCGCCGCCTTCGCAGCGAGGGCGTGACCATCATCTACATCTCTCATTATCTGAACGAGATCGAGGAACTGTGCGACCACGTGACGGTGTTGCGCAACGGCATCGATGTCGCCTCCGTGCCGATCAGCGAGACGTCTGCAAAGGCGATCGCCAGCCTGATGATCGAGCGCGACATCACCGAGATGTTCCCGAAACGCCAGGTAGAGTTCGGCGAGGAAGTTCTTAAAGTCCAGGCCCTTTCGGCACCGAACCGCTTCAACAACATCAGCTTTTCGCTGCGCCGCGGAGAGGTCCTCGGCATTTCCGGGCTGCTGGGTTCCGGGGCCAAGGACCTTGCGCGGACGCTCTTCGGGCTCGAGCAGGCAGCATCTGGTGTGATCGAGATCGAGGGCAAGGCAACGCAACCGCGCAATCCCGTGCAGGCCGTCGACCGGCAGCTTGCGCTGGTGCCTGAAGATCGGCGCGGCCATGGCGTCGGCCTTGATCTCAGCCTTAGCGAAAACATCACGCTATCGAGCCTTGCCCGATACACGCGCTTCGGATTCCTCAAACGAAGCCGTGAGGGCGCCGATACCGACGACCTCATCAAACGCCTGCAGATCAAGACCGCCGGCCGCGACTCCCTGGTTCGCACGCTGTCCGGCGGCAACCAGCAGAAAGTGGCGATAGCCAAGTGGCTGAGCCGCCAATCGGAGATCTACCTTCTCGACGAGCCGACCGTTGGCGTCGACATCGGTTCCAAGGTCGAGATCTACTCTCTGATCGGCGAGCTGGCTGCGCGTGGCGCCGGCGTCATCGTGCTCTCCTCGGATCTGCCCGAGCTTGTGGGCATTACCGACCGAATTCTCGTGTTTTTCCGCGGCCAGGTGATCCGCGAGCTCGTCTCCTCGACGACCACGACGGATGAAGTGCTGGCAGCCTCGACCGGCGCTTCGGAAGGATTGCGCCATGTCGGCTGACGTCCAGTTTGCCTCCCTTCCCGCTGCTTCGACCGGCCATTTGCCGCAGGCGAAGGGCAGGCTCGCAGCATCGGCCCTCCGCTTCGGTTCGCTGCTTGCCTTCGCGTCGATCCTCGTCGTGTTCTCGCTCACGGCCCCCTATTTCCTGACGATCGGCAATATCGGCAATGTCCTTGGCCAATCGGCCATCGCAGGCGTCCTGGCGATCGGCCTGACGATCGTGCTCATCGCCGGCGGATCGAACGTCGTCACCGGCGGCATCGACCTGTCGCTTGCCGCAAATATGGGGCTGAGCGCTGCGACCTATGCGACGCTGATCCAGCTCGGATACGGCGATCTTGCCGCAGCAGGCGGCGCGCTTTTCACGGGACTTGCAATCGGCGCGGTCAATGCGGCAGCCGTGGTCTTTGCCGGCATCGTGCCTCTCCTCGCAACGCTTGCCGTCATGAACGTTGTCGCCGGCCTTGAGCTGGTCCTGACCCAGAACACCGTCGTCCCAGCCTCGACCGATTTCCTGACGGCGATCTCGGCGTCCGACGGCTTCGGCATTCCAATCCTTGCCTATATCCTGATCGGCTTCACCGCGCTTGCAACGGCGATCGTCCAATACACCCCGCTGGGGTTGAGGCTTTATGCCGCCGGCGAGTTTCCGGATGCAGCCCGTGCAGCAGGCCTGCCGCTCAAGCGGTTGCTTGCGGGAGCCTTCGTCGCCAGCGGTCTGTGCGGTGGCTTCGCCGGCATTCTCTCCGTCTCCTATCTCAGTGGCAGCACCACCGGTTCGGGCGAGATGTTACTGCCGGTCGTCGTCACTGCACTGCTTGGCTCGGTTTTCTCGCGCCGCCTCGTGCCGACGATCACCGGAACACTGGTTTCCGCACTCTTCGTCGGCTTCCTCATCAACGGCTTCCAGCTTTTGAACCTGCCGAGCACGCTCGTCAGCGGCGTCCAGGGTCTCCTGATCCTGATCGTTGTCTCGGCCACGACGCTGCTGCGCAAACGGGAGATCTGACCATGTCCGCCTCGACATTTGCCGGGCGATACGCCGCAGGCTTGGCTAGATACGGCCTCATACTGGCCCTCGTCGTCGTCTTCTCGATCTTCTCAGCCGCCGCACCGACCTTCCTCACTTTGGGCAACCTGCAGAGCATTCTGGTCAACAATTTCACCTTGCTCGCGATCGTCTCGATCGCCATGACCCTGGCGGTTTCGGCCGGCGGCATCGATCTTTCAGTCGGCACCGCGGTGGACTTCGCAAGCTTCGCCTTCGTTTCCCTCGTGCTTACCGGCGAGCCGATCGCCATTGCGCTTCTGGGCGGTCTTACGGCAGGTGCCGTCGTCGGCGCCTTCAACGCCATTCTGATCTCGGCGATCGGCGTGTCGCCGTTTCTGGCAACGCTCGGTACCTTGTTCATCGGGCGCAGCATCCAGCAGCTTCTGACGAACGGCGGCAATCCCGTCTACCTGCCGCCCGCCGGCGTGCCGGAGGCTTTCCGTTTTCTAGGGCACGGAGTTATCGCGGGCGTGCCGGTGCCACTCTTGATCGCCGCTCTCATCATTGCCGGTGCCTCGGTGCTCCTTTCCCGGACGCGGTTTGGCCGTGTCGTGCTTTCGATCGGCATCCAGCCAAGCGTCGTACGCTATTCCGGGGTCGGCCTTAGCCCTCATGTTGCCGCGACCTTCATCCTCGCCGGGATCATCGCGGCGGTCGCGGGCATCATCCTGACGGCAACGGTCACGGTCTATATCCCCTCTTCTGGCAATGCCTTTCTGCTGAATGCGATTGGCGCCACCTTCATCGGCACGACATTCTCGCCGCTCGGGCGCCCGAATGTCGCCGGCACCGTCCTCGGCGTCCTGCTCCTCAGCATCGTTGCCAACGGACTGCTTCTGACAGGCCTCAATTTTTACTGGCAGCAGGTCGGCACCGGCACCCTCATATTCGCGGTGTTGGCCTTCAGCTTCATCAACAGGAAAGCGGCCGACGCCTGAGCGAGGCCAATCGAAACCATGCAGGAACAATGACATGAGCCGAGAAATCAGGCTGAACGCCTTTGACATGAACTGCGTCGGACACCAGTCTCCCGGGCTCTGGCGCCACCCACGCGACAAGTCATGGACCTACAAGGATCTCGACTACTGGGTGCATCTGGCAAAGACGCTGGAGCGCGGCAAGTTCGACGGGCTCTTCATAGCCGATGTACTCGGCGTCTACGACGTGCTGAACGGCAATGTCGATGCGGCACTGCGCCATTCTGCCCAGGTGCCGGTCAACGATCCACTGCAGCTTATCCCGACAATGTCTTATGAGACCGAACATCTCGGCTTTGGCCTCACGGCATCGCTCTCCTTCGAGCACCCCTATACGTTCGCCCGGCGCATCTCAACGCTCGACCATCTTACCAAAGGCCGGGTCGGCTGGAACATCGTCACGTCCTATCTCAACAGCGGTGCGCTCAACGTCGGCCAGCCCGCCCAGACGAACCACGACGACCGCTACGAGCTGGCCGAAGAATATCTTGAGGTCTGCTACAAGCTGTGGGAGGGGAGCTGGGAAGACGGTGCCGTGGTGCGTGACCGGGAAAAGGGCATCTTCACCCATCCGGAGAAGGTCCACCCTATCCGTCACGCCGGCAAGCATTTCACCGTTCCCGGCATTCACCTCAGCGAGCCGTCGCCGCAGCGCACACCCGTCCTCTACCAGGCCGGCGCCTCCAGCCGCGGCAAGGATTTCGCCGGCGCCCATGCCGAATGCATTTTCGTCGCAGCCCCGTCGAAGGCCGTACTCAAACGCTATGTCGCCAATGTGCGGCAAGCGGCCGAACGTGTCGGCCGCAATCCGCGGGAGATCCTTGCCTTCAATCTGCAGACCGTCGTGGTCGGCGAAACGGATGCAGAGGCACAGCGCAAGTTCAATGAATACCGCAAATATGCTTCATTCGAGGGGGCGTTGACGCTGATCTCCGGCTGGACGGGCATCGACTTCGGCCAGTTTGGCCCCGATGAGGTGCTGCGCCACCGCTATACAAATGCCGTGCAATCGGCCGTCGAAACCTTCACGACCATCGATCCCGGCAGGGAATGGACGGTTCGGGAGATGGCGGACTGGGTGGGCGTCGGCGGCTTCGGCCCTGTCTTTGTCGGCTCGCCCTCTACGGTCGCCGATCTGATGCAGGAATGGGTCGACGATACCGATGTCGACGGCTTCAATCTCGCCTATGCAATAACGCCTGAAAGCTTTGAGGACGCGGTCGACCTTCTCGTGCCGGAACTGCAGAGGCGCGGCGTCTACAAGACCGCATATCGCCAGGGCACCCTGCGCGAAAAGCTTGGTGGGAAAGGCCCGCGCCTCGCGGTCCCGCATCCGGGCGCTGCCTACCGCAATCTTGGATCTGAGCCGACGCGGCTTGCGGTTTAGAGGTTGAGTCCCGCACACTTCGGGAAAGGCTCGGAGGTGATGATCTTCGGTCCCGACACCCGTCATCCCGAACGAGTTTTTGCAAGCGAAGCGATCTAAAGGCTCTTACGAGGTCGGCTTTGATTTGATTTTGGTGCCCCATGCCGGAGTACGGCAAGCGAGCAAAATCATGATCTTGCTGAATTGTCAGGCAGATCGATAGCTCGTCTGATCCTTATGCTTTTTGCCCGCTTTGTCTCACGCTTCCGGCGAGATCTCATAAACTGCGGCGTTGTCCTGAACCTCTCGCAGGCCCTTATATGACGCGTGGCGAAGCTTGCCGTCATGGATCCAGGCGCGGTACTCGATCTCAGGAACCTTGAAGTCTCCATTTCGTTTTCCTCTTCGGAGGAAACGTCATGTCTACAAGCGGTATCAGAACATTCAAAAGCCGGCTGACCGAGCTGGGAAGCGTCTGGCCTAAGCACGCGATGGCCAGAGGGTTGAACAAAGAACAGCAAGACGTAGTTGCCGCTTATCGGCTGGGGAAGCTCGACGAAAAAGCTTTCCAGTTTCACCTTTCAAAAGATCCGGCGTTGGCCAAGTGGGTGCATCAGGTATTGGAAGCTGCGAGTCATGACCCCCTGAACGCCTCGAAGTGAATGGGAAGCCTGCAGCTGTTATGATTGATACGGTGTCCCGCAGGGTAGCCTGAGAGGTAGCTTTCTAGCTCGTCCTCAAGCTCGTCGCAAATTCTCTCGTAGTCCTCTAAGGTGTTTTTGTCGTTGCCTTGGACCCAGAGCTTACCTCTGCATCTGACCGCCTCCCCGTACTCTTCGATCATATCGATCCACCACCGCGCCTTGTTCGCGTATATACGGAGGTTTGGGCGGCGCACCAAAAGCGACGCTAAGCTGTATCGGAAGCTATCAAAGTCGCCGTGCTGCATCTTCTAAAGCGCTTTCTAAAGTACAGGATAGCGCAATATCGTATGTTTGGTAGAAATCTCTGAGGGCCGAAATCCATGACGGATGGCGTGCAAAGGTTTATAGTGGAGATGGCGCTTCCCTCAGAGCGCCGGGTGCTTCTAGCACGGCGGTCCACAAGCCCCGGCGGCAGCGGGCCGCTTTTGCCGCGTACTAAGAAAGACATGGATTTCGAAGTGCAAGCCGCCCTCGCCTGGCACGACGACGACGTGAATGCGACCATTGCTCCACTGCTCGAGGACATCCGTCATCTGCGCCAGCAACTCGCTTTGGCCGAGGCGCGATGAGCCGCGGCATGACGCGCAGGAGGCCAAAGTATGACCGCCATTTACCGCCCCTCCGCAGGAACATTTACGACCGGTGTGCGTTGATTCCCTTCACCCGCAGTTTTGGCGCGGGCAAGGGAGGTTATCATGAAAGTCAGCAACTGCATGACCACAGACGTTCAGATCGCCAATCCGGAGCAGACATTGCAGGATGTCGCCCTGATGATGGGCCGTCTCGATTCCGGCGTTCTCCCGGTGAGTGAGAACGACAGGCTGGTCGGCATGATCACCGATCGCGACATCGCAATTCGTGGCGTGGCAGAGGGCAAGGGCCCCGAGGCAAAGGTTCGCGATGTGATGAGTATCAAGGTTAGATACTGCTTCGATGATGAAGATGTTGAAGACGTGCTTCACAACATGGGCGATCTTCAGATACGGCGCTTGCCAGTACTGAACCGAGATAAGCGCCTCGTCGGCATCATCTCACTTGGAGACCTCGCTACGAAGGGCGAGGCCACCGGAACGGGTAAGGCACTGAGCGGCATCTCACAACGCGGCGGCGAACATTCGCAGACAGCGCATTGACGGTCGGCGGTACGCCATCAGCAAAAGCAAACACCAGTCAGCTTCCGCCTGAAGCGCCTCGCGCCGTTGCACCCAACGGCACTAGGCGCAATATCCACGAGTACCACTGTAGCTGCGCAAGGAAGGCTTTGCGCGCGAATAGCGGCCGGGGCACATGAACGACTGGTGCGCATGAAACGTGTCCTCACCATCACGCTCATGGCGTTTGCCGTTCTGCGCTGCGGACGGGATAGTCTTGCAGATCGCCGGCCTGTTCTGGCTCTAACCGTAGAATAAAACAAAAACAGCCCGCCTCCCCGGTTAAGGAGAGGTAGCTGGATTAGCTGCGCGTCGTGCGCCCGTTAGTGCGTTCGAAAGCTGTGTCGATCCGCTCGTGCAGTCCGTCAATTCTATTGCCCACGCCTTCGATCGCGCGAAATAGTCCCGGCTTTGGTCGCGAAGGTCTCGGCGGAGTGCATTTTGTGAGCGGCAAGATCGGACACCGCCTCATCGGCCTTGTCCTCGGCCGCCTTCACGCGACCGAATGGAGAAGCTCTCTGCAGCACACCCTCCCCGATGAATACTCAAGTCCGCGACCAATCAGTTGCGATTGTTTACCTGCCGACCGCGTAGGCCTGCATAAGGCGGGGGGTCGCGGCGGCCCTTAGAAGACCGTCCACGTCCCGGCGCGCCGCGGTCAGACGGCCTACGGTCCAAGGATCGGCAACCTGTACCTTATGGCCACGCCGGCGCAGCTCGTCGAGCGTCGAAGCGCCGACGCTGCTTTCGACCATGATCTCGCCGGGAGAACTGGTGCGCGGGTAGAAGGAACCCGGGAAATGCGAAGTGTGGAAAAGCGGCATGTCGATACATGCCTGCAGGTTTTTTCCGTGATGGACGTAGCGCAGGAAGAAAGGCACCTGCCACTGATCCTGCTGATCGCCGCCAGGTGTGCCGAAGACCATCGTCGGCCGGCCCTGATGCAGCGCCAGCGAGGGAGTGAGCGTCGTCCGGGGGCGCTTGCCCGGCTCAAGAGAAGTCGGCAGGCCGGGCTTCAGCCAGAACATCTGGGCGCGAGAGTTCAGCGCGAAGCCGAGGCCCGGGATGATCGGCGAAGACTGCAGCCAGCCTCCCGAAGGCGTGGTTGAAACCATGTTGCCCCAGCGGTCGATCACATCGATATGCACCGTGTCGCCACGTTTTTCGCTTAGATGGGACATGGTTGGTTCGTAGACCGTGCCCTTGCCGCTCATTTCGGCAAGCATGGCCATGGTGACGTCGAATTGGTGGTCGTAGCCTGGCACGCGGCCGGGGCGCAGCTCGAGCGAAGCTCCCTCGCCGATAAGTTTTCGGCGTTCGCTATTATAGCTTTCCGACAGCAGATACTCGGTGGGGATCTGCGCGAAACTCGGATCTCCGTAATAGACTTCGCGATCGGCGAAGGCGAGCTTCATGGCTTCAACGACGGTGTGTACGAAATCCGGCCCGGACGGGTCCATCGCGGCGAGATCATGGTTTTTCAACAGCGCCAGGGATTGCAGCAATACAGGTCCTTGGCCCCAGGCCGGCGTTTTAGCGATCGTCCAGTCATGGTAGTCATAGGTCTGCGGCGCCTCGACCGTGGCGCGCCAGTTTGCCATGTCCTCAGCGTTCAGCACGCCCTTGTGCCTGGCTCCGCTCGCATCCATGACGGCAGTGGTGCTGACGAACCTTTCGATCGCCTCGGCCACGAAGCCCCGGTAGAAGGCGTCGCGGGCGGCCTCGATCTGATTTTCCCGACCGCTCTTCGCTTCGGCCGCGGCAATCACCCGCTTCCAAGTTGCCGCCAGAACAGGATTCTTGAAGTTGCGATTCGGCTCCGGCGCGCTACCACCCGGCAGCCAGGTTGCGTGGGAAGTCGGCCATTCCTTTTCGAAGAAGCCGCCCAGTCTCTTGATTGTCGCAGAAACCGCGGCAAGGACAGGATGACCCTCTTCGGCGTAGTAGATCGCCGGCTCGAGAATGTCCCGGATGCTCATCGTTCCGTAATCGCGCAACATCAGCATCCAGCCGTCGAAGGCGCCGGGGATAACCGTCGCCAGCAAGCCGTCGCCGGGGATCAGGTTCAGGCCTTCGGAGGTGTAGTGCTCGATCGTCGCACCGGCCGGTGCCGGTCCCTGGGCGCAGATGACCTCGACCTTGTCCTTCTTCTTCGAATAGAGAATGGCGGGCATGTCGCCGCCTGGGCCGCATAGATGCGGCTCGACGATCTGCAGCACAAAGCCGGTGGCGACAGCCGCGTCGAAGGCGTTGCCCCCCTTCTCCAGGATCGCCATGCCAACCGAAGATGCGATCCAGTGGGTCGACGTGACGACGCCGAAGGTGCCGAGGATTTCCGGTCGTGTCGTGAACATCGTATTATTTCCTCAAGAATATGCCGGGCGATTTATGGTATCTTCAGGATCCCAGGGTCGTGCAAACAAACTCGTGGAGGACTTGCAAAACAGACAAATGAGGCCTGGCAGTAAGCTGATCAATCAAGCAAGAGTGGGCAGACGTGAGCGGCATCGGGCAATAGCCATGCCCGTCTCATATCAAATTTGACTATGGTTGTAAAAAATGATGCTTTTTATACGCCCGTTTTCGTCGTCAAACTACAAGTGAAAATTGCATTGCCAACTTGAATCTTTTGAGGGGTCCGGGAAGCCACCATGGACCTCGGTTGCTGCTTCGCCCTTGTCGTCGAGGGCGAAATGCTCGGGACGAATGCCGTAAACCGCCTTGCGGTCGCCGCTTCTCACTCTTCTATACACCTGTTTACGAAAGCATGACAGCTTATGGCGACGGCGACTTTGCCTCAGCCGATCTCGTCCATCCGAGCGATGCCGGACATCGCGATCTTTGATGCTTTTATAAATGCGGTTCGTTCATAACTTGTGTTCCTTCCCGCTATCGCTATGACAACTCGTCACGACGTGGGAAAATAACAGGACGGAAGATTGTCATTCCAGGGAGTTCTGATCAGCATTGACCAATGATAGGTTGGTGGTCGCCTATTGACGTGAGCACGGAAAATGCGCCTGCTTATTGTGGAAGACAACGCCGACCTTGCTGCCTGGCTCGCGAAGGCTCTTAGACAAACGGCGTACACTGTGGATATTGCGGCCGACGGCCTGGACGCCGAGCATATGCTACGTCTTGCGGCCTATTCGGCCGTTATCCTCGATCTGTCCCTACCCAAGTTAGACGGCATAACTGTCTTGAAGCAGTTGCGCCGCGCCGGCAATAAGGTGCCCGTCATCATTCTCACCGCAAACGCCAGCGTGGAGGGTCGTGTTGCGGGTCTTGATAGCGGTGCGGACGACTATCTCGCCAAGCCGTTTGAAATTGCAGAACTTGAAGCGAGAATCCGCGCGGTGATCAGGCGTGGTCATGACGTCGCCGCGCCACAAATTGCCGTTGGAGACCTAGTCCTTGACGGCAGAACACGACAGTTTTCGCTGCGCGGGCAGCCACTACAGCTCACGCCTCGCGAACACGCCGTGCTCGAGCACCTGATAATGAAAGCGGGGGCGACGGTGACGAAAGCATCCCTTTCCGAAGGGGTCTTTGGATTCGATGATGTTGCTGATGCGAGCGCAATCGAAATCTACGTCCATCGACTCCGAAAGAAGCTTGAAGGCAGCTCCATTCAGATCGTAACGCTGCGCGGCCTTGGCTATCTGCTGCGCCATGTTTAAAGGCCCAAAATCGCCGATCCGAAGGCTGACAGGCCGAATTGCTCGGCTAAGGCGCAGCCTGCGTGTCCAACTGGTCTCACTGGTCGTTTTGACGCTAGCTGGAGCAATTTGCGTCAACCTCTATTTGAGCTTCCGCTCTGCCGCTGCCGCCGCCCAGCTCGTTACCGATCGCACTTTGCTCGCATCGGCTCGCGTCATTGCCGAGGCCGTGCACGTCGACGACAGTGGCTCCGTTCAGGTCGAAATTCCCCCCGCCGCATTGGAGATGTTTGACACGGGCTTTGGCGATCAGGTCTTCTATCGCGTGACCACGCCCTGGGGTAACCTACTCTCAGGATATCCCGATCTGCCGACGCCGCCGGTCGCGCTGAAGGGCCAGGATTTGATTTTTCACGATCAAAGTATTCGAGCGCTCATGCTTGAGCATCCAGTCGTGGGCCTTGCGGGAGACGGAACGATTGCTGTGACGGTCGGTGTCACGCATGGTAGCCAATATGCAATTCGACGCCAGCTTTGGCTTTCCGATTTCGCAAACGAGCTTGCGCTTGTTCTACTGGCAGGCCTTGTCACCATCATCGGTCTCCAGCGAGGACTTTCGCCCATATTGCGCCTGCGGGACGCTGTGCGCCAACGTGGTCGTGACCGCCTCGATCCATTCCCGCCATCAATGGTACAGACAGAACTGCAGCCGCTCGTTCACGCCTTGAACGAGCATATGGAGAGCGTGCAAAATCAGATGGCGGCTCAGCGGCGATTTGTTGCCAATGCCGCTCACCAATTGCGAACACCACTGGCGCTGATCGCGACCCAGGCCGCGGTGGCTGCCAGGGAAGTTGACATTCGTCAACGCGATGAAGCACTTCAGGCTCTACAGAAAAGCACGCGGCAAGTTACCCGGCTGGCCGGGCAGCTACTTGCTCTTTCCCGGGCCGAGCCCGGAAACTTCCGCCCACGCACGGACAATATCGACTTGGCGGCTCTCACACGTTCCGTACTCGAAAATGTCGCCGAAGAGGCCTTGAAACGCAGCATTGATCTCGGTTTCGACAATAGCGGTCCAGTGAATGTGACTGGTGATGCTACCATGCTCGGCGAGTTTGTGGTGAACCTGGTCGACAACGCTCTGCGCTACACGCCAGCCGGCGGCGCGGTGACCGTTACAGTCAAGTCACTGCGAAATATGGCAATCCTCACGGTCGAAGACACCGGCCCGGGAATTCCCGAAGGCGAGCGCACGCAGGTATTCGAACGCTTCTATCGAGTGATCGGCACACAGACCGAGGGTAGCGGTCTCGGATTGGCAATTGTGCGGGAAGTGGTCGATAGCGCCGGAGGTACGATCGAACTTGGTGATGGAAAAGACGGAGGACTTCTTGTCCTTGTAACATTGCCGCTTGGAGTGTGAAACAAAAGGGCCGAGCATGTCACCCGGCCCTTTCAGCGTTCCAGTAATGCTCGAGAGGATTACTGAACGTCCATCTGTTGTGGCCGCCACTTGGCTAGGCGGTTCTCGATCACGGTCATGATTGCCTCTGCAACCAGTGTGAAGATCATGACGAGGATAATCGCCGCGAACATGCCTGCGGCATCGAAAGTGCCCTTGGCGATCGAAATCAGCTGGCCAATGCCAAAGCGGGCGCCGACAAATTCGCCAACGATCGCGCCGATGATAGCAAAGCCGAACGAAACATGCAGGCTCGCAAAGATCCAGCTCATCGCCGATGGAACGATAACGCTACGGGTTACCTGCCAATTGGAAGCGCCGAGAATGCGTGCATTGGCGATCATGTTGCGGTCTGCTTCCCGCACGCCCTGAAAAGCGTTTGCGAAAACCACGAAGAACACCATGATGAAGGCGAGCGCAACCTTGGATGGCAACCCAAGACCCATGATCATGATGAAGATCGGTGCAAGCACAACGCGCGGGATCGAGTTGATCGCTTTGATATAAACGGAGAGGATATCCGAGAGGAAGCGGTTGCGGCCAAGGCCGACGCCAACGAATACGCCCGCGATCGAGCCGGCGAAAAAGCCAATCAACGCTTCTTGCATAGTAACCCACAGGTTATACCAAAGCGAACCTTCCGTAGTGCCGTTGAGCGCCCAGTCGTAGAGCCGTGCGGCGATGGCGCTTGGGCTGGCATAGAAAAACGGGTCGATCCAGAGCATTGTGGAGGACAGCTCCCAAAGCCCGAGTGTCGCGACGAGAATGGCGATCTGCCAGAACAAAACCGTCTGCTTGCGGCGCTTGATGGACTTCAACGCGACAGCTTCGATTTCGGCATCAGAGGTGCCCGGGCGAAAAACTGCGCGCGCCGTCTCCATGGGTACGTTTGCCATTGCTAAGACCTCCCTATGCCGCTTCGCTCGAGCGGCGATAACTGGTTTCCACCTCCTGTCGCAGATCATCCCAGATGGTCTTGCAGTAGTCGATGAATTGCTGTTCGTAGCGGATTTCCGACACAACGCGCGGCCGCGGCAGGTCGATCTTGTAGACCGACTTAACAGTTGCGGGTCCGGCGGTCAGGACATAGACCTTGTCGGCCAGTGCGACGGCTTCCTCGAGGTCGTGCGTGACGAAAACCACTGATGCCTTGCGCTCCGCCCATAGTTTCAGCAGTTCCTCGTGCATGACGGTGCGTGTCTGCACGTCGAGCGCGGAAAAGGGCTCATCCATCAGCAGGATTTCCGGCTCATTGACGAAGGTCTGAGCGAGCGAGACGCGCTTGCGCATGCCGCCGGACAGCTGATGCGGATAGTGGTTCATGAATTTTGAAAGTCCGACGCGTGCCAGCCAGCTCTTGGCCGCCGTTTCCGCAACATCGCGTGGCTTGCCGCGAAACAGGGGGCCAGCCATTACATTGTCGATCACGTTCTTCCAGGGGAAGAGGGCATCCGTCTGAAAGGCGAAGCCGACGCGCGGATCGATGCCAGCCACTGGCCCGCCCATAAGGCGGACTTCGCCAGCGCTCGGCCGCGCGAGGCCGGTGACAAGGTTGAGCGTCGTCGACTTGCCGCAACCCGTAGGGCCGACCACGGCGACGAACTCACCGCGTTCGACGGTCATGTTGAAATCGCGAAGCGCTGTGAGAGACTTGCCAGTCGGAGAAACGAAGCGGCGACTCACATTGATCAATTCGATCGCTGGATCATGGGTTATATCATCTGTCATGAGATATCCTCGCGCATGCCTGTAGGCGCGCATAAAGGTGCTTTTTGTTCAAGGGAACTGGTTCCGGCTTGACCGGACGTGCAGCGAAGGGGCGCTTATTTGACGTTCTTCACGAATTCCGTCGTGTAGGTCTTCGAAAGATCGATTTGCTTGCCCTGGACGTTTTTGGAGAACTCCGAGAGTACGGCAAGAACGGTCTTCGGGCCGTCTTCCGGCATGACACCGTCCGGCGTGAACATGCCCTTGCCCGCCTCGAGTGCGTTGACATAGCCGTCCTTGTCACCGACGTAGAAATCCTTAGGCATTTTTTCGGCGATCTCGGCGGCAGAATGCGTATTGATGAACTTCAGGGTCTTCACGAACGCATTGGCAAGCTTCTGAGCCTCCTCCTTATGTTCGTCGACCCAGGCACTCTCCATGTAGAGAGAGGCAGCCGGATAGGTGCCGCCGAGCGCCTTGCGCGTAGACTCGACGGTGCGCATATCGACGAGAACCGATGCCTCACCGGTCTTGACCATGCGCGAAATTGTTGGCTCCGTAGTCATACCTGCCTGGATCTGATCCTGCTGCATGGCGGCGATGAAGGTTCCTCCAGCACCCACTGGGACGGTGACGACGTCTCCCGATTGCAATCCAGCCTTCGATGCCATGTACAGCGTCAGGAAATTGGTCGAGGAGCCAAGCCCTGTCACTCCGATCGTCTTGCCTTTAAAGTCGCTGGGGGCATTGATTTCCGGATGCTTGCTGGAAACAAGCACAACCTCACCCGGGGCCTGGCTAAACTGGACGATCGATTCGACGAATTTGCCTTTCGCCTGCAGGTCAACGCAGTGATCATAAAAGCCGACAACCCCCTGCACGGCGCCGGCAAGCAGCTGATTTTCTGCATCGACGCCAGCCGCCTCGTTCAGAAGCTCGACATCGAGGCCTTCCTCCTTGAAATAGCCAAGCGTCTCGGCGAGCTTTGCCGGCAAATAGATCTGCTTTTCGTAGCCGCCGACCATGATCGTGATCTTGTCAGAAGCATTGGCTAAAGTTGCGGTTGCCATGGCGGCGCCGGCAAGGAAGGCGAAAACGGCAGCAGAATGAAGAAGTGCGCGTGTACAACGCATAGACTGTATCCTCCTAGTGGTTGTCTGCATCGCCATTGACACACGGGCTCGTGTCTCCTCCACGATGCGACGACGACAGTAGCAGGCCAAGCTTTCAGTCAGCTTTCAGCCATTGCAGCTAAAACTCAAAATCAAGAGCGACTGTTCGCATGGGTGCGCAGGACGAGGCTCTTTAAGCCAACTCAACCATCATTGCGCGCAGCCTTGGCGAAGGCATCCCGCGGTTGTCGGGCTGGAGCAGGTAACTGAAGTTGGTGCAGATCTGCGCGGCGTTGAGCATCTTCGCCCAGACGATCCGTTCGCCCAGCCTGAATTGAAAGATCCGGCGCTACCACACAAGGCGACTTGCCGCTCAATTTCAGCGTCACCGGCGTCAGACCCGTCAAGGACTTTCCCCGACGTATATAGACTAGGCCTTATTCGAAGATGGCGGCGGGCGGCCGCCGTCGGGCCAACTTCCCCAGCTTGGGTTCCCTATCCCACTTGCAGCAGAAGATCGGAAGTCGACTTCCTTGCATCGCCGTAGAACATGCGCGTGTTCTGTTTGAAGAATAGCGGGCTTTCGATGCTGGCGTTTGTCGCTAACGGAGGCTATGGCCTGAGGCAATCATATCCGAAGACCTCTGCCTCAGTTAACCTGACAGCGTCCTCGCAAGAGGTTCCGCACGATCCTCATCATGTTTGCGCGGATCGCCGTAGTCGTCTCCGATCTCGGCAAGTCGCTGTAGGAAACGGTTGCTCATGGCACTCGGCTCTTGTGGCGTTGAAGCCTCGCTCAGCGATTCTGGGATCGCTGTGCCTTTAATCCTGCTCCCGCTGTCACGTCCGGCCGTGTTGATCTTCTTTCGCGTCCAGAGGCTGGCGCTGGCGATGATGGCGCCACCGACGATCAGCACTCCGGCCCACAAGAGGGAGAGGTCGAATGTTGCCACAGTGAATGAAGCGACGAGAAGAGCCCCGACAAACGGCTCAACATAGGAGAAGGCTCCGAGCGCCTGAATGTCCCCTTTCTTCAGCCCATGGTCCCAAAAATAGATAGCGAGCCCCATAGGCAAGCAGCCAAGTGCAGCCATTGCCAGCCATTCCGCCGTCGTGGGCCAAACCCACTCTTCAAAGGACAGGTGCGCGATGTATGAGACGATGGCGGAAGCAGCGTAGAACATTCCGAGAGCCGATGAAGGAACTTCCGGCAGTGCTCTGGTCAGAACGGAATAAATCCCCCAGAGCGCCGCCGCAGCACCGATCAGTGAGAGATAGAATGTCGCTCCCGGCGAAAAGGACGCCTCGCTGCCAGCGTCAACCAGGCTGATGACGCCGGCCAACCCCATCATCGCGCCGACAATGTGCCACCATCGGAGCCTCTCTCCAGGGAGGAAAGCAGACCCGAGCACGATCATAAGCGGTGTCGTTCCCTGAAGAAGGGCTGCGGCTGCCGCGGGAGCCTTCTGCGTGGCATAGTAAATACAGGCATGGTAGCCAACGAGCGAAACCACCGTCAGCAGCCAGACGCGGGGCGGTTGACGAAAAGCGACAAGCGGGTGGCTCCGTGTGACAAGCCACACGAAGGGCGACATGGCGGCGGCAAAGAGAAATGCAGTCGCCACCGTCTGAAGAGGCGGGATGGCCGTGGTGAAAGTGACAAGTGTCGTCTCGGTGGCCCAGAGGACGACCCCCACAGCTCCGACCAACGAGGCGACCAAACGGCTCGAGCAGACTAAAGACATCGCGCTTTGCCTCTATTCACCCAATGCCACGACGTTGTCGGTGTAGAAACCGTTGAACTGTGTGCGCATCGACAGGCTGTACGCACCCATCATCCCGATTTCGATCCAGTCGCCCTCGCGAACGTCTCCAGGCAGATTGAACGGTGCTCCCAGCACATCGTTCGAATCGCAGGTCGGCCCATAAATCTTGAAATCGACATTAGGGGCCGCCGATCGCACGCCGCTCCTGACAAGCCGGGTCGGGCGGTGCTCCTTGGGGTGACCAAGCTCCTGCAACGTGCCAAAAACGCCATCGTTAATGAAAATGCTCGATCCTCGGCGCATTACGACTTGAACGATTATCGTCCCCGCCGTTGCCACGAGGCTCCGGCCTGGCTCGCAAAGGACGATGCAGCTGCGGGGCAGCTCGATCATTCGGACCGCTCGGACAATATTGCCGAAATAGTGCTCCCGTCCCTCGATCTTGTCGCCGGGATAGGGTGCTGGAAAACCACCACCGACGTTCAACACACTCAGGGGAACGCCCGCCTTGCTAGCGACCTTCCCAGCGAGTTCCACGGCTGCGGCAAATGCCCCGGGTGCCAGACACTGCGAGCCGACGTGGAACGAAATTCCGGCCCTGATGCCTCTGGCATGAATGGCCTTTAACATCTCGGCCGCGTCGTTGGGCTGGGCACCAAACTTGGTGGCTAGGACATACCTTGCATCAGCCGGACGTGTAGCAAGGCGGACGGCAATAACCAGGTCGTCCCTGGAGCCGGCTTCCTCGACGATCTTTTCAATCTCTTCCATACAGTCGGCGGTGTAGAAGCGAATACCATGATGTTCGCTTGCAGCACGTATGGCGGGACGTGTTTTCGCGGGGTTGTTGAAAAACTGGCCGGCAGCCTTGCCAAACATGCCGTCGATCAGACGTATCTCATCCAGCGACGCGACGTCAAAATCCGTGATGCCGGAACGATAGAGGGTCTCGAGCACGAAGGGGTGCGGATTGCACTTAACCGCATAGAGCGCCCGGCCGGGAAACGACTGAAAGCTCTGCGCACACTCCCGCAACTTCGAGGGCGAAATGCAAAAAACCGGTTCTGTGGGCTGCAACTCGGCAATAACAGTGTCGACGTCAGGATAGCTCGCTAGCGGAGTACCTGTGTGGCGAGCCTTCTCCAGCGATGGAATAGAACTTTGTATCCATGCCTGGAGTTGGCGCGGGGACAAATCCGACTCGTCCAGGACGGCAGACGCGGTTTGCGCGGTCATTTCAATTTTCCCGTCTGATTTCGGTTGGCGGCTAGGCTGCTACGATGGACATTATGTCCGACCCTTCCCAGCGATCGATAAACGCGGTGAGTTCTGATGCCGTGATGGGCTTACTGAAATAAAATCCCTGGAGCTGGTCGCAGCCTTCATTGGTGAGGAAGGTAGCCTGCTCGATCGTCTCGACGCCCTCCGCGGTCGTTACCATGTTCAAGCTCTGGCCGAGACTGATGACCGATTTCACAATCGCGCCAGACTTGTCCTTGCTGCTCATATCTCCGATGAAGGATCTGTCGATTTTGATTTTGTCGAACGGGAACGAGTTGAGATAGCCCAAAGATGAATATCCCGTCCCGAAGTCGTCCATCGCAATCCTGACACCGAGGCTTTTCAGACCGTTCAATATCTCGAGCGCGGCCGTGGCATCGTTGATAAGGACACTCTCGGTAATTTCCAGTTCCAGGCGCGCTGGATCAAGGCCTGTTCGAACAAGAACACCGCTGACGGTGTCGACAAGTTCACGGCCCCGAAATTGGACGGGCGAGAGGTTGACGGCGACCCGGAGCTGGGGCCACTCGAGCGCCTGCAGACAAGCTGTTTCAAGAACCCATTCTCCAATGGCGACAATCAGACCCGTCTCCTCTGCGAGTGGAATGAATTCCGCCGGTGAGACAAGACCCCGCGTGGGGTGGCGCCACCGCACGAGCGCCTCA
Source organism: Rhizobium sp. LjRoot258 (assembly GCF_964254185.1). Lineage (NCBI taxonomy): Bacteria > Pseudomonadati > Pseudomonadota > Alphaproteobacteria > Hyphomicrobiales > Rhizobiaceae > Rhizobium > Rhizobium sp. LjRoot258. The sequence goes on along the minus strand of NZ_CAXUST020000003.1, from coordinate 43,878 downwards.
ACGGCGGCCACTGCACGCGCCTCAAGATCGATGAGTGGCTGGTAGTGAACTTCGAGCTCGTTTTTGAGGACTGCCTGGCGCAGGTCATATTCCAACGCCTTGCGGGCCTGAAGCTCCACGTCCATTTGGGCTTCGAAGATCTTGTAAGTCGCGCGGCCGGCTTGCTTTGCCCTGTAGAGCGCGATGTCGGCATTCTTCAGGAGCCGCTCGGGATCGTTGTCACAAGTATCCGCAACCGCGATGCCAACGCTGACGCCGATATGAAGGTCCTGGCCGTCGAGTTGGAATGGGGCTCTTACGACCTCGATAAGCCTTCGGCTGAGTTGTTCGGATTCAAGAGGCTGGTTTACACCGACCTGGATGATCGCGAATTCGTCGCCGCCGAGCCGGGCGACGGTGTCGGTCGAACGGACACACCCCAAAAGCCTGTTCGAGAGTTGCTGGAGAAGGATGTCGCCAGCGCCGTGTCCAAGCGTATCATTGATCTCTTTGAAGTGATCGAGGTCAAGACAGATGATGGAAACGCGTGACGCCTCGACGGCATTCGCCGCCAATGCGATGTTGAGCCGTTCGCGGAAGAGTACCCGGTTCGGCAGGCCGGTGAGAGCATCATGGTGTGCCAGGTGCGTTGCTCGCTCCTGTGCCTTGACCTCCTCGGTAATATCGGTTGCCGTGCCACGGAAACCGAGGAATTCACCGCTCGCACTTGTGATGGGACGCCCTGCCAGCCGGCAGATACGCGTTTGGCCACCTGCATCGCGGTAGCAGCATCTCAGATCCCGAAATGACGTCCGCTCATGGGTTTCCTCGATCAGCCGGCGCCAACCGTCGGTATCGGCGTCGCTCGAAAAAAACTGTTCGAGCGTCTTGCCCAAGACGCTCGCGGCCGCCACGCCCGTCACTTCCGTGAAGCGGGTCGAAAAGTATACCAGCCGCAGAATGCTGTCGCTCTCCCAGATCCAGTCCGAGGATGCCTCCGCGACATCCTTAAACCGAGATTCACTCTCCTTGAGCGTCTGTGCATAGGCTTCGACTGTCTTGGCCGACTCCTCCAGAGCGCGAGTGGACCGGCGAGCATTACGGACCACCAGCAAGGAAAATGCGGCGAGGATAACAAGCGCGACTGCCAACGGCGGCAGGATGAAGCGGAGCAACTGGTAGCCGGGCTTAGCTGGGAACCAGGTAATCGAGCCGAGGTAAACCCGATCCTGCGTAAGCAAGGGGATCGACGCCTCTGCGTCGATGGGCTTGGTGGGCGAGATCGCCAACCCATTCAGAAGATAGTCGCGGCCGATGCCGTCAAGGAACTTCTGATCAAGTTTCTTTGCGAACACCAGCATCGACAAATCCCCAGGCCGAACCGTCGATCTTTCGATGGAAGGCGGAAGAATTCCGGTGGCTGCGACAATGAACACGTCTTCCCCGGACTTGATGATGCTTGTGACGGGATCAGTCTGTATCGAGGCGACATGCAGGAGATCTTTCAAGCCATGAGGCATCATTTGGAGCGCATCGACCTTTTGGGGTGCTCCGTGGATCACCGCATAAACGGTCTTGCCGCTCGGATTGATCGCAAAGGCCATCTCATAGCCCAGACCTTCGTAAATGTTTGCTCCAACGTTTCCGTCGGTCGCGGCCCATTCGGCGTTCACCGTCTCGTGGAGGTTCTTGTATACATCTTCCCAAACGGCGTAGTCGCGGAGGTTGCGGGCAACTTCTCTCGCCTTAACCTGAAGGGCGGTGGTTGCGAGTTTGGTCGAGGCTTCGACCTCAAGTTTGTTCTGACCGCTTGCGGATACAAGCACGAAACCCAGCACGACCGCGATTGCAACAACCACGATGCTGGCCATGGGGAAAATGATACGTCTGGTGAAAGTCTCGCCCGACAGAGTCGGACTGTTTAAACTGACTGTATTCATGGCACCCCGCCCCAGTTTTGTTTCTTGAATACTATGTTTCAACTACAAACGAGGCGTTAAAATCTGAAGTTGCACAATGCTACAGTTAATTAAAGGTTACATTTGATGAAATTGCTTCGCTTCCCCCGAAAGCACCTATCTTGCGACGAACATCGGTACGGGGCGCTATCGAGAGTTGCGAGAATCCAGTTCTCTAACATCATGGGTTGTCTAATCGTACTCTGTTCGTCAAGGTGGTGTAGGCATACTGCATTTTCGCCGTGTTGCGCGAGATGCAACGCGGCGTGAATTGATTGTTTGGATCGGGCCTCAGCGGCCATGTTTTCTTCAGACCTGTCCAGTGCCGGGAGCAGGGTTGTCTCCGCGGTCGACACATGGTCGCCGCATAACGCTACGCTGCCAAATTGACTGATAATGACAGGGAGCGCGCTTTGTTGCTCGGCAGGGCCGATTCTCCCCCCTGCAGTCTGGATATTAAACTGGCGAGCCGGTTCCCTCTTGGCGCCTAGTTCCGAAAATTCGGTGTGCCACCTGTTCTGTTCCGCTTACATGGACGCGTAATATCCAACCGCGTCAGGCGACCTTCGACATAAAAGAGACGACGGCGGTGGGGGCCGTCGCGTGCTTTGCCCGCATGAGGAAATCAACAGCATCTCGGACGCGCTTTACCTACGCCTCACAGTGGCAAAGCGGATTCAAAGCCCTCGCGGAACTCATATCCCGGCATACCATTCATAGCCGCGATCCTCCCAGAAACCACCATTACCGCCATAAAGTTGGCCGAGGTCCGCGACCGCTTCGATGCCGGTCAGGTATTTCGCCTGCTTGTAACCGAGTTGCCGCTCGACCCTGAGCCTCAACGGGGCTCCATGCGCAACTTCCAGGTCGCGGCCGTTCATCGAGTAGGCAAGGATCGTCTGCGGATGGAAGGCATCAACCAGATCGACGCTCTCATAGTACCAGCCGCGGCCGTCCAACGTCTTTTCGTATTCATCCGCGCAGTGGAATACGACGTAGCGTGCCTCAGGCTTCAGCCCGACCGTCTGCAGCAGGACGCCAAGCGGGAGGCCCGTCCATTTGCCGATCGCGCTCCAGCCTTCGACGCAGTCGTGCCGGGTGATCTGTGTGCGCGATGGCATCGCCTTCAACTGCGCAAGCGAGAACTGAGACGGCTTTTCGACCAGTCCACCGACCTCCAGCCTCCAGTTCGAGAACTGGCGACCCATCCAGTCGAGATATTGCGGGTTGTCCGGCATGCTGGTGCCGTTCGAGCGAAAGACCGGCGAGAGATCCGCCTCGCTGAATTCGCGGGCGAGCGCATTGTCGCCGAGCAGGAAGCGCTGCGTCTTCATGCTGAGACCCTCTGCGATCTTCAGGACCGACTTCGTCCGGTCGCTTTCGACCAATGCGTCGCAACCGCTCAAGCCCAGTGCAGAGGCGGTCAGGGTCGAACCGATCAGGAAGCGGCGGCGGGTAATAAGGCGGCTCATTGTCTACCTCCCTGTTCAATGGCGTAATAGCCGGTGATCATCGAACGCAGATTGTTGAAGACACCCGACAGGATCACCATGGCGACATGCACGACGACGAAGGCGACGAGCGAGAAGGCGGTCAGGAAATGGATGGTGCGTGCCGATTGACGTCCACCGAAGACATCGAGCAGCCAGGGCGCCACAGCATTGAAGCCCGGCGACATGGTGAGCCCCGTGGCGATCATCAACGGCAGCAACACGAAGATCACTACGAGATAGGTCAGCTTCTGCAGCGTGTTGTAGTGCCGTGCCTCCGCTCCCTTCGGAAAGCGCAGCCGGGCATGGTTGACGACCTCATGGCCCAAATGAGCAAGCGTCAGTTCATTGCCGGTTGGAGCGAGATCACGGCGGAAATGCCGGCTTAACAGCCCATGAACGAGATAGGCAATGCCGTTGAGGACGAACAGCCAGGCGAAAAAGAAATGCCAGCGTCGGCCGGTCGACAGGTCTTGATAGCTTGGAACGGTGAGCCAGCTTGGAAATCCCCTCACTGTCGCCTCGCCGTCAACATTCGAGAAACCAAGGAAGCCGGTCGTGTTGAAGGTGAGAGAACCGATATGCGTCAGCCCCTTAACCTGGTTGCCGTCTTCGACGGCTTCCATGGAAATGAAGGAAGGGTCGTTGTCGGCTCCATACTTGCCCCAATAGAGCGCCGGATGAGCATTGAATATCTGCAGACCGCTGAACAGCAGCACGGTGAGGGAAAGCACGTTTACCCAATGCGAGAGGCGGACAGCAAGGCTGTGGCGGTAGATGAGCGTGTGGCCGGTTTCCCTACTGGAATCGATCGTCGCCATGATTGTTCTCCGGATGTATGAGAGTTCGCAGGAGAAGACGCGGCCGCCGCGGATAAAGTTTCAGCGGCCGCGAGAGACGAAAACGCTTACTTCATCGCGTCGCAGGCCTTCATCATGTCGGCCTTTTTCATCGCGTCCTTTTCCATGCCGGCCTTGTGCATGCAGTCCGTCTTGGTGCTCGACTTCATGGCATCCTTTGACATCGCATTGCTCTGCATATGGTCCGTCTTCATCGCATCGGACTTCATGGCGTCTTCAGCCGACGCGGCACCCGCGAACGAAAGGCCGACGACGAACATGCAGGCTGCAAGGCTGGAAAGAAGCTTGGTCATGGAATTCTCCTAGAATGGGATTGTCGTGTCCGCCGGCTGCGTGCCAATGGCTCACACCTGCCCATTCGAGCGAGCCTCGAAATGCGTTACAGCCTCACGCGGATGTGATAGATCGGTGATGCCAACCATTTTTTGATCTGCCCTGTAACCGATTGGCTGCTTCTCCGAATGAACTCGCTGACAACATGACGATCGCTCATTCGGAAGAAGCCCTGAAAGCATTGATGCTTCTGTCCCTTGATGGGGACGAAGCCGCCTATCGGCGTTTACTGACCGCTTTGCGCGTGCTGCTTGTCGGTTACTACAGCCGCAGGATGGCTACGGCGACGAAAGCGGATATGGAAGACCTGGTCCAGGAGACGTTGCTGGCACTGCATTCTCGCCGGTCCACTTATGACCGAAAAAGACCCTTCACAGCCTGGTTCTTCTCGATCGCCCGCTACAAGTTGATCGACCATCATCGCGGCCGCGGTGGACGCCGGCTGACCGAGACCGAGCTTGGCGAGGAGATCGAAAGTGACTTCAGCGAGGATACGCTGACTGCCCGCATGGATGTCGAGCGGTTGCTCGACGGGTTGTCACCGAAACAACAGGAGCTGATCCGGCAGGTGAAACTGGAGGGCCACTCCGTCGCCGACACTGCAAACCGCACCGGTCAGTCTGAATCAGCCGTAAAAGTCAGCATCCATCGGGCGCTCAAGGCGCTCGGAGAGAGATTGCGAGGCGCATCGTGACAAAGACGAACGACATCATCGAAAGCCTGGTCAGCGACCTGAAGCCGGTGCCGCGCAATGCGCCATGGCGCCGCTTCGCGCTTGGCATATTGCCGGCCCTCGGGCTCTCCCTGCTGCTGATGCTGACCATCCTCGGTCTGCGGGTCGATATGCCCGAAGTGCTGATGCTGCCAGTCTTCTGGATCAAATCGACCTATAATGCACTGATTGCCGTGGCGGCTTTCCTCACTCTCTATCAGCTTTCCCGCCCCGACGGTTCTGAAGGTCGCTTTTTCGGTTTGCTTACCACGATCTTCGCCGCCATGGCCGCGATCGCAGCCACCCAGCTCATGATGGCCCCCATCGAGACTTACCGGGCGCTGATCCTCGGTTCTTCGGCACTCCATTGCCCGCTTCTCATCTTCGGTTTCGCGATGCCTGTCTATGCAGGGACGATCTGGGCACTGCGCCGCGGGGCACCTATGGACCTGCGGCTAACGGGGCTTGTTGCCGGTATAGCCGCAGGGGCAGCCGGCGCCTGGGTCTATTCCTGGTTCTGCACCGAGAACGGCATGCCCTTCGTGCTGATCTGGTATTCACTTGGCATCCTGCTGACCGGCGCGCTCGGCGTCCTCACCGGTCCTCGGCTGCTCCGCTGGTAGATCCTTCTCAGCTTGGCGACTGTCCATCAACACCGGAAGTGGAACGCTCACGATCAAAACGGCTCGCCTCCAATCGACCGAACCGGTAGAAGCCGCCGAATTGGCCACAAGAGACTGTTAACCCCCGCCTTGAGAAGGGTCGAACCGCAGACCCACTCTGTTCTAGCGCGTAGGATGACAGCAATTTATGGAATGCCAGGTCATTTGAGACGCGTTACATTCCTGGCCGCAATGCCCGTCATGCAACTGTGCTTATTCGTTCAATCGGCGAGGCCTAAACAGGATCGCCGGCCCATTCTTCATGTCCATGGCGTACTCGGATCACGAAAATGGTTCCGTTCTCTTCGATCCGGTAGACAACGAGATGGGCTTTGAACGGATGGATCCTAACCGGCGGCGAAATCTCTCCTCGCTCACGTACCATTCGCGGATTCGCGGCAATCAGGTCAAACACCGCGAACAGCTCGTCATGATACCGCCTAGCCTGTGCGGATCCAAACATGCGCACACCTTGCTCGGCGATCGCAATGATGTCCTCTTCCACTTCGACAGAAAGGCTAAAACGCATTATCTGCTGCCGCGCGTAGTCTCCACGCGCGCGACTGCCGCGGCAAAGAGTTCGTCCTTCGACCGGCTGCCAACACCACTTTCGAGACCGTCATCGACGAAGCGTTGCATGGCGGCAATCTTATCACTGCGCGCTTGGTCCCTCCGAATAAGGTCGCGCACATAGTCACTAGCATTGGAATATCGGCCGGTCCTCGCTTGCGCCTCGACCCACTCTTTCATTGGGTCCGGTAAAGATACGTTCATCGTAGCCATTCGAGCCTCCATATGCGCCCATGTTAGCGAAACTTGGCAAAGTTTGTCAAACTCGATCACTTTGGACACGCGCATCAAGCAGATTGTCCCCGCTGACGACCGTTCGGTGATTTGCCAGCAGTACAGCACGTGCTTTGCTGACTTGTGCCTTCACCGGCTTCTGCCAATGCTGGATCACCAGGCGGAAAGGATTCAACGCGAGGCAATTCCCAACCCTCATATGACGTCAGGCTCCTGTGACCGCCTAGTTGTACTATGCAGTGCGTCAAGCAGACCCCCGGACGACGAGTGTGCAGGGCAACCGCTCAACACGAGCCTCCAGCTGTTCGCCTCGTGACAAGCCGAGAATCGCCAAGCCAGCTTGGTGGCCAAGCTCCTTCAGTTCCATGTCGATCGTCGTCAAAGTCGGACGCGTCTGCTTTGAGACGACCTCCCAGTTGTCGAAACCGACGACCGCAATGTCGCCAGGGATGGAAACGTCCCTGTCCCGCAAAGCATCGATAACGCCACGCGCGATCTCGTCGCTGCCGCAAAAGATAGCGTCCGGCCTGGGGCCGGGTCGCGCAAACACCCTTTCAATCGCCGCATGACCCCATTCTTCGGACCATTCGCCGAACATGACCTCGGCCGAAGGACCAACGAGTCCTCGATAAGCTTCGGCGCGGATACGAGCCGCGAGGTAATTCTTCTCACCGGTGATGTGCAGTATCCGCGACCGGCTCAGTCCTTGCAGGTGCTGAACTGCCAGGCGCGCCCCTTGCGCGTCGTCCGGATGAAAGCTGACGCTGTTCGACGGTCCCTGCGCGAATGCGTAGACGACAGGTATATTCAGTCTGGTCAGCTCTGGTGGCGGTTCCAGGTCGATACGCGTGGCGGTGAAGATAATGCCGTCAACTTGCCTGTCGAGGAGCGCTTCGAGATGCAGTCTCGAGAGGCGTGGATCGTTATTTGTGGCGCACAGAAAGAGAGAGACGCCGTGATCCACGAGGATTTCCGACACGCCGGCGGCCATTGGCAGCGTCAACCTGCCATAGGTGTCGTTGGTCAGCATGCCTATCGCGTGACTGCGCCTCGTCAACAACCCACGCGCGAGCGCATTTGGCCGGAAGCCGAGTTCTTCGGCAATCCGCCTGACCTTTTCACGCGTCTCCGCGTTGGTTCGTCCGGTGCCGTTAAGCGCGTTCGAAGCCGTCGAAATGCTCACTCCGGCGGCCTGCGCCACATCGCGGATTGTATGGCGTCCGCCGCTTGACTGCTTCAACTCGACCTCCGTTTAAGTGTCATGCTAAAACCTTTTAGCAGAAATAATCATGATGTTAAAAGGTTTTAGCAAAAACCCGCCTCGAGAGCCCGCTCACCCTGTCGACATAAAAAATTTTCTCAACTAACGTCATCTCCGTTCTGAGGCCCGTAGGGGCAATATAAAAGAAGGGGAACACGCATGTTACGTCTAAGATCGACAATTGCCGCTGTCGCGTTGCTGACGAGTTCTTCTCTCGCCAGCGCTGAAGAAATCACGCTATGGGTGCGCACATCGTCCGGCGCCGTACTCCAGGGCCTGGCGGAAAAATACAACGCCTCACATTCCGACAAGGTCAACGTCACCCAGATCACGGCCGAGCAGATGGTTCCGAAGCTCGGCGCTGCCATCGCCGGCGCGGCAGCTCCGGAAGGCGCCGTCCTCGACCTGATTTACCTGCCGACCTTCGCCTCTAACGAGAGCCTTGAGGATATTACAGGCTTCGTCAAGGATCTCCCCTACGCCGCTGCCCTCAGCCCGTCGCATATCCGTCTGGCAACATATGATGGCAAGATCTACGGTGTTCCTGCCCTGCCCGATGCCTCGATCATCGCCTACAATACCGACCTCTTCAAGAAGGCGGGTCTCGACCCAGACAAGGCACCAGCTTCACTGGAGGAAATCGCCGCTGCTGCCAAGAAGATCCATGCGCTGGACAAGGAAACCTATGGCTTCTATTTCGTTGCCAATTCCGGCAGCTGGCTGATTTACGACTTCCTACCGCATCTGTGGGCTGCGAACGCCGACGTGCTGAGCGACGACGGCCGTACCGCCACCGTCGACACACCGGCGCTACGCGACACCATCGCCGCTTATCGCGACATGTGGCAGGCTGGTGCCATCCATCCGACCTCGCGTTCGGGCAACGGCAACAATGCTGTCGAAGCCTTCGCCTCCGGCAAGGTCGGCATTCTGATGACCGGCTCCTACATCGTCAACCTGCTGACCAGCAAGTACCCGGACGTCAAGTTTGCGGTCGCTCCTATCCCGGGCCCCAAGGGCGGTGCGTCCAGCTTTGCCGGTGGCGACACGTTGGCGCTCATCAAGGGTATCAGCGAGGAAAAGAAGAAGGTCGCGCTCGACTTCGTCAAGTTCTACATGGAGCCCGAGCAGCAGGTCTACATCACGCAAGAATCCGGAATGCCGTCGCGCACCGACCTTACCAAAGAAGCCTATGCCAAGTTCGACCCACGCAACCTCACCGCCTATGACATTTTGGCTAAGGCCCGCACGCCCTATACCTTCTCCTCGGACGAACTGTTCGTCAGCCGCACCGGCCCGTTCCTAAACCTGATCCAGGGCACGATCTTTGGCGAAGACGTCGACGGCTCGCTCAAGAAGGCGCAGGACGACTTCACCAAGATCCTGGACCGCACGAATCCCTGATCCATCGTGTGCGGGGCGCTCGTCGCGCGCCCCGCAGCTTTCGGGCTGCCGACGCGCGGTTTTTAAAGTTTCAAGGAACGACATTGGTCGACACGCCGACAAAGCATCCAATACAGCCGATTGCCGGGGATCCGGAGCCAAAAGGCTGGCTGGGACTGGCTTTCATCCTGCCAGGTTTCCTGTTCATCCTCGTCCTGTTTATCATCCCGCTTGTCATGACCGTCTGGATGAGCTTCTACAACTGGCCGCTGCTCGGCCGGAAGAAGTTCATTGGTCTTGCCAACTATAGTGAATTGCTGGGCGACATGCAGCTGTGGCATTCACTTGGTTTCACGATGCTCTATAGCGCGCTGGTGACGGCGGCGATCTTCCTCGTCGCCTTTCCGCTTGCCCTTCTGGTCGACCGCCCTTTGCGCTCGGCGGGTTTCTTCCGCACGATCTTCTTTATGCCCGTTGTGATCGGCTTTGGCGCCGCCTCAACGCTTTGGATGTGGCTGCTCAATCCAGATAGCGGCGTATTCGCCCAGGTGCTGCGTGGCATCGGCCTGATCAGCTCGGCGCCCCGGCCGCTCGAAAGTTTCTGGCCGGCGCTCGCGGTGATCATTCTCATGGTTGTCTGGAAAACCTCCGGATTCACCATGGTCATCCTGCTGACTGGACTGCAGGGAATTTCAAACGACGTCATCGAGGCGGCGAAGATTGACGGCGCAGGTGTCTTCAGTCGTTTTCGGCGGATTACCTTGCCACTCATGCGCAATTCGCTGGTATTGGCGCTGGTCCTTAACGTCACATCGTCCATGCTCGCCTTCGACCAGTTCTTCATCATCACCCAGGGCGGGCCCGAGAACAGCACGATCTCGGCGGTATTCTCGATCTATCTGGCGTCATTCTCGTCCTATCGTCTCGGCTATGGCTCGGCGCTGTCCTTTGCGCTGCTGGTTGTGCTGGTGGCCATCAGTGCCATCCAATTCGTGCTGCTGCGCGAGCGTCCGGAGGAAGGTTGATGACAATGGCCCCGTCCAAGGCTAATTCGCGTGGCGGCCAGGCGGCCTACCTGCTCTTCCTGCTGGCATCGATCCTGTTTGCGATCTTTTTCATCATGCCAATCGTCTGGTCCTTCGCCAATTCCTTCAAGCCCGCGGCTGAGGCACTCGCAAATCCGGCGGCTCTGTTCTCCAAGACCTTCTCGCTGGAGAACTACAGGCGCCTTGAGAACGTCGGGGCCGGCTGGTACGTCTATGCCGGGAATTCCATTCTGATCGCCCTGGGCACGGTGGCCTTGACCGTCATCGTGTCAGTGCCGGCCGGCTACGGCTTTTCGAAGTTCAGGTTCCCCGGCCAATCGATCCTCTTCGTCCTCATTATGGCGACGATGATGATCCCGTTCCAGTCGATCCTGACGCCGCTGTTCCTGATCCTGAAGATGCTCGGCTTGCAAAACAGCATCTACGGCCTGGTGCTGATCTACGTCACCTTCCAACTGCCGTTCTCGGTCTTCATGATGCGAAATGCTTTCGACGCCGTGCCGAAGGCCCTTATCGAGGCCGCGCGCATCGATGGTGCGTCGCAAGCCACGATACTGCGCCGCATCATGCTGCCGATTGCGCTGCCTGGCGTAGCAACGGTGGCGATGTTTGCCTTCCTGAACTCATGGAACGAATTTCTGGCCGCCCTCATCTTCCTGTCGGACCAAAACAAGTTCACCCTGCCGATCATGCTGGTGAACGTGTCCTCTGGTCTCTACGGCATCATCGACTGGGGCGCGTTGCAGGCTGGTATCGTTGTCACAATGATCCCCTGCATCCTGCTCTTTCTTCTCTTGCAACGTTACTACGTGCGTGGCCTGACCGCCGGCGCCGTGAAATGACAGCGGCCCGTCCGCTCAAGGAGCTACCATGCCTATTGCAGAAAAATTCCAGCAGCGCTCCCCCATCGAGCGCTATATTCCGGCCGATTACAGCCGAGTGACATTTGACGGTGGCTTCTGGAAAAGCTGGACGGATACGGTCCGCGACGTGACTATCCCGACCCAACATATGCGCTTGGAAGAGGAAGGATTTCTCGAAGTGCTCGACTTCGATAAGCCTGCCGGCCCGCTGGTCCGTCCGATCCAACCGAGCGGTCTGTCGATGCAGCACTTCTTCGATTCCGATTTCGGCAAGTGGATCGAGGCGGCGAGCTATACGCTGAAGAATAATCCGAACCCGGACATTGAGGCGAAGATCGACTCGATCGTCGAAAAGCTCGAAGACGGCCAGATGGCGGACGGCTATCTCAACAGCTGGTTCATCCGCCGCGAACCGGACAAGCGCTGGACCAACCTGCGCGATCTTCACGAAATGTATTCGATGGGGCACCTGCTCGAGGGCGCCGTTGCCTACTACGAGGCGACCGGCAAGCGACGTTTCCTTGATGTGATGATCCGCGCCGTCGACCACATCATCGACACGTTCGGCCACGAGCCGGGCAAGCTTCGTGGTTATGATGCGCATGAGGAGATCGAGCTGGCGCTCATCAAACTCCACCGGGTGACCAAAGATCCGCGCCACCTCAAGCTCGCAACCTACTTCATCGACGAGCGCGGTCAGATGCCATCCTACTATGACGAGGAAGCTCGCAGGCGCGGCGAGGATCCCGCCGACTACGTCTTCCAGACATATGCCTACAGCCAGGCGCACATGCCCGTGCGCGGGCAGACCCAGGTGGTCGGACATGCCGTGCGCGCGATGTACCTCTTCTCAGCCATGGCCGATCTCGCCTTCGAGAACGACGACGAAAGCCTGAAAGGCGCCTGCGACCGCCTCTTTGACAACCTCGTGGGACGCCAACTCTACGTGACCGGTGGCCTTGGCCCCTCTGCGTCAAATGAAGGCTTTACCCGTGAATACGACCTGCCGAACGAGACGGCCTACGCCGAAACCTGTGCAGCCGTCGCGCTCGGCTTTTTCAGCCACCGAATGGCCCAGATCGAACTCGACAGCAAGTTCACCGACAAGCTCGAAACCGTGCTTTACAACGGTGCGCTTTCCGGGATCTCCCGCGATGGCGAGCACTACTTCTACGAAAACGTGCTCGAAAGCCATGGCCAGAACCGCCGTTGGAAGTGGCACTATTGCCCCTGCTGCCCAACCAACATCGCTCGCTTCATCACCTCCCTCGGCCAGTACTTCTACTCGACCAAAAGCGACGAGGTGGCGATCCATCTCTACGGCGAAAATGCTGCCGAACTGTCGGTGGGCGATGCCCTCCTGCGCCTCAGGCAGAAGACCGAATACCCGTGGAACGGCGATGTCAGAATCGCCTTGGGCCTTGATCAGCAGAAGCACTTTGCGCTTCGTGTGCGCGTTCCCGGCTGGTGCCGCAATGCGACGGCCTTCGTCAATAGCGAGAGCATCAGGCTCGATGTGGTCAAGGGTTATGCGGCAATCGAGCGCGAATGGCGCGACGGCGATGAAGTGCGGCTGACCTTCGACATGCCCGTCGATCGCCTCTATGCCCATCCAGCTGCCACCGAGGACAACGGCCGCTTTGCGCTTCGTCGCGGACCGGTAATCTTCTGCGTGGAGGAAGCCGATCTTGGCACGGAGCCACAGCGGCTAAGGCTGCCGACGCGAGGCGAAATTGCAGTCAGGTTCGACGGAACGCTTCTCGGCGGCGCGACGGTGCTGGAGGGCGATGCCATGGAGGCCGACGCGTCTGACTGGAAGGAGACACTTTATCGCACGCAGCCGCCTGCACTGAAAACGACACGGTTCAAAGCGATTCCCTACCACCTCTGGGCCAATCGCAAGCCCGGCGCGATGGCCGTTTGGCTGCACGAGAAGTAAGGAGGCCACGATGGCACGGCTCGAACTACGAAATGTGGTCAAATCCTACGGAATCTATGAAGCCGTGCGCGGCATCAATCTCGAGATCGAGGACAACGAGTTCGTTGTGTTCGTCGGCCCATCTGGCTGCGGCAAATCGACGACGCTTAGAATGATTGCCGGACTGGAGCACATAACTGCTGGTGACATCGTCATCGGCGATCGGGTGGTCAACCGCCTTGGCCCGGGCAAGCGCGATATCGCCATGGTGTTTCAGAACTATGCTCTTTACCCGCATATGAGCGTGCGGGAGAATATTTCCTTCTGCCTCGAGCAGCAGAAATTGCCAAAATCCGAAATCGACAACCGCATATCCCGCGCAGCTGAAACGCTCCATATCACCGAGTTGCTGTCGCGCCGTCCGGGCCAACTCTCGGGCGGCCAGCGCCAGCGTGTCGCCATGGGCCGCGCCATCGTCCGCAATCCCAAGGTCTTTCTGTTTGATGAGCCGCTGTCTAATCTCGACGCCAAGCTGCGGGTACAGATGCGCACCGAGATAAAGCGCCTGCACCAGCTCCTGCCGACAACCACCGTCTATGTCACACACGACCAAGTCGAGGCCATGACCATGGCTGACCGCGTCGTCGTCATGAACGGTGGCATCATCGAGCAGGCGGGGCCGCCGCAGGAGCTCTACCACCATCCAGTCAGCCAGTTCGTGGCCGGCTTCATCGGCTCGCCCGCGATGAACTTCCTCGCGGCAAAGCTGGAGGCCAACGGCGACGGACTTATAGTGGTGCTCGAGGACGGCAGCCGGCTAACGGTTCCTCCGGCCCGGGTCGAAGGCTACAAGGCGCATGCCGGTAAACCTGTGGTCTTCGGCATCCGGCCGGAATCGATATCGAGCCAGACGCCGAGACCTGGATTCGAGACCATTGAGGCGAGGATTGATCTGGTTGAGCCACTGGGGCCGGAAACAATGATCTATTTCAACATCGGTCCGGTCGTTATTTGCGCAAGCGTCGATCCTGAAAGCGATCCGCGCCCTGGCACCAGGATGCCACTTTCTTTCAACATGAACCGTATGCACCTTTTCGATCCAGCCGGCGGCAGGTCGCTTTCGGTCTGACGTTTGACACAGGTACGGACGGGGCGATCAACGGATAGAAGCGAACTCTTCCCCGATGCCCCTCATTGGTCTGCGCTACCGAGCGGCCCGCCCCGATCTCGTACCATCTGCCTGAGCCGCGAAAAGACGGCTGATGATTGACGCACGCCGTCATGTTCAAATTCGTTGGTGACCCAGCTCTGTATGTTGCCAACAAAGCGTGCCGTCTCCAACGAGAGTTCCGCGTCAACGTACATGTCGTCGAAGTAGACTGCAGCGGCCACCGGAATCTCGTTTGATGCCAGCCGGGTCGGCTCGTACAGTGGCTCGAACCGATTATAGCGTGCCAAGGCTTCCACCGCGTCGCGAAACGGCCGCAGTGAGCGGATTTCCTCAAACATCCACGGGTACATCATCTCGCCGGTCAGATAAAGCGGGCGGCACAACTCACCAAACTCCACAAAGTCCGGCCGGACACGTTCGGCCGCCCATCGCGTCGGCGTTGTCGCCTGCCCGTAGATGCTTTCCTGCAGTGCTGCGAACATGGGGTTGCTATCATAGGAGGTCAGGGACATGACCGCGCCAAGGAAGGCATCGGAAAACCTTGTTTCCTCAGGATCGGCAAAGGCTTCATCAACCAGCCAGTGCACGTTCTCATAGCCGGGCGCCATCCCGAAATCGATGCCGATTGTCTGAAATCTGCGAACCGTCAGGCAATCTCCGTCGGGAAGCCTCACGTCGCCTTCAGCGATGCGGTCAGCAATGCGCGCGATCCGGTCGCGATCTGCCGGATATCGCTTATAAAACTCGCGGTTCTTCGCGGCAACACGCGGATAGGTGCGGCGATAAACGTCATCGGCCGTGGCCGATAACCCGGCCAGTCCACCGGCGACATAGCAGGCCGCCAATCCTTCCGGTGCCTGCGAGAGATAAGTGAGTGTCAAGAAACCGCCGTAGCTCTGTCCAAGCGTCTCCCATCGTCCGCCCCCGAAGACAGTCTTTCTCAGATGTTCGCAATCGGCGATGATGCTGTCGGCGCGAAAATGACTGAGGTAATCGGCAGCCGCGATCGCATTCGCGAAATCCGCCATGGTGGCGCTCTCGATGCGCGTGCTCCGGCCAGTGCCGCGTTGGTCGAGGAGAACGACGCGGTG
Source organism: Rhizobium sp. LjRoot258 (assembly GCF_964254185.1). Lineage (NCBI taxonomy): Bacteria > Pseudomonadati > Pseudomonadota > Alphaproteobacteria > Hyphomicrobiales > Rhizobiaceae > Rhizobium > Rhizobium sp. LjRoot258. The sequence continues at coordinate 28,347 of NZ_CAXUST020000003.1, read as the reverse complement.
TGTCTTGAGTGCCTCGTTAAGCCAGGGTGGACCGCTGCCGACTGGACGCGGCGACTTTCCGCCGGGGCCACCCTGCAGGAAGAGCAGGATAGGCAACTTGCCTTTCCTGCGTGTCGCATCGCATGCCTCGCGCGCGAACACCTTGATCGTTGCACCTTCCGGACGCTTCCAGTCCAGCGGGACGTCGACCAGATGGTCACGGATATGAATGCCGGGGATGGTGTATTCGCTGATGAGCATATTGCGATCGGGATATACGTGTCGACAACTTGCCTACAATTACCCTATCCTGGAATCAAGCATCTCATTTCAGCATTGATCGCAGGTAGATAATCGCGTGGCACATTCGGTCTGGTCTCATCCCGTCGCGGCAATTACGCAAGAGGAGCGTCACGGTCGCCTGTCGCGACTTCGTGAACGCATGCAGGCGAATGGCGTTGCGGCTACTTTCCTCGGGCCAAGTGAGAGCCTGCGCTACTTCACCGGCCTCGTCTGGCATCTTAGCGAGAGGCTGCTCGGTGCAGTCGTGACGGACGAGAAACTGACCTACATCGTCCCCGGCTTCGAACGTAGTCGCGTTGAAGCACTGTCCCACCTGCCCGGCGACATCCTTAGTTGGGAAGAGGAGGAAAATAGCGTCGGGCTCGTTGCGCGATTGGTGGGCCCGTCCGGTAAGCTTTCACTCGACGATGCACTTCCCCTGGCCTTCTATCACGCATTCGCCGAAGAGATGGGTGCAGCGCGGCTTATCGACGGCGGGCCTATCCTGCGCACGCTACGGGCGGTCAAGTCGCCGGGCGAGATTGCCCTGATACAGTATGCGATGAACATTACTTTGGGCATCCACCGTGAAGTCCGCGACACGATCACGACCGGCATTGCCTCGTCGGACGTCGCCCGCTTCATTGACCAAAAGCATCGCGATGCGGGTGCCGACAATGGTTCCAATTTCTGCATAGTGTCATTTGGATCCGCGACATCGCTGCCGCATGGCGCCGATGGTGAGCAGATCCTGGAACCGGGAGACGTCATCCTCGTCGATACCGGCTGCCGCATTGACGGATATCACTCCGATCTGACGCGCACTTACAAGCTTGACGGCGGCGATGACGAATTCGAGCGTGCCTGGGCCATAGAGCGTGAGGGGCAGGAGGCTGTGTTCGAGGCAGCAAAGCTGGGAGCGCCCTGCGAAAGCCTTGACGCTGCGGCTCGCAACGCATTAGCCCAGCATGGCCTCGGCCCGGATTATCGCCTGCCCGGCTTGCCGCACCGCGCCGGTCATGGCCTTGGCCTCGAAATCCATGAGGCTCCGTTCATTGTCAGGGGTAATAGAACACCACTTGTTCCCGGCATGTGCTTTTCGAACGAGCCAATGATCGTCTTTCCCGGTGCATTCGGCATTCGACTAGAGGATCACATCTATATGACCAAGGACGGTCCGCATTGGTTCACGACGCCGGCAGAAAGTCCGACGGAGGTCTAAAATCTCCTTCTCGCAGTGTCGGCCTTCGCCGATAGATCCTTTAACGGCGGCTGAGATCCTTAGACTGGGCGCGCCCTCGAGGGAATCGCGCAACGCCTTTATCCATGGCGTCGTCCGTGCCGAACTGGAAGTCACTGCCTTCACCAACTTGCTGCTGACGCTTTTTAGACTTTTCGGGCTGTGGGTTCTTGGAAGTATGTTGGCTTTGGCCTCGAATGGCTCAAGCTTTACGTGGTGACACCGTCGATTGGCTAGACGATATTTTGAAGCCGGCAACGCCGTAAGATGTCGCCCAGAAATGTTCGAACCACGGCCTCGGTCTCTGCCTGCGCCTATGCGTGCTACTTTGGAAAAGACCGATTCCGATGGTAGATAAATGGCAACCCATCGTCGCTGCTGGCGACTACCTGCAGACCCGAAGGCTCTCCATATGCCAGCCGCCGTCATAGGCGTTCGGCACGCGGCGATCTTCAAACCAGCAACGTGGCGGAGGCGGCGGCGGTGGATCGATGTAGCGTGGACCGCTGTTGTTGACGATTGCGCCACCGATCAACCCGCCGATCACTCCAGCGGCCAGACCACCGGCAATCGCTGCGCCGTTGTCGTGATGATGATGGCGCCGCGGTGGTGGTGGCGGATTGTCATAGTAAGGTCTGCGCCACTCCTGGGCAGACGCCGTGTCGACGACGGCAAATCCGCTGGTGGCGACAATTGCTATGGTGACCGCTAACAAGACTAGCTTCTTCATTATTGCTCCGTCTAATTGAGGGCATACCCCCAAGCGAACGAATTGCACGCTCACGATTAACGGCTCATGAACGACACTGCACTCGCTTCCTCCAATGGCGGCGAAATGGGGACTGGCTGGGAAGGGAATGTTCCACCTATGATTTCTGCTGGGACGAGGGGCAATTGCATGGAAGCGGCAGGGAGTTCTGAAACATGGATAGGGGTACCCCGCCAGGGCCTTCATGTTTTTGCGGATGGTTGCTGCGAACCCCGCTCCAGACAGGGCGGATGGGCCTTTGTGGCCTACCGCAACGGCGTGGAACTCGCGTTCGGCTTCGGCGGCTCGTTAAACAGCACAAATAACACAATGGAGTTACTGAGCCTGTTCAACGCCGCAGGCTGGATCAATCGCGAGAGTACCAATGAAAGGGCTACCGTGTGGTTAGACTCTGTTTACGCAGTGAAGGGCTGCAATATCTGGAGGCCGATCTGGAAGAACAACGGCTGGCGGAAGGTGCGTGCGAATGCCAAGGCCAGAAACCGAAAAATAGCCGATACGGAGCTTTGGCAGAACGTTGATCGTGAGCTCTCGCGAAATCCGCTCATCACCATAGCTTGGTGCAAAGGTCATTCAGGAATTGATGGCAACGAACGGGCGGACGAGCTCGCAGATCAAGGCCGTCGATCACTCCTTAAGACCTAATTCATGCCATATGTCGATGGGGCCGGACAACTTCATACTGTACTTAGACGTCGGTCCAGCTGGAAAAAGTTGCGGCCTGGCCACTCGTCCTGCCGTGCTCATCGACAAGCTGCCAAACAATTCCATTCTCTACCCAGAAGTGCTTTCCAGGTTTGGTCACGCGCAGCCCCCGGTAGTCGGTAATGTAGCCCCGCCGTGCTACGGCATCGAGGAGCCGCTGCCGCTCTTGTCGGTCAGGCGCCTCAGCGGACAATCGCGACGGCAGCTTCGTGAACTCGTCCCATGTATATCCGAAGCGCGTCTGGGCGGCGATGTTGGCATAAACGAAAAGCGGATCAGGAGCAGTATTGTGGGCCAGAACGACAAAGGGCGCTGCACGATAGAGCCAGTCGGGGCCCTGCTCCGACGAAACAAGCGGCTTGCCGACGAGCCGGTGAAAGCTACCGGTCAACAGTTTGAAGAATTCCAAGTCAGCGGCCAGACCGGCCGACCTAGGGTGCTGATCTTCCATAGTTTCGCTCCCTCTGCGAGATATGGGTGGGCGTCCGGACATTACCGCCCACAGAGCAGCTATGACGGATCGGAAACAAGGTCTGACATATCAAAGCGAAGCAATGCCGATCACCTTCTAGGCGTCAAACAGCGACGACGGCAACTCAACAGTGAATCGGCTCGCTCCCGCAAGACGGATTGCAACTGCTTCTCGCAACAGAGCAAAGCGCAGTTCCAACGCCGTGGTCTCCGGCGATCTTGGCAGCAGGCTTAACTCAACAGCGAAAAGGTCAAACTCCCTTCCCAACGCGGTTTCATCAAAAGGTGCGTTCACGTGCTCACGACCGATCGTTTATTTGAAGACTCACTCGGCCACCGGTTTACAGCCAGCGATAAGACCGCGCCCAACCCTCGTGCAGGCATGCTGAATATCCAATGAACCATCTCGCCGCACGGTGTAGCAAATTGGGACGAGTGAGGTGCGAGCCCCGGATCATTTCCCTGTACTCATACCAATATGAACCACTCGTTCATATGGCCTTCAAGGAGCCGTCCTGGATGACCGCTCCGCTGATGAGATCATCGGCTATGACGGGAACGTGCTGCCAAACCGGAAGCAGCGTCCTTCGAGAGCCGCATTGCCGACGATCCTATCCGCCTGATCTCGTCCGCCACCGTGCTCGAAGCCGCGCGATGGTCCTCGAGACCCGTCTCCGCGAGCCTGGCGCAACGAGCTGGCGCTATGGTTGCACAAGGTCGGCGTCGAGATCGTCGCTGTCAGGCGCGCCTGGCGCCGCTGCAAAGGCCGGCATCCAGCCGGGCTGAACTACGGCGATTGCTTCTCCTATGCACTCGCCGCCCTCAGCGGCGAGCCGCTGCTCTACAAGGGCAACGATTCCTCGCAAACCTACATAATGAGGCATACAATGGAGAACCCTTCGTCACCACCCGAAAACGTCCCTGACACGAGCGATGCTGGCGGCGACACTGACCGGAATTCACGACACCCCATTCCCATTCCCCTCCCCCTGCTCGCGCTTCTCGAAGGTCTTGCCGATCGCGCCCGCACTTACGTCGAGGCCGCCCGTTCCGCCAATACCCGCCGCGCCTATGCCGCCGACTGGAAGCATTTTGCCGCCTCGTGCCGACAGGCCGATGTCGAGAGAGACTTGAGAACAACGATGGCTTCGGGTGCAAAGTCTTCGATTACTCTCCGCGCGGCATTGAGAACCAATGCCACGCGGAAGGCCAAATGCTCAAGGACCGCTAGCTCGACAGGTCCATGATCTCGCCGTGTCCGCTGGTATCTTGCTCAGTGCATCATCGCCAGCGCGGTGGTGAAGAAATCCTCGCCGCCGAAGTTTCCCGATTTCAGCGCCAGCAGCATATCGCCCTGCGCATTGCCGATCGTGCGCAAGACCGGCACGCCGGGCGCGATCTCCGGGCCGATCAGGAAAGCGGGAATGGCGAGCCTGTCGACCGCCGCCCCCGAGGTTTCGCCGCCGGCGATCACCAGGCGCCGCACGCCTCTTGCCACCAGTTCGGCGGCGATGATCGAGGTCGCGGTTTCGATCGCGTGGCCGGAGGCCTCCCGCCCGTATTGTGATTGCAGCCGGGAGACGGTTTCAGGTGCCGCGCTCGCGGCAACGACGACGGGACCGGCGGAAATGCGGTCACCAGCCCAGGAAATCGCCGCGGCAATCTCATCCGGACCGGCAAGCAGCCGCTCCGGATCGAGCCGCAGAACGGGCATCGACCGTTCGGCGACGTCGAGCTGATGCAGCGTTGCCTTGGAACAACTGCCGGCAACGATGGCGGAAAGCCCGCCCACGGGACGAATGGCGTCCGCCGTTGTAGCGCCGCCGGCAGAGGCCAGACCCGAGCGGACGAGTGCGCGGGCAAGACCGAGGCCGAGACCCGACGCGCCGGTGGACACCGGCGTTTCGAGAGCGATCTCGCCGAGCGTCTCGAGATCGCGTTCGAAGACCGCATCCGCAATCGCCGTCCTGACACCGGTGACCCGCAGGGCCTCGAGCCTCGCCTTGACGGCGCCGGGTCCGGCCGCGATCGACGCCAGGTCGACAAGCCCGACGGCACCGTGCGACTGTCTGGCCATCACACGTACGAGATTGGCGTCGTGCATCGGATTGAGGGGGTGGTCCTTGAGCGGGCTTTCGTTCAACAGTTGCCCGCCGACAAAGAGGTGGCCGCAATAAACGGTGCGTCCCGTTTCCGGAAAGGCGGGCGTCACCAGCACCAAGCCACCGCCCGCGGCATCGCTCAATGCCTCGGTGACCGGACCAATATTGCCGGCATCGGTGGAATCGAAGGTCGAGCAGATCTTGTACAGCACATGGGTCGCGCCCCGCCCGCGCAGCCATCGTTCGGCCCTGGTCGCGGCCGTCACGGCGTGAGCGGTCGGGACGGAGCGGATCTTCAGAGAGACGACGACCGCGTCGACATCCGGCAGTGCCAGCGACGGATCGGGGATGCCGACCATTTGCACCGTGCGCAGGCCGTTTTTCGTCAGCGTGTTGGCGAGATCGGACGCACCTGTATAGTCGTCAGCGATTGATCCGAGCAATATAGCCATCGTCTAGCTCCGTGCAAAAGGTCTGAACCAGCCAAGACCGTCCAGCGTGTGGCCGCGCGGGATGTACTCGCAGCCGATGAAACCGTCATAACCAAGGCGGTCGATTTCCCCGAACAGATAGGAATAGTTCAACTCCTCCCCATCCGGCTCGTTGCGTGAAGGTACGCTGGCGATTTGGATATGGCCGGTGATCGAGACCAGGCGACGCAAGGCCATGACCACGTCACCATGGATGATCTGGCGGTGATAGATGTCGAACTGGAGCTTCAGGTTCGGCAGGCCGAGCTCCGCGATCAGCCGCTCGGCGGCGCCGAAGTCATTGAGGAAATATCCAGGCATGTTTCGCCCGTTGATCGGCTCAAGCAGGAGGTCGATGCCCTCCTCTAAAAGCCGCCCGGCGGCGTAGGCGACGGAGTGTCGGTAACATGAGGCCGCGTCTTCGTCATCGGGATCGGCAAGGCCTGCCATCAGGTGCAACCGCCTGACGCCCGTCGCTGCCGCGTAGTCCAGCGCGCGCTCCACATCCGCCTTCAACGCATCGAAACGTCCGGGAAGCGCCGCGATGCCCCGCTCGCCGGCTGCCCAGTCGCCCGGCGGCAGGTTGAACAAGGCCTGCTGCAGATTGTTGCGAGCAAGCCGCTCGGCGAGCGCTTCCGGCGCGGCTTCATAGGGAAAGAGATATTCGACGGCGACAAAGCCGGCATCGGCCGCGGCGTCGAAGCGGTCGAGGAACGGCCATTCGTTGAACATCATCGTCAGGTTGGCGGCGAAAACCGGCATGGTGGCGTCCCTTTATAGGCTTTCTTTGGTCGCGCCGGGCAATTGAGCGCCCGAAAGCTGGGCGTAGAGCCGCGCGACGGAGGAATCGTCGTCACGGCCCATGCCGGCCCCGGAAGCGGCCAGATACATCTGCAGGGCCGCTGCCGCGAGCGGCACCGGATAGCGCTCCGAGCGGGCCATGTCCTGAACGATGCCGAGGTCCTTGACGAAAATTTCGATGCTGCTGAGAGGAGTATAGTCCCCGGCCAGCACATGCGGCACGCGGTTTTCGAACATCCAGGAATTGCCGGCCGAAGCCGTGATCACCTCGTAGACCTTGTCGAGGTCGAGGTTCTGCTTGGCCGCAAACGTTATCGCCTCGCAGGCGGCCGCGATGTGCACGCCGGCAAGAAGCTGGTTTATCATCTTGAAGGCAGCTCCAGTTCCGGCTGCATCGCCGAGCTCGTAGACCTTGCCGGCCATGGCGTCGAGACCCGGGCGGGCCGTGTCGAACGCCTGTTTGGAGCCGGATGCCATGATCGTCAGGGCGCCGCTCGCGGCCTTGGCCGAGCCGCCCGAGATCGGCGCATCGAGATAGTGCAGGCCGAGAGCCTCCACTCGCTGCGACAGGTCGCGTGCGACAGCCGGGTCCATGGTCGCCGAGGAAATGAAGACCGCTCCAGGCTTCATCGTCTTCGCGATACCCTCGGGGCCGAACAGGACTGCCTCGGTCTGCGCGCCGTTGACGACGACGGAAACAACGATATCGGCACCCTCTGCCGCGCCGGCGGGCGTGGCGGCGCCGCGTCCACCCTCGGCGACGAAGCGATCCTTGGCTGCAGGCGTGATGTCATAGCCAACAACGTCGAGACCTGCGCGTTTCATCGACCGGGCCATTCCGAGCCCCATGGAACCAAGACCGATGACGGCCGCGACAACGGCGGGGCCTGGGTTTTCAGCATACTGTGACATGACGATGTTCTCCAGTCTTGTAAGGGAAGAGCTGCCCCTCCGGATACGGCCGCCCGGAGGGTGCGATGTCTAGCGATTGACGGTTTTCGCAGGCACCGTCAGCACGGCCAGCGAACCGATGACCAGAGCTGCCGCCAGTAGATACATGCCGGCGCTGTTGCTGCCGGTGAGGTCCTTCAGATAGCCTACCAGAAACGGCCCGAGGAACCCGGCGAGATTGCCGACCGAGTTGATCCAGGCAATACCGGCGGCAGCGCCCGTACCGGCGAGGAAGGCGGTAGGAAGCGACCAGAAGAGCGGCGCGCAACTGATGGCGCCCGCAGCGGCCAGCGAGAGGCAGGCGATTGAGACCGTCGTGCTTGTCGCCGACGTCGCCGCGACAAAGCCGCCGGCGGCAATAAGCGCGGGAATGACGAGATGCCACCGGCGTTCGCGCAACCTGTCGGCGGAGCGCCCGAGCGCCAGCATGGCAACGAAAGTGCAGATATAGGGGATCGCGGCAATCAGGCCGATGTTCAGGTTTCCGGTCACGCCCGAGGCCTTGACGATAGTCGGCATCCAGAAATTCAGGCCGTATTGCCCGAGCACGAAACAGAAGTAGATCAGGCACATCAGCCAGACACGGCGGTCGGTCAGCGTCCCGGCGATGCTGTGCGGGCTTGCAACCTTGGCCCTGTTCTCCGCTTCGATATTGACCGTCAGCACCTGCTTTTCCTCATCGCTCAGCCATTTCGCAGCACGGATCGTATCATCAAGGTAGAAGAACGTGGCGACGCCGAAAAGGATGGCCGGAATGGCCTCGATGAGGAACATCCACTGCCAGCCGGAAAGGCCGTGCGTGCCGTTGAAATTGTCCATCAGCAGGCCCGAAAGCGGATTGCCGAAAATGGCGGATATCGGGATCGCGGACATGAAGGTGGTGATGATCCTGGCGCGGCGATGAGCCGGATACCAGGCGGTCAGATAGAGAATGATGCCGGGAAAAAATCCCGCTTCGGCAACGCCCAGCAGGAAACGCAGGACATAGAAGACGGCTTCCGACGAGGTGAACATGAAGGCGGCAGAGATGATGCCCCAGGTGACCATGATGCGGGCAATCCACAGCCGCGCGCCGACCTTGTTCATGATGATGTTGCTCGGCACTTCAAACAGAAAATAGCCGATGAAGAAAATACCTGCACCGATGCCATATGCCGCTTCCGAGAGGCCGAGTTCGCTCGACATCTGCAGCTTGGCGAAGCCGACATTGACACGGTCGAGATAGGCGACCACGTAGCACAACATCAAAAAGGGCACGATTCGCCAAAATACCTTGCCATAGGCACGGTCTTCCACCGCCTGGGCGGGATGTACGCCAACGACTGGCGCCTGCGTTTGCAGCGTCATGATTGTCTCCTCCAATTGTTGCCGCGGTCTCCTGTAGGTCCTCCCGCGGCACGCCAAGCCTCTTTGGCAGCGCTGCCATTTTTCATAGTCCATTTTGGCAGCGCTGCCAACACGAAATTGGTAGCGCTGCCAAAAAAATCTTGCTTCTTGGTGAGAGCGGTGAAAAATGAGGGCAGCGCGGCGGGCGTCATCGAACGGATGATTGCTTAGCGGCCGGAGCGTCCGCCCCAAAGGCTGGTTCAATAGTGACTATGGAATTCAAACATCAGACGACGGTAACGCTTGCTGAGGTCGCTGAGGCGGCCGGTGTTGGCGAGAGCACGGTTTCGCGCGTGCTGCGCAACCACGGCTCGTTTTCCGGCAAGACGCGGGAACGGGTGATGGCGGCGGTCGAAAAGCTGGGCTACGTGCCGAACCGGATCGCGGGAACGCTGGCGTCCACCGGTTCGCGTCTTGTCGCCTTCGTCATTCCCTCGCTCTCCAACATCGTCTTTCCCGATGTGCTGCGGGGCGCCAGCGCCATTCTCGAGGAAAATCAGTACCAGGCGGTTTTTTCCGTCACCGATTATGATCCGGAGAAGGAGGAAGTGCTCGCCGCCGCGATGCTCGCCTGGCGGCCGGCGGCGGTCATGCTGGCGGGATACGAGCACACCGGCGGCACGGTGAAGATGCTGCGCGCGAGTGGTTGCCGGATCGTGGAAATGCTCGACGTGGACGGTGAAGCGCTGGATATAGCGGTCGGCTTCTCGAACCGCGCGGCCGGACGCGAGAGCGCCGCCTTCCTGCTCAAGCGGGGCTATCGCCGGATCGGCTATGTCGGTCACGACCTGAACCGCGATACCCGCGCCGGCAAGCGATTTTTCAGCTTTTGCGAAACGCTCGGCGCGCATGACGCGCCCCTCGTCGACCACGAAATTCTCGCCGGGGCTTCCTCGGTGGAGAATGGCAGGCTGGGACTGGAGCGCTTGCTCGCCCGCACCCCCAATCTCGAAGCGGCCTATTTCTCGAACGACGACATGGCGCTTGGCGGTTATTTTCACTGTCTGGCGCGGGGGATTTCGATCCCCTCGCAGCTTGCCATTTTCGGCTATAACGGCCTCGATATCGGCCGGGCGACACCGCAGCCGCTGTCGACCATCCGCACGCCGCGCGTGGCGACCGGACAGGCGGCCGCGCGACTTGTCGTCACCAATGCGCCACCCCAGGTCGTCGATCTCGGTTTCGAGCTGATCGAAGGGGCAACCGCCTGATAGGGAGGAAAAATCATGTCCGACGCGCGCCTGCGTGAGGAAATCTGCCGATACGGCCGCTCGCTGTTCGAGCGCGGGCTGACGCCCGGGTCGTCGGGGAATATATCGCTGCGACTGGAGGACGGTGGTTGGCTGGTGACGCCGACGAACGCCTCGCTCGGCTTCCTCGATCCGGCCCGCATCTCAAGGTTGGATGCCGAAGGCCGGCACCTCGCCGGCGACAAGCCGACTAAGGAAATTCCGCTTCACACGGCGCTCTACGACACGCGCGGCAGCGCCCGCGCCATCGTCCATCTTCACTCCACCCACGCGGTGGCGCTGACCATGCTGCCGGAGATCGATCCGCGCGCCGCCCTGCCGCCGATGACCCCCTACTACCTCATGCGCGCCGGCGAGACCGCGCTCGTCCCCTATTATCGTCCCGGCGATCCGGCGGTGGCTGACGCGATCCGCGGGCTGGCGGGAAAATATTCGTCGGTGCTTCTGGCCAATCACGGACCAGTCGTCGCCGGCGACAGCCTGGAGGCGGCGGTTTTCGCCACCGAGGAGCTGGAGGAGACGGCGAAGCTCTATCTGCTTCTGCGCAACCTCAACCCCCGTTATCTCAGCCCGGCGCAGGTAAATGATCTCACCAAGACCTTCGGCCTCGACCTGCCGTCGCATCATCACCACGACCACGATTGAGTGCGGCACTGCCCGAACAACGGCCATTCATTCCTTCACCGCCCCGGTCATGGATGACACGTAATAATCGACGAAGAAGGAATAGAGGATCACCACCGGCAGCGAGCCGAACAGCGCGCCCGCCATCAGCGCGCCCCATTCGAACACGTCGCCGCGGACCAGTTCCGTCAGAACGCCGACCGGCACGGTCTTGTTTTCCGAAGACTGGATGAAGGTCAACGCATAGATGAACTCGTTCCAGGACAGCGTGAAGGCAAAGATGCCGGCCGATATCAGCCCGGGAACGGCAAGCGGCAGGATGATCTTGATCAGGATCTGCCAGCGCGTCGCGCCATCCACCAGCGCGCTCTCCTCGAGCTCGAACGGGATCGACCGGAAATAGCCCATCAGCAGCCAGGTGCAGAAGGGAATGAGGAACGTCGGATAGGTGAAGATCAGCGCCAACCTGGAATCGTAGATGCCGAACTTGAAAACGATGAAGGCGAGCGGAATGAACAGGATCGACGGCGGCACGAGGTAGGCAAGAAAGATCATCAGCCCCACCGGCCGCGAGCCCGAGAACCGCACACGCTCGATCGCGTAGGCCGCAAAGACCGATGCCGCCAGCGACAGGAACGTCGCGCAGGTGGCCACCAGCATCGTGTTCCACAGCCAGCCCGGATAGGAGGTCTCGAACAGCAGGTACTTGATATGATCGAGCGTCGGGCCGACCACCCAGAAGGGGCTGTAGTGCGTATAGTCGGTCAGCTGCGAATTTGGCTTTATCGCCGTGATCGCCATCCAGTAGAACGGAAAGAGCAGCACGAAGACGAACACCGCCATCGGCAGATAAACCATCACGATCCGGCGCGGCAGGCGATTGAGATAGCTCATGCCCTGTACATCGTCGGTCAGAACAGCGTCTTCGGATTTCACGGTCGTGGTCATCGTCATTTTCCCCTCATCAATCCTGGCCGCCCTGCTGCCATTTGCGGCGTTGCAGGCCGAAGAAGCTGAACATGATGGCGGCAAGCAGGAAGGGTATCATCGCCACGGCGATCGCCGCCCCCTCGCCCAGTTGTCCGCCGGGAATGCCGCGCTGGAAGGAGAGCGTCGCCATCAGATGCGTCGCATTCACCGGCCCGCCCTTGGTGAGCACATAGATCAGCTGGAAGTCCGTGAAGGTGAACAACACCGAGAAGGTCATGACGACGGCGATAATCGGCGTCAGCATCGGCAACGTCACATAGCGGAAGCGCTGCCAGCTCGTCGCGCCGTCCAGCGACGCCGCCTCGTGCAATGAGGCCGGAATGGTCTGGAGACCAGCCAGCAACGAAATGGCGACAAAGGGAATGCCGCGCCAGACATTGGCGGCGATCACCGAGGCACGGGCATTCGTCGGATCGCCGAGGAAATTGATCGGGCTGTCGATCACGCCGAGCTGCATCAGCGACCAGGAGATGATCGAGAACTGCGCATCGTAGATCCACCAGAAGGCCAGCGCCGAAAGCACGGTCGGAACGACCCAGGGCAAAAGCACGATCGCCCGGAAGAAGGATTTGAACGGCAGGTTCTCGTTCAGCAGCAGCGCCAGCCAGAGCCCGAAGACGAATTTCAGGATCGACGCGACGATCGTGTAGAGAAGCGTGTTGAAGACCGAGAGCCAGAAGACCGAGTCCTCGGCAAGGAAGATGTAATTTTCGAGCCCTATGAACACTCCGTCACGGCCGATGCGCGTATCGGTGAAGCCGAGCCAGACGCCGAGGCCGAGCGGATAGGTCAGGAAGCAGACAAGGAAGACGGCGGCCGGCAGCATGAACAGGAAGCCGATCATATTCCTGTTCTGCATGAGCGAAGCCATCGCCGATGGCGGCTTCCTGGACGATACTGTGGGCATCGGGCATCTCCCGTATGACGAATTGGGGAATGGGAACCGGCGGGAGCATTTCCGCCGATACCCTATCTGGGCGGCCATGCGGCTGCCGCCGCTTCAGACCCGGTAATAGCGGTTTGCCCGGCGCTCAGCCTCGGTAATCGCCTCTTCCGGTGTCTTCTGCCCCGTGACGGCGGTCGCGAACATGTCGACCAGCACATAGTCGGCCATCACACCGGCGGAGGCATAGCCGAGCGGCCCGGCATAGCCGTTGGGACGCAGCGTTTCGGAAGCGCGCGCATAGGGCGCGTGGATCGGGTCGGACGTCCAGACGGGATTGCTGGCGAAGGCCTTGAGCGGCTGGCAGCAATAGGCGCTGGAACCGGTGATCCAGGCATTCATCTGGTCGGCCTCCATCATGAACTTGATGTAGGCCTTGGCCGCCTCGGGATATTTCGTGTGGTTGAACAAAAGCAGCGAACTCGTCTGATGCAGTTCGACGCTCTGGCCGACCGGACCGACGGGGAAGTTCGTGGTACGGATGTCGGCGGAGAGTTCCGCCATTGCCGGATCTTTCTTCGACGCATAGTAGAGCGAGACGCCGTTGGCCGTCAGCGAGACCTGGCCTGCGAGGAAAGCGCGGTTGTTGTTGATGTCGAGCCAGCTCTCGGTGCCGGGAATGAAGGTCTCGTAAAGCGCCTTGGCGTAGTTGACCGCTTTCAGCGTTTCCGGACTGTTGATAACGACCTTGCCGCCTTCGTCGACCATCTTGCCGCCATGGCTCCAGAGCAGCCAATGGGCATAGTTGTTGCCGTCGCCGACGGCCTTGCCGTGCGGGAACCCGGCAGGCGTTCCCTTGGCCTTCATGGCCTTGCAGAGTTCGAGGAAGCCATCGGTATCCTTCGGGAATTCGCTGAAGCCGGCCGCCTTCATATGGCTGTCGCGGTAGCAGACCGCGTTGCCGATGGCCGTCAGCGGCATGGCGATGAACTTGTCGCCGCGTGAAGCATAGCCTTTCACGCCATCGTACCATCCGCCATATTTGCCGCCGAGATAGTTGGCGAGCTCGGTCAGATCGATAAGTTTGTCCGGGTATTGGTGGGCGTCGTCAAACCAGCACATCACCAGATCCGGCCCGGACCCGACATTCGCGGCGACCGCGGCCTTCGGGCGAATGTCCTCCCAGCTTTCCTTGTCGATGCGGACCGCAACCCCAGTCGTTTCCGTGAATTTCGCTGTATTGGCAAGCCATGCATCCTCGTCGCCCTTGACGAAGGGCGTCCAGCGCAACAGCCTCAGGCTTGCACCTTCCTCCGGCTTGTAGACCGGTTCCGCTGCTTGAGCGAAAGACGGACGGATGCCGAAAGGCGAAAGACCGGCCATGCCCGCGACCGCGGCGGATGCGGTAAGAAAATCACGTCTCTTGAAAGTCATCATGCTCCTCCTTCGTGGCACGGGACATGTCTGTACCGGCACCCGCCGTCCCGTTTGGCGAATGCGGCGGCAATGGCTTCCGGCACTGCCGGAAACGCCGGCCCCGAAACCGGATGCGTCAGGGCTCCTCTTCCCTCGCGCAGCGGCAAACAGGGCGGTATCAGTCGATCAGTCGCGCTCCGGTTTTGGCATCGAACAGGTGAACGTGATTGGCATCGATCGACAGGTGGATTGCCTCTCCCGGCCGCACGTTCACGCGTTCGCGGAAAATGCAGGTGACGTCCGTTCCCCCGAAGCGCACGATCATCTGCGTTTCGTATCCGGTGGGCTCGATAACCGCGACACTGGCGGCAAACCCGTTCGGGTCGAGCGACATATATTCCGGCCGCAGGCCGTAAATGAGGTCGCGCCCTCTTCCCGCCGACGGCGGCCGCGCGACCGGCAGCGCCATGCCGTCGGTTGCGATAAAGCTGTTCGGATTTTGCGGATCGAGCCTGCCCTTGATCATGTTCATAGCCGGCGAGCCGATAAACCCGGCGACGAAAAGATTGGCGGGGCTGTCATAGAGATCAAGCGGAGAACCGATCTGCTCGACAATGCCGTCCTGCATGACGACGATCTTGTCGGCCATGGTCATCGCCTCAATCTGGTCATGCGTGACGTAGACGGTCGTCGTCTTCAGCCGCTGGTGCAGTTCCTTGATCTCGGCGCGCATTGCTACCCGCAGTTTCGCATCGAGGTTGGACAGCGGTTCGTCGAAGAGAAACACCTGCGGATCACGCACGATCGCCCTGCCCATGGCCACGCGCTGGCGCTGGCCGCCGGAGAGCTGGCGCGGATAGCGGTCGAGCAGCTTGGAAAGTCCCAGAATTCCGGCCGCGGTACCGACGCGCTTCTCGATCTCGGATTTCGGCGAGCCGTTCAGCATCAGGGAGAAAGCCATATTGTCGGCGACCGTCATATGCGGGTAGAGCGCATAGTTCTGGAACACCATGGCGATATCCCGATCCTTGGGCGGCAGGGCGTTGACCACCTTGTCGCCGATGCGGATCTCGCCCGCCGAAATGTTTTCAAGCCCGGCCAGCATTCGCAGAAGCGTCGATTTCCCGCAGCCCGAGGGGCCGACAAGGATGACGAATTCGCCATCCTCGATTTCGATGTTTACGCCCTTGATGACGGGAAAGGCTCCGAATGATTTTTTGACATCGACGAAGTCAACGCCTGCCATATGCTTTCCTCCCTGTGAATTTCATCTGAAATCGGCGGATTGTCCGGCGGCTTCCTCATGCCGTTCTCGGACGCCGTCCGGTTCCCTCTCGACTGTCCTTACCCTCGCCCCACCAGCGGCATCTTCGTCGCCATGACTGTCATCGTCAGCACATTCGCTTCCAGCGGCAGGCTTGCCATGTAGACAACGGCCTCGGCGATATGCGCCACCGGGATCGTCGGCTCACTGGCGGTCTCGCCATTCGCCTGCAACACCCCGGAATTCATCTTCGACGTCATGTCGGTCGCGGCATTGCCGATATCGATCTGGCCGCAGGCGATGTCATATTTGCGCCCGTCGAGTGCGGTCGACTTGGTCAACCCCGTGATCGCATGCTTGGTTGCCGTGTAAGGCGCGGAGTTCGGCCGCGGCGTCTGGGCCGAAATCGAGCCGTTGTTGATAATCCGCCCGCCGCGCGGCGCCTGCGCCTTCATCAGCCGGAACGCCTGCTGTGTGCAGAGAAAGGCACCCGTGAGGTTCGCGGCGAGAATACCGCTCCATTGCTCGAAGGTCACATCTTCCAGCGACACTGGCGGCACGGTGGAACCGGCATTGTTGACCAGCAGGTCGAGCCGGCCGAACTCCCTGCGGATCGCTTCGAAAAGGCGAGCGACCGCAGCCCGGTCGCCGATATCTGCGACGATCGCCCGCAGGGTTCCTCCCGTTTGCGCCGCTATGTCGCCAGCGGCTTTATCGAGCACGTCGGCGCGCCGGCCGGTGATGACGACGGTATACCCCTCCGCGCTCAAGGCCTCGGCTATGCCGCGTCCGACGCCAGTGCCGCCGCCCGTCACCAATGCGATCTTGCCTTCGCCGGATTTCAAAGCGCGGACCATCTCAGATATCTCCTCCGAGTTCGTCTTCGATATGGATTCTGATGATCTCGTCGAAGTTGGTTTCGGCTTTGAAACCCAGTTCGGAAGCACGCCGCGCGTCGAAATCGGTCGCCCAGCCTGAAACAATCGAGCGGATAACCGGGTCGGGCTCACGGCGGATGAGCTTGACGGCCTTCTCACCGGCCACACGCCGAAGCGCTTCGATCTCTTCACCAACGAGGGCGGAAAGGCCAGGCATGGTCAGATTGCGTCTCGGGCCGATCGCGGACGTATCCATCCGCGCGGCATGAATGAAGAAATCGACCGCCGAACGCGGGCTTGCAAACCAGTGGCGCACGTTCTCGTCCACCGGTAACACCGCCTCCTGACCTGTCAGCGGCTCGCGGAGAATATTGGAAAAGAAGCCGGACGCTGCCTTGTTGGGTTTGCCGGGGCGGATGCAGATCGTCGGCAGGCGGATTCCGACGCCATCGAAAATGCCGCGCCTCGAATAGTCGGCGAGAAGCAGTTCGCAGATCGCCTTTTGCGTGCCATAGCTCGTGAGTGGCGTGGTAAAGAACTCGTCGCCGATCTTTTCCGGGAAAGGCTTTCCGAAAACGGCGATCGACGAGGCGAAGATGAGGCGCGGAACGTAGGGCTCCCGCAAACCCTCATGGCGGATCGCCTCGAAGAGCGCCCGCGTTCCGTCAAGATTGACCTTGTAGCCCTTGTCGAAATCAGCCTCGGCCTCACCGGAAACGATCGCCGCGAGATGGAAGATCACGTCGGGGCGCAAAGCGACCAGTTTCCCGGCGGCGTCTTCGGTTGAAAGATCAAGCGCGAGTGCCTTCGCGACCGGCAACAGCCCATGAGGCACAGGCGGCTCGATCACATCCACCAGCGTCAGCCTGGAAATATCGTAGCCAAGGGCGCCTTCCTCTGAGGCGAGCTTCTCCACCAGCTTGCGGCCGACCATCCCGGCCGCTCCAATCACCATGACATGCATTTCCGACGAACCTCCCAATCTGCCGCCCGGCTCAGCCGGATCAGCCTGCCGTCCCGCTCTTGTTCTTTTCCCGTTTTTTCTGCCCGCTCCCCGCAAGCAGTTCCTTCGTCGTGTCGTAGATCCGGGTGAGATGCTGGCGAAATGCAGCGATCACCGCCTCCCGGTCGCGCCGCTCCAATGCCTCCACGATCTCGGTGTGGTCGTCATAGCTGGCATCGATAGCGCCCGGTCGGGACATCGCGCTGCGCCGGTAGTCCATCATGTAGGTGTAGAGATCGGTGACGAAATCGGAGAGCAGCGGGTTTCCGCAAGCCCGATAGATTCCCATGTGGAATTCGCGGTCGCAGATCAGGAAGCGCATGGCGTCATCGCAACACAGCTTCTGCGCTTCGAGCAGGCT
Source organism: Rhizobium sp. LjRoot258 (assembly GCF_964254185.1). Taxonomy (NCBI): domain Bacteria; kingdom Pseudomonadati; phylum Pseudomonadota; class Alphaproteobacteria; order Hyphomicrobiales; family Rhizobiaceae; genus Rhizobium; species Rhizobium sp. LjRoot258. The sequence continues at coordinate 10,522 of NZ_CAXUST020000003.1, read as the reverse complement.
TTTGAGCTTGCCCAGCGTTTCTTCATCAATCCGATCGGCAGCATCGCCGACGACCTTCAGCTCGATATGCAGCCGGGCCGCATGAACATCGTCGAGATCGTAGCTGTCGATGGCGTTGGGCGAAGCGATGGTAACGGTGAGATGGCTGAGATCGACATTGCAGACCCGCGTGCGGCTGCCCTGAGACACCTCGACGATGCCGCGCGCGGCGAGCGTCTGGATGGCACCGCGCACAGTCTCGCGGCTGACATGAAGCACATTGGCGAGTTCCCGTTCACCCGGCAAGACGTCGCCGGGGCGCAGCATGTTGGTGGCGATTAGCACCATCAGCTTGTCGGCGATGAGGTCACGAGCCGTGCGCCGGTCGAGACTCTGCCCGACCTTTGGCATCTGCGTGAGTATCGGGCTGCCGTTCATCGCCGTCACCACCTCCAACTGACCCACTGGTTGGTCCAGCAGATCAGTTGTCATGGAGCCGCGAAAAGTATGACCAGTCAAGACAGGTTCGTTGCTGCACCGCATCAAAAATCGGCCCTGGAACGGCGCCTATCCTTGATGAGGATCAGGATTGAGTAAAAATGGGCAGGAACGGCTGCCGGTCCGAGCGAGATTGAAACGAGATTCGGCACCAAACGCTCTACCCTGCACGACTGGCAGAAGCGCGGGGCGGTTATCGGGCTGCTCAGAGGTGAGCGCAAGCATGTCTTTCCCATTGCGCAATTCGTGGACGGCCGGCCGATTGAAGGCATGTCAGAGATTACGAAGATCAATTCGGAATCCGCGCGCGGCGTGGCAATGGCTGATCCCAAAGAAACCGAGTATCGGTGGATCGTCCCTCGATGCTCTCAAGGCCCTGCCCGGATATTTGCCCCGGTTACCTCTGGAGCGGCAATTTTGTTGGATAGTAACGCATTGATTTTATCGCAACTACACCATTGACAAGAAGTTATTTTGGACATCGCTTCCGTCACGCATGAAGATTGCGAGCGTTGGATCTCATTCCCGATAAGTAACACGTATCGATAGTGATATGGTCAGCACTTGACCAACTATTCATTTCGGGCCTATCGTCGCGCAAAACGTCGAAAAACGGTTCGAACCGCTTTCTGCTCGACGAGAGACACCACTGTGGAGCAACCATCATGTCCGTTACGGTCAAGGTCGCCGAAGCCAAGACCCATCTATCTGAATTGTTGGCGAAGGTCGAAGCCGGCGAAGAGGTCATTATCTCCCGCGGCAACACACCCGTTGCCCGGCTTTCGCGTATTCGCCGCGAAAACGACCTCGATGCGCTGATCGCGGAGATCAAGGCGCAGCGTGCCGGCCGGCAGCCCACCACTCAGGAGGAAATTCGCGCGTGGCGCGACGAGGGCCGGCGGTACTGATGTCCTTTGTCCTTGATGCTTCCATTGCCGCGGCATGGTTTCTTCCGGACGAGCAGCATGACGCCGCAGATCGATTGATGGGCGATCTGCGTTCGACGGTCGGGCTTGTGCCCGCGTTGTTCTGGTTCGAAACCCGCAATCTGTTTCTGGTCGCCGAGCGACGGAAACGGCTTAGGCCCGGCGAAGCGCTTTTGCTGATGACGCAATTGCGAGGGTTGTCACTGGAGGACGCCGGATCGGGCGGCGACGGGTTGGTGCTCGACCTGGCGGCCCGTTACATGTTGACAGGATATGACGCCAGCTATGTCGCGCTCGCGAAAGCACAGGGCCTGCCGTTGGCGACCGGCGACCGAAAGATGGCGGGCGCTGCCCGAAGCGAAGGGATAACGATCGTGGGACCGCTTGAGCAGGAGCACTGATCCGTGCTCCCAGCAATCCTCCAGCGATGGCGAAACTGGCACATGGATGCCTTGACGACGAACAGACCATCCGAAAAACGTACACGGCGCGAGAGACGCGGCATGGGATCTTATAGCCAAATCCAAAACGCAGACCCGGGGCGAAGAGCCAGCCGACCTTCGGTTCAGTCGGCAGCACGCTTGTCCGTCGGCAGTTCGGAAGTGCGATGATCCAGACCCGGCTCCATCTCAGACGCCTCGATCGCGGCAAGCTCATCGTCACTGAGCGCCGTCGTCAGGTCGACCCGACGATCACGCTTTGCCAGGCGCAGATAGTCCTCATAGGCGATCAAAACCGTGCGCGGCCGGCCGTTCTTGGTGATGATCACCGGCTCGCGCACGGCCGCATCCTGATAGGCTCCAAAATTCTTCGACACCGCAGCGGCGGTCACAATCGATGTCACAACGCATCTCCAATTTTCCGTAAATTACGGGATTTCCGGATTGTTGACAAGTTATTTGTCGCCCATGATGACTGAGTAGCGACCCATGGCCACGACCTCTGAGCAGAAAACCATCCAAATCCGACGCGCCGAAGAGCTTGATGCGCTCGACGCCATCCTGCCCTTCGATCGCCGCGATCAGCTGGCGGCACTTTTGACCGACGAGGACGTCGCGACACTCAAATATCTGGCGCAGCAGGGCATGGGCGACAACACCTTGCGGGCGCTCGCCTCCGACCTTGGCTATCTCGAAGCCTGGTGCGGACTTGCCACCGGCTCCCCCCTGCCCTGGCCGGCGCCTGAAAGCTTGCTGATAAAATTCGTTGCGCATCATCTCTGGGACCCGGCCAAGCGGGTCGAGGATCCGAGCCACGGCATGCCGGTGGCCGTGGAGACGGGATTGCGGGCGGAACGGCTGCTGCGAGCCGATGGTCCACACGCGCCGGACACGGTGCGTCGGCGCCTGACCTCCTGGTCGATTATGACACGCTGGCGCGGCCTGTCCGGCGCGTTTGGGACGCTGTCCGTGAAAACCGCGCTAAGGCTGGCGGTGAATGCGAGCAAACGGCCGCGGCAGCGCAAGAGCAAAAAGGCGGTGACAGGGGATGTCCTGGCAAAGCTATTGTCCGCCTGCGCCGGCGATCGGCTGGTCGATCTGCGTGATCGGGCATTGCTGCTCGTCGCCTTCGCTTCCGGCGGCCGCCGGCGTTCGGAGGTGGCGGCATTGCGGGTCGAGGATCTGGTCGACGAGGAGCCGGTACGCACCGATCCGGCCGACAAGAGCTCCCCTCCCCTGCCCTGCCTGACGATCCATCTGGGCCGCACCAAGACGACGACGGCCGATGACGACGGACACGTCGTGTTGATCGGCCGGCCGGTGACTGCCTTGAGGCACTGGCTTGCGCAAGCCAAAATCGACACCGGACCGGTATTCCGACGCATCGATCAGTGGGGCAATATCGACCGGCGGGCGCTGACGCCGCAATCGGTCAACCTCATCCTGAAGGCGCGCGTCAAACAAGCCGGTCTCGATCCAGCGGCATTCTCGGCGCATGGCCTGCGCTCCGGCTATCTGACCGAGGCCGCCAACCGCGGCATTCCGCTACTCGAAGCGATGCAGCAGTCGTTGCACAAGTCAGTGACGCAGGCGGCCAGTTACTACACCAACGTCGAACGGAAGAACGGACGTGCGGCGCGACTGGTGATCTGAGAGCGACTAGGCGCCAAAGGGCGCATTGAATAACCGACCAGACGGTTCGTCCTCGCCCGCTCGCGTCTCCGCGCGATCGGAGGCAAGCTCTACCCTGCCCCAGGCTTCGGCGCGCTGCATCAGCGACACCATCTCGCCTTTCAAGCGATGGGATCGTTGCAAGTCGACGGCGTGGTTCAAGTTGCGGCGAGGGTCGTAGAAGGCGTCGATCACCCCGCCCTCCGCCTGGCGCGCCGCTTCCAACTTTGCTTTCAGAGCTTTCAGCTCGGCCTTCGCCGCAAAGTACCGTCTCATCACCGCGATGAGTTCGCGGTCGTTGGCACCCATGTCCATGACTCCTCCCCGGCATTGTCACGTGAGGCAGTGATCGACAACAATGGCAAAATCGAGATGCGCCTTGCCCTGCGACGATTGTCTGCTTGCTCAACAAAAAAGCCCGGCGCGGGAGGAGGTGCGCCGGGCTTCGATAGTGACTGACAGCTTGGGAGGAGGAGAGCTGTCCGTCGGACCGATGCGGCTCGGGAGGAGGTGAAACGCTTCGGTACTCAGAAGATAATGTTGCGCTGCAGCAAACTCAAGTCTCGCGATTGCACCGATGTCGCATGCCTCGCGCTGCAAACGGAAAAGGCCGGGCGAACCCAGTCTTCCGACTATGCAGTCAGACTCAGGCCTGCAGGTTGTCGGCCGACATCTTGCCGGACTTGCGATCCTTCACCAGCTCATAGGCAATCTTCTGGCCATCGTTGAGCCCGCGCATCCCGGCCCGCTCCACCGCGGAAATGTGGACGAAGACATCGGCGCTGCCATCGTCCGGCTGGATGAAACCGAAGCCCTTCGTTGCGTTGAACCACTTTACCGTACCGGTCGCCATAACATCTTCCTTTGTTCATTTGTCTTCCAAACCTGTGGGCTCAGCTGACGATTTTCTTTGCGCCGGCACCGATAGACGCTTCTGGCCGCGGGGGAAAGCCATACGAATTGTCATGGGCGTCCTGGCACACCCGCGCTCCAATCGCCGCGGTGGTGGACGCTACTTTCTGCCTCGTTGTTTCACACGGATGCTGATGGGACCGCCCTCGGCTTGGCGAACCTCGAACTGGCTTGTTTTGCGAATGAGATCGCTGAGTTTTCGGAAGCCAAAGGTGCGCGGGTCGAAGTCCGGCGCCAGGTTCAACAGTTGTTTGCCGACGGTGCCCAGATTGACCCAGCCATCTTCGGTGTCCTCTTGCGACAGCACCTTTCTGATCAACGGCACGGCGGCGCTTGCCGGCTGCAGCGGCTTATCGGCAGACGCGGTGTTCTGCTCGTCCTTGATCGCGCCGGGAAGTAGGTTTTCGGTATAGACGAACCGCCGGCAGGCTTGGCGAAAACTCTCCGGCGTCTTCTGCTCGCCGAAGCCGAATACGTCGACGCCCTGCTCACGAATCCGGGCTGCAAGTCGCGTGAAATCACTGTCCGACGACACGAGGCAGAAGCCGTCGAAGCGGCCGCTGTGTAGCAAATCCATTGCATCGATCACCAGAGTGATGTCAGAGGCATTCTTTCCCGTAGTATAGGCAAACTGTTGCTGTGGAATGATGGCATGCTTTGCCAGCACATCCGCCCATCCCTTCGAGCGCGTGCCGGAGAAATCGCCATAGATCCGACGGACGCTCGCCTCGCCGATCTTGGCGACCTCTTCAAACAGCCCGTCAGAGATTTTGGCCGAAGTGTTGTCGGCGTCGATCAGGACCGCCAAGCGCGGTGACCGAGTTTCAGATGGCATTTCGCTTCCTCGTATACGAAACGGGCACGAACCTAGCACCAGGGCACCATTCACACCAGCCAAACAGCTTCGTTGGCCTGCCTTGCGATGATCCCATCTAATCTACCTCGTTTTTCTGCGCCCCTACAATGATCGGGATAAAGCCGTCCATGCCGGCACAGACGCCCTTTCTCCCGAGGTCCTGGCCGGCCACCTCGCGTGCTTCAAACGGCAGGACAGTTCGCAGTCTGTCCTTGTATTTACGGATTCTAATTCCACGAGTACGAGAATAGTTCAGCGCAACGCGCTATCGAGACGGTTTGACGGGCACTTGCAACCCGCGGCGGCTAAAGCATCGTTTACATTCGCCATACTGGTATCCTACCGACCGCCTTTGCCTCGGGAGGTGGCACCGCTCCAGTATCACCTCGCCCGGCGATTTGGTGGATGCTCAAGGCAAACCCCAGTCGCGCGTCCATCAGGTCCGCTGTTGATTGCTCCGCTTGGATAAGGTAGCGCGTACGCACAACTCAACGCGCTAGCGCACTCTGCCTGGCAGCCCTTAACAAATGAAGTGGAACGTGACATGGAAACCGAGACAGTCACCATCGAAAACCGGGCTGATTTCGCCCAGTGGGCGATCGAACGAGCTCGAGCGATCGTCGGCGAGGAAGGCGGCAATCTGGCGATCGCGTGCCGCGACATGGACGAGAAGGCGATTGCTGAGAGCGGAAATGCGCTCGGTGCAGCCATCGCCGAGGCCCTTCTGGAGGTTTTCGACGTACTCGTGCCGGAAGTCGATGAATAGCCGCTCGGCCCGCTTGCGAGCAAGCAGCTGCCGCGATTTTGATATTGGGAGCACTCACAAATGCAGTCTGGTTTGGCGACAATCACCATTGTAGATGACGCCTACAGCGAACACGTTGCCTATGAGCTTTCGGACCAATCGGGCCTTATCTTTGCTCGCCAGGAACTGCTTGTCAGGGCAAAGGGTGCCAAGAACGTGCATCTGTCGCTTCTGACGCGCCGATCCGAGCATGCGATCCGTATCGGCAATGTCGAGGCAAGCTGCGCCAATTTTTCGATCGTGCGGGACCTGCCTGGACGATAGAGCGATTGGCAATTCTGGCTCGTCTGCTCGCTAAATTCTCTTTATGACACTCTTCTAGGCGTGGCCGGAGATGAGGACCAAGCACTGGCCATCCAGTCGCGGCCCGATCGCGGCAAATGAAGCCGATCTCGCCAGGCAAAGCAATTGATGCTCGTCTCCCCGCGTCCGATCGGCGTCCTTCAAGCAGACGTCGGCGATCCAATCAGACCATTTGCGCTGGGACTCTGAAGGAGATCCGCCCATTTCGAAACCGGACCCGCGTCCCGGCTCTTCAGCGGCAACGGGAATGCATTCAAAGCGGTATCGCGATCGTCCAGCCCGACATCATGTGCTTCGACTTTAGTGGCAACCCAGCCGAACCAATGTGGCAGGACCTGCAGCATGCTCGCCCAAGTCGCGCTATACGCTGTTCCCGCTTCCCTCCCCTCCCCAAGATCGAGCAGATCCGAGTGGCCTTGCTTCTACCGCGCGCGGGACCTGGACGGTCCGGCCGACGCACTAGAGGCTACCCGGCTCACCTGTCCGTTTTTGCCGCTTAGGCGCAGCAGCGCCATCAGCATCGGACCGAGCGAGAATTCTCCTCTCTCCGTTCGGCGCGTCAGCTCCCGCAGATAGCCACCAGCCGAGTTGATCTGGCCGCCTCGCTCCAAAATGCAGGCAATTGCGACCGCAGCGTCCTCCTGCCCCATGGCCTCGCAAGCGTCCTGATAGGCCGACGGACTGACGCCAAGCATCGAACGGACGACGACTGCCGCGTTCATCAGATCCCGCCAACAGCTGATCGCGCCGCCCGGGCCGTAGGCACCGATATCCGGGCAGGCCTTTAGCACGAGCCCCAATGGGAGCGTCCGGGTCGTTTCGCCTTTTCGTCGGCGATTTTCACTCGACGTTTCGCCCTGCTCATATTCAGAGCGAGGCTCAAGTTCATTGATGGATTCGGTGTGTGAATTCTGTATGTGGTGCTCATTTTGAGCATCATTGGTGCTTGTATTTTGAGTTTTCTGCTGCATTTCCAGCGTATTGACAATTTCGCCCCGAAGAAGGTCCATCTCATCGAGGATGGTGGTCACTTCGGCAAGCGTCGGTGCGCGCGGAATGCGGCTGACGAGGCGAATATACACCTCTTCAATCATCGCCCAGTCTCCGGACGCGCCTTCCTCAAGAGCCGCGGTAATCAACTTGCGGACGTCACGCCGGCAAATCGTGAGATTCTCCCTCGCCCTGCGGAAGGTAACGCGATCGGCCGCAACCTGTTGCGCCATGCCGGCAAGCTCTTCGGCGCGCATGAGCAGCGGTGAAATATCGAAGCCGAATGCGTTTTCGATCTCCCCTGTCACGCCCTTGCGGGAATAGCGCTTGCCATTGGCGCTATCCTTGCGAACAATCACTCCCGCCTCTACAAGAAGTGCCAAATGCCGGCGGAGCGTGGCCCCCGCGATGCCGTGGGCCCTCAGCGTCAGCTGCGCATTGGATGGGAAGACGATAAGCTGCGCGTCTTGGCGCAGCTCATTATCCGGGTAAAAGCTCAACAGCGCATCGAGAACCGCCAAGCTGCGGTCCTGCAGTCCTAGCGCTCCCCTAGCCTCCGAAACGTCTCTAAAGACCCTCCATTTGTCGACCGACTTGCTTGGCGTGATCCCTGTTACAGCGACCTGTCGTTTCACCAGGGCAAGCGTCATCGGCCGCCGCCCAAAGGGCGTCGTTACATGTCCACCTTGCATCTTTCTTTACCTCCCAAGAGGCAAAAGAAATCCGCTCACCAAAAACGGTGCCAAAGACTCTTGACTGGGATTCGGGGAAATGCGATTCTCAAGCTACCACACGAGAGGAAGGCTTCCACGACGGCAACGTTAAGGGGGCCTTTTTCTTTTGCGGTTTAGTCTCCTGTTTCCTGTTCCTCGTTCGCTTTCGAGTACTGCTCGAAGAGGCTATCCATGTTGCTGGAGAGCCATTTCCCGAAGGACTTCCCCTTGGGATTCCCGAATTCCATCACAAGGCTGTTTGGCCTTTGCCGTGCGACCACACTGACCGACTGATCAGTCGGCATCCATGCGGCTGGCGCCGATTTCTGCTTTGAACGCTTGCCAGCCTTCTGCGCGGCTTTGAGGGCGACGACCAGGTATTGGAATCGCGTCTCGTCGGTCGTCTGGGAGAGAAACATCTCTTCCCGCACGAGGTCCTTGGCCCGCTCCGCGGCCGCGGGATTTAATACGAGCTTCTTCAGCTCTTCCCAGCGATCTCGGCCGACGCCTTTGGCAGACCCAAGAGCATCAAGAACCGCGTCCGGAACAACATCTTCGACCGACAACATGCGCGATAGGAGGCTATCGTCGACCGTCAAAGCTGACTTGAGGACATCCTTCGACAGGCCGCTCCTAAGCAGCTTGCTTGCGAAGATCGCCTTTTCGATAAAGGTCAGATCGGCTCTTGCGGTGTTTTCCTGCCCCTGGGCGATTACATGTTCGATATCAGCGAGCGGCTTGACGACTGCCCTGACCTTGACACCCAGCTCACGTGCAACCCGTGCTCGTCGATGACCAAAGACGATCATATAGCGCCCGTCATCGTTCGGATGGGGACGCACGAGAATAGGTGTCGACTGACCAGACTGGCGAATAGCTTCTTTCAAACTGGAATAGGCCTCGTCATCGTCGCCAATTCGGTCGGCGACAAACGACCCATCAAGCTCCCTGGGGTCGAGCGCTATAACGCTATCTCCGTCGAGAACGCGCATCGACGTTTCGGCAAGTTCGTCAAGCGATTGGATCATCGACCGGGAGGCCCCTCGTCTCGTATAGGAAGCACGGGCTTCGGTGTCAGAATTTGCGCTGCGCTCGGCATCTTCACCGATCGTCGCGGTGATGTGTGCCAAAAGGTTCTTTCTAGCCATTTCCATCTCCCGCGTTGGCGGTCATCATGTTGAAAGGTCTTCCGTTTTTCAGCATTTGCACGGCTGTCAAAAACATCACTTTCGTCCCCATGCGCTATGGATCAGGGAAGCAATTTCGCCATTGACCGCATTCAGGCTTTCGAGCGCCCTCTCGTAGGTCGAGCGCGTAAACTGCGCCTTCTCGACTTCATAGAGGGTTTGTTTGGTTATCCCTGCGTCGGAGATCGCGGTCGACTTCAACATCTGATGCTTGAGCATTCGTTTGTTGAACAAGGCCTGCAGGAAACCAACCATTTGAGCCTGTGGCTGATCTGTCGGCTCGTAGCGCGTGACCAGGTAACGGAACCATTTCAGTTTGACGGAAGCCCCCGCTGCCTTGATCGATTCGAGAATGCCGCCAAGCATCAGCAGGAACTGACTCATCGACATCACATCGAGCATCTGCGGATGAACCGTGATGACAACTGCCGTCGAGGCACTGAGCGAAGTCAGGGTCAGATAGCCGAGCTGTGGCGGGCAGTCGATGACGACAACATCGTATCTGTCGTCAACTTCCTTCAACGCCTGCGAGATGCGCGTAAAGAAGAGCTTGCCTTCCGGCTGGTGCCTGCCGGAAGCAGCCAACGGCGTCTCGTACTCATATTCCTGGAGCTCGAGGTTTGCGGGTACGATATCGAGGCCCGGAAAGTTCGTGGGGCGGATCAATTCCTTGATCGATTTGCGCTCTTCGTCATAACGCAGCGCCTCGTAGAGAGACAAATTGCGGTCGAGTTCCGGCTGGATGCCGTGGAGGGCTGTCAAAGAGGCTTGCGGATCAAGATCGACCGCAAGAACGCGGTGGCCAGTCAGTGCGAGGTACTGTGCGAGGTGAGCCGCAGTTGTCGTCTTGCCCGAGCCGCCCTTGAAGTTCACGACAGAGATGACCTGAAGATCTTCACCGCGGCGGCGGTGCGGCACATACTTCTTGAAATCCGAGCGGCCATGTTTGTCGAGGTAATGCCGCAGCTCCATCATTTGCTCGGCAGTGTACGAACGACGACCAGACCCAGATACCTGCGGTTCTGGGCCCTTCCCTTCGAGGTGGAGCTTCTTAATGTGATTCTGCGTAACGCCCAGAAAGTCAGCAACCTCGGCAGACGAAAACTGGCGCAGCCCTTTCAGCGCGTTTGGCGGATACTGCTCAAGCCGCAGCATGTTCAGCTTGTCGGAGATCAACTCGCCTTGCTCAAGTATTTCCTTGTCAAAGTCGAGGTCTTCGATGAAGGCTGGAGCCATGTTCAT
>NZ_CAXUST020000002.1:0-1622389 GCF_964254185.1 Rhizobium sp. LjRoot258 | reverse complement strand
GATTCTTTCCTCAGTTCGGTTCAATAGCCTAAGCGCCGATGTGATTGACGAACGGTTAATGCAGTCATTGTTTCGCCCTGCGGCGATAATTCGCTCTTTTTGCGTAGTTACAGAACTAGCTCGATTCGCGAGATTCGGCAAACCCTCGGGGATGCCTTGTGCGGCCCATGTGCTGTGGCCCGCGCATACGAGAACGCGCGCGCCCCGTTCTATCATGCCGAGGCGCGTGCCGGGCGAATGCGAGCAGAGTTCAGACGGAGCGAGACGCGGCCGTTAGGACGAAGAGTTGTCCAAGGCCACTTCCCTTGCGGCGGCGCGGGGTATTGCCGGATCAACAAATGCAAAGGCTCAGGCGTTCTGCCGCCGCCTCGGGTTGCGGCAGCTCGCCGCCGACACACCGATACGGTGATCGTCCAAAGGCTGATAAAAGTCGGATTGCGATGGTGGCTATATCAGAAACGCAAATCGCGACGCCGACTGGCCAGTGGGCCAAGGCGTCGCGATTACTATTGATATCTCGGCTGGCGCTTGCATGACTTATGGCATGCGCCGATCACCAGTGCCGCCGCGGGGCGCCTCATCCCAATGCTGCCGCACCGTGGCCCCGCTCTCAGCAGCCTCAGGGCTGTTCTACGATCACGGTCACTGCCGGCGCGTCGCTTTCCACCGGCGCGCTTGCGTCGGGATCCGCCACTGGCTCCTCTGCCGGAAGTGTATCGCGAATCTGATCGATCTTCCCGACGGCCGGGCCAACCCCCAAGACGTCTTTTGCGTCTTCGAGAGCCTCGTCCGTGACTTCGCCACCCTTGGTGAAGCTCGAAAGCGCGTCGCGCAGCGCTTCGTCGCTAAGAGCCGGGTCAGTAGGAATAGCGTCAGGCCCGTTCTCCGCTTCAAACTCGGCATAGGCCATCACATAGGCCGAAACCGCTGCCATCCGAGGATCGTTGGAGTGCATGTAGGCGTGGTAGTTCCTGTTCAGCGAACTCAGGCTGGCAAAATCGGCCGCAGGGGCTTTTACTTTGGTCGTCGTCGCGACCTTGTTTTTCGTTGTCGATGCAGCCCTGTTTTTCGTTGTCGGTGCGGTTTTTTTCTCGTGCGTGAACAACGATTTCAGCGTTGGACGATCGCCGCTGCTGTTGCTGTTCTTGCTTTTTCCGTGGGAGCCGGCGGTGTCAGACTTCCCGTGACTGGAACTGCCGCCAGCGTGATTTCCGCCGTTGCCGCTGCCGCCCCCATTGCCATTTCCGTTGCCACCTCCGGAATTGCCGTTACCGTTCCCACCCTTCGCATAGGCGACGCCCGACAAGCCCAATGCTGCGCCACCTACAGGCGCAACCGCAATTGTCAGCACCATAATGCTGCGTCCAAGGATAGTGGAAATGCTCATATCAACCTCCGGATTCAATACCGCTTTGCAGTACGTTGTTCGTATGGCCGGAAAGCATGGTTGCAAGCGGCGGGCTTGAAGCCAGCTTTCCGGCCTGGCGCGGACACACCGCGTTCCAAATCACATGGACGATAGCCTGCGTCGCGCGCAAGTTCCACGGAGGTCAGACCATTGCTCCTCCAGTTAGGACCTAGGTCTGATCTGTCACAGACCAAAAGTCCAAATTCCCGTTCCTGTGACGCGATATTTGTTTGACCCGGTATTGGAACGAGGTAATTCTGCAGTTCGATGAACTGACGTGCCGCCGCAACTCTGGGCGGCCGATCCCGAGACTTCTCGTGCGGCCCCATGAACTCATAAAACGATGGAATTCACAATCGCTGGCCAGGCAGTTCCTGCTTACGGGAGGCGCTGTGTCGCTGGTCGCGATGGTGTTGGTCGGTGCATTCGTCAGCAGCCTGATCGAAGACGCGGTGACCCGAAATTCAGCGGCATCGACTGCCCTTTACGTCGACAGCGTGATCGCACCCCTGTTGCCTGACATGCTCACGGCCCAGGAGCTCGATGATACTGTCTCTCGCGCGCTCGACGAGACGCTCGAGCAGGGCGCGCTTGGAAACCGCCTGATGTCGTTCAGGCTTTGGCGCGCAGACGGCACCGTTCTCTATTCGAACGACAAGAGCATGCAAGGCAAGCGCTTCGAATTGAGCGACGACCTCAAGACAGCTTTCTCCGGCAAGATGGTCGCGCAGTTCGATCGCCTGGAAGACAGGGAGGACGAAGCCGAGCGGGAAAGTGGCAAGCCGTTGCTTGAGATCTACAATCCCGTTCTGCAACCATGGTCAGGGCAGGTCGTCGCCGTCTCCGAATTCTATGAAATAGCCAACGATTTCCAGCGGAGCCTCAATCAGGCCCGGTTGCACAGCTGGATGGCGGTCGCGGCCTTTACGCTTGCCTTTTTCATCGTGTTGTCGGCCCTCATTTTGAGAGGCAGCAGGACCATCGAAGAGCAGCGGCGGGCACTGAGGCGCCGCATCGACGAGCTTTCGGCGCTCTTATCGCAGAACCAGACGTTGCGAGCGCGAGTCCACCGCGCGTCTCAGCGCGCCACGGCGCTTAACGAGAGCCATTTGCGGCGCATTGGCGCCGATCTTCACGACGGGCCGGCACAACTCGTCGCATTCGCCTCGTTGCGACTGGACAGCAATGCGCTGGTCGATCCGGCCACACCTGCATCACTGCGCGAGCGCGAAATCGCAGCCATCAAGGCAAGCCTCGACGAGGCCATGAATGAGATCAGGACGATCTGCAGCGGGCTTGTGTTGCCGCAGATCGAGGCCGCGAGCCTGCCGGAGATATTGGAGCGCAGCGTGCGTGCGCATGAGCAGCGAACCGGATCACGCGTTCATTTGTCGATGGCGGACGTGCCCGAACATCTTTCGCCCTCGGCAAAGATCTGCATATATCGCTTCGTTCAGGAAGGGCTGAATAACAGCTATCGTCACGGCGGCGGTGTCGAACAACGCGTGGTGCAACGCTTGGAGGGTGACCGCATCAGCATCGAGGTTTCAGACGGTGGATCCGGGTTCGATCCCAATGACGTGGGCCCATCCAGCCTTGGCCTTGCCGGCCTCAGAGAGCGGATTGAAAGCCTTGGCGGCACCTTCCAGCTGCAATCGTCCGCCCAAGGTACCCTTGTCAGCATGTCGCTCAGCAGCGAGGAGATCCCACAGACATGACAGCGCGAATTCGCGTCGCAGTGATCGATGACCACCCGTTGTTCAGGGAGGGGGTAACCCGAAGCCTGTCGGAGATCGACGGATTTGAAATCGTCGCGGAGGGAAGCACGAAGGATGATGCGATAAAGGTGGCGCAAGATCTGCAGCCGGACGTACTGCTTATGGATATTTCCATGCCTGGCGGCGGCTTGAACGCGATCGCTCCGATCCTCGAAACCGAACCGTCACAGAAGATTGTCATGCTCACTGTTTCGGAGTCCAGCGACGACGTCACGGCTGCATTGAACAGTGGTGCAAAGGGGTATGTGTTGAAAGGCGTCGGCTCCAGGGCACTTGCCGAAATCATCCGGAGCGTGGCGGCAGGCGAGAGCTATGTCGCCCCGACGCTGTCAGCACGGCTCCTTTCCAGTCGTTCTTCGCCTGTTCCGAAGAAATTCTCCGCCATTGCCGCACTGACCACGCGTGAACAACAAGTCCTGCAACTCGTCGCATCCGGCATGAGCAACAAGCATGTTGCCAGGAAGCTCGATCTGCACGAAAAGACGATCAAGCATCACATGACGCAGATCATGGCGAAGCTAGGTGTCGCCAACCGAACGGAAGCGGCAATTGCGCTTCGCGATGCCATCGACGGGCGCGACGATCAATGAGTGAAGGATTCGAGGCGCATTTCATCTGCAGAGGTCGCACGCCGATTGACGATCGTGCGCCCCCTCGCGTCTTTCATGATGTAGCGGCCTTTCCTGATGACTTCGCTCATGCCGTCGCCGTGGCGAACCTCTATTGCCGAGCTGTCCGCATTACCGACATAGGCCCTCGAGCCATTTCCCGTAGTGGTGCCGCCTTTGGAACTGCCACCGCTGTTTCCATTGCCGTTACCACCGCTATTACCGTTTCCCCCGCTATTGCCACTGCCACCGCTATTGCCATTGCCGCTGCCGCTGCCGCCGCTATTTCCGTTGCCGTTGCCGCCACTATTTCCATTGCCGCTGCCGCCACCGTTGCCGCCCTTGTCGGCCTCGGCGGTCTGGAGCTTGAGCGTCAGCGAAGTGCCAGAGACCACGACCTTGTAGGGCATCGCTACCAGCAATAGACCAATTGACATACAGCACAGGGCTGCACCGAACCTTCGACGTGCGAGCATCGTCATTCCTTCGAATTCCACGCTTCCTTCCCGATCGTGATCTGGGCAATCATCACTACCCGATTTGGCCGTCGTTGGAATGCACATTACAAAACCACCCGGCATAGCATATGGAACTGCCGCGGCACCTTCTTGAATTTGCTCACGGGTCCACCGGACCGTCAATTCGCAATCGCCACTTTCAGACCTTTCCTTGATAGCCGCAGGACGTTTGTCCAGCCAGCCTTGGGACCAAGGTCCGAGGATTTCAGCAAGGTGCTTGAGAAGCAACTTGCTCAGACCGGCACCGAAGTCGAGTATTTCACACGCTTCAAGGCGAAATGCGACGACGACGTCGCCACGGCGTGGTGTGTCAGTATCCCTTGCATCAGTAGCCGCTCGTAATCCTCGACGTCGGTGACGGCCACACGCAGTAGATAGTCCCAATCACCAGACATCGAATAGCATTCGAGCACCTCCTCGTGACTTTCGACGAAACGCTCGAAATCACCTCTGGCGACCGGATCGTGCGTCTTCATTCGCACCTGGCAAAACACGGTCAGCCCTCGACCAACCGCCTCAGGACGCACGAGCCGGACCGTCGGCCCAAGCATGCCCGCAGCCTCCAGCGCCTTGATGCGGCGCCAGCAAGACGCGCTCGATGCCCCGACCCGCTCGGCAAGCGCGGCATGGCTGAGATCCCCCTCGCTTTGGAGTAATCGGAGAATCTTTCGGTCTACATTGTCGATTTCGGGCACTTTCATCGGAATCTCTCATTTCGCGATACGTGCGTTTCTCACGATCTGACGCTTCCGTCGAAACCGTGCAGCAAGCACTGGCTTTGCGCACCATTCCATTCACAGAGTAGCGCGGTTTTTCTCATATGAAATGGCGGAATGGGACGGCTAATCCAGAGCACTCGTCGCCTGTCCATCAGGCCGCTCTCGTGCCCTGCTGCCCTCAGTCGCAAACCGGTGCACCGAAGGAACCGATATCAGACCGGCGTACTGAACAACGCAAAATAACCCCATGCCGCGGCGAACAGCGCAAGAATAGCCGCGGCAATCGCGAGCTTGCGAAGACCTGGTCGAGGTGGCCGCGGGGGCTTCGGACGCCGGAATTGAATGACATTATCGTTCATCTGCTGTTTCTTCCTCGTGCCGCATCATACGCTGTTTCGGGCGAGCCATAGCAGATGTCAAAAAGAAAAAGACGCTCAACCCTTTCGGGGAGCGTCTTTTCTTTCCCGGACAGCGAACGCGACATGTCCCGAAGGGCATACCAGCAGGCTATCGATACAGGTGATGAGCGCTAGATGGCACCGTTCTTGGCGATTATCAAGTCGGAAGGACGATTTTTATGCAGCGCCGGTCGCTCGGCCTGCTTGGCAGTGGGTAGAAGGGCTGGGGTCGCCTTCCCGATCGCTAGTCAGGCGTGGACGCAAACAGACAGGATCGGGTAAGGAAGCGCTTCTCTCGGCCGTTGTCGAGCGAGAACATGCCGCCACGCCCCGGCACGACGTCGATGATCAGTTGCGTGTGCTTCCAGGCCTCGAACTGTGTGGCGCTGATATAGACAGGGATGCCTGCGATCTCCCCGAGCTTGACGTCGTGATCTCCGACAACGAAGTCCCCCGCCGGATAACACATCGGCGACGAACCGTCGCAACAGCCCCCGGATTGATGAAAGAGGATATCGGGATGATCTCGCCTGATCTCCTCAATCAACGCGATCGCCCTGTCTGTCGCTGTGACGCGTGGCTGGTCAGTGATCATTGATTTCCTCATCTCTCTCCCGAATCCGGCTCGCCCCGTCATGAGAGCGAGCCGGCAAACAGACCTCTCAGAAGAAACCGAGGGCCTTCGGGCTGTAGCTCACGAGCATGTTCTTCGTCTGCTGATAATGGTCGAGCATCATCTTGTGCGTTTCACGACCGATGCCCGACTGTTTATAGCCGCCAAAAGCGGCATGCGCCGGATAAGCGTGGTAGCAATTGGTCCACACGCGACCGGCCTGGATCTCACGGCCGAAGCGGTAGCAACGGTTGGCGTCGCGGCTCCAGACGCCGGCGCCGAGGCCGTACAGCGTGTCGTTGGCGATTTCGAGGGCTTCCTTTTCATCCTTGAAGGTGGTTACCGACACGACGGGTCCGAAGATTTCCTCCTGGAAGACGCGCATCTTGTTGTGGCCTTTGAAGATCGTCGGCTTGACGTAATAGCCGCTGGCAAGGTCGCCGCCGAGATCGTTGCGCGAGCCGCCGGTCAGCACTTCGGCACCTTCCTGCTTGCCGATGTCGAGATAAGCGAGGATCTTTTGCAACTGTTCATTGGAAGCCTGGGCACCGATCATCGTCGCCGTATCGAGGGGGTTTCCCTGCTTGATGGCTTCGACGCGCTTGACGGCCTTTTCCATAAAGCGATCGTAGATCGATTCCTGGATGAGCGCGCGGCTGGGGCACGTGCACACTTCGCCCTGGTTCAGCGCGAACATTGCAAAACCTTCCAGCGACTTGTCGAGGAAGTCGTCGTCTTCCGCCATGACGTCGGCAAAGAAGATGTTTGGCGATTTGCCACCGAGCTCGAGGGTCACTGGAATGAGGTTCTGGCTGGCGTATTGCATGATCAGGCGGCCGGTCGTCGTCTCACCGGTAAAGGCGATCTTGGCGATGCGTGGGCTGGAGGCGAGCGGTTTGCCTGCTTCACGGCCAAAGCCGTTGACAATGTTGAGGACGCCAGGCGGCAGCAGATCACCAACGAGTTCTGCCCAGATGAGAAGCGAGGCCGGCGTTTGCTCGGCGGGCTTGATGACGACGCAGTTGCCTGCAGCGAGCGCCGGAGCGAGCTTCCAGGCAGCCATCAGGATCGGGAAGTTCCAGGGAATGATCTGGCCGACGACACCGAGCGGCTCCTGGAAATGATAGGCCACCGTGTCGTGGTCGATCTCGCCGATCGAACCTTCCTGGGCACGAATGCAGGAGGCGAAGTATCGGAAGTGGTCGATCGCCAAGGGGATGTCGGCGGCCATCGTCTCGCGTATCGGCTTGCCATTGTCCCATGTTTCAGCTTGTGCCAGCAGTTCAAGCTTATCCTCCATGCGCTGAGCGATCCTCATAAGAACGTTGGCCCGCTCGGCAACCGAAGTCCTGCCCCATTTCTCCCTGGCAGCGTGTGCAGCGTCGAGTGCGGCATTGATATCCAGTTCACTGGAGCGTGCCACCTCGCACAGCTTGCCGCCGGTAACGGGCGTGATGTTGTCGAAGTAACGCCCCTCGATCGGCTCGCGCCATTCTCCGCCGATGAAGTTGCCGTATTTCGTCTTGAACGGCGACGCGATGATTTTCTGATGCAGCATGTGATCCTCCCTTGAAAAGGTCCGGGTTCGGGAGCGAACCGGTGAGAGGAAATCTGCGCGCGTTTTGCAGCGGCAGAAAGCTGCCCCTAAGAGTACCGCAGCGCACACTGTCGCAACTCTGCGACAGAGAGGCGCCAAGGCAGTCAGTGTAGATTGAGTCGCTTCATCTTCCTATGCAGCGTTGCCCGGCTGATGCCGAGCGCAGCGGCAGCTTGTGAAACGTTCCCGCTAGAACGGGAAAGGGCACGCAGCAAGGCTGCCCGTTCGGCCTCGACGAGATCCTCGTCTGCGGAAATGCTCTGCTCCTGAAGCGCATCGGCGGCAGGCAGCCCCGCCGCAATGTGGCTGTCGTCCAGCTTTAGGGCCAGGCGCGCGGCGCGGGTAGCGCCGAGAACGAGGTCATGCCGGTCGACAGCAAGGAGCGCTGCGGTCGGATTGCTCGCGGCAGGCACCATGAGGAAGCGGGCACCGGCAAAGGCGCTCCTGAACAGATTGATTTCGATGCGCAGGGCCGCGTCACGGACCATCTGGCCAAGGATCCCGAGCGTGACCTCGTTCACGTCGTCGCGACACGTCGATATGTCGAGTGCGGCGGCCAGCTGGCCGCGGTGGTCACGGATTGGCGCCGTTGTGCAGCTCAGAGTTATGTTCGAGCAGAAGAAATGTTGGTCCCGCAGGATCGTGACAGAACGCCCGTCAGCGATGGCCGTGCCGATGCCATTCGTACCAATGCTGGCTTCGGTCCAGACGGAACCTGTCCAGAGGCCCAATTCATGAAAATGCTTGTCATCGCCCGCCACACCGCGGCGTTCGAGCGCAACGCCATTGCTGTCGGTCAAGATTAGGCAACAGCCGCTCTTGCCCACTGTAGCACACAGACGATCAAGTTCGGACGAAGCGTCGGCGATGAGATTTTCGGAGGCTTGCCTAGCGCTCCTCAATTCCTGTTCGGAAAGGCGATGTGGCGCCCGCATCTGCTCCGGGGCAAGCCTATGCATGGCGATGCATCGCCGCCAGGACGCAACGATGGATGAGTTTGCGACAGCGGAATCCCGTTGAGTAGACGTATAGACGTGCTCCGCATGCGCAGCGAGTTCACGCATTGGCTCCTCCAACCAATTGTAAGGCCACCTTGGCGCAAAGCCATGGCTTTGGCAATTCTCGGGCTACCGGTACAGCCATCCGAGACGAGCATTGTGATGAGCCAAGTGTCGCAAACTTGCGACACTTGGCTCATCACCCACTCGCTGCGACCCGCGGAGTGCCGTCGAGCTCAATTTGGTGCCCGAGCAGATGCCATCGGTTCTTGCCGCACTGGGGAAATTGGGGGATAGATTTACCACGTGATTGATCGCGGCTGCAGTTGTATGGGAAGTTGCTTGCTTGAAAACACTACGGCGCCATTCGATCTCAGGCGTAGCCAGGCAGCGGCTCCGACACGATGATCGTCCCGGAATCAGTCCGGTTGATATCGCCGAGCATAATTCCCGCACGACCCTTAGGCTCCTTCGGCGCCGCGGCCCACTGACGCGTCGGGAGCTTTCCAAAGAACTCGGTCTGACCGAACCTGCCATCACCGGAATTGTCCGTCGCCTTGCACTTGCCGGCCTCGTCAGCGAACGCAAGCGCTCCACCACAGGGCATTACACAGCGGCGGAATTTGGCTTGCGTAGCGAAGCCGCCTTTTCTCTCGGCGTGCGGATCAGCAAGCATGATGGCGAAATCATCCTGATGGACTTTGCCGGCGAGATTGTTCGCCAGCAATCTTTCGAGACGCATGATGATCTCATCGCCACGGCCGCCGATTTGCGCCGAACAGCCGGCCTCGGCAAGCTGGTGGGCTGCGGTGTCGCAACCTCGCCCGGCGCCTTCATGGATCGCGATCAGATAAAGAGCGCCCTCACGAGACAGAGCGAAGAGCTTGTTTTCCTGGATGACACGGAGGCCGCGATCGAAGCCGAGCGCAGGCTCGGGACTGGCGAGCGGGAAGGTGGGCTGGTCATGATCCTCATCGATTGCTCGGTGCGTGCCGGTCTTTTGATTGGGGGCAGGGTATTCCGAGGCATCCATGGCCGCGCCGGACAGATCGGCGAAATGCGCTCAGGCGTCGACGGGGCAAGTCTCGACGAGGTGGCAACGCTCAAATCCCTCAAACACTGTCTCGCTTCGGGCCCGGCGGGCAGGGATCGTTGGGTCGCGACCGCGGCCCGTCATCTGCACGAGGCGGTGCTCGCTGTTTCGGGCTTTATTGCCCCCGGTGCCATCCTCCTCGGCGGCTCCTTGCCCGAGGACGTCCTGGATGCCGTGGTCGAGCGCATGTCGCGGGAGCGTGACGACAAGATCCGCGACCTTGTCATTGCACCCTGGATTCAACAGGTCAGACGCGCGACGCTCCCCTGGGCGGGTGTCACAGTCGGCGCCGCCTTGCGACCGCTGGACGCAATGACATTGCCGGACACGCGAGAATAGCACGACTGACGCAGTCGCTACGCAGGCACCAAGTCCGGCGCCTGCAAAGGATGTCCCCCAAGCGGGTTGCGAACCCGCTGCTCTCGTTCCGCGGAGGGAAGCCCGAGCCGGTGGGCAAGGGGAATTGCGGCGGCGCCAAGCGCTGCGGCGTCCTCTGATCCCGCCGCCCGGTGTAGTGACGGGGCCTGGGCACCGAGACGGGCAATTTCCTCATGCACATAAAGGAGAAGTTCGTCGATCAGGCGAACAGGAAAGCGGCCACCAATAAGCACCCCTTCGGGGTCGACGATCATGCCTATGTTGACCACCGCCTGCGCTATCTTAACGCTGACCTTGCGCAACCATGCACTGACAAGATTGCGGCCCGTCTCGTCGAGCTCCAGAAGGTCGGACGGCGTCGTCGCGGTGACGCCGTTTTGCTGCAGATAGTCGAGCAGGATGAAGAGCGAGAACATCTCGCCGAGCGGTTGGGTGCTGCCGGCATAGGGACCCTCATCAAAAACAACAGGCAGCCAGCCGATCTCGCCGCCGATACCACTGGCCCCCTTATGCCGGACGCCGTCGATCACCAGGCTGCCGCCGAGGCAAGCATTTGCGAGAATGTAGAAGAAGCTGTCGATCTCGGTGCCAAGACCATATTCGATCTCGCCGAGCGCGGCGGCATTGGCGTCGTTGTCGATAAAGACCGGATGAACGGAGAGAGCCTCCAAAGCACCGCGAACGTCATAGCCATTCCAGCGACGGTACTCTGGCGGGAAGCCAATCACCGGCACTTCGCCGAGCCAATCGGGAATGGCGAGGCCGATACCTGCGAGCCGGCTTTCCTGAATGATCTTGCGACGACGAAACGACGAGAGCGCGTCGCCCATGAGCGCGACAAAATCGTCCGGCAACAGAAAGCGTCGCTCATGGTGGATGCGCCCACGGACAGTGCCGACGGCGTCCACAGCAACGATCGTCAGGTGATCGCGATCGACATTCGCGCCGATTGAGAAGACACCTTCTGGATCGATCTCCAGTTCGATGGCGGGCTGCCCCCTTAAGCCGTGTCGACGCCGTGCCTCCATGATGAGACCCTCGTCGAGCAGGCGCTCGACAATGCGCGTCACTGCCTGTTTCGTGAGCCTCGATTGCGCGGCAAGTTCCGTGCGCGAAATCGGGCCGCCGCGGTGGATCGCGGAAAGGATCATGGCCCGGTTCGCGGCCGCCGCCTGCTCCGTGTTCGAACCCGACACCAACACGTTCCACCTCCCTCCTGCACACCCGAGCTTGCGCGCAAGACTATGTCATTGGATCCAATAGGAAAAGGGACCAATGCCAGCCCCTTTCCGCCATTCCGCCATTCAAGCTCTTGCAATCCGCCAGCTCTTGACCTCGAAGGGCGTCAATCCTGTCGCCGGCGTGTCAGCCATTGGTTCTTCCAGGATACTGACGGTTCCTTGGTTGCGCCAATTGGATGGTAGCTTCAGATCGAATGCTCCGCGGCGACCAGCGGGTTCCCAGACGCGCACGATCAGTCCGTCGCCGTCTTCCGCGGGTTTTATAGCCGAGAGCGCCGCATCGATCCCCGTCACCCCAAGTGGTTGCCAGTTGCCGATCGCGCGTCCTGCCACGGGTACTGCCAAGAGTGGCTGGTTCAGGTCTTCGGCTTCTTCCCGAACGCCGCCGTCGTACCACGTGCCGTCGTGCGGCATCAGCGCATAGGTGAACGCTTGTACCCCCTCATCAGCAAGCGGATCGGGATAGATTGGCGAACGAAGGAGCGAAAGGCCAAGGACATTGCCTCGAATGCTATGTCCATACTTG
This sequence comes from Rhizobium sp. LjRoot258, assembly GCF_964254185.1. Classification (NCBI taxonomy): domain Bacteria; kingdom Pseudomonadati; phylum Pseudomonadota; class Alphaproteobacteria; order Hyphomicrobiales; family Rhizobiaceae; genus Rhizobium; species Rhizobium sp. LjRoot258. The sequence goes on along the minus strand of NZ_CAXUST020000002.1, from coordinate 1,610,514 downwards.
GCGTCGTTGAGTATGGCCACGCCGAAGCCCGGTTCCGAAAGGTCGGCAAACCGGTGCGCCGGTGCCTCGAACATCGCCGCGTCCCACGAGGTATTGGAGTGCGTCGGCCGCTCGACCACGCCATAGGCGCATTCGCACGTTGCGCGCGCATTGCGGACGGCCACTTCCGTCTGCGTACGCAGGAACGCACGGCGGTCATGCCAATCGAGCTCGGTTTCGATATCCAGCCGCCGTGCGTTGGCGCCAAGCGACAGCACTTGCGTGATGCGCGAATGTCGCCACGTTCTGACAATCTTGATCGCCACGCGGTTCGGTCCGTTGTCGATCACCTCGAGGCTGTCGAGTGCGGTGATCTCTTCGCCGCGCGCGGCGTAATCCTCCTCGACATCCCAAGCATCCCAGTTGCGAGGTTTGTCTGCCGGATAGACGAACAGACGGTTGCCACCGTCCTGCAAGGCTTCGCGGCCGGTCGGCTTGTGAACAATGCTCGCGATCGAGCCATTCTTGGCCAAGGTGACCTTGAGGACGGCATTTTCGAGATGCTCGCGGCTGACGGAAAGGCCAGGCGCAGGCTGGAGCGCTTCCGCACCGACAACGGCAATGGTAAGCGGCGCGATCACTGTTTGGGAGGAGACGATGGTTCCGTCGTGACGGGTTAGCCGCAGCGGCCGTGCCGACAGGGATGGATTGACAACGAGCAGGTTGTTTCCAATGCCCGCCGGCAACTGCTTGGCGATTGCCTCCATCGCCGCCGCCTGGGCTGCCTTGCCCTTGGCGACAACCGCTTCGAGTTCGTTGGCGGCATCGGCGTAGACCTCCGCGACCGACGAGCCCGGCAGAATATCATGGAATTCGTTTTTGAGGACGACGCGCCACTCAAGCTCCATCGATTTGGGCTGTTCGGCACCCAACAGGTGGGCCAGTCCCAACAAGGTCTCGGTGGTGATGAGACTGCGTTCCGCCTTGCGGTGCAGTCGCTTTACCACGCTCTGGCTGGTCAAGGTCGCGCGATGCAGCTCGAGATAGATCTCTCCGCGCCAGGTTGCCAAGTCCTTCTTGGTCGCACTTTCATGCGCGCCCTTGAAGAAGTCGTCGACCTTCGTCCACCGCGCCTTCGGCAGGGTGGGAAATGCTCGCAGCTGCTTCTCGCGCACGATCATCTCGGGTGTGACGCCGCCACCGCCATCACCGTAACCGACCGCAAGCAGGGTGGTGTCGTGCTTGTCCTTGTCCTTGAAATTCCGCCAGGTCGGAACAAAGCAATCTGGTCGTACGAAGCCATTATAGCCATGCATCGGATTGTCGAACGTATGGGCAAGAACCCGACTCCCATCAAGGCCCTCCCACCAGAAGAGATCGGAAGGGAACTTGTTCGTTTCCGACCAGTTGACCTTGATCGTGAAGAAGCTGTTCATGCCACCCTGGCGCAACAGCTGCGGAAGGGCGCCGGAAAAGCCAAAGCAGTCAGGCAACCAGCAAACGCTGTGGCGAACGCCGAATGTTTTCTCGAAGTAGCGCTGTCCATAAAGTATCTGCCGGCTGAGGCTTTCGCCGGTCGGCATGTTCGTATCGGGCTCCACCCACATGCCGCCCACTGTCTCCCACTGGCCTTGTTTGGCGCGCTCGACAATCCGCTCCAAAAGTGCCGGATCGTCCTCTGCGATCTGCGCGTAATAATGCGCGGTCGATTGGTTGAAACGAAAATCGGATGACTGCTCCATCAGGGAAAGCGCGGTATGGAATGTTCGGCGCATCTTTCGCCGCGTTTCGCCATAGGGCCAGAGCCAGGCAAGATCGATATGCGCATGTCCCGTCAGCGCGATCTCGCCCTGCGGCGGGAACCGCTCACGCAGTTGCGTCAGCTGCGCAAGCAGCGTCTCATAGGCAGAGACCACGCTGGCGCGCTCGGCCTGATTGAGCCCTTCGGGTGCCGCCTCCAATGGCGGCAGCTGCCAGATCTTTTGCTGCATCGGGGCAGGCGCCGTGCGTGCCACATAGGCAGCGGTTGCCGACGGCCATTCCAGGCCGCGCATCGCCTCCTCGGCGATATCAAGCAGATGCGGAACAACGTCGTGCTGGTCGAGAATATCGACAGCCTCGCAGATCTGGCGCAGAAGCAGCCAGAGATTGTCGACCGCCGTATCCAGCCAGATCAGCGCCGCGCGCTCCAATTTCGGAGCGCGTACCGGCTCGCCGAACGGCAGGCGTGCCACCGTCTCCGATAAAATTTGGATATCGCGGGAGGGGAGGAGAAATTCGCGGTGATAGGGATCGAGGCCAAGCCTCTTTTCATTGCCCGCCTCATCAGTGATCGTGATCAGGCTTTCCCCGCCAAGGTCGAGCAAAAGGCGGGCATCTTCCAGCGGCCAATGCCCGGGCAGTCTGGCGGTCGCGGCAAAATGAACGATACCGTCGCTGCGCGGCCAGGGAGCCCCAATGGCAATTGGCTCTGCGTCAAAGGTCCAGCCATCGACCTGGACCGTTTCGCGCGAGCGCCAGTATTCGAGTTCCGCAGCACGGACACGGATTCGTTCAAGACGTTGGAGCAGCGTAAGCGTCATAATGATAATCCTGCGATTTGAAACAAAGATCAGCCCTTGACGGCACCTGCCGTCATTGCGCCGAGGATGAGCCGTTGGAGAGAAAGAAAGGCAACGATCGCGGGAACGACCGATACGAGGCAGGCGGCCGCCAGAAGCTGAATGGAGGAATCATTCTGCGTCCCGGCATATTGAAAGATTCCGACACCAATCGGCATCAGGGATTCCTTGCTGATCAGAAGGAACGGTACGAGGAACTGCGACCAACCCGCGATCACCGTGATGATGAAGGCCGATGCGATACCGGGTGTCGATAGCGGCAGTATGATGCGCCAGAAGACCGCGAAATGGCTGCATCCGTCGATCAGCGCCGCCTCGTCGAGGCTGCGGGGGATGCCGTCGATGAAACCCTTCAGGATCCAGGTCACCATCGGCACAGCAAGCGCGATGTAGACCATCGTTGCGCCGAAGTGGCTGTCCGTCAGACCGATTGCGGCCATGTAGCGATAGAGCGGCACCATGATGACGAGTGGCGAGATCATCTGGAAGGCGAGCAGGATCATCATCCATGGGCCTTTCCCACGGAACGGGAAGCGCGAAAATGCATAGGCAGCCGGCAACGCCACGACAAGGCAACCAATGGCGCTTGATGTCGACAGGATCAGAGCGTTCCAGAGATATCCGGCAAACTTGTCGGAAGACAGGATGGTCGTGAAGTTATCCAGCGTCGGGGCTTTCGGAATGAACCGGCTGACGCCCAGAAACACCTCCTTTCGCGTCCTGAGCGCGAGCGAAAGCAGCCATAGCAGCGGCCAGGCGAAAAACAGGAAGGTGACGGCCAGAAACACGTAGCTGAAGAGATCGCCCAGCCGATCCTGTCGTGAGGTTCTCATACCGGCTCACCCCGTGGCAGGAAGCGCGCATAGACAAGCGCAAGGCCAAGGCTGATTAAAAGCATCAGGATCGACAACACAGCGCCGGCGGCGAGATCATAATTGCGGAACACGACATTGAATGTGTAGAGCGAAAGTACCTCGGTTGCCCGTCCAGGTCCGCCGCCGGTCAGCGAGATGATGGCGTCGAACGTATTCAGCGTCTGGATGGTGATCAGGATCATGTTGACCAGGATTGCAGTGCGTAGCTGCGGCAAGGTGATATAGATCATGCGTTGCCAGGCATTGGCGCCGTCGATCTCGGCCGCCTCATAAAGTTCGGGATCGATCGCTTTAATGGCCGCATACATGACCACCATCGAAAAGGCTGTGCCGCGCCAGACGTTGGAAATGACGACGGACCACATGACCATATCGGGATCGGAAAGCCACTGTACCGGCGCAGCCCCCACCATTCGCAACAGACTGTTCAGCCCGCCAAACGGCGCTTCGTTGAACAGCATCTTCCAGATGATGCCGCCGGCAATGCCGGGAACGACCCATGCGACGAGCGCGGTGGTGCGCACGATGGTGGATCCAAACAGACCACGATCCTCGCTTCGCACAACCACCTGAGCGATGAAGAAGCCGAGCAGCTGTTGCGCGACGACGCTGGACGCCGTGAATACGAAGGTCACCCAAAGGATCTGGACGAGCTCGGGCCTCGACAGCGTGTGGATGATAGTCTGCAACGTGTACTGCTCATCGGCGCCGACGAGCGAAACATTGGTGAATGCAAAGCGGAACACGTCGATCAGAGGATAGAGGTAGAAGATGCCGAGCACGAGAATGAGCGGAACAAGCCAGGGCAGGGGCGATGGATTGCGCCGGCGCGTGATACCTACGCCGAGCCGTCGGGGACGCTCGGCCGCAATGCTAGCATTCATCATCGGTCAGTCCGGTCTATTGTCCAAGAAGGATGACGTCCAGTCATGACCGGTGGCGCAGATGAGGGGCTCTGCGCCACCGATCGCTCGCTCAGCTTCGCTTGAAGGCGCTGAGCGAAGCGCTGAAAGCCTCGTCCACTGCGGCTTCGGTCGCCTGTGTGCCTGTCAACACCTTTCCCATCATGATCTGGATCTGGTTCGAGATCTCGGGATAGACCGGCGCGCCGGGCCTTGCCTGGCCAACCTTGAGGGCGGCAGCAAATGTCTTGTTTGCCTCGCTCGAAAACACCTCGTACTTGTCGTAGAGGTCAGCGCGTGTCGGCAGTTGCTCCTGCAGCGCATTGGCTGGGCCCATATAGACCTCGCGGGCAAGGTCAGTGCAGACCTTGATCTTGGCCGGGTCTTTGCTGAACGCGGCGACGGTCCAGCCGCCCGTACCGGTCGAGCGCTGATCCGCCGTCGGTCCGGGAAGCGGAGAGAAACTCCACTTCGCGAATTCGTCGGGATCGAGAGCCGTCTTCAACTGGGCATATTGCCAGTTGCCGCCGACGAAAAGTGCGGTCGTGCCCGCCGCCGCGGCAGCATTGAAGTCGTCGTAGCTGCCAAGCGTCGCGACGCGCTTTGGCGCCGCCCCGGACTCAACCAGATCGCGATAGTAGTTGACAGCCTTGATGAACTTCTCGCGGTTTTCGCCTTCGCCGAAGATTGGCTTGCCCTGGTCATCGACCAGCTTGCCGCCCTGTGCCCAGAAATTCGCCAGCCAGTCGAAGGTCGTTCCTTCGTAGCGGCTACCATTGAACAGAATGCCTTCCATGCCCTGTTCGACAGACGACAACGCCGCCTTCTTCAGGTCATCCCATGTCTGGGGAGCATCCGGAACGATTTCCTTATTGCGATAAAGGACACGCAGATCCGTCGACCACCACCACGCGTAGATGTTGCCATCGGCGCCAGTTATGCCATCACGGATAAACGGAAACAGTTGAGCAATCTCATCCTTGCTGAAGTAGGGCGAGAAGGATTGAAGCACGCCGGCCTTCTTAAACAGCGGCAGCACGAAGGAGTCGACCGCTGCGCAGTCGGGAGCCTGACCCGACTTCGCCTGTTCGAGCATACGCGCCTGCTCCTGGCCGATGTCGCCGGACATCATCTGCAGCTCGATTTGCCAATCGGGACGCTTGGCAATGAAGTCGTTGAACAGTTTGCTATAGCCTTGCGCATAAGCCGGTTCGTTGTTGCGCGGGCCATCCGTGGTCATGCGGAAAACCATCTTGTTTGGCGCATCGGGTTTGCCGACGATGTCACCTGTGATGGTGTCTTGAGCCATACTGAGCTGCGGCAGCGTGAAAATCGTGCTGGCAGCAAGCGCAAGCGTGATTGCCTTGTTCCTCACCCTATGTCCTCCCTGGTCAGGATCCGGTCCGAGCCCTTTGCCTCCACACATCGAGCATCCAGATCCGACGATTAGATTAAGTCACTTTCTTTTGGTGTCAAGGAGAGTCGGCTGATATCGTTCCCGCCCGCTACATCTCATCGCCTTCAACGTTGCCGTGCAACTGCGAATACACGAAGCCAAAAACGCCCGTCGTTTCAGCATCGACCTTCGCGCAAAACGGGTGTCACGATGAAGTCACAACACGGCCCGTCAGGCCTGTGCTTTAACGTCGTGGGGTAGAATGAACAGGAAGGCGCCACGAAGCGTGTCATGCGCAACTGTGGCGACAGTGAGTAAATGCCGATCATTTATAGACGCATGACGCGGGACGAGGCGCTCCAGAGCGCCGAAATCATCGTTCAGGCCTACGCCAAGCCGCCCTGGCACGAAGAATGGTCGGTCCAGAACGCAATCTTTCGCATCGACGAATTGACAACGACGCCGATGTGCCTGGCTGTCGCAGCGTTCGACGCAGAGCGGCCGATTGGCTTCGCCTTCGGCCTCCCGCACACGTCTGTGATGGGTCGCGGGATTCACGTTGCGGAAATAGCGATAAGGCCGCAGCACCAGCGCTCCGGAATCGGTTCCCGCCTATTGAATCGATTAGAGGAGGAAGCGCGCATCATGGGCTATGTGCACGTGTGGCTCGTCTCTCGCAGCACCGGCGGCGTTGCGGAGTACTACAAGAGCAATGACTATCAGCAGTCCGAGAAGCTCTGTGTCTATTCGAAAAAACTGACATAGGCCGGCGCACGCCCCGCCGGCCCGCCCGTGCGGGTCATGTCAGTTCAAGCATGGCGCCCTGTCGGAAAACAACACATCCGCCAATCCCTCATGCGGACCGTCGCCAATTTCACGCAGAACCTCATTGAGCGCCAGCCCGAGACAGTGCATTGCGCCCACCAGATCAACGTCTTCGGCCGCATTTTTTGCGTAAGCGATCATGCGCGCCAATGCGACGAGTTCATCCAAGTCGTCGGCAGATCGCTCACTGCCACCCAGGTCGATCAGTCTGTCTGTCGATGCTGCACTCATCTCTGTTCTCCCTCGAACAGGCGAGAGAATATTCAGCACACGCGCAAAAGGCCCGTGAAAAACACGTGACACACTTTCTTGTTGCAATCCGTGCCTCAATCTCCAAATTATTGCTTTTCCGGTAAGACAAAAGTCTCGTTGAATTGCCACGCTCGTTCGCTCGGGGATGGGGGTTGATCGTCTGCCAAAACAACCGCATTGAGAACGGCGAGCGCGTCGGCCCGCTTCTGATCGACCTCGTTCGATCGCAGCAGCGACAGCAACGCCTGCTTATCTGCCGCAACATCGGCACTTGCCACGATCGCGCTCCAGGTCCGCATCTTGAAGAACAAATTTCCCGCAGCTGTTTCGAGCTCCACGCGATGCTCATGCCTGAGCATCTGCCGGCTCTGCAACCCATCGAGGGTCGCCCTGACATTGACCAATGGAACGGTCAACGCCTTATATGCTAACTCGATCGGCCCATGCAGCAGCGCTACATCGGCGTCGTCGACAGTCGCCCCCGTGGCATACTCGCCGTAGATGCGGCCAACGCCGACCATACCGAAGATCCCACATTCGGCAGCGCGTAGCGCGCCCATGCTTGCCCCACCGAACACGCGGACCTGTCGCGAAAGCGCATAGAGAATTTCCTTGTGCCATACGGGCGCTGTATATTCGAAGCCGCCATCGATGATACCGATCACCCGCGCACCCTTTTGCACAGCCGCCAACACGTCGCCTTGAACGGCAGGCGGGCATATGGTGATCTCATCACCGACGAGGAGCGCTGCATCAGAAAGGCTCGGCCCGACAAAGACGACTTTCATGAGAACACCGCCTTTGCAATCGCGCGGGCGCCAAAGCGACGCGCCCGAGCGCCCTCGGGATTTTCGAGCCCGGGAATGAAGACTTTAACGACATGGAACGGAAGAGCCCGATCGCTGAGCGGTAGCGCGATGACTGGCGCGATTTCTCGCTCACGCAAAGCATGGAGGATCTCATCGAGGTGCGGTCCTACGCCGTGGTGCTGTGAGGCCGCAATACCGTTGCAAGCGACCGGCATGGCATCAAGGGCGCGCACGGTCTCGGCGGGCGCGGGCCTTTGAAACACGTCCTGCGATAAGTCATCGCGTGCGCCGCTGATGTAGGTGATCCTCGATTGAACGGCCTCGGTGATTGCCCGAACCGCTGCCCGAACAGGCGAAGGGTGCGCACCGCTGCCTCCCGTCACTTCAACAAAGCGGACGTTGCCGTCGCGTCGCTTCGTGGGCCCGAGTACGGCCGTGACACATGGAACGGCAATATCGCTCGTCATATCAAACAGGCGCATGGCCAGCCCTGCTGCCTCAATCTTCGACACGAGTTCATCCACCAGTGGATCATTGAAGCTCACCGGATCGATACAACTGGCGAACCGATCCGCTTCGCTTCTGATCTGCCAAAGGCAATATGCATCGCGTTCGATGCGCTCGAGAACGCCGTGCAAAATGGCCTCCTGAGCGGTATTGCCGGAGGCGAGGCCATCGGACGACATCCAGAAGCGGTTGCGGCGCGTTCGATCCAGAAGCGCCGCGTCGACGGGAACATAAATCTCCCGGTCGGTCAGGAGATCTTTGCCGAGCGCCCAGTCAACCGGTTCGTCCAGCCGAATATCGCTCTCGTGACGGCCGATCAGGCAGGCAAGCGTATCAAAAGCAAAACCCGCCGCCCGCAGATCATGAGCCGAGGTCCGTAACGTTGGAATGGCTGGCCTGTTGGCAACGACGCGCTCCAACGCTTCCATGACGGCCGAAGCCTTGGCGTCGTCATCAGTCAAACCCTTACCCTGGGCGATCGCAACGGAACGCCCGTTTGGGACATAGGCACACCACACCGGAATGCCGATGTTGTCCAGACCGGTGTGGCGGGCGACGCGCGTTATGCCGAAATCCGCAAGAAATGGTGCGGTTCGAACAAGGGTTTCGGATGGTGGAACGGTGCGGTCGGAATAGGCGGCAAGTCTACGCGCGGTCAGCGTGGGTTCTCAGCTTTCGACGTGACCGGAGAACGCCGCTTTCGCGGTCGAGACCGCAACCGCGAAGTCCACCTTCTTGACGACGGTGGCGCCCGCCTTGCGCAGGTCGGCAACCTTGGCCAGTTCACCGGCTGCGGCATCGAGTTGCTTGACGGTTCCCGCGTCGAGATCCGCAATCCAAAGCGTCGCATCCCCTGCGATACCAAATACAACTGCCCTTGACATGATGTTCCCTTTCGTTGGTGTCAAAATCCAGCTTTCAAAAGCCCCTCTCTGTAGAGATCTTTCTGCCATTGCTCCTTGAAGGGCACGACCGAGAGCCATTTTTCTACGTCGAAGACCGGGTTCAGCGTTTCTGCACGCTGCCGATAGAACTGCGCACGCCTGCGATCGCCAATCATTGCACAACTCGCAGCAGCAATGCGGTGGGCCGGAGCCTTGTCCTTCATGGCTTCCACATAGGCGATGGCGTCGTCGTACTGCTCGAGGAAATAGCTTGCGCCGGCGGCACACCAAAGATAGCTGTCCGGCGACAAGGGATTGAGCGAGATAGCCTTCTGGATCTTTGTCAACGCCTCCTTCGGACGGGAGGCATGAACCAGCGTGTCGGCATGGCTGTAGATCACGTCGGCAAAATGCGGGCTTAGTTCCTCCGCGTGGCTGAGCGCTGCGACGCTCTCGTCAACGTCGCCGAGATAGAGCTTTGTCACGCCGAGTTCGCGGTAGCCGCTGGCGAAAGCATCGTCGCGCTCTATTGCCTTCAACGCATTCTGCTCTGCAAGGCCCAACAGTTCCTCATTGCCCTGGGCAGTCACCAGCCACTCGCTGGTATAGGTCCGTGCCAGGCCGGTAAACGCCGGCGAAAAGTCCTGATCGTATTTCAACGCCTCCTTGAACGCGGCTCTTGCCCTGCGAATGTGCGGCAGCGTCAGCTTGCCCATAAGGCTCGCACCAACGAGATAGGCGTGATAGCAATGCGGATTGGCTTCCAGGCTCAGCCGAGCATGCTCGTTCCTGGCAAGTTCATCCGCGACAGAGGATGACAGGTGCTCAGCAATGAGCCGTCGCTGGGTCGGCAGCGTTGCAGCGGTCATGGGGAAGCGGGTCGCCCAGATGATTTCATCGGTGGGAAAATAGACAAGCTGAGCATACAGACCTTCGCCTGAAAGTCTCGTATCAAGGAGATAGGAGATAGAATGACGAGCGATAACGGCGGCTTTGTCGGAGTCGCGGCGAATTTGCTCGGCGGTATGGGGTGCGACGATGGAAATGTTCCTGAGCGCGCATAGCTCGATCGTGACATCCTCGATCAGCGCACCGGCAAGCGAGAGCCCCACGACGCTGCCCTGTGATGTCGGAGGAAGCAAAACCAGTCGCGGCAGGCTTGACGCAGGCCGGAGTTCGGTTTCCCGGCGGGTTGCATCCTGCACCTCCGCCGGTACCACATAGTTCCGCGTTTGCCTGTCGCCTAGCGAAAGCACGTCCGGGTCGGCAACGCCAGGCAGTGCGCGAAGGATCGCCCGAAGCGGCTCGTCGCTCGGGTCCTGGTCCAGCAACTGCAAGGCAGCGCCGGAGACAGTCCGGCAGTCGTCGGCGCCCTGTGCAGACGGCGCCGCCTCCAAGAGCATCTGCCGCAACTTGACCCTGTGGCTGCGCTGCTCCCGCGCGATCCAGTTGTCGATCACCCTGCTTGCTGAGCGAACATTGCCGGCGAAATCACGCTGAAGTAGGCCGCTGCTGGCTTTCAGCCTGTCCATCGGCGGCATTGCCTCATCGAATATCTCAACATCGACGGAAAGGAGGCGCGCCTGCAGTTCGATCGATGCTGAGGTAATCTTAAGCGGCGCGGTCTCACTGTCATCGATCTGGCGAATACGGGAGATGAGCTTACGCAGATTAAGGCCGGCCTGATCGGGCTCGGCATCCGACCATAGGAACGCAGCGACCTCTTGGCGGGTGAGGGCGTGCCCCTTGCATGTGAAGAGATACGCCATCGTCAACAGCGCCTTGGCGGGATAGCCGACGGCATTGCCCGCCTCATCCGTCAGACGCAGTTCGCCAAATGTTTGGAGACGCAGCACCGGCTATCCTCTTGTTTCGTCCGTCCGTTCCCAGCCCTCACGCTCATCCGTGACCGATTGCGTGGAGCCAAGGCTCCTTGCAAGGGCAAGCAGCTTTCGACGAATATTCGGATCTTCGATCGCAATGAAGGCACGCGTCAGCGCCAGACCTTCCTTCGAAGCGATGAAATGCGCAACTTCGTCAGTATCGGCGCTCAACCGCAGGCCCGCTGTCTGCGGCGTCTCTTCATCGAAAAAGAAACCGATAGGCACGCCAAGAACTTCTGCAATGCGCTGCAGCCGGCTCGCACCTATGCGGTTGACACCCTTTTCGTATTTTTGCAGCTGTTGGAACGTAATGCCTAAGGATTCCGATAGGCTAACCTGGCTCAAGCCAAGTAGCTTCCGCCTTAACCTGACACGCTCACCCACATAGGCATCAATAGCGTTTGGAGTTTTGGCCTGCATGGCATCCCCCGTTTCCTCGTGTCACGCTGGCATTATGATGAGATTTACGAAAAATACAACCAAGAGTAAATTTATTCAAGAAGCTAATTGCTTTGGCCGCGACATTTTGCGGTGGCGTTACGATTTTACCCGACGGCGCGGAAATTCAGCCAGGCCCGATGCGTTGAGGCAGGAAATATTGCCGACCTTGGGCAGTATATATTTCGACTGCTCTATTCATGGTAGTGTCACGTCGATTTCACAAGCTGTTCCAGATTTTTGCGACTATAGTCCAGGCACGGTTAAGTTGAAGCTTTGGTGCCGTCTTTGCGGAGGCTATGGGGCGGCTTTTTAGCTGGAATCGCGATAGTGGGGCATCGTTCAGTAACATCACGGATGTGGCGACCTTCACTTTGCTTAACCAATATCAACATTCAACGCACATCAACAACGTGTGTGCCGCATCGACCGGGGGTAAGGGCCATGGAATTACGTCCTATAGTTATCAACCACGCCGACAGGCTTTCGGCCTGCCGTGAGAAGATAGAGGAAGCCGTATACCAGATTATTCAGGGCGAAAAACTGGTCGGCTTCTCGTCGACTGAAATCGCCATGGCGATCGCGGATATTGCCGACGACTACATTCTCGCGGCCTCCAAGAAGCGCGCAGCCACGCATTGATCCACGCTGTGTGCGCGACCGACCGCCTAAGGGGCGATCAACTGCGCCCCATCCGCGACAGGGCGATACGCAGAGGCTCATCCGAAACATAGATCAGGCCTCCGTAAGGGTGGGCCATATCGTTGACGATGAAGACCGCACCTCCGACGGACAGAGCGCAGACGACTATGATCGATATGACCGTGCCGTTATAGGGCGACAAAAGGCCGAACGTGAGAAAGATCACGATCAGCCAGAATGTCAGCACCACTAGGAAGGCGGTCGGTAGACCTTCGTTTCCCGTCTCGAGAACCAGCCAATGCGCCTCTGCGATGGCGCTGCTGACCTCGAGCGCGCGCGTCTTGAGCAGGCGTTGTACATCATCCTTCGGCGCCAGCACCCTCAAGAGCTTCTGGACGGGTTCGCCGCCGAGATCGTCCAGCGTTCTCGTTGCGAGAGCCTCGCCGGCTGCGCCTCCCCAAGCCTGGGCGATGCGAGCCTCGACCACGTTTGCAAGCCGCTCGCGCGCCTGCGCCGTTTCAGTTCCATACTGCCCCAATACGCGGTCAAGGAGGACGAGGCGGGCAGCCGACGTCTTCAGTTCAGTTTCCGCATCGTCGAAGGCCGTCTTGGCGGATGCAACCAGAAAACCAAGTGCAAGCGCCGAAAGAGTGCCGACAACGGCGGTGGCAAGCTTGATGGCTTCCTTGGAGTCTGTGGACAGGTGATGATCAGGCAGACGCCGGCTGATGCGCGTGCCAAGCAGGGCCGCGCATGCCAGCAGCAGTGCGATGATGCATCCGGTTTCGAGAGCTGTCATGATGGAAGTCTCGCCTGTCCCGGCGCCATCGAACTGAAACGATCGGGTTTCGTCAAGCGCACTTGTCGCTATTGGCGTTTACCGCACGGCCTTCACAGGCTGGCTTGATATTCGCCTCACGCGCTTTCAGCCGCGACCGTCCGATAGCGACGCATCTGTCCGTTCGGATAAGAAGGGGTCTAAGGGGGCGTCGAAAAAGATAGGGGAGCCTCTCCTCCAGGAGGTGAGGCTCCGCTTCGCAGCCCGCTTACTGCTGTGTCGTGCCGCCGGTTGAAGGGTTGGCCGGGGCAGGTGTTGCCGGTTCGCTGGAGGGCGCCATTGGGGCTACCGGCGGCTTCATCGGCTGAGATTCAGTCGTCGAAGCGGTCGGGTTCGGATCGGTGCCCGGCCGGTCAAACCATTCTGTGATAGCAAACGCTGCGACAAGGATCACGGCGATCGCGGCAATCCATCCGATCCAGCTGCTTGAGCTGCGGCGCAGCGGTGGCGTGCGCAGGTCATGATCGGTAGTGGGATTGCGGTTCGGATCATTCGGGTCGTAGGTCATGTCGTTTCTCCTCTCTGCAGGGAGAGAAATGAATTGTGCCCAAGTTTGTTCCAAATGCGTGGGCAGTTGCCCTTCCAGAGGTCGACCGCTCCACCCTGTAACCCACGATTTTGAGACCACCAACGGCCACGGCCGCAATCCACTGTTACGTCGGCTTCGCACCCAGGGCATAGAGAATGCCGCGAAGCTCGGCCAGACCGCGCAGTCGACCGATCGCCGGATAGCCCGGCGTCACGGTCTTGTCGAGATCATCGAGCATGCGATGGCCGTGGTCAGAGCGGAACACAATTGTTTCGTCTGCCCGACGCCCGCGGTCTTCGGTGACAAGCTCCTTCAGGACTGCAACCATGTCGACGTCACCCTCCAGATGGGCGCTCTCGTGGAAGCTGCGGCCGTCGCCCTCGCGTTTTGTGGCGCGTAGATGGGCGAAATGGATTCTCGATGCAAAGCGGTGGGCAATTGCCGGCAGGTCGTTGTCGGCACGCACTCCGAGGCTGCCGGTGCAGTAGCACATGCCATTCGCCTTCGAGGGAACGGCATTAAATAGCGCGGCATAGTCTTCGGCGGTCGAAGCGATCCGCGGCAGCCCAAAGAGCGAGCGCGGCGGATCATCCGGGTGCAGCGTCAGCTTGACGCCACGCGCTTCGGCCACAGGCGTCACTGCTTGAAGAAATTCAATAAGATGCTGGCGCAGCTTAGCGGCGTCGATACCTGTATAGGCTGCGAGCTTTTCACGGAACTGCGGGATCGTCAGCGGTTCGGTCGTCGAGCCGGGCAGGGCGGATGTGATGATCCGGGTGATCTCTGCAATCTCGGCTTCGCTCATGGCCTCGAACAGGGCGCGCGCACGCGCCTTGTCCCCAGCGGAGTATTGCTGCTCGGCACCGGCGCGTTGGAGCACGAAGAGATCGAAGACGGCGAATTTCTCATGATCGAAACGCATGGCCGTGGCGCCGGTATCGATAACGTAATCGAGGTCGGTGCGCGTCCAGTCGACGACGGGCATGAAGTTGTAGCAGACAATTGGAATCCCGCAGGCTGCAACAGCTTCAAGACTGGCGATCCAGGCTTCGATGTCTGCCTTGGCCCGACCACCATTGCGCTTGACGGCATCGGGAATCGGGATGCTCTCGACAACGGACCATGTCAGGCCCGAGCGTCCGGGCGGCGTCGTCTCGATCATCGCCTGGCGCTCGCGCACTTCCCCTTCAGTCCAGGCGCGGCCGATCGGCACCTGGTGCAGGGACGAAACGATATTGGTTGCACCGGTCTGCCGCACCTCGTCAAGCGTTACAGGTGCCTCCGGCCCAAACCATCTCCAACCCTGGCGCATTCATTTCCTCCTTGGGATCTTGTCGTTGCCCGCTGACAGGCTCAGCAGAAGTAATCGGGATACCGGGCGCGAAGCTCGTCGACGTCGGGAATGACGGCGCTCAAGTGGTGCATCATGGCCGCGCGCGCCGCTTCCACATCGTGGGCAGCGATTGCGTCACGAATGAGCGCGTGTTCGTGCACGACATTGTCCATGCGGCCAAGAACCGGCAGCGTCAGTCGTCGGGCGCGGTCGATCTGCACCTTGACCGTCTTGAGTATCGTCCAGATGCCGGGATAGCCGGCAATCTCGGCGACGGCCTCGTGGAAGGCCTCGTCCTCCTCGTGAAAGGCGGACGTGTCGCCGAGCGCGGCAAGCGATCTCTGTCGTGAGATGATGGAATTCAGCCGATCGATATCCGCTGCTGTGGCAACTTCGGCGGCGCGTTCGACTGTCGTGCCTTCAAGCGATTTGCGCACGACAACCGCCTCCGGGATCGCAGAGACTGGCACCCGCGATACGACGGTGCCGGACTGCGGGTAGATATCGACAAGCCCGCCCTCTGACAATCGAAGCAGCGCCTCACGCACCGGAGTGCGGGAGACGTTGAACTCTTCTGCAATCCGCTTTTCCTGCAACAGCATTCCCGGTGGCATTCGAAGGGCAAGTATATCCGCGTAGAGCCGATCGAAGATAGCGCCGGCATTCGTCACACGGCGAAGCTTCGTTGGCCTCTCGGCCTCGAAAGGCAAGGCCGTCGGGACGGAAACAACTGCTGCCTGCATAAGGAGCCCTGACATTGACTTGATCGTGCATACTAGTATATCAATTTATTGCGACTGCCAAGGCGCACCGAGGAGGACGGTGTTTTTGGCAACTTTTTCAAGACGTTTCACACATTTGGCGACACGGTCCCGGTCCTGCAACGACCGGCTCGAGGCCGCATTGAGACGCGTTAGCTGCGTCCGACAACAGGAGGAGGAGAAACAGGATGAAAGTCACCCGCAGAACATTCGTCGGCACCGCAGCGGGCGCCGCCGTTGCAACCATACTGCCGCTGAGGGCCTTTGCGCAGGCCAAGAAACCGGCAAGCCCCGTCACCATCACGGTTGCAGATGTCGCCGGCAACCTGGCGCTGACGCAGGGCATGTTCGAGGCCTATGCCTCGGAAAAGGCGGACTGGGTTTCCAGCTTCGCCTTCACGAAGGCACCGGCACCGGAACTGCCTGGCAAGATCAAGGCGCAGCAGGCGGCCGGCAAAGTCGATATCGATCTCGTCCTGACGGGAACGGACGCGCTGTCGGCGGGCCTTGATCAGGGGCTTTGGATCGATCTGAAGGCACACAAGTCGGAGCTTCCCAACCTCGAACAGATCCTGCAGCCGCAAGCCTTCAAGATGCAGGCCCTTGCCAAGGATCAGGGCGTCGTCATCACCTATTATCCCTCAGGCCCACTCATCGAATATATGCCCGACAAGGTACCCACGCCGCCGAAATCGGCGCAGGAGCTGCTTGAATGGGCGAAGGCCAACAAGAACCGCTTCATCTATGCTCGGCCAGCCAATTCTGGCCCCGGGCGCACCTTCCTCATGGGCTTGCCATACCTGCTTGGCGACAGTGACCCTCGCGACCCCGCCAAGGGCTGGGCAAAGACGTGGGACTATCTCGCCGCACTTGGCGAACACATTGAGTATTATCCGACGGGCACCGGCCAGGTGATGAAGGAGCTTGGCGAGGGGACGCGCGACATCGTCGTATCGACGACCGGCTGGGACATCAATCCGCGGGCACTCGGCATTGTTCCAGCCGAGGCGAAGGTACAGAAGCTCGATGGCTTCCATTGGGTCACGGACGCCCATTACGCAGTCGTCCCGAAGGGGGTCTCGGACGAGAAGATCGGCGTGCTGATCGACGTGCTCAACTACATCCTGCAGCCCAAGCAGCAGGCGATCGCCTACGATGCCGGCTATTTCTATCCGGGTCCGGCTGTGAAGGACGTCACCCTTGAGATGGCGCCGCAGGAAAGCCAGGACACGATCAAGGAGTTCGGCCGTCCCGAATATGCCGACTGGATTGCCAACAATCCGCTGGAGGTTCCGCTGGAGCCGAAACAACTGGTCGAAGCCTTCCGCATCTGGGACGAGAAGATCGGCGCCAAGAAGGGCTGATCGAAAAAAGCAGCCGGCCCGGAATCGCGTCTCGGGCCGGCCACCTCATTTTGCAGATGGAGAGTGATTTGACTTCGGTTTCGAATGACGCCGCATCGACGCGTAAGAACGCACGCCTGGAACTCGATGGGATGCGCCGCGTCTTCGGAGCGTTTAACGCCTTGAACGGCATCGATCTTGCGATCGAACCCGGAGAATTCGTGGCGTTGCTTGGTCCGTCCGGCTGCGGCAAGTCGACTGCACTGAATTGCATCGCCGGTTTGCTCGCACTGACCAGTGGCGAAATCCGGCTTGGCGGCACGCGTATCGATCAGCTCGAACCCGAGCGTCGCGGCTTTGGCATGGTCTTCCAAAGCTACGCCCTGTTTCCACATATGAGCGTGCGCAAGAACGTCGGATTCGGCCTTGCCATGCAGGGCATAAAGGGGCCCGAGGCCGACCAGCGCATCCGCAATGCCCTGGCGCTGGTGCGCCTCGAAAGCCAGGCCGATAAGTTGCCTGGTCAGCTGTCCGGTGGCCAGCAGCAGCGCGTGGCGATCGCTCGCGCCATCGTCATTCGTCCGCCAATCGTGCTGATGGACGAGCCGCTCTCTAATCTCGATGCGAAGCTGCGGCTGGAGATGCGCGCCGAAATTCGCGGCATCCACGATCAGATCGGTTCCACCACCATCTATGTGACGCATGATCAGGACGAGGCGCTGTCGCTTGCCGACCGCATCGTCGTCATGAGCCAGGGCCATATAGAACAAATCGGCTCGCCTCAGGATCTCTACCAGCGCCCTGTAAACGTCGACGTTGCCGACTTCATGGGCTTCAGGACGCGTGTTGAAGGCCGTATTACGCGTGTGACGGGCGCAGAGGCTGAAATCGAGGTCGCCGGCGCCCGCCTCGTTGGCACGATGCGTTCGCCGCTCAGCGTCGGCGATGCAGCCATACTGTCGGTGCGTCCGGAAGATCTTGTCGCATCGAACGGCGAGGGGATCGCTGCCACCGTCAGCAGCATGGAGTACCGCGGGCGAGCATTTTTTGGCATGGCGCGGGCAGGGGACGGCTCTGAACTCTATTTCCGGGCGGATGAACCGTTGGCGCGGGGAGCATCGACCAGGCTGCAACCGATTGCCGGACGGGCGCTGGTTTTCAAAGGAACCGGCCGATGAGCGGCCCTTCGCTGCGAACACGGCTTGCTGCCCGCGGTCTCGACGGCACGACGCTTTTGTTGCTGCCGGGGCTGATCTTCATGATCGCGATGTTTATTTACCCGTTCCTTTACGGTGTGGCCGATTCCCTCATGCCGAAAGAGGGCACGTGGTATGCCAACTACGCGAAATTCTTCAGCGATCCGTTCCAATATCAGACGATCGCCGCGACGATGTGGCTGGCACTGCCTGTAACGGTGATCAACCTCGCCTTTGCCGTACCAGTTGCCTTGCGCGTGCGCCTGATGCGCAGGCAGCGGCTGCTAACCACCATTCTCGTGCTGCCGATTACCCTCGGCACGGTCTTCGTGGCAGACGGCCTTTTGACCTTTCTCGGGCCGCGCGGCTGGTTCAATCATACCCTCTTGATGCTCGGCGTCCTCGACGCGCCGGTGAAGCTGACGAATAACTACTGGGGCGTCTTTGCCTCGTTGCTGATCACCGGTTTTCCCTTCGCCTTCCTGCTGACGCTCTCTTACGTTACCGGCATCGATCCGGCGATCGAGCAGGCGGCAGCGACACTTGGCGCGGGTCCACGACAGCGCTTCTTTAGGGTCTTCCTTCCGCTTTTGGTTCCGGGGCTTGCTGTCACCTTCTGCCTGGCCTTCGTGCAGGCCTTTGCGGTGTTTCCCTCCGCCGTTCTTCTAGGCGCGCCTGCCGGCCCGACGCGTGTCATCTCGATTGCAGCCTATCAGGCAGCCTTCGAGCAATATGATCATTCGCTCGGTTCGACGATCGCGCTCATCATGGGCGGCGTGGAGCTGGTTGTCGTGCTTGCCGTTCTGGCCACCCGCTCACTCTTCTACCGCGGCCCAGCCGGCGGCACGAAAGGTTAGTCATGATCCGAGATCAGGGCCCCACCTCAAAGATCTGGCGGTTCGCCATTTGGGCGCTGGCCATCCTCTTTGTCCTCAATCTGCTCGCCGTTATCGCCGCTGTCATGGTCAACTCCTTTGCGACGCGCTGGCTTGGAACATGGCTGCCGGCAGGTTGGACGACACGCTGGTATTTCAGCGCCTGGAAGGAATTCCAGCTTTCCAGCGTTGTCCTTGTCACCTTTGAGATCGTCTTTACTGTCGTCATCATTTCCGGAATCTTGGGCATCACGACCGCCTATGCGCTGGCGCGGCGCGACTTTCCCGGAAAACGCCTGGTCATCTTGCTGTTCTTGTTGCCGCTGCTGATCCCTCCATTGACCTACGGCATACCGCTCGCAACCGTCCTCTACCAGCTTGGGCTCGGCGGTACCTTCTGGGGCGTCGTGCTGATCAACGTCGTCCCGTCTCTGCCCTTCGTTGTTCTGGTGATGATCCCGTTCATCGAGCAGATCGACCCGCGCATCGAAGCGGCCGCACGGGTTTTCGGCGCAGGAACGACGAGCCTTTTCCTGCGCATTTTGTTGCCACTACTTCTACCGGGGATGCTGGCTGCACTGCTTTTGGTGCTGGTGCGCACCATCGCAATGTTCGAGCTGACCTTCCTGATTGCCGGGCCGACCACGCAAACGCTGGTGGTGTCGCTCTACTACGCCGTCTTTGCGTCGGGCGTTCGCGCGGGACAGTCGATCGATGCGATGGCCGTGGTCTACATGGTCACGACATTGTTCTGGCTGGTTCTCGCCTTGCAGTTCGTGAACCCGACACAGATCGTCGCAAGGGCGAAACAGCAAAGCACCCACTAGCTCAAATCTCGAGGGAATAGACCGCCTCTTGTAATGAGGCGGTCAGTTGGCGGGTGCGGCTATCGGCAGCGCGCCTCATAGGTGCGACCATACCGGTCACGATAGACACAGTAGCCGCGGCGTTCGGTCGAGCGTCCAATCAGAGCGCCCGCCACACCGCCTGCCACGGCGCCGATGGCTGCGCCTCCCCAGCTGTTGCTGACGGCACCGCCAATGATGGCGCCCGTGCCCGCACCGATTGCTGTTCCTTTTTCGGTGGCTGTGCACGACGCCAATGCCCCCATAAATGCAGCCACTAGGATAATTTTTCTCATCCGCCACTCCTATGATCATAGTTTTGCACTACGGTGCAGGAACTAGATTCGATGCCATAAGGTTCCATCGACGGACTTAGGTCTGACAGTGCCATCCCTCGGCTGACTCGTATCCCGTCCCCACGTGACGCGCGCGGCGAGACGACGTGCACCTGTCGACACGTGATCTCGTCAGCGACGTCCGTCCGATCGAATGCCTCTATTCACGGCGCATCCTCGAAGGTTATATCGTGCGACGCCAAAACACGAACTGGACCTGCCATGACCGATACCGTCCTCGATCGCTTTCTTCGCTATGTCGTCATTGACACCCAATCGGATCCGGCATCGTCCACACAGCCGTCGACTCTGAAACAGAAGGACCTGGGCCGATTGCTGGTCAACGAGTTGTTGGCAATCGGCCTGTCCGATGCTCATCTTGACGAGCATGGCTACGTCTATGCGACCGTTCCCTCGAATTCAGACAAAGCGGTTCCGGTCATATGCTTCTGCTCGCATATGGACACGGCGCCCGATTTCACGGGGACGAACGTCAAGCCGCAAATTGTGCGCGACTACGGTGGCGGCGACATTCAGCTTACTGGTGACAAGAAGCAGGTCATTCGCGTCAGCGAGAATCCGGCGCTCAACGACCAGATCGGCAACGACATCGTCACGACGGACGGTACGACACTGCTCGGTGCCGACGACAAGGCCGGCATCGCCGAGATCATGACGGTGGCGCAGATCCTCATGGACAATCCCGACATCAAGCACGGAACGATCAAGCTGCTTTTCACGCCGGACGAGGAGATCGGCCGCGGTGTCGACAAGGTCGATCTGACGAAGCTTGGCGCGCAGTTTGCCTATACGATGGACGGTGAAACCGCCGGACACATCGAAGACGAGACCTTCTCGGCAGATGGCGTCGAGATTGCCATCGAAGGCGTTGCCATCCATCCGGGTTTTGCCAAATGCAAGATGGAGAATGCCATCAAGATCGCCGGCGCGATTATTGATCGGCTACCCAAGAATGTCGCACCCGAAACGACCGAAGGGCGAGAGGGCTTCGTCCATCCGACCGGTCTGACCGGCTCGATGGAAAAGGCGGCTATCAACCTCATTGTCCGGGACTTCGAGGAAGCCGGGCTGACTGACAAGGAGAAACGTCTCGAAGCACTGGTGCAGGATGTGATGGCCGACTTTCCCGGTTCTTCCTACACTTTCATCGTCAAGCAGCAGTATCGCAACATGAAGGTTGTTCTCGATCGCCACCCGCAGATCGTCGAAAACGCCATTGAAGCCATCCGCCGAGCCGGCATGTCGCCTGTCCGCGGCAGCATCCGCGGCGGAACGGACGGTTCGCGTCTTTCCTTCATGGGACTGCCATGCCCGAACATCTTCGCCGGCGGCCACGCCTTCCACTCGCCGCGCGAGTGGATCAGCAGGCAGGACATGGACAAGGCCGTCGCCACCCTCGTCGAACTCGCAAAGGTGTGGGAGGAGCGAGCTTAGCGGAGCAGGCCGGTCTCTCCGCGAGTGTACCGCATCCATGATGCTCTCCGCCGATAGCCGCTCTGTCTCGGTGCCTGTTTCATTGATCTCCTGCAGGAGAGCGCCGAGCGTCAGCCATGGTCGTCCCATAGGAACCGCGCCAGCGATGCCCTGGGATATTCAACGTGCGGCTGCGTCAGCAGGTAGCAGACCGCGAGCAAGCCTTTTTCCGGATACGCGACCTTTTCCACGCCCGGCGAAATGAGGCGCAGCGCTGCGAAGGTTTCCAGGCTGAATTTCATCTGATCGGCGAGGCCCAGCGTTTCATAAGGCTGAGCCTTTAGGCGAATGTTTCGCCAGGTTTCGTTTGCTCGCCTGCAACGTCACGCCCTTCCTGCGCCTGCGCCATGGCCTTGACCAAGGCGACAATCTTTTCACGAAGCTGCGTATCGGTGATTTTCAGGAAGGCGCGATTGAGCGCGAGACCTTCCTTCGAATGCAGGAATTCGGCAACGGGGTCGGCCGCAACAGAAGTCTCAAGCCCGGCCAAGCCCAGCGGCTCGGACTCGTCCTGCTGAAAGAAGAAACTCGGAGACGTGCTCAGTACATCGGCGATCCGTTGCAGTCGGCTGGCACCGATCCGGTTCATACCCTTCTCGTATTTCTGCACCTGCTGGAATGTCACACCTATCTGATCCGCCAATCTTTCCTGACTAAGTCCTAGGAGTTGCCTTCGCATCCTCACGCGAGAACCGACAAAGGTATCGATGGCATTCGGCGTCTTTGCATTCATCATAAATGTTCCATGTACCGGATTAGCGTCACGTTCATTCGCTCGACCACACACCCGGTATCGCACCCCTGTGGCGAGTTTGTATTAGCCGCGGGCCAAATTCAATCGGCTAATTGCATAACATTGTATGATAAACGAATGTGACTAGCCACCTGGAGAGCTTGGCGATCCAAGTCGATGTTGCAGGGTGGGTCGTCGATGGGCAGGCGAGCTTCGTCCGTTTCACAGCCAGCGCTGTTTTAGCGGTTGAAGCGAATCGGCCGGATTTCCCTGTGAACGATCTTCAGCGACTTGTCGGGTTGTATCATGTAGGTCTCATCGACCTGTTGGCCCCACTCGTCGATGAAATTGTGCGGGAAGGTCGATCCCGGCGGCGACTTCGTCAGCTTGGTACGCGGTTGGCCGCCATAGGTGATACTCCCGGGGATCGGATCGAGACCTGGCGAGGAAAAGTCCTTCGTGGTGCACCCGACAAGAGCGAGCACGCAAATCAAGGCAAGGGCTTTGTTCATGGCACCCTCAACGTTCCGCTTCATTCGTGAAGCATATATCCGATCGATTGCGCCGGAACAGGGCGACAACCCGTCCAGCGCAAGATTTCCGCAGGCGCGCCGGTCGCCCGAAAGCCTAAAGGAGGTCCCGCTTTGCAAGGCTTGCCATCAGGGCGGTGATACCAAATGTCCAGGCAGAGCACTCGGTTGAAAGCCGCACGGTATTGACGAGCGAGCCGAGGCCCGTCGACGAAATTTCGACGACGTCACCGATTTTGTGGGTGAAGCCCTGGTTCGGCGCATCACGATCCTGCGTCGGCGCAAACAGCGTTCCCAAGAACAACATGAAGCCATCCGGGTACTGATGGTGGGCCCCGTAGGTCTGCTTGACGAGGTCGGAAGGATCGCGGCTGATCTTCGACATCGAACTCTTGCCGTGAAGGACGAATCCGTCGGCTCCGGTGACCTTGAGGTCGAGTTCTGCGCTGCGCACATCATCGAGGCCGTAGCTCTCGTCGAACAGCCGGACGAATGGGCCGATCGAACAGGAGGCGTTGTTATCCTTTGCCTTGCCGAGCAGGAGCGCCGAGCGGCCCTCCACGTCGCGCAGATTGACGTCGTTGCCAAGTGCTGCGCCCTTGATCTCCCCGCCGCTGTTGACGGCAAGCACGATCTCGGGTTCCGGATTGTTCCAAGTCGAGATTGGATGCAGCCCGACATCGGCGCCCCAGCCGACAGAGGCAAGGACCGGTGACTTCGTGAAAACCTCGGCGTCAGGTCCGATGCCGACCTCGAGATATTGAGACCACATTCCTTCGTCGATCAGCGCCTGCTTGACCTTGGCGGCTTCAGCCGAACCTGCTTTCAGATTGTTGAGGCTACCACCGATCAGCGTACTGACGCGCTCGCGGATCGCGGCGGCGCGATCCGGATTTCCAGCGGCCTTCTCCTCGATGACGCGCTCGATCATCGACTGCGCGAAGGTTACGCCGCAGGCCTTGATGGCCTGAAGGTCGGCAGGAGCAAGCAGATGAACCCGCGACGGGTCAGGTGTTCCGATGCCAACGGCAGCGATCTCCTCCAACGTGGTGAGCACAGGACCATCCGCGGCGCGGACGAAGGCGGCGGGATCGGCCTGTTCCAGGAGCGCGCTCAGCGTCGGCGCAGCTTTGGAAGTGATGTCGACCAACTGGCCATCGCGAACAACCACGATGCTCGGGCCTTGAACACCGGGGTTCCAGGCACGACCGACCAACAAGCCGCCGGCGGCGGCAGAATCCAGAAGAGTATAAGACATCGACATGTTCCGTCACACGAGCGATGGACGCGCTCAAGATCAAAACGAACCGGCCGCCCTCCAACCCAGCGGCGCCGAAATCGACCACAATAGATGCCGGTGGGCAAGGTCAAAACCAAGGAATCTCGACCTCGTCTCCAAATCGAGAATGGGCGCGATGCCGACCATGGCATCGCGCCCATTGTACTTCATCGGACTGTGTTCAGCGATGCGATCTGCTGCCCGCGCCCGGAGGATTTAGTGGTTGTCGCGCGGAATGCCCTTGGTCTGGGCGATACGCTGGTACTTGACGGCCGGCTCAAGCACGGCGCCGGTATCCATCTGGCCGACATAGGTACGCTGGATTTCCTGCCAGGGCGTCTGGCTCTCCGGATAAACATAACCGCCGGCTGCCTCGAGCGCCTTGCGCCGTTCGGCAAGCTCCTCGTCGCTGATGAGGATATCGGCCGACCCCTTCTTGAGGTCGATGCGAACCTGGTCGCCGGTCTTCAGCAGAGCAAGCCCACCGCCGGCTGCCGCCTCCGGCGACGCGTTGAGGATGGAGGGCGAGCCAGACGTGCCGGACTGACGACCGTCGCCGATGCAGGGCAGCGAGCTGATGCCCTGCTTCAAGAGATAATCCGGCGCACGCATGTTGACCACCTCGGCGGCACCCGGATAGCCGATCGGCCCGGCACCGCGCATGAAAAGGACCGTCGACGCATCGATCGCCAGCGACGGATCGTCGATGCGGTGATGGTAATCTTCCGGGCCGTCGAAGACGACCGCGCGGCCAACGAAGGCTTCCGGATCGTTCGGATTGGACAGGTAACGTTGCCGGAACTCAGGCGAGATCACGCTCGTCTTCATGATCGCCGACGAGAAGAGATTTCCGCGCAGGACGCGGAAGCCGGCGCGCTCCTTCAGCGGGCGCTCGAACGGACGAATGACCTTGTCGTCCTCGATCGTCGCTGTGGTGTAGTTTTCTCCGACCGTCTTGCCGTTCACGGTCATCGCGCTTGTGTTGATCAGATCGTGCTTGATCAACTCGCCCATGACGGCCGGAACGCCGCCGGCGTGGTAGTAGTCCTCGCCGAGATACTCACCGGCCGGCTGCAGGTTGACGAGAAGCGGGATTTCTTCGCCGTAGGTTTGCCAGTCATCGACCGTCAGTTCGACGCCGACATGGCGGGCAAGTGCGTTGAGATGGATCGGGGCATTGGTTGAGCCACCGATCGCGGAGTTGAGCCGGATGGCGTTGATGAAGGCGTCCCTGGTCAGAATGTCGGAAGGCTTGAGGTCCTCGCGAACCATTTCGACGATCCGCAAGCCGGTCTCATAGGAGATTTCCTGGCGGTCACGGTAGGGGGCCGGAATTGCCGCGCCGCCCGGCAGCTGCATCCCGAGCCCTTCGGCGAGTGAATTCATCGTGGTCGCCGTGCCCATCGTGTTGCAGTAGCCGGTCGAGGGCGCGGAGGAGGCAACGAGCTTGACGAAGCCCTGATAGTCGATTTCGCCGCGCGCCAT
Source organism: Rhizobium sp. LjRoot258 (assembly GCF_964254185.1). Classification (NCBI taxonomy): domain Bacteria; kingdom Pseudomonadati; phylum Pseudomonadota; class Alphaproteobacteria; order Hyphomicrobiales; family Rhizobiaceae; genus Rhizobium; species Rhizobium sp. LjRoot258. The sequence continues at coordinate 1,584,925 of NZ_CAXUST020000002.1, read as the reverse complement.
CATTTCGCGAGCCTTCCAGACGATCGTACCCGAGCCTGTGCGCTCGCCGCGGAACCAGCCGTTCAGCATCGGGCCAACCGACAGTGCGATCGCCGGAATGTTCACGGTTGCCGCGGCCATGAGACAGGCCGGCGTCGTCTTGTCGCAGCCAATCGTTAGGACCACGCCATCCAGCGGATAGCCGTAGAGAACCTCGACGAGGCCGAGATAGGAGAGGTTGCGGTCGAGACCTGCAGTCGGGCGCTTGCCAGTTTCCTGGATCGGATGCACCGGGAATTCGATGGCGATACCGCCCGCGTCACGAATACCTTCGCGAACGCGCTTGGCGAGCTCAATGTGGTGACGATTGCACGGCGACAGGTCGGAGCCAGTCTGTGCGATACCGATGATCGGCCTTCCCGACTGCAGCTCTTCCTGGCTCAGACCGAAGTTCATGTAACGCTCCAGGTAGAGCGCGGTCATGTCAGGGTTTGCGAGATTGTCGAACCAGGCCTTGGAGCGAAGCTGGCGCGATCCGTCCTGCTCTTGAACTGCGTTCTGATTCGGGGAGGGAGTTTTCTCAACCACGATGAATTTCCTTGCTTTGACGCCGCTGTTGTCATGCACTTAGCTGATCGATACAGGAATGTATAATCAGTCTTTCGCATTTTGATATGCAAATATCTTATATCGAGTGAGGCAATCGTGGGATTGGACGGTTTCAGACTGCGGCACTTGAAGATGCTCGTGGCGCTCAGCGAGCACGGAAAGCTCGGCGTCGTTGCCGAAATGTTTGGAATCTCGCAACCGGCCCTGTCGCGAACCCTCAATGAGCTGGAGCAAATGTCTGGGCACCAGCTTTTCGAGCGTCACAACCGTGGCCTTGTCCCGACACCTCAGGGTGAAGTGATCGTTCGCCACGCCAAGATGCTGATCTCTGAAGCCCAACGCGCCGAATACGAAATGGTGGTCGCCGCTGCAGGGCAGGGCGGCAGCGTGGCATTCGGCACGATCATGACGCCCGCGGCCGATTATGTCGCCCCCGCCCTGAAGCGCATCTTCGAGACGCACCCGACGATCGACATCAGCATCGCCGTTGGCAGCAGCGATGTGCTGCTCGAGGATGTGCTGAACAGAAGGCTCGACTTTGCCGTCTGCCGCATTCCAAGTGGCATGAACCCACTCTGGTTCGACTATCTACCGGTCGGTCAGGAGACGCTGCGTGTCATCGTGGCAGTCGATCACCCGCTCTCGGCCAAGCCTGTCGTCACCGAGGACGACCTCAGGCACCAGAGTTGGGTGCTCCAACCGCATGGCTCGTTCCTTCGCCAGGTCATCGATGATTTCATCCGCCGCCATGGCATCGTGCCGGCAAGCGTCGTTTCGACTTCCGATGCGCTTTTGACCATGTTGCTGATGTTGCAGAGCCAGCGGCTCGGCATCTTTGCCGATCCCGTGGCAGCCCTTCTCGAGCGGCATGGTCTCGTCAAGGCGCTGCAGATAGAGGGAGACATCTCCGTCCCAGGTTTCGGCCTCGTCAAACTCAAGGAACGCGAATTGTCTGCCTCCGCCGAGCTTGTCTATAATGTGTTTGCCACGACGCGAAACCCTTGAGGCGGCGCGGCTGCCAATAGCCTAAGGCGCATATTGCGTGACCATGCGGGCATCGCGGCGGAAATCGGAAGGCGACATGCCCGCGATATGGCGGAACGACTTGTTGAAGGCGCTGATCGAGCCGAAACCGCTATCCATCGCGACCTGCAAAACGTTCGCCTCGTCGTTCATCAACATCGCTTGTGCGTGCGACAGGCGCAGCAGATTGACATATTTGCTGAGCGTCATACCGGTCGTCTTCTTGAACAGGTTCATCGCATATTTCGGATGAAGGTCGGCGGCGCGAGCGATATCGACCGAATCGATTTCCTGCAGGAAGTTGACGGCGATGAAGTCACACATGCGGGCGACGCTGCGCGATGACTGCGGATAGAATTGCTCTATATCATCCGCATCCGTCGGCCCGAGCGTCGGCAGCAGCGAATAGGGTTCAAGTGCGATTCGCTCTACGCGCAAAAGCATCTCGTCGAGGGCGTGCTGAGCCTTGGCCGGATCACCGGATTTGGCGTAGCGCACCCAGCGCGGAAAATTCTCCTTGTCGGCCGCATCGGTTGCCGAGGTGAACAGGATCTCGCCCTTCATCAGGCGGCTGGAAATGTTGATCGGCAGGCGCATACGGAAGAAGTAGACCAGTGGCAGGTGTCCCCCGGCATAGATCGCATCCTCAGAGCAATCGTCCATCTGGTGCGGCTGGCCGCCCCAGAACAGGCACATGTCGCCCGCCTTCATCGAGATCTCATGGCCGTTCATGCGGTAGTGCACGCTACCCTGCATGATATAGTTGACCTCGACCTGCACGTGCCAGTGCGGCATCAGCATCACAGGTGGATGATTGTGAAACATCTGCAGGGCCGTCGGCAACCCTTCGATACTGCTCGCTCCCGGCTGGTAGACAGCCCGCCTTCCGATCTTACTTTCCGCCAAGTCCATGTTCCCTTTTTAGGAGACAGCGGCTCCCTTCCAGATAGTCTAGCCGCGTTCGCTAAGGGACGGCAATTGAAAAGGGAGGATTTTCAATGCGCTTCAAACTTATCGGTGCGACCGCAATGGTTGCGCTGCTTGCTTCGGGTTCTGCATTCGCGCAGCAGTCGGGCAATCTCACCATCTGGAGCTGGAACATCGCCGCATCGGCGCTGAAGTCCACGCTCGAAGGGTTCAACAAGCAGTACCCGGATATCAAGGTCACAGTCGAAGACCTCGGTAACCAGCAGGTCTTCGACAAGATGCTGGCGGCCTGCGCTGCCGGCGGCGAAGGACTGCCTGACATCGTCAGCGTCGAGAACTTCGAGGCGGAAATCTTCTGGAGCCGCTTCCCTGACTGCTTCGCCAACCTGAAGGATCTGGGTTATACGGCAGAAATCCAGGCAAAATTCCCGGAATTCAAGCGCACCGAGCTTGAGGTCGGCGATGTCGCCTATGCCATGCCTTGGGATTCCGGCCCGGTCGCCGTTTTCTACCGCCGCGACTTTTATGAAAAGGCAGGCGTTGATCCTTCGACGATCAAGACCTGGGACGACTTCATTGCAGCCGGCAAGAAGATCTCGGCGGCCAATCCCGGTGTCGTCATGGCGCAAGCCGACTTTAACGGTGACAGCGAGTGGTTCCGCATGATTTCCAACGAGCAGGGCTGCGGCTACTTCTCGACGGACGGCCAGACGATCACCATCAATCAGCCGGCCTGCGTTGCGACGCTCGAAAAGGTCAAGCAGATGAAGGACGCCGGCACGCTGACGGCAGCCATCTGGGACGAGAAGATCCAGGCCAATACGGCAGGCAAGGCCGCAAGCCAGATGTATGGCGGCTGGTATGAAGGCACGATTCGGTCCGGCTCGCCCGATCTTGCCGGCAAGTGGGGCGTCTACATGATGCCAAGCCTGACGGCAGATGGGCCGCATGCGGCAAACCTCGGCGGTTCGTCGCTTGCAATCGCCGCCAATTCCGAGAACAAGGAAGCAGCTTGGACCTACATCAACTATGCGCTCGGCACCAATGAGGGCCAGGTGACGATGTTGAAGTCCTTCGGCCTCGTTCCGTCGCTGCTGACTGCAGTCCAGGACCCGTTCGTCAACGAGCCACTGCCCTATTGGCACGACCAGAAGGTCTGGGCCGACATCCTTTCGACCCTGCCGAAGATTGTTCCAAGCCGCGGCACGGCGTTCCAGACGGACGCTGATTCGATCTACAGGGCGGCACAGACGAAGTACTTTGCCGGCGGCTATCCCGACGCCAAGGCCGCGCTCGACGACGCAGCCAACCAGATCGCCACGGCGACAGGTCTTCCCATTGCGAAATGAGTAACGACGCCGGGCGCCTTTGGCGCCCGGCCTCCATCCAAAGGGATGGCTCGTCTCGTCTGTGAGGAGAATAGAATGCCGATCCGGAACCGGAACGCCTACGCTTTTCTTGCGCCCTATCTCTTGGTCTTTGCCACGTTTTGGATATGGCCGATCATCAGTTCGTTTCTGATCTCGTTTCAGAACACCCGCGTCAATCCATGGAAATTCAGTTTCTCGGTGAACTGGGGCCGCCTCGTTGGCGATCCAGCCTTCTACAACGCACTCTACAACACGCTGATCATCCTGGTCATTCAGGTTCCGGTCATGATCACGATCGCCACCGTGATGGCTGTACTTCTGAATTCGCCGCTTCTAAAAGCGCGGCCTCTCTTCCGCTTTGCCTTTTTCGCCCCGGTCGTCGTCGGCGAAGTCGCCTACGCGGCCGTCTTCCGCCTGATGTTCAGCTTCGACTTCGGGATCGTCAACAAGCTGATCACCCTCGTTGGTCTTCCAGCCATCTCGTGGTTCGACAATGCCAATGCTGCTATGGCCCTTGTGATCATCGCGGTGACCTGGCGCTGGGCGGGATATAACGCGATCATCATTCTCGCCGGCCTGCAATCCATTCCTGACGACGTCTACGAGGCGGCAACGCTCGATCGCGTCAGCAAGTCACAGCAGTTCTTCCACATCACCCTGCCGCTTCTAAAGCCGATCATCCTGTTTTGTGTCATCCTGTCGGTCATTGGCACGATGCAGCTCTTCACCGAACCATTCCTCATCACCAATCGCGGCGGGCCGGGAGGTGGAACGGAAACGCTTGGCCTTCTCCTCTATCGCGAGGGCTTCCGCTCGCTCAATTTCGGCTATGCCTCGGCCGTCGCCTACACGATGGCGGCACTCGCCGTCGCAATCTCGCTGCTCAACCTCTGGATCGGAAGGGAGCCCAAATGAGATCGAAATCTCAATCCCTACTGCTGCGGCAGATCGCTCTTCACGCCGTCCTGACGCCGCTGGCCATCATCTGGCTGTTTCCGCTGTGGATGATGCTCGTCTTCTCCACAATGTCGGACTTCGGCATATTCAGCCCCGAAATCGTCCTCTGGCCGTCTACGAATTTCATCGAGAACTTCAAGAACCTGCAGGCCGACACAAATTTCATACGTGCGATGTCGATCTCTATCGGCGTTGCCGTGATCTACACGATCCTGTCGGTGCTTCTAACCTCAATGGCCGGCTGGGCACTTGCGCGCTACCGTTTCGTCGGGCGGTCGGTCGTGATCGGCATCATTCTTGGTACGATTACGCTGCCCTTTGCCGTCGTCGTCATCCCGCAGTTCATCATGGTGGCGCGCGAATTCAAGCTGGCCAATACCTGGATCGCGTTGATCGTGCCGCCGCTTTTCAATTCGCTTGGCGTGCTCTTCATGCGTCAGGCCTTCTCGATGATGCCCGGGGAACTCTTCGATGCCGCGCGCGTCGAGGGCGTCAAGGAATGGCAGATTTTCCTTCGCATTGCCCTGCCTCTCGCAAGACCGACGATGGCGGCACTGGCGATCATCCTCTTCCTGCACTCCTGGAACAACTATCTCTGGCCGCTGCTCATCAACTCCAAGCCGGGGATGATGACGGCACCGGTGGCGCTTGGCACGCTGATCGGGCTCACCAAGGTGTCCTGGGGCGGCATCATGGCCGGTGCCATGATGCTGACGGCGCCGATCCTGGTCGTCTTCGTGTTCCTGCAGCGCCACTTCATCGCCGGCATCGCGGCCGGCGCAGTCAAATAATCGGGGAACGCCTGATGTCCGAACTTTCATTGAAAAATGTCGTCAAGCGCTTTGGCGCGCTGGAAATCATCCATGGCGCAAATCTTGAGGTAAAGGACGGCGAGTTTGTCGTCTTCGTCGGCCCGTCCGGCTGCGGCAAGTCAACGTTGCTGCGCATGATCGCTGGCCTTGAGGATATCTCGGGCGGCGAGATCAACATCGGCGGCAAGGTCGTCAACGATGTTGAACCGGCCGACCGCGGCATTGCCATGGTCTTCCAGTCCTACGCCCTCTACCCGCACATGACGGTCGAGGAAAATCTGAGTTTCGGGCTGCGCATGAACGGAAACCCGAAGCAGGACACCGAAAAGCGTGTCAAGCACGCGGCCAACATCCTGCAGATCAACGAGCTGATGCAGCGGCGACCGAAACAACTATCGGGCGGCCAGCGTCAGCGCGTGGCCATCGGCCGCGCCATCGTGCGCGAACCACAGGTCTTCCTCTTCGACGAGCCACTGTCGAACCTGGATGCGGAATTGCGCGTTCAGATGCGCGTCGAGATCTCGCGGCTCCATAAGCAGCTCGGCACGACGATGATCTATGTCACCCACGATCAGACAGAAGCGATGACGCTGGCCGACAAGATCGTCGTCCTGCGGGCCGGCAACATTGAGCAGGTCGGCGCGCCGCTCGACCTCTATGACGATCCCGCCAACCAGTTCGTCGCCGGCTTCGTCGGCTCGCCAAAGATGAATTTCCTCAAGGCCGAGGTTCTTGAAAAGGACAGTGCACGCACGACGGTTGCGCTTGCAGGCGACAAGAATGTCCGCCTCACCATGCCGGTGAGCGGGCCGATCGTGCCTGGCGCGCAGGTGACGCTCGGCATCCGGCCGGAGCATTTCGTCGACGCCGGGCAGGGTGAGGCTGATCTCACGGTCACGATCGACGTCGCAGAGCATCTTGGCAATACAAGCTACATCTACGCGACAACGGCAGCGGGCGAACAACTCATCATCGAGCGCCCGGAATCGCGCGCCGCCGGCAATCGAGACACGCTGACCGTCGGCCTGAGCGCCAACCGCACCTTTCTGTTCGACAGCGACGGCAATCGGCTGCGCTGACGGCAAACCTCATCCCAAGACTTATGCAATGAAGAGGAACTCCCTATGAGCACAGACCAACCGATTCGTTGGGGCATTATCGGCCCGGGCACGATCGCCCGCACCTTTGCGGACGGCATCGCGCATTCGCGCACCGGAAAACTCGTTGCCATTGCCACCCGCGACCCGGAAAAGCCGGGGCTTGGCGAAAACTTCCCCGGCGCCCGCATCGTCAAAGGGTATGACGCGCTGCTGGCGGATGCAGAGATCGACGCGATCTATATCGCAACGCCTCATACCGGCCACGCCGAATGGGCGATCAAAGCCATCCGTGCCGGCAAGCACGTTCTTGTTGAAAAGCCGATTGCGCTTTCCGCGTTTGACGCTGACGCCATCTATCATGAAGCGAGGAAGGCCGGCGTTTTTGCCGGCGAGGCCTTCATGTATCGCGTTCACCCGCAGACGGCCAAGATCGTCGAACTGGTCAAAAGCGGTGTCATCGGGACGGTGCGCATCATCCGTTCAAGTTTCGGCTTCAATATGGGCACGTTCCGGCCCGAGCATCGCCTCTTCGCCAACGAGACGGCGGGCGGCGGTATCCTCGATGTTGGCGGCTATCCGGTCTCCATGGCGCGGTTGATCGCGGGTGCTGCCGAGGGCACGCCGTTTCTTGATCCGGAAAAGGTCGCTGGCGTCGGTCACCTTGGTCAGTCAGGGGTCGACGAATGGGCCTCTGCCGTTCTGAAGTTCCCGAACAGCATCATTGCCGAGGTGTCCTGCTCGATCATGGCGCAGCAGGACAACACACTGCGTATCATCGGTTCGGAGGGACGTATCGAGGTCAAGGACTTCTGGTTTGCCTCCGGTCACAAGGGTGGCGTCGGCAGGATCGAGATCATCAAGGGCAACGAGCAGCAGACGGTCGAGGTCAAGGAAGACCGCTGGCTCTATTCCTTCGAGGTGGACGCGGCCGGTGACGCGATCCGCGCCGGCGAAAAGGAATTCCGCTCACCCGGTATGAGCTGGGCTGATTCGGTCGGAAACCTGCGCGTTCTCGATCAATGGCGTGCTTCGATTGGTCTGGAGTACGGTGTCGAGAAGGCCGACAAGCGAACCGCGAACCTCGCAGGCGGTACCGTTCGGCGCGGCAACAGCATTCCGCAGCGCCAGATCCCCGGCATTTCCAAACCTGCCTCAGTGGTCACGCTCGGTTTCGAATTCTTCCCGAACTTCGCTGCCGCGTCGCTGACCCTCGACGCATTCTACGAGGCGGGCGGCAATGTCTTCGACACGGCCTTCGTGTATGGCGGCGGCAAGACCGAGAGCGTCTTTGGCGACTGGCACACCAGTCGGAAGGTACCGCGCGAAGAGATCGTGCTGATCGGCAAGGGCGTTCATTCGCCGCTTTGCTACCCCGATGTCATCGCCAAGCAACTCGATCAGTCCCTGAACCGGCTGAAGACCGATTATGTCGACATCTACTTCATGCACCGCGACAACACCGACGTTCCTGTCGGCGAGTTCGTCGATGCCATGGACGCAGAGGTCAGACGCGGTCGAATCCGCGGCATCTTCGGCGGGTCGAACTGGACGCGCGAGCGTATGGAGGAAGCCGCAGCTTACGCCGCCAAGAATGGCAAGACGGCGCCAGCTGCCCTTTCCAATAACTTCTCGCTTGCTGAAATGCTCGATCCGATCTGGGCCGGATGCGTGGCGGCTTCCAACGACGATTGGAAGACGTGGCTGAATGCCAAGCAGATCCCGAACTTCGCCTGGTCGAGCCAGGGACGCGGCTTCTTTACCGACCGTGCCGGACGCGACAAGCACGACGATGAAGAAATCGTCCGCTGCTGGTACTCGGATCGCAATTTTGAGCGCCGGGACCGGGCCATCGAGCTGGCAAACAAGCTCGGTCGCAGCCCCATCCACATCGCGCTTGCATACGTGATCGCCCAGCCGTTCCCGGTCATTCCGCTGATAGGACCGCGCACCATCGCCGAGCTCGAAGACAGCCTCTCGGCGCTCGACATCAGGCTGACGCCGGAACAAGTGAAGTGGCTGGAAGCGTGACGCGATAGCAACCTGGGCCCGGGGCTGCGACGAGCCAGTCCCGGGCGGATGCCTTCACCGGCGGCAGAAAAAAGCAAGGAGAGCTGGAGCGTGGCATTTTCGAGGCGTATAATAAAACGCTTTAGGTCGGACCAGCGGCCTTACCCTGATCGCCAAAGGGGAGCGAACCATGCAACGATTGGCATTGATCACGGCGTCGACGACGCTCGTGGCCTTCAGTGTTTTGGCTCAAGAGCCTGTCGTCGGCACCTGGAAGACACAAGTCGGCACCACCGCGGCAATTGACGAATGCGCGCAAGGCTACTGCATTACGATGAAGACGGGCAACAATGCGGGCAAGCGCATAGGCTCTTTTCAGGGAAGCAACGGCAACTTCACGGGAATCATTGTCGAGCCGGAGAGCAAGAAGACCTTTACAGGTGTGCTAACACTCACGGGCGACACGGTGCATATGCGCGGCTGCACGATGAAGGTGATCTGCGTCTCGCTGATCTGGACACGCTTGTGACAGTCGAGCGGAAATACGCCGGCTGTTTTGAGTGCGCTAGTTGCCGCGCTTTAGCCCTTCGATAACCTGTCGATATTCCTCCGCGATGGAGATTGCCGCTTTTACGACCACCGGATTGACCGATTTGCGATCAATGGCGTCCGAGCAGGCTTCGAACACGCCGCGCAGTTCGCGTTGGATGAAGGAAAGTTCCGGATAGTGCTCTACCAAAACCTGAGGAAGCAATTTTGCTTTTGCCTTCATCGACTTGGAGCAGACGAGGATATCCGGATCTGTCGTAGTAACATCGAGAATGGCTGCTTCGAGCTGTCCGGCGGCACTGACGATATCGATAACCAAGGCCATCATTTTCCCTCCAAACAAAGGAACCTCGTTAAGATACCATGCATTCCTCGTGCCAAACTGGCGAGCGGCCCCGCTGGCGATGCTTGGAATCGTCCCATTTTCTTCGCTAGCCCATTGATTTGACTGCGCCTGCAAGTCGCGTGACCGCATTGCTTCGGCCAAACCGGCGCTTAGGGCCTTCCAGATCACGGCGTGGAACAGGCACAAAAAAGACCGGTCGAAGCCGGGATACGCATCTTGCTCAAATTGGTATGGTATAGTACCGTACCATTCTAATGTTGAGATTTTGGAGCGTCCTGGTTTGAGCGGCGAGCATCGTACGAAAAGAGGCGAGGAACGCGTCCGCGCCCTTAAGGAGGCCGCGACAGATATGTTTCTAGAAGATGGCTTTGACGCTGTTTCAGTTGACGGCCTAATTGCCCGCGTAGGGGGTTCTCGGCGTAACGTTTATGACCATTTCGGCGGCAAAGAAGGTCTCTTCGTCGAAGCAGTTGCGGCGCTTTGCGAAGAACTGTCCCGCCCCCTCCATGAACTCCAGATCCAGGGAAGCGACCCGCAGAGATGCCTGACTGTTTTTGGGCAGAAACTGCTGGAGATTGTTTTGCAGCCTCGCACAATCGCACTGCATCGGCTGATGATTGCCGAAGGCCGTCGTTTTCCGGACTTGGCGCAATCCATTTGGAGAGCAGGTCACACGAATGCGCAGCGCATTCTCGCAAAATGTATCCGAGAAGGCCAGGCGGCAGACCTTTTGCGCAACGATATCGAAGCCGAAGATCTGGCTAGTGATTTCATCAACTTAACGATCACATCGATCCAGTTGAAAGCTCTCGTCGGTCTCGAGCAAGAAATTGGCGTTGCCGAAATTGAAAACGCCACGAGTGCTGCTGTCGCGATGTTTCTGAACGGAGCGTTTAAGACTTACCATGTTTCCAACAAAGCATAAGTTCTCGCGTTTATCTGCACTCCAGTATTTACTGGCGGCATTCTTTGTCATTGGAGGTGTTGGCAACATCGCCGCCCCCGCCAGCATCCTGGCTGACTATCAACGGTGGGGCTATCCATGGTGGTTTCATTACGTCACGGGCGTCTTGGAACTAACGACGAGCATCCTCCTTTTATCACGGTACCGTATAGCGGGCGCACTGCTCGGCAGTGCGGCAATGGCAGCAGCAGTGGGCACGGTGGCCTTTCATGGCGAATACACACATGCCATTCCGCCACTTGCAGTTCTCACGTTATGCGCAGCGGCAGCTGCGTTGTTCGGTCGGAAAACTCAAGTGAACACGATCTGAGTACATGCAGGGTTGAGCCCCCCAAACAGTAAGCTGGACGAGGCTCCGGACAGACCAATAGTTTCACAATCGCCAAAATCCTCGTCATGACCGCTGTCGGGCCCAAAGCGGACCCAAGGTCCTTGCTCCTGCCGGTATCAGACAGGCCCAACGGCGCTACGGCTCACAACATGATCCCGTATTGCTGCGGCACTTTCTAAAGGCGACGTGAAAGTCACATCTAACGTGAGCGCGTGTTGGTGCGGGATGTTGAGAACTAGAGCGTTCTGGCTTCGATGCCTTGAAGTCTCTACGTCGATCGATTTCAAGTGCTCGCGCCGTGCGGGAGAGGAAACGCGGCGTGCCAATTCCTCTTCGCGCAAAGCAATCTAACTGGAACAAAAACCGCGTCACACTGTCTGGCGGCTTCAACGAACTGGCGGTAGGTCCGAGTGCTCCGCTCATCTCCTTCGACACCTGCATGGGTGAAGATGAAGTTTGCCGAGGGCGAACTGTAGGTGGCGATTGCATCCAAGACGGTCTGCCGGACCCTTCCAGTGTACTCCCATACTCCTTTTGGCAGCGGAGCAGTCCAGTCCTCATCGAGGAGGCGTAATATCGGGTTGTTGAACCAGTGATTATCGACAGTCTTTGCGGAAATAAGCGAACCGAGTTCTTTGGCGATTGTCAGCTTCCCGACGCCTGGGAACCCCATGAGCAACACGAAAATACTCATCGTCCCGCAACCTCCTCACATCATCCACCCGTATGACAAATGACAATGCAGACTAAGCGACTTCTCGGATATCGCCCAATGACCGCAACTGGCGCGAAGCCGCCGAGGCGTTCGCCCGGATTTGCCCCGTTGCAGTCATTGCGCCTTCGGTGCAGAGCCCCACAACAGCATCAATAAACGCAGAATGCACGGGCGCGCGGCACTGATTGGCCAAACGCTCAGCCCTCCAGCCAGGCTGCGAGGCCATCCAGCGTCTGCAGCCCGTATTCGACCGCGCCGAAGCCGATGACGATCTGACGCCGCTCGGGGCTGGGGTGGAGCTGGCGCATGGTCAGCACCGTCTTGCCGTCGGACTGCTCATCGAAGGTCACCGTGGTGCGGAAACGGTCGGGGTCGTTGGGATCGGGCGTGCCATAGTCCATCACGATCCGCTCGTTCGGCACGATCTCCAGAAAGCGCATGAGGTTCGGGAAGCGCTGCTCCTGGCCCTCGAACACGCCCACCATGTCGAACCGCCAGACCCCACCCTCGCGGATATCGGCCTCGTGGCTCTCGATTCTAAGGCCGGCCGGACCGTACCATTCGGCTAGCGCCTTTGGGTCCATCCAGGCAGCAAAGACCTTGTCGCGTGGGTGATGCAGCAGCTTCACCAGCACGATCTCTCGATTAAGCGACCAAGTGTCAAACAGGTTTGCCATGTTCTTCATCATCCTCTTCCGTCTTGTCCAAGTAGACTTCCAGCCGATCCAACCGCTCGGTCCAGCGCCGGCGCTCCGCTTCCATCCAGTCCGCCGCCTCGTCGAACCGCGCCTGCACCAGCCGGCACCAGCGGCTGCGCCCGCGCTTCTCGCTGGCGATCAGCCCGCAATCTTCCAGCACCTTGAGATGCTGGGCGAAGGAGGGCAGCGCCATGTCGAAAGGCTCGGCCAGGACACTGACCGGCACCTCGCCCTCAGCCAGCCGCGATACCACCGCGCGGCGGGTCGGGTCGCTGAGAGCGTGAAAGGCGAGGTCGAGGGGGGTCGAATGGTAAGGCATGTGCCTAATTAAACCGACCTAGGGCGTTGGTCAAGGATAATAAGGTACTTGCCTTAGTATCTGGCCGCCTAATATTGGGGCGGCTATACAACTACTCGCAAGGAGGGCTCCAGTGGCAGTTCGTGTCGATCTCAATATCTCGCTCGATAGTTTCGCGACAACGACGGACAAGACGCCCGAAGTCCCGTTCGGCGTGCACTGGTCGCGTCTCGTTGGCGCATATGCTGCAACGCGAACGTTCCGTGCGCGCGTACCAAAAGCGGGGCTGGGACCACCGGCGTCGATGACGATTACGCTAAAGAATACTTCGCTGATGTGGGTGCCGAGATCATGGGCGCTGGCATGTTCGGACTCCACAACTTCCCCGACGATTCGAACTGGCGTGGCTGGTGGGGCGATGAGCCGCCCTTCCAAGTTCCAGTCTTCGTTCTCACCCACAACCCTCGACCATCCATAGAGATGGCTGGTGGCACCACTTTGCATTTCCTCGACACCACTCCCGTTGATGCGCTCCAGCAAGCTGTTAGGGCGGCGATCGGCAAAGATGTACGGATTGGCGGTGGCGCAACGGTCGTTCGCCACTTTCTAAGAAAAGATCTTGTCGATCGTCTTCATGTTGCAATTGCGCCGATTCTACTCGGGCGCGGCATACGCCTGTGGGACGATCTGCGCGGCTTAGAAGCTGGGTACACAGTTAAGGCAGAAACGGCCCCGAGTGGCACCATCCACCTCACCTTCCAACGCTAGTCGCTAGCCTGTGACTTAGGGCGATCATGGACTGTCCACAGGCGGTCCACGATGTCGGCTTCTCGAGTTACGAGCCTGGTGCTGACAGTCTGCTTTCGGGCCCAAACCGGACACGGTGTACGTTTTGCAGAACGCCGCCTGATGTTAGTGCAGTCGAAAGCTATTCCGGTAAACCGACTTGACGCAGGGCTGACGCAAATTGGTCCATGGGACCTGCGCCTCCCGATACCTTGATGAAACGGCCTTGTCGGCATAGATGCGAAATTTCTGAGGCTTGCGAGAGTGGCTTGACCGGACTGCTTCTTGCTGAAGATCGGCAATCGTTGCACAGCATGGCTGGCCTTCATCGGCGCAGTCATGGCGTCGGGAACCGTCTCTACGCGCTCAAGGCAACTGATGACGGCTGGCCGGTGGAATGCCGCAGTCTGGCGCCCATTCTACTAGGTTAAGCTTTCTGATCCCCTCAAACGACAAAAATCATGCTATCGTCGATCGGTTCGACAGAAAGGCATCTTTCATGATCGCTCGGCGAGACTTCACTTACGAGGAATGGAGCAGGCTTTTGCAGCTCTACCGGCACGAGAATGCTCCATTGGGGGACGCAATTGCTAAGAGGTTCAGCGAGCTTGGCGTTACTGAAACGTTCGGCGGAATTGGTCTAAGTGCCGCAGCTAAGCGACTGGTTGAGCACGAGCTTCTGATGGAGCGAAGGAACCGGCTTCAGCGATGACGTCAAGGATCCTTTTCATTACCCCGACTTCCAGACCGTCATGAATGCTCGGACCACAGATATGATAGTGAGCGATGGCACTGTTTATGGCGTCCTCGCCGAAGTGGGTGAGCGAACGCTTGTCACACTCTGGCCAAGAGGCCAACATGAAAGTGAAAGAAGCTGTCGTGACGCTCAGACGATCCGCCATATCAAATGGGACACGGCGGTCCGAGGCATGGCTTTCTAATGATCGACCGTCGGGATTAATGGCAATGCGGCGATGCTGATCAAAAGGGTGGTTTCGCAGACGTCAAAACCAGGGATCTTGACGGGCCTTCGGGCCGAGCCCTTGCGCTTTATTACTGCTCCTCTCTACAGCCTATCAGAAGCGTCTACCGGTGTGAACGGGATAAGACATTCATCAAAGCAGAAGTCTGAAGCACCGGATGGCGTCCTCCAACCGATATGGCTTTTTTAAGAATCGGCAACGCTGGGGCAGTGAGGATTGTCGGAGCGCCACCACGGCAGACGTCATAACGATTGCCAACTTTGGCCAATCACGGTGGATGCGAACAGCTAGCCCAACTCCGTCGATATTCCCGGTCATGTTAATCGAGGTGAATACCAAGCCAATGTCATGCTGGGCTTGCAATATGCGCAAGGCATCATCGCCACTCGAGGCGTCGGCAACGTTGAATCCGGCCGCCGCTATCGCGTCGACTGCGGCAGCTCGCGCCTCTGCATTTTCCTCTACGACGAGTATCGTTGGTAGCGGCAAAGCAAGTTGGGCCATCAAGTGCACCTCTACTGGAGTGGTCACCGCAATGAAGCACGGATGTTGCGGCGCAACAATATCTACCTGCCCAATGCTGCCAAACGGCGAGCAGCGTCGCGCCAAGGATCCAGGGCTGATGGCCAGGCGATGGCATCACCGGCAAGGACTTCGGTTGATGCCATCATGATTAGGGCGCGGGCGCGGATCGTGCCCGCGTGCGTCTGTGGGGCAACCCGCCTCCCGTCGAGTTCGACCGATTCGACCTTAGTGGTAACACTTAGAGTAACGCCAGCTGGAACGCTCGCTGTGACGAGCGCACCGTAGCCTCCCGGCAGCCTCCAATTCTGTCCAGTCGATTCTTCGTCGTAGGCTAGGTAATCCAGGACGGATATGCGCTCGAGTTCATCGCCACTAATGAAGCCGCTCATGGCCTACAGATATGCTGACCTGCCACTGAACTTTCATCCGGCAGCGATTAGAGCCTCGGCATGAGATCATTTGCCGTCAGCTGTGTTCCTGATCACAGGTGCCCACTGGTCCGGATTGACCTGATAAGCTGGCATCAGGTTGACCAGGCTCTCGATGTCCTGAGCCCATTTGGAGACCCCGTCACGATCATCCATGCGGTAGAGATTACACATGCGGTCGTCCCTTAAAGCAAAAGCGTCGAATATCTTGGTCTTACATTCAAGCCACCAATTTGATGCTGGCCCAAACCGAGGACCGGCACGGCAGTCTGAAGTTCTAGAGCGTCAGCCGCGATTGCTCCACGCCTGTCTCAGCTTGGCGCTCCAGCGAAGACACCGTTACGCCCAGGAGGTGGATTCCCTTCCGTGTCGGGAAGATTGGCTCCAGAAGTATTTCTACGATTTCCTTGATTGCCGCTGGCGATGGGGTGACTGATGGACGTCAGAATGCAACCAGAGCGACCGTTTCATCATCGATGGTTGTGATTTGGGGACGAACTCTCGACTAGCCGTCGCCCTATATCAAAGCACGCCGAGGGACCAATACGGGCGAGGTTGAAGAATTCACAAATGGACCGACACCTACTCGTCCTCAGCGAAATCAACTGATGAGATGTCAACGTTCCACTCAAAATCCTTCGGCGAAGGTTTGTCCGGCAAGGTCTCCAAGCCTCTATACTTATTGAGCGCCCAGCATGTCCCGTAAACGCCATGCGGCTCAATGATCTTGTAGCTGCTGAGATAGTCGGAGTAAGCTTCAATGCTGAAGCCTGGGCGTTTCGCGACCAATCGGAAGCGCACTACGTTGACCTGCTGGTCGGAGCCGTTGAACAACCGAACGAAAACTGGCTTGGCAGGGTCGAGGCAGCCTTGGGTGCCGCTGCTCGTTCCAACAACCAAACTCGCAGAGTTGTCGCGGCCGGATTGCTGGAAATAAACATAGACCGCAACGCCAGCGCCGACGAAAACGACCGCAATCAGCGCAATTAACGTGGGGCGGGGAAACAGGAAGAAAAAAACTAAAAAAATCGCGACCGCGACTATCATGAAGATCATCGGCGGGTTCCATCTGTTTCATGAGCTGAAGCAGGCACCGATGACGGGCAAGGCTGGTTCGAGGCCGATCTCATTTAACTTTCTTACTCAATCATTTGTGACAATCGAACCACTTTCAAGTTGCCGCCTCTTTGGTTTCGATTTGAAAGATATCGACCATGCGAGGAGACCTACGTCGCCTTCATACAGAACTTTCAGGCAGGTGTCCCCACCAACGGGCTTCTTTCGAACCTTGCCACGCACTCCCGCTTCTTCCCACGCCTCGATTGCAGCCGCGTCGTGGGGCTCACTTTCGCTGAATCGGTCACCCTTTGGGATGTTTCGCCGCCCACTATCGCGCGCACCGAGACCGCCGCCCGGAATCGTCCTTGATCTTAAGACTTCGCTTTTAGGGTGGAAGACCAGGTCCTATATCAATCGAAGAGCCCCTCATGAAGCGCTTTCTCTCCTTGGCTATCCTTACTCTTTGCATCCCCGTAGCGGCCCACGGGGCGACCCTCAATTTTCCCAGTGAGGGACCGTTCGCCAGCATCACCATCCCCGATAGTTGGCAGCCAGAGGAAACGGAAACTGGGGTCCAAGGCACCTCCTCGGATTCCGCAGTTTACCTCTCCGTCGATGTCGCTGACACAAACTCGATCGAGAAGGTCACCAGCGACGCTATCGATTTTCTTTCTCAGAACGGCGTGACCATCGATCCGAAGACACAGAAAGAAACCCCCGTAGAGGAGGTCAATGGTCTGCAGATGACCACCCTTGATTGGGACGGAAAGGACTCAGACGGACCAGTCAGCGTGGGCCTGGCTTTCCTGGCGACGTCCGGTGAGAAGGCGCTTGTCGTGACCTACTGGGGCACGAAGGGCAAGGAGGATAAGCACGACGCCGACCTTGGCAAGATCCTGGCGTCGATCAAGATGGCAAATTAATATCGCTGGGCGATAATCTGAGGCGGGGGCGCCACCCTGTCGTCGCCTCTTTGACGTCGTAGCTCAAGGTGCAGTCCAGTTTGTATCGAACAGGCATCCATCTCTCCACAGGCAACAATCGTCGAACAAACTGGCCTCCTAGATGCGGGATAGCAGCTCGGCTTTCTTTGTTTGAAATTCTTCGTCGGTCAAAATGCCCTTCGCGTGTAGAACACCCAAACGCTCGATCTTCGAGATGACGTCATCATTGTCGATTCCAGGCATTTGGGAGGGTGACGGCTCGGCGGGCTGAAGCCGGGGCTCTTTGTCTCCGCTATCTCCACGGCTCTCATTGGCGTTCGGAGCTTGGAGCACTTTTCGAAGGGTCGAGAGTGCTACCCGGCCATGCTGCGATGTGAAAGAAACATCATGACTGCCACCCTGCTGCTGAGAGAACCCGGAAATCTGATGATCTGCTGTATCGTAAACTGTAGTGTGGTTGCCGTCGCTGATTGCCAGCCGTCGTGTGGACGGGAAGAACGCATACCGCATGGAGTTCTGTGATCCTGAAGAAGCGGGCATTCCCAAATCTCTAGGATACCAACCGCTTGAAAGCTTGAGCCCGTGGCCCTGCTGTTGGCTCTGCCGCAAGCCTTGCTCGTTATAGGCTTTCTGTCGGGCTTCGTCGGCCAGCTCGGAACACAGATCGGCGACTTTGGCTTTCAGTCCGTGGTTGAACATGTCTCCGACCATGACCATGCCACCGTTGGACCATTGGCCCATGCCGCCAAGTTCCGGCAGGTTGAACTGGGCCTGGTATCCGCTGCCCGCAACGAGGGCGGCATAGAGGTCGCGAACGGTGTTGACGCTGACACCATGCTTCTGCGCAAGGGATGAAATCAGCTCTTCCTGACCAGAATGTTTTGCCGTGCCCATTTCGATCAACCCCTTTGTCAAACTCGATCTGTCAGTGACGTGCTATTTAGATCCCAGCTCGTCGTTTTCATCACTGGGCGACCGTAAAAACGTCTTAACATCGCGCCTCTCGCCTTCGGGTAGGGAAGCTATACGCTCCCGCCTTCTGGCGGGCCAGTCGCGCGACGAGCCAATGTTGTCGTCAATCACAGCAAGGCGGCGACCGCCAAGACCTCGGTACTCATCGGCAAGGTCCTTCTCAGTGAGGGCTGAAACCACAGCTGATCACGCAGTCAACACTACCTTAACTTCCGCTTTGACATTCGGCGGTGGATCGTCGTTTACTCGCGTCTGGGTAGTTGGGGCTGGTATTGTGTTCGCGCGTTGGGCTTTGGCCACTTCTTTTTTTCTCTGTCTTTCGTTCTCAAATGTCTTATCTGCCGATATTCAGATTGCGCCGCTCAAAGACAATGTCTCGATAATCTCGGTTTCCGGGGAATTCACGGACGGCGACGATCTCCGGTTTAAGAACTTGGCGATTTCTGCTGATAGCGCCGTTGTCTTCTTCGATAGCATTGGTGGTCTCGCCCAGGTGGGTATGGAGATCGGCCGGACGATCGCCATAAAGGGGTTTTCGACGGCGGTAGCGAATAACCAAATGTGCGCGTCGTCTTGTGGCCTTGCGTGGCCGGCAGGACGACATCGCTTTCTAACGCCGACCTCCAAGATCGGTTTCCACGCCGCGTTCACCGAGGCTGCTGGTCAGCAGGACGTCAGTAGCGCCGGGAACGCGCTGGTCGGCTCATATCTCCAGCAGCTCAATCTCAATCCCAACATAATCGTCTATGTGACCGACACTTCGCCGACCTCTATGCAATGGCTGACGGCCGCAGACGCAAAAAGCATTGGGTTGGATATTGATCTGCTGGAGGGCGGCGAGCCGAGCAGGGCGTCCGCGCCAATTCCGTTCGGCGGCGAAACGACCGCAAAGCTGGAAGCTCCAACGGAGGTGACAGTTACGCCCAATTTGGCAAAGCGTCCTGACTGGCATCTATACGAGCACACTGATTTGCCCGGCTATGACCTGCCGGGAATGCCGCTGAAGCTGTTCACGGTAGAGGACTGAAAACTCGAATGCGACGAGAACGATCGGTGTCGCGCGTTCACTTTCAACGAGGTCCATCACGTCTGCTTTTTGAAAGGCATGGCGACCGAAGCACTGCAATTCAGTGGGGCTGTCTCGGGCTACAAGGGCTTGGAGACAGACATCGCCCGCGTAGGCCACGACTTCGGACCGACTTTGAACTTCCGAAGCAGCAGAGACGTCGAAGTTCTGGGCAAACCTTTTGCCAAGTTCCCAGGAACCACCCTAGCGGCCTGCCAGGACCAATGCGTCGCCACGGCATCATGCCAAGCGTTCAACTTCTACCGGAACGGTATGTGCGCGATGCTGACCGTTCGTAAGCCGACGAGAGGAAACTTGCTCTCGGTTACTGGCGCTCGTGCGAACTGAGCGTCAAAAACTCCACCTCAACTCCTACACCACGCCCGAGAGCGCAATTCTGCCAACCAAAGTAATCGGCTAGATGCGTGCGAGAGAGGACGGTGGCCACGTCGACCGCACGTTTCCGTAGATGTGTCAAAACCAGCGCTCAATCCACCTTGCGTCGAATCGAAAGGTCGCCTTTCAGTTGCGATCAGACTGGAGAGGTTATGAACCGAATTGTACTTGTTTTCGCTGGGGCGGTAGCTCTGATCGGTTGGTTCATGTGGGCACTGGTCCCTTGGCTTGTTGCAATAGTCGGAAAAGACTGGGAGGCCGAGCGGTTAGGCAATGGGGAGATTCCTTTGGTGCACTGAATGCTTTGCTTTCGGCCTGTGCCTTTGTCGCAGGTCTGATCACCCTTAGGATGCAGTCGAAGGAAATTGCTGTCAGCAGGACGAGATCACAAAATACTCAAGAAATATCCTCATTGCGTGCGAAATACACAAAGCTAATTTACAAAGTCTAAGTTGTGTATTATGACAGTATTAGCCGAGGAAATTTGTGACGCAACTGAGATCAGTCTGTCCGTTTTAGACGGGATATCAAGAGGACTCTCAGTATTCTTCGGTTTGCAGCATCATAGCGCGGTCTTTCTCGAATGCATTCTCTGTACCAAATGACCATGTACCAACGTGGGTATGTCCAATGGACCCTGTCGATCGAACCGAAAGGCATGCTCGTCTAAAAGAGCTGACCGACGTACTGTTTCGGACACGCGGGTTTGTGCCAATATTGTTGATCACGGGTGCCGTGGGGTCGGTGCTAGCCTGGATGGCTCAAGGGCAAGACCTTCTCCGGACGGTGACCGATATCGGCCCTGATCACACTGGTTTCAACGGTCAGGTATTTTGGCTCTGTCTCTCAGTTGTCGTTCTCGCATTTCAAGCGTGGTTTTGGGCACACGTGATTGTTGAGTCCGAGTTTGGTGCCCGCGAGCGGTGGCCATACAAGCTCTATCTTACTTGGGCGCCTCGGCTGTTAGGGCTTGTTCCATTTGGGCTGCTCTTTATCGCCCTATGGCGAGTCAGTTCGGCAACCGCGTGGCTCGCATGGGTCCTTGGGGGACTCGGACTTGCCTTCCTTATTACATTATGGGCCCGTCTTCCCCTAACGCGAGCGATGCAGCGTACGTCAGATCACCTACAACGAACCGGAAACGAGCGCGCAGCTGCCGCAATAGCGGTTCCATTGCGAAATCTGCGGCGGATTATTTTTTGGTTCGGTGTTGTGTACGCCAGTATTACATTGGCACTAATTGCCATTGATCCTGTTACACTGCCTGTTTTTTTCGGCCCCGCAGCCGTGGTGCTAACAGGATGTGCTCTACTCATCCCATTGCTAATTACGCTGCTGCTCATCGGGGGCAGGTTCCACCTGCGCATTGGAATAAGCCTCCTACTGCTGATAGTGGTCTTTAGCTTATGGGTAGATAACCACGAAATTCGGTTATCGAGTTCCAATCCAGAACTGCAGAAACGCGCGATTGCCAGTCGCCCGTCGCTCCAGGAAGCCTACGTTAAGTGGAGAAGCCAGTTTCCCCCGTTGCCGGCAAGACCGATCCCACTGATCCTCATAGCAAGTGAGGGGGGAGCTTCACGCGCCGGTTATTGGACCGCCGCAGTTCTGTCGCAGTTAGAGATGGAAACCCGTGGCGAATTTTCAAAGCATGTTTTTGCCATCAGCTCGATCTCTGGTGGGAGTCTCGGGGTCGCCGGTTTTTTGGCGAGCATCCATGATGAAAAAACGAAATCTGAAATCGCTGCTGGCAAAACAACATTGAGGAAGGCCGTCTCGGATTTTGTCGGCCGAGATTATCTGAGCCCGGCACTTGCGGGAATGCTGTTCCCGGATCTGACCCAGCGGTTTTTACCGCTATCTTTTTTACCTGACAGATCCGCGGCCTTGGAGCGTGGATGGGAAGATGGATGGATAGCACGATGCAGAGCCATTCCGTGCGATGACCAGGACCTACTCAAGAACGATTTTTTATCTCTTTGGCCCATGGAGCCATCCCATGGCTGGCTCCCGGCGTGGTTCATCGGAGGCGCCTTACAAGAAGACGGTCGGCCGATCCTGACAGGTAATATACGGCTTGGTGACGCGGTCGACGCCTGGGATTTCCACTTGGTGGCGGGCCGGGATGTGCGGCTCTCAACCGCAATATTGAACGGCGCCCGTTTTCCTTACATCAGCTCCAGCGGAACACTCTCAAACCCCGCTATGCCTCAGGCCGTTGGCTCGGTGCACATCGTCGATGGCGGCTATTTCGACGCCGCAGGGGTAGAGACAGTTCGAGGGCTAGCGCAGATCATGCTAGCCAAAGGAGGTCCGGCAGCACAAGATGCCATTCAGCCCATTTTTTTGCTGATCTCTAATGACGGTATAAATCCACCATATACCTTCGAGACGGGAGCCCGGATTGTTCACACATCAGTGCCATTAGCTTGCCGTGGACAAGCGGTGAAATCTGGGTGCCCAGGAAACGACGGCGGCCTCACCACAGTCGCGCCGGATCTATTTGGGCCGGTCCAAGGATTGTACCGGAGCCGCAGCGCACACGGAGAGCGACTTAAGACTCTTCTTTATAGATATGCCCCAAGCCAAGCTGAGCAAAAAAGCGAAACGAAGGTCTACACCATAGATCTTTGTTCCATGGAAGTCCCGATGAACTGGGCGCTTTCTCAAAATGCTCGCCGCGTGGTTGACGACCTTCTCTCTATAAGGCCCGCAAGCGAAAAGCGGGGTTGCGAGCAACAAAACAACAAGGATTTCGGGGCGCTTGTTAAACTACTACAGCCTTAGATGCCAATGTCCCTTCGGGCGGCATTTTCGTTGCTGCGGAAAGAGCTTTGGGATGTCGATCATGGTTCTCCCCGTGAACTAGACTTCAGCTGAACCAGAACGACCTTCGGTTTATTTGGAACTTTGCAAAGATCGGTTACAAATCTAGGGGCAAACTATGTCTTCCGATTCTGCACGCCAGAGTGATCTAGGGGTTCTTCACCCTGTCGTACGTGACGCTGTCGAACGAGTGATAGCGCAGCTGCAGGCAGAGCAAATTCCCTTCCAGGTATTCGAAGCCTACCGTTCTCCTCAGCGACAACGGATGTTGTTCGCCCAGGGCCGAACCGCGCCTGGAGATATTGTTACGAAGGCCCGTCCATGGTCTTCGTATCATCAATTCGGTTTGGCGGTGGACTTCGTTCTCCGCATCGACGGGAATTGGAGCTGGTCGTCAAAAGGGAAATTTAGCAAGTTGTGGGAGCGGCTCCATGCAATTGGGCTTGCCAATAGTCTTGAGCCTCTCAGCTGGGAGCTTCCTCACCTTCAATACAATGGCACCACGATAGAGAAGCTCCGCAGGGGAGAATTTCCGCCCCTTGGAGATGAGGCGTGGGCTGACAATCTAGCCGCGACGATTGCTGGCTGGTCGGGAAGCGAGACGGCGCCGCCCCCGCCTCTGGACAGCGTAGGGCGACCGGCGATTAGCCTCGGAGCATTGGAAGAGGAGGCAGAAGCGGACACATTCGGAAGCTTCTCGGCACCGACGGATGACGCGGTCAACGAGCAGCCCGATCTTGGACTTACCGCGGGGGTTATCACGGCCGCTCAAGCATCTGATCGGATTTGGGGCGTCCCGGCTTCGGTCTCGTTGGCGCAGTTTATCCTTGAAAGCGCCGGTGGAAAACGAATGCCTCCAGGATCGAACAACCCCTTCGGGATCAAAGCTAGAAACGACGAACCCTATGTGCTTGCTCGGACAGGCGAAGTTCTAAATGGAAAGAGGGTCACCATAACGGCACGATTCAGAAAGTTCGCCAATTTCGATGAAGCGTTTTCGCAACATGGGCGACTTCTCGGCACATCATCGTACTATAAGAAAGCGATGGCAGTTAAAGAGGACCCTTTGGCCTTTTCAAACGCTCTCACAGGCGTCTACGCCACGGACCCCGATTACGGCAAGAAGCTTATGCGTCTGATTAACCAGCATGATCTGATTGTTTACGACAAAGAAAATGCCAGCTCCGTGCATCCTGAGGAAGCTAGCACCGGTACCCCAGGAGTTACGTCAGTGATCCTTCGGTTTGGAGAAAGGGGCGAAACGGTCCGCGCCCTGCAGCAAATGCTCAAGGCGACCGGCTACAGTGTCGGCGCGGTCGACGGCATATACGGCAGCCTAACACGCGCGGCTGTAGGAGCCTTCCAGGCGGATAACAACCTGCCCATGACTGGGGTGGCGGACGGTACGACTATGGCCCTACTGAACAAGGCGCCAGCTCGACCCCTCGACCGTGATCGCGTGAATGCCACGGAGGCCGATCTGGTAAAAGAGGGGTCCAGAACGGTGATCGAAGCCCGTCGAACCAAGCTTCTTGGATGGATGTCGGGGATTTTCGGAGCGCTCGGAATCGGGAACAGCACTGTTGTAACGGCTAGCGGCGCGTCCCCAACGCCGGTTCCTGGTCTTGACGCTTTTGTTGCGCAGCTGCAGACCTACCTAGCCAATCCAACGGCACCAAACTCGATTACAATACTCGACGAGCTTCGTAAAAGTGCTCCCCTGATTGCTGAAGCGCTTAAGACGGTCAGCGCCGGAAACCTTCCCGATCTGATCACAAAGCTGCAGCCGTTGATAGCTGGACAGGCAACCGCAAGCACCCTCCAACCTCTTCGCACCGTATTCGACTTGCTCGCGAATGGTCTGCAGGGTGCCCCGGGTTTGCAATCGGTTGCACAAGTAATCGCCTCGATCGCGGCAAGCATCATTCCCGGATTCGGTGGGTCCGCAGTCGCTCTTGGAATTGGTCTCCTCGCCCACTACTTTGGCTCGAAGATCTCTCAAGCACGTGTTGAGGAGCACAGAGAGGGAAGCAATCTTAACCGCTGAACCGCTCCGGCGTGATAGACATCACGCAAGTACCTTTGGACATTTCGCATCTCAAATCCACCTGACCGACACGCGTGACCTTCGCGTGTCGCCACTCAGCTTCAGGCGCGGGAAAACTGCCCGCGGGCAGACACGGTCGGTTGTTCAGCGGAACCGGTTCCGCTGAAGGGCGAAAGAAGATGTCTTCTCATCTGTGAGTAGCCGAGCAAAGCGATCAGCACGGAGAAGATTCTCGCGATTCGCGAAAACTGCGACAACAAAAATGGTGTCTAGGAATGACATGCCGTGCGAAGAGGACGGCCCGCTGTAACGAAGGTCGCTTCAGCAGCCTACCCCGACGGAAATGATGACGTCCCAGGGAGTGGTGTAGCTCGATAGCGGTGGTCACCAGTGTTTTCCGGTAGGGTCGGGTTGTTCAAGACCAACCTGATGGAAAGACCACCGATGACCGACGATATGATGAACGTGCGCTCGCTTGTTGAGAAGAGTGCTGACGCCGATTTGTTGCGTGAGATGATCGGCTTTGCGGCCGAGCGGCTGATGGAGCTGGAGGTTGGCAGTGCGACCGGTGCTGGCTACGGCGAGAAGAATGCGATGCGGTTGGCGCAACGCAACGGCTACCGCGACCGGGATTGGGAGACACGCGCCGGAACGGTCGAGCTTCGCATTCCGAAGCTGCGCAAGGGCAGCTATTTCCCAAGCTTCCTCGAACCGCGTCGGATGGCGGAGAAGGCTCTGACCGCGGTCATCCAGGAAGCGTACATTCAGGGCATCTCGACGCGTTCTGTCGACGATCTGGTCAAAGCGATGGGCATGAGCGGCATCTCCAAAAGCCAGGTAAGCCGCCTGTGCGAAGAGATCGACGTCAAGGTGAAGGCGTTCCTCGAAAGACCGATCGAGGGCGATTGGCCTTATCTGTGGATCGATGCCACCTACCTGAAAGTCAGACGCGGTGGCCGCATCGTTTCCGTTGCCGTCATCATCGCCGTTGGCGTCAACACCGATGGCCGGCGCGAGGTTCTGGGCATGGAAGTTGGCACATCCGAAGCCGAGCCAATCTGGACGGAGTTCCTGCGCAGGCTTACGCGCCGAGGTTTGCGCGGCGTGAAGCTCGTCGTCTCCGACGCCCATGAGGGACTCAAGGCTGCCGTTACCAAGGTTCTCAGCGCCACCTGGCAACGATGCCGGGTTCACTTCATGAGGAACGTGCTGGCGCATGCCGGAAAGAGCGGCAGGCGTGTCGTCTCCGCCTTCATCGCCACGGCATTCGCCCAGGATACGGCGGAATCTGCCAGCACGCAGTGGCGCAATGTTGCCGACCAGATAAGACCAAAAGTGCCGAAGCTCGCCGCCATTATGGATGATGCCGAAGAGGATGTGCTCGCCTACATGACTTTCCCGAAAGAGCACCGGGCAAAGCTGCACTCGACCAATCCAATCGAGCGCCTCAATGGCGAGATCAAGCGCCGCACCGAGGTCGTCGGCATCTTTCCCAACGACGAAGCCATTGTCCGTCTCGTCGGCGCATTACTGCTCGAACAGAACGATGAGTGGGCCGTTCAGCGGGCCAGGTATATGACACTTGAGACTATGGCGTCGATGAGCGATGATCCGCAAATCAGCCTGCCTGCAGTCGCACGCTGATATCCCCTCCGGCCCTTGCCGGAAAGCACGGCCATCAGGCGCGAGCTACACCACCCATCGGGACACCATCGACGGAAATCGGCAAAGATTCGCGTTAACACTTTGTCAATCGTTGCCGCCGAACCCTGGATCCGGGCTGATACGTCAGTCTGTTCCTCACAACAACCCTTCGGGAAGATTCTGAGGTGCGGCGCTACGCTCATACTCCGCAGAGGTCTGCCCTGGGCGACGCCCCTCTGATGGGATTCAGTTTGCGTACTGCTCCCACCCAATGGGGCAGGGGCAGCTCCGGCGTCCTCGAAAATCCAGGGTATTCTTCTAGGGGATTACACCGGCGATCGTTGCAGCCCAAAAGCGTCGGGAAGACCCTAAGCGCCCTTTTTGACCGTGATACCGTGCAGAGGGAAGATTCTAGCGCTTATCGCCAGGTACTGCTTTCTGAACCGACGGGCGCAAATAAATAACTGTTTAGATACACGTGTTTACTATGTGATATCAATGACGTAGGTAACTTTTCTGGGTATCGTTCGGTCCATCCAAGCTTGACAGCTTTAAGGTTTCGCTGTCTGTTCGACATGAGAAAATCCCCCAAAGACTCATACGCGGGGCGCAAGAAACTTCCGAGGAGGCATTGCTGTTATGTTGAGATTTGCGGTCGTCGGGATCGATCATGGACATACGTTCGATCACGTGAAGGGCCTGCTTGCCGCGGGTGCAGAATTCGTCGGCTATTGCCCGCAGACATCCGTGCCGGCGCTGTTGGAAGCTTTCCAGAGAACCTATCCGGAAGCCCCACAGATCGACCGCGAGACGATTTTCGCCGATCCGTCGATCGACGTCATCTGCATCGCTGCGATCCCTCGTGACCGCGCAGGCCTGGCCATCCGAGCCATGAAGGCCGGCAAGGACGTGATGACCGACAAACCCGGTGTGACGACGTTTGCTCAGCTCGAAGAGGTGAAGCGCGCCGTCGCCGAGACCGGCCGCATCTTTTCGATCTGCTTTTCCGAGCGTCATTGCGTGCGATCCGCCGTCAAGGCTGGCAAGCTCGTCAACGAGGGGGCGATCGGCACGGTCATCCAGACGCTCGGCATCGGACCACACAGGCTGCAACTGCCGACGCGGCCGGACTGGTTCTTCGATCCGGAAAAATTCGGCGGCATCATCGTCGACATCGCTTCGCACCAGGTTGACCAGTTTCTCTTCTATACGGGTTCGACGAGCGGCGAAGTCGTGGCAAGCTCGGTCGGCAATTTCGGGATGCCGGACAGGCCTGCCTTCCAGGACTTCGGCGAAGTCCTGCTGCGTTCAGACAAGGCCTCGGGCTACGTGCGCGTCGACTGGTTCACGCCGGAAGCGCTACCGACCTGGGGCGACGGCCGCCTGACGATTCTCGGTACCGACGGCTATATCGAATTGCGCAAGTATATCGACATCGCCGGACGCCCGGGCAAGGACCATCTATTCCTCGTCAACGGCAAGGAGATGAGCCACATCGATTGCAGCGGCGAGAGGCTCGACTATTTCGATGCCTTTGCTGCCGACGTGCGCGACCGCAGCGAGACGGCGATGTCCCAGGCTCATGTCTACGAGGTCTGCCGCCTTTCGCTCGAAGCGCAATCAAGGGCTGCGCGCCTGGGTCATCGCTGAGGAAGCCACCATGTCCAAGAAGTTTCGTGTCGGCGTCATCGGAGCGGGGATCGCCTCGCGCCACCTGACTGGCTTTTCCTGGAACAAGGAAATGTTTGACGTTGCTGTTCTCTGCTCTTTGGACGAGGACCGCGGCAGGGCGCTTTGCGAAGAGTTCGGTATTCCTGAATACACGCAGAATGCCGAGACGATGATTGCTCGCTCAGATCTTGATATCATCGACATCTGCACGCCGCCAAGTTCGCACTTCGAACTGTGCCGCAAAGCGATCGAGGCCGGAAAGCATGTCATCTGCGAAAAGCCGCTGTTCGGCTCGATCGCCGAAGTGGACGAGATGGCCCGTATCGTCGCGCGCGCCGAGGGCCCCAGGCTCATGCCGATCTTCCAGTATCGCTATGGTTCCGGACTCCAGAAACTGAAGATGCTGATAGATCTCGGCCTAACCGGCACCCCGTTCCTGACCACGATCGAGACCCATTGGTGGCGCGGCCCGGATTACTATGCCGTCCCGTGGCGGGGAAAATGGGCGACCGAGTTCGGTGGCGGCCTGCTTGGCCACGCGATCCACGCGCACGACATGCTGAACTATATCCATGGCGCATGTGCCGAGATCTTCTCCTACGGGGCGACGCTGGTAAATCAGATCCAGGTCGAGGATACGGCGGCATTGTCAGTGAAGATGAAGAACAGTTCGCTGGCGACGCTGTCGATGACGCTCGGCTCCCGCAAGGAGATCTCTCGTCTGCGGTTCTGCTTCGCCGATCTCGTCGTCGAGAGTATTGTCGAGCCCTATACGATGGGGCGCGACCCCTGGACCTTCGTTGCTGGCACGGAAGAGCATCAGAAACGCGTGGATGACGCGCTTGCTGGCTATGTCGTCAAGGAAGACGGCTATACCAGACAGTTCGAACTCTTCCACCATGCGCTGACGACCGGCGGCGAGCCGCCGGTGACGTTGGAAGATGCCCGCAACTCGCTTGAGCTTGTCACCGCCGCCTATCATTCGCAGCGCACCGGCGTGCCGACGAAACTGCCGATCCTCTCGGATCATCCGCTCTATCATTCCTGGTTGCCGGAAGAAGAGCGACGTCAGGCCGCTGGAGGCTGAGGCGGAAATGGTGAGAAGCTTCGAGCATGTCGGCATGGTGACCGGCGACATGGACCGGTCGCTTGCCTTCTATTGCGACCTTCTCGGTCTGCGCCTTCATCTGCGCAAGACGATGACCAATGGCACAGAAGTGGCTTTCCTCGATGCCGGCGGCGGCATGCTGGAGATCTTCGCTCCGCCCGCAGGCGCGGCGCGTGCTCCAGACCTGCCGCCGGCTACATCAGGCGTGCTGCATGTTACCTTCCTTGTCGAGAGCGTCGACGAAAGCTTTGCAAAGTTGGAAGCGGCAGGCGTCGCGATCAAGGAGAGGCCGCGCCCTGCGGTCAATTCGGAAATGCTTGACAGGGTCGCATTCCTTCGCGACCCCGACGGTATCATTGTCGAGATCGCCGAGCGCCGCCACGCGTTGAAGCGGTCCTGATCTGCCGAAAATATATCGGCCAGCAGATCAAAATTTCCGCGCTGCGGTAACCACTCGGTAATGCCCATTTGTCAGCCTGAAGGAGACGATACATTCCTTCACGGCTGGGGGTTGGCATGTCACGCAGCAAGGACGACTGGATCAATCAGCGCGCCTATGCGCTCTGGGAAGCCGAAGGGCGGCCGGACGGTCGCAGCGGCGACCATTGGCAGCAAGCGGCACGCGAATATCAGCAACTCGAGCTTACCCGCGCCTCCGTTGACGGCAGCGACCTAATCGAGCGCCTCCGGGCGATGGGCAAACTGATGCGTTCGATAGACGTTGAGGACGGCAACGATGTTGCCGCAGACGGACGAAAAGCGTCTGCATGAGAGACGATCCGGCGCCTGATGGTCGCTGCTCAGGCGCCGACGACGCAGATCATTCCCGGACGAGAACCTTGTCTGACTGCAACCAGAATGGTGGCAGATAGAGCGGTGTGGAAGAGAGCGGCAGGATGTTGTCGGAGATGACCACTCCGAGCTTGTCCTTCATGAAACTACGCCGCGCGGCAATGCGCACATACATATCAGGATAGCGTTGGCGTATCTCCTCGCGCAGCCTGGCATCCGCAAAGGCTACCATGTCTTCGCAGTTGAGAGCCCAACCGGCTGGCATCGGCACCGGAATGACATCGACCTGGAACGGCATGCCGGATCGCAAGCGCTCGATCGAGCCGGGCCGTACTGGCGAATGCAGCCATTCCTCATGGCTGCCAAGGTGGCCGGGATTAAGCGCTGAGTTGAGACCCGCGGATTTGAGCTTCTCGGTGACGGCGGAGTACAGATCGCCGCCGGTCACGCCAATATCGGCCGTCTCATACCAGGTGATCAAGGCTTCGAAATAGGCCTTTGCGGGCGTCAGGAATGCCGCGTCATGATCGGTGAGGAGGCCGGCGCGGGAAGACAGCGCTCCCCAATAGCCGAGTGCCGTCGTTACGCCGTCGCCCTTCTTCAGGCGGCGCGCGGTCGGGCTTCGCAGGCCGATGATGGTCTCGCCCACGCTGACGGAGGCAAACATCGTGTGGACGTTTACCGGGTCCCCTTCATAGCCGAGGCGACCCACAGCCTCGAATTCCGTATCTCCCACCCGAACACCGGCAACGATCCTGAAGAGTGCCTCCGAGCAGCGCACGGCGGCCCATTCGAAGGCCGCGAGTTGATCGACATCGACGATCGCGCGATGGCCGGTTTGCGGATGCATGAGCACGGGCGTCGCGTCGATCAGTTCCGCTGACTGACCAATTGACCGGCGAAGCGCGTTGACGATGAAATGCGGAACGAAGAAGCTCTGGGCGGACTCCTCGTCCTCGTCTACCGAGAGATATTTCCAGCCCACCAGGCCGATAGAATCCCCAGCCTTTATTCCCGCATCGCGCAGCCGATCGCTTAGCCGCGGGTTTTGGCTGCGGTCCTGTCCCATGAGGCTGAAAGTTTGCGCGCGCAGCACCTCGATGCCGCCAAGACCGGCAATCGCCGTATAGCTCTCGGATTCGTTTCCGGTGATGATCACGCGACGGCTGCCCGGACCAAGAAGCAGGAGGGCCTCCTCGAAACGCGGCTCGAAGCCGGAGAGATGCATGATGTTTCCGAAGTGCTCGCGATCGGCATAGACAACCAGCCAGTCGGTGCCGGCAGCTTTCAAGGCCGCGTCCGCTCGCGCGGCGTAAGTCGCCGACGGAATTTGTGGGTGCGTCCCGAGCGAGCCGAAATCCGGCAATGCAACAGGCGCAAGAGCGATGGACATGCGGTTCCTCCAACCAAAACGAAAGTCAAACAAAGATGAAAAGCACAAAAACCGTGTATGGCAGTCGGCCAGCGGCCAGGAAACGAAAGATTAGCATAGCCGAAAGACACGACACTGCGCTATCACGCTTTCGAAGGTGGAAAGCTCACGATCATGAATCACGACGATAGCCGCGGTGCTCCTCCCACGATTGCCGATGTGGCGCGCTTGGCCGGTGTCTCGCGGGCCGTGGCAAGCCGGGCGCTTTCCAACGAACCACGCCCGGTGTCGTCCGAGAAGCGAGAGCGCGTGATCGCCGCCGCCACCAGCCTCGGCTACAAGCCGAACCTCTTGGCCCAGAGCCTGACCACCAAGACGGTCAATCTCGTTGCCGTCGTGGTCAACCACATCCACGATCTCTCCGACCTCGATCTTTTTGACCGGCTCATCGATCAAGTCCAGATGATCGGCAAGCAGGTCATCCTGATCCGCATCGGCTCGGTCGCACGCGTGGAAGAGTTCCTGCGCAATGGCGTTGCCTACCATGTGGATGCCGCGCTGGTGTTTTCCGATTTTGCCGACGCACCGACCGTCCGTCACATGTTCCGCTCGGATCATGTGATCATGCTGAACGGCCTTCACGACGAGTTCTCGCCCGTGATCATCCCGGACGAGCGTGCCGGCATCGCCGAAGCCGTCGCCGATGCCGCGTCGAAGACCGTGCGGACCGCCGGGCTCGTCACCGGGCGCGCGTCGTCCCCGGTCGAGCAGGCACGGATCCGCTCGTTTCAAGAGGCCTTTTCGCGTTACGGGATCAATCTGCTTAAAACGGTCCAGGGTGATTATTCCTATGAAAGCGGGCATGCCGCCGCCAAGGCGTTAGCCGACGCCGATTGTCCCGACGCCGTCTTTTGCACATCCGATGCGATGGCGATGGGCATTCTTGACGTGTGCCGTTCCGATTTTCCCGGCGGTCGGCCGTCGCGATTCCGGCTCTATGGCTTCGACAATCTGTCGCTGACCGATTTTGACGCCTATCCGATATCGTCGATCGGCTACGATAAGTCGCTCTATGTCCGACATATCGTCGAATCCGTTGCCAGTCCCGGCAATTTCAGACCGGGTCAGCCGCCTGTCACTGTGCCGACACGTTTCGTTCCACGCCTGACCGCCTAATGAAACAGGCCGCCCGAAGGCAGCCCGCAATCAGTTACCACTGAGGGTTCAGGGCAGGGGGATTGGAGCCGGCACCCCACCACTTCTTGTAATTTGCGGCATAGGCACCAGACTGGATGTAGTCGGAAACGAACATGTCGAGCCAGCGCACGAATTCCGGGTCGCCCTTGGCAACGGCAATGCCGATCGGATCGTTGGAATAGAGGCCCGGCAGGGTGACAAGCGACGGGTTTTTGGTTGCGAGATAGTCGAGCAGTGACGAATCTTCGATTGCCGCGTCGACGCGCTTCTGCTGCAACTGCAGCACACCATCGGGCGCAAACTGATCGACGTAGACGAGTTGCGCATCGGGAACTGCGATCTTCAGGAAGCTCTCACCCGTCGTGCCGCGACCGACGACGACCTTCTTGCCGGCGAGATCCTTCAGGTCCTTGATGCCTGCATCCTTTTGGACGATGACGCGCAGGCCGGCGCGATTGTAGGGAATGGTGAAGTTCACCGTCTTGGCACGCTCCAGCGTTGCCGAGGTGTTGGCGACGGCGACGTCGATCTGGCCCGAAACCAGCATCGAGATCCGGGCGTCACCCGACACGTCAACGAATTCGACCGGCACACCGAGCTTCTGGGCAAGCATCGTCGCGACGTCGACGTCGTAGCCGACTGGATTGTTTTGTGCGTCACGGAAGCCAATCGGCTCGCCGCCGAGCGACACGCCGATGCGAACGGTGCCCCGCGAGCGGATATCGTCGATCATCCCGGCAAAGGACGGAAATGCGGAGCCAGCCGCAATGGCCAGGGCGGCAAGGGTAGTCAGAATGCTCTTCATGGTTTCATTCCCTCTTTTGATTATGCCAGTTTCGCTGCCCGCAGTTCCGGTTCGGGCATCGAGTCCTCCCAGAGCCAGTAGCGAATCTCGCCCTCGCATCTGAAATTCACGACCTCATGGTTTCCTTTGGCGTCGACCGCATGGATAACGACGCCAGCCAGGAACCCAGAGGAGAGTTCATTGAGCTCATCAACGGCGAGCTTGACCGCGTCGCAGAGCGAATAGCCGAGCTTCATCGCCAGCACGACGGTACGCGCTGTCGAGCAGCGCATCGTCATCTCGCCGGTATGTGTGCAGGCGGCCGCGCCGTAGCGGCTGTCGGCGTAGAAGCCGGCGCCCGGGATCGGGCTGTCGCCAAGGCGACCTGGATATTTCCACGCCCAGCCTGACGTCGATGTCGCCGCATGGGTGCCGCGCCTGGGATCGGCTGACAGGAAGACGGTGGTATCGCGTACGCGCTCCGGATCGGTGATGGCGCGGCTGAGCGGTGCAAGCGGAATGTCAGGGAATTTCGCCAGGTCCTCCGGCGACAGCTCCTTTTCCAGCCGTTCCCACCAGACCCGCCTACTATCTTCGAACAGCACGTCGTCTTCTGCGAAACCGATTTCAGTGGCAAAACGCCGAGCGCCGTCGCCGGTCAGCATAACGTGTGGAAGCCGCTTCATGACTTCGTGGGCAAGGCGTGCAACTGGCAGTGTGTTCGGAACGGCACCAACGGTACCGACCTCACGGGTGTTGCCGTCCATGACGGCGGCATCAAGCTCCATATTGCCAAGCATGTTCGGCCAGCCGCCATAACCGACGCTGCGCACCTTGACTTCGCTCTCCACCCTGCTGATCCCGGCGACCATCGCGTCAAGGCTGATTGCACCATCGCGCAGCATCTCCACGGATGTCGGAAAGCCCGGCCAGGCTTCTTTATTGGCCAATAGCAGCATCTGGGACCTCTATTCTTTGCGCATCTTGGAAAGGAACTGGGCAACGCGTGGCCGCGCCATGCCGCCTTCGGCGGCGAAGAATTCTTTGGTCGGCAGATCGACCAGCAACCTGCCCTTGTCGAGAAAGACGATGCGATCGGAAATCTGCCTGGCAAACTCGACCTCGTGCGTGACGAACAACATCGTCGTGCCGTCCTGCGCGAGCTTGGCAAGGATCGCTAGCACCTCGGCTGTCATCTCCGGGTCAAGCGCGCTGGTCACTTCATCCAGCAGCAGATAGCGCGGCTGCATGGCAAGCGCCCGGCAGATGCCGACGCGCTGGCGCTGACCACCCGAGAGTTGCGCCGGATAGGCGTCGGCCCTGGTACCGAGACCAACGGATTCGATGAGGGCACGCGCCGTCGCTTCGGCCTCGGCGCGTGGTTTCTTCAACACCTCGATCGGTGCGAGCGTGATGTTGCCGAGCACGGTCATGTGTGGATAGAGGTTGAAGAGCTGGAAGACCGTGCCGGAGCGCTTGCGAGCCTCAGCGAGCTCGCGAGGCTTGCCGACATCGAACTCGTCGACCATGATCCGGCCACCGTTCAGCTTCTCCAGGCCGTTGATGCACCGGATCAGCGTCGATTTGCCGGAGCCGGAGGAGCCGAGGATCGAGACGACCTCACCGGGCGCGATCGCCAGATCGACGCCGTCAAGCACGGTGGTGGGGCCGAAGGCCTTTTTTACGTTTTCAACTTTGATCATGTCAGAGCCCTCTCCAGGCGCTGTGGGCGCGAAGGCGATTTTCGAAGCGCGACCCCAGCAAGGCGACCAGCTTGGCGGCGGCGTAATAGAGCAGACCAACGGCCGTCCACACGATGAACGGCTTCAGTGTGCGCATGTTGAGGATGTTGCCGATCTTGGTGAGGTCGACGACGCCGATGACCGAGATCAGCGACGTCACCTGCAACTGGTTGACGAGCAGCGCGATCAGCGGGCCGATCGCAAATGCGGCCGCCTGCGGGGCGACCACATGGCGAAGCACCTGCCAGCGGCTGAGGCCGAAGACGCGTGCCGCCTCGAGTTGATCGCGGCCGATCGACTCGATCGCTGAAACCGCAATGACATAGACGAAGGCGCCTGTGTTGGCCGAAAGGGTGATCGTCGCGGCCGTGACCGGCGTCACGCGGATGTGGAAGAGACCGGGCAGCCCGAAGAACACCAGAAACAGCTGCACCAGCACTGGCGAATTCTTCAGGAGTTCGGAGACGAAAGTGATGACCTCGCTGAGGAGCGGTAGGCGATAGAAACGGACGATTGCCCAGCAGATTCCGACCATCAGTCCGATCAGCGCTGTCACGAGGAAGAGCGCGATATTGACGCCGAGACCCTGCGCCAGAAGGAAGAGGTCGAAGGCCGTGAAATCGGCAAAGCGCATCAGGCGACAACCTCCATCATGTCACGGTTGAGGCGACGGTGGAGCAAGGCAATGGCGAGCGAGACCAGATAGGTTAAGGCAGCATAGACAACGAGCAGCACGACATAGACTTCGAAGGGCCGATATGTCTGCGAGACCACGATCTGTGCCGAACCGGTCAGCTCGTTGAGCGTGATGGTGGAGAGGATCGACGAGGTGAGGATCAAGTTGATGAGAACCGAGCCGAGCGGGCGCACCGAGGTCCTGAGTGCGATCGGCAGGATGATGTGGGTGAACACCACACGCCGTGAAAGGCCGCTGACCTCGGCTGCTTCGATGATGCCCTGGTCGATTGCAAGGATGCCTGCGCGGATCACATCCGAGGCGTAGGCGCCACCGGCGATCGACAACGCGATCACGCCCGTCGTGAAGGCATCGATATAGAGACCGATCTCTGGAAGGCCATAATAGAAGAAGAACAGCTGCACGATGAATGGCACGTTCCGGAAGATATCGACGTAGAGGAATGCAATCCGCCGCAGGAGTGCGGACGAGGATGTTCGCGCGATTGCCACGAAAGCGCCCATGATGACGCTGCCGGCGAGCGCAAGGGCGCATGTCTCCGCCGTCAAAAGGGCGCCCTGCGCGAGAAAGCCGAGATGAGGCAAGAGAATCGACAGGTCGAGCCGCACGATCTCTCCATGACCAAGAGTGAAACCGGTTTCATCGTGTCTCGGTGACGCCTTGTTGTCAAGAACGCAGCTGGGATTTCCTGATATATCTGGCCCGCATCGGGCCGATGGGTTAGCAAGCTGGTGCGAGAATTCTTGAGACGGCTGCGAGCTGGAACCGGCCAAGCCTCTCTCGCAGACGCCAGTTAGCCTTGCCCACATCAAATGAGCACATCATGAGCCATATTCCGCAGATCGATTACGCCACTGCTTCAAAAGAGATTCGCGCCGCACATGACGAGGAGGTGAGGGTCCGCGGACGCATGACGAACATGAAACGGACGTTATTGCATTCACCCGCAGCTCATCGCATCTACGCCGAATGGTTCACGCTGCGCGCCGAACTCTCGGCAGTCGCGGATCGGCCGATCTGGATCTTCTCGCATGCCATTTCGAAAGCAGCAAAATCGAAGATCGCCATCACCTTCTTTCGCCGGGCGCTGATCAATGCCGGGTTCAACCCGGATGCGGTGCTGCTCTCCGAAGAAGAGGCGCTGCTCGATGCCTTCGGCAAGGCAATCGTTGCCGATTCCAATGCTATACCCGCCGAGATTTGGACGAAGCTGAAGGAACGCTACGATCGCAAGACGCTGGTCGATCTCGTCGCCTTTGCCGGCATCATGCTCGCGACAGCCGTCTTCAACAATGTCGTCGAGGTCGACTTTGATCCCGAGCTCGAAGCCTTCGCCGAAAATGCCGGTGTCTCGGATGCCTGAGGTCACTCACGGCTCCAGCGTCCGCAGGCCCTCGCCCCCGTCGCGAAATAGGTGATGTGATTAGGCGCGGCGGCTCATCGCCGCCACCCCTGCAGCTAGCTCACCTGCCACGAAGACTGCATGTTCGGTGATCTGTGGCAGCCCCATGAGCTCTCCAAAGGTCCCACGCGCCAGCGGACCAGAAATCAGCAATGTCGGATCGGGGCGGCCATCGGCTGCGATCGCCTCTGCGCGCAAGGAACAAGCGATGCCGAGACCGGTCGGGTCAAGTTGCAAATGTGAGTGATCGCGCAGACCGGCGAGCCATGTCTGGCTTTCGAGAATGCCACCATGCGCGGGACCCGTTGTGACGACGACTGCATCATAGCTTTTCCTAAGCGGCAAGGCATGTCGCCGTTGCAGCTCGACGTGGATGGCCTCGCCCTCGCGCTCCACCCGACCGACGGAGGCCGCCAGCACTTCCATCCTGCCTTCCGCGATCGCCTGCTCCAACACGTCTTCTACCTGCGGCGCGATGCGGAACCGATGAACGTCCCAGTAGGGCCTGATGTGGCGCACGATCCGGCAGCGTTCGGCAATCGGCAGGTTCTGCCAGATCGCGTGGCCGTGGCCGCGCACCTGATCAATAACGGCATGCCACGTCAATCCCGCCGTCTTGGCTTGCGCAATAGTCTGCCGGACGCTCCGCAGCAGTGCCGTCGCACTATGGGCCGGGGCCGCCTCGAACTCCCCGAACGGGTCCTGCGGGAAAGGCGCATGTCCCTTCGATCTCAGCCCGCGGCGCGAAATCGACATGATCGGCGCGCGATGGCCAGTGCGCGCCAGCGAGGCGACGATGTCGGCTGCGGTTAGTCCATTGCCGACAATCAGCAGCCGGTCGTCGGGACGGACGACGTCGAGCGCCCCGGCAACGGTGGAATCGGCCACAAACCGGGGATGTCCTTCAAGAGTTCGCAGAGCCCCGGGCGCCGATGGTGCGGGATGACTGGTGGCGATCACCAGGAAATCGGCAAATATCTGTCCGCCCTGGCTGTCGAAGATCTCCCAGAGCGCGCCATCCCGGCACACAGCCGTAACGACCGCGCGACGATGGCGCACAATGCCGCTTTGCACGAGAGGCGTGAGCGCCGAGGCGATATAGGTGCCGAAAACATGGCGTCGGGGAAAGAGGCTGCCATCAGGCCGATGTGCTTCCGGATCGTCCGCAACGGCATCATGGCGCCCAATCCATTCCAGAAAATCCTCCGGCTGATCCGGAAGTAGGCTCATGCGGGCGGCGGGAACATTGATGCGATGCGCCGGATCAGTGGTGTCATAGGCAAGCCCTCTGCCGAGCTCGCGCCTTGGCTCAAAGACGACGATTGCTGGCGGTCGGTCCGTGATGGAACGCGCCAGGTGGTATGCGACACCCGCTCCAGAAACGCCCCCACCGATAATCGCCACCAGGGGTCGCCGCTTCCGGCCATCGGTGTCATGTCGTGATTTCGCGCCGTCCTGCTTCACCTGCGGTCCAGATCACCTTGCTTGCGAGCGCAGGTTTGGTCTTCGCGCTCAGATGGTTTAGTTTAGGGTCAGGCAAGCACGCCGGCAACGACAATATTCTACAAAATCAGTAGAATTTTTATCCCGCTATTGCGTCCAGGCGCCGAACAGTATTTCCGTGCTGCAGTGCAATAGAGATCGGCTTGCTTGGTTTACCATCGGCAGTTTTGAAATTATCTGACCGTTCGAGGCCAGCCTCATCAATTCAAGACGGGAAACACCACAATGAACAAGAAGACGTCCGCCACATCAAGCCTGACGCGTCGTGCAAGCCTTGCCGCTATCGTCGCCTCGGCAGTTGCCCTGGTTGTATTCACAGCCCCTGTTGCCTCCTTCGCGGACGACAAGTCGATCAAGGTTGGCATCATGAGTGGCGAGGATGAAGACGTCTGGCGCGTCGTGACCGCGGAAGCCGCCAAGAAGGGCCTGACGATCGAGACAGTCGTCTTCAACGATTACACACAACCGAACGAGGCGCTTGAACGCGGCGAAATCGACGCCAACGCCTTCCAGCACAAGCCCTATCTCGACAATCAGGTCGAGCAGCACGGCTATCATATCGTGCCGGTCGGATATACCGCCGTCTGGCCGATCGGCCTTTATTCCAAGAAGCACAAGGCAGTCTCGGAAATCGCCGAGGGGGCCACCATCGGGGTTCCGAATGACCCCTCGAATGAGGGCCGCGCACTCCGCGTTCTGCAGAACGAAGGCATCATCAAGCTCAAGGACGGCACGGGTATTCTCGCCACCGTGACCGACATCTCGGACAATCCGAAGAATGTCGAGATCAAGGAACTGGACGCCGGCGTCGTCGGACGCGCTATCGAGGATCTGGACGCGGCCGTCGTCAACACCGACTGGGCCCTGAAAAGTGGACTGTCGGCCGCCGACCGCATTGCGCAGGAGCCGATCGCCGACAATCCCTATCGCAACTTCATCGCCGTCAAGCAGGGGAGCGAGAATGAGGCCTGGGTCAAGACGCTCGTCTCCTCCTACCAGAACGACGCTGTTAAGGCCGAGTTCGACAAGGTGTATAAGGGAACCGGCCTCAGCGCTTATTGATCGACATTCGCGCCACGCATTGGGCGCGTTGAACAAGGCGGTCCGGGCGTTCCTTGCCCGGGCCGCCTTGGACGTTTCCGAAGGGAAAGAACATGAATTCAATCGTATCGGCCTCGGCCATCGAGGCTCCGCCGCAGGCCACTGCAGAAGAGGTGGTGCGCCTCGTCGACGTGCATCGGCATTTCGGTGCCACCGCGGCTCTCGACGGCATATCGCTCACCGTCCACAAAGGCGAGATCCTTGGCATTATCGGGCGCAGCGGCGCCGGCAAATCCACGCTGATCCGCTGCCTGAACGGCCTGGAGCGTCCCGATCGCGGCGAGATCGAAATCGAGGGCCGCAGCATTGTCGGTCTCGACGAAAAGGAGCTGCAGCCGCTTCGCCGCCGCGTTGGCATGATCTTTCAGCACTTCAACCTACTGGCGTCGAAGACGGTCGAAGAAAATGTCGCACTGCCGCTGAAGATAGCGGGCGTCGCCAAGGCCGAACGCCTGAAGCGCGCGCATGAATTGTTGGAGCTTGTCGGCCTAGCTGGCAAGGCGAAAGCCTATCCATCGTCTCTGTCCGGTGGCCAGAAGCAACGGGTTGGCATTGCTAGAGCGCTCGCGGCGCGCCCGGCATTGCTGCTCTCGGATGAAGCGACATCAGCGCTCGATCCCGAAACGACCCGTTCGATCCTGACCCTTCTGAAGGACATCAATCGCAAGCTTGGCCTCACCATCGTGCTCATCACGCACGAGATGGAAGTCGTGCGCAATATTGCCGATCGCGTCGCCGTCATCGATGCCGGTCGTATTGTCGAGGAAGGACAGGTCTGGTCGGTGTTTGCCGATCCGCAGGCGCAGATCACCCAGAGCCTGCTTTCCGGAAGCCGCCCGCAATTGCCCGAGCACATCGCCGTCCGGCTGTCTCCCACCTCCGGCCAGGAGGTGATCCTCAGCATCGACATGGCGGGACCGGCCGCACAGGGGGCGGTTTTTGCCGACCTATCCACGGCTCTGCCGCAATCCTTCAGACTTGTCCACGGCGGTATCGACCATATTCAGAACCAGCCGGTGGCGCGGTTCTTCATTGCCGTCCCCATGCGCGATGCCGCCCTGAAGGACAAGGTTCTGCAGTTTCTGAAGGCTCGCTCGGCGCGGGTGGAGGTTCTCGGCTATGACACCGATCATGTTTAACCTGTTGCTTCGTTCCTTGTGGGAGACGATCCTGATGACGGGCGCCTCAGGCCTGATCTCGCTGGTCTTCGGCCTGCCGCTCGGTCTCGCGCTGGTGCTCACCAACAAGGGCGGTATCGCCGAGAATGGCTTGGTGAACGGCATCCTCGGTGCAATCATCAACGGCTTCCGCTCCGTACCCTTCATCATCTTGCTGGTCGCTCTAATCCCGCTGACGCGCCTCATCGTCGGCACCGCGCTTGGGACGTGGGCCGCCATCGTGCCGCTCGCCATTGCCGCAACGCCGTATTATGCGCGCATCGCCGAAGTGTCGCTGCGAGAAGTGGACCGCGGCCTGATCGATGCCGTGCGCGCCATGGGCGGCAACCGCTGGACAATCATTCGCGAAGTGCTCGTTCCCGAAGCGCTGCCCGGCATCGTCGCCGGATTCACGGTGACGCTGGTGACGCTGATCGGCGCTTCTGCGATGGCCGGCGCGATCGGCGCAGGCGGTCTCGGCGACCTTGCCATCCGCTATGGTTACCAGCGTTTCGAGACGACCGTCATGGTGGCGGTCGTTGCCGTGCTGATCGTCCTGGTTTGTGGCATCCAGTGGCTCGGCGACCGGCTGGTCGCCAGGCTTGACCACAAGTAATCAATAACGAAACGCGGCGGCAGGGTGCGAGGATGGCAGCCTGCCGCTGCCGCCGAACAGCTTTTGCCTGAGCGGTCCCTCAGCATAGTCCGCCTTAAACAGACCGCGCTCCTGCAGCACCGGCACGACGAGGTCGACAAAGTCGCGCAGGCTTTCGGGTGCCACCGTGCGCGCCAGATTG
Organism: Rhizobium sp. LjRoot258; assembly: GCF_964254185.1. Taxonomy (NCBI): domain Bacteria; kingdom Pseudomonadati; phylum Pseudomonadota; class Alphaproteobacteria; order Hyphomicrobiales; family Rhizobiaceae; genus Rhizobium; species Rhizobium sp. LjRoot258. The sequence continues at coordinate 1,543,241 of NZ_CAXUST020000002.1, read as the reverse complement.
AAGCCGTCCACACCACCATCCAAAACCCATGCCGCCAGGCGATCCGCCACCTGCTCGGCCGAGCCGACAATCGGCTTCATGCGGCTGCCAAGCACCATCTGGTCGATGACCTGGCGGAGCGTGATCGGCTCACGAGCCTCCCTTGTAATTGCGGCGAGCGCAGACTGATTGGCATTTGTGGATTTCTGCTCGATCGGATCATCGAGGCCATATCTGGAGAGGTCGATGCCCGTTGAGGCAGAGTAGTGCGCCAGGGACGCCTCGACGCTTGCATGCCTGCGATAGTCCTCGAGCTTGTCGTTCGCCTCCTTTTGCGTGCGCCCAACGACCACCGTGACGAGACCGAGAACACGCAAGGCATCCGCACCCCGCCCAACCAACTCGGCTTTGCGTCGAAGCGCCTCCACGGTCGGTCGTGCCGCCTGCGGGGTCGGCGCTGCGATGAAGATGCATTCGGCGTGGCGGGCCGCAAAATCCTGTCCACGCCCAGAGGCCCCTGCCTGGAAGAGCAGCGGCGTGCGCTGCGGCGAGGGCTGTGCAAGGTGGATTGCCTCCATCTTGTAGTATCGACCCTCATGCCTGACGGCGCGCACTTTCGACGCGTCGGCGAAGACGGCCCGAGACTTGTCGCGAAGCACAGCCTCGTCGTCCCAGCTCCCCTCCCAAAGCTTGTAGAGGATTTCGAGGTATTCCTCGGCCGCATCGTAACGCGCATCGTGCTCGGGCAATGCTTCAAAGCCCATCGCACGCGCGGCACTGTCAAGATAACCGGTAACGATGTTCCAGCCGATCCGGCCCTTGGTCAGGTGATCGAGCGTCGACATCCGTCGCGCCAAGAGAAAGGGCGGCTCGTAAGTCGTGTTCACTGTGACCCCGAAGCCGAGATGCTTGGTGACATAGGCCATTGCCGAGATCGGCATCAACGGATCGTTGACCGGAATCTGCGCGCCCGCCTCGATGACTGGCGCCGGACTGCCCTTGTAGACATCATAGACACCAACGATATCGGCCAGGAATATCCCGTCCAGCTTGCCGCGCTCGGCGGTACGGGCAAGGTCAACCCAGTAGTCGAGGTCCGTGTAATGAAGGGACGTATCGCGCGGATGCGTCCACATTCCGTGGTTGATATGGCCGACGCAGTTCATGTCGAATGCGTAGATCTGCATCTGCTTCATGCCATCGTCCCCTATGCCGGCGGGCTCCAGCGCGTCGTGAGCCCGTGAAGGCACTTGTGCGCCCGTTTAGCTCTTACCTTTCCACGGAACGAGGGTGGCTTCCAAGAGCCGAACGGCAGCGCCAAAGGCAAATGCACAGGCGGCGATAATGCCGATGCCGACGAAGACCACGTCCGTTGCCAGAAACTGGGAGGCGGACATGATCATATAACCGATGCCGCGATTGGAAGCGATCAGCTCGGCAGCGACAAGCGTGCCCCAGCCGATACCAAGCGCGATGCGGATACCCGTTAGGATTTCGGGCAAGGCCGATGGCAAAACGATACTCAAAAGAAGTTGCCAGGGTCGTCCACCAAGCGATCGCGCCGCATTGACACGCTCGATCGGCAGTGAGCGTACGCCGGCCTGGGCCGAAAGGCAGATCGGCGCGAACATGGCAAGGACGAGAAGCGTTACTTTCGAGGTTTCGCCGATACCGAGCCAGATGATCATCAACGGCAGATAGGCGAGCGGTGGCAGCGGCCAATAAAATTCGATCGGTGTATCGAGTATCCCCTTTGCCCAGCGGTTGAGCCCCATGAGCAAGCCGAGCGGGATGCCAACCACTATGGCGATCGCTGCGGCCGTCGCGATCCTGAACAGACTTGCCGAGACGTGTTCGCCAAGCGAGGCCCCAGCATAGCCATCGCGATAGACGGCGCCGATCTGTGCGATAACCTCCTGGGGTGTCGGCAGGAACAGGCGTGGAACCACTCCCAACTTGGCAACCAGCCACCACGTGGCAATCAACGCGACGGCCGTCGCGAGACTGATGACAAGCGTATTGCTTTGCCCGACGCCATAACCCTGCAGGCGAACGGTCTTCGCCTGGTCGGCTTCGGTCTTGACGACAATGTCTCTCGTTTCGATGACGTTACTCATTCCGCGCACTCCTGAACACGTCGTAACCATGCAGTATGGTCCGGATTTCCTCACGCAAACTGCCGAACTCCGGCGCCGTCTTGATTGATCGCGCATCGCCGGTCCGGGCGAACTCACGGACGAAATCGAGGTCGAAGCGCGCAACGATGCGGCCGGGACGCGGCGACATCACCACGACCTGCGTGCCGAGGAAGAGGGCCTCCTCTATCGAGTGGGTAATGAAGAAGATGCGTTTGCCCGTCTCCTTCCAGATCGATACGAGCAATTCCTGCATCTGCTCGCGGGTCAAGCTGTCCAGGGCCCCGAACGGCTCGTCCATCAAAAGCACGTCGGGCTCGGCTGCGAGTGCCCGGGCAATGCCGACCCGCTGGCGCATACCGCCCGACAATTCGTAGGGAAAGGCCCTCGCAAAGTCTTTGAGACCGACGAGAGAGAGAAGCTCCTCGGCGCGGGCGCGCCGCGCCACTTTTGGAGTTCCGGCAAACTGCAATCCAAGCGCGACATTGTCGACAATCGTCTTCCAAGGCAGCAGCGTGTCCTTTTGGAATACGACACCGCGATCGGCGCCGGGACCGCTAACCGCTCGGCCGTCCAGTGTGATCGTGCCTGCCGACAGCGGCAGGAAACCCGCAATCGCGTTGAGCAACGTCGACTTGCCGCAACCCGAGGCACCGAGTGCCACGACGAAGCCGCTGTCGGGAATATCGAGGGAAACGCGATCGAGGGCCTGCACCGTTTGGCCGTCCCGCGTCCTGAAATAGACGCTTGCGTGATCGACTTTGAGCATGTGTCGTCTCTTCGTATTGTGACGCTGGCGCGGTATCGCGCCAGCGTCCCAGGATGGGAGGATTATCTGCTATTTCAGTTACTTGCGTTGACAAGCGCATCCGGCGTTACAAAAGCCGCGTAGCTCGGCAGCACTTCGGTCACTTTGCCCTGGTCCTTAAGGAAGGCGGCCGTATCCTTGAGAATCTTAGCTGCGCCGGACGTTTCGCCACCGCCGAGCCAGGCGTCGGAAGCCTGAACCTCAGGCGTCAGCAGGGTGAGGTTCTTAAGCGCGGCAGCCTGCTGCTCGGACGTTCCGCCGAGTGCCTTGGCAAGGAGCGTGGCATTGTCGCTGTCGGGGCCCCAAGCCTTCTTATCTGCTGCGAAGGAGGCATAGTACTTGTTGATGACGCCGGCAAAGCTCTTCAGGAACGCCGGGTTTTCGTCGGCAAACTTCGATGCGGCGACCCAGGCGGAGAAGGTCGGAGCGCCTTTGTCCGCCACATCCTTGGAGGTGACGAGTACCTTGCCATTCTTCTTGAGCTCGGTCAGCGCCGGATCCCAGACAAAGCCGCCATCGATGTCACCGCGATTGTAACTGGCAACGATCTCTGGCTGCGGAATTGCAAAGACCTGAACGTCCTTTTCCGTCAGCCCCAGCGACTTGATCAGCGCCAGAAGCTGGTAGTGGTCGGTGGAAACGGGTGCAGCAGCAAGCTTCTTGCCCTTGAGGTCAGAGAGAGCCGCGATGCCGGAGCCGTTGCGAACGACGAGCGCCTCGTCGATGCCGGAGATCGAAGAGAGGTAGAAGGCCTTGACCTCCAATCCGCGCGAAGTCGCCGCTGCAAAGGGACTCGAGCCGACATAGCCGACCTGCACGTCGCCCGAAGCGATGGCCGCGAAGATCTCGGCCCCGGAGTTGAACTTGCGGAAATCGATGTCATAGCCGGTTGCCTTGGCAAATTCGCCATTAGCGATCGCTACCGACGACGGCAGTGCATCGGTCTGATAGGCAACAACCACCTTCTTGTCGGCTGCCTGGGCAACAAAAGGTGCCAGCAGGCTGGCGGAACTGAGAGTAATGGCCGCCAATAGTGTCCTGATATTCATGTTTTGCCCCCTTGCGACTGAGCTTTGGCTGCAGCGCTTGAATGTGTTTCGACAGGAAAACACTAGGGCGGACATTCGTCCTCAGATAGGTAAAACCATCTATTTTATAGACTATAGTGATAATATTGTTTTGGACCTGATTTCCAGCACGCTCTGGCGGCAGATCGCCGACCGCGAGGTTCAGGTGCTTTCGATGGTAATGAGATAGCAGAGCGCCCGGCCGCTCAAAACAACATCCGCACCTTCGCCACCCACCAGCAAAAATGCATCGCCCGGCCCAAGATCGGCGCGATTGCCACCGCATTCGAGAATGACGTCGCCGCGATGGCACAAGGCAACCCACGTCGTTGCATGCACCGTTAGCGTTGACGTCGCATCGACATCGATCCGCTCGACCCTATGCCGCAGGCTGGCGCGACGGCTCATGACATTCAGGTCCGTAATGGTTCCATCGGCAAGCGTTGCCGAAACCGAGACATCCGCGGGGAAGGCGAGGGGATCGCTGTCTTGCGTCAGCAGCACCGGCGCGCCGCCATCGATTGAAAGCGACATACCGTTGCCTTCCAGGATCGAAAGCGTGCGGTCGATACCGGGAAAGATCGAGAACGGGCCATCCGTCGCCACCGTTGCCATGCTGATGCGCCAGTCGAAATCAGACAGTGCCGCACCCTCGGGCGAGACGGCAATTTCGACAGTCTCGCCGGCACCGTTTTTCCATGGCATGCGACGGTAGGTACTGGCTTTGAGGACGGTGGCACGGGTCATTTTGGTTCCATCTAAGTTTAGTGGACTAAGTCCATCGAGGCAGCCATGCAGACCGTAAACATTCATGAAGCGAAGACGCATCTGTCGCGGCTCATCGAACAGGCTGCGAAGGGTGAGGCTTTCATCATAGCCAAGGCTGGAAAGTCCCTGGTGAAAGTCGTTCCCCTTAAGGACACCGATGCCTTTTTCAGTCCCGCCAGCGTCTGGGAAACCGCCATCAGGCATGCGCAGGCACGCCCAGATTTTCGCGCCGATCCCTCGATACTGAGAGAACATCTCTCCTTCAAAAGGGCTACATCGAGATGCCCGTCAACGAAAGCATACACTTGCTATCGCAGCACTCCCGCCCATTCACAAACATCCCTTCGACCGGATCCTGATCGCCCAGTCAAAGATCGAATGCATTCCTCTGGTTACGGTCGATAAGGCTGTGCTGCAGTATCGGGGGCTGAAGTATCCGGGCCTCATAGGATTTTGAGGCCCGGTCCAAGGGATCAATTCCCGAGGATCGCCGGAAGGCGCAGGCCCTGTTCCTTGGCGCAATCGATGGCGATCTCGTAGCCGGCATCGGCATGCCGCATGACGCCGGTCGCCGGATCGTTCCAGAGAACCCGCTCCAGCCTCCTTGCTGCGTCGTCCGTGCCATCAGCGCAAACCACCATGCCGGAGTGCTGGGAGAAGCCCATGCCAACGCCGCCGCCGTGATGGAGCGACACCCAGGTCGCGCCCGACGCAGTGTTGAGGAGCGCGTTCAGGAGCGGCCAGTCGGAGACGGCATCTGAACCATCCTTCATCGCTTCGGTTTCGCGGTTCGGCGAGGCGACCGAGCCCGAGTCGAGATGGTCACGGCCGATGACGACCGGGGCCTTCAGCTCGCCGTTCTTCACCATCTCGTTGAAGGCAAGCCCGAGGCGATGACGATCCCCGAGACCAACCCAGCAAATGCGCGCCGGCAGGCCCTGGAAGGCGATGCGCTCGCGCGCCATGTCCAGCCAGTTGTGCAGGTGCTTGTTGTCAGGCAGCAGTTCCTTCACCTTGGCGTCGGTTTTGTAGATATCCTCCGGATCGCCCGAAAGTGCTGCCCAGCGGAAGGGACCGATGCCGCGGCAGAAGAGCGGACGAATATAGGCCGGCACGAAGCCCGGGAAAGCGAAGGCGTTTTCAAGGCCTTCATCCTTGGCCACCTGGCGGATGTTGTTGCCGTAGTCGAAGGTCGGGATGCCCATGTCCTGGAAGGCGATCATGGCCTCGACATGCTCGCGCATCGAGGCGCGGGCGGCCTTCTCGACCGCCTTCGGATCGGAAACGCGCTTGTCCTTCCACTCGCCCATCGTCCAGCCCTTCGGCAGGTAGCCGTTGACCGGGTCGTGCGCGGAGGTCTGGTCGGTGACCATGTCGGGGCGGATGCCGCGGCGGACCATCTCGGGTAGGATCTCGGCGGTGTTGCCGAGCAGGCCGACCGACTTCGCCTCGCCGTTCTTGGTCCAGCGGGCGATCATCTCGATTGCCTCGTCCAGTGTCTCGGCCTTTTCGTCAACATAGCGGGTGCGCAGACGGAAATCGATCGAGTCCGGGTTGCACTCGACGGCAAGGCACGACGCGCCGGCCATGACGGCGGCCAGCGGCTGGGCGCCGCCCATGCCGCCGAGACCGCCGGTCAGCACCCACTTGCCCTTGAGGTTGCCGCCGTAGTGCTGGCGGCCGGCCTCGACGAAAGTCTCGTAGGTGCCCTGGACGATGCCCTGCGTGCCTATATAGATCCACGAGCCAGCCGTCATCTGGCCGTACATGGCAAGGCCCTTCTGATCCAGCTCGTTGAAGTGATCCCACGTCGCCCAGTGCGGCACGAGGTTCGAGTTGGCGATCAGGACGCGCGGCGCATCCTTGTGCGTGCGGAACACGCCGACCGGCTTGCCGGACTGCACGAGCAGCGTCTCATCCTCATTCAGCGTCTTGAGCGTCGCGGCAATGCGGTCGAAGTCGTCCCAGGTACGGGCTGCACGACCGATGCCGCCATAGACCACGAGCTCGTTCGGGTTCTCGGCGACATCCGGGTCGAGGTTGTTCATCAGCATACGCAACGGCGCTTCGGTCATCCAGCTCTTGGCATTGAGCTCGCTGCCGCGCGGCGCGCGGATCTCGCGAATGTTGTGGCGTGGGTCTGCGGTCATGCGGGTTCCCCCTGTCGAGTGATCGTTATCGTTTCAGGCCCGGCGCGATCTGCTCGATGCGCACCAGAATGTCTTTGAGATGGACGCGAAGGCGCTCTGCCTTGGCGGTGTCGTAGGCAAAAGGCGGTGCCTCGGCTTGAAGATGCGTTGATTGCGCAAGCTCCATCTGGATGGCATGCACACCCGTTTCCGGACGGCCATAGTGGCGCGTCGTCCAGCCGCCCTTGAAGCGACCGTTGAGCACACTGTCGTAGCCCTCGGCCGCTTCCACGACGGTGAGTGTCGCCTCCCCGATAGCGCCGTCGCAGGTCTTGCCCATGTCCGTGCCGATATTGAAGTCCGGCAACTTGCCTTCGAAGAGGAAAGGAATGTGGGAGCGGATCGAGTGGCAGTCGTAGAGGATCGCCACGCCGTGGATTGCTCTCACACGCTCGATCTCGGCCGCAAGGGCTGCGTGATAAGGCGCGTGAAAGTCCCGCAGCCGCGCGACGATGTCGGCTTCACTAGGCGCCTGCCCGTCCTTCCAGATCGCCTTTCCGTCGAAATCCGTTTCCGGAATAAGACCGGTGGTATTCTGGCCGGGATAGAGGCTGACGCCTGCTGGATCGCGGTTCGCATCGATGACGTAGCGGTGGAACGTCGCGCGCACCGTCGTTGGATCGGACAGCAGGCCGTCATAGAGGTGATGGATATGCCAGTCGGTATCGGCAAGAATCTTGCCGTTGTCGTTCAGGCGCTCCCAGATGTCGGTGGGAACCTCGGTGCCGGTGTGCGGGAAGCCGAGGATAATGGGCGATGTGCCCTGCTTGACGTCGAAAACAGCCATGTCAGCCCTCCAGAACCGGCAAGATGCCGCGTGAGACGGATGCATTCAGCGCGCCCGTGGCAACGAGGTCGCCTGCCGCCTTGAGGTCGTTTGCCATGTAGCGGTCGAGCTCCAGCGTCGGCACCGCATCGCGAATGATGCCAATCGCCTTTTGCAGCTCGGGGCTTGTTGTGAGCGGTGCGCGGAATTCCACACCCTGGGCCGCCGTCAGTGCTTCGATGCCGATAATGCTGAAGAGATTGTCGGTCATCTGCAGCAGCCGCCGGGCGCCGTGGCAGGCCATGGAGACGTGATCTTCCTGGTTGGCCGATGTCGGTGTCGAATCGACGGAAGCCGGATGTGACATCTGCTTGTTTTCCGACATCAGCGCCGCGGACGTGACCTCCGCGATCATCAGGCCGGAGTTGAGACCGGGCTTCTTTGCCAGGAAGGCCGGCAGTCCGTAGGAGAGTGCGGGATCGACCAGCAGGGCAATGCGCCGCTGGGCGATCGCACCGATTTCGCAGACGGCAAGAGCGATCTGGTCGGCTGCGAAGGCAACCGGCTCGGCATGGAAGTTTCCACCCGAGACAACGGAGTTGTCCGACAGCACCAGCGGGTTGTCGGTAACGGCGTTCGCCTCGATCTCCAGCGTGCGCGCGACCGAACGCAGGAGGTCCAGGCAGGCGCCATCGACCTGCGGCTGACAACGAATGCAATAGGGATCCTGGACGCGCTCGTCGCCTTCGATATGGCTCTGGCGGATAATCGAGCTTTCGAGCAGCGCGCGAAGCGCCGCTGCCGTATCGATCTGGCCCCTGTGGCCACGCAGTGTGTGAATATCGGGATGGAAGGGTGCGGACGAGCCCATCGCCGCATCCGTCGACATGGCGCCGGTGATCAGTGCCGCCTGTGCGGCCCGGTGTGCCCGGAAGAGGCCGGCGAGTGCCAGCGCCGTCGAGGTTTGCGTGCCGTTGATGAGCGCCAGGCCTTCCTTGGCAGCGAGCACGATCGGCTTCAAACCGGCTTTCGCAAGGGCTGTCGCGCCCGACAGGCGCTCGCCAGCGAAGAAGGCTTCGGCTTCGCCCATCATAACGGCTGCCATATGGGCAAGTGGCGCGAGGTCGCCGGAGGCTCCGACGGAGCCCTTTTCCGGGATAACCGGGATCACGCCTTTTTCCAGCATGCCTTCGATCAGCCGCACCAGCTCCAGCCGCACGCCCGACGCACCGCGGCCGAGCGAGACCAGCTTCAAGGCCATGATCAGGCGAACAATATTTTCGGCAAGCGGCGCGCCGACGCCGCAGCAGTGCGAAAGGATCAGATTGCGCTGCAGGGTTGCTACGTCGGCCGCGTCGATCTTGATCGAGGCGAGTTTTCCGAAGCCGGTATTGATGCCGTAGACGGGCGCATTGCCAGCCGCGATCTCGGCGATGCGGGCAGCGGCCTTGGCGATGCCGGCATCGAAGGATGGATCGAGCTTCGCCGGCGTGCCGGTCCAGTAGATCGTCTCCAGATCCTTGAGCGAAACGGAGCCGGGATGAAGGGTAATGGTCAACGGTCGATCCTTTCGCCCTTGAAGACATGTGCATGAAGCGGGTTGAAGCCGATGCGGTAGACGAGTTCGGCCAGGCTCTCGACGTCCCAGATCGCGAAATCGGCGGATTTGCCGTTCTCAAGTGTCCCGGTCTCGTCCAGCAGACCAAGGGCGCGCGCACCTTCACGCGTCGCACCGGCAATGCATTCCTCGACGGTCAGGCTGAAGAGCGTTGCCGACATGTTCATCGTCAGGAGCAGCGAGGTCAGCGGCGAGGTGCCGGGATTGCAGTCGGTCGCAATGGCGATCCACGTGCCGGCGTCGCGCAGTGCCTGGACGGGCGGTTTCTGCTTTTCATTGATGGCGTAGAAGGCGCCCGGCAACAAAACGGCAACCGTACCGGCCGCGGCCATGGCAGCGGCACCCTCCGCATCCAGATATTCGAGATGATCGGCAGAGAGCGCATCGTAGGAGGCGGCAAGTTTCGCGCCGCCGAGATTGGACAGCTGCTCGGCATGCAGCTTGACTGGCAAGCCGAGGGCTTCGGCCTTGTCGAAGACCCGGGCGATCTCGGCGGTCGAAAAGGCAATTCCCTCACAGAACCCATCGACGGCATCGACCAGGCCCTCGGCATGGGCGTATTCGAGCCCCGGAATGACGACGTCAGTGATGTAGTCACCGTTGCGGCCCTTGTATTCGACCGGCGTTGCATGGGCGCCGAGATAGGAGGTGACGACGCGAACCGGGCGGACGCGCTCGAGCTGGCGGGCAGCGCGCAGCATCTTCAATTCGCCGCCGACATTCAGGCCGTAGCCCGACTTGACCTCGATCGTCGTCATGCCTTCGCTGATAAGGCTATCCAGGCGGGGAAGGGCTGCTTCGACAAGGCCTTCAACCGGAAGCGCATTTGTCGCCTTGACGGAGGAGACGATGCCGCCACCGGCACGCGCAATCTCTTCATAGGTCGCGCCTTCGAGGCGCATTTCGAATTCACGGGCGCGATTGCCGCCGTAGACGATGTGGGTGTGGCAATCGACGAGACCCGGTGTAACCCAGCGACCTTCGAGATCCGTGATCTCTGCGCGCTCGATTGCGGACACCGGCAGCTCGGCCTCCGGGCCAACGAAGCGTATGCGGCCACCCTCGGTGACGATTGCGCCTTTGTCGACGATGCCGAGACCTTGCTTCTGCGGATCGAGTGTTGCGAGCCGCGCATTCCGCCAGAGATGCGGACGGACGTCGCCAGGTGCCTCTTCGCTTGAAAATTTGTTCCCATTCATCAGCTTTGCGCCTTTCCTTATACGGAAACATGTATATACATAATAAACGGGTGACAAGTGGAATTTTGTGCGTCTCCATGGAAAAGAAAGATGCGTGGCTTCAAACAGGAGAAAAAGCGTTATGGCTCAGACGGCAGCGATCAGACTTCATGGGAGTGCGGCGCTTCTGCCACAGGGGTGGCAACAGGATGTGCGCCTGACGATCGCGGACGGTCTTATCACAAACGTCGAAACGGGCGTCGCCGCCGAGCCGGCAGACGAGCACCATGATACGCTCGTCCCCGCGATGAGTAACCTGCACAGCCACGCTTTCCAGCGCGCCATGGCTGGCCTTGCGGAAGTGAGGGGCCCGGCAAACGACAGTTTCTGGAGCTGGCGCACCGTCATGTACAAGTTCGCATTGTCGATGACACCGGAGCATGTCGAGGCTGTCGCCGCCCAGCTCTACATGGAGATGCTGGAGGCGGGCTTTTCCCGGGTCGGCGAGTTTCACTATCTGCACCATGACAGGGACGGCACGCCCTATGCCAATATTGCTGAACTGGCCGAGCGTATCGGCGCAGCAGCGAACACCAGCGGCATCGGCTTGACGCTGCTTCCGGTATTCTATGCCCATTCCGGATTCGGCGGTGCGGCGCCGATCGAGGGCCAGCGCCGCTTCATCAACACACTGGACAACTTTACCAGCCTGATGGACGGCTGCCGCAGGGTGACAGGCGCGCTTCGAGGCGCCGAGCTCGGCCTTGCCCCGCACAGCCTGCGCGCTGTAACACCTGAGGAACTGGCCAACGTCGTGCCGCTGGCCGGTGACGGGCCGGTCCATATCCACGTCGCCGAGCAGGTGAAAGAAGTCGAGGATTGCATCGCCTGGTCGCGCGCTCGCCCTGTCGAATGGTTACTTGCCAATGCGCCCGTTGATGGCCGCTGGTGCTTGATCCACGCGACGCATATGACGGACGAGGAAACGCGCGGCATGGCGCGCAGCGGGGCAATCGCCGGCCTTTGCCCGATCACCGAAGCAAACCTCGGCGACGGCACCTTCCAGGCGCCGCTCTTCATCGAAGAAGGCGGCCGTTTCGGCGTCGGCTCAGATTCCAACGTGCAAATCTCGCTTCCAGGCGAACTGCGCCAGCTCGAATACTCCGAGCGTCTGGCGCTGAGGGCCCGCAATGTCGTCGCCGCATCAGGCGGTTCGACCGCGCGCAGCCTTTTTGATCATGCGATCACCGGTGGCGGCGCTGCGCTGAAGGCGCCGGCCGGCATCGCGGTCGGCCATCACGCCGATCTCATCTCGCTCGACACGACAGCCGTACCCTACCTTTCGGGCGACCAGATGCTCGATCACTGGCTGTTTGCCGGTGGCGTTGCCGTCGACAGTGTATGGGCGCTCGGCCGCAAGCAAGTGGAAGGCGGCCGCCACGTGGCGCGCGATGCGATCAACCGCCGGTTCCTGAAGGCGATGGGCGAGCTTCTGACGGCATAGGGCTTTCCAGGCCGCGACATTCACATTAGAGCGGGAGGAACTAACCGGAGCGTGACGATGAACCAAAGCAAGGACACAACCTTGCACCAGCGGATCGTGAGCGACATCGAAGGCCGCATCGTCTCGGGCGAGTGGCCGCCGGGTCATCGCATCCCGTTCGAAGTGGACCTCACCAAGAAATACGACTGTTCGCGCATGACCGTGAACAAGGCGCTGACCCAGCTCGCCAGGGCGGGCCTCATCGAGCGCCGCAAGAAGTCCGGCAGCTTCGTCACGCAGCCGCAGGCGCAATCGGCCGTTCTTGAGATCCACGACATCAGGGCTGAGGTACAGTCACTGAACCTTGCCTATTCCTTCGCCGTATCGAGGCGCGAGCAACGCAAGGCGAAGCCCGACGACATCAGACGGCTCGACGTCGCGCCAGGATCTTCACTTGTCGATGTGGCCTGCATCCATCACGCAGGCGGACGACCGTTCTGCCTGGAGGAACGGCTGATCAGCCTGTCCACCGTACCCGAGGCGGCCGACGCCAATTTTTCTGAAACGGCGCCAGGTGCCTGGCTGATCAATCAGATCCCCTGGAGCAGCGCCGAGCACCGCATCCACGCGGTCTCGGCCGGTTCCGACGAGGCTGCTGCCCTCGACATCCCGCGCAACACCGCCTGCCTGGTCGTCGAGCGCCGCACCTGGAGCAATGTCGGGCCAGTCACGCATGTGCGCTTCACCTATCCCGGCGACCGGCACGCGCTGGTGGCGCGCTTCACCCCCGCGTCGCAATAGCGGTCCTTGGCCTATCCGGCGGCCAAACGCACAAATCCGGTTCGCTCCCACAGCCTGCCGCCGATCTGGGTGACACGATCTAGCTGGCGAACTCCACCACGAAACCTTGACGAAAGACGTCTGGTTTTGGGAAAGAGAGGGCGCGAGGTCCGTGTGCGGGGAGGCCTGAAAGAACGCGCGTCATCGACATTCTCGGAGGCTACTTTGCAGATATCTCGATGCTCAAGGATGACTTTCGGTCGCTAGCAGGCGGCGTCGGTCGAGAAGGTGGAGGCGTCGACTTTAACCGGGCTGTCGGTTCTTAAGCTTCGGCCGGTCCACACCCACCAGGCGCGTCCATAAAACCGCTACCGAAGCCGTTCAAGGAGATCGTTCGCGCCCTTGTCGATGGCCACGTAGGAGGCCCTCATGGGCCCGAAATTCGCGCCGATGTTTAGGGCGTTGGGATACTGCTTTTCGACATAGGCGAGCAGGAGCTGGTTCGAAACGCTGTCGTATACCTCGACGGCGTAGCTAGCCGACCCTGTCATCGACCCTTCCTTGCCGCGAGCCAATTGGATGGTGTTGTAGACGCTGCCGGCCACGTCGATGTGCGAGAAGGGGCCGAGGACAGGGTCGGTCGTCTTTCCACCGGTGAGCGTCGCTCGTACGCGCAGCGTCGCGAGGCCGGGCGTCGAGACGATAGCATAGCGCTGCTGGAGCACCTGCGCGAACTTGCCCCGCATGTAGGATGCGAGCTTCAACCGGTCGTCTTCCGCCATCTTGCCAAACTGGCCGTCCTTGCCGCGATAGACCGTGACCGGTTCCACGATGACCTTGCTGTACTGTCTCCAGTCGGTCTGGGTGCGGTAGCTGTAAGGGCTGCGTCCCGTCTTGTCGCTTGTGTCGGGACGGAGCTGTGCGGCCGACGCCAGCCCTTCATATGCGACGGGTTCGGACGTGGCGCAGCCGGCCGCGGTTGAGACAAGAGTTAGGACCAGGATGGTCTTCGGAAATTTCATTTGGAGCTCCGTGATGAGGTTTTCGGAGCTCCTTCTAGGTTGGGGAAATGTTGCGTTGTGTTTGGACTTACGAAAACATTGCGACGTTCCGGGGAGCGCGCGGCAGCCACATTGTCACGACCAGTCCATGGGGCTGCCTGTCGGAAAGCTGGAAGACGCCGCCGTGCCCCTTGGTCACTATGCCATGTGCAATCGGCAGGCCCAGACCGAAACCGCCGCCGCCTTTCGAGGTCGAGCGGGATTTGTCGGCGCGAAAGAACGGTTCCATCACCTGCTCCTTCAGCTTGTCGCTCAATCCCGGACCATCGTCCGAAACGGTGATCTGGACGGCGTCCTCCTGCTCGGCGAGGGCTATCTCGATCTTTCGGGCATGCCTTGACGCATTGTCGACGACGTTCGACACGGCACGGGCGATCGCCCTCGGCTTGCATTCGCAGGTCAGTCGCCGCGGCCCCACGAAGCTGACATCGACGCCGGTGTCACTAAAATCGTCCGCCACGGTCTGCAGCAGGCTTGAGAGCTCCACCTTGCGCGTCGTCTCGATGGTGCTGTTGAGGAACGCCAGGCTCTCGTCCACCATGGCGGCGAGGACCTCGAGGTCGTTGAGCATCTGCTGCCGGAGCTCCGGCTGCTCGCAGCGCTCGGCACGCATCCGCAAGCGCGTAAGCGGCGTCCTCAGATCGTGGCTGATGGACGTGAGCATCCGCGTCCGTGCGGCCACCAGCTCCCGGATGCGGTCGCGCATGACATTCAGGGACGTTGCGAGCGATCTTAGCTCCGAGGCTCCCTGCGCCTGGAACGGCTCGTCGAGCGCGTCGTCAGTGGTGAGCAGCTCGGCCGCGGCGGCGAAGCGCACGATGGGCCGCCCGATGAGCCAGGCGCTGAGCGAGGCGAGGATTGCCGTTGGAATAAGGATGAGGGCGAGCGTCTTGACCATCGCCGGGAATATCCACTTCGATGGACTGAACACCGGCATGGCAAACACCAGGCTCTCCGTGCCGGCGCGCACGTGAAGCTGTTTCTGGTCTCCGGAATGAATGACCGCGCCCGGATCGTGGAAGATGTTGTTGTCGAGCAGGTCACGAACCTGGACTGCAAGCTCCATCGGGGTCGGCGTTGCGGCGTTCGCGGAAGTGGCCGGCTCGGCAAGCACGTCGACGCCCGACGACCGCGCCCTCGCGATGACGAACGCCTGCTGGTCTGGGGTGGCAGCATTCTGATAGTCGGTGACGACTTCCTGGATGTGACCCGCGACGAGCCCGATCTGCAGTCCTTTCTCGAAGCGGCCGTTCAGGAACGGCTCAGCGAACGTGCCTAGGATCGTCACGGTGACCGCCAGCACGGCGGTAAGGACGGCGATCTGCGTCCTGATGGAGGCTTGCCTAAGCGACTTCACGATACCTGCTCCACCTTGGAGGCGAAGAGGTAGCCTCCGAGCCTGACCGTCTTGATGAGCGAGGGTTCCCGGAGGTTCGGTTCGATCTTTTGGCGCAGTCGACTGATGTGGGCGTCGACGCTGCGTTCCACGGGACCGGCCGACCCGGCATGCGTCATCGACAGGAGCTGCTCTCGAGTAAGGATCCTGTTCGGGTTGTTGCAGAAGGCGAGGAGAAGATCGAACTCCGCCGTCGTCATGGAGACTTCGGCTCCGTCCGGATCGGTGACCTGCCTGCTTCGCGGGTCGATCGTCCAGTCCGAGAACGTCAGCCTGGAATACGAGGGCCGGTCCTGCCGATCTTGCGTTCCATAGGATGCCCTACGCAAGATGGCCTTCACGCGCGCCATGAGCTCCCGCGGATTAAACGGCTTGGTCACGTAGTCGTCCGCCCCGAGCTCCAGGCCGATGATGCGGTCGATGTCCTCCGTGAGCGCCGTGAGCATCAGGATAGGCGTGGTGCCAGCGGCCCGAAGACGCCTGCAGATGCTGAACCCGTCTTCGCCCGGAAGCATCGCGTCAAGGATGACGAGGTTGAAACGCCCGTCCGGGAAGAGGCGGTCCAATTCGCCTCCACTGCCGACCGACAGGGCTTCGAGGCCGTTGTCTCTCATGAGATCGACCAGCATCGACGCGATTTCGGCGTCGTCCTCTACGACGAGGACCCGGCTGGTCTGATCGTTAATGTCCTGCCTTGGCATGTCCGCTGCGTCGTTCTCCTGGCCACCTTCACGATGGGGCCGTATCTCTCAAGCGATCACTAGGTCCCGAAACCTGCTGGAAGGCAACAATCTTCTTCGCATCGTCCAGGACGTGCTCGTGGAGGCTCCATAGCAAAAGCTTTCGTGCAGGAATGTTGGATAATATTGCGAAATGTTGTGGCCATCTTCGGGTCCGCGGCTGCAACAAAATTCAACATATCAGAACACTGCCAAACCCGGCGGGATGATAGCGGTGCTCCATGCCCAATGGAGACCCGCAGGAAATGCCTTCGAAACCTATCAAGACGATCGTGTTCCTACCGCGCGAGGCCGCTGCCTTCGTGGCAGAAAAGCTTGCGGAGAACGGCTTCCAGCCGACGCCGGCCTCCTCCGTCGCCGAGTTACATGAGGCGCTCTGCTCGACGGAGTACGCGCTTGCGGTCGCAACGAGACCCGACATCGATCTAATCCGCCACATCCAGCCGATGCCGGTCGTCAACATCGAGGTCTTCTTTGACTTCGAGCCGAACGCGATGGCAGCGGGCCGGTCGTCGTGCTTTGACTCTGCAGCGTTCCTCAGGAGGGTGCGTGCGCTCACCGCCGAGGAGCCGGGGGTCATCCGTCCGGCCGCAGGTTGCACCTCGCGCTGGGGCGGGAGCTTCCTAAGGCTGCTTGAGCGCCTGGTCGTCGGCGACGATGCGACAGGGCGGGACCATGCCGCCCAAGGTTGATTGCGCGAAGCGTCCGCCAGCCGACGCCCGGCGTCGGTGGATGCTCTTCGGTCTCGGGCTCCTCCTTTCCTGCCTCGCCGTGAAGCTGGTCGTTGACGCGTTTCTCCTGTCGGCGGTGCCGCACCTTGTGGCGGCACCCTCCTAGCGCAGCGCAGTTCGTTAGAGGCAGCTCCGCGGTGAGAACCGATTTGCCGGGCGATGTTTTCGGCAAACTCGGCACGTCCAAGCTTGCCGTCGTTGCGGACGATTATGGGGAAGTCGGAAATGTTCAAAAAAACCCGAGGGACGTCGAAAACTAGCCCATTCAATCGGGGCGCCAACGGTGAGTTGACATCCTGGGCAGATGTCAACCGCCTGCCGCCAACCGACGCCTGAGTGACTGTGGATTCGATTGCAGCCAGTGTTCCTGACGCAGCCCCGAGCTCCCACGCTAAAAGACGGGCCATTCTTTTGATCGTCGGGCCACGCTCCTTCTGCATAAAAGCAAAGATGAGTCGAGAAACGGGAATTTGAATGCCGAGGCGGGACCGGCCGTTTGGTACATGCCAGTCGTCGTGATCAACGCCACAAAAAACCTACGCCGCTCAAAAAGTGATCGCCTTTGCTCTCGCTAACGCACCAGTGACTACCCTCAGGCCCGACGGCTGAAAAGGCTAGGCGCAGAGCTATCGCGAAAAAAAATGCAAGACCTCCGCCGACAGGCGCAAACCTATGCGGGCTTACCATCTAGCCTTCCGCTTGCCTCGCCCTCACATTCGTAATAATTGAAGTTACATGAAGCGCGATAGCCGACTCTCCTCAGTCCTTCACGCACTGCTCCACATGGCAGAGCATGGTGGCACCATGACGTCAGAAGCCCTCGCGCTCTGCATGAACACCAATCCCGTTGTCGTGCGACGGACGATGGCGCTCTTGCGCGAGGCCGGGATCGTGGCTTCGGCACGGGGACATTCCGGCGGCTGGAGCATCACGAAAGACCTGGGCGCCGTCACCCTTTTCCAGTTGCATGAGGTGTTGGGGGAACCCGCGATCTTCGCCATTGGCAATCGAAACGAAATGCCGGAGTGCCTCGTCGAGCAGTCGGTCAACGCTGCGCTAGACCAGGCCTTCGCCGAGGCTGAAGCGCTCCTGCTGGAACGTTTCGCCAGCGTCACCATTGCCGACCTCGCCACTGACTTCGCCCGTCGGCACGCGCAGGTTCGCGCTGAAAGGAATGCGCCATGAAATATGACGTCATCATCGTCGGCGGCAGCTATGCCGGGATGGCTGCCGCGCTCCAGCTCATCCGTGCCCGCCGCTCCGTCCTCGTGATCGACGCCGGCCTGAGGCGCAACCGGTTTGCCAGCCACTCGCACGGCTTTCTTGGGCAGGATGGTGCAGACCCGGCCGAAATCGCGGCGACGGCGAGGGCTCAATTGCACGCCTATCCGACACTGACGTGGATCGACGAAACGGCGGAGGTGGCGGCCGGCGTCAAGGGCGCATTCGTCGTCACCACCGCGGACGGTCGCCGACATGAAGGACGGCGACTTTTGTTTGCCGTCGGCGTGACAGACACACTGCCTGAAATCGAAGGAATGACCGAACGCTGGGGCAAGAGCATCTTTCATTGCCCTTACTGCCATGGCTACGAATTGAGCCGGGGCACGATCGGGGTGATTGCAACCGGACCGATGTCGATTCACCAGGCGCAACTGATCCCGGAATGGGGTGCCGTCACCTTCCTCACCAATGCTGCAGTGGCACTCGATGCCGATAGCCACGCTGATCTAACCGCCCGAGGGGTGACGACGGAGGCGACGCCGATCACGCGCATCGAGGGGCACGCCGACGTCGTTCTCGTCGACGGGCGCACGCTGTCCTTCGCCGGCCTTTTCACTGCTTCGCGCAACGCCCCCGCCACACCGATCGCGGGCCTTCTGGGCTGCGAGCTGGAAGAGACGCCGTTCGGCAGCCAGATCCGCACCGACGCCGCCAAGGAAACGACAGCACCCGGTGCCTTTGCCTGCGGCGACGCTGCACGCGTGCCGCATTCGGTTTCGCTGGCTGTCGCCGATGGAGCGTGGGCAGGCGCACAGCTGCATCGATCACTGGTCTTTTAGCAGCGGTTGCCCCGCTGCGGGCTAATTCACCACCTCTATGATCCTGGCGCCGGCAAACCGCTTCTTCTCGATACTGGTATACTCAATCCTGACCAGCTTTCCCGCGAGCGGCTTTAGAGGCACGTTCTTGCCGTCGGGCCCAATAGCATCCGCCAGAATCAGGTGGTGGCCGCGCAGAACAACGTCGCTCGCATCAACGATCTTGATTCTGTTGCGGTCGTCGCCTTCCAAGCGCCCGATCACACAGCCGGCCACGGAGGGGCCACAGCTCAAAGGTTTGTCCCCCTTCTCGACCTTCTTCGCCACCTTGGTCTGATTTGTAGTGACCATCGATTTGGCCCGCAGGTCTGCCGTTGCCTTCGGTCCGTCGCATGGCCCGGTCGGGTGGAGCGTCTTTCCGATCGAATTGGTGCTGACCACCTTGTTGTCCTGAGAAGTGTTTTCGCAGATTTTGCCCTGAGGCGCCCTTTGTGCCCGGATCAGCCCGACGCCCACGTTGCGGAAAGTATTGCCATAGACGTCATTGTCGATGCCGTCAGTCTCCTCATCGCCGCCGAGACGCACGCCTGCACCGACCACGTCATAGACCAGGTTGTAACGGAAGACGTTGCCGTTGCCGCGCGAGTCAAAGCCGCCCGAGTTGGGGTCTTTCTGTCCCGTACAACTGTTCTTCTCGACGACGTTGCCGCTTGAGCCTTCCTTGATGTCGACGCATTCGTTGCCGTCGGTCGTGATGACGTTGTCGTGGATACGGTTCCGATCGGAGCGGTCGATCGCGCTGTCTGGCGCGCCGCGCCCGCCCAACTGCTCCGGCGCGGTCCCTATATAGATACCCTCGCCATTCTTGCCGCCGTCATTAAAGGAGAAGTCGAAGCGGCCGCACGAACTTATTCTGGAATAAGCGATTTCATTCTGCCTCGCCTGATAGCGCAGGCGTACACACTCGCCACCCGCGTTGCGGATATCCATCCCCAGCACGCGAAGGCCGGTCAACGCCTTTCCCGGCGTATTTCCGATCACGTAGAGCAGTTTGTCCCGATAGCTCTTTTTGGTATTCGCGCTCTCGAAATGACCGTCGATGGTGAAATTCCGTAGCTCGATATAGCTGTGGTTGACTTCGATGATCCTTGGTTGACCACCGCCTTTGACGACAGATGCCAGCGATCCCTCGATCGTGATCGGATTTCCCAGTTCGCCATCGCGGACCGATCGGAAATCCTGCATGTAGGTTCCAGGCGCCAGCGCGATCGTGTCGCCCGGCTGTGCCATACGGAGTGCCTGCTGGATTGTGAGCCCTTCATCTCGACCCTCGTTTTTCGGCGCAACGTTTATCGTTGCGCTGAAGGCGAGGCTGACACTGCCGAGGAACCCGGCAAACGCCAGCATGGTCGCCATTAGACGACGAGAAACGCATGCCTTCCAGATCTCGCAGGTCATGGGAATGCCCCTGGTGGTGGACGCGAGGCGCAATAAAAGCATGACCTAATATTTGGTTCAATTGCTCGATTTGTCTTTGCCGGTTCCCTGCTTTGCAAAACGCTCATGAACTTCCGGCATCCGGTACGTTGCAGCCAGCCCGCTCTCACTCCATGATGGTCCCATCTGTTACCGGAAAACGCGGCGGCCAATGCGTATCTTTCTCGTCCGACATGGCGAATCACTGGGCAATATCAATGAACAAGCATACCGGCAGTTCGGCGACCACAACGTTCCGTTGACCCAGTGGGGATATCGACAGGCGCTGGCGGCCGCACAAGCAATCGCCACTTATCTCACCGAATTGCCGCGCCCAGAGATCCAGCAACTTGATATCTGGTACTCGCCCTATCTGCGGACGCGGCAAAGCAAGGACGCATTGTTAAAGGTCCTGCCTCCTTACATGGTGGCGAGTGTTCGGGAAGACTATTTGTTGCGCGAGCAGGATTTCGGCCTCTTTACCGAAATCTACGATCACGCCGAGCGCAAGCAGAAATTTCCCGATGAGTTCGAGAAATGGGCAAGACTGCGCAACAACAGCGGAAAATTCTATGCAAGGCCGCCAGATGGCGAGAGCAGGGCGGATGTGGCTCAGCGGCTTCGTTTGTTCCTTCAATCCGTGACGCATGACGAGCGCGATGGCAACAACGACCTGGTCATCGTCGGTCACGGCGTCACCAACAGAGCGTTCGAAATGAACTTTCTCCACCACCCAGTCGATTGGTTCGAGCGCTCCAACAATCCGGGAAATTCGGACGTGACATTGATCGAAGGAACGCGCCTCCAAGGCTATAGATCAATCCTCCTCCACAAGGCTAGCGATCGCAGGGCCGGGGAGGATGAGTTGCGCGATGCCCATGGGTCTGAACTGACACTCACACCGAAGGCCGAGACATAGCCAAACGCGCGTAAGCGGCACTTGCGAAAAATCGGCTATTGCTGGACCGGCGCCAGACCGCACTCCATGACCTCCGGCTCATCCTTGATGCTCGCCTTGATGCGAAGCTCCCAGTTCGGCCCCAGTTGGAAACCATGTGCCCGCAACATGTCGACGACCTTGGGACAGTCGGCCGGACTGTCATACTGTCCTGCCAGAGAAACCTCGATGATCGTCTGGCCGGCATCGACGGAGCAATTGCCGTTCAAGCCAGTATTCTCGAGAAATGAACATACAGCCTGTGCGCGCTCAAAGCCCTTGCCATCGTCAGAAGCGACGGGTGAGCCGGCCGCGACGACGGCTGCCTCGATCAGGGATATGAAGGATCTCATTGCTTCCTCCATGGAGGGAAGCTCGAAACACCGGTTGCTACGATGCCTTAAAGCCTCCCTCGTCCTTCCAGGAGATGAAGGATGAAGGGGACATAGGTCTGAAATCGGGTCAGGAAAGAGGGATAAAAGTCTGAGGTGAACGATTATCCAAGTGCTTGCAACGGGCGATAGCGATGCAAGAAACTATGCGCCCGCAAGGTGCCGCAGTCATATTTTTTTGGCGATCCTGTCGAATTTCCCGGTCCTCAAACGTTCCTTGTCTGGACGGTGGACATCTTCACGCATACCGCCGCAAGTCCGATCGGCAACGCTTCAGAGGAGGATCCTGCGATGGACGCAAATAACCTTGTTTCTGCAAGGGAACTGGCCAGAAGAAACGGCCTCAGTTTTCCGAACGAAAGTCCCCAGTACCGGCAGGCACGCGATGATCTGCTCGCCGAGGAAATCGAATTGCGCCGGCATATCGAGCGTGTTGCAGAGCAGCGCCGGGCATTGCCGCTTGGTGGGCAGGTGACGAAGGACTACCGCTTTCAGGGACCGGACGGCGAGATGACGTTGAAAGACCTGTTTGCTGACAAGCCGACACTGGTGATCTACAATTACATGTACGGGCCACAGCGTGAGCGACCGTGCCCGATGTGCACCTCGATGCTGTCGGCACTTGACGGTGAAATCCCTGATATTCGCCAACAGGTCGCCTTCGCCGTCGTTGCGCGCTCGCCGATCGAGCGGCTATTGGCTTTCAAGAAGGAACGCGGCTGGCATCATTTGCCGCTCTACAGCGACATGACCGACGAGTTTAGCCGCGACTACCATGCCATTGGCCCTGATGGCAGTGATGATGCCGCCTACAACGTCTTTGCGATCCGGGATGGTCGTATCCATCACTTCTGGAACCCGGAAATGGGCCCCGCGACCGCCGATCCCGGCCAGGATCCACGCGGCGCACCGGACTTCATGCCGCTCTGGACCGTGCTCGACACGACCCCTGAAGGGCGACCGCCGACCTGGTACCCGAGCCTCACCTACAACACCACGCGGTAGGGCAGGGCCGACGTGGACGCGAGCGTCAGCGTTGCCTGCCGACGCTCGCATACATGCCCGTGGTGCGGAATTCGGTCGGATTCGTGCCGTAGACCCGCCGGAACACCTTCGAGAAATAGTTGGCGTCGGTAAAGCCGGAGCGGATCGCTACCTCCTTGACCGGCATGTTGTCCGTCTTGGTCAGAAGCTTCACGGCGCGTTTCAGCCGCTTTTCCAACACGAACTCTGCCGGCGGCAGCCCTTCGTTGGCGGCAAACATCCGCGAAAAATGCGCTCGGCTGAGACCGGCGATCTTCGCCAGGTCCTCCACCGGCAGTGGGCGCTCAAGATTGCTCATAATGTAATCGATCACATGCTGCATCGTCCGGTACTCCTCGCTGAAAACCGGATGAGACCCGAAGACGTCGTCATAAAGCGCCATCGCCGCTTCGTAGGCGATTGCGGAGGCAAGTCCCGGCGTCTCCGCGCCGGTGATCAGTCGCAGGCTGCAATCGGCCAAATGCTCGATCGTCCTTGGTTGCAGCCTCAGGACCGGACCGGTCACGGCGAGAATCGAGCGGTGGATGCGCAGTGCTTCCTCGCCATTCATCGAGATCCAGAAGAATTCCCAGCGCTCGCCATCCTCAAGCCAGTAGCGGTGATTGTGCGGCACCAGAACGAGCAGCGTCTCGCCCTCCTTCACTCGAAGCTGGCGATTCTCGTATCGCAAATTCCCTGCACCGCTGATCGTATGCTGCAGGACGGTAAAGGGCGTTTGCCCGCGCTTGCGGCCGTCCCAGTTATATGACGCATTCTCGCGGATCTCGTAGCCAGTGCTGGTCGGCATGGTGTGTAGGCTCTGGCGGCCGCGCGGCAGCGAGACCGTCCGCATGACAGGACCATTGTCAATCAAATTCTGCAGCACAATATTACCCATGAAAGCATAATCCTTCTCTGGCGGCGTCGCCGAATTTGCGCATAATCCGCCCTCAAGAGAGAGAACACCGCCAGCATAGAGGAGCGGCGGGGAGGAGAATAAGCCGAGTTTTTGGCCTTTTTTGACGTTTTGCGCAAGCCCGCGTACTATTCTTCTTCTCATCGTTCAGCGCCGGCAATTTGATCGCATCGAGGCAAGGATCATGAGTTTCAAAATCGCTATCATCGGCGCGGGCAGCGTCGGCTTCACGAAAAAACTGTTCACCGACATCCTCTGCGTTCCGGAGTTCAGGGATGTGGAATTCGCTCTTACGGACATGAGCGAACACAATCTTCAGATGATCAAGCAGATCCTCGACACGATCGTCTCCTCCAACAAGCTGCCGACCAAGGTGACGGCGACAACCAACCGTCGCGAAGCGTTGACGGGTGCGCGCTACATCATCAGCTGCGTGCGCGTTGGCGGTCTGGAGGCCTATGCGGACGACATCCGCATCCCGCTCAAGTATGGTATCGACCAGTGCGTCGGCGATACGATCTGCGCCGGCGGGATTCTCTACGGCCAGCGCAACATTCCCGTCATCCTCGACTTCTGCAAGGACATCCGCGAGGTTGCCGAGCCGGGTGCCAAGTTCCTGAACTATGCCAACCCGATGGCGATGAACACCTGGGCCGCGATTGAATATGGCAAGGTCGACACGGTCGGTCTTTGCCACGGCGTCCAGCATGGGGCCGAACAGATCGCCGAAGTGCTTGGCGCAAAATCGCCCTCCGAACTCGACTATATCTGCTCGGGCATCAACCACCAGACCTGGTTCGTCGATCTGCGCTTGAACGGCCGCAAGATCGGCAAGGACGAGCTCGTCGCAGCCTTCGAGGCGCATCCGGTCTTCTCGCAGCAGGAAAAGCTGCGCATCGACGTGCTGAAGCGCTTCGGGGTCTACTCGACGGAAAGCAACGGCCACTTGTCGGAATACCTGCCCTGGTATCGCAAGCGGCCCGATGAGATTACCAAGTGGATCGACATGTCCGACTGGATCCATGGCGAAACAGGCGGTTACCTGAGGCACTCCACCGAGACCCGCAACTGGTTCGAGACCG
Organism: Rhizobium sp. LjRoot258; assembly: GCF_964254185.1. Lineage (NCBI taxonomy): Bacteria > Pseudomonadati > Pseudomonadota > Alphaproteobacteria > Hyphomicrobiales > Rhizobiaceae > Rhizobium > Rhizobium sp. LjRoot258. Next base: position 1,518,674 of record NZ_CAXUST020000002.1, on the reverse strand, counting down.
AGTTCCCGCAATTCCTGGAATCGGCATCCAAGCCGATCGACCCGGCCAAGCGTTCGAACGAGCATGCGAGCCATATCCTCGAGGCCCTGGAAACGGGGCGTGTCTACCGCGGCCACTTCAACCTCAAGAACAATGGGGTGATCACCAACCTGCCGTCGGATGCGATCATCGAGTCGCCCGGCTTCGTCGATCGCTTCGGCATCAACATGGTCTCCGGCATCACCATTCCGGAAGCCTGCGCTGCCACCTGCATTGCGTCGATCAACGTGCAGCGCATGTCGGTACATGCCGCCATCAGCGGTGATATCGACCTCCTGAAGCTTGCCGTGCTGCATGACCCGCTGGTCGGTGCTGTCGCAACACCGGAAGAGGTCTGGCAGATGGTCGACGAGATGGTCGTCGCCCAGGCGCGCTGGTTGCCGCAATACGCTGATGCCGTTCCCGCCGCCAAGGAGCGGCTTGCGAAATCGACCGTCAAGACCCGCGAGTGGGCCGGTGCAGCTCGCCGCGACGTCCGCTCGATTGACGAGTTGCGTGCCGAAAAGGCGGCGCTCAAGCAGGCCGTCTGAGTTTCCCGGACGACGGGTGGCGATGGGGCTCCGGGAGGGACCCCATCGCCGCAAGCCCGTCGCCGGTCGTTTGAGGAGAACCGGGGCAGCCACAAGCGCCTCGAAACAAAAAGGGAGAGACGATGAGAAATTACCGCAACCTTGGCATCCTTGCCGGACTGGCGCTGAGCGTCTCGGTCTCGGCTTTGAGCGCCTATGCTTCCGAGCCGACGGCACCGCCCGTTCCGCCGCAGTTTCCGGCGGAAGGCAAGATCAAATACGTCGCGAGAGATTCGATCGAAGAGTTCAAGGCGCTGCCTGAATATCACGAGCCAGACTGGGTGACGAAGAACTTTGTCGCTGCCGGCAAGCTGCCGCCCGTCAAGGATCGCCTGCCCAAGGAACCTCTTGTCTTCAAGACGGAAAATATGGTGGATGGTCCCGGCGTCTACGGCGACACTCTTCGGCACGTCATCGGCGGCCGGCCGGAAGGCTGGAACTATGGTGCTGGCCAGACACAGGGCTGGGGCGGCATCGATATCGGCCTTTCCGAATGCCTGACGCGCACCGCACCGCTCTTCCAGGTTCAGGCAAAGGACACCGAACCGCTTCCGAACCTCGCCAAGAGCTGGGATTGGTCGCAGGATGGCCACAAGCTGACCATGCACCTGATCGAAGGCGCGAAATGGTCGGATGGCGTGCCCTTCAACGCTGACGACATTATGTTCTACTGGGACGATGAGGTCATCGACCCGAATGTCTCGCCGCTCGGCGGCGGCGCATCGCCGGAAGCCTTCGGTGAGGGAACGACGCTGACGAAGATCGACGATTACACCGTCGAATGGACCTTCAAGGAAGCCTTCCCGAAGCAATATCTCTATACGATGTCCTATCCGAGCTTCTGCCCCGGTCCGGCGCATATCCTGAAGCCGCAGCATCCGAAGTACTCGAAAAACACCTACGACCAGTTCAAGAATGCCTTCCCTCCGGAATTCATGAACATGCCGGTCATGGGTGCCTGGGTGCCCGTGGAATATCGTCCCGACGACATCATCGTGTTGCGCCGCAACCCCTATTACTGGAAGGTCGACGAGAAGGGCAATCAGCTCCCTTATCTCAACGAGCTGCACTACAAGCTGTCGACCTGGGCAGACCGGGACGTGCAGGCAGTTGCCGGCTCCGGGGACTTTTCCAACCTGGAGCAGCCCGAAAACTTCGTGGCGTCGCTGAAGCGCGCTGCCGAAAAGACGGCACCGGCGCGTCTGGCCTTCGGACCGCGCCTGATCGGCTACAATATGCGCATGAACCTGTCTGCCAACGGCTGGGGCGATCCCGATGCCCGCGGTCAGGCCGTCCGTGAACTGAACCGCAATGAAGACTTCCGCAAGGCGATCACCATGGGTCTTGACCGCAAGGCGGTCGGTGACTCGCTCGTCAAGGGTCCGTTCACGGCGATTTATCCCGGTGGCCTCTCGTCGGGCACAAGCTTCTACGATCGCAAGTCCGTCGTCTACTATCCTTTCGACCTCAAGGGTGCCAAGGAACTGCTTGCCAAGGTTGGCTTGAAGGACACGGATGGTGACGGCTTCGTCAATTTCCCCGCCGGCACCGAAGGCGGCAAGAACGTTGAGATCGTCCTTCTCGTCAACAACCAGTATACGACCGACAAGAGCCTTGCCGAAGGCGTCATCGGACAAATGGAAAAGCTTGGCTTGAAGGTCATCCTCAATGCTTTGGACGGTACAAAGCGTGACGATGCCCATTACAGCGGCCGCTTCGACTGGCTGATCCAGCGCAGCTCGCCGGAGCTTGCATCAGTGGTGCAAAATACCGAGCAGCTTGCGCCCGTGGGCCCACGTACGAGCTGGCAGCATCGCGCTGGCAAGGATGGCAAGGTTGACCTGATGCCCTACGAAGAAAAGCTCGTGGACATCGTCACGAAGTTCCAGACCAGCAAGGACAACAACGAGCGTGTCGATCTTATGAAGCAGTACCAGAAGGTAGCGACCGAGAATGTCGATACGGTCGGGCTCACGGAATATCCAGGCGCACTGATCATCAACAAGCGCTTCTCGAACGTGCCGGAAGGGACCCCGATCTTCATGTTCAACTGGGCCGAGGACTCCGTCATCCGCGAACGTCTGTGGGTGGCTGCCGACAAGCAGGGCAAGTACGAGCTGTTCCCCGAGCAGCTGCCCGGCAAGCCCGGTGACAAGGGCCCGGTCAACTAAGATTTCCCTCCCAACCGAGGACTCCGGTCGCGCGTGAAGCGCGGCCGGGCAACGTCAACAAGCCGGCCGCACCGACAGGCGCGACTGGCGGCAAGGAGAAGCGAACCGTCCGATGTTACGATTCCTGCTCGTGCGCATAGCCTCTGCGATCCCCGTCCTCATCATTTTGAGCATCGTGACCTTCGCGATCATCCAGGCACCGCCCGGTGACTATGCCGACTACATCCGTTCGCAGTTGATCAATCAGAGTGGGGCCTCTTTTGCCCAGGCCGAGGAACAGGCTCAAGCCTATCGCGTCGAGCACGGCCTTGATCGGCCGATGGTCGTCCAGTATTTCAACTGGATCAAGGGTATCGTGACCCAAGGCGACTTCGGCTACAGCATGTTCTATAACAAGCCGGTTGCCGATGTCGTAGGCGAACGCCTGCCGCGCACTCTGGCGCTTGCCCTGGTTTGCCACATCTTCGCATCCGTGCTTGGCATCGGTTTTGGTATCTGGGCGGCAACCCGGCAATATTCCTGGATCGACAGCCTGCTCTCGGGCGTCTCCTTCCTCGGCATGACGGTGCCGCGCTTCCTGATGGCGCTGATCATCGTCTACCTGCTCGTGTTCCAATTCAACGTCTCGGAGATCGGCAGCTTCTTCTCGCCGCAGTATGGCGGAGCGCCGTGGTCCTGGGCAAAATTCGTCGATCTCGTCAGCCATGTGTGGCCAGTCGTCGCCATCGCCACCTTCGGCGGGCTCGCCTACAACATGCGCGTCATGCGCGGCAATCTGCTCGATACGCTGAATGCGCAATATGTTGAGACGGCCCGCGCCAAAGGTCTGTCCGGCGCCGCGGTCGTCATGCGTCATGCGGTGCCGAACGCACTTCATCCACTCGTCATGTACCAGGGCGTCGTTCTACCCTACATGCTGACCGGGGAGATCGAGACCGCGATCATCTTCTCGCTTCCAACCGTCGGACCGGCGATCGTCGGCTCCATGGCGATCGGCGACGTCTACGTGACGGCCACCTTCATGATGGTGCTCTCTGCCACACTGATCGTCGGCAACATCATCGCCGACATGCTGCTTGCCATGCTGGACCCACGCGTCCGCCAGTACGGAGGAGCCTGATATGCTCGCCTTCGATTCCGCTCCCCCGCCGCCGCATGAAGAAGCCGTCAACAATGCGCCGCACGGCAATGAGAGCTACCTGGCGCTCGTCTGGCGGCGGTTAAGACGCTCCTGGACGGGAGTGATGGGCCTCGTCCTCGTTGGCTTGTTGCTCGTCATGGCGATCTTTGCCGATTTCTTTGCGCCCATGGACCCGAAGGCCACCGATGTTGGCTTTGCGCCGCCGCAGGTCATGAGCTTCCATGACAGGGACGGCAATCTCACCTATCCGCCGCGTGTCTATGCGCTCGGTGAATCCGAAGAGCTCGATCCCGTCACCTTCCAGCCAATCGTCGGCCCTGACTACGACAATCCGCGCCTCCTCGGCTTTTTCGTGAAGGGTGCGGAATACAGGCTCTTTGGTCTCATCCCGGCGAGCCGGCACTTCTTCGGTTCAGTGGACGGCCAGCCGGTGCACTTTCTCGGAACCGACAAGTTCGGCCGTGACGTCCTCTCACGCGCCATCATCGGTTCGCGGATTTCACTGACGATCGCACTCACCGTCGTCTTCATCGTGACGATGATCGGCACGACGGTCGGCATGGTATCAGGGTATTTCGGCGGCACCTTCGACACCTGGGTTCAGCGCTTCGTCGAAGTGGTGCTCGCCTTCCCGCAGTTGCCTCTTTATCTCGCCCTGACCTCATTGATCCCGGTGACGGCGCCGACCAATGTCTTCCTCGGCTTCGTGATCATCGTCATGTCGGCGCTCGGCTGGGCACAGATGTCGCGCGAAGTGCGCGGCAAGACGCTGGCGCTCGCCCGCATCGATTATGTGCGCGCCGCCATGGCGGTTGGCGCCACCGACCGGCGTATCATCTTCCAGCACATCTTCCCGAACGTGATGAGCCACGTCATCGTCGCTGTCACGCTGCATATCCCGAGCGTCGTGCTGCTCGAGTCCTTCCTCGGCTTCCTTGGTTTTGCCGTGAAGCCGCCGCTGATCTCCTGGGGCCTGATGCTGCAGGACACCGCGAATTACTCGGTGATCGGCACCTATCCCTGGATCCTGGCGCCCGTCGGTTTCGTGCTGATCACCGTCTTTGCCTTCAATGCGCTGGGCGATGGTCTGCGCGACGCAGTCGATCCTTACTGAGGTGAAGAACATGGCTCTTGCACTCGTCAACTCCTTCGCCCCGCCCGTCCGCCTCGATCACGAGGGCCGCACTGAAAGCCCGATCATCGACGCCCGCAACATCGCCGTCAATTTCAAGGTCGAGCATGGCACGGTCGAGGCCGTGAAGGATATCTCCTTTCAGCTTTATCGTGGCGAAACGATTGCGATCGTCGGTGAATCCGGTTCGGGTAAATCCGTGACGGCCCGCACCGTCATGGGGCTGTTATCCAAGCGGGCGGTGGTCGCGCCGAAATCGACGGTCGAATATGACGGCGCCAATATCCTTCAGTTCTCCGAGCGCCAACGCCGCAAGCTACGCGGTGACCGTATCTCGATGATCTTTCAGGAACCAATGAGCTCGTTGAACCCGATCTACACGATCGGCAGCCAGATCGTCGAGGCAATCCGTGTTCATCGCAGGATGAGCAAGAAGCAGGCGGAAACCCGCGCCTTGGAACTGCTGAAGCACGTTCAGATCCCGGATCCGGAAGCACGGCTCAAGCAATATCCGCATCAGCTTTCCGGCGGTCAGCGTCAGCGCGTGATGATCGCCATGGCGCTTGCAAACGACCCGGACGTGCTGATCGCCGACGAACCGACCACGGCGCTCGATGTTACTGTGCAGGCACAGATCCTCAACCTCATCCGCAACCTGCAGCAAGAGCTGCGCATGGCGGTGATCCTGATCACCCACGACCTGACGGTGGTGCGGCAGTTCTCCGACTATGTCTACGTCATGCAGCATGGCGAGATGCGCGAGCACAACACCACAGAAAAGCTCTTTGCCAATCCGCAGCATGCCTACACCAAGCATCTCCTCGGCTCCGAGCCGCGCGGCCAGGCCAATCCGCTGCCGGAAGGATCGGATGTCATCCTGGAGGCCAGGGACGTGCGCGTCTCCTTCATGATGCGCCACGGCAGCTTCTTCAAACCACAGTTGAAGGAACTCGTTGCCGTCGATAGCCTGAACCTCACGCTTCGTCGCCATGAGACGCTGGGTCTGGTCGGTGAATCCGGTTCCGGCAAGACCACGTTCGGCCAGGCACTGCTCAGGCTGAACGATCCTGATGGCGGCGAGATCTTCTTCGACAAGCTGCCGATCCATGGCAAATCGCGTTCGGAAATGCGGCCGCTACGCTCGCGGATGCAGGTGGTATTCCAGGATCCGTTCTCCTCGCTCAATCCGCGCATGACGATCGGGCAAATCATCGAAGAAGGGCTTGTCGTCAACAAGCTCGGTGCAACCAAGGCCGAACGGCTCGATCGCGTCCGCGAGGCGCTGATGGCGGCGGGCATGCCCGGCAATATCCTATCTCGCTTTCCGCACGAATTTTCCGGCGGCCAGCGTCAGCGAATCGCCATCGCTCGCGCCATCGCGCTCGAGCCGGAATTCATCCTGCTCGACGAGCCGACCTCGGCGCTCGATCTGTCGGTCCAAGCGCAGATCATCGAACTGCTGCGCAGGCTGCAAGACGAACGGGGTCTCAGCTACCTCTTCATTTCGCACGATCTCAAGGTCGTGCGTGCCCTCTGCCACCGGGTGATTGTCATGCAGCATGGCAAGATCATGGAAGAGGGACCCGTCAACGAAGTTCTCACCAATCCCAAGACCGCCTACACGGAACGGCTCGTCAAAGCCGCTTTCGAGGTCGCCTGATTGCACATGCCGGAGGTTATAATGGCAAGAAATCCCAAGATCACATTCATCGGCGCTGGCTCCACAGTCTTCATGAAGAACATCATCGGCGACGTGCTGCAGCGCCCGGCGCTGTCGGGTGCGACGATCGCGCTGATGGACATCAATCCGCAGCGGCTGGAAGAAAGCGCCATCGTCGTCAACAAGCTGATCTCGACGCTTGGGGCAAAGGCGAAGGCCGAGACTTATTCGGACCAGCGCAAGGCGCTTGCCGGTGCCGACTTCGTGGTCGTCGCCTTCCAGATCGGCGGCTACGAACCCTGCACCGTTACCGATTTCGAGATCCCGAAGAAGTATGGCCTGCGCCAGACGATCGCCGACACGCTAGGCGTCGGCGGCATCATGCGCGGCCTTCGCACAGTGCCGCATCTGTGGAAGATCTGCGAGGACATGCTTGCCGTCTGCCCTGAGGCGATCATGCTGCAATATGTCAACCCGATGGCGATCAACACATGGGCGATTGCGCAGAAGTATCCTGATATCAAGCAGGTCGGCCTTTGCCACTCGGTGCAGGGCACGGCGATGGAACTGGCGCACGACCTCGACATTCCCTACGAGGATATCCGTTACCGTTCGGCCGGCATCAACCACATGGCCTTCTACCTGAAGTTCGAGCATCGCCAGCCGGATGGTTCCTACAAGGATCTTTATCCAGATCTGGTGCGCGCCTATCGCGAGGGCCGCGCGCCGAAACCCGGTTGGAACCCGCGCTGCCCGAACAAGGTGCGCTACGAGATGTTGACGCGGCTTGGCTATTTCGTCACGGAGAGCTCGGAGCATTTTGCCGAGTACACGCCGTACTTCATCAAGGAAGGGCGCGAGGATCTGATCGAGAAGTTTGGCATTCCGCTCGATGAATATCCAAAGCGCTGCATCGAACAGATCGAGCGCTGGAAAGGGCAAGCGGAAGCCTATCGTTCGGCCGACAAGATCGAGGTCAAGCAGTCGAAGGAATATGCCTCCTCGATCATCAACTCGGTCTGGACCGGCGAGCCCTCGGTGATCTATGGCAACGTCCGCAACAATGGCTGTATCACCTCGCTGCCCCACAACTGCGCCGCCGAAGTACCGTGCCTGGTCGACGCGTCGGGCATCCAGCCAACCTTTATCGGCGACCTGCCGCCGCAGCTGACGGCGCTGATGCGCACCAACATCAACGTCCAGGAACTGACGGTTCAGGCGCTGATGACCGAGAACCGCGAGCATATATACCACGCTGCAATGATGGACCCGCACACAGCAGCCGAACTCGACCTCGACCAGATCTGGTCCATGGTCGACGATCTGCTCGCCGCCCACGGCGACTGGTTGCCGGCATGGGCACGCACCGGCAAAAAGGTTCAGGCCGCCTGACCATCTCTCTCCCGGTCACGGCCCCAAGAGGTCCCGCGGCATCGCCGCGGGACTTTTGCCGTCGGGGCATCCCCAGCGCTCTACGACCATCAGAGGCTCTTGGTTCGCCGCGCAATTGATTAAATCAACATCTCTGATATAGAACGAGATTGTGCATTCTTAATCTTTGCCGATCGGAGCCCCATGAGCCGCAATTTTCTTGTCGTCGACCCCGAAGAAGGCATGCCCATTCTCAAAGGTCTCGCCTCCCCGGCCCGGGTCGCGGTGCTGAAGCTTTTGCACGAGAAGGGGGCGCTCAACGTCAACGAAATCGCTGATATCCTTGATCTGCCACAGTCCAGCGTCTCGACCAACGTGCAGATGCTGGAAGAGGCGGGGCTGATCCACACGGAAACCCAAAAGGCGCGTAAGGGCAATCAAAAGGTCTGCCGTAGCGTTTACGATGAAATCCTCGTCGTCTTCAAGAATGAAATCAAGGAGACCGAACCGGACGCGATCGAGGTGTCGATGCCGCTCGGACTCTATACGAGCTTCGAGGTGACGGCGCCTTGCGGGCTCTGTTCAGCCGATGGCATCATTGGGCTGCTCGATGTTCCCAATACCTTCCTTGATCCGGACCGCATGAAGGCCGGTCTCATCTGGTTCACGCGGGGCTATGTCGAGTATCAGTTTCCCAACAATGCGCGACTGACGAATACCAGCATTCGCGAGATCGAATTCGTCATGGAGTTGAGCTCCGAAGTTCCTGGCACAAGTGCCGACTGGCCCTCCGACATCACGCTTTCGGTCAATGGTGCGGAGATCGGAACTTGGACATCTCCTGGCGATTTTGGCGACAAACGCGGCGTCTTCACCCCCGATTGGTGGAAACTGAAGGGCTCACAATACGGGAAGCTGAAGAACTTTCGCATCAATGACGACGGCGCGTTCGTTGACGGCTTGCGCATCTCCGGCACGACGCTGAACGCTCTCAGGCTATCCGAACACCACTCGATCCGGCTACGCATAGGTGTCCACGACGACGCCAAACATCCGGGCGGCATCAACATCTTTGGCCGTGGCTTTGGCAACTACGATCAGGACATCCTGATGCGTCTCAAGACGCGGTGAGTCTATCCGATTTTGTGAATTTTACGCTTGACCACGCAGCCGGCTTCCGCTTTATTCATCTTAAATTGTGATACACATCACAAATAACGATACAGTGGAGGATAGCATGAAGGCGGCGGTCACAGCGCACAGCAAATACACGATCTCGGACATCGATCCGCGCCTCTACGGTTCGTTCATCGAGCACCTCGGCCGCGCCGTGTACACCGGCATCTATGAGCCCGACCACGCGACCGCCGACGAGGACGGCATGCGCAAGGACGTCATCGAGCTCGTCAGGGAGCTGAACGTCCCGATCGTACGCTATCCCGGCGGCAACTTCGTGTCTGCCTACAATTGGGAAGACGGCATTGGCCCGAAGGAGAGCCGCCCGACGCGCCTCGATCTTGCCTGGCACACCTCCGAAAGCAACCAGGTCGGCATCCATGAATTCGCAGGTTGGTGCACGTCGGCCAACACCGAGATGATGCTTGCCGTCAACCTCGGCTCGCGTGGCCTCGATGAGGCGCGCAACTTCCTCGAATATGTCAATCATTCCGGCGGTAGCGAATGGAGCGACAAGCGCATCGCCAACGGCCGCACCGAGCCCTGGGATGTCAAGCTGTGGTGCCTCGGCAACGAGATGGACGGACCCTGGCAAATCGGCCACAAGACGGCCGACGAATATGGCCGGCTGGCGCATGAAACCGCCAAGGCCATGCGTGCCTTCGACAGCTCGCTCGAACTCGTCGTCTGCGGCTCGTCCAATGCTCACATGCCGACCTACCCGGAATGGGAAGCGACCGTCCTCGATCATACGTACAACGAGGTCGATTACATCTCGCTCCACATGTATTTCGAAAACCGCGCCAAGAATACGGCCAACTATCTCGCCCGCAGCATCGAGCTCGACAACTACATCGGGACCGTCGCGGGCGTGATCGACTACATCAAGGCGAAGAAGCGCTCCTCCAAGAACGTCTACATCTCCTTCGATGAGTGGAATGTCTGGTATCACTCCAAGGAACGCGACAAGGCGACGCTCGCCGGCGCGAACGGCTGGCCGCATGCGCCGGCACTGCTGGAAGACGACTACAATTTCGAGGACGTGCTGCAGGTCGGCTGCATCCTCAATACCTTCATCAATCGTGCCGATGTCGTGAAGATCGCCTGCCTGGCACAGCTCATCAACGTGATTGCGCCGATCATGACGGTTCCGGGTGGCCCGGCATGGCGCCAGACGATTTTCTATCCCTACTATTTTGCCTCCGTCTACGGACGCGGCACAGCGCTGAAGCTGATGGTCGACAGCCCGACCTACAAGGTCGACGACCTCGGTGACGTTCCCTACCTTGACGTCTCAGCCGTGCATGATGCCGACAAGAGGACGGTCACCTTCTTCATCGTCAACCGCCATGGCGCCGAAACACTCGATCTCGACGTGAGCCTGCTCGAATTCGGCGCCTTGCGGGTTATCGACGATCAGGTCGTCTCTCATAGCGATCTCACCATCACCAACACCGCCGGCACGCCGGATAATGTCGTGCCGAAGGCGGTTACGGGGACGAGTGTCGTGGATGGCAAGCTCAGCGCGAGGATCGCGCCGCTCTCCTACCGGATGATCCGGCTGCAGGCGTGATTCAAATCGGCATCACTGATACATATCAAAAGATATGTTGACAATCCAATTGTATGATTTAACGTCAGCGCACCGGTTTTGACGTGCCACTGGGAGGAAGAGATGGAAGCGAACGCTTCTGTTTTGGCACTATCACTGACTGAGAGCAGTCCGTTTCTCAAAGCGGGCGCATTCTTAGCAGAAACATGCCAGCCACGTTTCCATATCGGTTTTTCGGGTTCTGACTGCACAGGAGCAGTCGGATGACCGCCAATATCGAAATTCAGAATGTGAGCAAGCGGTACGGCTCGATGACCGTCCTTGATGGCTTGTCGCTGTCGATCAAGGCGAACGAGTTCATGGTCTTCCTCGGTCCTTCCGGCTGCGGAAAATCGACGCTCCTGCGCATGATCGCAGGGCTGGAAAGCGTCGACGAGGGCACAATCTCGATCAATGGCGAGCGCATCGATACCCTGCCGCCTGGGCAGCGCGACATTGCCATGGTCTTCCAGTCCTACGCGCTCTATCCGCACATGACGGTGGCCGACAACATGGCCTTCGGACTGCGTAACATCAACGTGTCTAGCGATATGATCGCGGCACGCATCGCTGAAGCGGCCCGCATGCTGGAGATCAGCCACTTGCTCGAGCGCAAGCCGGGCCAGCTGTCCGGCGGTCAGCGCCAGCGCGTTGCCATCGGCCGCGCCATCGTCAAGGAACCGAAAGCGTTTCTCTTCGACGAGCCGCTGTCGAACCTCGATGCGGCGTTGCGCGTTCGTACCCGCGTCGAGCTCGCGCAGCTGCGCAATCGCGTCAGATCGACAATGATTTTCGTGACGCATGATCAGATCGAGGCGATGACGCTCGCCGATCGCATTGTCGTCATGAACAATCGCAAGATCGAGCAGATCGGCACGCCGATGGAGATCTATTCGCGTCCGGCAAGCCGTTTCGTCGCCACCTTCGTCGGATCCCCGACGATGAACTTCCTGTCCGCAGGCCTGTCGGAAGAGAACGGCTTCATTCGCGCCAAGCTGGCTGATGGTACCGAACTGCAGACAACAATCCGTGCAAATGGGGTGAAGGCGGGCGAACATACCCTCGGCATCCGCGCCGAGGCCGTCAAGCTTGCAAACGGCGTTGCCGCGACGACGACAGGCAAGGTGGATGTGCTCGAACGCCTTGGCGACCGCACGCTTCTCTATACCCGTCTCAAGGATGGCAGCGTCATCGTTGCCGAGGATATCGGCAACAGCCGCGTCGCGATCGGCGACGAGGTGGCACTGACGCTTGACGGGACGCGCACGCATCTCTTCGACGATGCCGGTCACGCCTGGCACAACGAGGAGGCCGGTCATGGCTGAGGCGGCACTTTCCTCCGCCCGGCCTGCCGCCGGCATCGCCGCCCGGCAGACGGTGCAGAACATCAATGCGCCGCTCTGGCGCAACGCGCTCTTCGTCGCCCCCTACCTCTTCTTTTTCGTGACCCTGCTTGTCGTGCCGCTATTCTGGGGCATCTGGCTCAGCCTCCACAAGGCGGACGCCTTCGGCATCGGCCGCTTCGTCGGGATTGATAACTATGCCAGGCTCTTTAGGGACAAGATCTTCATCCAGGCCGTCGGCAATACATTCTACTTCGTGCTTTTGACGGTCCCGACGCTCGCCATCATCGGCCTGCTTCTGGCGCTTGCCCTGAACCGCAAGACGAAGGCGGCAGCCGCGCTGCGCGCCGTCTATTTCTCGTCTTCCGTCCTGTCAGTAACCATCGTTACGCTGATATGGCGCATCGTCTTCATCGGCAATTTCGGCCTGCTTGCCACCATCTATGGCTGGTTCGGGCTGCCGGCCCCCGCCTTCCTCTCCAATCCGAACCTTGCGATGATCGGCATCGCGGTTGCGACCGTCTGGTGGTGCATCGGCCTGCCTATGATGCTGTTCCTGTCGGCACTGCAGCAGGTGCCGGCCGAAATCTATGAGGCAGCTGCCCTCGACAATGCCAGCCGCTGGCGCACGCTGTGGTACATCACCCTGCCATCGATCCGGCGCACCTTCGTCCTCGTCCTCATCATTCAGGTCGTGCTGCAATTCCAACTGTTCGGCCAGGCGAAGCTGATGACGCTCGGCGGCCCGAACAACGTATCGAAGCCGATCGTGCTCTACATCTATGAAGCCGCCTTTACCAAGTGGGACCTCGGCCTCGGTGCCGCCGCCTCCGAAGTCCTCTTCATACTGATCCTGATTGCTGCGATGGCGCAGTACTTCATTTCGCGCAGCAAGGGAGAGGAAGGATGAGTGCTGTTTCCGCTGGCAGCATGGTCGGTCGCTCGACCGGCGATCGCGTGATCCTCATCCTGGCAGTCGTCTGCGCGGCGATCATGATGGCGCCGGTGCTCTGGGTGATTGCGCTCTCGCTCAAGGACAACAAGGAGCTGATGGCGGACATGAATTCCGTCTTCCATGCGCCTTACACGATCAACAACTACATCAACATCCTGGCGACCTCGTCGGTATTCCGCTGGATCTTGAACAGTGTCATCGTCGCCGGCGGCTTGACGATCTTCACGCTGGTCCTGTCGTCGCTTGCCGGCTACGGCTTCGCACGTCTGAACTTTCCGTTCCGCAACACGCTCTTCATCATCGTGTTGCTCGGCCTTGCGATCCCCGAGCAGGCGGTGCTCATCGCTCGCCACCAGATCTTCAGCTGGCTGAAGTTCCACAACACCTATCACGGGCTGATCCTCCCAGGATTGTCGGCACCCTTCGGCGTGTTCTTAATGACGCAGTACTTCCGCGCCATCCCCAAGGAACTCGACGAGGCGGCCCTCTTGGACAATGCCAGCCGCTTCAAGATCTTCTGGAAGGTGCTCCTGCCACTGACGGTTCCCGCCCAGGCAACGCTCGGCATCTTCACGTTCCTCGGCGCCTGGAACGATTACTTCTGGCCGCTGATCTCCGGCACCAAGAAGGAAATGTATACGCTGACGATCGGGATCGCCTCATCGCAGACCAACTTTGCACAGTCGGAAGGTCTCGGCTTCCTGATGTCGCAGGCGGTCTTTGCCGGCGCCCCGGTCCTCATTCTCTACCTGTTCTTCCAGAAATACATCGTGACGGCAGTGTCCGGCGCCGCCGTGCGCTGACGCTGACCTTGCGATGACGTCGCAACCGGCTCCCGGGGAGGGGGCTTAGCCAAGGGTCGAAGACCCAATGAGGAGGAGATGGAAATGACGCATACCTTGAGAAAATACATGCTGGCGGCGGCCTCGGTGATTGCCCTTGCCGGCGCAAGCCCCGTCTATGCTGCCACCGAACTGACCGTGCAGCGCTTCTTCGGCGCCTGCGACGCAGATTTCGGCACCAATACTGACGTCGGCAAGGCCGTCGGCGAATGCGGCATCATCACTTCGCTCATCAACAAGTTCAACGCGGACAATCCGGATGTGCATGTGACGGTGACGACCGTCGAATGGCCGGGCTACGATCAGCTGACGGCGCAGTTTGCCGCCGGCGATCCGCCTGACATTGTCACCATCCACCAGTCGGTGCTCGCCGATTATCAGTCCAAGGGCCTGCTGATGCCGCTCGACGACGTGCTGAAGTCTGTCGGTGTCGCGTCCACCGACTTTACCGACGCCAGCTTGAACGGTGTCACCAAGGACGGCAAGATCTACGGCCTGCCGATCGACAACTGGACCATGCTGTACCACATCAACATGGACCTCTTCAAAAAGGCCGATCTCGTCAATGCCGATGGCACGCCAAAGCTGCCGACCAGCGTCGATGAGCTCTTGGCGCAGGCTAAGCAGTTTAAGGAAAAGACCGGCAAGCCTTACTTCGTCCAGAACTTGGCGAATGAAGTCGCGCTCTATACCCGCAATCTCTATACCTATCTGTTCCAGCAGGATTCGAACTTCTTTGCCGATCCGAAGCAGGTCAAGATCAATACACCCGAGGCAAAGAAGGTCCTCGAGATGTACAAGGCGATCTACGACAACGGCTACACGACCAAGGACCTGGACTATGCAGCCGGCATCAACGCCTTTCTCGCAGGCGAGGGCGGCGTTCACCTGAACGGCACCTGGGTCATCGGCGACTACACGGCATCGTCCGAAAAGTCCGGTACCGCGCTCAACGCCGGCGGCTATGCCGTCTATCCCTATCCGCAGCTCTTCCCGGGCAAGAAGGCCCAATACGCCGACGGCCACAGCTGGGCCGTCTCGCAAAAGGACCGATCCGAGGATGAGACAGCTGCCATCGGGAAGTTCTTGAAGTTTTTCCATGACAACGATTTCGACTGGTCGCGCACCGGCCATTTGCCTGCGGTCAAGGCGGTGTTGGCATCTGATCAGTTCAAGGCCCTGCCGCATCGCGACACGATTTCGGCGATCGCCACGCTCGGCACCCCGCTGCCGTCCACCGTCCAGCGCCAGTTCGCGATCCAGGACATTATCGGCCAGGAAATGAGCGCGGCGATCACCGGTCAGAAGGAGATCGATGCAGCCCTTGCCGACATGGAACAGCGCATCAACGAGCTGCTCGCCAACATCTGAGGCTCATACTCTCTCCCGAGCCTGAGAGCAGATGCCCGCCGCCGGTCTCGCGGCGGGCATTTTCCGTTACGTGGGTGGCGGTGAGAATATTGACCGTCTCAGCGCCGTCGTTTGGCTCCATCGAAGAAGAGCAGCAGGAAAAGTCCTGAGAGGCCCGCCACAGCACCGATGATTGCCGTTCCGGAATAGCCGCTGACGCCGGTGCCGATCGCAAACAGAAGCGCGCTCAGCCCCGCGCTCAGGAAAATGTTGACGGAGATCAGCGCACTGCCAAGACCCGGCCGCTCGGCAATCAGATCCTGCAGATAGGTGATCGGGATGCTGATGAGGGCCGCGGCGCCGATTCCACTGATGAGGGTCAACGCATAGACATGCCACGGCGCGGCGGCAAAGCCGAGCAGCACGAGGTACACAACGTAGATGATCGTGCCGATCGCCAGGGCCGTGACGTGGTTCATGATCCGTTGGACACGCCCCCAGACGACGATAAAGACCACTTCGAGGAAGGCGACGATGCCGACCAGGATCCCGACATCGCCGACCGTGCCGTGCGCGGATCCAGTAACGATCAGCGGCAGGATGGCGCCGTTCACGTGAAGAGTACTGCTGATCAGCGACACCGCAATCACGCGGATGAAGACGCGCGGCGAGATGACTTCTGCAAGCGCGGCGAGATAGGAAAGATGGCGCGTTGCCGCCTTGTCGGTGCCGCTTTGGCGCGGCAGGAATGCCGCGATCAGGCCAAGACACATTATGCAGGCGAGGGTGGCGAAGAGATAGGCCGGCAGCATGCTTGTCGAGCGCGCCAGCAGGACACCGACAAACCCGGGCACCAGCACCCAGGAAAGCGAGATCATCGCCCTTACGCCTGAGTTGACCGTGGCAACGTCACCGCGCGGCATGCCGTTGGTGGTCGCGCGCACATTGGCGAAGAGCAAGGAATTCAGCGCGTTATAGACCGGCAGCAGCAACAGCGCACTGAAGATGAACGTTGCCTGCGCGGGAAAGAGATAGACCGCGCCGTAGCCGAAGATACCGAAAACGGCGACCGTCAGCATCAGCGGGCGATACTCGCCAAGTCGGTCGGCAAGATTGCCAAGCAGGATGCTGACAGTGACGTTGACGGCTGCAGCTGCGAAAATCAATGCCGAGTACAGGCTGTTGCTCAAACCGAGTTCGCGAATGCCGATGACGGATTGATATGGCGAGGTCGCCGCCCCCGCAAAGCCAAAGGCGAAGATCGCAAGCATGCTGACCCGGATTGTCGGGTTGCGGAATACATCGGGCAGGAAACGGGTCATGATTGGGATCAGGGTGACAAACACCCGGTGGTGCGGATGAAGGGCGCCTTAGCAGGTTCGGCGCAACGCCGAAACCTGCCGGGACAAAAAATCAGTCTTGCCAGCGCGCAGAAAGGCGCGCCCGCGGTGCGCAGTCAAAGTCGCGATCGAACGGGAAGGCCGGTCGGGCGCGTCTGCTGCTCACCAGGCCTTCGATGTCCTGGTTGACGACACCCTGCGTCAGGGCCATCAGGTTCGGATTGGCAATTGGCGCCAGCTCCGGAGAAAGATAGCCGGACTTCACCACCAGCATGCGCACCGATTTCGGATCGAGCCCGAGGCGCGTGAAATCGGTGACATTGTGATAGGGGCGCCGTCGCGCTGCGAGCACGACCGTAATGCCTCCGGTCCTCACCACAGCCTGACGCTCGGCCACAGCGCCAGGGTCATCGAGGAAGACCACTTCGGCTTCAATGTGGACAGGCAAGCTCGACGGGTCAAGCGTTGCGCCGATGTCCAGCCCGATCCTTGCTCCTTTGCCCGCCCCAAAACATGCCTCGACGGCCGGCCGGTCGGTAATGCCGGCAAGCAGCGCTCCGTCAAATCTACGGGCCAGCAATGCCTTGAGGACGTCAGCCCGATCCCCGACGCCGCCGCCGGTCGGATTGTCAGCAGAATCGGCAAGGACCACGGGCGCCGTCGACGCGTCCTCGGCAATGTCGAGCATGGCGTCAAGCACGCCGGTAACCGGACCAAAGGCGAAGTCATGGCGCGCATTCCAGTAAGAAAGCGCGATCTCTTCTGCAGCTTTCGCGGCCGCCCGCTTGTCGGTCGCTGTGACAACCGCGCAGGCAGTCGCCCGAGGCTCGTCCGCCCACACATAGCCGATCATCAGATTGGCATCGAGGATGCCGTCACGCTGATCGACGTCGGGCAGCGTCCTGTAGAGGCTCTTTGCAGGCTCGTCCTCGGTTGATGTTCGCTCCCCCGGCCAGAGAACGGGCACTGGCGCCCAGGCTACACCCGGCCGCTTGCCTGTCCTCAAGGCGTCGACCAGCATCGACCAGGCACGCACCATCGTTTCCCGAACATCGATATGCGGAGCGGTGCGATAGGCCGCGAATATGTCGAGTTGGTCGACGATCTTCTGGCTGACATTGCCGTGCAGATCATAGCTTGCTGCGATCATGCAGTCCGGACCAACGACCAAGCGGGCGGCCGCAATCCAGTCTCCCTCGGCGTCGTCCATTCCCTCGACGTTGATGGCGCCATGCATGGCAAGGTAGAGACCGTCGATTGGCAAGGCACCTTGCAGTCGATCGACGAACTCCGCCTTGAATGCCTCGTAGGCGACCCGTGACACCGGGCCACCGGGCACTGCGCGGGCGTGCAGAAGCGGAAGATGCTTTATCTCTTGCGCATTGAGAAAGCTGAAATAGTCCGAGGCAAGAAGGTCCTCCCCGCGAAGGACGCGGAAATCCTCGATTGTCATTAGCACCGGCGAATAGGTGCTGCATTCCGTGTGAATTCCGCCGACCGCGATCCGCATCGCCGACCTCACAGCTTCGGGCTCAGGGGCACGATCGCGGCGAAGCGATGCCAGTCCTTCATCGCCCGCGGCGTCCATGCGGCTTCCGCAATTGCCGGAAGGCGGGGGAAAACCAGCCGGTTGAAATAGCCGCGCGACAGGAAGTGCTCCGACCAGATGCAGGCCTGGACACCCTTCATCTTGTCCTTCAGCTCCTCCGGAAAGTCGCCCTCCGCCTCATAGGCATAGGTGTGGGCCGGCGGCACGGTTCCGGCCCAGCTTGCGCCCGGCTCCTGAAACGCTTCCGCTTGGACCATATCGAGATAATAGGCCTGGCCGGGGGTCATGACGACCTCGTAGCCTTGCCTGGCAAGATCGATGCCAACCTGCGGGTTCTCCCACGCCATGAGCAGCGTGTCCCTGGCGGCAACACCGCCGCCATGCGCCACCTCGTTCCAGCCTGCGAGCTTGCGGCCGCGCGCCGTCAGCATCTCCTTGACGCGCTTCAGGAAATAGGACTGCAACGCGAACGTGCCCGAAATCCCCTCCTTCTCCATCAGCGTCTTTGCAAGCGGAGACGCAAGCCACGAGCCGTTCGCCACCTCATCGCCACCGATGTGGAGGTAGGAAGAGGGGAATAGCTCGACCATCTCGTCGA
Organism: Rhizobium sp. LjRoot258; assembly: GCF_964254185.1. Taxonomy (NCBI): domain Bacteria; kingdom Pseudomonadati; phylum Pseudomonadota; class Alphaproteobacteria; order Hyphomicrobiales; family Rhizobiaceae; genus Rhizobium; species Rhizobium sp. LjRoot258. Next base: position 1,499,847 of record NZ_CAXUST020000002.1, on the reverse strand, counting down.
ATACTTTCTCGAGGAATTCGTAGGTCAGTGGCACCGCCGGATTGAGGGCGTTGTTCGGATATCCTTGCACCGAATGGTAGCTCTCCGGCGCCTCCTGGCCGTCTGTTAGATTAGGCAGCGCCGTCAAGGTTGCCGTGCTGTGGCCTGGAATGTCGATCTCGGGGATGATCTCGACACTCAATTTGGCCGCGTGAGCGACGATGTCACGCACATCGTCCTGAGAATAAAAGCCGCCAACCGGTTCGGCACTATTGCCGAGCTGCGGCAGGAGTGGCTCATCGGGCCCGCGCAGGACGCCTGTCGCCGTCAATTCCGGATAGGCCTTGATCTCAAGGCGCCATGCCTCGTCGTCGGTCAGGTGCCAATGGAAGATGTTGAGCTTCAACCAGGCAAGGATGTCGATCAGCCGCTTGATATCAGCTGTCGGATAGAACTGCCGCGAAACGTCGAGATGGCAGCCCCGCCAGCCATATCGGGGCCTGTCTGAAATCGTGCCGGAAACAGGGAAGCGAAACGTCTGCGGCTGACTGCGGGTGCCGGCCAGCAGCTGCGCAAGCGACGTCAGTCCATATTGACGCCCGGCCGCATCAGCAAAGGACAATGTGATGTGCGAGGGAAAGAAGGCGAGCTTGTAGCCTTCCGGGGCGATCGTCGCGTCAACCAAGAACTGCAGGGCCCGGCCCTGCGGCGAGGCGACGAGATTGAAGGGCGTGTGATCACTTTCGAAGAGGCGCCGGCAGAGCGAAAGGACAGTCGAGACGGCACGCAGGTCGTCTGCCGATGATCCTTCCGCCGGATAGAGAACAACCGGAAAGTTATCGCCTGGTTTGGCATCGATCTCTGCCGGCCAGGGTTGCAGCGAGAATGGAAGTTCGAGCCTGCCTTCCGGCAGAAGCACCGGCGGCGGTTCGTTGACACGGCCTTCGAGAAGCAGATCGGAAACAGCAATCGTCACGTGCTTCCCATCCGCCAACGTCACATAAGCTGACTTTGCACCATCCGTGCAGTGGCGAGCGGGCCTGTGAAGGCCGCTGACTGTGAAGGTCCAGCTTTTGCCGGGTTCGAGGGAAAAGCCTATTGGCGGAGCAAACTCATGGAAATTGGCATTGCGGCGCAGAAACGTTGCGTTCTCGCAGGCCGTCGGGTCGATGACGCGCGTCAGCGACGTATAGACCAGCGTAAAACTGGAAAGCACGACGTCGGAAAGATTGAAAAGGGAAAAGGTAAAGCGGCCGTTCGGGCCGCCAAGAGGATGCCACGAGCTCTCCAGGCGATAAGGCGCCACAGTCATATCTGTTCCTCTCTTAGTGTGTCTTTCAATAGTGCTCGGACTGCGAAAAGGTGCGGGCAAGTTCCGCCTGACCGGCGGTCAAACCACAATCCACCGGCAGGCAGACGCCGGTGATGGCCGCGGCCTGCGGTCCGGCCAGAAATGCGACCGCATTTGCAACATCCGCGGGGTCGACGACGCGCTGCAGCGGATACCAGCGGCGAGCTTCCTCGAAGACGTTCGGGTTGGCGGCAGCGCGCGCCTCCCATGCCTGCGTGCGCACCGTGCCTGGCGCAACAGCATTCGAACGAATACCGAACTTGCCATATTCCACCGCGACCAGTTTGGTGAGATGAAGCAGTCCCGCTTTCGCAGCGCTATAGGCCGGATGGCCGAAGACGTTCATGCCGTTGACGGATGCGATGTTGACGACAGAACCTTTCGACGCCGCAAGCAGATCCTCGACGGCACGGAAGCACAGGAAGGCAGCCTCGAGATTGAGGGCGTTGTCCATGCGCCAGATTTCCGGCGTCGTATCGTGCAGGCTGACGGCGCGCGCTGCGCCGGCATTGTTGACCAGCGTCTTCACGGAACCGAGCGAGGCGGCCCGCTTGGCCATCTCGGCGACGCTTGTTTCGCTGGTCACATCGCAGCCGTGCGCAACAAAACGATCCGCCGAGCCGAGCGCGCGTGCGGCCTTCTCGGCGGCGGCAACGTCGATGTCGACCAAAAGGATGACGTCGTGATCCTGTGCGAGCCGCTCAGCAATGGTGCGCCCTATATCGCCCGCAGCACCGGTCACGATCGCTACCGTCTGTGTCATTCAGCATCCCCTTTTGTCATGGAATTCTCTAGTCCCCGAGCAATTGCCGGTCATCGCCATCGCGGTGGGCGACGAGCTGTTGTTTGATGCGGCGCAGGGCCACTGCCGCCTTTGGCTGGATCGCGTAGGCAACGAGGCTGGCGAGAATATCGATGGCCGCCAGATAGGCGATGCGCGTCGAGGTCGGCCGGAAGATGTTGGTTCCTTCCTGCAGATCGATCGGCACGACGATCTCTGCAACTTGCGCGACCGGGCTATTGCTCTGGGTGAGCGCGATCGTCGTCACGCTGGACTCGCGCGCAAGGGTGAAGGCGCGCACGAGCTCGGCGTTGCGCCCGGTAAAGGAGGACCCAATCAGCACGTCGGTCGGCTTGGCGGCGGCGGCCATCATCAACTGCATGCCGTGATCGGAACTTGCCGTCACATGCAGGCCGAAGCGAAACAGTCGGTTCTGCAATTCGTTGGCAATCATTGACGAATTGCCGCCGGAGCCGAAGGCATAAATCATGTCGGCGCGCGAAAGCCGCTCGGCCGCAAGCTCGATTGCCGCAAGGTCAAGGGAGCGATGAAGCAGGAAAAGTGCGTTCTGCGCCTTGGTGATGATATCCTGCGCGACATCCCCCGGATTGGTGCTTTTCGGCTCCGGTTTCAGGTAGCGCATCCCGACATAGGCTGTCCTGGCGAGCTGCACCTTGAAATCGGAAAAGCTCTCGCAACCAAGCCGGCGGCAGAAGCGCGTGACCGTCGGCGGTGATACATCTGCCTTTTCGGCAAGCTCGATGATCGAGGCGTTGACCGCAAACTCGAAGTCGTTGAGAAGGATGTCGGCGATACGGTTTTCCGAGGGCGAAAGCCGGGCCTTCTCTTCCTGCAGTGTCGAGAAAATATCCATCCCAGCCCCCGTCGTTTGCGCTATCGATCCTTAGGTTTAAACGCGACGCAGTCGATCTCAACCTTGCAGTCGACCATCATCGACGATTGCACGCAGGCGCGCGCCGGCGGGTGTTCGCCGAAATACTGCTGATAGATGCTATTGAATGTCCAGAAATCGCGCGGATCATCGAGCCACACACCGCAGCGAACCACGTGCTCGACGCCGTAGCCGGCCTCTTTGAGAATAGCCAGCACGTTCTCGATCGTCTTATGCGTCTGCGCGACAATATTTCCATCGATGATTTCGCCATTTTCCATGGCGACCTGACCCGAGACATAAAGCCAGCCGTCGGCTTCGACGGCGCGCGCAAACGGCAGGGGCTTGCCGCCGGCACCCTTTTGAACCGTGCCATAACGCTTGATGGACATCGATCAATCCTTGCAAATTATTTTCGTATTAAGTTGACAAGTGACCATGGAAAGCGGAATTTGACCAGTGAAAAACACCATTCATGAAAAGAATTTCAATCCGGGGGAGATAATGCGCAATCCTTTCAAGAACCCGTTTCCCGCCTCCGACGTTGCCCGGCATTCGATCTGGGAGATGCTGGTTCCCCGCGACATCGATGCATTCCTCGCCGCCGACTGGTCGATGGTCAAGCATGATTTCGTCGAAGACGGCTTCATTGGCATAGACGGGCGCAAGCAGTTGAGCCCCGACAACTGGCGTCTGGCATTTCCGACGCTATCGGCCTATCGCGACGAGTGGCTGCGCCAGGCAAAGGACTTTGCAATGCAATCTTTCGCTGAAGACGCCCGCACCGCGATCTTCACGACTACCACGCTTGAAGACATCGAGGTTGAGGGCGACATGGCGCTCGTGCGCAAGAAGTTCGATGGCGGACTCACCAAAGCCGATGGGACGCGTGATGTCATGCAGTGGCAAACGCTTTATTATTGTCGCCTGCATGAGGGCCGCTGGAAGATATGCGGCTTTACCGGCTACCTGCCGAACCCGATGGGCTGATCAACGACAAAGGCCGAACCCTTGCGCATTTTCACGGCGGCGCTCGCAACCGAGACCAATACCTTTTCTCCTATCTGCGTCGACCGGCGCGCGTTTGAGGCATCTCTTTATGCACCTCCTGGCCAGCACCCGGAAACCCCGACGCTCTGCTCGGCACCCATCACGGTTGGACGCCGCGTCTGCGCCGAGAAGGGATGGGATCTGATCGAAGGAACGGCCGCCTGGGCGGATCCAGCCGGACTGGTGAGCCGCTCGACCTATGAAGGGCTGCGCGACGAGGTGCTGACCCAGCTCAAGGCTGCGATGCCTGTCGACGGTGTTGTCCTCGGTCTGCACGGCGCCATGGTCGCAGCCGGCTACGAGGATACGGAGGGCGACATACTCGTGCGCGTGCGCGAGATCGTTGGGCCGGACGTCCTCGTCTGTGCCGAGCTCGATCCGCATAGCCATCTTACCGCGAAGCGGCTAGGGGCAGCAGACTTCTTCGTCTACTTCAAGGAGTTCCCGCACACGGACTTCGTCGATCGCGCCGAGGATCTCTGGCGGATTGCCGTAGAGACACTGGAAGGTCGATTGGCGCCTGTCATGTCTGTCTTTGACTGCCGCATGATCGACGTCTATCCCACCTCGCGCGATCCGATGCGCTCTTTCGTCGACAAGATCATGCGCCTGGAAAAGGAAGATGCTGATATCCTGTCGATCTCGGTGATCCATGGGTTCATGGCGGGCGACGTACCGGAAATGGGCACCAAGATGCTTGTTGTCACCAACGACAAGCTGGAGAAGGGCAATACCTTGGCGCGCGAACTCGGCCTTGAGCTGTTTTCCAAGCGCGGCACCTTCATCATGCCACAGATCGACGAGCTTGAGGCCGTTGCGCAGGCAATGGCAGCAAAGTCATGGCCCGTCGTCATCGCCGACGTCTGGGACAATCCTGGCGGCGGTACCGCGGGGGATGCCACCGTTGTCTTGCAGGAACTCCTCGCCCAGGGCGCCACAGGTGTCGCGATCGGTACGATCTGGGATCCGATGGCCGTACAGATCTGCATGGCGGCGGGCGAGGGGGCCGAGATCCCACTGCGCTTCGGCGCCAAGTCCGCGCCCGGCACCGGCAATCCGGTGGATGGCATCATCAAGATCGTCAAGCTCGTCACCAATGCAGAGATGCGTTTTGGCGAAAGCCTTGCGCCATTCGGGGACGCAGCGCATATCGTGCTTGACGGCATCGATATCATCCTGAATTCGACACGCGCGCAGAGTTTCGATCCAAGCCTGTTCTCCGTGATGGGCATCGATCCGCTGTCGAAGAAGGTCCTGGTCATCAAATCGACCAATCATTTCTTCGCATCGTTCTCCAAAATCGCCGCGGAGATCATTTACTGCTCGGCCGGAACGCCTTATCCCAACAATCCGGTCAAGACACCCTATCGTCGGGCGCCGAAGAACATCTGGCCGATGGTCGCCAATCCCCACGGCCGCTAACGCGGAGCAGCTTCACACATGCAGGAAAATCCGTTCGCCGTCGTCGCCAAACCGGGCGACAGGGTCGCTGATCTTGCGACGCCGCGGCCTATCATCGACGAGGATCGCCTGGCGGCGAACATTGCCCGCACTCAGGCCTACATGGATAGGCACAGCCTGAACTTTCGACCGCATATCAAGACGCATAAGATCCCAGCGCTTGCCGCCGAGCAGATCGCGGCGGGTGCGAAAGGCATCAACTGCCAGAAGATCAGCGAGGCGGAGGTTTTTGCTGCCGCCGGCTTCGACGATATCCTGATCACCTTCAACATTGTCGGCCCGCAAAAGCTCGAGCGCCTTGGCGCGCTCAACGACCGGATCCCTGATCTCAAAGTCGTTGCCGACAGCACGGTGACCATCGATGGCCTGTCCTCCTCCTTCGCATCCCGCAAACCGCTGACGGTTCTGGTTGAATGCGACACCGGCGGCGGGCGCTGCGGCGTCCAGACGCCCGAAGACGCAAAGATCCTGGCAAAGCGCATAAGCGGCGCGCCGGGCCTTTCGTTCGGTGGTCTCCTCAACTACCCGAAGCCCGGCTCGGCCGAAGCGGTGCAAGCCTTCCTCAGCAAAGCACTATTGCTCCTAGAGACTGATGGGATCGCTTGCCCGATCGTCAGCAACGGCGGCACGCCAAGCCTCTTTGAGGCGCATCTCGTCGGCGCCGCGACCGAGCACCGCGCAGGTACGTATATCTATAATGATCGCTCCATGGTCCGCGCTGGCCACTGCAGCGAAGCCGACTGCGCGATGCATGTGCTGGCAACAGTCGTGTCCCGCCCGACGGCGGATCGCGCCGTCATCGACGCCGGATCAAAGGCCCTGACCTCCGATCTGCTCGGCTTTGCCGACTTCGGAACGGTGGTCGGTTACCCCGAGGCGGCGATCACCGGATTGTCTGAGGAGCACGGCGTCATTGACCTGTCGAAATGCGGCGATCGGCGTCCTTTGATCGGAGAGAAGATCCGGATCATTCCCAACCACACATGCGTTGTTTCCAATCTGTTTGACACGATGGTTTTTCATCGTGATGGCGTGGTAACGCGCGTCGAGGATGTAGCCGCACGTGGACTAGTGTGGTAGGAGCCCGTCGCCCTTGGCACCTTCCTTTGATGTACGCCTCTTGACCTTACGCGATTGAAAAGCATCTTCTTTTGCGCGGGCGTTGGGCGCGCGGGAGGTTAAGGCGATGCGAGTCTCTGTTGCAATGGGAATAGCAGCAAGCCTGTTGGCGATCTCGGCGGCTGAACCGCCGGCGCAATGGCAGACCTATCATGGCGTACGGATGGATTCCGATCCCGTGCTTCTAGCGCGGTTTGACAGGGCCTATCGCTATTGCGAGCCCGAGGCCGTCCACCGCGGCTCACCCTATCCGGCAAATCCTTGGCACGTCACGGCGCTCAGAAGCTGCATGTACCGGTTGGGGATCGTCGACCGGGGCGCCTATTCCTACCCAGCCAACAGGCTCTTCTATCCTCTGTATTGAGGCGGCGACGCCGCTGATCAAGCGGCTGTGGGATTGAGCAGGTTGATGTCGATGTCGGTCAGCGCGACATGGCGTTCAAACGATATACCCGTCGCATCGAACAAATGGCAGTCGGCGACGTTGATCCCGGCCACAATCGGCTGATCTGGGCGTACGCCGGCGCTGCCCGGCAGCGTTGCACAGAAATTCTCGCCTTCGCCGTCGAGCGATGCGTATGCCACGGTCTGTGCGCCAAGTCGCTCGATGACCGTTGGCGCAATGGTAAGCGCGATGTCGCCGGCACCGATCTGGATGTGCTCAGGACGCACGCCGAGCGTCAGTGCCTTGCCAACAGCGCCCTGACGGGGGGTGACCGGGATCACCGCCTTTTGCCCCTCATAGGCGACTTCGACACCGGCATCGCTGACAGAGGTGCAGGTGACGGGCAGGAAGTTCATCTTCGGATTGCCGATGAAGCTTGCGACGAAAATATTGGCGGGCTTGTGATAAAGCTCCAGCGGAGCGCCGGTCTGCGCGATCTCGCCGGCGTTCAGCACAACGATCCGGTCGGCCATGGTCATCGCCTCGATCTGGTCGTGGGTGACATAGATCATCGTCGCCTTCAGCTGCCGATGCAGCTTGGCAAGCTCGATACGCATGTCGGCGCGCAACGCCGCGTCGAGGTTGGACAGCGGTTCGTCGAACAGGAAGATCTTCGGCTCGCGCACAATCGCACGACCGATTGCCACACGCTGGCGTTGACCTCCCGAGAGCATTCCAGGTCGTTGTTGCAGACGCTGATCGAGGTGAAGGATGCGCGCGACATGCTCGACCTTGGCCTTTAGTTTCGCCTCTTCCATCTTTTCCACGCGCAGCGGGAAAGCGATGTTTTCGAAGACGCTCATGTGCGGGTAGAGCGCGTAGGACTGGAACACCATGGCGATACCGCGTTTGACCGGGGGCAGGTCATTGACCCTGAGGCGGTCGATGACGATGTCGCCCGCCGTCGTGGCATCGAGGCCGGCAATCATCCGCAGCAACGTTGACTTGCCGCAGCCGGACGGCCCGACGAAGACCACGAACTCGCCGTTTTTCACTTCGAGCTGGATGCCCTTGAGAACCTCGAAGTCGCCGTAGAACTTCTGAACATTGTTGAGAAGAAGCTGTCCCAAAACCTGTCTCCGGTCGCCGCGCCTACGGCATGCATACTGTAAGTGGGGGATCGCGGTTGTTGCGCCCGCGATCCCGACAAAGGCTTACTTGAACGCTTCGATCTCGCTAGCAGCCTTCTTGATGGCATCGGCCGGCTGGGCCTTGCCCGTCACGACCGATTGGACCATCTCGATCATCGAATTCTGGAAGCCCTTGTAGTCGGTAAAGAGAGGCTCAGGGCCGCCAAAAGCGATTCCATCGATGAACGGCTTCCACGACGGATCAGCCTTGACGAACTCGTCAACCTTCGCAGACGGACGCAGCGGCGTGAGGCCTGCACCGCCCTGAAGCTCGTATTCGCCCTGCGGGCCTGGTGAGGTGATGAACTTGGCGAATTCGATCGCCTTGTCTTCCACACCCGTGCCCTTGAAGACGGCCAGGCTGTCGGTGATGAGCAGCGTACCTTCACCCTTGGCCGAAGGGCCGAGCGGCAACGGTGCAACGCCCCAGTTGATCTTGGTATCCTTGAGGCGGGCAGCGGCACCCGAGCCTGCCTGGATCATGCCGACCTTGCCGTCGAGGAAGATGGCGCGGATTTCGTTCTGCTCGTAGGCGGTTGCGCCTTCGACGGAATAGGGCGTGATGTCCTTGTAGGCTTGGAGCGCTGCCAGCACTTCCGGGCTGTCGATAACGATCTTGTCGCCGTCGATGACCTTGCCGTTATTGGTGTAAACCCAATGCATAAACTGGTGCATCGTGTTGTCGAAAGTCTTGGCCGGGAGACCGTATCCAGCGATGCCGGTCTTTTCCTTGATCTGCTTGGCGTCGGCGATTTCTTCAGCCCAGGTCTTCGGCGGTGTTTCCGGGTCGAGGCCGGCCTGCTTGAAGATATCCTTGTTCCAGTAGAGAGCCTTGGTCGAGAAGGCGACCGGCACGCCCCACTGGGTGTTTTGGAAGGTGACGGTATCAACGATGTTCGGATAGTAGCTCTTCTTCTCCTCGTCGGTCATCGGCACCGGCACGATAAGGTCGTTCTGGGCAAATTCCTTGAGCGTGCGCGAGCCGACATAGGCCATGCCGACAGGCGTGCCCGCGGCGGCAAGCGTCGTGGCTTTGTCCTGGCACTGCTCCCAGCCGACGACCTCAGGCGTGACCTTCCAGCCTGGGTTCTTGCCTTCCCACTCCTTGATGTACTTCTCATGGATGGGGTCGATCTTGTCGCCGCAATAGATCCAGCTGATCTCCTGGTCAGCGGCATGCGCGGTCATGGCGCCGAGCGCGGTGGAGCCGAGCAGGGCAAGGGCCATCAGCCCGGTCTTGAATTGAATCGTCACTTTGTTAGCTCCCGTTTTTTCTCTGGTGGTTGACTTACTGTTTCACCGCGCCCGCGGTTAGCCCGCTGACGAGATACCGTTGAAGGAAGAAAATCACGATCATGGCCGGCGCAATGCCGACGAAGCTGGCGGCCATCAGCTCATTCCAGACCACCTCCTGGCGGCCGAAATAGGCAAACAGCCCGACTGGCAAAGGCGCAAATTCGGTTTTGGAATTGAAGGTGAGCGCGAAGATGAACTGCTGGGCATAGGAGCCGATGAAGGTGGTGATTGCAACCACCATGATCCCGGGCATCGCGATCGGCAAGATGACGCGGCGAAGCGTGTAGAATTGGCTGGCGCCGTCGACGAAGGCCGCCTCATCCAACTCCCTGGGAATGCGCATCATGTAGGTTCTGAGCAGCCAGATCGCGGACGGAATGAGGAAGGCGACACCCGGAACCATGATTGCAAAATAGGTATTGAGCAGGCCGAGGGAGCGCATCAACCGGAAGAGCGGAATGAGCAGCACCGCTCCGGAAAACATGTTGACCGCCAGGAACGCAGCGAGCAACAGCCCAGCGCCTCTGAATTCAAACCGTGCGAACGCATAGGAGGCAGGGATGACGAGAACCAGAACGACAGCGGTCACGACCGTCGAGATGAAGAAGGAATTGAAGATGTAGCGGGCAAAGCCCGGCACGCTGATCCACATCGTCCGGTACGCCTCGAAGGAACCGTTCTCGGGAATGAAACGATAAGGCGAGGAGAAAAGCTGGCTGAGCGGTTTCAGCGAGACAAGGAAGCCCTCAACGAAGGGAGCGAGCACGAAGGTGAGGAACACCAGGATGCCGGCATAGATGCCGATGATCTCATACCATTTGTACCGATTGATCAGCAGATGGGGTTGTTTCATCGCTTGTCTCCGGAAGCAAGGCGGCTGGTCAATCGGAAGTAGCAAACACAGAAGATCGACAGGAAGATGCAGATCAGCACGGCGCGTGCAGCCCCTTCACCGTATTTGTTCGAACCAATCGCCGTGCGGTACGTGTCGATGATCATCGTCGTCGTTTCGCCGCTCGGACCGCCGCGCGTCAGGATCCAGATGATATCGAAGGAGTTGAAGGTGGCGATGAGTGACAGCATCGACATGGTAATCAGCGAAGGGACGATCAACGGCAGGGTAATGCGCCGGAAGCGGTAGAAACGGCCGGCTCCGTCCGTCCAGGCGGCCTCGTAAAGATCCTGCGGAATCGCCTGCATGGCCGCTAGCATATAGAGCGTGACCAGTGGGACGCCGATCCAGACGTCAGTGATAATCGTCGCCCAGAACGCCGTGGAACCCTGTGCGAGGAACGCAACCGGAGCGTCCACCAGACCAAAGCGCTGTAGCATGCCGGAAATCATCCCGAACTGGCCGTTATACATCCAGCCCCACATGAAGATGCCGATTGCCATGGGGACAATCCAGGGCGGCATAGTCAGTACGCGAAAGAGCGCCCTGCCTGGTACCGCGGAATTCAGCATCGTCGCGCCAAAGACGCCAATGATCATCTTGATGGAGACGGAAAAGAACGTCCAGATGAATGTCCGCAGGATGACTTCGGCGAAGGTCGCATTGAAGATCTTGCTGTAGTTGACCCAGCCGACCCAATTCGTCGTCTTTTTCAGCGACGCATCGGTGAAGGACAGGATAAATGTATCGACCAGGGGATAGGCGACGATCGCCGCCACGTAGAGCACGGCCGGAAGGAGAAGGATCCAGGCGAAGATGACTGCGTTGCGTTGGACGCCCATCTTGCCGCCCTCCTCAAGCCGCTCTTGCGTGCAGGGCGTCGTCGAACCTGTCCCACACCGGGCGCAGATCGACCACCGCCTTCTGCATGCGCGCCTCGTCCATGGACAGGGCGAGAATACCGGCTTCGAGGGCGTTAAGTGTAGAGACGGGAAGCTCGGTGCCGGTGCGCACGCTGTCGAGCAGGTCGGCGGCCATCTGTTCGTCGGCACCGTAATGCTGCGACAGCTCGGTCGCCGCGTACTTGTTCTGGATGACCTTCTTGCCTGTCAGTTGCTCATGGACGTCGAGATAGCCGCGGACGAAATCGCCCTCGGCCATGCCTCGCGATCCCATGATGGCAAAGCGGCGAAACTGGTCGGGAACATTGAGGTTGGTATGGAAGTTCATGCCGACGCCATTGGCGTATTCGACGATCGCCACCTGATAGTCGATAATGTCGGCGTCGCTATCGAACACCTTGTCGGAGCCCATCCAGCCGCTCGGCTTGCGATGGAACAGCTCCAGGTCGTTGATGCCTTCGCGAGCGGGATCGTTGGCCGGCGTGAAACTCTTGCGACCGCCGAAACTTGCAACGCGCTCAGGCCGGGCACCGACGACGCCGTTGTAGAGATCGAGGTCATGGCAGCACTTTTCCAGCATGAAGCTGCCGGAATAGCGCTCGTAGCGGCGCCAGTCGCGCATGAAGAAAGCGCCGTGATAAGGCTCGATGTGCTCCGCGGCTTCGATCGAGACGATCTGGCCGAGCTTGCCTGCAGCCTGAATGGCGCGCAGGTCCTTGTAGAGTGGGGAGTAACGAAGCACGAGGCCGACCATCAGGCGCTCGTGACCGAACTTTGCCATCAGCCGTGCCAGTTCGATGCTCTCGGCGATCGTCGTGACGATCGGCTTTTCGCAGAAGACCTTCAGGCCACTTTCGAGGCCAAGTCTGATATGATCGAGATGCATGTGGTTCGGGGAACCGATCATCAAAAGATCGAGCTTTTCGTTGGCGATCAGCTCTTTGGGGGAAGCATAGGCCGTGCCGGCGGAAATGTCTTTTTCAGCAAGCCCCGGAAGGCCTGCCGGATCGGGGTCGACGTAACCCACGATCTCGAAGCTTTCATCCACGGACTTGAAGACGTAGCCAAGATAGCCGAGCCGGAAACCTAGCCCGATAATTCCCACTTTCATGCTGTTCTCGTTCCCATTACGTAATTTATTTTCGTCAAGTTGAGACAAAAATTCGAACTCGTCAACACGAATCCCGCGAAAAGTTGGAACTATGAAATTAATTTTCATAGCCGCTCGATTTCGAGGCTCCTGAGTTTTCAGGCGAGAATATGGAACGTTTTGGCTGCACATGAGCAGCAGCCGCCGGTCTCCGTTTACACAGAACCGAACAGCGACGCCGCGAACCGTTGTCACACCGCACGAAATCTAGCGGTTTCGCCGCTTGCCCTCGAGCAGGTCGAGAACCGAATTTGCCGCATCCAGAACATTCGTGCCAGGCCCGAATACGGCGGCGATCCCGTGGTCCATCAGGAACTGGTAATCCTGCCGCGGAATGACGCCACCGACCACCACGATGACATCGCCAGCACCTTGCGCCTTGAGCTCGTCGACCAGTTGCGGCGCCAGCGTCTTGTGGCCGGCAGCCAGCGACGACATGCCAACCACGTGTACCTTATTGGCGACGGCGAGCTCGGCTGCTTCCTTCGGCGTCTGAAAGAGCGGCCCGGCCAACACGTCGAAGCCGATGTCACCAAACGCGGAGGCGATCACTTTCGCGCCGCGGTCGTGGCCGTCCTGACCCAGCTTGGCAACCATGATCTTCGGCGTATGGCCGAGAATCCTGCCGATATCGCTCATGCGGTCTTTCAGCACTGCCAGCTCCGGTTCGTCACGATAGGCTTGACCATAGACGTCCTTGATGACTTCGGGCTCGGCCGCGTGATCACCGAAGGCACGACGCATGGCATCCGAAATCTCGCCAATGGTCGTACGCGCGCGCGCCGCTTCGATCGCCGCCGCAAGCAGGTTCCCCTTGCCGCTATCTGCAACCTCCGCAAGCAAGTCGAGGGCAGCTTGTACGGCGGTGGCGTCGCGGCGACGTTTCGTCTCTTCGATACGCTTGATCTGGGCAGTGCGCACGGCGGCATTGTCGATCGCCAAGGTCTCGATCTCTTCCTCTGTCTCGAGCCGGTACTTGTTGACGCCGACAATGACCTCGTCACCCTTGTCGACCGCCGCCTGGCGTCGCGTCGCCGCTTCCTCGATGAGCCGCTTGGGCAAACCCTCGTTGACGGCCTTCGTCATGCCGCCGAGCGCCTCGACCTCCTCGATCAAGGCCCAGGCCTTATCGGCGAGTTCGTTTGTCAGGCTTTCGACATAATAGGAGCCGGCAAGTGGGTCGACGACCTTCGTCACGCCCGTCTCGTGCTGCAAGATAAGCTGCGTGTTGCGAGCAATGCGCGCCGAAAACTCCGTCGGCAGCGCGATCGCCTCGTCGAAGGAGTTGGTATGGAGCGACTGCGTGCCGCCCAGCACTGCCGACATCGCCTCGAAGGCGGTGCGAATGATATTATTGTAGGGATCTTGCTCCTGCAGCGACACGCCCGAGGTCTGACAATGGGTGCGCAGCATCAGCGACGAGGGCTTTGCCGGCTTGAACTCTTCCATGATCCGCGTCCAGAGGAGCCGCGCGGCGCGCAGTTTTGCTGCCTCCATGAAGAAGTTCATGCCGATGGCAAAGAAGAAGGAGAGGCGGCCGGCAAAATCGTCGACGTTCAATCCCTTGGCAAGCGCAGCACGAACATATTCGCGCCCGTCGGCGAGCGTGAAGGCCAGCTCCTGCACCAGTGTCGCGCCGGCTTCCTGCATGTGATAGCCGGAGATCGAGATCGAGTTGAACTTCGGCATCTCTCTTGCGGTGTATTCGATGATATCGGCAACGATCCGCATCGAAGGTTCGGGTGGATAGATATAGGTGTTGCGGACCATGAACTCCTTGAGAATGTCGTTCTGGATGGTCCCGGAAAGCTCAGCCCGCGGCACGCCCTGTTCCTCGCCGGCGACGATGAAGCTCGCCAGTATCGGGATAACCGCGCCGTTCATCGTCATGGAGACAGAGATCTTCTCCAACGGGATGCCATCGAACAGGATCTTCATGTCTTCGACGCTGTCGATCGCAACGCCTGCCTTACCGACGTCGCCGACGACGCGCGGATGATCGCTGTCATAGCCGCGGTGGGTTGCAAGGTCGAAGGCAACCGAAACGCCCTGCTGCCCGGCGCCGAGCGCCTTTCGGTAGAAGGCATTGGAGGCCTCCGCAGTGGAGAAGCCGGCGTATTGCCGTATTGTCCAAGGGCGGCCTGCATACATCGTCGCGCGCGGGCCCCGCGTAAAGGGTGCAAAGCCAGGAAGCGATCCGAGGTGTTGAGCACCCGCTATGTCGCCATCGGTATAGAGCGGCTTGACGTCGATCCCTTCGGGCGTGCTCCAGACGAGCGTCTCCGGCGAGGCCTTCAGCTCTTTCTCCGCAAGAGCCTGCCAGTCGCCAAGCGTTTTCTTCGTCATTTTATCCTCCGGCATTCTTCTTTTGCCGCAGGCTAGCACTTTAACCGGCTGCGGCGCGATAGAGCCTTAAGATATTTTATCCGAGGTTTCTTCGCCTCGATCGCGTCACCGGGATCGCTCCGAGAGTACAGCGACCGTCGTGGCGCTTACTCAGGAACGCGAGTTCATCGACACCTCATCGATCCGGTCTTAACCGCAGGCGAACACCGGGCGGTTCAGGAAACGCTGACCGGCTTGGAACGCAACCGACTTGCCGTCGCCGGATCCGCCCTTCGACAAAGCTGCGGCGGCAGGCCTTTCATTATGAGCTCCGCATCAGCGACAGCCATCGAGCCAAGCGCGTAGAAGGCATCTCGCGTACCGCCGGTGCGATGTGCAGATAGCAACAACCCCTCCACCTTGCGCACGGGATCGTCGGGAGCGACCGGCTCATCTGGAAAGACGTCCGTCGCGGCGCGGATATGGCCAGATCTCACTGCCTCGAGCATGGCAGGAAAATCGACGACGGCCGCACGGCTCATCAGCAGGAAGGCGGAGCCCGGTTGCATCATTGCGAATTCACGCCGGCCGATGAACCCTTCGTTCTCGCTGGTTACGCTGGCAAAGACGAAGACGACGCGGCTTTCGCAAAGCACTTCATCCATTGATGCCGGCATGCAGTCGAGCCGCTCGACAATCTCGGCCGGCAACCAAGGATCAAAGACGCGCACGGTATTGCGAAACGGCCGGATAAGATCACGCAAGTGGCGCCCCAGATCTCCAAAACCGATCAGGCCGACCGGTGCGCCGGAAAAACGAAATGTCTCGTCGTTTCCGGCAAGGCCATACTCTTCGACGCCCGCTCGCAACTGCCTATCCGCCCTGGTGATGCCACGGGCAAGATCAATCGCCATGCCAAGCGCGGCTTCGGCCACAGGCGACGCAAAGGCCGATGCCGGCGTGATCACCCAGATACCACGCTCGACACAGGCCTGGTAATCGATATTCGGCAGGAAGTTCGACTCGACATTGATGATGGCCTTTAGCCTTGGGGCGCGATCCAGGCGCTCCTTCGGCATGTCGGTCTGGCCGAAAATCAGCACCGTGTCCGGCAACAGGGCTTCGACCTGTTCTGCCGGCATCTGGCGATCTTCGCAGACGACGAGTTCTCCCAGCTGTCCCAGACGGCGGCGAACATCCGGCGTCATGATGAGATCGAGCGTCCGCGGCAGCGGATCGACAAGGATAATGTTGCGGCTCATGGCTCCTCCCAAGTTGCCCGCAGAATGAAAATGCGCGCAGATTTTAGCAAGCGCTTTGTGCTCTAGGATGCCATCAATGGGTCCTCCCTGACCACCTGTGCCAGGAAATCGAGGACCGTGCGGACGCGCAACGGCAGGCTTTTGCGCGACGGATAGACGACATTGATTGGCAGGCGCGCGGGCGGAAATTCTGGCATCACCTTCATCAGCCTGCCAGCCTCGATGTCTGGGCTGGCAAGGAGATGCGAAAGCACGGCAAGACCGCCCCCCGTCAACACTGCGCGATGTACCGCCACGGCATTGTTGGCCACCAGACGCGGTGCGATGCGCACGGAAATCTCGTCCGACCCATCGGAAAACGACCACGACCGTCCATCTCCGGCGCGGCTGTAGCAGATGCATTCATGGCCACCAATGTCATCGGGCGCTTTGGGCATGCTGTGTCGTTCCAGGTAGCAGGGCGCCGCGACGAGAAAGGCGGTCGTCCAGCCGATCCGCCGGCACATTAAGGTACTGTCTGACACCGCGCCAAGCCGCACTTCGAGATCGATGCCATCGCCGATCAAATCGGACGGCTCCTCGCGGAAAATCAGTTCGACCGACAGGCCGGGATGGCGTTCGAGCAGTCCCGGGAGGCGCTCGCTGACATAAAGACCAAGAGGCGCGGGCAGGGTGAGCCGCACTCGGCCGGACGCCATGGCCGTCTCGACGCAGGAGGCTTCGTTGAGAGCGTCCACTGCCTCGACCACCCGCAGCGCCATCGCGATCATTTGTTCACCTTCGACGGTCAGGGCAAGCGCACTTGTGGTACGATGCAGCAGGCGCGTGTTGAGATGTCCTTCCAGTGCGGAAACCTGCCGGGAGACTGCTGGCTGTGTGAGATCGAGATCGATTGCCGCTGCAGAAAACGAGCCTGTCTCTGCAACGCGCAGGAAGGCTCTCAGCGCAGATACGATGTCCATCTTTCCCCCATACGTTTCGACATAAGCCTTATGTCACAGTTTAGGTCGGAAGAGCTTTACTGTCCAGCCATTACGGATATTTTGTGTCCATAAGGATACCGAATATCCTTAATAGGAGAAAGACATGACACAGCGCCTCAACTACGCACAGCAATCACCCGAGTTCTTCAAGAAGCTCTCAGACCTCAGCATGGGCCTGAAGGACAGCGTCATCGAACAGAAGATTCGTGACCTCGTGAACATCCGCGCTTCACAGATTAACGGCTGCGGCTTCTGCCTCGACATGCATGTCAAGGAAGCCAAGATCCATGGCGAGAGCGAGCTGCGCCTCTATCACGTGGCGATCTGGCGTGAATCCAACCTCTTTGTCCCGCGCGAGCGCGCTGCACTTGCCTGGACCGAAGCAGTCACGAACCTTCCCGAAGGCGGCATCCCCGACGAACTCTACGAGCGGGTCCGCGGCCAGCTCTCAGAGAAGGACGTTTCCGACCTGACCTTCTCGATCATGGTGATCAATGCCTGGAACCGCGCCAGCATCGCGTTCAAGGCAGTCCCCGGTTCCGCAGACAAGGCCTACGGCCTCGACAAGGCCGGCCTCAACTAAGCTTACGACCTCAGAGCCATCAACACAGCGGCCGATGGCCGCCCTGAAGGGAGAAGTCCGATGAAAATCGTCATCATTGGCGGGACCGGCCTTATTGGGTCCAAGACAGTCGAACGCCTGCGCAAGCAAGGTCATGAGGTGATTGCCGCCTCTCCGAATACCGGCGTCAACACGATCACCGGTGAAGGGCTGGCCGAAGCGCTCGTCGGCGCCGAGGTCGTTGTCGACCTCGCCAACTCGCCCTCTTTCGAGGACAAGGCGGTGCTAGAATTCTTCGAAACCTCGGGCCGCAATCTGTTCGCGGCAGAGAAGTCCGCCGGCGTCAAACACCATATCGCGCTTTCGGTGGTCGGGACCGAACGGCTGCAGGAGAGCGGCTACTTCCGCGGCAAGCTAGCCCAGGAAAAGCTGATCAAGGCCTCGAGCGTTCCTTACACGATCGTTCATTCGACGCAGTTCATGGAGTTCTTGAGCGGCATCGCGCAATCCGGCACGGTCGGCGATACAGTTCACCTGTCACCGGCCTATGTACAGCCGATCGCCTCCGATGACGTCGCCGATGCCATGGCCGACGTTACGCTCGCTCCACCGGCCAATGGCACGATCGAGATCGCCGGCCCGGAGCGCTTCCGGCTCAACGAACTCGTTGCTCGCTACCTGAAGGCCACGGGTGATGCCCGCAAGGTCGAGCCGGATCCCGAGGCACGTTACTTCGGCGCCCGACTGGTCGATGGTTCGCTGGTTTCGGACAACAACCCACGCCTGGGACAGATCACCTTCGAGCAATGGTTCGCAACCTCCGCGCGGAAATAACAGAGCGTCGCTGCGCCATAATTCTTAAGGCGCAGCGGCCGACCTATGAAAGGAATCTCGATATGATGAAGTCGATCTTTGTCGCAGCTGCCCTCGCGGCGCTATCATTCAACGCAGCCTTCGCCGGTGACGCCGGCGGCAAGGCTTCCAAGGTCACGCTCGTCTATGAGCACGAGCTGCCGAACGTTCCGGGCAAGAGCATCAAGGGTGTCCTGGTCGAATATGGTGCAGGTGGCTTTTCCGAGGGCCACACCCATCCGAATTCCGCCTTCATCTATGCAACGGTGCTGGAAGGCTCCATCCGCAGCCAGGTCAATGACGGGCCGGTGAAAACCTATCATGCCGGAGAGAGCTTTTCGGAGATGCCCGGCGACCGTCATGGCGTCAGCGCAAACGGCAGCAAGACAAAGCCTGCAAAGCTGCTTGCGGTCTTCGTGGTTGACAGCAAGGAAAAGGAACTGACCTATCCCTTGAAGAAGTAAGTCAGGGCGGGCCGGGTGTTGATCGCGCACACGGCCCCTCCGCACAGGGCCGCAACCTCGCGATCGGAGCCTGCCATGTTCAACGAACAACTCTCGTTGCCGCTTGTTCTGATCAATCTTCTGGGCGTTGCCGGTATTATCGTATGGCATCTCCAGGGTCGTGACCGCCCGACCGCCAGGCTGGTCGTTCAGATCCTGTTTTTCGCATGCATGACCGCTGTCCTCGCCCTTGCCGGCATCCTGCCGCATCGCGTCGAGGAGACACATCTGACAGGCACCACGGCATTTCTGTCCACCACTGCCCGGGTCTTATGGTGGACACACCTTGCATGGACCCTGATCGGCTTCGTGCGCATCTATATCGTCTTGGAGCGACGGCCGCGAGAAGCCCGGCTGCTGCAGGATCTGATCGTTGCCGTTGTCTATCTCGGAGTGGCCCTGTCCATCCTCGGCTTCGTCTTCAAAGCGCCCATCGGAACCCTGGTCGCGACCTCCGGCGTGGTCGCCATCATCTTCGGCCTTGCGCTGCAGAATACGCTCGGCGATGTCTTCTCAGGCATCGCGCTGACATTGGGGCGGCCCTTTGTCATTGGTGACTGGATCGTGCTTGGCGATGGGACCGAGGGACGTGTCATCGAGAACGACTGGCGCTCCACATTTCTGCTCACCGGCGCTCATAACGTTGTTGTTCTGCCCAATAGCGCCCTGGCGAAAGTGGGGCTGACGAACCTCAGCCGTCCCGACGAGACGCATCAGATCACGCTGCTCGTCCGCATCGCGGCAAGCCACAGGCCGGAACTCGTCGAGGAGGCAATGCGAACCGCCCTGCAAGGCTGCACGCGGATCGTGCAGGACCCGCCGCCGATCGTCGCCCTCAAGGGGATCGACGCTGTCGCAATAGAGACCGAACTGCAGTTTCGCGTGACCAGTCCGGCAGATAGAACGCCGGCGAGGAACGAAGTGATCGATCTTGTCCATCGTCACTGCCGGGAAAGTGGCCTATCCCTTGCAATGCCGCCCCAGAGCTACCTCTATGCAATGCCCGGCGCGGGCGAGGTCAAGCTACGCTCATCCGGCTCGTTCTAGGACCCATTCGAAGCTGCTCTTCCAAAGATCGGCGGGAATATCCTTGGACAGGGTCTCTATCAGATCGGACAATCTGACGCTGCGCAGCTTCTGCCGCCACGCTTCGTCGGCTTCCCACATGATGACTGCTACGGCGCAAGGACCGCTTTCGCAATAGCCAAGCGGCCGACAGGGATTGTTGGCTCTGATATTGTTGCAGATAAAGGTTTGCGCCTTACCCTCAACGGCCTCGACGATGTCAAGAAAGGTCAGCTCGGCCGGTGCTTTTGCCAATCGGTAGCCGCCCGATGGACCGAGCGTCGTATGAACGAGACCCGCTTGGGAAAGGCTCTGCAGCGCCTTCGAAAGATATTCCTTCGGAAGCCCGTGGAACTCCGCCAATGCCTTGGTTGACAGGTAACGGCCTTCAGGCAGACCGGCAAGTATGGCGCAACAATGTAGCGCCCATTCGACTTGGCTTTTCAGGATCATCAATTCAGTCCGGGTTCGACGCCCGACAGCATCTATTAAGGATAGAAAGTATCCCTATTTCGCGACAATGTAAACAGACTGACCATTGCGACAGTCAACGGGCAGCCCGATCGCTTGTATTCACGAACGGCAGCTGAAGCGCAGTATGGATTGGACCCCAACCGTGTCCTCATTCCAGCCGAGTGCGATCAGGACCCGGCGAATGGCGCCTTCGTGCCGCGTCCAGTCAATCTTGCCTGCAGCCCTTGGCCACAGGCGGGTCGGCTTTGTCATAGGCGAGCTCTGGATGGATGCGGCGATCGATCGACTCACGGGCTACAAGCAGGCGCTCGCCACCGTCGACGTCGGCCTTTGACGAGGTGCGCAATGGCGACTGGCTGGCGCTCGGGGGTTACGAAGCGGGTCTCGAACTGCTCCCACATCGCAACCGCGCAGGGGTCGATACCCTTCTATCCGCAACATCGGACCGGAACGTGGAGCAGAGCCTTGTCAGATCATGTCCCGAAGCGATCGGCCGGTTTCCTGAAGCAGCTTGAAGGCCGCATACCGACGACCATGTCTTTCGCGCACCGCACCCGCGACAGGCCGATAGACCTTTGCAATGCGCGACATCACACCCATTGCGCTGGAAATGTCGGCGTGACAGCCACCGGCAACGGCCCCGAGCATTGCAGCACCAAGCAGCACCGGCTCCGGGCTGGTTACGCTGGCGACCTGCCTTGCCGTGGCATCGGCGATCATCTGCAGGACGAGGGGGCTGCTTGCCGCCCCGCCGCTGGCCACGATCAGGTCGATGTCGATCGCTTTGCCAGCCAACGCGTCGAGCAACTGCCGCAGACCGTAGCCGAGACCGGCAAGCCCCGCCACATAGAGCGAAACAAGCGACTCCTCGTTTTCGTCAAGCGTCAGTCCGGCGATCAGTGCGCGTGCATCCGGATCGGCAAACGGCGCGCGATTGCCGAGGAACTCCGGCACCACGACGATACCGTTGGCGAGATCGGCGGCGGTGTCGCCGGCACAAGCAGCTGCCCGCTCCAGATAGCCGACGAGCGACAGTCCCTCTGCCTTTGCGCGGGCCTCGATTTCGCCGGAGGCCGGATGCATACGCACCAGATGGTCGATTGCGGCACCTGCCGCCGACTGCCCACCTTCGTTCAGCCACAGGCCCGGGACCATCGCTGAGAAATAGGGACCCCAGACGCCGTCGACAAAAGTTGGTTGCTGTGTCGTCGCCATCGAGCAGGCCGAGGTTCCGAAAATATAGGCCAGGCGGCGGGAAATGTCGGCGCCACCCGACGTTCCAGCTTCAACCGCGCCAAGTGTTCCGATGCCGCCCGCGTGCGCATCGATGAGGGCAGCACCAACAGGCGTGCCGACCAACAGGCCGAGATCGGCGGCCGCTTGGGCGGAAAGGCCGGTGCCAAGCGCCGTTCCCGGAGCGACAATATCCTTACCGATCCGCGTGAAACCATCAACAGTGAGGTCTTCAAGGCCGATGGCCCGAAAATAGTCGACGTCCCAGCGCCCCTCATGGGCGAGATAGGTCCACTTGCACGTCACCGTGCAGACTGATCGCGCCTGGCTTCCCGTAGCGCGCCATGTCAAATAGTCGGAAAGGTCGAAGAAGTGGGCCGCTGCCCGGTATTGCTGGGGCAGGTGCCTCTTCAGCCACAGGAGCTTCGGCGTTTCCATCTCGGGCGAGATGCGGCCACCGACATAACGCAGCACGTCGTGCCCGCCGCCGTTGATCTCGTCGGCTTCGGCGACGGCCCGGTGATCCATCCAGACGATGATGTTCCTGTTGGCATCGCCTGAACGGCTGACGCTGGTCGGGCGCCAGTCCGCGCCGAGAGCAACGAGCGAACAGGTGGCGTCGAAGCCGATGCCGGCGATGGAGGCCGGATCGATCGCCGCATCCTCAACCGCCTTGCGAACAGTGCTGGAGACTGCCCGCCAGATATCCTCGCTCGACTGCTCGACAACGCCGCCAGCCTCGTGCCAGATGGCAATGGGTTGTTTTGCCGATGCGAGCAGATCACCGCTCTCGTTAAAAACCCCCGTGCGGGCGCTGCCGGTGCCGACATCGATTCCGAGAAAGTGACGTGCCATGTCTAAAGATCCGTGCTGTGCGGCAAAATGACGAGGTCTCGGATTGTAACATTGCGCGGCCGCGAGAGCATGAACATGACGGCATCGGCCACTTCGCTTGCCTCCATCAGCCCGCCTGCTGCGATGGTTTCTTCGAGCTTCGCCTTCGGCCAATCGCTGATCAGGGCCGTGACTACGGGTCCCGGCGCGACGGCACCGACGCGAATGCCATGCTTCATCACTTGTCGCCGAACCGTGTGAACGAAAGCCTGCACCGCAAATTTGGAGGCAGTGTATATCGGCTCCCAAACGACGGGAACCAGACCTGCAATGGAACTGGTCATGATGATGTCGCCGGTCTGCCGTTCAACCATGTGCGGCAACACGGCCTGGACAGAGCGGAAGGCAGCATTGACGTTGAGGTTCAGCATGCGGTCCCAGGCATCGGGATCTCCCTCCACGACGTCTCCGCCGATGTAGGCACCGGCATTGGCGTGGAAGATGTCGAGCTTGCCGAATTTTTCCAGAATCTGCGGCATCATCGTCGCAACGCTTTCCGGGTTGGTCAGATCGACAACCAGGGGAAATGCCTGCGGTCCGAGTTCGGAGCAAATCCGTTTCAATGACCCCTCAGCCCGATCGATGAAGGCGACGCTGACACCCTCACTGAGCAGCGCCCTTGCGCATTCAAGGCCGATCCCTGAGGCCGCGCCGGTGATTGCAGCGACCTTTCCAGAAAGTTCCTGTCTCATAGCATTCCTTACCTTTTGTCTGGGTTTTACGCGCGTCCGTGGGACACCCTCGAACGGCGTGCGAGCGAGTCGACAATGACGGCAATGGCAAGAACGGCGCCGGTTATCATGTAGCGAAGCGACGATGACAGATCGAGCAAGGTCAGGCCGTTGGCAATTGACTGGATGACAATGATGCCGAGCAAGGCCGAATAGGCGCTGCCGCGACCGCCAAAGAGGCTCGTACCGCCGATGACGGCAGCCGCGATGGCATTGAGGTTGACATCGCCGGTGCCGGCCTGCTGGCTTGCCGACGCAAGACGTGCCGCCGACAACACGCCGCCAAGTGCAGCCAGCATCGAGCAAAGCATGAAGGCGCTCGCATAAATCATGCGAACATTGATGCCGGCGCGGCGTGCGGCCTCGCGATTGCCGCCGACCGCCGTCATCGAGCGGCCCCACTTGGTGCGGGTCAGCGCGTAGCTCATGGCCACGGCCAGGCCGACAAACAGACCGAACATCCACGGAATGCCGCGGTCCTGGTTGAGATAAAACACGATCAGCTCGAGCACCAAGGTGATGACGACAGCGCGGAAAATCAGACCGCCAAGCGACCGCGAGGACAAGCTTGCCGCGCGGCGGCGAACGACGGTGCGATAACCGCTCACGAACAGCACGAACCCTGGAATGGCGGCGAGAACATAAGAAACGGGATCGGGCATGACCAGGAGCTGTCCGAAGTTCACGACCGCAGAGCCATAGGGCAGGTTGATCGAACCGGTCGCGCCAAGAAGGTAGAGTTGCATGCCGAGAACGGCGAGTAGACCGGCAAGCGTCGAAACGAAGCTCGGCATTCCCAGTCGATTGAACAGCAATGCATAGAGCGCACCGATGACACCACCCGCTGCAAGGGCGGCGACGATCGCCAGGGCGACCGGCCAGCCTTCGTTGACCCACAGCATTCCGACGAGAGCCGAGGCGAAGCCGCTGATCGAGCCAACAGAAAGGTCGATTTCGCCGACCATCAGGATACAGACGATGCCAAGCGAGATAACACCGACCGTCGAGGCATCGAAGAGCAGGTTGACGAGGTTGTTGGCCGAAAGGAAGACCGGATTGAGCGACGCAAACACCGTCCAGATGAGAACCAGGCCGACGACGACCGGCAACGACCCGAGATCGCCCGATCGCACGCGATCGGCAAAGGCCCGGATGGCGCCGCTGACGCCGGTTTCATGCTTGACGCGAACGTCGCTTCGATCGAGCAGGGGTGCGGATGGGGCGTTCTGATTGGAGTTGGTGCTCATAGGTTTCCGCCCTCTGTGATATCGCGCGACGCCTGGCGTCGGCTTGCCCTGCGGGAGACGGAATTGTCCGCGGCTCCGGTGATGGCGCTGACGAGTTCCTGGTTGGTTGCGTCGGGATAGAATATCCCGTTGTTGCGGCCGAGCCGCAGGACCACGATGCGGTCTGCCACGGCCCGCACGTCCTCCATATTGTGGCTGATCATGATAACGCCGAGGCCGCGGTCACGGACCCGTTCGATGAGGTTCAAGACCTCCGCCGTCTGCGCCACGCCGAGTGCGGCCGTCGGCTCGTCGAGCATGATGAGCTTCGGCTCCAACAGCAGCGATCTGGCGATCGCCACCGTCTGACGCTGACCGCCGGAAAGCGACGCGATCGGAATGCGAACGCTGGGAATGCGCGCTGAGAGCTCATTCAGGAGCGTCCATGAGCGCACCTCCATCGACACTTCGTCGAGCTTCAGAGGACTGGTCTCCCGGCCAAGGAAGATGTTGGCCACCACATCAAGATTTTCGCAAAGCGCGAGATCCTGGAAAACCGTCGCAATGCCGAGATCGAGTGCCGTACTTGGGTCAGCGAGCGTCACTGGTTTGCCCGCGAAGGTGATCGTGCCCGATGTCGGCTGGTGCACGCCGGCAAGAATTTTGACGAGTGTCGACTTTCCCGCGCCATTGTCGCCGACCAGCGCCACGACTTCGCCCGCATGCACATCGAGATCGATATCCGTCAGGGCTGATACGGCACCGAAATTCTTGGAAACGCCACGCAGGCTGAGAACGAGCTCGCCGATCGGAGGCGTATCGTGTTGAGTGTCCGTCATCGAGGCAAGCCTTTCCGTATGACTTCATGCGATCTGCAATGGCCCCCCGACGACACGCGCCGGAGGGCCCCGGGGAGGAGCGCTTAGCTGCCGATACCGAGTTTCTTGCAACCGTCCGCGTAGCGGTCGCCGCAAAGCTGCTCAGGCGTCTGGATCGGCTTACCGTTGACCGTCTTGTCGATGATTTCGGCCTTCAGGTTCTCCGCAGTCACGAGCGCCGGCGTAAAGAGCTGCGTCGGAGTGTCGAACAGCTTCGTATCCGCCTTCGGCGTTTCACCGGAAAGCAGCTGCAGTGCGACGTTGGCGGCAGCGGCAGCAACGATCTCGCTCGGCTTGGAGATCGTGTTGTACTGATCGCCGGCGATAATCAGCTGCAAGCCGGCAATCGTTGCGTCATTGCCTGTCACCGGCGGGACCGGATCAATGCCGGCAGCCTTGAAGGCGGCGACGGCTGCACCGCCGGTACCGTCATTGGCCGCCACGACGCCAATGATCTTCTTGCCGAAGCGGGTGATCTGCCCACTTGCCCATTGCTGTGCCTTCGGCGGCGCCCATTCCGGCGTGTCGTATTCGGCCAGCACCTGATATCCGCCTTCAGCGATGCCTGCATGGATGCCCTTCTTGATCAGGCCGGCAGCCGCATCGGTCGGCGAGCCGTTGATCTCCAGCAGACCGCCATCTTCTGGTTTGACATTGTTCTTCTTCAAATGTTCGACAAGCGATGCGGCAATCATCTTGCCGATCTCTTCATTGTTGAAAGAGACGTAATAGTCAGCGGCCGCAGACGGGATCGGGCGGTCATAGGCGATGACCTTGACGCCCTGGCTCTGGGCCATCTTCACCAGCGAGGCAGCGGCGGTGGAATCGACCGGGTCGAGGACGATCGCCTTGGCACCCTGCGAGATCGCGGAGTTAAACTGCTGCTGCTGGCGGGATGCGTCGCCATTGGCATTCTGGTATATCACCTTGCAGCCGGCGCAGAGTTTTGCCATTTCAGCCTGGAAGCCAGGGTAATCATGCTCTTCATAACGCGTCGAGCTCTGGTCGGGCATCAGGAAGGCGACCGTTGCGTCGGTGACTTTGGCCGATTGTGCAAAAACGGACGTTCCGTTAAGAAGGCCGACAGCCAGTAGGGCAGCGCCTGCGAGTTTCATTGAGAATTGCGTCATTTCGGTTTCTCCCTTGAAGAGATCGATTGTTGCGGTTACCGTCTCAGGCGTGTGGCTGGCCTGAGTTAACGTGCACAAAGCCACGCGCCGAAACTCACGGTCAAAGACCACCGTCGGCCGCACTGCTAAGGCGCATCTGTTCCAAATTTGACGACATGCGATCCCTCACGGAGGCCCGCCACGGTCTCCGGTTCGCACTTGCCACCAATGTCTCCTGTCTCCTCCCTGTCCTCCCTGGTTAGGCGGCCTCCACCGCTTTTTCGTTTTGTGCCCTCAAGGCTCGGAACCTGGAGGGCGGCATGCCTTTTTGTGCGAGAAAGTGTCTGTTGAAATTCGAAAGGTTGTTAAACCCGGATGCGTAGCAGATATCGATCACAGGCATGTCCTCGCTGCTCATCAGCAACTGGCAGGCAAGATTGATGCGTAAGCGGTTGACATACTGAATCACCGAGAAGCCGGTATGTTTGCGAAACGATCGGGAGAACGCACTTGGCGTTTGACCGGCAATCGCCGAAAGATCGGTCTCGGAAAATGGCTCCGTCAGTCGCTCGCGGATAAATGCCAACGCCTTGTTAGTGCCGATCGACATATATCCGGAGGGATCGGGCTGATAATCGGATGTGGTCAGAGCCACGTGATCGTTTGCACCGGTCAAAAGTTCGACGAGCTGCATGAAAAGCGCGATGCGACGCGCACCGGTGGCGTCCAGCATCTCCTGCATGATCGGCTTTGCGAGCGCGGCTGCCTCGAGCGAAAAGAGGACGCCTCGACGACTATCGGCCAGCACCGAGCGGAAACCCTTGAGCTCCGGAAGGATGGCAAGCAGCCCATCGATGAACGCCTCGGAGAATTGCAAAACCAGGCAGCGTTGCTCGATGCGCCTGTTGTCGACGACCTCGCTGACCCAGTTGTGCGGAAGGTTCGGGCCGGTCATGACAAAATTTCCCGGCTGAAAATCGCCGATGAAGTCGCCGACAAAATAGCAGCCGGAGGTTTCGGTGATGAGGTGGATCTCGTACTCGGGATGAAAGTGCCACCGCACCGTATGATAGGGATATCCGTGCGACCACATTTTGAAGGACTCGCCGGATCGTATCTGGACGACTTCCAGATCGGGCTCTGATACATCCCGCATACGACTACCCCTCCCAGGATACACTCTGTTGCTCGGCCATCCGCGGAGGAACTCTCCCGGTTCCATCCCACGACCATGAAAGAAGTTTAGCCGGATGTGACAGGCCGCTCCACCACATTTGCCCCCGCCGGCCGATACTTTTTTGTCATCGGATTGATGATTGCCTAGATGCCCAGCAGCGCATTTGCGGGTAGGTCCTGTGTCAACGGCACAGTTCGCCGAGGGAGTGAAAATGGACTGAAATGGGCGCTACGATCGTCGCGATGATCCACCGCACATTTCACCGGGACAACAATCGAACCGACGACCTAAGCCCCGGCCCCCTGCAGGGCGGGAGAAACATTTCTCGCCCTCGCGCCCTCAAGCAGTCGATCGACGATCATGCGTCCGATCGGGATGGCGGAGGTTGCCGCCGGTGAGGGGGCATTGCAGACATGCAGCATTCGTTCGGTCTGCTTGAACAGAAAGTCATGAACCAGGCTTCCGTCGGCCATCACCGCCTGCGCTCGAATGCCGGCTTGCGGGTGTTGCAGATCATCGATCGTCAGCGCAGGGCAGTATTTCCGGCATTCCTTGAGATAGCGTGCGCGCGACGCGGAATTGGCGAACTCTGAAATTGCCGAACGCCAGTTCCTCCGAGCCATCTTCCAAAAGCCAGAAAACGTCACCATGCTGCCGACGTCCGCGATTGCAAAACTGCCTTTGGCATAGCCTTCGCGCGCAAAACCAAGCACTGCATTGGGACCCACAGTCATGCCGCCGTCAATCGTTCGCGTCAGGTGAATTCCCAGAAACGGCAAGTCGGGATCGGGGATCGGATAGATGAGGCGCTGCGTGACCTTCGCCTTCGATGCCGGCAAAGCGTAGTATTCCCCACGGAACGGAACGATCCGATGATTGATCTTCAAGCCGGCCATCAATGCGATTCGGTCCGACTGGAGACCGGCGCAGGCAACCAGTTTGCTGGCGTCGACGCAACCGGACGGGCTTTCGATGCGCACGCTCTTTTCCTGTTCGTGAATGGCTTTGACCACAACTCCGCGCCTGATCTCGCCGCCCCGCGCTTCGATCGTTTGTGCCATGACGCGGCATACCACCGCGTAGTCGACAATCCCGGTGGAGTGGACCAGAAGAGCGCCGAGACCGGCGATACCAGGCTCGGCGGCTCTCAATTGCGCGGTCGTCAGCCGCGTATAGTCGATGCCGTTCTGCCGTGCCCTTCCCTCGAGCGCATCCATGCGCTCAGTCTCCGCATCGTTGGTGGCGACCAACAACTTCCCGCAGGTTTCGAATGGGATGCGATTTTCAGTACAGAAGCGCTTTGTCGCCGCCGCACCCTCGCGGCAGAGCTTTGCCTTCAGGGAGTCGGGAGCATAATAGATTCCGGCGTGGATGACGCCGCTATTGCGACCCGTCTGGTGTCTGGCAAGCTCTGGCTCTTTCTCCAAGACAACGATTCTGGCGCCAGGTGTCCTTTCCTGCAACGCCATGGCGACCGCCAAGCCGACGATACCCCCTCCAATGATGCAATGGTCATACATGCCGCTATCCGGTTGTGATTGATCCCCACTGTCAAGGTTAGCATTCGCGCGGCTCGCCGTCTTGCGATCCTTATGGCGTAATTCGCTCCAGTGCCGTCGTGAAACGCCTTCGCTGAGTACGCCGCGCATCTATTTCTGGCGCACGGACAAAACGTTGCGGATGGAAAAGCTGGAATTGATCCGCAGCACACCCGGCAGGACTGAAAGTATCTCCTTGTGAATCCTTTCGAAAGCACTGGCGCTTTCGACGTCAACGCGAAGCAGATAATCCGAACCACCCGTCATCAGAAAGCACTCGCGAATCTCCGGGTATTTGCGAACGGCGGTCTCAAAGCGGTTCAGGTATTCCTCCGTCTGGCGTTCGAGAGTGATCTGGATGATCACCGCAATTGCGTCCTCGCCGAGCATGTCAACGAGTGCTGTGTAACCCCTGATGATGCCTGCCCGTTCCATGAGTGCGATGCGGCGCAGACAGGCGGAGGCGGACAGACCAACTTCCTTGCCGAGATCGACATTGGAGATCCGGGAGTTCAGGCGCAATTGCCGGATGATTTTCCTGTCGATCGCATCGATCTCATACATTATCGCCTCATCTATTCGCGCAGTCGGCTGCCGTGTCATCCGACATCGATTGCGTCGGCCACCCATCGCATAGGATGCTCACCCCGAATAGAAGAGAATCGCTTCGTCTGGCAACGGCAAGAAAAACCTGAGACCATAGCCTGCTTCTCACCCCGCAGCTGCCCCGTCCAGGAAAGGTCAAAAATGTGCTTGCTGAGATCCTGGTGACGCTGCTGATGGCCGAACAAGCCAGCCATGCCGCAGCAGCCGGTTGCGGCAATTTCAACCGGTGCGCCGAGAGCAGCAAACACCTTTTTCCACGCCGTTGCTCCGGCGCCGGCGCTTTCACTGCAATGAAGGAACAGTTTGCGCGGCAATCGCTCCCTGTTCAATCTTGGCAAACCGCGTCCGCGGGCAATTTCCTCGCTCAAAAATTCCTGGACGAGAAGGATATTCTGGCCCGCCAGGCCGGCGTTCGCATAGTCCTGGCGGATCATCATGACGAAAGCAGGATCGACCCCCACCATCGGTCTCCCGGATGCCGCGACTTTGTCGATCGCCGATCGAAGCTTCCGGGCCTGCCTGATAAAACGAGGTCGGTCGCCGAGCACGTGGGCCGCTTTTCCGCCCGGACGCATGGCGACGAAAACGGGGCGATAGCCAAAGCCGCGAAGGCCGTCTGCGAGCGCCAACGCGGCCTGCGTATCGAAAAGGGCTGTAAATGGATCCCGCCACACGAAGACCGTATCCTCATGCCATCGCCGCTGCGCGATCACCTCGACGGAAAACGCCTTATAGCCGCCTTTGCCCACATCGTGAAAGGCGATGAACGGAAGGTCACGCAGACCCGAAGCTTTCTCCATCAGCGGGTTGAATACCCTCGCAAGGAGAGCCACCAGTTTTCTATACCGGATCAAAACTGGGGAATATTCCTCCAGCAGCAGTGCCGCCTTGTCTGCCAGTGATCGCCGGCGCGTCCGGTGGAGCTGGTCGAGGAAATGCGATTTCATCTCCGGTATGTCGACCTGCACCGGACAACTCGTGGCGCAGGCCTTGCAGCCAAGGCATCCGTCGAGCGAGGCCAGAACATCGCTCTCCAACTCTTCGGTCGCATCGCCTTGGCGTTTTGCCTGGTGCCAATGCCTCAACGCGTCGGCGCGGCCTTTCGGTGAATGGCGAAGGTCGCGGGTGGCCTTGAATGACGGACACATGACATTGCTGCGCGGATAACTCAGACACTGAGCATTGCCGTTACACCTGAAGGCAAGTCCGAGCGGGTCATTCTCATCGGTGTTGACGCTACGAAACGGGGTTGTCGCAATGCCCATGAGAGATCCCGGATCGCCGACGAGCTTTCCCGGATTGAAACGGTGCGCTGGATCGAATGCCCGCTTGACGCGACGAAACGCGTCGTAGGCGGCCTCACCGACGAACTCCGCAAGGTAAGCGCCGCGCACGCCCTTGCCGTGCTCCCCCCAGAAGATCCCGCCGTGCCTGCGCGTCAAGTCGAAGACGCTGTCCGAAATCTCTTTCATGATGGTCCGGTCCTCGTCGGAATCGATATCGAGGGCAGGGCGGATGTGAAGACAGCCGACATCGACATGCCCATACATGCCGTAGCTCAAGCCGTTGTTGCTCAACAACCCCGTGAAATCCTTCACAAAGGCGGCAAGGTTTTCGACAGGCACCACGCAGTCTTCGACAAAGGCAATTGGCCGGCGAGTGCCACTGACCTTGCCGAGCAAGCCAACGCTTGCCGCTCGCACCTGCCAGAGCGCTGCCATTTCGATATCGTCGACGGCCACGTGGCTTGCGATTGCGCCAGCAAGCGTCAGCGCGCTCTCGCGCAGAGCTTCAACGTGCCGTGCGAGATCTGCCTCGTCGTCCCCGACGAATTCGACGAAATTGTAGGCGATCGGTTGGCCGTCACGAGCGCGTAGCCCGACGGGCAGCGCTTGCAGAATTCCGGCCCTTTCGGCCAGGCCCTGCACCCATTCGTCCATCACTTCGATCGCCAGCGGATCATGCGCAAGCAGCGCACTGCCGGCATCGAGTGCCGCGGCGAACGTCTCGAAGCCGATGACAACCAGTCGCTTGAATTTCGGTTTGCGCATCAGATGCAGTCGTACGCGCGTAACGAGGCCCAGCGTCCCCTCCGCGCCGATCGGCAAGCGCCACCATTCGAGATCGCCTTCAGGTGGCTTCGCCCGTTCGAGATCATAGCCTGTAAACCGCCGCGAAAGCGCCGGCACCTGGCCGAGCAACGCATCGCGACCCGACGCACAAGCCGCTTCGATCTCTAAGAGCATTGCGTTGGCCCAGTCGGGTGTCGGCGCGCCGCTATCCAGTGTCCGGCCGCCATCGACAACGATTTCCATCCCAAGGACGTTGTCGCTGGTCTTGCCGTAGCGCCTCGATCCCTTGCCGGATGCATCGGTACTTACCATGCCGCCGATCGTGCAGCGGCTCGCAGTCGAGGTGGTCGGCGCGAAGAACAGGCCAGATGCGGCCAGTTGCGCGTTCAACTCGTCGAGAACGATGCCAGGCTCTACCTCTGCCCACTGCTCCTTCTCGTTCACCTGCAGGAGGCGGTTCATGTATTTCTGAAAATCGACGATGATGCCGGCGTTCAGGCTCTGACCGTTGGTGCCGGTGCCGCCACCGCGTGCGGTGACGGGAACGCCACGCAGATCATCGGCCTCGAGGACGTGCATCAACCGCCGAACATCCTCGGCATCGCGCGGCGCAACGACGATATCCGGCATCACGGTGTAAATACTGTTGTCCGTGGACATCGCCGCCAGAAGTGCGGCGTCTTTTGCGATGTCGCCACGAAATCCCGCGTCAGCGAGCAAGGCAGGGAGCCTTTGCAGCACAACATGATAGGACATTTTCTTTACGCTCTGGTGCAACATCGCCGTCCATCCGGAGAAATCGAGGAACCGGCATTGAACCACAAAGGCACGTTTCGTATAATTAGAAAGATATGAAGGTATTTTCGGAAAATACGAACATAGGCCTACGCCATCTTCGCGCCGCGCTGACGGTCATGGAGGAGGGATCCTTCAGCAGGGCAGCGCAGCGGCTTGGCGTCGTGCCTTCCGCCCTGACCGAAACGATCCGCTCGCTCGAACTGGAATGTGGAACGGCGATCTTCGACCGGAGGATGCGTCCTGTAAGGGCGACAGAAGCGGGCGAGGCGTTCCTCGAGGGCGCGCGAGATCTTCTCGATCGTTTCGAACTTTCGCTGACGAACCTGCGACAGGTGGGCGGCCTCAAACGTGGTCGGGTAGCGATTGGCGCAGCGCCATCGGCTGTCCTGAGCCCGATATCGGACGCGATCATGAAGTTCCGTGCAGACCATCCGGGAATTGATATCATAGTCCATGATGACGTGGCCGAGCGGTTGGCCGGCATGGTGGTGAACAGAACGCTTGATTTCGCGCTGGCTGGGCCGGGTTTTGAATCGGCCGAATTGGACGGAAGGAAGATCAGCGAAGACCCGTTTGGCCTCGTCTGCCATAGAGATCATCAACTCGCACGGTCGTCGCGTCCGATTGTTTTGGCCGATATCAATCCGGAGGATGTGATCGCACTCGACGGACAGGCCGGCATTGCAAGAATGCTCGCCGATTGCCCCGAGTTGCCGCCGAGGCTGACAATGGGCCGCATCCAAACTTTCAGCACCATTGCGCAGTTGACCTTGATCAGTCGCAACGCCGGCGTGGCGCTGCTGCCGCAGCAGGCTGCGAACGTTATCCAAAGTGATGACATTGTTTTTCGCGCGATCGCCGATTTTCGGCTCATCCGCTCGCTCTATCTGCTGACACGCAACCGCTCGAACCTACCCCCAGCAGCGGAGCGCTTCGTCAGCTACCTCTTCTAGTGGATTTTGCACGAAACATTGAATGAGTTGACGAAAGCTGCGGAAACCTGATCTCAATTGCTCGTATTAGCGAAGGATTGAGCGAAAACGTCGTTCAACCACCGCTATCCTTGCAGCAGGTAAATCGGGGCCAATCATGAACAGCAGCACCGACAACGTTATGCTCGCAACCGACCGATGCGGCGTCCTTGCAATCGACCTTGGCGCCCTTGGTGAGAACTACCGCCGATTGGCCAAGAATGTTGCTCCAGCAGCGCTTGCCGCCGTTGTGAAGGCCGACGCTTATGGCCTTGGCGCCGTTCAGGTCAGCCAGAGACTGTACCAGGAGGGATGCCGGAGATTCTTTGTGGCGCATTTCATCGAGGCCGTGCAGCTGCGTTCGTCGCTCCCGCAAAACGCTGCCATCTATGTGCTGAACGGCCTACAGCCTGGCAATGAGGAACGGGCGGCCGCCCTTGGCGTTGTACCCCTGTTGAACTCCATCGGTCAGATCGAGGCATGGTCGCAGACAGCCTGCAGGGTGGGCCGGACGCTTGAGGCTGCGCTCCAGGTCGACAGCGGGATGTCGAGGCTTGGCCTTTCCCCGGACGAAGTGTGTGAGCTGCTCGCCAACCCTGGCCTGATTTTGAACATCGAGGTCACGACGCTCGTCAGCCATCTCGCCTGCGCCGACGAACCGGCAAACCCGGCAAATGCAAGGCAGTTGGCGGCCCTCCGGGCGATATCGACCGCCTTTCCGGGCCTACCCGTCTCATTGGCCAATTCCGGCGGCATCTTTCTGGGGGGCGAGTTCCATGGCTCGCTGGCACGTCCGGGCATTGCCCTTTATGGTGGCGCGCCGGTCGCAGACCGCGACAATCCCATGCTGCCGGTTGTCCGGCTTGAGGTCCCCGTCATTCAGACGCGCACCGTGTCTCCGGGCACCCAGATCGGCTATGGCGGAACGTTCACAGCGAAAACAGCCACACGCCTCGCAACAATTGCAGCGGGTTACGCCGACGGATTGCCACGCAGCTTGAGCGGGCGAGGCGCCGTCTACTTCGAAGGGCAGCGCCTGCCGATCGCCGGGCGCGTGTCGATGGACAGCATAACGGTCGATATCAGCGCTTTGCCGGAAGGCGCACTCGATCTCGGCACGCCGGTGGAAGTGGTTGGTAAACACCAAACCTTGGAGATGATGGCTGCAGACGCCGATACCATCTCATACGAAATCCTCACCCGTTTGGGCCACCGATACCAACGACGCTACATCTGATCTGATTTCTTTCTTTTTCTGGGGTTCATAATGAAGATTACTGTGCTTGGCGCCGGCGTCATCGGCGTCACCACGGCCTACTATCTGGCGAAATCGGGACACGAGGTCACGGTGCTGGAGCGCCAGAGCGGACCTGCGCTGGAGACGAGCTATGCCAATGCCGGTGAGATCTCGCCCGGCTATGCATCGCCCTGGGCGGCGCCCGGTATTCCTCAGAAGGCCGTAAAATGGCTCTTCATGAAACACGCGCCGCTGATCATTCGCCCGACATTCGACCCGGCCACCTGGGCCTGGGTGACGGCGATGCTGCGCAACTGCACCTCCGCTCGCTACGCGATCAACAAGAGCCGCATGGTTCGCCTTGCCGAATACAGCCGCGATTGCCTGATCGAGCTGCGCGCCGATACCAGCATCCCCTATGATGAGCGGACGCAAGGAACCCTGCAGCTCTTTCGCACGCAAAAACAGCTCGGTTCGATCACAAAGGACATCGAGGTCCTCGCAAAGGACGGCGTGCCGTTCCAGGTGCTCGATCCGGCACAATGTGTCGCGGCCGAGCCTGGGCTGGCGCCGGTCAAGCACAAGATCGTCGGCGGATTGCGCCTGCCCAACGACGAGACCGGCGACTGTTTCAAGTTCACCAACGAGCTCGCCAAGCGTGCTGAGGCATTGGGCGTGCGGTTTATCTATGGAGCCGACGTCCACAAGCTGCGCATCGAGAACAACAGGATCAGCGCGGTCGAAACCGCGCAGGGCACGTTTGGCGCCGATATCGTGGTGGCGGCCTTCGGCAGCTTCACGTCAGCCCTTCTGAAGCCGCTCGGGCTGAAGATCCCAATATACCCGGTGAAAGGATATTCGATCACTGTTCCGATCGTCGACGAGAGCCGGGCGCCCGTCTCGACGATCATGGACGAGACCTTCAAGATTGCCATCACCCGTCTCGGCGACCGGATCCGCGTCGGCGGCATGGCTGAAATCGCGCGCTTCAACAAGGACTTGCCGATGACCCGTAAGTCAACACTTGTACATTCGGTCGAGGATCTGTTCGGTGGAGCAGGCGACCAGAGCAAAGCACAGTTCTGGTGCGGACTGCGGCCGATGACGCCCGATGGAACGCCGATCATCGGCAAGACCGCCTACGACAACCTGTATTTGAACGCAGGGCACGGCACGCTTGGCTGGACGATGGCCTGCGGCTCCGGCCGTCTACTGACAGATCTCATCAACAGGGTGAAACCGCAGATATCGACCGAGGGCTTCGATCTCAGCCGCTACGGCTGACGAGGGCCGCAGAATTCGTACGCTATCCTGATTAAATACCGGCGCCCGCGAAATGCAGCGCCGGCATTTTCGCAATCCGGCGCTTCAGCGCGCTGCCCAGTTCGCTCCACGCCGGAAGATGGTCTTCATCTCAGGCACCGAAAATTCCTTGGCCTGATGGCCAAGCGAAGAATAGAAGACACGCCCTTTGCCGTATTTGCGCTTCCAGGCGACGGGCATCACCACGCCGTCGATCCAGTAGGCGTGGTCGCCGGTAAACCGGGTCGTCGCCAGCACCTCGTTCGAAGGATCGACGTGCATGTAGTATTGTTCGGAGGTGTAGGGGAAGTCGATGATGCCTTCCATGACGGGATCATCCGGCCGGGTGATGTTGACCGTATAGTCGATGATGTTGCCGGGATGCGCGACCCACTGGCCGCCGATGATGAATTGGTATTCGACGCATTCACGGAAGCTGTCGCCGGCGCCACCATGGTAGCCGGCAATTCCGACACCACCCTCGACCGCGGCTGCAAGGTTCTTGATCTCTTCCTTTTCGATCTTCGACATCGTCACGATCGGCACGACGAGGCTTAGATCGTGGACGGACGGATCTGCAAAGGCCTCGGTGGTGTGCTCGACGTAGACCTTGAAGTCATCCTCCTCCAGCATGTCCTTGATGATTGAGGCGCATTCCTGCGGCTCATGGCCGCTCCATCCACCCCAGACGATCAGTGCTTCACGCATACTCTTCCTCCTGATGATTACTTGCCCAAGCGCCCGTCGACGAGCGACTGCGGAAGCGGCATCGGCCGCTCGGTTTGAGTAGTGATAGCGACCGTACGCCCACTGTCAGAGGCCGTATGGAAGGCTTCCATGACCTCGAGGACATGCAGGGCAAGATCGCCGTTGGCACGATGCGGGCGGTTGGATCGAATGGCATGGGCCAGATCAGCGACACCGATCGAGCGATAGTTGCCGTCGCCATAAGGTGCCGTGAGAGCCTGCTTTTCGAATGCCCCGCCCTTTCTCAGCAGTTCCACTTCACCGCCGAAGTGGTTGGGATCGGGGACGATCAGCGTGCCTTCGGTGCCGTAGATCTCGAGCGGCACGTGCTTGTGGCCAGCAACATCAAAACTCATGCCGATCTGAACGACGGCACCGTTGGCAAACGCCATGAGACCCGCGACGTGGGTCGCTACATGCACCGGAATGCGCTCGCCATTTCTCGGCTCGCTGGTGATGACACGCTCCTTGCGGGGGCTGACGGCAAAACCGGCCACCTGCGCGACGGGTCCGAAAAGATTGACAAGGTCGGTGATGTAGTAAGGTCCCATGTCGAGCATCGGTCCGCCGCCGACCTCGTAGTAGAAGGCCGGATTTGGATGCCAGCGTTCGTGCCCTGGGCACATGAAGG
The DNA here is from genome assembly GCF_964254185.1 of Rhizobium sp. LjRoot258. NCBI lineage: Bacteria > Pseudomonadati > Pseudomonadota > Alphaproteobacteria > Hyphomicrobiales > Rhizobiaceae > Rhizobium > Rhizobium sp. LjRoot258. The sequence goes on along the minus strand of NZ_CAXUST020000002.1, from coordinate 1,462,223 downwards.
TCGCCGTGCCGCCGACCGGTTGGCCGATCACGCCCTGATCGATGAGGGTACGCGCCGTCTGATGGCCCCCGCCAAGAAAGGTGTCAGGGGCGGCACCGATACGCAGGCCCTTGGCTTTCGCGGCTTCGGCGAGCTTCTTGCCCTCCGCGAAGCTGATGCCGAGCGGCTTTTCCGAATAGGCATGTTTGCCGGCCTCTAGCGCCTGCAGACCAACCGCGACATGCGCCTTCGGCACAGTCAGATTGACAATGATCTCGACCTTGGGGTCGGCAAGGAGTTCGTCGATCCGCTTTGCGGGCACGTTGAATTCGCCGGCCTTGGCTTCCGCCAGCGCGTGATTGAGGTCGGCCACGCCGCGAACGTCAAGGATGGGGAAGGACGCCATCGCTTTCAGATAGGCGCCGGATATATTGCCGCATCCGATGATGCCAATACCGACTCGTTCCATGATTTCCTCCCGTTGGATGTCGTGATTTTGCTATTCAGAGCGCTGGTCCGGTGGTGTTCCAGGGCGACTCGTAGAGTTCGTAAAGCGCCACCGCAGCTGCTCCTTGCGCCCAGAAGTCGTCCGTCGAATCGTCGAAGACGAGTTCGGCAACGCCCTTCAGAGACGGTGGAATGGCGAGCGCATAAGCGTTGCGCAGGCTGTCGAGAAAGGGTTCGCCAAGAGCAAGGCTCGAACCGACGAGAATGACACGCGGCGGCGCAAACAAGGTGACGATATTGGCGATCGCCACGCCGACGGCTTCGCCGGCGCGGATCGCCGCGCCAATCAGCGTGTTATCCTCAGCCTTGATGAGCGCCTGGGCATGCGTCATGCCGCGTCCAAGCCGAATGGCCTCGGCAAAGCGGCCGCTGGCGGGCTGCTCACCAAGGATTTCGCTTTCGCCGGCCTGGCTCGACAGCCGCACGATGCCGCGCGGTCCCATGCCAAGCACCAGGTCGCCGAGATTGTGGCTGAGGCCACCGGCGCCGCGGAAAAGCTGATTGTCGTGGAGCACCCCGAGCCCAAGCGTCTGCTCAAGCGAAATCAATACCATGTCCTCCAGATCGCGGGCTTTGCCAAACCAGTGGTGGGCAAGCGTGATCGCATGCGCGTCGCTTTCCACGATCGTCGGGGTATTCAGCCGAGCCGTCATTTCGCTGGCGAAATCGACATTCGTGTCGCGAAAGATCGGGCTGCTACGGATATGGCCGGTGCGGTGCTCGATCACGCCGGGAAGGCCAAGGCACACGGTGTCGACCTCCTCGAGAGAAAGGCCGGCATCGACGACGCAGCGCCGTACCCCGTCCTCGACGAGGTCGGCGATGACGCCGATCGGCTGGCGATCGATGCGGATTGGCAGCGTCAGTTTCGACAGCACGTCGCCGCGAAAGTCGGTCACCACGAAAACGAGGCGGTTGGCCGCGATTTTGGCACCGACAACGCGCGCCGCGTCCGGGTTGAGCTCGAGCATGACACGCGGGCGCCCACGGGCCGCCTCATTGCGAATGTCGCCCTCGTGACGCGGCAGGATTAGCCCGTCATCAAGCAGCGAGGCGGTGATGGCGGAGACGGTCGTGGTCGACAACTGCGTGCGTTCGCTGATCTCGACACGCGCTATCGGTCCGTGACGGCGGATCGTATCCAGCACGTTCAAGCGGTTGATCGCGCGCATCAATTCCGGATCTGCGGTCTTCATGGGGTCTTGCCGGCTCTTCGATGTTGCGCGGTGCGCGGGGCTTATATTTTCAACGGTATGCGAATTAAATAGCGCGGCAGCAGCCCCGTCTGTCAAGGCAAATCTGCCAATTTCAACGCAGGGAGTTGACATTCGCCAAAACCTCCCGATGATTTATTCCGCATAAGGGAAAAATTGAAGAGGACGATTTTTGCCCTTCTTGGAGGAGACATCATGTTTGATCATATGAGGGCCAAGGCCCTATTTCGCAGCCGTTTCATTGCCCGCTCGGCGGCCACGGGACTGGCACTTCTGATCGCTGCGGGAAGTGCTGCAGCCGATACGACCGTCAAGTGGCTGCATCTTGAAATCGACCCGAACTATCTGGCGGTCTGGAAGAAGATCGCAGCCAAGTACGAGGCCGAGCATCCCGGCGTAAAGATCGAAATGCAGTTCCTGGAAAACGAGGCCTTCAAGGCGAAGCTTCCAACGCTGCTGCAATCGAGTGATGCGCCAGACCTGTTTTTCAGCTGGGGCGGTGGGGTGCTGAAGCAGCAACTTGCCACCGGCACGCTGATGGACCTGACCGAGGCTATGAATGCCAAGGACGGCGCCTGGCTGAAGAGCTACAATCCCGCGTCCGTCAACGGCTTGACCTTCGATGGCAAGATCGGTGCCGTCCCCTACAAGATGGGTACGGTTTCCTTCTTCTATAACAAGCAGATGTTTGCAAAGGCAGGTGTCGACGCGGCATCCATCAAGTCCTGGGACGACTATCTTGCCGCGGTCAAGAAGCTCAAGGATGCCGGCATCGTGCCGATCGCCGGCGGCGGCGGCGAAAAATGGCCGATCCACTTCTACTGGAGCTATCTCGTCATGCGCGACGGCGGTCAGAAGGTCTTCGACGCCGCCAAGAACGGGCAGGGCGAGGGCTTCAACGATCCGGCCATCATCAAGGCCGGCGAGCAGCTCGCGGAGCTCGGCAAACTGCAACCCTTCCAGCCCGGATATCTCGGCGCGACATGGCCGCAGGCGCTTGGCGTTTTCGGTGACGGCAAGGCGGCGATGATCCTCGGCTTCGAGAACACCGCCGCCAACCAGCGCACCAACTCCGGCGACGGCAAGGGCCTCGACCCTGACAATATTGGTCGCTTCGCCTTCCCGGCCGTCTCGGGCGGTGCCGGTGCCGTCACCGACACGCTCGGCGGGCTGAACGGTTGGGCGGTGACGAAGAAGGCTCCGCCTGAAACGCTTGATTTCCTCGCCTACCTGACGAACGCCGAAAACGAGCGCGACATGGCCAAGGCCGGCATGCTTATTCCCGTCGCCGTCGGGGCTGAGGATGGGGTCACCAATCCACTGATGCATCAGGCTGCTGAACAGCTGGCGCACTCGACGTGGCACCAGAACTTCTTTGATCAGGATCTCGGTCCGTCCGTCGGCCGCGTGGTCAACGATGTCTCCGTTGCCATCGTGTCGGGACAGATGAGCCCGTCCGATGGGGCTCAGCAGATCCAGGAAGCCTTTGAGCAGGATCAGCTCTGAACAACACGACTGCGGCGCGCAGCATCACTCGCGCCGCTCTTCCATGTGACGTAAGAGGGACCGGCCTTTATGACCACTATCAGCGTAACGGGCGCCATCCGACCGCGCTCGGCTGTCAGATCGTCGGTGCGCAGCAAAGATCCGAGCCTGGCCCGGCGCCTGCCGGTCCTGCTTCTGTTTCTGCCGCCAGCGCTGCTGCTGTTTACGATCTTCGTCATCCTGCCCATGGGGGAGGCGGCATGGTACAGTCTCTACAAGTGGGACGGTTACGGATTGCCGACGCAGTTCGTGGGAATGAGGAATTTCGAGGTACTGTTCAAGAACAGCGCCTTCCTGACGGCGTTGAAGAACAATGCGCTGATCATCGTCATTTCGATCCTGATCCAGATTCCGCTCGCCATCTGGCTGGCGATGATGCTGGCGCACCGGATCGCTGGAGTGGTCATCTTCCGCTTGATCTTCTTCCTGCCCTACGTCTTGGCGGAGGTCGCCGCCGGCCTCATCTGGCGCTTCGTCTACGATGGCGACTATGGCCTGTTTGCCTCGGCCGCCCACCTCATCGGCGTCGAGACACCCTATGTGCTGGCAGACAAGGACCTGGCGATCTATGCAGTGCTGGCAGTTGTCGTGTGGAAGTATTTTGGGTTCCACATGATGCTCTTCATTGCGGGGTTGCAGTCGCTCGACAAAAGCGTGCTGGAAGCCGCAGAAATCGACGGCGCCAGCGGCTGGCAGCGGTTCCGTTACATTACGCTGCCGCTTCTCGGCTCGACCGTTCGCCTGTCCGTCTTCTTTGCTGTCGTCGGCTCACTGCAGCTCTTCGACCTCATCATGCCGCTGACGGGCGGCGGGCCCTTCAACGCGACGCAGACCATGGTCACCTTCCTTTTCAACTTTGGCGTCACGCGCATGCAGGTCGGCCTCGGCAGTGCCGTGGGCGTCGTCCTGTTCGTCATCTGCGTGACGCTTGCCTTCGGCTACAAACGGATATTCATGCGCAATGACTGAGATGGCCTCATCCGCCCGGATCGCGACCGGCACGAAGATCTATCTGTATGTCTCCCTGACGATCATCGCAGCGATCGTACTGGTCCCGCTGCTGACGACGGCACTTGGCGGTTTCAAGGATCTCGGCGACCTACGCACCAACCCCTTCGGGCTACCGGTCGCATGGCATCCGGAAAACTATACCGACATTTTCTTTGGGGACCGCTACTGGCGGCAGATGATGAATTCGCTGATCATCGCCACGCTAACGGTCTGTTTGACGGTTTCGGTCTCGGCCATGGCCGCCTTTACCTTCGCGCATGTGAAGTTCTTCGGCGCGGGTTTCCTGCTCAACTACTTCTTGATCGGCCTGATGTTTCCGGCTGCGACCGCCATCCTGCCCCTGTTCATCCGGATCCGTGACCTCGGCCTGTTGAATTCTTACTGGGGCGTTGTCCTGCCGCAGGTCTCCTTCGGCCTGGGCATGAGCATACTTCTGTTCCGGAACTATTTTCGCAACCTTCCGGAAGAATTGTTCCAGGCGGCAATCGTCGACGGCTGTGGCTACATCCGCTTCTTCTGGCATATCTCGCTGCCGCTCTCGCGGCCGATCATCGCAACTGTCAGCATCATCTCCTTCGTCGGCAGCTGGAACAGCTACATCCTGCCGCTGATCATGCTGAATTCGGAGACGATGTACCCATGGCCGCTTGGCATCATGGTCTATCGCGGTGAGTTCGGCACCGCCTGGCAGCTGGTGCTCGCCTTCATCACGCTGACAATCATGCCGACGATCATCGTCTTCTTCCTGGCACAAAAGCACATCATCGCAGGCCTGACTGCTGGTGCTGTCAAAAACTGATCGGCTCTGTCGGCAGGCGGGTCGTTCATGCTATGCCGACCCCGCCGACCACAGTGCGTGAAAGTGGTGCACGGGTCCGTGGCCAGACCCGACGCTCAGCTCGTCGGCATGGGCGACGGCATCAGCAAGGTAGACCTTGGCACGCGTGACCGCCTCGTGAACTGATGCTCCTTTCGCCAGTTCGGCGGCAAGCGCGCTGGAAAGGGTGCAGCCGGTGCCATGCGTGTTTGCGGTCGCAACGCGTTTTGCCTCAAACCATGCCAGCCCGGAGGCTGTCGACAGCACATCCGGGCTTTCGTCGCCGGCCAGATGTCCGCCCTTGACGAGGACAGCCTTGGGACCGAGCTGGCGAAGACTGTCTGCCTGCTCGGCCATGTCGCTGCGTGTGGCCGCGGCAGAGACATGAAGCAGTGCAGCCGCTTCCGGCAGGTTTGGCGTCAGCAAGGTTGCAAGTGGCGACAGACGCTTGGACAGAACGTCGACAGCGGAGGGGTCGAGTAGGGCAGCTCCACCCTTGGCGACCATGACGGGGTCCAGAACGATCGGGATACCCTGGTAGGGCACAAGCGCATCGGCGACGGCGTCGGCGATCTCGGCCGTGGCAATCATGCCGATCTTGATGGCGTCGACCCGCACGTCGGCAAGAACCGCCGCAATCTGATCCGCAACGAAGGCAGCAGGGACCAGATGGACGCCGCAAACGCCTTGCGTGTTCTGGGCGGTCAGCGCCGTCATCACTGCCATGCCATAGACGCCGCGCGCGGAAAATGCCTTGAGATCGGCCTGGATACCGGCCCCGCCGGAGGGATCGGAGCCTGCAATGGACATCACGTTTCGGATCATGTTCTTGCCATTTGGATGTTCTTGGCGATCTCTCGTGCCGCCAGCTGTGGATCGGGCGTCCCGCAAATCGCCGAGACAACCGCAAGCCCATCGGCCCCGGCGGCAAGGACGTCACCGACGTGGGCGGATTTCAGGCCACCGATGGCGACGACCGGTACGGGACAAACCTTGATCAGGCGCGAAAGCCCTTCAAAGCCGAGCGCGGGTTTGTGGTCAGGCTTCGTCGCTGTCGCAAAAACCGGCCCCAACCCAGCATAGTCGACAGCTGCGGGGTCGATTGCTGCCGCCAGCGCCGCCGTTTCAGCCGAGAGGCCGAGGATCATGTTCGGGCCAATCAATTGCCGCGCCGTGATCGCATCGATGTCGTCCTGGCCAATATGCAGCCCGTCGGCGCCAATAGCGATAGCCGCCTCCACGTCGTCATTGACGATCAGCAGAGCGCCGGTGCCGGACAATGCCACCTTGAGTGCCCGCCCAGTCTCGATCATCCGTGCCGTATCCGCATGCTTGTCGCGCAGTTGCACCATGGTCGCTCCCCCGGCGACCGCCGCGCGGGCGGTCTCCACCATGCCGAAGGCGGCGCAAAGGCCCGGATCGAGGACGAGGTAGAGAGAAAGATCGAGGTTTCTCATGCCGCGCGCACCCTGGCATGGCGATCGAGCGTAGCAGCGTCAAGCGCGGCAAGTGCATCGAGGAAACGCCAGGAGAACGAGCCCGGGCCGTCCGCGTTGCTGGCTGCCATTTCGCCGGCGACAGAAAAGGTAGCAAGGGCTGCAACCGCTGTCGCGAATGGCGCGCCGGGCCGAATGGCCGCAAATGCGCCAATAAGGCAGGTCAGCGAGCAGCCAAGCGCCGTGACCCGCGGCATCAAAGCCGAGCCACCCTCGATACGAGCCGCCCGGTCGCCATCGGTGACGAAATCGACAGCGCCGGTTACCGCGATCGTCGCTCCGTGTGTCCTGGCTAGTAGCCGGGCAGCGTCCTCAGCCTGGTCGACTTCATCGCGGCTATCCACGCCTTGACCACGGCTCGCCCCGCCGGCAAGCGCGATGATTTCGGAGGCATTGCCGCGAATGACGGTGGGGCCGAGTTCCAGCAGCCGGTCCACCGCCGCACGACGAAAACCGGTTGCGTAGTGGGCAACCGGATCGAGAACAAAGGGCTTGCCGGCCTGGCCGGCCGCGCTGGCGGCTGCCTGCATGCCGCGCAGCCAAGCTGACGAGAGTGTGCCGATGTTGATCGTCAGGGCGCCGGCGAGCGCGGCAAATTCACCAGCCTCTTCTTCCGCATGCACCATGGCCGGGGAAGCGCCAGCTGCCAGAAGAACATTGGCTGCGATGTTCATGGCAACGAAATTGGTGATGCAGTGGACGAGCGGTGGCTGCGCTCGCAATTCGCCCAGCAGCGTTCCCGGCGAGGTCTGATCTTGCATGATGTGCCTTTCGACCGGGGAGAAAGGCGCAGGGACAGCCGCGGGAAGCCGACAGTCCCGAGCGACTCCCTCCGCCGGCATTATCCGGTTCAGGTTCAAAGGGTGCTTCTCAGCCCACCATACGGAGGGCGCCCCTGTCTCTCATCGCCTTCTTGTCGCAGAGAAGCAGGCGACTGTCACCCATAAAATGGACATCGCCGGACGTGGCCGGCGACGTCGCGCGCGAAAAGCGGCGTCCCGGCTATTCCGCCGCCTGATAGATGTTCCGGTCAACGACAGAGGCTCTCGGACCGAGTGCGGCCGCAAGCGTGACGAGGACCGCAAGGACCGCGACAAACGTGATGCCGGCGAAATACGGATCCCAGCCGAAACCGGAAGCCGCACCAAATATGGCCGAGGCTGCCGCAAGCACGATGCCGCCACCGATCTGGAAGGAAGCAAACAACAGCCCCGATGCGAGCCCGGACTGATCCTCGCCAACGTCGGAGAGTGCCGCAACCTGCACTGAGGGATAGGTCATGGCGTAGCCGACACCAAGCGGGAGCTGTGACAGGACGACCAGCCAGACCGGGTTGATGTGGCCAACGCTCAGGATCCAGAAGATGTAGCTGAGGGCCTGCAGCGCCACCCCAAGCGTCATCAGCCCGGTCGTGCCACGATTTTGCGCGATCGTCGCAAAGCGTGGCGCCAGGAACATGACGCAGACGCCGCCGAAGGCAAAAGAGAACCCGGTCGCGAAGGCCGACCAGCCAACGACTGTCTGATAATAGAGCGTCGCGATGAACTGGAAGCCGACATAGACGCCCTGGAACAGCGCAGCAATGGCATTGGCGTGGGAGAGCTTTGCCCGCCGGAATATCGCAAGCGGCACCATCGGATCAGCATGACGGGATTCGACGATCAGGAAGAGGCCGATCAAAGCGGCCGCCGCCACGAGCGCACCCCAGGTCGGCACTGCCTGCCAGCCATCGGCCGCAGCATTGGTGATGCCAAAGACGAAGAGCAAAAGTCCCGGCGTGATTGTTATCGCGCCAGCCCAGTCGAACTTGGCACGCGGCCCGCTGCGCTGCTGGTCTGCCGGCAGCACGAAAGGAGCAATCGCCAGCGCGATAATGGCGACCGGCGCACCCATGACAAGAGTTGCCCGCCAGCTGAAGACCGTCGCGGCACCGCCCAGCACCATGCCAAGGACAAAGCCGGTCGCGCCAGTCGAGGCAAAGATCCCGAGCGCTTTCGCCCGCGCCGATCCTTCGCCGAACACCGACAGAAGCAGGGCAAGGGCAGCGGGTGCCGTAAACGCAGCGGCGATGCCCTTTATCAGGCGTGCGGCGATCAGCGTCGGGCCGCTATCGACAAAGCCGCCGGCGATGCTGGCGGCAGCGAAAATGGCGAGCGACCAGAGGAAGACGCGACGGTGGCCGAAAACGTCCGCGACGCGCCCGCCCAGCAACAGGAAACCGCCGTAGCCAAGCACATAGGCGCTGACGGCCCACTGAAGGGACGTGGCCTTCATGCCGAGCTCGGCCTGTATCGCCGGAAGCGCGACGCCAATCGTGGACACATCCATTGCATCAAGAAAGTTGGCAGCACAGAGCAACAGTAATGCCAGGCCGGCTCCGCCTTGAGATCTCGAAATGGTCATGAGTGATCGTTCCTTTCTGCCGACGCCCCGGGAGGAAGCTTTGAGCGTCAGGGAACGAGAAAATGTACACCTCCCGAACCTATTGCAAATTGATAGTAACCATGTCAGGTATTACTGATAATGATGAATGACACGATCCTCAGAAAGATAGACCTCAACCTGCTGCTGGCTTTCTCGGTGCTGATGCAGGAGCGCAATGTCTCTCGTGCTGCCGAGCGGCTTCTGCTCGGCCAGCCAGGCTTGTCGGCGGCCCTAAAGCGGCTGCGCGAGACGCTTGACGACGAGCTGTTCGTACGGGTCGGGCGAGGTCTGCAGCCGACCCCACGCGCGCTTGCAATCGCGCCGGCGATCGAGGATGCGCTATCGGGCATCGAGCGCGCCATCCGGCCGCCGGCCGCCTTCGATCCAAAGATCTGGCAGGGCGAGTTCAGGATCGGCATGTGCGACAATCTGGAATCGGCGTTCTTCGGGCCGCTGGTGGCGCGTCTGCGCGCACTGTCCCCGGGTGCGCGTCTGATCGGGGTCGCCGCCGACAAGCGCGATGCTGCCCGCATGCTTGACGACGGTGCTTATGATTTCAGCGTCGCGGTCCACGAGGAACCGGCGTCCTGGCATGTCCGGGCGCCGCTCTTCAGCCAGTGTTCGGTCTGCGTCTATGACCCAGCCCAGCTGAAGCGCAAAGCGCCGCTGACGCTGGAAGACTTCGTCAATGCCGCACATGTCACCGTGTCCTTTGAGGGCAACAGTGCGACAAATGTCGACACAGTCCTTGCCAAGGCCGGTCTGCGCCGCCAGGTCGTGGCCACCGTACCGCGCTTTTCAGCACTGCCACCGGCGCTGAGGGCGATGCCGGCAATCGCGACCATTCCGGAATCGATCGCTCGCTGCATCGCGCAGTTGCACGGGCTGGAGATCTCGGCGCCGCCGATCGAACTGCCCGCCGATCCTGTTACGATGCTCTACCGCCGCGTCGACAGGGCGGACGGCCGCTCGGTATGGTTCCGCAAGCTTTTCGTTGACGTCGTCGAAGCCGCGCTCAAGGCGTCCGGCTGCTCCATGACGATCTCGAAGGCCGCTTGACCTTCAAAGGGCCTGCGCCGGATCGTTTCGCGCGTTGATATCGACGGCCTTGGCTGGCCAACTCATCAAAGCTTCATCAAGTTCTGCTCGAGCCGGCGCGCCGATGCGGCCTCCAAATGTCTGGCATTTGATTGCCGCCGCCATCGACGAGGCGCGCATCACGTCCTCGATCGCCATGCCCTCGGAAAGCGTCAGTGCGAAGGTTCCGTGGAAGATGTCGCCTGCCGCCAGCGTATCCGTGGCCGTGATGCACGGTGCTTCGAGATGGCGAATGCAACCGCTGTCGTCGTCGAACCAGTAGGAGCCTCTTTCTCCGAATGTCACGCTAACGAAGGCATGGCTGAAACGCTCCTTCAGCCGGCGAACCATCGATGGCGGCTGCGCCGTTCCTGCCAGACGTTCAGCAGCCGGCTGCGAAAAAACAATATGGCTTGCCGCTGGTGCCAACATCTCGATCACCCCCTCAGGCGCCACGTCACCGTCAAGGATGGCCGGTAGCTTCGCTTCCCGGGCAGCGAGCAGTGTCTGCAGTGCAAGCGATGGCCAGCGCACATCGACCAAAACCGCATCGAATGGGGCGATATCGTCCGCTGTGACCGATTGGACGAGCTGATGCAGACGCGGGTCGTAGAAGGGGATGATCAGGCGCTCGCCGGCATCGTCGATCAGGATCGTCGATACGGCCGAGCGGGCGCCCGCCACGCGCCGCATGCCGCGGGTGTCTATGCCGCTTTCTGCCAGGTCGCCGATGATGCGCTCGCCGGTTTGGTCGTCTCCGACCGCACTCCAGAGGCTGGCGTCCCCACCAAGCTTTGCGACCGCGAAAGCAGCACTCGTGGCCATACCTTCGGCGATCTGCAGCATGTCGTATGGTAGAACTTTGCCTTGCCCGCTGGGCATGGTGCGGACCCTGAAGAGGGTATCGAGAACAGCGGCTCCAACGCACAGAATGTGTCGCTTCGCACGCTCATCGATTGCGGTCGTCAGTGTCACTTCACGGCACCCGCCGTCAGCCCGGCCACAATCTGCCTTTGTGCAAAGACGGTCAGGATCAAAACCGGCAGGGTAACGATCAAGGCGGCCGCCGCAAGCGGCCCCCAGCTGACCTGCTCGAACGACAGCATGTTGTAGACCGCGACCGGCAGGGTGCGGGTCTCACGGCTTGCAAGGACGATGCCGAAGACAAAATTGTTCCAGGAGAAGATGACCGATAGGATGAAGGCCACCACGATTCCCGGACGTGCGATCGGCAGCGCCACAAGGCGGAAAACCTGCCAGGGCGTTGCCCCGTCGATGCTTGCGGCCTCTTCCAATTCCATCGGTGTGGTTTCGAAATATCCGATCATGATCCAGACGACGATCGGAACGGTAACGACGAGATGGATGATAATCTGCGGCCAAAGCGTGCCGAGTAGGTTCAGCCATTGGAACAGCAGGAAGAGCGGGATCAAGAAGGAAAGGCCGGGCGTCATTCGGGCGATCATGATGACGACAGCCGACTTTTCGGCCTTCAGACGCGCAATGCCGTAACCGGCCGGCACCCCGATGATGAGCGCCAAGAGCGTCGCCGCACCCGTGACAAGAACCGAATTCCAAAGGTAAAGGAAGAAGTTATTCTCCGCAAACACCTTTGCGTAGTTCGACCAGGCAAAACGCTCGGGAATGAAGATCGGCGGATAGGCGCCATTGTCGATCTCGTACTTCAGGGACAGAGAGATCATCCACAGGAAGAACAGGACCACCGGCGATATCATCACCAGCGCCACGAACAGAAGTCCGATGCGATCAAGTGCCTTGCGCTTCATCAGCGTGCCTCCCCATCGGACCAGTTGGCGCGCTGCTTGACCATCAAAAGGACGAAGGAGAGCGCCACGATGAGCACGAAGAAGATAACGGCCATGGCCGAGCCATATCCGATGTCGTAGTAGGAAAACGCCGTGTTGTAGAGATAGATATTGATCGTCTCCGAGGCGGTCCCCGGTCCGCCCTGCGTCATCGCATAGATGATGTCAAAGCTTTTGACCGCGTCGATGCTGCGAATGATGACGGCAATCATCAGGAACGGCGCGATCATCGGCAAAGTCAGGTAACGAAACTTCTGCCAGACATTGGCACCATCGATTTCTGCGCTCTCGTAGGGCTCGCGCGGCACTGCCGCCAGGCCACCAAGCACGATCAGCATGACGAGCGGTGTCCACTGCCATGTTTCCACCAGCACCAGCGAGGGAATGACGCTCGTCTGATTGTAGATCCACTCCTGTGGGCCGATCCCGATAAAGGAAAGAAGATAATTCAAAACACCGAGCTGGGGATGGAACATCATCGTCCAGACAAGTGCAATGGCGACGGGGGTCGCCATCATCGGCATGACGAATATGCCGCGCAGAATGCCGCGGAGCGGGAACTGGGCATCGAAGATGAGGGCGGCGAGCGTCCCCAGGAGCAGGGGAGCAACGACGGACAATGTCGTATAGAGCACCGTATGCCACAAGGAATCCCAAAAGCGCAGGTCAACGGCAAGGCGCAGGTAGTTATCCAACCCGGCGAAGACCTGTGCCTGGCCGAGTGTCCAACTGTTGATGCTCATCCACAGGGTAAAGACCCATGGAAAAACAATAACGGCCGCCACGACGATCAGGGCGGGAATGACGAAAGGCCAGTAGTTGGGAGCAAACCGGCCCGGTTTGCTCCTCTGCTTTGCCGTGGCCTTGACCGCTGTTGCGGTTTCCATGCTCACCGAAGACATTATCCCTCGCTTCGTGCCAGCACCGGCTCGAACTGAGTTGTAGCCGTCTTCAGCTCAGCAGCAGGATCGGCGCCGCCGATCATGTTGGTAAGGCCGACACCATAGATGTCGCGGAACTCCGTGACCGGAATAATGATTGGCAGGGCAAGTTGCGACACTTTCGCCGAACCCGCGACAGCGTCCAGCCACGCAGGCGGCATCTTCACGCCTTCGCGTACTTTCTGGTCCTCAAGGACCGATTGGCGGAACGGAACACCGGCGCCGGCCTGAAGCAGGCGCGCACCCATGTCATGGGAAATCGCCCACTGGCAGAAGAGATATGCGGCTTCCTTCTTCTGGCTTGCTGCCACGACGCCGAGACCGTCTCCTGTGGTTGCGGCTGCCTGCGCCTTCGGTCCCTTCGGCATGACGCCGTATCCGACCTGGCCGACGACGCGCGACTTTTCCGGGTTCTCGATCGGCGGTGCAAACCCCACGCCATCAAGCCACATGCCGATCTTGCCCTGCAGGAAGGCCGATTGGGATTCGGCCCAATTGAAGCCGGAGACGCCGGGAGGAGCCGACTTGGTCATCAGGCGCTGGTAGAGCTTGGCCGCTTCAACGGCCTCCTCGGAATTGGTGCGCAGCTTGCCGTCCGGCCCAAGCGGGCTCGATCCGTAGCCGAGCAGCAGCGTCGTCCAAACCGGGGTATTGGCATTCTTGAGACCACGGGCGACGAAGCCATAGGTGTTGGTCGACGGATCGGTGAGCGCCTCGGCAGCACTGGCCATTTCCTCGAACGACGTCGGATAGGAAAGCCCTTTCTTCTCGAAAAGCGCCTTGTTCCAGTAAACGATCCAATAGTCGACCGAAAAGGGCAGGGAGCGCAGGACACCGTCAGAATCCTTGGCGAAGGTCATGCCCGCTTCGGCAAAATCGCTCTCGACCAGCGACCGATCGGTGAGTGAAGGATCCTTGAGGAAGCCACCAATGTCGGCGAGCCAGCCACCCTTTTCGAACTGTCGCTTCTGGACGTGATAGCTCATATGCACGACGTCGAAACTCGGCTTGCCAGAGCTCAACTCGATCGTTGTCTTCTGACGCTGCTGCTGCTCGGGCGTCGCTTCGGCGTTGACCTTGATGCCGGTCAGTTCTTCGAACTCCGGCAGGTATTTGATGAGCGTCTCGCTGCGCGGGCTCTTGACCAGGTTGACTTCCAGCGTCGTGCCGGAAAAGCGCTTCCAGTCGACGGCTGCCGATGCCGTGCGCATGCCGATGAAGCTGCTCGCACCGAGAACTGCGGTACCGGCAAGAAAGCCGCGCCGGGTGGGGCTTAAGAATGATGTTGGCATGTAACTCCTCCTCTTGTTGCCGCCGATCTCCTCATCGCCGGTTGTTATGAAATTAGATCCTCAGGGCGCGATCCCTGGCGTGGTTGATGTGAGCGGCGAGGCTGTTGACTGCATCCTCTGCCGATCGCCTTTCGATCGCTTCCAAAACCTTCAAGTGCTCTTCCATGACGGGGCCGACACGCCCATCGATGCGGAAGCGCTCCTGGCTGATCAGACGCATCTTGATCGAATTGACGCGATAGGCGTTGGAAATGATCGTATTTCCAAGCGCGTCGATAAAGGCGTCATGCATGCCCCAGTCGACGGCTTGCGCGCGCACTTCCAGCTCATGTGAGGCGTCGCCAGTGGCGATGGCATCGGCAATGTCGCGATGCTGCTTGATAAGCCCGCTGATCGTCTCATCGGACGCGGAGCGCGTGAAGAGCGCCACGGCTTCCTTCTCGAGGAAGAGCCGAAGCTGGAACGCCTCGCGAATGAGGTTGAGGTCGATATGGGCAATTTGCAGCCCGCGCTGCGGCACCGTCTTGATCAGTCCCTCGGCCTCAAGCCGCGGGATCAGCTCGCGGATCGCAGCGAGCGTCAATCCAGTCAGCTCGACAAGTCGGCGTTGGGAGACGAACTGACCCGGACGCACGTCGCGCGCCAGCAGGTGGCGCGTGAAGCTCTCATACGCCTTTTCCCGCAGCGTCGGCTGCTCGTCGATTCCCTCCATTGCCTCCCCCTGGTACATGGTGACTATGCTGCCTTGGAGCGGAAAAGTGAATCGAAGGCAAGGATAAGCCGCTCCTGTCCCTCGCGGGATATTGAAACGAGCGGTGGACGAACCGCAAGCCACATCTCTTCGCCGCTGAGACGCGCCACCATGACCTTAACGGCGGCCGTGACCGGAAACTTCAGAAGTTCGGCGACAAAATCCTCGACACGGGCATCATCTATGCCTTCTTCCGCCATAAGCTTGACCTCGCCAGGCAGGAAGTTCGCCATACCGGAGATTGCGCCCTGTCCGCCGAGGCGCACTCCTTTCGCGAGGTGGCGCTCATCGCCGATCAGAATGATGAGATCGCCATGGACCTTCAGGAGCGTTTCGGTGAACGGCCAGTCGCCGGACGAATCCTTCACGCCAGTAACGACGGCTGGAAAAGCTGTCCGCAACCGCGCGATCAGCGACACCGTCAGCGACACCATGGTTACCGACGGGATATTGTAGACGATGATGTCGCGTGCCCTGTCACCCAGGATCGCAAAGACGGCGGAGAACCATTTGAAGACGCCGTCATCGCTGACATTCTTGAAGTAGGAGGGCGGGGCGAGCAGAATGTTGCGCACACCTCGCGAAAGCGCTTGCCCGGCTTGAGCGGCCGCATCCTCGGCGGCATCGACCAGCACAGCCATCACAACCTTCTGAGGCGCGATACCTGCATCCAGAAATGCATTGAGGACACGCACGCGCTCCTGCGTGCCGATCGAAGCTCCTTCGCCAGTGGTGCCGAAAAGTGTGACACTTGAGCATCCAGCCGCAAGGCTTTGTTTTGCCTGCGAAATCATCGCAGCGATAGCGATCTCGCCGTTCGCATCAAACGGCGTGGCAAGCGCAACGGAAAGCCCGAATTTCGCAGTCAACATCAATCCTCCTATCCGACGTGTTAGGCATAACGCACTAACATGTTAGTTGTAAAGAGGTAATATGGCAGCGATGAAACCCGCCGGACCACAGGAAACGAGACGTTTGAAGCGGGCACGGAAGGAGTAGGCTTCCTCAGACGCCGTTTTCCTTAACGGCCTCCATAGCCACAAAAGTCGACGTACTGGCGACGAAAGGAAGGCTCGATATCTTCTCGCCGAGTACGAGACGGTAATTGGTGATGTCTGACGTGCGAATCTTCAAGAGATAGTCGAAGGCACCGGCGATCATGTGGCACTCCTCGACCTCCTGCAGCTTCCGCGCGGCGATATTGAAGGCCGTCAACGCGTGCTCACGCGTGTCGGAGAGCTTTACTTCAGTGAATGCGACGTGATTCTTCCCGAGTTTCTTCACATCGACGATCGCGCGAAAGCCAAGAATATAGCCATCTTCGATCAATCTCTTTAATCTGACCTGGCAGGGCGTGTTTGACAAACCGACCTTTTTGGCGAGGTCGGTAATGGACACGCGGCCATCGGCGACAAGGGCCTCGATGATCTTGTGATCGAATTGGTCGATTTCCCTGCCATTTGCGATAGTATTCACGATTTTGCCTCTATTTTTCGCACAAATTAGGCAAATATAGTTGCATGGCGCCAATTTCAAGTGAAATCGCCTTTATGGGATCTGCTATGTTCGGCCACTATCCTTCTCTGGAGCAACGACATGACGATCACCAACTATCCGGTGGCGAACGAAACCGTTAACGCGCAGTCTCGCGGCGCCGCAAATCCCTTCGAGGGTTTCGCGCCGGAAGTCCGACCGCAAAGCGATCTGCGCCGTGCCATTACAGCGGCTTACCGTACGCCGGAGACCGTTTGTGTCCCGCGCCTCGTTGACGCCGCAACGATCCCCGAAAAGCTCAGGCAGGGCGCCGCCGCAACCGCTCGCAAGCTCATTGAGGCGCTCCGCGCCAAGCACAAGGGCACTGGCGTCGAAGGTCTCGTCCACGAATACTCGCTTTCGAGCCAGGAGGGCGTTGCACTGATGTGTCTCGCCGAAGCGCTGTTGCGCATTCCCGATACCGCGACGCGCGATGCCCTGATCCGCGACAAGATCGCCGAAGGCGATTGGAAGTCGCATCTGGGCGGTGGTCGTTCGCTCTTCGTGAATGCCGCGACCTGGGGGCTCGTCGTCACCGGCAAACTCACCTCCACGGTCAACGATCGTAACCTTTCAGCCGCACTCACCCGCCTGATCGCACGCTGCGGCGAGCCTGTCATCCGGCGCGGCGTCGACATGGCGATGCGCATGATGGGCGAGCAGTTCGTCACCGGCGAGACGATCGACGAGGCGCTGCAACGGGCCAAGCCGCTGGAGCAGCGCGGTTTCCGCTATTCCTACGATATGCTCGGCGAGGCCGCCACCACTGGCGCGGATGCCGAACGCTACTGCAAAGACTATGAAGCGGCGATCCATGCTATCGGCAAGGCCTCTGACCGACGCGGCATCTACGAAGGTCCCGGCATTTCGATCAAGCTTTCGGCCCTGCATCCACGCTATTCAAGAGCCCAGAGCGGGCGCGTGATGGGCGAGTTGTTGCCGAAGGTCAAGGCGCTTGCGCTGATTGCCAAGACCTACGACATCGGCTTCAACATCGATGCCGAGGAGGCAGATCGGCTGGAGCTGTCTCTCGATATTCTTGAGACGCTGTGCCTCGATGAAGAGCTTACCGGCTGGAACGGAATGGGCTTCGTTGTCCAGGCCTATGGCAAGCGCTGTCCCTTCGTGCTCGACTACATCATCGATCTTGCCCGCCGCGCGGGTCGCCGCATCATGGTTCGCCTCGTCAAGGGCGCCTATTGGGACGCCGAAATCAAGCGCGCGCAACTCGATGGCCTTGACGACTTCCCCGTCTTTACCCGCAAGATCTACACCGACGTCTCCTACATCGCCTGCGCCAAGAAGCTGCTTGCTGCAACCGATGCAGTCTTCCCGCAGTTTGCGACCCACAATGCGCAGACGCTCGCCACCATCTACCACATGGCTGGCTCCGATTACTATGTCGGCAAGTATGAGTTCCAGTGCCTGCATGGCATGGGTGAGCCGCTGTACGACGAGGTTGTCGGCCGGCAGAACCTCAATCGTCCGTGCCGCATCTACGCGCCCGTGGGCACCCATGAAACCCTGCTTGCCTACCTCGTGCGCCGTCTTCTTGAAAACGGCGCCAACTCGTCGTTTGTAAACCGGATCGCCGACCCCAATGTCTCGATCGACGAACTCGTCGCCGATCCCGTTGACATCGTCGCCAGGATGCAGGTGCCCGGTCAAAAGCACGATAAGATCGCGCTTCCCTCCGACCTGTACGGTCAGCGCCGCAACTCCGCCGGCTTTGATATCTCCAATGAGACTTCCTTGCAGGCGTTGACAGAGGCGCTGAAGATGAGTGCCACGATCTCGTGGACAGCCGCGCCAAGCGGTCCGATCGAGGTGGATCCAGCGGCCCGCGACGTCGTCAACCCCGCCGACAAGCGCGACGTTGTCGGCACTGTACGCGAGGCAAGCGCGCAAGAGGCGGCCGCAGCAGCGGTGGTCGCGCTGAAGGCCGCGCCGTCCTGGGCATTGGTCTCGCCAGCGGAAAGAGCGACACTGCTTGATCGCGCTGCTGACATCATGCAGGCGAGAATGGAAACCTTGCTGGGCCTCATCATGCGCGAAGCCGGCAAATCGCTGCTGAACGCCGTCGCCGAAGTGCGCGAGGCGATCGACTTCCTGCGCTACTACGCTGAGCAAACCCGCCGCACGCTTGGCCCGTCGCATGCGCCGCTTGGACCGGTGGTGTGCATCAGCCCCTGGAACTTCCCCCTGGCAATCTTTACGGGGCAGGTCGCCGCAGCTCTTGTCGCCGGCAACCCGGTTCTCGCCAAGCCTGCGGAGGAGACCCCCCTGATCGCCGCCGAAGCAGTCCGTATCCTGCACGAGGCCGGTATTCCTTCCGATGTCGTGCAGCTGGTGCCGGGAGACGGAAGGGTAGGGGCAGCTTTAGTCGCAGCACCGCAAGCTGCTGCGGTGATGTTCACCGGCTCCACTGAGGTCGCAAGGATCATCCAGGCGGAGCTTGCGAAGCGCCTATCGAAGGACGGCAAGCCAATCCCGCTGATCGCCGAAACGGGCGGCCAGAACGCCATGATTGTCGATTCCTCGGCGCTCGCCGAACAGGTCGTCGGCGACGTGATCGCTTCGGCCTTCGACAGCGCCGGACAGCGCTGCTCGGCGCTGCGCATTCTGTGCCTGCAGGAAGACGTCGCGGATCGCACGCTGACGATGTTGAAGGGCGCATTGCGCGAGCTTTCGATCGCCAACACCAATCGGCTGGCCTCGGATATCGGCCCGGTGATCACCGCTGAAGCCAAGGATATCATTGAAGCGCACGTAGACGCCATGAGCCGTTCCGGCTGTGCCGTCGAGCGCGTCGCCTTACCGGATGCGACCCAAAACGGAACCTTCGTTGCGCCAACGATCATCGAGATCAAAAAGATCTCGGAACTAAAGCGCGAGGTGTTCGGGCCTGTTCTGCACGTCATCCGGTGGCGTCGTCAGGACCTCGGCCGCCTGATCGACGAGATCAATGCGACGGGCTACGGCCTGACTTTCGGCCTCCACACGCGCCTCGACGAAACGATCGCCAATGTGACGTCCCAGGTGAAGGCCGGCAACCTTTATGTGAATCGGAACGTCATCGGTGCTGTCGTCGGCGTCCAGCCCTTCGGCGGCCGCGGCTTGTCGGGCACCGGCCCCAAGGCGGGCGGTCCTCTCTATCTCGGAAGGCTGGTCACCACGCCGCCTATTCCACCCCAGCACAGCTCCGTTTATAGCGACCCCGCACTTTCAGACTTTGCGAAGTGGCTGGATCAGCAGGGCCTTTCCGAGGATGCGGAAATGGCGCGCCATCTCGGCAGCCAGTCGGCCCTGGGGCTCGAAACCGAACTCGCCGGCCCGGTCGGCGAGCGCAATCTCTATGCGCTTCATCCCCGCGGTGTGATCTTGTGCGCTCCGGTCTCGCAAACCGGTCTCGTTCGCCAGGTCTCGGCCGTGCTCGCCACCGGCAACAGCGCAATCATCCACGCCGACGAGAGCCTTCGCTCGACACTGAACCGTGTTCCCGTCAGTGTCGCCCGGCGGATTTCCTGGAAGGAGACCTCCACCGATGCTGAAGCAATGGCCGGCGCCCTAATCGAAGGCGATGCCGACCGTGTCTCGGCCATGCTGGCAGAAGTCGCCGCGATGCCGGGTGCGCTGCTGCTCACCCAGTCAGCCTCGACGGAGCAGCTTGAGCGCGACCCGGATGCGTATTGCCTCAACTGGCTTCTGGAGGAGGTGTCCACCTCCATCAACACCGCCGCAGCCGGCGGCAATGCCAGCCTGATGTCGATAGGGTAGGCAGGTCGGCTACAACTTCATCCTCCGAGCCAGGCGCGACCATTCGGGCCCGGCTCTCCTGTATCCGCTGAGGTCGACACAAAAGGACCGGCGCAATCAACTTTCCAAGGGCATCGATTCGGATCATAGACCGGCTCGCCGCAATACAGATTTTAAGGTCCTCGGTGCGGGCAGCATGCGTGATCACCTAGAGGCCCTTGGTGACCAGCCGACCATCGCCGACGGCCGGCTTCATTGCTGCCGGTCACGGCTTCCTTGCATCGGCGACTTCATGCAGCAACGCCTTCATGTCTCGCGTCGGAAGACTTGATCGCTTTGCGCCTCCAATTTGCGGCCGCAGTTAAATATTACGCAAGAACAGCGGCCTCACCATCGTTTTAGATATTATGTATATATGGTGGTAGGCTAAACTGAGGGACTGGCTATGCAAGTTGCCCGATCCACCGTCGCGACAGTTTCCCAAAGCACCCTTTCAACTATCTTCCGTCTCGCCCTGATCTTGCTCGGGACGTTGATACCGGCTTCGCTCGCCCACCCCTGCGTCGCCATTTCCGATGTGGCCTTCACCGCAAAGCATGGCGGTCCGGAATCTGGTGATATTCTGGAGAAGACAGGCAACAGCCATCAAGACTCATCGAATGCTGTCGCGAGTGCCCTTCAGAGCGTCTTTACTGCGCTCAATGAGATTCAAGCCAGTGTCGTGACTGGGCCGGTGCTGGAAAGAGCTCTTATTAAGAGCCGCAATGACGCGATCAGCGGATCAATGCCAATTCCTCCGTATATTCGAGAGCAATTGACCGGCTACGCGACCGAAGACTCGATGAACCGTGTCCGGTACAAGATCGGCAACGACGACTCTCTAAACCTTGCTCATCTGCTAGAGAAGGGAGGCTTTGCGGACGCCGTCACCCTGATCGACGTGGTGGTATTTCGCGAACCCAGCGCGGCCGCGAACGTCTCCGCGTGGGCGCATGAACTGACACATGTCGACCAGTTTCGAGACTGGGGCGTACACAATTTTGCCGTTCAATATGCGCGGAATTGGCGGCGCGTCGAAAGTCCGGCCTACGCCAAAGGCGACGGCTTTTGCAATTGGCGACAATCCCAAAAGGTCGGACGTATACGACAGGCCGCACCGCAGCGCCGCGCCGCCCCAATCGAATGCAGCTCACGCTTCAACGACGAGTGAGTCCGAACGAGTGCGGTTTCTGCGTCGTGCATATTGGTGAGAGGAGGAGGTGAAGCCGCTGTTACACCAAAGGCACGGCGGACCTCGTCCTACCCATCACGCAGGTGGCCGAGATACGAGCGGGCGTGGACAACAACGAAGTCGATTTCGCGTCGGTATGCCGCTGCATGCAGCCGTATCCCATGGCTCTCTGAGCACTTGGTGGCGACGAATCCGACAAGATGCGTGGTTGATAAGGGGGAACGGTCGATTCCGACAATATCGTGATTGCCGGCTAGATGTGAGCGCCGACAATGCGCGGCCAACTCGCCCGAGCTACCACAAAACAGTATCCGCATAAATTACTTCCAGAACACTCCCTGTCGAAAACCCCAATTTGCGAGCCATAGGCGCTGTAGCCTCTTCCATCCCTTAACCGCCCGAATGACGATAGGAGGCGGGATTTTTCGGTGATCTCCAACTGTTCCTCTCCGAACCACAGGGGCATGCGGATCTAGCAGGAACGCGACAACCACACTGGAGCTCTTTGCCCTCATCGTAAGGGGGGTACCAGACAAAAGCAGTCCTTGTTCGCGCTCGTCAAACTTCTGCCCGTCGGCAACGACTGAACCCCTGAACACGTGGAAATAGAGGTCGCGTCCAGGCATGTGCGGGAATTCCACAACCGCGTCAGCCTCCAGCCGGATATCAAAGAAATCGACCGCATTGCGCACGTAGAAGGGGGCCTTGCTACCCTCCGGTCCTACGAGATGCCGCCACAAGTTCGGCTCCGCCGGTGGGATAGGTCCGTGCTGAATCTTGGGTTCGAGATCCATCGCAGAGGGCCGCACAAGAACTTGCAGCATGCGCAAGGGCGGATCGGACTGTAGCGTCTCTTCAGAGTGCCAAAAGCTGCGTCCGGCATTCATCACCATAAGGCTGTTTCTGTCGGTAATCAGTCGGCCCGTGATTTTGTCTTCGTGGCGCATCACACCAGCCGGCACCCAGGAGATGATTTCATCGTTTCGGTGCTCGTGCATCGCAATGACCCGACCCGGATGGAGGATGGATTCGACGACCATAGCGAGAGGACCGTGACCGTGATCAGTCGGCTTGTGTTGCAGCCATCCAGGCATGTTGATGTGGACGATGAAGCCTCCCATGTCGCGGACGACAGATGTGCGTTCACCTTTGATCAGCACAGAGTCCTCCTCATTTTGAGCGTCAGCGCCTTACCTCGCAAACCCGGCACCAAGAATACCATTCCCAATCCGGGTCAGGCAGCTTTCCCGGTAGATCGCAGATCCTCAAACACCTGTGTCTGAGCGCACGGAAAATCGCCGAACCATGCCGTCCGAGTTTCCCGGCAATGACATCACGCTGATGCCTGCCATCCGCCAGCGGGTGATCTTGCGACGTTCATCCATATCGATCTGCGAGCAGGTGCGCTTCATAGCTGTCCGGAGGGGAGGTCTTGGACGCGCTCGACGAGTGCGGGGAAAAGCCGACGCCTAAGACAATCAAGGTGAGGAATAGATGATCCTGAAATTTCTATTGAAGACTTCATTCGCACCATGAGGATTTGCCGCTAAGTTATTAAATCCGCAAGCATCGAGATCATCGAATGTGCGTTCTGGCCACTTGCGCGGGTTTTGAGCGTCGTCACCAATCGTCCGGCGGACGCGACGTGCGCGTGCGGACGTTAACGATCCGGACGGGGATCAGAAGAATGCACGCGCCGAAAAATCCGAGAACGAGAAATTCGAGCCACCCCCCGTAATGGAAGCCCGCGGCTTCCGCAAGCGCATTGAGAACAACCGCTCCTGTTACACCGACAGCGACATATCCGAACCGGGCGTGGGCATGCATAAATTTGTTTGCCATCCAACCCGCCGCGCCGCCCACGATGATGGCAGTTCCCCAGTCAACCGGCCCCTCGTTGATCATGTTCGTCTCCGCCCGTTTGAACCGGCTCACGATATGTCGTCGTCAGACGACGATGGCGTTAAAGCCAGGTGAGAAGGTCCTGTGCTCCGACTTTTGCAAAAGAACGGACGTCACTCCTACTTCGCCAGGAAGACCTATGAGGTCATCGATCACCGAGAATGTGCCGTAAGCGTCCTTGCAGATCGGATACCGAGAGCCTTGATTGTCCTTCACCAAAGCCGCGCTCCACATGCCAATTCTATAACAAGTGCCGGGAGCATTGAAGTAGCCTACGCGTGAGACAATGCGAGGATACAGTAAGATACGCACGCTGCGCGTGGCCGGCTGCTATTATAGCCACTACGGGGCTATTGCATCGGCCGAATCCCACCATCGGTTCGAGTGGCACTTTGCCTCATAGGGGGTCGGATGCCCGCCCATGACGGAAGGAATTCGAAAGCAGTCTCTGCAGCCGGGATTGGAACGGCAGCCATGGCGGAGCTTCGCCAGACGCCTCTGCTTGCACTTCTCATATTCGTTCCACTCATCCTTACGGCCGAGCGCCTCTTGCCTGATGCACACACACTGTTGTTCGTGCTTTCGGTTGTTGCGATCGTCCCTCTGGCTGCACTACTGAGCCGCGCCACCGAAGCGGTCGCGGCCGAAACCGGAGACGCTATCGGCGGCTTGCTCAATGCAACACTCGGAAATTTCACGGAGCTCGCGATCTCGCTTGCAGCCCTGCAAGCCGGCCAATACCTGCTCGTGAAGGCGATTGCAGGGGCCATCGTGACCAACAGCCTCCTCATGCTCGGTGGTTCCTTCCTTCTTGGGGTCTTCGCCATCACGTGCAGGAATTCAATCGGGTCAATGCCCGGTTTCAACCCTGCCTGCTATTCCTGGTGACTGTGGCTGTTCTCGTGCCTTCGGTGATCAGCGATGTCGATCAGGTGTCACTCGGTGCTGTCTCTCAAGAACTGAGCCTCGGTCTGGCAATACTCCTCATCGCCGTCTATGCGATGGGAATGCTCTTTTTCCTAAAGACGCATCGGGAACTGTCTGCCAGCGTCGGTAATGCCGAGGAAGCCCACGGCCCCTGGCCGCTTTCGGTGAGCATCGTCATACTCGTCGTTGTGACAGTTTTCGTCGCGCTATTCAGCGAGATTTTTGTCGGGTCGGTCCAGGTCGCGGCCGCTCGTCTCGGCATGACGCCGGCTTTCGTGGGGTTTATCGTCGTCGCACTTGTTGGCGGAGCGGCGGAGAACGCCGCTTGCCTGATTGCCCGGCGCGCGGCGACGCAGCCAGTTATCCAACTCGGGGACGCCGGAGTTGAATCCGGCGAGATCGTGATGATCGGCAGCGGGCCGGGGAGGTGAGTGTCACGCCTCATCCCACGGCGCTTTGGTCGTCATGGTGCGCTTCAGGTGTTCATTGGGTTGCGCCTGCGCCGGCGCGTCGAGTCGGGCCAGAAACTCCGCGTAGATGTCAGGGCTGACGGTAAGAATGGTACGGTCGAGCAGCACCTCCTCGGCTCGGCGCTCGGACGCTTCCAGCATGGAATCCGTGCGTGTCTTGCCAAGCAGTTCGGCCGCGCGGTCGATCAGGTTGCGAGCCGCCGGCTTGATGCGAATGTTCAGCGGGACGCTGGTCTCGGGTTTTTTGCGAGTGTGCGACGTTGGCATGGCGAACTCCTAATCTGCCCGCAAAATAATGTAACGACATCATCTTTACAGGTATGTACGTGTGATGCCCGCGTTGACCAGCACGTCAAGAGGCGGCACTTCGCATCTCAAACTGGCCCAACTATCGCATTACTAATGTAGAACGTAACTAAGACGCAGGAAACCGGGCGCCGGTTCATTGATTTCATTATATCGTTTTAACCGTCGCACGCCGCCAATCCATCTCACCGATCCAATGATGAAGGCGCTCCCTAGGCCTCGTCGCACCTGGACTATCTACACAGGCTTTTCGTCAAAGCCGCAAATGGTGGCGACTTTGGTAGCCAGGGACAAGGCGGAAGCGGCGCTTCTTCACCCAGTAATAGCAGGGGGCACGTCGCTATATATTCAGAATTACTGGCAATAACTGTATAGCTTCAATTGCAATTTAGTACATTGCAATATAATAATACGCACCTATGTCGTGCCTCGATTTCCTTAGAGATGAGAGCACGTAAGACAAGCAACTTCCAAGATGTTTCTTGGAAAATAACCTTGAAATTCAAACGATGTTTGAGGACGTGCCGATTATTCGGCGCGACGACTTCTGTTGTATTCGGAGGGAGAATTCAGCATGGGGTACAGAGAGGATTTTAGTAACGACACAGGCTGGTCGGCGGTCGATGTTAGTACACGGCTTGAGAATAACCGCCACTCGTCCTTCCTTTCATTCCTTCGGGAGAAGGGAGTGGACACGATCATCCGTTACTACGCCAGCAGACCACGGCCAAAAACAACTACAAAGGAAGAGGCCATCTTTCTCAGCGGCGAGGGGTTCAGCATTCTTCCCGTTTTCCAAGACAGTAGCAGAAGCATCACGAACTTTTCCACGACGATAGGTAAGAGGAATGCTGCAAGCGCAGCTGACTTCGCCGGGAAGATCGGACAGCCGGCGAAGGGCAAGAAGAGTGCGATTTTCTTTGCCGTCGACGCCGACTACAACGCTTCGGAAATAGATGGCCCGATCGTCGACTATTTTGAGGCTGTAAACCGTGAGATCGGTGATGACTTCGCGATTGGCGCGTACGGTAGCGGCGCGGTTTTGTCTAAGCTCCTGCACGAACGCCTTATTCGGTTGCCATGGATCTCGATGTCACGAGCCTTTCTCGGAACAGAGCAGTTTTTCTACTCGCGGAAGTGGGCGATGCGGCAAGTCCCGCCAGACCGATCTCATCCGGCGTCAGGCGTGGGATATGACCGGAACGTCGTCGCAGTTTCCGCCAAGGAGTTGGGCGCGTTTCAAGTCGACGCCAGCGGGAATGGTTTCTTGGTATGGGATGAGAACCTCGACGCGACGTTGGGACAAGGCCACAGGGTTGTCGAATTCAGGGAACCCAGTGCAGCGGAGCGGTTCGTGGCAACCGATGGGCTTCGACTTCGAAATGCCCCGAACGGAGTGATCATACGGGATCTCACAATCGGTGAACGTGTAGAGGTAACTGGCGACGCTGGAAACGCGTGGCTATACGTCCGGGCAGGCAGCACGGACGGCGTGGCATTTGGCAAATATCTCAGGGAACCCGCCCGTCCCGCAGTCGAAGCTCTCCTACAGGCAACATTCGCAGAGTGGCTTCGCTTCGAGAAGGGTGAGGCAAACGAGAAAGCCGATCCTTACTATCGCTATGTGCGCGATATGTGGGCGGCCATCGGCGAGCCCTACGATGGGCGCAGTAAGTATTCCAATGGTGAAGACGTTCCTTGGTCGGCGGCATTCATCTCATGGGTCGTTCGACAGGCCGGGCAGGGATACGAAAACTTCAAGTTTGCCGCGCGCCACTCGGAGTTCGTGAACAATGCCATCAAGGCCCGGGTTACCAATCGCGAGGATAAGCCGTTCTGGGGCTATCGGACAGCTGAAAAAAGGCCGGAACTCGGCGACATAATTCAACGCAACAGAGGCGGAAACAACTTCAGCTACTCTTACGCTGAGAACCACGAGCAATATAACAGCCACTCCGACATCGTTGTAGAAGTTACGCCTGACGTCGTAAGGGTGATTGGCGGCAATGTCGGCGACACTGTTTCATACGCTGGTGATGTCCAGGAATACCATCTGGATGCTGGCGGATATCTGTTGCCAAATCAGAAAGTGATTGCCCTTCTCAAGAACCGGGTGGGATTGCTAGGGGGATGACACTCTTAGAGTGGTGTGAGCACGTCGGACCAGTTCTCAGCGGCGCGTCGGGAAAGCACCTTTACCAGCTCTCTGACGCGCTCAGCTTCTCAGGCCAGAAACCGCACTATCGTTGATCGGGCGAGAGGTCTGCACAGGTTTGGCTTTGACCGGAAACATTCAGCCAGCATGCAAAGGAAAGCTTGTTCGCCGTTTCGGAGCCGACGTCGGCACGCGCCACCTCTTCCGTATTATACGTCGTACCAGAGCTGATCATTATAAAACAGCACGAAACGGCATCTCAATTCCCACAGGTTCGTTGAATCCGAAAACTGTCTGATCTCGCTGTCTGTCGGTTAAGAGGCCTTCCAGGGAACTTCATATTGAAGCACCTCAGTCGGGCCGAGGATTTGCGGTCGCTGATTGTATTGAAGCTCTTCAAGCTGAGCGCCTGTTTTCGCTACCAGTTGCTCAAAACTTATCGTCTTTTCATGACGGAGGATGTTGGCGAGGCTATACGTGAATGCGCCGTAGCTGGTCGCTCCATGACGGTATTCATAAGACAATTGATCCTCCCCACAAGCTTCGATGATGACCGGAAGGTAAGGGCCCTTTGCGAGCACCGGGTCCTGCTTCTTGAGCGCGGTGTACTGCTTTGACGTAGTGCCACGCAGCATCGATGCGCGACCAATCCGCTGCGTGGAGCCGTCCTTTCCGAAATAGCCTTGAGCGAGACTGCTTTTCGATGTGAAGTCTTTGTTGATGCGCTCGAACTCGCGACTGACCCACATCTCCGTCTTGCAATCCCATTTCAGTTCGCGGTGCCGGATGTCATCGGGCGGAGTTATTCCGCGGGGTCTCGCGCCACCGTCGCGATGTATCCCGCCTGAGTGGCAGCAGTCGAAGATCATTACCAACCGGCAATCATAGGGCAGTTGGCTGTAAAGATCGTAGATCTGATCGTCAGCGACATACTTTTCCATCGACCAATCGAAATCCCAAGGGACGAGAGTTTCGACATAGTGGTCCGGCTCAAAGTTGTTGCCATATTCCGGCACCCGCGCGCCGTGGCCACTGTAATAGAATATCAGTTCGTCACCTGGCTCAGGGTCGTCGACGAGCCACTTGAGCCGCGAAATGATGCCTTCGGCAGTCGCCCTTTTGTCGAGGCAAGTACGAATAGCTTCTGGTGGGACACCACAATCTTGGAGTACGGCGCTCATCGTGAATACGTCGTTGATGCACCCCTCAAGCCGGTTCGCAGCATCAGGATAATCGTTGATGCCTACTAACAAAGCCTTCTGTTTCCTTCGCGGCTTCCCGGCCCGGGCGCGGCCTTGGGCCACTATCGCAGGTGCAAATGTGCGCGCATTCGTCGCCTCCGCCGCTATCGAGCGCCACACATTAGCGATCGTCGCAGGATTGGTGATGTAGCCCACTGCAGAATGGTCGGCCATGCCTGGGTCGTCGAAAGGCGTTTCCGTTTGGCTGAAATTCCTCGCGTCCGGAAGCCGAATAGGCGCGGTGAAGACGTCATCGTGAACGTTATAGAGATGGTACCAGAATCTCAGGTCGAGCGGCTGAATGCGTCCGTTCGTGAGGTTCCTGATAACGAATGGGTTAGCGATCTGAGATCCAAACGTCACATATCGTATCCGCGCCAGCGCTTGGGCGACCTCGTCCGACTTTGCGTCAGGGTGGGTGAACGCGTTGTAGGTTATTAACGAACCCAAGCTGTGTGCCAAGACGACATCCGGCTTTTGCTTTACAATGGCATCTAGGACGCGGTCGCGGGTCGCTTTCTTGAATTTCTCATCCTGGACCCATTCCACAACATAGCCCGCTGTCCATTTGATGCGGTCGGATATATCGGATACAAATCCGCGGTCACGTCGTCCGATTTCGGAGACGCCGCTTTTAGCCAGTTTCCAAATCGCAGCGACGCTTTCTGCGAAGGTAATTTCGGTATCGGCAAAAATGTCGTCATAAGTTAGGAACTCGGGGACATACGACAGGCCGGGCAGGCGAGGGAAAGCCGTCTCCAATGCTTTCGTCCACAGCGCCTCCCAGCCAGACGTACGCTGATCGCCGAGGCCATGAACGCATAGGATTTTCAGAACCTTGTCAGCCATTGCCCCCTCCAAGCTTATGTGAATAGTGCAAAATTCTGTACTTATCGACGATCCCGCAGCTTCGCGACGTCGATATCAGTAATTGCAAAATAAAAATCTCGAAGAGGTTCGGATCGTATTTTAGATCTACTCCGAACATGAATATTAATACGTCGATTTTGCGAGAAGTCGAGTGCAGATGTTAAATTTGCAATCTTATCGTGTTTGGGGACCGTCAGCCACGGTGTGAGCGGAGTCGATTGATGCGCTGGGGCGGCAACGTCCCGGGATGTGTGGTTGAAGCGGGTGTCAATAGGGTCTAGGTCCAGCCCTGGCCTGCGAATTACGGTTTTAAACCAACGAGCCCAAGGACTTTGGTGATCACGTCCAGTATTGAGGCTGCCGTAACCATGCCGTTCGCCAGGGTGTTTCGAGCCTGGGCAACAGCACACTTCAACTTTGCGGCTACAACCAAATGTTGAAGTAATCAATTTAGAAACGCGACATTATCCTATTCAGGATTACTGATTTTGCAAGATTCTATATTTGCAGATACGCAGACGCGAGCCGCCGGCCGGCTGGAGCTGGTCGGGGTTGCGCAACCTGGTCGGCGGCGGATGGCTCAAGCGCAAGAATAGACTTTAGCTTTCTCAACCGGATCGCTTACATCACTCGGCAACGCGCTGGCTCGCCAACACCTGCCGCCGTCGGGCGATAACGGCAGGATCCTTCGTAAAATCCGTTTTCCGTCCTGGCTTGGTGCCGCGCTTCTGATAGCCGTTGCTCTGGCTGCCATCGCGGATGCCGAACATATGATCCGTCTGCCCAGTCCGACGCGGGCCGCTTTTGCTGCGTTGCTGTTGGCGCCCGGCCTGCAGCTCAGCGACGATCGACAGCATGTCATCCAGCCGTTTGTTCTCGACCACCTCGGAGCGATGCACGGACCGTAACGTGTCGAAGGTTCTGTAGGGCAGGGAGGCTTCCCCGTCTGTGATCTCGAGGCGCCCGTCGGGATAGTCGCAAACGACCACCTTCTTGCCCGCCAGCGCCGTTGCGCGCTCTGTCGGATCCAGAATGAACATCACCTTGTCATAGCGCAGCGTCAAGGAATTCGACACCTTAGGAACCTCCTTGCGGCACATGGCCCCATCGAGGTTCTCGTGATCGGTCAGCGGCCGATGCATGTCCTTCGAATTGCGTGGTGGCTTGCCGAAACGAAAGTTGAAATCCGCCATGAACTCCGGCGCATAGGCATTGGCCGCCTCGATCGTATCGATACCGCGCAGCCGCAATTCCTTCACCAGCCGATCCTGCAGCGTCTGATTGGCGCGCTCCACACGGCCTTTCGCCTGCGGGGTGTTGGCGCAGATAATGTCGATGTTCAGCTCATAAAGCGCCCGGCCGAATTGCGTCAGACCGCTCGTGCGGTCCTTCATCGAGGCATGCGTGCTGCGAAAAACACCGTGTTTGTCACTGTAAAACGCAATCGGCTTGCCCCATTGCTGTAAATAGGCATTCGTCGCGTGCAGGTAGTCAAAGGTGTTCTCAGAGGCGGCAAAGCGCAAATGCAACAGCTTGCCCGTCGCATAATCTTGCTTCCCAACGCTGACGTTCGACCAGCATCCCAAGAGGCGACGACTGTCGCATCTCTAACTGGCCCAACTGTCGCATTACTAAATAGCCGCTACACCACCTTGTGGCATAATCAACATTATGGAACATCCGAGCGGTTTCATTGCTCTGTTGCTTTTTGCATTTAAACCGCCGTTCACTCTGTCGCGTCCAACGAAATAATATACGGGCGAACGATTGATTGGATTCATCCAGCCTAAAGTTCACCCAGTCCTTCGTAAATCCCACTTTCCCGCTGTGGCTCCATTCACACGTTCAGCCTCAATGGCGCCGACCTTCAGACGCGGCTTGCTTGTAGACTTCAGTCCGTACGAACTCATGGTGCTCGCCGTGGCCAAACTCGGCGGATTGATCAACCGGTGGAATATCAACCAAACTTCGTCGAAGCCTGGCCCTGTCCGCTTGAGGAAATCTGCAAAGCACTATTCAATATCTTTCAGAGACGCGTATTTGGGCGACCCTCATTGAAAGAGTTCGATGTGCTTGGTCCTAGTTCGATCAATGACACTTTGCGGCGTGCCGCGGCGGACGCAGCAAGCCCGGCAAAGCCGAGAACGAGAAACAGGATAGACGCGCCAACAGCGGTGGTGCTCGCAATCACGACGGTGCCTATCCTTGCGGCCTCAGATAAAATCAATCGTGTCCCCGTTTTTTCGCATCGAGCCAAATGCGGTCATGGACTGAAGACCGGCAGTTCATGGCACCAACCTGACGTCCAATCTTACACTGCCAACAGTACGGCTGAATCTGGCTAGCAGATCATGCATGATACCGAGATCACGACCTTCGAAAAGGTAAAGGCTTGATTGATCGCGTACCTCGGCTTTGGGTCGCCCGCCGCTGAACGAACACTCAAACTGACCGCAAGTCACATACAATTCCGCAGCATCATTGCTACAGCGAGGAATTGTAAATTCAAGCCGTATATCACCATCGTCGATTAAGACGCAGGTTTCCTCGGGTACGCACGTGGTTTCTCCTCCTTTAGGCTCTTTCCCCTTCAGCACAATTCCGTAGGTCACTTTGTAATCAGCGTGACGCTCTTGGGATTTTGCCTCATTCGCCCCGAACGCGAGCACTGCTATGATGATCACGACGCGCCAAATTCTCACAATATCACCCAGCTAAAAGAAATTGGTTGCAATAGAAGCCCATGGAGTGATCGATCGCAAACGATGTAGCTCACCACGTGGTGTCCGCTTAGCGCCCGAGAGTCGACATTTACCGATGTCCGCAAGGCGCTAATTGCGGACTTCGTCACGCTCATGACAGACGACCGACAGGGGGCCGGTTCCCGCTGGTCTGCTTCTGGTGCCGCATCTTCGAAAGCGGACGCAATGTTCCAATCCATCGTCACCCATTGACGTGGGCATTTTTCACCACAATAGGCCCAAAGCCGACATCGAAGTTCGCATTGTGTAACGGCCGCTTTGCGCCCTCATCTTGGTCGTTCACACCACCCGCTCTGGCATCTGGAAGCAGTCAGACCGCTTCTCGGGCGCTCACGTCCGGAAAGCGCCAGACGCGGCCATTATGGCTGCCGCCCCCTATTCTGTGACATCGCAGAAGTTGAGAAAACAAGTGTCGCTTTAATCGGGATTTCTCTAATCGGCCCTCACGGGTCAAGCCCTTCAAACTTGTTTTCTCCGCCGGTTGGATATCGCTCGCGGACCCTTGCTTCTCTCCGAGATCGGCACGTCGGCCCTCTCATGTTAGGGTCAGGAGGATGGGGCAGCACAATCTTTTGCTCGCCTTTTCGAAGGCAATCCCGATTTCGTGCTTGCCCCACCCGTCGTCCCGCGAGGGACATCTTTCGCCAGCGGCGAAACTGTTACCTACCGTACCTATTTCCGTGCATCCGCGTTTATGCTGCGGTCGGCATATCCTTCCGCGAGAACTGGAAGTCGCTGCCATTCACCCACATTCTGTGCAGCACCACGGCCAGGCGGCGCGCCAGCGCCACGATGGCTTTCCTTACGCCCCGAAGTTTCGCGATCTTCATCGCCCAGGCCTTCAACCACGACCATTTCTGTGAGCGAAACAGCATTGCCTGTGCAGCTTCGTAGAGCAGCGTCCGCATCATGTCGTCTCCGCAGCATGATATCTTTCCCTGTCGTCTTATCTCACCCGACTGATATTGCGACGGCGTCAGGCCCAACGCGGCGCCGACAGCCTTCGATTTGGCGAAGCGAGCCGGAACATCGATGCAGGCGACGAAGGCGAGAGCGACGATCGGCCCGACGCCGGGCACGGTCATGAAACGCCGGACGAGGTCGTTGTCGCGGGCAAGGGCAAGAACCTGCCGATGCAAAGCCGCCAATTGTTCTCGCAGAACCCTGCGCACGATCAGCATCGGCTCGACGGAGGCAGCAATATCCGGCATCCGCTCGACCAGCTCTCGCACACGAGGCTCGAAGCTGTTCCCTCGTGCGATCCCAACCTTCAGGCCAAAGTTGCGCAGCGTCCCGCGCAGATCGTTTTCGATGTCGATGGCTTTCGCCTGCAAAATCTTGCGGTGAGTCAGCAGCATTCGGATCTTTTGGCTGCGGACGGTTTTCACATGCACCGGACGATACAAGCCGACCCGCATCATGGCGGCGATGCCACGCGCATCGTTGCGGTCGGTCTTGTTCACCGGAGACTGCGCCCTGATCATGGCGCGCATCTGCCGAGTTTCGACGCAGATCGCCGGTAGGCCGGCCTCGGTCAGCCCGTTCCAGAGCCAGGTGCCAAGCGGACCGGCCTCCAATCCCACCCGCTTGAGCGGATAAGCGGGATCGCAGAGCACCGCAAGCAAGTCCTCAGGCTCGCTGGCAACCTTGGCCTCGCGAACGACCTTGCCGGCTCCATCTATGATGCAAACGCTTGTTTCCTTGACCGAGACGTCCAATCCAGCAAAATATTCCATGCTGCGCTTCTCCATCTGATGCTTGGGGCTATGTTACGTAGACCCCGTTTTACCATCAGCCTGAAGCGCAGCACCCAAAGACCTGAGAGCGGGGCACGGCCGGCCGATTACCCCATCTTTTGCGGCAAGGCTTATAGGCTGCTCGTGTCTTCCCGAACCTTCAGAACACGGTCGATAAGACCCCATTCAAGCGCTTCCTCCGCCGTCATGAAGCGGTCGCGATCCATCCCGCGCTCAAAGTCTTCGTAGGAACGTCCGCAATGCTCCGCGTAGAGCCGCGTCATGCGTTGCTTGGTCTTTAAAATTTCCTCGGCATGAATCAGCATGTCGGAAGCCTGCCCTTGAAAGCCGCCGGAGGGCTGGTGAATGAGGATACTGGCATTGGGCAATGCGGCTCTTTCGCCGGGTTCGCCTGCCATCAGCAGGAACGATCCCATTGAACGGGCCGTCCCCATGCAAAGTGTATGAACCGGCGCACGGATGAAGCGCATGGTGTCGTACATGGCTAGGCCGCTGGTCACGACGCCGCCCGGCGAATTGATATAGAGGTTGATGGGCTTTTTGGGGTTTTCCGCTTCCAGAAACAGCAGTTGCGCGCAGACGAGCGCCGAAACGGTATCGTTCACCTCGCCATTGAGGAAGATAATCCGCTCGCGCAGAAGCCGGGAATAAATATCAAAGGATCGCTCCCCCCGGCTGGACTGTTCTATGACCATAGGGACGAGTTGCATCGCTTCGCGCATCGGCGACCTCCAGACTTTCAAAATTTAAGGGGGAGACTCGCCGTGTCAGGCGGCGAGCATGAGGGGCGGGCTGTTGCTGTTCGCCGGCGCTCTTGCCATTCCATCGAATCTTGCGTCCGTCAGTTCGTGGACGATCCGAAGGCAAGTGCCGCCAGTGGCATTCGGGGTGATCGTGAACGTCACGGTGCTTTCAAGGAAAGGCGGGTTATCGTCACGCAGCTTGTAGCGAACTTCCTGGCCGGGGGTGACGGTGATCGCATCGGGATCAGCCAATGCTTCCTTCGGCAACCACCTTTCCCGAAGTTCGGGAATGGTGACAGCACGCCAGACCTTTTGCGGCGGATCGCCCAAGTCAAACTCCAACTCGACGCCGCTATCCTGCTCCTTGGTCTTGCCTTCGTTCATTGATCCATGTCCTTCAGCAAGACTTTGAGTGCTGCGATACGCTCCGGCCAATAGGCGCGGTATTTTGCGAGCCACTGGGCGATGAGAGCCAACCCATCGGGATCGACTTCGTAATTCACGAAACGCCCCTGTCGTTCTTCCCTCACGAGCTTTGCACTGCGCAGAACTGCGAGGTGTTGCGACATCGCCGGCTGGCTAATCTCCATGCCCTCGCGCAAGGCACTAGCGTTCATGCTCCCTGCCGCCAGCTTCTCAAAGATCGCACGGCGGGTCGGGTCTGCCAAAGCTCGGAAGAAGTCATTCTCGATCATGCGAACACATAAGCATGGACTTATGCGATTCGCAAGCTATTTCGAGGCAGCTTTCTGTTGCTGCGGAAATCCTAAGTTCAACGACTGACCTCTCAGCATCAAAAAATGAGAGGAATTCCTGTCGCAAAACCCGTGTGTAAGCGACCGAGTTTTGCAATCGTCTGATGTCTGCATCGGGCCGCGAAGTAGACGTCGGACACCACTTTGTGCATGGCCGCATTCGTTTTTCACGCGCAGACGGCCCCAAGTTGGAAATAATTTCCGCTTTGCGCCCCATAATGGTCATCGAGCCACCCGTCGCTGTTGCTGCAAAGCGGACATGACGCAGTGACAACGCGGGTCGCAGTTGCGCCAAAAGCCGCCATTCCGCCCCATGCGGTGATTAGATCACGAATTCCTCCTCGTACGTCTGTGGCTCGGGAACGACCGTAACCTCCACCGGAACGATCCAATTGGCCGCGTAGCTCTCGCAGTCGCAACGCTGGAGGTCGGGCTGCACGCACCCCGCCCCATCGATCGCGCGACATCGCAGTATATATCGCCCCACTTCTTCAGGGGTCCACATGTACTCCCACAAGCGCCATGCAAAGGGACGTTCTGTTTCGAGGAGCCTTCCCTCGCGCCAGCCCCTGCCATCTCCGGTGCAGACCTGCACCTGCCGGATAGCAGCCTCTCCGCTCCAGGCGGCTCCGAAAATCCGGTACGGTTGGCCGGCGATGAGATGTGCCCCCTGTACGGGACGCGCGATCTGCGCTTTGACCTCCATCTCGGCAAGGGGGACCAGCCTGGGTTCCCCGAGGCTGCGCTCCCAACGGAAATAGTCGCGCGCCTGCCAGTAGCCAAGGAACGGTTGCTCCACAACCGTGATATGCGTGATCCACTTGACCCAAGCCATGCCGAACCAGCCACCCACGACCGCGCGTAGCGGGTAGCCGTGATCGCGCGTCAACGGCTCCTCGTTCATCGAATAGGCAAGGATCGTGCTGTCAGCGATGGCCTTCTCAAGCGGTAAACTGCGCGCAAAAGCGATGGGGCCGGGAGAAGCCGTTTTCTTGTTCGTGTCGACGACGCCGCTGTCGGCGCCTGCGAGCAGAACCTCACGTGCGGTTCGCTTAACGCCCGCCATTTCCAAAATCTCGCGCAGGAGAACACCTGTCCACGCGGCATTGCCGACGGCTCCGTTCTGCCACTGCAACCCCTCCTTCGGCGGCACATAGTAGACGCGCCCGTTCCCTGCACACTCGACGACGGCGGTGAAAGTCGTGCTCCGCATCGCCTTGATGCTGTCGAGGTCAAGTTCGATCGGCCGCTCCACCGCCCCGCCAACGCGCAATCTCCAGTCTCGCGCATCGAGGTCCGGCGACGGGAAATGGTTTCGGACGAAGAACAGCTCGGTTGGGATCAGCCAATCGGAGAGCGACGCAAACGGAAACTCGATGTTCTGTGGGGATTTCTGTCGAACTATTAGACTGGGTTGCTGTGGTGTCGGCATCGTCCTCGTCTCCCCTTTCAAGAGCACAACGTCGGCTCTCGGTCGCGCGAATTCCGGTACGATCACACCGCCCCTCGCAGTGCGTCTGTCGCATTCCGCCTTCGGGCCGCATTCTAGCACATACCGCACGTTCCTCGGATCGACCTCGAACGGCAGCAAAGGGGCCGACGGCGGTCTTGACCGCTTTGCGCCCTCATGTCGGTCGTTAAGACACCCGGTTTGTCGTTCTGAGAGCTGCCGGTCACTACGAAAGCGATAATGCCGCCAGTGAGCTGTTCAGGCGGCTAGCGTCTTTCCCGCAATAATCGAGTGCTCCCCATCCCATTCACAATACTTTCAAGGCTTCAGGTGAGTTGAGCGAGGATATCGTCGACGACACTTGGGACGGTACCCGCCGTGTCGATATTGATGCCGACGGGAAGATATTCCCGGGTATGATGGTAGCGGAGTACCAGCGCCCGCTCGGCCGGCTCGAAGCCCGGCTCATTCGGCCGCCCATCTAATCGTCGGTTCAACGTCTCTACGTCGATGTCGAGTACGAAAACCTTGTCGAATAGGTCCAGGAATTTGTGGAAATTGCGCGAGCCGCCACAGAAGAAGGTGGCAGGATGTGTGGTGTCGGCAGCAATAGCGTGGACCTTGTCGACAGGCCAGATCCAGTGCGCGTATCCCCAAACGATGCGGTCCGCGCCTTTGGGCGGTCCTGCGAGTGCCTGGCCTGTCTCGGGGTCGCCGACATAGGCCAAGACCCGGTCACCATGGACGACGTGGTAGCCCCGCCGCTCCAGTTCGGTAGCGACCGATGTTTTTCCAGTGCCGGAACCGCCTTCGATCAGATAGTTTTTGATTCCCATAGGCGCCGTTTATCATGGCCTTCAATCTGGTGAGAAGACACTCTACCTGGGAACGCCCCGCCAACGAGCTGACCTGATCAAGGTATTTCGGCACTTTTCGAATTAGCGGCGAATGTCTGGCGGATACGCGCCCACGCTCCGGCCAGAAAGGCCGGTGGGGTCACTTCCCAAGAGCAGACGTTCCCTCGAGGCGAGTTTCCCGACCCGCGCTACTCGCCTATGCTCGAAAGCAATTCGTCGAGCTGATCCAACTGCTCCGGCAATGCGGCCGCCGAGCCCTGTAGTGCTTCCTCAAGCGCCTCCTTGGACGGATAGACTTCGTGGAAATTCACTAGTGTCCTCCCGCCTTGGTCCTCGAAGGTCACGGTCGTGATCGCGCCCTCTTCGCCCTCGTCGTTGGTCCAGACGATGCGCTCGTTCGGCACCACCTCGAGATACTTGCCATAGAAGGCCATGGTGTCCGAACCGGTGGCGGCGAATTCCAGCCGATATTTGCCGCCGGTACGGACGTCCATATCGCACGATACGAGCGAAACGCCGGACACCGATTTTGGCACCCACCAGCGCTGGAACAGCTCAGGCTGGCTCCACGCCCTGTAAACCGTGCTCAGCGGCGCATTGAATGTCCGCGTTACGACGAGTTCGCGATCCCCTCTGCGCTCGACTGACGTGCGGTTCTGCGCACCACCTGCACTGTTAACTTGCTGAGTCATGGCTTCCCTCCTGTTTCATTTCGCTGATGATTTCGTCCAATGCTTCGAAGCGAGCCTCGAAGAGCTTGCGATGCGCCTCGATCCACTCGGCCTCCGCCTTGAGGCCGCGTTTCCCAAGCTTGCATGTTCTCACCCGTCCGACCTTCTGCGTGACGACGAGCCCCGCACGCTCGAGAACCTGGACGTGCTTCTTCATGCCGGTCAGCGTCATCTGGAACTTATCCGCGAGACTGGTGATCGACGCATCCCCTCGCCCAAGCTGATCGATGATCCCGCGGCGGGTCGCATCGGACAGCGCCGCAAACGAGAGATCGAGGGGAGGAGTTACATACTGAACCATCTA
Source organism: Rhizobium sp. LjRoot258 (assembly GCF_964254185.1). Lineage (NCBI taxonomy): Bacteria > Pseudomonadati > Pseudomonadota > Alphaproteobacteria > Hyphomicrobiales > Rhizobiaceae > Rhizobium > Rhizobium sp. LjRoot258. The sequence goes on along the minus strand of NZ_CAXUST020000002.1, from coordinate 1,423,593 downwards.
GTTCAGTATGTAACCCGCTCGCGCAGAAAGCGCAAGCGTCCCGAACTTTCCTGCCGTAGACTGGTCATTCGAGGTCATGCACCGCGGCGGGCAGCAAAATCGTCTGCTGCGGGTCAAGCGGACCTTCGAGCCGCTAATGAACGAATGTCAGCATTCAGCGCCTGCTCCCCGAAAGCAGTCCGCCGGCTACGGCCCCGTCGCTCCTTGCGTTCGCACGTTTTTCCGACGGCCAATGGTGGCCGAAGGAGAACTCAAATGGGTACCGCGCAATACGATCCTGCTGCACTCGGTCGACCGGCATGGAACGTCGGCCGGAAGGTCGGCGTAAAGAAGCCCCTGAAGCAGCACCAGATTTGGGCAATTCGTTTCTTCCTCGATATGGAGGGGCGCATGCGAGACCGGGCGCTGTTCGATCTCGCAATCGACAGTAAGCTACGAGGCTGCGATCTGGTTAAGATCAAGATCGGAACCCTCGTCACCGGCCCTTCTTTTGGCGCAGGGAACAGATGAAAGGGCTCGTCGAGGATAAGCGTTATGGTCGGCTATCCAGAAATGACGAGAGGATTGCCTTGACGTCGGCCGGCCGTTCGACCGGGGCCATGTGCGTTTCTCCTTCGAGAACTGCTATTTTCACACGGGGATACAGGACTGACGGGCGGGAAAAGAACTGGTCCCGACTTCCGAGGACCACCAATACATCCGGTCCCTCAGCTTCAGGCTGATGATCCCCAGCCCGGTACGCCAGCATGGCGTCCAGATAGCGGCAGACGGTCGCGGGCGATGAAAGCCGACCTGTGATTTTCCGAGCATTGAGGCGGATACGCAGTTTCAGCAGAAAGTTGAACCAAGGGCGTCGAAAGACAGACGAGAACTCTTGCAGCAACCGTGCAGATTGACCCGAGCGTGCAAGTTCGGCTTGCCGACGCAACCGATGTCTTCCTTCTGGTGAGAAGTCATATCCCCCGGCAACGAGGGCTAGTCTCGAAACCCGATGCTGGAACCGTGAGGCGACGTTCGCGGCGACGACGGCTCCGTATGAAACGCCAACCAGTTGGCACCGCCCGCCAAACTCGTTGTCGATGATTTCCGCGATATCGTCCGCGATGGAAGAGACGGAAACATCGCCTGGCTTGGGATCGTAACCGAGAAGGACGAAGCTTCTTCCATCGGGTAGAATCCGCCCCAGACGGCTTGCGTCCCTGCGGAGACGCGACGTCTCGGGACGCATCATGAATCCCTGGCCACCGTTGATGATGAGGATCGCGTCGATCCCTCCTCCAACTCGGGCGAAGGGAAGGCGGTCTAGGAATTTTCCTGTTTTGATTTTATACATGCTGCTCACAGCCGGGAGCGTCCGGCCGCTCCTGAAATGAATTCGATGTGTTCGGGTTAGCGCGCGGCGAGCCGGCGGATAGCCGGTTCGAGGTTCACGGGAACTGGTTGCTCGACGCGTCGGTAGACCCGCCCGTCACGCGTTCGGGTCATCAAACCGAGATCAATCAGCTCGCGTCGGAGAAGTGCGTGGTCTCCGAAAAGGTGCTTTCGATGAAGTAGGTCGTTGACGTCACGCTCGGACAGATCCATCGACGCGGGGATCTGCGACCAGAGAATCCAGAGAGCCAGTATCTGGTCGGAGCGTTTTGATGGCCAGCGAAGCAAGATTCGGTCTACATCGAAGCAACGGACAACCCGATCGACGAGTCTCTCTTCAACGTTCTCTGAAAAAGGAGGTGGCGCCTTTTCCTCGCCTACGTCGCTGACATTTGATGAAGGATCCATCGCAGCACGTAATGCCTGGAAGTTTCCATGCCCTGCAGCTTTCGCGACGATGTTGAGCATCTCAAGATGAGTAGGCACCCCCTGTTGCGCGGCCAACAGCGCTCGGAGGGATTTCGCAAATGTAGATGTATCGCTCACCTGGAGCGGTATAAGAATTCTGGACATGACCTATCCTTCGGTCGCGCCGTTCCAAACGGATCATCGGTGATCGCCCTTCCGACATGGCACGGGATGGGTGTCCATATCTCGATATGAGCAGGTTTAGCTTGTTCCGAGGAACGGCGATGCCTGGGTGAACTGCGGACCCTGTCGGCCAGATATCACCATGGACTGAAGGATTCAAGCGCGTAGGTACAGGCAGGGTCGGATCGATGGGCGTAGCGACGTCAACATCTCCGTTAAGGCTGATGCCGTCCCCAAAGCTGCTGTTCACCAGTCTCGGCATGTTCGACGGCTGCACGCCCTCCATCCGGTCGTTCAGGCGGACAGTGAGATTTCCCAGAAGCTGCCGTTCGGCTTATGCGGGCTGAATGTCCAGCTTTGAGGTGGAAAGGCCGAAAGGCGGCTTTCGGAGAGCAACTTTCGAAAGCGGACCATCAACTGGACGGAGGCTGTGGTAAACTCTGGCCCGAAGCATGCGTAATCGGGCGGTCCCACAAGGGGCAAGCTCCCAGTACAATCCCGGCGTAGCCGAGACGAAGGGAGACAACGATGTTTTATGCTGCTTTGGACGTGTCGCTGCGCTCAGTGGCGATCTGCATTATTGACGAGGCCGGAAAGGTCAGACTTGAGCGGTCGGTGCCATCGGACGTACCTGACCTTGTTCGCTGCCTGAACGAGTTCGGCCAACCGATTCACCAGGCCGGGCTTGAGGCTGGCACGCTCACTCAGCATTTAACCTACGGTTTGACGGAGGCTGGTTTCGATGTCGTGTGCATGGAGGCTCGGCAAGTCAATGCCGCTCTTTCGGCCATGCGGAATAAGACCGACAAGAACGACGCCCGTGGCATCGCACAACTGCTTCGATCGGGTTGGTACAGCAGGGTGCATGTGAAGAGTGTCGAAAGCCATTACATTCGTGCACTTCTCGCCAGCCGTAAGGTGATGCAAAGGAAATGCCTCGATCTTGAAAACGAGATTCGTGGACTTCTCAAGGTCTTCGGCGTCAAGCTGCCGATGCGTCTGCGGGGTGGTGCATTCGAGGAAGCCGTCCGTGACACGATCGAAAACGACCGGGCACTAAGCCATGCGAGGCCAGGCAGATGCTCCCGGAAACCTTTCCTGAGCTCGATCGACGTGTCCGAAAGGCGGCTCATCAAGACGCCATCACCACGCGCTTCATGAGTGTTCCAGGTGTTGGATATGTGACGGCGTTGAGCTTCAAGGCTGCGGTCGATGACCCCGCCCGCTTCAAAAGCTCGCGTACTGTCGGGGCTCACTTCGGATTGACCCCGCGACGCTTCCAGTCCGGCGAGAAGGACAATCCCGGCCGTATCTCTCACGCCGGCGACGCCGACGTGCGAGCACGGCGGCGAGCCATCGTCGCTGTTGCCCGCAAAATTGCCGTCGTGCTCCATCGCATGTGGGTCGATGGTACCCAGTTCCGGTTCGGATCGGAGGCTGCAGTATGATTTAACACAGCCCTCGAAACCGATCCCGGCAGGGTCATCCCATGCGGACGACGGGATGGATAAAGCCGTTTGTGTCCGCTGCGCTTCGAGCGCGTCCCAAAGCTGTAGGTCGCAGACGTGCCAGAGAACTTGATCTCAGCCGAGATCGCTGCGGGCAGAAGTTCCCCTGTCTCTGTCTTCCTGCTATCGTGGAGATGAGGAACTGCTCTATGAGCGAGAACCGCAAGCTGGCCGCAATTCTGGCCGCGGACGTAGTCGGATACAGCCGGCTCGCCAGCGAGGACGAAGATCGCACCCTCGCAAGGTTGCGGGCACTGCGCAGCGACCTGATCGACCCAACCATCGCCGTGCACAACGGCCGTGTCATCAAGCGCACCGGAGACGGAGCGCTGGTCGAATTCCGCAGCGTTGTCGATGCCGTGCGCTGCGCCATCGAGGTGCAGAACGGCATGGTCGAGCGCAATGCCGGCGTTCAGCACGATCGGCGCATCGAGTTCCGGATCGGCATCCATCTGGGGGACGTAGTAGAGGAAAGCGATGGCGACCTGATGGGCGACGGCGTCAACATCGCCTCGCGTCTCGAGGGTATCGCGGCCCCCGGCGCCATTTGCCTGTCCGAGGACGCCTATCGCCAGGTCAGGGCGAGGCTCGATCTCTCCGTCAGCGATCTCGGCAACACGCAGCTCAAGAACATCGCCGAGCCGATCCGGATCTATTCGCTCCAGGTCGGCACCGCCGCGGAGGTAAAGCCACTAGTGACCGCAGGCGCCGTTGCTCGTGCGCCGGCCGCATTGCCGTCGGACCTCTCGATTGCCGTGCTGCCCTTCGCCAACATGAGCGGCGATGCCGAGCAGGAGTACTTCGCCGACGGCATCTGCGAAGATATCATCACTGCTCTGTCGAAGCTGTCGCAGCTCTTTGTCATCGCTCGAAACTCGTCGTTTACCTTCAAGGGCCGGAACGTGAACGTGCAGGAAGTGGGCCATAGCCTCAACGTGCGCTACGTGCTGGAAGGAAGCGTCCGCAAATCAGGCAACAAGGTGAGGATCACCGCGCAGCTCATCGATGCCACCACCGGCGGGCATCAGTGGGCGGAGCGTTTCGATCGCGACCTGACTGATATCTTCGCGGTGCAGGATGACGTCACGCAGCAGATCGTCGGTGCTCTGGAACTCAAGCTGACGGCCGGGGACCAGCAGCGGCTCGCGACCGAGCAGACTCAAAATCTGGAAGCCTATGACTGCTTCCTGCGGGGCCGTGAACACATGTGGCGGCTGACGAGAGAGCAGAACATTCAGGGCCGGCAATTGCTGCAACGCGCCATCGATCTGGACCCGAAATTCGCCCCGGCCCACGCGTTCCTCGCCGTCGCGCACGGGCTGGCCTACGTCAACCAGTGGAGCCAATCGCCGTCGAAATCGCTGGAACAGGCGACCGGGTCTGCGACGCAGGCGGTGGCGCTCGACGATCGATATCCGTACGCACATTGGGCGCTGGGCGTCGTCAACTTGTACCTGCGACGGCTTGACGTGGCCATCCGCGAGGCTGAACGCGTGATCGCGCTTGCACCCAATCTTGCCGAGGGCCACGAGAGCCTCGGCAACGCGCTCCACTATGCGGGCAGGCCCGACGAGGCCCTCGTCTGTTTCGAGCGGGCAATGGCCCTGAATCCATATTATCCGGATATCTTTCTGCACTTCCACGCGCAGGCGATGTTCCAGTTGGGCAGGTACGAGGAGGCCGTTGTCATCCTGAAGCGACGGCTTGTCCGCAATCCAGCCACCGACATCTCACGTGTGTTGCTGGCGGCGAGCTATGGTCACCTGGGCCGCTTCGTGGAAGCGCGTGGGGAGTGGGAGGAAGTGTTCCGGATCAATCCCGATTATTCCCTGGAGCACAGGCGCAAAGTGCTGCCCTACAAGAACCCTGCCGATTTCGAGCGCATTGTGGACGGACTGCGCAAAGCTGGCCTCACCGAGTGATCGCATTCCATCGCCGGCAGTCGTCCACAGCTTCCGTGCGGCTCCACAAAAGCACGCCGCGTGGTCTCTGGTTCGCCTCAGATTGTGCGAGACTTGCTCATGGCGCATGCGTGCGGGCAGCCGCCACCGGGCAAAGCATAGTTCCTGGACGCATAGCGATCATTGATCCGGCTCCACGCGAACGTCCGGAGATTGCGCAACTGCAACCTCCCACGTGGTTGCCGGGAATGTCTGCTTTCAGGCGGCGGCAGAGCTCGCCTCACGGACCGGTCAGGGCTGATCCCGGACTTCCGCACCGACGCCTCGGATGTCTGCTTTTCGTGTTGGCAGTCTTAGTAGCGGACGGTCCGCAAACGGCCCTATGCGGTCATTCGTCTGGGCGTCAATAAGGTTTTAACGTTCTGATCCAGCCATCCTGGAACACCCGTCGCCGCTGCATACGTTTTGCTTTTGCAACGGAAACGGCTTTTCTCTGATTTTCCGGGATAGAGCAGCATTGTCTCACGATGTGCGCCGCAGGCCGGCACAACTTATCCATAAAATGGCATTATGTTATGCATTGCATATATCTGGAGCAACAAAGTTTGGTTGGATAGAGTGCCCGTCATTGGGATGGGCTATCGGGCGGTTTCGCCGTGACTGGTGCGTCCTAAAAGCCAAGGGCCGTTGGTGCTGCATGAGGTTCGCATCCACATCGAAGCAGGGAGCAATCTGCCCGTGCCCCACAGACTCTCGCGCGGCAGGATGCTTGGCTGCGCAGTCGACCGTCAGTGACAGAGAAAAGGATTTAAACAACCATGTCTACAATTGAAAAGCCACTTGTCGTGATTGTCGGTGCAACCAGCAAACAGGGGCGAAGCGTAGCCGCGACACTCCTCCAGAGCCAACGTTTCCGCGTACGCGCGCTTACCCGGAAAAAGGATTCGCTAGAGGCTCGAAGCCTGGAGAAGCTCGGCGCTGAAATCGTAAGGGTCCCGCTCGAACTCGGCCTTCAAAAGGACCTCGTTGCTGCGTTCAAAGGCGCGGATGGCGCATTCCTAATGACGCCGCCCATCGCTCCGCCGGCGACAATTGAGGCTCCTCTCGGCAGGCAACTGGCGGATGCCGCAGTTGAGGCTGGCGTCGGGCATATTGTTTTTAGCACCCTTGAGGGTGTCGACAAGATCACCGGCGGGACCAAGTATGCTCCGCATTTTACCGACAAAGCGCGTGTAGCAGACTACATTAGTAGCCTGCCGATCTCCCATTCCTTCATAATGCTGGCGTTCTTCTATACGAATCTTCTCGAGTACTATGTGCCGCGCATGGAGGGCGACACCCTGTTGCTGCCGGTCTATCTTCCCGAAAATTTCCGAGCACCTTTTGTCGATCCGCTGACGGCGACCGGGCCGGTGGTTCTTGAAATTTTCTCAAACCCCGAGCTTTACAATGGAAAAACGCTCCCGATCGTTGGCGATATCATCTCACCGCGCGAAATGGTCGAAACATTTCAGCGCGTGACGGGCCTCAAGGCCGAATATCGAAACGCTTTCACTAGGGGTGGACTGCTGCAATATTTTCCAGAGTTCGCCGCCAACGAACTGCTTATACTAGAAATTCTAGGGATGGTTGAGTATGCGGTCGAATATGGCTATTTCGGCAAAGAGCACGATCTCGAGTGGAGCCGCCGCCTGGACCCCGATGCGCTCAATTGGGAGCAGTACCTGCGTTCCACGGGGTGGCGAGGCGATAAGAGATCTTTCGGGCTCTAAATCACGCCCTCCGGATTCCAGGCAATTTGGAAATTTCGGCGGCGAGAAAATCGACGAGAAGCCGAACGCGGGCAATGGCTGCACGCTCTGGAACGATAAGCAAGCTCAAAGGGACCGGGGCAAGGCCATAGTCCCCAAGAAGGACTTCGAGCTGACCATTGTCTAGAAGATCGTGGACCAACCAAAGGTGTGCAGGGCCAATGCCGCGTCCGGCGGCAAAGGCTTCGCGCGCAGCGAGTCCGTGATCGACGCGCAACTTCCCACTGACTGGTACCATTAGACTAGTCCCATCGTGAGAGGAAAGAATGATTTGATCGCTCCCCGCCACATTGGACATCACCACGCTTTCGTAGCGTGACAGATCGGCCGGACGCTCTGGTCGTCCGTAGACAGACAAATAACTTGGAGCGCCCACCAGCAAGCGATGGCTGTCTCCGAGAGCATGAAGTTTCATCGAGCTATCGGCTAGAGGCCCAAGACGCAATGCCACGTCAAGGCCTTCGCGAACCAGGTCGATACGCTCGTCGGTGAGATTGAGGTCGACTCTGATGTCTGGGTGCTTGTCCTGGAATTCGAAAATGAGGCGGGTGATGTGCATCACGCCGAGCGCCGCTGTACAGGAAAGCCGAACGGCACCTGCGGGAGCTTGGCGTGCATCTCGCGCTTCTTCAGCGGCCTGTTCGACCAGGCGCAGAATTTGAAGGCAATTCGTGTAATAGCGGCTGCCTTCGTCCGTAAGGGTCACGCGACGCGTCGTCCGGCTGAGAAGTGGTACGCCAACAGCTTCCTCAAGCTCATTGAGATGCCGCGTCACCGTCGATTGGCCGACGCTGAGTTCTCGCGCGACCATCGACAGATTGCCGCGTTCGGCAACGCGGACAAATGTGCGCATCCTGTCGAGAGACAGTCCCGCGTTATCCATTTTTCAGCACAGCGGCATTCATTATGTCTATATAGAGAATAATTTGGTCTGTGCCTAGTTTGAGCCTGTGTCGCACAGTTCGGCGACAAGATCCGGCGACCGCTTCTGGGCGGATTGTGTTGAAAAACTCGCCATTGCCGGTGCTTGAGAGGCGTGATTCAATCCTCTGAGTGATTTGCAGGGGATCAGGCGCGAATGATGGGATGTCAGGCGGCTCCGGCGCAGCTCTTCGACGACTTCTGCCTTGATGATCACGTCCCAACAGACCATCTGCTGCGCGGGATCGACCGCCATCTCGACCTCGACAGCATCCGGCTACAGTTGAAGCCGTTCTACAGCAGCACAGGTCGTCCTTCGGTTGACCCTGAGCTGATGATGCGGATGCTGATCATCGGCTATTGTATGGGTATCCGCTCGGAACGGCGGCTTTGCGATGAGGTCCACCTCACCCCACAACGAGGATCGTTGCAATGTCCGCTGCCCGTGAAGATCAGATCCTTCAACCCCTCCGGACCCGACGTACATTTCGTCTAGGACTGCCTTCTCGGCAGCTTTGCCACCTAGAAGCATCGCAATCTCGTCCCTGTAGGCCCGAAGCGTCCGATTGCGCACGACTGGTCTGCGCCACTCCACGTGGCCGATGATGCTGTCATCCCGATGCCCAGCCTGACGCGCGACGACGATAGCCTCGACATCTCCGATACTGAGCGCGAGCCCAACGAGCGCGTGTCCAGCCTCGTGCACGCACACTGGCCATCGCTCCTTCTGGGTGAGTGCGGCGACGGGTGGTACGATCGACATGAAGTCTGAACCGCGCACTGGCCTCCTGGCTTTTCTAGCGATCCGGCGCGCGTCACGGGCGAGCTGCCGCAGTGCTGCTCCGGAATAGCCCCTGGTTGCAAGCGCGACCGTTCGTAGATCGTCCTCCGTCAGCGCCACGCCAACATGCGCTGACAGGATTTGCTCGCGCGCTTCCCGGTCCGGCATTTCTACTGCAATGTGGCGATCTAGGCGACCCGGCCTGCGGAGAGCTTCATCGATATCTTCTGGCCTATTCGTAGCGGCGATCACGACGACACCGTCACGCCCTCCAGCACCATCCAGGAGTTCGAGAAGTGCATTGATGACTTGAAGGCCATAAGCCGCGTCGTCTCCTCGAAGGTTCTCCCGCGAACCGAAAGCATCGAATTCGTCGATGAAGAGAATTGCTGGTGCGGCGGCGATCGCTTGACGGAAGGTCTTCCGCATCGCGCGCAACATATCGCCGAGATGACCGTGAGACTGCCACTGTGCGCTTGATGCCGAAAAGAAAATGGCGCCACAGGATCTGGCCACCGCGCTCGCGAACAGGGTCTTGTCGCAACCCGGGGGACCGCTCAGAAGCAACCCCGCATCGACATCAAGCCACTCGATGTCTCTAAGCCCGGCCGTCGTGCCGGGCTTTTTTATGTCTCTGGGCGAGGTTTTACCGTGGACGGGAGGGAGATGCTTGGACAGGGATGGAAAACGCCAATGGAATCAATGGTTACTTATGCCGCTGGGAGATTATTTGGCTGGACGCGACACACTCGATAACGACGCGGCTCGCTGAGCCAGAACTCGACCGTACAACCGTTGCAGTCGGCATGCCAATTGCCGGTGACGACGTGCTTGCGCCGGTTGAACCGCTCCGCCAGCAGGGGCGAGCGAAAGCATCCGACCGGGCGAACTGCCGATAGGCTGCGTGTCCGCAATCGTTCCCAATATTGTCAAGTTGGTTGGTATTGATGTGGACCTGATCCTCCATCGGCGCCGGCCCCACTTCCGTCGGCGCGCGATGACGCCGGCGGCAAAGGTGGACGGTGGATCGGCCGCTAGATCAATGGCACGAACGAGTACGTTTTCTTCCCGTCCGACCGAACGTGACCGAGGCCGGGAAATGGAAGGTGCGCCCCTCCGATCATGTGCCTGTTCTTCGAAACGTCGTCCATCACCCGGAAGTGCTCCCGTTCGGCCTCGGCCTTGTCGGCATCGTAGCCGATGGTGACTGTCGGGTCGGCGAACTGCACCGCGGCTACATGCACGATGTCGCCCCACAGAAGCAGCTTCTCGCCCTTGCTCTCCACCTCGTACATCGTGTGTCCGGGCGTGTGGCCGTACGCCGGGCGGGATGTGATTCCCGGCACGATTTCGTTTGCGCCTTCGAAGGTCTTCAGCCTTCCCCCTTTCTGGTAGGGAGACAGGGAGGCCACGCTCGCCTCGAAGAAGCGCTTCGCATCGGCGGGCGCGGCGCGCATGCTTTCGTCGCTCAACCAGTAGTCGGTATCGCGTTTGTCGGCCCGGATGTTGGCATTCGGGAACGCAAGCTCGTTTCCGGACATCAGACCGCCGATATGATCCGTATGCATATGGGTGAGAAGCACCTCGTCGATCTGCTCCAGGCGATATCCCGCGGCACGGATATTTTCTGCCAGCCTGCCGAAGCGAGGGCCCAGAAGCGACCCTGCGCCGGCGTCGATCAGCACCAGTTTCGATCCCGTATTCACGAGGAAGCAGTTGTGCGACGTGTCCACCTCCTCCGCAAGAAAGTTGCTTTTCAGCGTCTTCGCTATCTGAGACTTGTCGCCTTGCAACAGTTTCATGGCGGCGAGTGGAGCCTTCCCGTCGGAAAGGACCGTCACCTCGAAGTCGCCGACCTTCAGGGGGTAGAAGCCCGGTGCATCTCCTCCCGCCATCGGTGCGTCGGCAAACGACGAACCCGGCAGCGCGCATCCAAAGCAGATGCACGCTCCAATGAGAAGAGTGCGGCGGCTCAGACTGATTGGCTTGTTGTCAGGCATTGTGGTGTCCCTTTGCTTCGATCACGGATTGGAGCGGGACGTCCGGGCGTGCTGAAACTTGGCAACACCCATCTGCTTCGTCCTGCGGCGGCATCGCGCGCACCCTGCTGTGCGGCGTGTCGTGGTCTTGCGGTCCGATACCCTCGGGAGGCGCGCTGGATGTGTAGGCCTGCTATCGCGCCGGAGGGGTCGAGACCGCCTCCGGCACGATAGCAAAAGAGCGCAACGATCACTTCGGGACCGTGTAGACCTCGTGAGTATCCATCTGCGCGTTGATGCCCGGCATCCCGTCGGACTGGAACGATCCGCCCGCTACGTGGAACTCGTTGCCGATGAATCCTGCAACGAATCCATGGCGGGCGATCTGCATGTGAGGAAGGGTCTGCCAAGTGTCGGTTGCCGGATCATACGCCTCCAGAGCCCAGAACGTTCTCTTGCCTTCAGGATCCTGGTATTCGCCGCCTGTCACGTAGATCTTGCCATTATAGGCGGCACCCGCGACGCCGCCACGCCGGGTGGGCGACCTGGACCTGAAAGTCCAGGTGTCCGCTTTCGGATCGTACGCCTCGACGAGATCGGTGACGTCGCTCTTGGTTACGAAGGGAAGTCCGACCCGCCCGTCGATCGCATAGATTTCGCCGTTGACGGCAGCCGCCAGGAAGTGATTGCGCTCCGCCTGCATCGGCGCACATTCGCGCCACGTGTTCGTTGCAGGGTCGTATTCCTCGACCGTCGTACCGACGATGTTCGGAACGTTCGCCCACAGCGGTTCCTTCATTTCCCTGCCATGTTCGTGGACATGAGCGCCACCGATGACGTAGATCTTGCCATCCAGAGCGACTGCCTGGGCGGAGCCGCGAGCGGTCGGCATTGGCGCAAGCTTTGTCCAGGTGTCGGTAGCAGGATCATACGAGAAGGTGTCGGCGATCGGTTGCCACTGCCTCGCGCCAGGCGTACCGACGAAACCTCCAAAGACGTAGATCTTCCCGTCCAACGCGACCGTAGCCGTATGGTGCGCAGGCTCCGGCATGCCCTTCACACGCGACCAACTGTCGGATTTTTCGTCGTAGACGATGACGGAGCCAACCGGTGCGGTCTGAGGCACGTCGATGCCGCCGATTATGTACCACTTGTCTCCGAGGACGGCCCCGGAGTTCTCGCTCTGCGGGTCAGGCATCGGCTTGGCCATGCGCCATGTCCCGTCCTCGGCATGGGCGGACGAAAAACTGATCGACGCCGCGACCAGCGCGGCAGAAATCCATGCTCCTCTCATGTTCACTCCTTTGGGCGGACCTAAAGCGTCGGTCCTCGATATACATGAGGTAGCGAAACCGGCCGCGAAGGAGAATGACGAGGTCCCGAATGGCCTATTCAGGCAAACCTAAGAATGGCGCGACACCCTTTCCGTGCACCCATGCACCGATTCCGTAGGAGGCATGTCATGGGCACTGTAAAGTTATCGGCCTCGGATTAAAGTGCGGCACGCGGTCTGTGATCAAGCGACCAACAGATGTGCGATCGCGCTCCACGTCTGCATCGCGGGCCCCTCGCAGCTCGCGATAATGGGCAGAAGGAATGTCGTGGCGCGGAACATGAAATAGGTCGGCGATCGGGTCGTGGATGGAAACGAAGCGTTGAAGCTGTCGTGATGACTTGCTTTCAACATCTCCGCAGCCGTCGATCCTGCGGTTGGCAGCCATTGGTTGCGCAGCATTGTCGCCTGCTCGTCTCGACGCGATTGAACGCGGCATCAGACCAGAAATTTAGGGTCGACGGGAATCTGCATCGCGGTCACCAAATGGTTGGTTTGTCCTGCCAAGCCTATGACCGCGAGCAACTCGGCATGCTGTGCCTTTGTCATCCCGCGAGCCTTAGCAGCAGCCGTATGCGAGTGGACGCAATATGAGCAACCGTTAGCCGTTGAGACTGCAATGTAAATCATTTCCCGGACCAACGGGTCTAGGACACCATCTGCTGCCATCACCGCCTTGAGACCCTCCCAGGTACGTTTGAGGAGCGGAGGATCGTTGGCGAGCCCCCGCCAGAAGTTGTTTATGAAGTCCGACTTCCTGATCGCACGGATATCATCAAAAACCTCTTTGACGGCCGGTATCGCGTCGGCCTCTTCATCAGTGAGCAACTTCAGGGTCGCCATTTCTTCCTCCTCGCAGTGGACGGCGGCATACGATTTCTCTGAGTTGGGATCGGACGCCGATAGTATTTCGACAATTCGCGCCTAGCGGCAAGCCAGATTCCTGCCCGAGTCGAGCATAGCCTTTTGTGTCAGCCGGGCGAATGGCACAACGTGCAGCATGGCCGGATGACATCGGCACACCTTATACAGGTTCTTGAGGGCGTTGATATGGAACGTATTCCGATCGAACGAGACCATTCACAATTCGCCGACATAGGAGCGTATCGTACCAAAACGAGAGATTCCGGCCTGTTAACGACACGCCGAATGGGCTAGGATCCCTCCACTCCAAATCTGTTGGAGGCCACTCTTTAGGCCCCGGAAACGGGGCTTCTTTATGAACGGCAGCTCTTCGGCGCGCATGGTGCCGGCATCCCGCTGTCTGAAATACGTACGGTAACGTTACCTTAATCTCATTTACCTTAATCATGATTACCTTAAGGGCCGAGAGCGCTTGCCAGACACCTTGAGGAGGTCATAACGCGACGACTAGGCCGGGATCGTTGTGTCGGGGAATAGCGGCGGCGACGACGATCCGAAACTCGGCCAACATGCATGCATCGATGGGCATGAATTCTCCATGCGAGTCTTGTCCCCGCATGTCCTCTCCTGGTAGCTTCGATGAACATCCTTGAAGTCCCATCTAAAATCGAAGAGCCCCAGAGCCGCACTACAATTTTCAGATGATCTGAAGCGATTGAGGCAAGCTCTTAGTCGCTTCCCCGAAATGGGACGGATCACGGAAGAGATCCCGGTTCCCCGGCGTACTTCGCTTCGTGATGGGCCATACCTTGTGGACTACGAAATCCAACAGGGCGCAGTGGTCATCTTCGCTATCCGGCATGGTGGTGAACGATCTCCCGGCGTGGAAGTTGACGATGATTTGGACTTCGAAAATCCAGACGGCGATCCCCGCTTCTCCTGACTGATCATAAGGACCATCCCGTTCGCTCGATACCCGTCCAGGGTTCAGGGCGTCCGGCAGGAGAATCTGGTCGCTGAAACAGGTACGCGCCAATGTGATTTAAAGCTTGTCGTTTGTTACCTGTTGCCAGGCGACGCTGACTCGCGTATATCGTGTACAGCTGGTGCAACCCGCGGATGGCCTCCCAGCTCCGCGCAGCAGCTGTTCCCTCTGGAGGTGAAAACCTTCATGCCTATGGGCCTCGGCTTCCGATGGCCCATTTTTCTAGCCTGCCTGAAGGCACGCTGCGGTGTAACCGCCCAGCGGCGAAGCTCGAACGACCGGTGCAACATCTTCGAGCTTATTTCCAGAGGATTGCTGACCCTCAGGTTATTGTTCTAGAAACCTGCCATCTAACTAAACCGACGTGTCCCCGGAGCCCCAGAATGCATATCGAACCGCAACACCGGATATACGTCTGCTTTTTTCTCTTCGCGGTTTCCATGGGAGCCATGCTTTCGCGCCTTCCCGATTTGCAGGACGCTCTTCTGGTTGACAAATCCGAGCTTGGCCTGACTCTGATCGGAGCAGCAATCGGCGCATTGATCTCTCTTACTTTATCATCGCCGCTCGTGGCGCGCCTCGGAGCACGCGCCACTGCTTTCATCACTGTACTCGGAACGTCCGCGCTGCTGGCGCTCGTCCCCTGGATGAACGCAGCACCCTTGGTGTTTGGCCTTCTGATATGCGAAGGGCTGCTGGCGGGGGCGCTGGAGATCAATCTCAACGTTGAGATCGACCGTATCGAGGCCCAACTTGGCAGGGGTGTGATGAACCGGGCCCATGGATTCTGGAGTCTAGGTTTCTTCGTGACCGCGCTCGTCTCTTCGGCAGTTCGGCAAGCCGGTGTATCTATGCAGGTACACCTCGCGCTCACGTTCGCCCTTGTCCTGATCATCGGAACCATAACAATCGCGGGCATGAAGAACGCGCCAGCCCGGGTCGCTCGTGAACCCGTAAAGGCGGAGCATATTGCTTTACCCACACTCGGCTTGCTACCTCTCTGCGTGATCGGTATTGCAGCGTTCCTCGTCGAAGGCGCGGGCATTGATTGGTCTGCGATCTATATGCGTGACGTCTTTCACGTAGAACCGTTCGTCGGCGGGCTGGGGCTAACGCTGTTCACATTCTTTATGGCGTTGACAAGATTGTTCGCCGATCCTTTCGTTGACCGCTTTGGATCGCGCATAGTGGCTCTTGTCCTTCTCGTTCTTTCAGCGGCGGGGCTATTTTCGGTTTGGATGGCGCCACATCCTTGCGTCGCACTCTTGGGATTTGCTCTCATGGGGGGCGGCTGCAGCGCGGTCTACCCCCTAGCGGTCTCGGCAGCTGCCCAGCGAACTGACAGAGCGGCGCATGTCAACGTGGCGGCTCTTGGACAGATGTCGTTCGTTGTGTTTTTCCTTGCCCCACCCATGCTTGGCGTCGTCGCGGAGCACGCCGGAATTCGCGTATCATATTTGATATGCATCCCTGTCATCGTCACGGCGCTCTTCTGTTGCAACGCTCTTGCTCCACGCCTCAGGTTTTCTGCGGCTTGAAGGGTTCATGGGCCACGCATACGGAGAATCCGATGAAATGATCGCCACTATTTACCAACTTCCCATCATCGGGCGTGCGGCGGATACAACAAGCCCCCACCCGGCTTCCACGATCTCAATGACAATCCAGCTAGGGCACCAATCCTCCTGTCTTGAACCGCTCGTAGGCCCGATGACAGCTATTCGATTGACCGCTCTAAGGTCCCAGATCCGACTGACAAGGTACTAGGTAGTGCGCACAGGTGGCGTCACGCCGCAATCGTCCGTCGCGGCTACATGATAGACGGCGCTAGGAGTTGAGATGGCGGCCCTTCAACCCGGTAAGCTACGTTCTGGGATCGATCGGGCTTGCTTCCCGCCGGAGCAGAGGCGGCGGTTCTGTTCGGCGTTCCGAGCAAGGAAGGCTTATTTGCCCTCAGCTCAAAGTGCCGTCAGGCTACGCGGTCCCGCCGCATACGCATCCCGTGCATGAAGTGGTCACAGTCGTAGCAGGGATTATCAATCTTGGAATGGGCGAAACCGCTGATCGGAGTTCCGCCAAGGCACTGCCTGCAAGCCGTTTTTTTGCGTTGCCGCCCGGCATGGCGCTTTTCGCCTACTTCGACGAGCCGACAGTCATCCAAATTACGACGACTGGCCCATGGGCATCAAGTATGGCCGGCTGACGATCCGAAGAAAGTCGGAATAGCCAACCGTCGCATTGAAGACGAACTGCCTCGCTCTGGCGGGGCTTCCGTTTGACCGTACGCTAGCAGAGGGGAACGTCCGCTGAAGGCCGTCGACACGAAGGCGATCCCGGTCATTTTTTCACTGAAAGGTAGTGCAAACTACGCCTATTTGGTGAAGTGTCAGCAATGATCGGTTGTGGTTTTATGAGCTGGACAGATGCGGCATCACAGTATTGCGTCAGAGCCCGCCAGCATCTGGGCGGGCTCATTTTTCCTCAAATCTGTGGGTAAGTTACTGCGCTTGCAGCGGCTTCGGCCTCTGAAAGCGTTGCTGCTGCTCCGATGGTCCGCTCCGGGGGTAACGCCACAGACAATGCTGCCTGAGATGTGGCAGATGATGGCGTCTCCGCGACAAGAGGCCTTTTCACTGCGCAACGATTACAGAATTCGCTGAACACGCCCTTCCCTGCTCCCCTTCGATAGCGACGAATCGACCTCGGCGCGATTGCGCCCGGATCGCTTAGCTTCGTACAACGCGCGATCGGCTTTCTCGAGGAGATCGCCGGGATCGTCCGAAGTCGAGGTGGTGAAGGAGACCCCGATGCTGCCAGTAAAGCGCAAATAGGTTCCATCCACGCTTTGGGTTTCAAGCTGCTCTATTTTCCTGCAGAGGAACCGAGCATATTCAAGCGCGTGATCGGACGAAGGAGCATCGTACACGACCACGAATTCCTCACCTCCGAACCTGGCAGCCAACGCATTCGAAAGATCCGGTATGTTATCAAGGAGGCTAGCGAGCGATTTGAGACAGCGATCGCCGGTCGGATGTCCGAAGCGATCGTTGACCGATTTAAAGTGATCGATGTCAATGAGCAGAATGGCTGTGCCCGACTCCGGCGACGACCTCTGAATCGCCGCGGCCAGAAACTTCTCGAAGGTTCTGCGATTGGCCAGACCCGTCAGAGGGTCTTTCTCGGCAAGCGCCTGCAGTACCACATTTGTGCGGCGCAGTTCACTGGCCGCATTCCCATAAGAGATGATTGCGTCTCCAATCAACGCCAACTCTTTTAGCAGCGGCCTGTTCGTTTCGACAAGGAGAGGTTCGTCTTTCTCGATCCGTTTAAGGTTGCCGATTGCCGCAACGATTGGAACTGCCAAGTGCCGGCGGGCTAGTACGAGCAAAAGAGGTACGAAGAGGGCGGGAATAATGAGAACGATGATCACGAGATTCCGCACTGCGACCGCGCTCTTTTGAATGCCTCCGGCGATTTCGTCGGCCACGAGAGCGGAGTTGCCACTGACCTCTTTGCCCATCATTTCAATGATGCGCATCGCCTCCTCATAGGCGACTAGATCCGCTGTCGATTTGCCGGATCCTGGAGTGCTCTGAACACCGTTTCGCTGATCTACTTCGTCCCGGTTTTTCTGGTGCGCAGCTGCGATCGTCTTCGCGAGGCCGGCCACCTTGAGAGAGCCACCAGTCAGGGTGGCTGACCCATCAAAACCGAAACCCTGAGCGAGAGCCTGGATTTGCAGCTGAAGCTGTCGTTCCAAACGGCGGTCGTTGGCGAGAAAAATCGCTCGAACGAGGGATGACATCCTTTCGATCTTAACGGCGTTCCGGGTCTGCGACAAAATAAGCGGGATCTGTCGCTCGCGCGTTACAATCGCCTCATTTTCGATACGAGTCAGTAAGAGGCCCGCGCCTGCCGCAGCGATCGCCGAGTAAATGACTACCACAAACAGGAGAATGCGCCCCACAGATCGGAGAGGCATGTCGCGAGACCTCGATAATCGGGTATCCAATTGGCAGCCCTAATAGATGCTGAAGGGAAAATAGTGGTCGTTGATCTTGTCGTAGGTCCCATCAAGTTTGATTTGCTTGAGCGCATCGTTTACGCGAGCGATAAGCACACTGTTTCCTTTTCTCGCGGTGATGTGCGCTGAGCTTTGCAGAAATTCGCTGGAAATGGGATCTCCGACGTAGCCATACGCGGAACCTGTGGGCGTCTCCATGAAACTCAAAAGTTCAATAGCATCGCCGATCAACAAATCGGCCTTCTTTTCTTCGAGCAGTTTTTGAGCGGACGGCTGATCTTTGGCCAAGACAGGAACGCTCTGTTTGTATGCTTGCTTTGCGTAGTCAGCCTGGATTGTTCCCTCGGCAGCGGCGATGCGCGCGCCAGCCAGAGCTTCTGGAGAACTGTCGGTGAACTTTTCTGCGTCCCCGATCAAAACCGAATGCGAGCGGTAGTATGGCGCTGAGAATTCAACGCGGGCGGCACGCTCCTTCGTGTATGCCATGCTTGCCACGATCAGATCATATTCGTCGGATTCCAGTCCGTCGATTATCTTGGACCATTCGACGGTCTGGTACGTGCAGTCAGCGTTAAGCTGCTTGCAGAGCGCCTTTGCGATATCGACATCGAAACCCTTGAGGGTACCGTTCTCATCGACAAAATTGAAAGGGGGATAGGCCCCTTCGGTAGCGATCCGGAGGTGCTCGGTAGAATGGGCGACAGAGGCGCCGAACAGAAGACCTAGGGCGAGGACCAGATTTCGCATCATGACGTTTCTCCTTCAACGCAACTATGATGCGAAATGACTAAGGAAATCCTGAAATGACCGCTCGGAGTCGAGGAAATTTGCGACCTGCCAATTGCGGTTGCAGCAAATTCAATGATCTACAGTACCTCCAGGCGGCACTTCCGCTTACAGGTGGCTGTCGAGGGCGCGGGCGGACCACAAGGAGACCGAGCGCAGACGATTCGAACGTGTTCCGGATGAGCGCAGCCAGTATTGGCTCCTCGCGACTTCGAGACTTTCGACAAGCGGCTGCTTTGGCCATCGTCTTGGCTGCGGGATCGTTTCGCCGTCACTTGCGTGTCGCGCCGAGCCTTGCGAGAACCTCACCTGGGATCTGGTACAGCTTGATGACATCCTTATCATTGTGGAGCCCGCAGATCTCGCGCTGGATAAACAATGCCCAGACGGCGTCGGAAGCGTCATCGAGGAGGGTTTGCCGGTCAGTCTTGTGATTGTTTTCCGGCGACCACGATGCAAGCCTGGCCAACGCGGCTTCCATCTTGCGGCCTTGGCGACCCAAAGCGTCCGCTCGCGCGGAGGCAAGCTCGTATTCCAAGGGACTTAATCCGCCGCTCGACTGCCCTGAGAGTGATCGTGGTGGCCTGAGACTCACGATGCCTCCTTTCCTGGATATTCGTTCAAATGACGATGCTCGGTAAATTTGCGTTGTGGACGGACTTCCTCCCATCCCTGCCCAACACGCTCAATTGGTATGACATGCTTCGCTCTTCCCGCCGCGCGTCAGGGTAGCTTCCCTGCCCTTGATCCAGAATTCCGTGGCGTTGTCGGCATAGCGGCCGCCATCGGCTGAGGCGACCTGCGGCAGTCTGATTTCACCCGATGCGCCCGAGAAGGCGAGCACGACACTGCCGGGCGAAGCGTCGGGCGACGAAAAGGTTGCATGGAGACGCGTGCCGGTTGAGCACTCGTATTGCGCCTCCATCGGGAATGCCTTGGCCGCCGAGACCGCAACAGCAGCAAGCGCGAACATAATCGTCTTCGCAGTCATCATGCCTCCCTCGCCCGACTGAGACACTCAATCAGCACGCCCCTGCGTCGAGGTCACGGGTCGCCGCCATGGTCACCATGCCAGTCTAACGCTGCGACGCTCGTGAAGAAAGGTATCGCGTCCTCGGCGTTCGCCCAAGGCAGAGTCCGGCCTTAGGGAGAGGACCCACTCTTGAATTGCGCGCTCATCGCGCCCGCCGCCGGCGAGGTCACGGAAGTACCGCGCTATTCTCTTCAACATCGACCCTCTGCCCTATCAAGCGAAGCTCGACATCCTGCAGGCGCGCAGCTCGAGCTCAATAGGGAAATGTCTCGCCGAGACGACGAAGCTGCAGACCACCGGGGCAACGGCGGAACCTACGACGTGGAGCAACGTCAGGCCGAGGTCGCAGATTTGACTGCCGAGATCGCGGCCCAGGGCCACTTCGTGTTGCTTTTGCTCGCGCAACGCTCTATCCAGCCCGCTCCAGCATATGGAGAAACAGAGTCATGTTTCGCCGGTGGCCGTTCTGGCCGACTAGGTTTGTCCGGTCCCAGTTCATTTTGTGTGTTTGAATGCTGCGTCGCTTCTTCTCCTACTATCGGCCGTATCGGGGGCTTTTCGTCCTCGACTTTTCCTGCGCCATCCTTTCGGGGTTGCTCGAACTCGGCTTTCCCATGGCCGTCAAGCTGTTCATCGACCGGCTTTTGCTCAGCCAGGAGTGGTTGTTGATCCTGCTCGCGTCAGGCGCCTTGCTTGCGATTTATGTCATCAATACCGGCCTGATGGCAGTCGTCACCTATTGGGGACATATGCTCGGCATCAATATCGAGACAGACATGCGCCGCGCGGCGTTCACTCATCTGCAGAAGCTGTCATTCAGCTATTTCGACAACCAGAAGACCGGGCACATCGTCGGACGGTTGACAAAAGATCTCGAAGAAATTGGAGAAGTCGCCCACCATGGCCCGGAGGATCTGTTCATCGCACTGATGACCTTTGCCGGCGCCTTGTTACTGATGGTCTCAGTCAACTGGCAACTGGCGCTGATAACGGCGATCGTTGTGCCGCTGACGGCCTGGTTGACAAGCCATTTCGGCAGCCGCATGACCCAGAATTTCCGCCGCCTCTTCGAACGGGTCGGCGACTTCAACACGCGTATCGAGGAAAATGTCGGCGGCATCCGCGTGGTACAGGCTTTCGCGAACGAGAATTACGAGCGCACGCTCTTTGAAAAGGACAATCAAAGCTACCGCCGGGTCAAGCTTGACGCCTACAAGCTCATGGCCGCAAGCACTTCGCTGAGCTATATGAGCATGCGGCTAACGCAGATGGTGGTGATGATCGCCGGAGCCTATTTCGTGCTCTCCGGTAATCTGACGACCGGCGGCTTTATCGGCTTCTTGCTGCTGGTTGGCGTCTTTTTCCGTCCCGTTGAAAAGATCAACTCGGTCATTGAAACCTACCCCAAGGGCATTGCCGGCTTTCGCCGCTTCACAGAGCTGATCGATACCGGGCCAGATATCGCCGACGCGCCTGATGCCATCACGGTCGATCATCTCAAGGGGGATATCGCCTATGAAGACGTCTCCTTCGGATATAGTCCGACGGCGGCAGTGTTCGGGCATGTCAATCTAGCAATCCGCGCCGGTGAAACGATCGCCTTCGTCGGCCCTTCGGGCGCCGGCAAGACGACGGTCTGTTCGCTTCTGCCGCGCTTCTACGAGGTCGGCAGTGGCCGCATCACGATTGACGGCGTGGATATACGAGACATGACCACGGTGTCACTGCGCCAGCAGATCGGCATCGTGCAGCAGGACGTTTTCCTGTTCGGCGGTACGATCCGCGAGAACATCGCCTACGGTCGGCTTTGCGCCAGCGAAGCCGAGATCGCTGAGGCGGCCCGCAGGGCGCGGCTGGAAGAGATGCTTGCGGGCCTGCCCGCCGGTCTCGATACGGTCATCGGCGAGCGCGGCGTCAAGCTTTCCGGCGGCCAGAAGCAGCGCGTTGCCATCGCTCGCATGTTCTTGAAGAACCCTCCGATCCTGATCCTCGACGAGGCGACCTCGGCGCTCGACACAGAGACGGAACGCGCGATACAGCGTTCGCTTGCGGAGCTTTCAAAAGGCCGTACCACTTTGATCATCGCCCACCGCCTGGCCACCATCCAGGGCGCCGATCGGATCGTCGTAGTCGATGGCAACGGTATCGTTGAGGAGGGAACGCATCAGGACTTGATGGGCAAGCGCGGCGTCTACAACCGCCTCCACGATGCGCAAATGCGGAGCCACTGAAAAACCGGAAACGCGGCGATTGATGCAATGCGATAAACTTGATAATTACACACATGTTTTATAGTTGCAGGACATTGCCATGACATTTCAGCCGCGCATGCAGAACGCGATCGAGGGTTTCTCGGTCGTTGGCGGGCTCAGGCGTCGAAACTTTAATGGCATCACAGCTGACCTGTGGGATGTCGAATGTGGCGCCTATGCCGGCGGACACTACGTGGCGCGCGATCCGCGCCTCTTCATCCTTCTCGACCATCTCGGGTGCGGTCGTCCGTGGGTCAAGCGTTCGGCGACGGCCGCCGGAGCGCCACAGGACCGTCAAGCGAGTCCAATTTCCTACATCCCCGCCGAAATGGAACTGTGGGTGGACATCAGAGAGGTGCACTCGATGCGCCATCTCGATATCCATTTCGATGCCGATATTGTCAGCCAGCGGCTGATGGAAGAAATCGATCCGCAAAAACTGAGAGAGCCGCAACTGCTGTTCTGCGACCAGCGGGCCATGGCGCTTGCCGAGTTGATCGCGACGGAGATCGCCAGCCCCTCCCCGCTGCATGATCTCTATGGCGATGGTCTGGCGCTCGCGCTCGTCATCGACGTCCTGAAGATGGTCAAGACGCCACCGCGCAAGCGCGGCGAGCTCGCATCCTGGCAGTTGCGCCGCGCCACCGAGTTCATCCAGGAGCACAGCGGGCGCAACATCCGCCTGCAAGAACTGGCCGAACTGACGGGGCTGTCCCAGTCGCATTTTAGCCACTCGTTCAAGGCCTCCACCGGCGCAACGCCACACGATTGGCAAATGAACGCCAGGCTGGAGCATGCCAAACAGCTGCTGCGCGACAGCGATCAGGGTCTCACTGCCATCGCGGTGGAGACTGGATTTTCCGACCAGGCGCACTTCACCCGCGTCTTCCGCAAATATGTCGGCACAACACCGGCGCGCTGGAAACGGTCGAAGTGAGAGTGATGCATTTTTGCAAAGATTTGCTCACGAATTTTGAAATTGCCCAAAATCGTTCAATCGCCGCGGATCAGACCAAGCCCGACCATTAAATTTGAGTTAATCGCTCACGTTATTCGAGCTGGCGCATGGCAGGCGGCCGGCGGGCGTATGAGCGGGGTAGTAGGAATGCACAAAGTAGAAGGTTTCCAACGTGCGCGGCGGGCTCTGAGCGCAAGCGCAGCACTGTTTGGTGTTTGCGCCGCCTGGACGGCCCAGGCACAAACGGCCGACACGGCACTTGCGCCGATCGTCGTCCAGGCCAAGGACGCCGATAACGAGGCGATCGGCCCCGTGAACGGTTACGTCGCCAAGGAAACGACGACGGGATCCAAGACCGACACGCCGCTCAATGAGATCCCGCAGGCCGTCTCCGTTGTCGGAAAGCAGGAAATGGACGACCGTGGCGTCGTCAACAAGGTCGATGAAGCCTTGCGCTATACGCCTGGCGTGACCGCCGCTCCCTTCGGTGTCGATGCTGATACGGATTGGATCTACATTAGGGGCTTCGACGCTACACAGACTGGCGTTTATCTCGACGGTCTGCAGCTCTTCACCTATGGGTTTGGGGGTTTCCAGATCGATCCGTTCATGCTTGAGCGTGTGGAGGTCTTGAAAGGCCCGGCATCGGTTCTCTACGGCGGCGGCAACGCCGGCGGTATCGTGAACTATGTTCGCAAGCGACCGACGGACGAGCCCTACTTTTACACCGACGTCGGCATCAACAGCGACGGCAATGCATTCACCGGGTTCGATATTTCCGACAAGCTGGGAAAGAGCGACACGGTAACCTATCGCCTCACCGGCAAGATCGCGGGTGGCGACAATTACTCAGACTTCTCCCACGACCTGCGCGGTTTCATCATGCCGCAGGTCACCGTCTCCCCCGATGACGGCACCACGCTTACAGCCTGGGCATACGCAGGAGCGCTTAAC
Source organism: Rhizobium sp. LjRoot258 (assembly GCF_964254185.1). Lineage (NCBI taxonomy): Bacteria > Pseudomonadati > Pseudomonadota > Alphaproteobacteria > Hyphomicrobiales > Rhizobiaceae > Rhizobium > Rhizobium sp. LjRoot258. Next base: position 1,399,541 of record NZ_CAXUST020000002.1, on the reverse strand, counting down.
CAGGTTCATGTCGGTAACGGATTTTTCCCGTATGTCGGTACTGTGGTCGATGCCCCATTTGGCAAGATCGATCGCGACTTCTTCCCTGGAGAGCCGGACATCGATACCGGGCGGTACGACCAGCAAATGGGAGGCTATGAGTTCGAGCACGAGTTCGATAGCGGCATCAAGTTCACATCGAATGCCCGCTACGGCGACCTCCAGAAATACGAGGTTGGCCCCTATGCCTATGGCTATGTCAATACCACGGACCCACTCGATCCAGGCTACTTTCAACTGAATCGGCTCGGCTTCGAAGGGCACTCCGAGGTTAACACCGTTGCCATCGACAACCGTCTGGAAGGCGACTTCCTGACCGGCGCCCTAGACCACGAGGTCATGGTCGGCCTCGACTACAAATACTATCAGCTCGACAACGTGCAGGCATCCACGCCCGCTACATCGATTGACCCGGTCAATCCGGTCTATGGCGCTCCCCAGCCGATCAATCGAATTTACAGCAATCAGCTGATCACTCAGCAACAGCTCGGCATCTACGCTCAGGATCAGATACGTTTCGCTGATGGCTGGCTCGTAACGCTGAACGGGCGATACGATTTCGTCAATACCGACACCGACAACCGACCGACGGCCTACAGCTCAACCTATAGCAGCTACAGCTATGATACGTCGGCGGCCAGCGGTCGCATCGCCATCGCCTATGAATTCGACAACGGCCTTACGCCATACGCCAGCATTGGTACCTTCTTCAATCCGACCGTCGCTCCGAGCGCAACGCCGAACACTGCCCCGGAGGAAGGCGAGCAATACGAAGTTGGCCTGAAGTACGACCCCACCTTCATCGATGGCACGTTTACAGCGTCGCTCTTCCACCTCAATCGTCGCAATGTTGTCGTAACGGACCCGGCGACTTTCCTTGCCAATCAGATCGGTGAAATCGTGTCGCGTGGCATAGAGCTGGAGGCCAAGATCAACCTCAATGACAACTGGAAGCTCCTTGGCTCCTTCTCCTACACCGATCTTGAGGTGAAGGAGGATATTGTTGCTGCCTATGTTGGAAAGAAGCCCTATCTCGTGCCCGATACGACCGCCGCACTGTGGCTGGACTATACCGTAACGCAGGGCGCATTGGAGGGAGTCAGCGTTGGAGGCGGCGTGCGCTACCAGGGCGAAAGCTGGGCAGACCGTCTAAACACTTTGAAGGTTCCTGACGCAGCCGTGTTCGACGCCGCAATCCGCTACAAGAAGGAGGGCTGGGAAGGCTCCATCAACGTCACCAATCTCTTCGACAAAGACTATGTCAAAGGCTGCGGCGGCGAATTCACATGCGGTTACGGGGACGCGCGGACCGTCTTGTTCAAGCTGAGCAAGACTTGGTAAGCCGCCAATTTTGTGTGTCTTTTCTGGAAGGCCTTCTTGGCCTTCTTTGCCGACGGGAGATGAATTTGAGCACATCACCGCTCACCCGCAGAACTTTTCTGGCTACAGCGGCCACGCTTGTCGCGGGTGCGGCGCAAGGTCGGTCGCCAGAGCCGCGGGTTGCCACGCTCGACTGGGCGCTCTTGGAAACACTGCTAGCGATCGGTGCTAATGTGGTCGCGGCGACGGAATTGCGCCAATTCAGGCAGGTCGCCGTGACGCCCGCAGTGCCCGAGACTGTCGCCGATCTCGGGCTGCGTGGAACGCCGAACCTCGAGGTTCTGCGCTTCGCCCGGCCCGACCTCATCTTCAACTCCAGCTTCTACGCCTGGGCCGATCCGATTATGAGCCGCATCGCAGCGGTCGAAAGCCACGCGATCTACATGCCCGGCAAGAGTCCCTACGGGCTGGCCGAGCAGGCAACATTGGCGATTGGAGAGCGTCTGGAGCGGGCGCAGGCGCGGCTGCTGGTCGAAAATCTCTCTGCGAAACTGGATCGCTACAAGGCTCTGTTTGCCGCCGGCGACGGACGTCCTGTCTTGCCGATCAATCTCGGCGATGCCCGCCACTACCGTGTATTTGGCTCTGACAGCATGTTCGGCGAGGTATTGCAGCGCGTCGGGCTCACCAACGCCCGGAAGGGAGCGACCAGCTATTCCGCCACGGCGCCTGTCGGCATCGAAACTCTGGCGTCCATGCCGGACGCCTGGATCATCCTCATCCCGCCGCATCCGCAAGACGTGTTCGATACCCTGACCGGGAGTGCATTCTGGAAGGCGCTTCCCGCCGTGCAAGAGAACCGCGTCCTGACGACCGGGTCGATCAACCCTTATGGCGCGCTTCCGGCAGCAAGTCGCTTCGCCGATTTCCTCGCCGATGGATTCTCACGTGCCCGAAACGGCTAGTCTGTCCATGCCGCGTGCGCACTCACGCAGCCCAATCATGCCAGCTTGCGCGCTTGCCGTCGCATGCGTCACGTCTTTCGTCCTGCTATTGCTGTTGCGTCCCCAGGTGGCCGGCGATCCCGCCCAGGCCAAGGCACTCGACGCGATCCTGCTCTGGAACAGCCTTGCGCCAAGAGCGGCTATCGCTCTTGTGTCGGGGGCGGCACTGGGCCTCGCCGGGGCGCTCCTGCAGCGCATCCTGCGCAACCCGATCGCCGATGCCTCGACGCTCGGTATCGCTTCCGGCGCCCAACTGGCGCTGACGCTTGGCTTGAGTTTTTCGCCTGTCCTTACCGGTGTCTCGCGTGAGTTCGTCGCCTTTGCCGGTGGACTGGGAGCCGTGGCCCTCGTGCTTGCCTTGAGCTGGCGCCGGGGACTTGATCCAGTCACCGTGACGATCTGCGGCATGATCGTCAGCATGGTTGCAGCTTCGCTCAGCATTACGCTGGTGCTGGCACGCGGGGAATATGCCATGTCGATCCACATCTGGGGCGCCGGCGCCCTCAATCAGCAGGATTGGGGTGGTGTAACGTCGCTTGCACCTCAGCTCGCTGCCGGTATTTTTGTCGCGCTGCTTCTGCTCAGGCCGCTCAACGTGCTGGCTTTGGACGATGCCAGCGCTAAAAGTCTCGGCGTCTCGCTTCATACCGTGCGTTTCGCGATCCTAATGCTTGCCGTCTGGCTTTCGGCCTCGGTCACGGCGACGGTTGGCATCATCGGCTTCCTCGGACTTGCCTCACCGACAGTCGCGCGGCTTTGCGGCGCGCGCACCACCCGTCGGATCATGACGACGGCGCCTCTGACCGGGGCAGCGATTCTGCTTCTGACAGATTGCCTGACGCAACTGCTTGGCCCCGGCTTTTCCGACCTTGCGCCTACAGGAGCAGCCACCGCGCTCATCGGTGGCCCGCTCCTCTTGTTCCTGCTGCCACGCATCCATGGCCCCTCGGCTATCACCGCAAAATCGCCTGGAGCTCTGCGACGCGTATCGCGACCAGCGCTGGCACTCCTGCTTTTCGGCGCTCTCGTCTTGACTATGCTCGCGGCTGTCCTTGCTGTCGGGCCGACCGATGGCGGCTGGAAAATTGCCGTTGGCTCGCTGCTTTCAGATCTTCTGCCGTTCAGGCTGCCGCGGGTTGCCGTTGCAGCCGCAGCAGGTGCGATGCTGGGTGCTGCCGGCTTCATTATCCAACGCGTGACCGGCAATCCGCTGGCAAGCCCTGAAGTGCTCGGCGTCTCCTCTGGAGCCGGGGCTGGACTGACAGTGACGCTATTCATCTTCGCCTTCCCTTCACCGCCGATCATGGTCGCCGGCATGGCCCTCGGAGCACTCGCCTCATTTCTGGCCATGGTCGTCATTGCCCGGCGAGCTGGGATGTCGCCTGAGGCGCTCCTGCTTGCAGGCATCGCCATCAGCGCCTTCTGCCTCGCAATCATCGGCATGGTGCTCGCGCAGGGCGACATGCGCAGTTACATCCTGCTGACCTGGCTATCCGGTTCGACAAACCGCGCCGGCGCTTTGGAGGCCTGGACTGCAATTATTTCGCTTTCTATTCTGACAGCGCCGCTCTTCCTGATGACGCGCTGGCTGACCATCTTGCCACTTGGCGCCGGGCTGGCACGCAGTGTCGGAATTAGCGTTACCCCAACACGTTTGCTGCTTGCAGCACTTGCGTCGCTCATGACGGCAATCTCCTCTTTCCTCATTGGGCCACTTAGCCTCACAGGATTGATCGCGCCCCACTTGTCCAGGCTGATCGGTTTTCACCGGACCCGCGATCATTTGCTGGCGGCCATGCTGCTCGGCGCTGGCCTGCTTGTCCTAGCCGACTGGCTATCACGGATCATCATTTACCCCTATCAGGTTCCGGTCGGGCTGTTCGCCGCCCTGATCGGAGGACCATATCTTCTGTGGTTTCTCAGCCGAAAGGAAACGCGCGCGTCTCCGTAGCACCGGTGGCCAGAGGCGCGCATGCGATTGTCAGCACGTGCATACGGTCGCATCGACCCTCCTCCGGTTCCGTAACGTCAGGTCGATGCGCCCGAATGCAAGCACAATCTCAGTTGTTAGAGCAAACCGATTGATTAATTGATGACTTCGATCACGCGGTGCGTATGCGGATCAACGATCACACGCTCTTGTTCACCACCGTGTAACCGTATGCATCATTGCTGGGGATCGTGCGGATTTCGACTGAGGACGGCAGCTCAGTTCCTACAACGATATCACCATCATAAACAACGGATGGGACCTGCTGTTCAGTGATGTAGGTTCTCACCTCGCCAGGCCCGGTCACAACCCTGGGCTGGGCCATAGCCATACCGGTTAGCATGAGCGCTGCCGTTGCAGCTGTTAGGAGAGCTGTCATATGTCTGAAAGGATGAGCTCCCTTTCCACGTGAAGGTTCCCCGGCAAACAGGACGGGCAGCTCCCCTCCAACCTCACTGCAGTGTTCGGCTTACCCCATCGTCAGGCGGCACGTCGGCGGTCAAAAGAAGCTTGTCGATTCTGCGCCCATCAAGATCGACGACCTCGAATCGCCAACCGTTCATCGTAAAACTCTCGCCAACCTCCGGCAGGTGCTTCATTTCCTCCAGCACGAGGCCCGCCACCGTCTGGTAGTCCCTGTCGTCATCAACCTGGAACCCCATGAAATCCGCAAACTCGTCAATCGGGGTCCAGCCGGACACGAGATAGCTACCGTCGTGGCGGCGCACGATCGCCTTCTCTCCGAGCGAGTCTTCCTGGACGGCACCCATGATCGCCTCCAGGATGTCGCCGGAGGTGATCACACCTTCGAAGTGGCCGTATTCGTCATAGACCAGCACCATGTGGCAGGATGAACGACGAATGGCCTGAATGACGTCTAGGGCACCCGACAAGTCAGATACGATCGGAACCTCGTGGGCAAGGGTGGCAATGTCGACATGGCCGGACGACGCAAGCGCATCGTAGAAGTCCTTGGTCAAAAGCACGCCGATGATCTCGTCGGAGCTGTTCTTGCGCACCGGCAACCGCGCCTGCGCGGTCAGACGGAGCTGGTCCCGGATCTCTGCAAAGCCATCCTCCACATCGATCACCTCTACATCGCGGCGCGGCGTCATCAAGGCTCTGGCATTTCGATCTGCCAGGCGCATGACCCCAGAGATCATCGCCGACTCTTCCGTCTCGATCACGCCCGCGCTGTGCGCTTCGGCGAGCACAGTCTTGATTTCTTCATCGGTGACGACGTCGCCGGACTTGCCCGACTGCCCGAGAAGTCGAAGGATGGTGCGACCGGACGTGTCAAGCAGCCAGACGAGCGGCGCGGCCAGGCGGGACAAAAACATCATCGCCGGGGCGACCCTGCTGGCAACGGCTTCCGGTGCGCGAAGGGCGATCTGCTTCGGCACCAGCTCGCCGACAATCAACGACAAGTATGTGATCGCAACGACGACCGAGCCGACCCCAAGCGCATCGGCGGCTGCCTGTGACAAGCCGTGTGTGCCTAGCCAGCCGGCCAGTCGCGCCCCAAGCGTCGCGCCCGAGAATGCGCCGGACAAGACGCCAACGAGGGTAATGCCAATCTGGACGGTGGATAGAAAACGTCCGGGGTCTTCACCCAGCCGGATGGCCATGGCGGCCCCGCGGCTTCCCTGATCGGCGAGTACTTTGAGACGAGCCGGCCGCGAGGATACGACCGCGAGCTCGGACATGGCAAGGACGCCGTTCAAGATCGTGAGAATGGCAACGATTGAAATTTCGAGAAGCAAAAATGGGGACCCTATTTCAAAACTATCAGAAACATAGGCATTCTCCCACAGAACGCCAGCTTCTAGTTGGTCTCAATAATTGTTTCTTTGGCTTCTTCAAAATCACCAGATCGCTTGAGATCGGATCGCCTCGATATGGGCGCGACGAGGCGAACCAGTGGATTTGGTTCGTCCCGCTTGAGAACGCACTAGGCGTTAGCTGGTTCCCCCTTCGCGGGCGGGCGTCAGTGATAGAGTGATAGTAATTAAGTTGCTGGTTGATGTCGCTGAACAACTGCTTGACTTGTCGATAGAGAATTCAAGAGCGCCGAACCGGCAGCACCCTGGGGAACTCCACCGCGACGGGACTTAAATACCCCCTCGCAAATATTCTCAGTTTCCGTGACAAAAGCGCTCTAATGGCCAGGCAATGTGGACTCTTAGGGTTCCCATCCGATCGTGGATATGAATCAAGGCTGCTTTTTTGGCAGCAGCTATCATTGGCCTAGCACCGGTTCGGCCGTTCTAAAATGCCTTGACGTGTGCGGCCAAACGGAGAGCAAGTGTCACAATCGTCAAAGTGGGGTTTGCATGGCTGCTCGTCGGGAACACGGAAGAGCCTGCGACAAACAGGTTCTGAGTGCCATGGACCCGACAGTTTTTGTCGACGACCCCGTTTCTCGGATCCGCTGACATACGCGTTGTTCCAGCATGGTGCGCCGCTGAATCGAACGAGCGCAACTTGTCCAGCACGTCGCCCGCAAGAGTCTTTTCATTGTAGATCAGCTCGCCAGTTCCTGACTCGCGGAACTGCTTTTTGATTAGGGCATGCGTGGTGACCACGGTCCGCACGTCAAGATCACTGAATGCTATTCTCACTTCCACGCGGGGAACGCCCAACGCGTCACGTTCGGTGTGCAGCACAATACGACTGTCAGCGTTAGGTGCATGCTCGGTTTGATAACATAGGCCGAAGCGATTGTTCAGATCGGTTTTTCGCGGTAGCAAAATCGGAAGGCGTCTTTTGGAAAAGTACCGCTGCCTCCCCGCTTCGGCTATCTGGGGAAGAAGTTCAGGTAAATTTCGCGCGACACGAGACATATGCCGGAACAGGAGTTTTCTGTTGTCTTTAAAAGATGCTGTGCTCCGCTGCCGAGCGAGATCAATGCCGAATTTCGCCAGAAATATCGCGGAGGAAAGAGCCGGTGTCTGGTAGGCACTATCGGCAAACGGCGTCAGGAACGTCGCAATTGCGTTTCCAATTTCCTCTCGCCGCTGTGCCTCAGGGGTGACCCAAAGGCGGCGCCTGACGTAAGTTTCTCTGTGCTTCTCGAACTCAAAAACGAAGCTTTTTCCACAGTCTTTCAGTTCGGCCCAAGCATGCATGCCGGTCAGATGCGACATGTAGTAACGCCCGACGTTGTCAAAATCGTTTCCGATGCCCGCCGGTGCGACATCGTTGGATGCCAGCAGGATCCTCGCATTCTCGATCCCTCCACAGGCAAGTACTATATTCCGGGCTCGAACAGTGAAACGATGACCAGCTATCGCCGTGACCTCTGCGCTTTCAACCCGTCTGGTCGCAGGATCAAGTTTGAGGCCGGTCACGGTGCTGTTGAGCATTACGGTCACATTGCCACTTCTTTCCAGTGAAGGGCCGTAGCGTCGAGCAAAATTGGTTGGTGGGCCCCAACGCTCCAACATGTAGGAGACAATATCTGCCCCGTCGAATCCCCGGATCATTTCCTTTTGACGTTCCGGAAACGCCGAAGATACGTCAAAGACGGCATCTCCAGCTTCACACAGAGCAGTCGCGCGTGCGAGATGCGCGTTTATGTCCTGCCATTCAAGCGGCCAACCACTAAACGGAATCCAGCTGCGACGCACCAAGTCGATCGCGTCCATCGGAATGCACCGGCCACCCCAGGCTGTCGATGTTCCCCCGAACTGACGACGGCGGTTGTTCTCGAGCGGCTCGTGAGAGCCATGCGGCCAGACATAACCACGCAACAAGTCACGTGCCTGAGGGGTTTCCCGCGCGCCCCCGCTATCCAGAAGGATGACTTTGTGAGGCGTCCCGACCATTTCTGTGGCGACCGTAACCCCTGCTGGCCCGCTGCCTATGATCAGCAGGTCGCAATCGACTACACTGCCATGTGGTGGGACGGCGGCGACTGCCATCAATCGTCCAGCTCATCGTATGGAAGGCGCTTGGCGGAATAAATGCACGCGATATTCTCCTTTAAATGGTCGCGGCTCGTCGTGCCGGTCAGCACAGAGCTTACGTACGGCTGTCGGATGGCATAGCCCAGCAGGGCATGCCGGACGGTAATGCCATACCGTCGTGCAAACGCATCCATGACAGCTTCCTGGCCGCGCGAGAAAACCTTATTCACAACAATTCCCTTACCGGCGGCTTCTATCGAAGCAAACATCGATCTAGGTCGCAAGGGATGCAGGTCAGTTTGGACGACCCTAAGTGTTTGATTGCTGCAGGCAATCTTTAATGCGTCGTCCTGGTCGGCCGATATTCCGAAATAGCGCACTTTTCCGGATCTCTGGATAATCGACAGCGCCTCGAACAGTCCTTCTGACTCTTCGAAGCCGGATGCTACGTCGTGCAGGTACATAATATCCACGTAGTCAGTGCGCAGTCGCCGCAAGCTGTTGTCGATCGCAGTCGCCAGATAGGCGGGCGAAAAGTCCTGCTTGATAATATTGGCGGTCAGTGCGTTGTTGCGTACCGTGGCAGCTAGCCGCCGGGCGTGTTTGAACGGACGCAGTGCTCGCTTCAAAAGCGGCATTGCCTTGATAAAGAGGCCGCTTCTTTCACTAAAGCGGTACCCAATTTTGGTTGCAAGAATGAAGCGATCTCGTGCCCCTTTAATCGCTTCTCCGATGATAGCTTCGCTGTCGCCTTGTCCGTAGATGTCAGCCGTATCGATGAAATTGATTCCCTGATCGGCTGCCGCAGCAATGAGGGCGAGTGCCTGGCGCCGAGGTAGCCCTGACGATACGGAAGTTAATCGGGAGGTCCCCAATCCGAGAACTGAGGGACGGAGGTCCGTATTGCCTATAGCTCGATAGTCCATGCTTCTTCCTTCCGTATTCCGAACGGGACTTTCGGTGAATAGGCGGTTTCCACACGCTTATGACGAGCAGGCTGCGTTCGGGACTTAAAGCCGGGATGTTTGCATGGCGTTTGACCTTGGTGTGCCAAGCGCGAGCGGCTTGTCCCGGACGCTTTTCCCGCTTCGAGTAACGAGCTGCCGCTTCCAACTACGGCGCACCAAAAACTATAAAAAAGAATCAGAAAGTCAGAGAGGAGAAAGCCTCCAGCCTTTCCCCTCAGCCAGGCGACCAAACACGGGATGATGCAGAAAATCAGGAAAAGCCGGAAAGGCGATATGATAACCGGTCCGATTGGCCAGAGCCATGGAATGAACAGGCTGACCAAGAACAAAACCGCGAATATAGATAAGCCTGACTGTACACGGATGGCTCGTGCATCTTGATCGCGTGTCTTTCTGTTTGAGATCGAGGCCTGGGTCTCGTCGCATTTTGAGACCACGCCTCGCGTGGAAGGAGTAGCCCAGGCCTTCGAGGTCATGCCACCAGTTCTCCATCTGGCTCGAGGCCCTTGCGGGATTAGGTTAGACCAGAGCGTGAGTATCAACGCTAAATTTAGGCGTTGTCGATTAAGTAAAAATTGCTCATAGGCCTACTTTCGGATGAAGCTCTGCCGTTAGACGGGGATATGCTGCACGAGCCGACGGCTATCAAAGTGAGACATCGCGCCTCTCTACCTGCCTTTACGCAAGCGACACCGTGTTAGGCTTCCGCTTTTCCCATTCGTACTGAAATTTTGCACATCCATTAGAACGAAATAGTTAAACACTTGCATCTATTGACCCGATCCGATCGATTCACGACCATCGGTCAGTCACCTAGAAAGTGCACGTTCGCCTGTGTCCACGACAGTCGCATGGGTGTTGGCCATGCCATCATGCTGCTCGCCTGCCCAGGCGAGCGCTTCGCCTCGCCATTTCTCGCCTGAAGGCATAGGCACTGACCGGAACAAGGATGGCGACAAAGGCCAGCGCGATCAGCAAATGCAGGTGAAGCTGCAGCCGCCCGAGCAATGCTTCAACCGCACCTCCGGCCACGAATCCAATCGCAGTTATCAGGATGCCCCAAATCAGCGCGGCAATCGCATTGAGTATGACAAACCTGCGCGTCGAGACGCTCGAGATGCCGATCGCAACGGGGCTGATCGTTCGGATGCCGTAGATGAAGCGAAAGGCTAGAATGAAGCCGGTCGGATGCGCTTCGAGCAATCGCGTCACCCGCGCAATCGGTTCCGATCCGAGCAGTTTCTGAACATAGGACCACTTCGTGGCATATCGACCCGATAGAAAAAAGAACTGGTCTGCAGCAAACGATCCGAGACATGCAGCCAACGCGACCTGCCAGTATGGAATGAGCTGCCGATGGGCGAAGATCCCACCCAGAAATGCTGCCGTTTCGCCTTCAACAGCAGCGCCAAGAAAAACGGCCAGGACGCCGTATTCACCGATCAGCTTTTCGAGCAATGGCTAGCCTCCGCGCGGGCGACGAGCAGACAATCTGCCTTGAATTGGGTCTCGCAGCAACGCCTGCAAGAGAGGAGACCTACCATAGCGTGCGACACCGTGGCTCCCCTACCAATGCCATAGGGCGTCAACACAACGATCGCCTCGCAACGCGTTAAGAATGTGTTAGCCCTACGGGCACTGCAGCTTGGGCTAGCCGCTTAGGGGAAGCGCGATGCAGGATAACGATCCGAATGGCGCCAGAAAACCACCGGTCAGGAGCGGCTGGAGGAAAGCCCAGGCCGGTGCGATCGAGCGCCGGATCGTTACCGCACTTTGCTACGATCTGGTCGATTCAACCGAACTCTTCCATCGCATGGACCTGGAAGATTACCGCGAACTGATATCGGCGTTTCAGGCAGCCGCGAACAAATCGATCGTAGAGCATTCAGGCGTGCTTCGGGTGGAGGCCGGTGACGGCGGTCTCGCCCTGTTTCCGATCGATCTCGGAGCGCGGGATGCCGCTTCCCTCGCTATTCGTGCCGGCCTGCAAATCATTGAGACCTGCAGGCACGTCGGCGAGGCCGCCGGTCGTGCTGATCTGCAGGTGCGCGTCGGCATCGCCATCTCCGTTGCGCTCGTTCAGGGATTTCAAGAACAAAGCTGGAGCCATGAGCCGGTTGTCGGCGTGGCGCTTGCTGTGGCCACGCGTCTTGAGACGGTCGCTGCTCCCAACACCGTCTTCGTGTCAGACGAAACCTGCAGGCTGGCGGGGCGCTCGCACGCGTTTTCGTTCGAGGGCATCTGGAAGCTGAAGGGATTCGAGGGACCGCAAAGGGCATGGCGCGCGCTTGGCCACAAAAATGAAGTGGACAGATTCTATGCATTTGGGAGACTCGGCAGCCCCTTTGTGGGTCGCACAGCCGAGCTGGAGGCACTTTCGAAAGCGTGGAAAAGCGTGCCAAGAGCCATTGCACACGATGATTGCGGCTACTCGCCGGCGCTTGGCTACCTCGTCTGGCAGTTGGACAAAAGACAGAGTGTAGTTACACTCGATATTAGGACGGACGACCTTAAGACGCTCGTACTCGATGAAAACATGCCCGGAAGCACATCGCCGCAGGCCTATTCGCACTCCATGTCGTTGGCACCCATGCGCGCGGCAAGTGGCCACTTCGGTTTGCGGGATCGGTTGTCCGAACAGCCCGTCTGCCTTGCAACCTCGCTCGCGGAACGCTATCCCGCTGTGCGGGCAATGTCGGGCTTGACGGTGCAGCAAGGGGAGCGGTGGCGTGCAGACAGAGAAAATCGGCTTCATCGGAACCGGGACCATCAGCGACGCCATGGTCAGAGGCCTACTGACCAAGCCTGCCGCCGTCGCGCAGGTGACGATTTCGCCTCGCAACGCCGAAATCGCAAAGCGATTGGCTGCCGACTTTGCCGAAGTCTCGATTGCCACTGACAATCAGGCCGTCATCAACGCGAGCGACATGGTTGTCCTGGCGGTGCGCCCGCAGATCGCGCAGGACGTCCTGGGCGAACTGACATTCCGCAAAGGGCAGTCCGTCCTCAGCGTTATCGCGGCAACCGACCGCGAGACGCTTCTCGATTGGATCGGAGCAGATGTTCATCTCGTGCAGGCCATTCCGTTGCCCTTCGTCGCCGATCGCGAAGGGGTGACCGCCGTCTTCCCGCCGGACCCTCACGTTGCGACGCTCTTTTCCGTTCTTGGCGCGGCAGTCGAATGCGAGACCAAAGAGGAATACGACCTTTTGGCCGCAGCCAGCGCGCTGATGTCCACCGTCCTCGGGATCATGGACGTCTCCGCGGCGTGGCTGGAGCAGCGCGGCCTCGCCAAAGGCAAGGGCCGTGCCTATATCGCGCCGCTATTTTCCAGCCTTTCGAAGACGGCGGTGCGCTCCGACACCGTTCCACTCGAAGAACTCAGCGGCGAGTTCGCGACAAAGGGCGGCCTGAACGAACAGGTGCTGTCCGACTTTCAGAAAAAAGGAGGGCGTGATGCCCTGGTCCTGGCGCTTGATCGCGTTCTGGCGAGGATACAGGGCGCTGGCACCTAGAAGGTCGGCGGCGTACAGGCACTGATGACCTCGCACGCGACCGGCCCGACGCATCGAAACCGATGCGGTCTGCGGCTTTCGAAGTAATAGGCGTCGCCCGGCCCAAGGATCCGGCGCTCGTCATCGACCGTCACTTCGAGCCGCCCGGAAAGGACGATGCCTCCCTCTTCTCCCTCATGAACGAGCGGAACCTTGCCAGTGTCGGAGCCCGGCTGATAACACTCCTTCAGGATCTGCAGGCTGCGGCCAAACAGGCTTTCACCAACCTGCCGATAGGAGATCGCCCCCTTCCCGATCTCGACGAGCTCCTCGGCCGCATAGAATGCCTTTCGCGGCCGTTCCGGTTCGAAGGCGAAGAATTCCGCCAGGCCGATCGGAATGCCGTCAAGGATCCGCTTCAACGCGCCGACGGAAGGGTTGGAAGAATTCGATTCAATCAAAGAGATCGTCGAATTCGTGACGCCGGCGCGTTTGGCGAGCTCGCGCTGCGAGAGATTATGCATCATCCTCAAATGACGGAGACGATTGCCGATATCGACGGACATAGGACGTGTTTCACCTGTTGCAAATATCGAACATATTCAGCTCACGCGCATAAATTTCAAGTGCTTATGCACGCGCAGAAAAGGACTTGTCCCTCGCTGTAAATCACTGAACATTCGTCAAAACTCAACGGAGAATATAGTGATGGACCAGATGAGCACGTCGAACCGGCCTTCCCTCGATAATTTCTGGATGCCGTTTACGGCCAACCGACAGTTCAAGGCCGCTCCCCGGCTGCTCGCCTCAGCCGAAGGCATGTACTACACCGATATCGACGGCAACATGGTGCTGGACGGCACAGCTGGCCTCTGGTGCGTTAATGCCGGCCACGGCCGCAAACGCGTCGCAGACGCTGTCGCACGCCAGCTGCAAACGATGGACTTTGCTCCGACGTTTCAGATGGGCCATCCTCTCGCATTCGACTTTGCCGAGAAACTGGCAAAGATCGCGCCCGGCGGGCCGGCCGCAAAACTTGATCGTGTGTTCTTCACCGGCTCGGGGTCGGAATCGGTCGATACGGCGTTGAAGATCGCGATCGCCTATCAGCGCGCGATCGGCCAGGGCACGCGCACACGCATCATCGGTCGCGAGAAGGGCTATCACGGCGTCGGCTTCGGCGGCATCTCAGTCGGCGGGCTCGTCAACAACCGTCGTGTGTTCCCGCAGATTCCGGCCGACCACATGCGCCACACGCTCGATATCGAGAGAAACGGCTTCTCCAAGGGGCTTCCGCTCCATGGTATCGAGCTTGCGGACGATCTGGAACGTCTGGTTGCGCTGCACGGCGCGGAGACAATTGCCGCCGTCATTGTCGAGCCGATGTCTGGATCGGCAGGCGTCATTCTGCCGCCGAAGGGATATCTGGAGCGTCTACGCGCCATTGCGGATAAATACGGCATTCTGCTGATCTTCGACGAAGTCATTACCGGCTTTGGCCGTCTGGGAACGCCCTTCGCCACCGACTATTTCGGCGTCGTACCCGACCTCGTCACCACGGCGAAGGGTCTGACGAACGGTGCCATTCCGATGGGCGCCGTCTTCGCTAGCCGAACGGTGTATGACGCATTGATGGTCGGCCCTGAAAACCAGATCGAGCTTTTCCACGGTTACACCTATTCCGGCCACCCCGTTGCCAGTGCGGCAGGTATTGCCACTCTGGAAATCTACGAGGAAGAAGGTCTGCTCACCCGCGCCGCCTCCATCGCCGACACCTGGCAGGACGCCCTTCACTCCCTGAAGGGACTGCCCCATGTCACCGACATCCGCAACCTCGGTCTCGTCGGCGCTGTCGAGCTTGCGCCCCGGGATGGTGCGCCTGGGACCCGTGCCTATGACGTCTTCGTAGACTGCTTCCAGAAGGGTCTTTTGATCCGTGTCACGGGCGACATCGTCGCGCTCTCGCCGCCCCTGATTATTGAGACGGACGAAATCGAGAAGATCGTTTCCATTTTGGGGGACGCCTTGAAACGCGTCTTGTAAACTCCGTCCGGGCTTGCCGCCCGTTTGGCGGCCAACCGCCAAACGGGCGACGTCCAACCGACGGCCCTGAGGTTGGCGACGACAACTGGATCACGAATGCTCGCGCAGGCATGGCCCTCCAGCGTGTCAGCTATTCTCGGAAAAACGCGCTTCGAACAGTTTGCTTTTTGATCCCACCGGGATAAGGATCGCCCAGTGTGACCAAGGAGCTTCCGTATCGATGTCGAAACCCCGGTTGAGAAGGGAAGCAGATCTCCTTCTGCATCGTGGGACCAGGACTGCCAGCGGCGAATATTCCGTCAGCCGCGCACGCAGACCTGTCGCCGTGCAACGCCTGATCGGTGCGTTGGGAAACATCATGCTGTCGGACGCCGCGCCATTCATGGAAAAATTCGTTGCGGGCAAGGTGTTCCACCTGCTGCAGGAGCCGGGCGCCATCGCAACCAAGCCGGCCACTCCCGTGCCCTTGGCTCCGCAGTTGCAGTTTGCGCTTCGCAATCTGGCCTCCAAGGGCGAGCCCTTCGCCGAAGTCGCGGCAGCCATCAACGATGTCGCCAAGAGCCTGGAATGGGTTGCCAGCAAGACCGGCCCTTTTGCCAGCATCAACATTGAGCACACACACGCACATGCGGTCGTGGCCGGCATATCGGGCGTGGAGGAGCGAGGCGATGTGGCTCTTGGCCTGACGATCATGGCGCCTTACAGCCGCTTCCCAGACCATATACAGTATCGCTCTCGCGTTTTTCTGGCGCTTTCCGACTGCGAATTCTCCTGTGACGACAAGGGATGGCAGCGCGGTTCCGTTGGCTCGATTTTCTTCAACGAAGCGGGACACAACGTCGCGATGCGGTGCACGGCGCGACCCCTTCTGGCCGCCTGGTGCCACGTCGAGCGGTAACTGCGCGCCCCGCCAATTTGTCTCTTGACGTTTGTGCGCCAAACCTTTGAGTTACAAGGGGCATCCCAGAGAGGATAAAAACCCCTTGCGCAGCGGCGATACATATCCTGGATCAGGCGAGATGGCCGGTCGCATTTATGGCCACGACTGGGAAGCGAGCGGCCTCGGCCCCCCGTCCTCGTGGCCGCTCTGCTTGAAATCAGCCGTCGACATCATGCTGCCATCCAAAGCCCAGATCGTCATGTTCTGGGGCCAGGATTTCATCGCTCTTTACAACGACGCCTATGCGCCGACAATCGGGAGCAAACATCCTCAGGCCCTCGGCCGCCCGGCCCGCGAGCATTGGAGCGAATTGTGGAGCGATCTGGAACCGCTCCTGCGGCGTGTCCTTGACCACGGAGAAACCGTGGTCGCCAAGGATCGTCCATTCTATATCGAGCGTCACGGTTATCCCGAGACTGTTCACTTCGACCTTTCCTACTCACCCGTCCGGGACGAGAAGGGCAAGGTCGGCGGCGTCTTCTGCATCGTCAGCGAGACCACCGAACGCGTTAAGTTCGAAACCGCATTGCGAGAAAGCGAGGAACGATTTCGGGCAATATTCTCGCAGACGGCAGCGGGTATCGGCCAGTCGGATCTCGCCGGGCGTCTCCTCATGGTCAACAGCCGTTTCTGCGAAATCGTCGGCTACACGGAAGCCGAGCTTCAGAAGATGCGAGTGCAGGACATCACGTTTCCCAGGGATCTGGACGACTATGTCCGATCGTTCAGGACAATGTTGAAAACCGGCCAGAGCTTTGACATCGAGAAGCGCTACGTTCGCAAGGACGGTAGCCTCGTTTGGGTGGCGAATTCCGTCTCGCCTCTTCGTGACAAGAACGGAGCGATACGCCAAGCTGTCGCCGTTATCGTCGATATCACGGAACGCAAGCGCGCTCAGGAAGTGGAGCGTCGCCTTGCCGCGATCATTGCCTCGTCCGACGACGCCATTCTCGGCACCGACCTGAACATGAGGATCACGAGCTGGAACATCGGAGCCGAGAAGCTCTATGGCTATTCGGCCGACGAAGCGATCGGCCACTCAGTCGTGCTTCTGGTTCCCGATGACAGGATTGAAGAAGAACCTGCAATCATCAGGCAGGTCAGCGCCGGTCTGAAGGTTGATCCTTATGAGACCAAGCGCCGCCGCAAGGATGGCGGGCTTGTCGACGTCCTACTCAGCGTTTCACCTATTTTTGACGCTTATGGCAGGATTGTCGGGGCTTCAAAAATAGCGCACGACATCAGCGCGCGAAAGGAGGCCGAGCGGCTGCAGACGGTTCTCGTCGGCGAACTGAACCATCGTGTGAAGAACGTGCTCGCGACCGTGATGGCAATCGCACGGCAGACACTCGGGCGAGAGGAAGCAAACCGAGCCGGAGTGGACGCTTTCGAGGCAAGGCTCGCCTCGATGTCGAAGGCCCATGACCTCCTGACGCACGGCAATTGGGAGCAGGCAGAGCTGGAAGCTGTCGTCAAACAGTCACTGTCTCCCTATCAACAGGACAGGTTCTCGATCTCTGGGCCGAGCATTCACTTGGCGCCGCGGGCCGTCCTGTCGATTTCGCTGGCGCTGCACGAACTGGCAACGAATGCCGCCAAGTATGGAGCCCTGTCCGTACCGGAAGGCCGCGTTTCCATTGAATGGTCGCTTGAAGGCGACAACCCTACCAAGCTGAGACTGCGTTGGCAGGAAACGGGTGGGCCGAGCGTTACGCAGCCTTCGCGCAAGGGCTTCGGTTCACGCCTGATCGAAAGCCTGCTGGCGGCCGAGTTGAAGGGTAACGTAAAGATCACCTACGACAAGGCCGGCGTGATCTGCGAGGTCGACGCCGCTCTCGGCGGTGGATGGGATCATGATCATTCGGTCGAACCACCGCAGTAACACCGAACGCCGCCCGCCTCACAAGGCCGTCTTTCCGTCGACTTCACGACGAGGCCGTGGCCTTGTCCAACGGATACCCTTGTTGAAATTGGCCGAGCGTATTGGCAGCGCCGCGCAATATCTGACGGCGCTCCGAGTGCCGTCGTGCTTCCATTTTTGTGTTCCCTGATTGCGTCGGCATCGAATGCGTTAGCGGTCGAAATCTTCCATGCAAAAACGCGCCTCGACCCGTTGGGGCCGGCTTGGCGGATCAAGCGCAAAACGACACGTCGTCCGCCGCGCAACTGCCAACAAGCGTAGCTGTAGGTCGAAATGCGCCGTCAACATCGGACATTGCTCGACGTCGGACGAACCCTTTTCGTTGCCGCTGTACGGGAGTATTTTACTCCCGGACTGTCTGAACCTAGCGGTTGGAGGGGGCAGTGTTTGTGGACCGCAGTCGCAAGTTTCTGCTCTTTTTGGCGGCCACAACCTGGATGACTTTTGCATCACGATTACCTGCGGCAGACGACACCGTTGGAATCGACAGCGGCATGCTGAGGGGCGAAAGGTCAGGCACGGTCGTCAGCTTCAAAGGCATACCTTACGCGGCACCACCTCTTGGCGATCTGAGATGGCGCAACCCCAGACCCGTGAATGAATGGAGTGGCGTCAAGGATGCGCGAAACTTCGGTCCATCGTGCATGCAGACCGACGACTTGCCGAAGTCCGAGGACTGTTTAACTCTCAATGTCTGGACACCGGCCAAGCGTTTCAAGACACCCCTCCCGGTGATGGTTTGGATTTACGGCGGCGCTCTTGTCCATGGGAACACCCCTCAATATCCGGGTGGCCAGCTAGCCGCCCAGAGAGTTGTGTTCGTTAGTATGAACTACCGCATGGGACGGCTTGGTTACTTTGCTCATCCTGCGCTCATAAAGGAGTCCCGTGACGAACCCGTCGGCAACTATGGTTACATGGACCAGCTTGCAGCCCTGAAATGGGTCCAGCAAAACATCAAAGCCTTCGGCGGCGATCCGAACAAGGTGACGATATTCGGAGAGTCAGCAGGCGGCGGCTCGGTGATGGCACACATGATATCGCCTTTGTCACGGGGGCTCTTCCGGGGAGTTATTCTACAGTCACCGGGCGTCCCTACCGCGCGTGCGCGAAGCACGCCTTTGTCATCGTTGGAAGAAGCAGAGAAAACCGCGCTAGATTATGCAGCTTCTCTTGGAATTGAAGGTAGCGGTGCCGCCGCTCTCGCGGCGCTTCGGGCGGTGCCTGCCGAAACGCTAACGGAGGGTGCATCGGCACCAGAGGTGCTGGCGGGAATGTCGACAGGCAAGCCCGTCATCGGCGTCTCAGGCTCGATCATTGACGGACGTTTTTTGCTCGAAACTCCGGAAGCCGCTTTCGCGGCAGGCCGCCAAGCTTCAGTGGCAGTCATTGTCGGAGCGAACAATCGTGATCTCGGTATCGGTCAGGCAGCGACGAAAGACGATCTCTTCCAGCTGTTCGGGAAGTATGCAGCCCAAGCCCGCACCCTCTACGATCCCACCGGCCAAGAGCCTCTTGATGAGCTGAAGCAGCAGGTCTTCGCCGATAAAACGCTTGTCGAACCATCTCGCCACCTAGCTGACGAGATGGTCCGCGCAGGTCAGCCGACGTGGTGGTATCGTTTCTCGTATGTTGCCGAGGCACTTCGCCACGATCCGAAATGGAAAGGCACTCTGCACGGCTTCGAAATTCTGTATACGCTCGACATTCCAGCCGCACTGGTGAAGGACAAGGTTACGCCCGGCGACTGGGCCATGGCCGCTTTGGCGAGTGCTTACTGGGTCGAATTTGCAACGAAAGCTGACCCCAATGGAGGCTCGCGGCCAAAATGGCCTCTCCACGACCCAGCCGCCGACAAAGTCTTCGACTTCAGCAATAACGGCGCGACGGTAGGAGCCGATCCGCTGAAGCCCAGGCTCGACCTCTGGCAAAGGTATTGGGAGGAACAGAAATGACGGAGCGATGCCTGTTGCTTGGTGTGTTGCCCCCCGAGCCACAAGCCTTGAACTCGCCCCCTCGTAAACCGATCGTCAGGCGGAAGCGAAATCCGCCCCAACTCCACCTGAGCATCGCGCTTGGGATTGATCCTGGGGATGCTGCGAGGAGTGCCCGCCATCGGGATTCTCGACCGCCTATCCTGTCGGACAGTTAAGCCGTCCCTCCGCAATTCCTTTTGCCGATCATGTCCTTACGCGACAGAAAGCGTCAATAGCGTGTATCCTCAAGGCCACAGAACGGATCTACCGGGTTCGTGCCGAGGAAGGGCTTGCGACCGAGCATGCAATCAACGACGGCTTCCTGGACGCTGTCCATGGTGGAGTATGCGTTGATATAGGCCGGTACGCGCGGTGCATCGTAAAGGTGATAGGGATGCCCAAACGAGATCATCACTGAGGGAATATTCGTCCAGGGCCGGTACATGGCCTTGAAGAGCCCTCCACCGCCCATCCGGTGCCAGTCAACGAATATCCGGCCCCGCACAAGCAGCGACTCGTCGCCTAGCGCGTACATCACGAGGTCGAAATTCTCCGGGGTCGGCACGATGTCCGCCCGGTCGATCGTGACCTCGAAACCTTCCTTCGCCAATAGGTCCGGCAGCACGAATTTCAGAGGCTGCGGGATGAGCGGATGAATGATGCCTCCATCGACCAGCAGGATGCGCTTCGTCTTCGCGGGGTCGAGCGGAAAGATGCTGTTGACATCCTTCACAAGCGTAGGCGAGCGGCCGATGTATTCCTTGGACGCGGCGACGCTTTTTGGATGCGCAAGCAGGTGGCGCGCTTCCGCCGCATCGGGGAGCACGTCTGACGGCTGAAAAAGCTTGAGATGCGCCTTGAGCGCCAGCACACGAAGAACCGCTTCCTCAAGTCGCTCCGGGGCAATTCGTCCGCCTTCGACGGCAGCCTTGACCGCAGCCATATCCTCCTTTGGCGCATCGCTGAAGAGGATCATGTCGCAGCCATTCGCGATGATATCAGGCATGGTATCGAGGTGGTGGCCCCACGCCGATAACCCGCCCATGGGTGTCGCGTCAGAGATGATGATGCCATTGAAGCCGAGTTCGTCTCGGAGAAGGTCAACGTTCAGCCACCGGGAGACCGAGGCCGGTCGGAAGGCTTCGAGCCCGGCATCTGGCATCTTCGACCGGATATAGGCAGGAAGCGAAATATGCGCACTCATGACTGCCAGCACACCTTCGCTGATCAGCTTTTTGTAGAGCCGACCGAAGGTTTCCTTCCACTCCTCCAGGGAAAGCGGATTGGTCGTCGTAACGAGGTGTTGATCGCGGTCGTCGTATCCCTCGCCCGGCCAGTGCTTCGCGGTGGCGGCAACTCCATTCCGCTGGAGACCGCGAACATGGGCGACCGCGTGCCGTTCGATCCTATCGACATCGGAGCCATATGAGCGCGTACCGACAATTGGCGATCGGAAGGCGGCATTTATGTCGATGACCGGCGTGAACGACCAACGAACACCCATCGCGCGGCCCTCGCGTGCCAGGATCTCCGAACTTCTTTCGGTTGCCTCGATGTCATCAACGGCTGCAAGGCCAAGTTGGCCCAGCACCGGAGTGCCAAAAGGGAAGGAATGACGGCTGCCTTCGAGGTCGGCGCTGATAATGGGTGGCACTTTGCTATTGGCGACGAGGTTCGAAATGACGCGCCGCTCGAAGTCGAGGTCAGGCGTGAAAAATCGCGTAATGCCACCCGGTCTCAACGCGCCAACGCGTTTGAACTCCTCCTCATCCGCCCCGATCATGATCAAAGTGAAGAGTTGGCCAACCTTGTCGTCGAGATTGAGCGAGGCATAGACGTCGCGGACCCAGGCGATCGCAGCGTCATCGAGATTGAACGGCGCTTTGCGAAGTTGCTCATAGATCGTCATAAGTCCCTCCTTCACCAACGCTCTGCCTGCATACTCACATGTGCATATGCGCGCTACCCCATCACAGGCTAGCGACGTTGAACTCCGTCCCAGGGAGAAGACCACCGCTGCGATCCGGCATCCCCTGGCGCGCAGACGTTATCGCAGATACGACCAGGAACCAAATACCGCAGCGCATGTTTCGAAACCGTATCTCTTTCTAGTTGCGACCTCTTCCGATATTGCCTCCGCCGTGTCGGCAAAACGCCCGACCCGGCAATTACGCGCGGGTTTCTATAGCTTTAGTCCCCACGAACGCATGAGCTCCACCGGACCGGAAAGTTCGGACTGCAACACGTAAGCATCAGCCACCCTCTCCTTTTGACTCGAGAACCGCCTTGGCAGCCCATGGCCAAGGCCACGAACCGAATAGAACGACAGTTGCAGTCGATCTCCGCTCTTCCATTCCTTGAGCGTGCCCCACGACATCTGTCTTATTCGCCCGGCGGGTTCCTCCAAGCCCGTTACCTCGAGCCATTGCGAGATCGAGGCCATCGCGTTGACCGGGTTGACGACGCCGTCGGCAGTTCCGTGCCATATCGAAATCGACGGCCAACCTCTTGCAGCAGGCGAGACACCGCGCACCAGATCGCCCCATTCACGAGGCTCTCGCCGTGAGACGCCGGACCTCATGCTGCGGATAGCCGACATTGCGTCCCTTGCCGCGCCGAACGGCATCCCGGCAAAGATGGCAGCGCCAGCAAAGAGATCCGGATAGGTGGCGACAAGCGCTGAAGTCATCGCGCCGCCGGCAGAAAGGCCCGCAATATAGATCCGGGATCGATCAATTCGATGCCGAGCACATGCGTGTTCGATCATCTGGCGAATGGACATGAGTTCGCCCCGATCTCGCGCAATCGCGCTGGGCCGAAACCAGTTGAAGCACCGCTGCGAATTGTTCGCTTCTCTTTGTTCCGGATACAGGAGAACAAAACCACGCTGCGTCGCAAGTTTGGAAAAGCCACTTCCGGTGTCGAAGCTTTCCGGCGTCTGTCTGCATCCATGCAGCACGACGACCAACGGCGGCTTCGCGGGCAGTTTGCTCGGCACGAAGGCCTTCATTGCCAGCCGCCCAGGATTGCTACCGAAGCCAATCACTTCACTGAGTGCAGGCTTGGTAGCGGCCGGCCTTTTTGTTTTCCTGGATACTGTGCGGGCTGGTGTGCGTAGCGCCTTTGCAACCAGTTTGCGATACGCCTTCTGCGATTTCAGCAGTCTTGAAAATGATCGTGGCAATTTGAATGTCATCGGTAACGTCCTTGATCGACGTCATCGATGCTCTCCCGCGGCAAGGACGCCGCCACCGATAGACAGGTTACGCTATTGGATCTGCGGCAAACGCGGAAGACTAAAACGGACAACCCTCCCATGCGCGCAGCCGGGTCGTCCTCCGCGCTCAGGTGGGCCTTTGGTCTTGCCAATGCTCCTAAATCGATCATCTGGACCATGGCGGAGGAACAGATTTCGTTCGACGAGGTTTTCAACGCAGATGGCGTGTCGCCGATCCTTAGTCCGCGGAGCAAAAAACATGACCAGCATTCATAACGAAGCATCAGACAGTGTCGCCAGCAAATCTCTCAGCACCTTAAGCGCGTTCTTCGATGACCGCAGCAAGGCCGAGAGTGCGATCAGGAGATTGGAAGACATCGGCTTGCCCAACGAGCGCATTCGTTTCATGCCCGGATACGAAACTGAAGGCGATATCGCCCGATCCGATCATAGCGGCTTCTGGGCCGGCCTCGCCGACTGGTTTTTCCCGGACGAAGATCGCGCCGCTTATGCCGAAGGACTGCGCCGAGGTGGCTTCCTCGTATCGGTTCAGGTCGAGGATCGGAGCTATGAAAGCGCCCACGACATCCTTGATGACGAAGGCAGCATCGACATGGACGAGCGTGCAGACCTGTGGCGTAGTGAAGGCTGGGATGGCGGTCGAGGAGACGCTACCGTCTCGGAAGATGCCCTCGCCCCTGCTCCCCACACCGATCGCCAAACAACCGACCTTGCCGAGAGTGCCGCTCGCAACCGCCGCGACCTGCAGAGGTCAACCCCTCGTGTTCGCTCCTACCGCAATCAATCGCCGATTGACGACGTCGACACACCTGCCCCGTCCGGGGACGAGGTTGCTCCTGCGCCATCGCCCTGACGAAGAAGCGTTCACCCAGCTTCCGTCGTCTTCTCTCTGGCCCCGCGGTTTCGCGGGGCACAGAACAATCTGAAGCTGCCGTGTTCAAGTGCTTTGTGCCTCAGTGCAGATGGCTAGCGCTAGAACGCTTCGCATCGATGGCACGCCACGACGCCCGCCCTCACATGGCGATGAGATCAAGACCCTCGCCCAATTCCCGCCGTGCAATTTCGACTACGCTGCGCTGGTGCGTGAACAATATTGTCTGGAATGTTTTGGAGGTAGACGCCAACGCCTTCAATCCAGCCGCGGTGCGGTCATCGTCGAAGGTCTGGAAAATATCATCAGCGATCAGCGGGATTGGCTCGTTCCTCAGGCAATAATCCTCAAGAAAAGCCAGGCGAAGCGCAAGATAGAGCTGATCACCGGTACCCTCGCTCAATCCACCTTTCACCGGCACCCGCTCTCCCGTCGGACGCTCCGCCATGAGATGAAGCACATCGTTTTCGCCATACTCCTGAACCAGCCGGCTGAATCCTCCGCCGGTGAGCATCGAAAACGCGAGGCTTGCCCTATTCATGACAGGGTCGGTTTGCGTTTCACGAAAGGCCTCTATCGAACTTCCCAGCACGCGAGCCGCAAGCTTTAGCACGACCCATTGGCGAGCAAGTTCCTTCGCCTCTTCTTCGGCCGAAAGGCGCTCGAACACGGCGTGCTCAGCGGTCTTTCCCGTTTCCAGCTCACGGCGCTGCCGCACGTTTTCGGCCAACCGCGCGGACAGCTCACCGTACTCCTCGAAGTGGTTGGCATCGGCCTTTTCCAGACGTTCGATTTCCAATCCTGCTTTTGCGCGGTCGAAATCTGTCAACGACGCTCGAACCGCGTCTTCAGATTGCCCCTCCGCGTTTTCGGCGAAGCGCCTGCGGCTTGAAGAAAGCCTTTCTAGAGCTTCATTGCGTCGCTTTAGACGGAGGCGCAACTCGATGGGATTTTCGGCGTCAGGCAGCCCTGAGGAAATGGCTTGAAGGTTTTCCTTCGCGTCTTGCAGGGCGGCGAAACACCGTTCGTAACGTGCGTTCGCCTGCGTGAGCTGTTCTTCTGTCGCACGTCGATGTCGATAGGAAGCCTCCGCGTCCTGCGCGCGCTCCTGCAATATGTCGGCGGCCGCATCGACAGAAAGGCCCGCGAGGTCCGGAGCGGTACTCCTTACGAGCTTAGCCGCGGTTGCCTCGAATGCAGCGATGTCTCGCTTCATCCCGTCGACCCGCCGTTGGCGGTTGTTCCGCTGCGCAACGATTTCCGGAACCTCGCGCCAGACTTCCAAAGCGGCTTCAATCATTTCAATCGTCGCGTTAAAAGGTACCTTTAACAAGGCGGCTGCATCAGAGAGTGTGCTCTGCCATTTCTCGATCGAAAGCCTAGCTCTCCGCTTTTGCTCATCCAGGTCATTGATCTTGTCAATCGCCGCGGAGCGTCTGATCTCTGAAGTGCGTCCTTGCTGCCAAAGCTCCGCCAGCTTGCTGAGGTGCCGATCCAGCGCACGGCCCAAGGCAACGGCGGGGAGATTTCCTGCCCCTTCGAAACCAGCCTCATCGCTAATAGATACCAGCGCGGGCAAAATCCGCTGCTCCGCCAGTCGAAGCTTCGTGACGTCGTCTTGCAACTCCAACAGTGTGTGGCGTTGCCTTTCCAGCTCCGCGATGGAGCGACGCCACTCAATCATCTGCCCAGTCGTTGAGGGTGAGACAGGCACACCGAGAAATAGCTGCGCGAGTTTGGATTGGGTTTGACGATGTGCCTCTTGTGCGACGGCCTCCACCTGAACCGCATCATCCACGAGATGAGTCTTCTCAGCCAGCTGCGCCTTAAGCTGACTATGGCGAGCAACGCGCTCTGCTCCTGCAAACGCTAGATCGGCGAGCCTGTCACTCTCGTTCATTGCAGCTTGCACTGCAAAGCCCGCGGCCGCAGTTGGAGCGTCCCGGTATTTGTCCCAGAGAATTTGCCTTGAACTTCGCGAATTGAGGATGTCGCTCCTCGTAACCAAGTTCTCCGCTCCCTCCAGCCCGTCTATTTCGCGGATGATGTTTTGCCGCTCGCCCCGGACCGAACTCAAACGTGATGTGGCATCGCGGACGCCTGTCGCAGCTTCATCCTCCAGCTTCCGCAACTCCGTCAACGCATTCAGGTCAGGCAATGGGGCGGCCAATACCGCGTCGAGGTCGTCGACGCTGGGAACGAGCCGCGCCGTCGCCTCCGAAAGGTCCGCCGTCGTGCGGGCGAGCTTCACGGTCAGCAAATCGATCTTGTCGATCTCCGCCAAGGTGGGCTGAATTGCCACCAGGCGTTCAGTGAAGAATTTCGGGTCGATCGAGGAGCCGGGGCGCTGGTTTCTCTCCAACTCATTCAGATATTGGGTTTCTTCACTGAGCTGTTTCTCCAAGGCGGTGAGCGATCGGCTCAGTTCTCGACCTTCCATCGTGAGCGCTCTCAGTAGCGCGAGATCTGCGTCTGTGGGCTGCTGGTCAGCCAACGACTTATCGTTTGTGTCGATACCCAACCGCTTGCCCAATTGGCCAAGTCTAGCCTCGAATTCCTGAGCTTCAGAGATGATGCGCGGCAAATCTTCCCTCGCCTTGAGGTAGATACCCTTATCCGCGTAAAGTTGTCGGATATGCGCGGCAGCTTCACGGATTTCGTCATTCACCGTGCATACCGCCAGCGCATCCACCAACCGTGACACTTCCTCCTGTACGGACGTAACGGTTTGCTCAGCCTCCTGATGAGATGCGAGAGCAGCGTTCAGCTTCGGTTCCGCACTGGCTGGCACATGCTCCAGATCAGAAAAGCCTTCCAAGGCATTGACGTCGAGATCGATTTCTCGCAGCAGCGGCTCGAGCGAACGTCGCAGTGTCAGTGCGTGCAGGTCCAGTTTGACTTGTGTCCGTTGCGCATGAACTTCGGCGAGTTCCCTTTCCAGGTGGGTCGCCTCTTCTATCAGCTTTTTCCAGTCGCCCGCGCGAAGCTCATGCAACTTCTCAAGTTTGCGAGCATCATCATGCCTGTCCAGCGCCTGGTAGAACAGTCGCTCCTTGGACCGTCGCTGAGCGAAGATATTTTCGGCTTCAGCATCGAGAGACACTCTCAGACTGCTCAATCCCGTCAGCCCGGAAGCAGCCGAGAACAGTAAGCTTCCGATCTCCCCGTCATGCTCGAGCATTTCCACACCACCGGCTCGGAGGCGATCCGAGTCCAAGCCGAATGCTCTTTCGAACACGGTTCTGTCCACGGGGCCAAGAAATGGCTGCAGTGCATCCTCTGGGAGCGAGCGCTCATCATCGGAGTTGTCGAGAAGCGTATTCTTTCGACCGCGTCGGCGACGGAAGGCGAGCTCGCTCCCGTTGCGAGACGAGAGCAAAGCCCCGACACGAAGGGTCGTCGCGTCATGAAGATGGTCGTCCCTTGCAACATGCGGGAAGCCGAAGAGCAAATCCGACATCGAGCGGAGCGCAGAGGACTTTCCCGCCTCGTTCGGTCCATAAATCAGATGCAGCGTCGCGTTCCGCCGAAAAGGAAGAACCTTGTTGGTCAGGGATCCATATCGGATGATGTCGAGCGTATCGAACCGCATTCACAGACCCATCTCAGTGCGGGCGAACAGCAATTGCTTCGCCTCCTCGAGCAGTGCCTCGGCACTCATTTCCAACGGGGATTCATCTGCAGCGGCTCCGCCTGGCAGCTTTATTGCGATCGAGGATATCAGGGCCTGCGCCTCGAGCAGGAGTTCCTTCCGGTCGTCTGAGAGCCTGACGAGCTCTCTGAGATCCAGTCCAGCATGTGCATCGCCGCTCGGTTTTTCTTGGAGCCCTGTCGAAAGCCGGACTTCCAGTTTCTCAAGCCAGATGTTTTCGTGCGCCCGATGTAGCGAGGCCTGGATCTCATCCCGCCACTGATGCCGATTGACGACAAAATTGCTCTGTAGCTCAGAGTGACCACTCAATCGGACGCGAACTGCAAGCGGCCTTCCCTCGCCTTCGTCCGCGCAGGTTCTACCAGCTCGCTCCACGATCTGCAGGATATCGATCATGCTGTGATGCGGTTCGAGCATTGCCTTCACCTCGCAGAAGCGCGCACCATCAACGATGATCCGCTCGTACTCCACGTGACTGTCTCCGACAGTCACGAGCACCGCGCCTTTCGCACCGACCTCTCGAACGCTGCGCCCCTGAAGATTTCCGGCAAAGATGACCAGCGGATCGGCAGAAACTTCCTCGAATTGATGAACGTGCCCGAGCGCCCAATAATCGTATCCACGTGACCGGAGATCGTCGACAGAACAGGGAGCATACGGGGCATGCGGTTCTCGTCCCGAAAGAGAGGTGTGGAGAACGCCTATATTGAACCACCCTTGTTCCCGCCGCCGGTATCCGATCGCGAGGTTCTCGGTAGCTGATCGCTCGGCGAAGCCTTGTCCATGCAACGCGACCTTGAGGCGATCGATGCGGAATGTCCCTGGACGATTTGTCGGAAACTCAAAAACGTTGTCGGGAAGTGTGATCGTTTTGGTGACGACGCTCACCGCATCATGGTTTCCGCGCAGAAGATAAACGGGAATTCCCGCTCGTTGGAGCCGTGCCATTTCTCGGTTGAAGAACAAGCCTATTTTGTTGTCCTTCCAGTCGCCGTCGTAAATGTCGCCCGCGATGACAATGAAGTCGACGGCCAGGTCAATCGCCTTGCTGACGAGCGTAGAAAGAGCGTTCCTAGTCGCCTCAATGAATTGGGCAGCAACATCGGCATCCTTCGACGCCAAACCCAGCATGGGGCTCCCGAGATGTAGATCGGCAGCATGGATAAAACGAAATGAGGACATGGTCACACTCTTCAGTTTTTAGAGACCTTGCTGAGTCTCCAGCAACAGAGTGTAGCAACGAATGTGCGGCCCGCGTCACGCGTCCAGCCGTTCTCCACTGCCAATTGTTCGTGGACCGCGGTCGGTAAGGCGGGCCGCGCCGTTCGTAGTCAGATGGAAGGAAGCGGCAAAGACGGCGGACGCACTGGAAAACCACATGTCGACGCGCCGCGCATTACGTTAGAGCCATGCCACCGCGCATAGCGACCGCTGCTTTAATAATTCGCCTCCAGGTAGAGCGGAGGCGACTGCTGTAATTTCGAGCGACGTCTCGCTAAGTCGCGACTGTTGGAAGAGTGCAACAATGCCTCTGGCGCGCTGACGGCTTTCCTCGTTCATCACAGGCCACCTGGCCCCATTCGCAGGCACAACCTCGTCTCCTTCAGGCGGCGTCGCTACGCTGTGATCTGGAACCCGGAGGGCATGGCCTCAGGAGATGCCACTTCCACTTCGACAGCAACGACCGACGCGCCTGGCGGCCCTTTCCAGAATTCCTTCAACATCGCCGAGACGGCCGTCTCCGGGCCGGCGATGAGCGCTTTCACAGATCCATCATCTTCGTTGCGGACCCAGCCCACCAGACCGAGCTGTTCAGCCCGGGCGCGTGTCCAGACGCGAAAACTGACGCCCTGGACCCCACCGGATATTCGCACCAACGCTGCCGTCCGATCCTTCCCCATGCTCGCCTCCATTCGCGTGCCTTGTTGGCAATCTGGAACACTGGGAGAGAATTCAAGCACGGTCTGTCCCGCGGCATGCGGCAATCGTTCCGCGTCACCCCGATATCGCGCGATTTCAACGCCATATCCCCTCGGGCTGCTGGCGCAAATCAAACGGCGCGCTATACTCACAATTGCATCAACGTGAAGGGATCTCGATCATGCGCAGGCTTATCGCAGTGACTTCAGTCCTCGTTCTCAGTTTCGCCGGTTCGGCCTTTGCGCAAGCGAATATGGGCATGGACAGCAGCGGCCGCTTCGACGGTTCGCCGCCGCTCGGGACTTCCCGCGAAGACGAGGCACCGAGCGGTGGATTCGCGATACCGTTCGACACGTTCCAGACCGGCAGTACGACGGGGTCCGGCGATATACAATGGACGCGATGCCCGCCACAGCGCCGTGGGGTCCAAGGCAACAGCCAAGCTTGCCTTGAAAGGAACTGAAAGCAAACCTTGCAGCCACCGCGAGCCTGCTTCCAGGTTCGCGGGTCTGCCATTTCTGTGCTAGGGGAACCGCGCAACGCGAGGCCCGACAGACATGCTCCCCTGGATTCAACTTGATTCCGCCCCCATTCCCGGAGAAAGCGGCGAATTGCGCCTCAAGCAGCGGGGCAGCGAATTCTCGATCATGCTGGGCTCGAACGAGCTTATGAACAGCCGCCTGAGCGGCTCTGAGGAGGCGCTCGCGACACTGTCTCGTGAAAAGATCAAGGGGCGTGCGCGTCCGAATGTGCTGATCGGTGGTCTCGGAATGGGTTTCACTTTGCGTGCTGCCCTTTCCGTTTTGCCACAAGAAGCATCGATCATCGTTGCCGAACTCGTACCGGCGGTGGTGCAATGGGCACGCGGCCCAATGTCAGAGGTATTTCAGGGTTGCCTCGACGATCCACGCGTCGCCATTCACCAGGGCGACGTTGGCGAACTGGTACGGCGAAGCAAGGCGCAATTCGACGCCATCCTGCTTGACGTCGACAATGGGCCTGATGGCCTGACGCGCCGCTCCAACGATGGCCTCTACGATTTTGCGGGTCTTCGGGCTGCACGCGATGCCCTGCGACCCGGCGGCGTTCTCGCCGTCTGGTCATCAGGGCCGGACGCCGGTTTCACCCGGCGGCTTGGCGACTGCGGCTTTGCCGTCGAGGCGGTCAACACGCGCGCCAACGGCAAGCGCGGTGGCGCGCGTCACGTCATATGGCTCGCCGTCAAATAGATCAGCCTGCCTGAACTCGACGCGCGGCTGCAATCGCGCTTGCGGCTCCAGAACGCAGCTGCTGCGTGTCGGCTCCGGCGATGACGAAATCGAAGCCCATTTTCAACAATTCGCCGGCCCGCTCGCCATTGCTGCCGAAGACGCAGGCGAATTTGCCGTGAGCCCGGCACCGGGCGATCAGATGCTTGAGAACGCCGTCGACCTGCGCCGTATCGGGTGCCAGCTTCACTCCATCTGACAGTGCGATCGACAAGTCGGACGGGCCGACGAAAATGCCGTCGATGCCGTCTACACGCATGATTTCATCTGCGGCATCAAGGGCCGCGCGCGTCTCGATCATAGCAATCGCCACGGTCTGCTCGTTCGCGGTCGCGAGATATTCCGTTGCCGAAAGCCCCGTGTGGTTCATTGCCAGTGTCGGCCCCCAGCTACGCTCGCCGAGCGGCAGATACTTGGTGGCCTTCGCGAAGGCCTTCGCGTCCGACACCGAGTTGATCATCGGGGCAATGATGCCCGAGGCGCCCGCATCGAGAAGGCGCGAGGCGGATGAAAAATCGCCGACCGGAATGCGGGCAAGCACTGGCTTGCCGGCAAGCCTCCCCTGGCCAATGCCAACGGCAGCCGATCCGATATCCCAAACGCCATGCTGCATATCCAACACAACGGCATCAAATGCCTCCTGCGCCAGATGATTGACGAAGAGCGGATCGGGAATGCCGATCCAGGCAGATATCAATCCGCCTTCACCGCTTCTGATCCGCTTTGCAAAGCCGTCGATCGTCGTTGCGCCAGTCATGCCATGCTCCTTTCGCGGTTCAGCCAACCGCGCGCTGCTTTTGCTGATGAAATTCCTCGACGAAAGCCTTTTGAAGCAGGATGCCATCCCACTCATCGGCAAAAAATGGTGAATCGTAAATCAGCGTATAGGGTCCGCAGTAACCTGCCGCCCAACACGCTTCCAGAGATTTGCCATAATCAGCCCTGTCGAGCCCTGATCCATTGAAGTCAGCCTTGGCGTGGCAAAGTTCCGCGCGTCGCATGATATCGCAAAGCCCGGCATATTTTTCCGGCACAGCCCAGTTGCCAAGATCGCCATTCAGACCGACGCTTCCCTGCAACGTATCGAGAAGCCAGTTCGTCTCCTTTGGAGAAGGCAGAAGAGCAAACCAGTTTTCGGTGACGATGCGAATGCCGCTGTCTTCAACCTGCTTTGCAAGCCAGCCCAGGTGCTGTGCCGCACGTTGAAGGTTTTCTGCCGTCGGCGCCTGCTTGCCTGCGATCACCCGCATGTGCTTGGCGCCAAGCGCCGCCGCAACCTCGATCCAGCCGGCGATCCATTGAATATCGCGCCCAGCCGTTTCTGGATGGCTTGGATCACCATCTTCGACGAGCAGCGTCTGGAGCAAGATACCGGCGTCCTCAAGCGCGGCGCGCATTTCTGCCAGATGGGTGCGCTCCAGGCTTGAGAGGTGGAACGAGCATATTTCGAGCCGCCCAATGTCATGCTCGGCGAGCTGCCCCGGGATGTCGAGGAGCGAGCAGCGCCCCGGTCCATAAGGTTCCTTACGCGCTGCACTTTTCTCCGGATCGGGGCTATAGGGGTAAACGGCCCCGAGCAGCCGGTGCAGCGACCATGTCGAAACTGCAAATCGTCCGTTCTCCAAATTGCCTTCGCTCATGTTCTCCTCCCGGGGAGCAATGCCCATTGTCTCAAATGAATTCGCCGCGGATAATCTCCTCTGCCGACAGCGCCGCGCTGAGGAGTGCTTCATCGCGCTTGCCCACCGCAGAGAGCAGGAAGCCGACCGGCATATCGGCATCTCCCGTCCCACACGGGATCGATACGCCGCACCAATCGAGGAAATTGCCGAGCATCGTATTGCGCAGCGTCATGCTGTTGGTTGAAAAAAACAAATCGTCGTCAGCTTCCAGCGGCGCGATGGCCGGCGCCACGTGAGCAACTGTCGGAAAGGCAACGAAGCTCGCGCCCACGAGCCGCTCGACATCTGCTATCAACCCTTCTCGCGCGTCGAGAAGCGCAAGATAGTTCGCCAGCGTCGTCTTCTCACCAAGCCTTACGCGCATGGCGACGCGATGATCCATTTCGGCGGCTTGCGGCCCAGCCAACCGTTCGCGGTGAAGCGCGAATGCCTCTGCAGTCACCAGGGCACCATATTTTGCCATCAACCCCAGGATTTCATCGAACGCAGGAATCTCGACCCGGCTGATCGATGCACCCTCTGCCGCAAGCCAATCGATGGCCGTCTCGAAGGCTGCAACAACACCGGCTTCCGCGCCATCGAACACCACGTTGTCGGGGATCACGATATCCAGCCCTTTGACAGGGCGGCTCACAATTGATGGAGAGGCCGCGCCGCGCATTCCCGCGTCAATCCAGACGGCATCCTGGAGGGTCCTGCACAGCGGTCCGAGCGAATCCAGACTTTTTGCCAGTGGGAAAACGCCCGCCATCGGGTAGCGGCCGCGTGTCGCCTTGTATCCGACGATGCCGTTGAAGGCAGCGGGGATGCGCACTGATCCCCCTGTGTCTGTTCCCATCGCCACCGGCACCAGGCCGGCTGCCACTGCAACGCCGGCCCCAGATGACGAACCGCCAGGGACGCGCGCAAGATCGCCACTGCGGGGATTTTGCGGCGTGCCGTAATGCGGGTTGATACCAAGCCCGGAGAAGGCGAACTCGCTCATATTGGTGCAGCCGATCGAGACCATGCCGCTCTGCTGCAGCGATGCCACGATCGGAGCGTCTGCCTGCGCGGCTGGACCGGTTGCGAGAACCGTCGATCCGGCCGTCGTTGTCCGACCCTTGAGGTCAAAGAGGTCCTTCCAGGCGATCGGTATGCCATCCAGCATTCCACGCGAGCGCCCCTCCTTCAGTCGTATCGATGAGGCCCTTGCCTCTTCGAGTGCCCGATCCTTCAGGATTGCCGTGAAAACGGCGCGATCCGGATATGCGTCGATGCCATCGATCACGGCTTCCGTCACTTCGATCGGATCAACAGCTGCCGTTTGAATGAGCCCGGAAAGCTGCGCGACGGACATCGCGCCAAATGATTTCGTCATGGGGGTATCCGCAATCTGACTGACTGACCGAACTAAGCCGAATTTCGTCGACGAGCCAAGTCCTTAAAGTCAAATCAAACCGATTGGTTCGATTTTATGAACACTGCGTTTGTGGATCCGCTCTTCAACCGGCGCCCTCGAAAGCACACATGCAGCTTGCGTGCCATTTTTGCCGGCGAGAGGACGAGCGTATGCCGGTGCACGCATCAGTGTAGGAGTTAACAAAATGACAAACGGCGAGAGTTGGAACACGGCGCGCGGCGACGTGGTGCACCACCACGCAACAGATGACGAGTTGAACGGCATGGGTGAACGCGAATACGCCGAACATGTAAATGCACACAGACCTTCAATATCAGAACGGGTCATTGTTCTTGCAGCGTTAGTGCTTCTGGGCATTGCCGGGCTGACGGTCCACTTTGGTGTCCCTATGGCCTCGGCCCTCGACACGGCAACAGTCGGATCAATCTCCGAATCGTTACCATCGGTCGATTATTGCCGCGAGCACAGCCCTTACCCGGACAGATCCTGCTGAGGATCTCTCCCGCTCCGGGCATGGACAACCTTCCCCCGAGATATAGTTATGCGCACGGGGAGGATCGGCGATGCCCGCTGAGATCGACTACAATCTGAACCGCTTCATGGACGCACAAAATGGCGTCTATGAGCGGGCGCTCTCGGAGTTGAAGGCTGGCCGCAAACGGTCCCATTGGATGTGGTTCATCTTCCCTCAGATCGCGGGCCTCGGATCATCATTGATGGCAGAGAAATACGCCATCCGCTCGGCCGAGGAAGCCTCCGCCTATCTTGCCGACCCTATTCTCGGGAGCCGGCTTTTTCGCTGCGTCGATGCCGTGCTTGCCATCGAAGGCAGTTCAGCGCACGAGATTTTCGGCTCTCCCGATGATTTAAAGCTACGGTCGTCGATGACGCTCTTTGCCGCGGTCAGCGAGCATGGATCGCTTTTTCACAAGGTAATCGATCTGTTCTATCGGGGGGAGTTCGATCAACGCACCATCCAACTCCTGGATGCGAGCAACTAGGGTGCACTCGAATGTTCCAGCGACTCGATCTCAACTGATATTTCGCTAATCCGCTCTCGCAACTCTTGATCGGTGCCGTCATCGATCTCTTCATCGCCGAAGCAACTGCGCGCTTCATAGAGCTCAAGCTTCGCCTCGAGTTCGGCGCGCCTTGTATAGAGACGATGAAGGTAACTGTAGTTCATGCCTTTGCTTCCCACATCGTCCGAAACGAGTATAAAGGCATATGGTTCCCGCCGATCGACCGATGCCGCTACGCAAAAGCGGTCATGGCAGCGTTGCAGGCCTTGGAGAAGTGATTGCAACATGTATCGTTGCCCATGGCTTGCCGCGTGACACGAGCGCCCTCCAGAAGGAGCGTCAACGTGTCGGCCAGCAGGTTCGGTTCGCGCGCACCGGCTGCAAGACAGAGCGCTTCCAGCCTGTCGCGTTGCTCGGCTTTGTGGCGTTCGATCACGTCATAGGCCGGATGCCCGTCGCCTTTGAGCTCGATGGCGGCATTGGCGAGATCGCAGCCGACATGCTCGCCGCAAAGGCTCTGCGTTCGCGCTTCGACCCATGCTCGCAGCTGTGCCTTCGGATCGCCGGGATGAGCACTCTCGAGATCGCGCCAGATCGCTTCGGCCTTTTCTGAAGCGCGGCGCAACGTCTCGCAGACCAGCTCGTCCTTGGAGCCGAAATGGCGATAGAGCGTCATCTTGTTTGTCAGCGCCGCATCTGCGATCGCATCCACGCCGATGCCGCGAATGCCGTGCTCGCGAAAGAGCTCGGCGGCGGTCGAGACGATGCGCTCCCGTGGCGGGATTTTCTCGTCAGTGTTTGCGGGAGACAGCAGGCTCAATGATTCTGATTTTTTTGCGGACAACGTCCTTGACATCCATGTGACCGATCGGTAACAAATGCATTGTTACTTACCGGTAACACCACTCTTCGCGGAAGTCAATGTCGATCGGCGACGCGGCCGGAGTGGAACACGGGCTACCGCCCACGAAAGGAGGCAAACCATGAGCAAGACCAGAGAAGACCTGACCATTACCGAAGCCCTTCGCGACCCCCTGATCGCCATGGTGCTCCGCGCTGATGGCGTAAAACTGGACGATTTCAAGCGTCTCCTTGAGACGGCTGCCAAGAAGCGTGAGCAGCGCCCCTCCCCGGTGAGCAAGTTTATGAACGTGATCTCCAACAACCCGGCTGCCATGTGCAGCTTTTGCTGAAGCTTCGGGCTATTCCCTGCCCCTGTGAGAGCCGTCGCTGACCCAAGCGACGGCTTTTTTTCATTTCAGGGGCCGGGCTCCTATGGTTCCAACAGCTCGTATTGCAGGTGGTCAAGATAATCGCGATCGGCAACGGCATCGATCGCTGCGATTTTGTCTCCGTCGAAGGTTAGAAGTAGAACAACACGCAAGTCTCCTGCGACGGACACCACGAGCCCGAACTCCCCATCAATGAGCGCAGGCTGGGCCGCTTGGGCGCGCCCCTTGAAGGTCTCTGCGACCGCTGATGCGCCGCGAAGCTCGCGAACGGAAGGATTATAGCGCATTGCCGTCGCGTCAGGGGTAAAGACCACCTGCGGATCGAGAACAGCAAGCAGCGCGTTGAGATCGCCGAGCCGCGAAGCCGCGAGGAACGCGTTGACGATCGTTCTCTTGTGTGCGGCATCTGTTTCCGGCACATCGGTCGTTCCCTGCACGCGGCGGCGAGCGCGGCTTGCAAGCTGGCGCGTTGCCGCCGATGAGCGATTGATGATTGGTGCAATATCGTCGAAGGGCAGATCGAACATATCGTGCAGCACGAAGGCGACGCGCTCAGCCGGCGCCAATGTCTGGAGGACAATTAGCAGCGCCACACCGACAGAGTCGGCAAAGGCCACCTCCTGCTCCGGATCAACTGCCTTTGACGTGTCTGCAAGCCGTTCATGCACCGGCAGGTCAAACGGTTCTTCCCGCCTCGTCTTTCTCGAGCGCAGCATGTCCAGGCAGATCCGCGCCACGACGGTCGTCAGCCAACCACCCATATTGTCGATGGCGTCCGCGTCGCAGCGGCCGAGCCGCAGCCAGGCCTCCTGAACGGCATCGTCTGCCTCCGTGCGGGAGCCAAGCATGCGATAAGCGACCGTGGCGAGATGCGCCCTGTTCGCTTCGAATTCACCTGCCAGCCAATTTTTCTCTTCCATCGTCACATTCCTCCAGTCTGTTTCGTCAAAGGCATGACGAACGAAACCTGGCCGGTGTGACACGACACCGCCGGCGGCGTCATTTCGACAACATATCAAGGAGACATATGATGCAAGCGAGAATGGGAAACCCAGCCGTCGTCATTCCCGAAGCGATGCAGGCGCTGCACGCCCTCGGCACATTGCCGGCCAAATCAGGTCTGTCGCCAATCCTTTTGGAACTCGTCAATCTGCGCGCCAGCCAGATCAATGGCTGCAGTGTCTGCATCGATGGGCATCCACGCATCGCCAAGAAAGCAGGCGAGACCGATGAGCGCCTGTTTGCCGTCAGCGCCTGGCGTGACACACCGTATTTTTCGCCTGCCGAGCGGGCAGCCCTTGCGCTGACCGAGGCAGTCACCCGTGTCAGCGATCGCGCCGACCCCGTGCCGGACGACATCTGGGACGAAGCCACACGACATTTCGACGGCAAGAGCCTGGCAGCCCTCGTCATCGCAATCGCCAATATCAACGTCTGGAACAGGCTGAACATCGCCACCCGCCAGATCGCCGGCGAATGGAAGCCGTAAGGCACGATCGGGCCGCTATCCCTTGGACAGCGGCCCGACAAAACAGCCTCGGGAGGCTAAGGGTCAGATAATGCCACCGCCGCCGGCCGCCGATACCGGGCGCTCGGCGGCGACCTTCCTGCGGTAGCCGCTGACGCGATAGGTCGCGACGGGATCGATTGCGCCACCGGCACGGCGGCGGGCTTCGGCAAGGATTGGCTCAACGTCGGCGCGGTAGGCGCGCTTCAGCGTCTCTGTCGCCATCAGCGCGTCATTTTCGTCCTGGTAGCCGGCAAGCGCCTTGCGGTCGACGAGGAGAGCCTGTGCATAGGCACGGCGGATCTCATTGGCGCTGTTGATCAGGCTTTCGATCGGGTCAGTGACGTTGTGCGACTGGTCGATCATGTGCGCCGGATTAAAATCGTGGACGCCGCGCTGCTCTGCATCGACAAGTTCGTTGAAGACGAGGAACAGGCGGTAGGGTTCGATCGCACCAGCGTCGAGATCGTCGTCACCATATTTGGAATCGTTGAAGTGGAAGCCGCCGAGCTTTCCGAACTGAATGAGACGGGCGACGATCATCTCGATATTGGTATTGGGTGCATGATGGCCCAGATCGACCAGGCACTGCGCCTTGGGTCCAAGGGTCTGGGCGATCAGGTAGTTGGTGCCCCAGTCCTGGACGACCGTGGAGTAGAAGGCCGGCTCGTACATCTTGTGCTCGGAAAACAGTTTCCAGTCATCCGGCAGCGCCTTGTAGATGTCGCTCATCGAGGCGAGATAGCGTTCGAACGCCTTGGTGAAGTTGCTCTGACCGGGGAAATTCGAGCCATCGCCGACCCAGACTGTCAGCGCCTTCGAGCCGATCGCCTTGCCGATCTCGATGCATTCGAGATTGTGTTCGACGGCCTGCGCGCGCGTTGCTGCATCGGTGTGGCTGAGCGAACCATACTTGTAGGAATGTTTCTGGCCGGGTGCATCCGAGAAGGTATTGGAGTTCATCGCGTCGAAGCCGAGGCCGAGCGCAGCGCCCTTCGCCCTGAGCTCCTTGGCGTCAGCCTTGTCCCACGGAATGTGCAGCGACACGTTCGGTGTCGCACGCGTCAACTCGTTGATGACGGAGCAGTCGTCGAGCTTGTCGAAAATGCCGCGCGGTTCGCCGGTGCCGGGAAAGCGGGCAAAGCGCGTGCCACCCGTTCCAACACCCCATGAGGGTACGGCGACGAAGAATTCCGATACCTTCCCCGTGACCGTCTCGATGTCGATGTCGCGGCGGGCCAGATTGGCGCCGAGCGCCTCATAGTCTGATTTCAGCGCATCAGCGCGCTTGTCGTTTTCCTGCGCAATGACATCCTGCGCGATCTTGGACTCGGCCATGAATTCCTCCCGAGAATGTGGATGGGGTACGGCGGGCAAGGCGCCCGCCGCCTTAACTCAACTTAGCGCGGGAAGCTCTGCGCGTTGCCGGCATCGACGTTGATGATGTTGCCGGTGGACTTTGCCGAAAGATCGGACGCCAGGAAGTAGATCGCCTCTGCGATATCTTCCGGGAAGACGTTGAGCTTCAGCATCGAGCGCTTGCGGTAGTGCTCCTCCAGCTCGTTGATCTCGATCTTGGACGACGCTGCACGCTGTTCGCGCCACTCACCGCTCCAGATCTTCGAACCGCGCAAAACGGCATCCGGGTTGACGGTGTTGACGCGGATGCCGGCTTCTGCGCCCTCGAGCGCCAGGCAACGGGCCAGGTGGATTTCCGCAGCCTTTGCGGTGCAATAGGCTGCCGCGTTCGGCGAAGAAGCGAGACCGTTCTTGGAGGCGACGAACACGACGTTGCCGCCGAGATCCTGCTTGCGGAACAGACGGAAGGCTTCACGCGACACCAGGAAATATCCGGTGGCCAGAATGTCGATGTTCTTGTTCCACATCGAAAGCTCGGTGCTTTCGATCGGCGCGGACGAAGCGATACCCGCATTGGAAACGAGGATATCCACACCGCCGAACTCGACACAGGCCTCGGCGAAGGACGAGATCACCGCGTCTTCCTTGGTGACGTCAAGCTTGACGCCGCGAACGGCATCGGTGCCGAACTGCTTGGAAAAATCGGCCTGCGTACCGTCGAGGGCCGCCTGGTCGATATCTGCCAGAACCACGCAGGCGCCCTCGCCGATCAAGCGCGCCGCTGTTGCGCGACCAATGCCGCCGGCGCCACCGGTGACGAAGGCAACGCGACCAGCAAGGCTCTTCGGCTTCGGCATGCGCTGCAGCTTGGCCTCCTCGAGCAGCCAGTACTCGATATCGAAGGCCTCTTGTTCAGGCAGACCCTGATATTCGGAAACGGTCGACGCGCCGCGCATCACGTTGATGGCATTGACGTAGAACTCGCTCGCGATGCGCGCCGTGGCCTTGTCGCGTGCAAAGGAAAGCATGCCGACGCCCGGAACAAGGAAGATGACCGGATTGGCATCGCGCATGGCCGGCGAATTGTCGTGCTTGCATTCGTTGTAGTAACGCGCGTAATCGGCGCGATAGTCCTCAAGTGCCTTGTCGAGCGATGCAATGACAGCGTCGACATCCGGCGTTGCCGGATCGAAATCGACGATCAGCGGGCGGATTTTGGTGCGCAGGAAGTGGTCCGGGCAACTCGTGCCAAGCGCACCGAGCGGACGCAGGTTCTTCGAGTTGACGAAATCGAGTACAGCATCCTGGTCGTCGAAATGACCGAGCTTGCGCTCCGCCTTGCCGATACGCCCGCGGATCTCAGGCATCAGGCGTGCGGCAATGGCGCGACGCTCTTCCAACGGCAGGCTCTGCGTGGCGACGCCGCCGAAGATTGTCTTGCCTTCGGTCTGTTCTGCAAACCAGGTAATTGCCTTGTTGATGACGGCAAGCGTCAGTTCATAGCAGCTCTTGGCATCGTCTGCCCAGGTGAAGAGACCGTGGCTTTCGAGGACGACGCCCTTGGCATTCGGATTTGCCTTGACGAACGCTTCAAGGTCGAGGCCAAGCTGGAAGCCTGGGCGGCGCCACGGCAGCCAGCCAATCGCGTCGCCGAAGATCTGCCTGGTCAGTTCCTTTGAATTCTTGGAGGCGGCGATCGCGATGATCGCATCGGGATGCATGTGGTCGACATGGGTGAAAGGCACGAAACCATGTAACGGGGTGTCGATCGAGGCGGCACGGCTGTTAAGATTGTAGGTGCAGTGCGGCAGGAAGCCGACCATGCGGTCTTCGTCTTCGACGCCCTTGTAGATACCCTTCAGGGAGTCGAGCTTGTCCTGGTAGAGCGTCGCAAAGCCGTCGAGCTTGATGGTCCCGACGTCGCCGCCCGAACCTTTTACCCACAGGATCTTGACCTTCTCGCCGGTCAGCGGATCGGTTTCCGTGACCTTCGCAGAGGTGTTGCCGCCGCCATAGTTGGTGATGCGCTTGTCGGCACCAAGCAAGTTCGAGCGATACAGCAGCTTGCCGGGCTCATCGAGGCCAGCAGCGTAAGCATCGTCCCAACGGTTATCAAGAAGCCGGACGGTTGCCGCCATGTCATCCTCCCATAAAGAAATTTCTTTGAAGACGCGAAACCAAAACCGCGCCTCTTGCGCTGACGGTATCGCTCATCAAAATACGCGTTGTCAATCAAAAACGCTCAAGCACGCTTATTGTGCAGTGCAATATGCAAATTCTTGATCGTTTTTGATTGACACATTCTCACAACTGCGAAATAAGCAAGCTAGGAGGAACCCCATGCACGAACGCGAACGCCATCGCATCATATTGAGCGCTGTTCAGGAAAAGTCGGTCGTCACTGTTCAGGATATTTCCGAATTGACCGAGGCTTCCGAGGCGACGATCCGGCGTGACATCGCGGCCCTTCATGTGCAGGGAAAGATCCGGCGTGTCCGTGGCGGCGCCGAGGCGGTCCACCCGCCCCAGCTCGGCAATCTCGCCGGTCGGCCCTTCCGGGTTTCCGAATCAGTCAACATCGATAAAAAGCGCTCAATCGCGCGGGCAGCTGTCGATCTGTGCGATCCAGGCGATGCCATCATCATCAATGGTGGGACGACGACCTTCCAAATGGTGCATTTCATGGCCGCCCATCGCATGCAGGTCATGACCAACTCATTTGCCATCGCCGAGCATCTGGTCAAGCACTCGAAGAATACCGTGACGGTCCCCGGCGGCGTGATTTATCGCGAGCAGAGCCTGATCCTGTCGCCCTTCGACAATGACGCGATCCGCAATTTTTACGCCCGGCGCTTCTTTATCGGCGCGCAGGGCGTCGGTCCGCTCGGCATCATGGAAGCCGACGCGCAAATCATTCAAAGCGAACAGAAGCTGATGCACCAGGCCGACGAGTTGGTCGTCATGGTCGATTCCAGCAAGTTTCACCGCCGGTCGAGCCTCATTCTGTGCCGGCTCGACCGCGTTTCGACGATCATCACCGACGACGGCATTCCAGAGGAGTCGGTGCGAATGATCGAAGACGCGGGCATCAAGCTCGTCATTGCGAGCGTCGCAGTCTCGCAATCGAAGGAGGATTCCTCGTCCGTCGCCTGAGTAGCGCCGGCAGGATGCAGTCAAGTCTTATCAACGTGGGAGGATGAAAGCATGAAACTCGCAAAGACACTCGCAATTGGCGTGGCGTTTGCCGTTGCCATGATGGCCGGGGCCGCAAGCGCCAAGGACGTCAAGATTGGTCTCGTGGTAAAGTCGCTCGGAAACGGCTTCTTCGAAGCCGCCAACAAGGGCGCCCAGGAAGCAGCCAAGGAACTCGGCGGCGTCGAAGTGATCTACACCGGTCCGACCTCGACGACGGCCGAAGGCCAGATCGAAGTCATCAACTCGCTGATCGCACAAGGTGTTGACGCCATCGCCATCTCCGCCAACGATCCGGATGCTGTTATCCCGGCGCTGAAGAAGGCCAAGCAACGCGGCATCAAGGTCATCTCCTGGGATTCCGGCGTCAACAAGGACGGCCGCATCCTGCAGCTGAACCCGTCATCCAACGAACTGATCGGCAAGATGTGCCTGACGCTCGCCAAGGACCACCTCGAAGGCGGCAAGGGCGACTTTGCAATCCTGTCGGCCACGACGACCTCGACCAATCAGAACATCTGGATCGACCAGATGAAAAAGCAGCTCAAGGACTTCCCCGGCCTCAACCTCGTCACCACGGTTTACGGCGACGACCTTTCGGACAAGTCCTATC
The DNA here is from genome assembly GCF_964254185.1 of Rhizobium sp. LjRoot258. Taxonomy (NCBI): domain Bacteria; kingdom Pseudomonadati; phylum Pseudomonadota; class Alphaproteobacteria; order Hyphomicrobiales; family Rhizobiaceae; genus Rhizobium; species Rhizobium sp. LjRoot258. The sequence continues at coordinate 1,356,980 of NZ_CAXUST020000002.1, read as the reverse complement.
GTGAGGCCGAAGGCCTTTTGAAGTCGAACCCGAACGTCAAGGTCATCGTTGCTCCAACGACAGTCGGTGTTCTGGCCGCTTCCAAGGTTGTCGAAGACAAGGGCCTCGTCGGTAAGGTCTACGTGACGGGCCTCGGCCTGCCCTCGGAGATGGCCGGTGCGATCAAGTCGGGTGCGACGAAGGAATTCGCCATCTGGAACCCGATCGATCTCGGCTACTCCGCAACACAGATCGCCTATCACCTCGTCAAGGGTGACGCGACTGGCAAGCCGGGCACCGAAATCGAGGCCGGCCGCATGGGTAAGATCAAGATCGGCGACAACGGCGAAGCTGCTATGGCAGATCCCTTCGTCTACAATGCGTCGAACATCGACCAGTTCTCGAAGGTCTTCTGAGCCTGATCTCGCTCCAGAAACAGAACCCGGCGGCTAAGGCCGCCGGGACCTCCCAATTCGACACCGGTAACCGCTGATGAACACTGCCCTTCAACAACCCGTCGCAGGCCTCAAGACCGACGACGCGCCCGCCATTCTGGAAATGCGTGGCATTTCGCAGATCTTCCCCGGCGTGAAGGCGCTCGATAACGTCAGCATCGCGCTCTATCCCGGCAAAGTGACCGCCCTGATCGGCGAAAACGGCGCCGGCAAATCGACGCTCGTCAAGATCCTGACCGGTATTTATCGACCGAACGAAGGCGAGATCATCGTCGACGGTAAGCTGACAACCTTTGCCAATGCGCAGGCTGCCATCGACGTCGGCGTCACCGCCATCCATCAGGAAACCGTGCTCTTCGATGAACTGACGGTTGGCGAAAACATTTTCCTCGGCCATGCACCGCGCACGAAATTCCGTACGATCGACTGGAAATTGATGAACAGTCGCTCGAAGGAATTGCTGCATTCACTTGAAAGCAATATCGATCCGACGATCCGCCTCAAGGATCTCTCGATTGCTCAGCGCCATCTGGTCGCCATCGCCCGCGCGCTCTCCATCGAAGCGCGCATCGTCATCATGGACGAGCCGACCGCAGCACTTTCGCGCAAGGAAATCGACGATCTCTTTCGTATCGTCGAGGGCCTGAAGGCACAGGGCAAGGCGATCCTTTTTATCAGCCACAAGTTCGACGAGCTTTACGAGATCGCCGACAACTTCGTGGTTTTCCGCGACGGTCGTGCGGTTGGCCACGGCCAACTCAAGGAGACGCCACAAGACGACATCGTCCGGCTCATGGTCGGCCGCGATGTGGAAAATGCATTCCCGAAGATCGACGTGGCCATCGGCGGTCCGGTGCTTCAGGTCGAGAAATACTGTCACCGGACCGAGTTTCGCGACATCTCGTTCACCCTGCGCAAGGGTGAGATCCTCGGTGTTTACGGACTGATCGGCGCCGGTCGCTCCGAGCTCTGCCAGTCACTCTTCGGCATCACCAAGCCTGCATCCGGCAAGCTGAGGCTGGAAGGTCAGGAGCTTGCAATCCACTCCCCGCTCGACGCCATCCGCGCCGGCATCGTCTACGTGCCCGAAGAGCGCGGCCGCCACGGCCTGGCTCTGCCGATGCCGATCTACCAGAACATGACGCTGCCCTCGCTCGCGCGCACATCGCGCAAGGGCTTCCTGAAGGCGGCCAATGAATTTGCCCTGGCGCGAAAATATGCAGAGCGTCTCGATCTGCGCGCCGCAGCACTCTCCGTTCCCGTCGGGACGTTGTCGGGCGGCAACCAGCAGAAAGTCGTTATCGGCAAATGGCTGGCAACGAAGCCCAAGGTGATCATTCTAGATGAACCGACCAAGGGCATCGACATCGGCTCTAAGGCCGCCGTGCACGGGTTCATCAGCGAACTCGCAGCCGAGGGTCTATCGATCATCATGATCTCATCGGAGCTGCCCGAGATCATCGGAATGTCCGACCGGGTCCTCGTGATGAAGGAGGGCCTGATGGCCGGCCTCTTCGAACGCAAGGATCTGACCCCGGAAACGCTGGTTCGCGCCGCAACGGGAAATGCTTGAGGTAATCGGAATGTCCAGACTCCTGAAAAAACGCGAAACCCTGCTCTTCGTCATTATCGCGGTCATGGTCGCGATCTTCGCAACACGAGCCCAGGATTTCGCGACACCCGGCAACCTCGCTGCGATCTTCAACGACACGTCGATCCTGATCATCCTCGCACTCGCCCAGATGACCGTTATTCTGACCAAGTCGATCGACCTGTCCGTTGCTGCAAACCTTGCCTTTACCGGCATGGCGATTGCAATGATGAATGCCGCCTACCCGGACTTGCCTCTTATCGTGCTCATCCTTGCGGCAATCCTGATCGGCGCCTTTCTCGGCGCGATCAACGGATTTCTCGTCTGGGCGCTGGAGATCCCACCTATCGTTGTCACCCTCGGAACCCTGACCATCTATCGCGGCATGGCCTTCGTGCTGTCGGGCGGTGAGTGGGTGAACGCTCATCAGATGACGCCGATCTTCCTCAATGTTCCGCGCACAGTCATCCTCGGCATGCCGGTCCTCAGTTGGGCTGCGATCATCATCGTCTCGCTAATCTACATGCTCTTGAAGTATACTCAGTTCGGCCGCTCGACTTACGCTGCGGGGGGCAATCCGACGGCCGCCGTCTATGCCGGCGTCGATGTCGGCTGGACGAAGTTCCTCGCCTTCGTGCTGTCAGGTGCACTTGCCGGTCTCGCAAGCTATCTGTGGGTCTCGCGCTACGCCGTCGCCTATGTTGATATCGCCAGTGGATTTGAGCTGGATAGCGTGGCTGCCTGCGTCATCGGCGGCATCTCGATTGCCGGCGGTGTCGGCTCCGTCATCGGGACGGTGCTGGGCGCCCTCTTTTTGGGCGTCATCAAGAACGCTCTGCCCGTCATCGGTATTTCGCCCTTCACGCAGATGGCGATCTCGGGCACCGTCATCATTCTCGCCGTCGTCTTCAACGCAAGGCGCGAGCGCAATCGCGGCCGCATCATCCTGCGCGACAAGGCCGCAGCAGAGAGCCCAGCAGAGGTGACAGCATGAGCACCGTCGTTTCCACCCCGAGCGAAAAGCGCGTCATCCCCGATCGCCTCGGCACGCCGTTCAAGCGCATCATGTCGAGCTGGGAAGTCCTGCTCTTTGGCGTCGCCGTCCTGATCTTCATCTTCAATTCGCTGGCCTCACCCTACTTCCTGGATGCCTGGAACCTGTCGGACGCGACCTTCAACTTTACCGAAAAGGCAATGATCGCCTTTGCCATGGCGCTGCTCGTCATTGCTGGCGAGATCGACCTTTCGGTTGCCGCCATTATCGCCCTTGCCTCCACAGCTATGGGAGCGGCAGCGCAAGTCGGTGTGGGGGCGCCCGGCCTCGTCCTGATCGGCATCGGCGTCGGCCTGCTCTGCGGCATGTTCAACGGTTTCCTCGTCTCCGTCATGAAGCTGCCGTCGATTGTCGTCACCATCGGCACGATGAGCCTGTTCCGCGGCGCCTCCTACATCGTCCTCGGCGACCAGGCCTATGGCGGCTATCCAGAGGATTTTGCCTTCTTCGGTCAGGGCTATGTCTTCTGGGTCTTTTCCTTCGAATTCGTGCTCTTCATGGGGCTGGCGATCGCATTTGCGATCCTGCTGCATGCCACGAATTTCGGCCGGCAGGTCTACACGATCGGCAACAATGACTTCGCGGCCCGCTTCTCGGGGATTCCCGTCGAGCGCGTGAAATTCATTCTCTTCGTCCTGACCGGCGTCATGAGTGGTGTCGCCGCCGTTTGCCTGACCTCGCGCCTCGGCTCCACTCGCCCATCGATCGCGCAGGGATGGGAGCTCGAAGTCGTCACCATGGTCGTCCTCGGCGGCGTCTCGATCCTCGGCGGCTCTGGCAAGATCGGCGGCGTCGTCATCGCCGCCTTCGTCATGGGCCTCGTCACCTTCGGCCTCGGACTTCTCAACGTGCCCGGCATCGTCATGTCGATCTTCATCGGCCTGCTGCTCATTATCACGATCGCGATCCCGATTATCGCGCGCCGCATCAAAGCCGTGAGCTCGAAATAAATGGGTTGCAAATGACGCTCGAAAAACACGCCTTCAAGATGACGCTCAACCCGGGCATGGAAGCCGAATACAGGAAGCGGCATGACGAAATCTGGCCGGAACTGGTCGAACTGCTGCACCAATCCGGCGCCAGCGACTACTCGATCCATCTCGACCGGGAAACGAACACGCTGTTCGGCGTCCTGACACGTCCCGCCGATCATACGATGGCAAGCCTGCCGGATCATCCTGTCATGAAGATGTGGTGGGCGCATATGGCCGACGTCATGGCGACCAACCCGGATAATTCTCCCGTCCAGAGTGACCTCGTCACCGTCTTCCATATGCCATGACGCCGAACGAAAGCCGCATCGCCGTTCTCGATATCGGCAAGACCAATGCCAAAGTGGTGGTCCTGGACAGCGCGACCGGCGTGGAGGTCGCAGTGGCGAGGACCCCGAACACGGTCCTGAAGGACGGTCTCTATCCGCACTACGATATTGATAAACTCTGGTCCTTCACGTTGGACGCCCTCCGCTCCTTCGCCAAGGAGCCCGGTTTCAACGCCATCTCGATCACCACGCATGGGGCGTCGGCTGCGCTTCTCGATAGGGCGGGCAATTTGGCGATGCCGGTACTCGACTACGAGCACGAATATCCCGCCGACATTCGCGACGCCTATGCGCGACTGCGCCCCCCCTTCGAGGAAACCTTCTCGCCGCACCAGAACATGGGCCTGAATATCGGCGCGCAGCTGCATTACCAAAAGACCGCCTTCCCCGATGACTTTGCAAAGGTGGTAACGATCCTCACCTATCCGCAATACTGGACAGCGCGACTGACCGGTATCGTATCGAACGAGGTCACCTCACTCGGCTGCCATACCGACCTCTGGAACCCGCGTGAGGGCCGCTATTCCTCGCTTGTCGACACGCTTGGTATCCGCGATCTCATGGCGCCGATCCGCTCCGCCTTCGATCCGCTCGGGCCGGTTCTGCCGGATATCGCCGAAACGATCGGTTTGACCGGTGAGATCCCTGTCTATTGTGGCATTCACGATTCCAACGCGTCGCTTCTGCCCCATCTGATCGATCGCACAGCGCCGTTTGCCGTTGTCTCGACAGGCACGTGGGTGATCAATTTCGGGGTCGGCGGAGACCTCGATCATCTCGATCCCAAGCGTGACACACTTGCCAATGTCGATGCCTATGGCCGTGCCGTTCCTTCCTCCCGTTTCATGGGCGGACGCGAATTTGAAGCAATCTCAGGCGAGATCGGACACGTTGACAAGGAAGAGTTTGCCACAGCAATCGAGCAGGTTATCGCGAAAGGCCTGATGCTGCTTCCGAATGTTGTGCCCGGCTCCGGACCCTTCCCCGGCAAAAGCGCCCGCTGGGTCAACGCGCAGGGCGTGACAGCCGAAGAGCGTTATGCCGCGCTGTGCCTCTATCTCGCATTGATGAACCAGGCCTGCCTCGATCTGATCGGCGCGCAAGGCCCGATAATCGTCGAAGGACCTTTTGCACTCAACGATCCCTACCTAATGCTGCTTGCGGCGCTCACCAGCCGGGAGGTCATCGCCGTCCCGGGGTCGACCGGCACGAGCCAGGGCGCGGCGCTGCTGAGCGGCATCAAGCCGCCTGCCGGCAGCGAACGTCACATCGCTCCGAGCGCCACCCCGGGGCTCGACGCCTACCGCCAGGGTTGGCATGCAGCGATGGCATAGCAATCTTTCCATCAAGGCCCCTCGCCCCATCTTAGCGTTAGCGATAGGCTCGCGACTCAAAGAAAGATGGAGGAGACCTCATGGCAGATTCAGCCGCCGCCCCCTTTGATCCGCGTGCGCTCGCCGCAAAACTACACGGCCTGCGCCGTTCAAAAACCCAGGCGCCGACGACGGAATTTGCCCTGCCTGCCGATCTCAGGCACGCAATGGACGCGCAGAATTTTCTCGTCGCCGATGAGGCTATTGCAAGCAACGCCTGGAAGGTGACCGTCTCGCCCGACGGGCAGGCGGTGACAGCGCCCTTGCATCCCTATGTGCAAGCGGACTCGGGAGCACGGATTCCTTGGCAGCGGGGCACCAAGTTCGAGGCGGAAATCGCCGTACGCCTCGGTCGCGACCTGCCGATCCGCCGCGAGGGCAGCTACAGCCGCGCCGACATCGTCGATGCGATCGAAGCGGTTCATCTCGGTGCGGAGCTCCTCGCCAGCGCCATTGAGGAAAGCGGAAAAATCTCGTTTCTGCTGTTCCTGGCCGATCGGCTTGGAAACAGTGGATATGTGCTCGGTCCCCGTGTGGCAAAGCCGGCCGTCGATACGGCAAGCGGCACGCCGCTCAAGGTGACGTTCAACGGCCAGCCGATCTACGACGCGCCCGCTCAGCATCCGAAGGGAGACGTACTGACGTGGCTTTTGGACTACGCCAACGATGGTATGCGACCGAACACCTCGCTCAAGGCCGGCGCACTGGTCACAACGGGGACGCTCTGTGGCGCGATCGAACTCGTCACGCCTGGAGACATTGAAATCGTCTTTGGTGGATCTACCCATCTGCGCCTGGCACTCGTCTGATACCGCAGAACCACGGAAAATTGGCCTTTTCCCTGGAACTATTCGAGTAATCGACAATATGGGCGATCGAGCGTTGTAGCGGTCATCGCGTCTGTGCGCCGCTGTACCGCTAGTCCACGCCTCACACGCATCGCCCTGAGTAAAGGCTGCTGGTCTTCGATCGCTATGCGACCTGAAGGGTAGGAATGTCGGATACGTCAATTTCCTTTTCCGCATGCCAAGCGTCGAAAGCCGCCTGCATCCTCATCCAAAGTAGCGGACCGTTGCCGAACATCTTACCAAGCCTAACTGCGACGGCAGCGCTCACTGGCTTACTCTCGTTCAGGATCTCGTAAAGATGCTGACGGGAAATACCCAGCAGATGAGCGATTTCGGTCTTGGGCTTCCCAATAGCAGGGAGCAGATCCTCACGAAGAAGAGCGCCCGGGTGAGTCGGGCACCTATTTGGATTTCGTTTTGCTACAACCGAGGTCATATTCCGCTCCTAGTGATATTGTTCAAAATCAACGCTATAAGCATTGCCGTTGTCGAACTCGAAAGTGATGCACCACGGACCGTTGACGTGAACGGTATATCGGGTTGGATTGTTCCCGATAAGCTGGTGATAGTCGAATCCGGGTAGATTCATATCGTCAGCCTTAGTAGCGGCATCAAGAGCATCGAGCCTCCTTTGAATGCGCGAATGAAACTTGGCATCGATCTTCGTTCGAGACCCCTCCCAGAGCTTTGCGAGTTCTTTATTCCGGAAGGTCTCGATCATGCTTATATGTAACCTCTTTGCTGACAGGTGTCAACAACTTGATGACACCTCTATTGTTGCAATCATGGCAATGAGCAATCTTTGCGTGTATAATCCTAACCGTCCGTGAACGCGGTTCCTTTTATTGGTCAAGCTGTCAGCGGAATTGAACATCTCGCAGAGCACTGTGTGCATGGACGGCCGCTGAACATTAATCAATCAACCAAGCAACAGAATACTAGCGTCCACTTCCCACACCTGGGCAACTGAGTAGGACGCGATAGATTCGCCTGTGGTCGCAAGCAGCTGTTGGTGGATCGCGGCTACATTGGCCTAGCGCTGAGCTACTTTAAACGGAGCACGCAGGCCGCAAAATGATCGATGGGAGCGGCCTCAAGTGCCTCCCCTATAGTGTCGGGGGGGAAGGGCTTCGCATCGGAATGTCTCCGTCGGTCCGTCAAAGCTGTTGACTAGAACGCCAGCTGGATCTTCATCGACTTGCTGCGATCTCCGGCGGCTTCAAATGCGGCGACAGCGTCGTTCAAGGGGTAAATGCCGCTCAAGAGAGGAGAGAGATCAACCCGTCGTCGGTTGATCAAGTCGACGGCGACACCGAATTCCTCATGGAAGCGGAACGTGCCCTTCATCTCGATCTCCTTGGCAACAACCATGTTCTGCGGGATCGAGACGTCGCCGCCAAGCCCGAGCTGAACCAATATCGAGCGAGGCTTGAGGACTTCAAGGCCGGAGCGGACTGCACTGGCGTTGCCGGACGCCTCGAAGTGGATATCGAAGTAGCCCTTGTTGGCAGCGTAGCTTGCGAGCTCTTCCGGCGCGGTTGCGACGTTGATGGTGCGATCGGCCCCCACCTCGCCTGCTTTGCGAAGCACGGCGTCCATGACGTCGGTGGCGACGATTTCACGCGCTCCGTTAGCGCGTGCGGCGATGATGGCAAGAGCCCCGATCGGGCCGCAGCCGGTAACCAGCACACGCTTGCCGGCGAGCGAACCGGCGCGAACAACCGCGTGCAGGGTGACCGCCAACGGCTCGGCAAAGGCCGCTTCGTTGATCGAGACGGCATCGCCAACCTTGTGGCACTGCCACGCCTCGGCCACCAGCCGCTGGCGGAAGGCGCCCTGGATGTGCGGCATCGGCATGGCGCTGCCGTAGAAGCGCATGTTGAGGCAGTGATTTTGCTGTCCATGCAGGCAGTAGTCACAGGCATTGCACGGGCGGCTGGGGGAGACGGCGACGCGATCACCGATCGCCAGGTCCGACACGCCCTCGCCGACAGTCTTGACAGTCCCGGCGACCTCGTGCCCGAGGATCATTGGCTCGCGCACACGCACCGTGCCGAAGCCGCCGTGATGATAGTAGTGCAGGTCGGACCCGCAGATGCCTCCAGCCTCGATGGCAACCTCGACCTGCCCCCGGCCGACAGCCTCCGGCTCTCGATCTTCGATGCGCAGATCCTTGGCGGCATGGATTACGACGGCTTTCATTCGGTCACCTCAAACGACGGGGGTCAAAAGCGGCGCATTGGAAAAGTGCGCGGCGAGATTGTCACGGACAAGCTGTCCCATGGCCTTGCGGGTTTCGACCGTACCGGACGCATGGTGCGGCTGCAGCAGGACATTGTCGAGGGCAAGGAACCGCGGGTTGAGCTTCGGCTCCCCCTCGAAGACGTCGAGGGCGGCCGATCCGAGCACGCCCGTTTCAAGCGCGTCGAGCAAAGCATCCTCGTCAATGTTGGAGGCGCGAGAGATGTTGATCAGCATCCCCTCGCCACCGAGGGCTTTGATGACGTCGCGCGAGACGATGTGCCGGGTTGCGGCTGAAGCGGAAAGCGTGACGAACAGGAAGTCCGAGCGCTCGGCGAGCGCCACCGGGTCGGCGATATAGGTCATGCCGTCGGCATAGGGCGTTTTGGTTACGTCGCTGTAGGCGATATCCATGTCGAAGCCACGAAGGCGCTTGGCGACCTCAAAGCCGATACGACCAAGTCCGAGAACGCCGGCCTTGCGGCCCCAGACACGCCGGCGCAGGGGATAGAGACCTTTGGCTGCCCAGCTTCCATCCTTGACCCAACGCTCCGCCCCAATCATCCCGCGTGATTGCGTCAGCATCATCGCGATACCGAGATCGGCCACGTCGTTGGTCAAGACGTCGGGTGTATTCGTCACCGTGATGCCCTTCTCGCGGCAGGCTGCCAGATCGACAGCATCGTAGCCGACGCCGTAGACGGAGACGACTTCCAGTTTCGGCAGCTTGCCGATCAGGGCGGCCGAAGCGCCGAGTTCACCGCGCGTCGCCACGGCGCGGATGTTACCGCCCTGCTCGCGCAAGAAAGCTTCTGTATCAGATGCTTCGTAGAGTTTATGAACCTGATAGGTCTTTTCCAGCTCCACCATGTCCCATTCCGGGTACGGTCCGACCAGGAGAATTTCGGGTTTCAATATTCTGTCCTCCATTACCTCGATTGCACGCGTTGGCGGGTCGCCATGGACGCGATACTTGTCATTGCCAGGGAGACGATCCGCTCCAGGGGTTGGTCGATCTCGATCGTCACGACATCGCCTTCCCTGGTCGGCAGCTCCAGGGTGGCAAGCTGACTGTCCAAGAGGGAGGGCGGCATGTAGTGACCCTTGCGGCTGTTCATCCGGGACGCCAGTGTCGTTCTCGTCCCCTGCAGGAACACGAAGGTGATCGGCTTGGCAGCTCTGTCTCTGAAAAGGTCGCGGTAGGACTTCTTCAAGGCCGAGCACGAGATCACCGTGTCATCTGCGGCTGCAAGCTCGGCCGCCAGCGTCTCTAGCCACGGCCAACGGTCGTCATCCGTCAAAGCGACGCCCGCGGCCATTTTCTCGACGTTGGCCGGCGGGTGCCGGCTATCGCCCTCGATGAACCTGTGGCCGAGATAGGAGGCGAGCATCTTTCCGACCGAGGTCTTGCCGCAACCCGATACGCCCATGACAACGACCGGCCCAATATGACGCGATGAACTAGAGGCAGGTGGTGATGCCGCCGTCGACATAGAGCGTGTGTCCGTTGACAAAGGATGATCCCTTTCCGGAGAGGAAAACCGCGGCCCCGATCAGCTCGTCGACGTCACCCCAGCGGGCCGCCGGCGTGCGCTTCTCAAGCCAGGAGGAGAATTCCGCGTTATCGACGAGGGCTTGGTTGAGCGGGGTCTTGAAGTAGCCCGGTGCAATCGCGTTGATCTGGATGCCGTACTTCGCCCAATCGGCGCACATGCCGCGGGTCAGGTTCTTCACCGCGCCCTTCGTGGCCGTGTAAGGGGCGATACCCGGGCGGGCGAGTTCGCTCTGCACCGAGGCGATGTTGATGATTTTCCCCGCGCCGCGCTTGATCATGTGGCGGGCGACGGCCTGGCCGACATAAAAGACGCTGGAGACGTTGGTCTTCAGCAGTTCGTCCCAGCGCTCGGCGGGGAAATCCTCAAGCGGTGTGCGGAACTGCATCCCCGCGTTGTTGATGAGAATATCGATTGGACCAATGGCGGCCTCGATTTCGTCGACGCCGCGTTTGACCGCAGAAGCGTCGGTAACGTCAAATACGCCCACGGCAACATCGTGACCAGCGTCTCGCAGCGCTCTCGCAGTTACCTCCAGTTTTGACGTATCGCGCCCATTCAGCACGACGGATGCGCCATGCTGGGCAAGCCCGCTTGCGAGCGCCAAACCAATACCTTGCGACGAGCCAGTCACCAATGCTCGCCGGCCGCTAAGATCGAAAAGCGGAAAACTCATTATGCTACTCTCCTCAGTCATATGCAGCCGCCGCCCGAACGAGCTGACGGCCGTAACGCTCTCATTCCTCGACGACGAGGCCCTTTGCCCTGAGTACACCTTCCAGGTTGCTGACTTCGACCACCGACTTCCCGGATTTGTAGGCGGCAATGTAGCCCACCTCCGCGTCTTCCCGTGCCTGCGCCAACTTGGCAACTTCGCGTGCTTCAGACTTTCTGACAACGACCAGCCCATCGGCGTCGCCAACAATGATATCACCGGGATAGATGATCTCGTCGCCAACCATGACAGGATCGTTCGTGGCGCCGAGGGTCTCCTTTACGGTGCCCTTGATACAGACGCTGAGAGAAAACACGGGAAAGCCAAGCTCACGAAGCTGCAGAGAGTCGCGCACGCCAGTATCCGTGACGAGGCCACCAATTCCCTTGGCCAGGCATGCATTTGCCAATACGTCTCCGAACGAGCCTGCTTCTTCATACTCGCCCGCCGACACCACAATGATGTCGCCCGGCTGAGCGTAGTTGATCGCCACCTGCAGCATAATGTTGTCGCGAGGTGCGCATTTGACCGTGAAAGCCGGACCGCACAGCTTCATACGGTAGTCTATCGGCTTCAGCCGCGATGACAGCGCCCCTCTACGCCCCTGAGCTTCGTGCAAAGTTGCGGGTGAAAACCTTGAGATCGCAGCAATCTCTTCTTTCGTTGGTCGATCGATCTTTTGTTTTAGCTTGATCATTGGGTTCCTCCTTGGGCGTATGCGCCTTGCAAGCTTGTCATATCAGGGGCTTCAGCCATCAAAGGCCTTAAACGTGGGGCATGTTGATGCGGCCCGTTCATTGGCGAGCCGCATCGCGCATCTTCTCAGGACATAGAGCTTAGGGGATCGGCTCGAACTTCAGTTCACCGATCGGCACGACCTTGTCTTTCCGGGTCATCTTGTACTCGGTGTTCGGGCCGAGCCACTTGTCCCAGATCTGATTGATCTCGCCGGAGGTGTCGAGCTTGACGAGGATCTCGTTGATCTTCGTTGTCAGGGCCGGCTCGTCCTTCTTCATACCAACCCCAATCGGTTGATAGAGCATCGGCTCCTCGATCATGCGCATTTCTGCGCCTTTCGTCTTTGACTCATTGACGATCTTTGTGGTCGTCATCGTATTCGCAACAAGTCCGCGCGCCTTGCCCTGCTGGACGGCAAGATAGGCCGACCCCGTGTCCTGGAACGTCAATGCATCGGACTTGTTCTTACGGATCGCAAGTTCTGACGTCGACCCCTTCGTCGATGCAAGACGCTTACCCTCGAAGTCGGCCTTCTTCTGACCGGGGTCGTTTGCCTTGACGATCAGCATTTCCTTGGCGAGGTAGTAGGGATCACTGAACTGGATCTGTTCGGCACGGCTGAGGGTGTAGGCAAGGTTTGCGACGGCGATATCGACGTGACCGAGCTTGACTTCCGGGACTCGTGCTTCGACCGAGACTGGCTTGATCTCTGCATTCACGCCGAGCTCCCGTGCGATTGCACGGCACAGATCGACGTCAAAGCCAACCATTTCTCGGGTCTTTGGGTCCGGCGAAGCGAATGGGGGCACGTCGGCGAAAGTTCCGCAACGCAGGGTCTTGGCCGCCGTGATGTCCGCGAGTTCGTCGGCGTTCGCGTATCCGGCGAATGCCCCCGCGGCAACAGCCGCCATTACCGCAATTGACCTTATTTTCATTTTTGTATTCTCCTCTGGTGGTTGAGCTGGAATTAGTGCCGCAAGTCGCTCAGGAAGCGCTTTGCCCGACCGGTCTGCGGGTTTGAGAAAAAGTCCTCCGGTGGCGCGGTTTCGATGATTTGGCCATCATCGATGAACCAGACGCGATCTGCGACGTCGCGGGCAAAGCCCATTTCGTGCGTCACGCACATCATGGTCATGCCGTCAGAGGCAAGGCTCTTCATGACGGCGAGCACCTCCCCGACCATCTCCGGGTCGAGCGCACTCGTCGGCTCATCGAAAAGCATGACCGGCGGCTCCATTGCCAGCGCCCTGGCGATAGCGACGCGCTGCTGTTGACCACCCGACAATTGGCCGGGGAACATCTGTGCCTTCTCGGCAAGACCCACACGCTCAAGCAGTTGGGTTGCTTTGCGATACGCCTCCTCCCGAGCGACCCTCTTCACCCGGATTGGCGACATCGCGATATTGTCGATCGCAGACAGATGCGGGAACAGGTTGAAGCTCTGGAACACGAAGCCAATGCGGCTGCGAAGCCGGTTGAGTTCCCTCGCCGCCATCTGGCGGTGGATATTGTTGCCCTCGCACGTGATCGAGCCGCTTTGAATCTCCTCGAGCCGGTTCACCGTGCGAATAAGCGTCGACTTGCCCGACCCCGACGGACCGCAGATGACGACGACCTCTCCTCGGCCGACCTCAGCATTGATCCCCTTGAGGACTTCGTACGTGCCATAGTTCTTCCGGACCTCCGAGAGTTGGATCATGGACGAGTTTCTGGATTGCTCAGGAGTGTTCATGACGGCTGATCCGTAAGTGCTTCGAGTTTGAGAACGTTGGCGCCAATCGGTATGTTGGCCCCGGCGCGTTTGCGGGTGATGTGACGCTCGGTCATTGTTGCGACCAGGGTGAGCGACCAGCAGATGGCGTAGTAAACGGCGGCGAGGATGAAGAAGACCTGGAACGGCTGCGTCAGAAGCTGATTGTTGATCTGGCTTGCCGCGAAGGTCAGATCGGGAACATTGATAACGTATCCGAGCGTCGTATCCTTGATCGTCGAAACAAAGACAGAGATGATGCTCGGGATAACGTTGTAGAGAGCTTGCGGTAAAATGACGTAACGCATGGCGCCGAGGTTGCTATGGCCAAGTGCCCGTGCGGCTTCCATCTGGCCCTGCCCCAGCGCGACGATACCGCCTCTGACGACTTCGCTCAGAAATGCACCCTGATAGACGACGAGCGTTACGAGCATCGTCAAAAAGGCGGGAACGCTTGCCCCCGTCAAAAGGGGAACGAGGAAGTAACCCCACAAGATGAGCATCAGGAGCGGCACGCCGCGCGTGAAATAGACCAACGCGGTAACGGGCCAGCTCAGGATCGGCAACTTCGACAGTCGAGCGAGAGCCAAAAGGATGCTGACTGGAAAAGCGAGTGCGATCGCAGACACGGAAAGCAGGATCGTCGCCGCCAGTCCGCCGAGCGGACCGTTCGGATACTGGCCGATGAGAAGCAGGAGCCAGTAGTCTTGGACAATCTTGATGATGTCGCCGATCATACGCGTGCGCTCCTTACCGGACTTGCCCTCGACGTCAGGTAGGCACCAAAGCCCATGATGATCAGCGAGAATGAGAGATACAGGACGGAAGCGAGAAGGTAGCTTTCAAACGTGCGGAAGGTCAGGTTCTCGATTTCTTTGACCGCGTAAGTGAGCTCGGCAACGCCGATCGCTATTGCCAAACTGCTGTTCTTGAACAGAGACACGCTGTGGTTGATGAGCGAGGGAAGCGCATTTCGGACGCCCTGAGGCACCATGACAAACCGCATCGCGGAAATGTATCCATGGCCCAAAGCCCGGGCGGCTTCCATTTGCCCTGGATTGACGGCACGCAGGCCAGAGCGAAGATCCTCGCTAAAATAGGCTGCCTGACAAAGGCCAAGGCCGATAACCGCAAAGATCGCTTCCGCATTGTGGTCAGTCAGCCAATACATGACTGTTTCCGGCATCAGCGTGAAAATGCCGAAGTACCAGAGCATCAGCTGAACGAGGGTCGGAACGTTGCGGTGATAGGATACGTAGGCAGTGACGACTGCATTCCCGATCGGCCCGGGCGAGTAGCGCAAGGCAAGAAGGACAAGCGCCAGCGTCATTGCCAGAAGCCATGATCCGATGGCAACGACGAACGTCATTTGAACGCCGTGGATCAACATCCATCGGTATTCGGGATTGCCCAAGATTGCGAAGAGATCGAAGTTAGCCACGGCCTTCAGTCCCGGAGTACGGATATTGCGGTTTTGCCGTCTGCAGCCCGCCCATCACCTGGAGAGTAGGCGTTATCTCCATGTGACCGATATTGACGGCAACAGGCGCTGCGATGACGAACGCTATCGCGTCTGCAATGTCCTTGGCCTCCGGCAGTTCAAATCCATCGAGGAACCGTTCGCGGATCTCAGGCGTGTCACCGTGGACATGGGCAAAGATATCGGTGGCGACGCGGCCGGGGCAGATTTCAGTTACCCGAACGCGCTTGCCAAACACGTCGATGCGAAGTTGGTTCGACAACATGCTCACGCCGGCCTTGGTGGCATGGTATGAGGAATTGCCGCCGAAATTGTAAGCGCCAGCGATCGAGGAAATATTGATAACGTGCCCGCGATCCCTGGCGACCATACCGGGCACAACCAGCCGGCAAAGATGCAAAACAGCGCGAAGGTTGACGTCGATGAGGAGGTCGATGTCGCCCTCGTCAGCCTCAAGGAACTTCTTCGGCTTGTCGACGCCAGCATTGTTCACGAGGACGTCAAATTGGATGCGTGTTGTGAGAGCAGAAAGCGCCGCGCGGTCCGTAACATCTATTTTGTGAGCGATGCAGCCGGTGCGATCGGCAAGTTCTTTCAGCGCATCTTCTCTACGTGCAATCGCGTGAACTTCGAGTCCTTCGGCGCAGAGACGTTCGACAGTAGCAGCACCAATGCCAGAGGACGCGCCGGTAACAAGTGCAGTTTTGTAATCGGAAAATGACATCGAAAACTCCTTTTGAATGGAAGGTAGCGAACCTTTTCAGCCGGCGATAATGCTGAATATCTTTGGAGGGATAAGCCTGTCTTATGAAGGTCAGGGCCTCCCTGCCGCCTGCCCAGATTATTGTTTTGGCTTCAATAGCTTATATGAAACTGCCAATTCACGTTTCGAGGTGCAGCTGCGTGAATTTAAACATCGAGGCCGGTCATATGGGCCTATGGCGAACGTCATCAGGGCTCGTTTGCAGCGCGCAAAACTCTTTCAAATTCGGTGCCTTCCCCGTATGGTCGCAAGCAACAATGGGAACAGCAGCTATAAATGGATACTCGCCGTCTCAAGTCGTTCATCACCATTGTTGATATGGGAAGCATCACGCGCGCGGCAGACATACTGCATATCGCGCAACCGGCACTTAGCCAGCAGTTAGCGGCTCTCGAAGATCACTTTCAGGAAAAGCTGCTGACGCGAAGCCAACAGGGTGTGATCCTGACCGACGCTGGTCGCGCGCTCTATCGCCATGCCCAGATCATCCTGCGCCAGATGGACCAGGCATATGCAGATGTGCGTGCCGGTGGAGCAACCTTGTCCGGTCGCGTATCGGTCGGTCTGGCTCCGTTCAGCAGCGCAGCAACCCTTTCGCTTCAGCTTTTGGAGGAAGCGAAGCTGCGATATCCGCAGATTCTGTTGCATGTCACCGAGAGCGTGAGCCAGCCGTATAGCCAGATGATCATGAATGGTCGCTTGGAGATGGCTCTTATCCACGGCGCTGGACCAATCAAAGGCGTGAAGTTCCAGCCTCTGTTAACTGAGGAGTTCGTTTTTGTTGCCAACGAATCCCTTGGCATTTCACGCGAGGAACCGCCAATTGCGGTCGCAAATCTGGAAGCAATTCCTTTTGTCGTACCGCCTGCATACAACTTTGTTCGACGCGCGATCGACGTGGCGTTTGGCAGGAGCAGGACAAACCTGAACGTTGTTGCAGAAGTCGAGGCCGTCAAAACCCTGGGACGTGCAGTTGACGCCGGGCTTGGTGCAACGATCGTGCCAAAGGCGATCGCAAATCGCATTGTGGCCGAGGCGTCGCAACCGATGGTGGTTCGGCGCATTTCCAGCCCGAAGATTGAAGAAACGCTTTCGCTCTGCCTCTCCGACACAACGCCGCTGTCGGAACCGGCACTCGCGATCACTCAGTTGCTCGTTGAGCTCACCGAAACCCTCAAGACGGTCGAACTCCCCTCCTAAGGGAATTCGGGCAACGTTGCTGCCGCCCAAATCCTTCTCCAGGACCTGCTTTGACGCATTACGTCATCGACGAGCAGAATTCGGCGATGCGGGTGCAACCTTCATCAAGTGCCTCCAAGCTTGTTGCGTAAGATAGCCTGAAGAACGGGCTCATGCCGTAGGCCGCCCCTTGCACGGTCGCAACGTGGTGCTCCTCAATAAGCGCCATCACAAAGTCGGTATCGTTGTTGATCACCCGGCCGCCCTTGGTTGTTTTTCCAATAAGGCCAGCGATGTTCGGGAAAACATAGAACGCACCCTCGGGCTTGTGTGTCTGCACACCCGGTACTTCTGCCAAGCGGCCAAGGACAAAATCGCGCCGCTTCTTATAGATTGATGCACGCTCCTTCAGGATGTCCTGGGGGCCATCCAAGACGGCAACCCCTGCAGCCTGGGTGATCGTTGAGACGCCTGCCGTGTTCTGCGTGTTGACGTTGCTGATGGCCTTCATCAGATCACGTGGCCCACCGCAATATCCCAGACGCCAGCCGGTCATTGCGTACGCCTTTGATGCGCCGTTGACTGTCAAGACACGGTCGTACAGTCGAGGCTCTACCTCTGCGATCGTGCAGAACTCAAAGTCATCATAGATGAGATGCTCGTACATATCGTCCGTCATGATCCAGACGTGCGGATAGCGCAGCATGACGTCTGCGATGGCCTTCATTTCCTCGCGAGAACACGCAGCTCCCGTTGGGTTGTTGGGGAAATTGAGCAGTAGCCACTTGGTACGGGGCGTAATTGCAGCTTCGAGGTCTTCGGGTCTTATCTTGAACCCGTTGTTCTGCGGGCAGTTGACCGGTACGGGCACTGCGCCGGCAAATTTTGCGATGTCGGCGTAACTTATCCAGGACGGTGAAGGAATGACGATCTCCTCACCCGGATTGCAGGTGGCAAGGATCGCATTGAAGATCACCTGTTTTCCACCGTTGCCGACAAGGATCTGGTCCAAATCATAGTGCAGATTGTTCTCGCGTTTGAACTTTCGCTGGATGGCGGCCTTAAGCGCAGGCGTCCCGTCGACCGGTGGATATTTCGTATCACCTGCCAATGCAGCTGCATGCGCCGCCCCGATAGCGTGCGCGGGCGTTGGAAAGTCGGGTTCGCCGGACGAAAGCCCGATGACCTTGGTTCCCTTGGTAGCGAGATCACGAGCACGTTGTGTCATCGCGACCGACGCAGACACTGTCACGTTCTGAAGGCGATCGGCTATGGCTGGCATCTATTCAATCCTTTGTCGTTACCAAAATTTCGAGAGCCACTGCGCAAAACACGGTGAGGCGGTGCGTAAAATGCCGTTTGCCGTGGGCCCCAAATTGCGTGCAAGGTAGGGGTAAAGATGGGGTAATTTCCAATACTGGATTGGTTTGACGCCATAACGGAAACCAATGGAGGCGGTGTGCGAAGAGCCAATGGAGCCCCGATCCAGAAAAAGTCTGGCCGCGGACGCGCTTTTCAGGCTTCAAGACCTTGGCGAAGCCTGAGCGACGCTGCCTCCGAACAGGAATTAGCCGAGGACCTCGTTTGCAGGAGCAATCCTCCCGCCCGCACTTTCGACTTCACTTCTGACGATCTTGGCCAATTCCAACGATCCCGGGGTATCGCTATGCACCAAAATCGACCTTGCCTGAACCGGCAAGCGAACGCCCTCGATCGTCGTTACGGTGCCTGTTTCCATAAACTGGCGGACCCGAGCGCGGACGCTCGCCTCATCCTTGATGACCGAGTTTGCGACGGCACGACTGACGAGTTGACCGGCCGCGTCATAGGCGCGGTCGGCAAGGAAGAGTGTCAGGGTGCGCAGTCCGTTCGATTGCGCTGCCCGCTCGAGCTCGGTGTTGGGCATCGCGAAGACAATGAGGTCGGCGTCAACGCTCCTGATCGCTCGCATGATGCTCGCCGCCAGCTCAGGATCGCGATTGATCATGCTCCCCATGGCTGCATGGAAACTGATGTGGCTCAGTTTTACCCCCTCGCCGCGCGCGACAGATGCCAAAGCGCCCAACTGGTAGAGCACCTGTTGCTTCATATCGTCCGCGTCGGTCGGGATTTCGCGGCGACCAAAGCCAACCCGGTCTGCCAATCCCGGATGCGCACCGACACCCACACCGCGTGCCTTTGCGAGGCGAACCATCCGCGCCATTGTTTTCGGATCGCCGGCATGGAATCCGCAGGCGACATTTGCGGAAGAAACCACATCCATTAGCGCTTCATCATCGCAAAGCCGATATGGTCCGAACCCCTCACCCATGTCAGAGTTCAAATCGATCTTCATCTTGAAGTCCTCACTGCAATTGACGTCTATCGCCGTGTGATGTTGATCAGTGCCGCGGCAACCACGGGAGCTATTTTCGTGACTTGGTTCAGGTAGCCCTCAAGCGCGTGCTCGGCCGCCAGTGCCTCTTCAACAGTCGATCGCACGAACCGTATGCGGCTTCCAATTCTCGCTTGCGCGAGCCGCCAGATGTCGACTTCGATGACGCCGGCTATCTTGGGGTAGCCTCCAGCAGTGTTTGCGTCGCTCATCTGCACGATGGGTTCACCTCCCGGAGGTACCTGGACCACGCCTGGAACGACCCCATGAGATCTCATCTCGATTGGACTGTCGGGCTTTAACGGGTCGCCAGACAGGCGATATCCTGTGCGATCACTTTGAGACGTGATCTTCCAGGCCTGGGTCCAGAATCGTTCGCAGTCTTGACCGAATAGATCGTGTTCACCGGCCGGGATGGCACGCAACAACAGTTGTCCATCTTCGTCGACGGGGAAAAATTCCGCCAACGCTTTCGCAGGGGGCATCACCCCAAAGCCTCCAAGCGGGATTTGAGGAACATCGGTGGGAGCGACGGAGATATTATCTCCGTTCTGCAGGAAACGACCTGCAAATCCTCCGAAGGCGCCCCGCAACGAGGTGCTTCGGGAACCCATCACGACGGGGACGTCTATGCCGCCAGCGACGGACAAGTAGGCACGTGCGTTGCGCAACGGCATCGAAAGTTCCAAGGTCTGGCCGCCATTGGCTTGCTGCACCCACCATGGTGGCAGGTCGATGCCGTCCAACGTTGCACGGCAGTCGGCACCCGTGATCGCAAAAACTGTCGGCCGATCGAAAGAGATCTTGAATGGAAACGTCTGGATTTCAATGGACGCAGCACTCTCGGCATTGCCGACGAGCAGGTTCCCAATCCTGGTTGCCACCGAGTCCATGGCACCACTTGCCGTTACGCCAATGCTGCGAAAGCCAAAACGGCCAAGATCCTGAACAGTGTTCAACGGGCCTGTTATGAGAACGTTGATCACAGTTCGATCCTTTCCGGAACAAAGCGAACACGATCGCCCGGCGCCATGATTGCGGGAGATTTCGCCATCGGGTCGAAGACGGTAATGTCGGCAAAACCGATCGAATTCCAGCCGTTCGGGCCGGTGAGAACAGCAACCCCGGTCTGCATCCCGCCAATCGTCACCATACCTTTTAGCATCTTCAGAGAAGGCACGGATTTGCGGGGCATGCAGATGCGCGGATCAAGGCCATGCAGGTATCCGAACCCCGGGGCACTTCCCACTGAAAAGACGGTGTAGATCGGCTGCGCATGGAGCGTGACAATGTCCTGGGCGGAAAGCCCGGAATAGTCGCAGAGCGCAGGAAGATCGATTGCGTGTTCGCCTCCGTAGATGGTCGGTATCTCGATGGTCTTGCCCACCAGGTCGAGTTCACCGGAACAATCCCATTGATCCGAAAGCCGTTGAACAACGAGCGCTGGATCGGACGGGGTGTTCTTGAGCACGACCAGGAGATTGGTCATGCCGGGTATGAGCTCGGCATAATCCTCGCTGTTAGCCAGTGCTTTGCTGAGAGCCCATATCCGGCGTTGCGCGGCGAGATCGAAATCGCCTGGCGCTTCGATCAGATAGCTGCGCGTGCCGATACATGAGATCTTGGGGGGGCGCTGGCTGGGCAAGCCGATCGCAGGCGCCGACAACCGTACCGTTCCGACGCTCATATCCGGGCCCCCCTTTGGGAAATCAAAACGTCGCCGTAACCGACGAGGCTGCCGCTATTTTGGTCAAGCTTCGCGACCTCAGCACCTGCCTCGGCCCGGGCGGCAACGAGAACGGGACCAACCCGGACAAAGCCGACAAGCTTTCCCGCCTCAACACTATCGCCGCTGCTGATCTCGTTAGCCGTGCGGTCTGGGTGACCGGGAAGAAAGACACCAGCGATCGGCGCGCGAGCGATCACTGTCTGCGAAAGAAGCGCTGGCGTGGCCGGCCCGACTGCTTGCTCTTGGTGTTTTCGGATGCCGTCTGACGAAGTAATCCGCACCGAGCCATCGGGCGTAGTGATTTCGATCGTCTCGACACCGTTTATCGCCAGGCATTGCGAGATGCTTTCCAGCGTCTCCAGTTCGCTGAAGGCAGAAATTCTGCACTGTCTAACGCGCGACTTCACGAGGCTGCCCTCCGTTCGGCAAGCCATTTTTCCAAATGGTGAATGTCAGTTCCGCCCCTGCTAAATGAAGGGTCCTCAAAGATCTCACGGTGCAAGGCGATGTTCGTGGAAATGCCTTCAACCCGCATCTCCGACAACGCAACGCGCATGCGGGCGATCGCCTGGTCTCTTGTCGGCGCATGCACAATGAGTTTCGCGATCATGGAATCGTAATGTGGTGGCACCTTGTATCCTGGCCCGACATGCGTATCGACGCGAACGCCTGGTCCGCCCGGTAAGGAAATCGCCGAAATGAGCCCCGGCGAGGCCGCGAAGGTGAATGGATCTTCGGCATTGATGCGGCATTCGAATGAGTGGCCAAAACAGCCAACATCGACCTGGGACAGCTCCAATTGGTATCCCTGTGCCACGCGCAACTGCTCACGCACGATATCTATGCCTGATGTCATCTCGGTGACGGGATGCTCGACCTGAAGGCGCGTATTCATTTCGATGAAATAGAATTCTTTGTCTTCATAGAGGAACTCGAAGGTTCCAACGCCGCGATAGCCAATCTGCTTGCAGGCGGCAACGCACCGTTCTCCAACTCTTGCAACCACATCAACCGGTATTGACGGGGCCGGAGCCTCTTCGACCACTTTTTGATGGCGACGCTGCATCGAGCAGTCGCGAGCGCCAAGCCAAATTCCCTGGCCATAATTGTCGCAGAGGACCTGGATTTCCACGTGTCTTGGATGCTGCAGGAACTTTTCGATATAAAGCTCTGGCTTGCCGAAGGCGCGCCGTGCTTCCTCGCGTGTCACGATGACCGCGCCGGCAAGCTCATGGGCCGAGGAAACGACGCGCATCCCACGCCCGCCACCGCCGCCGGCCGCTTTGACAATAACCGGATAACCAATTGTTTCAGCAACGTTCGCGACCTCGGCCAGGTCTTCGCTAAGGGCGGTGTCCGGGCCGGGGACACAGGGGACGCCCGCGGCCATCATGGCCTGCTTGGCGGCGATCTTGTCGCCCATCGTTCGAATTTCGCTGGCTCGCGGCCCGATAAAGGTCAATCCTAAGGCTTCCACGGCGTCTGCAAACGCCGCGTTCTCCGACAGGAAGCCATAGCCCGGATGAATTGCGCCGGCGCCCGTCGTGACTGCCGCTGCCAGCACTGCATCGTGATTAAGGTAGCTCTGAGCAGCGGGGCTGGGGCCAATGCAGACGAATTCGTCGGCGGTTTCACGGTACGGTGCGTCACGATCGGCTTCTGAACAGACCATGATTGATCGAAGACCAAGCTGGCGACATGCGCGCTGGATGCGCAGCGCGATCTCGCCACGGTTGGCGATCAACACGGAGTCAAAAAACGGAGCTTTGAGACTAGCAACTGCGCTCATATTACCTGATCTCGAATAGGGGCTCGCCGACGTCGACATCGTCCCCATCGGAGACGACGATCTTGGTGATCTCACCCGCATGTGTTGCCGGGATGGTGTTGAAAACCTTCATTGCCTCGATGATGCAGAGGCCCTGTCCCTTTTCGACGAGCGTGCCGACCTCGACGAAAGGGAAGGACGACGGGTCGGGGCCACGGTGAAAGACGCCGGCCGACGGAGCTCGAACGACATGACCGGTGCCGTCTGCGGGCTGATCGTGCCCCGCAGGGACTGACCCGATGGTTTGTTCGGTAGCTTTCGCTGCAGGCGCAGCGAACTCGTCACGGCGCGCAGCGCTCTTGATGATCCGAACAGTTGCGCCGCCTTCCGTGACGTTGAGTTCGGAAACGGACGATCGCCCGACAAATTCAATCAGCTTCTTGATCTTTTCTAGATCCATATCCCTACACCGTCATCGCTCGCTGCCCCGCGCAGGAAGTCATTCTCCGACGACGGGTCATCATTCTCGATCGAGAACTACCATGCGATCTGCAGTGATGGGGGCAGACAAAGTTTATATGGAGGCCATCGCAGGCGGCTGCTCCTGCCGTCCTTGCGGCTACCAACGCAACGTCACGCCAACTCATCATCGACGTCCAGAAGAGCCGATTGGGCCAGCTGCATCTTTTCGTACGGTGCCCTGCCATTGACACCAGCGGCGCCCCATGTATTCTGTTATAAAAGCGCATATAACATAATTGTGGAACAAAAACCGGGAGAAAAGCATGAGAATGAAACTCGCATTCCTTGTCGCCACCGCGTTGGTCGCAACACCATCCTATCTGCTGGCACAAGAAAAAGGCGGCGTGATCAATGTCGCAACGATCGGCGAGCCACCGACGCTCGATCCGATGACGTCGACGGCCGACCTCGTTGGCATCGTCACGCAGCATATCTTCGAAACGCTCTACACGTTCGACAAGAACTGGGCAGTGACGCCGCTTTTGGCTGAGAGCCTTCCCGACGTTAGCGCCGACGGCAAGACCTATACGATCAAGCTTCGCACCGGTATCAAGTTCCACGACGGCAGCGACATGACGTCGGAGGATGTCGTCGCTTCCCTCAACAGGTGGGTCAAGCTTGCCTCACGCGGCAAGCAGGCGGGCGCCTTCATCTTGTCGATCGCGGCTACCGATCCAGCGACGGTCGTCATCAAGCTGAAGCAGCCCTACGCGCCGCTAGCCTCTCTGCTTGCCTTCAACAACTCCGCTGCGATCATCATTCCGGCCGAGAAGCAGGCCGATACGATGACCGACTTCATCGGCACCGGCCCCTATATGCTGAAGGAACGCAAGGCGGATCAATATATCCAGCTTGTCCGCTTCAATGACTACAAGCCGCGCTCGGGCGACAGCGATGGCTACGGCGGCGCCCGCCATCAATATCTTGACGAGATCCGCTTCGTGCCCGTGCCCGACGCAAACACCCGCGTCGAGGCGGCGGTTTCCGGCCAATACGACTACGTCGACTCGCTGCCGGTCGAATCCTATGACAAGCTCAAGTCGTCAACGGCGACGCAGCCGTTGCTCCTGAAACCGTTCGGCTATCCGGTCTTCGTCTTCAATACGGCTGCGGGTGTCACCAAGAACGTCGCGATCCGCAAGGCGATCCGTCAGGCGCTCAGCATGGAAGACATGATGGCCGCCGCCTTCGGTGGCACGGATTTCTACGCACCAGACGGCAACATCTACCCGCGAAACTTCGCCTGGAGCACGGATGCCGGCGTGGCTGGCAACTACAATATTGCGGATCCGGAAGGGGCGGCCACGGCCGCCAAAGACGCCGGCTACAATGGTGAGCCGATCCGTATCCTGACGAGCCGCCAGTACGAATTCCACTACAAGATGGCCCAGGTCGCGGCCGAATACCTGAAGCTTGCCGGTTTCACAGTCGACCTGCAGGTGGTCGACTGGGCAACGCTGACGCAGCGCCGCACCGACAAGGCGCTCTGGGACATCTATATCAGCCACAGTCCGTTCCTGCCGGAACCGGCACTGATCGGCTCCTTGTCTCCCAGTTCGCCGGGATGGTGGGACACGCCGGAGCGCAAGAGCGTCGTCGATGCCTTCACCACCGAGGTTGATCCAAAGAAGCGCATCGAACTCTGGGCCAACGTCCAGAAGGCCATGTATGACGAAGTGCCGTTCATGAAGATCGGCGACTTCAACGCCGTTTCAGCCATCTCGACGAAACTCGCCGGCGTTAATCCCGCTCCCTGGCCATATTTCTGGAACGCGTCGACCAAGAAGTAAGCGCGACCACTGCGGGTGCCGGTTTGAGGCCGGCATCCGTCCATGATTTCGCCCTGTGTGGATACAGGAGCCGCTTTCCATGATACGCTACATCCTCCAGCGCCTTCTCGGCATGATCGTGGTGATGTTCCTCGTCGTTACGATTGTATTCGTGATCGTTCGCGTGACGCCGGGCGATCCTGCTGCCGTCATGCTCGGTCCCGATGCAACGGCACAGGACGTTGCTGAACTGCGCGCCCGCCTCGGCCTCGACCAGTCGATCGTCGTCCAGTACTTCTTCTATATTGGACAACTGCTGAGAGGCGATCTCGGCCAGTCGATCTTCCTTAATATGCCGGTGACGTCAGCGCTTCTCGAACGCGCCGAGCCAACCGTCTTCCTGACGATCTTCTCGCTGCTGATTGCCAGTATCATCGCACTGCCGATCGGCATCTATGCTGCCTACAGGCGCGGGTCGTTCGTCGATCAGATGTCGACAACCATCGCCATGCTGGCGGCTAGCATCCCGAGCTTTTGGCTCGGCCTCATTCTCATGCAATTCTTCGCCGTACGGCTGAACATATTTCCCGTCTCGGGCTATGGCGGGCCTGGCGCTTCCTTCTTTGAGCGCATGCAACACCTGACATTGCCTGCCTTTGCGCTCGGCCTCGTTTCCTCGGCACTGATCCTGCGCTTTACCCGTGCCTCGATGCTTGACGTGCTCGGCGACGACTATATTCGCACGGCACGTGCCAAGGGGCTCGCCGAGCACCGTGTCGTCCTCAAGCATGCCCTGAAAAACGCGCTGATCCCAATCCTGACGGTCATCGGCCTGACCGCTGCCGTGCTGATCTCCGGCGCCGTCGTAACGGAAACCGTGTTTGGCCTCCCAGGGGTCGGCAATCTCGTCGTGTCTGCTGTCCTGCGACGCGATTATCCCGTCATCCAGGGCGCATTGCTCGTCATTGCCGGCCTCTATGTCCTCATCAATTTCGCGATCGACATGCTCTATCTGCTGGTCGATCCAAGGGTGCGCTACTGATGGCCGATATCGTAACCACCACCGATAAACCCGCCGCCAGCGAGCGCAGCAAATTTCTTCGCCGCCTGCTGAAACGCAAGACCGTCGCCGCCGGCGTGATCGTGTTGATCATCTTTGTGCTGTTGGCAGCCCTCGCGCCCTGGATCGCGCCGTATTCGCCATCGAAACTATCGATCGTCAACCGGCTCAAGCCGCCGAGTGAACTGTTCTGGTTCGGCACCGACGAATTCGGCCGTGATGTGTTCTCACGCACCATCTATGCCGGGCGGCTCTCACTTTTGGTGGGCGCTGCCGTCGTCGTGCTCTCCGCATTGATTGGCGTGACGCTCGGCTTGCTTGCCGGCTTCTTTCAGAAGCTCGACACGCCGATTGCCCGGCTGATCGACGCGATGATGGCCTTTCCTGACATTCTCCTGGCGATCGCGCTGGTCGCAGCTCTCGGACCGTCGCTCACAACGGTCATCGTTGCGCTCTCAATCGTCTACTCGCCTCGTCTGGCGCGCATCGTTCGCGCCTCGACGCTGGTGATCCGCGAATTGCCCTACGTCGAGGCGGCGCAGGCACTCGGCATTTCCACCTTCCACATCATGACGCGGCACGTGCTTCGCAATCTGTTGTCGCCGATCCTTGTGCAGGGCACCTTCCTGTTTGCCAGCGCCATGCTTGCCGAGGCCGGACTTTCCTTCCTCGGCCTCGGCGTCAGCCCCGAAATCCCGACCTGGGGAACCATGATCGCAGCCGGGCGCCAATATATCGGCCAGGCCGACTGGATGACCTATTTCCCGGGCTTTGCCATCATCTTCTCCGTGCTGTCGCTGCAAATGGTCGGCGATGGTCTCAGGGACATGCTCGATCCAAGACTTCGAAAGGACCTCTAGAATGACCGGTGAAAAAGCGGGCAAACCGCTCCTCCTCACCAATGTGAAGCCGATGGCGTTTGGCGCTGCAGAGCCTTTTGGCGCGATCGACATCCTCGTCGGCGCCGACGGCAAGATTGCCGCAATCGGTCCTTCCCTGGCCAGCCCTGGTGACGCCGAGCGCATCGACGCCAGGGGCGCCTGGATCTCGCCCGGCTGGGTCGACCTTCACGTGCATATCTGGCACGGCGGCACGGATATCTCCATCCGTCCGTCGGAATGCGGCGCCGAGCGGGGCGTCACGACGCTGGTTGATGCGGGCTCCGCCGGCGAGGCCAACTTCCATGGCTTCCGCGAATACATCATCGAGCCGTCGAGAGAGCGCATCAAGGCCTTCCTGAACCTCGGCTCGATCGGCCTTGTCGCCTGCAACCGCGTCGCCGAACTGCGCGATATTCGCGACATCGATCTCGACCGCATCCTCGAATGCTATGCACAAAACAGCGAACACATTGTTGGCCTCAAGGTGCGCGCGAGCCATGTCATCACCGGCTCCTGGGGTGTCACGCCCGTGAAGCTCGGCAAGAAGATCGCCAAGATCCTCAAAGTGCCAATGATGGTGCATGTCGGCGAACCGCCGGCACTCTATGATGAGGTGCTCGAGATCCTCGGCCCGGGTGATGTCGTCACCCATTGCTTCAACGGCAAGGCCGGTTCAAGCATCATCGAAGACGAGGACCTCTTCAATCTTGCCGAGCGTTGCGCCTCCGAGGGCATCCGCCTTGATATCGGCCACGGCGGCGCGTCCTTCTCCTTCAAGGTAGCCGAGGCAGCCATTGCGCGCGGTCTTTTGCCGTTCTCCATTTCAACCGATCTTCACGGCCATTCGATGAACTTCCCGGTCTGGGACCTGGCGACGACGATGTCGAAGCTGCTATCGGTCGGCATGCCGTTCGACAAGGTCGTGGAGGCCGTCACGCATGCGCCGGCCTCCGTCATCAAGCTGTCGATGGAGAAACGCCTGGCGGTTGGTGAACGGGCGGACTTCACCATCTTCGACCTCGTCGATGCCGATCTCGAGGCCACCGATTCCAACGGCGACGTCTCTCGCCTGCACAAGCTCTTCGAACCGCGCTATGCGGTTATCGGATCGGAGGCGATCACGGCCAGCCGTTACATTCCGCGCGCCCGCAAGCTCGTCCGTCACAGCCACGGCTATTCGTGGCGGTGACCGGCATGTCTAAAACCGCATGACAGGAGCAGACGTGAATACGTCCCCAGCAAAGGCCGCGGCAGCGGTGCAAACACCCTATGAGCGTCTGGCCGCGCTCGGCATTACATTGCCATCGGCGCCGGCGCCCATCGCCAATTTTCTTACCCATGTGCGCGAGGGCAACGTTCTTTATCTATCCGGCCAGGGCCCGCGCGAGGCTGACGGTCATCTCCATTCCGGCAAGGTCGGCAGCGACGTCAGCGTCGAAGAGGCCTATCAGCATGCGCGGCTCACCGGCATCAACCTGCTTGCGGTCATGCACGACGCTCTTGGTGACCTCGCCCGCGTGAAGCGCGTGGTCAAGCTGCTCGGCATGGTCAATGCCGTCCCGCACTTCGAAAATCATCCGAGCGTCATCAACGGATGCTCCGACCTCTTTATCGAGGTCTTCGGCGAGGCCGGCCAACATGCCCGCTCCGCCGTCGGCTTCGGTTCCTTACCTGGCAACATCACCGTCGAGATCGAGGCGATCGTCTCGCTCAACGATTGAGGAGGTCTAAGTCAGTGATTGCGCCATCCCATCAGCGTCTCGATCCGCTGCGCCGACATCCGCACATGTTCGGTGTAGTGGTGCTCGTCGGAAAGCACCTTTTGTTCCGGCAGCACGATCGAAATGGTGGCAACGCACTGGCCCTCCCGGTCGCAAACCGGCGACGCGATGCAGGCAACCGCGTAGTCCGACTCGGCGACCTGGATCGACAACCTCTCCCCGAAAGCTTTCCCAGCCGCGTCGGAAAGGGTGCGCGCGTCGATCAAAGCGCGTCCGGTCGGCGACGTTCGGGCGCAACGCTTGAACAGCTCGATCCGCTCGCTCTCGGGCAGATGGCCGACAAGGAGCCTGCCGGATGCGGTCCAGTTCAACGGCACGCGGGTGCCGACGCGCGAAGCGACCTGGAAATGGCTTGGCCCGTCCGCCATGGCAAGCACCAGCATGTAGTCGCCGTCGCGCCCGCAAACCTGCACTGTTTCCCCGGCCTGCCGGCAGAGATCGTGCATTTCATGGGTGGCGACGCTCATAAAATCCAGCGACCGGGCATAAGCGAGACCATAGTGGTAAAGACGAGACCCGAGCCAGATGGACCCATCCGAATTGCGAGCAAGCATGTTCTTTTCGACCAGATCGTCGATGATGACATAAACGGTGGAAAGCGGCGCCTGGACCGCCTTGGCGATTGCGTACGCACCCGCAGGCGTGCCGGTTTCGTAAAGATAATCAATTACCTGCAAGGCACGATCAATGCCGCTGACGCGAGAGCGGCGCGCGCCCTTGGCTTCGGCTTCGCCGACCGACACGGCCTCTTTGAGGGGTGTTGCGGATGACGTCTTTGTGTCCAATTCAACGCTCCTCGTCTGATTTCGAGAAGCTATTACATTACTATGGCATAGCTGTCGATGGCAATTCGCAGCCGGCCGTCACTTTGGAGAGATAGAATGTCCGATGATATCCGTACCAAGATCGGCCTGCGCCCGGTCATCAACGTGTCCGGCACGATGACGAGCCTCGGCGCCTCCATCGTTGTTCCCGAAGCGATCCAGGCGATGGAAGCGATCCTGCCGCAATTCGTCGAGATCAACGACCTGCAGCGCAAGGCAAGCAAGGTGATAGCGCGGCTGACCGGCGGTGAAGCCGGCTTTGTCACGGCGTCCTGCTCGGCAGGCATCAGCCTTGCTGTCGCCGGTGCCATCACAGGTGACAACCTGCTTGCCATCGAGAAGCTGCCGGATACGACCCCTGAGAAGAACGAAGTCATCGTGCAAATGGGGCATGTGGTCAGCTATGGCGCGCCGGTGGATCAGGCGATCCGGCTTGCCGGCGGCAAAGTCGTGCTGATCGGACAGGCAACGTCAACGCATCGTTTCCACATGGAGAATGCCATTAGCGACAAGACGGCAGCCGCCGTCTATGTTGTGTCCCATCACGTCGTCGACTATGGCCTGCTGCATCTCACCGAATTCGTCGAAATCGCCCATGCCAAAGGCGTTCCGGTCATCGTCGATGCGGCCTCCGAATACGATCTCAGGCTGTTCTTGGCGCAAGGAGCCGATGTCGCGCTTTATTCCGGCCACAAGTTCCTTGGCGGCCCGACCTCGGGCATCGTTGCGGGCAAGAAAGAGCTGGTGCGCAGCGCCTTCCTGCAGAACATGGGGATCGGCCGCGGCATGAAGGTCGGCAAGGAAAGCGTCTATGGCACCATGGCGGCGCTGGAAGCCTGGGAAAAGCGAGACCATGCGGGCATCCGCGAGCGCGAGACCGGCTATCTTCATCTGTGGAAGGAAACGCTGGGCGAGCGCCCGGGCATTACGGCGCTGATCGAGCCGGACCCGACCAACAACCCGCTCGAGCGCATGCGGGTGATCGTCTCGCCGGCCGAAGCGCATATCACCGCCTGGGATCTCGCCGCAGCGCTCGGCCGTGGCGATCCGCCGGTGATCGTGCGTGACCACGAGGTAGAGCATCACTATTTCTACCTCGATCCGTGCAACCTCCATCCGGGTCAGGAGAAAATCGTCGCTGCCCGCCTGACCGAAGAGCTCGACAAGGCGCGCGCCTCCAACGAAGTCATCGCCACGCCGATCGAAAACCGCAGCAGGCACCGCTTTGACAGCATGCTGCGCTGGCCGGATTAAGCGTCACCGGGCGGGAAACGACAAAAGGAAGGAAACGACTATGAGCGCCGCAGAGCCAAACACAATCCTTTCCGCCGATCCGGTTCTGTCCGTCCAGAACCTCACCACCTCGTTTCTGGTGGATGGCGACTGGAAGCCCGTCGTACGCGACGTTTCCTTCTCTGTGGCACCGGGAGAGACTGTCGCGATCGTCGGCGAGAGCGGCTCGGGAAAAAGTGTCACCTCGCTCTCCATCATGCGTCTCTTGCAGCCCGATACGAGCCGTATCGAAGGCAAGATCATGCTGGGTGGTCGCAACCTGTTGTCGCTAGCCGAAGCAGAGATGCGCAAGGTGCGCGGAAACGATGTCTCGATGATCTTTCAGGAACCGATGACGAGCCTCAATCCGCTCTTCACCATCGGTGACCAGATCTCGGAGGCCTTGCTTTGCCACACGGCAATGTCGAAGGCAAAGGCCAAGGCCGAGACGATCCGGCTGCTGGAAAAGGTCCGCATCCCTTCCGCTGCGGCTCGCTTCGACGAGTATCCGCATCGCTTTTCCGGCGGCATGCGCCAGCGTGTGATGATTGCCATGGCGCTTGCCTCCAAGCCAAAGCTTCTGATCGCCGACGAACCGACGACGGCACTCGACGTGACGATCCAGGGCCAGATCCTCGACCTCATCAAGATGCTGCAGGACGAAGAAGGGACATCGGTGCTTTTCATCACCCATGACATGGGCGTCGTTGCCGAAATCGCTGACCGCACGGTCGTCATGTATCGCGGCGAACAGGTGGAGACCGGTGCGACAGGCGACATCTTCCACCGCGGAAAGCACCCTTACACCCGTGCTCTGCTGTCTGCCGTACCGGTGCTCGGGTCGATGCAGGGATACGAGCGGCCGTTGCGCTTTCCTGTTGTCAACATCGCGACGGGTGAAGCCGATACGCAAGTCGAGGTGCCCGACACCGTTGCCAAGCACAGGCCCATCCTCGAAGTGAAGGGGCTCACCAAGCGGTTTGACATCCATTCGGGGCTATTTGGACGGTTAAGCGGCCGTGTGCATGCCGTCGAGAACGTCTCCTTCGACCTTTTCGCTGGCGAGACGCTGTCGTTGGTTGGCGAGTCCGGTTGCGGCAAATCAACGACCGGCCGCGCCATCATGCGGTTGATCGAACCGAATTCGGGAGCCGTCATCGTTGAAGGCCGCGACATGCTCGCGCTCGACAAACAGGAGATGCGAAACATGCGCAAGTCCGTGCAGATGATTTTCCAGGACCCGTTTGCATCGCTCAATCCGCGCATGACGGTCGGCCGGGCGATTGCAGAGCCATATCTCGAGCACAGGATGGGCACGGCCAAAGACGCAAAGGACGTGGTAGCCGACATGCTGGTGAAGGTCGGCCTGACACCGGACATGGCGAGCCGCTATCCGCATGAATTTTCCGGCGGCCAGCGACAGCGCGTCTGTATCGCAAGGGCGTTGGCGCTCCAGCCCAAAGTCATCGTCGCTGATGAGAGTGTCTCGGCGCTCGACGTCTCGATCAAGGCGCAGGTTATCAACCTGATGCTTGACCTGCAGCAAAGCCTAGACCTGGCCTTCCTGTTCATCTCCCATGATATGGCTGTCGTTGAACGCGTCAGCCACCGGGTGGCCGTGATGTATCTTGGCGAGATCGTCGAGATCGGACCTCGTGTGGCCGTCTTCGGCAATCCACAGCACGAATATACCAAAAAGCTCATGGCCGCCGTTCCGGTGCCAGATCCGGATCGACGTCGCCAGAAGCGCATGGCCGCGACCGAGGAGTTGAAAAGCCCGATCCGGCCCGTAGAATACGAGGCCGGACGGCGCCAGTATCGAGCTGTTTCACCTGGACATCTCGTGATAGCCTAGCAGTTCGAGGCTGATCAGCATTTTTCTCATTACATGAGGCACCCGCCGGGCGAACGACCTGACGGCAAGCACCCAAGACTATCGGGCAAACTCAGCCAGAGCCCTTTAGACATCTCGGTTTGCCTGTTGCGTGGAAATCTTCCTGGCAGAATTGGCCGAAATCGCTTGCCCTTGCGCATCTTGCTTGCATTTAGTTAGCGTCCTGTATTGTGGGGAACTTTTGAGCATTCTGAGGCATTCTTGATCATCTTCAAGGAGGACGTCATGAAGTGCTGGCGCTATACTGCTGTCACGGCGCTGTTTTGGATGGTGACGGGAGGCGCATATGCCGATGAGGCGCCCTTCCTCCAATCGCTCGCCGGCGATTGGACGGGCGGGGGCATGATGAAGCGAACCACATCCTCGTCCCCCGTCAACCTCAGCTGCAACTTCAAGACCGAGGCGAGTGGCGAGGCGCTTTCGATGAAGGGGATTTGCCGCGGAATGATCGTCGTCACGCGGGCGGTTTCTGCCAACATCAAGGTCAATGGCGCGCAGTATGCCGGCAGTTACGTCGGCCCCTCAGGCGGCGTTTCCGGCCTGCGCGGAACGCGCAGTGGCGATGCTATTAATCTCGCCGTGCGCTGGTCGAAGGTGATCAACGGAGATCGCAGTGCGAGCATGACAATCCAGCGCGTGGATACCGATGCGATCCGTATCCGAACCGTCGATATGGATCCGGCGTCCGGCCAGCAAGTGGTAACAAGCGATCTCAACCTGCGTCGCAACTGACCTTGTTTGCGGAAAGACAACCTCTCGTCGCAGCCAGTCGGGCAACCTATATAGAGCGCAAAAAGCCGGCGATTTCCGCCGCTGAACCGGAGACATGTATGAGCCGCGACCCATACGAGCTTCTCGGCGTGAGCAAGGACGCCACGCAGAAAGACATTCAAAGCGCGTTTCGTAAGCTCGCCAAGAAACTTCACCCCGACCTTAACCCCGGCGACAAGAAGGCAGAGGACCGTTTCAAGGAGATTTCGGCTGCTTATGAGCTGCTGAGCGACGAAGAAAAGCGCGGGCGCTTCGATCGCGGCGAGATCGACATGACGGGCGCCGAGCAGGCGCGACGCCACTATTATCGGGACTATGCCTCGACGGCGGGCGCCGACAATCCCTACCATAACAGCGCCGGTTTTGCCGATTTCGGCGACAGCGACGACATCTTTTCGAGCTTCTTTTCGCGGCGGGCCCGGGGCGGCGAATCCCGCGCACGAGGCCAGGACCGGCATTACGCGATGGAGGTCGATTTCCTCGATGCCGTCAACGGCACGAAGACACAGATCCGCTTGCCCGATGGACCGGCGCTCGATTTGCAGATACCGCCGGGAACGCGTGACGGCCAGACGCTCAGACTTCGAGGCAAGGGCGAGCCTGGTATCGGTGGCGGCCCGTCCGGAGATGCGCTTGTCGAAATTCGGGTGCGCCCGCATCGCGTCTACATCCGTGATGGTGACGATATTCGCTTCGATCTGCCCATAACGCTGCGTGAGGCGGTGCTCGGCGGCAAGGTGCGCGCGCCAACGCCGTCGGGTCCCGTCAATCTCACGCTGCCGCCACACTCGAATACAGGAAAGCTTCTGAGGCTGAAGGGCAAGGGCATTCCGAAGAAAGGCGGCGGCGCTGGAGATATCTATATCTCGCTGAAGATCGTGCTGCCGGATGTGCCCGATCAAAAACTCACTGACTTCATGACCGGCTGGACGGCAGGCGAAACGCAGGATCCGAGAAAGGGCATGGGAGAATAGCCATGGATGATCTTGAATTCCGCCGTTTTCTGAAGATCGACGTGACGGTGCTTGAGGTTTGGGTCGAGCAGGGATGGTTGCTGCCGCAGACACGTGACGGCACCCGCGACTTTCGCGATACGGATGTCGCGCGGGCGCAGCTCATCCTCGACCTGACCCGAGACATGGGCGTCAACGACGCCGGCGTCGACCTCATCATGGACCTCGTCGATCAGATTCACGGATTGCGCGGAACGCTTCGCGAATTGCTTGCCGCCATGGAGGAGCAGGACGCGGAGGTCAAGCACAGGCTGCGTGGCAAGCTGGACGATCTCGCCGGCATCCGAGGCCTTTGACCAATCGCCTGATGACTTGTGCTCGCCGAGCCTGGCGATATCATCTCAAAAGACGGACTACCCCTCGGGAGGCGAAAATGACCCAGGATCACCATCACGATCCGATCGACTGGCGCGAGCATGGCGTAAAGGTCATTCCGGGCAATTCACTTGACCCCAATACGGCGCAGACGCCCGGAATGAACCGGGCGACGGCGATCAACCATGCACGCGCGGGGGCCGAGAAGATATGGGCCGGTACCGTCACCATCCACGCGAACGCGAAGACCGGCGCCCATCATCATGGCGATCTCGAAAGTATCATCTATGTCGTGAAGGGAAAAGCGCGCATGCGCTGGGGCGATCATCTCGAATTTACCGCGGAGGCGGGCCCCGGTGATTTCATCTATGTGCCGCCTTACGTCCCCCATCAGGAAATCAATGCCAGCCGTGACGAAACTCTCGAATGCGTCGTCATCCGGTCCGGCCAGGAGCCAGTCGTCGTCAATCTCGATATCGAGCCGGTCGAAAAGCCGGAGGACGTGCCGTGGATCGATCCGATCCACCGGTAACGGAAAGCCTCACGGCGAATCCTTGAGAATGGCCGCGAAGCTCGGATCGAAGGCGCGGCTGATCGGATCGGCGGCTGCGCCAAGTGCGACGGCCCACGGATCGGTCATGCCAAGCTGGAAGCGAGGAATGACCCGGCTACGGCGATCAGCGATGGATGGGGGGAGAGGATGCATGGCCTCGACCAGACGTCGCGCCAGGGCCTCAGGCGCGCCACCGCAGAGTATGACGGTCTGCGGATCGAAGATCGATTCGATCAGATGCACGCTCCAGCGCAGATCCATCACCGCTTCCTCGATCCAGCTGTTAATTCTCGCATCGTTCTTCAGCGTGAGTTCGTTCACCATCGCATAGACGCCGGGATCTGCCGGATCGATTGCCAGATGCTGGTAGAGCGAGGCGAGTGAGGCGCGATGTTCGAGCGGTGTCGGACTGCCGCTGGCCGAAAGGAGCGCCATGCCGATTTCGCCCGCATTGCCATGCGCACCGCTATAGAGTTCGCCGCCGAGGATCAGGCCGGCACCGATGCCGTAGCCGAGATAGAGGCAGACGGCGTGATCGAGCCCGTGGGCAGCGCCGACCATGCGCTCAGCCGTCGCGCACGCGGCCGCATCGTTTTGCAGACGAACGCCAAGGCCTGTGCCTGTCGCAAGCGTTTCCAGCAGCGGAAATTTTTGCCAGGCCGCCATCATCCAGGGATCGTCGCCGGTCACCTCGACGCCGAAGGGGCCGGGCATTGCCGCGCCCAGACCAACGAGCCGGCCCTCCGATTGGGCAACCAGGCCCGCAAGCTCACGGCGAACCTTGTCAATGAGCTCGAGAATGACCGCTGCCCCACGCGACGGCCCACCCGGCGGCAGGTTCGCCTCGGCCCGGGTCAGCACATTGCCGACAAGATCGACGGCGATGGCACGGCTCACGTGACGATCAATCTGCAGCCCGATCGCAAACGCCCCCTCCGGCACCAGTCGAAAAGGTGTCGATGGCTGGCCCCTGCCCTTGCGGATGGCCTCCTGCGCTGTGACGAGCCCGTCCTGCTCAAGTTCGTCGATGATGTTCGACACGGTCTGCTTGGTGAGCTTCGTGGCGCGCGCCAGATCCGCGCGTGAAAGCGGCCCATTCATCCTCAAGGCGTCCATCATCACCCGCCTGTTGTGGGCGCTGGTGCCTTCGTGATTGGTGCCGCTCTTTGCCCGTATTGGGCGCGTGTCGTTCATCCTGAATTCCCTCTTGACAGCAATAGAATATTGAAGAAGAAATAAGTCAAGACAATTGACTTAATAAGGAACCGAAGAGTTCCAAGGGAACGCAGAGAGCCAAAAGACGGCTCTGACGACGCTCCGAATCTGGCAGCCGGCAAGCCGGGTGTCATTTCGACAGCTGACGGCGGCGACAGCCGCCCTCAGGAATTGGGTGAATGTCAAGAAACTGGAGGCTGGAATGTTGAAATCCTTAAACAAGACGCTGCTTGGCGCAGCACTGATCGGCGCATCGTTTGCGCCGCACGCCTTTGCTGAAATGACGATCAACGCGCTGTTCATGGCGCAGGCGGCCTATAGCGAGGCCGACGTCCGTGCCATGACGGATGCTTTTTCAAAGGCGAACCCCGACGTCAAGGTCAATCTCGAATTCGTTCCCTACGAGGGCCTACATGACAAGACCGTGCTCGCTCAGGGGTCCGGCGGCGGTTACGACGTCGTCCTCTTCGACGTCATCTGGCCGGCCGAATACGCAACCAACAATGTGCTGGTCGACGTCTCCTCGCGCATCACCGATGACATGAAGAAGGGCATTCTGCCGGGCGCATGGACGACAGTTCAGTACGACAGCAAATATTATGGCATGCCGTGGATCCTCGATACCAAGTACCTGTTCTACAACAAGGAAATCCTGGAGAAGGCCGGCATCAAGACCCCGCCGAAGACCTGGGACGAGCTGAGCGAACAGGCAAAGATCATCAAGGACAAGGGCCTGCTGGCGACGCCGATCGCCTGGAGCTGGTCGCAGGCCGAAGCCGTGATCTGCGATTACACGACACTTGTCAGCGCCTATAAGGGCGACTTCCTGAAGGATGGCAAGCCGGACTTCCAGAATGGCGGCGGTCTCGACGCGCTGAACTATATGGTGTCCAGCTACAAATCCGGCCTGACGAACCCGAACTCCAAGGAGTTCCTGGAAGAGGATGTCCGTAAGGTCTTTCAAAACGGCGATGCCGCCTTCGCGTTGAACTGGACCTACATGTACAACATGGCGAACGACCCGAAGGACAGCAAGGTCGCTGGCAAGGTCGGCGTTGTTCCGGCGCCGGGCGTTGCGGGCAAGAGCGAAGCGTCGGCCGTCAACGGCTCGATGGGCCTTGGCATAACCACTGCCAGCAAGCATCCAGATGAGGCTTGGAAGTACATCGCATTCATGACCTCCCAGACGACCCAGAACCAATACGCCAAGCTCAGCCTGCCGATCTGGGCCTCCTCTTATGAGGATCCGGCGGTGACGAAGGGCCAGGAAGAAATGATAGCAGCGGCCAAGATCGGACTCGCCGCTATGTATCCACGCCCGACCACGCCGAAGTATCAGGAACTCTCGACCGCCCTGCAGCAGGCGATCCAGGAATCCCTGCTCGGCCAATCCTCGCCGGAGGACGCCTTGAAGTCGGCAGCCGACAACAGCGGTCTCTAAGCGATATAGCCGTCCAGGCGGCCCGCGCCGCCTGGCCCCACTGTCACAATCCGATGAATTGAGAGGGCGCCCGATGTCCGGCACCTGGATGACGACCCGCGCGTGGCTTTTGATGTTGCCGCTGCTTGTCGTGATGATCGCGGTCATCGGATGGCCGCTCATCGATACCATCGGCCTGTCTTTCACCGACGCCAAGCTTGTCGGCACCGCCGGCAACTTCGTCGGCATCGACAATTACGTGAAGATGATCTCCGGGTCGAATTTTCAGCGAAGCTTGATCACGACCACTTGGTTCGCCGTGATTTCGGTCGCCGCCGAAATGGTGATCGGCGTGCTTGCAGCGCTTCTCCTCAACCAGGAATTCCGCGGCCGCGCGCTGTTGCGTGCGCTGATGATCCTTCCCTGGGCGCTGCCAACGGTCGTCAACGCCACGCTCTGGCGGCTAATCTACAATCCGGAGTACGGCGCGCTTAACGCAGCACTAACGCAAATCGGCCTGATCGACGCCTATCGCTCGTGGCTCGGCGAACCGGGCACGGCACTTGCCGCCCTGATCGTCGCAGACTGCTGGAAGAACTTTCCGCTGGTGGCCTTGATTGCGCTCGCTGCCTTGCAGGCAGTCCCGCGTGACATCACCGCCGCCTCCCTGGTCGATGGCGCAGGCCCCTTCGCCCGCTTTCGCTTCGTGATCCTGCCCTATCTCGCCGGTCCGTTGATGGTGGCATTGGTGCTGCGCACAATCGAAGCCTTCAAGGTGTTCGACATCATCTGGGTAATGACCCGTGGCGGCCCCGCCAACAGCACAAGAACATTGTCGATCCTCGTCTATCAGGAGGCGTTCTCATTCCAGCGTGCCGGCTCCGGCGCCTCGCTGGCACTGATCGTCACGTTGCTTGTGACGCTGCTTGCCGTCGCCTATGGCGCGCTGGTGCGCAAAACCGCAGGGAGTGCCGCCTGATGGAACGCAAGAGCCCGATCTTTTCAGCCTTCGTCTATGTCTGCGCCCTGTTGCTTGCCGCCATCATCTTGGCGCCGATACTGTGGCTGTTCGTCATGAGCATCTCGCCGGCCGCCGATCTTGCCGCAAAGCCGCTGCCGTGGTGGCCGCAGTCGGCTGATTTCTCGCGTTACGGCGTTCTGCTGTCGACCATCGAAAACAGCGCGGGTGCCGCCTTCACCTCGTCGCTCAGAAACAGCATCGAGGTTGCCGGAATGGCGACGATCGCCGCGATCGCGCTTGCCATTCCGGCGGGTTGGGCTGTGTCGCGCACCCCTTCCGTCGGCTGGTCGCTGTCGATGGTGGTTTCGACCTACATGCTGCCGCCGGTCGCGCTTTCCGTGCCGCTCTACATGGGCCTGTCCTATCTCGGCATGTTGAACAACGTCTTCGGCCTTGCACTGGTTTATCTGACGATCCTCGCGCCCTTCACCACATGGCTCATGAAATCAGGCTTCGATTCCATACCGAAAGAGATTGAAGCTGCCGCGATGATCGATGGCGCGGGCCTGTTCCAGACCTGGAAGATCATCACTCTGCCGCTCGCAATGCCGGTCGTTGCGACGTCGGCGCTGTTTGCCTTCCTGCTGGGGTGGGACGAATTTTTCTACGCGCTGCTCTTCACCTCCGATCAGCGTGCCAAGACACTCACGGTTGCCATTGCCGATCTGGCCGGCGGCCGTGTCTCCGATTACGGATTGATCGCAACCGCCGGTGTGCTCGCCGCCCTGCCGCCGGTGCTCATCGGTCTCGTCATGCAACGCGCCCTGATTTCCGGGTTGACCAGCGGCGGCGTGAAGGGATGACAAGCACCATGGAAGCGACACGACCAACCGGCCTGATTGCAATCGATCGCGAGATGGCGCGTCAGCATGCGGATGCGCTGGCGTCCTACGATGGCGCAAAGCTAATTGCTCAGGCGATCGCCGCCTCGCTGAAAAAGAACGGCAGCCTCCTTCTCCTCGGTATGGGCGGATCTCATGCCGTCGGTCGCGCAGTCGAGCCGCTCTATCGCGCACTCGGCATCGATGCCATCGCTCTACCCCTTTCCGAACAGCTGGGGCAACCGCTGTTGCTCGACGGCAGAACCGTCATCATTACCTCTCAATCGGGCGAAAGCGCCGAAGTCGTGCGCTTTTTCACCGAGACCGGAGGCGGCGCTCACACGTTCGGCCTAACGCTGGAGGCAGGATCATTTCTCGCGCGCACGGCACCTTCCCTCGTCGGCGCTGGAGGCTCAGAGTTGGCGTTTGCTGCGACCCGCAGCCTGACCGTCTCCTTTGCCCTGCATCTGGCCGTGCTGGCGGCCCTTGGTGACAATCCGGCCGCCGCGCTTGCCGCTCTGACCTCCCCCGAGCGTCCGAACATCGATGCTGCTCTTGCAGCTTTGGATGGCGTGGCGAGCGTCGTCACGTCGGGACGGCGCCTGCAGGGCCTTGCCGAAGCGCTGGCACTTGGCCTGACGGAACTCGCCCGTCTCCCCTGCTTTTCGCTCGAGGGCGGGCAGTTGCGGCATGGACCCATGGAAATGCTCGGCCCGGCGATCGGCGTCATCCTTTTCCGAGGCCACGACCGCACTGCAAGCTTGGTCACCGCCATGGCGGTATCGGCGGTCGAAACCGGCGCTCCGGTCATCATCTTCGATGCATCTGGCGAAGAGCCTGTTGCTGGCGGCGTTACCATCGGCTTCAGGCCGGCTTCGGGTCTTGCCGCGATCTTCGCGATGCTGCCTGTGGCACAGCGGTTGATGATTGCCTTTGCCGACGCGCGTGTTGAGAACGCCGGTACGCCGGTGCGTTCGACAAAGATCACCAGGAGCGAATGATGCGTCCTCTTGCTGTCATCGGAAACGTCAATATCGACCTTATTCTCGGTCCCGCAGCCCCCTGGCCGAAGGCCGGCACCGAGATCATCGTCGATCATGACGAGTTGCGCGTGGGCGGAGCGGCCGGCAACAGCGCGCTCGCCTGGAATGGCCTCGGCGTCGAGTTCGAGATCGCGGCCAATGTCGGCAACGATCAGTTCGGCCGCTGGCTGAGCGAGGCCTTCGCAAAGCGCTCCGCGAAATGGCCAGTGCGCGCCGAGCAAACGACGCTTTCTGTCGGCATCACGCATCCCGATGGCGAGCGCACCTTCTTTACCACGCGTGGCCATCTACCTCGATTCAGCCTGGCCGATGTGCTCGCCGTTCTCGACGGCGCCAAGCTTTCGGGCGGCTATGCGTTGCTCTGCGGCTCGTTCCTGACGGACGATCTCACGCGCCAATACGATGCTTTCTTCGACTGGGCTGATCGGCACCAGATCGCGGTCGCGCTCGATACCGGCTGGCCGCTCGACGGCTGGACGAGGGACAATTGCGATGCCACGCGACGTTGGCTGTCGCGCTGCGCAATCGCGCTTCTCAACGAAGTGGAGTCCACCACCCTTGCTGGCCTCGACGATCCGGTGGAAGCGGCGGCCGAGATCCGATCGCATATGCCGGACGGCGCGATCGTCGTCGTCAAGCGCGGACCAGATGGGGCGCTGGCGATCGGCGCGGACGGACAAAGCATCTCGGTTATGGCCCCCTCGGTCAAGGTCGTCGATACGATCGGCGCAGGTGACGTCTTCAACGCGGGCTTTCTTGCAGCATTGGCGCAAGAAAAATCTCTCGCTGACTGCCTGGCGGCGGGAACCGAGGTCGCCTCGCGGGCCATTTCCACCCTTCCCCGCAACTACGGCGGTCAATCAATGTCCGAGGAAACCGCTCCATGAGTGCGCTTGAAATCGTCAATATCCGCAAGACATACGGCGACGTCGAAACCTTGAAGGGCATCGACATCGCGCTCGAAAGCGGCGAATTTCTCGTGCTGCTCGGCTCTTCGGGCTGTGGCAAGTCGACCCTGCTCAATATCATCGCAGGCTTGGCCGAAGCCACCAGCGGCGACGTGCGCATCGGCGCGCGCTCGGTCCTTGGCGTGCATCCGAAGGATCGCGATATCGCCATGGTCTTCCAGTCCTACGCGCTTTATCCGAACCTGACTGTCCACCGCAATATCGGCTTCGGCCTGGAAATGCGCAAGGTTCCAGCCGTCGCGCGTGACCAGGCTGTGCGCGATGCAGCCAAGCTGTTGCAGATCGAAAGCCTGCTCGAACGCAAGCCAAGCCAGCTGTCCGGCGGCCAACGCCAGCGCGTTGCGATCGGCCGGGCGCTGGTGCGCAAGCCGGAGGTCTTCCTGTTCGATGAACCACTGTCCAATCTCGATGCAAAATTGCGCATGGAGATGCGCACCGAACTCAAGCGCCTGCATCAGATGCTCAAGACCACGGTCGTCTATGTAACGCATGACCAGATCGAGGCCATGACGCTTGCCACCCGCATCGCGGTCATGCGCGACGGGCGGATCGAACAACTTGGCACGCCGTCAGAGATTTACGACCGGCCCGCAACGCTCTACGTCGCCACCTTTGTCGGTGCCCCGCCAATGAACCTTCTGAAGGTTACGGCTCGCGGCAGCGAACTTCAGATCGACGGCAGCGAGACCATGCTGCCCCTGCCGGAGGGATTTGAAACCCGGGCCAAGGATGGCCAGAAGCTGATTGCAGGCATACGGCCGGAGGCACTTCGACTTGGCTCGTCCGGCCTCACGATTCCGGTGACGTGCGAGGTTGCCGAATTGACTGGGCCCGAGCTTGTCATCACCGCTTTCGTCGGCACGCAGCGCATGACGGCCTGCCTGCCGTCGC
Organism: Rhizobium sp. LjRoot258; assembly: GCF_964254185.1. Lineage (NCBI taxonomy): Bacteria > Pseudomonadati > Pseudomonadota > Alphaproteobacteria > Hyphomicrobiales > Rhizobiaceae > Rhizobium > Rhizobium sp. LjRoot258. The sequence continues at coordinate 1,314,035 of NZ_CAXUST020000002.1, read as the reverse complement.
GCACGGCATTGGAAAATGGCCAGCAGCTGATGCTTTCCTTTGATCGGGAGGCAATCCACCTCTTCGACGCAGAAACCGGATTACGCTGCAACTAGCGGATCGTCACGCCGATTTGCGGCCAGCGACAAATTCGTTCATGACCTCAAAGGAGAACGCACCAATCGGCAAGCTGGTTTGCCCCTCAAGCGCCAGGTCGGCGAGAATTTCGCCAACGACGCTCGTGAACTTGAAGCCATGCCCGGAACAGGGCGATGCGACGACCACGTTCGAATGGCCAGGAGCAAAATCGAGCAGGAAATCCTCGCTCGGCAGCATCGTATAGCGGCACGTAACGGCATTGACCCGCAGCCCTGCGGCGGCAGGCACGCGCTTGGAGATAAAGCCATCGAGCAGGGCCGTGTCCGCATCGTTGACCGCAGGGTTGGATTGGTTGGGATCGATCGGCTCGCGGAAATGCGCATGCCGGCCGACTTTGACGCCATCGGCACCGATCGCCGGAAAGCCGAAATACGAGCCCTCTGCGCCCTCATCCCGGAGGAAGCAGGGCATGCGTTGCGGTTCAGTGGCAAAGCGGTCGCGCGGCTGATACCAGGCAACGACCTGGCGGATCGGCACGGCATGCTGTCTCAATTGCGGAACGAGCTCAGCGATCCATGAACCGGTGGCAACCACGACCTTCCTGGCGCGGTAGTGGCCGTCAGCCGAGCGGATCGTCACACCACCGTCGCCCGGCTCGATCGCAATCACCCGTTCGCCGAAATGAAGGACGGCTCCGTCCTGGGCCGCAAGTTTGAGATAGCCCATGACAGCCGCTTCGGGCCTCAGATAGCCGCCCTGAGGATCGAGGACGGCGATGTCTTCGTCATCTAGTTGGAAGGCAGGGAACCGACGCGCCATGTCCGCCCTGTCGAGGACCTCGTGCGCCAACCCGTGCATCTTGCAAGACGCGCGCGTTCCCGCAACGATCTTGCTGCTCTCGGCGCCAATCTGGAGGACGCCGGTAATGGTCAAAATGTCTGTACGAAGCCGCGCCTCCAGATCGCGCCAGTTGCGATAGGCGCGCCGTAGGAGCGGCACATAGGATGGATCTTCGAAATAGCCGAGCCGGATCAGGCGGCTGTCCCCATGCGAGGAGCTGAGCGCGTGGGCGGGAAAATAGGCGTCAATGCCAATCGTTCTGGCGCCGCGCGCTGCGAGAAAGGAAAGTGCTGCACTTCCCATGGCCCCGAGGCCGATAACGGCAACGTCGAATTCAACTGTCATTTCTGTTTCCTCAGCTTGCGGCCGGCGGCGCTTCTTCCCGGATCAGGGTGCGGACCGCTTCCATGTCGCCGGCAAGCGGACGATCGTCGCCATAATGCGGAACGACCTGGCGTACGGCATGGTGGATCGCATCCGTCCCCCTGGCGCGCGCCGCCGTTGACGCAAGGAAGTCATGCGCCTGGGCAGCCGCCATTAACTCGATTGCGACGATATATTCGGCGTTGTCGATCACCGACAGAAGCTTGTTTGCCGCAGCCGTCGGGTGCGCAAGAAAATCCTCCTGGAGACCGGAGGTCAGGCCGCCGTCGGTGGAAGCGGGTGCAGCCAGCCTGCGGTTCTCGTTGCTGAGCGCGGCTGCGGTATATTGCGCGATCATGAAGCCGGAATTGCTGCCGGCGTCGCTCGCCAGGAACGGCGGTAGACCGCTGACCAGCGGATTGACGAGCCGGTCCATGCGACGCTCGCTCATGGCAGATATCTGCGCGATGGCGATCGCCAGGCTGTCCGATGCCTGCGCAAGCGCGGGCGCCACGGCATGGGCCTCTGATGAGACAATCGGATTTTCGGGCGTCCCTGAGACGGCCGGATTATCCGTGACGGAGGCAAGTTCGCGATCGACAACGTCAGACGCATTGTCAAAGACGTCGCGAGCCGCACCATGGGCATGCGGGATCGAGCGCAGGCTCAGTGCATCCTGCGTGCGTTTTCCGAGCGCTGCTGCGACCAGCCCGCTGCCATCAAGGCGTCGTCTCAACGACGCACCAACATGCGCGATGCCGCGCGACGGACGAAGCGCCAGGACGGCTTCGTCGAAGGCCGCCACCTGGCACCCTGAGGCCTCCAGCGTCAGGGCAGCGACCGCATCCGCCCAGTCGAGCAGATGGCTCGCGCGCGCCAATGCGACGCTGGCTAGACCGGTTGCACAGGCCGTACCGTTGACGAGGCTCAATCCCTCCTTCGCACCGAGCACGAGCGGTGCAAGACCGATGGCGCTCAGCGCCTCGCGGCCGTTCATGCGCTTGCCCGCCACCTGCGCGCTTCCCTCGCCGATGAGGACGAGCGCGGAATGGGCATTGTGCGTGAGATAGCCGGCTGAGCCTTTTGACGGGATATCCGGCACGCAGTCGTGCTCCAGAAATGTCGTCAAGTGGCGGACAATATCGGCCCGCACACCGGAATGGCCGTGGGCAAAATTGGCGATTTGCGCCGCGATGATCGCGCGGACCTCGCGCACCGGCAACAGCTCCCCAACGCCGCAGGCGTGGCTGAGGATGATGTTGCGTGACAGCCGGCTCTGCGAGTGGCGATCAACCACCGTATCCGACAGCGCCCCAACGCCGGTATTGATGCCATAGGCGCGCACGCCCATCTCGACGATGCGTTCGACGATATGGCTGGCATTGTCGACCCGAGCCCAGGCAGCAGGAGAAAGCGCAAGCGTCTCGCCCGCTGCGACGCGTGCCACGTCGCGCCAGCCGATCCGTGTGTCGATGGTGACCGTCATTGCCCGCTTCCGAAATGCCCGATGAACTGGCGGAAGGCGGGCGACGCGCCGCCACCGAACATCTCGTCCGGCGTACCGCTGCTTTCGACCAGGCCTTCCTTCATGAAGACAACGCGGTTGGAGACATTGCGGGCAAAGCTCATCTCATGCGTAACGACCAGCATGGTCATCCCCTCCTCGGCAAGGGCGCGCATGACACGCAGCACTTCACCGACGAGTTCCGGGTCGAGCGCCGAGGTCGGTTCGTCGAAGAGCATGACTTTTGGTCTCATCGCCAGCGCCCGGGCGATCGCGGCGCGCTGCTGCTGACCACCCGACAGATGCGCAGGATAGGCATGGCGCTTGTCGGCGATGCCGACCTTTTCGAGCAGCGCCTCGGCCTCGGCGATGCACTCAGCTCGGGGGCGTTTCAGGACGTGGACCGGTCCCTCGATGACGTTCTGGAGGATCGTCATGTGCGACCAGAGATTGAACGACTGGAAGACCATGCCCAATTCCGAGCGAATGTGGTCGACCTGTTTCTGGCTGGCAGGCCGGCTCGTGCCGCCCTTGTGGATCATGCGGATCTGCTCGCCATCCACCCAGATCTCGCCGTCGGTTGCCGTCTCCAGCAGGTTGATGCAGCGCAGGAAAGTGGACTTGCCGGAGCCGGAGGCTCCAAGCAGCGAAATGACGTCGCCATCCTGGGCATCGAGAGAGATGCCGCGCAGGACCTCGTGCGTGCCGAAGCTCTTGCGGATGTTGCGGACGGAAAGTCGGGTAACGCCTGGCATGAAAGCTCCAATCGTGTCCGTTCAGCTCTCAGGCTTTCAGCGCCGGCGGAATCGCGCGGCGGTGTCGCGAGAGCGAATATTCGAGCAGGGACATCGCCTGCAGAATGATGAAGTTGAGAACGAGGTAGATGATGGCCGCACAGAGGAATATCTCCATCGTGCGGTAGGTCTGCGAGATCAGCCGCTGTGCCACGCCGGTCACTTCCCATACGGTCACCAGGCTCGCGAGCGCCGTCGATTTCATCATCAGGACGATCTCGGTGGAATATGCCGGCAGCGCGTGGCGAAACGCGATCGGCGCCAGGATGCGACGCACGAGAAGAGCACCGGACATTCCGATCGAACGTGCGGCCTCGATCTCACGCGGAGAGACGGCGCGAATGCCGCCGCGGAAAATCTCGGCCGTATAGCCGGCCGTGCAGAGCGCCAGGGAAAGAACGGCGCAAACGAACGGTTCGCGCAGGAACGTCCAGAGGAACGAGTAGCGGATGAAGCCGAACTGACCGAGCCCGTAGAAAACAAGGAACATCTGGATCAGAAGCGGCGAGCCGCGAAAGATGAAGATATATCCCTTGGCAATGGCTGAAAGTACCGGATTGCCGCCGACGCGCATCCAGACAATCAGGAGTGCCAGAATACCGCCGGAGACGATCGAGAGGGAAAACAGCGCCAAGGTCATCGGGACGGCCTTGAGCAGCGTGGTCATCGTCTGGGTGAGAAAAGCGAAATCCATCGGACTACCTCACGCCTTTCCCATGGCCGCTGTCGGCATGCTACGATTGGCCCGCCGCTCGGCGCCGTTGAAGATGCGGTCGGAAAGGCTCGTCAGGATAAGATAGAGAGCGCCGCCAACGATAAAGAACAGGAAATACTGTCGCGTGGAACCGGCCGCGACCTGGCTGGTGCGCATCAGCTCCGCCAGGCCAGTCACGGAGATCAGCGCCGAATCCTTGAGGCTGAGCTGCCAGACGTTGCCAAGGCCGGGGATTGCGAAACGCAGCACCTGCGGGATGATAATTCGGCGAAACCGCAGGCCACGATGCATGCCGATGGCAGATGCCGCCTCCAGTTCGCCCTTGGAAATGGCAAGGTATGCCCCGCGGAAAACTTCCGCCTGGTAGGCGCCGGAGATGATGCCGACGGCCAGTGCACCGGCGAGGAAGGAGGGCAGCCCGAGGAAGCCCTCGTAGCCCATCGCCTTGCCGATCGAGGTGACCGCGGAGGACCCCCCGAAATAGATGAGATAGATGATGAGCAATTCCGGCACGCCGCGAAAGACGGTCGTGTAGACGTTGCCGAGTGCGACAAGGGACGTCTTGCCAGAGAGCTTTGCAGCAGAGATTATCGCACCAAGCACAGCGCCGATCGCAAGCGCACTTGCCGTCACGCAGAGCGTTATCAGTGCGGCCAGCAGAAGCAGTGCGCCCCATCCGGTCGAGCCGAATCCAATCAGTTCCAGTGTTGCCATATCACATCCCCCGCGCCCGCCGCTGTTTCGGCGGTGTCAGAATAGCATGCGGCCCCCGGCATTGAAGCCGGAGACCGGGACTTCCGGCCTTCGCCGGAAATCAGTTCTGCGGGCTGACGTCGACCTTGAACCACTTCATCGACAGGTTCTTTACGGTGCCGTCGGCGAGCGCGGACTTGATCGCTTCGTTGAACTTGTCGCGAAGATCCGTATCAGCCTGGCGCACGCCGAGGCCTTCACCCTCGCCCCAGATCGGGCCGACAATTTCAGGGCCGGTAAAGGCCAGACTGTCGTTTGCGGACTGGAAAGCATTGGCAAAATAGACGGCATCGTCAAAGCCGAGGTCGATGCGACCGTTCTGCAGATCGAGATCGCGGTCGGCGCCGGTCTTGTATTCACGAATCTCGGCAATGTCGCCGAAATTGTCGTAGACGAACTTCGCATAAACGGTCGCCGCCTGAATGCCGATCGTCTTGCCCTTGAAGGCCTCCTTCAGCGCATCGACTTCCTTAACGCCGGTCTGACCAGGCGTCATCTTGATCGTCGCGCCGGTGCCGGCTGCGTTGGCAAGCGGACTATCCTTGGCGGTTGCGAAAGCTGCAGGCGTGGCAGCGTAGGGAATGGTAAAGCCGATGACCTTCTTGCGGTCCTCGGTGATCGACAGGGCATCCATGATGACGTCGAACTTGCCGGCATTGAGCGCCGGGATCATGCCGTCCCAGTCGGAAGCGACGAGCTTGCATTCGATCTTGGCGCGTTCGCACAGAACCTTGGCAAGTTCCGGCTCGAAGCCGCCGAGCGTGCCGTCGGCATTGGTCATGTTCCAGGGCGCGTAAGCGCCCTCAAGCGTAATCGTGGCAGTCTTCCAGTCCTTGGCGGCAACAGGCGCGGCAAAGGCCGAAAGCGCAAAAGCGCTGGAAAGAAGAAGCGCGCTGAATTTCATCGGTTGGATCTCCTCTGAAGTGACAATTGACTTGCAGTTCGACACCGGTCTTCGCCGGCTTGCTCGATGCCGGCCTTTTGCTTGGCCGATCTTTCGAGAGGTTGTATAGGGTACCATATGAGATATTTTGTGTTATGCAAGAGGAAAGTCGATTTATCGAGCGGATTCCGCCGTTGCAAAAGGAATGAGCAATGAAGCGCCCAAGCGAGATGAAACGGGACAACGATACCGCACCGCTCTATGCCGGTGTCAAGCAGATGATTCTCGACCGCATCCATAGCGGCGAGTGGCCCCCGAAGCATCGCGTGCCTTCCGAAAACGAACTGGTGAGCGAACTTGGCGTCAGCAAGATGACCGCCAATCGAGCGCTGCGTGAACTTGCAACCGAGGGCGAACTGGTCCGCATCCAGGGTGTCGGCTCCTTTGTCGCGGAACGCAAGGGTTATTCGGCTCTGTTCGAGGTGCGCAACATCGCCGAAGAGATTGCCGAACGCGGCCACGCCCATGAGGCCCGCGTCGTGGTTCTCGCCCAGGAAACGGCGTCTCCCGAAACGGCTGACGCGCTCGAACTCGATATCGGCGCGCCTGTGTTTCACTCCTTGATCGTGCACAGCGAAAATGGCGTGCCGGTGCAGATCGAGGACCGTTTCGTCAACCCGGCGGCGGCCCCCGACTATCTCGCACAGGATTTCGCCTCGCTGACACCGAACGCCTATCTGACGGCCGCCGCCCCGCTCAGTGGCTCGGAACATATCGTCGAGGCGGCAATGCCGCAGTCCTGGGAGTGCAAACTGCTGACAATCCTTAAAAGCGAGCCCTGCCTGGCGATACGCCGCCGCACCTGGTCGGGCCGGCGCGTGGTCTCCACGGCCCGCCTCATCTACCCCGGCCACCGCTATCGGCTCGAGGCGCGCACCGGCAAGATGTTCGAGCAATAGCCATTAGGTTGTATATGGAACATCCGCCTGGCACTCTTGCGCATGTCAATGCAATCCGCGGATAGCCAATCGCAATGGCCTTGCGCAACTCCAGCAGAGGCTCATAGTCCGCGTCCGAGACGGTGGAAAGGCCTGAAAGCGAAAGTGTTTGGCTGACGCTCGCCAAGGAGGGCTCGGCGATCGCCGCCTGAAGCGCCTCGTAAGACCGTGTGTCCTTCTTCGGGAGTGAGGTGGCTCACCCTAGACTGATCTTCCGGCTTGATGTGTGCAATTGCATGGGAGACACGACAGACCACGTCATAACAGCCGTAGGCTCACGGGTTCACACATTGGCGGAGGCGGGACAACGACAGGGGAATGTCCGTTCACCGCTTGGTGGCCGGCAGGACCGATGCCCGCAGTAAGACAGGAGCAGCCTCGGATCAGTCAGCCTGGCACGTCGAGCCCGATATCCAATGTCGGGGCACTGTGCGTGCACCAGCCAACTGACACGAGATCGACGCCCGAGGCGGCGATTGCAGCGACCGTCGAGGGAGTTACACGGCCCGAGGCCTCGGTGATTGCGCAGCCATTGACGATCGCGACCGCTTCGCGCAGCTGCGCAGGCGTCATATTGTCGAGCAAGACTGCGTCGACATCCTCCTGCAGCGCAGCACGTAGCTGCTCGAGCGTATCCACTTCGACCTCAATCTTGACCATGTGTCCGACGCCGGCGCGGGCCCGACGGATCGCCTCGACCACGCCGCCGGCGATCGCGACGTGATTGTCCTTGATCAGGACGGCATCATGGAGCGCAAACCGATGGTTCATGCCGCCGCCGGCGCGAACCGCATATTTTTCCAGGGCGCGCAGTCCGGGAGTCGTCTTGCGCGTGCAGGCAATCGATGCCTTCGTACCCCTGACGGCCTCGACCAGACTTGCCGTCACGGTCGCGATGCCCGAGAGGTGGCCGAGAAAATTGAGCGCCGTGCGCTCGCCGGTCAGCAAGCCGCGCGATGGCCCGTTGATCGTGGCAATGGTGTCGCCGGGCCTGACTTGGGAACCATCCTCCAAATGGCGGGTCATCGTGATCGTCGGCTCGACGAGATGGAAAGCGAGCTCGGCGGCATCGAGACCGGCAATGACACCGGCCTGCCGCGCCACCATGACGAGCGACGAGCGATGATCTGCCGGGACAACCGCGGCCGAGGTGATGTCGCCGGCAAGGCCGAGATCTTCGACGAGGGCGCCGCGCACCAGCGGTTCAATGACAAGTCGCGGCAAAGGGGCAAGAAACATTTCAAGCACTCCGGGCAAAACAATGAGTGTCGGCACGCGCGACATTAAGCACATCGACGAGCGTCATGAAGCGGCGTTCGGCGACAGGCAGCTTCAATGGGAAATCGGTGCGTGCATGCGCGCCGCGGCTTTCCTTGCGCAGCATTGCAAAGACGGCAATCGTCAACGCAACAATCGCCGGATCGGTAGCGGGGCCACCGTCTTCGGCGACTGGCAACAGGGCGGCGATTGCCCCCTGGAGAGCGCCGGCATTGCGCAGCACGCCGAGGTGGCGCGATACGAGCACACGCACGGCCGAAGCATCCGGCGCTGGCACAGGCAGCACCCGTCGGACCGACCGAACGGGACCCGCCGAGGTCGCGCTGATGTCACGGGCAGCCCGCATGCCGAGGGCAGCTGCCTCAAGCAACGAATTGCTGGCCAGCCGATTGGCGCCATGCAGCCCGGTCGAGGCCGCCTCGCCGACCACCCACAGGCCGGGAACCGAGCTGCGTCCCGTCAAATCGGTCGCAACTCCACCCATGTGATAGTGAACGGCAGGGCGCACCGGTATGACATCGCTTGCCGGGTCGATGCCAGCCTCACGGCATAGCGCGTGGATTGTTGGAAAGCGGGAGGCGAAGCGACCGCTGAGCGCACAACGCGCGTCCAAGAAGACCCGCCGTCCTTGCGAAAGCTCTGCGCTGATGGCGCGCGCAACGACATCGCGCGGCGCGAGTTCTTCTCCATCGATGCCGGACATGAAGCGCTCGCCTCTGTCATTGACGAGGATGGCGCCCTCGCCGCGCACCGCCTCACTGACAAGCGCCAGCGGCCGGCGGGCAGAATCGAGGCCGGTCGGATGAAACTGCACGAACTCCATGTCGGCAAGGCTCGCGCCTGCCCTTGCCGCCAGCGCAAGTCCCTGGCCGAAATTGCACATGGGATTGGTGGTGGCGTCGTAGAGCCCGCCGATGCCGCCTGTCGCCAACACCACCCTGTTGGTCACAATGGCGGCTGTTTGTGCCCCTCGAGAGACGGTCAGACCGCTGATAGAGCCGTCATGGGTCAACAGCGAGCGCACCTCGGTTGTATCGAGCACCGTGATCGAGGGTGTCTTGGCGACCGCGGCGAGGAATGCGGAGATGATTGCGGCGCCCGATCCGTCCCCCGATGCATGCACGATGCGTCGCCGCGAATGGGCAGCCTCCAGACCAAGCACGAGGCGCCCTGCGCCGTCTCTGTCAAACGAGACGCCGGCACGCTCCAGGGCGGTGATGACGGCGGGGCCATCGGCGATGATCTCAGATGCGGCTTGCGCATCGCACAGGCCGTCGCCGGCAGCAAGCGTATCGGAAAGGTGCAGCTGAGCGCTGTCATCGTCGCCAAGACTTGCGGCGATCCCGCCTTGCGCCCAAGCACTCGAGGTCTGCGCACCAATGGCGCCGCGGGTGATCAGCGTAACCGGCTGCGGCGCCAGCGTCAGCGCCGTCATCAGACCGGCCAGACCGCTTCCAACGACGACAACCTGCCCGTTCAACGCGTCAAGACGCGCAGTCATATCGCAAGCATCCGCTCGACGGCAAGCCGGGCAGCAACGGCAACGTCGGGGTCGACCGTGACCTCGTGGCGATTTTCCTCCAGGGCCGCGCGGATGTTGGCGAGCGTGATCCGCTTCATATGCGGGCAAAGGTTGCAGGGTCGAATGAACTCGACATCGGGGTAATGCACCGCGACGTTGTCGCTCATCGAGCACTCGGTGAGGAGCACGACCCGGGCTGGCCGCTTCTGCCCGACGAAATCGGACATCACCGCAGTCGATCCGGCAAAGTCCGCCTCGGCCACGACATCCGGCGGACATTCGGGGTGTGCCAGCACCATCACGCCGGGATAGTTTTCGCGCAGTTGCTTGACGTCATCGGCCGTGAACAGTTCATGGACCTCGCAATGACCATGCCAGGCAAGCACCTCGACCTTCGTTTCGCGCGCGACGTTGCGGGCGAGATATTCGTCCGGAATCATCAGCACACGCGGCACGCCGAGCGACTCGACGACCTGTTTGGCGTTTCCTGATGTGCAGCAAATGTCCGATGCCGCCTTCACGGCCGCCGAGGTATTCACATAGGTGATGACAGGCACGCCGGGATGGGCTTGGCGCAGCAGCGCCACATCCTGCGGCGTGATCGAATCCGCCAGAGAGCAACCCGCCCCCATGTCCGGTATGAGCACCGTCTTTTCCGGATTGAGGAGCTTGGCTGTCTCGGCCATGAAATGCACGCCGGCAAGAACAATGACGTCGGCGTCCACATCGATCGCCTTGCGGGCGAGTGCAAGGCTGTCACCGACGATATCTGCCACCCCGTGGAAGATTTCCGGCGTCTGGTAGTTGTGTGCGAGGATGACGGCATTGCGCCGGCGCTTCAGCTCGAGGATCGCCTCGACGTCATCGGCGAACGACATCCACTCGGCTTCGGGCATGACGCGACGAACACGCTCATAGAGCGAGGACACGGAAACGCTGTGGTTCATGGTTGACTCCTCGTTATGCTCTATCTGAGCATATCATCGACCCATGAATATTCTCACGATGAGCATATGTCAATTGCGAGAGAGCGGTAATTTCGATCCGGCGAGGGCGCGTTCTTCGAGGACGACATGCCGGTAGCGAAACAGCTTTGCGGGCCGCCCGCCCGTTTCGCTCGTCGTTTCGCCAGTCTCCTCGACCAATTCCTGCTGTTCGATCAACCGGCGGAAATTCTGCTTGTGCAGCGTCAGTCCAGCCAGCGCTTCGACGCTGCGCTGTAATTGCAGCAAGGTGAAGCTCTCCGGCATCAGCTCGAAGACGACTGGACGGTATTTGATCTTCGCACGCAATCTTGCAATGCCCGTTGCAAGGATGCGCCGATGGTCGGCGAACATCGCCCAGCCCGGATTTGCTTCGGCCGGGCAGCCGGCCTCTGTCACGATGCCCGCTTCGTAGAGCAGTTCATAGCGTTGTAACACCAGATCCTCATTCCACGCGGCCTCGCCGAGCCCGAAAGCGAAATTTGCCCGGCGTAGCTGATCGTTGTGCCGGACGGGATCGCGCTTTGCCCATGCGACAAGACGCGTGACGATCCCATCGAGGATCGCCGGGCGCCCAGCGCGCCAGTCTTCCCAGGGGAAATAGCTGTACCAACCTTGCCAGCCAGATCGGCCGCCGCCCGGCGTCGCTTGCTCACGCACCAGACCGAGATAGCTGATCGAAATCGTCCTGCCGCCCAGGATCTCGTTGTTTCGGTCGCGGTCGGCAAAGGTGTAGAGTTGCTCCAGATACCCGACAGGATGGCCTGTCTGCTCCTGAACCCACTCGCGCAGACCGCTCTGCAAGGTGCGATGCCCCATTTCAAACGGACCGGACGGAAGCGCGTCGCCCGATCGGATCGTCATGACACGCGGTTCGCCGCCTGTCACCGCCACGAGTACGGCTATCAATTCGGCATGGGCAAACCCGATCGTCACGGCGGCTACGAATCCATTTCTATCGACCGCTCAATCTCTGGCACAGCAAACCGCCGCGTGAAAGCACCCCGGGGCCCGACCACGGCAAATTGCTGACACTAGCGCAGGAACTGCCGGAAGCGTTTCAGCGCAAAATAGAAGAAGATGGCGCCGAGCGCAAAGAGCACTGCAAGCTGCGGCCATACCACACTCAGGCCGGCCCCGCGAAACAGCACCGCCTGGGATAGAATCACGAAATGCGTGTTGGGCGCCGCCAGCATGATGGTCTGAATGATCTGAGGCATGCTCTCGCGCGGCGTCGTGCCGCCCGACAGCAGTTGCAACGGGATCAGCACGAGCATCAGGAGAAGCCCAAACTGCGGCATGGAACCGGCGACAGTTGCGAGAAAAATCCCCATGCAGGTCATTGCAAAGACCTGAAGGACCGTGCCGATGACAAAGAGCGTAAACGATCCCTCGATCGGTACATCAAGCAGTCCCTGGACGATAAAGACAAGCGAGAAGACAGAGGCAAGGACGACGACGAGTCCCATCGACCAGATCTTGCTCAGCATGATTTCAACAGGTGTGACCGGCATGACAAGCAGATGCTCGATAGTGCCATGCTCGCGCTCGCGGATCAGTGCCGCGCCGGTCAGGATGATTGACAGCATCGTGATCGAGGAGATCACGTTGTTAATCGAGGCGAACCAGCCCTTGTCGAGCTGCGGGTTGAAGCGCGCGCGCAACACCAGATCGACCAGGACCGGCTCGTTGCCGCGATAGCGGTTGACGAACTCGTTGACCTCGCCCGAGACGATCGATTGCACGTAACCGCCGCCGGTGAAGGCTTGGGAAATGCGGGTCGCATCGATGTTTAGCTGGATCGTCGGCGACCTGCCGGCAAGCACGTCGCGCTGGAAGTTATCCATTCGGGCGAGTACCTGCCCCACCTCAACGAAATCGCCCTCGTTGACGAGAATGTCCTGGATGCGGCCGGCGGTCTTTGTCGAGATATCGATCTCAGTGGCCTCGATGCGCCCATTGCCGCCGGCAATGCCATCAGGGAGACCGCTATCGGAGAATTTCAGCCAGGCGTAGTACCCCCGAGCGCGACAATGGAGAGTAATGCAAGCAAAACCCAGCTCTTCGTCGACATCAGGACCTCTCAACATGAAGCGAGCCCGACCACGATCTATGGTTGCTTTCAACCATAACAACGAATTGACGGTGCAAACAACCGCCATTCAGAGGGATAATCGAATCTTCAATACGTTGGGCCCAGGCGCTCTGCACGCGATAAAAAACGAATCAACACAATTGATCCGATCAATTATCTCCGTTAGGTTGATTGCTGGCATAATAGTCGCGCAACAACCGGCGTTGGAAGGAGAGAGCCATGAAAGATGGACCCCATGCAGTTGATATTCACGTCGGGAAGACGATCCGCATAAAGCGTCTGATGCGTAAAGTTTCGCAGACCGAGCTTGGCGACAGGGTCGGCGTCACGTTCCAGCAGATTCAAAAATACGAAAAAGGTGCCAACCGCGTCTCGGCGAGCATGCTGGTCGAAATCGCCGGTGCTCTCGATGTCGACGTCCGAACTTTCTTCGAGGACGTCAACACCGCGAATGACAATCCGACGCCGAGCGACGAATTCGTTGTTTCGCGCGATGGCGTTCTGCTCAACGCCGCCTTCCTGTCGATCAAGAACGAGGCGGTTCGCAAGAAGATCGTAAAGCTCGTGCAGGCAATTGCCGGCATGGAGCAACTGGACGACGCCGAGTAACAGCACGGTCCGAACGTCCCGGCCTGATCGTCAGTGGCAGTCGAGAAGCACCAGGTTCTCGCTGGCATCTTTCATCGCGACCTGCGTCTTGGTGCCGATCAGCTTTTCGAGATTGACATCGAGTTCTCGCTCGGGGTCGATGCCGTCCCAATCAATGACGACCTGAAGAAGAGCCATATTGGCCAAGTGCGTCAGATTATGCAGCTTGAGCCTTTGGGCTTCATCCTTTGCGGCCGAGAGCAACCGGAAGATTCTGGCATACTCGCTACCCGTTCCCTCGTCCCTCGTCAGAATGTTCATTTCCACCGCCTTCTCTGCTGATGAGCGCCTTCTCGGCTTCAACGAGATCCCATCATTCAGGTCCAGCGTTACTCGGGCGTTACAGGCGTGACAGCCGCTGTGACTTCCGCCCGCAAATGCTCCCAGTGAGAGGTCGCGGCGAAGCCCCAGTCACGCTCCTGAGCGGCAAACTCCACGTCCTGCAGATATTGCAAGACGAGTTCGGCATCCTGACGCTTGCGCTCGATCTTTCGCGATCGAATTATCCGCAGGATCTCCTTGGCGCGGCCGTCCTTGGGGAAAGCGCAGCCTTCGACGACCTTGGGATAGGTGCGCTCTGAAAAGTGGAGCAAGCGGCCAGCAAGCAACAGCATCTTGTGTTCGGCAAGCGAGACCGCACCCGTCCGGTACAGGTCATCGATCGTCGGCTGAAAATCCACCCAGGGGATCGAGAGCGGCAGCCAGCCGAGCTCTTCGGGTGCATGCACGAGCGCCACAGCCTCATCGTCGATCAGGCGACCTTCCGCATAGTCCTCGTAGATCGAGCCAAGACCGACCATGCCGAACGCCGCGCATTCGGCCGCGCGAAGCGCACCCATGCTGGCGCCACCGACGACAACGACATTGTGCTGCAATGCGTAGAGGATTTCCTTATGCCATACCGAAGGAACTTCCCCGAAGTAGCCATCGACAATCCCGATCGCGCGCGCACCGTCCTGCACGGCTTGCAATATGTCACCGCGCGCAGCCGGCCCACGAAAATGGATCGATGGGTTTTTCGCGCGAAGCGCGCCGATGTCAGCTCCGAAGCTCGGCCCTGCGAAGATGACCTTCATTGCATTGCTCCCTGCATGGCGTTGACGGCGCGCAATCCGAGTTGAATGTATTCGCCGCTGACATCCACTTCGAGACCGGGCACGATCATGCGGACGACCGAGACCGGCAGGCGCGGATGGGGAAGCGGTACGGCCACCACCTGATCGATACCTCTCGACGCCAAGCGATCGAGAATCTGCGAGATGTTTTCCTGAATGGTGCGCGGCGAAGGTTCGAAAGAGAATGTGGGAGCGGCTGGCGTTTCATCGCAGAGATTGATGAGCTCCTGCATCGGACCGCCGTCGTCGAGCCTCTGGTAAAGACGCGGCGAAAAGTCGTCACGGCTGCCGGCAATTGCAGTCAAGCGGCTCTGCGCTGCCTCGGTGATTGCGCGCAGCGCTGCCCGAACCGGATCAGGATGGCATCCACATCCGCCACAAACATGGGTCCAACGCGCATCCACGCGCTCCCCGAGATTGCCGGGAATGATAACGGCCAGAAAGCTGGGGACGCCAATATCGGTCGTCATGTCGAGCAGCAGCAGACGCATTCCCGCGCGCTCGATGCGATCGACAATGATATCGAGCACGGGGTCGCCGAATGCAGTCGGATCAATCCGCGCGCCGCGCAGTTGCTCATATGGGCGCAACTGCGTCAGCGCCCAGGCGTCGCGTTCGACCAGTTCGCAAAGCCCATGAAGCACGGCTTCTGCCGGCCGGTTTCCAGATGCGAGGCCATCGCTCGACTGCTCGAAACCGGATGGCCGGACGCCCCGATGGTCGAGGCCGACGAGCGGCCAGGGTACGAAGACCGGACGGTTGGAGATGATGTCCAGGCCTTCGCCCCAGGCAATTGGCTCGGAACCAATCTCAGAAGGAACGCAGCGCGCCACCGAATCGAGGTCGATCATCGGCGCATGCTCAGCCCTCATACCGGCCAGAGTGGCAATCACAAGATCGCTCGGCTGGTTTTCTGCAACGCTTGTCTCAACGGCCTCCATCGCCGCCGAGGTCATTGCCGCCTCTTCGTCGATGCCCTTCCCCTGGAAGACGGAAAGCGTGTAGCTGTTGGGTCGCGTGGCAAAGGCTACGGGGATCTCAAGAAGGTCTAGTGCGGTAAGCAGCCCCACCCGCGTAATACCAAGTTCCTTGAAATGCGGCTTGATGGCCGCGAATGTCTGTCCAGGCGCCAGCGCGCGGTCGTGGTAGCTGTTGATACCGGCCGATGAGAGGCTGAGATCTTGCGCCAGGCGCTCGAGTGCGGTCTGAACAGACATTCGCATAATTCCTCAACGGAACTTCAGGGCGTGAACGATGTTTGCCGTGGCGTTCGTGTCGAGCTGCACGGCCTCCTGCTTCAGGACGGCCTGAGCGGCGGCCGAAAGGCGTACTGCAACTGGCTTGATCTGAACCGTCGTCATTGTGTCATCTCCTTGCTGGAAGCAGCATTGTGCTGCGGACAGCGAGAAGATGCCCCGGCGGGCGTTATTTCGGCGTGACCGAGATTCGCGTTAGGAAGGAGGTGGAAACGCTGAAGTTGTAACGCTTCAGGACAATCCGGCCATGCGAAGGCCGTCAATTAGCTGACGGGTGTCGTCCGGATTGCGATCCGGCACGAATTCCCAGACATCATCGGTGCGGAAATCAGGGAAATTCTCAAGGACGATGGAGGCATAGCGCGACGCGGTTCTAAGATCGCCGTTCTTTGCATGAGCCGCGGCCAATAAACGCGAGGTTGCGGGACGGTCCTTGACACGATCCAGGACCTCGATCGCCTTCGCGTAATTTTCTTGGACGAAATGAATGCCGCCAAGATTCCAATAGTAGTAATCCGGCGGCAGCGGATTGAGCTTGAGTGCCGCCAAACTCAACTCCAGTGCGCGATCACTCTGTCCGTCATGCAGCAGCGCATCCGCATAATCGGCGAGGATGTCGGCGTCATTCGGGTTGAGCATCTGTGCTTCGGCAAAGAAATCGAGGCTGTCGCTGAAGCGGCGGCGGTAAAGGGCCACGAAGCCCAACTCGCGCATCGCCCGGCCGCTGTTGGGGTCGCTGTCGCGCGCAAGCCAGGCCGAGCGGTCGGCGTCCTCCAGTAATTGCGTGTCCTTCATTCCGCGCACCAGCCATTCCATGCCAAGCACGCGTGCCATTCCAGCGTGCGCGGACGAGAATTTGTCATGGCGTGCAAGCGCCGATTTGAACCATTTGCGGGCCTGGCGCAGGTGCTGAAGATCAGTCTTCGAAACGAGACGCTTTCCTTCAAGGTACAAGCGATAGGCCGACGGATTGACGTCGTGCGTCATGTCCAGCAGCTCACGGCGCTCGATCGTATCGGCGAGCGTCATCACGATACGCCGCGCAAGCTGCCCGAAGGACTGATTGACCTTCTGCATGGCAAGAGGCAGGTCGATCGCCCACAGCACCTCGGCTGTCGAAGTCTTCGTCAAACGGCAGGTCGAATAGATGTCTTCCTCGCGACCATGGATCGTAACGTATACAGTATAGTCAAACCGCAGTTCAGGTGGCGTTGGCGCAGCAATGGCGCCTGTCAGACTGCGGTTGACGATTTCCAGACTGGTATGGGCGGCAATAACCTTGAAGCCGCGCTGCTGGCTCAGCCCGATCGTCACCTCTTCCAGCAAGGCGCGCCCCACGCGCTGCAGCACCGGATCCGACAAGATCGTATCCGGCGGCAGAATGAGGACGCGGGGCTGCCCGACCGGGTCGGTGGACGCGTTGCCTGATACGGCAATGGGGGAATTGGCCAGCATGGCGGGTGCGATGATGCCGAGTTCGTAAGCGAGTGCCTGCGTCAGCGCATCAGGTTCCGCGCCGTAGTCGGTCTTCAGCTCACTGCGGCAGCGGAAATACGCCTGGCGCGCTGCCCCAAGATCTCCGGCCTCGACGTGCCTTTTCATCAGCGCCCTGCAAGCGACCTCGTTTGCAGGATCGGCCTCAATGAGCAACCCTGCGAGGAAGAGGATATCGCCAGACGTCAGCTTCTCCGGCGTTTCGAGCAGCGCAATGATATGTGCTTCGCGGCGCTCAGCGATGCGCTGCCGTTCCACGCCGACGCGCTCTTCGGCTTCAATTGTCGGCGCCTTAAACCCCTCGACAAGATCACCGCGAAGCAAATCCCATGCAGGACGTGGCAACGGCGCGGCGGTATTGCTCAAGACGAGGACGTCAGCTTCCCACCCCTTGTCGTTAAACGCGACATGGGTCTTGGTCGCCTTGATGAGGCGCGGCATACCATCCGGAACGCTGCGATCGATACGAGCAAGAAGCTGGCGCAAGCTCCCGGCCCGCTGTTTGGACTGGTCCGATTGCCACAGGATGGCGCGCAGGATTTCGCGGTCCATGGAATATTGCGGCGCGGTCACCAGGAAGGCGAGCAGCGCATAGGCTTTCTCCGGCAAGGCGATCTCATGCCCTTCTGCGAAAAGCACGGGCGTTCCGAGTAGGCGCAGGAGGTGGCTCTGTTTGCCTGTCACGGGCAACTCGCGATTGGAGGATCCGTCATGAGTATAGGGCCAAACAATCACAACGCAAAAGGATTATGCTTGTCCGGTTGAAGTTTTCAACCGCTGGCTGATTTTGGTGGATGGCTGCGGCGAATGCATGCCGGCCCGAAGGCTGTTTCGGTCGAAATGTCAGCGGCAATGAGACCGACAACAAGAAAAATGGCGCCGATCAGTCGATCGGCGCCATCACATGCAACGCGGAATTGGTAACTTAGGCAGCTGCCGAAGCAAAACCGGCCGTCGGCACTTCCGAGATTGTCTTTAGAACCTGCGAAGCGATCTGGTAGGGGCAACCTTGAGAATTCGGGCGACGATCTTCCAGATAACCGCGATAGTCGTTCTTGACGAAGGAGTGCGGAACGCGGATCGAGGCACCACGATCGGCAACACCGTAGGAGAACTTGTTCCACGGAGCCGTTTCGTGCTTGCCGGTCAGGCGCTTGTCGTTGTCCGGGCCGTAAACGTTGATGTGGTCCATCAGGTTCTTGTCGAACTGCGCCATCAGGGCTTCGAAATAAGCCTTGCCGCCGACTTCGCGCATGAACTTGGTCGAGAAGTTGCAGTGCATGCCCGA
The DNA here is from genome assembly GCF_964254185.1 of Rhizobium sp. LjRoot258. NCBI lineage: Bacteria > Pseudomonadati > Pseudomonadota > Alphaproteobacteria > Hyphomicrobiales > Rhizobiaceae > Rhizobium > Rhizobium sp. LjRoot258. Next base: position 1,295,428 of record NZ_CAXUST020000002.1, on the reverse strand, counting down.
ACCGTTCCAGTCGGTATCGCCGAGCGGCTTGCAGTGATACTCGATGTCGATGCCGTACTTTTCCGTGAGGCGCTGCAGCAGGTAGCGTGCCATCCAGATCTGGTCGGCGGCGCGCTTGGAGCCCTTGCCGAAAATCTGGAACTCCCACTGACCCTTGGCCACTTCGGCGTTGATGCCTTCATGGTTGATGCCGGCTGCGAGGCACAGGTCGAGGTGCTCTTCAACGATCTCGCGAGCGATCGAGCCGACGTTCGAGTAGCCGACGCCGGTGTAGTACGGGCCCTGCGGAGCCGGGTAGCCGCTTTCGGGGAAGCCGAGCGGACGACCGTTCTCGTAAAAGAAGTATTCCTGCTCGAAGCCGAACCAGGCGTCCTCGTCGTCGAGGATGGTGGCGCGGCTGTTGGACGAATGCGGGGTGACACCGTCCGGCATCATGACTTCGCACATGACGAGAACGCCGTTCGTGCGCGCCGGATCCGGATAAAGCGCGACGGGCTTCAGCACGCAGTCGGAGCTGCGGCCTTCTGCCTGCATCGTGGACGAACCATCGAAGCCCCAGAGCGGGAGCTGCTCGAGCGTCGGAAAAGCGTCGAATTCCTTGATCTGCGTCTTGCCGCGGAGATTTGGTACCGGGGTGTACCCATCGAGCCAGATGTACTCGAGCTTATACTTGGTCATTTTGCGATTCTCTCAAACATAGATCGTGAGCAAATCCTCAAGCGAACCCGACCGTTGCGACGACCGGACCGCGAAGGGATGCCAAATTATATGCACGTCGCGTGCCAGTTTGTGCGCGATGCCGTCGCGAGTAATTTGGAATCGCCCGATTGAGCCGGCGAGCAAGTTTGGCCGGCAGGATTGCGGAGCGCGGAACTAACTGCGGACTCAATCAGTTAGTCGCCGGAGGAATTTTGTTGTGCGTAAGTTTCCAATGCGCCAGCGAGAGCCGGCCAAGGCTCGCAACATTTTTCGGCAAACCAACTCAATTGATCAGGACTTATGCACCTGATTATCTTTTGTGCTTTTTGAGATTCTGATTCAAACAACAGCAGATTCGAGTGCCCACAATTGCAACAAATAATGCACTTTTTTCAATCAAATCGCGCAATTCCTGTGCAAAGCTGCTATGGTGGCGTTAACGTCCTGGGGCGTGGATGAACAAGGAGGCATTGTATGGCCATTGGTGTGCATCACGAGACGGCAAAGATTTACCCTTTTCCGAAGCGCTTCGCCGCGGCAGAGCGCCGCCCGGCGGTTGATATTGAACGCGATATCACCCCGTCCGTCTATGAAAGTTGCTGGTATCACGACGAGGCGATCAAAGAAGCCGCAGAGCCAGCACAGCCGAAGTTCTCACCCCGCATTGTGGATTGATCTTCCCTCTGATCGTGCCGTCGCCATGGTGACGGGAGATAAATTCCAGGCTCGACGGCTTGTCCTCTCCGCGAGTGGGCGCCGGGAACAATCTGCATATAGCACCTGAGAACTCGAGCGGCCGGCTTCGCCACGATACTCTTGCACATGGCGCTCGCGCAGGCCATGAGAGGCCTTCGATATCGATCCCGGGCTATTTTTGATGGTCAAAAAGGAAATCGCGATCCTCGGCGGCGGCCCGACGGGCCTGACGGCCGCCGAAAGCCTGTCGTCGCTCGGGCACGCGGTCACGGTCTATGAAGCGATGCCGACGGTTGCACGGAAATTCCTCCTTGCCGGCAAGTCCGGGCTGAACATTACCCATTCCGAGGATTACGACTGCTTCGCGTCACGCTTCGGCGCGTCGAACGCCCGCCTCCGCCAAGCACTGGATGGCTTCGAGCCGATGGAGGTTAGGGCCTGGGCGGCAGGACTCGGTGCCGAAACATTCGTGGGATCTTCGGGGCGGGTGTTTCCGACGGCAATGAAAGCTTCACCGCTTCTTCGCGCCTGGCTGCGAAGACTTGAGGCACAGGGCGTACGGATCCTGACCCGGCATCGCTGGCTGGGATTTTCGGACGGGGGCTACGTGATCGCAACGCCGGAGGGTGCAAATGTGATCCAGCCGGACGCAGCCCTGCTGGCGCTTGGCGGGAAGAGCTGGCCTCGGCTCGGGTCCGATGCCGGCTGGCTGCCTTGGCTCAGCGAGAAAGGCATCGCAGTCGATGATTTTCAGCCCGCCAATTGCGGCTTCGATGTCGATTGGAGCGACCATCTGCGGCAGCGTTTTTCCGGTGAGCCGGTCAAATCGGTCACCGCGACCTCGACGGCGGGCACCATCCCAGGAGAATTCGTCGTCACCCGGCATGGCATCGAAGGCAGTCTCGTCTACGCTCACGCTGCCGCGTTGAGAAAGAGCTTAGCGGCCGGGCAAACCACGACCCTTGATGTCGACTTGACGCCGGGACGCGCACAGGATCGCATCGCCCGTGAGCTTGGAAAGCAAGATCTGAAAGCTAGTTTGTCAAACCGGCTTCGAAAGGCTGCCGGGATCGACGGTGTGAAGGCGGCTCTTCTACGCGAACTCGCAGGTGCCGCGAACCTCGGCGATCCTCATCAACTGGCCGGTCTGATCAAGGCACTGCCGATCCCCGTTCAAAGACCCCGCCCGATCGCCGAGGCGATTTCCTCGGCAGGCGGCGTCAAATGGGATGAAATTGATCGGAACTACATGCTGAAGGCGCTGCCCGGCCTCTTCGTCGCCGGTGAGATGATCGATTGGGAAGCACCGACCGGGGGCTATCTCTTGACGGCATGCTTCGCCAGCGGGCGGGCCGCCGCCCTTGGGATCGAGGCCTGGCTCAGCAGGACCTAAGGGTCGGCTATCAATGTCCGACATCACAGAAGTGGTGGCTGAAGCGCCGCGCCTCGCCAGTGACATCGACGTGGTCTTGATCAACGGCCATTCCCGCCCACAAGGGCGGACCAAGCTCGGCGCTGCAGTCCGACCCGAGGCGCGAGCCCTACCGCCTCGGTTGAAACGTATGCTCCTTGGCAGGAAATTGGCCGGTTCGGACCTCCTCGGCGTAGGCCTCAGCGGCTTGAGAGACGAGTGGGCCCAGATTAGCAAAGCGTTTGACAAACCGCGGCATGAAGTCGTTGAAAAGACCGAGCATGTCGTCCGACACCAGGACCTGCCCGTCGCAGGCAGGCGACGCGCCTATGCCGATGGTTGGCACGCCAAGCGAAGCAGTGATGTCGCGGGCAACCGGTTCGACAGTTCCCTCGACAACAACCGCGAATGCTCCGGCCTCGGCGACCGCCAGAGCGTCGCGGCGAATCTTTGCCGCCTCCTCATCTGAATGTCCGAGCGAGCGAAAGCCACCGGCCGTGTTGACAAGCTGCGGCATAAGCCCAACGTGGCCGAAAACTGGGACCCCTCTTGCAGTCAGGAAGGCGATCGTCGCCGCCATTTCCTCCCCGCCCTCCAGCTTGACGCCATCGCATCCGGTTTCCTGCATCAGCCGCACGGCGCTGCGAAACGCCTGTTCCTTTGATTCCTGGTAACTGCCGAAGGGAAGATCAACGATGACGCAGGCATGCGACGCGCCGCGCATGACGGCGCGGCCATGGGCAACCATCATGTCGAGGGTCACGCCAACCGTCGTTTCCAGGCCGTAAAGCACCATGCCAAGAGAATCGCCGACAAGGAGAAGGTCGCAGTGGGGATCGAGCAGGCGGGCGATCGGCGTCGTGTAGGCCGTCAGGCAGACGACGCGGTCCTTGCCCTTCATCGCGCGAATCGAGGCCGTTGTCAGCCGCTTCTGCTTGCTATGGGTGCTCACTATGCCGCCCTCGAATTCTTGATCGATTTGACCCCGATGACCCTGTTGTCGAGGAGCCGAGTGGTGCCGATGCGCACAAAAAGTGCGACAAGCGCAGACACCGATTGCAGCGAGGACAAGCGCTCAAGGGTTTCAGGATGGCGCACGGCGACCACTTCGGGTGTGGCAAGCGGCTCTGCCGTGATGAACTGCTTCAACGCGGCCTCCAATTCCTCGGGGCTATCGCAGCCCTTCGCATAGAGCCGCTCGGCTTCTGCCAGGGCATTTGGCACGACAACGGCCGCGGCCCGTTCCCGCGCACTGAGGTAGACATTGCGCGACGAGCAAGCAAGCCCGTCGGCTTCCCGCACAGTTCCCACGGCAACGATGCCAACCGGCTGAGCGAGATCCTCGGTCATCCGCTTGATCAGCGCCACTTGCTGGTAGTCCTTCTCGCCAAAATAGGCGCGATCGGGCTGCACGAGGTTGAAAAGTTTCGTGACGACAGTCGCCACGCCCGCGAAATGTCCTGGCCGGACCTCCCCTTCCAGCTGGTTTGCGAGCGTTGGAACATCGACGAGCGTCAGCATCGGTCGCGGATACATTTCGCTGACGTCAGGTGCAAACAGGACATCGACGCCGGCAGCCTCGAGCATTGCGCTGTCGCGCGCCAGGTCACGCGGGTACTGGGTCAGATCCTCGTTGGCGCCGAACTGCAGCGGGTTGACGAAGATCGATACAACGCTCACGTCGTTTTCGGCGCGCGCGCGAGCGACCAACTCCATGTGACCGACATGCAGGAATCCCATCGTCGGCACAAAGCCGATCGTCTTGCCGTTGCGCCGATAGGCGCCAAGCTGATCACGCAATTCTGCGATCGTGCGGATCGTTCGCATAAAACCTCCTCCGAATTCCCCGAAGCCTGAGCGCAGGTCGGACAAATGGTGGCGGATAGAACGCGATTTGACGAAAAGCGTCAACGCGACTGCGTTATTATAACGATTAAGCAGCAGGCCGGGCATGCGTTATTTTTCGTATTTCGGCTATGGCACCTCAGCCTGGCCGTCGAGCAGGCGCACTCCGTCACCCTTTCATGCGAATCGGCGTCAGTGTTGATGATCTGCAACGGCACATCGGATACCGGATCCGTTGTGGCGGCGTCACCTTCGGGACGAGAGACTTGCGCGTATTGTCGCACTCATCTGATGCAATTGCCCGTATGTTCAAGGTTTTCTCGCAACTTCCTATCAAAATGCCTGGCTCAGTGCGCCGTTCGCTCGTGCGACTTTGTTTATTCTTTTTGTCCAAACTCCGCCCCAGTGATGGTAGAAGAAGGCCTCGATGGACGGAATGCCCTTCATGGGTGTCACGGCGATGTCCGAAAGCGACGGAGGGATGGTGACCAATCCTTATGAGATTCTTGGCGTCCGGCGAGATGCAACCGACGACCAGGTGAAGGCCGCCTATCGGCGTCGCGCGAAGACGACACATCCAGACTCCGGCGGTGACGCGGATGCGTTCAGCCGTGTCCAGAAGGCCTACGAGCTTCTGTTGGATCCGGTCCGCAGAAAGGTGTTTGATGACACGGGCTATGATGTCGAGCTCGCCGATCCCATTGACTTGCAGGCCCTTATGGTGATCGAAAAGCTCGTCAATCAGCTCACCTTGGATGAACGCGAGCCAGGCACATTTGATCCACTCGCCCGCATGCGCTCCGATCTTTCGGAGGAAATGCGCAAGGCGCGTTTCAGTAAGCGCGAACTCGAGCGTCACGCCTCACGCATCGAGCATCACCTGGAACGGCTGGAAAAGCGGCCGGCGACCGATATCCTCGGCTCCATGTTGCGTGCCCGTATCAAGGCAATTTCGACGGCGATCAGCGAAACCGAGGCCAAGATCAAGGCCAACGAGCGCGCATGCGAAATGCTCTACGATTATACCTATGAAGTCGACGTTCACGACGGCGAGGAAGGCCTTGCCGTCGAGGATCAGTCAGCGCCGGCCCTGCGCAACAAGCGGGACGATCGCCCGCTTTGGGTCGTCCCGGCTGCTCAAGAGGGTTGAAGGGCGTTCGCCGCGTGGGTTACGCGGCGCGCTGGTCCGTGCCTTGGATTGCGGCAAGCTTCCACTCGTCTGCGCCCCTGCGCACGAATGTCCAGACTTCCGTCGTTTCCGTCGGCCGATTGCTATCACCGCTGACGAGTTTGCCGTTCGCCCGCTCGACGAGAGCGTCGATTGAAGAATAGCGCATGGCGAGTGTTGCGTAGTCCGCCCCATCTTCCCGCCAGGCTTCGGCAATATCGCCCTGCAGCAGCTTGACGTTCGACACGTCGTTGCGTACGCCGTTCGTCGCATTCTCCCCGAGTTCCTCGGCAAGATAGGACATGGCTTCGGGCGTCGTCAGGCGACGCAATGTGCCATAGTCTTCGGCCCCGTAGGCAGTTTGCACCTCTGTCAGCAGTTCCTCGAAGCGGTCAAGATCGCGCTTGCTCAAGCCGATCTCGTCATTCGGCTTCGTGTTTGCCTGCCGCTGCCCAAAACCTGCCGCCGACCCGATCGAGGGAATCTGAAACGATGCGTTGCCGCTCGGGGCCATGTTGCTGGTTCCCCCGTGGCTTGGGCCGCCATAAGCCGGTTGACGTCGATTGGCAAAGAAGCGCATGGCAAAGGAAATCGCAATCGCAATCAGGGCGATCTGCAACAGCATCCCGAGGAATCCGAAGCCGCCGCCAAAACCGTGGCCGAGCAGCATCCCAAGAAGTCCGCCAGCGATGAGGCCGCCGATCATCGACCTTCCAAAACCATTGAAGAGGCCGGGCCTTTGCGTACCGAGAGGCTGTTGACCAGCGTACGGCGCGTTGGTTTGCGAGCGAGGCGTCATCGAGCGCTCGATTGGGGCAGCCGGCGAAGGCGCGGTGCTCGTGACGGGCGGCGCCTGGAACGTCCGGGTGCCACGGCTGCCGAACCCGGAGCTGCCCGCACGGCGCGCATCGGCCTCGCCGATCGAGGCAAATACGGTAGCGCCTGTCAGAACGGCAATTGCCGCAATCTTGGCAAAACGCGAAACGGCACGAGGCATCCAAATCTCTCCTGTCATGACAACCAATGCATGTCAGGAGCTTATATAGGGACTGCTTTGCCGGTTTGAAGCTTGGGCGCGCCGATCTTTATTGGCACACGTCGACCCAGGTCGCCCCTGTCAGTTCTGCCAAGCGCTCGGTCGATATGCGCACGGCCGAGTTGGTGGAGCCGGCAGCCGGCACAACTTCATCAAATCGCCGCAGCGAAACATCACAGTAGATCGGCAAAATCTTTGGCAACCCGAAGGGGCAGACACCACCAACAGGATGGCTGGTAACCTCCACGACCTCCTCGGGTCCAAGCATCCGGCCCTTGCCTCCGAAGGTATCCTTGAACTTCCTGTTGTCGAGCCGCGCCAGACCGCCGGCAACGACCAACATGGTTTCCTCACCGACACGCAGGCAGATCGTCTTGGCGATCTGAGCGGGATCGACCCCATGCGCCTCCGCAGCCAACGCCACCGTCGAGGAACTTTCGGCGGTTTCGACAATCTCGATATCGGGAGCATGGGCGCTGAAAAACGCGCGAACGGTTTCTAGACTCATGGCCAAAGGCTAGCGCAGGACTCCGATCAAATGAACCCCAAATTATCAGTGCCTATGCGGGCGCCGACCCAGTTTCGATCAACTTCACGCTGTTTTCCTGACAGAGACGACGGATCGAAGGCGTAATGCATCGATCGGTGATGAACGTATGCACTTGAGGAAGCTGCGCGATGCGTACCGGGGCAGTCCGCTCGAATTTTGTCGAATCGGCCACAAGGATGACATGCCGCGCGTTGGCGATGATTGCTTGCGCCACCTTCACTTCGCGAAAGTCGTAGTCAAGCAGCGCGCCGTCCTCATCGATAGCCGACGCGCCGATCACGGCATAGTCCACCTTGAACTGCCTGATGAAATCAACGGCCGCCTCGCCCACAATGCCGCCATCCGAACCACGCACCACACCGCCGGCTATGACAACCTCGATGGTCGGAAGCAGCCGCAGTCTATTGGCAACATTGATATTGTTGGTAATGACCATCAGCTCGTGATGGCTCGTGAGCGCTTCACCGACAGCCTCCGTCGTCGTGCCGATATTGATGAAAAGCGAGGCATTGTTCGGAATAAGGCCCGCCGCCGCGACGCCGATCGCCTGCTTTTCGGTCGCGGCGATCTGGCGTCTGGCCTCATACTTTACATTCTCGGTGCCGCTTGGAAATGTCGCGCCGCCATGAACGCGCGTGAGAATCTGTGCATCGCAGAGGTCGTTCAGATCCTTGCGGATCGTTTGCGGTGTGACAGAGAAATGGGTCGCGAGTTCCTCGACGAATACGCGGCCGTTCGACTTGGCCATCCCGACTATTTCCGTTTGGCGATCGCTCAGGAACATGGGTTCGGCCTCTTTCATTTACGTTTCGTTTCGCAACATGAGAATGCTTAACAGAGGCTCCAGCGCGCGCAAGAGCGATTGGCAGCACCAACGAGACGGCGACAGACTTTCGGTCTCGTCTGCTCTGGCGCTTCCGACGGGATGCGCGCACCGCACCCGGCCCGTCCAAGCAAAAACCGGGGAGCGAAACCCCGAAATTGGTGGGAATTTGCCCATGCGATCCACATCGGGGTTGCAAAGACGCGCGAGTACGACGATAGGAGACATTGCGCTGCATTTGCGCTTGAGCTTACCACAGCAGGGTTCCTAACCGTGGCGCGCTTGTTGTGGTTCAAGCAATTGTCGCTGTCACAATTGTGGACATACACGCAGAGGCTGTTGTAGATAAGGATGGGCAGAAATATTATCTATTCAAGCCGTCGAAAGCGGCCCTCGACTTGCTGTTCCTATGATCTCCTGGGCGCGCAAGGGCCAAAAGAGTGCCACAGATGACGCGGATCAGATGCTCAAATTGAACACAGCAACAGGAACGAACCGTTTGCAACGTCTGATCGGTGCGTACGTGATCAATCTGGACAGCTCGTCAAAGCGATGGGCGGAAGTATCGTCGCAGGCGACCTTTGCTGGCATGCAGATCGACCGAATCCCCGGTGTCGATGGGAGCGCGATCCCCGCAGCGCAAAGATCTGGATTCAACGAAAAAGAGTTCTTGCGTCGGAATGGCCGGCAGATGCTGCCTGGCGAATATGGCTGCTACCGTGCTCACATGAGGGCGCTGGAGGCTTTTCTCTCAAGCAACTTTGAAAACGCCATTATTATGGAAGACGACGTGGAATTGCGTCAGGATTTCACGCTGAGGGCCGCTGCGATCTTAAAAGCGGTGCCTTCCGCCGAGGTGGTAAAGTTGCTCAATCACAGGTCGAAGTGGTGCCGAACGGTGGCCATCTCGGAGTATGGAGATTCCATTGGGCGCTGTCTGCACGGTCCGCAAGGGTCCGCAGCTTGCTATCTCGTCACGCGCGAAGGCGCCCGTAAGCTGCTTGAAAGCGCCAATAATATCGAATTTCCCTACGACATGACCCTTGAGCGCGGATGGAAGACGGGCGTTAACATCTATACCGTCCGGCAAAATATCGTCGAACTATCCGAACGCTCAGCTGTGAGCCAGATTGCCAACAGGGCTCAATACCGCGCCGTGAAGTTGCGAGGCGTTCGTAAAATCGGAACGCACTTTCTTCGCTTGATCGAGTATGCCCGCCGAATACGGTATGCACTATCATGACAATACCCACATCTAACAGTCAGGTGAAGTCGGCAACCCTCGACGTCGTCATCGCCATCTTATGGCTGGGGATGATGTCAGTGACGTTGATCGAGAGCGATTTCTATCGATACGCTGCCATCCTGCTCATGGGCCTGTCCCTTATGCTTCGTAAGGCCCCTTTGCGGGCGTCGTTGGCCGACTGGTTAGCGATCGTCTGCGTCGCCTGGGGTGCCTTCGCTTTGTCGAGATTTCTCTTCGGATTGATCGTCGACGGTGAAAGAGGCGCATCCGAGTGGCTCTACGCTTTTGCGATCTTGTTTCCTGCCATGGGCCTGGCGCTGCATACGAGCTGGCATCTGATCAAGCCTATTTTGCTGGCGTTCTTCTGCAGTGCGCTTGTCCTGTTCATCGTCTCGACGCCATTTTCCGCGATCGTGGCAGGCGAGCGGATGTCCCCTGCTTTCCATCATAATTCTATTCACGGAGCCGTCGGGTGCGGCTTTATCTTCATCGGGGCCTTTTACTGGGCGTTGCATCAGTGGGAGATTGGCAGCTCGACGCGCACCAAGGCCGTCGTCTCAGCGATCGCCGTGACGGTGATCGGTCTCGCGATTTTCAATATTTATGGCGCCAAGTCGAAGGGCGTATGGTTGGCGCTACTGCCAGCGCTTGGCCTGATGATTGCAGCGACGCTTTTCTACCTCAGGCGAAAGACTGTGCTCGTCGCCGCCATCAGCGGCCTTTTGCTTTTGTCGTGGGGCATCTACGAGGTTCGTGACAACGTGGCGCACTTCGGCGCTGCCACGCTCAATTCAGTTGTGATGATTGTCGAGCGGCTCGATAGCGGCGTTTCGCTGGAACGCGTTATGCAAGACGCGATCGCCTCGTCGGACACGCCTATCTCGCTGGACGAGCGGCTGCAACTGTGGGCCAACGCGATCGACGTCATATCCGTTGCGCCGACCTTCGGCAACGGCAACGGGTGGCTTACGATTTGGCAAACAACGCCTTACCGCGGTGTGACTTACACCCTGATGCACAATGGCTACCTTGAGATCCTGGTCCGATATGGCTTTACCGGTCTCGCCATATTGGCGCTGATCGTCATTTCGGCCATCTATCGTGTTTATCGAGCTTCATCGGCAGGCGTGATCAGCAAGAGCGCTTTTGCTTGCTACCTGACGTTCGCGGTCTACTTTGCCTTCACGATCCTCAGCAATTCGAATAACCGGCTTGCCATCGGCGAATCCTACGCCCTGCTATTTGCCGCCACGTGTTTTGCCTGTTCGATAAGGCTGCGGTCCGCTTCGATTGCCCAGCGCGGTGACGTCGCTCTGCCTACCGGCGATTCGTCCAATGCAATCCCAGCGCATCTGCGGGGATAGGGCCGATGCGGGCGGTTTCCGACAGATATGTTCAAAGCATTCTTGATCTGCCGAGGCCGACCAAACGGGCGTTGGCGGTGCTGGTCGATTCGTGCCTTTGTATTCTGACGATCTGGCTGGCCTTCTGCTTTCGCTTGAATGACTGGGTGACGCTGACGGGTATGCAGCTCGTCACAATTCCAGTGTCCCTTGTGATTGCGCTCCCGATCTTCATCACAATGGGTCTTTACCGGGCAATCTTCCGCTTCCTCGGCTGGTCGGCGTTCATCACGGTGATCAAAGCCATAACGATTTACGGCCTTGCGTTCATGGCGGTTTTTACTGCCATCAGCTTCCCGGGAATACCACGCACGATCGGCATTATGCAGCCATTGTTGTTGCTGCTGGCGATCGGCCTAAACCGCTTTATGGCAAGATATTTCCTGAGTGAGGCTTACAAGCGCATACTGCGGCAGAACACGCAGACGAACATGCTCATCTATGGTGCTGGATCCGGCGGTAGGCAGGTCGCCGGCGCGCTGAGCGGCAGTGCCGATTTCAAGGTCGTCGGCTATCTCGACGATGACAAAAACCTGCATGGGAGCCTCATTGGCGGCGTTGCGGTTTACGATCCGGAGAAAATCGTCGCATTGAGCGCGCGGCTGAACGTCCGCACGATCCTCTTGGCGCTTCCTAAAATTGATCGGTCGCGGCGCAACGAAATCCTGGAGCAGCTCAGGGGCGCGCGCGTTGCCGTTCGCACCGTCCCCGACCTGAACGCCCTTGCCGGCGGCCAGGCGGAGTTCACCGATCTGCAGGAACTGGATATTGAGGATCTGTTGGGTCGCACGCCGGTTCAGCCGGATCAAGCGCTCTTGGAACGCAACATCCGCGGACGGGTCGTGCTCGTGACAGGCGCGGCCGGATCAATCGGCAGCGAACTCTGCCGCGGACTGGCTCGGCTGAAGCCGGCTGCATTGCTGATCCTCGACCAAAATGAATATGGGCTCTATGCCTTGGAGAACGAGCTTACCGGCAACAACCCGGACGCCGGGCTCCAGATCGTGCCGCTGCTTGCAAACGTTTGCGACGAGCTTCGGATCCAGAAGATTATGGAGACCTGGCGACCAGACACCGTCTATCATGCGGCAGCCTACAAGCATGTACCGCTGGTCGAAAAGAACCCGGTCGAAGGGGTCAAAACGAACATCTTTGGCACTGTTGCGGTCGCGAGAGCAGCGATCGATACCGGCGCAGAAAGGTTCATATTGATCAGTACGGACAAGGCCGTCAGACCAACCAACGTCATGGGCGCCACCAAACGGCTCGCGGAAATGGCGCTTCAAGGATTGGCCGCCGAAGGCGCCTCGACGGTTCTCACGATGGTGCGGTTTGGCAACGTATTGGGATCTTCCGGTTCGGTCGTTCCCTTGTTTCGCCAGCAAATTCGCCAGGGCGGCCCTATCACGTTAACGCATCCCGAGATCACGCGCTTCTTCATGACGGTGCCGGAAGCGACCGAGCTCGTCATTCAGGCCGGGTCCATGGCCAAAGGAGGCGATGTCTTCGTCCTCGACATGGGCGAGCCGGTCAAAATTATCGATCTTGCCCGGCGCATGGTGGAGCTGTCCGGCTTGACCATCGAAGACGAACGAAATCCGTCGGGAGATATCCGTATTGTTACGACGGGCCTCCGGCCGGGAGAAAAGCTATACGAAGAACTGCTGATAGGCGACAATCCCGAGCCAACTGAACATCCCAAAATCATGCGTGCGCGGGAGCGGTTTATCGAGTGGGAGATACTGACGCCGAAACTTCGGCAATTGAGTTCCACTGCCGACGAGGGAGATGTCGAGGGGCTGCGCCGCATTCTGAGCGCACTTGTCCAGGACTATCATCCGTTCGACGGCGTGGTTGACCTCGTCTCCGTTCGGCAGGGAGCCACCCAGTGACGGCCTATGGCGAGGCGTTCGTGCTGCCGTCTGTTGGGAGCTGAGTATGATACTCATCACCGGCGCGACAGGCTTTGTCGGTCAGGATCTTCAGGACGCACTTCGCATCCGCGACTTTGCATTCAGGGCGGCCGGCCGCGCCGCTCACGCGGGGTGTTTTGCCGTCGGCAACATTGATGGTGCGACGGATTGGAAAGCCGCGTTGGTTGGCATCGATGCCGTCATTCATCTTGCGGCGGCAAATCAGAATGTCATCGATGGATCAAACCCAGGACCTGCAGTTTTCCGGACGGTGAACACCGAAGGGACAATCAACCTTGCTCGACAGGCGGCCGCCTATGGGGTCAAACGGTTCATATTTATCAGCACGATAAAGGTGAATGGCGAACGATCGGTCAAGGGGCGTCCATTCACACCGCACGACCTCCCTCATGCGACGACTGAGTATGCCGTGTCAAAGCTTGAAGCAGAACAAGCTCTGATGGCATTGTCGAAGACAACTGGCATGGAGATCGTCATCATTCGCCCACCGCTGGTCTATGGGCGCGGCGTTGGAGGCAGCTTCCGCGCGCTCATGCAGCTCGTTCGGAGTGGAATTCCGCTTCCCATGGCTTCGATCGACAATCGAAGGTCCATGGTCTACGTCGAAAATCTCACCGATCTCATCGTGACGGCAGTATTTCATCCCGCTGCGCCTGGCCAGATACTGCTGGCAGGCGATGATGAGGCAGTCTCGACGCCCGAGCTGCTGCGGCGGCTGGCCGCTGCCATGGGACGCCCGGCGAGATTGGTTCCCTGTCCTTGCGCCGTTCTGCATATTCTTGGCCGGGCAACGGGCAAAGGAGAGCTCGTAAGCCGCCTTACCGATTGGCTGGAAGTGGACATATCTGATACGCGCGGGCTATTGGACTGGAATCCGCCTTTTGATATGCGAAACGCCTTGAAGCGCTCACTTTGAGAGCTTTTGGCGTCAACGTTTGATACAGGAACTTGAATCTTTCGATGCTCAACGGCTTTAACAGATCTTTGAAGCGACTGTTTGATATCTGCGCTGCGTGTCTCGGACTTATCGTTCTTGCTCCGGTCCTGGTTATCCTTGTGGTCCTCGTGCGTCGATCGTCCCCTGGCGGCGCACTGTTTCTTCAGGAGCGGGTCGGCCGTGCCGAAGTACCGTTTGTTTGCATCAAATTTCGCACGATGGCGGCAGGTTCTCCCAATGTCGGCTCTCATGATGCAGCTTTGTCCTGGATCACGCCGCTCGGCCGAAAACTGCGGGCATACAAGCTCGACGAACTACCTCAGCTCATCAACGTTTTGCGCGGAGAGATGAGCTTCGTCGGCCCTCGCCCGTGTCTTCCCACGCAGCATGACGTCATCGCTGCACGGCGCAAGCGCAAGGTATTTTCCGTGAGGCCTGGCATAACGGGACTGGCTCAGCTTCAAGGAATTGACATGTCGACGCCCGATGCGCTCGCTGAAGCCGACGCCCGCTACATTCAAAAAGCTGGTTTTTGGCAAGACATTGTCCTCGTGATCAGCACTTTGGCCGGGCGGGGAACAGGAGATGCGGCCGCGAAGTAGGAGCTGGCTGGACAACCTGAAAACGTCAAACGGATTAAGCAGCGACCGCCGGGGCGTGCTTTGCTATACACGCCTCGGTTCATCTGCGTTAGAATGACGGGCAATCGTCGGGGGAGGATTGCATGACCACAGACGAAGCACATCGCGCCGTGCCCAAAATAACCCGCGGCTCCTGTCATTGCGGAGCCGTTCACTGGGAATTTCGCGGCACCATTCCAGATGCCACGATCTGTAACTGCACGGTTTGCCGACGCTATGGCGTGCTGTGGGCCTATGACTACGATGGCCAAGGAATTCACGTCGAAGACGAAACCGACGCTCTTACCGCTTATATTTGCGGCTCGCAGAGCCTTTCCTTCAACTTCTGTCGTCGCTGCGGCAACCTCATCAGCTGGCGCGCCTTGAGGCCAAGTCGCAACGGAGAGACAAGAATCGCCGTCAACCTCCGTCTCGCCGAACCAGCTGAGGTGGCCGACGTTCGGCTGCAGCGGTTTGATGGTCTCCACAGTTTCGAGGATCTGCCGCCGGACGCGCGCACGGTCGCAGATGTTTGGTTCTAGGCAAGAGGCTACAACTCATCGCAGCGGCAGTCTCAGTCCTCGGGCAGCGTAAAGACCTCGCAGGGCGCAGCAATCCCGCGCAACACGTGGTAACCCACAGGAACCAGCGTGGCGGTCGTCCTTTCCGCGACCGCGCCGGAAAGCAACACGGTCAGCCCCAGAGGCTTGCATAGCCCTTCAAGCCGGCTGACCAGATTGACGGCCGGCCCGATCGCAGTGAAATCCAGCCGGTCGGCGGCGCCGATATTGCCCCAGAGGATCTCCCCGAAATGGAGTGCCACACCGAAGGGGAGTGGCGGCAACCCCTGGTTTTGGCGCACGGTATCGAGATGGGCCATGCCGGCACGGGCAGAAGCAACCGCGCGCAATGCCGCCTCGCATGCCTCGCCGGGCGTGGTCGTGACGGGGAAGATTGCCAGTACCCCATCTCCCATGAACTTCAACACCTCACCGCCGAAAGCGTGGACCGCACCGGCTATGCGATCAAACCAGGCGTCGAGCGAGGCGATCATCACCGCAGGTTCCGTCGCCTCGGAGAGCGCCGTGAAGTCGCGCAGATCCGCGCACAGCAAAGCCGCCCGTATCGTCTCGCCGGTGCCGCGAGACAGAGCACCGGCCTGCACGCGGGCGGCGCTTCGTCGACCGAGATAGGCCTCTAGCAGCGCGGCCAACCCTGTCCTTGCCGCCAGCGCCACCAGGGATGGTGCCGCAAAGCGTGCCGCCTCGTGCAGTTTGCCTGCCTCGGCCGCGGTAAACGCCCGCGTTCCAGCCCACCCCAGAACTGGGCTATCCGGCGGCAGTCCCACCGTATCCTCCTGGACTGGTCCAAGGCCAGTCAGCCATTCATGCCCGGCCGGATTGTGTGAAACATCGGTGAAGCTTAAAGCCTCGATCACGGCTCCGGTTTCGGCCCGCCACAACCACGTGCGGCGCGCGATGATGGGGTGCGGTGCCGCCAGTGTCAGGGCGCCGCCTGCCAGCGGCAACCCGTCTGTCAGCAGCCTGCGGCCCAATTCGGCCAGGTACCACTCGGGATCCGGCGATGCGCCGGCTTCGTCGACCAGCCATGCAAGGGAGGTGGGCAGATCCATGCCTAGATCATGCCATGTCAACTGAAAGCTGTCACCCGCGGGTCAATCTGCTCGCCGCAGAGCCGACGGAACTGGAGAAAAACCATCAAACCCGACCGGACCAGGGATCCGGGCCCGGATCGCGCCCGGCCGCGTATTCCGCCAGTCTGGCGATATAATGCTCCCAGCCTTCCGCATGTCCGGCACACTGCTCGGCATTCGGCAATCCGGTATGGGTCAACCGCAACAGGGTTCCATCCGGCTTCTCGATCAGGTCTATCTCCACCAAACTCGATCCGGGCGGTACAATCTCGCTCCCGTCCCAGCCAAAGCTGTAGGCGAGCCGGTGGACAGGTACAACCTCTCGGAAGGAGCCCCGCGCGAAGCGAGCGCCGGTAACGTTGACAAGATAAAGGCCACCTGGCTGAGGCTCGACTTGTGCCTCAGTCCCCATCCAGCGCAGGATCTTTTCGGGATCGGTGAGCAAGGCAAAAACCGCGGAAGGCGGGGCCGAAATGTGGGTCTCGCGGTGGACGACAAGGGGCTCTTGCATCAACTTCTCCTCTGGCTGCTGCAATCTGATCCGCCGACGGGCTAATCGGCGCCTTTCGTGAATTCTCACCTGAAGGGAGATAGGCAGGAGGGCTGCCGCAACAAGTACACCACTGCGCCCCGATTGCACGGCCGCGCACCAGTTCAACCCGGAACCGAACACCCTCATCTGCGTGACAGTTGTGCGACGAAAAAGAAACGGCGGTGGAAAACGGTGTTACGGGCCTGACACAGGCCAGCATTAAAGAGGCTGCAAAGAAGCGTGTCTCGTCGTTGGGCACGCTCCCGAACCAGAGAGCAGCCCCCGTGAAAATCATCCAGATCACCGACACTCACTTCAGCCCCGAGAAGGCGCATTTCAACGACAACTGGGCGCCTCTTGTGAATTGGATCGAGGCAACGGATGCTGACCTCGTCGTCCATACCGGCGATCTCACCGTCGACGGCGCCGACAAGGAAGGCGACATCACCTTCTGCATGGATCTGATGCGCCAGACGTCGGTCCCGATGCTCATCGTGCCGGGAAATCACGATGTCGGCCACCTGCCAGGCTCGGATCAGCCGGTGACTGCAGAGCGTCTGCAGCGCTGGCGCGCGCTTGCCGGTGACGACCGCTGGATCGACGACGCGAATGGCTGGCGCCTCATCGGCCTCAACTCCCTGCTTCTTGGCCACGAGGACGATGAGGAGGAAGCGCAGTTTGAGTGGTTGCAGACAGCATTCAACGAACGCAACGGTCGTCGGCTGGCGCTGTTTGCCCATAAGCCGCTTTTCGTTGACGAGCCGCATGAAGGCGATACCGGCTACTGGTCCGTCCGCCCGAGCCAGCGCAGGCGGCTCTACGATCTGATTGCTAGCCACGACGTGCCGCTCTTTGCCAGTGGTCATCTTCACTGGGCCTGGCAGGGCCGCTTCGAAAACACCTCGCTTGTCTGGGGTCCGTCGGCTGCCTTCATCATCGACAAGATCGAGCGTGCAATGCCGGGCGAACGTCTCGTCGGCGCTGTCATCCACACACTCGGCGACGAGGTCACAAGCGAGATCGTCGCCGTGCCGGGCATGACGGCGCATGTGCTCGATGAAGTGGTGCACGAGGTCTATCCGAAAGCCGTCAATAAGGAGATGGCTGAATGAGCGCCCTATCCCTTCGTGGCATCCGTAAATCCTTTGGCGGCAACCCGATCCTGAAAGGCGTCAGCCTTGATGCGGAGCCGGGCGAATTCATCGCACTTGTCGGTCCATCCGGCTGCGGCAAGAGCACGTTGCTGCGCATCCTAGCTGGTCTCGAGACCGCCGATGGCGGCGAGATCAAAGTTGCGAACAGGGACATCAGTACCCTCAAGGCAGCCGAGCGCAACATTGCGATGGTTTTCCAATCCTATGCGCTCTATCCGCATCTGACCGCCGCCCAGAATATCGCCGTGCCGCTCGTCATGCGCCGGCTGACGCGCGCCCAGCGCCTGCCCGTCATCGGGTCGCTGATACCCGGCCAGCGCAAGGCGATCGCCGACATCAAGCGGGATGTGCGCAGCATGGCGGCTTCTTTGAAGATCGATCACCTTCTCGACCGCAAGCCTGGCCAGATGTCCGGCGGACAGCGCCAGCGCGTTGCACTTGGCCGTGCCATGGTGCGCCAGCCGGCGGCGTTTTTGATGGACGAGCCGCTTTCCAACCTCGACGCCAACCTGCGTGTGCATGCCCGTGGCGAGATCGTCGAACTGCATCGCCGCGCCGGGGTACCGACCCTTTACGTCACCCATGACCAAGCCGAAGCACTTTCCATGGCAGACCGGGTCGCCGTGATGATTGGCGGTGCGCTCCTCCAGCTTTCGCCACCGCAAGTTATCTACGACGATCCGCAGCATATTGACGTCGCAAAGTTCATCGGCCAGCCGCGCAT
This sequence comes from Rhizobium sp. LjRoot258, assembly GCF_964254185.1. Classification (NCBI taxonomy): domain Bacteria; kingdom Pseudomonadati; phylum Pseudomonadota; class Alphaproteobacteria; order Hyphomicrobiales; family Rhizobiaceae; genus Rhizobium; species Rhizobium sp. LjRoot258. The sequence continues at coordinate 1,276,996 of NZ_CAXUST020000002.1, read as the reverse complement.
CAATCTTCTGCCCTCGCAGGTCGAGGCGGATTCGACGGTGGCTCTGGGCAACGTTCGCTGCGCGCTTTCCAACTGCTCCCTTTCGCCCGGCGCGGCGGTGACGCTCGGCATTCGCCCGGAATTCGTCCGCATCGCGCGCGGCGGTGATGGCGGCCTGCAGGCCCGCGTCGAGCGCGTCGAATTCCTCGGGTCTGAGATCATCGTCTATAGCCGTCTGGATGCGATCGGCGAAACCATGATCGCCAAGGTCTCGCCCTCCGAAGGCACTGGCCTTGCCGCCGGCATGCCGATCCACCTGCATGTTGCCGGCGAGCATATTCTTGTGTTCGGCGCCGACGGAGCACGCCAGCCCGCAACGCCGTGGACGACCGCTGTTGCACCGGAGACTGCGCATGGCTGACAATGTCGCAGCCTCCGGCGTCATCGGACACGCCCCGTCCAGGACCGCCGAGCGCCATGAAGCCAGGACGGCCTGGTTGCTGTCTCTGCCGGCGATGGCGCTCGTCTTGCTGTTCATCCTTCTGCCGGTTGCAGCCGTGATCGCGCTCGGCTTTTCCGATTTCGAGCTCGGCTATGCGGGCTTCAAGTTCGTCGGCTTCGAAAACTACGCAGAGCTCTTTTCCGATCGCACCTTCAGGCGCTCGCTCTGGAATACGACGGTCTATACGGCGATCGTCACACCCGTCTCGATCGTCCTGGCGCTTGGCCTTGCCATGCTGATCGAAGCCGAGGGCATCGGCCGCTCCTTCTTCAGGACCGCCTTTTTCATGCCCGTCGCCTCGTTGCTCGTCGCCATGGCGACGGTCTGGCAATATCTCTTCCATCCGACCATCGGGCCGATCAACGCGATGCTTGCTCAAATCGGCATCCACGGGCCGAACTGGCTCGGTGCATCGAGCACCGTGCTTTTCGGTCTATCGATCATCGGCATCTGGCAATCGGTGGGCTTTATCTTGGTGCTCTTCCTGGCAGGTCTGAGCGCCATCCCCCGCGAACTCTATGCCGCCGCCGACGTCGACGGGGCCCGCTCGGGCTTGGATCGCTTCTGTCTCGTCACCTGGCCGATGCTTGGGCCGACAACACTTTTCGTGACGACGATCAGCATCATCAACTCCGTCAAAGTCTTCGAAACGGTCAAGACGCTCACCGAGGGCGGCCCGAACAAGGCCTCCGAGGTACTTCTTTTTACGATCTACCAGGAGGGCTTCGTCTATCTGCGCGTCGGCTATGCCTCGGCCATGACCGTCGTCTTCCTCGCCATTCTGGTCGTCCTGATGTTCCTGCAGTACCGGATCCAGGACCGGCAGGTGCACTACACATGAACGCTGAAACCTTTCCCCTCGCCCGGATCATTCGGCTGTCAATTTTGAGCCTTGGCGCGCTCGTTTTCCTCGCACCCTATATTTTCATGGTCTCGACAGCCGGCAAGGCTCAGAGCGACATCTTCACGTCCTCGTTGTCGCTCGTCCCGCAACACTGGTTTTACGTCCAGAACTTCACAAAGGCCTTGTCGCGCGTCTCGATGGGCAACCTGCTTTTCAACGGCGTGATTGTCTGCCTGCTGATCCTTGTCATCCAGGTGACAATCGCGGTCCCCTGTGCCTATGCCATGGCGAAGCTCAAATTCCGAGCGGCCCGCGTCATGATGGTGTTCGTCATGCTCGGCCTGCTGGTTCCCATCCATGCGACCGCGCTGCCGCTTTATGTCGCCTTCGACAAGGTGGGGGGCCTGAACAGCTACGTCGCATTGGTTGCGCCCTTCACCATCTCGGTTTTCGGGATCTTCCTGTTCCTGCAGTTCTTCCGCTCCATGCCGGATGACCTGATCCATGCAGCGCGCCTTGACGGCATGACGGAGGTCGGCGTCATCGCGCGCGTCATCGTACCGAATGCGTGGCCGGCGATCACCGCCTTTGCGATCTTCTCGGTCGTGGCCCATTGGAACGATCTCTACTGGCCGCTGATCGTCATCTCGAACCAGGCCTATGCCACACCGCCGCTCGGGCTTCTCTATTTCCGCGCCGCGGAGGCCGGCGACGACTACGGCGCGCTGATGGCAGCCACTCTCATCATCACCTTCCCCCTCGTCGCCGCCTTCCTGCTGGCACAGAAACGCTTCGTCGAGGGTATCACCATGACCGGTCTCAAGGGCTGACCGGTCCTAAACCAGGAGCCACGCGATGAAGCATTTCACCCAGATCCTCGCCGCCGCGGCGGTCGCCATGACGGTGTCGCTTCCGGCCCATGCCGAGACGACACTGACCGTGCATTATCCGATGCCCGGTTTCTTCAAGGACGTGATGGACACGATCTCGAAGAAGTTCATGGAAGAAAACCCGGATATCAAGATCCAGTTCGCCAACCCGTCGGCGACCTACGAGGAAGGCATCCAGACGATCATGCGCCAGGCCGGCACGGCCGAGATGCCGGACCTGACCTTCATCGGTCTCAACCGTCTGCGTATGGCCAATGAGCGCGACATCCCGGTCGACATGGGCCCGCTGATCGCCAAGGACAAAAGCATGGCGGACCAGGGCTTCTCTGACAACATCCTGAAGCTCGCCCAGGTGAACGGCAAGCAGGTCGGCCTCGCCTTCGCGACCTCAAACCCGATCATGTATTACAATGCCGATCTCCTGAAGGCCGCCGGCGGCAACCCGGACAATCCGCCGAAGACCTGGGACGAGGTCATCGAACTTGGCGCCAAGATCAAGGCGCTCGGCAACGGCGTCGATTCGATCGACTTCCGCTGGCAGGGTGACGACTGGATGTTCTCCGCGCTGCTGTTTGGCGCCGGCGGAAAGATGCTGGGCGAAGACGAAAGCAGCGTCGCCTTCAACGGTCCGCAAGGCCAGAAGGCAATGACCATCATCGACCGCATGGTCAAGGAAGCCGGCATGCCGGTTTTCACCAAGGCCGCCGGTGAGCAGGCCTTCGTTGCCGGCAAGGTTGGCTTTGCCTTCCAGACGACCGGCGCGTTGCGCAACACGGTCAAGAACGTCGGCGGCAAGTTCGACCTGCGCACGGCCGAAATCCCGCTAATCGATCCGGTGAATGGCAAGCTGCCGACCGGCGGCAACGCGGTCGTCATCTTGACCCATGACGCCGCCAAGCAGGATGCCGCCTGGAAATTCGCCAAGTTTGCCGCCGGCCCTTATGGCGCCTCGGTCGTCGTGCCCGGCACCGGCTATGTGCCGAACAACGAGCTGGCCGCGAAATCTCCGGAATATCTCGGTGACTTCTACAAGCAGAACCCGCTCTTCCAGGCCGGCCTGAAGCAGATGCCGCGCATGATCCCGTGGTACGCCTTCCCGGGCGCAAATGGGGTTCGCGTCACGCAGACGATCGTCGACAACACCTCGCGTGTCGTCGACCAGTCCGCGACCCCGCAAGAAGCACTGGACGACGCTGCCGATGACGTAAAGCGTCTGCTGCCACGCAGCTGATCGCCAAGATGAATGAGGACGACGACCACCGCTTCCCTGGAGGCGGTGGTTTTGTTTTCAGATCGCGCGAACGGTACCACCACGCCGCAGGCAATAGGCGATATCGAAATGCCGCGCAGGTGCAGCGTTCTCGGCCATATCCAGGAGCAACGAGGCCGCAGTTGCCCCCATGCTCGCGTCCGGCATTTCCATCGTCGTCAGCGGCGGATCCATCATCTGGCCGATGGCGATTCCGTCGAAGCCGACCACCGACACATCGCGGGGCACGCAAAGTCCCTCGCGCCGCAAGGCTCCGATGACGGCGAAAGCCAGGAGATCGTTGGAGGCAATGATCGCGGTTGGCGAAAACCTTGCCAATACTGCGCTCAAATCGAGCTGGTCATAGCCACCAACGAAGGCAATCTGTACCGGATCCAACGCTGCGATGCCGTCCTCCAGCATCGCCTGCCGATACCCGTCATGCCGTAACCGCGCCCGATCGGAAGCGGTAAAGGTGCCGGAAACAAACAGGATCGCTTTATGGCCAAGTGCGGTCAGCATTTTCGTAGCTTCATATCCCGCACCGAAGTTGTCGACGGTGACGGCGGCCGGAAACAGCTCCGTCGGAAGGTTGCCGAGGAGGACGGTCGGGGGCATGGATGACGGCAGATTTCTGGTGTTCAATGGATCGCACAAAGTCAGGATCAGTCCCGTCGGCCGGTCGTTCAACAACGTTTGTATGGCAGCCGCTTCCCGCGCGGGCTCATAGTGTGATTGCGCAATCAGCACCCCGTGACCTCCAACCAGCATCCTGTTCTCGATGCCGGATAGGGACGAGGAGAAGACGGGATTCGTGATGCTCGGGATCAGAACCCCGATTACGGGACGTCTGCCAACCTTGCCGCCTGCGGCCGTCGATCGGTAGCCGAGCTCGGCGGCAGCGCGCCGAACACGCCGGCTCATCGCATCGCTGACGGAGCCATTGAGACTAAGGGCCCGGCTTGCCGTCGCAAGCGAACAACCAGCTCTTTGCGCGACTTGTTGCAACGTGGTCATGCGCGCTTCCCCAATCATCGAACCTGCCACCAATAGTTGGGCCTATTTCGTCGTTTGAGATGAAGGATTTATGTCAGCTGCCAACGGTTGCGCGCCATCAACGGCAATCAAGGCGATCGGTGGCCGCCTCAACCCAGTGCGGTCGGCCTGAGTGATGGGAGTGGACGGATGGGCCGGGTTGTGGCGTATTCTTCAAAACGACTATGAGGACCTTCAGAATGAACCCGGAAGGGGCCGCGCCGCAACGCCCCAGGTTGGCGCTCATACACCGGGAATGGCTGCTTGCGGTCAGCATTGCCACGAGCGTCGTGTTCCTCCTTTTCGGTGAGGTTCTCTTCGGGTTGCTTGCCAACCCGATATGGCTGGCAGTCATCTTCATTTGGCTGTTTTCAGTCGTGCTTGGTTCTGCATTATCAGTCGTGCGCCACGCCGATCATCTTGCGGAGCAACTGGGCGAGCCGTATGGAACGCTTATCCTCACGCTTGCCATTACGTCGATCGAGGTGATGGCCATTACGGCGGTCATGCGGCACGGCGAAAGCAACCCGACGCTGGTGCGTGACACGCTTTTTGCCGTCGTGATGATCATCCTCAATGGCATGGTTGGCCTGTCCTTGCTGATCGGAGGCTGGCGGCGGCATGAGCAGCACCACAATCTGCAGGGCGCCAACGCCTATCTGGGCGTTATCGTACCTCTGGCAACCCTCAGCATGATCATGCCGAATTTTACGCATCCGACAAATGGACCGCCCTATTCCACCGTCCAACAAACGGTTCTTGCCTTCATTTCCGTTGGGCTCTACGGCGTGTTTCTGACCCTGCAGACCGGTCGCCATAGAGGCTTCTTCATCGATGATGCCGGTGAGGCGGCGGGAGGGTATAGCAGAACCACAGAAGGACCTCTATGGCCGCCCGTGATTCTCCTGGTTGCCTACATGGCTCTCGTCGTTTTCCTGGTCGAACAGCTGGCCGCGCCAATCGATTACTTCATCGAGACACTTCGTGCTCCTGCAGCGCTGGGCGGCGTCGTCATGGCTGTCCTCGTCGCGACACCGGAGGCAATCAGCGCCGTGCGAGCCTCGGTCGCTAATCATCTACAGCGGTCGGTCAACATCTTCCTGGGATCGGTTCTGTCGACCATCGGACTGACCGTACCTGCGATGCTGGTCATCAGTCATCTCACTGGCCATCCCGTCGTGCTCGGCCTGGAGCGCACTGATGCCGTGATGCTCATTCTGACACTGGCTCTCAGCATCATTACATTTGCGAGCGGTCGCACGCACCTGATGCAAGGCGCCGTGCACCTCGTTCTCTTCGTCGCCTACTTCCTTCTGATATTCGAAGTTTGAGGGGCCATTGCCTGCTCAAGATCTATCGGCGCCGCAGTCAATCAATGCTGACCGCGAATCGAGGCTGCACCATCATTTGAGCGGTGGGCACGTTCAGTTCACAGAGCCCACCGCTGCGGCGACCGGATCAGGCCGGGTCTAAGCGTGGGCGGCGGGATGATGAACGTCCCAGACTGCCCATAGCGACACGGCGGCAACGAGCACACCAAGGACGACAACCGTCCACATCGCGCTTGCATTGGCCGCAAAGCCGAGGAACCAGGGCGACGCAACCAGCCAGAGGCCGAGCACGATATTTGCCCATTCCTCCCATTCGGAAAACACCGACAGCGCCGCTGTGGCCAGCGCAGCGAGCATGACGGCAACGATCCAGGCATTCCAACTCGGCATCGCTTCGGCCGCGAAACCGACAACCCACGGCGAGACGAACAAGCAAACCGCCAGAACCAGATTAGCCCAGTCCTGCCTTTTCCTTCCTTCCATCAAGGTGATTGCCATGATGACCTCCCAATTTGAAGCTTATCAGGCGTCGCGTGAACTTCACGCTTAAGTATATAAATTGGTGAACCATAAGACTTAATTCAAGATATGACCAAACAATGCCTAAATCCTTACGCCTACGTTGACGGTGCCGCAGAGCGTTCCGTCAGGCCAACCCGAGCAAATTCCCGCATAGCTTGCAGTTTGTCGACCTTCGACAATCAGCCTGGGCCATCTTTCGGGCGGCAGAAATACAGCCCAAGCTCCGCGATTCCAATCGCCATGAAAGCCCGAGCTCACCTTAGCGGAGCTAAGCGCACGTCGAGCAGTGTGACGTTTGTAACGACAACCGGAATTCCTACCGATCCGCGTCAGCCGTGAGCCGCACGTTGCTCATGACAACGGTTGCCCAGTGCAAGAGCTTGCAGCTTTGTCAACTCGATCATCTTTTCGCGGGCCGGCAGCGGCGTGAGATTATGGTCGGCGTCGGGAAACAGATGCAGTTGCACGTTTGGATAGGCAGACAATTTTTCACCCGCATTCCCAAAGTTGACCCGGAACATCTCCTGCCCCTCGTCACCTTCGGTATAGATGATCGAAAGCGGGGTGCCACGGTTGGCGAGCGCCCGAAAATCGCGATGCACGTGGCCCGTGAGCTGCGTGAGCGGCTTGGCCGGCGCAAAGACGGGAGACAGCCCGCCGGCCATTCGATCGACGAGGCGCATGGAGATATTCTTGGTTGCCGCGGTCAGATCCACCTCGCCTGCCCAAAGGCGGCGAACCGTCTCAATATCCAGGGCATTCCTCATATAGGCCTTGAGCGTCTTCGGAAGCCCCTTGAAACGCCAACGGAACGCGACCGGATTGACGATCATGCACGCGTCCCAGCGCGGATCGGCAAGGACGCTTCTGAAGGCGACGTAGGCACCGCTGCAGCGTCCTATCAGCAGGGTGCGTTCGCTTATGCCAAGACTGTCAATATAGTCGCGGGCCATGCCGGCATCGGCCATCTGGGTCTCGTCATAGAGAACCTGTTTGCGACGGGTTGCGACCGGCGGGCTATCCCCGACGCCGGCGCTGTCAAAGCGCAAGGACGATACGCCGACGCTGGCCAGCTCGCGCGCAAGCGCGACCGAGGAGCGGGCCCAACCTGCCGCATGATCATAGGCCGTCGTCAGAATAACGGCGGTCACGCCGATCGAATGACCGGTTGGCTCGCACAAAACCCCGTAGAGCCGGTCGTTTGGACCGAAGCGGACGCCCGTCTCGCGAATTGCGCCGGCACGGACCGATGCAATCGGCGAAGGCTTCTTGGCCGGTGGCGTGCTCTTGCCCTGATATTGCGGCAGCGATTGCAGCCACTCGATCAGTTCATCGATGAGCGCGTCAGGGATTTCCTGGTTCAGCGGGTTGGATACAAGCGCATCATATCCGGCAAAGGGTGTCGCGCGCAGCTGGCAGCCTGCGGCCTGAAGACGGTCGCGAAAGGTCGTGTCGGCTTCCAAGCCCGGGCGCTCGGCCATGAAGATATGTGGCTTGCTGGTCATTTCGAGGCCGTTGAGATCGACAGCCTTGAGGTCTTCTGCAACAGCGCGCGGCATGCGCAATCCAGCAATCGACCCGGGCGCGCTATCGCGCAGCTCCTGCTTTATGCCAAGACCATCATCAATGAGCCGTGAAAACAGCGAAAGCTCGCGCAGATAGGCCCGCCCTTTCAGCACCGGCGCCAAAAGGGCAATCGCCGCAACTGATGGCTCAAAATGAGCCTGCATGAGTGCGAGACTGGCGCCGATGCCCTGGCCGATGAACACGAGGTTTCGGGCGCCAGAAAGCATCTTGAGTTCTTCGGCCGCCCTGCCGATCGTCTCCGACCACACCGACAAGCCGCGTTCGCCCGACCTCTCGTCGAGCGAATTCACCGTTCCGGGATAGTCGAAGCGCAGGCTCGCGACGCCGACTTCTGCGAACCGTTCCGCCAGGATGCGATAGAACCGGCGCGTGCACATCTCCTCGATCCCCCAGGGGTTGAGGAGAAGCACTGCGAGATTGCTCTTCGGGGCGTCATCATCGGCTGGCGTAAACAAACCAGCATGCGACCCGAAGACCGTCGGCTGCGAGGCGGAACGCCCCTTTCCTTCTTCGGAGTTCATGCCAGTCTGGTTCACCATGGCCTCCCTTGCCAAGCCTTCCGATTGCGTGTCCGCCGAACGTATCTCCCACTGATATACTTGAGGCGTTAAGAATTAGCGGAAGCTCAGTGGCGTTATCTTAGCTTTTGGTCCGTGCTCGATGACAAAACCCCAGTGTCCCCGATCAGGCTGGCCGCAGCCGCCTCGTCAGCGCCATGCGCACACCGGCGAGGTTCAGCGCAAACGCGGCTGCCGCATAAGCCACGACACCTGTGACGATCGGCACAGTCAGGTCGAAGACAGTATTGCCCGTCGGATGCCTGACCGCGATGAAGGTCGGTGCCGCCATCGTGGCGGTTGCAAGACTGACCTTGACGATCGGGCGCAGTTCGAGCGGCAAGCGATGGGCGCGCCAGGACAGGAAGTACCCGGCGATCACGCCACCGATCTCTGCGATCAGCAGCGCCCAGGCCGCGCCGACAAGCTGGAAACGTGGGACGAGGATGAACATGCCGATGATGTTGATTGCCAGAATGATCATGCCTTGCGCGCCCATCAGGCTCGGCTTCTTCGCCAGCTGGAAGCTGACATGGACGAACTGATAGGAGATCGAGCGAAACAGCCAGGCAAATACGAGGATCGGGATGAGGATGGCAGCGGCATCGCGAAACTCGGGCCCAAGGATCAGGCTTGCAAAACCAGGCGCCACCAGCGCCAGTCCAACAACCATCGGCATCAGCACGGTCAGCAGCACCTCGGCGGTTTCCATCAGATGCCGGTTCGTGGCCTTGTGGCCATCCTGCGCCAATAGACGGATTGCCAGCGGAATCGTTGCCGAGCCAATCGCGACACCGGGAAACAGGATGATCTGCCGGACGAGATCGGCAGAGGCACCATAGACGCCTGCGGCCGTCTCGCCGATATAGGTTACGATGATCATTCGGTCGAGAACCGTGTGCAGCACGAAGACGAAGGACGAAGCGGTCATCGGCAGGCCAAAGCGCAACATATCTTTGAGCAGCCCGGTATCGAACGGATGGCGCGGCCGGCGCCAGACATCCGGTGCGTAGATCAACAGGGTCACGAGATAGGAGCAGGCCACGCTGACGAGCAGGCCCTGCCCGCCCATGTCGAACACCATCACGAGGCCTGCGGAGAAGATGAGCGTCAGCACAGCGCGCAGGATGACCGACCACATGTAGGCGCCGGTCTGCTGGCGTGAGCGAAATACCTCCTGCACGAATTCGAACAGCCCGACCGTGAAGGCCACGAACACAGCAGGCACGACATAGGTCGACGAGTCCTCGGCGATCAGCCAGGTTGCGAGAATGACGAGCGGGCTGAGCAGCATCAGTCCCGCATAGGCGCAAAGCGCGGTGGTGCGGACATCCTTCGATCCGCCTTCGGAATCGAAGCGCAGCACCGAGAATTTTATCCACCCGAACAGCAGGGTCGATATGACGCCGGCGACACCGGTGCCGACGACATAGATGCCGTATTCGTGCGGGCTCAGTATGCGGGTGAAGAGCACGACCGAGACGAACCCGAACAAGGCCGATACGGCGTTGGCAATCATGTATGTCGAGATCTGGCGAAACATCATTCGGCAGCACGCGTGAATTCGTCGATCACCTTCATCAGCGCCTTTGGGCGGCACCCGGCATCGAGCGGCAGCGGACGGTTGGGCTTACCGTCGTCGCGCTTGAACCACATCGGCACCCATGTATAGCGATCGGTGATGCCCCAGGTCAGAATTGCACTTGGCCGCGCCACGTCAGAGATCGCTTCGAGGAAATCACCCGCCCGTGCCGCGACGATCTGGTCCCGGTCATATTCCCGGGCGGGCAGCTTGTTGTCGATCACGTCGAGTTCAGTCACCAGAACCTCGAGCTGCATTTCCTTCACCGCCTCGACGAATTTCGACAGGCCCTCCTTGTCAATTTCCATGTCGCCCGGAAGATGTCCCTGAATGCCAACGGCATGGAGCGGCACGTCGCGATCCTTCAGATCGCGCAGAAGGTCGAGCAGCGCCTGGCGCCGATCGCGGCATTGCTGTGTCGGATTCTCAATATTGTAGTCATTGATGACGAGCTGAGCGGAGGGGTCGACGCCAGCGGCAGTGCGCAGGGCAAGCTCGATGTAGCGCTTGCCGAGCCGCTCCTGCCAGATCGAGCTACGGATCGTCGCCCCACGCTCGGGATGCTCGGCGATCGCCTCGTTGACGACGTCCCAGCTTGGAATCCGCCCCTGGTAGCGTCCGACGACGGTGGTGATGTGATGGACGAGCTCGCGTTCGGCTTGCGCCGTGCTCGCAATGGTCTGGGTCCAATCTGGCATGGCTCCGTACCAGGCGAGCGTGTGGCCGCGCATCTGCATGCCGTTTTGATCGGCAAAATCGATCAGCCGGTCGGGCTGATCGAACACGAACTGGTCTTCACTCGGACGCAGGTCGAACCATTTCAATCCACCCTCGCCGACCACGAGTTGGCAGTGGTCGACGATGGCTGCCTTGTAGTCGAATTCGGTATCGAGAAGATCCGTACGCACCGCCGCGCCATAAGGGATCGCGCCTCTTACAGGCGCTGCCTTGGCAATCGGGTCACTCCAGACAAAAGGATCGAGCGCGCCGGAGGATGCCAGTCCGGCACCCAATGCGCCGAGAACGAAGTCCCGCCTGCGCATAAATTGATATCCTTAGATTGCGTAATAATGAACCAGAATTCGACCGCGCACGCGGGCAAGGCCTTCAACTTCTGCCTTTTAGTGGAGACTTGCTTCGCGCGCACGCGACAATTGAAATCGCTCTTAATGGATACTTAAGGAAAATCAGGTCTCTTAACCATAAGTTCGCGCTTTCGCGCCGTGTCAATAAGATCTCGCCGCCCATGTATGAAGCCGCTCCCCGACATCAGACTCCGGTCATCAGTACGCGTGGCTGGACGAACCGGGAGAAGCACGACGTTGCCGTTCCAGGGCTGCCGGTACTCAAGGTTGCCGAGCCAGCTGCCGCAGCAAGCCGCCCTTCCGTCTTTCAGGAGCTGTTTCAGTTCGACCTTGTACGCATCCTCAACTGGTTGCGCTCGGGTCTTGTCTGGATCATCGCGTTTGCCATCCTGGGTGCTGTCGCCGGCTATGCGGTCGTATTTGTCGTAAAGCCGCGCTTTGCGGCAGGAATCGATCTTCTCGTCGACCCGTCGAACCTGCGGGTCGTCGCTGACGACATCTTCTCCGAAAGCATGCAGCGAGACACGCAACTTTTGGATGTCGAGAGCAAGTTGAGGGTCCTGACGTCAGGTAACGTGTTAAGCCGCGTGATCGATGACCTGAAGCTCACCGTGGATCCCGAGTTCGTTTCGCCGACATCGAAGGATCCGGCCAGCGACGCGCTCCGCGCACTTGCAAAACGCGTCACCGCCCGCCGGGACGAGCGCTCTTTCATCGTCAACGTCGCCGTATGGACGCAGAGCCCGGCCAAGTCCGTTACGATCACCAATGCCATTGCGACCGCCTTCCAGGAGGAACTCGCCAAGGCGGAATCGGAAGGCGCCGGCCGGGCGGCAAGCTCGCTGTTTGCACGCCTGGGGGACCTTAAGGTCGAGGTCGCCAAGGCAGAAGCTGCCGTCGAGGCGTTCAAGCGCGAACAGGGGTTGCAATCAAGTTCCGGGGAACTCGTGAGCACCCTGATGTCAAACCAGACGAACACGCAGCTGATCGACGCCAAGGCGCGCCTCATTCAGGCGCAGTCGCGTTATAATGAACTCGTATCCACCAATCCGAAGAACCGTCTCAACGCCTCTGCGCTGCAGTCGGAAACGATGACGATGCTGCGCACGCAGTATTCGACCCTCAGGCAACGCGTGACGTCTCAATCGGCCGTGCTGGGGCCGCGTCATCCGATGATCCTGGCACTTGAGCCCCAGCTCAGAGCACTGGAAGGCCAGATCGATGCCGAGACGGCACGCATCGTGCAAGCCGCAAAGGCCGAACTCGACCAAGCCAGATCGGCGCTTGACGCGCTGAACTCGGAAGCCAACCAGATGAAATCCTCGGTCTTCCAGGATACCGCCGCGCAGATCCACCTGCGCGAACTGGAGCGCGAGGCGCGTGCCAAGGCGACGGTCTACGAAGCCTTCATGGCCAGGGCAGGAGAAGCTGCAGAACGCCAGCAGATCGACACGACCAATGTGCGAATTGTTTCACCGGCAGTCGTCCCGACAGCCCGCAGCTTCCCGCCGCGCGGCTATGTCCTGGCCGGTGCTGGCAGCGTCGTCGGCCTTTGCCTCGGCCTTGCCGTCGCGGTCTTGTTGGGGCTTTGGCGAGACTATCGCCGGCTGAGCGCAGCTTTGGGCAAAGCCTATGGCTGACATTGGCAAGACTGCCCCGGTCAGAAACGGCGGCGCCTTCGCAGCCTTTCTCTTCCTGGCCATCTTCAGCTACTTTTGGGTCGGATTGAACCCGTTTCCCGATCCGAACGCCGCCAGCCTTTCCACACCCTATGGCGGCAGCTCGAACGTGCTCAATCAGTTGATCGTGATCGCCATGTCGGGCGTGGTGCTGGCCACAGTATTGCAGAACCCGGCGCGTCACCTGCTGCTGCGCCCCTATGGCCTCCTGATTTGTCTGCTCGTGTGGCTGCTCTTCACCGGTCTTTTTGCGGGCGATCCGAGCGCGGCCTTCCGGCGTATCGTTTTTGCGATCCTGGTCTGCCTTTGCGCAAATGCGATGCTGCTCATTCCAAGAAATGGCCCGCAGTTCGCCAGGCTGATGTGTATTGGCCTGACGTTTACGATCGGCCTTTCCTATTTTGGCGTCATCGCTCTACCGCACCTTGCCGTCCATCAGGCGACAGATGCGCTGGAGCAGTCGCTTGCGGGTGACTGGCGCGGTCATTTCGGCCATAAGAACGTTGCCGCCGCGGCAATGGTCTATGCCGTTTTCTTCGGCCTCTACATCGCCAAGGCGGGGCACCCCCGGCTCGGTCTGCTGATTGCGCTGTCAGCGGGCTTCTTCGTGCTTCATGCTGGCGGCAAGACCTCGGCGGCGATGCTCCCGGCAATCCTTCTGCTTGCCTGGATTTTTGAACGCTGGACCAGGCTCGGCATGGTGATGCTGGCAGGCGGCCTTGTCAGTTTGAATCTGATCTTGCTTTCGGCGGCGGTCTCGCCTTCCTTCAGCAGCTTGCTTGCCTCGGCCGGCATCGATCCGACCTTCACCGACCGCGGCTCCATCTGGCGCCTTGCACTTTCGGCAATCGCCGAGCGACCCATCATCGGCTACGGGTTCCAGTCGTTCTGGCAGACCGACGCCTTGTTCAACAGCGGCCAGGCCATGACCACCTGGGCAGTGACCGCCGCCAATTCGCACAACGGCTATGTCGAGCAGCTGATCAATGGCGGCATCCCGGCGCTGGCGATGACGGTCACCTGGCTGGTGATCCTGCCCATTGGCTACGCCCGCCGTGCACTTGCCGGCAGCAACGACATCACATTGACACGCCTGTTCTTGCGGATCTGGTTGTTCTCGCTGTTTCTGGCCTGCCTCGAAAGCCCCTTCTTCGGCAACAGCGGACCGATCTGGTTCACGATGCTGCTCGCTGTCTTCGGTTTGAGATTGCAAGCCAATGCGGGCCTCGTCGCCAGCGCACCTGCAGCGCCGGTGCTGAAGATGGATCTTTGCTCCGCGCCGCCGGTCAAAACGCCGGTTTTGGGAAAAGCCCGTTAACCTCATCCTTAGCCACCGATTGTAGAATGCCGGCCAGCCAACTACAGCTTCGCCGCCGACAATCCACAAAGTCGCCAATGCGGCAAGGCCAACAATCTTTGGCGCCGATCGAGGTTTGGGTGATGCAGGAAAATAAGCGGTCCGTTGAGGCAGTCGTTTGCATCCCGACGTTCCGTCGGCCGGCATGGCTTGCGCGCACCCTTTCATCCCTCGTCGATCAAGTGACCGATTTCCCTTTCGCCATCGTCGTTGTTGATAACGACGCGGCCAATCCCGCCGGCGCGCGCTATGCCCGCGATTGTCTCGCCAGGGCCAACCTGCCATTCTTGATCCTCACCGAAGAGCGGCAGGGCAATTGCTACGCCATCAACCGTGCATTCGGCGAGGCGATGACGGCCTTTCCCGAGGCCGAGTTTCTGCTGATGATCGATGACGATGAAATGGCACTACCCGGCTGGCTTGCCGCAATCGTCGGCACAGCCCGACGCGAGAACGCCGACATCGTCGGCGGACCAGTCGTGCGCGAGTTCGAAGTGCCAGTATCCGACGCTGTCACCCAGCATCTGCTCTTCGGTTCGATAGAGGGTTCGACACGCGCAATCGATCAGATCCACGGCTCCGGCAATTGCCTGATACGGCGGCGCGTGTTTGCCGGCCTTGCCTCGCCACTATTCGATATCCGCTTCAACTTCCTGGGCGGCGGCGATATGGAATTCTTCACCAGATGCCGCAAAGCCGGTTTCAAGAGCTGGTGGTGCGCCGAAGCCCAGATCCGCGAATTCGTACCGCAGGAGCGCGTTTCGGCCCGCTTCCTGATGAAGCGCTCGCTGCGCACCGGAAGCATCAACTATGTCATCGACCGGATGCACAGCACCTCGGCGATGCGTGTCGTTGCGAAAAACGCCCTCAGCCTTGGGGCCGGCTGCCTGCGATCGACAGCACTATTCCTGCGAACCCGGCGGTTGCTGCCGGCAAGCCACCCGCTGCTGGTATCGCTCGGTCGTACCTTGGCAAGCCTCGGGTTCCTGCCGACCCCCTACCGGGCCAACAACTAGGCCGCATCAGCCAAGGGCGACCTCGCGGATGACCTCGATTGGCGTGCGTGTATGCGACTGAATGGCGATTGTCGTCTGATCTGGCCTCAATCCATCGACGAATGCTGCCAGTCCTGCCCTGTCGAGAGCGGGCCCCTGCCAGTAGGTCAGGCACGGGCTTTGCAAAACACGTTCGTGCCGCTCGGCGAGTTCGGCGTCATTGGCAACAGCGATACCATAGATCAGGTACTCGGAAAAATGCCTGGTGCGGGCAAGCGCCTGCCACCACGGAAGGCCGCTTGCTGCTTCGATCCGCTTCACCATAGCCACCACCGTCCGCCGCTCCCAAAGGACCATCTGGCTGATGAAATCGTCACCCGGCAGTGCTGGGGCGCTCAGGCCAAGCAGCCGGTGCGCATTTTGCCACCAGCGGACATGGCTCGGCCGTGAGCGATTGACATCCCCCGGCGCAACGTAGTGGGCAAGCCTCGGCGTCGATGCAGTCGCGCTCAGGTCGAGCGGACGGCAGAAGCAATTGTCGGAATCGATGCACATCACCCGCTCGCTCGGCTGCGCCACGGTCATCGCGATCTTGCGCATCTGCTGCAGGTGCCAGCCATAGATCGGCAGGAGAAGATGCGGCGCCCACCAGTAGCGTCGCCGACGCCATTTCGGCAGTGACCAGAGCGGTGGAAGCAGGCTGGACGAGACGATGACGCGGCGTCTTTCTCCTTCGAAACCGGCGAAAGCGTCGGCGTCCTCGTCGCCGATCACGATGTAGTGCACGTCGTAGCCGGTGACGTATCGATCGATCGAGTCGCAGAGAAGGCGGCAACTGTCGAGGTCACCACGATAGCTCGGTGTGATGAGCGAGATTGAGGAGCTCATATGATCGTCGTTCCCGATCAAAGACCTGCAGAGAGAGCCCGCAGCGAATGCCGGAGCATCGCATAGATCGCAACCGGATTGGTTGTCAGATAGCGCTTGGCCAGCCGACGCGGCTCGAGGATCATGCGATACAGCCACTCAAGGCCCATCCTCTGCATCCATTGGGGTGCGCGGCTCTTGCGTCCGGCCAGGAAGTCGAACAGGCCGCCTGAGGTCTTGATCAAACCGACATTGTGCAGCCTGTCGATGTTGCGAACGACGAATTGCTGCTCCAGCGGCACGCCGAACCCGATCCAGAGGATATCCGGAGCGGCCGCATTGATTGCCTCGACGACCGCATCTTCCTCGGCACGGTCGAAGTAGCCGTTGCGCCACCCGGCAAAACGAAGCCCAGGGTAGGCGTTGGACATATTCTCGACCGCTCGGGCATTCACCTCTTCGCTGGCGCCGAGGAAATAGAAGCTGACGCCGGCCTTCACCGCGCGCTCGGCGACGGCATGCACGAGATCGGTTGTGGCAACACGCTCCGGCAAAGGTTCGGTGGAAGAAAGCCTGGAAAACAGCACCACCGACATGCCGTCGGCATGGATCTGGTCGGCCTGACGTGTCATCGAGCGAAAATTGGCATCGTGCTCGCACAGCGCGATGACATGACCGTTTGCGGAGGTGGAGTAGAAAGGACGCCCGCCGGCACCCCTTCGCTCGAGCGCCAAGCGAATGAAGGCGTCCGCAGACTCCTCCATGCCGGCTCTCACGATCGGCAGGCTTCCAAGCCGGTTCGTCGGCCATTCATTCATCGAATAACTCAGACGCGCTGACGCACTACTATGCCTTGCCATTCACGCACCTCGAAACAGGCATCGGTTCAAGCCCGATCATTAGCTGTTTCGACGGACGATCGCTGTAAAACCTCGCGCTATAGTTAATCCACGCTCCACACGTGATGGTCGCAGGCGCCCGTCATGAAGACACGCCAAGCATCGAACCTAAAATTGTAAGCCGACCTTTACGAAAAGACGGTATCAACGCGATGTGGCCGCCTGCCCATTCAGAAGGTTCGATATGCCGAAACGTCGCTATCTCGCACTCGTCTCCGACGCCTACCAGACCTGCGGTGTCGAGGAATTTGCGCGGCAGACGGCGTTACGCCTCGCTGAGCGGACTGATCAGCATGTGCTTGACGGCGATATTCGCCGGCTCACGTCTGCACTTGCTGATGTGGACGCCGTCATCCTCAACTTTCCCGTTGTGGCCTGGAAGAAGAAGCTCACGCAGCCGATCGCGGCGGCACTCACCACCCGGCTGCGTCGAAAACAGCTTGTCGTGGTACTGCACGAGTGGGACGCTCTCGACTGGAAGCGCCGCCTGGTGTTGGCTCCGGTGGTGATGCTCGCAACACAGATCTTGTTTTCAGCGCCTGAGGTGGCTGCCGAATTTGCTGGAAGTCCACTGTCTGCCCTGTCAACTGGCCGGCGCGGGGTCATACCCATCCCGCCGAATCTTGCTTTGCCAACTGTGTTGCATGACGGCTCGGTTGCCCGGACACTCGAGGAGCAGCGCAAGGCGGGGCGGCTCGTCCTTGGGCAATTCGGCTCGATCTATCCCAAGAAGCAATCGACGGCGGTTCTGGAGGTTGCTGCGCGCCTGCTGGCACTCGGTCACGACGTCGGCGTCGTGTTCGTCGGATCATTCATCCGCGGCACCGATAACGTGGAGCGCGATTTTTATGCGCTTGCAGACAAGCTTGGCGTTTCGGGTCGGGTCACAGTCACCGGCTATGTTGCCAATGCAGAGGAACTCTTCGGCATCTTCAAGCAGGTTGACGTGTTTTGCTATCTCTTCTCCGAGGGGCTCACAGCGCGTCGGGCAAGCGTGCTTGCGGCAAGCTTTTCGGGAAAGCCCGTCGTCGTCAACGCGCCGCGACAGCCCGACGCCGTCGCCCACCATGGCCTGTTTCGCAAGCTGATAAACGGCGGCGCGATACGTCTGGTCGACACACGGGCCGACGCAAACGCTATGGCCGACGCCGCGTTGGAAGCGAGCCAAAGTCCTGTCGCATTGATTGACGCGAAAGCGGAAGTCGACGCCTTGTGGAGTGCCGTCATCGACGCACTTGATGGCGAGAAGGTCGTGCATATGTGAGGTTCCGGCGCCGCCAATGACGCAGTGACTGGGAACAATGGCTCGCGATGATCGTTCTTTTCATCAGCGGCAGATGGGTTGCCGCCAGATGAAAGGACGTGATTAGAGATGGAAATGACGGAGGGCCGCCGGCTTGCGGAGGAATATCTGCGGCTCGGCGGGAAGAGACGCGTCAAGATCGACGACAACCAGCAGACTGTTCGCGCATGGGAGGCGGATCCGCCTGCCGCGGAGCAGTTCTGGCATGATCGCGTAGAGGGTTTGGAAGCACGCCGGCGGAAGGAAGTTGAGTTCTTCCTGCCGTCGATCAACTCCCCGTAACCGGAGAGCAGATGTGAAAGACGCCCTCATTTGCTGGCCCGGACAATCGAGCCCGGCCCGAGGTTGAACGCGTCGCGCGATTTCAGCGATGGGCACAATCCAAGTCGATCCGCTTCACTCTGCGCGCTTAGCGCGCGAGCCATCCGCCATCCACCGGCATCACCGTCCCGTGGACATAGTCCGAGGCTTTTGACGCCAGAAACACGGCGGCACCTCCAAGATCTGCCGGGTCTCCCCAGCGCCCCGCGGGAATGCGGGCAAGGATGCCGGCGCTGCGCTCCAGATCCTCGCGAAGAGCGGCGGTATTGTTCGTGACGACATAGCCAGGGGCGATGGCATTGACATTGATGCCTTTGCCCGCCCACTCACAAGCCAGCAGGCGCGTCAATCCGGCAAGCCCGCTTTTTGCTGCCGTATAGGATGGAATGCGAATTCCGCCTTGGAACGACAGCAACGAGGCAATGTTGATGATCTTGCCGCTACCTCTTTCCAGCATGTGCCGGGCAGCAGCCTGCGACAGGAAGAAGACGGTCTTCAGATTGACGTCCATGACTGCATCCCAGTCAGCTTCCGTGAAATCGATAGCGTCGGCACGCCGGATGATGCCGGCATTGTTGACGAGAATATCGAGCCTGCCGAATGTCGCCACTGTTTCGTCAACAATAGCCTTGACCGGTTCGATCGAACCAAGGTCTGCCTTGATCACGTGAAACCGTGCACCTGCGGTTTGGACAGCCGCCTGCGTCTCGTCCATGGATGAGCGACCGACAGCGACAATCGAGGCGCCGGCACCTGCCAGTGCCACGGCAATTGCCTGACCGATGCCGGTGTTTGCGCCGGTGACGACGGCGACCTGCCCGGAAAGATCGAACATGGTCATAGGCATCTCACTTGAGGAATTCGGCGCGATGCGGCGTGAACGTATCGATCAGCCGACCCTTGGCAAGAGCCCTGACCCCGTGGACCAGGTCGGGAGGAACGATGAAGCTTCCTCCCTGGTGAAGCGTTTCGGTCCTGCCATCGATCGTCACCTCGAAGCTGCCTTCCGCAACATAGCTTGCCTGGATGTGCGGATGAGAATGCAGCGCGCCGACGGCGTCCTTTTCGAAGACGACCTCGACCATCATCATTTCAGGCAGGTAGGCCATGATGCGACGGGTGACGCCCGGCTCCGGGTTCTTCCACTCTGCACTGTTGCCCGATACGAAAAGATCACTCGCTGTCATACAGCCTCCTCACTTCAGATCTTCGATGGCGACGAGATCGACGTCGGTATAGTCGACATTGTCGCCGGCCATTGCCCAGATGAATGTATAGCTCGATGTACCGACACCGGAATGGATGGACCAACCCGGTGACAGAATGGCCTCCTCATTGTCCACGATGAGGTGGCGCGTCTCGCCGGGCTCTCCCATCAGATGCACGACGCGTGCTCTTTCCGGCAGATCGAAATAGAGATAGGCCTCCATTCGCCGATCGTGAACATGGCAGGGCATGGTGTTCCAGACGGAGCCCGCCGCAAGCGTCGTCATACCGACGACGAGCTGACAGGTCCTTGCGCCTTCCGGGTGGATGAATTGAAAGATCGTACGCTCGTTGCTCGTCGCCTGCGCACCGAGATCGAGACGCTTGGCATCGGCGATGCCAATATGCCTGGTCGGGTGGCGCATATGCGCTGGCGCACTCAGCAGATAGTATTTCGCCGGCTCTTCCGCGGAGGCAGATTCGAACGTTACCGAGGAGCCGAGCCCGGCATAGATCATGTCGCGCGTCCCGACCAAAAAGCGCTCGCCATCGACAACGACAGCGCCGGCACCACCAATGTTGACCGCGATCAGCTCGCGGCGCGCCAGAAGCGCGTCCGTTCCTGCCGGCTTGATCGTTTCCAGTGCGAGCGCTCCCGAAGTCGGCATGGCACCGCCGACAATCATGCGGTCATAATTGGTGTAGTGAAGCTGGATGCGCCCAGCAACAAACAGCGGCGGCAGCAAGAAGTTCTCGCGAAGCTCGGCGGTTCCAAAGCCGGCTGCGGTCTTCGGATCAATCGCGAAGCGATTGGTATAGTCGGTGTGACTCATGATGCCCCCCAGGGCCTTCAGCTGAAGTCATCATACATATTGATCACACTTCAGCAACACGCCGCGATCCATTCACCCGCAACAAATCCATCCATGCTCACCGATGGCAAAAATTACCAAACGTTGCCAACTAGTTACAGCTGGATCCCTCTGCTATAATATTTGTATGATGACTTCGAGACATGTTGTCTTTGTGTGCCGCTGGCGATATGCTTCAGCACCCTTCACGGAGACGACGATACTCTTGAACACCACCCCTCCTCAGGTCGATCTCACTGCATCCAGACGTCAGAAGCTCTCCGAACGGATTGCCGGCTCCCTTCGCCAGGATTTCCTTTCGGGCCAGGTCTCCCTGGGCCAGAAGTTGCCGACCGAGACCCAGCTCGCCGGGACCTTCGATGTCAGCAGGACTGTCATTCGCGAGGCAATCGCAGCCCTGGTGGCCGATGGATTGCTGGAAACCAGGCAGGGGGCAGGTATTTTCGTGATCGGCCATCAGACGTCCGGTCCGACCAAAAGACAGGATAGATCAAGCAACATATCGCACGCGCTGAACGTGCTCGAAGTGCGCATCGCGCTTGAAACGGAAAGTGCGGCGCTGGCCGCAACCCGCAGGAACGCGTCACAGGAAGCCCAAATCCAGGAGAGCTTTTTTGAATTCGACCGCCTCCTGCAGCTTGGCAAACCGACAGGCCAGGCTGACTTTGCTTTCCACCGATCCGTTGCCGAGGCGACCAACAACCCTTTCTATGTCGAGGTTCTCGATGCGCTAGGCGCGCGCACCATCCCGTGTGACGTAACGTCACCCTATGCGGCGGAAGACGTGCTCTCCTTCAGCTATCAGGCCGGGTTACAAAGAGAACATCTTGCAATCCTCAATGCAATTTCTGCAGGCGACGCTGCTGCCGCACGCGATGCCATGCGCGCTCATCTGTCGGCCAGCCAGGAACGATATCGCGAACGCCTGCGGGATCGGCGAACGCGATACCAAAGCGATATCGAAGCGACCTAACGGATAAGGACGCTCAAATGGCCCGGATTGACGGATGTCATCGCGACGCTGGCAACGTCCTCCTGACCCGGCTGCGTTCCATCAAATGTGCCAATCGCTGCCCGCGCTGGCTTCGGTGGCGGCGAGCGCCGGAGTGTCCGCAAGGGCATACGCCCTGATATAGTCGATATGCATTTCCGAACCGTTCGCCAGCCCGTTCGACGGCGTTCCCGCGGGGCCGCCGATAGCAAGGTTGACCAGCATGTACATCGGGTCGTGCATGTCCGCAGGCGTATCGGTCTGCGCCACTGCGACGTCATCGAAGTACCATGTGACATGATCCTCGTCCCAAAGGACGCCGTAGTTGTGGAACCCGTCGGTGCTCGGCACTTTGACGGGAAAGGAGGTCATCGTATGCGCTCCGTTATGGTCGCTGTGTACCGTCACATTGACCGTGTTCGGGTCCTGCCCGCGCATCTCAACGACATCGAGCTCGGGCGGCCAGGACCCGTCCTCCGGAAGCAGCCAGAAGGCCGGCCAGACGCCCTGCTCTGTCGGCATATCGGCGCGGATTTCGAAATAGCCATAGGTCTGGGCAAAGGAGGAATGGGTGTTCAGAAGTCCTGATGTGTAGTCGTAGCCGTCGATCTGCGCCTGGATTGCCTGGGAGGCAGGTTCCGCCGAGATCGTCAGCACGCCATTGTTCACCGAGAACGGATTTGCCGCTGCCGTCGGCGCGTAGGACGGATTGATGTACCACTGCAGCTCGCCGTTTCCGGTCAACGGGCTGCCGCGTTCCGGAGCCCACCAGAACTTCGCATCCCATGTGCCCTGATCTCCGTTGCGCAGAGACAGGCTGTTGAACTCGTCGTCGAAGCTCAACGCCAGATGTGAGCGGTCGAGCGTCAACTGAAATTGGCTGGCCTGCAGTTTGGAGGCATCGGTATTGGCAAAAACGAGGCTCTCGCCGCCGCCGAGATCGAGCCGCAGATTGGCGCCCTCCTGAGTGGTATGAGCCAGAACCTGCTGGAAGGACGAAAGCCCATAGCTGTTCAGCCGCACGGTATCGTCGCTGCTGAAATCAACGATCAGATCGCTGCCGTTGCCCCGGGAGAAGATGAATGTATCGGCCCCACCTCCGCCAATCAGCACGTCGTTGCCAGCGGCGCCATCAAGCGTCTGGCTACCCGAGGCTCCGGAGATGATGTTGTCTTGCGCATTGCCGAAGGCATAGCGCCCGTTGCCGGTGACGGTCAGGTTCTCGAAATTCGCAGGCAGTGTGTAGCTCATCCAGGTGTTGATCGTGTCGATCCCTGCTCCAGGCGCCTCCACCGCGCGATTTATGCTGGAATAGAGATAGTAGATGTCGTCGCCGGTTCCGCCGTGCATGGTCACATTGACGGAACTGTCACCCCATATTGAATCGTTGCCGGCGGTTCCGTTCAGCACCGGGCCGGAACCGGTCGCGGAAAACCATGCGGTCGAGGCGCCGCTGTAGTACAGCGCTTGGCCGACGGCGTTTTGTATCGACTTTGCCATTATCAACTCCTTCGGGTTTTGATAGGTCTCAAGGGTCTTGCTCCTCCCATGGCTGCCACTATTCCTCCCGAAATGCGCGGGCCAGCTGGTCCGTGAACGGCTTTGCGAGATAACCGAGTGCTGTGCGCTCGCCGGTCTCGATAAACGCTTCGACGGGCATTCCGGCAACCGGTGCCAGCGCGCCAAGCCTCTGCCATTCGTTTTCAGGCACTGCGACCCGAAGCGTGTAATAGGATTGACCGGAATGTGTGTCCGTCGTCAGGTCAGCGGATATGGACACAACGCGTCCCTTCAGTTCCGGCGTCGTCCTGTAACTGAACGCGGAGAACCGCAGGCTGACCTCCTTGCCAACAGCGACCTGGTCGACATCCTGTGGCGACAGCTTCAGTTCGGGCGTGAGCACATCGTGATCGGGCACGATCTGCATGATGGCCTCGCCGGGCGAAATCACGGCCCCCGGCGCATGGACGGCGAGCTGGTGGACGATGCCGTCTTGCGGCGCCCTGAGGTCGACGTGTCGCAGCTCATCCTCTATTGCAATGCGGCGCTCGGCATATTCGCCGCTGTCGCCCTCGGCCTGTCTGAGCTGCTCGGATACCTCACTTCGATGATCGTCCCCCACCTGGATAATCTGCAGCTCTGTTTCGGCGATCTTGCCCTTGATTTCGGCTGTCGAGGCAACGAGGCTGCCGAGCTCTCCCGTCAAATCAGCCGCATCACGTTGCAAGGCGTAGACGCGTGTTGCCGGAATGGCTCCCTGTCGAAGCAGCGGCTCAAGGCTTGCGAGTTCCTTGTCGATGATGCCGATCGCACGGCGTTTGCCATCCTGCTGAGCCGTCAGACCTTCGGCCTGCTGCTCGAGCTGGCGTACGCGCTCGCGCAGTTGCGCCGTCCGTCCGCGAAGCGATGCGCGGCGGTCATCGAACAATCGCTGCTCGGCGCTCACGAGGGCGGCAGCCTGAGCGGCATCGGTGCCGCTGACGACCGCCGGAAAAGCGACGGCATCATGGCCGTCGCGCTCTGCTGCAAGCCTGGCGGATCGCGCCGCAAGCTCTCTTAGCCGTCGCGATATGATCGCAAGGTTCGCCTTCGTCTGCGTGTCATCGAGATGGACGAGGATCTGGCCAGCCCGGACGCGATCACCGTTGCGGACGAAGACCTGCCCCACGGTGCCGCCCTTCTGGTGCTGCACCGGCTTGACGTAGCTGTCGACGACAAGTGTTCCCTGAGCGATCACCGCGCCATTTATGCGGATCGCCGAGGCAAGCCCGCCAAGCACGCCGACAAGAAGGATGGCGGTTGCCAGAGCGAGCAAAGTGAGGCGGCGGATTGCCCGTTCTGTCGATGTCACGGCTGCTCTGATCATGACGACACCTCCCCTCCGGCACGCAGCAGTCGGAC
This sequence comes from Rhizobium sp. LjRoot258, assembly GCF_964254185.1. Lineage (NCBI taxonomy): Bacteria > Pseudomonadati > Pseudomonadota > Alphaproteobacteria > Hyphomicrobiales > Rhizobiaceae > Rhizobium > Rhizobium sp. LjRoot258. Next base: position 1,252,442 of record NZ_CAXUST020000002.1, on the reverse strand, counting down.
GAAGGAGCCGGTGGCAGCGGTTGGCTTTGGCCCGGTCCTGAGAATATCGCTCTTGGGGCCAAACGCTTTGGCGCGGCCACCTTCGAGAACCAGCACCTTGTCGACGCCAGACAGCACACTTGACCGGTGGGCAATGACGAGCACCACCCCTTGGCGCGATCGAATACCATCGATCGCCTGTGCCAGCGCCAATTCGCCCTCGACGTCGAGATTGGAATTCGGCTCATCCAGCACGACGAGGAACGGATCGGCGTAGAGTGCCCTTGCCAACCCGATGCGCTGCCGCTGGCCCGCGGACAGGGCCCTGCCTTGCTCGCCGACCCGTGTATCGAACCCTTCAGCGAAGCCGACGATCATGTCGTAGACACCCGCGGCTCTAGCGGCAGCGATGATCAACGCCGAAGAGGCTTCCGGGTCGAACCGGGCGATGTTTTCGGCAATCGTCCCTTCGAACAACGAGACGTCCTGTGGCAGGTAACCGATATGGCGGCCGCGCGCCTCCGGCGCCCATTGTGAAAGCGACGCACCATCCAGCCTGATATCTCCGCCAAAGGCTGGCCATAGCCCTACGATAGCGCGCGCCAGCGAAGATTTGCCCGAGGCGCTCGGGCCAACGATACCAACTGCCTCGCCCGCTCTGATCTCGAAAGACAGTCCGCGAATGATCGGCATTTTCGAGCCGGGAGCCCCGAGATGAAGATTTTCCACCGTCAGTGATTGGCGCGGCGCCGGCAGCGCGACGTCGTGGCGCGTCTCTTCCGTGAGCCGTACGTCCCGGCCGAGCCGCGACCAGGCCTGTCGCGCTGCTGCAAATCCTCGCCAATGTGCGATGGCAAGCTCGATCGGCGCGAGAGCGCGGCTAACGAGAATGGAGCTGGCAATCATGATGCCGCCGGTGGCTTCCTGACGAATGACCAATATCGCACCGACAGCCAGCACGGCGGACTGCAGCAGCATGCGCGCGGACCGTGACAGCGTCGACAGCGAGTTGACGAGAGTGGCCGTGCGCAAATGACTGTCGAGGTGGCGCTGGTTGATCTCAGCCCATCGCGCCGAAAGCATTGCCGCAAAGCCCATTCCGACGACGGCTTCCGAATTGCGCCTCGCTGTTTCGGCAAATGCCATCCGTTCTTGAAGGATCGCGACCGTCTCTCTTGTCGGTTCGCGCGACTTGAGCTCGGCAAGCAACGCCAGCCCCGTCAATATCAGGGCGCCAGCTGTGGCCGTTAAGCCAATCCAACTGTGAAAAAGGAAACACAGGGCGAGATAGAACGGCATCCAAGGCAGATCGAACAATGCCGACGGACCAGGGCCGGACAGGAAGCCACGCACCGTGTCGATATCACGGATCGTCTGCAGTCCATCTCCGGGCGAAGGTTTGCGCGATGCCGAAAAGGCGACTGAGAGAAAGGCACGCCCTGAGAAACGCTCGTCGACAGTTCGTCCGACCTGACCGAGCAGCAGCGACCGCGTTAGATCAAGCAGCCACTGGAAGGCGAAGAGAGCGACAACGATGACGGCCAAACCGACGAGCGTCGGCAGGCTGCGGCTCGGAATGACACGGTCATAGACCTGAAGCATGAAGAACGAACCAGTGAGCGCCAGGACGTTGACGAGGCAACTGGTCACGCCAAGACCCAGAGCGGCGACGCGCAATGACGAAAAGAGGCCAAGCAGAGGTCGCGGCTGTGGAGGGGATTTGACTTCAGACAACTGGGCTCCTTGTGGTCTTAGCGCAGACGCACCGTTGCCGAAGCGCCGGTGGCCCGAGACATCGAGATAGGTTGCCTAGACTGAGCCAAAAGGGATTGGATGACGACCGCAAACAGCGGCATCTGTTCCATTGAGCACTAACACACCAAACCAAGCGTTAAGCGCGAAGTCGTGGTCCAGTTACTTCGTCAAACGACTGTCTTCATTCAAGCGCGGCAGCGCGATTGCCGGCCAATCTTCTAATACTGGCGAGTGTATTTCTTGTATTATACACAGTTCTGGTTGCATTTGCGTTTGGATTTGCGTTTCAGGCCGCAACTTCAAAGGCAGCGCAAGTCTCGCCGAGCGCGATCCCGGCCACTTGATCTGCGGCTGCAGCTGATTGGCGAGCAAGAAATGCCAGCACCGAATGATTAGACAGGTTCCGCAGCATTGGACCAAGTATCGCGCTGTATTGCGACGTCTTTGACCAGCAAACGCGCGCAGGCATCTGGCTGAGAACTTTGCTCAACTCCTGGAGCCGACAATTGGCATCGCATTGTGAGGTTCGCGAACATCACGCCCCTCAAAATGACCGAAAACGCGCGGAAGCAAGCACTTGTGTATGGCTCCATTGTCAGAACAACGTGTGCCACAATGCCGCCATAGATTTCGAGGCAATCTTTCTTGCAAAACAAGCGGATAGCGGAAATGAAATTCCTGGCTCTATTTGCAACAGCGCTTTTGCTAATCGTCTTTCAGGCTCAGGCCCAGATTTACGGACCGTATGACGACTACGGCGACTACGACTACTATGACCCGTATGGATCATATGGACCGCCGCCGGTTTACGACGAGCCAATGCCAGAACGCCAACCACGGACGAGGAGTGGAAAGGGGACAATTGTCATCGCCACGCGGGAGCACACGCTTGTTTATACGACGCCCTGGGGCGAGCAGCTCGCCTATCCGATTGCTGTCGGGCGCGACGGGAAACGATGGTACGGCACAACACACGTCACGTCGAAGCGCAAGCATCCTGAGTGGCGACCAACGGCTGGCATGCGCCAGAAGAACCCCAGGCTGCCGGTCGTCGTGAAGCCGGGCCCTTCCAATCCACTTGGTACGCGCGCCATTTATCTTGCCGACGGCCTATTGCGCATTCATGGCACCAATGATCCCTCTTCTATTGGCACCAATGCATCGAGCGGTTGCTTTCGCATGTACCGAGAGGATGTCGAGGAGCTCTACGAAATGGTCCGACCGGGAACGCGTGTGATCATCCGGCGATGACTCTAGGGCAAGGATAACCCTGATCCCTCAATGTCCAGGATGGCGGCTTTGGGAGCTCGATTGGCAAAGCAAACCCAGCAAAGCGATCCCGCCGTTGCACGCAAGGTGCCAACACTCAGTCCGGCGTTTCGTCATCAAAGCTTCATCCGGCTCTGCCATGACCTAGTAACGATGTCGAATCCAGATCCCACCGAACTCTCTCCAGTGTCACCCCGCATCTCACCGACCGCCTCGCCGCGCCTTGCCGCATTGGCAAAAGCCGTCCTCGAGGGAGGCACCAAAGCGCGCAGCTCTTTGCGCCGCCGCCTCGTTGGCGAATTGCTGGCGAAAGCGCCGAGGGATTATCAGACCGAGATTGACGTTGCCGTCGAGCGGATCATCGTCGACGCGCTGAGCACGTCCTTCCCCTCCTACGCGATCAAGGGCGAGGAAGCGGTTGGCAACCGGAACGCAAAGGATGGCGCTCCCATCATCTATATCGATCCAATCGACGGGACGACGAATTTCGCCTGGGGCATCCCACATTTCGGCATGACGATCTCGATCGTCGAAGATGCTGAGATCGTCGCCGGCGTCGTCTATGACGCAATGCTGGACGAGCTCTTCAGCGCCGAACTGGGCGGCGGATCGTATCTGAATGGCGAGCGCATCCGGTGCGTGAGCTCCAAGGGGATCGAAGACGTGCTCGTCGGAGCTGGCTTGCCGATCCCGGGCCAACTCAAGGCCGTGCCCGAGGAGATTTATTTCAGCGCGCTCAAACGATTGATGGCCACCACCGCAGGGGTACGGCGGCTTGGGTCAGCGGCATTATCGATCGCCTATGTCGCCTGCGGGCGGCTGGACGGCTTTTTCGAGGATGGATTGTCATTGCACGATTACGCCGCCTCCGCCCTGCTGGTGCGTGAGGCAGGCGGTGAGGTTACCGCTTTCAATGGTGGACCCGTCACCGCCAACGGAGACGTCCTTGCCGGCAATCGGGTTCTCCACCCCTGGCTCGTCGAAGGTTTTCAGGCCTGATCGTCCATCAGAAGCCGTTCCAAACCGACCGGGTCATCCGTCGTGATCTGGTCAGCTTTCAGCTCCAATAGGCGCTTGACGCCCGGTAAGGCAGACGGCACGGCCGAGTTGATGGTATAGGCGTCGACGACCCGTCCGGCCTCGTGAAATGCGCCAATCAGGTCATAGCCCGCCTGATCGGCATAGAGCACCAAACGGCGATCGAGATAGATCATCTGCGCGCGTGGCACTGCGCGCAGAGCGACCGCAACAAAGCCCGCGAAATCGCGGGTTTCCATCAGCCGCTCCATGGCCCCATCGTGGCACGGGTCGTAGCCGATTGCCATCTCGGGCACAGCCTGCGAGAGCCGCTCGACGGCAGCCGAATCACCACCTGAAAGAATAACCGAACCCACAACAGGCGAAATGGCAGCCGCGAATGCGGCGATATCTTCGTCGGAAATAGCGTCTGAATTCTCTTTCAGGTCAAGCTGCAGACCAGCTCTTGGATGTCGGCTGATTTGACCGAGCAGTTGCGCAAGATCCTCGAGCATCATCACCTTGTGTCCGCTCGGCGCCCCGAAAGGGTCGCGAAGATAAAGACCACGCAAATAGGCCTCGGATGCCTCGCGAACCGGACCGGAACCGGTTGTCGCGGCATCAAGCGTCTCATCATGCAGCACAGCAAAGCCATCACCGGCAAAGCGCACGAGATCGATCTCCACGCTGGCGCCGAGTTCCATGCCATCAACGATGCGTTCGCCCGTGAAGGAAATGTCGCCGGCAAAGCGGTGTCCTCGGTGCCACTTCAGCCAGGTGCGATGCCCGGCTCTTTCAATCGCAATTCCGCGGCGCTCAAGCATGCCCAAACACCCGATCGTTCTGTCGTGCCGCTATCGCACCGGACTCGTGAACGAGCCGGTTGTCCCGGAACGCCCTGAAGGCCGAGGCTACCGGCTCCACTGACGCGCCCTTCGCCCAGGCGCTGTTGCTCGATGTCATTGCTTTCACCCTCGCTCCGTCGGCAAGATCAACCTCGACGATCTTATGGGTGCCAAAATCGATGCTGCGATGAACGATGCCGCCACCCATCCCGTTCGCCGCGACAAGCGACAGCGCTTCCGGCCGAACGGCAAGCACCACTTCCCCGTCTGCAACGGGAACGGAAAGCGCAAAGGCTGCATGCTGGCTGACACCACCCCTCACAGTCGTGCGAACGAAGTTCATCGAACCGATGAAGCCGGCGACGAATTCGGTCTCCGGCTGGCGGTAGATGCGATCGGGCGGCGCGATCTGTTCGGTGCAGCCATCGCGCATCACGACGATCCGGTCGGCGAGCGCGAGCGCTTCATCCTGTCCGTGCGTGACGAAGAGCGTCGTGATGCCAAGCCGCTGCTGAATGTCGCGCACCTCCTCGCGCAACCGCTCGCGCAGGTGCTGATCGAGGCTGGCGAAGGGTTCGTCGAGCAGAAGGATCTTTGGCTCGAGCACAAGTGAGCGGGCAAGCGCCACACGCTGCTGCTGGCCACCGGAAAGCTGTGTCGTCATGCGCTTGGCGTAGTCGGCAAGACCGACAAGCACCAGCGCCTGTTCAACGCGCTCCCGGATGTCGGCTTTCGGAAGGCGGCGAAGCTTGAGACCGAATGCGACGTTGTTGAAGACGTCCATGTGCGTCCACAGCGCGTGGCTCTGGAACACCATGCCTGTCGGACGCTTCTCCGGCGGCATTGATGTAACATCCTTTGAATCGATCAGGATGTTTCCCGCGGTCGGCTCTTCGAAGCCGCCAATCATGCGCAGCAATGTCGACTTTCCTGATCCGGAAGGACCAAGCAGGCAGACCAGTTCTCCGTCTTCGACATCGAGGAAGACATCGCGGACCGCCGAGGTGGCGCCGAAGCTCTTGGAGATGCCTTTTATCGTCAAGCGTGCCATCTGGAGCCCTTCCTGGCGTGATCCGCAGCAATAAATGTCATGCCCCCAACCCCTTTGCAAAGGTTCCGGTACCGACCACCTTGCGGGCAAGCATCAGCGCAATGAAAGAGGGAACCCACAGCATCACCGATAGCACCGCGCCATATTGAACGACGATCTGGTTGTTGATGAAGGTGACCATCAGCACCGGCATCGTGCGGATCTCCGGCGCACCGATCAGCCACGCCCCTTCGGTTTCGTAGAAGGTCCCGACAAAGGTCAGCAAGACGGCGGCCACGATCGTCGGCGCCGCCTGCGGCAAGGTGATCGACCAGAAGGCACGCAAAGGGGTCGCTCCGGCATCACGCGCTGCCTCTTCCATCCGGCGATCGACGTTCTGGAACGCTGCGACGGGAATCCAGATCATCAGCATCAGGGTTCCGACCAATTGAATGAGGACCACGCCCCAGAACGTGCTGATCAGCCCGATCTGCAGAAAGATGCCGGCAATCGCCACCAGGAGCCCGAATTTTGGGAATGCATGCGACGCGAGGAACGACAGAAAGAGGACGTTCCTGCCCGGAAATTTCATGCGCGCGAAAGCATAGGCGGCCGGAAGACAGATCACGGCGGACAGAACAGTTACCGTCGTGGCAAGGCGAAGGCTGAGAAAAAGAGCTTCCCAGACATCGGTTCGCGACAGCGTCAGCGACCAGTAGCGTAGCCCGAATTGCTGCGGGATCACAGCGGGGTAGCGCCAGACCTCGCTAAAGGCCCAGGTGCCAACAACAACGAGCGGCAAAGCGATGAACAACGTCAGCAACAATGCCAGCAAGACGCCGATCCAATCCGCCTGCGCGACTGAGAGCCTTCCAGGCCTCATCACCCGCCTCCCCTGTTCCGGGCGATCGAACGCACATAGAAAATCCCGAAGACGAGGCAGAAGCCGAAGGCGATGACAGCCTGCGTCAGCGCGTTGACGGGGTCGTTCATGTCAGAAAACGTCCGCTGCATGAAGGGGCCCATCATCTCTGGCGAGGCCGGTCCCAGAAGATAAGGCAGCGTGAAGGACGAGAATATCCCGAGGATCGCGAAGGAGGCGGTAACAAGCAGTGAATTGCCCATGCGCGGCATGATGATCGATAGGAAGACGCGCAGCGGCGAGGCACCAACGTCGCGCGCGGCTTCGATCGAGCTTTTCGGGATATTTCCCAGTCCGGCCGTCAACATCAGGACTGTCAGCGGCAGGTTATCCCAGGCGAGGCCGATGACCGGCCCCCACGGGGTCAAGTAGGGCGACGGCAGCTTGGGCAATCCAACGGCGTTCAGCAGGACATCAACGGCGCCATTCGGGCCGATGGTGCGGATGAGGGCATAGGACAGGATGATCGACGGCACGAACATCGGGAAGATGGCGAGCCCTTGCACATAGGCTGAGAGCCGTCCGCGCGAAAAGCGAAGGTAGAGCGCGATCGGCAGGCCGATTGCCAGAAGCAGCACGCCGCAAACCAGCGTCGTCCAAAGCGTGATCCACAGATTGGCGCGACTGTACTGGTCGCTGAAGAAGAAGCGGTAGGAGGCGAAGGACAGCGCTGATGCGTCGTCCGGCTGAGCGACGAAGACCGTGCTCGCCACCGCCGACAGGATCGGGTAGATGATCAACCAAGTCAGAAGAAGGACAGGCAGGGCAACCAAGGCAAGCCCCACCCAGCCCTGCCCGCTCGCCGGCGCAGAAAGCCGCGCCAGCAGCGGAAGTGTCATTGACCTGCGCATCAGGTGCGGCTGATGCCCGGGGCGACATTGCGATACCAACCATCGTTGACGGTGGTTTCCCAATCGCCGCTCGGGAAGGTGGGGATTGTCGCCGGAATGACGTCGGCATACTTCTGGCGCAGCTCATCCGAGATGTGGTCCCAGGATACGCCCGGGAAGCCGCCGATTTCGGTGATGATGGCTTCCTGCATTTCCTTGGTCAGCAGGAAAGCGGCAAGCGTCATCGCGACATCCTTGTTGGCGCCGATCGAGAACACGGTCATGCGGGAGAAACCGCCGCAAAGCGCCAGATCACCCAGTTGCACGAGGCCGGTGGTCTCCGGCAGAACGCCCTGCGAAATCGCCTGCAGCACCTGGTCGGACCAGGCAGGCGTCATCGTCACGACGCCCTGTGCGAGAAGTTGGATCGACTGCGTGTTGCCGGCCGTATAGGCGCCCTTTTCGTAGAGCGATGGCGCCAGATCGTTGAGAAGCGCCCAGGCCGGCGTCAGTGTCTGGCTGGCATAGGTAGCGGTGAAGTTGTCGATGGTGAACTTCTTCGGGTCGCGGCCGTTCGCCTCATGAATGGCACGGCGCACGAAGTTTCCGCCGGAACCACCCTTATCAGGGCGGTTGTAGATGAACTGGCCCGGATTGGCCTTGATCCATGCCGTCAGCTGCTCCCAGCTCTTGGGAGCATCCTTCGGATCGAGCTTGGTCTTGTCGTAGGCGAGCAACACCTGCGATCCGCGGTAAGGCAGCGAGTACTTGCTGTCGACGGCCAACGGGTTGAGGTGATCGAAGCCTTCAATGTTCTGCGCCGAGAATTCCACCCAGAGCCCAGCTTCGGCGCCAGCCGGCGGAAGGCGCGGATCGAAATGCTCGAAGATATCGGCTTGCGGATCCGTCTTTGTCTTAAGCGCCGCCAGAGCGCGGTCTGCAATCGCGCGCAACCCGGTGTTGTCACCAGCGTCGGTGATCTTCACAGCCAAATCCGGATGAGCCTTTTCGAAGGCCGGGCGGACGATGTTGTTCCAGAAGTCGATGATGTTCGCGTCCGATCCACTGTAGAGATCGATCGTCTTTGTCGCGGCCGCTGCCAGACGTGGCAGCATCAGCATGCCTGCGGCGGCGGTTGTGGTGACAAGGAAATCGCGTCTGTTCATTGCCCTCTCCTTCGGCTCGGATTTAGAAGGCTGTGCTATTCCCGACGCGTAACAGTGTCATGACAAGCAGCCGCATTGGCGAAAAATTGCACAGCTGTGCAATCCTCCTTCTCCCGACCGGCCAGAGGGGTCCCCCACAAGCTCCTCATCCGCCCCGAACTGTTCTGCTCTTCGAAATAGTCTCCCACGAGACGGGCCACGCGATTTTGCAGGGAGCATGGCATCCAGCGAGACGGGAGGCGAAAGGGGAGATTGCGGCACTGATCGAGAAGCCCCTTGTTTCGGTCGACATGCACACGACCGCAGTCTCTCGTCGTTTCCGGCTCCTGAGATTTCCGTTTCGCCTGGTGGTCTATTGCGCGTGTTTGGTAATATGACAACGAGTGGGTTTCGCGAATAGTCTAGAGGTGGCGGTCCCCAACACGGCGCGTTTCGGCAGCATAGCCGGGTTCGGCCAGAGTTAGTCGATGTCTGCCATCCGCACGAGCAGCTTGCCGAAATTCTTCCCAGTCAGCATCCCGATGAAGGCGTCAGGCGCGCGCTCGAGACCGTCCACGACGTCTTCCTTGTACCTGATCTGCCCCGACGCTACGAGCGGGCCGATCTCTTTCTCGAAGGCGCCGTAGTGGTCCTTGACGAATTCCGACTGAATGAAGCCTCGGATCCGCAGGCTACGTCGCAGGACTGCCGACATGGTAGCGGGCAGCCTGTCATGCTCAGCCGCACCCGGACCGTTGTATTGGGCGACCAGACCGCAGACAGGCACGCGGGCGAACTGATTCAAGAGCGGAAGCACAGCGTCCCAGACGTGGCCGCCGACATTTTCGAAGTAGACATCGACGCCCTTCGGGCAAGCCGCCTCGAGATCGGATGCGAAGTCCTTGGACCGGTGATCCACCACCGCGTCGAAACCCAGTTCCTCTCGAACAAAATCGCATTTGTTCTTGCCGCCCGCGATGCCAACCGCCCTTGCCCCGGCGAGTTTCGCAATTTGTCCGACCATGGATCCAACAGGACCGGAGGCGGCCGCGACGACGACAGTTTCACCGTCCTTGGGTTGGCCAATAACCTTCATGCCGCTGTAAGCGGTGAAACCGGGCATGCCCAATACGCCGACAGCAGTCGTGATGGGCGCGCCACGCGTATCAAAATGATGGACAATATCCGCCTTCACGACAGCGTCGGTGCACCAACCCGTTCGAGCGCGAACCTTGTCGCCGGGTGCGAAATCCGGATGACGCGAGCGAATGACTTCGCAAACGGTCTCGCCCTCCATGACACCACCCACTGGCGTTGGTGCCGCGTAGGACTTGGCGTCGCTCATCCGACCGCGCATGTACGGGTCCAGCGAAAGGTACAAAACCCGAAGGGTCACCTCGCCTTGCTGGGGTTCGGACAACTCCAGCTCTTCGAAACGGAAGTTTTCGAGAGTTGGAGCACCCTGGGGTCTACTTGCGAGAACGACACGTCTGGCGATTGGCATATGGATCTCTCTTTGCTGGCAACGCTCGACATCAATCAGATAGGCACGATGCGTCGACTTCAAGGATTGGACATCCCTGATACGGTTTGAATCAAAGCAGGCCTTTCTACTGTCCTCTCGAACGACGAAATGGGCCGAGCGAAGACATTCAGTGACCGGCTAAGCGCCGGTCCAATAGTCTTCAAAGTGGCTTCGCTCATTCTTTGAACCCCGATCGACAACGGCGCTTGGCGGCTCGGCCTCCAATTTCGATGAATACTGCCTACAGTGGGAAGTCGGCGAAGGTTGCAGGCTCCCTGCTGGTGGTCGCTGAAAACACTTCAAGTTCGCATCGTCCAGAATGCCAGGATACGATCCGCTAACGCCACCTGAAGGATCCGATGCCATGTCTGCGGATTTTACAGTGAAGAATTAGTTGAGGAATCATTCATAACAAAATGATTATAAAGGATTTTCTAAAGCTCTAAGTGTATTATTTTGCTAACCATCCGGAAGCGTCAAAATGGTTTGCCAACGATTTCGAAGATGACGCCTCCCATTTGCCGGTCTTCAATTGATCTCCGGATTGATCCAAAGCTGCTCGTCCTGGAGGAGTACGCGCGAACGACCTTCAGCTCGAATTCCGCCCTTCCTTTCACCCCATCGCGTACTGAATGTGATATCGGCCGTGCACGCTCGACCGCTCGATATGGGCGCGGACACCAAAGACTCGGCCGATCAATTCTTTGGTCAGGACTTCTTCGGTTGTCCCTCCGGCCACAACCTCCCCCTTTTGCAGCACTGCCAAGCTGTCGCAGAACATGGCTGCTAGATTGAGGTCATGCATTGCGATGATGCAGGTAATTCCTAGTTTCGAGACCAAGGATAGAATTCCGAGCTGGTGCTGGATATCGAGATGGTTGGTCGGTTCGTCGAGGAGAAGCTCGCTCGGTCTCTGCGCTAACGCTCTGGCGATATGGACCCGCTGGCGCTCGCCTCCTGAAAGCGTCTGCCAAAGCTGGTTTTCCCGACCCTGCATGTCGACACGTTCGAGCGCGTCGTTGACCGCGGCGTCGTCTTCTGCAGCCCACGAAAACAACCGCCCACGATGCGGCGTCCGTCCGAGCTGGACGACATCACGGACAGTCAATTGCGTGTCGGTTGAAGACTGCTGTTCCACGAGAGCCACGCGTTGGGCGAGACTTGCTCTCGATAGTTCAGAGATATCGTCCTCATCAAGTCGGATGACACCGCTGTGCACCTGGCGCAGACGGCAGATCAGGCGAAGCAGGCTCGACTTCCCGGAGCCGTTTGGTCCGAGCAGACCAAGTACCTTGCCGGTTTCCACCGTGATCGTGACGCCGTTAACGATGACCGTGTTGGCGGCGGCGTAGGTCACTTTATCGATCGAAATGCTCACGCGCTCCTCCGGACACGATAGAGGATGACCGCGAAGGCCGGCGCGCCGAAGAGAGCGGTGACCACGCCGATCGGAAGGATCTGCTGCGGGATGATGATCCGTGAGATGATATCGGCGAGGACCATGAAGATAGATCCGCCGAATGCCGTCGCCGGCAGCAAACGCGCGTGGGAAGGCCCGACGATGAAGCGGGCTGCATGCGGTATCACGAGCCCGACGAAGCCGATCGACCCGACGATGCTGACGACCGCGGCAGTCATGACTGCCGTCACACCAAAAAGAACGATCTGAACGCGCCGCACGGCAATTCCGAGTGAGGCCGCGGCATCGGTGCCGAAGGCGAAAGCGTCCAAGGCACGGGCATGAACAAGGAAGACGACAAAGCCGGCGACTGCGATTGGCACCGAGAGGTATACGTCAGGCCAGCGGACGCCGCTTAGCGAGCCCAGGAGCCAGAACAATACGCCGCGCGCTTGCTCGGCATTGGCCGACGTCGTGACGATGTAAGACGTCAAGGCATTGAAGAGCTGCGACCCGGCGACGCCGCACAGGATAATGCGCTCGCTCGATCCGCCCGCTCTAGTGGCGAGTATGCCCACAAGCACGAACGCAATCACTGCTCCGATAAAGGCACCACCCGACAACGTCAGGACGCCGTAGCCGAAGCCCAGGATCATCACGCAGACGGCTCCTGTCGAAGCTCCGGCAGAGATGCCGAGTACATAAGGTTCCGCCAAGGGGTTGCGAAGTAGCGCTTGAAGGATCCCCCCGCAAAGGGCCAGCGATGCTCCCGCGCTTGCTGCCACCAACGCCCTGCTGAGACGATAGTCCCATATGATGCCTTGGTGGATGCGGCTGAGTTCGAACGCCGTTCCGAACAGCCGGTTCGACACAGCCCTCACCGTCGTCACCACAGGAATCGCGATTTCTCCGATGGAAACGGCGAGACTGATCATCAATCCGATGAGAAGGAATGCGGTGAAGGTGAGCGCAAGTAGCGCCCACCATGCCCGCGGTCGGAATGTCGCCCTGCTCACTGCGCCAAGCCGAAGGACTTGATGCCGCTCGCCAAAGTCTCGATGCCGTCGATCGTGCGGATCGTCGGATTCATCGACTGGGCGTCCATCATGATGAAGTGCCTATTCTTGACGGCGTCGAGTTCTTTCGTGACCGCATCGTTCTCAAGGAAGTCGACCTTCACCTTCGGATCGTCGGCGGCGTATCGGCGACGATCCATGGTCGCGATGACAATGACGCGCGGGTTTGCCTGGGCGATCGTCTCCCAGCCCACCAGCGGCCATTCCTCTTCCGTGGTCACCACATTCTTTGCGGCAATGGTCTTCAGAATATATGCGGGCGCACTGTTCTTGCCGGCAACGAAAGCATCGCCATTGACTTCCTTGCTGGAGAACCAGAACACCACGGGCAGGTTCTTGCTCGATGCCGCGGCGATGGACGCGACGGCGTCGGCCTCGCGCTTCTTCAAGTTGGCGACCAAGGCGTCACCGCGATCCTTAACGTCGAAGATTTGCGCTAGTTCGGTGATCTCCTGGTAAATCAGGTCCATCGTGAACAGCTCTTTCCGGACACCGTCTCCACCAACGGTGTTGATTTTTGCGACGCAATCCGTCGGTGCGATGTAGGTGTCGATGCCAAGATCAGCGAACTGCTCGCGCTTGCCGACCGATCCCTGAGCGCCAACATGCCATTCGAATTCGGCAGCCACCAGATCGGGCTCCTCGCCGACCACCGCCTCGAAGCTCGGGTCATTGTCGGCGAGGCGTTTGATCTTGCTGTTGGCGTCGGCATATTGCGGCAGGACCGGCCCTACCCACACTGCAGTTCCCGCGGTTTTGTCGGCGAGGCCGAGCGAATAAAGGACCTCGGTCATTCCCTGACCGATCGAGACGATCTTTTCGGGTGCTTTCTTGAACGTAACTTCTTGTCCGCAGTTGGTGACAGTCAACGGATATTGGGTGGCTGCAAGGCTTGTGCCCGCAAGGCCGGTCAGCCCGAGGGCGAACGTCATGGCGGCGAGAATCTGGCGCATGGAAACCTCGATTTAAGAAGGACAAGCACTGCGGCGTCGCGCGATGGCGCACACGGACGCATGCTTACGTGGTAGGACCGCAGGAAGCCCAATCGAGGCGGGAGATTGTCATAGATCGGCAAAGGTTCAGGTCAAACATGTCTGGTCCTTGTCCAGGCATCCCCGCCCGGCTGATTGGATCGTGTTTGACGGCAGGTCTCCTGGCTCGCGAATATGCGCCGATCATCTGCCTTCCCGCGATGTCGCTGTCGCAGTGGCATGGCCATTGGCCCTGGGATGATCGGCAATCCGCTTACAGTTGCGGGGGCAGCCACGGTTTCGGTCCCTGTTGGGTCGTCCTCACCGTGTTCCCTATTAATCCCCTCGGAGTCATCCTTGGGGAACCGTCACGGACAGTTACGGTGAGCAACTATATCGCGTCAATACAAAAGTTTGGACTTAGCACCCATCCAACGAGCCCCGAAGGACGAAGTCCCCTGACCTGCTACGTCGCCATGGCGATGGTGCACCCACACGGCCTGATCGGATCGGACCGTGCTGGTCGCACCGACCACAGTATCGTGATCAGCATCGCAGATGCGCAGCAGGCCGTTTAGGACATCCGGGACGGCATCTCGATCAGAATATCAAGCAGACGTTCGGCATAAAGGAAAGGGCGGTAACATTCTTATTCATGGTAGTTTAAAGCGCCACTAACTCGGTTAATGGTGACGTTATCTACCATCGTGCGGCCATTTCGATACTCTTGACGCTACAAACTTCTCGCGTGTCTGGTAAATCCTGACCATCTCAGGTGACAACTCCGTAAGCCGAAATTGAACGCCCATAGGAAGATCGTATTTGCCGGAGAACTTCCTTGATGGGTGCTCTGTCCTCTGGACGTTGTAGCAAACATCACTTTGGCACACTGCCGTCGGGAGGTGGCATCCGCTCCATTGGTTCTCGATGCAAATCAACAGTCAGCAGCCCTAGACGTGCGATTCCGAGATTTCCTCTGGCTCGGCCTCGGCCAACATGCCGCGATAGATTCCGGGAATGGATCCCTCGATCGGTACGGCGCCGACGCTCCGCCGGTAGAAATCCATGGGTCCAGCACCGCCGATGACGCCATAGGCGTAGCCCTGCGCATGCATGTCGAGGAGCGTCGTCAGGAGTAACGCATGGCCAGCACCCTGGCCGCGGGCTGCGCTATCGACGCCAGTTGGCCCGAAGAAGCCCTTTGCCGTCGCCTCGTGGCAGGCAAAACCGATCAACGTGCCATTCTGGATGGCGACGAAGCATGTCGGTGGCTGCCGCATGACGGCAGCCGTTGCCTCGGACGACCAGCCAACACCGAAGCGCGGAGTGATCCAGTCGGTCAAAGCCTTCAGCTCCGGCGGCAAAACGCGGCGGATGGTGATGCGTTGGCGTTCCATTCTAGCATCAAGGGCGGCATCGGGCTTGAGATCGTAGAGCTTGACGAGCATATCCATGATTCGTTCCTTTCGATCTTCAACCCTTGACGGCACCGGCGGTCAGCCCGGCGACGATGCGCCGCTGGAAAACGAGCACCACTGCGATCAGCGGCAGGGTCACGGTGACGGACGCCGCCATGATCTGTCCAAAGGGATATTCATAACGGTTGGTGCCCGCGATTAAGCCGATCGCCACCGGCACCGTGCGGTTTTCGTCCGTCAAGGTAAACGTCAGGGCAAAGAGGAATTCATTCCAGGCGAGGATAAAGGCGAGGATGCCGGTACTTGCGAGCGACGGTCCCATCAGTGGCAGCAATATCTTCAGAAGAATGCGCAGATGCGAGCAGCCGTCAACAATGGCTGCCTCCTCCAGTTCGCGTGGAAACTCGCGGATAAAGGTGGTGAGGATCCACGTCGTAAACGGCACGGTCGACAGCAAATATGTCAGCACGAGCGCGCTTGGCCGGTTAAAGAGCCCGAGCCAGTTGATGAGCTCGAACATCCCCGAAAGCACGACCACCTGGGGAAAGATCGAGATCATCAAGATAACCATCAGCACCGCCCGGCGCTGCGGGAAATCGATCCGCCCGAGCGCGTAGGCGGCGCTGATGCCAATCACCAGAGACAGGAAGGTCGTCGTAACCGCCACATAGGCGGAATTCAGCAGCGAGCCCATGAAAACCGGATTGTCGATCAGCTGCCGGTAATAGGTGAAATCGAGTGCCGGCAGGAGAACGGACCGGTAAAGCGCTGCTCCCTGCTTCGTCGATGAAACGAAGGCCCAGTAATAGGGAAACAGCGTGTAGATGAGGACAAGGAACAGCGCGAATATCTGCAAACCGCGCAGTGCGCGGCGCCGCAGCCTGTAATAGGAGCTGGATCTGCGGACCGGGAGGGGAAGCGTCAGATCGGTCATTGTCAATGCCCCGCCGCCTTATCGAGCCGCAATGCACCGATGATGATGATCGCCACCAGAGCCACCAGCAGGAAGACCCAAGTCGAGGCGGAAGAGCCCACTCCGAGTTCCTGGAAGCTGATCAGCCGGTCGCGGGCATAGATGGATACTGTCATGACCTTTTCGTTGCTGCCGGCAAGCACATAGGAAAGGTCGAACATGCGTAGCGCATCGAGTACGCGAAACAGGACTGCAACACCGATCGCGGGCCTCAGCATTGGAAGCGTGATTGACCAGAACCTCTTCCAGGCTGGAATGCCGTCAACTTCGGCGGCCTCGAAGATCTCCTGGGAGATCATCTGCAGACCTGCGAGGATCAGCAGCACCATGAACGGGGTCGTCATCCAAACGTCGATGAAGATCACCACGCCCATGATCAGCGAACTGCTTGCCGTCCAGGCAACGCCATGATCTATGAAGCCAAGTGCCACCAGGATCTTGTTGATGACGCCGAACTGGTCATTCAGCATCCATTCCCAGATTCTGGTAGCAACGACCACAGGGATGGCCCAGGGTACCAGGATGGCGGCGCGCGCAAGTCCGCGGCCGGGGATGGCCTCGTTGATCAGGAGCGCGATCGCAAGGCCCAGCGCCGTCTCGATCGTAACCGAGACAACGGTGAAGACCAGTGTATTCCTGACGGCGAGCCACCAGCTGTGGTCGTTGAAGACCTCGATGAAATTGTCGAGGCCGACCATTGAATAGACGCTGGGATCGTCGAGATAAGCGTCGGTAAAGGCAAAGAAGAATGTCCGTCCGAGCGGCCAAACGGCGACCACCAGCATGGCGACGATGACTGGGAGAAGGAAGAGCCAGGCGGCACGGTGATCGCGGCGAGCAAGGCGTGCGCTCATCGGATGGCCCTCCTAACGTCTGACGGTTCCGCCATCAAGCCGAGTCGCGTGCCGTCGGCGGCAAAGAGAAATACCGCCTGATCGTCGAAGGAAAGCGTGACCGTCTGGCCGATTGTCTCCGCCGCCGGAGCTGCCGCGAGGCGGATGACCCAGAGCGCGTCGCCGGCGATCCGGCAATAGGCGAAGTGTTCGTGACCCAGGTCCTCGACGCGTTCGAGCACGCAGTCGAGACGGCCCGCACCGGTCGGCACGATGCGCACGGCCTCCGGCCGGACGCCGATCTCGGCAATCGTTTCTCCATCGCCAGCCTTCGGCGTCAGCGACAGGCCGCCGGGACCGATGACGCGTGTGCTATTGTCGCCTGTCTGCGTCGCAACCGGGAGAAAGTTCATGCGGGGGCTGCCGATAAAGCCGGCGACGAAACGATTGTCGGGCCGATGATAGAGCTCCGAGGGCGTACCGATCTGCTCGATCCGGCCATGATTGAGGACGACGATCCGGTCGGCAAGCGTCATCGCCTCGGCTTGGTCGTGCGTGACATAGATCATCGTCGTCTTGAGATCGCCATGCAGCTTGGCGATCTCCATCCGCATTTCCATTCTGAGGTCGGCATCCAGATTGGACAGCGGCTCGTCGAAGAGAAAGATATCGGGCTGCCGGACCAGCGCCCGGCCGATGGCGACGCGTTGGCGCTGGCCTCCTGACAACTCCCGTGGCCGCCGATTAAGAAGATGGTCGACCTTCAGCATGCGGGCGACCGATTGCACCTTCTTCGCAATTGCGTCGCGGCGGATGCCCATCGTTTCCAGCGCGAAGCCGATATTCCGGGCGACGCTCATATGCGGGTAGAGCGCATAGGATTGAAAGACAAAGGCAACGCCACGCTTCGAGGCCGGGACGTCGGTTACGTCGTCGCCGTCAATCCTGACCGTCCCAGAGGATGCGGAGATCAGCCCCGCCACGATGCGAAGGAGCGTTGACTTCCCGCATCCGGATGGACCGACGAAGACGATGAACTCGCCATCGTCGATCTTCAGATCCACATTATGAATGACACTTTGTGTTCCGAAACTCTTCGAAACAGACTCCATCGAAACCGATGCCATTTTTCACCTTGGCTTGCGCATAGGGGCACGGCCGGCGCAGCGCCGGCAGCGAAAAACGAGGGAGCCTTAAGGTCGCAGCTCCCTCGCCTTTCAATCAGCGGCTCTCTTTGAGCTTTTCCAGGCGCTTGGCCAGCGAAGCGAAGCCTTCCTTCGGATCGGCGCTGCCCGATAGCATGTCGTGGGTGGAGCGATAGAAGGCTTGTGAGACGCGGTTGTAACTGGTTCCCGTGTAGCCTGACGGACGTACGGCGCTATCGGCAAAAGCCTGCTGGTTGTCCTTCAGGAAGGGGATCTTTTCCAATACGTCCGGGTCACTGTAGAGCGACTGGATGGAGGGGTTAAGGGTTGCCTCGACGGCGCGCATCTTCTGCATGTCCGTGCCGGTGATGAAGTTCACGAAGTCGGCTGCGACTTGCGGCTTGGCACTGTATTTCGAGACGCCGTAATACATCGGCCCGAGGCAGCCGCTGGACTTCTGGCCGTCCTTGCCGACCGGAAGCGGCATGACGCCGACTTTGTCGATCACCGAGCTGCCTTCCTTGTGGGAGGTGCCCCAGACATAGGGCCAGTTGCGGTGGAATACGGCATCGCCGGATTCGAAGACGGCGCGTGATGCCTCTTCATCATAGTTCAACACGCCTTCCGGGCTGATCGAGCCGATCCACCCCTTCGCCTTTTCGATGGCTTCGGCGGCCTGCGGGTTGTCGATCGTCACCTTGCCGTCATCGGCGATGATGGTCCCGCCGCCATTCGATGCGATCAGCTCGATCGCGTCGCAGGTCAGGCCTTCATAGCTCTTCGCCTGCCAGGCATAGCCCCACATCTTGTCATTGCCGGCAGCCCGCTCCTTTTCCTGAATTTCCTTTGCCGTGGCGGCAAGCTCGTCCCAGGTCTTCGGCGGCTGCTTGCCGTATTTCTCCAGAAGGTCCTTGCGATAGAACATCAGGCCGACGTCCATATAGGCCGGCATGGCGACGAGATTGCCGTCGAGCTTTGCGGCGTTCAGCGTCGAGGCGAAGTGCTTGTCCTGGTCGGCCTGCGGGATCATCGATTTCAGATCGAGGAGGTTCGCCTTGAACATCCCGAGCCAGATTACGTCGAGGAACAGAACGTCGATGTCCTTCGACTTTGCCGCCAGCAGCTGCTGATAGATCGGGATCGCATCGTCCAGCAGAGCCGGCATCTTGTTGATCTTCGCTTCATTGCCGGTCTTCGCCTTCCAGGCGTCGGCAACCTTGGTGCAAAGTTCGAATTCAGTGGGTGCGCAGAAGACGGAGATGGTTTCCGCATGTGCCGCACCCGCCCACAGGCCGGCATAGACTGCAGCCGCAGCGAGGCATTTCTTCAACATGAGCTGTTCCTTGTCTTTATCACACTTGCATTGTGGGGAACTCTGTGGCTCCTGACCCAATAGGACTGGTTATGACCAGTCATGTCAACTGGACTCTGCTTCCATTGCAAGCAAAGATGCAAAGGCGGATAAATCAGTGTCGAGGCGGAGAGCGTAGCGTGACGACACGTGAGCGGGAAAGAGCGACGGAAAGGCATGCGGCAATCGATCGGGCCGACCCTCGCCCGCTCCACCAGCAGGTCTATGAAGATCTGCTGGCATCGATCCGCGATGGGAAAGTACCTTTACGCGGCAAGCTGCCGTCGGAGCGCGAACTCGTTTCGCTTTACGATGTCAGTCGCATCACCGTGCGGCATGCCGTTCGCGAGCTGATACGCCAGGGCGTTGTTCGCAGCCAGCCGGGCAAGGGTTTGTATGTGGCGGAAAATGGCAAAGGATTTGAACTCGAGGTTCTCCGAAGCTTTACGAGCACGGCGCTAGCAAGTGGCCGTGTGCCAGGACATCGCCTTCTCAGCCTGGAAGTGGTGAAAGCGTCCCTCGAGATCAGTCGGCCGCTGTTTCTTGCGCCAGCATCAGATGTGATCGTGCTGTCTCGTCTGCGCTTGTTGGACGGCGTGCCGGTCGTCCTCCAGACCGACTGGGTACCGGCCTCCCGCGCGCCAGGCTTGACAGACCTGGACTGGTCTGTCGCAAACCGTTCGCTTTATGCCGAATTGCGAGAAATCTACGGGATCCAGCCTCGGCGTGGACAAACGAGGTTGAGCGCGCGTTTGGCGAGTGAAAGCGAAGCTGAGATGCTGGAGCTTCCTCGGCCGGCCGCCGTACTGACTGTCGACCAGATTGCCTTCGACGAACGCGACCGGCCAATCAACATGACGGCACTTGTCCATCATCCCGACCGTTACCCACTGACGTTGCTTCAGTCGGCGACGGGCGACTTCCGCGAATATTAGTCGGGGCTATCGATGCGCATCACGGCGCTGACCATGACAGCCAGCCGCAGCAAGGAACGATGTAGAAAGCCTTGGCCAGTGGCTCTAAAGTCAAGCGAGCGTCTCGGTTTCAAAAGCAGGCCGTCGGGAGATGGCAGTTTATGTCGGGGAGGACCGCCCGGCGAGACTGGAGAAGTCGGCACACTCTTGAAGGAGCGGGGCCGGACGGTTGTTGCTGAAACTTGGAGCCGTCCTCTTTGTTCCGTCGATCTAAAAAGAGTTTGAAAGCGGCCTGTTCGATGTCGAGAACGCCGATCAAATGCGGTCGACGAGTACCCATTGTCCCATAATACCTCGTGCGGCGACCGTTGCCGGGTCGGCGCACTCGCTCCTGTTTAAGAAAACGTGAGAGTTCATTGTTTTTGCTCACGAACGCTTTCAGTTGCGCGGCGACACATCATTGCATTTGCGATGGTTTCAAGCTCGGTGACCCTCACCCAGAGCGTGGCTCAGACGCGGCGGGCGAGAACGAAGGAAAGGTGACGAAGAGAGACAGAACGTTGCCACAGGATTGTAGGATTCCTACAAAAATCGATTGGAACTTCAAGCGTTTCCTCTCGTTTCTTGTTCGCGGAGGTGAGCCATGCCAGTCGATTCACGCGAATGGATCAACGAACACGATCATCGAGGGGCGTCGGATCTCCTCAGGGCCGTCAAGATCGCCTTCAAGGCTCACTCTGGACAAACCGATAAGGCAGGTGAGCCGTATTTTTCCCATTGCAAGCGCGTTGCCGACGCTGTCGAAGGGGATGACGAACGCATTGTCGGCTTCCTGCATGATGTCGTGGAAAAAGGAGACGGTTGGACCCTCGAGCGACTGGCAGAATCTGGCTTCAGCACAGAAATTGTGGAAGCCGTCGATGCGCTTACACGACGCCCCGAAGAGACTGATCAAGACTTCGTCACGCGCGCTGCCGAAAACAGGCTTGCCCGTCCCATCAAGGTTGCCGACCTCAGAGACAATCTTGCGCAGGCCCAAGAGGTGGGTGCCGACACTTCCAAGTATGAGGAAGGTCTTCGGATCATCGAGATCATGGAGGCGGATCCGAAGTCGCCGGAACAGGACGTTCCTTCATCATGACATGGAGGACTTCCCAATGATCGAACAAACCAACACCTCACCCCCGGTGCAATCCAGAGCAGGAGCAAGCCGATCAGCGCGACCGCCCGCCAGATCCTTTTCTCGCCCTTTCCGGTCTCGACTATGATTAGCACGGTTTCAATGTGACGCACGGATCCGCAGGAGGCTGAAGGGGTAAAGGCTGATCGCTCTCGCAGGCGCTGGCGGTCGCTCGCGTTTCCACTCGTCTATGCCGTCCGCAGTCGGTTCTGCGGATCGGCGATCGTTTATCCGGCCCATCGAGGCTTTCGAGGCGTTAATCCAAGAAAGCTTGACGTCGCGAGCCTCGCATCCATCATACTCGGGCTTTGAGGTCGTGAGACGTCGCCTGCCGGCCCAAAGTTCGCCCTATGACCAGGACAAGAAGCGCGGCTGCGGCCAGGCAGACAGCGAGGAAAAACATCGGCGCGATTGTGCTACCCGTTGCGTCTTTGATCCAGGGCACGACATTCTGCGCGACGAACCCTCCGAGATTTCCCACCGAGTTAATAGCAGCCAGTCCCGCCGCTGCTCCCGCCCCGCGGAGGAACCGCGACGGCAGGCTCCAAAACACTGGCTGCCCCGCAAAGATTCCGGCTGCTGCCACACATAGAAGCAGAAATTGCACCACGTGGTTCGGGATAACTGCCGATAGCAAAAGGCAGACGGCGCCCACAAGTGCCGGGATGACAATATATGGCGTCTTCGATGCCGCACGGTCAGCTGCGGATGGCACGACATAAAGAGCAATAGCGACCAGAACCCACGGAATGATATTCAGGAGGCCATTTGTCGTGTTGCTGACGCCAAAGCCCTTTACAATGGTTGGGAGCCAGTAGCTCAGACCATAGGCTGCGAGGGGAAACCCGACGTAGCAGAGCGACATCAACAACACACGCGGATTGATCAGAGCCTTGAAGCCGTCGCCAGCGGACGCCTCCATGCCGGAATTCTCTCTTGCGAGACGATCTTTCAGCCAAGCCTGTTCATCGGGCGTGAGGAACTTCGCATCCGCGGGTCTGTCAGCCAAATAAAATAGAGTGACAACGCCTGCGATGACCGCCGGTATTCCCGTTGCGATGAAGACCCATTGCCATCCCGCAATCCCGTACAGTCCGTCCAGATCCAGCAACACCCCTCCCAAAGGAGCGCCCACTGCATTGGCGATCGCACTGAAGATCATGAACAAGCCGACCATTGTGCCGCGATAGGCAGAGGGGTACCAAAGCGTCAGAAGATAAAGCACACCGGGAAAGAAGCCGGCCTCGCAAGCCCCCAGCAAGAAGCGAAGAATGTAGAACATCGTAGCATTCTGCGTATAGGCGAGCGCGATCGTGACGGCGCCCCACGAAATGAGAATGCGGGCAAACCACTTGCTGGCGCCAAATTTGTCGAGCAGCAGATTGCTCGGGACCTCAAATATGAAATATCCGACGAAGAATAGAGATGCCCCCAGCCCATAGGCGTATTCGGTCATTCCAAGCGCCCCGACCATATCAAGCTTGGCGAAGCTCACGTTCTGGCGGTCGATGTAGGCGATCAAATATAGAACGCCGAGAAACGGCATGAGCCGCCAGGTGATTTTCGAAATAAGTTGTTTCTCCACAATCACGCAGTTTCCTCCCTTTCCAAAGTGCGACATAGCCAAGATAGAGCGCTGGCGCGTATATCAACCAAAAAGCGTGGAGGGTTGGCGCGACAATCCGATGCGCAGGCGCCGCCAAAGGATGGCTCTCCATGAACGCAGGGCTTCGGAGGCGAAGCCGGCATGCCAGAGCTGATTGGGATGTCGGGTTTGTCTTGGATGACAGGCCGCGACCCGATCAGATCACGGTTTGAGCCAGCTGTTTTGCGAAGTGTCTGGTTGTCCGGCGCCATGTTTGACGCGGCGCCGTTCTCGCCTGTTTGCTGCAGGCGCTCCCTTGCGCTCACCACGAAGCCGCCCCGCGATGCTACTTCTGGAGGATGTGCTGTCGTGTGAGCTCCGCAAACAGCTTCCCGTCCCTGTGTTCGATCGCATCGATCATCATGTGATGCTCCCGCCCGGATTGCTCAATGCGTGCGCGCGTTCGCCATTGCGCGACCGGGGCGGAAGAGGTCCGCTGGCGGATCTCCGTTACAAGGTCGACCAGCTCAATATTGCCACCAAGCATCAGCAGCTGACGATGGAAGGCAAGATTTGCCTCATAGAGTTCCAACATCGTTCCGTTCAGCGTCGCCTCGTCGAAATGCTCCGCAAGCTTGCGAAGGGCGCGGACATCATCTGCCGATGCATTTTCCACGATCGTCCCGGCAACCGCGGTTTCAAGAATAACGCGGATCTCGCTAACTTCTCTCGCCCGGCGCCCGTCTGGCTCATAGACATGATAACCACGGTTTGGCACATGCTCGACCAGCCGCTTTTGAGCGAGGCGATCGAGTGCGCGACGCACGTCCGGGCGGGTACAGTTGTAACGTCGCTCCAGATCAACCTGCTTCAACCACGTTCCCGGCATCAACGCCCCCGCCAGAATGTCCTGGAGAATAAGGTCTGTCACGTCACGCGCGCCTGAAGCCTCTGCCCTTGAATCCAAGATGGCATCTGCCATTCAAAATCCCCTGTTCTTTCCTGAACCGATAGCACGGCGCATCGAATTTCTGTAGGCGCCGAGATAACTAAGATCGGGCGACATTTATTCGTGCATACGGATTGCACTAACGTTTTTTGTATCATAAATTGGCGCCAATTTTGGATACTATTCGAAGCAAAGCAGTTTTGAAAGCCATGAAAAACGCCGACACCGTATGGGACGTTGTAGAAGCCAAGAGAGACGGCTTCTTTGCCTTGAGCGACCGCATCTGGGACATGCCAGAGACGAATTACGAGGAATACCGCTCTGCCGAAGAGCACGCCCGTCAGTTGGACGTTGAGGGATTTCGTGTCGAACGAGGGATAGCGGGATTGCCAACAGCAGTCATGGGCGAAGCCGGTGAAGGCGGGCCGGTCATCGCAATCCTAGGCGAATTTGATGCTCTGCCCGGCATGAGCCAGGAAGCCGGGATCGCAGAACAGCGTGAGGTCAAGGCGAATGGCAACGGCCACGGATGCGGGCATAACATGCTGGGTGCAGGCTCAATGCTTGCTGCGGCGGCCGTCAAGGAATTTCTCGCAGCCAATGGCCTGAAGGGCCGCGTGCGGTACTACGGCTGCCCGGCGGAGGAAGGCGGTTCATCTAAGGGTTTCATGGTCCGCGCGGGCGTCTTCGATGACGTCGACATTGCCATTTCCTGGCATCCGGCCGCGTTCGCTGGAGTAAACAACCCCGTTTCGCTGGCATGCAATGAGATCAACTTCCATTTCACCGGACGATCTTCGCACGCGTCGGCAACGCCACATCTTGGCCGCAGCGCGCTCGACGCCGTCGAACTTATGAATGTCGGCGTGAACTACATGCGCGAGCACATGCCTTCGACCGCTCGCATCCACTACGCCGTAACCGATACGGGCGGTTCGGCACCAAACGTCGTCCAAGCACGTGCAACGGTTCGTTATCTGATCCGCGCACGAAATCTTCCGGAACTGCTCTCCTTGGTCGAACGGGTGAAAAAAGTAGCGCAAGGCGCTGCTTTAATGACCGAAACGTCGGTGCGCAGCGAAGTGATCAGCGGCGACGCCAATCTCGTTGGCAATGTCCCTCTTGAGGAACTGATGTTCGCCAACCTGCAGCGGCTTGGGCCGCCGGTCTTCGATGATGCCGACCGCGCAATGGCGCGCAGATTTCAGCAGACGATGAGCTCGGAGGATATCTCATCTTCCTATGCCCGCTTCGGATTGAAGCCGAAGAAGGACCAGCCACTGTGCGATGAAATCTTTCCGCTCTATGCCGGCGACAGTACTATCGTGGGCTCTACAGATGTCGGAAGCGTCAGCTGGGTTGTCCCGACCGTGCAGATGCGCGGTGCGACCTACGCGATTGGAACGCCTGGCCACTCCTGGCAGTTAGTTGCTCAAGGCAAGCTTCCGGCAGCCCACAAGGGCATGGAACACGCAGCCAAGGTCATGGCCAGCACGGCGATCGAGCTTATCGGCAATCGCGCGCTCATCGACGCTGCCAAGGCGGATCTGAGAGGCCGTCTCGATGGCACGCCCTTCGTCAACCCAATCCCGAACGATGTTCAGCCGCCGCTGCCAGAAAGGCAACCTCAATGATCCAACCCAGCATTCTAGAGCTGGTCAGCTTCGGTTCCGACGGTTGGGGCAAGGCTTTGCTTGCCGGCGCGTGGATGACAATTCTGATCGCGCTGGCAGGCTACTCCATTGGAGCCGTAATTGGCTCATTCGGAGCTTGGGCAAAGATCTCGGGGGGACGCAGCGTTCGGTTTGCTGCCGACACATATACCACGGTGCTTCGCGGCATTCCTGACTTGTTGGTGATTTTCCTTTTCTATTTCGGCGGGAGTGCCGTCGTTACCGCCTTTGGTCGCCTGTTCGGTGCGGAAGGTTTTGTCGGCTTTCCCGGTTTCCTGGCCGGGTCGCTCGCGGTTGGTGTTACCTCCGGCGCGCAATTCACAGAAGTCTTTCGTGGCGCGTTCAAGGCTGTCCATGCGGGTGAGATCGAGGCGGCGATTGCCTGTGGCATGGGGCGGTCTCTTCGATTTCGCCGCATCATCGTGCCACTGACGCTTCGGCACGCTTTGCCGGGACTGGGCAATATCTGGCAGGTGGTCCTGAAGGAATCGGCCCTTGTTTCCATTACCGGAGTTGCCGAGCTGTTGCGCCAGACGCAGATCGCCGCCGGCTCGACCGGGCTGCCTTTTGACTTCTACCTGATAGGTGGCGGCATTTATCTCGTGATTTCAACTGGTTCTGGGATCCTTCTCCGGCGCGCTGAAAAGCACTTCTCGCGGGGCGTTAGGAGAGTGTGATGGACTTCGCATTTCTGTCCGAAACTTTCGTCAGCCTCATCTCGGCAATCCCGCTGACGCTGGAGCTCGCTGCCACCTCGATTGCGCTTGGCGCAATTTTGGCGCTCGCTATTGCCCTTTGCCGTCTATCCGGCATCTTCGTGCTTGAGTGGTTGGCACGCAGCTATGTCTTCGTCTTTCGCGGAACGCCACTGCTGGTCCAGATTTTCCTGATCTATTACGGCCTCGGGCAATTTCCGGCGGTGCGACACAGCATCCTTTGGCCATTTCTGCGCGACCCTTATTGGTGTGCCGTTTTAGCGCTGACCATCAACACCGCCGCATACGCCAGCGAAATCATACGCGGCGGCTTGCTTTCCGTGCCTTTTGGTCAGGTCGAAGCAGCTCGCGCTTGCGGAATGCCTCGGCTCATGCAGTTCCGTCGCATCGTCTTGCCACTTGCAATCCGTCAGGCGTTGCCAGGCTACAGCAACGAGATGATCGCGATGGTCAAGGCAACATCCCTGGCCTCGATCATCACCCTCATGGAAGTGACAGGTGTCGCAGGAAGGATCATTTCGGAGACGTACCGTGCGATCGAAGTTTTCATCGTCGCAGGCGCGATCTATCTGGCGATCAACTTTATGCTGACGCGCTTTGTTCATCTTGTCGAACACTGGTTGAGCCCGCACTTGCGCCAGCCGATTGCTCAAAGTCCTGCGGCTAAAGTCGCTCCCGCACTTGAAGGAGACGCCCAATGACCGTGGCGACCGCTTCCCTTTCGCCGATCGCGCTAAGGGTCAGGAACTTACACAAGAGCTTCGGCCCCCTGGAAGTCCTTAAAGGCATCTCGCTTGATGCGCATGAGGGCGACGTTGTCTCCATCCTCGGCTCGTCTGGATCGGGAAAATCCACCTTCTTGCGTTGCATCAACCTCTTAGAGGCACCCGATTCCGGCGAGGTCACGGTCGCCGGCGAAACCATTCGCATGCAGGCGAATGGTCACAAGGGCAGCCATCCCACCGATCGCAGACAGGTCGATCGCATTCGTTCTCAGCTTGGCATGGTGTTTCAAAGCTTCAATCTTTGGTCTCACAAGACCGTGCTTGAGAACGTCATCGAGGCACCGGTTCACGTACTGGGCCGAGCCAGGAGTGAATGTGTCGAAGAGGCCGAAGCACTGCTTGCCAAGGTTGGCATCGCCGAAAAACGCAACTTCTATCCCGCTCACCTATCTGGCGGCCAGCAGCAGCGCGCGGCAATTGCTCGTGCCTTGGCAATGCGCCCAAAGGTGATGCTCTTCGATGAGCCGACATCAGCGCTCGATCCAGAGCTCGTCGGCGAAGTTTTGCGCGTCATGCGGTCACTGGCCGAAGAAGGGCGCACCATGCTCGTCGTCACGCACGAACTGGGATTTGCCCGCAATGTCTCTAATCGCGTCGTTTTCCTACACAAGGGGTGCGTCGAGGAAGATGGCAAGCCGCACGACGTTTTCAGCAATTCTCAGTCGGAACGCTTCCGGCAGTTCATCAGCAAATAACTCAACCTCACGAGGAAAAAGGGGAGCATTAAATGACATTTCAATCTCGGGTCCTGACGGCCGTTTCCACCGCGGTTTTGCTTGCCGCAGGGAGTGCGCACGCTGAGGACAAGAAGTGGACGACAGTGACCATCGCCACAGAGGGGGCATTCAAGCCCTACAACTTCACCAAGCCGGACGGTTCCCTCGATGGTTACGAGATCGAGCTGTCCAAATACCTCTGCAATCAGATGAAGGTCGAATGCAAGGTCGTCGTCCAGAACTTCGACGGCATGATTCCGGCTCTCAACGCGGGTAAGTTCGATGCCATCATCTCCGGCATGTCGGCAACTGCAAAGCGCGAACAGGTCATCGCCTTCAGCGACTCATATGGTTCCACCGGCCAGGCCTTCGCGACATCGAGATCGAGCGATCTCGCCAGCCTTCCGGAAAAGGGAGAGGTCTTCTCGCTCGCCGGTGACGAGGCAGGCGCCATTGCCGAGATCGACAAGATCAAACCGATCCTGCAGGGCAAACTCATCGGCGTGCAGACGGCATCGACGGCTGCTGCTTTCGTCGACAAGTACCTCAAAGGAGTTGTCGAGGTTCGCGAATACAAGACCACCGAGGAACACGATCTCGACCTGAAGGCCGGTCGCGTCGATCTCGTTATGGCCTCGATGGCATATCTGACGACCGCATCACAGAAACCGGGCAACGAAGATATGACGACGGCAGGTCCGCGCTTCCAGGGCGGCTTTCTGGGTCGCGGCAGTTCTGTCGGCTTGCGAAAGGATGACACACAGCTGAAGGCGATGTTCAACGACGCGATCGCTGCCGCAAAGGCCGACGGTACCGTTAAGACACTGTCCGAGAAGTGGTTCGGGTTCGATGTCACCCCGAAGTGAAAGCTGCGCAACGACCAGAACGTATGTGGCGGTACGGGCGCACGAGGGTGCCCGTACTCGTTTGAATGTCGGGCCGATGCATTAAGAAATGCCTCCTCGACTTCCCGCCGGGCGGTGCCGCCGCCGCCCTGGCGGCCGGCTGACCGCTGTCAAACCAAAGATTGACATGGCGGATGACTGGCATGGAAGAAAGCATCGCGAGCGCGCTGGCCGCGTCGCGGCCGGTCGCGCAGTCTGAACGGGATCGATGGTCGAAGAGCAGCCAACTGGCGCTGGATCTGCACTGATGCACCTGTCGGCCCTTGCCCTCTTCCATTTCCTCGCGACTGCGACAGGTTCCGGCCGGAAAAGCGTCCGATGCTGGTTGACGGCGCAGGCTTCGCGGAATGTGCGAGCCCGGCTGGCGCCAAGGCTCGCACAGGCCTGCGTTGGACAGCCCTATTCCGCAGCTGCGGCAGTGCGGTTACTGTTCGACGCGATGAGGCGCTTTGCACGCTCGAGCGACGCACTCTGTTCGTTGCGATAGCGGGCGCCGATCTCCATCATCAGAACCGTGTCCGGCAGGAACTCGAGTTCGCTAAAGATGTCTTCCCAGTCGATATCGCCCCAGCCAAGCGGCATGTGCAAATCACCGATGCCAAGCGCCGTCGATTCCTGCAGATGGTAAGGCTTGTAGAAGGCCTGCGGGCGACCGAAGGAGTCGTGGACATGCAGATGGCCAGCAACCGGTGCCATGGCGCGGATCTGTTCCCTGAAGTTCAGGCCGCGGTAGGTCGCCTCGATATAGGCATGGCTGAAATCGATCAGCGCCACCAAGTTTTGATGACCGACGGCCTTGACGGTCTCGGCCACCTCGACCGGCGTCTGGCGATACTGCCCCGGTTCGGTGGTGAAGATGTTTTCGAAGGCAATCCGCACGTCGTAACGCTTGGCAAATTCCGCCAGCTCGAACAAGGCCTCGCGCTCGCGCTTGTCGGCCCCGGCACGCTCGAAGAGTTGGTCGGCGCGCAGATGGCCACCATGCTGTACGATGACCCTCGCGCCGATCAGGTCGCAGACTTGCACGAGTGCCTTTGCGGCATCGATCTGGTAGCGGGCGGTCGCCGGATCCATGAAGTTGGATGAGACGAGCCCGTGGACCGTGTAGCGGAACGGAAATTGCGCGGTCAGCGCCGCCAGGCGCTCTGCCCGCTCCTTGACGACACGGCCGCCAGCGATCAGGTCGATGCTGGTCAAGCCAAGCTCGACGGTCTCGACACCAAGGCCGGCCAGTCGGCAAAGATCAGCTTGAAGGCTATCGAGTTCTCCGTCGATGGAGCCGGAATTGAAACCGGTCGAGATAATGTTGCTCATGGCATTTCCTTCTTGAATTGAGGAGGGTCAGGCAGCGGTGGTTCCGCGATCTTGAAAGTCGAGACTTGCGGGCCCTTGGGTCCGGAATGAGCGTCCGTCTCAGTTGGCCGTCGGGTCGAGCTTGTCGCGCAGCCAGTCACCGACCAGCGAAATCGACAGCGTGGTCAGCATGATCACGCTGGCCGGTGCCAGCATGATCCAGGGCGCGCGCGTCAGGTATTCGCGTCCGAAGCCGACCATGTTGCCAAGGCTGGTCTCCGGCGGCTGGACCCCGAGGCCGAGAAACGACAGACCGCTTTCCATCAGGATGATTTCCGGGAAGGTCAGCGTCATCGAGACGATGAGGGTCGAAGCGACATTGGGCAGGATGTGACGGAGATAGACGCGTGTCGGTGTCGCGCCGAGCTGCACGACGGCTGCCGCATAGCCCTGGGCACCGGCGGCGATGGCAAGGCCGCGGGCAATTCGTGCGTAGCGTTCCCAGCCATAAAAGCCCATCAGGCAGACGAGCAGCAGCATCGAAGAGCCAAAGAAAGCCAGCACCGCCAGCGACATGATCAGGAAAGGCAATGCCGCCTGGAAATCCGCCAGCACCAGCACGAGATGCTCCACAAAACCGCGAAAGCTGGCGGCAGCAAAGCCGAGAAACGTGCCGAAGACCGCCGAAAGCAGCGTCGCGCCGAAGGCAATGACCAGGGAAATCCGGATCGATTGGATCAAGCGTGAGAGAACGTCGCGCCCAAGCTCATCGGTTCCGAGCCAATGCTTTGCCGAGCCCGGCACGGAAAGCCGGCTGGTGAGGTCCATGGCGGTGATATTGTAGGGCCGGATGTGATCGGCGAAGGCCGCAATCACCACCATGGCCATCAGCCACAGGATGCCAATGGCGACGAGCGGCGGCACGGTTTGCCGCAGGCGCGAGATAAAGCCGCCTCCCTTTCGGGCATGCGGTGTTTCACTGAGATCGACAGAAATCATGGTTGCTTTCCTCAATGTCCTGCGTGCGCGCGCAGCCGCGGATCGAGCCAGCCGTAGAGTAGGTCGACGACGAGGTTGGAGACGACCATCGTGGCGGCAATGATCAGGAGAATGCATTGAACGACCGCCAGATCACGGTTGCTGACGGATACGACCAGCAGGCGGCCGATACCCGGCCACGAAAAAATCGACTCCACCACAACGGCACCCGCGATCAACGACCCGACCATGAAGCCGACGATCGTGACGATCGGAACGGCGGCATTGGGCAGCGCGTGGCTCCAGACGACGTCGCGCCACTTCAGGCCCTTTGCGGACGCCGTACGAATAAAGGGTTGCCCCATGACCTCGATCATGGCGCTGCGCGAGAACCGGGAAAGAATGCCGATGCCGCCGATGCTCATCGTGATCGTCGGCAGGATACCATGCATCCAGCTATCCTGACCGCCGGACGGCAGAAGCCCAAGCACGACGGAGAAGATCAGCACGAGGACCAGTCCCATGACGAAGGAGGGTATGGTGAAGCCGAAGATCGCAAGCAGGATGACCCCGCGGTCGGCAAAACTCTGCCGGTGCAGCGCCGCGTAGACGCCGGCGGGAATGCCGATCACGAGTTTCAGGATCAGCGCCGGCACTGTCAGCTGCAACGTCGCTGGAACCCGCTCCATCACCAGGCGCAGTGCCGATGCCTTGTCGCGCATCGACACTCCGAAATCGCCGGTGAAGATCGATTTGAGATAGGCGATGTATTGGACCCATAGCGGCTGATCGAGGCCCCAGGCCTTTCGAAACGCAACGACGGAATCCTGCGGCACATCGGGGCCCAGCATCACCTGTGCCGGATCCCCGGACATGCGCA
Organism: Rhizobium sp. LjRoot258; assembly: GCF_964254185.1. Taxonomy (NCBI): domain Bacteria; kingdom Pseudomonadati; phylum Pseudomonadota; class Alphaproteobacteria; order Hyphomicrobiales; family Rhizobiaceae; genus Rhizobium; species Rhizobium sp. LjRoot258. The sequence continues at coordinate 1,220,385 of NZ_CAXUST020000002.1, read as the reverse complement.
ACACGACGAAGGCGAATGTCACGACGGCGAGGATCGTGATCAGCGCTCGAAACAACCGCACGAGAATGAAGCGAACCATCAAGGTCTTCCTATGCTGCAATTTGGGCGTCGTCGCCCGCTGTCACGTGGCAGGCCACGGTTCGCCCGTCTCCAATCTCCTTCAGCTGAGGCGCTGCGGTGCGACAAAGATCGCGCGCCAGCGGGCATCGCGGATGAAAGGCGCAGCCTGACGGACGGTTTGCCGGATTGGGCGGCTCGCCTTGAAGGATCATGCGTCCTTGAAGCGGAGTGCCGGGACGTGGCACGCTCGATACCAGCGCGCGGGTGTAGGGATGTATCGGCGAGCGGAAGATGACATCGGACGAGGCCTCTTCGACGACGCGACCGAGATACATGACCGCAACCCGATCGGCGATGTTGCGCACGACTTTGAGATCGTGGCTGATGAAGACCATGGCGATACTGTGCTGTTGCTGAAGGTCGCGCAGCATGTTGATGATCTGCGCCTGGATCGAAACATCGAGTGCCGAAACCGGCTCGTCGCAAACCAGAAGCTTCGGTCGAGAGGCGATTGCGCGCGCGATCACGGCCCGCTGACGCTGCCCGCCGGACAATTCGTGCGGGAAGCGCATGGCCTGGTCCGGTCTCAGACCGACTGCGCTCATCAATTCGGCGACCCGCGCCGCACGATGTTCCTTCGGAATGAGCCGATGAATCTCCAGGGACTCAGCCAGTTGCGTGGCAATCGTCAGGCGTCGGTCGAGTGCGGCAAGCGGATCCTGATAGACGAGTTGCATCTTCGCCCGCAGCTTTCGCCATTCGGGCGTTGCGCCTGCGGGCATTGCCTTTCCATCGAACACGACCTCGCCTTCTTGGGCGGCATCGATCCCCAGCAGCATGCGCCCGAGCGTTGATTTTCCCGAACCGGACTCTCCGACGACGCCGAGCGTCTCACCTGCCATGACGGCAAGCGAGATACCGTCGACTGCTCTTACCGGGGTCGGATGGCCAAACAATCCGCGGCGGACATGGTAGATACGAACGAGGTCGCGGGCTTCGATCAAGGGCGTCATCGCGCCATCCCCTCTTTGATCCGGCCTCTCGTCTCGGCGGCAATTGATGCCGACGGGACTGGTCGGCTACATGCGAGCTGGCGACCGCGGCCGATCGAAACGAGCGGCGGCAATTCTTGGCCGCAGGCCTCGATGGCGCGAGAACAGCGCGGCGAGAAGGAGCACCCTTTTGGCAGTCGCCGGGGATCGGGGACGGTTCCGGCAATCGGAATCAAACGCTGGCGAGGACCGTCAATGCTCGGGATCGCATCAAAGAGGCCGCGCGTATAAGGATGGCGCGGATCGGCAAAAAGCTCCGCCACCTTACCTTCCTCGACGATGCGTCCGGCATACATGACGCAGACGCGCTCGCACACCTGCGACACGACGCCGAGGTCGTGGCTGATGAAGACCGTCGCCATGCCGGTCTCGGCCCTGAGCGAGATCAACAAATCCAGGATCTGCGCCTGAATCGTCGCATCGAGCGCTGTTGTCGGCTCATCTGCAATCAGCAGGTCCGGCTCGCCGGCGAGCGCCATGGCAATCATCAGCCGCTGACACTGCCCGCCTGAGAATTCGTGCGGATAGAGATCGAAACGACGTCGCACATCCGGGATGCCGACCATATCCATTAGCCGCCACGCCTCTACCTTCGCCGCCTCGCCGCGAAGACCGCGATGAATGGAAAGCGCCTCGGTGATCTGCCGGCCGATCGTCAGAACCGGATTGAGCGAACTCGACGGGTCCTGGAAGATCATCGCGACGCATCCGCCTCGGATCTGCTCCAGCGCGGAGCGAGGTGCACCTAGCAATTCCCGCCCGTGGATTTTCACCGATCCAGCCACACTCGCCTTGCCGGGCAGCAGACCGAGCGCCGCGAGCCAGGTCACAGACTTGCCGCAACCCGATTCACCAACGAGGCCGACTGCCTCGCCTTTGGCGATGTCGAGATCGATCCCATGCAATACCTGCACGCCGTCGAAGGCGACTTTCAGCCCGCGTATTTCAACGAGCTTGGTGACAGTGGCACTCATCCGCTCACCCTTTTCTCTGGTCGTTTGCATCCATAGCGAACGAAAAGGATCCGGCGGTTCGTCACCGCCGGATCACATTCATGGCCGAAATCAACTCGGCCAGTTGTTGGAACGGAAGTCCATTGCGAAGGCCGGCGCGGCTTTCCACTTCAGCGATGACTTCATGCCAGTGAAGGCGGCGTTCTGATGCAGGACCTGATAGACGGGGTCTTCGCGCTCGCAAATCTCGAGCATGCGGGCGAAGGCCCTCTTGCGCTGCGCGCGGTCGGTGCTGGTTTCCATAATCTGCGACATCAGGTTGACCTCGGCATTCGACCAGTCCTTCTTCTGCTGGACTTCGCCATTGGGGCCGAACTGGGCGACGATCGAGGACACCGGATCGTTGAAGCCTGCCCCAGCCGACCAGTCGCGCACGCCCTTGAGACCTGCCGGATCGTGAATCTGACCCCAGTTCTCCTTCATTTCGATCTCGACGTTGAGGCCGACCTGCTTCCACATCTCCACCATAATCTGACCGTTCGCGGTCTGGTTGGTGTAGTAGTTGTTGAGCAGGCGGAAGGGGATCGGATCGCCCTTGTAGTTGGCTTGCTTCAGGAGATCTTGCGCCAGCGTCGGATTGTATTCGGGAACGGACCAGCCCTCGATGAGCATGTCGCCATAGAACGGGAACTGCAGGCCCGCGGGAATCTTCGTCTGGCCGGCCCACAGCGCATCGACGATCGCCTGGCGGTCGATCGAATGCGTCATGGCGCGGCGTACCAGCGGGCTCTGCAGTACGGGGTTCAGGACGTTGAAAACCGAGATGCGGTGATTGTTGATGGTCGAACCCTGCACCTCGAAGCCGGGCGTGTTCTGGACAGTGGCGATCTGGTCTGGCGGAAGGTCGCAGGCGAAATCGTATTCGCCGGAGAGCAGGCCGTTGACGCGCGAGGCGACTTCGGGGACTTCAACGAAGCGGATCTGTTCGAGCGGTGGGCGGCCGCCCCAGTATTCATCGAAGGCCACCAGTGTCAGCGACACGTCAGGCTTGAACTCGGCAACCCTATAGGGACCTGTCGTGACTGGCTTGCGGGCCCAATCGACATAGGTTGCAGCCTCATCCCAGGCGCGGCGGTTGGCAATCTGGCTGCCGAAGGCATAGAGGCGACCCTCGAGCGTCACGTCGGGCGTCGCATTGTGGAAGCGAACCGTATATTTGTCGATGGCCTCGACACCGGCGAGTGCCGGCCATAGACGGCGACCGACGCCTGGCACAGTTGCCGGCAATTCCTTGAGAGAGGTCGGCTTGTTGTCGTCTTCGAAGATCGTCTTTCCGCCAGCCGGCTGCGTGCTGCCGAACACCCGCTGGGAGGAGAAGCTGAATACGACATCGTCGGCGGTCATCTCGTCACCGTTGTGGAACTTCACGCCCTGGCGCAGCTTCAGCTCAAGGGTCTTGTCATCGATGCGCTTCCAATCGCTTGCTAGACCAGGCACCGGCCCCTGATTGCCCATCCAATCACGCAGGATCAGGCCTTCCCAGAGATTGGGGAAGAACACGCGCTCACCGACATTCGACTGCTCGTTCCAGATATCAAGCGTGTTGTTGTTGGTGATCTTCTGCACCGCGATCGTCACGGATGGCCGCTTGCCCTGGCTCAATGCGAAGCGTGGCAAAATCGCACTGCCGGCTGTTGCACCAAGCAGCCCCAGGACGCTGCGCCGATTGATTGAAAGCATGGAAGTCTCTCCTTTGCCGAGGTTTTTGTCGGACATGGGCCGGTCGTAATGTCGCGGTGTTTTATGGCCGGCTAGGTGTCGTTTTGTTGATGATCCGATGAAGTTTATGTGACAATTAACTAATTGGTTTTATTCCCTTATATTGAATTCTGGCGACAACGGATTTCGACCCCAATCCGTATGGATTTTGGTTCACAAGGCTCGTGTCGAGCCAGGCCGGCGATGTACAGATCAAGTCGTCGTTTCGGACGGCTCGGTCCTCATCGTCCAAGCAGGCTCTGCGCAGTGATCTCGTCAGTCATCAAACCATTGATCAGGCGTCCCCTGAGCGCGCCTTGAATAGCTGGCAGCTTCCGTTCGCCCTTCGCCACGCCGATCACCACGGTCCTGCTGCAGGAGGGAATTGGCGCGCTGGCGACGCGGTCGTTGGTGATGCCGTCGATCAATTTGCCGTCTTTATCGAACGTCCAGCCGACAATCTCTCCGACCGCACCTGCCTCGTGCAGGAGTTTCAGTTCGTCCTTCAGGATGAAGCCATCAAGGAAGAGAGGGGCTTGAACGCCCACGTCCCCGATGCCGACAAAGGCAACGTCTGCACGCGCGGCAAGCGACAGCGTCTGGCGGATCACGGGCTGGCTGTGAAGGATCGTCCGTTCCTGTCGCGACGAGGCGATGACCGGAACCGGCATCGGAAAGCATTTCGCGGTGATCAGGTCGGCGAGCTTGAAGACGACATTGTAGAACCAGACCGATCCTTCCCGGGTGATATTGCCGGTCAAGGAAACGATTCTGTGCTGGCGCGCTTCCATCGGCACCATCTCCTCGATCGCAGCCTTGAGTGTATGGCCGGTTCCAATCGCGATAACGGCAGGCGTGTCGCAGGCCAGCCGCCGTTCGATTTCGGCAGCTGCGGCTTGGGCGAGGCCGCCGCTCAAGCCCTGGGCCTGATCACCGGAGGGAATTACCTCCACGAACTGCAGCGAAAACCTGCTCTTCAGCCGTGCAGCAAGGCTCATGCAGTGCCCAACCGGATGGTCAAGCCGGATCTTGATCAGGCCCTGCGAGACCGCACGTGATACGAGCCGTTGGGCCGTCTGCCGGGAAACGCCAAGCTTCTGCGCGATCTCGTCCTGGCTGTGCCCGCCTATGTAATAGAGCCAGCCCGCCTTGGCAGTGAAATCCAGCCGACTGCTATAGTCATCTCGCCTTGCGATCATCTCGCCGTCCTCCCTAGCATCTGTGTTCGCCGTGGGATTGACCGGCCCGCCGGTCCATCATCCTCCGCGCCACGGCGTCGATCGATATCACGCCTCCACCTCCGCTGACCGCTGGGCGTGGTGCTGGCCACCAAGGCGCTGCAGGATCTGCAGCAGTGCTCCGGCGCCGAGAGCGACTTCTTGCGCCCTCGCCGCCAACAGGGCTTCGCGCCTACCTGAACGTGGATCACTTGGCGCCACGAAACCGATCGCCTTCACTCCGGCAGCATGTGCCGCCTGAATGCCGGCCGGGCTGTCGTCTATAACAACGCTTCGCGCGCCACTCGCCCCCATTTTCGACAGACAGAGCTCGATGAGATCCGGGGCCGGCTTGGGTGCCGCCACCATCTCGGCGCTGAAGACGTTTGGCGCGAAGTCTGACCACAGATCGAGAAGACCGAGGCTCATCCCAAGGCGTTCCAACGTGCTATTCGACGCGACACATTTTGCGACGTCGAGCCGACGCAGGACTTCGCCAATGCCCTGCATCGGCCGGAGCTCGCGGCGGAAGGCAGCAAATATTTCCGTGTGCCACGCGGCAAAGACGGAATCGACATCGGCAAGGCCACGGTCAGCAAGAATCGCCCGCAGTTCGGGTTCCGACTTGCCTGTGAACTCGATGAGCACCTGGCGCGGCGTCATCGCAACGCCAGCGCGGGTTAGGGCATGAGCAAGCGTGCGCGCGGCAATCGGTTCGCTGTCGATCAGCACGCCGTCGCAATCAAAAATCAGAAGGCCTATGTCTCTCATAAATTCACAATTCAGCTGAGGACCTCATTGCCATCTTTGGTTGCAGCGGGGGCCCGAGCGATCAAGCGGCGGTATCGCGCGATCCGGTACGGACCACCAAAGCAAGGGCTGGATCATCGCTGGTGATCCAGCCGACGCCTTGGCTGAGCCAGTGTTCGAGCTCCTCTCGCTCGTTCAAAACCCAGCAGCAGAGACGTTCGCGCGAAACGATCGCGACGGCATCCGGAAAGGCCGCCGCCAACAACGTCTTCTCGACGGCAACGATGTCAGCAAGTTCCGCGGCTTTGGTGATGGTCGCCGTCACGCCGAGCGCCTCGGCGGACTTGGCATTGATCGAGCACAGGCGGCCGATTTCGGGGGCGACGCGTCTGCACTGCGCGAGAACGTCGAGACTGAAGCTTGTCAGCAGGCTTCGCTCGGCAAGTCCATGGCGCCGGATGGCCGCGGCCGCCAAGGCTTCGAGCCCTTCGTAAGCCACTCCATCGGCGTCGGCCTTTAGCTCGACATGAAGTTCGCGCGGCCTTGAGGAGGCAAAGAGAGCAAGCGCCTCATCGAGGGTCGGGATCGGTTCCTGTGATCCTTTGAGGCGCGTCGCCCGCCGGTCGGCAGGCGAGAGCGCCCTGACCTTGCCCGTTCCTTCAACCGTGCGGTCGAGCATGGCATCATGAATGACGACGAGTTCGCCCGCGTCTGTCAGGTGCACGTCGAATTCGATGGCATCGACCGGCAGTTCCAGTGTCTTTCTGAAGCCCTCCAATGAATTTTCGGGCCATAGATTACGTGCGCCGCGATGGCCAACGATCCTTGTCATGGGACATACTCTCTCATTATTGAAATCATGCGCAGCCCGCAGAGACGATGCTCGCCCGTCAACACTGTGACAGGCGTGAAGCTGGCATTGCGTTGGGTCCTTCGATCTGAACTTGGCCACCAGCGATGGATGGCGTTGGCGGCGAGTTATAGTGAGCGGAGATAACCGTTGCATGACATCTGCCTCCACGGGTGAGCAAATGCTCAACTCCACGATGAAAGCGGTTTGCGCTGGTGCGGCCTTGGGATTTTCCGTGCGGTTCGTGGCCCTGAAGCGGGGTTCTTGAGCCTGAAGTGCCGATTGCTTGCTATGCTGGGACGATATCGGCGAGTACTTCCGCCCTCTCCGGGCGTTGCGGTCCGTTCTTGCACGGCTCTGCTGGTGTCACGGCTGCGGCTGCGGATGTTCGCTGTAAAGAATCTGTTCCCGCGCGCTGCAATCATGGCGCGCGGAAACTCTCTATTGCCTACGAACCTTACCCTGCATGGTCCATCACTTGGGCAGCAAGGCAGCCGATGAACCACTCACGTCAAAGCAATTTGTCGAGCGTTAGCGGTAGGTCACGAACCCGCTTGCCGGTTGCGTGGAAGACGGCGTTGGCGATTGCCGGCGCGACACCGACGATGCCGACCTCGCCCACACCCTTACCCCCAAGCACCGAGGCATTGAGGTCAGGAATGCCAACAGAGATCACCTGGATCGGCGGGATGTCGGCATTGGTCGCAACGAGATAGTCGCCGAGATTGTTGTTGATGACGCGCCCGTTGCGCTGGTCAATCAAGCCTTCTTCGAGCAGCGCCTGACCGATCCCCATGATGATCCCGCCGCGCCATTGGCTCTCTGCGAGCTTCGGGTTGTAAATCCTGCCGCAATCGAATGCAGAGACCATGCGGGAGACGCGGACTGTACCAAAATCCTCGTCCACCTTCACCTCCACGAAATGCGCGCACCAGCTGTGCATGGAAAATTCACCAGCCGTTGGCCCCCGGATGCTTCCCATCGTCGTCCAGGCCTTCCTGTGGCCCTCCGGGCTCTGCTCTCCTTCCGGAAGGGTGTTTCGTCTTGTTTCGATGACGTCGCGGCCCAAAGCTGTCATGAGGTCCGAAATGGAGATAGACAAACCTCCCTCACGGGGTACTGAGATCCGGCCGTCTGCCACCGTCAGTGTATTGGCACCGGTATCGCGAAACGGAGAAGCGCCGTCGTTAAGGGCGAGTTCGATCAGTTCGTCGCGGGCAGCCGATGCGGCCTTGTGGACGGCTCCAGTGATGGCGCCGGCGAGCATGGAGCCGCCAGCGACCGTGGCACCAGGTAGCGATGAATCGCCAAGCTGCACGTTGATGCTTTCGGCCGGAACGCCAAGTACGTCGGCCGCCGTCTGGGCGAGGATCGTGTAGGTGCCCTGCCCCATATCGATCGCGCCGCTGACGACGTCCACCGAGCCATCGGCAAGGATGCGGATCAAGGCCTCGCTCGATGCACGCAGAACCGGGAAGGTGCCGCATGCGACACCCCAGCCGATGAGTTGTCTGCCATCGCGCATCGAGCGCGGCGCGAAGTTGCGGCGTGACCATCCAAACGCCTCGCCGCCTTCGGAGAGTGCCTCGCGCAGCCGGCGGGTCGCCCATGGCTTTCCGGATTGCGGATCACGCTCGGCATAGTTGCGAAGTCTGAGCTCCACGGGATCGATGCCGACCGCATAGGCAAGTTCATCCATGGCGCATTCGAGACCGAACGCACTCGGGTTCTTGCCCGGGGCGCGCAATGCTCCGGGCATCACGGTATTTACCGGCACAAGACGGTGTTTCGCGCTGAAATTCTCCACAGCATACATCAACGGTGTTGCAGCGTTTGTCTGCTCGGGAAAATCCGCATAAGTGGCGGTCTCGCTGGCGCCCAGATGGACGATCGACTGCAGCACACCGTCGGCATTGGCGCCGAGCGCGATTGTCTGCCTGGTCTCGGCTCGGCCGCCATAGGCGGTGAAGGTCTGCGGGCGCGTCACAGCGAGCTTGACCGGTCGCCCGAGCTTGCGGGCGGCTGCCGTTGCAATGGCGCCATAGGCATAGGCTGTCGCCTTGGAGCCAAAGCCTCCACCGATAAAGGGCGAGATAATACGCACGTCGTCATACGGCAGTCCGTGCCATTCGGCATAGGTGCGGGCCATCCCGTGCGTCCACTGGCTTGGCTCCCAGATGGTCAGTTGGTCGCCGTGCCATTGGGCGATCAGTCCATGCGGTTCGATCGTCACATGATATTCACGCGGCGTTCGGTATTCTGCCTCAAGGCGCACCGGTGAAGCGGCGAGCGCCGCCTGCGCGTCACCCCAGGTCACCGCAAGCGCATCGAGCGCCTTTCCGTCTCCGGCCTTCGGATCGTCGAAGTCAATGATTGCCGACGCTTCCTCATAGACGATGTCGACCAGCCGGGCAGCTTCGGTCGCCTGCTCCAGCGTTTCACCAATCACGGCAGCGACTGCCTGACCATTGAAGCTGACAGTGTTCGAGAGGGGATAGTAGGGTTGGTTGTCCGGCCGATTTCCGTACCAGTCGGACGCCATCTTCAGGCCGAGATCGTCGTCAGGTGTCAGCACCAGCAGCGTGCCTGGTGCCGCTTGCGCCCTTGTAGAGTCGACCTTGATAACACGACCGGCAGCGATCCGGCTCTGCACCAGAACAGCATAGGCCAACCCTGCAACCGGTTGTTCCAAAGCATATGTCGCGCCACCAGTGATCTTCAGTTTTCCATCGAAGCGCGAGAGACGGCCGCCGATCGCACTATCGGAGGCGTCGCCGCGTTTGCTGCGGGGTTCCATGACGTTCATGCCAGACCTCCCATCGTCAGAATGGCGCGCGCAACGACTCGCGGCGCGAGTTCGATCTTGTATTGATTGCCGCCATGAGCGATGGCGCCTTCCATTGCCAGTCGGCTTGCCTTCTCAACCGTGCCTGCATCGATGGCCTTCCCAATCAGAGCTTTTTCGACTGACCGTGCGCGCCAGGGCTTGGTGGCAACGCCACCCAACGCAACACGGATGTCGCGAATCGTCTTGCCATCCGCCTCCAGCTCCAGCCCGACGGCAGCGCTTGCGGCTGCAAATTCATAGGATTGGCGGTCGCGGATCTTGAGGTAGGTCGAATTTCTGGCAAGTGGCGACGCCGGAACGAGGACGGCCACCACCATCTCGCCACGCTCAACGGTCGTTTCACGTTCGGGCGTGTCGCCGGGGAGCACGAAGAGGTCTTCGGCAGTGACTTTGCGGCCACCAAGATCGATCGTCGCCTCCAGGGCAACCAGCGCAACGGCGAGATCACCCGGATAGGAGGCAATGCAGGCAGGGCTGGTTCCAAGCACCGCGTGATTGCGGGTCACACCAGCGATCGCAGAGCAACCGGAGCCGGGATCGCGCTTGTTGCAAGCGGTAAACGTGGCGGGATCGCGGAAGTAAGGACAGCGCGTCCGCTGCAGAAGGTTGCCGCCGATCGTCGCCATATTGCGCAGCTGAGGAGATGCCGCCAGCAAAAGCGACTGTGAAATGACGGGATAGTCCGCACGAATTCCCGGGCTGCCGGCCACATCCTCCATCGTCGCAAGCGCGCCGATGGTAACGCCATCAGCATTGGCCGAAATCTGCGCCAAGCCCGGGACATGGCTGATGTCGATGACTGAACTGGGTTCAGCAACACCGCATTTGGCAAGATCGAGAAGCGTCGTGCCGCCGGCAAGCAGCATCGCGCCTGATTGCATAGCGCGCTGGCGGGCATCGTCGAGCGAGCCAGCTCGGACATAGCTAAAGTCTCTCATGTCGCCATCTCCGCCGCTTCGCGCACTGCCGCGACGATATGATTGTATGCGCCGCATCGACAGAGATTGCCGGCCATGTATTCCCGGATCTCTTCGTCCGAGCCCGCCCGCCCTTCGCGAATGCAGGCAACGGCCGACATGATCTGGCCTGGCGTGCAATAGCCACACTGGAAGGCGTCATGCTCCAGGAAGGCCGCCTGCACGGGATGCAGATCGCCATTCTCGGCCGCAAGCCCTTCGATCGTGGTGATGTTGCGCCCTTCGACCTGGGCAGCAAGCGTCAGACAAGCAAGCACACGCTTGCCGTCGACATGGACGGTGCATGCACCGCATTGCCCTTGGTCGCACCCCTTCTTGGTGCCGGTAAGACCAAGTTGCTCACGCAATGCATCGAGCAACATCACCCGCGGCTCAACATCGAGCTCGTGCCGCCGTGTGTTGATGTCGAGGGAAAGATGAACGGTTCGTGTCATGATAAGCTCCTGCTATCGTCACGAGATTGGACGTCGGAAATCCAAAAAAGATGGTCGTCCGAGGTCGGTGCGCTAGGTAAAGTCATCGGAGGCAAGCCTGGGCAGGTTTTGGCATGACATCCTGCCCCCTTCTGGATTAAGAAGTCGAAGGCACCTGCCTGCATTTAAGCGGAGGAGCCTCCGTTTAATCTAGTGACTTGCCGTCCATCGTCAAGTCCGGAATCTGCTTGGAGCTTATTTTGGCCTCGGCCCCGCCGAAGACGGAACCGTCCACACCGCCGCCATTGCGCGCCGACGCCCGCCGCAATCGCGAGAAACTTGTCGAGGTTGCCGCAGCCGCCTTCGCGGAAGCCGGCGTCGAAACATCGCTGGAAGACATTGCCCGCAGAGCCGGCGTCGGCATCGGCACGCTCTACCGGCATTTTCCAACGCGCGAGCATCTCGTTGAGGTGGTCTATCGCCGGGAACTCGAAAGCCTTGCCGCAGCCGCGAAGGAACTGGCCGCAACCCATGCGCCTGATGTTGCGCTGGAAGAATGGATGCGCCGCTTTGTGGGTTACATCGCCGCCAAGCGGGGAATGGCAACCAGCCTGAAAATCCTGATGGACTCCAACGCCTCGCTGTTTGCCGAAGGCAGCGGCATCCTGCGAGGAGCCGCCGAAAAGCTTCTAAGAGCAGCAGCCGAGCAGGGTTTCATTCGAAGCGACATCGACACGACGGACCTTCTGCATGCCCTTTCGAGCATCTATTCGCTACCGGCGTCTGCGGAATGGCGGGACCGCTCGAACCGGCTTATCGGCCTGCTGATGGACGGGCTGCGGACGCAAAAATAGCCGCCCCACCGTCCATGGGGCGACGTAAACGGAACCACGTCTGAGATGGCTTCAGGACAGGAAAAGAAGCGGCGCCTTGGCGCCGCTTTGGATTCATGCCGCCCGAACACTCGCGCCAAGCGGGATTTCCACGTCGATCTCGAGGATCGACATATGCTCGGAGCGATCCATCGTCACGCGAACCCTCTCGCTATCGACCTGCACGTGCTTGGCGATGACGGCAAGGATTTCTTCGCGCAGCAGCGATACGAGATCGGATCCTGCCGAAACGCGCTCGTGCGCCAGTAGTACCTGCAGGCGCTCCCGGGCCGCCGGCGCGGTCCTCTGTTTGCCAAAGATGCTGAAAATGCTCATGCAGCGGCCCTCCGTCCGAAGATCTTGCCGAAGATGCCCCGCTTCTCTCCCGGAACGACGACAGGCAGTTCTTCGCCAGCCAGTCTGCGCGCAGCATCGAAATAGGCCATCGCCGGCGCGCTGCGGCTATCGGCCAGGGTCACGGGGCTACCGATATTGGACGCGCGCAGCACATCCGTGCTTTCGGGAATAATGCCGAGGAGCGGAATGGAGAGGATCTCCAGCACATCATCGACTTTGAGCATGTCGCCGCGTTCAGCGCGGCTGGCGTCATAACGCGTCAAGAGCAGATGCTTTTCCATCCGTTCGCCGCGCTCGGCCTTGGCGGTTTTCGCATCCAGCAGCCCGATGATGCGATCGGAGTCGCGGACGGACGAGACCTCGGGGTTCGTGACGACCACCGCCACATCGGCGTGTCGCATGGCGAGTGTGGCTCCGCGCTCGATCCCGGCGGGACTATCGCAGATGATCCAGTCGAAGTGACGCTTGAGGTCGTTGATGACGCGCTCAACACCCTCGGCGGTAAGGTTGTCCTTGTCCCGTGTTTGCGAGGCCGGCAGCAGAAAGAGCGTCTCCAACCGCTTGTCGCGGATCAGCGCCTGAGAAAGCTTGGCGTCGCCCTGGATGACGTTGACAAGGTCATAGACGACCCTTCGCTCCGCCCCCATGACGAGATCGAGATTGCGCAGACCGACATCGAAGTCGACCACGACCACTTTCTCGTTCCTCTGCGCTAAGGCCGCTCCGAGGGCTGCGGTGGATGTGGTCTTGCCCACTCCACCCTTGCCCGAAGTGACGACGATGACTTTCCCCATCTTTCTCTCCTGTGTGATAGCCAGTTTCGGGCCTAGGTAAGTTTTTCTGCCTTGATCGAATCGCCTTCCAGCCAGAGCTGAACGGCCTGCCCGCGAAGGTTCGGTGCGATGTCTTCCGCCATCTTGTAGATGCCGTCGATGGCGACCAGTTCCGCCTCAAGCTTGCGGCAGAAGATGCGCGCCGACGTATTCCCAACAGAGCCGGCCATCGCGCGCCCCCTCAGTGTTCCGTAGACATGAACCGAGCCGCCGGCGATAATTTCCGAACCGGATGCGACGGAGCCGATGACCGTGACGTCGCCTTCGGGAAAAATCAGCGACTGGCCCGAACGAATCGGCTCGCGAATGACGATCGACTGCAATGCCGGTCGGGTCTCGACAACCGCGGGCTTGGTACGAACATCGATGATCGGTTCCTGCTGGGGAACCTCGAAATCGGAGACCGGGCGCCCGCCCTTGAGCGCCGGCGGCATGCCTGGACCGAGAAGCGACGGACGGCAGCCCTCAATGCCCATGATGCTGACGTTGCGCTGTGCAAGCTCAGCAACCAAGCCCTTCAGCTGCGCCCGGTCAATCTCCAGGTCGCTGACATCGAGCACGACCGGTCGCCCCAGGAAGAAGCCGGCGGAGCGCGCGGCAAGATCATCTAGTCTTACGAGCCAGTCATCGAAGGGAAGATCTGGCGAAAGCATGACCGCCAGGAAGGAGCGGCCCTTAATGCGGATCGAGCGAGCGTCTGTTAGCACTTTGGTCATCTAGGTTAAGAAATCGTTGAACATTTCTATGTCTGATTTGGTTAATAAATGGTTAATTTCCGGGCCCGGATCATTAACAAGCCTCAGCGCGCGCACTCAAAAAAATTCGCGATGCGCCGTCGACACACCATGCCGGACAGCCACGTTCCAAGGTCTGTTTTTAGGACACTAATGGGTGCCGAGCTTCGCAGCGAAGAAGCAAGCCGACCCAGCCGAAAAGGTCACGCCCGCCGCTCTGGCCCGAGGGCTCGGGCTGACGAAGGCCGTCGCCGAAGGCGAGCCCGGGGTCGGCACGCAGGCGCTCCCGCCCTCGTCCATGCAGGCATCAAAAAAATAAGGCCCGCATGAGCGAGCCTTGATGTCTTGGTCTTGTCGAAAGTTTTAGCGACCGTAAACCAGGCGCTTAATATCGCCGCGCGTAACGCCGATGTCCTTCAGTGCTGCGTCGTCGAGTCGGGAAAGATCTCTGTATGCCTTACGGAGCTGAAGGAACTCTCCGAACCTGTTGCCGATTTTCATGTCATATCTCCTTGTGCGTTGCACAATTATATAGCTGATTGCTTCCTCAATGAGCACTTCGAAAACCGCATACGAGGCATCCGGAATTTGCAACCTCGATATGCACGTTGAGAAGAAAACCGATAGTCGCTGCGCGCGACTCGCTGCCAAAGAGCTCACCAGACGCCCCATATCCGATCGGCGATTCGGCAGTGCGGCTCTGCCAACGCAAACCCAGGGGAACTGTAGCCAGGGTTTCGAATTGATACTGCGTAACTGCGCGTATTGTCGAAATGAACGTTTCACATGCGGGCGTTTTGCCCTGAAAGTTGAAACGCAATTTCCCAAGGCCCGCACTAATCTCTTCACAGACCATAGGTTTGGGAGGATCGAAGATGGCACAGGCAACCGCGGTTTTATTGCGTGGCAGGAACGCACCCGATGAGGGAATAGACTGGCAACGCGTTACCTATCTCCTGCATCTGTCGCGCATCCTTGACGAGATGGAGGAAACCCGGCTCGTTCCCGAGAAGAAAGTCCTTTATCAGTTCTCCGCCCGCGGCCATGACATGGCGCAGATCATGCTTGGCCTGCAACTGACGAACCGCCACGACGCTACCTGCGGCTACTATCGGTCGCGCCCGCTGCTTTTGTCGCTCGGCGTCGACCCGGCCGATGCGCTTGGCTCGGCGATGGGCCGCGCCGGCGGCTATTCCGATGGCCGTGATATCGGCGTGGTCTTCAACTATCCGAACCACAACGGCGCTTCGGCTCTGCCGATGTGCGGCGGTGTCGGAGCCCAGTACACGCCGACGGCTGGCTGGGCCCAGGCGCTCCAGTATTACGCGACGGTGCTTGGGGAGCACGACTATCGCGACGCGATCGCCGTCGTGCTGGGTGGCGATGGTTCGGTCGCATCGAACGGTTTCTGGTCTGCGCTGACGATCGCCACGACGCAGACGCTGCCGATGTTGTTTTACATCGAGGACAACGGCTTCGGAATCTCGGTCCCTTCCGACGTGCAGACGCCCGGCGGAAACATCGCAGCCAATCTCGCGAGCTGGCAGGGCCTGACGATCTTTGAAGGCGATGGGTGCGATCCCGCGGAGGCCGCGCGATTGACGCAGCAGGCGGTCGGCTTCATTCGCGAGCGTCGAATGCCTGCCCTTTTGCGGCTCACTGTCCCCCGACTGGAGGGGCACAGCTTTCAAGACACCCAGTCATATAAGAGCGAAGCGCTTGTCAAGGCGGAATGGGCTCGCGATCCGCTCCCACGGCTTCGAGACTACCTGGTTCCGTCGGTGATGAGCGCGCAGGAGTGGGAAGCGTACCGGCTTGAGGCGGCCGGCATTGCAGAACGAGCACGCGCCGAGGCCGAAAGCCGTGGTGTTGCCGCTCCCGAAACGGTCACCCGTCACGTGTTCTTCGACGGCGACATGCAGGCGATGGGGGGGCAGCATAGCGACGGCTACCATGCCCCCGATTGCAGCGACGAGGCGGCACCGGACGGCCAGCGTATCAATATGGTCACGGCGATCAGGCGTACACTTGATCACGAACTGACCATCAACAAGCGTGTGGTGCTGTTTGGCGAGGACATCGGCCCGAAGGGCGGCGTCCACGCCGTCACGCTGGGACTTCAGGACAAGTTCGGCAAGGAGCGGGTGTTTGATACCTCGCTTTCGGAGGAGGGCATCGTCGGGCGCGCCGTCGGCATGGCGCTTGCCGGGCTTGTTCCGGTTCCGGAAATTCAGTTCCGCAAATATGCCGAGCCCGCGGCGGAACAAATCAACGATTGCGGCACGATCCGCTGGCGCACCAACAACCGGTTCGCAGCGCCCGTCGTGCTGCGCATGCCCGGCGGTTTCTTCAAGTGTGGCGACCCATGGCACAGCCAGACGAACGAGGTCGCCTTCGTCCACCAGCCGGGCTGGAAGGTCGCCGTTCCCTCGAACGCCGAAGACGCCGTCGGGCTATTGCGGACCGCCTTGCGCGGCAACGATCCTGTCATCTTCTTCGAGCATCGCGCCATGCTCGATCATGCGTGGGCACGCCGCCCTTACCCGGGTGACAACTACGCCCTGCCCTTCGGCAAGGCACGCTTTACGCGCAAGGGCAATGCGATCACGATCGTGACCTGGGGCGCCATGGTTCCGCGCTGCGAGGAGGCGGCGGAAAGCATCTCGGCCGATGTCATCGATCTTCGCACGCTGATGCCTTGGGACCGCGCGAGCGTCGTTTCGTCGGTCCGTCGCACGCGGCGGTGTCTTATCGTCCATGAGGATCTTGGAACAGGTGGCTTCGGCGCCGAGATTGCCGCCGTCGTTGCCGACGAGACCTTCATGGATCTCGACGCACCGGTGTCGCGATTGACGATGCCCGATATCCCAAGCCCGCACAATCCGGCCTTGCTCGATTTTGCGGTGCCGTCGGTTGACCGCATCAGGCAGAAAATCACGGCCCTCGTGGAGTACTAGAACATGGTCGATTTTTCCGAAGTTCTCGTGCCCGTCGAACAGGAGGGAACGAAGGCAGTCGTACGCAACTGGCTGAAGCAACCAGGCGAGATCGTCGCCGTGGACGATCCGCTCGTCGAGCTCGAAACGGACAAGGTGACGCAGGAGATTTCTGCACCCGCAGCAGGAATCCTCGACGAGATCTTCATGGCGTCAGGCACGGATGCAGCGCCCGGCGCGGTTCTCTGCCGCATTCGTCTGAGGCCAAGCACTTCCAGAGATGACCATGCGCCGGCACCTTTGCCACCTGGCGAGACTGGAAATGAGAGCGGCGACCGCTTCTCGCCGGCGGTTCGCAGTGCTGGCGAGCAATACGGCATCGACCCGGCTGAGGTCGTCGGCACCGGCAGGGATGGACGTGTTACGCGCATGGATATGGATGCGGCGTTGGCGCGGAACCAGAAGATGGAGCGCGATAAGACGCCATCGTCCGTCAGCATCCCGACCAGCCCCGATCCGGGCACGCTCACCCGCGATCAGATCACTCACCGCTCGCACATTGTTGCTCATACTCCCATGCGGCTTTCCATCGCGCGGCACATGCTGGAATCGGCGACGACCGCCCCACATGTCACGGCAATCTTCGAGGCCGATTTTACCGCGATCATCAAGCATCGCGAGAAGAGCAAGGCGGCATTTGCCGCCGACGGCATCAATCTTTCCTATACGGCCTATATCATCGCCGCCTGCGTCGCGGCGATGCGGGCTGTGCCGGAGATCAACAGCCGCTGGCATGACGATCATTTGGAGATCTTCGACGATATCAATATCGGCGTCGGCATGGCGCTTGGCGACAAAGGCCTGGTCGTTCCAGTCGTTCGGCACGTGCAGGACCTCTCGCTGGCTGCGATTGCCGCCAGACTTCAGGACCTGACCAATCGTGGGCGGGCCGGCGGCCTCACCAACGCCGATATGCGCGGCGGCACCTTTACGATCTCGAACCACGGGGTGTCAGGCTCCCTGGTCGCGGCACCCATCATCATCAATCAGCCGCAATCGGCAATCCTTGGCGTCGGAAAAATGGACAAGCGCGTTGTCGTGCGAGAAGTCGATGGCGTCGATACGATCCAGATTCGACCGATGGCCTATGTCTCGTTGACAATCGATCATCGCGCGCTGGACGCTCATCAGACAAACGCCTGGCTGACGCGGTTCATCGAAACCCTGGAAGGCTGGCCAGCATAGAGCCGGCGGCCCCGCAAAAGAATGGGGCGCTGTGAGGCGCCCCTTTGCTGTCATTTGGCGTTGCGGATCGTCAGCGCCGGGTTGTGCGCAAAGAAGTTATGCGGCTCGATATGGATAGTCTTCCATTCGGTCGACATCACAGGCCAATCCTCCATGCGCGGGATATGGTGGAAACCGGCCGTGAACCAGGTGACGATATCCTTGCCCATGAGCTGCTTGTTGGCCTTGACCCACTGTGGCAGCGTATCGGAGCCATCGCTCTGCATCGCATATTTGCCGCCCGCATATTGCTGATCGATGTTGTAGACGGTGTTCCAGACCGAATACTCGATGTAGGCATTGCGCTTCATCGGTGGATCCTTCGCAAAGTCGAACGGACCGTAGGCAACGTCGCCATGATGGATCATCCAGCCAGGCTCTTGCCCGAGATAACCTTCGCGCGACGGATCGGAAATCATGAAGTAGCGCGGCTTCATCGCCGACAGCTGATAGCGTGCCTCCATCTCGGTTTTCGGCATGGTGTGCTGGACAGTCCACATCGACCGGCGCGGGTTCTTCGCGTCGACCTTTGCCGGCACGATGTCCATCGTTCCGAAATGGTTGTCCGGCTGGTCGACGTCGAAGTCGATGCGGAAGTTGAAGTAATGGTCATGATTTGCCGCCACCAGGTTTGGCGCGATCAGCGTGCCGTGCGCGGTGTCTTGCGCAGCAGTCGGGTCGTTCATCGACGTCGATGCAACGCCCTTCACCGCATCAAGGCCGGTTGCCCCGATCATGATCCTGATCTGGCCATCCTGTTGCAGGCGATAGTCGATCAGATAGTCATAGTTTCCGACTTCGGAGGCGGTGCGTACAACGAGCTCGCTCGCTGGGCGGCCTTCCGCTGGGATCGGCTTTTCCGGTGTTTGTGCGAAGACCTCGAAGTGACGCCAGGCGGGGTCACCGATACTGCGCTCGAAGACGCAGATCGCGTTCGGAATGGTCAGCGGATTGCCCTTGTCGTCGGCAATCGTTGCCGGCAGGAAGGTCGCATAGTCCGGGCAATCGACGCCAGCGCGTAAGGGGCTCAGGAACAGGCCGAAGCCATACTCTCCGCTGTCCATGTAGGTCCGCCAGTACCAGCCTTCAGTCGGATCCATGTAGGGCACAAACACTTCCGACAGATGCGACTGATAGATCACCGAACGCCACGTATCCCCATCCTTCACGTCGAGGTTGGAGACGACAAGGCCGGGGCGCTTGTCGACGCGGAAATTCATCCGCCACATGTCCCATTCAAGATGGCTGCCGGTGATCTTGTAGTTCGGTCCGCCGGGCTGTGAGAGCGTCGCGGGGTTCGTCTGGGGGCGCAGCGGCTCGCGCTCGGCCACTTCCTTTTCCGTATAGCCCCAATTGTCTTTCGGCCCGTCGATCACACCGGTGTCGATGACGCGAAGGACTTTCTTCTTGCCGATATCGTAGACGGCGAACAGGCCCTCGATAGGTTTTGCGTAGAAGTTCGATCCTTCGGGCACCTTGTAGCAAGGTACCTTCATCAGACGCGAGTTCTCATATTCGTCGGTTAGGAAATTACCGGCGGTCAGCGGCAGGCAGAAAGCCTGTTCCGGCGTCAGACCGCGCTTTTTCAGCCCGGCGATCATGTCAGGATTGGCAAGCGCACCCTGAAGAGCATCCATGAATTCGGTGAACAGCACCATCGGCTGCCCTTTGATCAGCGTCGTGCTGTCGACGGTGCCCTTGGTGATGTTGACGACCGCCTCCTTGAAACCCTGCAGGCTCGTCAACTGCACCTTCGCCTCGCGGTCGAGCTGGTCGCCTTCCTTCCAGGAGAGAACCTGTTCCTTTGTAGGCTCCTTAAGCTCGATCAGGGGATAAAGCGTATTGTCGTCGACCACTTTCTGGTCGCGCAGGATCTTGTTGATCTTCTGATATTCTTCCGCGCTCAGCCCATCCAACGGATGAGCCATGGCAGTTGGCGCGCCAAGCGCCAAAAACAATCCGGCCGAAGCCAGATATCGCCCAATGTTCATTTGCATCCTCCCTAACGCATGCCTTCGACGATCAAGCAAATACCACCTGGATATCGGTGTATTCCTGCAGCCCTTCTTCGGCGAATTCGACGCCGAACCCCGACGCTTTCACGCCGCCGAACGGAGCGTTCGGCTGAATGGCACCATGCTTGTTGATCCAGACCGAACCGCATTGCATGCGGCTCGCGACCGCCTTCGCCACCGATATGTCGGCCGACCACACGGAGCCTCCAAGGCCATTGGCGCTGTCATTGGCAAGCGCAATCGCTTCATCGACGCTGCTGTATCTGATGATCGGAAGCGCGGGCCCGAACTGCTCCTCGTCGACGAGCGGATCGCCGTTCTTCAGGTCTGCGACGATGGTCGGCGGGAAGAAAAGCCCCTCGCCTTGCTCGCCGCCGAGCAGGACCTTCCCCCGCTCCTTGGCGTCGTTGACCAGGCGTGAGAGCTTTTCGAACTGCATGCGGTTCTGGACGGGACCGAGGACGCTGCTTTCCTGCATGCCGTCACCGACCGGAATAGTGCGCGCATAGGCGACGAGCGCATCGCAGACTGCATCGTGAATGGCTTCATGGACATAAAGGCGCTTCATCGCCGCGCAGGTCTGGCCGTTGTTGATGAAAGCGCCCCAGAACAAGCCTTCGGCAATCGCCTGCGGATCAGCGTCGGGCAACACGATGCCGGCGTCATTGCCGCCCAGTTCGAGGGTCAGGCGCTTCATCGTGTCGGCGGCGGAGCGCATGACCTTCTGGCCGGTTGCGCATGAACCGGTAAAGACGATCTTGCTGATATCTCGATGGGCAGACATTGCTGCACCGATATTGAACTCCCCGTCATCGCCAGTCACCACGTTCAGCACCCCGGGCGGCAGCACCTCGTTCATGATCTCGACCAGACGAAGTGTCGCAAGCGGTGTTAGTGGCGAGGGCTTGATGACGACGGTGTTACCGGTTCGCAGAGCCGGCATGATGTGCCAGATGGCGATCATGACCGGGAAGTTCCACGGGGTGATCGAGCCGACGACGCCGAGCGCCTTGCGATGAAGTTCGATACGCCCTTCGCTGTTGTCCTGCAGGACTTTCGGCGGCAGCGACAGCGCGGTCGTATAACCCGCCCAGGCAACAGTGCCACCCAGCTCCCAGCGCGAGCCGAGCCCGTTCAGCGGCTTGCCCTGCTCGAGTGTGATCAGCCGCGCGAGTTCCTCTGCGTGAGCCTTGATGCGGGCCGTGACGGCCGCACAGGCGGCCTGTAATTCCTGGTCGCTCTTGGCTGACCATGCGGGAAAAGCCGCCTTGGCTGCGGCAACTGCAGCGTTGAGCTCAGCCGCACCCATGTTGGGTGCACGGCCAACTTCTTCGCCATTGGCCGGATTGAGCACGCTGAAGCTTCGTTCGCCGGTCATCGGCTTTCCGTCGATCGTGGCGCTATGGATCGTCATTCTCACCTCCTCCGAATGAGGTCCCGGTCATGGACGGGACTGCCTGGCAGCGGAGACTAGGCGATAAGCGGCATCAGGACTTGGACTGGGCCGTCAGCATCTTTGGATAAATCCGTCAGTGGCGACGCGCGACAGCTCCCGGTGCGGAACCGTATTTCTTTCGGAACTCGCGATAGAAGTAGGACAGATCGTTGAAGCCGGCGTCATAGGCGATTGCGGCTATGCCTTCGGCGGGCCTGATGGTTTGCGGTTGCGTTAGCGCCGCATGCGCAAGTTCCAGGCGACGACTGAGCAGGCGATGGCTTGGCGTCTCGCCGAGCAGGCGGAAGTGACGCTGTAACATGCGCTCAGATACGTTGAGCCGCCTTGCCAGTTCCCCGGGCCCGAACGTCGGATCGGCACGGTGGCGGTCAATCATGGCAAGCGCCCTCGACAGCAGGGTTTCGCCAAACCTCAGGGGCTCGGCTGTCTTGATACCGTGAAGGTAGGCGCCCAGAAGCGACAGCATCGCCTCGCCGAGCTGCGCTGACGCGCCAGGTTCCGTGAGCATCTTGGTGATCACGGCCCGCATTGCCAACCAAAGGGGATCCTGCCGACTGATAGCGACGCCATCGGTGCAGGTCTTGCCGAAACGATGTAGCATCTCTGCGCGCGGCATATGCACTGATAACTGGCTGGAACGCTCGCCGTCATAGACGAACGATGACGGGCGGACGGAATCGACAAGGAACATATCGCCGGGGGCAAGCCTTGTTGAGCGCTCCCCTTGTTCCACGCGACAGTGCCCCTCGTCCTGGATCAGGAGGAACAGGTGCTCCCCAGGATCCTGCCGGATCGATTTCGCGCCCCGCTGCACATGGCGGGCGTCGAGCGCGACGATTGCAGTATCGAAAAGTCCCATGCGCCGCGTCGCAACATCGCCGGCCATCACATCGGTGTGGGCCATGGGCTCTACGTCGAACGCGCCGCAAACCTTGCGGATTTCCTCCTGCAGAAGCTCCACAGCCATCGGCTTGTGCACTGGCGCTACCAGCGACTGCATTCTCCCCTCCCCGGCTCCCGCAGACTTGACTAGGCGTCCCTGTCGTAACGCATCCTATTCCGAATTGATACAGGTCGTCCATCAGCACATTCTCACGTGCGTGTTGCAGGATCGTTGCGAGGCAAGCGCAGTTTGTCAGCAACGAACGTCGAGATGGGTTACCTGTTCTATCTGCTCCAGAACCACGACTTGCCCATCTCGGCAGAGGCCTCCTGCGGCGTAATCCCGATGTCCTTGAGTTGGTCCGCCGTCAGCTCCGCGAGAGCCTGACGGCCGCGCCGCTTCTGAAGGCGACAACCCAAAAACTCAACTGCGCGACGGATGAAACCGCGCGGCGAAGCGATATTGCTTTTCCAATCCAGTTCCTTTCCCAGGTCAGTCGACATTTCACACTCCGCATCATTCGCCGATCCGCCATGTCAGCGGGATAACCAACAGATAAGACTAGCGAACGCCCGGAAGGAAGATTATGATCCAAATACAAACCATAAGGATTTCTTATATTGCTCAATATCGACCAGCTCGCGGCCTTTGTCAGCGTCATCGATCTGGGAAGCTTCACTGCGGCGGCCGACAAGGTTGGCCTCACTCAGCCGGCCGTCAGCCTGCAGGTCAAGTTGCTCGAACAGCGGCTGGGGGTTCGGCTGATCGAGCGCGTCGGGCGACGCGCGCAACCATCGCCGGCCGGCGCGGATCTCCTCGTTCACGCAAGGCGCATCCTTGAAGACTGTGCGGCCGCAACTGATTCAATGACGCCATATCGGGAGGGCTCGGTCGGCCGGGTCCGGATCGGCAGCGGCGGAACGGCCTCGATCCACCTGCTTCCGCGCGCCATCGCGGCCGCCAAGAAGCAAATGCCGGGGCTTGAGATCACGGTCCGGATCGGCAACACCGATGAGGTTTTGCGCGACCTCGAAGCCAATGCGCTCGACCTCGCCGTCGTTACCCTCCCCGCCTCGGGCAGGTCGCTGGAAATCGAGCCTTTCTACGAGGACGAGTTGCTTGCAGTGGCCCCCAAGGGCAGTGAAATGCCGGAAGGCGGACCCGACGCCGACTTTCTCAAAGACAAGGTTCTCATGCTCTACGAGGGCGGCAACACACGCACCGTCACGGATGGCTGGTTCGCAAAGGCCGGCGTCCGGATACAACCCACCATGGAGTTCGGTAGTGTTGAAGCAATCAAGGAGCTGGTCGCCGCAGGATTGGGCTGGTCGCTGCTGCCAGCACTCGCGCTGAAGCAGGACCGCGCAGGGTTCCTCACGACCTCGCCTGTCAGGCCGCGCTTGGCCCGCCAGCTCGGCATCGTGTTGCGTCGGGACAAGCACCTCACCAAAGGACTGCGGGAGGTCATCAAGTGTCTGCGGGAATTTGGCGAACCGCCGCGGGCCTCTTTCCAGCGATAACCAAATCGCGGGTCTCTGATCAATTTCGCATTGCTTTTGGCAACGTGTATTAACGTGTCAACAGCAAGCGCGGATTGCGGTCCTTAGCCGTTCGGATGATCCGCGAGCGGGCCGTTTTGCATAGAGCGCACGTCCGCAGTCGCAGGAGTGTGTGTGCAATACTGCCCTATGGTAGCGTTTTTCATTGACTGCAACACTCCATGCGCTAGCTCTTATACAAACAGCTGATTCAATATTGGCAGGATACATCGAAGAACCTAGGCGCGGCGCGATGAGGAGATCCAACCCATATGCCGGAACGTCGTGCGAGTTGGCCCAAGCTGGTTCCACAGGGATCCGAATTCCTCCGCCGCGCCGACGCGGCTTTCTCGCTCTGGGATCTCGACCTCGTCCTTGTCGATTGGTCTGAGAAATTTAAGCGGCGCGAGGGTTTCAACGAGCAAGCGGCGACACGATTGTGGGACGTTTACCCTGCGCTGGCAAATCCTCCGTCCGCTGACATTGTCCGGCTCGTCGTTAACACGGGCACGCCGCAATCCATCCGGCTGGGCATATCGACCGGTGACCGCTACGATCTGCTGCTGCTGCCTGCCAGGGAGGGTCTGGCGGTCATCGAGATCAGCGGCGCCGATCTCAATGAAACCACACGTGCGCAGGAGCAGGAACGAGCCCTGCTTCTGCACCAAGCAACCCATGACGTGCTGACCGGACTGCCCAATCGCCGGCAGTTCAGCGGCGAATTGGGGCGGCTGCTTCCCACCGGCGGCAAGAGCGGTCTTGCCCTCATGCAGATCGATCTCGACGACTTCAAACCAGTGAACGACACGCTTGGGCACGGCGCTGGAGACATCGTTCTGAAGCTCGCCGCCAACCGGATTCGAAGCGTGCTTGGCACGGACGAGACAGCCTTTCGTCTGGCCGGTGACGAATTTGCTGTGATCCAGATTGCGCAAGAGCAGCCAGGCGAGGCTGAGCGACTGGCCGAGGCGCTGGTTGGCGAATTCAAGAAGCCATTTGTGGTGGATGGCATTACTGTCTTCGTGGGAGCCAGTGTCGGCATTGCGATTGCGCCACGCGACGGCGACGAGGGCGAGCAATTGATGAAAGCTGCCGATGTCGCCCTTTATGCGGCCAAAAAGGAAGGACGCCGCCGCGCACGGACCTTTGATCAAAGTATGTTGCTGGTGCTAGAGCAACGCGAATTGCTGCGGCGCAGCCTGAGGGTGGCGCTTCAGCATGGCGAATTTTTCCTCGAATACCAGCCGCTCGTTGACCACGCGCGCGCCGTCATTGGCTTTGAAGCCCTGTTGCGCTGGCGTCATCCGAGGCTCGGCGTGGTTCCGCCGATCGCCTTTATCCCGATGGCGGAAGCCGATGGTCTGATGAGCGAGATCGGCCAGTGGGTGCTTGAGGAAGCCTGTCGAGCAGCTTTGGACTGGCCGGCGCATTATACCGTCGCCGTCAATCTGTCCCCCGCAGAGTTCCTGACTGCAGGCTTCACGGACCGCGTTTCGCAAACGCTCGACCTGGTCGGCTTTCCCGCCGAGCGCTTGGAGCTTGAGATCACCGAAACCGTCCTTCTGGAGCGCACGATCAACAACCTCGATACGCTGAACACCCTCAGCGTACTCGGCATCCAGATCTCCCTTGATGATTTCGGAACCGATTATTCATCCTTGAGCTACCTGAAGAACTTTCCCTTCGACAACATCAAGATCGACAAATACTTCATCGACGACCTCCTCGACGACGAGAAGAGCCGGACGATCGTGCGCTCTGTCATTGCACTGTCGCACGGGCTCGGCATGCGCGTCACGGCGGAGGGCGTCGAGACGGCCGAACAAGCCGCGTGGCTGGAGGCTGAGGGATGCGATCGATTGCAAGGCCACTTCCTGAGCCCGCCCATGCATGTTGACCACATTGGTCAGTTCGTCGGCCACCGAAAAGGACGCCGGAGCAATGGCGCCGCGCCGGGCAACAAGGCCGGCCCTGAAGGCGTGCAAACGGCAGTTGGTCAGGGAGGTTCCGGTTGAAAAGGCAGGAAGCGATGACAAACACAGCTTTCGAGCAGCTGCTCAAACTGGAAATCGAAATGGCAACCTTCACGGCCGACTGGCTGCATTGCGACCAGTTGTCGAACTATATCGCCCGCATGGTCAGCCATGATCGCCGTGATCCGCTGCGCCACTCCAACCTGCTCTCTTCGGCTCTCAACGAACTGCTTGAGATGTCGTTTCGCTCCGACGCGCAAGAGGGCGAGCTGGTATGCGATCTCTATCGTCACGAGCAGACAGAGCGAATCGAGTTGAGCTTTCCCTGCCCGTCACAACAGCGACGCTTTTACTCTGAGCTCGTCCACGGTCTGAAAGACAGTGAAAAGCTGGCAAACTACGTAGAGGTCATCGCCGACGAAACTGCTCCCATCGAACAAGCGGTGCTGTTGGGATTGGCGGTCAACTATGACGCGGACATAGAACTACGCGCTTCGGCTGCCGACGCCCTCACCTTCGTTGTCGACCTCCCGCTCGAGAGGCTCCTCAATTGACCGCGAACAGTTCTTCACCCGTCTTCACGACGCAATTCGACGCCAGCAATCAGGAGTTTGTTGCCACTGGTGTTTTCCGACCGCGTTCGATCGCCGACATTGCCGATGAGCTCTTGCTGCTGCGAAACAAGATAGAAACGGTCCAAGGGGTTTTCTACGTCAACCTGAAACGCGTCACACACATGAACAGCACGGCGTTCCGTGCCCTGGCGCGCGTCCTCGTCGACGCCTCCCGCTCGAGGCCGGAGCTCAAGATCGTTGTTGTCGCATCGAGTGTTGTCACATGGGCGACGCAAATGTTTCGGCACCTGAGCGAACTCTCGCCCAATATCTCCATGGAGATCTACGATTCTGCCTTCTATCCAGGCCAGACATTTGTCGAGAACCAGAGCTTCATCCCTATCCTCCGGACGCAAACGAAAATGACCTGGCGTCACGAACGGGAAATCCTGCCGCGGCACGGACTTCGCAACGGCATGGCGATCGCCGACATTTGCTGCGGCATCGGTGATTTCGTGATGCTTGTCAGGAAGGAATTCAATCCAGCCAGAATCGTTGCCCTCGACCACTCCGCGGCAAGCCTCGACTATGCGCGCTCCGTTGCTGAGGAATTTTGTGTTCGGGATATCGAATACACGTATGGTGACGCATCCCAGACGCTGTTCGAAGGCGATCAGTTCGACTTCGTGACGTGCCGGCACTCCTTGCAGATCTTCGACCGGCCGGAACTTCTCCTCAGGGAACTCTACCGGATCTGCAAGCCGGGCGGCAGGGTCTACATCACCAACGAAAAGAACTCCCATTGCCTGGGCGAACCGCGCGCCGATAGCATCCAATGGACCTACAACGAGGTAGCCAAGCTCTTTCGTTATTTCGATATGGACGTCGAAATGGGACCAAAGGGTTCCCGCCTGCTGCTGGATACCGGCTTCGAGGATGTAAGGATCGAAAGTTTCATGGTCACCAACCTCGATGGCGATCCGCAGGAGTTCGCCGATGTCATTCAAGCATGGGAGGATGTCTACGCGGGGGAGATGTCCGTCAAACGAGGAGATTCTCCGGAGTTCATCGAACGGTTCAGGCAGGGGTTCAGGGATCATATCTTCGCTGCGCTTCATCCGCGAGGCTATGCCGGCTGGCCGATCTGGGCGGCGTCGGGGCAGAAACCGCTATGACCGTTTCTCCACCAAAGCCAAGCCTCGGATTGCGCTCGTTTCGGACGAAATTCATGATTGTCGTCGGCGGCGCCGTGCTTTTCGATCTTCTGGTCAGCGGCGGCCTCGCGCTTTGGAACGTGCAGCGGCTATCACGCGACGCAACCACGCAAGTTGGCCAAGGTCTTGAAAAGGCGAGCCAGGACTATATCCGCTCCTCCACCGATTCCACGGCCGCGCAGGTGGGCCTGCTTTTGGACCAGGTGCATTCCGACGTCAAAGCCTTAGCCGGCGTGCTCCAGGCCCAGATCGATCGACCAATCAGGAACGACGCGGTCGGCGCGGCCATGGCAAGGGCTGACCCCGGCGCAGTGACGGTGAGTTTCAACATGAGCGGCAATTGGGCGCAGAACCTTCCAGGTTCGCCGTCCGTCGTCAGCGTCTGGGGCTACCTGCTCGACAAGGATCATCATCCGCTGCCGCAAGTGCAGGCCGATATCGAAACCAGCGCCGTCCTTGATCTCGTTGCGCCGAACCTTCTGGGCACAGGCGCCTCCAAACTCCAGATGTACTACATCGGCCCGAAGGAGCGGCCGATCTTCAGAACAACCCCTTATACCGATCAGGCGCAGACATTCGACCGGCTCTATCCCGGCCATAATGACGCGAACTTCTGGGATTTCTTCTTTCCGGGCATTTATGAGTCATGGCAGCAATGGGCGCAAGATCCCGCTTCACGCCCCGTTCCCGAAAACATCACGCAGACCGCTCCTTATACCGACGCCATTACGGGAAAGCTGATCGTCAGCTTCTTCCACCCTCTTTGGACGGCCGATCGACGCGGCGTGGCGGGAATCGCCGGCACCGATATTACCCTTGATCAGCTTGCTGAAATTGTCGAACACGTGAAAGTCGCAGAAAGCGGTTTCGGCTTTCTGGCGATGTCGAACGGCAATGTCGTTGCGATCAACGCGGCCGGAGAGAAGGTCATCGGCCTGCGCGCGGCGAGCGATGCAACCAGCAAGGGGGTAACGGGACTTGATCGCTCGCTGCGCAACAGCGCGCAGAACGCCGTTGCATCCCTTCCGCTCGATACGGACGGCGTCGTCCAGCACATCGCGCTCAGCGAGAATGGCGAGGACGTGCCCTATCTGGTCGTCACCAAACAGCTCCGCCCTTCCAATCTGTGGGTCAACGGTCCGGTTCAGCGCGAAGTCATGTCGCTCGGCATTGTCGTCCCCGAGCGAGAGATTTACGCCTCTCTGATCGCTGCCAGGCAGCAGATAGCGCAGGCGACCAACCGTATCCTCATCTATCAGATTCTCGCGGTGCTCGTTTCGCTGCTCATCGTCACGGCCGCGGTATTTGCGGCGTCGAAACGCATTACCAGCGGGATCAGAGCTCTGGCAGGAGCGGCCAAGCGCATCGAGGCGAAGGACTATTCCGTTCGGGTCGACATCCGCAGCAAGGACGAAGTCGCGCAGGCCGGACTCGCCTTCAATCGCATGGCCGAGCAGATCAGCTTCCACACCGAAAACCTTGAAAAACTGGTCGCGGAGCGGACGGAGGAGATCGAGGAGGCGAAGGAAGAAATCTCGGCCTTGAACACGCAGCTGAAGAGCGAGAATCTGCGTCTTGGCGCCGAACTCGATGTGGCCCGACACATCCAGATGATGGTGTTGCCACGCGCAACCGAGCTCCGCGCGGTCGAGCATCTGGAGATTGCCGCCTATATGCGTCCCGCCGACGAGGTTGGCGGCGACTACTATGACGTCCTGCAAAATGGTAGAAGCCTGAAGATTGGCATCGGTGATGTTACCGGCCATGGCCTGGAGAGCGGCGTGCTGATGCTGATGGTGCAATCGGTCGCCCGCGCCCTGCTGGAGGCGGGAGAGACGGACCCGTCGAAGTTCCTAGCGCACCTGAACCGGGCGATCTTCAAGAACATCGAGCGCACGAGGACCGACAAGCATCTTACCTTGTCTTTTCTTGACTACGACGGGGAACGCCTCACCATTTCAGGGCAGCATGAAGACCTCATCGTCATTCGCCAGACAGGGGAGGTCGAGCGGATCGATACCGGTGACCTTGGACTGCCGGTCGGGCTTGAATCCGACATTTCGCGCTTTGTTGATACTCGCGAAATATCATTCCAGAAGGGCGACCTGATCGTGCTCCATACGGACGGCGTCACGGAAGCAGAAAACCCGCGCGGCGAACTGTTCGGTATCGATCGGCTTTGCCAGAGCGCACGGCGCCTGCACGGCCAAACGGCCGAAGCGGTAAAGGACGGCATTATCGAGGGCCTGATGGCCTATATCGGAACGCAGAAAATACATGATGACATCACATTAGTTGTGATGCGGCATAGGTGATGACATGACGGTCGTGCTCTTTGGGCAAGAACACCTCGCCTTCTCTGACACCGCTCACGCAGTCCGACTTCTATTGCTTGATGGTCCGCTTGATCTTGCCTGGAAGCACTCCGGAATGACGTCTGATTTCATCGCCGAGATGATGGCGCCGAGATTTCGTCCATCGAGGCGGCTCTATAATCAACTCAAGCAGGATATCGGCTATCTCGCAAACGAACTGATCGAGAACGCCATAAAGTTTCGTGCGCGTGGAGAAGTCGTGGTGGAGGCGCTCGCGCAGACGGATTGTATTCGGCTCCGGGTTTCCAATTTTATTGACAGCGAAACGGCTGCCAGATTCCAGCGGCTGCTGGTGAATGTGACGAGCGGCGATCCCGGCGACCTGCTTATCCGACAGATCGAGGCAAGTGCCACGGCCACGACCGGCGGCACTTCCGGACTGGGTTTGTTGACTCTGATGAGCGACTACGAGGTGCAGTTTGCCTGGCTCTTCGAGGAGGACGGCGTTCACGAACGAACAAGACTTGAAACCTATGCCGCGATGGCAATTCCGGCATAAAACGGCAAGAGGTGCGCCATGGAAATTAGAGAAGAAGCCTACCGCGTCTGGTCCGAAGGCAGCACCGTCTATTTCGATGGGACAATGCGGCTGGCAGGACCCGATGCCTACGCGCCTATCCATGCACTCGCCATGAAGGCGCTCGAAGGTGGGGGCGGCAAGACCACGTTGGACTTGACAGGCCTGGAGTTTCTCAACTCCTCCGGCATAAACCTGCTCGCCAAGCTGACGATCGAGGCGCGCAAGCGCCCGGACATTCATTTGACTGTGCTGGGGTCATCACAGATTTCCTGGCAGATGAAGTCGCTGCCCAACCTGAAAAAGCTGCACCCGGGCGTGGATCTAAGAATGACCTGACGGCGTAGGAACTGATGTGGAACGAAGCACGCTTGCCTGATGGATGATGGAGACCCAATTGCAAGACGACGAACGATCTCGCCCCTCCCCAGCCCAACCCGATGACGGCGCACGCGACGATGGCAAAGCTGCGCAGACCGAACGCCGCCGCTTTCCTCGCGAGATGAAACCGACGGACGAGCAACCGGCACCTCCGCCAGCATTGCAGCCGTTGCGGTTTTCCACGCGCGACCTCGATCCGACACAGCAATTTGCCGCCTGGCAGTCTTACGTCGCGCCGCTTGTCGACGTCCGGCGCCCGGATAATTCTCCCCTAGATGCGGGTTTTGGAGCCGATCACGCAGCCTGGAATCTCGGCGGCATGCTCATTATTCAACAAAGCACCCCCGCCCATAGCTATATGCGTTCGGAAGCGAAGGTCAGATCAAGCCCCATCGATCACTGGCATATCTCGGTCCTGCGCAACGGTCGAACATGGACGGAAGTCGGCGGGCACGTCTCCGAAGGCGAGCCTGGGAAGGTCGAATTGCGCACTTTGGGACATCCCTTTCGCGGTCGATCGACGGACGCCCAGACGCTATCCCTTTATCTTCCCCGCGAACTGCTTCATCCCGCCTCAACCGAGATCAGAAACAACATCGCCCTTTCCGGAACGCGTGCCAAACTGCTGATCGACTATCTGGACGGCGTAGAGGCAAAACTGGCGCAGCTGGCGGAGGCGGATCTTCCGCATGTGGTCCAGACCATCCGCGACATGATCCTGACCAGTGTTTCATCATCGCCAGCGTCCGCCGAGCCACACAACAGCTTGGCCCTTAAGGAACGCGTCTACCGCTTCGTCCAGCACAATTTGATGTCGCCCGACCTGACAACCGACCGTTTGTGCCGGGAATTGGGCGTCTCCCGCACGCGGCTCTATCAGGCTTTCGAGCCGGACGGCGGCGTGCATCACTACATTCAGCGCCGCCGGCTTCTGGCTGCACACGCCGCGTTGAGTGATACGGCCAACCGGCAACAAATCGTTGATATCGCCTTTGCAGCCGGCTTTTCCTCTGCCGCACATTTCAGCCGCGCCTTCAGCAAGGAATTCGGCTACAGCCCACGCGAGGCGAGGAACGTGGCCATGCCGTCTTATCTCGGGCACCCGGTCGAGCCGGCATCCGAGGCCGAGAGCGCTCAATCCTTCGACAAATGGCTAAGAACGCTCGGGCACACCCGCCGCGCCTGAGCGCTGCCAATCCCGTCGCGTCAAGGCGTTCCTCGGCGGGACGCCGAAGGGCGATCATCCCATCCCCGTCGGACACTCTGATCGCTTGCGTCACTCCCAGGACCCGTGTGCCAAGATCAATCACCCGCGCTGCGGTATCGCCGCTGATCTGTGATCGGCTATCCATGGATGAACGAAAGGAGTTTCTCCATGGAGGCTACTTTGGAGGTTCTCACGAACAACAGGGGCGCGGATTGTGTCGGAGAGTTTGCCGCCGAGCGTGACGGTGAACGAGGTGCGGAGCGTTATGGACTGAAGCCGAACCACCTGTCTTCGTGGCGAACGATGGCGCGGTGCGGCAAGTTGGTTCTTCCTGCGCCTGAGGATGCTGTGGAGTTCGCGGGGATGCATATCGCTTATCCAGAGAATGCGGCTTGCTCATGAGACACCTCCCGATGGAAGGGAATCACGAGACCGCGCAAAAACGATCCTTCAACGATTCACGTTTTCAGAGCGGCGCTTTCATGGACTTCTCGGGGTGGCAAGAATACCATTGGGGGAAACCATTATCGAAGCGATGTAACCGTAGATGGCTGAATTGCCCGTCCAACGCCGACTTGCCGCCATCGCTGTCGCCGATGTGGTCGGTTACTCGCGGCTGATGGGTGCCGACGAGTTTGGAACGCTGGCGGCGCTGAAGCAGCGGCGGACGGAGATTCTCAACCCCACGGTGCGCGATCATGGTGGGCGCATCGTCAAGGTGATGGGCGACGGGGTGCTCGTGGAGTTCGCCAGTGCGGTGAACGCCGTCACCGCGGCGATCGAACTGCAGAACAAGATGGCGGAGGCCAACGAGCCGCTGCCCGAGAACCGCCGCATCGTGCTGCGTATCGGCATCAATCTGGGCGACGTCATCGGTGAAGGCAGCGACATCTATGGCGACGGCGTCAACATCGCCGCGCGGCTGGAAGCACTGGCCGAGCCAGGCGGCGTTTGCATTTCAGGCAAGGTGTTCGACGACGTGCGGGACCGGGTGACCGAGCGGTTTCGCGACTTGGGTGAGAAGACGCTCAAGAACATCGCCCGGCCGGTGCGCGCCTATGCTCTGAACGCGGCGCCCGCGCCAGCCATCCCGCCCGTCGCGCATGCAATGTTTCCGTCACTCGCCGTCCTGCCGTTCGAAAACATGAGCGGTGAGCCCGAACAGGAATACTTCGTCGACGGCATCGTCGAGGACATCATCACGGCACTCAGCCGTTTCAAGTCGTTCGCGGTGATCGCCCGCAATTCGAGCTTCGTGTACAAGGGCCATGCCGTCGACGTGCGGCAGATCGCCAAGGAGCTGGGCGTGCGCTACGTGCTCGAAGGAAGCGGCCGGCGGGCCGGCAACCGGCTGCGCATCACCGCACAATTGGTTGACGCGCTTTCGGGGGCGCACATCTGGGCCGACAAGTTCGACGGCGCCTTCGAGGACGTGTTCGACGTACAGGACCGGATCACGGAAAGCGTGGTCGCCGTGGTCGAGCCGAAAATCCAGCGGGCCGAAATAGATCGCTCGCGCCGTGAGCGGCCCGAGAGCCTAGATGCATACGATCTCTATCTACAGGCCCTACCGGATGTGTTTGCCTCGCGGCCCGAGGCCAATGCGCGTGCGATCGCGCTGCTGGAACGCTCGGTTGCCCTTGATCCTGGATTCGCACCCGCCTTGGCCATGACCGGTCACGCCTATCTGCTGCGGGTGGCCATGCAGTTCCCCGGAGCGTCGAGCGCCGATGCGGAGCGAGCACTGGCGGCGGCGCGGGCGGCACTGGCGATTGCCGGCGACGACGCAATGGTGCTGAGCTACTGCGCCTTCGCGCTGATCCACATGGGCGCGGACTATCAAACCGGCATTGCCTTGCTGCGGCGGGCGATCGCCGAGAATCCCAACAACGCGACGGTCCTGCAACATGCGGGCATCGGAGAGCTGTTGGGCGGGGATCTCGGCCAGGCCGCCGACTATCTGCAACGGGCGCTGCGGGTCAATCCCAATGAACTCGGGACGCATTGGCAGTTGACCGGCATGGCGCATATCTGCATGGCCGAGGGGCGCTACGAGGAGGCGCTGGACTGGGCGATGCGCTCGCAAGCGGTCAATTCAGGGTACGACGCCAACCATTGGATGGTAATCGCCGCCAACGCTTACCTCGGACGCATGGATGAAGCGCGCAAGTACCTTGCCGCGCTCGAGACCATATCGCCTGGCGTCAACCTTGCACGCATCCGTCGCGGCCAGCACTCCATCGACCCGCACAGAATCGAGGTGCTGATCGAGGGCATGCGCATGGCCGGGATGCGCTAGCGCTAAGTTGAGTTCACCTCGACCGGGCGACAGGCGATGCCGCCGCGCAACCGCGCAGACCGACATCTCGCCACTATAACGTTCCGCAACAATCCGAGCCTTCTCCTCGTCGCTCCAATCGCGTCTATGCCCGAGCCTGTGAAGATCTCAAACCGCTGAACGGCTTCTTCAGCCTTGGCATTGTGGGTAGATCCTGTGATCGGCATATGTCGAAGCCCCTCCTTTGGGCGAACATCAACGATCGGATCGTTAACCCTTGATCTGGAAGGTGGGTCGAAACACCGCCGACGCTGGGGCACTACCAAAAGCCGCAGAAATGGACGCTGCTGCAAGTTTCTGGATGCGTAGCTAACGACAGGCGCCCCGTAAGCCCTTAATAAAGAAGCATAATCGCAGCGCAGTCAGCAAGACGGAACGCATCGTGAATGCGCTCCCTTTATAAATGAAGCAACTTTCAGGGGCATATCATGGAACCGACCAATCCTACGATCCAGATCAGCAATCCTCGATATCCTGCGAATGATCCATACCGCGTTGTCGAGCGCGAAGAAGTCCTTGCACAGGCCTTCAGAGCTTTCGTCCAGCGAGCCGTTGCTGCGGGTTGGAAGGAATCGGAGGTCGCTCTGACTTTGGCCGACATCGCCGACGACTATGTAATGGCTCTCGCTCGAAGGGTTAAGGCAAACTAGTACCGAGTACCGTCCGCGCGTCGCAGCTGGGGGCGAACGCGGAATTGCCAGCATCCCTTCAACCGGCCCGGGGCCCACCGCTTCGCAGATGACGCGAAGCGGTGGGCCTCGGTCGTTGAGCCGCGCAAAACCGACGGCCTGCTGAACTCGTCGGATGCCAGTCAAGGCGACGGCGACAAGAACTGGATATAGTCGTAAGCGATCGTGGTCTCTTCGTTCGTCCCCTCATCGTAGACTTTGGCTAGCGTCGCACGCAGATGAGGGAAAGTCGGTGCCAAGATCGACAATCGAGACGTGTCATTTGCTTTACGGATACGACGCTGTACAGTCCCGAGCAGCCCATTGGCCGCGGCTCCCAGCTACCGCCTTTAGAAGGAGGAACGATGTTTCATCATGTTTCTATCGGCGTGTCCGATCTTAAGCGTGCGCGCAAGTTCTACGACGCAGCACTTGAGCCCCTGGGCTATACGAGACTTTCCACGAGTGACAAGTGGCTGGGCTATGGCGCGGAACAACCACAGCTTTGGGTAAAGCTTGCCGAGCGTCCTGTCGTTCCCGACATGGAGTCGGGACTGCACTTCTGTTTTGTTGCCGGCAGCGAGGAGGGCGTCAGGGCCTTTCACGCAAACGCTACGACCAATGGCGGGACGGATAATGGCGAACCGGGAATACGTCCCGAGTACGGATCCTTCTATTACGCAGCTTTCGTCATCGATCCGGATGGCTACCGTCTGGAAGCCTTTTTCCATCGCCCTGAATGAAGGCCTGTGGCGCGGGCCGCCTTGAATTACACTGATCGCAAGGTAACCGCATGTCGCAACACCTTGAGCCCCCCTCCTCTCATGTCCGCTCGGCGGTGATTTGGGTGGGCTTCATTGCGATGTGCGTCGGCATGTTCATGGCAATCCTGGACGTGCAGGTCGTCGCGACATCTCTTCCGACCATCCAGCAAGCGATCAACATCGACCCCGACCAGATGAGCTGGATCCAGACCGTCTACCTCATCGCGGAGGTGGTCGCCATACCATTGACCGGCTTGCTGACCCGCGTCTTGACGATGCGGTGGCTCTTCGTCGCTTCAATAGGCTTGTTTGTCGTTGCTTCGGCTGGTTGTGCGGCGAGCAGTGACTTCAGCGAACTGATTGCTTGGCGCGTCGTCCAGGGCTTCTCCGGCGGAACGCTGATCCCCGCAGTGTTTTCAGCAGTCTTCATCCTCTTTCCAAATGAGCGGCAGGCGATCGCAACGACAATTGCGGGCGTGCTGGCTGTCTTGGCACCGACGGTTGGGCCGATCATCGGCGGCTGGTTGACGGCGACCTATTCCTGGCACTGGCTGTTCCTCATCAATATTGCTCCTGGCATCGTCTCGGCGCTCGTGGCATGGCGGTTTCTGCCGCGGCAGAAAGGCGATACTTCCGAACTCCGGCATCTCGATGGTGTTTCGCTCGTCATGATGGCGCTGGCGCTGACGTGCCTCGAGTTGGGACTGAAGGAGGCGCCCACGAGCGGCTGGATCTCGCCATATGTTCTCAGCCTGCTGGCAGTCAGCCTCGTATCGGGAGCCGCATTCGCATCCCGGTCGCTGCGCAGAATGCGCCCGATTGTCGAACTGCGTCATTTCCGCGATCGAAATTTCTTCGTCGGTTCAGGCCTCAGTTTCGTGCTCGGGATCGGCCTCTTCGGCTCCGTCTATCTCATGCCGGTTTTCCTTGCCTTCATCAGAGGACACAATGCGCTGGAAATCGGGACCACAATGCTGGTCACAGGTCTCACGCAGTTGATCACTGCACCGATCGCGGTTGCGCTGGAGAAGCGAACGGATCCGCGCCTGCTCTCGGCATTGGGATTTGCCCTGTTTGCGATCGGCCTGGCGATGAGCGCATTCCAGGATCCCCGATCTGACTTCGACGCCATGTTCTGGCCCCAGGTCGTGCGCGGTGCAGCGATCATGTTTTGCCTTCTCCCGCCCACGCGCTTGGCGCTCGGAACCCTGGCAGCGGCGCAGGTCCCTGATGCAAGCGGGCTCTTCAACCTGATGCGCAACCTTGGCGGAGCAATCGGTATCGCATTGATCGATACGATCATCTATACGAGGTCGGAGCCCCTCGCGCAGACACTGTGGGATCGGTTGCGTGCCGGCGACACAGCTGCCGCTGCGTTTGTGGGGGCTCCAGCCGGCACGATGACGGGCAATGCAGGTAGCTTCAGCCCCGACACAATTGCAGCGCTGGACCCGCTGGTACAAACGGCGGCAAGCGTCCAAGCGATCAACGAGGCGTGGCTCATCGTCGCCATACTGACAGGCTGCGCACTGCTCTTTCTGCCATTCGCAAGACCGGTCGCTCCACCGCAATAAGAGCGCAGAAGGCTTTTCCGGCCGCGTTCCTCACCGTTTGGGCGGTTCTCGACCATAGGACGACGTCGTCGGCCTTCTGCCGCCTGACGTCTCGATTTCCTGCGACCCCGATGATTGGCAGGTGTTCATCCGATATGCCGGCAGCAAAGTGTGAACAGAGCGTTCAATCGTCTTTTCATCGCAGATGCCGCTTCCCATGTTATGCCCATCACAATCCCACGGCAGATCCTTGATATCCAACGGGCAAAAATCATGAAAAAAATCGGCTTTCTCTCCTTCGGCCACTGGACGCCCTCTCCCCAATCGCAGACCCGCTCGGCGGGCGACGCGCTCATGCAATCCATCGACCTTGCCGTTGCGGCGGAAGAGCTCGGTGCGGACGGCGCTTATTTCCGCGTCCACCATTTTGCTCGCCAGCTTGCCTCCCCCTTTCCACTGCTGGCGGCAGTCGGCGCCAAGACGAAGACCATGGAAATCGGCACCGCGGTCATCGACATGCGCTATGAGAACCCTCTCTATATGGCTGAAGACGCTGGCGCCGCCGATCTCATCGCGGGTGGCCGCCTGCAGCTCGGCATCAGCCGCGGCTCCCCGGAGCAGGTCATCGATGGCTGGCGTTATTTCGGCTACCAGCCACAGGATGGCCTAAGCGATGCCGATATGGGCCGTGGCCATGCCGAAGTGTTCCTGGAAGCACTGAAAGGCGAAGGCTTTGCCCAACCCAACCCGCGTCCGATGTTTCCGAACCCGCCCGGCCTGCTGCGCCTTGAACCTTATTCGGAAGGATTGCGCGAGCGCATCTGGTGGGGTGCCGGATCCAACGCAACCGCCATCTGGGCAGCCAAGCTCGGCATGAACCTGCAGAGTTCGACGTTGAAGGATGACGAAACGGGCGAACCCTTCCACGTCCAGCAAGCCGCACAAATCCGCGCTTACCGAGATGCCTGGAGGCAAGCCGGTCATAGCCGCACGCCGCGCGTGTCGGTCAGCCGCAGCATTTTCGCGCTCGTCGACGATCGCGATCGCACCTATTTCGGTCAGGGCGGCAAGGAGCAGGATTCAATCGGCTATATCGATGAGAACACAAAGGCCATCTTTGGTCGGTCCTACGCGGCCGAACCGGACGTGCTGGTCAAACAGCTCGCCGAAGACGAAGCCATCGCCGAAGCCGATACCCTGCTGCTCACCGTCCCCAATCAGCTTGGCGTCGAATACAACGCCCATGTGATCGAGGCGATCCTGAAGCATGTGGCGCCGCCCCTTGGGTGGCGTTAACTGAGGAGTTAAACCATTACATCAACATCGCATCGCAAATTGGCCTGCCACTGGCACAAATTTCTCAAAGGCGGACGATCACGCGAGCGCTATCGCTTCAGTTCCAGCGCGCTTCGTCCGCTTGTGGTGTCGGCAATCAGCCGGGAAATCTCCTCAGATTTTGCTTGCGGAAAGCTCGCAGTGATTTCGGCACCGGCACCAGAGAATGTCTCGCTCAGGACGTGCACCCCCTCGAAGGCGGCCAGCCTTGCCTTGAGGATCGCAAGGTCGGAAAAGGCGGCGCGGATCGTTCCTTCCAAAGTTGGAACAAGCTCGATGAGCTCGCCAGCCCGCAGGCAGGCGGCGGCCGTTCCACCATAGGCGCGGATCAAACCGCCGGTGCCGAGAAGAACGCCACCAAACCAGCGTGTGACGATAACGATGACCTTATCGAGCGACTGACCGTCAATCGCCTGCAATATCGGTTTTCCTGCGGTTCCGCCGGGCTCGCCGTCATCGCTGAACCGGTAGGTCTGACCGATACGCCAGGCCCAACAATTATGGTTGGCGTCGCCATGGCAGTGCGCGGCAAGCGCCTCCTTGGCTTCGAGCTCACTGGCGACAGGTGCGGCGATCGCCAGAAACCGGCTTCTTTTCACGACTTGCTCGAGGGATATCGGACGTTCCAGCGAATACATGGCAGCGGTATAGGCCAGCGCGGCCGCCGAGCGAAGATGTCTGACAAAGATTTCATCCGGCAACGGACGGAATGAGGGTGGAAAGGCCTGCCAAGCGCGGCGATGCCGATCCGCACTATTGGGCTGGTATCGAAATCCGACCTCTCATGTTCGGATGGAACCGACAATAATAGTCGACGGGCGTGGTTGCCTTCAGCACCAGATGTCCCGATTTCCCTGGAGGAATGACCACCTCCCAGTCCCCCTTCACGGACGCCGTATGGGCAAGGATGTCCTTGTTGATCCATTCGATCGTATCGCCCGGCCTTGCGCTGATCTCGGCGGGCGAAAACGTCATCTTTTCGATTGTTACCGTGACTGTTTCCGCCCGCACCGGAACGACACCAATGGTCAACGCAGGTACCGCAACGATCCACAGATGCCGTCTCAGCATGTCGATATCTCCTATTTGAGCTCGGCAGCGACGTGCTCGGCGTGCTGCTGGTGGCCTTGGAAGACTTTCAGACCGGTTTCGAGCAGTTCCTTAAGCTCGGCATTGCTCGCCGACGGGATCAACAGCGTCTCGAGAGCGCCATTGACCTGCTTGTGGTAGGCCACCTCGTTGGCGACATAGGCCTTGTCGAAGCTCGCGCCGTTGAGCGCGGCCAGTTTGGCTCGCTCGTCGGTCGCAGCCTTGGTCAGCGTCTTGCTCGTGTCATTGTCCTCTGGCGTAACCTTGAGCTTCTTGACCAATGCGAGAGCCTGCGTATTCACGGCCTCATGATCTCGCACCATGTCCTGAGCGAAGGCGACAACCGCCTTGTTTTTGGATTTCGAGATCGCAAGTTCTGCTGCCTCTACGTCGATGACGCCGGCCGTATAGGCGATATGAGCGATCTGCGCGTCCGTCGGCTTGTCTGCAGCCCATGCCGACGGCACAATTCCAAGCAGGCAAAGCGCGGTCAGGGTGGCAATCTGTCGAGTATGCATAGGAACCTCCTTCGCCCGAACCGGCAAGGCCGGGCGTTATTGTCTGGAACGAAGATTGGATGCCGGTCCGACCGTTAGGTTCCCGCGGTTACTCGGGAAAACCAAGACGGCTCATCACCGCGCTCGTCAGACGCTCGCAACGGCGGCCGGCAAAGGGAAATGCGGAAAGGAGCACGGGACCGATCTGCTGGTCGAGGCGCTCGCGCACCAGACGCCTGGCACGATGCAGCCGGGTCTTGACGGTTTGCGCCCGTATGCCAAGCAGCGCCGCCGTCTCCTCGACACTCAGCCCCTCGATGACCCTGGCGACAAAGACCGTTCTGTAGATATCGGGAAGAGCGTCTGTTGCCTGCTCGACCAGTTGCAAGATTTGCCGTTGCGCCATGGTCCGCTCCGGATCGCCGGTGTTGTCGACAGGGAATTGGACGATCGTCGCTCCACCGCTCTGGTTGGCGGCGTTCGCAACGCCCGCGCTCCGCCGCTTTTTGCGCAGCCGCGCCAGGGCTTCGTTAATCACAATGCGCGATAGCCAGGTCGCAAGCGACGAGTCTCCCCGGAAGCGATTAAGATGTGCAA
This sequence comes from Rhizobium sp. LjRoot258, assembly GCF_964254185.1. NCBI lineage: Bacteria > Pseudomonadati > Pseudomonadota > Alphaproteobacteria > Hyphomicrobiales > Rhizobiaceae > Rhizobium > Rhizobium sp. LjRoot258. The sequence continues at coordinate 1,179,537 of NZ_CAXUST020000002.1, read as the reverse complement.
ATCCCAGCACATAGGCTTCCTGAACAACGTCCTCCGCCTCGCTGTCGTTGCGAACGATGCTTCTTGCGAGGCGATAGAGCCTCTGATTGTGTGCCTTCATGATTGCGCGAAACGCATGGCGATCGCGGGCGACCGCGCGGCGTGCCAGCTCGACATCGGCCAGCGTATCGAGTGCTTCGGCCCTATCGGTTCGAATGTGCGACATCTTCATCTCCTTAGCATGGCTTTAGATGGAGCTCGATGGAGAAGGTTCCCGAAACTCATGCGCCCGTGCTGGGAGCGGCGAGACGCGTTGCCATGACACATGGCAGCCTGATCGATGTTGGCGCGTTGGCCGCGCCCGTTTTTCGGTGAACGCGTTTGACACAGCGCAAAAGGATGCCGACATTGCCTCAATGGCTTCACCGAAGCGGCCGCGGGAATGGACCCGATACGGTTTCTGGATGGGATGGACACTATGAATCTCAAGGACCCCACACTCTTTCGTCAGGCAGCCCTTATTGGCGACAGATGGATCGAGGCCGATCCGTCGAACGCGATCGAAGTCAACAATCCGGCGACTGGCGAAATCATCGGCCGCGTACCGAAGCTTGGCGCGGCGGAAACAAATGCCGCGATCGAGGCGGCACGCGTTGCCCAGAAGGGGTGGGCGGCACGCACCGCCAAGGAACGGTCTGCGGTGCTGCGCCGCTGGTTCGAACTGATGATCGAGAACAAGGAAGATCTCGGTCGCATCCTGACGCTGGAACAGGGCAAGCCGCTTTCCGAGGCGATCGGCGAGATCGTCTACGGCGCAAGCTTTATCGAATGGTTCGCCGAAGAGGCCCGCCGCATCTATGGCGACCTGGTGCCAGGCCACCAGCCCGACAAGCGCATCATGGTGATGAAGCAGCCAATCGGCGTGGTGGCCGCAATCACCCCCTGGAACTTCCCGAACGCCATGATCACCCGCAAGGCGGGGCCCGCCTTTGCTGCCGGTTGCGCCATGGTGCTAAAGCCGGCCAGCCAGACGCCGTTCTCGGCCATTGCAATTGCAGTGCTCGCCGAGCGGGCGGGGCTTCCTGCCGGATTGTTTTCTGTCATCACCGGTTCGGCACGTGAAATCGGCGCCGAGATGACCGCCAATCCGACTGTCCGCAAGTTGACCTTCACAGGTTCTACCGAGATCGGCGCCGAGCTCTACAAGCAGAGCGCTGCGACGATCAAGAAGCTCGGGCTGGAACTCGGCGGCAATGCACCCTTCATCGTTTTCGACGACGCTGATCTCGATGCCGCCGTCGAGGGCGCGCTGATCGCCAAGTTCCGCAACAACGGCCAGACCTGCGTGTGCGCCAACCGGCTATACGTGCAGGATGGCGTCTATGATGCTTTTGCACAGAAGCTTGCGGTGGCGGTCGGCAAGTTGAAGACTGGCAATGGCTTCGACGAGGGGGTCATTCTTGGGCCACTGATCGATCAGCCAGCACTGGAAAAGGTCGAGGAGCACGTTGCCGATGCGCTCGCCAAGGGCGCGAGCGTCATGCGGGGCGGCAAGCGCCATGCGCTCGGTGGCACCTTCTACGAGGCGACGGTGCTCGCCGACGTCACCAAGGAGATGGCGGTCGCCCGCGAGGAGACCTTCGGGCCGGTGGCGCCGCTCTTTCGCTTCAAGGACGAGGCCGACGTGATCGCCCAGGCAAACGACACCGAGTTCGGCCTGGCCTCGTACTTCTATGCCAAGGACCTTGCCCGCGTTTTCCGGGTGGCGGAGGCGCTGGAATACGGCATGGTTGGCGTCAACACCGGATTGATCTCGACGCCAGAAGCACCGTTCGGCGGCGTCAAGCTCTCCGGCCTTGGCCGCGAGGGTTCAAAATACGGGATCGAAGAATTTATCGAGATCAAATACGTCTGCCTCGGCGGTATCGGTTGAACGCCTGAGGCTGGCGCGAGGCGGCAATCCTTACGCTCTTTTGCTATGGACGACAGGGGGTTTGAGGCTGCTGTCCATCGCAACGCGCCAAACTGGAGTACGATTTTATTCGTCGACGTAGCACTGTACCGACCGAAATGAGGATGTTCATAGCGAGAGCGTGATTACCTTAGCCATGGTTATTGCACGTCTTTCGTGCCATATTAGTCATCAGCACTGTTCAACATTTGAGTCGCGATCTGGCGCGAAAATGGAGACGATGAGATGCTACATGGCCATCCCGAGCCAATTTCGAATTCCTGTAAGTCTTTGAAGGAACGAATATTAGGTTGTGCCGTTTTTTCAGTGAGCGCGCCGACAGGGCGGCAATCCCGTCTTAATCAACCGGCCGCGGGAGAACATCATGCAAAAGGGTGAAAGCGACGTCTTTGATCTTTTCTCGGAAATTTACACAAGCGCCGCGCAAGAAGAACTGAGCCTACAAGAATACCTACTAGCCTGCCGCGATGACAAAAGCCTTTATGCGACCGCGCAAGAGCGAATGGTCGAGGCGATCGGCGAGCCGACGCTGATTGATACGAGCGCCGATGAGCGGTTGGGCCGGATTTTCGCCAACCGCACAGTCAAGATTTATCCGTCCTTCGCTGATTTCTACGGCATGGAGGATACCATCGAGCGGATCGTCGGCTACTTCAGATACGCCGCGCAAGGGCTCGAGGAACGCAAGCAAATCCTCTATCTCCTTGGGCCTGTCGGGGGCGGCAAGTCGTCGCTTGCCGAGCGCCTCAAAAGGCTCATGGAGCAGCGCCCGATCTACACCCTGGCCGTCAATGGCAAAATCAGCCCCGTCTTCGAATCTCCTCTCGGCCTCTTCCATCCGGAACGGATGGCGGGTCTCTTGGAAGACAAGTACGGGATTGCGCGGCGCCGTCTCACGGGCCTGATTTCGCCTTGGGCAACGAAACGGCTCGACGAGATTGGCGGCGATATCTCGAAGTTCAGCGTCGTCAAGCTGACGCCCTCCCGTCTGCGACAGATTTCGATCGCCAAGACCGAGCCTGGCGACGAGAACAACCAGGATGTGTCTGCGCTCGTCGGCAAGGTGGACATCCGCCAGCTCGAACATTTCAGTCAGGCCGATCCGGATGCCTATTCCTACAGTGGCGGACTAAACAGGACGACACAAGGGCTCCTCGAGTTCGTCGAAATGTTCAAGGCGCCCATCAAGGTATTGCACCCGCTGCTGACCGCCACGCAGGAAGGCAGCTATAACGGCACCGAGAACTTTGGCGCCTTCCCGTTCCAGGGGATTGTCGTCGCTCACTCCAACGAGTCCGAGTGGCTGCAATTCAAGAACAACAAGAACAACGAGGCATTCCTGGACCGCATCCTCGTCGTCAAGGTGCCGTATTGCCTGCGGGTCACCGAGGAGCGGCAGATCTACGAGAAGCTGCTTCGAGAGAGCGAACTGGCAAAGAGCCCATGTGCCCCCGAAGTGCTCGAGAATCTCAGCCGCTTCACGGTTGCAACACGCCTCCACCTCCATGAGAACTCACCGCTCTACACGAAGATGCGCGTGTATGACGGCGAGAACCTGAAGGACACCGATCCCAAAGCCAAGTCGGTTCAGGAGTATCGCGATGCAGCCGGCGTTGATGAAGGCATGACCGGTATTAGCACCCGCTTCGCCTTCAAGGTTCTTTCAGAAACCTTCAACTACGATACCAAGGAGGTGGCCGCCGACCCAGTGCATCTGATGTACATCATGGAACAGGCAATCCGACGCGAACAGTTTGCCAAGGAAACCGAGGCGCGCTACCTCGATTTCATCAAATCGGAGCTTGCTGCGCGTTACGCAGAATTCATCGGCCATGAAATCCAGAAGGCCTACCTGGAATCCTATAGCGAGTATGGCCAAAACCTGTTCGACCGCTACATCGCGTACGCTGATGCATGGCTGGAAGATCAGGACTTCAAGGACTACGACACCGGCCAAATCCTCAACCGCGAAATTCTCGACAGCGAGTTGTCGCAGATCGAGAAGCCCGCCGGCATCGCCAATCCGAAGGACTTCCGCAACGAGGTCGTGAAGTTTACGCTTCGCGCCCGTGCTAGGAACCATGGGCGCAATCCCTCCTGGACGAGCTATGAAAAGCTTCGCGAAGTGATCGAGAAGCGCATGTTCGGCCAGGTCGAAGATCTCCTGCCGGTCATCAGCTTCGGCTCCAAGAAGGACAGCTCGACGGAAAAGCAGCATGCCGAATTTGTCCAGCGCATGACGCAGCGTGGCTACACGGTTCGCCAGGTCCGGCGGCTGGTCGATTGGTACATGAGGGTCAACAAGGCCGGTTGACGATGCCGAACCTGGGGATTGGCAGATGCCGAATTTCATCGACCGCCGGCTCAACCCGAAGGATAAGAGCCTCGGCAACCGGCAACGTTTCCTAAAGCGCGCCCGCGACGAGCTCAAGCGGGCAATCAAGGAACAGGTCAAGTCCGATAAGATTGCCGACGTGGATGCTGCCCATGGCGTCCCGATGCCGAAGCGTGGCGCAGGAGAGCCGACCTTTCAGCCTGCCTCCGGCAGCGGTGAGCGTGAGTATATTCTTCCGGGCAACAAGGAATATATGGCCGGAGACAAGCTGTCACGACCGCAAGGCAGTGGCGGCGGCGGAGGCCGCGGCGCCGGCCGCGGCGAGAGTGAGGATGATTTTCAGTTCATTCTATCCCGGGACGAGGTTCTCGACCTTTTCTTCGAGGACCTTGAGCTGCCCGATATGGTCAAGCTGAACCTGAAGGAAACGGTGACCTACAAGCCGCACCGCGTCGGCTTCAGCACGGCCGGTACGCCCACCAACATCAATGTCGGGCGCACCATGCGCAACAGCTACGGCCGCCGCATCGCCTTGCAGCGACCGAGCGAAGCGGCGGTGAAAGCGCTTGCGGACGAGATCGCCGCCCTGGAATCCGAGGAGAATCTGTCGGTGCCGAACCGGCGGCGCCTGCAGGCGCTGCGCGAGGAACTGGAGCAGTTGGAGCGCAGGCGTCGGCGCATTTCCTATGTCGATCCGGTCGACATTCGCTTCAACCGCTTCGAGCGGCAGCCGCTGCCCAATGCCAGCGCCGTGATGTTCTGCCTAATGGACGTTTCGGCATCGATGGGCGAGCGTGAAAAGGATCTTGCCAAACGCTTCTTCGTGCTGCTCCACCTGTTTTTGACCCGCCGCTACGAGCGGATCGATATCGTCTTCATCCGCCACACCGACGAGGCGCGCGAGGTCGACGAGGAGACGTTCTTCTACAGCAAGCAGAGCGGCGGCACGGTGGTTTCCACGGCCCTTGAGGAAATGCTTCGTGTGATCGAGGAGCGGTATCCGGCGCATTTGTGGAACATCTATGCCGCTCAGGCTTCGGACGGCGACAACATCAGCGGCGATTCTGAGCGTTGTGCGGCACTGCTGCGCGACCACCTGATGCGTCTTTGCCAATATTATGCTTATGTCGAGATCATCGACGAGCGCGAAACGGAGATCTTTGGAACAACCGACAACGGCACGTCGCTGTGGCGCGCCTATCGCACCGTCGATGGGGCGGTGCCGAATTTCCAGATGACGCGGATCTCCAGACCAGCAGATATCTATCCGGTTTTCCGCAAGCTCTTTAGCCGACAGCCTGCCATGCGCACGCGCAAGTAAGGGACGACCGAATGGCGAGACGCTCGAGTTCAGGCCTGCTGTTTGACGGTTCCGACTGGAATTTCGCGACCCTTTCGCGCGCATACGATGCCATCGAGACCATTGCGCTCGATGAGTTGGGATTGGACGTCTACCCCAACCAGCTGGAGATCATCTCCTCGGAGCAGATGCTGGACGCCTATTCCTCAGTCGGCATGCCGCTGATGTACCAGCACTGGTCCTTCGGCAAGCACTTCATCTTCGAGGATCACCTGTATCGTAAGGGACAGCGCGGTCTCGCCTATGAACTCGTCATCAATTCCAATCCCTGCATCACCTATCTCATGGAAGAAAACACCATGGCGATGCAGGCGCTCGTGACCGCGCATGCGGCGTTCGGCCACAATCATTTTTTCAAGAACAACTATCTGTTCCGCCAATGGACCGACGCCGGCGCCATTTTGAGCTACATGGACTTCGCCAAGAAATACATTGCCAAGTGCGAGGAACGGCATGGATTGAGCGCCGTTGAGGCGATCATCGATTCCGCCCACGCCTTGATGGACCAAGGCGTCTTTCGCTATCGTCGCCCGCCGCGCCTTTCCTCCGAAAAAGTCAGGGAACGCGCCCGCGAGCGACTGGAATATGAAGAGCAAACCTACAGCGATTTGTGGCGCACGCTACCACTGGCAGCGGAACATCGTAATCCGGAGGATGCCGAACGCGACGCATCGGAACGCAAGAAGGTTCTCAACCTTCCAGAGGAGAACCTGCTCTACTTTCTCGAAAAGCACAGCCTCATCCTCGATCCCTGGCAACGGGAAATTCTTCGGATCGTGCGCGTCATCGCGCAGTACTTCTATCCGCAGCGCCAAACCAAGGTGATGAACGAGGGCTGTGCGACCTTCGTGCACTACACGATCATCAACCGGCTCTTCGATCAAGGCAGGATCAGCGAAGGGGCGATGCTGGAACTGCTGAAGAGCCACTCCAATGTGGTGTTTCAGCCAGCCTTTGACGATCCCCGCTTTCCGGGCATAAACCCCTATGCCTTGGGTTTCGCGATGATGCAGGATATCGAGCGCATCTGCATGGAACCGACGGCGGAGGATCGCGACTGGTTTCCCTCGTTTGCCGGCAATGGCGATTGGCGCGGAACCTTGCTTGACGCCTGGGCGAACCACCGGGATGAGTCCTTCATGCTGCAATATCTAAGCCCGGCAATCATCCGCAAGTTCCGATTGTTTCTGCTCTCGGATCGCGCCACCGACAGCTATTGCGAAGTAGCCTCAATCCACAACGAACGTGGCTATTCCACGATCCGCTCCGCGCTTGCCCGCAGCTACGATGTCGGTGCCAGACAGCCTGATATCCAAGTGATCGACGTCGACCTACTTGGCGACCGACAGCTTCGTCTGCAACATAATGTCAAGAACGGCATCCTTCTGGAAGAAAGCACCCGTGATGCCACGCTGGGTCACATTCGCCACCTCTGGGGCTACGACGTCAGCCTGAGCGGCGTCGATGCTGCAACCGGCAGCGTTCTTTACGAGTGCTCGACAGACGAGACCTGACGCGCGACGTTGGTTGTGGCCGGCGCAGGTAGGCCTGACCGGATTGCCGCATCTTGCACGGCGCAAAACGTCAATGCTTGTCCTCTTCGGCATGTCTTCGCCGGATGCTTCGCACGACGAGCCACATGCCGGCAACGACGATCGGAACGGAAAAGCCGGTCAGCGTCTCGGGAGAGACCTCGAAGCCAACATTGTGTGCACCTTTTGCCACATAGCCGAAGAGCCCGACGACATAATAGGAGATTGCCGCCACCGAGAGGCCCTCCACCGTCTGCTGCAGACGTAACTGCAGCTGGGCCCGACGATCCATCGAATTTAGCACCGTCGTATTGATACGCTCGAGTTCGACGTCGATCCAGCTTCGCAACAAAGCTGTGGCCCGGGCCAGCTTGCGCGAAAGGTTGGCCTGACGCTCCTCGACCGACTGGCAGGTTCGCATGGCCGGAGCCAGTCGCCGCTCCAGGAAAGAGCCAAGCGTCTCGCTGCCGGGCATCGCGGTCTCTGCGAGCGCGCGAATGCGTTCCTGAACAATGTCATAATAGGCGCGGCTGGCTCCGAACCGATAAAGGCTGAGCGCCGCGTTCGCCTCCAGCTCGGCCGCCAGACGCGTTATCTCCGAGAGCATCTGATCCGCCTCCTCGCGAGCGTGCAGCTTCATTCGCTGCGTAATTGCGGTCAGGCCGGACTCGATCTGGCGGATTTCAGGCGAGAGCGACTGCGCAAGCGGCAGGCCCACCATTGCAAGCGTGCGATATGTCTCGATGTCGAGAAGGCGCTGGACCAGTGCACCGCGCGCGCTGTCCGACATACCGCGATCGATGACCAAAAATTTCGTCAATCCGTCGCCGTCCTGGCGGAAATCGGTAAGGATCGTCGCCTGGCCGTTTCTCAGTTCGCTCCGGCAAAGGCTGGTCGGATCGAAGACGGATATCTCCTGCGCGGTATCAGGCGTGTCAGGCCGGATTTCCAGACGAATCCCTGATATGAAGGGGCCTGGCGGCGAAAAACTGTCACCGAAGGGGTGAACGGCGATCGGCGCACCAAACCTTTCCGGAGCCGGGCAGTCCCAAAAGTAGGTTGAAAACTCAGTGTGGCGTTCCCAGCGCAGCGTACCCTGGCCCCAGCTTATCGCATGATGACTGGTTTCGCGGGCGGGCGGAGCAACGCCGCTGGAACGGGAAAGATCGGCAAGCATCTCGTGGTCGTTGTCGCCCGCGCTCTCCGTCAGAAAGGCCAACTGGAATATGACACGTGGCGCCTGAACGAGCGCATAGGGTCGCGCATGAATTTCCCCTAGGGCACGTAGTCGAAGATCCGCAGGCGGAAAGCCAAAGCTTCCTTGCGTCATGCGTGAATTCCTTTCGATGGCGGGTTTTCCGGTAATCGATACCGATGCTGCGAGCGAGCTGGGCTCGGGAGGAAACTGAACAAGCTGGATTGGTCGCCTCCTTTCGGCGGCAACGCATTCTAACACCCCTTGCCAACCCGCAAGGAGATTTCGGATATCCATGATGATGTCCCCACATCGGCCCCTCAGCCGACGGCATGCAAGCATCTCGTCATATGCCTGTCCAGCGCGATCCGTCCGCGCGACTGTTTGCCACAGGTCAGCCGAAGCAAGCCGCGGGCAATGCATCCGCAGTGAAATCTAGCGAACGAGGATCGCCCGGAAGTCGTTGACATTCGTGCCTGTCGGTCCGGGCTTGAAGATATCCGAAAGCGCATTGAAGGCCGTCCAGGCATCGTTTCGATGGAGGTGTTCTGCGCCATCCATCCGCAGCTGGCGCAGTCGCGCGATGGTCTGCCCATCTGCGAAGGCGCCGGCATTGTCTTCTGAACCATCGATTCCGTCGGTATCTGCCGCAAGGGCGCAGATACCTTGGACGCCGTCGATATCAAGGGCAAGAGACAGCAGGAACTCGCTATTGCGTCCGCCCCTGCCGTCGCCCCTGATGGTCACGGTCGTTTCGCCGCCGGACAGGATGACGACCGGCTTGGCGAAGGGGCGGCTCTTGGTCGCGACTTCACGGGCGATTGCCGCATGTACCCGCGCGACTTCACGGGCTTCCCCTTCGATCGCGTCGGAGAGGATCACGGCATGGATGCCGGCAGCGCGCGCCTGCGCGGCCGCCGCTTCCAAGGAAACGGACGCCGAGGCGATCAGCCGGACGTCATTTCGCGCAAAAGCGGGATCTTCCGGTCTGGGAGCCGCCGCGGCATCGCTTACGAGCCAGGCCATCACCCTCTCCGGCAACGACAGATTATACCGTTCGATGATCCTGAGTGCGTCAGCCTGGGTGCTTGCGTCGGCTATTGTCGGCCCCGAGGAGACGATGGCCGGATCATCACCGGGAACATCCGAGACGACCAGCGATACGACCCGGGCGGGATAGGCTGCGGCGGCAAGCCGCCCGCCCTTTATAGCAGACACATGCTTTCGAACGGTGTTCATGGCGCTTATCGGCGCACCGCAGGTAAGCAAGGCGCGATTGACGGCGGCCTCCTCCGCCAGCGTCAGATCACCGGGCGGCGCGGGCAGCAATGCGGAACCGCCGCCGCAAATCAGCGCCACGACCAGATCGTCAGCTGTCAGACCGCTGACGTCGCTGAGCAGTCGTTGCGATGCCTTCGCGCCATTGAGATCGGGGACCGGGTGGGCGGCCTCGAGAACATCGATGCGCTCGCATTGCACTCCGAAGCCGTATCGAGTGACGACGGCCCCGCTCAAGGGGCCGTTCCAATGCTTCTCGAAGGCATGCGCCATCTGCGCGGCGCCCTTCCCCGCCCCAACGACGACCGTTCGGCCGAAAGGCCTTGCGGGAAGGTTGGCTGCGATGGCAGCATCCGGATCAGCCGCCTTGACGGCCGCGCCGAAGAGTGATGCGAGAAACGTACGGTTATCATCCTCAAGCGCTGCCATCCTTGTTTCCCTGCCCATCAAGCCACGTTGTGGTTCGCCATGCGCTCCAGCGCACGCACCAGGCCGGAGTGATCGAGACCGCCGTCGCCATTGGCCGCACAGATATTAAAGAGTTCCTGCGTCGAAGCCGTATTCGGCAGCGAAATACCAAGCGACTTGGCGCCCTGTAGTGCCAGGTTGAGATCCTTCTGGTGCAGTGAGATACGGAAACCCGGATCGAAGGTGCGCTTGATCATCCGCTCACCATGCACTTCGAGGATACGCGAGGAGGCAAATCCGCCCATCAGGGCCTCACGCACACGGGCCGGATCGGCGCCCGCCTTGGATGCAAAGACAAGGGCTTCGCAGACCGCCTCGATGGTCAGCGCGACGATGATCTGGTTGGCGACCTTGGTGACCTGCCCATCGCCACAATCGCCGACCAGCGTAATGTTCTTCCCCATCAGCTTGAACAGCGGCAAAGCGCGGTCGAAGGATTCCTGAGTACCGCCGGCCATGATGCTGAGCGTCGCATTTAGCGCGCCAACCTCGCCGCCGGAAACCGGCGCATCGACGTATTCAGCGCCGGTCGTGCGGACCTTGTGGGCGAACGCCCTGGTCTCGATCGGCGAGATGGAGCTCATGTCGATCACCAGCTTGCCCTTGCCAAGGCCATTGACGACACCGTTTTCCCCGAAGAGCACATCCTTGACCTCCGGCGTGTCCGGCAGCATCAGGATAATTGTGTCGGTCGCTTGCGCCAGCGCCTCGGGCGTCTCGACGAACTCCAATCCGTTGCCGATGAGCTCCTGGCGTGGCGGAATGGAAAACTTCGAGGTGACGATCTTATGGCCGGCATCTTGAAGGTGGCGCGCCATTGGCGTGCCCATGATACCCAGTCCGATGAAACCGATTGTTGCCATCTGGCTTAGCTCCTGATCTTGCTGATGTCTGCCGATTGCGTCAGCCGGTGCTCGATGCCGAACCAACTCAACCCTTCTGCGGTCGTCGTACGCGGCTTGTATTCGCAACCGATCCAGCCGCCGTAGCCAGCTGCCTCCAGCGCATCGAAGACGACGGGATAGTTGATCTCGCCTGTGCCCGGTTCGTGCCGCCCTGGATTGTCGGCGAGCTGAATATGGCGGATCAGCGCCGCATGGCGCTGATAGGTGCCAATCAGTTCGCCCCTGGTGCGTTGCTGGTGATAAAGGTCATACTGGATAAAGAGATTGTCGCTGCCGACGTCCTCGATCAGGGATGCGGCCTGTTTAACGGTTTCGAGATAGAAGCCGGGAATATCGAAGCGATTGATCGGCTCGATCAACAGTCGAATGCCGTGCTTTCCCAATTCGCCTGCGGCGAAGGTGAGGTTGGCGATGAAGGTCGTGCGCAAAACGTCCTCGGAAAGTTCTGCCGGCGCAATGCCAGCGAGGCAGTTGACCTGCCGGCAGCCAAGCGCCGTTGCATAGTCGATTGCGCTAGCAACGCCTCTCCTGAACTCATCGATGCGGTCCGGCAGGACTGCGATCCCGCGCTCTCCACGCGACCAATCACCAGCCGGCAGATTGTGCAGGGCCTGTATCAGGTCGTTCTCGTCCAACGCTTGGCGTAGCTGCGCCTTGTCGAATTCATAGGGAAAGAGATACTCCACGCCTTCGAACCCGGCTTTGGCGGCCAGCGCGAAGCGGTCGAGGAACGACACTTCGTTGAAGAGCATGGTCAGGTTTGCGGCAAAACGCTGCATTCGGTTCCTCCTCGGCAATAGGCTCAATCCAGAAACAGGGTGATGGCGGTCGGAGCATCCTCACCGCGAGCGGCAAGCTCCTCGAATTCAACAACCGCGTTGATATCCGTGCCCATGGCGATATTGGTTACTCGTTCCAGGATGAATTCGATGACGACAGGAACCTGGAACTCCTCCATCAGCGCCTTTGCGCGACCGAAGGCATCGGCGAATTCGTCTGCGCTGCGAACCCGTATCGCCTTGCAGCCCAATCCTTCAGCGACAGCCACGTGGTCGACGCCGTAGCCCCTCTCGGCGTCGCCGGTTGCGTTGATGTTGTCGAAGGCGAGGCTCACTTCGAAATCCATGTCGAAGCCGCGCTGCGCCTGACGGATCAGGCCGAGATAGGAGTTGTTCACCACCACGTGCAGGTAAGGCAGCTTGTGCTGGGCGCCGACCGCCAACTCCTCGATCATGAACTGGAAGTCGTAGTCACCAGACAAAGCGACGATTGGACGCTTCGGATCGGCCGCACGGACGCCGAGAGCTGCCGGCAGCGTCCAGCCAAGCGGCCCCGCCTGCCCGCAGTTGATCCAATTGCGCGGCTTGTAGACGTGCAGGAACTGCGCGCCGGCGATTTGGCTGAGCCCGATTGTGGTGACATAACAGGTCTGCCGACCAAAGACCTTGTTCATCTCCTCGTAGACACGTTGCGGCTTCAGCGGGATTTGATCGAAATGCGTCTTACGCAGCATCGTGCGCTTGCGCTCACGGCATTGCTGTACCCAGGCCGACCAGTCGCGGAGCTTTCCGGCAGCCTTCCATTCTGTCGCGACATCGAGGAACAGTTTAAGGGCGGCGCCTGCGTCCGAGACGATCCCGAAATCGGGTGCGAAGACGCGACCGATCTGCGTCGGCTCGATATCGACATGAACGAACTTGCGTCCCTCGGTATAGGTCGAGACATTGCCAGTGTGGCGGTTTGCCCAGCGATTTCCGACGCCCAACACGAAGTCTGAGGCAAGCAGAGTGGCGTTACCATAACGGTGTGAGGTCTGCAGACCGCACATGCCGGCCATCAAAGGGTGGTCGTCGGGGATCGCGCCCCACCCCATCAATGTCGGAATGACGGGGACGCCGGTAATCTCCGCGAATTCGACCAGAAGGTCGGAAGCGTCGGCGTTGATGATGCCGCCGCCGGCGACAATCAATGGCCGCTCGGCCTCGTTCAGCATGGCAATGGCCTTCTCGGCCTGTGCCCGCGTCGCTTCGGGCCTGTACGGCCGTAGCGGCGAATAGGTTTCCGGATCGAAGTCGATCTCGGCCAGTTGGACGTCCAGCGGAAGGTCGATCAGGACGGGGCCTGGACGCCCGGAGCGCATGATATGAAAGGCCTTTTGAAAGACGAAGGGAACAAGCGCCGGTTCCATCACGGTGACGGCCCATTTCGTGACGGGTGCTGCGATCGAGGCAATGTCGACGGCCTGGAAATCCTCCTTGTCGAGACGTGCACGCGGCGCCTGACCGGTGATGCAAAGGATCGGAATGGAGTCGGCGGAAGCCGAGTAGAGGCCGGTGATCATATCCGTTCCCGCCGGGCCCGACGTGCCGATACAGATGCCGATATTGCCATGCTCGGCGCGGGTAAAGCCCTCGGCCATGTGAGACGCGCCCTCGACGTGGCGGGCAAGGATATGGCGGATCGATCCGCGCGCCTTCAGGGCCGAGTAGAATGGATTGATCGCTGCCCCCGGGACGCCGAAGGCGCAATCGACCCCCTCCTTCTCCAGCACGTGGACGGCAGCGTCGACAGCACGCATCTTGACCATGATCATTCCTCCCTGTTTCGATGAGACGATAATCCACAAGGAGAGATTGGCAATTATTTTTTGGGAATAATTCCCGCACTATGGAAATAAAGATCTTCAAGATTTTTGGCATAATCGGTTTCGAACTGAGTGTGCCTAAATGAAAGAGCGCGTCATTTCCAATTCGACCAGGAATTCTTCCCAATTTCCGATAAGGGGTTTCTCAGTCCGCTGGTCTAGGAAATCGATCCTATTTGCCCAAAGACTTGCGACTGCGCCGCCTCCCCAACATTTCTTTGGCGCACTTCCTCATCGAAACCGTCGAGATGCCGTGGTGGTGCTGGGAGCATTATCCGTATAAGCCGAGCACTGCGCGACAAGAGGCAGCCGATATCGCGGACGATCGAAGCCTTCCTCTTGCAAGCGTTGGAGACGTCAGAGTCCGACTACGCCGCTCATAAGGATGCGAAAGCCTGGACATTCTTCGATCGTGGCCTCGTAGATGCAGCAGTAGGCCTACAGCATCTTACCGGCAGTGACATGACGGCGGTTCTCAACAGCTATCGCTACCATCGAGTGGTCTTTCTGACACCGCCCTGGCGAGAGATCTACGAAGGTGATCCCGAGCGCCGACATAGCTTTGACGACGCCGTCGCAGAGCATGGCAGGCTCGAAGCAACCCTCCCCTTATTTGGCTATCAGGTCGTGGTGCTGCCAAAAATCGATGTCTTCAAACGCGCCGACCTAGTCCTTAGCATTTTGGCTTGACTGAGTTCCTTTGTGTCGAGACGAAACGCACGGTCCTGCCGCTGCCCCTGGAACAGTCCTGTTGCGTGTATTTTTCCTAATAGTGTGACTCATGAATTTTCGCCGTTTTGTTGCTCCGCCGTGCGCTCGTTCAATCCCCTTGTGCACAAGCGTTCGGCCTAGACGAAGCACCGCAAACACATCGGCCCGAACTGTAACGTCCTCCCGAACTCGAGCCACTGACTGAGCTATAGCTGCTTATGTATGGGGGATATCGTGTTATGCCGCGGCCGCAGATTGGCGTGAACCCGATCACAAGTCATCTGGCGCTTGTTGGGGGGTGCAGCACGCTCGCGGGCGGCGTGGCCTACTGAGCGATAGGGGGCGTTTTTCTACGCCGCGTCAAAAAGCGATCAAGAAGCCTATGCTCAAGAATCGCCCGCCGGAGGGTTACCAGTATGTGTATCGCCCCCCCTTAAGGCTCACTTCGCGCACTAAATTTCGCCAAGCGCATAAAACTGTCGATAACTCCGACCGCACCGTTTATTAGCAATGCCTAAATCTGATACGCTGCCTTCGTCTTGGCAGTTAACGGCTCTATCGAACGACACGGAGGCTGGTTTGCGGAAGATTGCAGTGAACGAGGACTACCTCGGCACGGGGCCTGCTGAGAACAGCGTGCTTCTGAGGGGAGCAGTGTTCGATAACGTTGGCACTCGACACTCCGCTCCTCCGCATCTCCTCGACTTCTTTTTCATCAAATATGCCCTCAAGACTCTCTGCCGCGAGAACGGGATCGTGCGGGATAGGAAGGCGACGGTTGAGGTCGCGGCACTGTTGATGGCTCTCGTCAAGGAGGGCGCGCGTTGCGAAGAGGAACTTGTAGACCGGGCGCGCCAGAGGTTGTCCGAGGCGAGTGTCCACTAAATCAGCGCCAGCAGTCCCGAGTTCGCCCTCGCGTCTTCAGAGCACAATTCAAAGCTAGTGCGAAGCGTGCTGCAGCACAATCAACAGTCGCAAATTGACTTGACAGTCGGTTCATTCAGGTGCCGAGTCTTTCTGGTGCATTTCGCGCACCGCACAACCAGGGAGGAAGCCATGGAAGACATGAGTCGTCGGTCTGCACTGGCACTTGGTCTCGCGGCCGCCGCCGCGACGCCTCTGTTGGGGCTGGTAACGCCCGCGAGAGCAAGGGACTATGGTCCAACTGAAGGGACGGAGATGGCTCCCGGCGTTCGAGTTGTAGACGTGGGCACCTGGAAGTCAGATGATATGACCGGGATCAAAAGCATCAGCGTAGTCGACGTAGTATTTCAGCCTGGGGCTAAAGACATCGAATCGGTCATGGAGCAGGATATGATTTGCCATATCACTGCGGGTGAGTTCACGATTAAGAAGGCCGACCGGGAATTTAACGTCAAAGAAGGCGAATACTACACATGCGGAAAGGGTAAGACGGACCACGCCACGAACATAAGCAATGTAGTGGGTGTTCATCGAGTCGCTATTCTAATGCCTGCGTAAGCGTACGGTTGTTCGTGCGTGCGGACTCAAATCAAGGGCCGCATTCCACCCTATTGCGGCCCTTCCGGATGGTGTCATTTGTGGCGGCTTCGGGCCCAGCCGATAGAGCGATGCACGAAAATCTGACGAATCGAAGGAAGTTCAGTCTTCGGAAGAGGTCGTCGCCATGCCGCCGACTGCGATTTCTCTCAGTCCCTGCCGCAGCGTTGCGACGTTTGCTGCGCCATTCAACTGCTCGAATTCTAGCTGCGCCTTCTCCCAGAGCGGCTGCGCGCTCTTATGCAGGCGACGACCTTCATCGGTGAGTTCAACAATACGAACCCGGCCGTCCGCGGGTGACGGCTTGATCGTGACGAACCCGTCGCGTTCCAGGAAGCCAACCATCTTTCCCATCGCAGTCCGCTCGATGTCGAGCCGTTCGGCAAGAGCGTTGACAGCGGCACCGTCAGCCTCGTCGAGAGCCGCCAGTGTCAGGAACTGCGTGATACGCAGCCCGACGGGCTCAAGATGGCCGTCGTAGAACCGCGTGATCTGTCGGCTCGCCTTTCTCATGGCGGAGCAGTTACATTGATCGATTCCAAGCGGTTGGTTCGCCGACAACATCTCGTTTTCCTTTCAAATCCTATTCATCGCCCCGTACCGCGAGGCGCGAAGTCCTGAGGTCTCCGCACCTCGTGGCCTGCTGCTGGTGGTGTCTCCGCCATCTTAGCGTTTAGAGCAACCCTGGCGGCGGTGATGTAGCCGGGCACCTCGGCTGCAAGCGTGCTCTTCAGCAGCGCGGTTCCCTCGTCGGCCATGATCTCGCTCTTGCCAGCGGCGAGCGCGTCATACGGGTGACGTTCACCTTGAGTATTCGCCGGTTCAGACTCCTTGCCTTGACCGTGCTCACGCGAAGGCGGCGCGATTGTTGGCGATGAATTGCTGGACCGAGAGTGCCGGCGTTCCGGTGATCTTCTCGACCGCATCGTTCGTGCCCGCGAAGATGCCATCACGATAGTTCTGGGCGACTTCGATCAGGTGCTGCACGAGGAAAGGCGGGAACTTGTAGAGATTTTCCATCTTGTCCTTGAACGCTTCGATCGAGGTTGGTGCATATTCGATCTTCGCGCCAAGGACCTCGCTGATGACGGCCGCGATCTCGGTGTGGTTCATCTCGACCGGGCCATGGAGCGGGTAGATTTTGCCTTCATGGCCGCGCGGATCAGCGAGAACATGGGCAATCACCCGACCTTGGTCATCGGTGGCGATGGGCGCATGACGACCGTTCTCAAACGGGAACTCGATCTTCTTCTTGCTCCAAATCTCCTTCGCAAAATGCGGATAGACGAGCCAATCGGCAAAGAAGGTCGGGCGGAGATGCGTCGTCGGGACACCTGACCAGTCGAAGACCCGCTCGGAGACCCAATGGTCCTGGGCCGCGTGGCTCGCCGACTCCCGACGCGCCGAAATCTGCGACATGTTGACGATTGCCGTGGTGCCCGCTTCCTTCGCGGCCTGTGCGAAATTGGACGCAGCACCAAGAATCCCCGGCGCGATCGGATGCAGGAAATAGGCAGATCGGATGCCTTCCATGGCGGCCCGGATGTCATCGATGTTGGTGAAGTCCCCGACGGCGATATCAACTCCCCGCTGCCTAAGGGCCGTCGCCCGCTCATCGTCCGAGCGCACGTAGGCCCGCACTCTTTTGCCCATCTTGAGCAATTCATCGATGGCGGCACCTCCCGTCCGTCCGGTCGCACCACTTACAAGTATCTCAGCTTGGCTCATAACCTTACTCCGTTCTCATATGAGAGCATATGCTCTTACTAATTCGCATGTAGGAGCATATACTCTTAATGTCAAGATACTTTCTATTTCGTCCTTTGCTCCCGGCCGAACAGCCGGCGGGGATAGGGATTCTTTGTCGGCGGGTTCCGGCTTCTCGGGTATCGGTGCGACATCTTTCGGACTCGTTGTTCGGGAGGGCATTCGTATCGTTCGTTCCCATGCCGAAGAGCAACTTGTAATCCTTGGGTGCGAGGGGTGGCTGGAAGCCGCGCTGACAAAACAGCGCCGGCGAAGATCGGCGGCGTTGCGAGAGGGTCCTAGAAACCGCTCTGGCTATGACTGCGCTTGCCGTGCAAAATCTACGCCTCACCATCTCGTTGGCATCGCCCCTCACAGGGCTCTGAAACCTCAAAAACTCATCCTGCGCGCGGACGAGGATCTGAGGCTTGCCTTCCGGCGCTAAGTTATCGCTGAGCGGTTTATGGCAAGACGGCCGACGTCTTTAGCACTATCCTCGATCTTAGGGTTCGCAAGGAATTCCCAAATGTGCGAGATGCAGAAACTGGTTGACTGGATCATCGGCAAAGGCCTGTCATCGGACAGTATCGACGAGATCTTGAAGGGTGTCGCGCAAGCTCTGCTCCGACTGGGATACCCCCTAATCCGAGCCTCAATCGCCATGCCATCTATCGATCCCCTACAGCGAGGTTTCTCGGTCACATGGTCGCGCTCAAGCATTTCGGTGGAGATTCAGGGGCATGGCGACGCAGGCGAGGAAATGTTTCGGCGATCGCCGATTTCACACCTCCTGTCGAATGATCTTCTATACGGTCGCTGGAAGCTACCTTCAGAAGCATCCCAACCCTTTCCGCTACTGCAAGAACTCGCTAACGATGGAGCGACCGACTATGTGATGAAGCTCATCGGCTTTCCTGAAGGAACCGCCCTCGGTGGTGTCGGATTCTCTTTGGCAGGTGACGGTCCTACCGGCTTCTCTGATGGACAAATCGCCGACCTGGACAGGTTTTTGCCCGCCCTTGCGCTTGCCTGCTACCGGATTGCAGCACTGCGTGTCGCCACGGATATGCTCGCCGTCTATACCGGTAGCCGTACGAGCGGCCGGATACTCAACGGACAGACGCAGCGTGGCGACGGAACGGCTATCTACTCCGCTATCCTGCTCGCCGACCTCAAGGATTTCACGTCGCTCAACGAACGCTATGCGCCTGATCGTATCGTGACATGGCTAAACCAGCATTTCGAGGTCATAGGACAGCCGGTGGAGCAGGCCGGCGGAGAGATTCTGAAGTTTATGGGCGACAGCCTTCTCGCCATTTTTCCGGCAGAGATTGATAATCCGACCGATGGATGCGAACGAGCACTTGCGGCAGCCAGGAAGGCGATGGACGCCAATGACACGCTCAACTGGAATCGGGTCGACGCTGGGGAGCCGGCGATCCCGATCGATATCGTCCTCCATGTCGGCGAGGTGTTTTACGGCAATATCGGTTGCACTCGCCGCTTGGATTTCACAGCGATCGGCAAGGCCGTCAACGAAGCAGCTCGCATGGAGAAGCTGTGCGACAATGTCGGTCGTAATCTATTGGCATCCGCGATGTTTGTATCGCGCGTTCAGGCTGATTTCGAAAAGGTCGGCAGCTTTGCGTTGAAAGGCGTAGCGAAGCCTGCCGAGGTCTATGGATTACCAAGGTGAATCCCGACTCGCTTCGCGAACACGCGCTTGCCGGTTTGCTCCTGATCGAGCGCGATACGTGTATCGCTCCCGAAGTGACATCTCCGGCCTTTTCGAGAATCGCCGTGCGGCTCCCCTTGGTATGCAAGGGCAACTTCGTAAAAACGAACAATGCGTTTTGGTGGTCCGGATCTGTCACGGGCGCCAAACCTCGGCTTCTTGCGTTCTCTACGACCAGAACGGTACAGACAACATCCGCGAAGTCACGTCCTCGCTCAGCCATGGGTTCTCCGAATTCACCAGGGCGGCGATCGAATCTCGAGTCGTCCCCGTAGCAATCTTTTCATCCGGTTTTCGCAAAGTCCGGCCTTTGCCGGGCTTTTCTTGTGCTCTACAACGCTTGGCCTGAAACCGAGCATTTCTCATCCGTATTTTTTCGCGAAACCTCGAAGTTCTTTCGATACGAGTGATTATATTTCAATGGCTTACGCGAAAGCAATGGAAGAATTTTATCGTGCTATAAGAGCATGGGCGATGCCGAATATGGGAGCTGATGATGGAGGTTAAAGCCAAGCGCGGACGAAAGGCGGGCGAGAATGCAGCCCCCGCTTCTGTTCAGGTTCTCGATCGCAGCCTTGTGCTGCTTTCGATCGTTGCCGAGGCCGATGGATCGACACTGACGGCGCTATCGGACAAGACCGGCATGGCGACCTCAACCGTGCACCGACTGCTGACATCGCTCTCAGCCCACGGCATGGTGATCAACGACAGTGACACGGGCCTGTGGACCATCGGCCTGCGTGCCTTCGAGATCGGCAATGCCTTCCTGCGCAATCGCAAGGTCGGCATCATCAGCAGGCCGTTTCTCAAGCGGCTCATGGAAGAGAGCGGCGAGACGGCAAATATCGGCATCGAGGACGACGGGAACGTCGTGTTCATTTCGCAGATGGAAAGCCACGCGCCGATGCGAGCGTTCTTTCGGCCCGGCCGACGCGGGCCGATCCACGCCTCGGGCATCGGCAAAGCTATTCTGTCGACGTGGTCGGACACGGAAATCGGACAGCTCTTGTCCGGCAGAACGCTCGAGAAGTTCACCGACAAGACGGGAGATACCCTCCCTGCCCTTCTTCGAGACATTCAGGAGATCCGCCGTCGCGGCTGGTCGCTCGATGATGAAGAACACACGGTCGGGATGCGCTGCGTGGCGGCTCCGATCTTCAACGAATACGGTGAAACGATTGCCGGAATCTCGATATCGGGCCCCTCGGTGCGCGTGACTGACGAGAGGGTAGCAGTGTTTGGGCCAATGGTACGCGACAGCGCCGATCGCCTGACCAGCGCCATGGGCGGCAAGCGGCCCGAGGAATTGTAACCGCCTTGGCCAAGCAAAAGTGCTGGCCGAGGCGCTAACGCATCACACCCTCAGCAATGGCTCGGGTCGCTTTTGCTGCTGCGGCCGCCGAACCGGGTGCTTGCGCGCTTTGCCCGCGACATAAACCTCGGCAACGCATCGATCGTCACCCATCGTCTGCATCACAAAAAGCTCCTCCACCAGGGACGATGCGATCTGCATGCGCAATTCCATCGAGGGCTTGGCGCAGCTGTCAAGGACGACAAGATCGGCATCGGCGCCGACATGAAGAGAACCGATCCGGTCATCAAGGCCAAGCGCACGCGCATTGCCGAGCGTCATCATGTAAAAGGAATTCAGCGGTGAAAGCCGCTGTCCCTGCAGGTGAAGCACCTTGTAGGCCTCGTCCATCGTCTCAAGCATGGAAAAACTCGTGCCCGCCCCGACATCCGTGGCAACCGAGTATCGCGCACCAGCCCTGTCGAACCGGTCGCGATCGAAAAGACCACTTCCGAGGAAGAGATTCGAGGTTGGACAGAACACCCCGACCGCGCCGGTCTCCGCCAGAACCGAGACCTCGCGCTCGCTGAGATAAATGCAATGCCCGAGAAGGGTCCTACGCCCCAGAAGCCCGTATTGGGCATAGATATCGGTATAGTCCTTCGCTTGCGGATAGAGCGAGGTGGCGAAGGCGATCTCGTCCCGATTTTCCGAAAGATGGGTCTGCACGTAACACTCCGGATGCTCTAAAACGAGTGTTCTACTCACCTCCATCTGCTCCGGCGTCGAGGTAATCGCGAAACGTGGACTGATCGCGTAATGCGCGCGGCCGCGGCCATGCCACTTGTCTATCAGCCGCTTTGTCTCGTCATAGCCCTGCTGCGGCGTGTCGCGAAGTTTCTCCGGCGCATTGCGGTCCATCATGACCTTGCCGCCGATCATCAGCATGCCGCGCTCCTGCGCTGCGGCAAAATAGGCATCGACGCTCTCTGGATGGACGGAGCAATAAGCAACGGCGGTCGTCGTGCCGTTCGATAGCAGTTCATCCATGAAGCGGCGGGCAATCAGCGACGCGTGTTCGGGCTCGGCGAACTTCTGTTCCTCAACGAAAATGTAGGTATTCAACCATTCCAGCAATTGCGCACCGTAGGAGGCGATCGCCTGGGTTTGCGGGAAGTGAAGGTGCGTGTCGATGAATCCGGGCACGATGAGATTGGGGCGGTGGTCGACGCTCGTTCCATCGCCCGACATGCTTTTGCTGACATCCGAATAGTGGCCAAAGCCTGCGACTTTGCCGTTGCGCACCAGGACGGCGCCGTCCTCGAAGTATCGCAACGCCGAAGTGTCGTCGACGTGCTGCGGCTCGTCGACAAATGTCAGCACCCGCCCGCGGATAAGGATCTCTGTCATTCTGCACTTCCTTGCTTCGTGGCCGCCTCGTACCAGGCAACGAGCAGGCGCCGCTCGTCATCGGAGATGGCTGTGACGTTGGCGGGCGGCATGGCATGGGAGCGGCCCGCTTCTAGGTAGATCTCGCGCGCATGCGCGGCGATCTGGTTATCCGTGTCGAGGATCACGCCCTTGGGGGGCACGAGGATGCCCTCCCAGCCCGGCTCCTTGGCATGGCACATCGAACAGCGGCCGAGCACTGTGTCGCGCACCTTCGGGAAGGCCTCGGCAGCCAGGAACGGCTTTTGCGCCTCTGACACCCGCTCAGGTTCACCCGTCAGAAGCTTTGGCACCGTCGACAGCCACATGATGGTGATGAAGATGAGGACAGTGACGAGCCATGTCCAGGTCGGGTTGCCAGCGTTTGCGTGTCGGGTGTTGAAGTAGTGCCGGATGGTCACGCCCATCAGGAAGACGAGGGAGGCGATGATCCAGTTGAATTGCGTGCCGAACGCCAGGGGATAATGGTTCGACAACATCAGAAAGAGAACAGGCAGCGTCAGGTAGTTGTTGTGCGTCGAGCGCTGCTTGGCCTGCTTGCCGAGTGCAGGGTCCGGAATGCGACCGGCAATCAGGTCGGCGACGACCTTCTTCTGGTTGGGAATGATGATGAAGAAGACGTTTGCCGACATGATCGTCGCGGTAAAGGCGCCGAGATGCAGGAAGGCAGCGCGCCCGGTGAAGAGTTGGGTATACCCCCATGCCATGCCCACCAGCATGAAATAGAGCAACACCATCAGCCGCGTGTTGTCGTTGCCGAGCGGCGACTTGCAGATCAGGTCATAGACAATCCAGCCAAGCGCAATCGATGCAAGGGAGATGCCGATCGCGACGGATTTGGAGACGTCGAGCACATGCGGATCGATCAGGTAGAGGTCCGCACCTGCATAATAGAGCAGGCAGAGCATGCCGAACCCTGAGAGCCAGGTGACGTAGGATTCCCATTTGAACCAGATGAGATGCTCCGGCATATTTGATGGCGCTACAAGATATTTCTGGATGTGATAGAAGCCGCCGCCGTGGACCTGCCACTCCTCGCCATAGGTACCCACCGGCAGATCCGGACGCTTGCGCAGCCCAAGGTCGAGGGCGACGAAGTAGAAGGATGAACCGATCCAGGCGATCCCAGTGATGACATGAAGCCAGCGGACGGCAAATGTCAGCCAGTCCCAGGCGATGGCGTATTCGTACATTGAACTCTCCCTGTTTGGGAGACTCTTGCCATCGCCGGACCGTCGCCGAAATGCCGGTTAATTCTCAACACTTTCAAAAAAATCTATAAGATCGCCTGTGCTAAGGTCCCATTTTGCAAGGCTGCAGGAAGACTTATGTCCTATCTCGATAATGTGCGCGTCTTCGTCCGGGTCGTGGAGCTCGGGACATTGTCGTCGGCCGGACGCGACCAGCGGGTCACGCCGGCAGTTGCCAGCAACCGTATCCGCGAATTGGAACGGCATCTCGGCGTGCGGCTTTTCAATCGCACGACGCGCAAACTCTCGCCAACCGAACACGGTCGGGTTTTCTATCAGGGCGCCCTGAAGATCCTCGACGCGATCAACGAAGCCGAAAGCGCGATCGCCGATCTGTCGCATAACCCGAAAGGATCGCTACGGATCACGGCGCCCCTTGGCATTGGTCGGCGGCTGATCGCAACGGGAATCCCGGAATTCCACGACCGCTATCCCGACATCGAAGTCCGGCTTCGCCTGTCCGACCACAACATCGATATTCTCGGCGAAGGCGTGGATGTCGCCTTCAAGCTTGGCGTCATCGAGGATTCCGAGTTGCGCATGCGCAATATCCTGAACTGCGCCCGCGTGATTTGCGCCGCCCCAATCTACCTGGAAAGACGTGGGGTCCCGGAGAGCAGCGAAGCACTGATCACTGACAAGCACGACTGTCTTTTGCTACGCTATCCCGGCTCCAAAGAGTACTACTGGACGCTGCAGACCGAAGAGGGCCTGCGCAAGCTCGAAATTGCCGGCCCCTACGATTCCGACGACGGCGACGTGCTGACGCAATGGGCTCTGGAGGGTCGCGGCATCATCAACAAGCCGCTCTTCGAAGTAAAACGCTACCTGAACGACGGAACGCTCGTCGAAATCCTGAAAGACACGCCCCCGGCCAATGTGCAACTGGCGGCGATTTATCCGCACAAGCGCTTCCAGGATCCCAAGGTCCGCCTGATGATCGATTTCATGACCGAGCGCTGTCAAAGGCTCATCGGCAAGATGCTCGAATAGCGCGCTCCGTCGGCAGGCTCACGATAATTGGTCGGCCGCAACGCAATCGTGATGGAACAATTCCCGATCGAATGGAATTGACACCTTCTGTGCAACTGCGCTGAAGCGAAAGGCTGTGGAAAGTCAACTTGCGACACCATGCCTTATGCGCAGATCGGGTTTCGGATGCCCGCCGCTGTGGTATTGCCCGATCTTACTCGGGAGAGATTCGATGGCCATAATCGATATTCTGACGTCCGTGGCTTTCGCTGCAACCGTGACCGCGTCCATTTCACCGTCCGAGACCAACGCCCCGATCTTCCGGCCGCTCGGCGTTTCGCAGGATGCCTTGCCGTCAGTGCTCGGCTGTAAACCGATCCATGGCGACCAGCCGGATGCGACAGGCCAATACTCGTGCAACAATCTGCCTGGCGGAAATGACCTCTTTGACCAATACGTGCTCGCCTATGTCCGCGGGATGGGAATCTGCAACGTCGTCGCGATCTCCCGCTACATCGACGACGATCAGCGCGGCACCACGACACGACAGGTCTACAAGGAAGCGACGTCTCTGCTCGCTTCACAGTTCGGGCCGGCGGACGAGAAGGTCGACCATGTCGCCACGACCAAGTTCGGAAAGGACGGGATGTTCAGGCAGGCGGTCATTGCACAAGAGCGGCAGGTGTTCGAGCAATGGGACAGCCTGAGCACAAAGTTCCAGAATGCCCAGTCGGCGAGCGTCACCATTTCCGGAAGTGAGGACTGGGGACTGGCGGTCTACAGCATTTTCCGCTTTGCCCACAACGATGTGTGCCTGAGCAATCTGGAGCACCAAACCGGATTGTCTGGCGAAGTCGGCGAGTGATCGCAGCTAGCTGACGATCGCAAGCAAGTGGCCGCCGTTCGCCCGAGCGGCGGCTGGAAGACGGGAGCAGCAATCAGCTCCAGTCAAGATGCAAACAGTGCCCGCAGGCGAGCGAATATACCTGGTCGTTCCATACCAAGAATACCGCGTACATAGTGGGCAGCTGTTGCGGCGCTGACCGTCGCGCCGAAATGGCAGTAGCAAAGAACGTTATGCAGTTCACCATCGGTGAGACCGAAGAACCTCTTGGCCTGGCCATAGGTATCACTCTCTAGCCCGGCGGCTCGTAGGATCGGATCCTCGAAGGCGACCGAGATCGGCGAGTTATCGCTACGCAGGAGCGATAGGACTGACGTCGGCTGATGTTCGGTCTGGTAGAGGGTTGCCAGTCGTCGATGCGGACTCATCTCGAGGAGCTCCACCCAGCGCTCGAGACGCTCGCTTCGCGACATGATGCGGTGCGGATATGCCTGGTCGATATCCGCAATATTTTGCAGTTGCTCCAATGTCTGATGTTTCATGGTGGGCTCCATTTGGCTGAAATCTGCGCAGCCCCATTTACGCGTACGCCCTGCATAAATGAGCTAGGGGACGACGAAGCCCAATCAAGATCGGTGCGAAAGGAATTATGCAGGCGAAAAGCAAGTTGAACGACAGCCTGCATTCGCATTGCCCTCGCTAGGTTGGCGCAAATGCGAGTTGCTCGCTCCCGCCGCTCACCTCGCAGATCTCATGACTGCGTCAGGTGTCCAAAACTAGACTGCCGTCAGCCTTGCGCAGCCTTGATCTTCAAACGTCGTTTGCCAAACGCGACGGAGTGCCAAGCCTCTTTCGGATATCGTGGAAGACGGCAATCGGTCCAAGGCAGCAAGTTCATTCCGAAATATTTCCGCGCTCGGAGGACATCTAAGTTGACAACGATGGTAAAGTTTCGCAGGAGCGTACAAAACCGCAATTGCTATCCGAATGGGAACAAAGAGACGGCGCATGTCGACACCCTTTCTGACAATGTCACAGATTGCCTTTCAAGCCGCAGGCAGGAGCATCCTTTCGGGAATCGACCTGACATTGAAGAGCGGACGCGTCTATGGCCTGGTTGGGCAGAACGGCAGCGGCAAGAGTACGCTTCTGAAAATCATGGCCCGACAGATCGCCCCGACCTCAGGCGCCGTCGATCTGAAAGGTGAGGCTCTTGCGCGCTGGGGCGGCAGAACCTTCGCCCGGCAGGTCGCCTACATGCCGCAATTTACACCTGCAACCGATAGTATGACGGTGCGCGAACTGGTGGCGCTCGGCCGCTTTCCCTGGCACGGCACGCTCGGCCGCTTCACCGGCGCCGACCAAGAACTGGTCGACGAAGCCATAGAGCGCACCGATCTCGATCGTTTTGCAGACAGCGCGGTCGCCAATATGTCCGGTGGCGAGCGGCAGCGCGCCTGGATTGCAATGATGCTGGCTCAGAACGCGCAATGCCTGCTTCTCGATGAGCCAACCTCGGCGCTCGACCTCCTGCACCAGGACGGCGTCCTGGCGCTGCTGCGCGAACTCAGCCATGAGCGCCGGCTGACGATCGTCGTCGTCCTGCATGATATCAATCTGGCCGCCCGCTATTGCGATGAGATCGTCGCTCTGAGGAATGGCCGTATCTTGGCACACGGCAGGCCGACCGAAATCGTAAGATCCGATGTGCTGAAATCGGTCTTCGATTTGGAGATGGGCGTCTTTCCACATCCGGTCAGCAGCCACCCCATCAGCTACATCCTTTAGGTAGAGGCATCCCCCTCATGACCGGGTGTCGGACTGAGGCCCGCAACCGTGACAAATGGCCTGTGGGGCAGAAGACGGGGGCGGGTTTGCCATCCTTGAGGTGAGCGGCAAAATCAGTATCATCAAGAAAAAATAACTCATCTGCTTCATGCCGTCCGGCTGGCCAAGGGAGCCAGACGAGTTCAAAACGATGCATGGGCGCATCCGACCGTAGGTAATTCGCCTTACCCACAGCCGGATGCCTGTTGATCCGGGAGAGGCTGGGGATCGGCTCCGAGATCAACCCCCGAAAACTGACGCATGTATGCACGCGTTGCTATCGCCGCTTTTGACGATGTTTCGTCCTTTGTTCCTACTGCATAACGTCGAGTGGTCCAAAGATCACGATATCGCTCAACCAAGGGGTGAAAATTGACGCCGGTCCGAGCTTGATCACGCAGCCCCGACCGGGTCGCCGATGGGCAGCAGTGCCGGATCACGAGGTGGAATTGGGATTTTTCGTATCGGAGGGATCCTCAGCCGGTCTCAGGGTGGCTTGTCTTTGGTTCGATCCGGAACGCCCGGCGCGGACGTCAGGACGCCTGGAGACACAATTTTGGGCTTCCCGAGGCTGTTTGAATTGGAGGGTAGGCTTCTTGGCCATCCCACCACGACCAGCCACGCCGATCTAGAATGGAAGGCTCCCGAAAGCAAACAGCCCGACACCTATCCAAAACAGCGAGCACACTTCCGCCGCAACCAGGTAGCCTATTACGCGATCACTCATCATTCCCCTCCTCCGCCGAACCGCTCACTCGGCTAAGACAGCCATGTCGCCAGGCGATATCGCGTTCATGCAGCGACGCGACGTACCGATTTCGGAGAAGTGGGAATCTCCGCGAGCCCACTCCTCCAGCCACCCTTCGAACTCCTCAGACGCAAAACTAAAAGCGTATTTCCTGGCCCGCCACCAACCATCGCGCGAGTTTGCCATCACAATGCCGATTTTTACTTAAGGCGTTGCTAAATTACAGCAGCCAGCCATCCTGCCTGAAGATGGCATTTTAATGGAGCGCTTCATGATCGACCTATGTCTTGATGGAGTTGAGTGCCGATCTAGTTTCTCATGGAGGAGGCGCACGTCGTCGCGACAGGGAGATCACCATGTGCGGACAAACCTGCAATGACCATCAGCCGATTGCCGCTCAAGCGCCGACGCCGATTGCGGTCGCCTCCCCACCAGAGGGAAGAAACGTCAGGCAGGCGAGGAGTGTCTTCGTGCCTTGCTGGCCGAGCAGCAGTCCCGGCAACTCTAGGCAAAGGCCAAATCCAGAAAGGCGCGATCACTGACGAACGACACCGAGGCTCCAAACGGCAAGGGCTCCGATTCCGGTCCCCTGTGGAGTGCCAAGAGAAGCCAGTCTCCTATTATTGGAACGGCGATCCATGATGGTCGCCATGTTCGACCGAGCTTGCGTTCGCTTTCCGCTCTCAGTGAAGCTGAGCGTCTGCGCGAGGAAGACCCATTCACAGCGTTTCTGATCGGTGACCTGCCAAATCAGATTGTCTTTCACCGTTCTCGGTTTGAGATCGATCTCAATCGAAGGCGCGACGAAGCCGTCTACCTTCGCGCGGAGCAGGCGTGGGGGCTAAAGCTCTGGAAGGACGATCTTCCGCAATCGGAACACGTCAAGTCTCTCATGATCCATGACGACTACTACGCGATGCTTCGCTGCTTCCTAGAAGGTATCGAGCGAAGCCACGGGGAATTCGTCCTCCTCGACGTTCATAGCTACAACCATCGTCGCGCAGATCCGGACACGTTGACCGATCCCGATCAGGCACCAGACGTCAACATCGGTACTTTCTCCATGGATCGAGGCCGATGGGCACACGTCGTTGATCCGTTAATGGACCACTTCCGTTCCTTCAAGGCTGGCAGCAAACCGTTGGATGTGCGTGAGAACATCGCCTTCCAAGGCAAGGGCGAGCAAACACGGTTCGTTCACGAACACTTTCCAGAAACAGGCTGTGCGATCGCCATCGAGTTCAAGAAGATCTTCATGGACGAGTGGACGGGGCAACCGGACAAGGCCGTGCTGAGTGAATTGCGTGAGGCCATATCCGCAGCCGTCCCGATTCTGGAGCGAAGTCTGAGGCACCATCCATGACGCGGCAGACCTCACTGGTGCAAGACGCTTGGCTGCGCGATGTCAAACAATGCCTGCGCGACGACAGGCCGATCCGAAAGGGGCTACCTGAAGGTGGCCGCCTTCATATTGATCGACAACTTCCCTTCCTTTTTGTGCACATCGATACGGGAAAATCGGAAGATGTGGCAAGAGCCATGGTCCAGGCCAACGCTTCCTATCTCCTCGCTACCGATCCCCAGCAGGTGGTGCCAATCGTCGAAGCCATCACCGCTGTCGCTGCCGAGCGATTTGGTTGCTTCCTGATTGTTCGAAGCGGTGAGCTTGAGCGCGACAGATTCCTGACCGACGACGCACCCTATCTGCCGCCATTTGAGGTTTCGGTTTGGTCATCTGAGCACGCGGCAGCGGCGGGCGCAGCCTTGTCGAAGGCGATCATGGAAAGTGAAGCCCGGTTCCGCACGCCGCGCGTGCAGGAGCGCGGTACGCCGCCCTCCATGATCGACGGTCAACTTGCCGCCTTATCCGGTTGCGAAGTCGTTTCTGTCGAGTTTGCCCCAATTTATAGAACACCGGAGTCAGGGGAGATGTACCCCGAGCTTCGCGATCAGCTGATATCGACGCTGTTTGACGCAGGACTGCGGGCGTGCGGTGCCTTCATGGCGGCGACCAAGCTCGTCGAGACAATACCCTATAGATCCTTGGGAAGACGTGCCTTCATCGATGCTGTCGGCCGCGTTGACCGGGGAGTAGATGAGATTGCATCGGCATTTGATGTTCTCCTCGCCGTCACGCCGATCAACGCACAGCAAGCGTTTCAGGAGTTCGAGTCGAACGGGTTAAAAGGCGCGCCCACGTTTCTGTACCGCCCATTGACGATCCAGATCGAGAATGCCAAGCAACGACTTTTCTCGGTCTCGTTTGACCAGATGGAAGACCCGGTGCTGTACGATCTCTATCGACAAAAGCAGCGCGAGGTTGACTTGCAGCTTTCGCTGATCGCTGCGCGCCAGAACACGCGTTTCATGGAGTTCGGCAGGGCCCTTTACGGTTCCGTCGAGCCATTACTTCTTGGCGAGGCCAAGGCCATCCTTGAGGAGCTTGTCGGTGAGGGTCCGGTGGGTCACGATCGGGCAAATTCAGACGTCCCCCATGCCGATGTCCACTATGTCGAGCGGCGTGCTGAGGCGATGGTCGCAACCTATCGACGCGCTTGGCCAGACTTCAAGGCGGCCATCGAGCTTCGGGACGACCTTCCCTCTGGCCTGATGGTGGCCGATCATCGCCTGCTGATATCGAAGTCAACGTCAATGGACCAGCGACGCGTGGAGCCGCTTCTTGCCCATGAAATCGGCGTTCATCTTCTCACCTACTTCAACGGCTCATCGCAAGGGTTGCGGCTTTTCCGTTCCGGGCTGTCAGGCTATGAAGGAATGCAGGAAGGTCTGGCAGTTTTCGCCGAATACCTGGCGGGCGGATTGACCGCTGAACGGCTGAAACTGATCGCTGCTCGGGTTGTCGCGTGTGCCGATATGCTCTCGGGCGCAAGTTTTGCTGAAACCTTCCATCGTCTCGTGATGGATTACGAGTTTACGCACTCCGGAGCATTCAACCTTGCTCTCAGGGTCTACCGCGGTGGAGGGCTGGCCAAGGATGCAATCTACCTGAGAGGCCTGCTGCAATTGCTTGATCACCTCAAGCGCGGCGGCGCACTTGAGCCATTCTGGATGGGGAAGATCGCATCTTTTCACTTCACCATCATGGAGGAGCTTGCATCGCGCGGCTTGCTCAAGCCGCCTTCCGTCCACCCGCTGTTTCTGGAAACCGCCGAGGGCCAAGAACGGCTCGACAGAGCGAAACAGGGAATGCGCCCCATCGACTTGGTTCAAGCAAAGGAAATCTAGATGCGAATTGCGTTTTTCGTGAACGCCATCGAAAGCGAGACCTCCGATTACACGACGACATCCCTTGCGATTGCAGCCCTCGCTCGTGGCCATGAGGTTTGCTACGTGACCCCGGGCGATTTTGTGCTTAGGCCCAACGACAGCCTTGCCGTCCGCGTCACTACTCCGGGCGCAGGCAAGCCGAAGAGTGCCGATGCGTTCATTGCAGACCTGAATGAGAAGGCCAGTCTTAAAACGATCGATGTCAGAGAGGTTGACGTGCTGTTCCTGCGCAACGACCCTTCACTGGATGCCGATGAACGCCCCTGGGCAGCCCATGTCGGAGCAATGTTCGGCCGGCTTGCAGTCGAACGCGGCGTGCTGACGGTCAACGATCCAGACGCCTTGGCGAAGGCGCAGAACAAGCTCTATTTTCAGGACTTCCCCGAGGTCATTCGACCGTCCACCCTCATTTCCAAGAGCCTCGACGAGATCAGAGCCTTCATCGACAGCCAGAAACGCGGTGTCATTCTCAAACCCCTGCAGGGATCGGGTGGGAGACACGTATTCAAGATCAAATCCAGCAAGGAATCCAACCTCAATCAGATCTTTGAAGCGGTCAGCGATGAAGGATACCTCATCGCTCAGGGATATCTACCGGACGCGGTCGAAGGTGACGTCCGGCTGTTTGTCATGAACGGACGGCCATTGGAGAAGGATGGCTCCTATGCGGCATTTCGCAGGGTTCCGGCGAAAGGCGACATTCGCTCGAATATCAGTGCCGCGGGAACGGCCGCAACAGTGAAGGTCACGCCCAAAATTCTTGAGGTCGCCGAGATCGTCAGGCCGAAGCTCGTGGCTGACGGCATGTTTCTGGTGGGCCTTGATATTGTTGGCGACAGGATTTTGGAGATCAACGTCTTCACGCCGGGAGGGCTTCAGAACCTCGAGAAGCTCAGCGGTGTGGACTTCTCATCCTCGGTCATCGAGTCGCTCGAAAACAAGGTCAAGATTCGCCAGATTTACGGCTCCCAATTGCCGAATGCCGTTCTGGCGACACTGTGATCGTAACATGGTATGCCCTCGCCTTCTCGGAAGGTCGAGAGCAGCCCCAACCAAATGGTGCCCTCAATAGGCCCGCCCGGCGTTCTCCCGCCGTGCCGACCTATCAGCAGCTTGACGCCGGACCCCAGTCCTATCGTCAACGCTTAGCATTGCCAGCCTCGAGGAGGCCGCAGCAGCCTATTGAGTGGATCGTGAAGTCGGTGCATTGATCAGCACTGCGGTCGGTCCCGGGTACCTGGCGATCAACAAAGTCGTCAACTCCTCCTGAGTGTTATGCCCTTGATTGAAAAGACTGATTGCCGCACTGCAAAGCATTTCGGATGCTCTCTCATTAGGGGTGGCCCGGTAGTGTTTGTACCAGGTTTGGACGGAGCGTGAGAGCATCGCCATATCGTTGTCTCGGATACGTCTAACAAGCATTGTCTACCTCGCCGATTTACCAGACAGGCCGCATCGTAACGTCGCTATATTAGACGTCAATGAATAACATGTGTACGATGGCGTACAGTCGACACGCTGCGTCTGGATCTGCTGACCTCCATCCATCGGTGGAACAAGTTCCGCCGCCGCAGATTTGATGCTCATGAAGATGATCTTTCTCGCAGCGTCGCTTACCCTATGCCTGCTCGGCACCGTCAGCGCCCAGGAACTTGGTGCGGAAGCCATCAACAATGCCGCGATCGAGGCCATTCCGCCGGACCGACCACCAGCCAATGCCTCGCCTCGACCAGATCCCGCTATCGTTCGTCTCCAAGTCCTTCTGGATCGCGTGGGGTCATCCCCCGGGGTGATAGACGGCCATTATGGTGATAACGTCAGCAAGGCGATCGCTGGGCTGGAAACCATGCGGGGCATCCCGACAGATGGAAAGCTGAACCCTGAAGTCATCCGCTTCCTTACAGACCGCGGACCGGTCATACAGCCCTATGTGATCTCCAAGGACGACGCGAGAGCGCTCGTCGACCACATTCCAAAAGACTACGCCAAGCAGGCCAAGATGAGGTACCTCGGCTACACAAGCGTTGCGGAGAGGCTATCGGAGCGGTTCCACATGGATATCGACCTTTTGAAGGCACTGAACGCTGGTTCGACATTTGCCGTCGGAGCAACAGTGCTTGTGGCGACGCCCGGCGACCCGAAAGAAGGTGCGGTTAAACGGATCGAAGTGCGAAGACGCATTGGGCAAGTTCTTGCGTTCGATAAAGGTGGTTTGCTGATTTCAGTTTATCCCGCCACGATCGGCAGCGAAGAAACGCCGTCGCCTTCGGGCACTCACAAGGTCAAAGGTGTCGCACGCATGCCCCCCTACACCTACAACCCGAAGGTCAACTTTCAGCAGGGCAAGAACACAAAGGTTCTCAAACTGCCAAGCGGTCCCAATGGGCCCGTCGGAACCGTCTGGATCGATCTGACAGAGCCGACTTATGGGATTCATGGCACGCCGGAACCCTCCCTCATCGACAAGACTGGATCACATGGATGCGTTCGCCTGACCAACTGGGACGTTGAGGAATTGGCAGCGATGGTCAAGCCTGGAGTGATCGTCGCGTTCGTCGACTAAACTGCCTCTGTTGGATATCGTCTCGCACGATTAAAATCGTCCCGCAGTCGATGCGGTGCCGTCGTCCAGTGGGTCAGTTCGTGACTGAGGATCGCAACATAGGAGGCAGCGCCACGGAAGGCTTCTAAGGCGGGCATCTGGATGATCGCAGGCGGCCAGAGTATGCCGTCGATCGGCGTGTTCGATACGGACAATCGGATCCTGAACCGCTGTGAGCGGATGGAAGCGCGCGTCCCGTCCGGCAATCTGTGCTCGGCACTGAAGACCGTGTAGGCCTTGAGAAATGGGATATCGTGCTCGACCGCTTCGCCGGTGTCGGTGGTTTCGGTGCGGATGAAGGAACTGGCGAAGACGATCGTCGTGCCGGTTTTCCCACCATATTGTTACAGTTGCAACACAGCGCCTCAATGCACGCCTGCCGCAAGTTTGAAGCAAGGCCTGCTCTTCAGCCTGCAATTGCTTAGCGCAGACCTAGAAAAGGATATTGATTTTCATGAAAGTAGGACCGGACAATGCAATTTATAGCCTCTTTGTCCCGAGAGCCCGCAAGGCCCTCTCGGTGGTGAATGAGAAGATTGGAACCGCGTTTTCGGAGCCGCCGAAGGCTCCACCGCTTCGAACTGACGCTCAACTCATCGACGACTTCTACGCAAGGCTGACCAAGCAGCAAGTTGACTGGGCAGACACAGACAAGGACGGAAAGGTCACGAAAGGCGAATATATGGACGGCCAATCGCGCCTGGCACAATTGGACGGCAGGCCATTCGACAGTGCAACCAGTGAAGGCCACTGGGCAAAGCTCGATGCGACCGGCAAAGGGTGGCTTAATGAGGACGAACTGCGCGAGGGCCTCGAAAGAATGCTGCCCGTTGGCGTCGGGCATTTGGACGCCGGTTACGCCGAACGCCTACGGACGAGACAAGCGTAAGATTGATCGCGTTGGCACCGCCTCGTCGGGCCACTTGCATGTGCGTTGGCAAGGGGCCCGCAGTGGCGATCGGAGCGTTCATCGTCGCAAAAGCGCAATCCTCGAACTTCTGCGACGGCCTTCATCGTAGGAATGGCCTGCTACACGACTTTGAAACTGTAGAGACGAGGTCACGAGCCTATCGATTTGCAGAAAGCGTCAAATGACGGCTGCGAGCTCAATCTTGACCGTTTCGCACGTCTGCACAGCTGAGTTACACAGGCTCGCGTATTCGCCGAAAGTCGATCAATCAATTTCGATCAATGTGCGATATCAATTTCGCCATCTTACGTGTAAGTAAGCACCAATTTTCAAAGTTAGGTGAATTCTTGAAATGCCCAAAGATACAAACTTCGATGATGAGGCAAGGCTGCTTGCGCTTCTGGCAAACGAAAAGAGGCTCCTGGTTGCCTGCCTGCTCCTCGATAATGAGCTGAACGTCGGCGAGTTGGCGAAAAGAGTTGGCCTTTCCCAATCGGCCCTTTCCCAGCATCTGGCAAGGCTGCGTGATGGCAAAGTTGTAACAACGCGGCGTGACGCGCAGACGATCTACTATTCGACGACCCACTACGGAGTCCGGAAAATCCTTGCGACCCTCGATGAAATTTATGATCAATCGACCGCGACGCTGAGGAATGCTAGCTAAACTTCTGGGGAGTGGTCGATTACTCTGAAGTGCCAACTTGCGGAAGAATGTGGGCTGCGCCATCTTCTCTGCAAAGCGGTCTTTGAGGAGCGGCTATGATACCTGGAGGCGATCGACTGTTTTCCACACAGATATCAGGCGAGCCGATGCCTGATGCTGGATTGTTTACATGGGACCTCAAGAGCAATCTCGTCTATGCAGACAGCGCTCTTGCCTCCTTGTTTGGCCTGGAACCTGACGAAACGGAACATGGTCTGCCGCTACAGACCTACATGGCGCGCATCCATCCTCAGGATGCGCCGACCTTGGCCAAGCAAATCAACGACGCTATCGTTGCCCAGCATCCCACGGTGCAGAACTATCGCGTCCTTAATGAGGATGGCACCTATATCACCGTATGTGCGTTCGGCCGGTGCTTTCGCGATCGCGACGACGTACCCGTTCACTATGCCGGTATTGTCGTGCCCGCCGAGACATTGCCAGACAACAGGTCTCATTAGCGCAGCGCAACGGGCGTAGCCTTCCATTGACCTGCAGTTTGTCGGGACCCGTAAGTGCCCTCCGAAGCGGCCGTGTCGGTCGGCGTCACATTGAAGCGTTCAGTCACCCTTCAGGGCGCGTGTTCCATGTCCTTTATCGGCGCCGTGAAGATGGCCTCTGCTCGTCTTGCCCTTCGGCCCGAAGGGTGACCCATGACGATTGACGCGGCCGCGAGCATTTGAGGCAACGTCTGCTCGCCGATCAGACGCTTCGCGCAAGGTCGAGGATCAGTGGACCGACGGCTCGAACACGAGGTCTCACGTGATGAAACAAAAGCGGCGCCAAGAAGTTGAAGTTTCGCCTTCGCCGGCAGAGGTCCAACGATAGACATTGCCTCCATCGGGTGACCATAACCCGATGGAGGCAGGTATCGTCCCTTCATCTGCAGCCGGGTTGTCGGCCGGCATCCCAGAACCCGAACGTCCGCATTCCGGTTTTTTGACCTCGCAAAGACGAGAGGGCTTGGTCGGCTATCAGATCAATAACCCTTTGGCCCGAGCGTCGATTTTCTTGCAGGCATCCTCGAACGGATCACGCATCGGCACCAAGGGCGAAGCGCCGAGCAGAAGAAGCGCCTGCAAATGTTTCCAGCCGCCTTCCTCGCCGAGCACCGGCGCATAGGAAGTCATCGCAGTGCGCTCCTCACCGGCATAAAGGCGTTCGTACTCCGCAAAATTGGAGAAGTTTTCGTGATCGCCGTCCGAGGGATGGAAAGTCTCGGCCGCAGCGCCCTCCGCAAGGACAACTTCATGGGTATCAAGCAGGACGGCATAGTACTCGATCGTCGTGTCGTCCGCGGGAACGATTGGCGCAATCGTCGTGCCGTTCACGAGATCCTTCACGCGGATCAGAACGCCGTTCAGGAACAGCGCATGCCCAGGCGATAGGTAGAGATCGGAATGTGGCGTATGCTCATTTAGCGCATGGCGCGAGACTCGGATCGGCACGACACCGTCATGCCAGCGCGCGCCACTCCTCTTGAACATTTGGCGACCGACCCACTTGATCCGCCGTGTATCCCCGTCCGGAAGTGCGACGCGATCGCCGATCCGAAGATCCTCGACACGCTTTTCACCGCAATCTGTCAAGATCGACGTCCCACGCAGGAAGCACCGCGCACCGCCGCCACCGTTCCCGTTTCCACCAGAGTTACCATTCCCGCCGCCACCAGAGTTGCCCTGCCCGCCTCCACCGGAGTTACCCCTTCCCAACGCACTTGTTGGCAACGAGGAAACTGCCATGGCGATGGCCGCAACACTCGCGAAACGAGCACCGGCGGCGGCAGCCACACCCAGAAAATGCCTGCGCGCGGTATTGCGTGGCAGCTTTGGATCTTCCGCGGATAACATGCTGGCTTCCTCCGCAAAGAATGACGCCAGTCGATCTTACATCAAGTTGGATTGCATTTAACTTCGGAGAATAGCGCTAACACCTACCGAAAAGGTGGTATGCAAAGTCGGTGGCGCATACGGCGCGATCGATCCCGAGAGAGACCTCGCGGCTGAGGACGGGAGGGAGCATAACGATATGAGAGGCAGTGGCCGTGGTCGATAACAATCATCCAAACAAGAACGGGCCGGTCATTAAGGGCGTGCTTATCATGGCGATGGCTTTGGCAGCAGTGGTCGCCATCGGTGGTTTCATCGCTGTGTTCAAGGCGACCTTCGTTTAGCATCCCAATCCTTTCTGCGGGCTGCACGCCGCCAGCATCATCCCACCGATGCTGATCGTTGGTTTCGAAACATCAAGAACGACAAACAATCCATAAGCGGGGCTCCTCCCCAGGTGAGTGAACCGTCATGAGCCTGCCCGGAACGGATCGCCTGCAAGCGCTGATACGCTAACGCCTGAGCCCTAATCGGATCTTTTGTCGACAATCACGCGCTTGACGGTCAGCAGTGCTGCCCTAATAATTTTTATAGAACTTGAGGGCAGGCAAGACATGATCCGGAGTTTGATTGCGGCGACCAAGGCACCGTTGCAGGACGATGACGTAGCGCTGTGCGAGCGCGTATTTCATAGGCTGACAGGGCAGCGGCCCATGTCCAATGGGGAGCGAGAGCAACTGGCGTCCGCCATCCTGCACTTTTATCAAGACGGCGTGCGGGACGAGCAAAGTCTTACCCGCCTGCTGATGGACTAGACTGAGCAATCGTTTCTACCGCCTTTGCTCGCGAATACTATCGCCCCGCTCGCGTCATGGAAGTCTCGCTAAAGATGCCGGAGATTTTCTGGAATACGGTCTGCGTCCTTCGGAAACGGGCATCGCACGTTCGTTGGTGTTTGCGCCGCTCTCGCGGCAGGGCACGCTCTTCCGATCGTCCCGGATTTCCCGCCTAGCTCACTTTGGTATGGTTATAGAGGCTCACTGACCGGCCGCCTTTCCCTTTGCGGCACCTGAATAGCGACCGAAATCAAAATTGTGCGGTCAGGTGGCGCGAGAATGCAAGCCACGCTACCCATGACAAGCAACCTATGTTATCCTCGGTTGCAAGGAGGCCGCGGATGCGTGAACTTGCGCAGAAAGCTCCAAGCAACGATGTCCCGCGTTCCCGGCGGCGGCTTGAGCTCCTTCTTTTTCTGATATTGGCGTTCGGAATCTGGCCGCTGGTGGCGATAGGCGTCGTCGGAGGATACGGGTTCCTGGTTTGGATGTTCCAAGTCCTCTACGGCCCTCCAGGGCCGCCAGCAGCGCACTGAGATCCCCCATGGCTCCGCAACAAGTCTCAAGACGGCAGTTCTTTTCAGGCAGTCGAGCGGCAGTTCATGTCAGGGTCTGCCCGCCAGGAACGTCTGTTGAAAAGCTCGTCGAGGCATGCTCCGGATGCGGTCTGTGCGAAGAGCGATGTCCGACCGGCATAATCCGTCTCGCCGACGGACTGCCGTTCGTCGATTTCACTCTGGGCGAGTGCACTTTCTGTGATGAGTGCAGGCAGGTATGCCCGGAACCGGTATTTTCGTCAGCACGCGTCGAGTAATTTCCGCACGTCGCCGTCATTGGCGCTGAGTGTCTGGCGAAGCGGAATATCGCTTGCCAGTCATGCGGGGAAGCGTGTCCAATACAGGCCATCCGCTTCCGCCCGCGCATTGGTGGCCCGTTCGTCCCTGAACTCGACGTCGATATCTGCAGCGGTTGCGGCGGATGCATAGGCATCTGTCCCGTCGGCGCGATCGCAATCGAGCCCCGGAGCATGGAAGAGACCTATGCCTGAGAACAGAACACACTATCACGTATCGAGTGCGGTTGTTGCGACCCTGCCCTTCGGTACTGAGGCTGTCCTTTCGGCACTCGCCGAAATGGAGAATGTCGAAGTTCATGGTCATGCCGGCGGCAAGATCGTCGTCGTGATCGAGGGAACGAGCACGGGCATGCTCGGCGAGTGCCTGACGCGCATATCGCTCCTGGAGGGCGTGATCGCGGCGAACATGGTTTTCGAGCATGTCGAGACAGAGGAGATGCGCGATGACAGGAACACTGACGCGACGTGACATCCTGAAGGCGCACGCCGCCGGAATTGCCGCCGCCGCGGCGGGTATAGCACTTCCCGCTGCCACCCAACCGGTGCCGGGCGGCGTCGAGGCGCTTCAGATCAAGTGGTCGAAGGCACCATGCCGTTTCTGCGGGACCGGATGCGGCGTCATGGTCGGCGTCAAGGAAGGGCAGGTCGTTGCTACGCACGGCGACATGCAGGCCGAGGTCAATCGCGGCCTGAATTGCATCAAGGGTTATTTCCTCTCGAAGATCATGTACGGCGAGGATCGGCTGACGAAGCCGCTCTTGCGCAAGCGCAACGGTGTTTACGCCAAGGATGGCGAGTTCGAACCGGTGACCTGGGACGAGGCCTTCGACGTGATGGCCGAACAGTGCAAGAAAGTGCTGAAGGACAAGGGTCCGACGGCCATCGGCATGTTCGGCTCCGGGCAATGGACGATCTTTGAAGGGTATGCGGCCACGAAGCTCATGCGGGCTGGCTTCCGTTCCAATAATCTGGATCCCAACGCCCGGCACTGCATGGCATCCGCGGCCTACGCCTTTATGCGCACCTTCGGCATGGACGAGCCTATGGGCGTCTATGACGATTTCGAGCATGCCGACGCCTTCGTGCTGTGGGGCTCGAACATGGCCGAGATGCACCCGATCCTGTGGACGCGCGTCGCCGACCGCAGGCTCGGGCATCCACATGTTCGCGTCGCGGTGCTTTCCACGTTCACTCACCGCAGCATGGATCTTGCGGACATTCCGATCATCTTCAAGCCGGGAACGGATCTGGCGATCCTCAACTATATCGCCAACCACATCATCCAGACCGGCCGGGTGAATCAGGACTTCGTGCAGCGGCACACGCGGTTCGCCATCGGCGTCACCGACATCGGCTACGGCCGGCGGCCGGACGATCCGATGGAGACGAACGCTGCCAATTCGGCCGATCCGACGAAGATGGAGCCGACGGATTTCGAGACCTTCAAGGCCTTCGTCTCCGAATATACGCTTGAAAAGACGGCCGAATTGTCCGGCGTCGATCCCGGATTTCTCAAGCAACTGGCGGAGCTCTACACGGATCCAGACCGCAAGGTCATGTCGCTCTGGACGATGGGCTTCAACCAGCATGTGCGCGGCGTCTGGGCCAATCAGATGGTCTACAACATTCACCTTCTGACCGGAAAGATATCGGAGCCCGGCAACAGTCCGTTCTCGCTGACAGGACAGCCCTCCGCCTGCGGCACGGCACGTGAGGTCGGCACTTTTGCCCATCGGCTTCCAGCCGACATGGTGGTGACCAATCCCGAGCATCGCGAGCGTGCGGAAGAAATCTGGCGCATCCCAAATGGCATCATCCCCGACAAGCCGGGGTATCACGCCGTCCAGCAGGACCGCATGCTGAAGGACGGAAAGCTGAATTTCTACTGGGTGCAGGTCAACAACAACATCCAGGCTGCTCCCAATACAAGCAACGAGACCTGGCAGGGCTATCGCAACGCGGACAACTTCATCGTCGTTTCCGATGCCTATCCGACGATTACGGCGATGAGTGCCGACCTGATCCTGCCAGCCGCCATGTGGGTGGAGAAGGAGGGCGGCTACGGCAATGCCGAACGCCGCACCCAGCTCTGGCGCCAGCTTGTCCAGGCGCCAGGCGAGGCCCGGTCGGACCTGTGGCAGATCGTCGAGTTCTCCAAGCGCTTCACGACCGACGAGGTCTGGCCCGCCGACATTCTCGCTGCCAGTCCCGAATATCGCGGCAAGACCTTGTATGACGTGATCTTCCGCAATGGCCAGGTCGACCGCTTCCTGCTCAGCGAGGTCAATCCGGACTACGACAACAACGAGGCCAAGGCCTTCGGTTTCTACATCCAGAAGGGCCTGTTCGAAGAATATGCCACGTTCGGGCGCGGCCACGGTCACGATCTCGCACCCTTCGACACCTACCACGAGGTCCGGGGGCTGCGTTGGCCGGTCGTCAACGGCAAGGAGACGCTCTGGCGCTATCGCGAGGGCTTCGATCCCTTCGTGAAACCGGGGGAAGGCGTGAACTTCTATGGCCAGCCGGACGGCAAGGCGGTCATCCTCGCGGTACCCTACGAGCCACCGGCCGAGTCCCCGGACGAGGAGTACGACTTCTGGCTGGTGACGGGCCGCGTACTGGAGCACTGGCATTCTGGGTCGATGACGATGCGGGTGCCGGAGCTCTTCAAGGCATTCCCCGGCGCACGTGTCTTCATGAATGCCGAGGACGCGCGCAAGCGGCGCATCAATCAGGGCGCTGAAGTCCGCATCGTGTCGCGGCGCGGCGAGATCCGTTCGCGCGTCGAAACCCGTGGTCGCAACCGTATGCCGCCCGGCGTCATTTTCGTCCCCTGGTTCGATGCCAG
Source organism: Rhizobium sp. LjRoot258 (assembly GCF_964254185.1). Taxonomy (NCBI): domain Bacteria; kingdom Pseudomonadati; phylum Pseudomonadota; class Alphaproteobacteria; order Hyphomicrobiales; family Rhizobiaceae; genus Rhizobium; species Rhizobium sp. LjRoot258. The sequence goes on along the minus strand of NZ_CAXUST020000002.1, from coordinate 1,137,900 downwards.
CCAGCTGATCAATAAGGTTACCCTCGACGCTACCGATCCCATCTCCAAACAGACGGATTACAAAAAATGCGCGGTCAAGATTGTTCCCGTCTTCGTTTGAGACGGCCCGAATGGATGGCGGTCGCGGCAGGTCTTCTGCTGTTCGTCGCGACGACCGCGATCGCCCAGGTGATAGCCACAACGGCGCCCCAGCTGGTTGGACGGACACCCTCGATGGCGACGGGCCCCGCGGGCCCGCTGCCGAAATGGATCGTCGATGACCAGCGCCGGATGCGGGCCTATCCCGACCAGCCACCGGTGATCCCGCATTCGATCGAAGGCTACGAGCTGTCGGTGAACGCCAACCGGTGCATGTCGTGCCATAAGCGCGAGTTCATCCAGGACTCCGGCGCCCCGATGATCAGCGTGACGCACTACATGACGCGCGACGGCCAGATGATCGCCGACGTTTCACCGCGGCGCTACTTCTGCACCGCCTGCCATGTGCCGCAGGCGGACGTCCGGCCGCTGGTGAACAACACCTTCCGGGACATGAGCGAGTTGGGATTCAAGCCGGCCGGGAGCGAGTGATGACGATAATGGCCTGGATCAAGAACGCGATTTTGTGGGCCTGGTCGATCCTCATAACACCGGCGGCGACAATCGGGCTAGGCGTCCTGACACTCGGAGGCTTCATTGGCGGCGTGATGTTCTGGGGCGCATTCAACACGGCGCTTGAGCTCACCAATTCCGAAAAGTTCTGCACGTCCTGCCACGAGATGCACGACAACGTATACCAGGAGCTTTCGCGCACCATCCATTTCTCCAACCGCTCGGGAGTGCGCGCCACCTGTCCCGACTGCCATGTGCCGCACCAATGGACCGACAAGATCGCTCGTAAGATGCAGGCTTCAAAAGAAGTCTGGGGAAAAATATTCGGCACGATAAACACCCGGCCGAAATTCCTGGAGAAACGACTGGAACTCGCCCAGCACGAATGGGCCAGGATGAAGGCCAATGATAGTCTGGAGTGTCGCAACTGCCACTCCTCGGTGGCGATGGACTTGCAGAAGCAGACGCAGCGCGCAGCGGAAATCCACACCCGATATCTTCTGTCGGGTCAGGCTACTTGCATCGATTGCCACAAGGGGATTGCCCACGAGTTGCCGAACATGGAAGGCATCGATCCTGGCTGGAAGGTGCCCAAAGAGCTCGAGGGCAACAAGATGGTGAACGCGACGCCGATCGACGACCTTCAGGACGCCATAGCCAAGGCGCACGCATCGTCGATTGATGTGCTGGAATAAACCCTTCGGGCTTTGCGCGAACCTTGCTGCACGGGGTTTGTGACTGTCATGGAGGCAGGTGTGGCCCGGAGACGAGGCCTGAGTGAGGACCTGACTACGGAGGCGCTTTGTCATCCTCTCGATCGGAGGTCGGACGCATCGATTGCGACAATGACCACCGCATTGGAAAATCGTGGCGACCCCACCATCGTGCAGCGCGTGGTTCCCTTTGAGATCATAACACCGGAAAGCATATAGGCCCCGCTGTGACAGATCATGCAGCGAACCGGGTCATCCTTTCCCACTGGGCGCAAGCTTGAGAACGGAGCTTGGTCTGGTGACCACGGCGAGCAACCTCACTCCTCATGATTCAGCCGACCATTTGCGCTGCTTATTGAATTTGACCGAGCTGTCCGTTTATATATGACGAAAAGAAAAATCTCGGAGAGAGTGATGCGGCAGGAAATTGCGGATGAAACTGTCGCTGAAAGCGGCTACCGGCAAATACGATCAGACATCATATTCGGTCGGCTTGCGCCGGGTCAGAAGCTCAAACTGGAGAATTTGAAGGGTACCTACGAGACGAGCGTCAGCACGCTCAGGGAGATTTTGAACCGCCTGACGTCCGAAGGGCTCGTCGTGGCGGAAGGCCAGAGGGGCTTTGAAGTCGCGCGAGTCTCTGTTGCTGACCTCAAAGAGATCGCGGCTCTGCGCCTGCTTCTCGAAGAGCATGCGCTTGAGCAGTCGTTCGAACAGGGCGATGTCGAATGGGAAGCGAGGCTGGTGTCAGCTCACTACAAGCTGGCGCGCATGGAAGAGGTGATGGCTTCGGGCGACACCAGCAGGGCGGAAGACTGGAAACGCTATGACTGGGAGTTTCACCAGGCCCTGATTTCCGCCTGCGGATCGCGTCTGCTTATGGAGACACACTCGGCGGTCTTCGACAAATATCTGCGATATCAAATGGTTGCGCTGTCCTATCGTGGTGGTGTTGCAGAACAGGAACATAGGCAGCTTCTGGAGGTCGCTCTGCAGCGCGACAGCAAGACGGCAAAGAAAATTCTTCAGCGTCACATACAAGGAGGCGTCGAACATGCCCTTGGAAAAGGGCTGCTATTGGCCGCTCCAGCAAAACCATGACAGCGTCCATTACACGTCTTGATGCTTGAGCGAAGCAGAGGATCTTATGCTAAAAATTGCTGGTGAACCCTCCGAGACGGTTAGCGATGTCGTCTTCCGGCAGATCCGTCGAGACATTATTTCTGGGGCCTTGGCACCTGGTGCGAAGATCAAACTCGAGCAAGCCAAGGAACGCTATTCGATCAGCGTATCGTCGCTGCGCGAAATATTAAGCCGCCTGACCACGGAGAACCTCGTGTTGGCGGAAGGGCAGCGCGGCTTCGAAGTGAGCCCCGCGTCGCGCAAGGAACTCGAGGAACTCGCCGATCTTCGCACCATCCTTGAAACCCATGCGATCGGCCTGTCGTTTGCGGCCGGAAATCTCGAATGGGAAGGACGCATCGTGGCCGCCCATCATAAGCTGGCGGCTGCGGAAAAAAAGCTGCTCGCCGGCGATGCCTCGCGGACCGTCGATTGGGTGCGCTACGACTGGGAGTTTCACCAGGCGATCGTATCGGCCTGTGATTCCGCGACGCTGATGGCCACACTTTCATCGGTGTTCGAAAGATTTTTGCGCTACCACATGTTGGCCCAGAGTTTCCGCGGTAAGGCGGTCGTCGATGACCACAAGCTTCTCTTCGAACTCGCCTTGAAACGTGATATCGAGGGGGCTCGGGTTGTGATCCGACGGCATATCCAAAGCGGCGTGGAACACGTGCTGAAAAGCGGGCGTATCTCCTGACCCGTGCCGGATCAACCGGCGTCCTTCGGAAGACCCTCCGGCCGCATCAGCTTCTTCAGCGCGGCAATCCGGAAAATCGCGTTTGGGGCCCCATAGCCGCGATAGCCGCGGCGCTCGACAATCTCGAAGAAGAAGCCCTCGCCATATGTGCCGCTATAGAGTTGCAGATATTCACCATGCTCGTCACGGTCATAGAGGATGTTTTCCGCCTTCAGCCGTTCGGTCAGATCAGGTTGCAAGCCGAAGCGGGCTTCGACATCGTCGTAGTAGTTTGGCGAGATATGCAGCGGCTTGAATCCTCTCTTTCGAAGCCGGCGCGCGGTGGCAAATATGTCATCGGTCGAAAATGCCAGATGCTGGATCCCCGAACCGAACTGTTCAGCGATGAAGTGACCGGCGAGCGTACGGCGATTTTCGGCGCCATTCATGGTGATGCGCAGCGTACCGGGCTCATTTTCGATGACCTGGCTGCGCACGACCCCGCTCGGATCGATGATATCCACCATCGGTGTCTTTCCGGTCTTGAAGATCGACGTGTAGAAAAGCAGCCAGGTCGGCATTTCCTCATAGGCAACGGTCTGCGCGATGTGATCGACCCGCAGCAGCCCGGCATCCTCAGCATCACCCCTTGTTGCAGAAACAGGCGTGAAGTCGATCTCCGAAAACCGGCCGAGCGGGCTTTTGTCGTCGATGAGATAGATCAGGCCGCCACCCACACCGCGAATGGCGGGGAACTCAAGCTCGTCATCGGCAACTGGCTGGCGAAAAGGTTCGGCATCGAGCGCCAGTGCACGGGCGTAGGCTTCGCCAGCATCATCGACGACGAGTGCCAACGCGTAGGCAGATGTACCATGGACTGCGTAGGCTGCACCTGCAAAGCCTGCGGCATCGACGTTGACGAGAATGCGGATATTGCCCTGTTCAAACAGGGTGACCTTTTTCGTGCGGTGAACGGCTGCCTTACGGAAGCCGAGAGCGTCGAGCAGAGCGATCAGTTCGCCGGCTTCGTCCTCATCGGTTGCGAACTCGACGAAGCCGACGCCTTTGACGGCAGCACGCTCCGGCATGGGAACGCCGATCGGCGTTTGGATGTTGCGGCGAACCTGATCGGCCAGATAGATCAGCGACCGGTGGCCGTCGGCCGCAATTGCCCGCGTGGAGCCGCCGCGGAACTGGTCATTGAAGATTTCGAGCGAAAAATAGCCGTCATAGCCTGTCGACGCCACAGCCTCGGCAAAAGCGGTGACCGGTAGATCGCCCTCGCCCGGCATGTTGCGAAAATGGCGGCTCCAATAGAGCAGATCCATGTCGATCATCGGCGCATCGGCCAATTGCACGATGAAGATCTTCTCCTTTGGGATCGAGCGGATCGAGTTGATGTCGATCTTTCGCGACAGCGAATGGAAGCTATCGAGGATCAGCCCGACATTTGGATGATCGGCGCGCCGTACGATCTCCCAGGCATCGCGGTGATCGTTGACATAACGACCCCAGGCAAGTGCTTCATAACCGACCTTGAGGCCGCGTTTGGCCGCTCGCTCGCCAAGCTCATGAAAGTCGGCGGCGGCGCGATCGATGCCACCAAGAGCCGCCTGCGAGACGTTCGAGCAGACAAGAACCATTCCGGTCCCGAGTTCCTGCATGACGTCGAACTTGCGTTCGGCCCGGTCGAACGTGCGGCTTCGAAGCGCGTCCGGCATTCCCTCGAAATCTCGGAAGGGCTGGAAAAGCGTTATCTCCAATCCGAGATCTCTCGCCATCTTGCCGACATCTCCAGGGCTTCCGTCAAAGGCCAGAAAGTCGTTCTCGAAAATCTCGACGCCATCGAAGCCCGCTTGTGCAATGGCTTCGAGTTTCTCCGGCAGTTCACCGCTCAGCGTTACCGTCGCAATCGAGGTCTTCATGATTCAAGGACCCTTTCCACCCGTGTCACGAGAGCCGGCCACGGCTGATCTGCCTGAGACCGCCAACTCCTCCTCATGGCATTATGGCAAATGTCGTGAGTATTGCAATTCAATTGGTCAAATACAAAGTCTCATATGATTTCTAAAAACTATGTTGATTTATCCCCGATCCTCTGGCAAATATCTCCCCATGCAGTCGGGAGAGGATGACTGTTGGGTCCAAGCGACCGCCAAAAGGAGGAGGAATCAATGTTCAAGTCGATGCTGACACGGCGCCATGCCATGGTGGCTGCCGCCACGCTCGTAGCTGCCATCGGGCTTACGAAGCCGGCGGCCGCCATCACACCCGAAGAAATCAAGGCAAAAGGAAAGCTCATCGTCGGCATCCAGGGCGATAACCCGCCATGGGGCTTCGTGACCAGCGGCGGCAAGCAGGACGGCCTCGATGCCGATATCGCCACGCTCTACGCCAAGGAATTGGGCGTATCCGTCGAATTCGTGCCGCTTGAAGTCAACAACCGCATTCCCGCGCTGACCACGGGCCGCGTCGACGTTCTCTTCGCGACGATGGCCATGCTGCCGGATCGCGCCAAGGCTGTTCAGTTCAGCAAGCCTTATGTTGCCAACGCGATTGTCCTGATTGCTCCGAAGTCGATGTCGATCAAGGCCAAGGACGATATGGCCAATCTCACGATTGGCGTCGCGAAAGGTGCAGCGCAGGATACGCAGGTCACCAAGAATGCGCCACAGAGCGCAACGATCCGCCGCTTCGACGGTGATGCCCCCAGCGTCCAGGCGCTGGTGTCCGGGCAGGTCCAGGCTCTCGGCGGCAACATCTTCTACATGGACCGGGTCGAAAAGGCGCGTCCGGGCGAATTCGAAAACAAGCTCGAATTCCAGAAGCTCTACAATGGCGCCTGCACGCGTCTTGGCGAGAAGGAAATCAACGCTTCTATCAATTCCTTCATCGACAAGATCAAGGACAACGGCGAGCTCAAGAAGATCTACGACAAGTGGATGAAGGTGCCGGTTCCGGAGTTCCCTGCGAGCCTCGACGGCATTCCGTTCACCGCCAACTAAGCCACGCGCTGCTTAGAGCCAAGGCAAAACGGCGGGCATTGTGGTGCCCGCCAACGATACCGCCATGCTTGGCGGCCCAGGGGCCCTTGCGCGTTTTGTGGAGCGCCATCATGAACAAGACGATCTTTGTGCTGAACGGACCGAACCTCAACCTGCTTGGCCAGCGGGAGCCGGCAATCTACGGCACCACGACGCTCGCCGACATTAAGGAAAAATGCCTCGCCAAGGCGAAGGGCCTCGGGTTCGCCATTGACTTTCGCCAGACCAATTTCGAGGGGGAACTGGTGGAAAGCGTGCACCAGGCGCGCAAGGACGCATGCGGTATCATCATCAATCCCGCCGGCTATACCTTCACGTCGATCGCACTGCTTGATGCGCTGAAAACATTCGATCCTCCGAAAATCGAGCTGCATATTTCCAATGTGCATGCGCGCGAAAGCATCTACCACAATTCGCTGATCTCGCGCGTTGCGACCGCAATCATCATCGGCTTTGGCGCGCGCGGTTACGAACTGGCGATCGAAGCCATGGCAGACATGGTCGGACAAAGCTGATGATCGAAGACGGTGGATCAGAGAGGCGGCCATGAACTATCAACTGGATTTCACCCCGGTCATCGACGGGCTGCCAAGCCTGCTTCTCGGCTGTCTCGGCACCTTCCTGCTGGCGATCTGCGGCATGCTGCTTGCCATTGTCATCGGCATAGGCGGCGTCGCCCTCAGGGACTCGCCTTTCAAACCGCTACGCTGGCTGGTGATCGGCTTTGTCGAGCTCATTCGCAACACGCCGTTCCTGGTTCAAATCTTCTTTCTGTACTTTGCCCTGCCCTTGGCCGGCATCCGACTTGACCCGACACCGACGGCAATCATCGCTCTTGGAATCAACGGCGGCGCCTACGCCATCGAGATCATTCGAGGCGGTGTCCAGTCGATCTCGAAAGGTCAGATGGAGGCAGGCCTTGCTCTTGGGCTGCACAAGGCGCAGGTCTTTCGGCTGATCATCCTCAAGCCGGCTCTCAGGGCGATCTATCCGTCGTTAACCAGCCAGTTCGTGCTTTTGACGCTGTCGACCAGCATCGCTTCGGCGATCTCGGCCTACGAACTGACGTCGGTGTCGCAACGCATCGAATCCGAAAGCTTTCGAAGCTTCGAGGTCTACTTCACGGTGACGATCTTCTACCTCGTCATCTCCTGGCTGATGATGCGCCTCTTTGCGCTGTTTTCGGCACGCTATTTCACTTATCCGATCAAGTAGGGTCCAAGCGATGGGCAGCGAAGAATTCATTTTCCTCCTGATCGGTTTGAAATGGACCGTGCTTCTCTCGGTCGTCGGCTTCATCTGCGGAGGGATTGCCGGGCTAGGCGTTGCGCTGGCGCGCAGCTGCGAGATCCCGATCCTGGAACGCATCATGGCCGGCTATATCGCGGTCTTCCAGGGCACTCCGCTGCTGATGCAGCTCTTCGTCGTCTATTATGGTCTGGCTCTCATCGGCCTTAAGCTCGATGCATGGGTGGCTGTCGCCGTCGGATTGACGCTGCATGCCAGCGCCTATCTGGGAGAGATCTGGCGAGGCTCGATCGATGCCGTGCCGCGCGGTCAGACGGAGGCGGCAAGAGCGCTCAGTCTCAAATATGTCTCGCGCATGAAGGATGTCATCCTGCCGCAGGCACTGCGCATCTCACTGCCGGCAACGATCGGCTTCCTCGTACAGCTCATCAAGGGCACCTCGCTTGCCTCGATCGTTGGCTTCACGGAGCTTACGCGGGCCGGCAACATCATATCCAACCAGATCTTCCAGCCACTAACGGTCTTCGGCATCGTGGGGGCACTGTATTTCCTGATGTGCTGCCCGCTGACGATCATCGGGGCGCGTCTCGAACGGCGCTTTGCCGCGTCCGCTCGCTGATGAAGAGCCAGCGAATTTACAAGAGATCGATGGAATTGAGACCATGACCAATGCTTCCGCACCGACCGCAGAGACCGTGATCACCATGAACCAGGTGGAGAAATGGTACGGCGCCTTTCAGGCCCTGCACGATATCAACATGTCGGTGCGCAAGGGCGAGCGGATCGTTCTGTGTGGACCTTCAGGCAGCGGAAAATCAACGCTCATCCGCTGTATCAACCATCTCGAAACCTACCAGAAGGGGGAGATCCGCGTTGGTGGCATTCTGCTTGGAAACCAGGCAAAGTCGATCGACGCGATCCGTCGCGACGTCGGCATGGTGTTCCAGCAGTTCAATCTCTTTCCGCATCTGACCGTACTGCAGAACTGCATGCTGGCGCCGATGCGGGCACTTGGCGTTGGAAGGGCGCAGGCCGAGGAGCGCGCACGCTCATTGCTTGGCCGGGTCAAGATCCTTGAACAGGCCGACAAATATCCGGTGCAGCTCTCCGGCGGTCAGCAGCAGCGTGTCGCGATTGCGCGGGCGCTTTGCATGCGGCCGAAGATCATGCTCTTCGATGAACCGACCTCCGCGCTCGATCCCGAGATGGTCAAGGAGGTGCTTGATACGATGATCAGTCTCGCCGAAGAGGGCATGACGATGATCTGCGTCACGCACGAGATGGGCTTTGCCCGCCAGGTCGCCGACCGGGTCGTCTTCATGGCGAGCGGCGCGATCGTCGAGGAAGCCCCCCCAGCCGAATTCTTCACCAACCCGCGCCACGAGCGCACACGCAAATTTCTGGGCGAAATCCTGCGCAACTAGAGCTTTGGGGAAATTCCAATGTCAGCACAATCGCAGACGCCCCCCTTGAAGATCGCGGTGACGGGCGCGGGCCTCATAGGCAGGCGCCACATCGAAGGCGTTTTGGCCGAGCCGCGCGCCACACTTTCCGCCGTCGTCGACCCGTCAGATGCCGGGCGCGACTTTGCGAAAAGCACGGGCGCCCGATGGTTCCCGACCCTTGCGAAGGCTGCCGCAAGCGAGCGCCCGGACGGGGTGATTGTTGCCACCCCGAACCAGCTTCATGTCGCCAACGCCCTCGAGGCCATCGCGGCTGGAATTCCGGTCTTGGTCGAGAAGCCGATCGCTGACAATGCCGAAACTGGCGCCGCCCTCGTCGATGCCGGCTTTCAGGCGAACGTTCCCATTCTGGTCGGCCACCATCGCCGCTACAATCCCATCATACAGGAGACAAAGCGCGTCTTAGACAGCGGTCGACTGGGCAAGCTTTTGACTGTCCAGGGGACATTCTGGGTTGCCAAGCCCGACGACTACTTCGACGTCGCCTGGCGCCGACAGGCAGGCGCCGGACCGACCTTCATCAACCTGATCCACGACGTCGATCTCTTCCGCTATCTTTTCGGCGAGGTGGACGCCGTCCATGCGATGGAGTCGAATTCGACCCGCAAGCACCCTGTCGAGGACACCACCGTTATCCTGCTCCGGTTCGCAAACGGCATCCTTGGAACCTTGAACGCATCCGACGCGGTCGCCTCCCCCTGGAGCTGGGAGATGACGGCGGGAGAGAACCCGGCGTTTCCGCGGCTGGATCAATTCTGCTACCAGATCGGCGGGACCGGTGGTTCGCTGGCCATCCATGCGCTTTGGACCAATGCGTCGAAGCCCAATTGGCTGGAAGCGCTTGTCTCAGAACGCGTAGCGTTCACACCGACCGACCCACTGACCGCACAACTTCACCATTTCTGCGATGTGATCCGTCGCCAAGCTGAGCCTCTTGTCAGCGGCACGGAAGGTCTTGCCACGCTGCGCGTCGTCGAAGCGATCAAGGCGTCGGCGCAATCAGGCAAGACGATCCACCTGGGTAAAACCGATAGGCGACAAGGTCATTGATATGATTACTGGCACCACAAGGCTTATCGCTCACCTCGGCTATCCGACGGAATCATTCAAAGCACCGCTGATCTACAATCCGTACTTCGAAAAAAGCGGCATCGATGCCGTCGTCGTACCGATGGGTTGCAAGCCTGAGGACTATCCCTCGTTCCTCAAGCTCGTCTTCAGGCTTTCGAATATTCATGGCGCCCTCGTCACCATGCCACACAAGGTCACGACGATGGGACTGCTCGACGACGTATCGACGAACGCCAAGGTCGCTGGCTCATGCAACGCTGTCAGGCTCGGGCCGGCCGGCAGGCTGATCGGCGATATGTTCGATGGTGAAGGCTTTGTCCGCGGCCTATTGCGCAAAGGGAAAAGGGTGGAGGGAGCTCAAGTGCTGATCGTCGGTGCAGGCGGTGTCGGCTCTGCGATCGCCGCTTCAATGGCAGGTGCCGGCGCGCGGCGGATTCTGCTCCACGATGACAACGCGACTACCTCGGCAGGGCTGAGCGACCGGCTGAAGAGATACTATCCAATGACCGAGGTGAGCATCGGTTCAACAGATCCTGCTGGTTTCGACATCGTCGTCAACGCGACACCCCTCGGGATGCGTAAGAACGACCCATTGCCCCTCGACGTTTCGCGCCTCTCACCTTCCACCTTTGTCGGCGAGGTCGTCATGAAGGAAGAAATCACGCCGTTTCTGGCGGCAGCACGCGCGCGTGGATGCGCATTCCAGGTCGGCACGGACATGTTGTTCGAGCAAATACCGGCCTATTTGGAGTTCTTCGGCTTCCCCACGGCAAGCGCAGAATACCTGCGATCGATTGCACGGCTGCAATGATCGCTTGCGCGCTGCGATCAGGTTAAGTCCACACGGGCGATCTCTAAAAAATTTCCTGGACTTGGCGTCCTCGAAGTGCGGGCCCTTGTCGTTCAAATTGCCAGGTGCGTTCCTCCTTTGCGCGGCTATCGCGCCTTCGGCATGCGAAAATACCAATCCCTGATCCGATGATCTGTGGGCACGGCGACCCGAGATTTGTGATAACATCGCCCCGCTACACGATGTGTGGCGGCGCGCCACCGGAAAGCGTCCCGCTTGCGAGCAGCAGGTACGACCACCCGTGCGCTACTTTGATGCAAGTGCGTTCGCGTCGCATGTCAATGCCCGAAGTTTCCCCGTGACGAGCGCGGTCTTTGCGTTGCGCATGTTGTTTTCGTTGTCGTTCAGGCTTGCTTGAGGTGATCCACGGCATCGAGCACATGGCTGGCATAGACCATGGCACTGGGAGCGAAGTTTATTGCGTCAACGGTGGGGCAGATGCCCCTGCCCTCCACGACCTCATCCAAGCCCAAGTCGAAGGAGAATTGTGATGACCACTGCAATCAAGACCAACAACGAGCGGGCCCTCGAGATGAAGCTCGAAGTCATCGTCATCCCGGTGTCGGACGTCGATCGTGCCAAACACTTTTACGGCAACCTGGGTTGGAGGCTCGATGCGGACTTCGCTGGCAGTGACGACTACCGCGTCATCCAGTTCACGCCCCCAGGCTCCGGCGCCTCGGTTATCTTCGGCAGGCACGTGACGGCGGCGGCCCCCGGCTCGGCACAAGGGCTATACCTTGTCGTTTCGGATATCGAGGCTGCGCGTCGCGATCTGCTCGCTCGCGGCGTGGAGATCAGCGAGGCGTTCCACCACGCCGGCGACGCCTATTCCGGTCCTGATGAACCCTATCTGTTTGGCAGGCGAAGGTTTCGCGGACCGGATCCCGAACGCAGCAGCTACAGCTCCTATGCCTCGTTCAGCGATCCGGACGGCAACGGTTGGCTGCTGCAGGAGGTGACAGCGCGCCTGCCTGGACGCGTGGCCGCGGACGCCACGACATTCACCTCCCTGACCGAGCTTGAGAGCGCACTTCGCCGTGCCGAGGCGGCTCACGGAGAGCATGAGCAACGGCTCGGCGAGCGCGACGCGGACTGGCCAAGTTGGTATGCCGAGTACATTATAAACGAGCAGGCCGGCAAACCGCTGCCAACGTAAGCATCCCTCGGCGACGCGTGGCTGCGCCGCCGTCCGCGCATGTGCAGCCACAAGCACCCACCTCGGCATGAAACCGTCGGTTCAAAGTTCACAGCTATCAACAGCGCACCGATTGGCAAGACCGCTAAAAGCCTGATGGAAGGCAGGAAGCCCGGACCCATCGCAATATCGGGTCTTCTGGTGACTGCGTCACTGGGGCCGATCTTTCACACCACCGGGCCGAGCTTCTTTGTTGACGAGCGTCGCACTCGGTTCAGGTCGTTGCAGCCGGCACGAGCCAGCACGATTGTGGCCATCATTGCGGCGGACACAATGCGTTACAATAAGCTATCCAGGCCGACACATCCGGCATTCATCCATGCGGGAAGATGCCATTGCGGCCTTGAAGGGCCGGGCATCAAACCCCTCGATGAAAGGACGACAAGATGAAGACCACCAGGATCATGACGCTCGCCATGTTGTTGCTGGCAAACACAATGGCGTTCTCGACCGCACGGGCAGAACAGCCGCTGCAGCGCACTGACCTGCTGAAGAACGACATCGATGTGGCCGGCCATGAGGCTGTCCAGGTGCGCGTCGATTTCGCGCCAGGCGTTCTTGCGCCCAAGCACTCCCATCCCGGCGAAGAACTCGCCTATGTTCTTAAGGGAACGCTTGAGTACCAGCTCGAAGGCAGGCCGCCTGTAACCCTCACGGCTGGCCAATCCCTGTTTATTCCGTCGGGCGTTACCCACTCGGCGAAGAACGTTGGCGGTGGCAAGGCGTCTGAACTGGCGACCTACATCGTCAAGAAAGGTGCGACGCTCGTCGTGCCTGCAAAGTGAGGCATTGCGATGCCTAAATCATCAAGCATGGGGCTGCGGCATTGACCGCATCCGGCCCGTCGCGGCGTGCTTTGCTTCGGGCTCGAGATTCGATCGCGATCGCTGGAGCTTTTCTTCCCGCGATCACGATCGCTGTCACTGCTCTGGCCTGGCGCTCCCCAGGCTTTTAGGCGAGAACGAGCGCCGGCCCGACGGCAAACTGGCTTTTGGGTGGGAACCATTGGCAGATGGATGGATTTTGACGTAAGTCCTCGCCCGCGATCGTCCGATCGCGCCACCACGATCCGACGGGGCCATTTTAAGACGAAGCTAAACTAAGGCTTGCCTTCCCCACAATTAGGGTACATCGTTCGACCTTCAGTAGTTTAACTTCAGGGCGCTACTGGTTGGGGGCCACTATACCCTCGCCCCAATAGAAGGAGGACGCGATGTCTTCCCATCCCCTATCAATCGTTACATCAGCGGACCTTGCAATGCTGCAAATCGTCTTGGACACCGCCGGGTACGATGCTGCCAGTAGTCTCGTCGATCCCAAACGCTACAACGTCGCAGCCAAACTAGTAATCAGACGCTTCCAAGAAGGGGTGACTTCCTCTTGCGCGCTGTCGCAGGAATTGGATCGGCATTTTGGCACTTCGTGATCAAAAGAGTTTTCAGTAAGCTTCTCGCGTACCCGCGCTTCCATCCAAGATCTGCGGGTGTCGTCCTCATAGACCAGCCTTGGCTCGTCAAATGAAAAGCCCCCGTCGATGTCGCGGGGCGCTTGCTAGTTCAATTCACGGGCACCCTCATGAAAACTGTCCCCACACCAAGTTACCAAGTTGATGACACGCGCCGGCAGGACGAATGCTCTCGTGCTTTTGATGCTGTTGCGCGGGCCATAATGATAAGCGCCGTAGCCGCAGGGTGGCGCGAGGGTGAGGCAGCCCTAGCACTGGCGGACGCCGCCGAGCGGTACGTTATCTATATAGCGACACCTGTTCGCGCAGTCCCGGCGCCCGCAAACACCAACACCAGATAGAGCATCGCCACACATTGAGTTTGTTTGGAGCGGTGTATAAACGACATGCGGTGGTGCAGCCGATCACCTCATCGACAGAGGCAGTGCGCCTCACGCAACCCGACGCTGCAATGCCCCCGGGACCTCCACCGCTTGACGCCATCCATCAAAGGTTGCAATCTCGACCGATCAACCCTTGGAGATGCAATGACATCGCGACTTACCTATGTGCTGACAGTGCTGGTCGTGGCTAGCGTGCTTCTATGGTGGGCCATGAATTGGTGATCGAACGGACCTCGTCGCCACCTTCGTTTATCCGGCCCGAGATGTACTTGTCGAGATGCAGGGGCTCACAACGCACTGATCCGCTCAAACGCGCCGGAGCCTTCCGCCGATCTCCAGATAGACTTGGACTTCGGTTGTGGGCCCGCCGCTTCTGGCGGCGGGTTGCTTTTGCGACCGAAAACTACTTCCGACCGCCGCTTGGGCGGGATTTGCCGCCGGCACCCCCTGCGGTCTTGGCGTCGGGGGCTTGCCCAAAATTGGTTCCCCCTAGGTGTCCCCCGCCACTTGTATTTGCGACCTGGCGTTCGGTCCTGCGCTGAATTTCAGCGGCATCGGTTTTGCTCATTCTAGGTTCCTTTTCGTTGCACAAGTGATCGCTGCCGGACGTGGCCCGGCAGATGAGATCGATTTTGAGAGAAAAGGTCTGCCTGACGCCAACGGCGCGAAGCGAAGCTCGACTGGCAAACTCGACGGGGCAACCTGATCCGCCATTGTGTTCAAAGCAAGTTCCAGGGTCGATCGAGCAGCCGACGAAAAGGGCCGGGGCGAAAGTGCACCTACTTTCCTCCCGTCGACGAGGGCTTATCTTGCACATTTCATTGCGCGATGATCGGCACAATCCCTCGTCTTAATCAGGCCAGGGAAATGACGCGCCGTGAGGATATCATCCATCTTCAAGCGGAACTCGACTGGCGTCTCTCCGGTATGCCCAACCGGATGGATGCGCGCAATGACGTCCCCTTTCTCAACAGAATCGCCAAGGCGCGCATAAAGTAAACTTCAGCAGTGTCGCGTCGCCATCTTCAGTTCGCTCCGGCTTTGATCACGTCCTTCACCCATTCCGGCATCAAAGGTTGCCGCACATCGAACGAAGACGTCTGCTTCAGCGAGGCGTCGTCGCTTCTGGCGATTGATCGTAAAGACTGGCAAGGTCGCTCCAATCGGCCAAGCGCGTCATCGGGAACGTCGCTGCGAACATCGACGCAGCGCCGGATCAGGCATTTCCCTCTCGAGGTAGGCCATGATGGCGATGGATTCGCGCACGACGAATTCGCCGTTTGTCAGCGTTTGCACCTTCCCGCGGGGATTGAGGGCAAGATATTCCGGCGTCTTGCTCTGACCCTTGGTCGGATCAAGGCGCATAGCCTCCCGACTTCAACGATGAAGGGCAGCAGTCAGCCATTTGGCGGCATGGTCCGCAGCGATGGTTCGACGCATCCTGAGAGGAAGAAGCACGTTGTAATGATCGTCTGCAGCAAGCTCTGATTCACCGAGCTCTACGAGCGTCCCATCATCGAGAAAGGTTTGGATAAGAAGACGCCACCCCAAAGCCACGCCCTGGCCCGCCCGAGCGGCTGCGATCGTTTCCGTGTAGTGGTTGAAACGCAGCGAAGGCTTGACGCTCAACGAACGTCCGGTCTTCTCGACCCACCTCGCCCAAGACAGCCAGGAACGATCCTGTGCATCCGTTTCGATAAACTCATCCAACTCGGAAAGTTCCGGCGAGCGCCGGGCGCGCATGTACTCTGGCGAGCAAACAGGAACGATGGCGTCGTTCTGTGAAGCGATGACGGTTCCGTCGCTGAAAGGCGGCATCCCATAGCGGATCGCTATATCGATGTCTCCCGCGCTCAAATCGATGCGAGTGTCCTGCGAGATGACACGAATCTGTATTCCAGCGTTTTCCCGTCGGAAATGCGCTAAACGTGGAAGAAGCCAGAAGGATGAAAACGCAACCGTTGCGCCAATTGTGACGACGTCCTTCTCAGACGAGCGGATGACCTCGATCGCATCAGCGATGTTCGCAAAACTCTGTGCGAGGGACGTCCCCAAGGAAAGGCAGGTTGCAGTTGGTTCGATCGCGCGGTGTTTGCGGACGAACATCAGCTGCCCGAGCTCCGCCTCCAGACCCGCAATCTGACGACTGACCGCGGCCTGAGTGACGCCTAGCTCGGCCGCGGCCAAAGTGAAACTCTTCCGACGGATGACGGCTTCCAGCGTCATGAGTGCCGTCAGTGATGGAATTCGCCTCCGGTAATCCATTCGCGCTCCATTACTTAAAGTCATGCGAAGTGAAAAATTAATGCCGTTGAAGCCCCATCCATGCAAGGGCAAACTAGAGTCGTCCAAGCATAAGAGGTCATCATGCTAAACAGGCTCCCTTCCTCCATCTCAGCCCTCCTTGAAGCTCGTTCCGATGGTCACTCCCTGCCGGCTGGACTCTATACTCGAGACGACGTCTTCGACGCCGACATCGATGTATTCTTCCACAAGCACTGGATCTGCGTGGGCCTGGACTGCGATGTTCCCGAACCTGGCGATGCGACCGTGATCGACATCGGCAAAACGAGCCTGATTCTGCTGCGTGATGACGACGGCGAGATCCGCGTGCTTCACAATGTCTGTCGCCATCGCGGCTCCCGTCTGCTCGATCCCGGAAAGACCATCGTGTCAAAGCTGGTCTGCCCATACCACACCTGGACATACGAGCTGACCGGCGAACTCAGCTACGCGCCGCACATGGGCAAGGACTTGGACAAGAACTGCCACAGCCTGAAGCCTGTAAACTTCAAGTCCATCGGCGGCCTGATCTATGTCTGCCTCTCCGACGATCCGCCGGAGGATATCGCAAACCTGGAGCAGACCATGATCGAGCGTCTTGCCCCCTACGACATCCGAAATGCGAAGATCGCCCATCAGACAGACGTCATAGAGGACGGCAACTGGAAGCTCACGATGGAGAACAATCGCGAGTGCTACCACTGCTCCGCCAACCATCCTGAGCTTTGTGTGTCGTTCGTCGATCTCGACTTCGGCTTCGACCCGGAGACCCTCGGCCCCGAGGATCGCGAGCAGGCCGAGGAGCATTTCCGGCTCTACGAAGAGAAGACGAAGGCCTGGGAGGCCGACGGCTTCCCTTCCGCGGCAGTGGAGCAACTCGTCGACTGCGCGACGAACTTCCGGACCCAGCGCCTGATCATCGCCGGCGCAGGCGAATCCCAGACCCCTGACGCCACGGCGGCGTCGTCAAAGCTGTTGGGCCACATGACCCGAAAGGACCTCGGCGACACGCATCTGTGGGGTCACAATAGCTGGAACCATTTCATGGGCGACCATGCAGTCGTCTCGATCGTGATCCCGCTCTTTGCCGGAAAGACCCTCGTCAGGACGAAGTGGCTTGTCCACAAGGACGCCGTCGAGGGCAAGGACTACGACCTCGACAAGCTCACCGACGTCTGGATCGCCACGACCGACCAGGACGCAGACCTCGTCGCGCGTTCGCATGCCGGCGCGCTCGATCCGGCTTACACGCCGGGGCCCTACTCCCGGTTCTCCGAGACGAACCTGGACAAGTTCGCGGGCTGGTACATCGATCGGATGCGGGCTCATGGGTATTGAGTTCACACAGATGCAACGCGGTCAGGTCACCCAACAAGCCTGGGACCCGGAGCACGACGAAAATCTGGTCTGCATCGACGTCCACCAGGAGACGCATGACGTGAAGAGCTTCACGTTTGCCTCGCCAGAAGGCAAGCGCTTCGACTTCGACCCTGGGCAGTACTTCCTCTTCGACTTCCTGGCCGGAGACGACGCCGAGGCGCGCTGCTATAGCATCTCGTCGTCTCCCCATCGCGGCAACGCCTTCACGGTCACGGTCAAGCGCGTCCCAGGCGGCAAGGTCTCGAACTGGCTTCACGACAACATGACCAACGGCACGACCGTGAAGGCTCAGGGTCCTCTTGGTCACTTCGTTCGGCCGAGATGCGCAGGCACCAAGCTGCTGCTGCTTTCGGGTGGCTCTGGCATAACGCCCGTGATGTCGATCGTTCGTGGACTGGCAGATGGCTGCGAACCGGCCGACGTGGTCTTCGTGCATGCTTCGAGGACGCCGCTCGACCTGATTTTCCGCACCGAGTTGTCCTGTCTGGCCTCGCGGATGAAAGGGTTGCGTCTCCATTTCCTTCCTGAAGGCGTAAATGGCGAGCCGGCCTGGCCTGGAATCACGGGGCGCATCACGCCGGAGTTTATGAAACTGGCCGTGCCGGACATCGCGGACCGAGTGGTGATGTGCTGCGGACCCGCTCCCTTCATGGCAGCCGCACGTTCCATCTCGGCGGACCTCGGCGTGCCTCCAGGCAACTACATCGAAGAGAGCTTCGACGCCGCCGTCATCGACGAACCCGGTCTCCTCGTGGAGGAAGTCGCCGCGAACAAGGTGTTTCAGGTCGAGTTCACCAAACAACGCCGCAAGATTGACGTATCGAGCGAGCAGACCGTGCTGTCCGCGGCGAAGAAGTCAGGCGCGCGGCTTCCGTCGTCCTGTACGAATGGCGTCTGTGGGACCTGCAAATCGAAGCTCGTTTCAGGCTCGGTTGAGATGAACCATAACGGCGGCATAAGGCAGCGCGAGATCGACGCCGGCATGTTCCTGCCCTGTTGCTCCAAGCCGCTCAGCGATCTGGTCGTCGATCGCTGAGCAACGCACCCTGCACTCATTTCGACATCTCAAGGATTCACTCACATGCTACGTGGCGCGACAACGCTTCGGAGCCCGGCAACTCGACCGTCTTTAGGGACGAGCAGGCACACCTCAACCCGGAAGGTACCGACCGTCCCCTTATCAGTCCGATCCCCGCAGCCACGCTCGACGCCGCCAGGAGATACCGCCTCGGCCGCTTGCGAGCGAAGATGAAGGATTGGGACTGTTCCGCATCCTCGGCAGCCCCTTGGAAAACACCGGAGAGCTTGGCTGCCTGTTCGGCCGCAGAACCCCTTTACGTATTTCCTGTTGCCTCGTTAACTGGTCCTAAGCGCATAACGCCCAGAACGCGAAGAGCGGCGTGTTTAAGGACCGCATGGCGTGTTTGATGTTCGGGAGATTGTAGAAGGTTCCCCCCTTTCCCGGCGCAAACCAGGCACTATCCCCCTGTCGAAACTCGCCGTCGGATAGAACGAGGTATGTTTCTTCCGGAGCGTGATCGTGGTCAGGATAGCGCACGCCCGGCGCCATCAGAGTGACGCCCAGCCACACGTCGTCGCGGTCCTCCAGCCCGCCGGGGCCGACGATCATTGCGTTGGCGTGGCCATCGACGAAGTTCTCACTCGCAGTGCCGTCGTATTTGCTGCGGCGCCTCCATTTAAGGCGCGGCTCCAAGGACTTGAAGCGTCCAAGCATCCGCTGTAGCAGAGGGTCGTCGACCTTCAGAGCCAATGCCTCGGGTAGCCATTCGCAGACAGGCAGCCGGCTGCCGGTCCCGTGCCTCTCGACGCCCTCGCGCTCCAATAGACCGAAGATCTCGAGGATCGAGCGGCGCCCGTCGGGGTCCTCGACCTGCCTGTCGAAGGCCGCGAAGGCCGCATCGATGAAAAGCTGAAGATCCGCGCTTCTTTCAATCATGTTGTGTCCTGCCTAAGGGGGACGGTCGGCCGGAGGGACCGGCCGATCAGATCAAAGATCCTTCGCGATTCTGAGCCCATCGTAGATCGCAGCATGGGTGTTGCGGGCTGCGACCGCGTCGCCGATCCGGAAGAGCTGGAACTGTCCGTCGGGATTGCGGACAACCGACTGCGGCTCGCCGGACAGCAGCTGGTCGTACGACGTCTCGCCAAGATTTTTCGAGAGAGGCTTGAGTTCGAAGTATAACTCGTCCAGCGGAATCGTGCCATGATTGACCACGATCTGGTCGACGACACGCTCCTTGGCAACGCCGCCGTAGTCGCTACCCACCTTGGCGACGATCTGGTTGCCGCTCTTTTGCGCCGATTCCAGGCGGAACGTGACAGTGAACGTCACGTCGAGCTTCTGCAGCGAACGCATGTAGGGTACCAGGTTCATCGCCATGACTTCAGGAGCGAACGATCGGTCTGGCGTCATGATCTCGACCTTCGCGCCCGCCTTGGCCAAGAATTCGGCCGCCTGAAGACCTGCGTGGTCGCCGGCGTCGTCGAAGACGAGGACGTTCGATCCGGGCTTAACATCGCCGGAGATGATGTCCCACGAGGAAACGACGAGTTCGTTACCCTTCGACAGCACGTCCGTGTGCGGGAGACCGCCTGTCGCGATGATGACGACGTCGGGATTTTCCGCGGTGATCGTGTCGCCCTCGGCCAAGGTGTTGAATTGGAAAGTGACGCCGAGTTTTTCGCACTGGCTCATGCGCCAATCGATGATGCTGATCATCTCCCTGCGACGCTCGCTTTGCGCGGTCAGCCTGATCTGTCCACCCGGATTGTTCGCGGCTTCGAAGACGACGACCTCGTGGCCGCGCTCGGCCGCCACGCGTGCAGCTTCAAGACCGGCCGGGCCCGCACCGACGATCACGACCTTCTTGCGGACCTCCGCCTTCTGGACAATATGGGGCATCGTCTGCTCGCGGCCGGTCGCCGCATTATGAATGCAGAACGCCATGCCGCCTTGGTAGATGCGGTCCAGGCAGTAGTTCGCCCCAACGCATGGTCGGATGTCCTCTTCGCGCTTCTCGATAATCTTGCGGACGATGTGCGGGTCCGTTATGTGGGCTCGCGTCATCCCCACCATGTCCACCTTCCCCGCCGCGATCGCATGACGGGCGGTAGCTACATCCGGGATCTTCGCCGCGTGGAACGTCGGGAAATTCGTCGCCGCGCGAATCTCTCCAGCGAAATCGAGATGCGGCGAGTTGGCCATGCCCTGGATGGGAATAACGTCTGTGAGGCCCGCATCGGTGTCGATATGACCGCGAATGACGTTAAGGTAGTCGATCAAGCCGCTGTCGCGCAGGCGCTTCGATATCTCGATGCCTTCCGCCTTTCCCGTGCCGCCGGGAAGACATTCATCAGCGGTATAGCGAACGCCCAGAATGAATTCGTCGCCGACCCTTTTCCGTATCGCCTTGAAGACGTCGAGACAGAAGCGCATGCGGTTCTCGATCGATCCGCCGTATGGAGCGTCGAGTTCGTTGGTGAGCGGAGACGTGAACTGATCGATCAGATGGCCGTAAGCCTCAAGTTCGACGCCGTCCATGCCCCCGGCCTTCATGCGTTCGGCCGCGTCAGCGAAGTCTTTTATGATGCGTTCGATATCCCAGTCTTCGATCTTCTTCGGAAACGCCCTGTGCGACGCTTCGCGATGGTGGGACGGAGCGACGACCGGCAACCAGTCGCCCTTGTCCCAGCGGGTACGCCGGCCGAGATGGGTGAGCTGGATCATGATGGCGGCGCCCTGCTCGTGCACGGCATCGGTCATTTCCCTGATCCACGGAACGATCTCGTCCTTGTAGGCGAGCAGGTTGTTGAAGACCGGCGGGCTGTCTCGGGAAACTGCGGCCGATCCTGCAGTCATCGTCAACGCCACGCCGCCTTTCGCCCTTTCGACCGTGTATGCGCGATATCGCTCCTTGGGCATGCCATCCTCGGGATAGGCGGGCTCATGAGAGGTGACGATGATGCGGTTGCGCAGTTTGAGGTGCTTGAGCTGATAAGGCTGGAGAAGAGGATCGTTCGACATGTGCCGGGCTCCGGATTAGGTACGCAGCGGGACGCTAAACATTAATGTACACATGTGTCAACCGGACAAAACACCGACGTCATTCCTTTTGACACCAATGTACATTTTTGTTGTGCGAGCTTTAGCGATTTGCTAGGAGACATCCATGGATCAGAGTGTGAACGACAGCGGTTGGCGCGGATCACAAGACGGGTGGCTGGAAGCCGCCTACGACTCTCTGTTGGAGTCTGGCGTCGATTCCGTGAAGATTCTGCCCCTTGCCAAGAAGCTCAACCTCTCCAGAACGAGCTTCTATTGGTTCTTCAAGGACCGGGAGGAACTGTTGAGCGCGCTCGTCTCACGTTGGCGTGACAAGAACACGGGCGGCATCGTCAAGCAGTCGGAAGCTTATGCGGAGAGCTTGGCGGAAGCGATGCTCAACGTCTTCGACTGCTGGCTGGACCAGGATCTTTTCGACAGCAAGTTCGAGTTCGCTGTTCGAAGCTGGGCCCTTCAGTCCGAAGAAATTCAGGAGGAGGTTCACAACGCCGACCGGACAAGAATGGAAGCAATCGCGACCATGCTCAGACGTTTCGGCCTTCCCGCAAATTCCGCCGACGTCCGGGCGCGTACAACGTACTTGGTTCAGATCGGATACATCTCGATGCAGTCCAAGGAATCCATCGCAGTTCGCATGAAACGGATTCCCGAATACATCGCCATCTACACCGGCGAAATACCCGCGCGACGAGAACTGGATCGCTTCTACGCGAGGCATGGATACAAGCCGGACTAGGAAGGTTTGAAATGAGCGGTTCACCGAGTATTGGTGTGATTGGCGGGGCCGGCTGGCTCGGCGGAGCCATTGCCGGTGCAGCCCTCGACGCCGGCATCGTCAAAGCGTCTGATCTCGCCCTATCCTACCGCCGCAAGAAGCCTGGAATCCTTCCGGATGCGTTCTGGACCGCCGACAATCAGGAACTGGCGGACCGATCCGACGTGATCATTGTCTCGGTGCGGCCAGAGGACTGGCGCTCTTTGAAGGTCGATGCATCTGGGAAGCTCGTCATATCGGTCATGGCGGGCATCAGGCTCTCTTCCCTTTGCAAAAGTCACCAGACTGAAAGAGCGGTCCGTACGCTTCCCAATGCGGCCGCAGAGGTCAGACTTTCCTACACGCCCTGGGTGGCGACTCAAGATGTTCGTGAAGACGATCGCACGATCGTCCGGGCCATCTTCGACGCATGCGGCGTCCAGGACGAAGTCGCCAGCGAATCGCAAATAGACTACCTGACGGGCCTCAGTGGCTCCGGACCGGCTTTCCCCGCTTTACTGGCCTCGGCGATGATCGAGCATGCTAAGGGCCAGGGGCTTTCCGCCGAAGTCGCCCATAGGGCCGTCGTGACCGTTCTTAAGGGTGCGGGCCGCCTCATGGAACGACGGGAGGAGTGTCCCAGCGACATTGTCCGAACGTTTGTCGACTATCGCGGGACGACCGCGGCAGCGATCGAGGAGATGCGCGCATCAGGCTTCAACGACGCAGTCTCAAGGGGACTGTCGGCGGCGTTTCAGAAATCGGTGAGTATGGGAGACGCTTCCTAACGGCCGTGGGGTGGGTTTTCGCGGCAGCCCGCTCGCCAAGTAAATGCCGCAAGAAAAAAAGGGAACGAGAATGAAAAAACTATTGGCATCTACCTGCATGATGTTCGGGCTGCTCGCAGTGGCCTCTTATGCGAACGCCGCCGACTGCGGCTCCCTGACGATCGCCAGCATGAACTGGCAGAGCGCCGAGGTTCTTTCCAATCTCGACAAGATCATCCTCAACGAAGGATATGGGTGCCAGGCTGAAATCACCGTCGGCGATACCGTTCCCACGATCACCTCGATGGCCGAGAAGGGTGAACCGGACATCGCTCCGGAAGCCTGGGTCGATCTTCTTCCGGATGTCGTGAAGAAGGGCACTGACGAAGGCCGCATCGTCAAGGTCGGGTCGCCTCTCCCCGATGGCGGGATCCAGGGTTGGTGGATCCCGAAATATCTTGCGGACGCACATCCGGACCTGAAGACAATCCCCGATATGCTCAAGCACCCTGAATTGTTCCCGGATGCGGAAGATTCGTCCAAGGGCGCAATTTACAACGGCCCGCAAGGCTGGGGCGGCACGATTGTCACCTCACAGCTTTACAAAGCCTTCGATGCAGAAAAAGCCGGCTTCAAGCTTGTCGATACGGGCTCGGCCGCCGGCCTCGACGGTTCGATTGCAAAGGCCTACGAGCGCAAGGAAGGTTGGGTTGGATACTATTGGGCACCGACCGCCTTGCTTGGAAAGTATGAGATGGTGAAGCTCGAGGCCGGCGTTCCGGCCGACGCCGCCGAATGGAAACGCTGCAACACGGTCGCTGATTGCGCAGATCCGAAGCCGAACGCCTGGCCGACCGACACGATCGTGACGCTCGTCGCAAAGCCCTTCTCCGATAAAGCTGGTCCTGACGTCATGGCTTACCTCGGGAAGCGCGCCTGGAGCAACGAAACCGTCAACAAACTGATGGCCTGGATGAGCGACAACCAGGCGAGCGGCGAAGACGGCGCGAAGCACTTCCTGAAGGAAAACAAGGACGTCTGGACCAAGTGGGTGTCCGAGGATGCGGCGAAGAAGATCGAAGCTTCGCTCTAGTTTCGTGCTGAGGCGGTGTGTGCCGTGCGCGCCGCCTCTTCGAGCTCAGAAAATTGAAAAGACGTGTGACGGCTCTTTCAGAGAAAGGGAACCGAATGGAATGGTTTTACAAATTCCCGCATATGAATGACGACAGCCTGCGTGATCTCAAGAAGGCGATCGACGACGGCTTTCGAACGTTCACGCGTGCCTACGGCGATGCGATCGAAGGCCTCTTCTCCCCTCTGCAGCACTTCCTGCTTGCCGTCGACCGGTTCATGACGCAGACGCCGTGGCCGATCATAACGGTGCTCATCCTCGTGATCGCGTGGATTGCGAGCCGCAGTCTGAAGATCGTGCTGGGCTGTCTGGTGACGCTCCTCTTGATCGGCTATTTCGATATGTGGGAAGACACGATGCGAACGGTCGCGATGATCTTCGTCTGCACTGTTTTGTCCATCGCGATTGGCCTTCCGATCGGCATCCTGATGGCCCGCTCCGACCGGTTCCAGCGGATCGTGAATCCCATTCTCGACGTCATGCAGACGATGCCGAGCTTCGTCTATCTCATCCCGGTCGTCATGCTGCTGGGGATCGGCCGCGTGCCGGGACTGATTGCCGTCGTCATCTATGCAATCCCGCCGATGATCCGCCTGACCGACCTCGGCATCCGACTCGTGGACAAGGACGTTCTCGAGGCCGCCGACGCCTTCGGGGTCTCCAATTCCCAACGGCTCTTCAAGGTCCAGCTGCCGCTGGCGCTCCCGACCATCATGGCCGGCATCAACCAGACCATCATGATGGCCCTGGCCATGGTGGTCATCGCGTCGATGATCGGTGTGCAGGGCCTCGGCCAGCCGGTGCTCAAGGCGATCGCCAACCAGTACTTCACACTCGGCGTCTTCAACGGCCTTGCCATCGTGGGCATCGCAATCATCTTCGACAGAGTCAGCCAGGCGTATGGCAAGCGGCTCCAGAAACACCGGGAGATCGTCCATGGCTGATCATCGTTTCGGCGGCATCAAGATCCGAAATCTGTACAAGGTCTTTGGACCGGAAGCTTCCAAGCACATCCATGCGGTGAAGCAAGGCATGACAAAGTCAGAGCTCAACCACGCGCATGGACACGTGCTGGGTTTGCGTGACATCAACATCGAGATTCCATCGGGCCGCATTCAGGTCATCATGGGTCTGTCCGGCTCGGGAAAATCGACGCTCATCCGTCACATCAATCGCCTGATCGATCCGACAGCCGGCGAGGTTCTGGTCGACGGCGTCGACGTCGTGACGATGAACGAGACCGAGCTCAGACACTTCCGCCGTCATCAGACGGCGATGGTGTTCCAGAAGTTCGCGCTCATGCCTCATCGCAACGTTCTCGACAACACGGTCTTCGGTCTCGAAGTGCAAGGAATCGATCGCGCCAAGGCAGTCGATGTCGCCATGAGATGGTTGGAACGCGTCGGCCTCAAGGGGTTCGAGCAGAAGTATCCGAACCAGCTCTCTGGTGGCATGCAGCAGCGCGTCGGCCTGGCCCGTGCACTGTCCAACGACGCCCCTGTGCTGCTGATGGACGAAGCCTACTCCGCGCTCGATCCGTTGATCAGAACGGACATGCAGAGTGTCCTCCTCGATATCCAGAAGGAGATCAAGAAGACGATCGTATTCATCACCCACGATCTCGACGAGGCTCTTCGACTGGGTGACCAGATCGCCATCCTCCGAGATGGCGAGGTCATCCAGCAAGGAACGAGCCAGGATATCGTGCTGCGACCAGCCGACGAATACGTGGCGAGCTTCGTCAAGGAGGTCAACAGGGGGCGTGTTGTGCAGGTCGAAGCGATCATGCAACCTTGGCCCATCGGCGCTTCGCCAGGCCGGACCACGGTGGCGGCCGGATCCACGGTCGAAGAGGCTGTTCGCAAGCTTGCCTCGGCCCCTGAAGGCGATGTGACCGTCGTATCGGCCTCCGGCCAGCCAGTCGGCGTCGTCACGTTCCGCCAGCTCGCCACCGCAATGGTGAATTCCCATGGCGAAGCCGAGGGGAGCTCCACCCCCCTCGTCGCGGCGCTCTAAACTCTAGGGAAAGTGGCCGCAGATGCCACGCCGATGCGAACATCGTCTGCGCGGGGAACTTCATAACGAGCTCCATGCGCGGCCATCCCTATACTTCGACGGCGATACCGACGTCTGACATGTGGCGGTAGTCGGCGAGAACGGTCCGCCGCCGATCCCGACATTGATTACGCCGCACGCATCTCGAGGATAGATGATGTCTAAGCTGTTTCCACGTCTGAATTCGCCCGTCGGACTTCGAGGACGCACGCTGCGAAACCGCATCGTGTTCGGGGCACATACGGCCAACATGGCCCGTGACGGGATGCCGACAGAACAGCACGTCGCCTACTATGCAGAGCGAGCGATCGGCGGCGCCGCGATGATCGTCGTCGAACCGATGCCCGTCCACCCGGCCGCGGTGTTGACTCGGGGCAACTTCCGCCCCGGCGACGACGCCGTCATTCCGCACTTCAAGCATGTGACCGCGGCGATCAAGGACAACGGCGCCGTCGCGATCCAGCAGATCTACCATGTCGGCGCGCACGGGGATTCCGATAACTCCTATCACGCCCATTGGTCACCATCCGGCCTACCCAGTTACCACGACAGCGATGGCTCACATCCGATGAGCGAGGCCGAAATCTGGGAGACAATACAAGGGTTCATCCAGGCAGCGCGCCGCTGTCGCGATGCGGGATTCGATGGTGTCGAAGTCTGGGCGGCTTATCTGGGGCTTGTCGACCAGTTCTGGACGCCATGGTCCAACCGGCGGGAGGACGAGTGGGGCGGCTCGCTTGAGAACCGTACGCGGTTCTCGCGGGAGATTATGCAGGGCATCAGAGCCGAATGCGGCCCCGAATTCATCATCGGGCTGGCCATCAGCGACGAACCCGATCATAGCGTCGCCCTATCCCGTGATGAACTAGCTGCGATCGTCGCGCTGCACGACGAGCTTGGTCTGGTGGACTACGTCACATGCGGCTCGGGAGGTTATCTCGACTTCCACAAGCTCATGCCGACCTTCGTCTATCCGGAAAAGCTCGGCGCCGACCTGGCAGCCACGATCAAGAGGTCGGTCAACAACGCCCTGGTCATCGCTGAGAGCCACATCAGGACCCCGGAGAATGCCGAGACCGTCCTTGGTCAAGGAGCGTGCGACCTCGTCTCCATCGTTCGCGGCCAGATCGCCGATCCCCATCTTGCGCGAAAGGCTGGAGACGATCATCCGGAGGACATCCGTGGCTGCATATCCTGCAATCAGATGTGCTGGGGACGTCGCTCGCGCGACTATTGGATAAGCTGTCTCATCAATCCATCGGCAGGCCGGGAGCATCTCTGGGGTGGCGACCGTTTCACGCCCACCAACGATCCAAAGAGCGTTTTGGTCGTCGGCGCCGGCCCGGCCGGCCTCGAGGCGGCACGAGCCTCGGCAGAGCGAGGTCACCATGTGATCCTGGCGGAGGCCTCCAGTCGGCTGGGCGGCAACTTCCTGCTCGCCGGCATGCAGCCGCGCCGTGCACAAATCCTTGATCTGATCGAATGGTACGATCGACAGCTCGCCAAGCTCCAGGTCGATGTACGATTGAACACTTACGTCGACGCCGCCGACATCGATGATCTGGGCGTCGACGTCGTGATCCTGGCGACGGGCTCCTATTCGCCTGAGACCGGATTTCAGAAGGCGCTGCCCGCCGTCGAAGCACTGCCGGGTATTGAGAAAGGAAATGTCTTCACAGTCGAGGCTGTCATGGCGAGACAGGCAAGACCGGGAAAGCGGGTCTTGCTTTTGGACGAAGGTGGAGGATGGCGCGGCGGCGGCACGGCATGGAAACTCGCCGAAGATGGTCACACCGTCACCATCCTGTCGCCGGATCCGTTGATCGGGAAGGAGTTGCTGCGGACCACGGCCGATGTTCCTCTTCGAAAGGCGCTGAGGAAGCTCGGCGTGACTTGGCACCTCGAAGTCAGCGTGACGGAATGGCACGGCAACGGTGTCACGTTGCTCGATCACAATACAGGAGAGACCCAGTTCGTCGAAGGCGACTGCCTTGTCCTGGCGACCACCAACCTCGCCGCGAACTGGCTCGCTGAAGAGGTTCGCCCCACTGGCCGGCAGATGATCGAGATCGGTGACTGCGCGGCGCCACGGCAGGCTCCGTATGCATTCTACGAAGGCAGGAAGGCGGCCCTCGCGCTATGATGCAGGACACCATGACAACGCTTTCGGCAGATGAAGCCGCACAGCTCGCGACTCGCGCCTGCATCGCATGCGGGGCCAGCCCTGCCATGGCGGCTTCGCTCGTCACCGCCACTCTTTCGGCGGCCCGTTTCGGGCACAAAGATCTCGGATTTCCTCACTTGATGGATTACCTGGCGGCCTTAAAGGCTGGCCGCATCAATGGAAACGCGCGACCGAGCATACGGCCGGTCCTCCCCGCGTTCGTTCACGCCGATGCAGACGGCGGCATCGCCCAGCTACCGTTCGACCTGGCCTACGACGACTTCCGTAAGAGGGTATCCACTTTCGGCGTGGCCTTGTACTCCCAGAAAAACAGCTACACTGCCGGCGAGCTCGGCTACTACGTCAGGCGATTTGCGCTCGATGGGATCGTGTCAATCGCCGTCGCCAACGGCCCCGCCCTCATGACGACCGCGGGATCAGGAAAGAGAGTCTACTGCACGAACCCGATCGCGTTTGGCGTGCCGACGGGCGCCGGGCAGGCCCCTGTTGTCATCGACCAGGCATCCAGCGCCACCGCGTTTGTCAGGGTGAAACGAGCGGCCGATCTGCATCAGGAGATTCCGGAAGGGTGGGCGGTCGATCGATCCGGCCAGCCGACGACCGATGCGCGCGAGGCAATCGAGGGTGCGCTTCTCCCCTTCGGCGGCTACAAGGGCGCAAACATCGCGCTGATCGTCGAACTTCTTGCCGCCGGCCTTTCTGGTTCCTCCTGGTCGATGGACGGTGCGGACTTCCTCACCGGAGACCGCTCGCCCGACACTGGGATGACGATCATCGCGATTGCGCCCACCGCCGCTGTCAAGGGTTTTTCAGAACGCGTCCGAACACATGTCGAGCGCCTGAAGGACTTCGGCGTCCACGTTCCAACGCAGAGCGTAGAAGCAGCCGCCGAGACATCGGACCTGGAAATTTCGGAGGGTCACTTGAGGGTTCTCAGAGAGATAGTGTTCGACGCATGCTAGTCGCACGCCCTTTTTCCCTTTGCGGGATTTCGCTCGAAGGGCCGTCCGGTGAGTAGCTCGTGGAAGTTCGGTTCGACGGCGTGGCGCGAGATTTAGGTCTCGTGAGGATCCACAAAGGTCGTGCTGCGACCGGTCGAAGGCGAACCGGGCCTCAGTTTGCAGGCTCAAGCCCGCTCGTCGCCATGTCAGGAAAACCTGTGCTCCTTGCCTTTCGAAGGTGACGCAAACAGCGTTTCTCCGATCGAAATAGGGCGATCGCCATCCGTGCGAACGACCAGCGATGGCAGGTCAGGTACGTCAAGATAGACGACGGTGTCTGCACCGAGCCTTTCGATGTGTCGCACGACACCACGCCACTTTCCCTCCATCGCAGAAAGCGAAATGTGCTCAGGGCGGACGCCATACGTCCGGCATCCTTCCCTTGCGGCCACCTCCCCCTCGAAAATATTCATTTTGGGCGAGCCGATAAAGCCGGCAACGAATGGGGTGGCCGGGTGGTTGTAGAGTGTCATCGGCGTTCCGATCTGCTCGATCCTTCCGCCGTCGAGAACGACGATCTTGTCGGCCATGGTCATCGCCTCGACCTGGTCGTGGGTGACGTAGATCATCGTCGCGCCGAGCTTGGCGTGGAGTTCGGTGAGTTCGATGCGCATCTGCGAGCGCAAAGAAGCGTCGAGGTTGGACAGCGGCTCATCGAACAGGAAGACTTTTGGATTTCGGATGATGGCCCGACCGATTGCGACGCGCTGGCGCTGCCCGCCAGACAGTGCCTTGGGCTTTCGATCCAGCAGATGGGAAAGCTGCAGAATGTCGGCGGTCTGCTTGACCTTCTCGGCGATCTCCGCCTTGGGACGTTTGGCAAGCGACAGGCCAAAGCCGATGTTTTCGCCAACCGTCAAATGCGGGTAGAGGGCATAGGATTGGAAGACCATGGCGATACCGCGCTTTGAAGGTTCGGCGTCGGTAACGTCCTTGCCGCCGATGAAAACCTTTCCCGAACTCGACGTTTCAAGTCCTGAAATGATCCTCAGCAAAGTCGACTTTCCGCAGCCTGAAGGACCGACGAAGACGCAGAACTCTCCCGCATCCACCGTCAGATCGACACCTTTCATCACATCCAGGCTGCCGAAGCTCTTGCGGACATTTTCAAGCACCACGCTTGTCATGGCTTATCCTTTCACTGCGCCTGCAGTCATGCCTGCCACGATCTGCCGGTTGAAGAACACGAAAACGATGAGGGGCGGAATGGTCACCAGCAGGATGTTCATGAACAACAGGTTGAACTGTGTCTGGAACTGTCCCTGGAAATTATAAAGTGTCAGCTGCACCGTTACGTTTTCCCGACCCGGCAGGTAGTAGAGTGGATTGGTGAAATCGTTGAAGATGGCGATCGACTGCACCACGATGACGGTCACCGTGACCGGTTTTAGCAGCGGAAGGACGACTCGGAAAAAGATCTGCAGCGGTTTGGCGCCGTCGATAATCGCCGCTTCATCGAGATCGCGCGGTATCGTCGCGATGAAGCTTCTAAACAGCAGCACCGTAAATGCCAGACCATAGGCGACCTGGATCAGGATCATGCCCGATATCGACTTGAATAGACCAAGCGACTGTAGCACCCAGATGGTGGGCACAACCGCGGGCGGGATCATCAGGCCCGCAAGAACGCAGCCATAGATCACCGCGTTCCAACGCGAAGGGCGGCGTTGCAAGACGTATCCCACCATCGCGCCAAATAGAACGAGAAGGGTGACAGCGACCACTGTGATGACGGTTGAATTGAAATAGGCCAGAAACAACATGTAGTTGCGCGCCTGAAGCACCTCGATGAAGTTTTCCCAAAGGCGCCATTCAACAGGCAAGCTAAACATCAGCGACGCAGCGTCCTGCTTTGTCTTGGCTGCCGTGATGAAGATGAACAGGAAGGGCAGCACGAAGAGGACGCCGCAGGCGAGAAGCGCTACGACGCCCGTGTAAAGTTGGCGACGCTTCAAAGATCCACCTCCTTGCGGTTGAACCATACCGTAAGAGGCAACACAATCAGTCCTATGAGGACGAATAGGATGACGTTTCCGGCCGTGGACAACCCATAAAAACCGGCTTGGTACTGCTTGTAGATGACGCTCGCCAGCACATCCGAGGAGAAACCTGGCCCACCACGCGTCATCGCCCAGATCAGGTCGAAGCTCCGCAGACCACCGATCAGCGACAGCGTAATGACCGTAACGGTTGCGGGCTTGACCAACGGAACGGTGACGCGGAAGAACATCTGGCGAGGGGTTGCGCCATCGATTCTGGCTGCTTCATAGTAATCTGGGCTGATTGAGGCGAGCCCTGCGATGAAGATGACCGTGGCAAGCCCGATGCCCTTCCAAAGATCGACGAAGACGATGGAATAGAGTGCTAGCGCCGGATCTGTCAGCCAACCCGGACCATGAATGCCTATGGCAGCAAGGGCCACGTTGATGAGGCCCCGGGTCGGGTGCATCAGAACCGAAAACGTGATGCCGACGCCGATGGTCGACACGAGAACCGGGAAGAAAATAACCGTCCGCAGGAACCCCTGCGCCCAAAGACCCGATGTCAGCAACACTGCCAGGAGCAAGCCCAGAACCGTTTTCGTGCCGGAGGTCAGCACGGCATAGATGACGGTGTTAATGAGGCCCTGAATCAGAAACGGCTCACGGAAGAATTGCCGGTAGTTCTCCAGACCGATGAACTGCGTGGTGAAGAGGTCCCACCGCGTGAGGCTGAACCAGAAAGAGGCGATCGTCGGTGCCAGAAAGAGAACGGTAAAAACCACCGCCGCTGGCAGGACGAACCAGTAGGGATAAGGCGATTTGCGCGTAACCATAAGGTCTCCTTGAACACCCCCACCCGGACGAGCACCGGGTGGGGATCGGCTGGGAGGTTACCAGTTGGGCAGGCCGAGCTGCTTGGCCTGCTTCTCAACGTCCTGGTCGTAGAGAGCTGCCGCGTCCTTGGCCGAACGAATTCCCGTTCCCACTTCAACCGTGATCTGCTCGAGTGCCGGTCCCTTTACAGGCGACAGGAACTCCAATGCGGGCGCAGCACGCCCCTCGGTTTCGAAATAGGGCAACATGTCGGAAACGACTGGCGGAACATCCTTCGGGAGTTCGCAACCCTTGACCAGATACGGGCCGGAAGGAACAGCCTTGGCCATGAGGTCGCACGCCTCCTTGGTGCCAACCCAGTCGAGAAATTTCTTGGCTTCCTCGACATGCTCCGACTTTGCCGAGACATAGAGCGCAGAAGGCATCCACACCGTCAGCCCATTCTTTGCGGCGTCCGTGCCGGGCTGAGCAAAGAAGCCCAGGTCTTTCAGATTGTCGGGAAAGTTCTGCTGAATGTTGCCGATGCCGAAAGTCAGGTTGGGATAGTGGGCCGCCTCACCGGTTGCCACCATTCGCATGCCGTCGTCAAACGTCGCGGCGCCGAAGTCAGGGTTAAGCAGACCGGCTTTTGCAACCTCTTCAAGGTGCTCGAAACCGCGTGTGGCGGCTGGCGTATTGGCATATTTGAGCTTGTTGGCGGTGTAGTCGGCGGCAAAATTTGGAACCTCTGCCTGGACGTTGTAGTAGTCGGCGAGGACGAAGAGCTGCGAGGTCCAGGTGGTGCCATAGGTCTGCGCGACGGCCACCTTTCCGGCTGCCTTGATCTTCTCATTGTTGGCCATGAACTCTGCCCATGTCTTGGGTGGGGTAAGGCCGAGCTCGGCATAGATCTTGCGATTGTAAAAGATGCCGCCACCCATGGCAGGACCAAACGGCGTTCCGCGCACGTGGCCATCTGGGCTGGTGACCACCTTCTTGAAGCTGTCGAGGATGCCGGCCTGCGATGGAAGGTCAGAAAGATCTGCCAGCGTATCTTGCGGCTTCAATGCCTGGAAAAGCGAACCGCCATTGTACTGGAAGATATCGGCCATTTCGCCGGTGGCGAGACGGGTCTTGATGATGTTGTCACCTTCCGAGCCGCCAGCACGCTGCTCTACGTCAAAACTCACATCAGGATGCTTTTCGATATAGGCCTTGGAGACGACGTCGAACGAGGCGATCGTTTCCGGGTTTGTGTCGATCAGGATGCTGAGCGTCACATCGGCGTGAGCGACGCCCGCAGCCAGTGATGTGATGGTTGCGGCAAGGATGCTGCACTTCGTCATTCTCATAGTCATTTCCTCCTCTTGAAGACCGGAATGATTTGGGCTGCTCGCTTGCGGGCAAGGACCGCAAGCTACCGTATCAGATGGAAAAGGTGATCGTATGCTCCCCCTTGCCGAGCCTGACTTCTTGACCGGGCGCGACCAGTCCGCCCTCCGCCGTCAGCGACTTGCGGCCCTCTGTGCCCTTCAGGCGCGCCGTCACGCCTTCCGGCAATGAAAGGCGGCAGGTGACGGTTTGCGCCTCCAGGCTCCATCCGGCCTCGATGCGTCCGAAGCGCGTGTCATGCCACGCCGAAACGGGGGAGAGAGCGGGAAGAATGGCGGGGTCGAATGCCACTTCCTCGAAGCCGGGCTTATCTTCCAGCGGTTTTATGCCAGCCACATCCTCGAAGAGCCATTGGCACACGGCGCCATAGGCATAGTGGTTGTAGCTGTTCATGTCGGGATCGTAGATCGTGCCATCCTCGGCGAGTGCATCCCACCGCTCCCAAATCGATGTCGCCCCGTGCTCCACCTGGTACAGCCAGCCGGGGACTTTGCGGTTCAGGAACATCTTTTCCGCAAGATCCAGCATTCCGAGACGCGTGAAAGCGGGCAGCAAAGCGGGGGTTCCAATGAAGCCGGTTCCAATCACGCCGTCGGTCTCCTCCGAGACACGGCGAAAATAGTCGCGACCGGCCGTCTCGTACTCCGGCGGAACAAGACCGTACAAGAACGCCAAGGCCCAGGAGGTCTGGTCGTTGTGCGCGATGCGACCCGATGGCGCAAAGAACTCATGCTTGAACGCCGCCCGGATTTCTTCTGCTCGGGCATCGAGCCTGACCGCTTCGGGGTCCTTCCCGAGGATGCGGGCGATCTTTGCGGCCAACTGCGTCGAAATAAAATGGTAAAGGGTCGCTGCACAATCGTCCGCAACCGTCGGACGCGGCTTGCGATTGTCGCCGACGGGCTGCAGCCAGTCGCCAAAGGTGAAACCACGGTCACCCCAAACTGCCGGCGGCCGGATGAGCGGGCCGTCGGAAATGCCCCAGAGATAGTCCAACCAACCCAGCATGGCCGGAAAACACTCGTTGAGAACCGAGGCGTCGCCGTAGTGCAAAT
The DNA here is from genome assembly GCF_964254185.1 of Rhizobium sp. LjRoot258. Lineage (NCBI taxonomy): Bacteria > Pseudomonadati > Pseudomonadota > Alphaproteobacteria > Hyphomicrobiales > Rhizobiaceae > Rhizobium > Rhizobium sp. LjRoot258. The sequence continues at coordinate 1,103,190 of NZ_CAXUST020000002.1, read as the reverse complement.
AGAGCTGCCAGGGGATGATGACGATGGCGTCACCCCAGCCTGTCGATCCCGCCCAATCGCCACGTCCGTTGATCGGATGAAGTCGTGTCGGGTCTGGCGAAAAATGCGAGACCGCTCCATCAGCACGCTGGTCGTAGATCACATCGCGAAGATATTTTCTAAGGAAGGATTCACTATTCGCAAGCCAGCAGGCAGTGCCGGCAAAAACCTGGGCATCGCCGGTCCAACCCAGCCGCTCATCGCGCTGCGGGCAGTCGGTCGGGACCTCGATGAAATTCGAGCGCTGCGACCAGATCGTGTTCTCGACGAGCTTGTTGACCGCGGCAACGCCGCAGGTGAAACCGCCCGCGCTCACAGGCACCGAAGAGATCGGGACCATGGTGATGGCGACCAGTTCAGCCCGCCCCGTCAAGGTGACGCGCGCGTATCGGAACCCCATGAAGGTGAAGAGCGGCGCGTAGACCTCTTCGCCCTCGCCGCTCAGCGTGTAGACCAGTTCGGCCCGCGCGCTTCGATAATTGCGGTTGTCGAAAAACCGGTCGGGTCCGAGCACTTCCGAATGTTCAACCCGAACCTGCGCACCCGCCTCGCCCTTTACGTGAATGCGAATATAGGCGCCGGCGTTCTGGCCGAAATCATAGACGTTTCGGCCATCCGCCTCGGCCCAGCTTGCGATCGGCGAGCGCCCATCAAGCTCCTTCACCGCCATCGTCTCGTGAGGAACGAGCAACCCCTTATCGAAGGCCAGGACCTCGACGCCGTGCGTGTCTTTCGGTTCGATGCGCGCGTCGTAGTCCTCGCCGAAATAGATGCCGTTGCGGATAACCGGCGTGTAGCCGCTTTTCCAGGTCGCATCCGTCTTCAACAACGGTGCCCCGCCGGCGCTTAGCTCTGCAATCGCCGCCGTTTTCTCGCCCCAGCAGTTGATGATCGGGTTGGAGGCCCACATGAGCTGGCTGCGGTACCAGCCGTCGCCCAGCCAGATCTCGATGCGATTATCGCCTGAGCGCAGCAGGTCTGTGGCGTCATAGGTCTGATAGGCGATGCGGTCGTCGTAGCAGGTCCAACCAGGCGTGAGCAGATCGTCCCCGACGCGGTGTCCATTGATGAAAGCACGGTAAAGCCCAAGCGCGGAAATGCGCAGTGTCGCCTCTGCCGGCACCGCGCCCAGCCAAAACTCACGGGAAATGAACGTGCCCGCCGTTCCCTGGCCACCGTCGCAAGACGGTGCGACCATAGACGCTGAAAACTGGAACGCAGAACCAGCAAGGCCGCTGGCCGCGGCGGTGCCGTGGTCCATTACAATCTCCCTCATGCAAACCTCCTCAACCGCATCCCCGTTGGGGACCAGAACGCCTCGTGTATATCGTTCTATGTATATCATTCTACACAAACGATTGCCGCGCAAGAGTTTTGTGCCTATAATTTCACAAAACCCGGAGACAGAGACGTTTATGATGAAAAATCAGTCAGTTAACGCGTCACAGGACAGGATCACCATCCGCCATGTGGCAAAGGACGCCGGCGTTTCCATCGCGGCTGTCTCCAAGGTGCTGCGCAACGCCTACGGTGTCAGCGAGGTTTTGAGGAACAAGGTCGAAACCTCGATCGAGAAGTTGAACTACCGCCCGTCCGTAGCGGCACGAGGAATGCGCGGTCGCACCTACACGATTGGCGTTCTCGTGATAGAACTGTCCAACCCGTTCCTTGCTGGCGTGATCGAGAGCGCGAACGCCGCCTTGTCAGAGAGCAATTACAAATCGCTCATTGGAATTGGTCGCTCGGCCAGCTCGATCGAAGCCTCCATGATCGAATCGATGATCGACAACCGGATGGACGGGGTCCTGATTATTGCTCCGCGAATATCAGGCAAGGTTTTGGAACGCTACGCCCGTCAAATTCCGATCGTCGTGATCGCGCATCACGAGCCGCATGCGCAGACGTACGACACCATCAATTCCGACGATCGGACGGGTGCCCATCTGGCAGTCGAGGCTGCGCTGCGTCAAGGTTATCGGGACGTAGCAATGCTGAGCTATGATCTCCTGGATTCGCCTGCGTCGGTCGTCGCCGTTCAGCGCGAGATGGGCTACCTGGAGGGAATGAAGCAAGCCGGTCTGGAAGGCAAAATCATTCGGCTTCCGCCCGTCGCCGCGGATCGAAGGACCGCGATCAAGAACTTCCTTACGTCGCAACATCGACCCCGCGCAGTCTTCGTCTGGTCGGATCTTGACGCCGTGCCGTTGCTCAATGCGGCCAGAACCAGCGGCGTACGGGTTCCCGAAGACCTCGCCATCATTGGGTATGACAATTCTCCCCCTGCCGCCATCCCGCTTGTCGGCTTGACCAGCGTCGATCAAAACGCCGCCCAACTTGGCAGGACCGCCGGCGAGATCCTGCTCAGCCGGATCGACGGCCGCGAAAATGCCCAACACGTGCTGATCGAACCGCATGTGGAGATGCGCGGCAGCGTATGATGGATGCTATGGTGTCAGCGATTTGCCGTTCGAATAAGTCCGCCTACGTTCTTATCATGTTGAAAATAAACGGTTATCTTCCTTCACGGATTCGCGGAAATTCGCTGTTATGCGCCTGCAACCTGCATCGGAAGTGGGAACGGATTGTCACGAAGACCCAACAAACTGTGAGCTTCGTTCGTCTGGTCCGATAGGCTCGCTGCGGCCGACACAGCGATGGCCACGGCCTTTATCTCAATGGGACCAAGACCGGTGCCAAGTCCTGGCTCTCTATGTGGGCTATCTCGGGTACCCGAAAGACAGCGATCCGCGTCTGATGTCGCTCTTCTGATCGACGAGACTGCAGCGATGAAGTCCGCCTCATGGGGTCTGACGCAGATCTCGGCCGAGAACTTTCCGACGCCGGCTACGCAACGCCACAAGCGATGATCCTTGCGTTCATGCAGAGTGAAGCCGCTCACCTTGAGGCTTGGAGAGTACGTAGGGGCTGTAGCCGGCAGCCTGCTGTCGAGGCATTGGTTGCGATCTACTGAAGCCTCGCTCAGTGCTTTGAACTCCTGCCACGGTAAGTCGCTGGCGCTGGAAATGCTTCGTGTGCTTTCGCCAGTGTCTCCAACCACGCAGCAAGTTCGGCCGGAACTTCCTCGTTCCCGGCCTCCAGCGCTTCGATCCAAGAGAGCTCGCACTGCAGCGCCGACGCGATATTGATCGGGGTCCATCGGATATGGAGCAGACATTCGCTAAATCGATCCGGGGTCATGGTTTGCAATAAGCTCCTAGGTGGCATCTGAAGTGAACTAGCCTGTCATATAGGTCGGTGGCGTCAATCGGAGCAGGAGACTGCGCTGCTACCATTGTCTTACGCATGAACAGTATCGCCTAAAGGCGCCCACGGGAATGTTCGTATCCCGTCACGAGCTGGTAGAGATCGGCGTCCGGAACACTGAGCGTTGCGACCATCACCCGCTGCGTAGCGTCGAGAAGCTTCCCAACTTCTCGATCGTACGTCCCTTGTATAGGTGAAATTTCAACAGAGGCATGTCTTTTCTCCTATAACGCGCTCGACCGGTTACGGGACCGTCACCTCGTGTCACCGCCAAGCGACCCTTCGATGAAGTCGAAGGATCGACGGATGTCGTTGACGAGTGCCTTGCTGGTGTGAACGGCCTCGTTCTCCGCTCAATTTGACATGACTTGTTAGAGTTCGCCGGTCAAAAACTGCGCGCGGCCATATCCGAACGACCAGTCTTCATCGGAATTCTCGGTGAATGAAATCATCAGATCAGAGGCCGCCAGGCCGCATTTGTCTGCTAAGGCCAAGCACAAGTTGCGGTAAAATGCCACTTTCGTATCGCGGCCGCGGGGCCGCGATACGACTTCGATAAGCACGAATTTTTCGGTTCGCGGAATGCCTAGGCCCGTGTCTAAGGCTCGCATGTGCGTAGCCTCACGCTCCGAGACGACCTGATAGCGATCGTCCGCCGGCACCTTAAATGTGTCGACCATCACCTCGTGAGCGACATCGAGAAGCAGATCGAGTTCGCAAGATGTACGCCCTTTAAAGAGATGAAATTTCAGTAGAGGCATTGTGCATTCCCTTCAGGCGAAATTGCCGCACCTTCCAACCAGGGATGAAACGAGCGGGCGATGTAGTCGAGCTCCTTTGCCAAATGCAGAAAACGCCTCATTGGAGACGTTTAGCGCGGTTCTCTGGTTGAGGGCCTGTCTTGTCATCTCGCATCACGCTCGATGATCCACTCCACCTCGGGTGATGGGATGAAGCGCCACTTCCGCAGGGGGCCTGCCATGACGTTGAGATAATACATCTCAAAACCATAGGGCGCGCCACACGGGTGGTGCCCGCGCGGCACCAAAACAACATCGTGATCCTTCACCGCCATGGCTTCATCGAGGAGCCCATCATCGGTATAGACCCGCTGGATGCCGAAGCCCGAGGCCGGGTGGAGACGGTGGTAGTATGTCTCCTCCAGATAAGTGATACGCGGAAAATCGTCTTCGTCATGCCTGTGGCTCGGATAGGACGACCAATGCCCCGCCGGCGTGAACACCTCCGTCACGAGCAGGCTGTCGCAGTAGTCTTCGGCCTCCATGGCAATGTTGTTAATGTGGCGCGTGTTGGTCCCCTTACCGCGCGCCGTCAGCGAAATTCCCTCGGGACCGATCCGCCGCGCGGCATGGCCGCCCTTTCCGGGCGCCGAACAAACGGCAATCGTACACTCCGTGTCCGCGACCGCCCGCCAGTCGCTGGCGTTTGGCACATAAAGGCAATGGGGCGGCGTTTTTTCAAAGACGTTCATGCGATCGCCCAGCATGCCCCAGTCTTGGCCGGCGGCATGAATGGCCGCCTTGCCCTCGACCATTACGAGGATTACCTCGCGATCGCCAGTAGCCTCCTCGACTGCTTCACCCGGCCGCAATCGATAGACCGCAAAGCCGACATAGCGCCAACCGGCAGACTGAGGCGTGATCTCATGGATTTTACCGTGGGAGCCGAAGGGTTTACGCAAGAGTGGAGACATATTGCGAGCTCCTCAATCAAACACGCGTTGATAAGCGGCATTCTCATTGTAACGCGCACGTGCCTGCTCAAGCCGCTCCGGGCCGCCAACCTGTGGCACCGCAACATCCCACCAATGACCACCCGCCCCGGTTCCTGGAACGGGATCCGTGTCGATAACCAGAACAGTCGGAATGTTCCTTTGCCTTGCTGCGACGATGCGGGCCTCGAGTTCGCCGATAGAGCTTATCTTCTCCGCGTGAGCGCCCATCGCGGCGGCGTGCGCGACGAAATCGATTTCGGGCTGCACCTCGATATTGCAGTCCTTGTACATGTTGTTGAACTCGGCTCCACCGCACTCGATCTGCAGTCGATTGATGCAGCCGTAGCCTCGATTGTCAGTGAGTACGACCGTGAATGGCACCCGTCGGATAACGGCCGTGGCGAGTTCGGAGTTGGCCATCATGTAGGAGCCGTCACCCACGAAGCAGATGACCTCCTTGTCTGGGCGCGCGAGCTTGATGCCCATAGCACCCGCAACCTCATAGCCCATGCAAGAGAAACCATACTCCATATGATAGCCGCTCCTGGCAGACTGCCAGAGCACCTGCAGCGCGCCCGGCATCGTGCCTGCCGCGCACATGACAACCGATTTCTCAGTTGACACGCGCTGGACGGCGCCGATGACCTGCGCATCCGTGGGCAGGGCCCCGGAATTGTCGGCTTCCGGCGCCGCCGTCACGCGCTTAACCGCGGCGAGCCATTCGCTCCTGCTCCTCGCGTCGACTGCAGGCGCGCGATAATCCCCCAGCGCATCGGATAGACGCGCCAGCGTCACCTTGACATCCCCGACACACGGTAGTGCCGAATGCTTGGTCGCGTCATATCCTGCAAGATTGATTGACGCGACCTTACGCGACGGATTGCGAAAGAGAGCCCAGCTCCCCGTTGTGAAATCTTGGAAGCGCGTCCCAATTCCGATGATCAGATCCGCTTCAGCGCAAAGCTTATTGGCCGAAGCCGATCCGGTTACACCGGGGGAACCAAAGTTCATCGGCTGTTCCCAACTGTTGGCCCCCTTGCCTGCTTGCGTTTCGGCGAACGGGATATTGTGTTTGTCGGCGAACGCAGCGAGGTCGGCCTCCGCCTGCGAATAGATGACGCCGCCACCGGAAATGATGACGGGCCGGCGCGCGGTACGGATTGCATTGGCGAGATCCGCGACTTCCCGCGGATCTGGCTCGGGGCGGCGGATGCGCCATACCTTGGGCTCGAAGAATGCTTCCGGATAATCATAGTATTCCGCTTGCACGTCCTGACAGAAGGCGAGTGTAGCCGGCCCACAGTTTGCCGGGTCGGTCATCACGGCCAAAGCCCGAGGCAAGCAGGTGAGCAAATGCTCGGGCCGAGCGATCCGATCGAAGTAGGCCGAGATCGGCCGGAAGCAATCGTTGGCGCTGACGGTTCCATCGCCTATGTCCTCGATTTGCTGCAGGACAGGGTCAGGACGACGATTGGCGAAAATATCTCCCGGAATGAACAGCACCGGCAGACGATTGACATGGGCAAGGGCGCAGGCGGTCACCATGTTGAGGGCGCCGGGGCCAATCGACGACGTAACCGCTTGCGCACGTGTACGTTTCATCGTCTTGGCATATGCAATTGCCGCATGCGCCATGGTCTGCTCGTTTTGACCGCGCCAAGTTGGTAGCGCGTCGCCGATGCCATGCAGCGCTTCGCCAATTCCGGCAACATTGCCGTGACCGAAAATGGCCCATACACCTTCGATGAATCGATCGCCGTCTTCGGTCAACTGAGCAGAAAGCCATTTGACCATCGCCTGAGCGGCCGTGAGTTTGATCGTGTTTGTCATGCTGCTTTCTCCCGTGCCGCCGCTCTGGACTCGTCCCAAATGTTGCAGAGCCGCTGATAGCGCTTTGCCATCTCAGCGACGGCCGCGTCGTCTTCCACCTGACCTGACATCCACGCTCGCGCCACGTCGCCGAAGATGGTCCGGCCGACGGCAAAACCCTTCACCAGCTCGAATGCGGCGGCGATCTCGAAACTCGCGGCCAATTCCGCTTCGGGGGCGTCGAGACCTAAGACGACGATACCGCGCGTGTTGCGGTCGTTCTTCTCGATCGCCGCGATGGTATTCGCCCAGGCGTCAGCAGTTTTCATTGGCTCAAGCTTCCACCAGTCGGGGAATACGCCGATGTCATAAAATTGCTGGATCAGGAGCGCGGTCGTGTCATCGTTAACCTCATCCACTTTGGATGGGATGATCTCCAGCAGGAATTCTAGGTCATTGCGCCGCGACGCCTCGAAAAGCCGTTTTACTGTCGCTTCCTGATCCGCGCGGGTCTCGGCATCATCCTCGGGATGGCAGAAGCACAGTACTTTGACAACATTCTCGCGCGCCCACTCGACCAGGCCGCCGTAGTCAGAGCCAAGCTCGGGTTCCAGGGTCAACGGCCGCGAACCAGGCCATTCGCAAGGACGGCCGATCCACAGACCTGTGCCGGAGGCTGCATGGAGCGCCTTTTGTCCAATCCGGTTGTCGCACAAAATTCCATAGCCCGATCGACCGTTCTGAACATGCAGGGCAGCCTTCAGGCAAAGTCCCTTGAAGGCGCTGCCCTTTTCCAGAGTGTACCCCGCCATTTGCTCGAGTTGCATGCGATGATCAAAGGCGAAAATACGGTATTCCGGCAGGTCTTCGCCGTGATTGCGATGACGGTTGGTCGACCAATGGATTTGTTCTAGCTGCGTATCGTTGCGCAGGTCCGGGCGCGTGACACCACGCTCCAGGAAGAGTTCAAGCTCCATAAGTGAGGGATAGGCAGGCGTGCAGCCATGGCGCGAAACGGCAAAAGCTCCGCAGGCATTGGCGTATTTGAGAGAAGTCGGCCAATCCTTACCGTCAAGCCAGCCTTTCAGGAGGCCCGAGAAGAAACCGTCGCCAGCACCAAGAACATTGAAGGCGTCGATCGGGAAACCCTCCCCGGATTGGCCCTCTTCGAGGTTGTCGGGAATTGCTCCCTCAAACGCGACGGCGCCCTTAGCACCCCGCTTGCAGACAAGTGTCGCCGCGGAAACGGCGCGCACAGCCTTGAGCGCTGCGACAGTATCCGTTGTCCCGCCAGCAATATGGAACTCTTCCTCCGTACCGACGATCAAATCGAAGAGATGAAGGGTCGACTGGAGCTTGGCCGTCACCTGCCGGTCCGCCACATAGCGGCTTTCTCCGTCGCCGTGGCCAGCGACGCCCCACAGGTTTGGGCGATAGTCGATGTCGAGCGCGGTTCGGGCTTCAGACGTTCGGGCAAGCCCAAGGGCCTTGAGCACAGCGGCTTCAGTGCGCTGATTGGAAAGGTGCGTGCCCGTCACGACGACGGCGCGTGCCGAGGCAATATAGTCCGAGTGGATGTCATCTTCGCTGAGCGCCATGTCCGCGCAGTTCTCACGATAGAAGATCAGAGGAAAAGTATCCTCGTCGCGGATACCCAAGAGCACGAGCGCCGTCAGGCGCTCGGGATCCGTCCTAACCCCTCCCACGTCGACACCTTCGCGTTGAAGCTGTTCGCGGATGAAGCGACCCATGTGTTCGTCGCCGACTTTCGTGATCAGTCCAGACTTGAGGCCGAGCCGCGCAGCTCCACAGGCGATATTGGTTGGCGAGCCGCCAATATATTTGTTGAACGAGCCCATGTCTTCGAGCCGTCCGCCGACTTGAAGGCCGTAGAGGTCGACGGATGAGCGGCCAATTGTAATGACGTCGAGTGATTTCATCTGAATCTCCTAGCTTCTAGAAACCAACGCGCGCCAGGAACGACCGGCTGGCGGCCAGATCGTTCAGTATGCTGCTGGTGTTGAGCGGGTCGCGCTCTTGTTCGATGGTGATATAGCCGCTGTAGCCGAGTTCAGTCAGAAGCGTGCGGATTGCCGAGTAATCGATCGAGCCGCGTCCGATCGGGCACATGACGCCCTTGGCGCAAGCCTCGAAGAAGCGGATGCGTTCGCCCATCACCTCCTGGTAGATCTTGGCGTCGATGTCTTTGAAATGGATATAGTCGACCCGATTCCAGTAGTGGCGCAGGGTGGCAACCGGATCCATGCCGGAATAGGTCATGTGTCCGGTGTCGAGGCAGAGACCGGCCAGATCGGCGGGGATGTCGCCTGTGATACGCTCCAACTCGTCGGCGAACTCGATATAACCACCCGCATGCGGATGGATCGTCGCCCTTACACCGAACTTGTCGCGAGCAAGTGTGGCTACGGCGCGAATGTTTTCTACCATGCCGCTCCACGCGCCATCATCAAGCCGCGGCGCGCGATCGGAATGCCCGGCAGTGTAGTCCCTTTCGTCGTGCCCCCAATCCATCACCGTCAGATAAGGGGCACTGAAACGCTGCCCGAGATGAGTGTCCGGTCTCGGCAGTTGCGTTATGAGAGAGCAGATCTCATCGGTCTGACGAAGGAGATTTGCCCGGTTTGCGGGCGAAACCAGATCGTCAAAGATTGTGCCCGCCACGATACGCAGTCCGCGCTTGTTCAACGCTTCCGAAACAAGACCGAGGTCAAGCGGCAGGTATCCATAAGGCCCAAGCTCCAGCCCTCCGAAGCCGGCTATCTGCGCCTCGTCCAGAACCTTTTCCCAATTGGGAAGGTACGGGTTCTTTACGTCATCGACACCCCAGCAGCAGGGAGCAGTGGTAATGGTAATCGGAGTGCTCATCTCGTCCTCACAAAATGGCCGGGCCGCGTCAGCGGCCCGGGCCAAAGTCAGCGGCTGATCGTGGCCTGCAGCGCATCGATGGAGGACTGGATGCCGGCGTCGGTGGACATTGTGAAGTCTTCCATCTCGAGGCTGACCCAGCCGTTGTATCCGACCATGCGCACGACGGAGAAGAATTCCTTCCACCATTGCAGGTCGTGGCCAGCGCCGACGGCTACATAGTTCCATGTGCGGTTGGCGACATCCGTGACTTCCTTCAGTTCCAGCAGGCCGTTGACATCCGCCAGGCCGCGCTCGATGCGCGTATCCTTGCCGTGGCAATGATGTATCGCGGAGCCGAGAGCCCGTGCAGAAGCGATCGGGTCCGCTCCCATCCACATGAGATGCGATGGATCGAGATTCATCCCGACGGTTGGCCCGACCTCGTTGCGAAGACGGAACAGCGTCTCGGGGTTCCATACCAGCATCGCCGAGAAATTCTCGAGCGCATACTTTTCGACGCCGACTTCCTTTGCGAGCTTTACGAGGTCATGCCATAGCGGAAACGCGCAGTCCTCCCACTGGTACCGGTCGCGCTCCGGCATCTCGTCCGGCCAGCTCTTGGTGTAGACAAGCCAATTGGGGACCGTGTCACCAGGGGCAGCCTCGGGGAGCCCCGACATGGTGACGATCGTCTTCACGCCAATTTCACCGGCCAGACGGATGGTCTGCTCCATCTCCTTGCGATGGCGTTTACCCATGTCGCCGGGATCAAGCGGATTGGCCGAGCAATTCAGAGCGGCGATCTCAAGACCGCGGGCCTCGATCTCCTTAAGCTTGGACTTGAGCAGTCCCTTGTCCTCCAGCAGCTCGTCGGCGCGGAAATGAGGAGCGCGCGACCAGCCGCCGCCCGTCATTTCAATGCCTTCGACGCCGAGCTTAACGCACTTGTCGAGCATTTCAGTGAAAGGGAGATCGCCCATTACGTCGGTGCAGATCGATAGTTTCATGGCATGGTTTCCTGTTGGGTAAGTGTCGGGGACGCGCTCTTGGGAGTAGGTTGGAGGAAAACCGCGCGCCCCCAATTCCAGGTTATTTAAAGTCGACCCAGGCTGCGCCTTTGTCAGCCGAGCGGACGCAGTTTTCGAGCCAGCGGACACCCTCGGTGCCGGCGTTGATGTCGGGGTAGTGATGGGTCTTCAGGAAGGCCTCGTCACCGCGACGCTTCGCATCGATGGCCTGCGCGATCCAGAGATAGATGTTGGACCAGCTATCGCCCAATCCTTCGGTGTGAAGCGCGCCCATCCGGTCGACGGCGAGGCTCTCCTCTTCAAGGTATGGCATGCCATGGTGCAGGATGCGGTTCGGCTCACCCTGGACCTCGTAGATCAACTGGTCGGGATGGGCGTCGGACCATTCTATGGACGCCTTCGAACCGACAAAGCGATAGCGCTGCGAGCCCATGTTCCCGGCGTTGACCGAGGATACCCAGAGTCGGCCGCGGGCGCCGTTGTCGTAGTGCATCAGGACGGTCGCATGGTCTTCGAGCGGCGCGCGGGTCGGAATGAACGCCTTGCGGTCGCAAAGCAACTTCTCAATCTTCAGATGCGGGAGTACGATTTCGGAGAGGTAGTAGAGATGCGTTCCGATATCGCCGAGGACGAAGGTGGGACCGGCCGTCTTCGGGTTGGTGCGCCACTTCACAGCCTCGCCTGCCCCCACGTCGTCCCCTGAATTGAAGCCGTGCGTGTACTGAAGGTCGACGATCCGGATATCGCCGAGCATCCCCTTCTTCACCATCGCGGCCATCTGATGGACCAGCGGGTGGCCGGTGAAGCCGTAGGTGACGCCGACAATCAGACCTTTCCGTTCGGCGAGCTTGGCAACCTCGTCGCATTCCTCGACCGTGAAGAAGAGAGGCTTCTCGCAGATGACGTGCAGGCCGGCCTCAAGGCATGCCTTGGTGATCTCGTAGTGGGTGAAGTTCGGCGTCGCGATGGATACGACCTCGACGCCGTCCTCGCGACCGGCCTCCCTTGCGATCAGTTCCTTGTAGTCCGTATAGCACCGGTTGGCAGCAACGCCGATCTTCGTGCCGAAGTCGCGTCCGCGTTCGGCGTCGAGGTCGAATGCGCCGCAGACGAGGCGATAGGTACCGTCGCGTTGCGCGCCGGTCCTGTGCTTGTAGCCGACCTGGCCCGTCCGGCCGCCGCCAACCATGCCCCAACGCAGTGGGCGCTCTATCAGTCTTTCTCCGTTGATCATTTTTTGTCCTTCCAGGAATTAAAGTCTTGAGGCCGCGCGCCTTCCGCGCCGCCAAATAGCTGAGGCGTCACTTCGTTGCGTACTTGTCGACGTAGCGCTGCATTTCGGTGCACATGAACTTGCCGGATTGGTCAGCCTTCTCTTCCCAGGCGAAGACGCAGGACGTCATGATGCCGTCGAAGCCGATCTCGGCGAGCGTTCCGAAGAAGTCGTCCCAAGGCACCTCCCCCTGTCCGATGTTGAGATGCTGGTGCACGCGGGCGTTCGTTCCGGGCGGGTTCAGAATGTAGCGTAGCCCAGAGGATGCCTTGTGATTGAAGGTATCACCGACATGGACGTGGGCGAGGACGTCCTTCGCCTCGCGCAGCATCGCCTTGGTGTCGTCACCGAAGTAGAACGTATGCGGCGCGCAATAGAGGAACTTGACGTTCTTGGAGTTGACCGTCCGGATGACGTCGAGGGCCGGCTGCAGCGTCTCGCACCAGTCTTCCGGATGCGGCTCGACATGGAGGTTGATGCCTTCGCGTTCGAAGATCGGAACGAGTTCCTCCATCGACCGCCACCAGGCGTCCTCGCATGCCTCGATCATCGATCCCGTGTGGCAGCAGTAGCAGGAGCCCTTGTCGGGATGCGGTCCCCGACCGAATTCGGAGTTCATCGTGTCGACGCCGAGTTCAACGGCGATCTCGATGGCGCGTTTCCAGTGCCGAACCGCTGCCTGCCGCTCAGTCTCGTCATTGGACGCCCAACGATACATCGGCAGGAGCGACGCGATGCCGACGTTGGCGTCTGAGAGCGCCTTCTTGAAGGACTTTATCCTGGACGGGAACACCCGCGGGGCCTTGAACCATTCGAGGAAGTCGGCCCGAGGGCTGAGCTCGATCCACTCATAGCCGAGTTCGGCGACTTTCGAGGGGAGCTGCTCGAGCGAAAGGTGGCGATGCATAAAGGGGTCGAGCGCGATTTTCATGACTGTTCACCCGTGAAATGGTTGCACTTGCCAGCCCCACCCGCGAGGCGGGTGAGCCGATGTCGTTGTCTTGTTGTGTCCGTTCGGCGGCCGGTCAGACCGCTAGTGGTTGTCCGCTATTGGCGGACGAGTGAGCTTCGATCTCGGCTTCAAGTTCGGCCATCGCCTCGCCGCCGGCCATGAGGTCGGTGATCTCCTCTCGGGTCTTCTCGCCCTTGCGGAAATCGGCTGCCTTCTCGCCCTTGATCAGGACGGCGAAGTGGTCGCCGACGGTCATCGCATGGATGACGTTGTGGGTGATGAATATCACTGCCAGGCCGCGACGCCGCGCCTCGAGCACGATGCGCAGAACGTGCGCGGCCTCCTTGACGCCGAGCGCGGCCGTCGGCTCGTCGAGAATGAGCACCCTCGCCCCGAAATGGACAGCGCGTGCAATGGCCAGCGATTGTCGTTCACCGCCGGACAACCCGCCAATCAGGCGGTCTCCGTCGTCGATGCGCGTGATGCCGAACTCCCGGACGGCCTTCACCGCGATCTCGTTGGCCTTCTTGCGATCGTAGATCTTGAAGGGGCCGAAGCCCTTGGTCGGTTCCCGGCCAACGAAGAATGAACGGCCGATGCTCATAAGGGGGAAGGTACCGCCGAACTGGTGGACGGTCGCAATGCCCATATCGGCGGCTTCGCGCGGATTGTTGAAGGTCAGAGCCCTTCCTTCGAACTTCACCGTGCCGCTCGTCGGCTTGTAAACGCCGGCGAAGGTCTTGATGAGCGTGGACTTACCTGCACCGTTGTCGCCGAGCAGACACAGGACTTCGCCTGGATGAACCTTCAGCGTGATGTTGTGCAGGACGTCGATCGGACCGAAGGACTTGTTGACGTTCTCAAGCTCGAGAATTGGCGTTTTCATATCCTGTCCTCACTTCTTCTTCGGCGAGTAGGTCAGCGCCATGTGACGGAACGTGTTGTTCATGAGCACGGCAATCAGAAGCATCACGCCGATGATCAGGCTCGACCAGTTGCGGTCGAAGGTGGTGAAGTAGATGCCCTGGTTGACGACCGCGAAGGTGATCGTGCCGAAGAAGATCCCGATCACGGATCCAAAGCCTCCGGTCAGAAGCACACCACCGACGACGACCGAGATGATGGCGTTGAAGATGAACGTCATGCCTCCCGAGACCTGAGCCGAGTTGAACAGGATCGCCTGGCACATGCCTACGAACGACGCGCTCGTGGAGGAGAGAACGAACAGGATGATCGTGAGCCCGGCTGTCGGAATGCCGGCGTTACGGGCGCTGACCCTGTCTCCGCCCATCGCGAAGATCCAGTTCCCATAGGGAGACAGATGGATGAAGAAGACGAAGAGGGCGGTGATTGCAATCCACCAGATGATGATCACCTGGAAGGAGCCTAACAGGAAGTGACCGAAGAGGAACTTCGCCCAGGGATCCGCTGTTAGCGGCACGCTGGTGGTTCCTGTGACGAGAACCGATACCCCGAGCATCAGGCCCTGGACCGCAAACAGCGTCCCGAGCGTGACAATGAGTGAGGGAACCGCGGTTCTGACGACAAGATAGCCATTCACCAGGCCCACCATGAGCCCTATGCCGATGGAGCCGAGCATACCAACCCAGATCGGGAGACCATAGAAGCCGGAGATGATTGCGATGGTCATCGATCCCGCGGGGATCATGGCACCGATCGAAATGTCGAGGTCACCCGCGATCATCAACAGGCCGATCGGCAGGGCGACGATGCCGAGGTTGGCGGCGACGTTCAGCCAGCTCGCCGCTCCGGCCGGTTCGAGAAACTTGGTGCTTCCAAAGATGATGAAGAACGCAAGCACCCCGATGAGCCCGAGGAACGCGCCCGCCTCGGGGCGCCGCAAGAGGTTGCCTACTGACAGAGTGTTCATGTGCAAAATCCTAACATGGCTTCGAACCCGAAGTGCCGTTCGTCTTCGACCCGCAGCGGTCCTGCGGGTCGCGCTTGACGAGAACCGATTATCGGGCGCCGCTTTTGACGCCGGCCATGGTCGCATCGATGTTGGATGCGTCGACGATGCCTGGGCCGGTAAGGACGGGCGCGGTCGGAAGATTCGTTCCATAGTCGAGGTGCGACGCCAGCAGCGTCACACTGAGGATCGACTGCAGATACGGCTGCTGATCGATGGCGAAGGTCTGCGAGCCATCCTTGATGCGGGCCAAGCCTGAAGCGTTGAGATCGAAGGTACCGTGCGATACCTTGCCGACCTTTCCTGCCTGGTTGATCCCGCTTGCAGCTGCATCGGCATCTGTCGCGCTGACGTTGATGATACCGTCGATGCTGTCGTCCTGGAGAAGCGTGGCCTTCACCGCCTCCGCAATCGCGGTCTGATCCCCGAAGCTCGTCGCAGGAAGGGGAAGCTGCTTGCCCTGTCCGCCTTTCGCCGCAATACCGTCGATCACACCCTTGCAACGGGCTTCCTGATTGGCAGCGCCTGGAACCGTGTTGACACAAATGACATTTTTTGCGCCTTTCGATCCGAGATATTCGCCGCCTGCCTTGCCTGCCACATACTCATCGGAGCCAACATAGTTGATCGCGCCTAGCTCACGCGCCTTTTCGATGTTGCCGGCATTCATGAGAATGACTTTGATTCCCGCCTGGACCGCAGCCTTGATCGCCTCGTCCTCAGCTTCCGGAACCCAGTCCGGCACAACGATACCCGTCACGCCCTGGCTCATCGCGGTGCGGACGAGCTGGGCGGCGTCCGGACCAAGATTGTCATAGGTTTGAAGCTGAAGGTAGCTGACCGAGCCCCCATTCTTTTCGACAACCAGACGGGCATCATCCACGCCCTTCTTGATCCGGCTCCAGAACTCATCGTCGGTCTTTCCGCCGACGACTGCGATATTGGCTGCCAGCACGGTGGATGCGCCGAGCGCCACGACGGCTGCAAGGGACAGCGCCCCTTTCAGGACGGCTTTTGAAAACTGCATAGAACTTCCTCCCAAGTTGCACGCGGGATGACATCTCCCTGAGCGATCCCGGCAACGCGAGAGAAGAGTTAGCAAATAGAACGTTTGCTCGAAACAACTATTGCATTGGAATAGATATTTTGTATCTTCTATATCAAAGCAAAATGACGCGGAAAATCTCATGAAGACACGTCCGACGATCGCCGATCTCGCTCGCACTGCGAACGTCAGCGTTGCTACCGTCAATCGGATTTTGGCGGGCTCGGCTTCCGTGCGCCCGCGGACGATCGAGAAGGTCGAACGCGCGGCCGAGCAAATTGGCTTTTATGGTCTCGGCGTCATTGAGGATCGCTTGCGACGCGCCCTTCCAAGCTACAGATTCGGTTTTCTGCTCCAGCAGTCGAGCCGGGATCTTTATAAACTTTTCGGATCGAAGATCGTCGAAGCGGCATCGCGACGGGTCAATGAGAAGGTTGAACCCATAGTCGAGTTTGTCGACGTCCTCGAACCCCAGAATATTGCAAATCGGCTCGCTGCGCTCGGCGAGCGGTGTGATGCCGTTGCCATTATCGCCGGAGATCACCCCCTTATAGGACAGACCATCCACTCACTGCGCACCAGTGGCAAGCCGGTGGTGACCTACATCACGGATCAATCGGCGCCTGATCGGGCGGGCTACGTTGGAACGGACAATTGGAAATTGGGGAGGACTGCGGCATGGTTTTTGGCCCAGACGATCCCCGACGCCGGCCGGATAGCCGTCTTCATTGGGAACCATCGATACCAGTGCCAGGACATATGCGATGCGAGTTTCCGCTCCTACATGCGCGAGCACGCGCCGCATCTCCAAATCGACGACAGCCGACCGACACACGAGGAATCCCACCAAGCCTACCAGATGGTTCGCGAGCTGCTCGCAGATTCCGACGACTTGCGAGGGATATACATCGTCGGCGGCGGAATCTCTGGCGTTTTGAAGGCGCTACGCGAATCCGACGATGTAAAGCGCAGCCGGGTGCGCGTCATATGTCGCGACATCGGCCCCGAGACGCGCAAGGGGCTGACCGAGGGTCTGATAACGGCAGCCTTATGTCATCCGCTGGACAAGATTTCCGAGGAGTTGATCGCAACGATGGTCACCGCACTGGAAAACCGCGGAGACACTATACTGCAGCGCGTTGTGCCGTTCGAGATCATCACGCCCGAGAGCGTATAAGCAACCGCGCGCCAAACAGTCGATATCAATTCAACACTATGCCACAGCTTGCGCGCCTGTGATCTCGACCAACGAACCACACATGAACGCGGCCTCGTCCGACGCCAGGAAGGCAACGAGTGCTGCCACTTCCTCGGGCTTGCCGATACGGCCGAACGGCACGAGCTTGTCCAGATCGGCGATCGTCCGACCCGATCGCGTCACGCCCGCCTCAAGCATAGGCGTGTGGATTTCTCCTGGGCAGACCGCGTTGACGCGTACCCCGTTTGGAGCATAGTCGCGCGCCAAGTTCTGCGTAAACGCTGCGACAGCCGCCTTGGTCGTATTGTAGGCGATATGGTTTGGCGCGGGATACAATCCCCATTGCGACGCCGTGTTGACGATTGCGCCGCCTCCGGCCGAGATCATGTGGGGGAGAGCGGCGCGGCAAAGATGAAACATCGAGTCCAGGTTCACCGTGAAGCTGATGTCCCAGTCCTCGTCCGACAGCGCCAGGAGGTTGCCGCGGCGATTGATGCCTGCATTGTTGACAAGGACGTCAATGCGACCGCGCAGAAAAAAAGCCTGCTCGATGAGGGCGTAACAGGAAACCCTATTCGAGATATCCGCGGCGATCACAGTGGCGGCGCCGCCTTCGGCTTCGATGCCGCTCACAACCTGCGCCGCCGTCTCGGCATTTACGTCGGTCACGACGACTAGTGCGCCCTCAGCGGCCAGGCGACGGGCGATCGCCGAACCAATTCCGCCCCCGGCACCAGTGACGACAGCAACCTTTTCTTCAAATCGCTTCATGAGAACCATCCTGTGTCTTTATCGAATGTAGCTTCCGCCGTTGACGTCGAGGGTCGCCCCGTTCAGCGACGCCTGGCTTGGCCGTAGAACGAATGCGACGAGTTCCGCGACCTCGGTCGGCGCCGCCATCTCTCCGATCGGTATGTCGGCAACGGCGGCCGCCTTCCCGTGCGCCGCGATGAACTCTTGCGCCATCTCGGTCCGCACCCAGCCGGGGGCGATCGCAATCGCCGTCACCCCATCGGCACCAAAGCTTCGAGCAATGGACTTCGTGAGATTGACCAGCGCGGCCTTCGTCGCACCATAGGGCATGGCGTTTGCCGCATACCCACGCTGGCCGGCGCGGCTCGCCATGTTGACGATCCGACCGCCTCCATTCGCCTTGAAATGGCCGATCGCCTCCTTGGAGAGATCGGCGGCAGCAAAGAAGTTGACCTGGAACTCCTTTTGCCATGCGGATTTCCAGTCCTGCGCCGATGCGTCGATGGAGATCTCCGTACGAATGCCCGCGTTGTTTACCAGTGCATGCACGCGTCCAGCGACGTCCACCGACTTGCGCCAAAGTTCGAACGGCCCTTCAGACGTGGACAGGTCAGCCTGGGCGACCCACCCGCGCCCTGCGATACGGTCCAGCAGCGCCTCGGCCCCATCCTTGTCTCGGCCATAGTGAATGATCGCACGGGCGCCTTCGGCAGCGAGCCGTTCGACGATGGCCGCCCCAATTCCTCCCGACGATCCAGTGACCAGAATGCACTGGCCTTCCAGCGACGTTCTCATGGTTGCTCCTCATTTCAACAGGCCGACCTGCGGTCCCCAGGTGTCGGAAAGCGCAAAGCCCGCCACGAAAGGCTCGTCGTTGGAAACGCGTAGTTCTGTGCGACCATAGACATATCCCCGACCGGTGATGCGAGGAATGACCGCCTTGCGACCAGCAACCTCTGTCTCTCCGATCGCCTCGGCACGGAACTCTCCGCCAATGATGGAGCGCGACGTACGGACGTCGCCGACCGAGATGAGGCCGCGTGCGTAAAGGGAAGCCAGGTTGGCTGAACTCCCGGTACCGCAAGGCGAGCGGTCAACCCTGCCCGGCTGTAGTGTGGTGCACGTGCGAATGGCGCCATCGGGCTCCACATCGCGGAACATGACATAGGCGATCTCGTCGATGCCTGGCAGCGTGGGATGCTTCACCCCGACCTGCTCTGCGAGCAGGTGCGTGAGCTCGATACCCGCTTCGGCAAGCTCGCGCGCGCTATCGGGCTCGATGGTCAGACCGATCTGGTCGACGTCCACCAGGCCGTAGTAGACGCCACCGAATGCGACGTCGGCCTTGATCCGTCCCCACTTCGGCGTGTCGAGTTCATGGTCCAGCAACTCGGCGAAGCTCGGCACGTTGTCGAGACTGACGACCAGGCAACGGCCGTTCTCGCACGTCGCGTGCGCGACGATCAGACCCGCTGGCGTATCGAGACGGACAATGGTCTCCGGCTCCTGCATCCGTACGCGACCGCTCTCAAGAAGAGCCGTGACGACGCAGATACAGTTGCTTCCCGACATCGGATGCGCCCGGTCTGCTTGCAGCACGATAAAACCTGCGTCAGCGTCGTCCCGTGTCGGCGCGACGAGCAGGTTTACCGACATAGCGACGTTGGCGCGCGGCTCGAACGTGACAAACCGCCGTAGGCTGTCGTCGACAGTGTTGATGTGGTTCATCTTGTCGAGCATGGTCGCGCCGGGAACTTCCGGAGCGCCGTTGACGAGAAGATGACCGAGTTCGCCCTGGCAATGGACGAGCAGCAGTTCGAGAGTCTTGTCGAAATGCATCGGGCCGACCTCTACCTGATGTACCAGCCCCAGGGGTTGTCGGTGACGTACTTTGTGATCTGCTTGGTTTCGAGGTAGTTCTCCAGCCCCCAGCGCCCGAGTTCGCGGCCGATGCCTGACTCCTTGTAACCGCCCCAGGGTGCCTCGGTGAACGTCGGCTGCGAGCAGTTGATCCATACGATGCCTGCCCGGAAGGCGGACGCGACGCGCTCGGTGCGGACGTCGTCCTTCGACATGACGGCGGCGGCAAGACCGAAGCGGGAGTCGTTGGCGAGCTCGATGGCCTCCTCCTCGGTCTTGAACGCCTTGACGCAGACAACCGGGCCGAAAATCTCCTCGACCCAGGCGTCGCTGTCGAGGGGGACGTCGGTCAGTACGGTTGGGCGCAGATAATAGCCCTTGTCGAATCCTTCTGGCCTGGTCCCCCCGCACGCAACCGTAGCCCCAGCTTTGCGGGCGGCATCGATCGCGGCGGTGACCTGCTCATACTGGCGCTTCGAGACCAGTGGGCCGAGGAGGACGCCGTCCTCGAGACCGTTGCCAATCTTGATTTTGTTGGTCTCCTCGACAAGACGAGCGAGCAGCCGATCATAAATGGCTTCATGCACGAGGACGCGGGATGTCGCCGAGCAGACCTGCCCCTGGTTCCAGAAGATGCCGAACATTATCCATTCGACGGCTTCTTCAATGTCTGCATCGTCGAAGACGACGAACGGCGACTTACCGCCAAGCTCGAGACTGACCCGTTTGATGTCGCGCGCCGCTGCCGCCATGATCTTGGAGCCGACCGGCCCGGAACCTGTGAACGCTAGCTTGTCGACTTGCCTGTGATCGATGATGGCCTGTCCCGCCACCGATCCGGAACCCGTGACGATATTGAGGACGCCGGCAGGCAGTCCAGTTTCATCGGCGACGGCGGCCAGTTCAAGTGCTGTGAGCGACGTCAGCTCGGCTGGCTTGAGAATAACCGTGCACCCGGCCGCAAGAGCAGGAGCAACCTTCCAGGCTGCCATCAGCAGCGGATAGTTCCAAGGGATGATTGCACCTACGACGCCGATGGGCTCCTTCACCGCCTTGGATGTGAAACGGTCGTCCGGAAGCGAAATCGTTTCCTCCGGTTTGTTGTCGAGCTGTTCGGCAAGTCCGGCATAAAAGTCGAAGCAGCCGGCGGCGTCGGCGACATCCCAGTCGGCTTCCGGGAACGGCTTGCCGTTATCCAGCACTTCCAGCCGGGCGATGTCCGCCTGACGCACGCGGATGCCGGCTGCGATCGCTCTTAGATACTTTGCCCGCTGTGCACCGGAAAGCTTGGGCCAGCCGTCTTTGTCGAACGCACGCCGAGCAGCCTTGACCGCGACGTTGACGTCTTCGGCCGTCGCAGCGCTGATCGTTTGGATAGTCTCTTCGGTCGCAGGATTGGTTACGATGCAGGTTCCGCCCTTGATCGGCTTTACCCACTTTCCGTCGATATAGAGTTCGCTTCGCATCTGTATGTCCTTGCTGTCGAAAGCGACCGGTTAGAACCGGTCGACACGATATGGGTACATGTCCACGGGCGGCGCGACGCCCGTGATGAGATCGGCCATTATACGCCCAGTCGTGGCCGCGTAGGTCAGGCCGAGATGGCCGTGACCCGTCGCGTACCAGATGTTCTTCCGCTTCGCCGATGGTCCCATGACCGGAAGTGTGTCCGGCAATGCGGGTCGGTGCCCCATCCATTCTGTTGTCTCGCGAGCCTGCAGGTCCGGAAGAGCTTCCTTTGCCCGTTTGACCAACACCTTTGCCCTGCGATAATCCGGCGGCGCGTCGAGGCCTGCCATTTCGACGGTTCCGCCGACGCGAATGCCACCTGCCGTCGGTGTCACCATGAAAGCGCGGGCAGGCCAGATGATCGAGTGACGCATGGCGATGCCCGGATCCATGATCTGGGTGTGATAGCCGCGTTCGGTCTCGAGGGGGATGTGCTCACTCAGGAGTGCGGACAGACGTGCGGTGAAGGCTCCCGCCGCCAGCACGACCTCCTCTGTCGAAATCGTCCGCCCGTTGGCGAGCTCAAGAGCCGAGACAGACCCATCTCGCAGTTCGAATCCCTTTACCTCGCCCTGTTCGATCGATCCGCCCAGAAGGCGGAACTTGTCGGCGAGCGCCACGACGAGTTTGTAGGGATCGGATACGGATCGGTTGTCGGGAAACAACACCGCCTTGCCAATTCCTGTGGTCACGGCTGGCTCGAGATCCCGGATTGCGTTGCCGCCTAAAACCTCGTGCCGGAAGCCGAAGCGCTCCAGGATCTCGATGTGCTCCCTGTCCGCGCGGAACTCGGCTTCGTCCTTATAAAGGCTCAGGCACCCCTCTTCGCTGAGCATGTCCGTGAGGCCGGTGTTACGAAGCAGTGCGTCGAGGTCCTCGTGGACGCGAGCACACAGAACCGCGCCCGCAGCCTCCAGCTCCCGAAGTTTCGAAGGCCGACTTGCTGCCAGGAAGCGGAGGAACCATGGGACAAGCCTGGGGACGTATCCGGGCCGGACGCGGACCGGCCCTTCTGGATCCAGCATCCACTTCGGCATTTGCGCCCAGATGCCCGGCCGAGAGGCCGGCATGAATTCCGTGACAGCTATACTCGCCATGTTACCATAGGACGCGCCCTTTCCCGGCGCGTCCTTGTCCAGCAGCATGACGGAGCGACCACGGCGTTGTAGTTCGTAGGCGATGGCCACGCCGATGATGCCGGCTCCGACGACCACGGTTGATGTCACGACGACCTCGTCACGTTTGAGAGATTGCAGGCGACTTGACCGCCTCGGCTTTACCAGTTGAGAATCGGCTCCATAGCCTTCCTGAATTCAGCCTTTTCGTCGGCCGTCAGCTCGCCCAGCGGGGCGCGGCAGTTGCCAACCGACTGGCCCTGCAGTTCGCATCCGTACTTCACCTTCTGAACGAACTTGCCGCTCTCCAGGATGTTCATGGCCTTGTAAAGAACGATCATCTTCTCGCGAGCCTTTGCCAAATCGCCCGAACGGAAGGTTCGATCAAGGTCGACGCAGGCTTTCGCCATGCAGTTGGCGGGACCGCAGATCCAGGCGTCCGCGCCCCAGAACATGAAGTCGAGCGCAATGTCGTCCGATCCCGAGATGAGGTCGATGCGGCCGTGGTAACGGGCGTGGATGTCGATTGCGCGTTGGAGCGATCCCGAGCTTTCTTTGATACCGAGGACGCGCGGATCGTCTGCAAGCGCATCCAGGATGTCGAAGCCGATCTCAACGCCGTCCTTGTACGGATAGCTGTAAAGCACGAGGTTGACGTTGGTTTCGGCAAGCACCTTCTGAAAGTGAGCGAGAAGCTCATCCTGCGTCGGACGAGTGTAGAACGGCGTCGCGAGCAGAACGGTATCGTAGCCGATCTCCTTGGCGCGAAGAGTGTTTTCGATAACTTCGCGGGTTGCGGGCGCGTTCGTGCCGGCGATCAAAGCCTCGCCTTCGTTGGCGAAGTCCTTGACGAACTTTAAAACCTCGTCGCGCTCGGCGTTCGACAGGGCGGAATACTCGCCCGTCGATCCCATTGGCACCCATCCGGTCACTCCGGCAGCACGCAGGCCGGTCAGGTGCTTTTCGAAAGCCTTGAAGTCGACTTTCCCGTTCGCATCGAACGGGGTAATGAGCGCAGGCATGACGCCAGATAGTTTCATAAAAGTTCTCCAATGTTCGGAATGATCAAATCGCGAGCTTCTTGAGGACCCGCCCTTCGATGAGCGAGACACCGCGCGTCAACGGAAACGCGATGACGAAGTAGATCAGTGCAACGACCGTCAGCACCTCGACGGGCCGCGCAGTATTGCTGGAAATGTTCTGACCCACGAACATGAGGTCGGCCATCCCGACCGCCGAAACCAGCGCGCTTTCCTTGAACAGACTGACGCAGTTTGAAAGCAGTGTCGGGATCGCGCGCAGTACCGCCTGCGGCAGGACGACGTTGGTCACTTGCACATTGCGGGGAAGGCCGAGCGCCACGCAGGCATCCAACTGTTCCGGGCCGATCGATTTGAGGCTCGCACGGAATGTCTCGCTTGTGATCGCGCCCATATAGAGGGTCAGGGCAATCACGCCTGAGGTGAGGTTGGAGAGTTCGACGCCGAGGATCAGCGGCAGGCAGAAGAAGATCCAGAAGAGCTGGATGAGCACGGGCGTGCCACGGAAGAATTCTACGTAGACGCTGGAAACGGCCCGAAGCGCAACCGACCGGGATGTCCTGGCAAGGCCGACAAGGAAACCGAGCGAGCAGCCGAGCACGATGCAGATTGCCGTCAGCTTCAGCGTCGTCCAGAGGCCGAGCAGAAGCGCATGCTCGAAACGAAGAAGTATCGAAAAATCGAGCGCCATCTCGGCCTCCTAGCTGATGAGCTGTTGGCGGCGCCGCTCGAGCAGGCCGACCATCTGGGTTACCGGGAACGAAACTGCGAAGTAGATCAGAGCCACAACGGTGAACGTCTCGATGGGGCGGTAGGTTTCGGTCGCCAGGGACTTGCCCTGGTACATGAGGTCCTGGATCGCGACGATGGCGACGAGCGCGCTTTGCTGGAAGATCACGATACCATTGGTCAGAAGGACGGGGACGGAAGCGCGAAAAGCCGTCGGAAGGACGATGTAGAGAATCCGCTGCAAAGGATTCAACCCAAGGGCGATCCCCGCGTCGATCTGCTCGCGTGGCACCGCCTGAATCGACGCCCGGTAGGCCTCGGCATTGAAGGCCATGAGATTGAGGCCGAGCGCAAGTATCCCCATCGTGATCGGATCGAGAAACACGTCGAACAGCATCGGTACGCAATAGAAGATCCAGACGATCTGAACGATGGCCGGTGTGCAGCGAAAGAACTCAACGAAGAGCATGAACGGCAGCCGAACGGCCTTGATCGGGCTCATGATCAGCAGTGCCAAGCCGAAGCCCAGAACGACACCGATGAGATTCGCCGCTGCCGTAAGCTCCAGCGAGACCCACAGCCCCTTCAGGAGCGGAGCAAACGACACCGAATTGAAATCGAACGTGTAGTTCACGGGGCTCGCTCCTATTGCTTGATATGGAAGACGCGGTCGATGAATTCCTTGGTACGCTCTTCCTTCGGAGCGCCGAGCACCTGTTCCGGCGGGCCGTCCTCGACGACGATGCCGCCTGCACAGAAGATCACGCGGGAAGCGATGTTCTTGGCGAACCACATGTCGTGCGTGACGATCATCATCGGCATGTCTTGTGCGGCAAGCTGCAGGATGACCTGCTCGACCTCGCTGACCAGCTCTGGGTCGAGGGCTGACGTGACCTCGTCGAAGAGCATAAGCTTGGGATCGAGCATGAGCGCGCGGGCGATAGCAACACGCTGCTTCTGTCCGCCGGAGAGTTGCGCGGGATATGCCTTCGCCTTGGCGCCAAGACCGAACCGCTCCAGCAAAGTGTGTGCACGCGCCTCAGCCTTTGCCCTAGGCTCCCTGCGAACCTTGCAGGGCGCGAGAACAAGGTTTTGAATGACGTTGAGGTGGGGGAACAGCGTATAGTGCTGGAAGACCATGCCGATCGACCGGCGGACCTCGGTGTCGATCAACGTCTTCTTGTCGACCGCCTCAGAGGAGATGTAGGGCTTGCCATCGAAGCTGATCGATCCGCTGTCGATCTTCTCGAGCCCCATCATCACCCGAAGCAGCGTGCTCTTGCCCCCGCCGCTCGGGCCGATAACGACAACGCGCTCGCCAGGCTTCATTTCGATGTCGATGCCCTTGAGCACCTGAACGGCACCGTCGCCATAGCTTTTATGGAGCGCCTGCATTTTCATGAGGGGAAGGCTGAAAGACATGGTCATGGCCGATCTCTGTTTTCCAAGAGAGAAAAGAGGCGCCGGCGGCGAACGCCGGCGCCGGTGGCTTTACTTTGCTCCCTTGAGAACCTCGTCAACGGCCTTTTTGATCAGCTCGTCGACATGACCGGTCGCAACTTTTTCTTCGAGGAAGATGTTAACGACCTCGACGTCTGCTGTTGACAGATTGTGCGGCAGGCCGAAGGCGACGCCCTGCTTGGCGAGCGCCGGCGTCGGGTTCATTGCGATGGCCCAATCCGGATTAGACTGGGTGAAGAGCTGGTTGGTGTCGGAAGCGTCGACCAGGATGTCGGCCCGCTTCGACGTCACGGCAAGGCGCGTTTCATCGTTGCCGGGCAGACGCATGATGGTCGCGGTCTTGACCGCCGCCGAAATTGCCTTGTCCTGTGCCGTTCCCGACATGACGGCAAGTGTCACGCCCTCCTTGTCGATATCGGCAACCGTCGAGGCACCGGCAGGAATCTTCGTGTTGTTTTTGTTGTAGGCGAGCGAGATCTGATACTCCATCGCCGGGACAGAAAACTGAACGGCCATGGCGCGGGCGGGTGTGCGGTTCAGCGCAAGCGAAACGTCCCATTTACCGGCCTGCAGGCCAGCGACGATGTTGTCCCACGTGGTATCGACAAACTCCGGCTTCACTTTGAGAGCGTCGGCGAATTCCTTGCAAAGATCGGCGAAGAAGCCTGAGTACTCGCCGGTTGCGGGATCGCGCATGACGTAAGGAGGCGCGACGGCAGCTCCGCACTTCAGAACTCCAGCCTTCTGGACGCCCTGCCAGTATCCTTCGGCCGTCTGAGCCTCAGCGGCGGTCGTCAAAGCTCCCAACAAGGCGAGCGCAGGCATCGTCCGCAAGGCGGACGTTATCAACTTCGAGAGCATCGGCATTCCTCTTTTGCTGTGCGCAAAGCGCGCGGTTCCACTCGTCGGCTGTAGCCGTTTCTGTTGTTTTTCGTGTCGGCTGCGTGTCGACTGACGAATTAATGTCAACAGCGTGTCGACAAAGTCAAGCGGAAAAATTACATTGCCGTAGCCTTGGTTTTCTGGCCCAATGCCGCATCTGCGAATGAAAGGGACCTAAGTGTCTGACGAGTCTGAAGTGAAACGAATTCGGGGAACCGGCTGGAAAAGCGTGTACGAAACGCTTCGTAGCGAGATCCTCGCACTGGCCCTTCCCCCCGGCCAACTTCTCGACGAGACGACGCTGGCCGAGCGCTTCGACATGTCGCGATCCCCCGTCCGGGAGGCATTGATCCGGCTTGGGGCAGACGAACTGGTCGTCACCCTTTCCAATCGGAGCACCATCGTGGCCCCGATCGAAGTCGCGACGTTTCCCAAATACGTTGATGCGCTCGACATCGCCCAGCGTATGAACACGCGACTGGCGGCGGCGCTGCGGACCGACGCTGACCTCAAGGTGATCGCGAAGCGCGACAAGGCGTTCGCGGCGGCGGTTAAGACGGGCAATCATCTGGCGATGTCGGAGGCGAACAAGGAGTTTCATATGGCGATCGCCTACGCCGGCAAGAACCAGTATCTGGCCTCCTTCTACGAGAAGCTTCTGTCCCAGGGACAGCGGATGCTGCACCTGCACTTCGAATATCTCGAACGGACTCATGAAGGATATCTTTTGACCGACGAGCATAGTCAGATGCTGGAAGCGATCCGCGACAGGAACGTGGATCTCGCCGACGAACTCGCCCACGCGCACACACGGCAGTTCCAGGACAACTTCATCAACTTCATGCGCGAGAACTACACGACGGACGTCGCGCTCGGACCGCTGCGCGCTGCACAGTAAAGATTATGAGGGCGAAGAGCGTCAGGGTCGTCGCCACAGGCGCCATCACCAAGCCATGGACCTAGTCTGCTGCCGAACCCGGATGGGTCTGCGCCGCGCGGCCGAAGCGCGTGGCAGGGCTTGCCACCAAGTACGAACGCAAACCTTAAGCGGCTCCTGATCGACTGTTGATATCGATCGCCAAGCCGACCTTCACCCGATCCATGGCAACGAATGTGCGGAAACGCTTGACGTTGTTGTTGCCGAAGAAAAGCCGTCGCGTCAAAGCCTCGTAGTCGGTCATCGTGGGGACGACGATGACGAGGACGAAATCAGCCTCTCCGGTGACATAGTAGCACTGCTGGATCTCCGCAGAGGCTGCGAACTCCTTCTTCGCGTGCTCGATCTGCTGTGCGGTCTCGCTGATGACCTCGACTTCCACGAAGATCGTTATCGACTGCCCGACGGCGTCCGGATCAACGATTGCAACGTCGGCCCTGATAACCCCCTCTTCCCGCATTCGCTTGATCCGTCTCTGGACGGCGGGTGCCGACAGGCTGACCGCGTCGCCGATGGTCCTGAGCGGCGTCGTGTTGTCCCTTTGCAAGACAGTCAGGATCTTCCGATCGAACTCGTCCAGACGAGACGCCTGCAGTCGGTTGTTCACACAAGCTCTCCAATGAAACAAAATTGCAAAAACACCCCCGAATATCAGCGCTTTTTTCGTTGCACTTGCAATAGATTCGCGTCCGGTCCACCAGACAGGCAGGCAAATGTTTCTTTTGAACAAGACTGACCAGTATCGCCAGGCGCTCGATCAAAGGGATGTCGCGATGCTCGATTCAGCCGCCGCCCGGCAGGTGGAGCATCACCTCTCGTTCCGGGACAATCATTCCGAAACGCCGCTCTGGTCCCTCCCCGGCCTTGCCGCCGAACTTGGCGTCGCCTCCATACATGTCAAGGACGAGGGCCACCGCCTTGGCCTTGGAAGCTTCAAGGCGCTGGGCGGGGCATATGCCGTTATCCGCCTCGTTCTCGAGGAAGCCGAACGAAGGTTCGGTCGCGCGTTGGGCATGGCCGACTTTCAGTCCCCCGAGGTCCGGGCCGTTGCCGAGACGATGACGGTCGCATGCGCGACCGACGGCAACCATGGCCGCTCGGTTGCTCAAGGGGCTGAACTGGTCGGCGCCCGCGCTGCCATCTTCGTTCACTCGGGCGTCAGCGACGAACGCGTTGCCGCTATCTCCCGCTTCGGCGCCGAGATTATCCGTGTCCGGGCAACATACGACGATTCGGTGAAGGAGGCCGCCCGGGTGGCGGAGGCAAACGGCTGGACGATCGTGTCGGACACCTCATGGCCGGGCTATGAACGTATCCCCGGACTGGTCATGCAGGGTTACACCACCCTTGTCAGCGAGGCGCTCAGGCAAATGCCTGAGGTTCCAACACACGTCTTCATCCAGTCCGGCGTCGGTGGGATTGCTGCAACCGTCGCCGGCCATCTGGCGATCGAGTTCGGCAACGCGCGACCGATCTTTACGGTCGTCGATCCAGAACGTGCTGCGTGCCTTTTGGAGACGGCACGCGCCGGCACTCCCGTCGTGGTCGCCCACGGCATGCCGACCATCATGGCGATGCTTGAATGCTACGAGCCTTCGCTTGTCGCGTGGCGCATACTGTCGCGCGTTGCGGATGGCTTCATGACTGTGGACGAGGCAGACGCGGTCTACGTGATGAACCGTCTCGCCAATCCCGTCTGCGGCGACCCGGCGATCGTGGCGGGCGAAAGCGGTGGGGTCGGGCTTGCCGGTCTGCTGAAGGCAGTGGCCGATCCTTCCATCAAGGCCGCGCTGTCGCTTGATCGCCATTCCCGCATCTTCCTCGTCAACACCGAAGGCGCGACCGACCCTGGAAGGTACGAAGAAATCGTGAGCGTTGCTCCATCTGACGTCGCAGCCAAGAACGCAGCCGGAGATCATCCGTGAGCAGCCACTCGATAGATAGCGCGCGCCTGCTCGGGCGTATCAGAACACTCGGCGACATCGGACGGGATGCGGACGGCCGGCTCTTGCGGCTTGCAGCTTCCGACGCGGAGAAGCTCGGACGGGACCAGTTTGTCGCCTGGATCGCGGATGCGGGGCTCGACGTCGCGGTCGATCGCATCGGAAACATCTTTGGAATATGGAGGGCTTCCGGCATCAGCGACGGAAAGCCGCTGATGGTGGGTTCTCACATCGATACCGTCATCGATGCCGGCATCTATGACGGCTGCTACGGTGTGCTGTCTGCGCTTGAGGTGATTCAGACACTGAAGGAAGACGGCTTCGTTCCTTCCCGGCCGATCGTCGTCGCCGCCTTCACGAACGAGGAAGGCGTGCGCTATGCGCCCGATATGATGGGATCGCTGGTCTACGCCGGTGGCCTCGCCCTGGAGACCGCCCTCGCCACCGTTGGAATCGACGGGACGATCCTTGGAGAAGAGCTTGGCCGCATTGGATATCCAGGACCACATGAGCCAGGATTTCTGTCACCGCACGCTTATATCGAGCTTCATATCGAGCAAGGGCCAGTTCTGGAGCGTGAAGGCATTACGATCGGAGCTGTAGAGAGTGTGCAAGGCATCTCGTGGCAGCGGATGACGGTCGAGGGCGACGCCAACCATGCTGGAACAACGCCGATCTCCATGCGCCGGGATGCAGGTCATGCCGCAGCTAGGGTCATTACCTTTCTGCGCGACCGGGCGAAGAACTCGAATTCCCCGACGGTCGCGACTGTCGGCTGCATCAGTTTCGAACCGAACGCCATCAACGTCATTCCGTCTCGTGCAACGCTGACCGTGGATCTTCGCGACCCGGACGAGGAGCGGCTCAGACAGGCCGAAACGGCGCTTTCCGCGTTTCTCGATGCGATATCGCAAGAGGAGCACGTTGAAGTGTCTGTCGAGAGGCTGGCCCGGTTCGAGCCGGTCCGGTTCGATCAGCGCATCGTTGCGACGATCGAGAAGGCAGCCAAGGATCGCGGCCTGACCAGCAGGCGGATGACTTCCGGCGCTGGCCACGACGCCCAGATGATCGCAAGGATCGCGCCGGCGGCCATGATCTTCGTTCCCAGTATCTCTGGCATCAGCCATAACCCGAAGGAACGGACCAACGATGAACATCTGATCGCCGGCGCGAACGTTCTTCTCGACGTCGTCGGTGAACTCGCGCGGAGGTGACATGGTGATCGATCGGGATTTGCTCCATCGGGAAATGATGGCCTGGAGACGGGATTTCCATGCTCACCCTGAGTTCGGCTTCGAAGAGCAGCGAACGTCGAAGCTCGTCGCCAGCAAGCTTCGGGAATTCGGTCTTGATGACGTTGTCGAAGGCGTCGGTGGCACGGGCGTGGTCGCGACCCTGAAGCGCGGCAATGGCAACCGCGCGATCGCGCTTCGTGCCGATATGGACGCGCTGCGCATCAATGAACAGGCAAACCTGACCTATCGCTCTCAAAACCAGGGCATCATGCATGCGTGCGGCCATGACGGCCACACCGCGATGTTGCTCGGTGCGGCGAAGATCCTGGCTGAGGAAGGCGGGTTCGACGGCACCGTTCGGTTGATCTTTCAGCCGGCGGAGGAATGGGGAAAGGGAGCTCTGGCGATGATCGCTGACGGCCTCTTCGAGAGGTTTCCGTTCGACGAGATCTACGGCGTTCATAATATGCCTGGGCTGGAGGTCGGCACGTTGCATACGCGCCCGGAAGCGATGATGTCGGCCGAGGACAATTTCGTGATCACGCTCACGGGCGTTGGGGGTCATGCCGCGCGGCCGCATTGGGGCAACGAAGTGCTTGTCGCTGCCTGCGCGCTCGTGACCAACCTGCAGACCATCGTCTCACGCCGGCTGGACCCGGCCGACATCGGCGTCGTGTCCGTCACCGAACTGATCACCGACGGGACGAGAAATGCATTGCCAGGAGTGGCGCGGATCCTCGGCGATGCCCGCAGCTTCCGTACGGAGATCAGCGAGACGATCGAAAGGCAGATGCGCCTGATCGCCGAGGGCACGGCCTTTGCCTACAATGTCAAGGCCGAGGTCGTCTATACGCGCGAGTTCGTGCCGCTGATGAACGACCCGGCGCTGACGGAGGAGGCGCTGGCCGTAGCGCGCGATCTCTACGGCGCCGCAAATGTCGCCATTGCGGGCAATCCCATGACGGGGTCGGAGGACTTCGCGCAATTTCTCGCGCATGTGCCGGGTTGCTTCGTGTTCCTTGGCAACGGCAAGAATTCGCCGCCCCTGCACAATCCTACCTACGACTTCAACGATGCCGGTCTCCTTGCTGGGGCAGACTTCCACACAGGGATTATTCGCCGGCGGCTTCAGGCGAGTTGATGGGCCGCGGTGTGTGAACCCTTTCCATTGACTTCTACAAAAGGAATTTGCCATGGCGCATTCACTGATCGCTTCACAGAACACCCGCCCCGGAGGCCCGAACCAGCCGAACCTGGAGACCGACGAGATCTGGCAGGCACGCGTCGATCTAGCCGCCTGCTTCCGCATGGCTGCGACCTACGGTATGGAGGAAGGCATCTGCAACCACTTCTCGACCATCGTTCCTGGTTACGATGACCTTTTCATCGTCAACCCCTACGGCTTCGCCTTCAGCGAACTGACGGCCTCGATGCTGCTGGTCTGCGACTTCCATGGAAACGTGATCTCGGGATCCGGAACGCCGGAAGCGACCGCCTTTTATATCCATGCGCGCATCCACAAGAACATCCCTCGCGCGAAGGCCGCGTTCCACACACATATGCCTTATGCGACAGCGCTTTCGATGACGGAGGGTGATCCGCTCATTTTCGCGGGTCAGACGGCGTTGAAATTCTATGGCCGGACTGCGGTGGACCGCAATTACAACGGGCTTGCGCTCGACGAAGGCGAAGGCGACCGCATTGCGTCGGCGATCGGCAACGCCGACATCGTATTTATGAAGCACCACGGTGTGATGGTCTGCGGCCCGACCATTGCCGAAGCTTGGGACGATCTCTACTACCTCGAGCGAGCCTGCGAGGTACAGACGCTCGCGCTTTCGACTGGGCGCGCCGTCAATCCCGTCGCGCCGGAGATTGCGCAAGCAACATATCGGCAGATGCGCGCCGGCGATCCGGAATCGGCTCGTCTCCACCTTGAGGCGATCAAGCGTACGCTCGACCGGAAGCAACCGGACTTCAGGCTCTAAAGGCTCCCCAGTCCAAAATCCACGGAACGTATGCACCATCTAGACGGTCGGCGACGTGCAGGCGCCGCAGGCTGCCGGTCAAACATAGCAGGACCGACGTGGGCGGCGCCTCTTCGCTAGGGGCATGTTGCCTCGAGCTGTCTTCGTATCCCATGACTACCGAGCTCAGACAGTGCGACAATGTCAATATCGGCTAGACTTCGAAAGGCGCTGCTCATTTTTTTGGAATTGCTTGGTATGACTTGATTGCCGCGGCATTGAAGCCCGCTTACTGGAAGCGGGCTTTTCCGCCTGTCTCACCCCCGGCATTCCCACCTAAAAAATGCATCCGCGGGATGCAAGCTGCATCTTACGGCGAATGATAATGTTCATGCTCTTGCCGGAGTTCTTTGCTTTTGTCAGCAGTTTAGCGCAAGTTTTCGGGCTAAGCTTGCCGTCAGGATTTTTCGGAGTTGTTTGCTCGGAGATTGTCGGGCGCGCTGCCATGCCTTGGGCGGCGACATATGCCGGCATGAAAAAAAGGGGGGCAAGGCTGATCATCAGAACATATCTAACCTTAAACATTTGTGGGCTTTCTTATTCCTTGAGTGACGTGTGATTGAGGACGAACTATCTCAATCCCCAGAGTATTGCTCGGTCAGATTGCCCCCAAGATTCGAGTTCGATAGTGGCCTGTACTTCTTGGCAAGGCGCAGTGCCCTCTCATCTTTTTCATATGTCAGATAAGGCTCCAGCCATGCGAGCTGAAAGGGCTCCAACGTCTCGCTGCCCATGGAAAAGGACTGCTCAGTTCCGGCCTTAGCCGCTGCGAGTTCCGGTTTTTCGACCGCCGAAAGCGTGAAATCCACGATCTTGGCAAGCTTTCCATCACACACGGCAAAGCTATCGGCTGCGTGGCCTTTCAGGAGTACTGCATTGACGACCAGGGGCGCCACCGCGTGCAATTGATAATGCAAGGCTTTGTCCCCTCTCTTCATTTCGAAGGGAAGCGCTCCAGCCTCGTCGGCCGAACAGACGACCATCTCCGTTGACTTCGCACCCCAGGCAACCTGCTCATCGTCATTTGTCGCCAGACCGATTTGCGCGACCGCAAGTCCGGCCCAGGCGCGAAGGTTGTTCTGCGATGCCATCGGTGGCGCGTCATTGTCGAAGAAGGATTCCAGCTTGCGGCCAAGGGGCGCCAACCACGCCTCGATTTCCACTTTCTGCTTGCTCGGCGGTGGCGTTAGGGCCTTCGCTTCATTGTAGGCAATTGCGATCCCGGCCAGGCGCGGGGAAATGGCGAGCTTCGCATTCATTGTTCCGAGATCGGACAAGGCGCCGGCATTTGCCCATGTAGCCAGTGCGGTATAGAGACACCGGCGTTTCTCGATGTCGGAGGGCTTGGTGGCAGACGATCCGTGAGAGAGTGCGGCTACTGACCTGACAAAGAGATCTATGGGTCGTAGGGCCTTGTTGACAGCTGCGTTGCTTTCCTGGTCAAGCTCTGAGCGGGACGCGTCACCCTTTTCATAACGGCTGCCAAGCTCAAGGCTTGTAACCGGCGTGGGCACTCTCGGGCATTTCTGTTCGGCCTGTGCAGGATGGTCGCCGACGGCGAGCAACCCCAGTGCCAACGGCGAAACAAGAGCACCCTGACGAAGCTTGCCAAGCCCCTTAATCCATACCGGGCGGGAAACATACGTTCTCATCTAGTTCACCTTCATTGCCATGACCGCCAGCATTTCGTTTGCTTGCTTGTTGCCGAGACGCGCTGCCTTTTCCAGCCAGGCCTTCGCCTGAGGCAACGACGGCTGCGTGCCGATTCCGTAGGCGTAGTTCTGCGCCAGCAGCACCATTGACTCCGCATCGCCTTTGTCCGCCGCCTTCTGAAACAGATCCGTAGCGTTTGAGGCGGCCTCCGCACCGGCATTGGTCGCAAGCTTCAGCTTTGCGAATTCGCGCATCCCGATAGGGTCGCCCGTATCTGCCGATCGTTCGTAGATCGACGCAAGATCAACGCGTGCCAAAACAAGTTGGTAGATGCTCTTGTGCGATCGCGCCAAGCCGGTCAGGCGGCTAGCAACCCGTTCGGCCGGAGCATGTTCGATAACATCGACCATCAGTTCGGTTGCTTTCTCAGGCGAGAACTGTTGGTTCTGTTTGTCGGTGTAGGTTTTCAAGAGGTACTGCTCGGCCTTCGCATCGCCACCACGAGCCGCGATTTCGAACAGGCGCATGGCGCTGTGGCGTGCCTCTGCCGATGCAACTGCAGAATAGGCTTCGGCCAACAGTCGTGCTCTCCACGGCTTTCCTTCCGAGAAAGCTTCGCCAACATCCATCCAGGCGCGCGCTCTGTCTGGTTGACCCAGGTCCGAATAAGCGCGCGCCATCGACAGCGCCGAATCGAACGAGCAGTCCATGACGCTTTGCGCGCGCAGCAGGTAACTCTGTTTCAAATTGACATCGCTCACCTGCCGAGCCGCAAAAATCGATGCGTCAGCGTCACCGCGATCGGCGATGGACGGCAGGTATTGTTGGTAGACGCCAAGAGGCGCAGCAAACTTTTCGGCAAGCAGTTGCATGGCCCTTCCATTGCCGTTTGCAGCTTCCAAACGAAGGTTCTTTTCGGCTGAGGCCGCAAGGGTAGGGTCATCCCTGAACGAGGAAAGTATCAACTCGCCAGCCCCGACCCGCGCAGCCGGGCTGCCCCGATCGGCAGCAGCCAGAAGTCGATCGAGCGCGGCGCGCTTCTTGCTGGGATCATCGCCTGCTGCCTGCAGCATCAAGGCTGCAAATGCCGCCTCGGCGTCCGGACTCGTCGACAAGCGCTCGTCCCACTCTTTGATAGCGTGAGCGTCCGTTCCAATTGCCTTGAGATACCAGAGATAGGCAGCAATCAACTTTGGTTGGCCATTCAGTGCACCCGATTGAAGCAGGGCTGCCGCAGACGTGTTTGCTTGATGAGCGAGCTCCTCGATGTCTTCGACTGACCATGCGCCGCCCTGCGTTCCCTTGGCGGCGTTCGCCCAATAGGCCGCCTGCTCGAGGCGAGGTCCGTCGGGCGCGTGACACAAGTAGGCATCGCGCAAATCATTCATGGTGTCGGTCCGGCCGAAGTTGTCAAGAAGCCCCAATAGAAGGTTGATCCCCTCGTCGAAATTCCCCTCGCCAGTGCTGCCCATGCGAATGGCGGCCAGACTGTGCATGGACGTCATGTCACGACGCTCGGCTCCTTTTGCGAAGAGCTGGCTTGCCTGGTCGCGAGATTTCCAATAGCCGTCCGTCTCGATTGCAAGATTTGCCAGCCTGGCGAAAACCCAACCAGGCGCATCGTTTAGTGACGTGAGTTCGTTCAACGCTTGAACATACTTCTCCCGGGCGTCCGGCGCGTCGGAGTAAAGGTTTGCGAGCCTGATCAGGCTGCTGCGATGACCTGATGCCACAGCCTGGCGATAATAGTACTCGGATTTCTCAAGATCTTTTGGAATGATCGCCCCGATCTCGTAAACGTGGCCGAGCTCGGACTGAGCGGCAACCACACCATGATCGGCCGCGAACTTGAGGTAGCGCATCAGGACTGCGTTGTCCTTGCGGATATCGGAGCTTTCCATGTGATAACGAGCTACCTTCCAGGCAGCATTGCCGTCTCCGAGGTCGGCTGCAAAGCGCAACCACTCCTCCGAGATCGTGCGGTTCTGTTGAACCACTTCCCCCTTTTCATATTCTCTGGCAATGCGCGCGACCCGGTCGCAAATTCCACTGTCAAGTTTTCCGACCATCGCGCCGAAGGCCATTGTTATGGCGAGCGATGGGTCAACCGTCCAACCCTCGATGCTCTGTCCGTCGAGGTTTCGCTTGGCAAGCTGCAGGAGCGCATTTGGATTTCCGCCATAGGCGGCGTTGACAAGGTAGGATAGGGCCTTTGTCGTGTCTTTCTGATCGGTAACGCCGTTCAGGATCAGCTCCGCGGCCAGGTCCAGATCCTTCGGCGTACTGGTTTCCGCGTTTGCGACGAATGCCTCGATCGTTCCGGTGTCCTTCAGCTCATCGATCTTTCCCGCCCGAAGGTAGAGCGTGATCTTCTCCGCCTCCAAATCCTGCGGTTTCATGTTGTGGTCCAGGCCGGGCAGCAGTTCGATCATGCGTGCGATGACAGGAAAATAGAGTTCCGGATCGATGTCGCGAAGTCGTTGCGCCTCGCGCTGAACCAGCCACGGTGCCATCTTCGGAAGGGACTTGCGATCCCAGGAAAGCCATCGATCAATGACCTCCCCATCCGGCGCCCGTTGAATACATATCGGCTTCACCTCAACCTTGGGCGGCAGGAATTCGATGGCGACTGGACCTGCCCGCACCTGGCCGGCGGTCGCTGCGAGCCATAGGCACGCCGCAACGGTCCCGACAAGCGAAGAAGGAATGCGTCGAAAGGCATGAAACGACATCATTGTCCCCTATTGGCTCAAGTGGTTTTCAGCGGCGACGACGTGGTAGTCGCCCTTGCTGCCTGAGAGAACGATGGAAAACCCCGCCCGTCTCTTCAGGTTGATCTTTTCGGTTTCGGCGATCGTCTTGCCGTCCTGCTGGATAACGAAGCCGAGACTGAGCGGCGCTCTTAGAGATACGCTCTGAGCGGTTCCGGAGGCGACCGCCTTGAGTGCAGTTGCATTCGCAGCAGGCACGACCAGATCGACTGTTTGCAGGTCAGTGAGATTGTAAAGATAGACCTGAGCCTTCGACGGGTCATCCTTGACGCCATCGACGTAAAGTTTCCCTTGTCCATCTGACAGCTTGGCATAGGTGTAGTATTTGCCGGGGTCGGCGGTCACCTTCGTGCTCTCTGAGCCGATGGACATGTCGACGTCACCAGGTTTAACGGTGACGTAGGGTGACACCCCTTCGGTGAAATTTGCGACTTGAGCACCAGCGATGACGGCCGACGAGGCATTAATGTCGACAATGCGGATGAACGAGCCGTTCGAGTCAACGGGCTTGCCGTAAAGCCCAGCGTCTTGCGCCAATCCCGTTATGGGCGTGACCAAAGCCAGCATCGCGACGCAAAGAGCTGCACATGTGCGAGATATGATCATTTCCATCACCTTGCTTTAGGGCTGCAGACACTGACCGCCACGGCATCCGCAGAAAGGCGGTCAAATTCGAGATTGATGCGCTGCGGGGCCTCACGGGCAAAGTAGCGAACCGGAAAATAGAAGCGGCCGGTCGAGACCATTCGGTCCGCGCGCAGAATACTGCTCTCGAACTGGTGGCCGTCGCTCAGCTCAAAACGCAGCGTCGCTCGCCGA
This sequence comes from Rhizobium sp. LjRoot258, assembly GCF_964254185.1. Classification (NCBI taxonomy): domain Bacteria; kingdom Pseudomonadati; phylum Pseudomonadota; class Alphaproteobacteria; order Hyphomicrobiales; family Rhizobiaceae; genus Rhizobium; species Rhizobium sp. LjRoot258. The sequence goes on along the minus strand of NZ_CAXUST020000002.1, from coordinate 1,065,315 downwards.
CTATGCGCATCGCCTGAAAACGCATAAATCACCGCCGAGTCCGAGACTTCGCCCTCACCGATGGCAACGCTTATGACGTTGGCGCCGGGGTGTGAAATTTTCTCACCATCGATCGTCCGGCAGCTTTGACGCGCCGCGGCAGAAAGCTCGATCAAAGGCGCATCGCCGAATTTGCCGAGATTGTTGTAGATCGGGTTCTCCCAAATCAGAAATCGGGGCCGGTTCGTCTGGAAGGCTTCCGATGTGAGATAGGACGTGATCGACCCGAACTGGTTGCCCCCTGAAATCGAATAGTTGGTCACGGGGGTTGAGAGGGCCTGGGAGAGAAAGCCCGCGAAATTTGAGGCAGGAAGATCAGAATAGCTCGTGCCGACCAGGGCGACGGTACCGCCCGAAGCGTCGTTGCCAAAGATGTCGGTTGTGGTGTTTTCGCCACCCGTCTCAACGGTTTCGTACCCCTGTGTCTGCGGCAGGGGCAATGCATCCTTGCAGCCCGACTGCAGCAATCGACGCATCGTGGAAATGATCGACAGGCGCGTGGTCGGCTTTGTCTGAAAACTCGCCTTTTTGAGGTCGTCCGCACCTGGAAGAGCCCGGATCGCTGCAGCGATTTCCTCTGCGGACACGCGCGCACCCGACGATGTCCAGTGAAAATCAGCCTGGAAGAATGGCGCCTCATCACCGGCGTCTTTTCTTAACCTTTCCAGCAGATCAACCGTAGCGATGCCATGATCGCGCAATCGCTTGATGACATCGTCATAGGCGCTTTTTGCAACGCCGTAGTCAAAACCGTAGTCACTTTTTGCAGTGTCGGGCAGATATTGCGGCAGGACGAGGCTTTTGGTCGGTATCGGAACAAAGACAAGCGTCGTTCCCCCCGCCTCAAGCGCCTCTGCGAGCAATGCCACTTCGTCGGCGGTGTGCTCCGACAGTTGCTGCTCCATGCGCAGGTCCGCAATGACGCGATAGAAAAATCCCTTCTCTCCCTCGACAACGGCAAGTTGTCTGTTGGTCTCAAGGCCTGAGCATCCGAACGCGGAGGACGCGGCATGGCCGGTCCCTGCTGAGGCCAGCGCAATGGCGATTGCCGGCAAGATCCGGGAACACAAGGTCGATCGACTAATCCAGTGTATCATTGCGAAACCTCGAGAAGGTTCGTTGGTTCTTTCTCCAACCGGCGCAAAACGGCGGCGGCGATCGCGCTCGTGCTTGGTTCAGCACTGTCTTTTGCGATCGTCAGGAAGTGCCTCGCCTCTTCCTTTTCCTGATCGCCCGCCAGGCCCTGGGAGATCATGGAGATCGCCAAATTGAGCGCAGTCTTCGAATCACCCCCGACAGCCGCCTGCCGCTCAAGGCGCAAGACCTCGTCGGGCTTGGCTCCGAAAGGCCGGCCACTCTTGTAAAATTTGACGAGTTGTGCGGCTGCCACGGGATTTCCACGGGCCGCATGGTCGCGAAGCGTCTTTTCAGCCTGCGCAAGGCGGGGCTCACTGACTGTCTCTGAGGTTGCGCTGAGCAGTCGGGAAAGCGGAGCAACTGCTCCTGCGCGGCCGGTGCTACATGCAATGGTGTAATAATGGATCGCGTCGGCTGTCAGCTTCGGATTTTCTGCAAGGCGTTTGGCGACGTAGATCGCCGCCACACCGTCGCCCCGGTCGGCGAGCATCTGCAGCTCTTTGTAGGAAACACGCTGGCGGGCAATCATCCGCCGACGGATTGCCTGCAAGACGGGGTCCTTCAGTTGATCTGTTCTTGTAACGCCCTGATTGAAGCCTTGCCGATAGCGCTGAACCGCTGTCTTTGATTTCGGGTCGGCGCCCGCAGCCGCAAACGCAACACCGCATCCGTTATTGACGCCAATGCTCAGAGCGACCAGCAGTGTAAGGAAGCGCATGTGTCTACTCCTCAACAACGGGTGGAGGTGCATCCCAAAGAGCTGGCTCGGTCAAATAGCGAACCGGAAACTCCCAAAGCACTGTCGGTTGTCCTTGAATCTGCTGGCTGGTCTCCAGGAATTTACGCATGGGAACGACCGGCCCGCGGCCGATCTCGGCGACGTTCAAGACGTTGGCGCCAAGCGCAGCTTCGAGATAAGCGGAAAAGGACCAGGTATCATTGGCACTGTAGCTGGTGCCGACCAGAACGACGGGAAATGTTTCGTCCTGGCCCAGGATATCGATGATTGACCCTGCATCGCCCGGTGACGCAGTTTGCGGGGCGACGACTTCGTTCTTCAATCCAATCGACGGTGCCAATCTTGCACCGGTCACGAATTTGACGAGGTCGCCTTCCAGCGCCCGGTTTGGCTCGTCCTTGAGGACAAAATGCGTCTGTCCCACAATTCGCGAGGAAGCCGCGATCGCACCGGCGACGGCCTTCGCTCCCGCAGGCGTCCAATGCGTGTCAGTCTTGAGAAAGACGTTCTCCTGCGGTTTTGCACGCAGTAGCGCTTCCCTTGCATCAACGACGTCGATCTGTGCCGCAGACATTGCATCGATGAAATCGGCGTATCGACGCTCTGCGATCGAGGCATATCGCTGATCCGTCAGATATTCGCGGTAAACGTCGCTCTTGGCAGGCAGCGGTACGACAATCAGGCGCTGACCTCGGGACCGTAAAGCTTCGGCGACCTTCGAAATCTCGCGAACGCCCCTCGAAATCCCGCTATCAGCGTTCGCGTTCGCGGCGCCGCGAAACTCCTCCTCGGAAAACAACCATCCGTTTTTTCCAACGACCACTCCACGACGCCCTTCGCCAAAAAGGACGTAGCGAGCAGCGCCGACGAATTCGACCGCAAACTCGCGGTGTGGCAACTCGGTCTTGTAGACGGCCTCGAGCGTCGTTCCGATCAGCCCGTGGCTCAGTTGGCCGACGTTTGCGGGGAGCTGCGAAATAGCGCCGAGCAATTGGGGGCGAATGTCGACATTGGCAAAGACCCCATACCCGAACAACATCACCGGAAGCAGCAGTCTGGCAGTTGTTTGTTTAGCATTGATCTGCATTGGCGCCTCAAAACTGAAAATAGAGAAACGGCGAGTGGTTGGCCTCAGCAAGCTTCAGGATCGTTACTGTTGCAAGCAAGGTCAGCATCAACGGCGCTGTGATCGATTGACGAAGCGTCGCGGTTCCATCGGTACCTGGCACGGCAACACCTGTCCGATCGAAGGTCCGAAGATACGGCTCGCTTGCAACGACTGCGCATCCAATGGCAAGAGTGAGCAGCCCTTCGTGAGTGATGTCGAGGAGCAATTCCGGTCGCGCCCAAAACCCATTCAGCCCGAGCATGCCGGCATAAAGGTCTAATGCGACACCGACGCTCTCGGCCCGGAAGAGGACCCATCCCAACAAGACGATCAGCAGGGTGAGTGGCAGCGCTTTCCATTTAGAGGTCGCTATCTTATTCCAGCCTGTGGCGCGTTCGAGCGCCAGCCAGCCACCATGCCATCCGCCCCAGAGAACGAAGGTCCAGTTGGCGCCATGCCAAAGCCCACCGAGGAGCATGACCAGGATCAGGTTGAGATAGGTTCGAAGAGGACCGAGACGGCTTCCGCCGAGCGGAATGTAGAGATAATCTCTCAGCCAGTTTGACAGACTGATGTGCCATCTGCGCCAGAATTCGGTGATGCTCCGGCTGAGATAGGGCATGTCGAAGTTCGGTGCGAAGCGGAACCCGATCATCAGTCCAAGGCCTATCGCCATGTCGCTATAGCCGGAAAAATCGAAGTAAAGTTGCATCGTGTAGGCGATGGCGCCAAGCCACGCCTCAATCAGGGTCGGGTGACCGCTCGAAAAGATGCTGTCTGCGATCGGCGCAATCGGATCTGCAATCAGTACTTTCTTTGCAAGGCCGATGACGAACAGAGCCGTGCCGTCGCTAAACTTCTGGATCGTGTGATCGCGATGTTTGAATTGGTCGGCGAGATCCTTGAAACGCAGGATTGGGCCAGCAATGAGCTGCGGAAACAGAGCCTTATAGGCGGCAAGATCGATGAAGTTGCGCGTGGCGGGCGTTTCCCGGCGATAGACGTCGACAAGATAGCTGATCGACTGGAAGACGTAGAAGGAAATACCAATGGGAAGGATCAGGCGCCAGTGAATACCGAGCCCGTCCGCATCAGTCCCAACGAGCGCGGCGAAACTATCGATGAAAAAGTTCAGATATTTGAAAACTCCGAGCACCGTCAGGCAGCCCGCGATGCCAACGGCGAGCAGGATCTTCCCTGCGGGCCGGCCGAGATTGCGCTCGACTGCGATCGCAAAGACATAGACCCACACGGTTGTTGCAAACAGGAGTGCGAGGAAATCCATCCGCCACCACCCGTAAAAAATGTAGGACGCAATCAAAATGGTAAGGGAGCGCGCGGCAATCGGGGTCGCGTAGTAGGCCAGCAGGAATGTCGGAAGAAAGAGAAAAAGGAAGACCTCGGAGGAAAAAACCATGATTTCAGGTTCCCTTCTTGGCGATGCAAGCGGAAAAATCGACTGCGGAAAACTGGGAGAAGTCATCCGGAGCGGTTGGCACGGTTGCCTTGATCTTGAATTCACCAGGTTGGTCTGATGCAGCAAACTCCAGCAATCCACCGAGGTTCGTTGCGAAGTCTCCGTCGGCGACGCGCGGCAACTGTCGACTGAAGTCGTTTGCAAGAAGACTGACTTCCCCAACGGCCGAGCCACTCAATCCGAAGCGATTGTGCACAAAGTTGTTGTGGGAAACGCGAAGCGATGAATGCTCGAATTGACCTGAAATCGCCAGGCCGGCGGAAGCATTTCCGAGGAGATCATTTTTCTCCACGTTGCCGTTGAGGACGGAACGCATCGCAATGCCACGGGAAAGATTTGCAAGCACTACATTGCGTTCGATCGCAACGCACGCGGCACCATCCACGCTAATTCCGGTCAGCCTCGATCTGCCGACGAGATTGTCGGAAATCCTGACCGCGGTCGATCCGCCGTCAACAAAAATTCCGTTACCTGGACTGCCAATGATGATGTTGTGGGAAATGTCGAGATGGCTTGAACCATCGGTCACCTTGATGGCGTGCGCCCCGGATCGTTGCGACACGATGTTGTCGGCGATACGCACGTCGCGTGCCGCCTTGACCAGCACCGCCGTCTGAGGACCATCGACAAAGCGATTTCCGACGATGTCGAGCCCGCTCACGCCGGCAAGCGCGACACCAGCGCCATCCTTGAAGATGTTATCCTTGACTATGGAGCTCGTTACAGATGACGAAAACTGTTGATGTGTGAAGGCCACACCGCTTCCTTCCAGGAACCCGGGAAAGCCCAGTCCGGAAATTTCACTTCGGCTTACCAGTGTGGCGCCGCCGAAGGTTGTCAGCAGGAACGGCCGGAATCCGCTGTTCTTGGCGCCTGTCGCACCAAGGTGTGCGCCATCGATCTCCAAAACCCCGGTATTGACAACAAATGCGCCTTGGCTGCCGTCGACCGCCAACCTTTCGCCAGGGCCGATTTTCAATGCGCCGCCGGTCCAGATGAAGATGGGGCGATGGGCGACATACCCCTCTGGACCCTTCTCGAGATAGTCATCAAAGCCCTTCGTTTGCAGGACCTGTCTGACTTCTTCGAGGCTGAATGAGCCGCTTTCGATGACGATTGCGGCAGCCTGAGGGGCCGGCTGGGCCTTTAAACTCGCTTCCACGAAACCCTGGCTTGCCGGCAAGCCGATCCGGCGCAGGAGAATATCGACCGGCGAACGACTAATGCGTTTCTGGGTTTCTGGGAAAATAAGTGGGCCGGCCTGACCTGCGGCCCGCGACGGTTCGATACCAGCCAGTTCGTGGGCACGCCTGAATATCTCGCCCGAAGATACATCCAAGCGCTGCGTGTCTTGCTCGAGACGGTCCAGCCCTGGCCAGTATGGGCTCTTCTGACCCGCCGTCGCCCAGGGCGAGCCCGCGAGGCAGGCGACAAGTGTCGCGATCGCTGCAAAACGCCTAGGCATAATCAGCAGCCCTCACGTCGTAGGGGATGGTCGCAAAAGGCTGGCTCGGCAAGCCAAGGAGGCTGGCGTTGCCACAGCTGATTTCAATGACTTCGGAAACGGTATCGGAGGTATTGACCAAGACCGCCTGTCTGCCCGTCGCAACCATGGCGGAGAGGCCGGGGGTCAGCTCAGACTGCGTTTGGTCGCCGATAAGCCGCACCCCCCCGCGGATAACGGCCAGGATCCGAGACACGCCTTCCTCACCAACAAGCGTGACGGTCTTTCCGCCATCCACACTCAAGAGGTCCATGGCGAAACCCGGGCCGGCCTGCATCGACTTTATGGTGCCCCATTCGGTAACCTGGCTACGGTGGTTTTCCGCTTCGCGACGCTTGAGCGTTACGAGGTGCTCGACAATTCTCTTCACGTCCTGGGCGCTTGACTTGTTGGTGACGAGGAGTGCGTCATCGGTATCGACGACCACCACATCGTTCATGCCGACAACTGCGACCAGGCGCTCTCCGCCTCGTACCAACGAGCCGCGCGTATCGAACAGCACGACGTCGCCAGAGGTTACGTTCCCGCTTTCATTTTTCATTCCGATCGAATGGACAGACGTCCAGCCACCGACGTCGTCCCATTCGATTGCAGCGGGCGCCAAGGCAATGTCCTTGCAGCGTTCAAAGACCGCCTTTTCTGTCGGCTGGCTGTCGGCTGCGATAAAATGGCGTTCGTCGAGCAGCAGGCCAGCCTCGGTTTCAAGCGGTGAAGCGGACTGGAGAGCAGCACTGACGGCAGCAAATGTCGACGGATCGTGACGCCGGTATTCCTCAATCAGCTTGCTCGCCCGAAACATGCTGATGCCTGATGCCCAGTACGCAAAACCGGTGTCGATGAGCGACTGAGCAATTGCTGTACTGGGCTTCTCAATGAAGCTTTCGACGCGGTGCAGGCCGGGATAGAGATCGAATTGACCTCCATCCATGACGTAGCCATATCCCTTTTCGGCATAGGTCGGTTGGATGCCGAAGGTAACAATAAGCCCGTCCAATACTGCACGGTGCATTTGCGCAATGAGGCGATTGAGCTCGCCCTTGATGACATGGTCAGATGGCAGGACGACCAGCACCGCGTCAGGTTTGGCGCCAGCAAGATAGAGCGATGCAGCCAGCACCGCCGGGCCCGTATTCCGGGCCACCGGCTCCGTGATAATGTGCGCTTTGCTCTGGATTTCACGGAGTTGACGCGCAACCGTCTGCACATGGCGGGATCCCACGCAGACGATCGGATCAGAAAACATATCGGCGCGATGGCGTTGAACGGTACTCTGAAAGAACGTCAAGGAGCCTTCGCCGTTGACCGGCTGGAACTGCTTTGGCTGGTGGGCGCGCGAAAGTGGCCAGAGGCGAGTACCGGACCCGCCGCATAGGATCAGTGGATGAATGTCGCTCATTTCGTACCCCGGAAATAGGACAGGCTATTTGTCATGGCTCTCACCCATCCGGGCGAACCGTCCAATCGCACCACAACAGGCGTTCCAGGTGGCACGTCTGGCAGGGATTCAATGGGAACAAGCGTTACCGGGAGCAGCTCACCTGTGGGGGCGCCGGCGCGATCGACAAGAACGTTGGCATCGACCTTCCTGCCATCGCGCGTCTCGATCTGCGCCGTTGCGCCACCCGCCAATCGCCGCAACTCGGGCCCGGTCAGGCTCGATTGCACAACAAGTGGAGCCCCATGCTTGTTCACATTGAGGATCGGTTGACCCACGAGGACGGTCGCTCCTCGCTCGATGCCGGTCGTTTGAACCTCGCAGTCGCAAGGCATGCTGACCGTTACGGCAACACCCGAGGATGCCAGGATCGAATAGGCCGGTTTGCCGCTGGGAGCACTGGGATTGATGAAGTCAATCTGACCGCTCGCCGTTGCCTTCATCGTTAGACCCTGACGCTGGACCAGGGCCGGCGCATTTACTTCCGTCACATAAAGGCGGTTGTTCAAGGCAGTGGCCGTGAACAATATGAGGGCAATGGAGGCCAGGCCAACGCTGAGCGTTCCAACTATTCTAGCCAACGCGGCGCTGCCTGGCCGCCGGACTGCTTCGGAAGTGGAGGTGTTTTCTTTCTCCCGAACGCTCGGCAAGCCAATCAACCCATTGAGGCTCACGTGGTCCCCTGCAATCCAGCAGTTTAAGAGATAGCGTATCTGCGGCATGTGCTGGCCGGTCGGGTCCCGGAAGCGCAAGGCGATTGCTCCCGTTTCACTATCGCTTGATGCAACGACGACGTCGATTGGCAGTGACAGCGAAAATCCGTTGAAATTGAACCGAAAAAGAGCAAGTTTGCTGGCGCCCGCCCAATTTGCCGCAGCAATTCCGGCAATTCGCGCTCCCACCATTGAAAGAGTGACCCCTTCATAGGCGCGTCCATCGATCGCGACGGAGAACGGTATGCGTAGGCTTGGATGTTCACTCGCATCGGCAAAATCGGGCGTCTCACCTGCATCCTTGTCCACTGAAAGCACTTCCTTTTCGCGATGGTCGATTGTCGTCATCAGAGATCCTTCCAGGTCACATTTTTGCGGTGGAAATCATAAAGGCTGCGAACAAGAGCCAAGCGCTTGCCAGCATGTGAACGTAGGTCGAAGACAGGTTTCGCAGACGCTCCGACAGGGAGGTGGAGCGCCTCGCACGTCGTGCCGTGGACTGCCGGGTCCATTTTTGCCGATCGAGACGAAACAGAACGAAGGTTTTGACGAGGGCGCCGCCGATCTGGCTGAAATATAAAAGAAACGGGTAAGTGATCGGAAAGGCCGGCCGGAAGGTCGTCAACAGGCAGCAGTAGATGTACCTGGTGAACATAACCCATGCCAGGTAGAGGGGCAGGACGAGTGGGCTGATCAGCACGGCCGACATCACCACGGTTGCGGGGCCGAACAGTGTTGTCCACATCGATATTCGCTGATCGAGCACCGACCACCAGGTGAACCACCCGATGCGATGGGGGCCAAGCGCCAACGCCCTGCCGTTCGTTCGAAGCATGTTGCCGAACCACCGCAGCATCAAAGCGACGGCGGAATCGACGAACCCGGGCTTCGGCTGGCTTTCCATCGAGACGGAACGGACGTCAGGGAGATAGGCCATTTCATAGCCACGCTTAAGCAGCCAGAACCACGTCGACTTGTCGTCTCCAGTCAGGAATTTCACGGTCCCAAGCCGCCAATGCGCCAGCCAGTCATGCTGCACGTTGTCAATGAAGTCTGGGTCGCAGGCGAGCGATGCACGAAAGATCGAGAGCCGCCCCGTCAGCGTCAGCACACGACCGGAAAGTCCCATGGACGACATCATCATATGTCTCTGGGTAAAGCGAAGATTGAACCAGTCGCGAAACAGACGAGACTCTTCGATTTCGCAATCCTCATCCGTTGTCACGGCACCTATTTTGGGATCGACAAAAAATGGAGCGCACTTCTCGACAAGATCTTCCGGAGGGCAGCTGTCACCGTCGATGAGGACGACGATGTCGTCGGGCATCGGGCATTGCCTTGCAATGATGCGCAAGGATGTGGCCAGCGCATCACGCTTGCCAGTTGCCGGTATTCGATCAATGATCAGCCGAACATGAGCGGTCCGGGGCTTCATCAGTGAATAGATTCGTCGAATGAGCCTTTCATCAGCAGTATCGACGATTGAGGCAACAACCGTTGCACCTCCTCTTGACGCAGCAGCAGCATTGAACAGGGAGCGATAGACCCGAGCCGTGACAGCGGTGTCGACCTTGTAGGTCGTGACCAGGAAGAAGGAATGAGCCGGGCGCTGCCGTTCCAGATATCTGCTGGTCACGGCAGCGCGCCGGCGCGGATGCACGATGTGAATGAATATCGTTGCGCGGACAAAGTTGATCGCGCCCCAGCCATATCGCCACATCCCGAGCGTTCCGATCGTCAACACCAGGCTGGCGTTATCGGCAAGCCGATGAGCGGGAACCGCAACGGCCACGCTGGAAAATACAAGGATGTAAAGAATATGACCCAGCACGTTCAGCTCCTACCAGCAGATGCCTGCGTATAGGCCGCCCGAGCGCATCTTCGGATTGATGCGCGTAAGGTCGACAAGGCTCTTGGTAGACGCCGCCTCTGTCAGTGGCTCAACTGCTTCCTCGTAGCGGTTGCCGACGAGCAGGATGTCAGCGCCTGCGATCAATTCATCGATCTTGCTGACAAGGCGCTCCTTGAGATCGGGAACAATTCCGTTGCCGCGTCCCGAGCCGCCCATGTTGTGTGCGTATGCAACGCTGACACTCGGGTCGTAGACCCTAAGATCAAAGCCCTTGGAAATGAGCCGTGAGGCGAGCTCAGCGAGCGGGCTTTCACGCAAATCGTCGGTGCCGGCCTTGAAGCTGATCCCGACCATCCCAATCGACTTTCCCGGCGCATTCTCTACCATCGTCTCGGCGCGCTCGATCTGTCCGGCATTCGCGGTCAGAACCGAGTCGAGGAGCGGTGTGGATACTTCCCTTTCGCCCGCCAGATGCCGCAGGGCGCGAACGTCCTTGGGCAGGCAAGAACCACCGAAGGCGAACCCGGGTCGCATGAAATACGGCGACATGTTCACCTTGTCGTCGGAACACAACACCTTCAGGACCAATTGGCCGTCGATCCCGCAGGCCTTGGCGATGTTCCCTATCTCATTGGCGAAGGTCACCTTGACAGCTCGCCAGGAATTGCTCGTGTACTTAATCATCTCCGCTGTCGCCAGCGGCACGACATTGCAGGCGCACGGCAGACCGGCGTTGATGTCGCGCAGCAGCTGTTCCGTAATGGGATCAATGGCACCGAACACGATAAGGCCCGGATTGTAATTGTCGTCGATTGCTGTGCCTTCCCGGAGGAATTCGGGATAGTAGCCGACACCGAACCCGTCGCCGGCGGTCAGTCCCGACACCTGCTCGAGGGTAGGAATGCATTCGCTTTCCATGGTGCCGGGAACGATGGTCGAGCGCACCACAACGGAGTGAAACGTCGACTTTTGCCGTATCGCCGCTGCAACATCCTTGCAGGCCTGCTTAACGTAGTTCAAACCGACAGCGCCATCTGACGCGCTGGGCGTGCCGACGCAAATGAAGGTCAGGTCTGTTTCGGCAATGGCGGAACTGACGTCCGTAGTGGCGCTCAGGCGTCCACGTGCGACATTGCGCTCAAGCAGCGGCGTCAGTCCCGTTTCGACAATCGGTGCTTCGCCGGCATTGAGCTTGGCCACCTTGGCCGGGTCGACGTCCACAGCCACGACCGTGTGACCATCTTCCGCCAGGCAGGCGGCAGAAACCACGCCGACGTATCCGATACCAAGTATACTAATTCTTGCCATGACATGTCCCCACGATTGCATTTGCTCGAAGTTGGCTTGACGTCACGACAGCGCGGTTCTCTGGCGCACCGCTATTTCGTCAGGCACGTGGGAAGATTACGAGGGTTAATAAAGAATAAAAGTCAGGCAAATAAGAACAAATGTAGGGAAAATGAGAAGAAAAACCGGCGGAATATGTAAACACAAATAGCCGGCTAAAGTAGCCAGCTCATTTTATACTTATATTATGTGAAGATTACTCAGTTCTAATGCTGATATATGTTAAACCATCCCCTTAGGGCGCCGTATTTAACGATGGACGCGCGAGTGGAGAGGCTGAGCTTATCGGAGCCGCGTGATTTATACGTTTCAACCGTTTTTGTGCTGAGACGCATTTCGGCGGCAATCTCCTTAGTGCTGAACCCGTAGGCGATTAGTTTTAGCACGAGTTCTTCGCGCGCGCTTAGGCTGCCTTCGGGCAAACGCGATGGTGTGAGCGTGGCGCCGTTAAGAAGCGAGTAGAAGCTGCGAATATGCAGGTCTGGTAGGCATCTAAACACCGACGGGCTGATGTGGTGTTGTCCCGCTGCAACGCGCGAGATCGCGGTATAGATATCTTTGCCGTCGTCACTGGTAAAAATCATGCTTGATACACCGTCGACGTAGACGTCCTGGATCAGTTTCACGCTGGAGTGACTGACGGCGTAGATCAAATTGAATGGATACTCCGCCTCCGTACTGGCAACACGACGCAGGGCATTACCAATCCCGATGTCGGCGGAAGTGGCAATTTCGCATATGACGACGGCGGGCAATGTTCGGGCGACGAATTCGTGCAAAGACTCACTGGCGCGTTTCGCGTCCACGAAACACATGCCATGATCAACACAAACGCCTGAACGAATTTTTTCGGATAGTTCACCGGATGTGCAAACTACCGAAACACGAATCCTTTTCGTTCCCATGAAAGTTCCTCAATCAAGACGAAACCTCCTCCCGCGCATTACTGATAGGAACTTACTGCATCTCCAGTACACCATGATGTACTGCCTCCATTGACATGCAGAAAGCTAGAGAACGTACCGATAGTTTTAAAAATTACTTAATATGTCAAGAAGGATTTTCGATATTTACGGCTTGTCGTTGTATATTCTTCAACGCGCAGATATGTAACTGATCGTCTATTTGGAATTCCTTTGGAGGAAGTGGGGCTAGATGCGTAATCTACGCAGTCGAATTACGCGAGGATCTAGCTATAGCTAATCCTCACCACTTTTCGTGAGAAAGAAGTGAATTCATAGCAGGGAAGAGGCACTCAAGCTCACCGCGGGCTCCAGACGAGTGCAAACTATTCAGGAAGACAGCCGCGGGCTGCGCTCGTGCTGGAGTTGAGGCGCTCGCGGCGCACCGTCCAGCGACCATGGTCAACTGCCGATTGATGAAACTAATGGGGCCGGCCCAGTCCTAGCTCTGCCAACCGGTTGATTCACCGAGGCCTCCCGACGTCGGTAGTGATGTTGGTGCCCGAAACAACGGATAAACTGTCCGGCGTCACGACTTGAGGCGATCGAATGCGGTGAGCCGTTTGATCGGCGGATCTGCTTCATCCCATCGATAGATTTCTGAGCGCAGGAAGCGCAATTCTCGTCGATCATTTCCTCGGCAAGCTCAATCCACCAGGACTTCGGGCGGCCATTGCTGCTATCGGACCAACGGCACCCTCGCGCCTTCATGCTGTGGGCATTCAAGTCTCTTGTCGAGCATCGCAACAATTCGATCGAAATGATGCGGTTGGTTCGTGTTCGTTGCTTGCGCGATTTTTCCGGCCTGTCGCCGTGGTCAAGGAGAGAAAAGCGCCCTACCTGTCGCCTAGCCTCAGCCCTCGGAGATTGAGTGAAAATAGCCACTTATAACATCAACGGCATCAATGGCCGCCTTACAGTGCTGCTGAGGTGGCTGAAGGAAGACCGCCCCGACATTGTCTGCCTTCAGGAACTCAAGACGGTGGACGAGAGATTTCCGCGCAAAGAACTTCGGCGCGCCGGATATGAGGCTGTATGGCACGGCCAGAAGAGCTGGAACGGCGTTGCAATCCTGGCAAGGGGCACGCTGCCACTCTTGACGCGGCGCGGTCTTCCCGGCGATCCTGACGACACTCACAGTCGTTATATCGAGGCGGTGGTGGACGGCCTGTTGATCGGCTGCCTCTATCTTCCGAACGGCAACCCTGCTCCAGGCCCTATGTTCGACTACAAGCTTCGATGGTTTCAACGCCTGCAGGCCTATGCGGCCGAACTGCTTGAGCTCGACGTGCCCGTTCTGCTGGTCGGCGACTATAATGTCATGCCGACTGATCTCGACGTTTACGCTCCGGAGCGGTGGCGAGACGATGCCCTGTTCCGCCCCGAGGTCCGGGCAGCCTATGCCGAGCTCGTCGGGCAAGGGTGGGTGGATGCGGTACGGCACTTATACCCCAAGGAGCGAATATATACGTTCTGGAAGTATTGGCGGAATTCATTCGAGCGCGACGCGGGTCTTAGGATCGACCACGTTCTACTCAGTCCTGCTGTCGCTCCGTGCCTGCGCTCAGCAAGTGTCAGGCGGCGACCTCGTGGGTGGGAGCACACCAGCGACCATGCTCCGTTGATGGTCGAACTCGATCTGCCGAAGGCAGCCGGCCAATGAGGGACGGCAAGGCTGCGCTGAAAGGATCATCCGGCTACAGGCCGTACGCGACACAAAGACACGACCGAAAAAGGGCAAGACACCCGGGACTGACCGCTTGATGGGAAAGAGGAGCGCATAAACTCCGGTTCAGAGTGAAGCGCGAAGCGCCGCTCTCCGCTCCCGAAACCTCGCCCGCCGGCGGACCTCCCGCAATTCTTCGATCGTTGGTTGCCACCAACCACGACTATTTTCATACTCGCCCGGCTCCTTTTTCGCGGGCCAGGTATGTATCAGCTCTTCAAGAGAGGCAGAACGCCACACTGCCCACACGTGTTCATCGCTTAGATCGGGATAGAGATCGGCAACGGTAGTGGCTTCTACCAATTCGCCGGTCACTTCGCTAACCACGATAATGCCGTAACTCCTCGTGGCCACCGGCCTGTTGAGAGGCGGCAAGTCATTTGCCGGCACCGGGATGCGGTGACGCCTCCGCTCCGATGCGCGCCGCCGCGACCTTTTATCCTCATCCGTTCCTTTACGAGCTTCGGCACGCTTGCGACGTTCTTCGGGCTCGTTGCGCTTGGCGGCCTCTTCTATGCGCTTCCAGTGGCGCAGGAGGTCGTCGTAGGAGGCAAAGGGTATATGCCAGACCCTGAGGTCGACATCCCAGCGCGCAAAAGGGACCTGTCGGAGCTCATCGACAATGGTTCGCGAATACGGCGTGCGAACACGAAAGCCGTCCTCTACCACATCCAGATACGGACTGAGGATCGGTTCGAACTCAAAGGCGTCGCGGCCCTTCTCATCGGCGAAGGCATCAGCGCGAGATGCTTCGCGAGCGAGCCACCGGTCTATTCTGCGGCGCGCGGTCGTTCCAGGCACAAACCAGGCTTTGCGTTCGTCGCTCCATCGAGCGCGCGGGAAGGTTTCCCGAAAACGCTGGACAGACATTCGGTCAAACGGAAAGGCGACGGATTCACCCGGCCTGCCGCTATCTTCTTCGTGGTGCAACTCGGCGTCGTCACCCATGGCGTCCTCTCAGGCATCGGAATAAGAACTCAGATGAAGTGACCGGGTTTCAACAATAAATTCGGCATAGGTAGCCGCAATTATACTCGTCTCCAGGACTCCAGTCGGTGGAAATAGACTCCTTCAGATGACTTGGCACCGTCGCGATGTCCTTGCGTATAGCAGCGACAAAGGCCCAAACTCGGTCCCTTGCGCCCTTTGTTCTCGATCCGCGATCTCGTCAATCGCTGGCGGTTTCCAAAACAGCTCCCTATCGTCCAGATTGGATAGGTCCAGCGGACCTGAAGAGTGTTGCACATTCGGAAGTCCACCAAGGTGAGTGCATGAGAAAGCCGCTAGGGCATGGTATGGCGTTGTTCGGGTGGCTGAAGAGCTGAGACAGCGGAGCTGCACATGGAACATGTAAACGATGCCAAACCGGTCTCATGCAGCCACCCGATGAACACGGCAATACGACGACAGGCTTGTGCTGTCGCACGTACGGGTGAATTTGGATTGAGACCGGTGCTTACTTGGGCAAAGTCGACCTCTGGATGCCAAGCGCTTCAACCAAAGTGATAACGAAACCGCTTCGGCGATTGAAGTCTCTCAATGAATATCGATTCAATAGAAACCGCGCTGCGGCATCTCTGCAACTTTGCGGCGTTGGCACGTATACAGCACACGTCGTTCGGAGCGCGGATCTCATCCGAGTAAAATCCCAATGTCGTCCATCTGATCCGGCCTTGTCCGGTCCAAACGGCACAACCTCTACGACAGGCCGCTGCCAGAAGTCGTCGATCACGCCATAGACGCCTGTTGCAGAGTCGATCACGACAGGCCCGTCGCGCGAGAGGTCAGTGAACACAGCCGCATAAATCGTCGTGTAACTTCAGAGCCGTGGCAAGACGCCTGCCTGAATCAACGAACGTGAGACCTTGCGGGTAGAAGGATGATACGTAATAACGTATCTCTGGATTTCGAGCCAAACGCTTCGAACATGACAATTGAAGTCTCTTATGGGGCCAGCTGCCAACGGATCGCAGCGCTAGTGAGCAGATATAAAGCATGGCAACGCCAAAAACGAATTGCGACGAAACGCAGCGCTCCTCTGAGTTCAAAGACCGCGCAGACTTCCAACTTGCGGCGGCTCACGCGCATGATCTTGCAAGTCAGGGCTTCAGCATATCGATTTTCGCAGCCCTGCTTTTGTTCGGCGCCCTGATTGCGAACACATTCAGTCTGAACGCAATCTGGATCGCTTTCTTCTGCAATAACGCGGCTGCGCTTGTCCTGTTCGGTGCTGGACTACGATCCGCCTACGACGTGGTCCAATGGCGTCAAGAAAAAGCCGGGTTGCCCAGCCGCCCGCTCGGTAGGCCGATACGGTGGTTCGTCGCTTTCGTGAGCTCGCCGTGGTCCTTCCCGAACACGGAGGAGCCTGATCGCATTGAGCGCTGGACCGGGAGTGCATTGTCCGTGGGCCAGGCGCTCTTTTCGCGCATCGGCGCCCGCCCGCTCTGGGTCTTCGGCCTTTCGCTGTTGGCATGCCTCATCGTGTCTTCGGACTGGACTTTGAAGACGGACGACATAACGATCGGAACGCTGGCCTTCGTCATCGTCGCGGCCTGTCTGGTATTCGCCTTCTTTCTGCTGGTGACGGAGAGGAGGCTCGCCGCCATCGATGCCGAGGAATGGCCGGAGGCAAGCGCAATTTCACAATTGGCACGGGTGCCTATTTTCGTGCTCGTCATGTCTTGCTTTTGCCTCTTCCTGAGCGCCCGCGGATCGGGATTGTCCGTCAAGCTCTTGGCGGCGCTGGGTGGCTTCATTGCTCTTGTCGGGCTCGAGTTTCTACTCCGCGCAATCGTCTCGATGTTCCGCCCGCAAAACAACAACCGCGAGCCGTCGTTGATCACGAACAGTCTTGTCGCGAACATCCTTCAGTGGCCGCCTCAGCCCTGGATTGGCATCCAGACGGAATTACGCACCAAGCACGGTATCGATCTTCGCCAGATTTGGGCCTTTTCATTCATTCGCAAGGCCGCTCCCGCAATCGTTCTCGGAACGATCTTCCTGGGCTGGTTGTTGAGCGGCGTCCGCGAAATCCCCATGTCTGGCCGGGGCGTCTATGAACGGTTCGGCAAGGCCGAGGCCATCCTGCATTCCGGTCTTCACATCGGCCTTCCTTGGCCGTTTGGTCGCGTCATTCTCCTCGAGAATGGCAGCGTGCACGAACTGGCCACCTCCGTCAGCACGACGGATGGCAACGAGCCGCCGACGAATGCCGAGGGACCAGCGCCAGAAAGTGCCAACCGGCTGTGGGATGCCTCGCACATCAGCGAGAAATCGCAAGTCATCGCCAGCGGCACTGGTGGCAAGCAGAGTTTTCAGATCGTCAACATGGACGTGCGCTTCGTCTACCGCATTGGTCTTTCGGATCAGGCCGCGATGAAGGCGGCCTATCGGGTTGCCGATCAGCCAGGATTGATCGAGAGCGCCGCAAACCGTGTCCTCGTGCATGACTTTGCCAAAAGGACGCTCAACGACGTCTTGAGCGAAGGCCGGTTGTCGCTGGCGAATGATATTGCCTCGGCGGTCCAGAAAAATATGGATGAGCTGAACAGTGGCATCGAAATCCTGGCGGTCATCATCGAGGCCATCCATCCTCCCGCCGGCGCGGCCAACGCCTTTCACGCGGTCCAGGCGGCGCAGATCAGCGCGGATGCGCTGGTGGCGCGCGAGCGGGGAACGGCAGCCGAACAGACGAATGAGGCAAAATTGAATGCCAGTGTCCAACAGGACAACGCGGCAGCGGTTGCAAGAGAAAACATATCGGCTTCGGAAGTCGCAAAGCTGCGCTTTGAAGCTGATCAGTCGGCCTACCGTTTGGCGGGGCAAGCGTTCTTGACAGAGGAATACTTCAATCAGCTGACAATGGGGCTATCGCGCTCGAAGGCTCTCGTCCTCGATCACCGCATCGGCGGAAGCATCGCTCCGACGTTCGATCTTCGAAACATGATGTTGCCGGTCGATCCAGACACAAACCAAGACACACGTGCAAAGCCCAGCACCCCCTACCAAAGTGAAGAAACCAGCCCATGACCGACGCACACGCTCATCCGGACTCAGACCATCATGGTCACGATCACCATTCTCACGATCGCGACGAGACGATGCCGTTCCGATGGTCTCGTCTGGTCGTCGCAATCGTGATCGTGTCGATCATCCTGGTGGCCGCCTGCCTTGTGCAGGTCCAATCGGGGGCCGCTACCATCATCACCAGATTCGGCAATCCGGTGCGTGTTCTGACCGATCCTGGCCTGGCGTTCCGGTTTCCCATTCCCTTGGAGAACACCATCAATGTCGATCTACGCGCCAGATCGACGTCGAGCGGCCTTCAGGATGTCGGAACAAAGGATGGATTGCGGATCATCGCGCAGGCCTATGCGATCTGGCAGGTGCCGCAGGACCCGGATGCAATCAAGCGCTTCGTTCGCTCGGTCCAGAATCGACCTGATTTGGCAGCAGAGCAAATCCGCACGTTCCTTGGATCGTCGCTGGAAACTGCGGCCAGCAATTTCGACCTGTCGTCGCTGATCAACCCCGATCCCGACAAGCTCCGGATCGATGCGCTGGAAACGCAACTCAAAGCCCAGATCACACAGCAATTGCTCGACACTTACGGCTTGCAGGTTGTCGATATCGGCATCGAGCGCCTGACCTTGCCCGCAGTGACGTTGAATGCCACGGTCGACCGAATGCGGGCCGAGCGCGAGACGATCGCCACCGAGCGCGCGGCGGTCGGCAAACGCAAGGCAGCCGAGATCCGCTCCGCAGCCGAACGCGACGCGAGAGTTCTGCAGGCGGACGCGACCGTGAAAGCCGCCGACATAGAGGCCAAATCCCGTGTCGAAGCGGCACAGATCTACGGGGCTGCCTACAAAAGTGCCCCGGAGCTTTATGAACTGCTCCGCTCCCTCGATACGCTCGGGACGATCGTCAATTCCAACACACGCCTTGTCCTGCGCACGGATGCTGCACCTTTTCGGGCTTTGGTCGATGGACCGCCCAAGGTCTCGTCAACAGGCGAGGCGCATTAGAGATGCAAACGACCAGGGATAGGAATTCGATGGCGCAGTACCAAGCTGTTCATTTGGTATCTTTGCTGCTATCCGCAATCATGCTGCTCGCGGTCGCCGGCTGGGCGACATCCAATATCAGGGAGATCGCGCCACAAAACCGAGCTGTGGTCCTGCGCCTGGGCGCTTTGAACCGAGTTCAGGAATCCGGCCTGTTGTGGGCCCTGCCCGCGCCTTTCGAAAAGGTTTTGCTTCTTCCGGCGTCCGCCACAGTCTTGGAACACCCGATCAATGGATTGCTGCGCTCGCCCGCGGCTCAGATCGGCGATGCTGATGTCTCGACGCAGAGCGACGCCCTGGCGGGGTCAGGATATCTGCTTACGGCTGACGCCAGTGTCGTTCAGCTCGACGTCCGAGTCTTCTACAGGGTGACCGACCCGTTCGCCTACGCCCTACAGCAGGAGCACGTCCTTCCAGCGTTGGACCGCCTCGCCACCCGCAGTGCCGTTGTGATCTGCGCCTCAAGAGACCTCGACGGCATTCTAGTCGCGCGCCCGGAGCTGGTCGCCTCCGACAACGGCGTCGCCGAGCGGCGCGAACGTTTGCGGGCCGACCTGGTAAACAGCATCAACAGCAGCTTAAGCGCCCTGAAATCGAGGGGCATGGGCCTCGGGATCGAGATCGACCGAGCCGACGTGCAATCCGCACTTCCGGCAACCGCCGTCAGCGCGTTCGATCAGGTACTGACCGCAAGCCAGCAGGCAGAGCAGGCGATTGCGTCAGCACAAAACGATGCGGAGAAAGACAGGCAGGCCGCAGATCAGGAGGCCGACCGGATCGTGCAGGTGGCGCAGGCCCAATCCAGCGAACGGCTGGCAAAGGCACGTACCGATACGGCCACCGCCACCGGCTTTGCAAGCGCGCAGCGATCCGATAGCGATCCCGGTCTTCTCTGGCGCCTTTATCGAGATCGCGTTGCACAGATCCTGGCACAGGCAGGCTCGGTAATAACGGTCGACCCCAGGGACGACGCCCGCCTCATTCTGCAGGGAGCCGACAAATGAGTGTCGCGACCGATCATTCGCACGGCTCCCATGGCCACTCGCACCACCATCATGGCCAAGTGCTCAGCGCCGGCCTGCTGACGGCCAGCGAAAAGCAGGCAGCGGCCGTTCAACTTACCCTGGCAATGATGGCTTTGAGCCTGCTCGCTCTCGGGGTCGCATGGCGCTGGTTTGCACCGAACGAAGAGAGCGTCAGTCAGCTTCTGCTCGCGGCCGCCTCGCTCATCGTCGCGGTTCCCGTCATCCGGTCCGGTTGGCACAGCCTGCGCCATCCGAGCCTGCATGGCATCACCGATCAGCTGATCGCTTTGGCGATGCTGGCCGCCTGGGCGACAGGCGACCTTTTGACCGCCGCCCTTCTTCCGATCATCATGATTTTCGGACATGTGCTGGAGGAGCGCAGCGTCATCGGATCAAAAGAGGCGATGGAGGCGCTGGCCCGCCTGACCCGCAGCCATGCGCGATTGATCACATCGGACGGTGGGATGCGAGAGGTCGATAACATCGTCTTAAAGCCGGGCGATCTGGTGGAGGTCAGAGCGGGAGACCGCATTCCTGCCGACGGTCGTGTCCGGAAAGGACAGGCAAGCCTCGACACCGCTCCGATCACCGGCGAATCCGTGCCTCTCGAGGTCTCAACCGGGATGGACGTCTTCGGCGGTGCGATCAATCTGGACGGCCGCCTGGAAATCGAGGTGACCCGAACGGGCGAGCATTCCACGCTTGGGACGGTCATTGCACTGATGCAGCGCGCGGAGAACTCAAAGCCACCGATCACCCGGCTGCTGGAGCGTTATGCGCAGCAATATCTGGGTTTCGTCTTGACGATGGCGGCCATCGCCTGGTTCCTCACCTACAACGACCAGATCATGCTGGCGATCCTGGTGGCGGCCTGCCCGTGTGCCCTGGTCTTGTCTGCGCCGGCAACAGCGATTGCCGGTATCGCGGTCGCGGCGCGGCACGGCATCCTCATCCGCAGCTCGGCATTTCTCGAAGAACTGGCGGACCTAACCTCCCTGGTCATCGACAAGACCGGCACCCTCACCTTCGGCCGGCTTCGGCTGCAAGAGATCCGACTGACCGGGAATGTGGATCGGAACGCCGTTCTGGCTTTGGCCGCATCCTTGGGCGCTGCCAGCAGCCATCCGGTTAGCCGAGCCATGGCTTTGCTCATCAGCCATGACGCATATTATCCGTTAACAAATGTCAGGGAGATCCAAGGCCTGGGTGTGGTTGCCGTCGGAAGCGCAGGCGAAGTCGCTCTTGGCCGCCCCGAACTGTTTGAACACATCTCCGTCGGCGCTCCTTCTGTTCCTTTACACGACGGTCCGCTCGCCGGGATATCCATCGACGGAGACTTTGTCGCCTGGTTGCTCTTGTCGGACACCATCAAGCCGGAAGCCGCGGACGCGATGACGGAATTGCGGGCGCTCGGGCTCAACCGTCAGCTTCTGCTGACGGGCGACCGTCAGTCGATCGCGCAGGCCTTGGCGCGCGAGATTGGCATTGATGACGTCGTGGCTCAGGCGCTGCCCGCCGACAAGCTAAAACGTGTGTTGAGCGAGACGGAAAACGGCTTCAAACCTCTTGTCGTCGGCGACGGGATCAACGACTCGCTCGCCCTCAAGGCCGGTGCGGTCGGGATCGCGATGGGCGCCGGCGGAGCGGATATAGCGCTGGCCTCTTCGGACATCATCCTGATCGGCAGCGATTTGCGACGGCTCGGCACGTGCATCCGCCTCAGCAGACTATGCCGCCAGACATTGAAAACCAACGTCATTATCGGCCTTGGCTGGACCGTCGCGATCGTCGCATTGGCGGGATTTGGCTTTCTTGGAACGGCTGGAGCCGTCGTCGCGGCGATCCTGCACAATTTCAGCACGCTGCTGGTGCTCGCCAATGCCGGCCGGATGATGAGATATGACGAACCACTGACGGCATGAGGCAGGATCTCCTTACATCATCAGCTCACCGCTTCAATTGAAATCGGGAAAAAAAGGCCACATCCGCCCCAGGGTTCCGGGGCGGGATTTGAACTGCGGCCGCAACGAAAGCTGTTGAGCTGAAAAGGCGGTCAAAGAGATTGCCAAAGGCTCAACTATGGCCACACTCTCGATCAAATCGGAGAAGTCACAGCAGGCGTGAGCACCGCTAGCCGTCAGTTTTCATATCCCGGTCCCCTGGCCCAAACTCTTCCATATGGAAACCATCCGCCTGCCCCCCGCTGTCCAGGCCCAGCCAGACGCCGAGGCGCCTGGCTGCTGCTTCATCAGTTTTTCACGGTGTCTTCGAGGAAGAACCGGCCGAGCGGGTTCTGGTAGAAGTTCTCGATGTTCTTGCGCGAGACGTTGATGTAGGGGCTGTAGTAGAGGTCGATCCAGTGGACGTCGTCCTTGGCCGTCTTCTGGATTTCGACATACATGGCCTCGCGCTTCTTCGGATCGAGTTCCAGGCGGGCTGCGGCCACCAGATCCTTCACCTTGTCGCTCTTGTAGCGGGTCATGTAATTCATGTTGGTGTCGTGACCGAGCACGAAGGTCGTCTTCTGGTCCGGGTCCAGAATGTCGTTCGTCCAGTACATGACCGAAATGTCGTAGTCGCCGGCAACCAGCATGTCCCAGCTCTGGCTTGGGTCTACCTTCTGCAGGTTGACGGTGACACCGGCCTTGGAAAGCTGCTGCTGCAGAAGAACGGCGATCTGCTCGTCGACTTCGTTGCCGGCATTCACCACGTAGTTCAACGCCAGGTCGGACGCGCCGGCCTCGGCCAGCATCGCTTTGGCCTTTCCCGGATCGTAGGGATACTGGTAGTTGTCGTCGTAGTGATAGAGCGACCCCTTCGGGATATAGGAGTTGGCCACGGTTCCGATGCCGAAGGTGACTGTATCGACGATCGCCTTCTTGTCGATCGCCATGTCGAGTGCCTGACGCACCTCCTTCTTGGCGAGCGCGCCGTGCTCGTGGTTGATCAGCAGATGGTCCTCACGTGTCGACGTATCGATCAGTACGTTGAGATTGGCATCCTTCTTCAGCTCTTCGACCCGCGAGAAGGGCACGAAAATCGCCGTGTCGAGCTGCCCGGCCTGCACGTTCAGCATACGGGTATTGTCGTCTGGCACCGAGATCCACTCGACACCGTCGAGCTTCACGCGGTCCGCCTGCCAAAAGTTCGGGTTCTTTTCGAGAATGACGCGGTCGCCGCGCCGCCATTCCTTGACGGTGAATGCGCCCGACGACGCGGTCGGCAATTCAGCAAAGGCGTCCTCACCAGCCTCGACAGCCTTCTTCGACAGTACCGAAACGTTTGGAAGCGCCAGCGTTGACAGGAAAGGCGCGGACGGCGTCTTCAGCTTGACAGTGAGCGTCTTCGGATCGGTCGCCTCTGCGGTCTCGACGATCTTGTAGCTGTCGCTCCAAAGCGAAGCCTTGTTGTCGCGGATACGCAGAAGGCTGAAGGCTGCATCCTCGGCCGTGATCGGCGAACCGTCGGAGAATTTCGCGTCGCGGATCTTGAATGTGTAGGTCAGTCCGTCGCCGGAGACGGTCCAGCTCTCGGCCAGACCCGGCTCCAGCTTGGTGCCGGTCTTATCGACGCGGATGAGCACGTCGAAGACGTTGGAGAACACCCAGTTGTCGACGTTCTGGGCTGACTTGATCGGGTCGAACGTGGTCGAGTCCTCGCGACGGCCGATGCTCAACACGCCGGCAGCTTCGGCGAAGCTGGCGCTGAGACTGAGGGCAGCGGCAAAGGCCGCGAGCCCGATGGATTTCCACTTCCTGTTCATGATGTCGTTCCCTTCGTTTTTATGGAATGCGCTTGATGGATAGGATGTTGTCAGAGGCAGTTTGAATATCGCCAAGCAGCGGCCTGTCCGGGTTGATGTCGGGGATCGCCGCCACCAGTCGAGCGGTGTAAGCGTGTTTCGGACGCGCGAAGACCTCTTCCGACGGACCGTCCTCGACCACCTCGCCGCGATACATGACGATCGTGCGCGCACAGAGATTGCGCACGATGGCCAGGTCATGCGCGATGAACAGCAGCGTCAGGTTCATGCTTGCTGCCAGCTCGCGGAACAGGTCGATAATCTGCGCCTGAATCGTGACGTCGAGCGCGGCCACGCATTCGTCGGCGATGATCAGCTTCGGGTCGACGGCAAGTGCGCGGGCGATCCCGGCGCGCTGGCACTGGCCGCCGCTCATCGAGCGTGGCTTCCGTTTGGCGAACTCCCGCTCGAGCCCGACGAGATCCAGCAATTCTCCGATCCGCGCAGGGATGTCCGCCTTCGGGACCTGGCCACGCACCGCCAGCACCTCGCCGATGGTCTGGCCGATGGTCATCCGTGGGTTCAAGGCGTTGAACGGATCCTGGAAGACCATGGCCGCCTCGCGCCTGAGCTTCGCCAGGCTCGCGCTTTTTTGCAGGGCAAGATCGGCACCCTCGAAACTGATGTGCCCGGAGGAGATCGGCGTCAGACCCAGTATCGCGCGTGAGAGCGTGCTCTTGCCGCTGCCCGATTCCCCGACAATGCCGACCGTCTCGCCCGGCATGATCTGCAGGCTGATGCCGGAGACGGCACTGACGGTCTTTGCCGCAGTTCCCTTGAAAAGGCTGCCGCCGACCGGAAAGCGCACATGCAGGTCGTCGATCTCCAGTATCGGCTTCACCGCCGCCGTCGTCGGCAGTGCGGCGCTTCTTGCTTCAGGAGCGCCATCCGGCATCGACGGGTGGCTGTGAATGAGCTTGATCGTGTAGGGGTCCTGCGGGTGCGACAGGATCTGCCGCTTCGGGCCCTGCTCGAGAAGCCTGCCGTTGCGCATGACCGCGATCCGGTCGCAGGTTTGCGCTACGATGCCGAGATCGTGGGTGATGAGGATGATCGACAGGCCGCGCGTGTCGCGAAGTTCGATCAGCAACTGCAGGATCTGCGCCTGGATGGTCACGTCGAGCGCGGTCGTCGGCTCGTCGGCGATCAGGATTTTCGGATTGCAGGACAGCGCCACGCCGATCATGGCGCGCTGGCGCATGCCACCGGAGAACTCGTGCGGATAGCTGTCATACTGACGAGGCGGGTCTGGAAAACCGACCTGCGACAGGATCTCGATCGCGGCCGCACGGGCTGCCCTCCCGTCGAGGCCCTGATGATAACGGATGCCCTCGGCAATCTGATCGCCGATCCTCATCACCGGATCGAGATGGCTCGTCGGGTTCTGGAAGATCATGCCGATCTCGCTGCCGCGGATGTCGAGCATCTCGGCATCGCTGACGGCAGTCAGGTCGCGCCCTTCGAGAAGGATTGAGCCGTCTTCGATCCTCAATCGGGAGGATGGAAGCAAACGGATTAGCGAGCAGCAAAACAGGCTCTTGCCGGAACCGCTTTCGCCGACCAGCCCGAGTATCTCACCCTTTGCCAGATCGAGCGATACGGCATCGAGCAGAGTGCGCGTTTCATCGTCGAGATGCGCCTTGACCGTGAGACCGCGAACCGAAAGTACGGAGGCGCTCATTCATGCACTCCGAGCAACTCGCCGAGTGCATCACCGAGAATGCTGAAACCGAAGGCAAGAAAGACGATGGAAAGGCCGGGAAACAACGTGATCCACCAGGCTGTGGTGATGAAGCTCTGGCCTTCCGCGACCATGACGCCCCATTCGGCAACCGGCGGCTGGACGCCGAGCCCAAGATAGCTGACAGCGGCGCCGCTGAGCAGGACGAGCACGGCATCGGACATCGAAAACACGATCGATCCGGCAATGGCGTTCGGCAGCAGATGGCGGAACATGATCCGCATGCGGCCGAAGCCGAGGCTGACCGCTGCCACGGCGTAATCGCTGTTTTTCAGGACAAGGATCTGCGCTCGAATCAACCGTGCGTATGAGACCCAACCGACGAGAGCCATGGCGATGTAGAAGCTGCCGAGGCCCGGCCCGAGGATGGTGATGATCGACAGCATGAGCACCAGAAAGGGAAAGGCCATGATGATGTCGACGATCCGCATGAAGATCGCATCGACGATGCCGCCGAAGAAGCCGGCGACCGTGCCGACGACCGTGCCGATCAGGAACGGAAAGGCGACACCGATCACCGCGATCTGCAGGTCGATCCGTGCACCCCAGATGATGCGTGAAAGGATATCGCGACCGAAGTTGTCGGTACCGAGTGGATGCAGGAGAGACGGCAATTGCAGGCGCGCATTGCCGTCTTGAAGGATCGGATCGTACGGTGCGATCAGCGGCGCCGCGATTGCCACGAGAATGAAGAACAGCAAGATCGATGCACCGACGGTGAGCATGGTGCGCCTGCCCAGGAGCGTTCGCCAGCCCGCAGCGGAGGGTGAGACGGCCATCGGACTCATAGCTTCACCCGCGGATCGGCCGCGACGGTGGCAATGTCGGCGAGGAAATTGACGAGCACCGTTGCACAGGCAAAGACCATGGCGACGCCCTGCACCACCATGTAGTCGCGCGAGAAGATGGCGCGCACCAGCAACTGCCCCATGCCCGGCAGCGCAAAGACGCTCTCGATGACGACGGTTCCGCCGATCAGCCAGCCGGTGTTGACGGCGAGCAGGTTGATGGTCGGCACCAGCGAGTTCGGCACCACGTGACGCCAGAAGACGATGCGCTCAGGCATGCCGCGAGCGCGGGCTGCCGTCGCCACATCCGATTTCAGAGCCTCGATCATTGCCGTCCTGAGGCTGCGTGTCAGAACGGTCGACAGCGACAGCGCGATGGTGAGGCTCGGAAGAATGAGATGAGAGAGCTTGTCGGCGATCGTCGATCCGTAACCGGAGACCGGCAGCAGGTCGAGCTTGACGCTGAACAGGATGATCAGCATCAGGCCAAGCCAGAAGGGCGGGAATCCGATGCCGAACGTCGAAATGATGCGCACGGCATGATCCGGCGCCCGCCCCGCGTTGCGCGCCGCGATTGCCGCAAGCGGCACGGCGATCACGACGGACAGCACGATGCTCGAAATGACGAGTGCGATCGTCGGCTCGATACGCGTCGCGATGAGTTTGAGCACATCGATCTTGTAGAGGATCGACTTTCCCATCTCGCCGTTGGCGAGGTTTCTGAGGAAATAGAGATACTGCAGCCAGATCGGCTCATCGAGGCCATATTGGGCGCGGATGTTGGCGATCGCCGTCGGCGTGGCGCGTGTGCCGAGCAGCACGCGCGCCGGATCGCCGGGAATCAGCCTCACCAGCACGAAGGTGATGATGCTGATGCCGGCGATGACCGGCAGGAACTGGAGAGGCCTTCGGAAAACGAACCTATAGCGATGCATGGCGATGCCGGTGCCTCCGTCGTCTGATGCTGTCGTCTGCACGCTTATGCATCAGTTCGACCTGTTGCGTGCCAGGAAATCGAGAAGTGCCGGATAGTAGTCCGCCGGGTTTTCGTAGAAGGGCATGTGGCTTGCGTTGGCGAACACCTTCAGTTCGGCGTTCGGGATGGCGAGTTTCATCTTCAGCGCGCAGGCCGGCGTCAATTCGTCATGCTCACCGCAGGTGATCAATGTCGGGACCGTCATGGACGGCAGATCCGGAACGCGGTTCCAGTCCTTTAGGTTGCCGGTATAGAGGAATTCGTTCGGGCCCTGCATGGTGCCGTAGGGACCCATGTTCCAGTCGTCGAGCGATCGGCGAACAGGTGCGGGCCATTCCATCAGGCGGCACACGTGGCGATAATTGAGAATGGTGACGGCGGCGAGATATTCGGGGTGGTCGTACGTGCCCCGGGCTTCGTGCTTCTGCATCATCGCCACCGTTTCCGGCCCGAGTGCTGCACGCAACCGCTCTAGTTCCAGGATCAGATGCGGTATGTCCGCAACGGTATCCTCAAGGATCAGCGTCTGCAGGTTGCCAGGATAGGTGAGCGAATAATCGATCGCCAGCCACCCACCCCAGGAGTGACCGAGCATGTGCACCTTGCCGAGCCCAAGCGCCTTGCGCACGGTCTCGGTCTCTTCGACATAGCGGCCGATCGTCCAGAGTGATGGATCGGTCGGACGGTCCGACGCGCCGGTCCCGAGTTGATCAAAGGCGACGACGCGGTAGCGTTGATCGATCAGACAGGAATGCGCCTCGCGCAGATAGTCGCAGGGCAGTCCCGGCCCGCCATTGAGGCAGAAAACCGTCTCCGCTCCATCCCCGAAACTGTAGGCCACCACCTTGTGGCCATCGACTTCGATCTCAAGTCGAGCATCGGGCTCGATCTCACGCCACATTGACCACTCCGACGAAGAAAATGCTTGCTTAATATTTGGGCACCGCTAATTTTTACCTCAAATGATGTCGGGCGCCAGCTATAAGAAGTGATAGGATCGGCTCGAGGAGCCAGCGATGATTGACGAAATCGGCACGATCAGACGACAGTTCACGGATCATGAAACGCTGGACGGCCGGATCGACCAGGTCTTCGAAGCGATGAAGGCTATCGGTTTCGAGGCGCTGATCTACGATTATACGCCGGTGCCCTACGATCTCGACGGCGAAATCATGATTCCATCGCTGCTGAAACTACGCAACATTTCCGACGACATGCATGACTACTGGTTCAATCACGGTTATTTCCGCATCGATCCGGTCCAGCAGGTGGCGCTGCGCACGTCCACCCCCTTCTTCTGGAATTACGATGGCGAGGCAGACACGCTTATCCGCCGTTTCATGACCGAGGACACAGCCCCGGTCGCGCGTTATCTAAGCGAAAGGGACATGTCGACCGGCGTTACCGTGCCGGTCCATATGCCACGCGGCGACTATGCAACCGTCACCGGTGTGCGCTTCGGCGGCGACCGGGAATTCGAAAGGCACGCGCTGCGCTACATCGCCGACTTCAACCTCCTCGCACACGTTTTCCATGAGGCCGCCTATTCGCTCTTCGATACGAAGACGTTCAGCACCGGCAAGGCACGGCTGACGGAGCGCGAGCGCGAATGCCTGCGCTATTCCGCCGAGGGCCTTTCGGCCAAGGAAATCTCCCGCGCCATCGACCGCTCCGTTCCCACCGTCGTCATGCACCTCAACGCTGCGGCCAAGAAACTCGGCGCTAAGAACCGCACCCAGGCGGTCGTTCGCGCCACTCATTACCGGCTGCTCGAGGACCGCCCATCCTATAACTTGTGATAGCTGCCACGCCTCTTTCAGCCGCGTTATGCTTTTCCATCGATAGCCACGACATGGAGAAGCACGTGAACGCAATTGCGTCGAAGGAAGCCTTCCTGCCCTTTCGCGAATACCGAACCTGGTATCGCGTCACCGGGTCGCTCGACAGCTGCAAGTTGCCGCTTGTCGTCGCCCATGGCGGTCCCGGCTGCACGCACGACTACGTCGACAGCTTCAAGGGCATCACCGAGATCGACGGACGGCCGGTCATTCACTACGACCAGCTCGGCAATGGCAATTCCACCCGCCTGCCGGAAAATGGGCCGGACTTCTGGACCCCTGGTCTTTTCCTCGAAGAATTGGACGCGCTCCTGAACCACCTGGGCATTCAGGATCGCTACGCCTTCCTCGGCCAGTCCTGGGGCGGCATGCTCGGCGCCGAGCACGCCGTGCGACGGCCGAAGGGGCTGAAGGCGCTCGTCATCGCCAATTCGCCGGCCAACATGCACACCTGGGTTGCGGAAGCAAACCGTCTGCGCGAGGAACTGCCGCAGGATGTGCAGGACACGCTCTTGAAGCATGAGAAGGCCGGTACGATCACCGATCCTGAATACATCACCGCATCGCGGGTCTTCTACGACCGCCATGTCTGCCGCGTTTCGCCATGGCCTCCCGAAGTCGCGCGCACCTTCGCCATCATGGACGAGGACAATACCGTCTACCGCAACATGAATGGGCCGACCGAATTCCACGTCATCGGCACGATGAAGGACTGGACGATCGAAGACCGTCTGCATCTCATAGAAGCCCCTACCCTCCTGATTTCAGGCAAATACGACGAGGCCACACCGCTCGTTGTGAGGCCCTATGTCGACAAGATCAGGGGATGCGAGTGGGCGCTATTCGAAAACTCGAGTCACATGCCGCATGTCGAAGAAAAGGCGCTCTGCTTGGAAAAGGTATCTAGCTTCCTCTCGCGCTTCGATTGAAGCGCAGAAGTTTTTTGCCCCCCACGCAAAAAGCCCTCCGTGTGGCGTGGTTGTTTGCGTTGTGTGCGTTTTCGGCTGTTTTGATTGCGGGGGCAAGATTTCCCCTGCGGCCTTCAGGCACAAAGACAAAATATGCAAAAAATTACGTCACCTCGTTTCCATGTTGGTGATCCGCCCCGCGACGCAGAGTGTTGTCATGTATTTGATAAGATCGCCCGGACGATTGTGATCGCAGCGACAAATGCTGGATGGCGCGGGGGGAGGCAGCGCTGACGCTGGCGGATGCTGCCGAGCGCTATGTACTTTATCTGGTTTCCCCTGTTCGGCTGTACCTTTTAGCCGCAACCCTCGGGCGCAGACTGAGTAACTCTTTGTGCCAGAAGCCTCCTAGGAAGCGTGACACAACCTTCCTTGATACGCCGAGGTCGGCGGTCCTGAATCTCTGAAGCAGACACGCCCTCACCCGAGTGCAATGGTCCTTACATTGGTCAGTTCGGCCAATGGTGGTGGACCCTGCGGGTATTTCGCGCGCCTCTATTGTATCGCTCTTGAATCAACGCCACTTGTTAATATGGGTCTGCACCCGACGGACATAGGCATTTTTTCTGGATCCGATCGGACATCTCCCTGCTCAAGCTGGAGACAATACGATGGATGATCTGCGCAAAATTACCGAGATGAATGTAGACGAGCGCATTGCAGTTCTTCAACAACTCTCGTCGCAGCTGAGATCTAGGTCGAAGGAATCCGCCGCGGCTGACGACGATATGATGCGACAGAGATTGGACGAAATCGGGCGCATCGTGCAGGCCCATTGCCGTCATGTTGCTGGCAATAACGCGGTCGACTCCGCTCAGATCGTCCATCGAGCCATATCTGCCCTCGCTGCTTGTCAGTTCAGCAGCCAGCAAAGCCCGCGAAAATAAGCAAACTTAGCGTAGCGGCATATATCGGACCGTCGAAAAGGAGGCAAGATGCCTTACCGTCAAAGGAAATCCGGCCAAGCAAAGGAAGAGACAGCGTTTATCCAAAGCGTGCAAAATGAGGCTGGGTACGCCGGGCAGCTCACAGCCACGAACAGTCAACAGTCCGATGGCGCCGCGCGACTGTTGACGAAATTGTTCAGGGAAGGTGTCACAGATCGTGGTGCCGAGCTATTCAGGGTATTGTGACGACCAGAACAGCAAATGACACTCACGCAGGCCCTACGCTACAAAGCGCTGCGCCCTCCCAGGAACCCGTCTCTTCACAGAAGGATCGATTGCAGGCCGATTTGGCGCGAACGCGAAAATACCTGACAGATGATGCCATTAAAATTGCGGCCCAAGAGGCTCGGATTTCAGGCGCAGGGCTTCGAGGCGAACCCACATCACTGGCTCGGCAGGAGTTGGACAGCAATTTTGCCCGGCAACGCTATCACCGCTTCGAGTTGAGCTTGATCGAGGCACGGATCAGAGCTCAATAAAGCTCCGCTCGTTCCAATGAGCGCCAAGCTTATACGAACCTTCAATAGGTCATCTCACTGAATAAGTGGCGTGTCTGTCATCTGACAGCACTTGAGCTGCCATTCCTACCAAAGGGACGACTGAGCTGTGCTGCTATTGGGACCGCTGCAACGCCGGCCGCCTATAGAAGTAATATTGTACGAGACCTGCTAAGATCGATGTCGCCGCCATCGTGACGCCGATGTGCAACCATGGATGCCGCGCCTCTTGAACCAATTGAACAGTTTCGGTCTCGCCGTGGACCGAGGTAAGCCGTTCCCGCAGGTCGGAAACCTCCTTCCGCAACCAAGCGATTTCCCGTTGTGCCGGCTCAAGGCTGTCCGGTTCGCTCTCGTCGAAGACCTCGTCCACCGGCATCTGATCGTCCAGTTCCGCAAGTTGAGCGGCAAGCTCCCTGCTTTTGAACCCTCTGGCGCGTGTGTTTGTCATCTTGCCCTCGTGTTCGGATGTAGCATTCCACCGAGAGATAACGCGCCAGGTTTCCAAGGGTTCTTTCCGCACTTCGATTGAAGGCATCGCCGGCCGCCCCGCGAGCCAACGCGGAACCTATAGGGATACGACGAGTTGTCAGTCTACGGACGTGTGTTCACGATCCGGGAAACGAGGAACATTCAATGAAAAATATGATCTGGGTCGCTCGCCGCAGCGTCGGCGCTGACGGCGGCTGCGCAGACAAGCCCAGCACTTAAGGGCGACGACACCCATGCGAAGCGTGACGAACTCGTAGCAGCCATTATGGCCGATATCCAAGTTCCAGTGGACGTCCTCGCAAGGTCAGCACGAGTTGCAGTCGCTCGCTATCTGAAGCGCAGCGGACGCCGCGCTTTGGGCATCTCGACCAAACGAAACCTAGGAAATCGCTATGAAAAACCTCATTCCCGCTCGCTTCTATACCTACGATTTCACGCGCCTGTTCGTATCGCTTGCCTTTACTCTGGCGATTGCAGTGATTGTCTATTCCGTCCTGTTCGGGCGCATCCTGTAGTCGTCTGATCATGCGCGCATCCGCTCTACGAAGCGCGAATCTGGACGGACGTTCGGGGGCCGCGCCATTGAACGAAGCTGGTAAGTTATCCCGACATTAGCTCTCTCAGGTGAGTAAAATGGACTTGGCATTGGGAAGAGTGGGTCGGGACTTTTTCCATGACACAAGCTCAGGCTTTCGCCTTCGCCATTCTGATCGGCCTGATGGTCGCTTTCATCTGGGGACGACTTCGCTACGCAGTTCTCGCGCTGCTTGCCGCAATTTTCACCGGCATCGTACCGCACAAGGCAGCCTTCTCCGGCTTCGGGGACGACATTGTCGTCATTGTAGCCAGCGCGTTTGTCCTAAGCGCAGCGGTGTCATAGGGGCATTCCTCCATCGCGTCGCACCTAGCGTGACCTGCGTGCAGGGGCAGGTTGCTATTCTCGTGACGACCGTTTCGGTTCTCGCCGTCTTCATCAAGAGCCCGTCGTTCGGAGCGCGGATCTTATCCGATGAGATCCGCATCCCGTCCATCTGATCTGGCTGCAGGTAGTGCAGGGAGCTGATAGCGCGCTGGGCATGGCCGGCCGCGACAAGATCGCGGCTTATTGCCGGCGAAATTCTTGAGCCGGGAGTGAATGGCCACGGGTGGCGGTGCATCCTTCTTTGCCGTGGCATCCGAAGGCTTTAGTGATTGCTGAACAATGCCTGCTAGAGCCGCAGCGACGCAGATGCTACGATTCAGATCGGAAAATCAGCGGTACCCCGGAATCTGAGAGCAAGCACATAAGGGGAGTAGTGGTGGGTTTCGAAGAAATCTTCAGAGAAGCTGAGGTTTGGGTCCGGACGGTTCTTCTAAATGCATGGACACTCTACCAGTGCGGGTTGATTGTCCTGGGCTTCCTGTTTTCGACATTCGCCGCAAAACGCATAGAGCCCGTCTTCGAAGCGCGAGCGCGCAAGATCAAGGGAAACCCGGACCTACTACGCGTTATTGTTGCCTTCCTTAGACGCTTGCGTTGGCTCTTCCTGATCGTATGGTTGTGGCTCGTGGAAGGCGTGCTCTTGCGGTATGCGTGGCCCTCCCATCGATGGCTTATCACAACGGCGCTTGCACTCACGGCTGCATGGTTCGTCGTAGCGGTGCTGACGAGGATCATCCGCAATCAGACACTCGCACGCGTCGTTGCGATTGGAAGCTGGTGCTACATCGCCCTTTACACGGTTGGGCTCGATGGCCCGGTCCTTGCGGGTCTCGACAGCGCTGCGGTGAGCATCGGCACGGCACGACTTTCACTGCTCTTGATCATGGAAGCCATCGTTCTGGCGGTTACCCTGGTTTGGCTCGCCATACTGATTGGAAACGTTTCTTCTCATTGGGTTCAGCGGTCCACGGACCTTTCCCCCTCGTTCAAGGTCCTCATCAGCAAGCTTATCAAGATCGGCTTGATCATACTGGCAGGGGCGATCACGCTGTCGACCACGGGTATTGACCTTACGGCCCTGACCGTGTTTTCGGGTGCGGTGGGCGTCGGTGTCGGTTTCGGTCTACAAAAGGTCGTGTCGAATTTCATCTCCGGGGTCATTATCCTGCTCGACAAGTCGATCAAGCCAGGCGACACGATCTCACTCGGCGAAACGTTCGGCTCGATCAGGGATCTACGCTCCCGTTTCGTCTCGGTAATCACCAGAGACGGCAAAGAATATCTCATCCCGAATGAGGACTTTATCTCGCAACAGGTGGTGAACTGGTCGTTTTCCAGCGACTACGTCCGTATCGAAGTCGATTTTGGAACGTCCTACGACAGCGACCCGCATGATGTTGTGCGCATCGCAATAGAAACTGCAAAGAGCATTCCTCGCATCGCAAATACCTATTCTGCGCCGGTGTGCTGGATGACGGCCTTCGGATCCTCTTCGCTCGATTTCAAGCTGAGGTTCTGGATTTCTGATGTAAGCATTCGCCGAGGACCGCAGGTTCAGGCTTTCTTGCGTGCTTTGCGTTTCCACTTGGCGGCTAGCGCATCCACGTTTTTGCGAAGGTTGACGGCATCGACTGTGGTCGGATTGTAGTCCGCGCTGCCCCACCATTCGAGAAGCTCATCGTGGCGCTCGTGAGTTTTGTCGGCAAGCGCTTCGCGGAACTCCTCATATCCCCAAGGGCCGCCGACGTCCTCTGGAGGACACCGCCCGACAACATCCAGCAGGATAGGATCATCGAGGCCAGCGATAACCGGAAAGGTCTTTTCGATCTTGACGGTGTGCGTCCAGCCATCGCCGAAGTCATAGAGGTACTTGAACGATCTCGCGCCGATATCTTCGATGGCAGAAAGAAGTGTCGCTTTGCGAGCGTCGATGGGTTCGTCAAAACCACCGTCGGGAAGGCCGAAGCCGACGTCACGGATGCGGAATTCGTAGAGATGGCTGCTGGTCCACCCGAAAGCCGCCTGAAGAACCTCATGAAGCCGGTTAAACCGAATGCGGAACGGTACGACAATGCGCCGCATCACCAGAGGTTCAACGTCATCGAGCGTGACTTTCAAACGGACGAGAGAGGCAGCCATCAGGCCGCCTGCGGCAAAGGTGTCGTCACGGTATTTGTCCAATTCCAAGGAAGCAGTTCATCGATTCGGTTTGCCGGATGATCGGCGATCCGGGCAAGGACGTCGGCAAGCCAGGCCTGCGGATCAATACGGTTCATTTTCGCGGTGACGATCAAGCTGTACATGGCTGCCGCCCGTTGACCGCCGCGGTCGGAGCCGGCGAACAGCCAGGCTTTTCTTCCCAAAGCAACACCACGCAGTGAACGCTCCGCACAATTATTCGACAGGCAGATGCGGCCATCGTCGAGGAACCGGGTAAAGGATTCCCAGCGGTTCAGCATATAGTCGAACGCTTTCGCCAGATCGTGGTCGCGAGACAGCTTGGCACGTTGATCGCGTATCCAGATCTCCATTTCGTCGATCAGCGGCTTGCTACGCTGCCCACGGGTTGCCTTCCGCTCATCCGCAGTCTGGCCGTTGATCTGGCGTTCGATCGCAAACAGCGCATCGATCCGCTGGACCATCTTGAGAGCGACCGGCGAGATGACCGCAGGGCGTTTGCCTTGCGCTTTTCGACGTGCATTCGTCTCCAGATCGGCCAGCGCGAAGAACGGCCGCCTTGCATGTGCCCAGCACGCTGCCTCATAAATCGGACCCGGACTTCGATCAGGAAGATAGAGCTGGGTATAGCCGGTATAGGCATCGGCCTGAAGGATGCCGCTATAATTGGCCAGGTGGGCTTGAGGGTGTTCGCCGGCTCGATCCCGGGAATAATAGAACATGGCTGATGGCGGCGCAGATCCGCCGAACGGAGCATCGTCTCGCACATACGACCAAACGCGGCCCGTGGCAGTCTTGCCGGCGGCCAGAACCGGCACCGTCGTATCGTCGCCATGAACCCGTTCGGCCGCAAAGGTATGAGCTTCGATCCGCCTCAGCAGTGGCTCAAGAACATGGCAGCAGGAACCGATCGCGTCAGCCACGGTCGACAGGCTGATTGGCACACCTTCCAACGCAAAGCGTTCGACTTGACGATTGAGGGGAATGTGCTGGCCGAATTTGTCGCAAAGGATCATCGCCAACAGGCTCGGACCCGCCCACCCCCTCGGGATAACATGGAAAGGTGCAGGCGCCTGACTGATCGTCTCGCAGTCGCGGCACGAGAACTTTTCCCGCACCGTCTGGATAACCTTCCAGGAGCGCGGAACGCTCTCCATCGTCTCGGTGATGTCTTCGCCGAGCTTGCGCAACCGATCACTGCCACAGCAGTGACAGGCAACCGGACCAGGCACGACAACACGTTCACGCGGCAAGTGAGCGGGAAACGGCTTCTTGACGGGCCGTTTGCGGGTGAAGCCGACGACAGCGATTGGAGCCGCCGCGGCGACGGCCATTTCGGCAGCAAGCTCATCCTCAGTGGCGGCAGCCTCGGCGTCCTCCAGCATCAGCTCCATCTGCGCAATCAGCCGTGAGGTTCGTTCCGACTTCCGGCCACGCAACTGCCTTTGAAGCTTTTCGATATGGACTTTCTGCCGAAGAATGATGGCCTGATCATCGGCTTCCTTGGCCTTGGCGACGGCAAGTTCGGCCACCGCAGCGGATCGTTCCGCCCGTGCGACAATCAGCTCTGCCTCAAGGGCAGCGGCGTAATCGAGGTGCTGTTCCGAGCCGGTTTCCATGCTCGAAGTGGACCACAAAACCGCTGATTTGCATAGCTTTTCTTCGGATTCCCAGCCGCAAATCCCGGCAAAATATGCGCTATCCGGCGCTCGTCGGACGCCAGGTCTGCAGCGGGTTTCGCCAGTCGATCCCCTCAAGCAGATAGGACATCTGACCGGCAGAAAGAGCGATCGCGCCACCCTCGGTCGCGGGCCAAACGAAACGGCCCCGCTCCAGGCGCTTTGCATAAAGCGATAGCCCGATCCCATCGTGCCACAGGGCCTTTATCAGTCGTCCATTTCTCCCGCGGAAGACAAAAACGTCACCTTGGAAGGGGTCACGACCGAGACCTTCCTGCACCAGAAGTGCGAGCCCCTGCATCCCCTTGCGCATGTCGCAGTGACCGCTCGCGATCCACACCCGCACCCCGGAGCTGATCGGGATCATTTGAGTGCTCGCATGACCGCAGCCGCCAGTTCGGCAGGTGCGGTACAGTCAATTCTCACCTTCGCGCCATTCGGGAAGTCCACGAACATGGCCGTTTCGACCGCGCCGTTACCCGGAAGGCCAACGACCCTCGCTGGCACGAAGACAGGGCCGACTTCTGCAGCCAAAGCCTGCCGCCGCCAAGTATAAATCAAACCGGTCGAAACATCGAAGCGACGCGCAACTTCGGAAACAATCCCATCCGGCGCAAACGCCGCCGCCAGTATCTCTGCACGCTCATCTCGGGACCATCGCCGACGTCGCTCTCGCCCGGTCAATAAAATTGCCTGTGACATCAGTCCTCAATGCGCTCTTAAGTCCACTCTTAAGAGCGCAAACTCACAACATCAGAACAATTCCGCAAGGTGGCCCCCGCCGAAGGCGTACTTTCTGATCCAAGCAACGGGCTGACCAACATTCGCGGCGAGGTACTCATGGCTTTGTGGGACGCCTTCAAGCAAGCGGGGATTTCGGTTCCCTTCCCGCATCGCGAAATCATCATGAAGACGCCTGTCGAAATTGCTCGGCGCCCCTCTGAACCGGGATCGAGCACCCCACATCGATGACGTCCTTTGTTGCAGCCAGCAGTGCCAAGTGGCGCCTTTCGGGGAAGTGCTGGGAGCAAGAGACCACTCGCCCTGCCCGGGCGGTGTGCCGAGGCGGCCTGCCGCCAATGCTACAGGCCTCGAGGCGCCACCCGTCCAAACAAAGCCAGTTCCATTCACGCGCTTGCTCAGATCAGAACGCCGTTACGACGCCGGCGCGACGACTTCCTTTTTCCGTCCGTCGCGCAGCCTGGCAGATACGTACCAGCCATCCCACTGCGAGAATTGCTCGAAGACGCGGCGATATCCCTTGCTTTCCAACAATTTCTGTATCGCGGCTTCGGTCTTAGGATTGTTCTCCACCGATATCAGCTCGAACTTGCGGTCAAAGCTGAAGGCGGACAAAATATCGAGTTCACTGCCTTCCGTATCGATCGACAGATAATCCACCACAGGTGGCGCATGGTGAGTTTCCAGCAAATCGTCCAGCGAAATTGTCTCTACCTGTATTTGCCTTCCCTTCCTGCGCACCTCGGAGAAATGATCCCCTTGAGAAAAATCGGCAATTGAACTCAGCTCCGGGTCGACGTCGTCGGTCGCTATAAAGGTGACCGTGTTATGGGATTGAGACGAGACGCACCGATGGTCGATAGAGACATTTCTATTTGCGGCCAACTCCGGATGCCAAATGGGGTTGGGTTCAGCGAGGATACCGGACCAGCCAAACTTCTTCTCAAGCAACCAGGTGTTGCTATTTTTCAGGCCATTCGTTGAGCCGAACTCGACGAAAAAGCCATCTCGTTTTTCGGATAACTCGTAGCAAACCCACAGGTCCTGTAGAATCTGTGCTCTCGACCAATCCCGCCGTGACAAGCAATAACTGATAAAGCTGACGTCATCATCCAATATGATGTCCGCGACCTCTGGCCTGTTGAGGCGAATTGCATTGAATACTGCCTTCTGCAAATTCTTGTTTTGGTGCAATCTATTGAAGATCATCGCCATACTCGAAAGTGCAAACTTTCTTGCGTCCAGCATATTGCCTATCCGTTTTACGCGTTGAGCGACATTATCGTCGCATGGTCTTGGCACATCAATGACCGTTCTCGGGTGGTCGCAGGGGACAGAAAGGCATCTGTTGTCGGCCACGAAAGCAACCCTTCCCGTCCCGGTTTGTCGAGCGGTTGTATTGGAGCAGAATGCATGTTGCCCGCCCATCAACCCGTGCCCGCTCAGTGTTGGCCCAAACAGGCCCGAGCGAGCCGTTCGAAGTGAGCGCGAACGTCAGCTTCCGTTGCAATCCCGTACGACACACGCTTTGCCTCGATGAGGACGCTTCGCGCGCTTGACAGCTCCACGGATGTCGACCTCGCCGAGCTCAAAATACTCGCGGCGACGCCGACCATCTCATCCATGTTCATGCCAGCCTGCTGTTCAATCGCGTTCATTTGCTTCCCTCTTCTGGTCGAGCATGATGACGCCCGCAAAAATCCGACAGCTGTTCGCGACCGGAAGGGGCGAGACGGCGGCGCACCGTTGCCGTCAACTGTTCTGCGCGGGATGATAGTGACGCCAGGTCCTGCCGATGCTGGGTATCAACTGCCCCATGACCGCTTTGATGCCGAGCGCCTGTCCGGACAACCGCATGCGGTAATTTTCGGTCATGTGAACCATCACATTCTCCGGATAGACATCTCGAAAGAATGAAAGGCCTCCAGTCTCTTCGAGCTTCTGGTGGAAGAAACTGCCGGCCGGCGGTGCCATGTTCTTCCAGTATCCCATCTTGGAAAGGATGTTGTTGAACAGATGGATCGTCGCGGCGCCGCGGCACTTTTCCCTGCATTCGTCGGCAAACTCCCTGAGGAAGATCTTAAACAGGTCATAGTGTTCAATCGGGTAGAACACCGAGTGGCTGGTTGTCTCGATTTTCTCGCGAAGTTCGTTGACAACCTGCGTCAGCAGAATCGGCCCGGTCTGGCCCCAAACCAGGTTCCTGCCAGCAACAGCCATGGATTGTTCAATGAGCTTGTCCAAGGTCTGCTGTGATCTGATGTAGAGGACGGCGTTGTTCAGGCCGCCTTGCTCTTCTCGCACGACGATGTCATCGGGCAGTTCGTCCGGAAGCCTTTTGATCATAAGGACGTCGAGGTCGGTCCACACCAGACCGCAGTCCCTGATCATTTTGTAGCGAAACAGATTGGAAAACGGCGTCAGATGCGGTTTGCCGTTCAACAGGAAGCTTTTCGTCAACTCTTCTGGAAGAAGGTCCGCCGCGTTGCGCAACTCCACGCCATCCGGGGCATTTTCGATCGGTTTGTATGAAAAGAGTATAAGGCGGTAGCCATGCCTGATAAACGAATGAGCGCACGCCTGCTCAAGCGCATCAAGGCGCCCTCCGTACCAGAACGTTCCAAAGGTCCTTGGGTCAGATGGCTTGTCCAGCATATGGGTTCCCTCCGATCGAGCGAGATATCAAACCGGTGTTTCAAACAGAATGCGAAGTCGTACCTCGAAGGGCGCCGCAACCTTCGTTCACGACCGCTAAAGCCCATTGCAGGAGCCGCCACCCTAGGCACATCGCAAGGAATGGCCCGGGCGCGAACAACTCCGCATGAGCGGCGTTGTGGTGTTTCGCAGCCGCGTCTAGTTTGGCTGACAAGAGCGTGGCAATATTCCTGATTGCGATCTC
Source organism: Rhizobium sp. LjRoot258 (assembly GCF_964254185.1). Classification (NCBI taxonomy): domain Bacteria; kingdom Pseudomonadati; phylum Pseudomonadota; class Alphaproteobacteria; order Hyphomicrobiales; family Rhizobiaceae; genus Rhizobium; species Rhizobium sp. LjRoot258. Next base: position 1,024,714 of record NZ_CAXUST020000002.1, on the reverse strand, counting down.
AGTGTTGGCGATGACTTGCGATTTTCCTCCACATCCACGGTCGTTTCGTTTTTTCGCGGCGAATAGAAGTAATGGCAGCCCACAGAAGGCATTATGTTCCTAGTTTCGGAACGATCTCACGAAACTAACTACATTGCAGTGCAGCATACCGATTAATTATCCGCCAATCTACTGATTTATTGTGAAAAATATTTATCGCACTGCACGCCATGCTGGCGTCAAATAATCTATTTCTGTTCAGCAGCCGCCATCTTCGCCCGCCTTGGCGCCGCCGCCGCTAAGTATACCTGCATCGTCTCGCGGGCTACACGGTCGATCGTCAGATTCTCGATGCGCAGTTGGCTCTTGACCTTCCATGTTGCGATCTGTTCGGGCACCCGCAACAGGTCGGAGATCGCATTTGCAAGCGATGACGGGTCGCGCGGCGGCACAAGAATTCCCGCTTTGCCGTCCTCCAGCAGTTGCGGGATGCCATCCACTTCAGTGCCTATTATCGCGCAACCTGCCTCGCGTGCCTCCGACAGGACAAGCGGCGCGGGGTCGGCATGCGAGGGCAGGACGAAAATGTCGGCAGCCAGCATATACGGATAGGGGTCCCTCGCAGACCCAACAAAAGTGACAGCGGCTGCGCAGGCGAGAGACGAAACCGTTTCCTCGTAGGATTTTCGAAATGGACCGTCGCCGACGACATAGAGACGCGCTGCAGGAAAGCTCTCGTGGACAATATCGAACGCATGAAACAAATCCGGCAGGCCCTTGCGAGGGTGGAGCCCACCGACAAAAAGAATGCTTGGCGAGAGCAGCGCCGCCGGCTCCTCCATTCGCCCTTCCAGCCGGCTCGAACCAATTGTTCCATTGAGGACAACGTTCAACTTGGAAGCAGAAACACCTCTCCTTTGCATTGCAGCCCCGACAGCGTCGCTCACAGCAATCACACGTGTTCCCAGTCCCATTAACGTCGCGCTCTTCTCGAATTCGTTATGAACGGTTGTGATGAGAGGTATCCCGGCGATCTTGCAGATCGGGAATGCCAGGACCGCGCTGGTCATCATATGCGCATGGACGACCTCGGCTCCAAATTCGCGAATGTGACGGCGCAGGCTAAAAACGGCTTTGGCGAGGCTCGGGATACTTCTCTTATGATCGACGCGCACCGTCGAAACGCCCTTGCTGTGCAAGAGTGGGTCAAAGTCCCCTCCTCCGCTTGCGATGCAAACATCATGCCCGAGCGCGGCCTGAGCGCAGGCCAGATCGACTGCGGCATGAACATGCCCGTTCTGGCGCTGGGTATGGTTGAGGATATGCAGGATCCGCATCGTTCGTCATGTCCTTCGCGCTCTGGCAAGCCGAGCTCGCCTCTTCTTGCATTTCGGATGTCGGCAGTCCCTGTCAATTGCCGAGGTGGCCACCACTCACGCCGATTGCGGCCTCCACCTCAATCGTCGACACCCTCGCCGTCGGCTGGTAGTTGAACCCGCCCTGGCGCCCGATGGACTCGATCCCGAACATGCGCAGCTTTGAAATCGCGTTCGCGGCGTTCTGGGCGGCCCCCTTGCTGTAGATCGGATATGCATTCTCGAGGACTTGACTACCCTCGAGCTTGAGGTCGCCGGCAAACATGCCGTTGCCACATGCGTGTTGCCGAAAATCGCCCTCGGCCTCGTCAATAGTCCCGACGTGACCGGCAATCACCTCGACTGCAAAATACTCCCGCCCGTTCACGCGGCCGTAGAAATCCGAATAGACTGTCAGTCGCTTCCATGCCCCGGTGTGCGAAAAGTTGTAGATGATGGACTGGGTGAACCCGCGCTCGCCCGAGAAGCTAAAGTAGAGGGAAATGAGGGTGATGGTCTTGAGCACTGGCTGCGACGCCATCCCGCAAAGCCTTTCGGCAATGGCAATCGGCACGGTAGAGACAATGCGCTGAGCGGAAACGACGCCGTCCGCCAGTGAGAGTTCAAAACCGCTCGGCACCTTTTCGACGCCGCGCATTCCCGCCGACAGCCGGAAGACAACGCCATCACGCTCGAGACGACGGGCGGCCGGCTCGTAAAGGGTGGCAAACCCTTCTTTTGGCCGGGCCATCTGCCGATTTCCCGGGCCGGCTGCACGCCTCCTCTTGAAGGCGCGCCTCGTCAAATTGATGACCGATGCATATTCGCTTATCCATAGCATCCGCTTCCTGGCCAGATCGAGATCGATGTCTTCGGCGGCAAGACCATAGAAGCGTTTCATATAGGTCTCCAGGCCGGATCGGTGAAGCAGGTGGCTGCCGATCCAGTAACGCGCAAAATCTCGTGCGTTGGCCATGCGCCGCAAGAAGACCCGGGCGAAGAGCACCGACGCAAAGATCCGTACCAGCCCTGCCGGACCCGCTGCAAGAATGTCGTCACGGATGGAGATAGGATAGGTGGTTATCTTACCCTGGGGATTGAGACGCCCCCAGCTGGGATCAATCGGCACGTAATAAGACAGGAGTTCGGGGAAATGTCGAAGTAACGGTGAGTCGTCCTGGAAAATGAGACTTCCAACGTCGAAAGTATATCCCTCTGGCGATGTCCAATCCATGTGGTTGCCACCCGGATGGCCATAGTCATCGACGACGACCACCCGCTCGCCCCTGCTTGCAAGAATGGACGCTGCAACGAGCCCGGAGATCCCCGCGCCGAGAACGATCACATCGAAATGCTGGGCTGCGGACATCTGCATCGCCTGATGGCTCGCGTCATCCATCGATTTCGCTCCATATGCCCTCTTTGCTGCAATGCGACATTAATATCTATTTTCGCGCGAGTCGATGACGCAAAGCAACAAATCTGTAATTTATTCTAACTTTTGAATATTTTCAGCACGATAGACGTACTTATCAAGAACAATGATCTTTTCGTCTTGCTATAAATCAATCGATGTTGTTACATACCTTCGGCCCCTCACTCGCGGGTGCAGCATTTTGTCCTCACGAGCACGACGCTGTATGTGCCTGCACTTGCAGACGGGACCAGATTGATCGATGGCAAAGGGTATGCAGTGTTACGGCAAAACCTCGATCTTCTTTGCAGCCCGTTGAACGGGATTGGCCTGATTTCCACCGACGTGTTCGACACGTTGCTGCTGCGTCAACCGAAATCACAGCGTTCGCGTGTGATGGAGGGAGAGCGACGCTTCGCACGCCTGTTGAAGCAACGAGGTATCCATACCAGCGCCGAGGAACTGTTTCGGGTGAGGTTGCTCGCCGAGAAGTTCGCATATCGGGCGTTGAACGTCGGAGGCGGTGCGGGAGAAGTTCGCCTGTCGGACATTATCGCGCGGCAGCTGGCAATGCTCGGCCTGCCACCAGAGCTGTTGCACCGACGCATCGGCCTTGAGATGGACATCGAAAAGACGTCACTTTCGGCCAACGGCCCATTGGCGATGGCGTTGCGACAACAGCGCCAGGCTGGCGTTAGAGTCATCGCCGTCTCTGACACCGGCCTTCCCGCCGACCAGCTCTCCGAATTGATCGCTCACTTTCATGGCCCCGGTCTCATCGACAAGGTCTATTCGAGCGCCGACGCTGGCGCGAGCAAGCGCTCCGGACGACTGTTTTCAGCCATCCTTGCCGCCGAAAACATTTCCCCCTCGGGAATGCTGCACATCGGCGACGACCATATTGCCGATCACGCGGTGCCCCGGAGGATGGGTATCCATACCGTCCATATGCCCAAGAGCCGTATCCGGCGCTATGCCGCGCGCGCCGATGGCGCGCGTAGCGAGGCGCTCAGAGGCTTACGCCGTCAGCTAGCGCTTTCTGGTCCCGCATTTCGTGCCGTGAGTGATAGGAATTCGTTCGGTCATGAGGTTTTTGGACCGATCGTCGCGCAATTTTGCCTCTATATTTGGCTGTACGCAACACAGGCTCAGGCGCAGGGGGACTGCGCGCTGGCCTTCTGCGCGCGAGGGGGCATTGGTATTCGACAGGCATTTGAAGCACTCCTTGCAAGGTTGCAGCTGCCTCTCGACATCCGGCGCGAAAACATCCTCGTTTCGCGACTGGTTGCGGCACGCACAGCGCTGGAAACGCGCAACGGCGCCGTCCTCGACGAGCTTGGCCGGGAATTTGCAAAAAGCAGCTTTGCGGAGGTGGCGCATGCATTGGGGGGTGCCACATACGAATTGCCGCCCAGTTGGGATGCCACGTTTGTACCCGCGCACTTCTTCGACATGTTGAGTAGCTCTTCGGGCCTGCCCGTGCTTGAGGACGTTGCGCGACAAAACCAGCTGTTCAAACGTCATCTCGACATGGCCTGCGGCCCCGCGACACGTATCATCCTTTGCGACACCGGACTCTATGGAAGTACCCAGCGGCTGCTGGCTGCGGGGCTTCCAGAACGGCATTTCGAAACCATTCAGTTTGCCCGCTGCAATTACAAGGGGTTAAGCGAGGACCATTTTCCTGATGTGACGGGACTGGTGGTTGAGGCGAACCTCTACAATCCGCTCAGGATCGAGACGGTTGTGCTGCGCTACTGGCACATCATAGAGAGCCTCTTCGAGCCCGCCATTCCTTCGGTGCGCCACCTGACGGAGCGCGAAGATGGCACAGTGTCTGGCAACGCCGGTGCGATCGCTCACGATGTCATCGATGCGACAGCAGGCAACCCGCTGCTTTCAGGTGTTTTGGATTATATCGACCATGTCGAGAGCGGCGCCCAGGTGATGCGGCAAGCCGACGTGGCATGGCTGCGCCTGAAGCGCGCAATCACCAATCCCACTGCCTTTGACATGGTGGCTCTCGGTGTCGGACCGCGCTCGATCGATTTCGGCCGAGGCGAAAGCGTTCACGTGTTGGCGCAGACGGATCGGACAGGGCTTGCGAAGCAGCTGAAATCGACGAAATCGCAGCTATGGCGAGAAGGCGCCATTGCGCGCGACTTTCCTCGCATGAAGTCTGCCCTGCTTGCTGCACTGGAACTGGCGCATATCCTACGAGGAGTGTCGGCACATCTTTATCGATGAGCACCGTTGAGGAGCGGTTCTGGCTCATCGTGCCCGGCTTTCAAGGCAAGACAGACGTCATAAGGGAGGTTAGTCGGGCTTTAACGCGGAGCTGTCTGCTCGCCGCATCAGGGCCGAGGTGTTGGAGTGTGTAATGCTGGCATTTAGGGCTATACAAGGAGCCGGGTGGCTTGTCTTCTCGCGCTTCGTCGGGCGGATCATCGACTTCTTCACGCTGCTCGTTCTCGCGAGAATACTTTCTCCAGCGGATTTCGGCCTGGCGGCGCTTGCAACCTCTCTCGTCGTCATCGTCAATACGGTGCTGGAAATTCCAGTAACACAGGCGCTTGTACGCCTGCCAGCTATCGACAAGAGCCATCTGGATACTGCGTTCACGGTCGGACTTATCAGAAGCGGTCTCATTGCAGTCATCGTTTTCGCAGCCGCCTGGCCGTTTGCATTCTTTAATCACGAGGCAATGCTCCTGCCACTTGTTGCGGTTCTCGCGCTTGGTCCGATCTCCAGAGGGCTTGTAAGCCCCGCGATGGTTCAATTCGCACGCGAACTCGGCTTCCGGCAGACGTTCATCCTGGAGTTTTCCGGCAAGCTGATCGCGAGCATCATCGCCACGCTCATTGTCCTTTCGGGCGGTGCTTATTGGGCGATCGTTGCCAATTTCGTGATCGCTTCGGCCGCGTCCAGCATCGTCTCCTACGTGCTTGCCCCCTATCGACCCGCCCTGTCCTTGTCGCGGTTGACGGACTTTGCCGGATTTATCGGCTGGTTCAGTTCCGCGCAGCTGATCTCGGCACTCAACTGGCAATTTGATCGGTTTCTGATCGGATCGCTCGCAGACCGGTCAACGCTCGGACGCTATGCCGTTGCCAGCGACGTATCCGTCATTCCAACGCAAAGCATCATAGGGCCTGCCTTGCAGCCAGTGATGGCAGCATTTTCGCAGATCAGTCATGACCGCGTACGGACCAAGTTCGCCTTTCTCAAGGCTGCTCGGTTTGCCATGCTGATCTCAGTACCGGTCTGCATCGGCATGTCGTTGACTGCCGACCTTGCGACCGTCCTGCTGCTCGGACAAAAATGGAGCGAGGCGGCTCCAATCCTGAGCCTGCTTGCCCTTGCCGTGGTGCCGATACCCTATTTCCAGACGCTCTATTCCGTCAGTCTCGCGCTCGACCGGCCAAACATCATCTTCCGCCTCAACGCGGTCGACCTTGGCATCAGGCTGATACTGCTTCCGCTTGGATTCTACCTCGACTCGATAATGGGTGTGAGCGTTGCCAGGATTGTACTGTCGTCTTTGATGTTTGCGTTCTATCTGGGCGAGGCCCGAAGCCTTCTTGCCCTCGGCATCGGGGAACAATTGCGCAACCTTTGGAAAGTCGCATTTGCGTCAGCCGTGATGGCGGTTTCGGTGCTGTTTCTTCGCGAGGGCCTCGCCGCACAGCAATTACATCCCGTCGTCGAACTGGCGTTCGTGGCGACGATGGGCGCGGCAGCCTACACCGGGACATTGCTCCTTCTCGGCATCAGGTTGATTGCCGGACGCGGGCACCTTGAGCTCGTCGACAGGAGCTGAGCTCGCGCAATCGGACCTTAAAGCAGTGAGCGTAGCAGGCCGGTCATCGAACGCTGGTTGGTATTCAGCCGGTACGAAAGCCCCTGTCGGGCGCGTCGGTTCGGCAGGATCGCCGTCAGAATCAAGAAGGCTACAAGTGCTGCCCTCGTTTTCATGGATCCGCCGTTTTCCCAGACACGTTGGAGGAGGCGAGCCAGGTGTCCGATCCGAACGGGTCGACCCTCTGCGACAGCCAAGTAGAACGATCGCTCCAGATAGAAATGCGTATCTTCGGCCCGGGCAAGATTTTCCGCCTGTGCCAGGGGCTCCAGAATTCGCCGCAGGTGATCCATTCGGGCCATAAAACGCGTCAGCTCGCGCCGTAGCAATTTAGCGTCAAGGGGGCGGCCGAGGCCAGAATCGTTTCGGTCGTGAACCCTGTAGCGGCCGAGTGCTTCCGACAGGCTGACAACGTCGCCAAGGAAAGGCACGGCAAAGAGAATGACGCCATCAACGGCGTTCTCATAGTCGGCCTCCTCGAGGAAGCGGCAGGCGTCGCGGCGAAAGACATTTCCCGATGTTGGCGGGGAAGCGTAGGTACCTGTTTTCAAAACGCGCGCAGCCAGTGCACGACGGTCGCGAAAAGCGGTCAGTTTCGGAACCGGCTGTCCAATGACTGCGCCGTCGCGATCGATGCGCACCAGGGGAAATTGCAGCTTTGCGACCCTATCGTCGAGTTTTTCAAGGATGATGGCGAGAGAACCCGGCTGCAGTTCGTCGTCGGCGTCAAGAAACAGGACAAACGGTGCCCGCGTCTTGCTCAGGCCATAAAGACAGGCCGCCCGTTGACCACTGTTTTCGATCCTGTATGCGCGGACACCGTGTTCCTGAATCACGCTCCAGGAAGTGTCGGTCGATCCGTCGTCGACAACGATCAATTCACACTCGTTACAGCTCTGATCAAGGACGCTCCTGATTGCGAGCGAAACGTATTCTGCGTAGTTCCAGCAGGTGATTATGACGGCAAGCCGCGGCACCGCCATGGTGTCGTCCGTCATGTCGGGCTCGGTCATGAACGCGCCTTGTTGATGACAGTCCCCACCACATTGGCGCCTGCCCGGCGCAGGAGCCGAATGCAGTCTCCTACGTCATCGATCGTCGTCTCGCCGGCCAACGCCAAGACAATCACGGCGTCAGCAAAGCTTGCCAGAGCCAGAGCATCCATTGAATTGTCAAGGGGCGGCAGATCGAGGACCACGTCGCCCCTTTGCCGCGCAGCATCGATGATTTGCTGAACTCGGGCATCACGGAAATCGGCAAAAAGGTTGGCATTGGTGTCCTTCGAGTGGATCGGCAGGACCGAAACCAAACCGACTTGATCGAAGGAGAGCTGACTGAACAAGATATTGGCGAATGCCGCACCGGCCAGCGATGTCGTTGGCGGGACCGAACCGTCCAGTGCCACTGGAACGTCGCGCGTTGCCGCCGCCTGGAAGAGCGTGACACCCCGGCCACTCCGGCTCATCAACTGGGCAAGAGCGGTGGAAAGTGTGGTTACCCCGGTTCCCGGGGACCAAGACACAACCGCCACCGCGATGCTTCGATCGTTGCGAAGGCTTGTACAGGCAATTTCGATCGAGGTGCGAAGGTCGTGAATCGCGGCAACAAAGCGTTGTTGCCGCGGGGTGTCGACGCGCCACGGTATCGCATTCGCGCCCGGAACATCCGGCACCGAACCGAGGCAAAGTATGCCCGTATCACGCGAGAGATCTTTGGTATCGCGCACCTTCCGGTCAAGCGCCAGATTGACCGCGATGAGACCTAGGCCGCTCAGCAGTCCCAGCAGGCCGCCAAGCGCTACAATCAGGGATTTGCGCGGACCTGAAGGGCTTAACGGTGGAAGGGCTGCACCAATCACCCGGGCATCCGCGTCTGGTACGGGGATCGCCGGCAGGGCTCCTGCGCGCATACCCTCCCGAGCTGCGTCGACCTGCAAGGCAAGGGCATCCAGACGCCCCTGCAGTGCATCCGTCCCGGCCCGCGCCGTTTCCTCCTTGAAGGACACGGCCTGAAACAGGTAGCCTGACACCACTCCATTGGCGACACGCGCCGGCAGAGCCGGGTCCGAGGCAGAGTAGCCGATTTCAATGACAAAGGATTGGCCAACGCGTCGCACATCGAGGCGTTGCGCGAAATTCAAGAACGCGGCGCGTTCGGCGTCGTTTGCAAGATCTGCGGTTTCGCCCGACGCTCGCGACACCTTGCCAGTCTCCAGTCCATCGGCGGGGCGAAACAACATCCGAACAAACGACACTATCGGGTCGAATGGACCGGCCGGGCGCGGGCCAAGTTCCGGCGTGTCCTTCAAATTGAGGCTGTCGAACACCGCTGAAAGCAGCCGCTCTGATTTGATCGTTTGCAACACACTGTCTGCACGAGTGCTATCCAAGGTTTGCTGAGCCCCCCACTCCTGGCCGGAAGCTGCCGATTGGCGCGGCTCAAGCAGGAGGGATGCCATGGCATTGTATGTCGGCGGCAGCGAGCGAGCATAAAGACCAGCCAACAACACGCCGGCAAGCGTGCAGACCAAAAGGGGTATCTTGTAGCGATAGCCAAGGGCAATCAGATAGCGAAGCAGGGCGATTGGGCCATCTTCGGTACCCTCGGATTGAACCTCGTTGAGCCGCCAGAGCCGAGCTGCAGGATCCAGGGGCCGCGGGTTGTTGAACATCATTGGGCCTAATGCCTCCGTGCGCGCAGTCTGATTGATTTTCTTGGTGAGATAGCTGCCGCCCGTTCCGGCTCCAGTCGCCCCCGCAATATGTCCGCGATCGCCAGAAGATTGCCCTTTACGCGCCCCTTCCTGTCGATGAAGGGCTCCGGCCAGACGGCTCGGCCGAAGTTGCTGGCTGTGTTGCGCAAAATGTGGTCGGCGACATTGGCAAGGGTCATCGTGCCCTTGCGCATCATGTAGAGTGGATTGACGACCTGCGAGTAGCCAAGCCGCTCGCCGCTGACCCTGCCATTCTTGGCGCCCATATGGGCACCGTATGCAAGCGACCACTTGATGAGACGGCCGCCGCCCTTTGCAAGGGTCGCGGCGAAATCGCGATCTTCAAGCCAGCCGTAGAGAACGAGCCGCTCATCGAACCGTATCTCATTGATGGCTGAAACGCGGAATGCCATATTGCAGCCGTAAGGACTGTAAGGCTCTGTCCAGCGAGGCGTCTGCCTTCCGGCCGCCGCGACGAGACGGACCGCCTCGTCAAAATCAATCCCTGGTCCCTTGATGCCATCGGCAACGACGTGACCCGTGAACCCGACGACCTGGCTCTCATCGCGGAAAACCCGTGCCGCCGAAGCCAACCAGTTTGCGTCGGCGACGAAATCGTCGTCAAAGAACGTCACGATCTCAATCCCCGGCTCAAGGTTGGCCAGGCCGGTATTGCGCTGGGCTGCAAGTCCTGGCGGGCCGGTCACCACCGTGACGCCGGAAAGCGAGCCAAGATCCCCGGCGTCAGCGAGCTCAACGCATGACACAATGACAGCCGCGGGTTTCAGGCTCTGCGTCGCCACGAAATGACGGACTGTGGCCGAGACGATTTCAGGTCGGCCGCGTGTGGCAAATATAACGGCGACTTCAGGCATCGATGGCCGCGCCGGCGCGTAGGTAGCCAGATCTGCGCCGGGCGATCTCAGCAAGTCCAGATATCCGCTTGCGGTTTGCCTCCAAGAAAATCCTTTAACCTGTTCGAGGCCCCGCCCCACAAGATCGTCGCGAAGGTCTTTCGAGTGTGCAATCGCGTGAATCTGATGGACCCAGGCGTCGGGCTCAAACGGCGTTGCCAGGAGCGCGGCATCGCCGCAGACCTCCGGCATGCTTGCGCAATTGGATGATACGACGGGGCATCCTCGCGCCATCGCCTCAACGATCGGAAGGCCAAAGCCCTCCGTCAGTGAGGGAAACGCCAGACACAAGGCATTGTCGAGGAAAAAGGCAAGATCGTCGTCCGAGACTCTGCCGGCAAAGTATACATTGGGCCGGCCTTGCAGGGCTTCCGGCGCGAAGATGCCATCGCCACCGCCGGCAATGATGATATCGATGCCGAGCTCATCCAGCCGCGGGGCAACATTGATCAGCAAGGCAAGATTTTTGTGGCGGGCGCGCGATCCAAGAGCGAGTACGAAAGGGCGTTGCTGGTTGCGAGAGACGACCAGGGTCGCTGCCGCAGTCGAAAGAGACGGGTCCCAACGCAGCGCATGCTCATGGCCGTTGGGCAAGATGGCAATATCCTTGAGCGAAACCGGCAAATGGCGGGCGATCTGACGCGCCGCCGCATGCGATACGGTTGCGATGCGAGCCGAGCGGCGGGCCAGAATCGGCTGAAGATTATGATAAACGGCCCGAAATGTGGCGCTATAGCTGCCTGGTGTCGCAAAAATGTTGGCATCATGGATACAGACAATTTGGTCACGTATGATGGCCGGCGCTGTATTGCACAGGTTCAGCAGCCGTCGGCCCCTGACATAATAGGGCAGCTCAAACTGCTCCCAAGCGTGCCCCGTCCCGCGGCCAGCCCTGACAACGGCCAACCGCAAAAATTCCGGATCCTTTGCGCTCCTCGGCGCCAGGACGCTCGTTTCGCTGGACGCGCCAGACTCGTCGAGGGCATGGAGGACGTTGCGAGCGTAGCGCTGCACGCCGGTCATTGTCTGTGCAAGGAAGCGGCCGTTGGTCACTGTCGCGGCATCGCTCATCGCAACACGCCTGGCCATGGATGACGTCGATGAGGGTATGGCACCAGCTACTCCAACATTAGAACCTGTATCTGGGCAAAGCGCTGCCCAAGGAAGCACGGCGACAGCACACCATCGTGCTCGGGCTATCGAAGCACGTTGAAAGGAATGAAAGTAACAAGGGCACGGCTGCCGCCGCGCCTCGAGGCCTCAGTAACTGCCGCGCGAGCGCAAAACTGCCGGGATGGTCTTCATCATGATCGATAGATCACCGGCGATGGTTTTTTCCCGGACGTAACGGACATCAAGTTGCACCCGTTCACGGTAACTGGTGTCGCTGCGCCCGCTGACCTGCCACAACCCTGTCAGACCCGGGCGAACCCTGATGTAGTCGGCAAAGTGGACGCCATAGAGCTCAGCTTCGCTTGCGACGATCGGGCGAGGACCGACGAGGCTCATACGCCCCTGAACCACATTCAGCAGCTGGGGTATTTCGTCGATACTACTCTTGCGAAGCAAGGCACCAAAGGGCGTGATGCGCGGATCGTTCCTGAGCTTGCGAGTGGTGTTCCACTCTTCCTCAAGATGCGGATTGGCCGCGAGATGGCGCGCGAGCACTTCATCCGCATCCCTGACCATGGTCCGGAACTTCAGGCAAGGAAACATCACACCGTTCTTGCCGATCCGCCGATGCGCGATGAAAATCGGCCGGCCCTGCAACACGAGCAAGATGGCGATGATCATCAGGATCATTGGAGATAGTACAAGCAATCCAATAGCGGCTAAGCTGGCATCGATGGCATACTTGCATGCGGCGGAAGCACCATTCTTCACCGCATCGGTCATCCGCGAGCCCTCCCCGCGATTTGTCTTGCTGAGTCTGTCGAAACTTCGACCGAGATCAATTTGCCGCATCTGCGTACTCCCCATGTAAAGAACAGGTCTCGGACATGCAGAAATGCCGAATTGGCATGCATAAGGAAGTTAACAAGGATTAAACGAATTGACAATAAGTTTATTGCATTGCACTATAAAACTGTGAGACGGGGCTAAACGACAGCACTTCATACAAAAATACTGTCGCATTCCACAAATAAGACCCATTTAAGTTTGCATAAAAACACTTAGACGAACTGCCTCCGCTTTACGCCCTGCAATAATACCGATTGTGTCAAATCGTGGAGTGTGGCGTGCGAGTTGCAATCATACATTACTGGCTCGTGGGAATGCGTGGTGGCGAGAAGGTTCTCGAAGCGCTTTGCGACATCTTCCCAGATGCTGACATATATACACATGTGTGTGATCTCGCGGCCATTTCGGACAAGCTGAAGACCCATAAGATCCAGACCACCTTCATTGGCGCACTGCCCTATGCCAGAAAAATGTACAAGAAGTACTTGCCGCTGATGCCAATGGCGCTCGAGCAGATCGATCTTGGCGCCTACGACCTTGTGATCAGCAGCGAGTCGGGACCGGCAAAAGGCATCATCCCAACCTCCCCGGCCCTGCACGTCTGCTACTGCCATTCGCCGATGCGCTACATCTGGAACATGTACAACAGATACTATGACAGTTCCGGCCTCATGACGCGCCTGATGATGCCGCCTCTGGCGCACTATCTGAGGACCTGGGATGTCGCAACGGCCAATCGCGTCGATGATTTTGTCGCGAACTCGGCAACCGTTGCCCAACGCATCAGGCGCTATTATCGCCGTGATGCTTCGGTCATCCATCCACCGGTCGATACGACTGCCTTTGCCCCCGTTTCACGCTCCGAGGTCGGCGACTATTACCTGATGGTCGGCGAACTCGTGAGCTACAAGAGACCGGATTTGACCGTGGAGGCCTTCAACCGCCTGAAAGCCAAGCTCGTCGTCATCGGCGGTGGCGAAATGCTCGATCGGCTTCGGCGGATAGCAGGTCCGACCGTGACAATTCTGGGGTCGCAGCCGTTCGACGTTCTCAAGCATCACTATGCGCGTTGCAAAGCGCTGGTGTTTCCAGGTGAGGAAGATTTCGGGATTGTCCCGGTCGAAGCGATGGCCAGCGGCCGACCGGTTATTGCATTTGGGCGTGGAGGCGCGACCGAAACCGTCGTTGCCAACAAGACAGGCGTCTTCTTCGCAAATCAGACGGTGGAAGAACTGATTGATGCGGTTGAGCGGATCGAGCGATTGGATTTCAATCCCGCAGATGCCGTGTCGCGCGCTGCAGACTTTCGCCGCGATGTCTTCATCAGCCGCTTCCGCGCCTTCGTCGAGCGGGCCACCGGCACCGAGCTTGCGCTTCGCGCCTAACGGCCGGAACGCACGAGGATTAACTGCGTCACGGAGTAGAAGCATGCACGACCGATGCCCGAGATGGTTTGACGAATGTCTGAGGGTGCTCAGGGCATTTGTTCGTTGGGCGGCAGCGGCATGCCTGATCTTTTGCACGAGCGCGGCAATGGCTGAGGATTACATCCTCGGCCCTCAGGACGTATTGAAGATACGCGTTTTCGAATGGCGACCAAGCACTGGAACAGCGTTCGAATGGGTGCCGCTCACGGGTGATTTTTCTATCTCAGCGGCCGGGAATCTGTCGCTTCCGATCATCGGTACCATTCCGGCGGAGGGCAAGACGCTCGAACAGGTGTCTGCAATGATTGGCGAGAGGCTCCAAAATCAAGTTGGACTACAGAAGCGTCCTAACGCCGCAGTGGAAATCGCATCTTATCGGCCGTTTTTTGTCACAGGCATGGTCGCCACTCCCGGGAAATACAACTTCAGCCCGGGATTGACCGTCGTGCAGGCGCTAAGCATGGCCGGCGGCATCGGACCGGTCGATGCGAACGTGATTTCATTACAGCGCGACGCCTTGTCTGGACGCGGCGATCTGCGGGCGCTGGAGGCGGAGCGCCTTGAGCTTGTTGCGCGCCAGGCGCGCGTCGACGCAATTCTCGCGAATGCAACAGACGTCACCTTTCCTTCGGAACTGATGTCTGAGCAGGGGCAGCCCAGAATTGCCAAGATGATGAAAGAAGAGCGCGCGCTCTTCGACATGCGCGCCCGTTCGATGGACACCGAGATCGATGCGCTCAATCGGGCGAAATTGCTTGCGCTCAACCAGATCGATGCGTTGAAAGCAAAATCCGCCTCACTCGCAAAGCAGATTGAGCTCGCCAACAAGGATGTTGGATCCGTCAACAAGCTGATAACGCAAGGGCTGACCGTATCGGCTCGCCAACTGGGGGCCAATCAGAACCTCGCCGAACTCGAAAGCCGCAACCTCGATGTCTCGCTGGCCATTTTGAAGACGCAGCAGGACATGACCAAGGTCGACCAGGATATCGGCGATGTCCGCAACCGCTATCGGATCGATACCCTCACCGAAGCCGCCCAACTGCGTGACCGTTTTGCTTCCAATGCCGAAAAAATCGCGACCGAGCGTGATCTTTTGAGAAACCTGGAGGTGCGAGCCCCTGCCGCGATGGCTGCTCTGGAGGAAGACAAGGAAAGCTATGGCTTTGTAACGACGATCAACCGCGTCATCGACGGCAGCGTGGAAAGTCTTATTGTCAGCGACAACGACCCTGTATCACCCGGCGACGTCATACGCGTTGAACGTCGGGAGCAAACGCCCCCCGCCGCGAGCGTCAATAGTACCGAAGAGGCTGCCCCAGGAGCTGGTCGTCGTCGCGTCGCACGTGCCGGCGAATAAGGCGGCCTCAATTCAGACTTGCGTCCGCCTCGCATATATCAGATGATAGCTGCCGGGGTATGGGATGGAGGTCGGAGCAACCATATGGCGTGGGCGCTTCTTTTTTCTTTTGTGATCGGTGCGATCTGCGCGCTGCGCATGCCAATCCTCGTTTTCACCCTTGTCGTTGTTGCCGTGATGCTGACCTGTGCAATCGCCAGCTATTCCACCGGGAGCACTTTTCTGCACGCGATTGGATGGGGATTGATCTTTGCCGCTGTCCTTGAGGCTGGCTATCTCTTCACGCACGGTGTCCTTTATTTCCTCTATGCCCGGCGCTCGAACAATGAGCGTACCTCCCGCAAAGTTCAATCCAAGTATTCTGCCGATTAAGCAGGCTCTTCGCCAAACCCCTGCTGCGGCCGATGGTGCGCTTCGAGGCGCAACTGCCCGAGCGCAAGCTCTTCGGCCTTTGCCATTCCAAACCGAAAACGATAGCCCGCGGCCTTGAGCCTATCGTTCGAGAACCGCATTCGCCAGAGCGGGCTCCTCAATGGAAGCGTTCGAAAGCGCAGGAAGTCGTGCAGCCAATCCGCGATCCAGGGAAAGGCGACTGTGCGAAAGCGCTGATCGCCGGTGACAGCGAAGGCTTTTCGCATGAAGTCAACGTGGCGGGGTGCCGGATAATCGTCTTCCGCCAGATTGTAAACGCTGACGCTGCCGGGTTGTGACTGCCCCGCAATGCCGCGGCGCATGAACCAGATCAAAGCATCGGAGACGTCGCCTACATAGATGTGATGGGCATGGCGGTGAGCAGCAAGCATGCGTTTTATCGGATTCCAGTCACGCACACTGATCATTTGGGAAATATCGACCACGACGGCTGGACGAAGGATCACATAGCGAACCTTTTGAGCCACGTCGCGCAGCGCCAATTCGCCGGCAAGCTTGGTGCGTCCATACTCGCGCACATAGTCAAGTGCCCAATACTCGGACGGTACGTCGCGATCAGGTGTCAGAACCTCGGATTCCTCGTCTACCTCAACTGAGCGGCCACTACCGTAGACCGACACCGAACTTGCGTAGCAGAATACGGGAACATTCGCGCGCTCCGCAGCAGCGGCCAGGGCTCGTGTCGCCTCGACGTTGACCTGCTTCATACGGTCCTTCTTGCCGAGTTCAGCTGCAAGGTGAATGATGGCGTCGCAGCCAGCGACCAGGTCGTCGTAGTCGGGATTTCCGAGAAAGTCGACCTTTCGCCAGTCCACCCCTTCGCCCTCGGCACTGGCTCGTGGGCGCGACGTCGTCGCCCGTACGCGATAGCCGCGCTCGAGCAAATCGGCCGCCACAATCCGTCCTATGCGACCCGTGGCACCGGTCACGAGAACTGTGTTAGCCAGCATTGGCGGTCACCTCGGCTGGGACCGATCTTGCCATCCTGGCTTTCACATGGTCAGCCAGTCGAACGGCCATCGCGACAATCATTTGCGTCGGATTGCAGTGACCTGCTGTCGGGAAGACAGAACTGCCGGAAACGAACAGCCCCCTTACGCCATGAACCTCACAATTGGCGTCGACGACACCTTTGCCGGGATCAGACGACATGCGCGTCGTACCCGTTGGGTGGGCGACATCGACAAAGTTTTGAGGGATTTCGGCCCTCTCACGCACCCAAGCGGCCAGCGTTGGTTCAGGTAGCCCCAGCCTGGCCAATTCGGCTGCCACGAGTTCGGCCATCCGATGCATGGTGCGGGCCTCGTCGGGATGGCTGCGCCAATCAACCCTTGGCAGCCTCATGCCAAGGCGATCGCACCGATCAGACAGGGTGACGCGACTGTCTGCATCCGGGACCTGCTCGCACATGCAGTCCAGCGTCAGGTTCTCCAGCTTGCGCGGAACACCATTTCGAGCCCCGAAGTAGTCCCTCGCCCCGCGGATCATCAACCCGCTATTAAGGATCAGGCTGATGGCGTCCCGCGGCAATCGCGGTGAGCGGCCGGCAAAGCGTCTGAGGGCGTCCCACGGATCATCTGGCGCGATGGCCTCACCAAGCCATGCGGCACAGTTGAGGAGCGCTTCCCGTCTCTGGATGTCGGGGCTCAGCCTCAGGCCGGCACGGAAGAAACGACCCTTGACATTGTAACGACCAAAACGGCGCTGCACGGCTTCGGAGCCGGCCAGCTTGAAAAATGCCGTTGGTCCGCGCAAATGATCCATAAGATAGCGCCCGACCTGGTCGCGATCATTGCCGAGACCGGCACGAGCGCCTTTCTTCGAATTCAGGAGGATGCGGGCATTCTCGATACCACCGGCGCAAAGCGCGATCGCCGAGGCGGCCAGCATGTGCTTGCGGCCGTCAAGCGTCGAAAATTCGAGGCCGCGCACAGCCGACGCCGCTTCGTTCGCCACGATGCGCTGCACGGTCGCACCCGTCACGAGCGTAATGCTCGCGCCGAGACGTGCCGGTAGATGACGCCCGAAGCGCATATACTCGAATGGATAAGATTCGGCATCGTCCCGACTGAACTGCCAGAAAAATGGCAGCAGAAATTCCGGGTCGACGTCCGTTCCAGGTGGTTTTTTGTTTGCAATGTCCCAGAACCGCTGATCGCTGAAACCGCTTCCGACGGCGAGGCCAAGGTAGTCGGCACTGCGATCGAGATAGGGGATAATTTCCTTCATCCCGATCGGCCAGCCCGAGAAGGGCACCCACGCGCGCTCTTCGAAATCAATGGCGTCGAAGCCGGCGCATCGCCCGCCCCAAGTGTGCGAACTTCCACCGAGGATGCGGTTGCGAACCGACCACTGGTCTTTTGCGCGCGGCCGCCCGACATTCTCGATGTCATCAAGGGCGTCAATGTCGGACTGACGCTCCAGCCCGCCACTTTCCAGAAGGACGACCTTCAGGCCCGAATTGGAAAGCTCCTGTGCCATTGTGCTTCCTGCCGGACCAGACCCGACAATGCACAAATCGCATTTGAGAAAGGGAAGTACAGTTTCCCCGCCAGCCGACTGCAAATCAATAATAGCCATCGTGACTGCGCACCTTTATTGTTGCATTTTGCACTGCAATGAATAACTATTCCGGCAAGTCAACAATATTTCTTCGTTCCGACAGTCAAATGACAGCGGCTCGATTAAGGGCGTTTCCCAGGCATTTTCTGACATAACTTTTCTATACCATAACTACGCAAATCGATCGGTTCAAGAGGACGTAGAAAGATGGAAGTAGCAGCTGACGTGTTGAGACAGAGTGATGCCGTTCTGCCCGACACCCGCCGCAAGATTCTCTACATCCAGCCCGGCACGCATTCCTTTGCGGGAATTGAGCGCGTCGTGGATACGATCTGCAGCAATATCACTGAAAGATATGGCGACGATTTCGAGGTCGACGTGCTCTATACGACGAGCCACAAGAACCGACCGGCAACGCGCATGTACAATGTCATCGATCGACGTCCGCGCAGTCGACTGGAACTGATGCAAACATTCCGGGACGTCATCAGGAGCAAGGATTACAGCCTTGTCGTGGTGCCACAGATCGAGCCAGCCGTGATCGCGATGGCCTCATGTATTGGCCTGAGGCGTAATTTTGCCGTTCACCTGCATGGCAATCCGCACCGCGAACGCAGCCACATGAAAGCCCGCGTCCTGTTCTTTCTCATGAAGGCTTTTTTTCTCCGGCGCGCCTCTTGCGTATTCGGGACGTCGCCGCGACAGCTCGAATCGTTCAAGTCAATGTTTTCCGGCCCGACCCCGCTTTATTGGGTTCCAAATCCGGTTCGCAAATTCGAAGGCATCGACAACGACGTCGCTCGCGGGGAAGATGGTCATGTGACCTTTGTGAATGTCGGTCGGTTTTCTCACCAAAAGGGCCAGGACATCCTGCTCCAGGCCTTTGCCGAACTTTATAAGGTTCGCAAGAACGTCAGGCTCAAAATAGTCGGACATGGCGCAGACGAACCAGAATTGCGACGAACTATCCGACGTCTTGGTCTGGACGAGGTCGCGACCATTGAGCACCATCCTGACAACCCTCAACCAGCCCTGACGACAAGCGACATCTACGTGTCGACGTCACGCTGGGAAGGCTGGTCACTTGTCATTTGCGAGGCATTGCGTTTCGGCCTACCTGTTATTGCCACAGATTGCGAGTTCGGGCCTAGCGATATTCTGGTCGATGAGCGTCTTGGACGCTTGGTGGCAGCCGAGGGCGAAAAGGCGCTGGTCGATGCGATGGTCTATTATTGTGATCATCTCGACGCCGAAAGGGCAAGCGCACGATTCCGGCAAGCGTTTATCGACCGCTTCAGTATCGAAAACGTCGTGCAGATCCACGCCGATGCGCTGCGCGCTGCAGCTCGTTAGTGCCCAATGAACTCCCAAGCGATGAGGTTTCAGATGCAGGAATCGAGCTTGTCCCGACGACACTTCGTCAAGGCCTCCACTGTTCTCTTTGGCATCAGCATGGGCCTGCCGTATCGATCGGCGCGCGCGGCGACGACGGATCCGACGGTTGGCAAAAAACTCGTCTTCGACGACAATTTCAATACGATCGACTGGTCGATATGGAACGCAGGCCCGAAGGCAACAACCCACGACCCCGGTTTTTACGGACGTTCGGCATTTGCGCGGAAAACCGGCGAGGAAGGCTTTAACCCATACGCAATCGTCGATGATCCACAGGCGACGGACGGCAAGGCGCTGCAAATATCGGCCAAGTACATCGGCAAGAGCATGTCGGTTCCACATTACTACGGCAACCTGCTCAGCGAATTCCAATGGATATCGGGCAACCTTCAGACCGGCCGCAGGGACGGCGTCGTCAATAAGGGGTGGCGTACGGGCTACTTCGAGGCGAGGATGCTGTTTCCCAGGCATCCGCTGACCTGGCCGGCTTTCTGGCTAATGAACGGGCACAGTATTCTGGCGCCAAAGACCAGCATCGAACTGGATGTTGTGGAGCACAAGGGGTGGGAGCCCACTGTCTACGGCGCCTATTTGCACGAGTGGGGTGAACCCGGACAGCATCATGAGGGTACAGGCGTGACGACAGACGTCGATATGACGCAAGGCTATTGCCGGTATGGGATACTTGTCGACGAAACGAAGTGCGTGCCGTATTTCGAGAGAAAGCCCGTCATCGACACGCGGACGGGTTTGCCCGCCAATTGGCCCATTCACCGTTCAGCTGACCTCGACGTCGACGGCGATGTGTTCTGGCCGCTCCTCACGCTGGCTCTGCGCAGCGACGTTCGCTACCCACAAGACTTAAAGCCAGAGCAGTTGATTACCGAGATGCGGGTTGATTACTTCCAGGCCTATCAATAACGGCCGACACACCGCTGCATTGGCCCGATCACTGTCCCAGGGAATGAATCCATGCGTATTGTGATGATTGGCTCGGGCTATGTCGGCCTTGTCTCCGGTGCCTGCCTCGCCGATTTCGGCCACCATGTCACCTGTGTCGACAAGTCCGCCGCGAAGATCGACGCCCTCGAAGCCGGCAAAGTTCCGATTTTCGAACCCGGTCTTGATAACATCATCGACCATAACCGCACCGCCGGTCGCTTGGATTTTTCGAAGGAGCTGGCGGCATCCGTTGCGGCGGCTGAGGTCGTCTTCATCGCCGTCGGCACGCCGTCGCGGCGCGGCGATGGCCATGCCGACCTGAGTTACGTCTATGCGGCCGCCCGCGAGATCGCCGCTGCGGTCTCCGGCTTCACGGTCGTCGTCACCAAGTCAACGGTTCCCGTCGGCACCGGCGATGAGATCGAGCGCATCTTCCGCGAGGAATTCCCCGAGAAGGATATTTCGGTCGTTTCCAACCCGGAATTCCTGCGAGAAGGCGCCGCAATTACCGACTTCAAGCGCCCGGATCGCATCGTTCTTGGCACCGACGAGCCGCGCGCCGTGGACGTCATGCGTGAGGTCTATCGCCCGCTCTACCTCAATGAAGCACCGCTCTATTTCTGCGAACGCCGCACCTCCGAGCTGATCAAGTACGCGGCCAACGCCTTCCTGGCGATGAAGATCACCTTCATCAACGAGATCGCCGACCTTTGCGAACAGATCGGCGCCGACGTGCAGAAGGTGGCCAAGGGCATCGGCATGGACAAGCGCATCGGCGACAAGTTCCTGCATGCGGGCCCCGGCTACGGCGGTTCGTGCTTTCCCAAGGATACGCTGGCGCTGGTCAAGACCGCGCAGGATTATGACAGCCCGGTTCGCCTCATCGAGACGACGGTCGCCATCAACGACAACCGCAAGCGCGCCATGGGCCGCAAGGTCATCGCCGCCTGCGACGGCAATGTTCGCGGCAAGAAGATTGCAATCCTCGGCCTGACCTTCAAGCCGAACACCGACGACATGCGTGATGCGCCATCGATCACTATCATCCAGGCCCTGCTGGACGGCGGCGCCAACGTCCACGCCTACGATCCGGAAGGCATGGAGATGGCAAAAGAGGTCATCGACCCGATCACCTGTGGCAACGACCCCTACGAGACTGCCGAGGGCGCGGACGCGATCGTCATCGTCACCGAATGGGACGAATTCCGGGCGCTCGATCTCAAGCGGATGAAGTCGCTGGTGAAAACCCCGAGGATCGTCGACCTGCGCAACATCTATCCCGTCGCCGAGGTGACCAAGCACGGCTTTGCCTATTTCGCCATCGGAAAGCAGGCCGAGAAGAAATAGAGACACGCCGAAGGCTCCCGGAGCGCGACCTATCCGAAATTTTCATCCGCGACCTTTCGGGCGCCAGGCATGTCAGTGTCTTATTCGATCGGGTGTGGCGGCCGAAACGTGGTCGCTTGAGCTGCCTGACCGTGGACTGGCTGTCGGTGGCCGCGGCCCAAAAGCGTTTTCGAGGTCAGCCGGCTTACCGGATCCGCCTCGAAGAGACAGGAGGGGTGCGGGCAAACGAGCCTGCGCGGGATTGCAACTTGCTAGGCCGGCGAGAATGAAAAAATGCAAGCCAAGATCAACCGTGGGGCCGGCCACGCATGCTCCAACGAGAAGACACAGGCACCCGTTGCGCGAGGCCAGCCGCACGTCGGACTCAAACGTTCGCGCGGGGCCAGGCAACCGTACCAGGGCCGATAGCGTGAACAACAGGAAAAAGAACGCGCCCGGCACGCCAACATTGGACAATACGGCTATTGGGAAGCTCGAGGTTCGCGCCGTGCCCAGTCCGACGCCAAGTCCCGAAGAATCCCAAAAATTCTGCAATCCGTAGGTGTTCCAAGATCCTCGCTCTGCCGCCGAATTCGACGTCGCCTTATTCAGCACCAGCACGTCGACGTAGTCGCGAATGTCCTGGTAGAGGTCCCTATGAAGGATCACGAAGAGCGTGATCACGACCACGATCGCTGGAGCAACCAGCACGAAGGCGGTGGCGTGACGGCTTCCGCGCGCGACACCGCATCGGAAGAGTGCTGTCCAATAGAGGATCACCAAGCAGACCGGTGTTGCGACAAGCCCGGTGGAGGACGTCGACATAACGATCAGAGCAAGTGACGCGAAGGCAAGCGGGCCTGTCCAGGTGTTCTTTCTCGCACAAAGCCACAATGTCCCGGTAAAGCCAAGTGCACCCAGAGTCGTCCCCGCGAAAGCCGATGCCTCCGGGAACGAGCCAACGATGCGCTTCATGCCGTTGACGCTGTCATTTTCATGGAATGTGTACTGCGCATTGCGCATGAATTGGAGCAGTTCCTGCGTCCCCGTCGCACTCGTTGCCAAGTCGAGCAAAGCGAACAGCACGTTGAAGGCGGCATAGGCGACAAGCCCATTGACGAGTGCATTGAAGCCCGCTCGGGTTGACCCGACCGTGGCAATTAACAAGAAACATAAAAGGTCCGCGATCAGATAGATCGTCTGCGTGAAATTGCTGGATACGGGCCCGAGCGGAACGGCGCCGCGCGTCGACGGGTATTCAGATATGCCAAGCGGAATGATCCAGCTTTGTCCCGCAAGCAGTCTTGGCAAGAAATAGGCAGTCACTGCTCCGTAAACGACAAGGCACGCCAGCCAAAAACCCGCTTTGCCGAAGCCGAGCATTTTCACCGCGATCTCGGAGCGTCCGCGATTGGTAAGAGTTGCCACAGCAAGAAACAGCAGAAACAGGTGCGCAGGTGGAATACTTGCCGAGCCGGCGATGACCGCCGCGGCCGATCCGAATACGGTCAATACCACGAAAATCATGGCGGTCGACGCGTATCCGAGTGCGAGGCCGAAAAGGCCTAACGCCAGCGTGAATAGTCCTATCGGCTCAACGCTCATCCTCTCTCACCGGATATTGACGACGTTGCTATGTTGCGACGCACACTATGCGCGTTGCGCGAATTTGGAAAGGTATAAATTGCGTTGCCACAATTTATAGACGCAAAAAAATCGAGAGCAAGCCAAAATTGGATAAATCATTCCTTGTCGCGATCAATATTCAATCACCACAAAGCAACAATGATCAGAATTTTTCTGCGTTGACATCTTATTGATTTCGCATTTACATTTATAAACACGTCATTCGACAAGTATACAACGTCGATATTCGCCGTCGGATTGCTCTGCTTTATTGTTCTGACGGAAAGCGATCTGGTGGCAAACGACGACCACCGCTTTGCTAGGAACGGCCACCGTTCTTCAAACAGCAAAAATGATGCTCTGCACCATGAAGGACTTCGCGATGCCAAGCTCTGCGCCTCACATCCCAAAGAGCCTGAATAGAGGAATAGAACAAGGTTTTAAAAGCGATACGACCAAGCTGGCTCGCTTCACGGCCATGATGCGTGCTCCCGGCGTCTATGTCAGAATGCTGTTGGTCGTGGCAGCGTTCTGCCTGTTCTGCTACCTTCACTACGACAGTGTCACCACGGCACTTTACTACGGCCTCATTTGCCTCGTCCTGATGCAGGTAGGCTACGTCGGCGGCGTCTTATATCTCATTTGGCAAGAAAGCGCCCACCGTCGCAAGAAATAGAGCTTGGTCAGGGCAAACCGTCGATGACCGTGGATCCCATCGGAAAAAACATATCCGGTCCAGAAAGAGATGCGTCGGGCGAAGATCATGCAAATAGGAAATCCGCCGACTGCAGGCTCGACACGGCCACGTTCTTCAGCGTGATAGTGTTGTTCGCATCGGCTGTGATGATCGTGTCACTGCCAGAGTCGATTGATGCAGCAAGAAGTGCTGCCCAATCGGCAAAAACGGTAAGATCGATCCTAATCGTGTCATGCGCCGAACCAGTTGCCACGAAGTCCCTGATCGTGTCGTGACCCCAATTTGGCGAATAGACGAAGAAGTCTGCCGCGAATCCACCCTCGAGTATGTCATCGCCCGCGCCACCCGTCAGAGTGTTTGAACCGACTGAACTGCCCTTGATCAAATTATCGAGCGCATTGCCTGTCCCGGTAAAGGCTGCGAAGCCGTCGCCGACCGACCACAGGTTTTCGACGTTTTCTGCCAATGTGTAATTGGTGAGAGACGTCTGCACTCGGTCGATGCCCGCGTTGGCGTTTTCGATGACGGCAACGCCGGCGTCGTTAACGACGTAATAATCGTCCCCCAGACCGCCGATCAGGGTGTCGCCCCCCCAGTCACCGTTTAGCACATCGTTGCCGTTGCCGGCGGTGATCGTATTGGAGAGCGCGTTGCCGATGCCAGTGAAGTCAGCGGTGCCAGTGTAGACGAGGTTCTCGACATTGGCAGCAAGCGTCAGGCGCGCGAGCCCGGTCATCACCGTGTCGGTGCCTTCGTTTGCCGCCTCGGTGACGACGTCGCCAGTGTTGTCGACGATGTAGATGTCGTTGCCGACGCCACCGACCAGCGTGTCGGCGCCGGCGCCACCGTCCAGCGTGTCGTTGCCGGCACCGCCGGTGATCGTGTTGACGAGGTTATTGCCGGTCCCGGTGAAATCGCCGGTCCCGGTGAAGGTCAGGTTCTCGACGTTGGCAATGTCGGTCAGCGCATAGGCAGAAAGCGCCGTCTTGATCAGATCGGTGCCTTGATTGGTGGCTTCGGTGACGGCATCGGCCAAATCATCAACGATGTAAGTGTCATTGTCGGCACCACCAATCAGAATGTCTGCTCCTGCCTTTCCGTCCAGCGTATCGTCACCAACTCCCCCGTTCAGCTTGTCGTTGCCGACACCGCCGGTGATCACGTTCGCCCCGGCGTTGCCAGTGCCGGCAAAGTTGCCGGTGCCGGTATAGGACAGGTTCTCAATGTTGGCCAGGTCGGCGATCGAGTAGGTCGCAAGCGACGTCTTGATCTCGTCAGTGCCTGCGCTTGCCGCCTCGATGACAAAATCGCCTACGCTATCAACAATGTAGACGTCGTTGCCGGTGGCGCCGATGAGCATGTCATTGCCGGCGCCACCGTCCAGGGTGTCGTTGCCGGCACCTCCGATCATAAAGTTGGCAAGGCTGTTTCCTGTTCCGGCAAATTCTGCGGTACCTATGTAAGCCAAGTTCTCGACATTGGCAGCAAGCGTATATCTTGCCAGCGCCGTCCTGACCGAATCGGTGCCTTGATTGGCGGCTTCAATGACGACGGCGGCCAGATCATCAACAAAGTAAGTGTCGTTTCCGGCACCGCCAATCAGTATGTCTGCGCCGGCCTTTCCGTCGAGCATATCGGCACCTGCTGCACCTCTGATCGTGTTGTTGAGGTCGTTGCCCGTGCCGGTAAAAGCCACCGTGCCTGTGTAGGTCAAGTTCTCGACGTTGGCAGCAAGCGTATAGCTTGCCAGCGCCGACTGCACGGTGTCGGTACCTTCATAGGCATTTTCGGTGATAACGTCGGCGGCGTTGTCAACAACATAGGTGTCGTTGCCCATCCCGCCTATCAGCGTGTCGGCGCCAGCCCCGCCGTTCAGGATGTCGTTGCCGACACCGCCGGTGATCGCGTTCGCGAGCGCGTTGCCGTTGCCGGCAAAGTTGCCGGTGCCGGTATAGGTCAGGTTCTCGACGTTGGCCAGCGCCGCGATCGAATAGGTGGCAAGGGCCGTCCTGACCTCGTCAGTGCCTGCGCTTGCCGCCTCCGTGATTAGGTCGCCAGTGTTGTCGACGATGTAGATGTCGTTGCCATTGCCGCCGATCAATGTGTCGACGCCGGCGCCGCCGTCCAGCGTGTCGTTGCCTGCAGCCCCCGCGAGCCTGTCGGCAGCAACACCGCCCTTGATGACGTTGTCGAGCCCATTGCCGGTGCCGGTGAAGGCTGCCGCGCCCGTTGACGTCAGGTTCTCGACATTGGCAGCCAGCGTGTAGGCCGCCAGGTTCGTCTTAACGGTATCGATGCCCTCACCGGCATTCTCGACGACGATATCGCCGGTGCTGATGACATAGGTGTCGTCACCCGCGCCGCCCCTCAGCGTGTCGATCCCCGTCCCACCGGTCATGATGTTGTTCAGCGCATTGCCGTTGCCGGCAAAGGCGGCCGTGCCGGTGGAGGTGAGGTTCTCGACGTCGGCGCCGAGCGTATAGCTTGCAAGGTTCGTCTGAACCATGTCGATCCCCTCGTCGGCGCTTTCGGCGACCGTGTCGCCTGCATTGTCCACAATGTAGAGATCATTGCCGGTGCCCCCGGAAAGCACGTCCGCTCCGGCGCCACCATTCAGCCTGTCGTCGCCGGCGTCACCAGAGAGCGTGTCGTTGCCAGCCCCGCCAGTGATTGTGTTGTCGAGGCTGTTGCCTGCGCCGGTGAAACTGCCGCTGCCGGTGAAGGTCAGGTCTTCGACGTTGTCGATCGCCACCAGCGAATAGCTCCCAAGATCGGTCTTGATGCCATCGGTTCCGCCCCCGGACGCCTCGACCACGACGTCGTCCATTGCATCGACAATATAGGTATCGTTACCGGCGCCGCCGATCAGCGTATCGGCGCCTGCCTGGCCATCAAGCGTATCGACCCCTGTACCGCCAGTGATAACATTGGCTGCGGCATTGCCGGTGCCGATGAAGGCCGTCATGCCCGTATAGGTCAGGTTCTCAACGTTCGTGCCGAGTGTATAGCTCGCAAGCACCGTCCGGACGGTATCCGTCCCCTCGTCCATGTCCTCGATTGCGACGTCGGTCGCAACATCGACGACATAGGTGTCGTCGCCCACTCCACCCGACATCCTGTCCGATCCCGCACCGCCAATTAGCGTGTCATCGCCCGCGCCACCGTTCAAATTATCGGCGCCCGCCGCTCCTGTGAGGATATTGTTCAGCCCATTTCCGGTTCCCGTAAACGCTACCGTTCCCGTGTAGGTCAGGTTCTCGACGTCAACGAGCGCGGCCAGCGAGTAGCTGGCGAGCGCGGTCCTGACCGTATCGATCCCCTCATCGGCGTTTTCGGTGACGACGTCGCCGGCACCGTCGACGATGTAGGTGTCGTTGCCCGCCCCGCCGATCAAGGTGTCGGCGCCAGCCCCGCCGTTCAGCGTGTCGTTGCCGGCACCGCCGGTGATCGTGTTGGCAAGCGCATTGCCGGTGCCGATAAAGTTGCCGGTGCCGGTGTAGGTCAGGTTCTCAATGTTGGCCAGCGCCGCGATCGCGTAGGTGGCAAGCGACGTTTCGATCTCGTCGGTGCCCGCACTTGCAGCTTCAGTGATGACGTCGGCGGCGTTGTCAACGATGTAGATGTCATTACCTGCACCGCCGATCAGCGTGTCGGCGCCGGCACCCCCGTCCAGCGTGTCGTTGCCGGCACCGCCGGTGATGATGTTGACCAGGGCATTGCCGGTCCCGATAAAGTTGCCGGTGCCGGTGTAGGTCAGGTTCTCGACGTTGGCAATATCGGTCAGCGCATAGGAAGACAGCGCCGTCTTGACCAGATCGGTGCCTTGATTGGCGGCTTCGGTAACGACGTCGGCCAGGTCATCAACAAGGTAAGTGTCGTTGCCGGCACCGCCAATCAGTATGTCGGCTCCGGCCTTTCCGTCCAGCGTGTCGGCGCCTGCCGCGCCCCTGATCGTGTTGGCAAGCCCATTTCCGGTTCCCGTAAACGCTACCGTTCCCGTGTAGGTCAGGTTCTCGACGTCAACGAGCGCGGCCAGCGAGTAGCTGGCGAGCGCGGTCCTGACCGTATCGATCCCCTCGTCGGCGTTTTCGGCGACGACGTCGGAAGCGTTGTCGACGATATAGGTGTCGTTGCCCGTCCCACCGATCAGCGTATCGGCGCCAGCCTTGCCGTCGAGCGTATCGTCGCCACCACCGCCCGACAAGGTGTCGATGGCCGCGCCGCCGGTGATCGTGTTGTTGAGGTCGTTGCCGGTGCCGGCAAAAGCCGCCGTGCCGGTGTAGGTCAGGTTCTCGACATTGGCGGCCAGTGCATAGCTTGCCAGCGCCGTCTGCACCGTGTCGGTGCCTTCGCCGGCATTTTCGGTGACGACGTCGGAAGCATTGTCGACGATGTAGGTGTCGTTGCCCGTCACGCCGATCAAGGTGTCGGCGCCAGCCCCACCGTTCAGCGTGTCGTTGCCGGCACCGCCGGTGATCGCGTTGGCAAGCGCATTGCCGGTGCCGATAAAGTTGCCGGTGCCGGTGTAGGTCAGGTTCTCAATGTTGGCCAGCGCCGCGATCGCGTAGGTGGCAAGCGACGTTTCGATCTCGTCGGTGCCCGCACTTGCAGCTTCAGTGATGACGTCGGCGGCGTTGTCAACGATGTAGATGTCATTACCCGCACCGCCGATCAGCGTGTCGGCGCCGGCACCCCCGTCCAGCGTGTCGTTGCCGGCACCGCCGGTGATGATGTTGACCAGGGCATTGCCGGTCCCGATAAAGTTGCCGGTGCCGGTGTAGGTCAGGTTCTCGACGTTGGCAATATCGGTCAGCGCATAGGAAGACAGCGCCGTCTTGACCAGATCGGTGCCTTGATTGGCGGCTTCGGTAACGACGTCGGCCAGGTCATCAACAAGGTAAGTGTCGTTGCCGGCACCGCCAATCAGTATGTCGGCTCCGGCCTTTCCGTCCAGCGTGTCGGCGCCTGCCGCGCCCCTGATCGTGTTGGCAAGCCCATTTCCGGTTCCCGTAAACGCTACCGTTCCCGTGTAGGTCAGGTTCTCGACGTCAACGAGCGCGGCCAGCGAGTAGCTGGCGAGCGCGGTCCTGACCGTATCGATCCCCTCATCGGCGTTTTCGGTGACGACGTCGCCGGCACCGTCGACGATGTAGGTGTCGTTGCCCGCCCCGCCGATCAAGGTGTCGGCGCCAGCCCCGCCGTTCAGCGTGTCGTTGCCGGCACCGCCGGTGATCGTGTTGGCAAGCGCATTGCCGGTGCCGATAAAGTTGCCGGTGCCGGTGTAGGTCAGGTTCTCAATGTTGGCCAGCGCCGCGATCGCGTAGGTGGCAAGCGACGTTTCGATCTCGTCGGTGCCCGCACTTGCAGCTTCAGTGATGACGTCGGCGGCGTTGTCAACGATGTAGATGTCATTACCTGCACCGCCGATCAGCGTGTCGGCGCCGGCACCCCCGTCCAGCGTGTCGTTGCCGGCACCGCCGGTGATGATGTTGACCAGGGCATTGCCGGTCCCGATAAAGTTGCCGGTGCCGGTGTAGGTCAGGTTCTCGACGTTGGCAATATCGGTCAGCGCATAGGAAGACAGCGCCGTCTTGACCAGATCGGTGCCTTGATTGGCGGCTTCGGTAACGACGTCGGCCAGGTCATCAACAAGGTAAGTGTCGTTGCCGGCACCGCCAATCAGTATGTCGGCTCCGGCCTTTCCGTCCAGCGTGTCGGCGCCTGCCGCGCCCCTGATCGTGTTGGCAAGCCCATTTCCGGTTCCCGTAAACGCTACCGTTCCCGTGTAGGTCAGGTTCTCGACGTCAACGAGCGCGGCCAGCGAGTAGCTGGCGAGCGCGGTCCTGACCGTATCGATCCCCTCGTCGGCGTTTTCGGCGACGACGTCGGAAGCGTTGTCGACGATATAGGTGTCGTTGCCCGTCCCACCGATCAGCGTATCGGCGCCAGCCTTGCCGTCGAGCGTATCGTCGCCACCACCGCCCGACAAGGTGTCGATGGCCGCGCCGCCGGTGATCGTGTTGTTGAGGTCGTTGCCGGTGCCGGCAAAAGCCGCCGTGCCGGTGTAGGTCAGGTTCTCGACATTGGCGGCCAGTGCATAGCTTGCCAGCGCCGTCTGCACCGTGTCGGTGCCTTCGCCGGCATTTTCGGTGACGACGTCGGAAGCATTGTCGACGATGTAGGTGTCGTTGCCCGTCACGCCGATCAAGGTGTCGGCGCCAGCCCCACCGTTCAGCGTGTCGTTGCCGGCACCGCCGGTGATCGCGTTGGCAAGCACATTGCCGGTGCCGATGAAGGTGGCTGATCCGGTGTAGGTGAGGTTCTCGACGTTGGCCAGCGCCGCGATCGAGTAGGTCGCAAGCGACGTCCGGACCGTGTCCGTCCCCTCGTTCGTGTTCTCGATCACAATGTCCGTCGCAACATCGACCACGTAGATGTCGTCGCCCACCCCGCCCGACATCGTGTCGGAACTAGCGCCCCCGATCAATGTGTCGTTGCCCGCAGCCCCCATGAGCCTGTCGGCAGCAAGGCCGCCCTTGATGACGTTGTCGAGCGCATTGCCGGTGCCTGCAAAGGCTGCTGTGCCGGAGTAAGTAAGATTTTCGACATTGGCACCCAGTGTGTAGGCGGCCAGGCCCGTCTTGACGGTGTCGATTCCCTCGTCGGCATTTTCGACGACGATGTCACCGGTGCTGATGACATAGGTGTCGTCACCTGCCCCGCCCCTCAGCGTGTCAACCCCTGCCCCGCCGGTCATGATGTTGTTCAGCGCATTGCCGGTACCGGCGAAAGCCGTCGTGCCGGTGTTGGTGAGGTTCTCGACGTCGGCACCCAGTGTGAAGCTCGCGAGGTAGTACGACTGCACGTACACCGTATCGGTACCCTCGTCGGCATTTTCGGCGACTGTATCCCCGGCACTGTCAACGACATAAATGTCGTTGCCGGTGCCGCCGGAAAGCGAGTCCGCTCCGGTCCAACCATCCAGCCAATCGTCGCCGGCGTCACCAAAGAGTGTGTCTGCTCCGGCGCCACCACTCAGCCAATCGTTGCCGGCATCACCGGAGAGCGTGTCGTTGCCAGTCCCGCCAGTGATCATGTTGTCGAGGCTATTGCCTGCACCGGTGAAACTGCCGCTGCCGATGAAGGCCAGGTTCTCGACGTTGTCGATGGCCGCCAGGGAATAGCTTGCAAGAGCGGTCTTGATGTCATCGTTGCCGCCGGCGGACGCCTCGACCACGACGTCGCCGAGAGTATCGACGGTGTAGGTATCGCTACCCGCTCCACCGATCAGCGTGTCGGCGCCGGCGCCGCCATTCAGGGAATCGGACGCTGCCCCGCCAGTGATCACATTGGCCGCGGCATTGCCGGTGCCGAAAAAGTTGCTGGTGCCCGTATAGGTCAGGATCTCGACGTTGGTGCCGAGTGTATAACTCCAAAGTGTCGTCCTGACCGTGTCCGTCCCCTCGTCCGCGTTCTCGATCACGACGTCGTTCGCAACATCGACGACATAGGTGTCGTCGCCCACCCCGCCCGACATCCGGTCCGATCCGGCACCGCCGTTCAATGTGTCATCGCCGGCACCGCCGGTAAGCGAATCATTTCCGGCATTGCCCCACAGGGTGTTGTTCACCTCGTTGCCGATAATCGTATCGCTGCCGGAGCCTGCCTGAACATTCTCGATCAGCGATGCAAGGTTGTCGTGATAAAGAAGCGCATTGAAAATGTTACCGCGAGCATAGCCATTGTTCGGGCCGCCTCCCAGATCGGCCAGTTGGAGTTGGGAAAAGACCGAGTAGCTCCCTGGTCGCAGGTCGATTTTAAGACCAGTGGTATAGGCGCTCAGATCATAGGTGTCGACGCCGCCGCCGTCCCAGATTGTTGCGAAGATCCTGTTGGCATCGGGCGTGATGGCCGCGACCCCATTGACGTAGGTGATGCCCTCGTTCGGCTTCCACTTGTAGACGGTATTGCCACTGTTGGTCGTGTAATCTGCACCATACATTTCCTGTAGGGCGGCGATGTCGAGCATCATGAAGGTCTGTGGCGCACCATTCTGCTCGTATTTGTAGCCAGTCGCACTGTCTCCGACATATGTGCGGTAGGTCATGATCGTATATTCGACGGAATCGTAGGCGTCGGGCACGATCACCGAATTGTTTGTGTCCGCCTCATGACCATGTTTCAGACCGAGGGCGTGACCCAGTTCATGCGCCAATGTATGGCCTGCATAGTTGCCGAACTCCGGATAGCGATAATCATCGGCCGTCCAAGCATATGCCGTCCCGAACCAGATATCGCCGCTGCTGCTTCCAGTACCTGGTTCATAGGCCCATGCCGTATCAGGAAGCCACGACTCGGCAAACCGCACCGTTGCGGTGTCCGCGCCGCCCGCCACGAAATTGGCGTTCGTAAATCCCTCCACTGAGAAGCCGTCATTTGCCGTGTTTCCGTAGGATTGCTCCATAAGGAACAAGGCAAAAGAGCGCTGTTGCGAAGAAATCGAAGAAAAATCGTAATCTTTCTCGCCGCTATCGGAGTATGACGTCGGGCTCGTGGGAAACGCATAGGTTATCGTGCCGTCCCAGGCATAGCCGCTGATAACGCCATCAATTTTCTGATCCCCCGTCAGGTTGACGTTCTTTGTGGGAGTAATAATGTCCGTCATGAAATCACCGCTTGCTTATGCCACCTTACCGTGCGTTGGACCGGTTCACCTCCCCACGCGCACGACGCTCGGCTGAAAATTGAAATTAGGCCCGGCCACCGCACAGCGCCGCCGGCAGCGGGCCGCCGACAAACCTCATAATTGGCTGCCTGATCTGCGATAATACCCAAACCGCTTTACGAACATAATTTGCCGCAAACACGCCTTTTAACCCTTAAATCTAGGATAAATCGTCGATTTTAACTCATAAACCGAGAACGCTACCGCAGTTGCTAAGTATTTATAGCCATTATATTTCCACGATCCTTCATCGCTCATGGAGTGCCTCGTCAGTGACCTCAACCAATGGCGAAAACACATACTCTAATATTCTGCGCTGGCCAGTGCGCACCTCGGCAACAGCAGCCATACCTGGCGACAGTTTGACATCTGCACCGTCAGCTTGAACGTGATCGGCGTTAAGGCGCAGCGTAACAGGAAAGACTAGATTTTGTGTTCGCTCCGCACCACCAAAGGCTGTCCCTGACTGCCTGGCGCTGGGGTCTCCTTCACGACGGGTTGCGTCTGGCTCCGGGATGGCATCGGCCGCGACCTTCACGACGACGGCTGAAACCGTCCCGTAACGGGTGAACGGAAAGGCCTCAAGTTTCACGACGGCTTCCTGGCCCACTTTGATGAAGCCAATGTCCTTGTTGGGCATATAGACTTCAAGCTCCAGCGCGCTGTCTTCCGGTACGATCAGCATCAGGTCCTGGCCAACGGTGACCACCTGCCCGAGGCCGGTCACCGAGGAGGATTGCACCGTTCCATCGATCGGACTGCGCAACGTCATCTGCTCAAGGGAATTCTTGGCCTTTGCCAGGCGCTCCTCCAATTCGTCCGCGCGGCGCTCGGCATCGCCAAGCCGGTCAAGCTGATCGCTTAGAAAGGCGCGTTCTGTCTTTCGTTTCTCCTTGGCGAAGACATCGATTGTAGCCTCGGCGTCGGCAAGCTGACCCTGCCGTATCGCCAGCTGCGTCACCTGTTCCTTCATTGTCTCTGTTGCATCGATGACGCTTGCCATTGTACCCGCATCCTTCAAAGCAAGCGTACTGCGCATCGTCACACGCTCCTTGAGGGTCTCAACGAGGGATTCTTGCGCGGCGACTGTCACTTGGAGCCGATCACGCTCCACTTCCTTCTGATGCTGCTGTGCGTCGAGTGAGGCGATGGTCGCGTCATATTGCTCGATATCGCCTCGAAGAATGCCATCCTCGCGCTGCTGCAGCTCAAGGCCGGTACCCTTGTCCCAGTTGACTTCCGGAACCGATCCCGCCGCTGGTTGCGAACGCACGAACTGGATGGCAGCCCTGCGGCGGTGAACCTCAGCCTTCACGGATGCGAGGCCCTTTGAGGCGTCCCTTTCGTCTGCGAGAGCATCTGTCGGATCAAGTTCGAGTAGAATGTCGGCTTGGCGCACGTGGTCGCCGTTTTGTGGCGGCAGCGCCTTCACCTTGCCCGTCAGCAATGGCTGCACGACCTTGACGCGGCCAGTCGGCTGGATCTTGCCTTGCGCAGCAGCGA
Organism: Rhizobium sp. LjRoot258; assembly: GCF_964254185.1. Classification (NCBI taxonomy): domain Bacteria; kingdom Pseudomonadati; phylum Pseudomonadota; class Alphaproteobacteria; order Hyphomicrobiales; family Rhizobiaceae; genus Rhizobium; species Rhizobium sp. LjRoot258. The sequence continues at coordinate 990,523 of NZ_CAXUST020000002.1, read as the reverse complement.
TGATGTCGATGCGGCCAAGATACGACCAGACCAGCGCAACTGTAGTGAACAGGCAGATGATCAAGATCAGCGTCATGCGTATGGGTGATGGCGGCGTTTCCAAAACTTCAAGCGCTGGCGCCAGAAATTCGTGATCCGCGCGTGTTGCGGGCCGTCGCGTAAGAGGCGAATGGCGGGAGGCGTCAGCGACTGCGCTCATGCCGCTCCCCTGTCGTTCTGCAATGCCCAGAGACGCGAATAAAGGCCATCTGGCCTAGCCAGCAATTCGTCATGGCTGCCGACCTCGGCAATCCTCCCGTCGGAAATGCCGATGATCCGGTTGCATGGCCTGACGGCGGCAAGCCGGTGCGCGATGATGATCACCGTTCGGCCCTTGGCGATCTGGCGCATATTCGTCTGAACGACGCGCTCGCTTTCATAGTCAAGCGCACTGGTTGCCTCATCGAAAATCAATATCGGCGGATTGGTCGCAAGGGCCCGGGTAATGGCGATCCTCTGACGCTGGCCACCGGACAGGTTTGCGCCGCGCTCCTCAATCATCGTGTCGTAGCCCTGCGGTAGCCTTGTGATGAACTCATCGGCGCCGGCGAGCCTGGCAATAGCAATGACTTGCGCCCGCTGCATTGCCGGGTTTGAAAAAGCGATGTTGTCGTGAATCGTGCGGTTGAACAAAAGGTTCTCTTGGAGAACCACTCCTATGTGGCTTCGAAGCCAGGCGGGATCGAGTTGCGAAAGATCCGCCCCGTCGAGAAGGACCTGCCCCTCCTCCGGGATATAGAGGCGTTGGACGAGCTTGGTCAGCGTCGATTTTCCAGAACCTGAGGCGCCGACGATGCCGATCACCTCTCCAGGTCTGATCTCAAGCGATACGTTTTTCAGTACTTCCGGGGAGCCAGGCCGATAGCGGAAGGTGACATTTCGAAATTCGATATGCCCCCTTGGCGCCGGCAACGACAAACGAGCGCCAGGCTGACGCTCCATCGGCGTGTTCAGGATGTCACCGAGCCGATCGACGGATATCTGTACCTGCTGAAAATCTTGCCAGAGTTGGGAGAGCCGCAAAACTGGCTGGGTGACCTGGCCGGCAATCATGTTGAAGGCAACGAGCGAGCCAACCGATAGCTCGCCATCGATGACAGCCTTGGCGCCGAAGAGAAGAAGAGCTGCCGTCGAAAGCTTGCTGACATATTGAATGGCATTTTGTCCACCAGCGCTGAGAAGCGTCGTATCAAAAGCTGTCCGCACATAGGCTGCAAGCTTCTCCTCCCACTGTGCCTGCATCACCGGTTCCACCGCGGCGGATTTCACCGTGTGGACCCCGACGATCGCTTCGACGAGGAACTGCTGGCTCGCAGCACCTCGATTGAATTTCTCTTTGACGAACTCGCGAAGCGGTGGCCTGACCACCATGCCGATCAGGATGTAGATCGGGATCGCGGCAATGACGATCAGCGTCAAGCTCCAGGAATAAGCAAAAAGAACCGCGATGAAGACAAAAGTGAAAATAACATCAAGCGCCGAGAACAGTCCCTGCCCGGTCAGAAATGCGCGGATCGTTTCAAGCTCGCGCACCCTTGCAACCGTCTGACCTGCCGAGCGGGTCTCGAAGTAGCCGAGAGGCAGCCGCAGAAGATGATGAAACAGCCGTTGCCCAAGTTCGACGTCGATCCGGTTCGTCGTGTGCGCCAGCGCGTAGGTTCTGAGATATTGAAGAACGACGTCGAAGAGACCAATGATCGCAATGCCCGCGACCAGCACAAAGAGCGTCGAGTAGCCTTTGTGCGTCAGAACCTTGTCGACCACCACCTGAAAGAACAAGGGTGTGACCAGCGCAAATATCTGAACAAACAGCGAGGCAAGCAGAACATGGGCGAGTGGCTTGCGGTATCGCCAGATCGACGGCAAAAACCACTTGAGACCGAACTCCCTGGGATCAGATCCTTCGCCGCCGATCCGCCGGCCAACGAGGATCACGCGCGAACCGATTTCGTCCAGTATATCCGACGGGGCAATTTCCCGATCAACGCGCGTTATCGGATCGACGAGCCTGTACTTTCCTGACGGATTCAAACCGCCAAGCACGTGAAAGGAGCCGCTTTGCACTTTGACGATTGCCGGAACTGGCATCGATCGAAGGCGGGGCTCCGTGACCTTCTCCGCGACACGCGCCTTAAGGCCAATGATCTTGGCTGCTCGCTGGATGTCGATGGCTTCGGATGTCCGCCCCTTCAGCGCCAGATCGTGCTGAAGCTGGATTGGGTCAGCGGCAATTCGGTAGAACGCAGCGATACCGCAAAGCGCACGAAGACCGGAGTCGTGATGCTGCGGAGCGATGCCATCCATGCGCGAAATCATTTTCCTTAAGCTGCAGATTGGCGCGCTTGCGGCGGCAAACCGCATCGCTTCAGCCATTTACCCACGATTTAGCTCACTCAGAGTTACAACGCCATGGAGATATTAGCGCTCACAAGATTTCGGGATGGTTGTGGCCGAGAAATCACGAAACACCACTAACAGACAGTTTTTTGTACTCAGGGCGCTCGTCCGCAAGACTGTATGTCCGGTCCTTTGGCTACGGTGGCTTGCCCAATACTTGCGCGTGCGAGGGTTGCTCGCGCTGGCCGAGCCGATTTTCATGACAGGAGGACGAGCCGTGGTAGATTATAGAGAAGCTTTTGTTAGAATCGATGTTTCTAAGCTGGAGAATGCGATCGCTATTGCCGAATCGGGCCGGGGCGGAGAGATCCACTATTTCGGTGAGGCCGAAGCATCGGCTGTTAGCGTGCGCCGCACAACCCAGCGGATAGCCGCAATGCTTGTGATGGGGGGGCCGGAAACGTACAGGCTCGTCACTTCCCTTGGCAGCCGAGGCGCTGATTGCCGGATGGCAAGTTACGATGGCGAGGATGCCGTTGTGGCTGTTAGAGTCTGCCTGGGTACAATTCATGGAAATGCGTCTTCCCACGATGTTCGCGCTCTTCCACGCAGCCAAGGAGGCCGGAACTCAGGTGACTATGGTCGCGTACTGAGCTGTGACGGCATTTCCCCGGCGACCGGCACGGGCGTGACCACCACGAAGCACTTCCGACACCAAGCAGGTATACAAACATCGGCAGACGAGCGGCGGAACGGTGAGGGTTAGCCGAACACGACCGCCCTCACCGCCCTGCCCTTGCCAACGACCGGGCGATGTCAACGATATCGTCGTGCGCGGCTGTCGGGTCCTCTCGGTTCCAGGCAACCCCGAGCCCGATCCTAAAATCGATCCCCTTGACCTTCTTCAGCTCGAAAGGCGCGGTTCGGAAGCTCGAGCGTCCATTCCGGCGCAAAGCCGATGCCAAGCCCGGCCGAGACGAGCGACACCAGCGACCAGGTGTCATCACAGGTATAGGCGATGTTCTTGGTCAGGTCGTATGCCTCGAACTTCTCATTGAAGTAGCGCTCGGTAAACGACAGGTTCTGCCGGGAAAAGGCGATGATCTTCTGATCGCTGAGATCGTCGATGCTGATCTCGTCGCGCTCTGAAAGCGGATTGCAATGCCGAACCGCCAGATAGTAGCGCTCATGGGCAATCGAGAAGAAGCGCAACGAGCCGATGTTTTCCACCGGGCGGATGAAGCCGAGATTGATCTGGCCGCTCTCCAGGTTGCGGATGATATCGCCGGTGTTGCCCGAGGCGATGTGGATCTTCACATCGGGGAACTTGCGAGCAATCTTCGCCAGGAACGTCGGCAGCATGCCCATGGTGGCCGGATAGACGGTGCCGATCTTAATCTGACGGATGCGGCTGCCGCCGGCGGCGCGCGTCAGTTCGGTGGTCAGCTCGACTTCACTGAGGATGCGGACGCAGCGATCGTAAAACATCTCCCCTGCCCTGGTCAGTTCGACCCGCCGGGTGGAGCGGATGAACAGCGGGCAGCCAAGCTCCTTTTCCAGCGCCATGATATGATTGCTCAAGGCCGGTTGGGCAATCCGCACCTTCGCGGCCGCCCTGCCGAAGTGCAGTTCCTCGGCCACTGCTTTGAAATAGGAGAGCTGGCGTAGTTCCATCTCGATCACCGATCTCGGGCACCGATCGATAGGCGTGACCCGTCAGATCGATATAATATGTCGGATATATCCGATGGATTAATGCAATGCAAGATGGTGGCCATGAAACATGGACACTCGTGCTCGCATCGCTTGGAATCTTCGACAGTTGCGCTCGACGCTAGGCGTGACGCAGGAGAATCTTGCTGTCGATGCGAACGTTGATCGGACGGTCGTGAGCGACTTGGAGCGAGGCAGGCATAACGCTTCAATCGATCTGCTTGATCGTCTTGCCCTCGCGCTTTCGGTAGATGTCGCTGCTCTTCTTGCCGAACCGGATCCGACCGACCCAAAGCCAGCGCCGCTTCGACCGGGTCGGAAAGCCGCTAAATGAACGGGCAAAGGGCGGCTACCAGGTCGCCTTCCCCTAAAGGCTGCTTAAAAATAGTTCCATGATTTCCGATAGTTGCGATTCCTTCTGGTCTGCCAGGATTCGACGAAGTTCACGATAGCCGAGACTACCCCCGGCGGCATTACGCCTGTCGAGCGCGGTCGGCGGCTCTGGCCGATCAAGGAAGAGCTTGTTGCTGCCTGCGTGCGGGCGCATGTCCATTCCTGCGGCTTGTCCCTTTCCGGGTATTGCTTATCGTCGCAACTCTCTTGGCGATCGCTCTTGCGGCCAGCTTCGTGGCCCGAAAGAAATACCATATTCCTGAGATAACGTATCGATTTTGAGGGAATTAGATGATTTCCGCGTGAGGGCGCGCGCTTTTACCTCTGTGGGGCCGTCTCTCGCGGTCTATGCTTGAATTTTTGTCCCTCTCATGGGAAACAGCCTCACGATTGTTTTGCTGGGTTGCTGCCTCGACGAGGGCGAGATTGCGAGAATTGTGGGGGACATGGAAAAAATCCGTGAGGTCGCCGTAGCAACGGATAACGTCCAGACTTTGGAGCGGCCGATTGTGGTCGATCTCGACGATACGTTGATCGTGACAGATACACTATACGAGCAAATCGCGATGGGGCTATTCAAGCGCCCTTTTGGTGTCTTGCGGGCATTCTTCAGTCTCCCGAAAGGGCGAGCGGCGTTAAAGGCGCAGCTAGCACGTGAAATCGACCTCAAAGACACAACTCTCCCGATTCGCGAAGATTTGGTCCAATGGCTTCATCAGCAGGCTGACCACGGACGCGAGATTCATCTTTGCTCGGCCGCCGCCCAGCCTGTAGTTGAAATGGTGGCCGGGCGACTCGGCATTTTTGCGAGTGCAACAGGCTCGGCCGAAGCAAATTTGAAAGGAAAGGCCAAAGCGGCTTATTTGAAACAGCGCTTCCCGCAAGGTTTTACTTATGCAGGCGATAGCGCCGCAGACGTTGATGTCTGGAAAGCCGCAACCGGGATTGTGCTCGCTGGTGTCTCCTCATCAGTTGCCAACGCGGCACGAAATCTCGACAAACCCATCGAAGCCGAATTTAAAAACAAGCAACTGTCGTTTAAGGATCTGTTGAAGGCTCTCCGCGTTCATCATTGGTCTAAAAACATACTAATATTCCTGCCTTTAATTTTCGGTCACGCTTGGCACGACCCTTCTCTCATTATCCGTACTTTTCTTGCCTTCTTCTGCTTGCTGATGGTTACATCGGCGACTTATCTCCTGAACGACTTGGCCGACCTCAATGCGGACCGCCTGCATTGGTCGAAGCGTAACCGCGCGCTTGCGAGCGGACGCATGTCGATCCCGGTCGGCTTAACGCTTTCCGGCACATTGCTTTTCGTTGCGTTTGCATCGGCGTTAGCGCTTGCGCCAGCCTTCGCCGGTGCGCTCGTGAGCTACTTTGTCCTCACCGGATGCTATTCGCTCGGCCTGAAACGTGTGCCTCTGCTAGACACTTTGATCATTGGGGTGCTCTTTACAGTACGCATTATCATGGGGGTCGTTCTTTTCAGCCGGCCCAGCCCCGCGTGGCTTCTAACATTTTCCGTCTTTTTCTTCTTCTCCCTAGCGGTAACAAAACGGCATACGGAAATTATTCGTGCTGGGGTGACCGGGGAAACGCATAGCCTCACCAGTCGGGGCTATCGCGTTGAAGACGCACCTTTGACACTGACATTAGGTATTGCCTCGGCTATCGCTTCACTCGTCGTTCTCGTGCTTTTCATCATTGAGGAGATGTTACCGGCGAGCGTCTATAGCGATCCACAATTGCTGGCGGGCATGCCGCTCATTCTGTCAATTTGGCTCGGCCGCATTTGGTTGCTCGCCCACCGCGGCAACATGAACGATGATCCGGTGAGCTTCGCCCTACGGGATCGAATTAGCCTGACGCTCGGCGGCATAGTTTTCCTCCTCTTTCTGGCTGCCCTATGATCCGATTTTCGACCTCCGACGAGATCAGGTCATGGGGAGGCGTCATTAGAGCACCTCACAAAGTGGCCCGGCCGGCATGGCAGGACGACCTCCCAGAGGCTTTGGCTGCAGCAAGAAAAGCCTCGCTTCCCCTTCTCGCCACGGGTCTGCGACGATCCTACGGCGATACTTGCCTCAATCCGAACGGTGCGTTGCTGGAGATGACTTCCGTCGACCGAGCAATCTTTTTCGACCCGGACAGGCTGCTGCTGCGGGCCGAAGCAGGCATCTCGTTCGATGCCCTGTTGCAAATGCTGATAAGGCGGGGCTTCTTTTTGCCAGTTACGCCTGGTACGCGCTTTGTCACGTTGGGCGGGGCGATCGCCAACGACGTTCACGGCAAGAATCATCATACAGCGGGTACATTAGGGCGCTGGGTGAGACGCATTGGCTTGCTACGCTCGGATGGAACTCAGCTAGAATTGACACCACAGGATAATACTGGACAGTTTTCGGCAACGATCGGCGGCCTGGGGCTGACCGGCATTATCACCTGGGCCGAAATCGAGGTGATGCGGATCGAGAGCGCCATCATGGATGTCGAGAACGTTCCTTTTGCCAATCTCGACGAGTTCTTTCAGATCGCTCGAGAGAGCGAGGATATGTTCGACTACACCGTTTCCTGGATTGACTGCCTGGCCAAAGGCAAAGAACTTGGGCGCGGCCTGTTCACGCGAGGGAACCACGCGCAAAAGGGCGCGCGGCTACCATCCAAAGCCGATCCCAAACTGAACATGCCGCTGAATTTTCCCGGTTTCGTCCTTAACAGGATGTCGATCGGCGCCTTCAATCGTTTGTACTACTGGAATGGAAAGCGCAAGGCCGGTCGCGGTACCGTCCCCATCCACCCTTTCTTCTATCCCCTCGATGCGATCGGCCACTGGTACCGGATGTATGGTCGGCGAGGCATGTATCAGTATCAATCCGCCGTCCCGCCGGAGAACGAGAGGGATGCCACCAAGGCCATGCTGGAGACAATATCATCCGCTGGAGAAGGATCGTTTCTTGCCGTCCTCAAGACGTTTGGCAGCAAGCCATCACCAGGCATGTTGTCATTTCCGCGCCCTGGGACGACCTTGGCGCTTGATTTTCCAAACCGCGGGGCATCGACGTTACAGTTGATGGATCGGCTGGACGCCATTGTGCGCGAGGCAGGCGGGCGGCTCTACCCTGCCAAGGACGGCAGAATGACGGGGGATATGTTCCGCTCGGGCTATCCACAGTGGCAGGACTTCGCCAAATACGTGGACCCCAATTTCCAATCGCATTTTTGGAGAAGGGTCGTTCAATGAACAGGAGTGCAGCGCATTGCGAGTGATTGTGTTGGGCGCGACATCTGCGATTGCTGAGGCAACGGCGCGTCTCTACGCGGCAGAAGGTGCCGATCTGTTGCTTATCGGACGGCACATTGGCAAGTTGTCGTCCATTGCCTCGGACCTAAAGATCCGCGGCGCCTGCAGAGCGGAAACTGCGGTCCACGACCTGGCTCTGGTGCAGGGGGTGGAGGCCACGCTCGGCGATTTCATCCGGCAACTGGGCGGCGTCGATCATATCCTCGTTGCTTACGGTATTCTCGGCGACCAGGCCGACGCCGAACGTGATCAATCGGCGGCGGAAGACATTCTGAGGATCAATTTCAACTCAGCCACGGCTTGGTGTCTTGCTGCAGCTGCTGAGTTGGAGCGGCAGGGGCGTGGTTCGCTGGTCGTCATTGGGTCGGTGGCCGGAGATCGCGGCCGCCGCGCTAATTTCGTATACGGTGCGGCGAAAGCGGGCTTGGCGACGCTCGTGGAGGGTATCGCTCACCGGTTTGCCAATAGCGGTCCTCGTGCCGTCATCGTCAAGCCAGGTCCCACGATCACGCCGATGACGGAAGGCTTTGATCGCAAAGGCCTGCTGTGGGCAACTGCTCCTCAGGTCGCGGCCGTTGTTCGAGCGGCAGCCGATCGCGGTGGGCCCGTCGTCTATGCCCCATGGTTTTGGCGCTACATCATGCTGATCATTCGTAACCTGCCGAGCGCCATCTTCAACCGAATGGACATTTGATGAAGAAGATTGTCATCACCGGAGCCGCAGGGCTGGTCGGCCAGAATGTGATTGCCCGACTAAAGGGCACGCCGGGCCTGAAGATCGTCGGAATCGACAAGCATGCGAGCAATACGGCGCTGTTGCGAGAATTGCATCCCGAGATCGAGGTGATCAAAGCGGATCTCGCGACCGACGGCGCCTGGATGGACGCCTTTGCTGGCGCCGATGCGGTCCTATTGAACCAAGCCCAGATCGGTGGCCTGGACGAGCAGGAATTCATCCACAACAACGTAGTGGCGACCGAGAAAATCGTAGCCTCGATGCGCAGGCATGCCATCCCCTATTTCGTCCACATCTCCTCTTCCGTGGTCAATTCGAAGGCAGACGATTTCTATACCCGTTCCAAGACCACCCAAGAACAGTTCATCGATACCGTGACCGACATTCCGCACGTCATTCTGCGCCCGACGCTGATGTTCGGCTGGTTCGATCGTAAGCATCTAGGCTGGCTTCGCCGCTTCATGGACCGCGTGCCAGTCTTCCCGATCCCAGGCAACGGCAAGTTCGTCCGCCAGCCGCTCTATGTCGGGGATTTCGCCAACATCATCATCTCGTCGCTCACCAACCGGACGACAGGTACCTACGACATTTCCGGCCTGGAGCAGATCCAGTACGGCGATCTGATCCGCCTGATCCACTCAACGGTGAAGCCTAGGGCCCGCATCATCCATATCCCATATCATCTATTCTGGTGGCTGCTATTCGTTTACGGCAAGTTCAGCAACAAGCCGCCCTTCACCACCAGCCAGCTCGAAGCGCTGATCATTCCCGAGACCTTTGCGGTGATCGACTGGCCGGCAATCTTCGGCGCGCCTGCCACCCCGCTGCGCAACGCGATAGCGGAAACCTATCTCGATCCGCGTTATAGCGGCATCGTACTGGACTTCTAGGGAGAGGAAGATGAGCCGTATTGTGGTCATCGGCGCAGGCGCCATGGGCCTGGCCGCAGCGCACCGGGCGGTGCAGCTCGGGCATGAGGTTGATCTGATCGAGGCGGATTCGGTTGCCGGCGGCATGGCCGCGCATTTCGATTTCGGCGGCCTGTCGATCGAGCGCTTCTATCACTTCGTCTGCAAGTCAGACGAACCCACCTTCGCGCTCATGCGCGAACTCGGCATCGGCGACAAGATGCGCTGGCGCCCGACTTCTATGGGCTATTTCATCAAGGGTCGCATCCACCCGTGGGGTGACCCGATTTCGCTTCTGCGCTTCCCGCATCTGAGCCTCGTCGCCAAGATCCGCACCGGCCTGCAGATGTTCCTGACGACGAAAGCCAGCAATTTCGCCTCGATCGAACACAAGACGGCGCGGCAATGGCTGGAGGGCGGTTCCGGCAAGGAGGTCTACAACACGCTGTGGAAGCGTCTGATGGACCTGAAGTTCTATGAGCTTGCCGACGACATTTCAGCGTCGTGGATCGCCACCCGCGTGCGCCGCATCGGCAATTCACGCCGTTCGATCTTCCAGGAAGAGCTGGGTTATATTGAAGGCGGCAGCCAGACGCTCGTCGATGCGCTGGTTTCGGCTTACACCGTTAAGGGCGGCCGGCTGCACCTGTCGACGCCGGCCGAGAAGATTGAGACCGAGAACGGCAAGGTCATCGGCGTGACGGCCGGCGGCCGCTTCTTACCCGCCGACGCAGTCATTTCCACCGTTCCGACGCCGCTGGTCTCGACGCTGGCGCCCGATCTGCCGGCGGCTTCGAAGGCGCAATACGACGCAATCCGCAACATCGGCGTCGTCTGCCTGCTGTTCAAGCTCAAGAAATCAGTGAGCAAGAATTTCTGGGTCAACATCGTCGACGAGGGCATCGAGATCCCGGGGCTGATAGAATTCTCCAACCTTCGCCCGATCGACGGCACGATCGTCTACGTACCCTATTACATGCCGGTAACGCAACCGAAGTGGCAATGGAGTGACCAGCAGTTCATTGACGAGGCCTTCGGCTATATTCGCAAGGTCAATCCGAAAATCACGCGGGCCGATCTGGCCGACGCCAAGGTTGGGCGCCTGAAATATGCGCAGCCGGTCTGCCAACCCAACTTCCTGGAGAAGCTTCCGCCGATCAAGACGGCAGTCTTAGGTCTGCAGATTGCTGACACCTGCTTCTACTATCCTGAGGATAGAGGCATTGCGGAAAGCATTCGCTATGGTCGGATGATGGCGGAAGCCATAAATACGAATAAGCTGCTCTAAAAGCATTACGAGGTAGGAATGAGTGATCTTTCGAAAATATACAAAGAACGTTTTGAGCAAACAGGTCTGGCTCGACGTGACCGCGTCTGGAAAATTCTATGCAGGAACTTTTTTGATCACAAGATACCCGACAATGCGACGGTACTCGATCTCGCCTGCGGCTACGGCGAGTTCATAAACAACGTCAAGGCGGCCAAGAAGCTTGCCGTTGACTTCAATCCGGATGCGCCGAAGTATCTCAACAAAGATATCTCATTCTGGCATTCATTGGCGACGGATCTGTCGGTCGTCGGAAACGAGGTTGCCGACGTCGTTTTCACCTCGAATTTTCTTGAGCATCTGCGAGACAAGAAAGAATGCGACACGGTCCTCGCGGCTGTCCACAACGTGCTGAAGCCGGGCGGCCGCTTCATCATTATGGGCCCGAACATCCGCTATGCCTATAAGGAATATTGGGACTTCTACGATCACTATTTACCTCTGTCGCATCTTTCACTGGCGGAAGGCTTGCGGATTGCCGGTTTCAGGATCGAGGAGAACATCCCGCGCTTCCTGCCCTATACCATGAACAACAGCGCGCCGACCGCAGATTTCCTCGTGAAAGCCTATCTTGCAACTCCGATGGCGTGGCGCTTCATGGGTAAGCAATTCCTCGTTACCGCGGCAAAGTGATGGTCCAGAGTCCGATCGTCCGATTTGTTCTCGTCGGCGGATTGGCGGCGGTGATCAACGTAACAGCCCGCATCGTCTTTAACACCGTCACATCATATGAATTTGCGATCGTTCTCGCCTTTCCGGTGGCATTGACTGTTGCCTTTGCGCTGAACCGCCGCTTTGTGTTTCAAGGTGGCGAGGGAAATCGTACGCAGCAATATATACGTTTTACGATCGTGAACTTACTCGCGCTCGTCCAGGTTTGGTTGGTAAGTATCGTTTTGGATCGGTGGCTAATGAACACCCTGGGCTCCAATTGGCACAGGGAAACAATCGCCCATGCAGTCGGAGTCCTCAGTCCAGTGGCGACAAGCTATGCAGCGCATAAATATTTTACGTTTGCGAAGGACAACTTTCCGCTCAAACGTTCATAAAACTAGGTGATCCTCGCTTACGGAAAATATGTCGTATGACAATGAGACGTATACTATTCGCTATCGTATTATTTTCGTTCATTTATTCTGCGTACTTTCTACTAAAAAATATATCTGTCCCTACTTTGGATTACTACGCGTTTCGCCAAAGCCAGACCGCCATCTCGGCTTATTGGATCGCACGTGGAGGAAAATGGCTCGCGTATGAAACCCCCATGCTCGGAGCCCCATGGTCTATTCCATTCGAATTTCCGACGTACCAAATCTTAGTCGGATTGCTTATGAAGGCTCATATTCCCCTGGTCATCTCAGGTCGTTTGTTATCTTTCGGTTTTTACCTAGCCACGCTGGTACCCGCTCGGTACATTTTTCGCTACTTTCGGCTGCGTGAAGAGCATTTTCTTGTGTTCGCCGTACTGTATCTATCTTGTCCGCTCTATGTTTTTTGGTCCAGAGGTATCATGATAGAAACTGCGGCGCTGTTTTTCTCAGTCGCTTGGTTCGCATCACTTTTGGCGCTGCAGAAAACACCGACAATTTATACTCTTCTTCTAAGCATTGCTCTGGGATGCTTAGCGTCTCTGACTAAGTCGACCACGTTTCTGGGATTCGGCGTTCCTGTTTTCGCATTCGTTATCTACGAGATCGTAGATGGTTACAGGCAGAAGTCATTACACGAAAAAATTCGTCCTTTTTTGAGTTTGGCTGCAAGCGGCGTAATCGCTTTGGCTGTTGGATACTTGTGGGTTAAGTATTCCGATCTGATCAAAATACAAAACCCGAACTCAGCAATGTTCACGTCAGCAGCATTGCAGAGGTGGACCTTTGGAACGCTTCACTTGCGTGAAAGCCCAGAATTCTGGAAGATTGTATGGGGAAGGATGCCATTCGATGTATTTGGTTGCGCAGCGTTTCTTGCTCTCTTCTGCTTTGGAGCCAGCGCTAAAAGCACCAGGAGCCTGCTTCTGGTACTGCTGGGGTTGCTATCTTTTCTCGCGGCGATTCTTACATTTTCGAACCTACATTTCGTTCACACATATTATCAGACGTCTATCGCGATATTTCTCGTATTTTCTGCTGCCATCTCGCTTGCTGCATTCGCAGATGTTCGCCCGAAAACTGCAATCGTGATCCTTACTGCGATTTTTGCAGGCAATGTTTTCTACGTCGAAAGGTTCTACCAACCCTTGATATCGAACGACGCAATGGGTGATGAATTATTGAAAGTTGGCCAGGTAATCCAAAATAATACATCGGAAAAGCAGGCCATAGTTGTAGTGGGAAGTGACTGGTCTTCTGAAGTCCCTTTTTATGCCAATCGCAAAGGCTTCGCAGTGAAGAACCATACGCCTGACCCGATCGTCGTAAACGCGATCAATAACCCAGAATCGGTGTTCGGCGGCGCGAAACTCGGCGCAATCGTCGATTGCAGGTCGCTCTTCAATAACCTCAATTCATTCGCCGGCGTCGCGGAGATCCTCAAAACGAGACCTATCGTCTATACCGACGAGAAGTGCACTGTCTACAAATGACCGGTTGCCCGGCTCAGGGTACGCTCGATGACGTTGAACCTCTGGTGATGCGGCGCGTCGTCGTACCGTAAGCGGCGTTCCCATCACACCGCCGAGTACGTTCGTCCCTTGCAAGGATCGAACCGACCCTCCATAGTTGCGCTTGATGTGAGCGTTGTGATGCTTCGACAAACTTACGATCCGAACGTGACGCGAGAACTCGCAGTGATGAGGGTCGTGTTCCCATTGGTTGGATTGGTGATCTGCATCGCCATTCTTGGCCTTTATCTATGGAGACTGCATCATTTTGAGCGCTCCGTCGCGACGATAGAAGCCGTCTGGGAAGAGGAAGTTAATCGTCGTGGGGTGACGATCATAACGATGGCAGAACTGTCTTTCTCAAGGACTGCTCCCACTGGGGAGTCCCTCGCATGCAGATACAATTTTGAGATCGGCACGCCTCGTGATGGTTTTCAGGTCGGGGATAAGCTCGACATCGTGCCAGCGACCGGAACTTGCCAGCGGGCTGATATCATTGGGCGGAGCGAGCGAAGTCCTTAGCCTTTTCCGACATTTTATCTGGCGTCAGGGTTTTATCGCGTTCCACGGCAGCAGCTCATCGATGCTGCTCTGCCTGTGACCGTTCACGATAGCGGTGAGCGTAGCAGTCAGATAGGCGAACGGATCGACGGAGTTGGGCTTGATGAGGTGGATGGCTCCCTCTTCCGGCGCCATAGTAAAAAGCGGTCGCGATGATCGCTAAAAGGGAGATGTCATCCATGAAGGAAGTAACGACGGTCGGGCTCGATCTGGCAAAGCGGGTTTTTCAGGTTCATGGGGCGGATGCAAAAGGCCGCCCTGTTCTTCAGAAGAAGCTTCGCCGCGACGAGGTGCTCAGCTTTTTCGCCAAGTTGCCGCCTTGTGTTGTCGGCATGGAGGCGTGTGCCTCGTCGCATTACTGGGCACGCGAGATTCGCGCACTTGGCCATGATGCCCGAATGATCCCCGCCTCGTACGTGAAGCCCTACGTCGCGCGGCAAAAAAACGACGCAGCGGATGCTGCGGCCATCTGCGAAGCAGTGACGCGACCAGCGGTTCGCTCAGCTCCAATCAAGTCGCTGTCGCAACAGGCATCGCGCGTCCTGCATCGCACACATGAACTTCTTTCGCGCCAGCGTGTTTCGCTGATCAATGCGATCCGCAGTCATATGGCTGAGTTCGGTGTAATCGCGCCAGCAGGCCCTCAACATGTCGGTTCGCTGATCCAGCGAATATCCGATCCGAAGACGCCGATCCCAGATGCGGTCCGAGCGCCACTAAGTATCCTAGTCGACCAGCTCGTCGCCTTGAATGCGCGGATCAATGCTCTCGAGGCTCAGATGCGAAAGAATTGCCGCGAAGAGCCTGAATCCGCCAGATTGCTCAGCATCCCAGGCGTCGGCCCGATCACCGTCAGCGCCGTATTGGCCGGAGTGCCGAACATCCGCGATTTTCGATCAGGGCGCGACTTCGCTGCATGGCTTGGGCTTGTGCCACGTCAGAACTCCAGCGGTGGAAAAGAGCGGTTGGGCCGTATCACCAAGATGGGTGATCGCACCATCCGGCGTCTCCTGGTAATTGGGGCGATGTCCACGATACGCTGGTCGCGGAGTAAACAGAACTTCGCTCAAAGTTGGCTGGGGCGCATCATCGCTCGGAAGCCGATTAAACTCGCTGCCGTTGCCTTGGCAAACAAAATGGCAAGGATCATTTGGGCGGTGATGACGCGCGAGGAGACTTATCGACCGGCATAAGTATCGGCCGGCAGGATCAGCCGAGTCCTGGCGGTCGTGGTGCATAGGCGCTGAATGGGAAGATGACGCGACAGTTGATAGACGAGATCGGGACACCCAGTAGACCTGTAGGCGCTTCGAGCGCGTCAGTTTGTTATGGACCCGATCCGCGGATCTCATCTGGGCCGGCGGCCGAATATGCCGCCTTCTATGTTAGGCCGGACACATGCAAGCCGCCGACTTCGCGCATCGCTCAAATAAGCCTCTTGCATCACGGGAGCCATCCACACATGCAGGTCTCGATCAGCGAGGCAATGGTCGCCCAGTTCTCTGCTCCCGCGTCATGCCCGGCAAAAAGCGCGTTCTTGCGGTTTAGGGCAATCGGCCGAATTGTTCTCTCGACGCTGTTGTTGTCGATCTCGATGCGGCCGTCAGCCAGGAAGATGCAGAGGCCATCCCAGTATTTGTCGATATAGGCCAGAGCCTCACCGAGCGGCGACTTGCCAGCTCCCCACTTTTCAAGTGTCCCAAGTTCGAAACATAGCAGATACGGGATGGATCAACAGCTGTATTTGAAACTTTCATTGTCGCCTGGCGAGAATGCCCTGCGGACAAGCTAATCGCAGACGAATCTTGAATGGCGGATCGGCCTCGACTCACTCGTCATGTTGATTCTGCAACCAATCTGCAAACTTTCTGAGCCCGTCATCAAATGGCACCCGTGGTGACCAGCCTAAAAGCTGTTGCGCTCTCTCTATGCTCAGGACATTTTTGGGGACATCGAATGGCCGCCCCGGCAAGTAGCGACGATCTGCTGAGCGTCCTGTTAGAGTTTCTATTGAATCCAGCAACTCATTCAAGCTATGCCCGCGCCCTGAACCGATGTTAAAGACATGCTCGTTCGTTGCATGTTCAAGCGCGGACAATAGTGCATCCACTACATCAGCTATATATATGTAGTCACGCACAACGGATCCGTCGCCCCAAATCTCTACAGGCTCTCCTCGCATAACTTTGCTTAAGAAGACTGCGACAGCGCCCTGACTCGCATGCACGCGCTGCCCTTCGCCGAAAGGGTTTGCGAGACGCAAGACCGTATAATCTAGACCGTGCAGGCTATGGAACAGATGTAGGTATTTCTCGATCGAGAGTTTGGTTATTCCGTAGGAGCTTAATGGATCGGTTGAGTGTGTCTCAGGAATCGGTATCTGACTTGGAACGCCGTATACAGTACCTCCTGAAGAGACAAAAACGACCTTCTTCAGCCCGAGTTGGACTGCGTGATTAAGCAATCGAATGGTGCCGAGAACATTGCTCTCGATGTCAAACACCGGGTCTGCGTTCGACGACTTCGGCAAGGTGGTCGAAACTAAATGAAAACAGATGTCGCAACCTTCTAAAGCGCTGGCGACGTCGGTTTCACTAATAAAATCCCCCTCGTAACTCTCAAAATTAACGTGGCTCAGAGGAGAACCGCTGAGCGATGGCACATGCGGACGATCGAAGCAGCGTACGTGGTATCCATGGTTGAGCAGGGCATCAATCAGATGAGACCCTATGAATCCCCTCCCTCCCAAAACAAGGCATCGCTTTGGCATAGTTTGACTTGCATCTAGCGAAAACTGCAACTTGGCTCTCCGGTCACTTATCATTGTAATGTCCGAGGCACCGTTTCTGATGCGGTCAGGACATCGCGGTATACTTCCTCATATTTTTCAAGCATCGTGGATACTGCAAATTTTGCAGCAGCCAACGGAACCCGTTTTAGTAATTCCTCATAGAGCATTGGATCATTGGCGATAGCCACTATTAGATCGCCCAAAGCGGGAACATCTACTTCCCATTCGCTAAGGTCAAACAAGGCGCCGGCAACTCCCTCTGGGGTATCCAACATATCCCGGATCTCCCCAACGTTACTGGCTAGCACCGGTTTGCCGGAAAGCAAGCAGTCAATCAGCACTAGGGGTGCGCTTTCACCCTTGAACCGGGAAGGAAGGAAGCCGATATCCGATGCAGCGAAATAATCCCGGATATTCGGTTGAAACCCAAGAAAGTGCACAAACTCGTGTTTGCATTCGGACTTTAAACGATCGAATTCCGGCCCCTCACCGATCAGGAGCAGACGAATCCTGCAGTCCGATCGCTCATTGGCCCAGACCACGGCCCCGATGGCTTCCTCCCATCCCTTATCCGGAATGGCACGAGCCACAAGACATAGCACGAAGTCCTCAGCGGCAATTCTCAAATCAGCGCGCGACGCAGGATTTATGTCATTCACTGGCAAGGCATTGTCAATTTTCCTAAAGCCCTTTTTCCGAATCATCTCTGGTGGAAAAGCCTTCAAGTTCTTGTCAGCGGTGTAAACAAAGCGGTCAACGCGCCGCCAAAGGAGAGGCAGTAACCCATCCAATTGCCCCGGCTCCATCATTTCATACATCCCGTGCATACTGATAATCTGCTTGATCCCAGGACGGCTCAGCAGCAGCATCGCGAGCGATACATCCACCCAAGCGTGATGGGAGTGTACCAATTCAATTCCCATATCAGCGAACACAGCCGGTGCAAGCTCAAGTCGTTCCAATTCCAACAAAGGGATCGATTGCGACAACATTGTCCGAACACCCGGTTCAGTGGCCTCTTCCTGGCAATTTAGGAGCGTGACGGCATATCCCCGGCGCTCAAGAAGATTGGCCAGTAATATGGGGAATGTTTCGCCACCACCGGCCGCGAGAGCATAGACGGCCATAACCACATTGGGACGCCTGTCTGCCGCCCGCGGCCAAACCCTATCCAGATCGTAAAGCTGCTTAAATTCGCTACGTCGACTAGCGCCACGCTGGCTACACCAGTGAACGTAAAGATGCCGCTGCTGTTTGTCGAGATCCGAGCGATCAACGCGATACATTGTCGCGACATATCGGGCCACTACCTCGTGCTCCCGATAGTAGATATCCTCTTTCTGGGCACCAACAGAGGTATTGGAAGCGTGCTGGCGATAGTAATTGATAGCACGAGGGTTGTAAGCGACCAAACCGCCACGTACAATCGAAAGATAAAAGATCCAATCTCCGCAGAGACGCAAGCTTAACCACTGTGGATCTTCGAATAGCGGCAATTTTCCGGGATGCCGAAACACCGCTCCGCTCACGTTCGGCACAATGTTCTTGACCGCCCAGCCAAACTTGACCATCGAATGCGCCGACCTGATGAATGGACGACTCCAAGCGCCCTCGCCAAGGTCCTGCAGGTACTCCTTTGAGGTCCAGACCTTCTCAGGGGGATTGCCACGTACAAACTCCGTTTGGGCAAATGCCAGCTTCACCGCCTTATTCTGAAAGCATCGCACCAGTTCCTCGAGAAAATTGTCAGAACAATAATCATCACTTTCGGCGATCCAAACTAGCTCCCCCGTCGCCAGCTCCAGACCTTTCTTCCACTGATTAAAAACTCCCCCAGAATTAATCTCGTTAAAATGGCAAATGGTTTTGTCGGGATAGCGAGTCGCGTAGTCTTTCAAAATTGCCACGCTCTCATCATTGGAGCAGTCGTCGAGTAGAATCACCTCCAGATTGGAGTAGGTCTGGCTGTAGATCGACTCAAGGCGCTTCCGCAGATATCCGGCATGATTGAAATTAGGCACGATAATCGAAACGCGCGGAGTGAACTCCGACGAGAGGGGCCGCACCTCCCCATATAACGTCCCGGGGGAAGAAACGCCTTCATCTCCCGCGATCGACCTCCCAGTCAGAATATGGGCTCGGCGGATTACGCCGCCTATACCCTCCCGCCGGAATACTCCTGCGACACGACGTCCAGCTAAACGCCATGATCCTTGATAAAATTCGACTGCAGGCCTCACGGCATGAAACATAGACACGACATGCGTAATTCTTCGGCGCAATTGCCTGAGCGGCAGCACGAGGCGCGATGACTGGCTACGATGCACTACACGCGCGATTCCGCGCAGGGGCTTGGTGATGCGCCAAGATCTCGAACGCAACATCTGATCTCGCTCCTGGCGGAGAGCACCAAGTACCCGATCCTTCTCGTCCGCGACAGCTGCCAGCGCTCGATCTTTCTCTTTTACGATCTCCGCAACTCGAGCTTCCTGTCGGTTCACATCCCGGTTGAGGTTCGCGACCTGAACTGCTCGCTCACCCAGCCGTTGATGACGAGCACGAATGAGTTTGACGGCTTTCAGAGCCACATCCAACTGCTCATCCGAGAAACCTTCAGGAGTTGAGGGCGGATGCCTTTCATACCCAAAAGCATCAAAGTCTTCGGCGTACAATGCCCGGATAATTTCAACGCTTCGCTCCGTCACAAGAGCTGGCGAATATGGAATCAAGCTTTCGTTTGCTCGCCGAACGGAAAAAGGATCGGGCGCCTTCTCGCCAAGCCACTCCATCAACGCCTTACGCAGTTCCCCAGTTTCTTCGATCTTAGTCAGTTTGGTGTAGTCAATCAGATCCGGGCGAAGCAGAGTTGCCTGAGGTGCCCAGTGATGATCCAAATAGGAAGGGGCCTCGCTGCTCGCCAAGTGTTCCAGAAAGCCCTCGAACCCAGCGGCGATGTCCCGCGCAGACTCTATCGGCAGCTGGTAAAACGCGTATTTGGTATAGGGACCGATTTGAAGAGGCTCACGCAACAATAACTTCGATTGCCATGCCGAAAAAATCCGTTTGTAGGGATTGCGAACTACGGCAAATCGAAAATACCCGTCCGATGTCAGAGCTTCCGCCAACTGCCCAAACGCCAGGTTTGTGACCTGCGGCGCTACCTTGTGCGCTTCGTGGGCAACAAGATCGGGGTCAGTCTCTTCACTGTCGGTGATTGAGTACAGCGCTTCGGAATAGCCTTCAAGAGACGCAAACCACCATTTGAGTGAGGTACACGCGACCTTAGGAGTGCTAATATATAGCAGCTTATGGCGGCGCGAGAGGTAGCTATTCCAACGTAGGTGGTCCGACAATTTTTGTTTGTCGATAAGCGGCCAGTCTTGGATATTCAAGTCGAGTTCCTACCGTCAATTTTCAGTTCAGGGCAGCTTATTTAGCGAGATGTCGGTATAATCCCCGGTAACATCGAGAAACGAGAAGTTCGCCCCTCTTTCCTTTTTGATGAGGAACTGATTATGAGGCAATGCAATAATCGGCAGATCCATCGCTTCGGAAAAATAGACGCTATATGGGCATACGAGAGTAGGCTCGTAGCGAGTATCATGTTGCCAAGGCGTCGTGGTAAAATCATCTCCCCCAATAATCCCACCCTCCCTTATTTTAGGTAGAATTTTTATGAGATCAATCGTTATGCCTCTAAGTGTATGATCTCCGTCTATGTACGCAAAATCAAGACTTCCGTCAGGGATGTCATTGACAACATCTTTAGTCCTCCCTCGTAGGATCGTCCTTCTTTCAGAAGCAAAATCGGTCTTAGCAAGCATCTCCTGATAGATTTCATCAAACATTGCGGGCGCCACATTGAAGGGCTTATTCCAATCTGGCAAACTCGCCCAAGGATCTATCATATAGTATTGCTCTACTTGAGAGCATTCCCTGAGTATACGCTCAGCGAAATCGCCTTTCCAAACTCCGATCTCGGCCATATTTCTAGCCTTATGAAGATCCAGCAATCGGATCCATAAATCGAAGCGAGAATTACATTCAGACAGCAGTTTTGCTATCTTTTGGCTATCGAGATCCAATTGCTATCCCTCAACAAGTTTGACAGAAGGCTCGTCCGACATCAAATCCACATAGCCAAACGATTTTGGCCTTTCGATGTTAGAGACACGAAACATGATTGCATCAAGAACGCGATGCGGGCAGTCGACACCGTCTACGGACCAGATGCCACCGCCAACAAAGTAAACTCCGGCCAATAGGCCCATGCGAAAGGAGAAACTGATCCGAAAATCAGAGTCTGCCCTTATCTTTTCGAGATAGAGCCCTTCCTCCGGGTACCTTTGGCCGGTGATGACAGTTCCGGAGATATTCCTGATGTGGAGACCAAAGAAAATCCCGGAAAATTCCCTGAGCAAGTGGCCCGCCATCACGAATTGATAGGTTTTGTCCGCTTGTAAGACATTCACTGGCTGATCATTCTCATCCAGTATGGATATTGATGTAATTTCCGCCCCTTGTATTGGGTAGACCGTGGTTGTTTCTGGCACCAGCCCCGGATCAAATAAGACCGATGGAGCCGCCGGCGGTTGCGGAACTAGATTTGCTGTGTCAGTCAGCCCGATTGTTTCGGCAGATTGATCGGCAGCACGATACTCCCGAACAAGCTTTTGATACTCAGCTGAAGGAGCGTAGATCATCTTCTGATAGGCGCGTATTGCCTCCTGCGGCCGACTATACATGACCCGAATGCCGCTATCGAGCACTAGAGCCCTGTCGCATAATTCGATTATGCTGGCGGCTGAGTGAGAAACAAAGAGGATCGACGTTCCACTTTGCTTTAACTCATCCAACCGCGCGAAACACTTGCGCTGAAATTTCTCATCCCCCACGGCAAGAGCTTCGTCGACGACGAAAATATCCGGATCAATCATCGCTTGCACAGCAAACGCCAGTCGCACGCCCATACCGCTTGAGTAATTTTTCACAGGCTGATCGAGGAAGTGACCAATATCGGCGAACGCAGCAATTTGGTCGAAACGACTGTCGATTTCATCCTGGCTCAAGCCCAATACGGCAGCGTTCATATAAACGTTCTCGCGGCCCGTAAATTCCGGATTGAATCCAGAGCCAAGTTCCAACAGTGCCGAAATCCTTCCGCTCGCTTGAACGCTGCCACTCGTCGGGTTGAGTGTACCGCAAATCAATTGCAGTAAGGTCGACTTGCCGCTTCCGTTCCGGCCAATAATGCCTACCGTTTCGCCTCTTTTAACTTCCAGCGAGACATCCTTAAGAGCCCAGAATTCATTGAAGTACTGCCTTGCCTCGCGTCCAACCAACCGCTGCAAGCGCGGTGATATGAACTGCCTGAGCCGATCACGAGGATGATCGTAAATCTGATAGCACTTGCTAAGATTCTCCACCTTGATGGCGATATCAGAGGACATCAGCAAAACCTTTGCGCGTCTTCTGGAACCAGACAAAGCCCAGCCACGCGACCAATGAGGCAGCCAACAGGTAGATTCCTAACAACTTGAAATCCGGCTGCTTACCCCAGTAGAGCACGTCGCGTGAGAGCTCTATTACGGGCGTCAAGGGATTTAAGTAGAGTAAAGGCCGATAGCCTTCCGGCAGGGCACTCGCTGGATAGAATATCGGCGAGAGGAACATTAGCGCCGTGATGACGATTCCGATAAATTGTGAAACATCGCGCAAAAAGACGCCAAGGGACGCGAGAATCCAGCTCGCTCCCAAGATAAAAATCGAGAACGGCAACAACACTAGAGGAAAATAGAGTACGGTCGCATGTGGCACGCCATAAAATACGACATAAGCCAAGAGCCAGACGCAGAGACTAACACAGAAGTGAAAAAGCGCGGACCCAAGTACTACACAAGGTAAAATCTCTAACGGAAAGACGACCTTCTTAACATAATTAGGGTTATTAGTAATCAGAGTTGGAGCGCGATTAATACATTCTGCGAATAAATTAAACGACATCAGGCCCGCGAACAGAACGAGCGCAAATTCCACTTTCGAACTACTTCCAACGCTCCAGCGCGCCTTAAGCACCTCGCTGAATACAAAGGTGTAAACACCCAGCGTGAACAGCGGATTGAAAAATGACCATAGTATACCTAGGAAAGATCCCCGATAACGCCCAAAGACTTCGCGTTTTACGGATGCTCTAATAAGGGTGAAATTCCGGGAGAAGCTAGCAACCATTTCAATCGGATGGAGGGAATAGTCTTGCATCAGACAAACACCTCGGCCTCGCTCAAGGGAACGGCTGCGGCATCCTTTGGCGCAAGGTTGGGAACTCCTGAGAGCGGCCAATCGATACCTATTGCCGGATCGTTCCATAAGAGGCTGCGCTCAAACTCCGGCGCATAATAGTCGGTCGTTTTGTAGAGGAATTCAGCGGTTTGACTGAGGACGAGGAATCCGTGGGCGAACCCTTCTGGCACCCACAATTGTTTCTTGTTTTCGGCACTCAGATGGACCCCGACCCATTTCCCGAAAGTGGACGAGGCCTGACGCAGGTCGACAGCTACGTCGAACACTTCGCCCTCTACGACGCGCACCAATTTGCCCTGTGCGCGCTTGATCTGATAATGCAAACCACGCAGTACGTTCTTAAATGATCTAGAATGGTTATCCTGAACAAAATCGCGTTTGATCCCAACGGCGTGCTCGAAGGCTGCGGCGTTGAAGCTCTCGAAGAAAAACCCACGATCGTCACCAAAAACCTTCGGCTCAAGCACGACGACCTCGGGAATGGCAGTTGGCGTGGAGAACATCAAAAGACCTTTTCCTTAAGGAGGTTAAGCAGGTATTTTCCGTAGCCATTCTTCAGTAGTGGATGTGCTAGCGACTCCAATTTGCCGTCGTCAATCCACCCCGATCTATAGGCGACCTCTTCTGGACAGGCTACCTTCAGGCCCTGTCGCTTTTCAATTGTCGCGATGTAGTGTCCAGCTTCCAACAGTGAATCATGCGTCCCGGTGTCCAGCCAGGCGTAACCCCGGCCCATAATCTCGACGTCAAGTTGCCCTTGGACGAGATAGCGACTGTTGACATCCGTGATTTCAAGTTCGCCACGGGGTGACGGTTTGATGTCGGCCGCGATATCGCAGACCTGCGCATCGTAGAAATACAGTCCGGTCACCGCGTAGTTAGACTTCGGCTGCCTCGGCTTCTCTTCTATCGAGAGCGCCTTCCTGGCCTTGTCGAATTCCACGACGCCGTAACGTTCTGGATCGGTTACATGGTACGCAAATACAGAAGCACCACTTGCCTGACCAGCCGCTCGATTCAGCAGGCTCTGGAAGTCGTGTCCGTAGAAGATGTTGTCACCAAGCACCAAAGCGCTCGGATTGTTTCCAACAAAGCTTCGGCCAAGAATAAAAGCTTGCGCCAGTCCGTCGGGACTCGGCTGGACACAATAACTGACATTGAGCCCCCACTGGTGGCCATCGCCCAGCAGCGCCTCAAAGCGAGGCGTGTCATCAGGCGTCGAAATGACGAGAATGTCACGAATTCCCGCCAGCATGAGGGTGGTCAGCGGGTAGTAAATCATTGGCTTGTCGTAGATCGGCAGCAGCTGCTTACTGACCGCTAGCGTCGCCGGGTACAGGCGCGTCCCAGATCCACCAGCAAGAATAATTCCTTTACGTGCCCTAGCCATTTTAAAACCCTATTTCGGAATTCTCGTTCCGGCTGGTTGATTTTAGCATCACGATTTCAACGCGCCGACAAGTCGATCGCGCCTAGTTTGTCGCCGCAAGCAGGCCAATGACCTCTTCGACGCCGTCCTGCCACGGTGACAGTGGCAAGTCAAAGCAATCCATCAATTTGGCACAATTTAGCCGTGAGTTGAGCGGACGCTTTGCAGGCGTAGGATAATCGTTCGTCGAGATAGGTTCGATTTTGTCCGTCGGCAGCAATCCCCCAAAACCGCGCGCGGTCGCTCTATCAACGATGTAGCAGGCATAGTCGTACCAGGAAGTGCTGCCTTGGGCGGTGAGGTGATAAACTCCGGAGCCGGCGCTTTCCGTCAGAATTTTGTCGGCGATGCGCGCGGTCGTCTTGGCGATCAGAGCCGCCGATGTCGGCGCCCCCACCTGATCAGCAACAATTCGAAGCGTTTCGCGCTCCGAAGCCAATCGGAGAATCGTCTTTAAAAAATTGTGACCATGATGGCCGTAAACCCAGCTGGTGCGAAGAATAAGATGCTGCCCCCCTGCCGCGCGCACCGCCTCCTCGCCCTGCAGTTTGCTTTTCCCGTAAACGGACTGTGGGTTGGTGCTATCGGTTTCGACATAGGGAGAATCTTTTTCCCCATCAAAAACGTAGTCGGTCGAGTAATGGATCATCACGCAGTCATTATCCGCTGCCCAGCGCGCCATCACGCCCGGCGCAATTCCGTTGACGGCGCCCGCGCGCGCGGCCTCGCTTTCGGCGCGGTCAACCGCCGTATAGGCTGCCGCATTGAATATGATCGCTGGCCTCGTCGCTCTCAGCGCGACGCGGATATTCGCCTCGTTTTCCAGGTCACATTCGGCCCGGCCGTAAGCAACGACATCGCCACGTGATGCAAGTGCACGCCGCAGTTCGAAGCCGACCTGCCCATCGGCACCTGTGATCAACAAGGGACGCATTGTCAATTCTCGTACTGCTGGCTGAGCCAATCCCTGTAGGCGCCGGATGTCACATTGGCCACCCAGTCCTGATTGTTGAGATACCAGGAAATAGTCTTTTCTATGCCGCTCTCGAAGGTTTCGACGGGTTTCCAGCCCAGATCTCGCTCGATCTTGCGTGCGTCGATCGCATATCGCCGATCATGTCCCGGGCGATCTTTCACGAAGGTTATTTGATCGCGATATGATCCGGCGCCTTGCCGCGGCTTCAGCGCATCGAGCGTATCGCAGATCGTGTGCACCACCGCCAAATTGGGCTTCTCGTTCCAGCCGCCGACATTGTAGACCTCGCCGACGCGGCCATTGGCCAACACAGTTCGGATCGCGCTGCAATGATCCTTCACATAGAGCCAGTCACGTATCTGCTGGCCATCGCCGTAGATCGGCAGAGGCTTGCCGGCAAGCGCGTTCAATATCACCAGCGGAATCAGCTTCTCTGGGAAGTGATATGGCCCGTAGTTGTTGCTGCAATTGGTGGTGAGCACCGGGAGGCCATAAGTATGATGCCATGCTCTCACCAAGTGGTCCGACGCGGCCTTGCTTGCCGAATAAGGGCTGTTGGGCTCGTAACGATTGTTTTCACTGAAGGGAGCGTCTGTAGCGCCGAGGCTGCCATAGACTTCGTCCGTGGAGACATGCAGAAAGCGGAAGGCTGATTTTTCGTCGTCGTTCAACTCCTGCCAGAACG
This sequence comes from Rhizobium sp. LjRoot258, assembly GCF_964254185.1. Classification (NCBI taxonomy): domain Bacteria; kingdom Pseudomonadati; phylum Pseudomonadota; class Alphaproteobacteria; order Hyphomicrobiales; family Rhizobiaceae; genus Rhizobium; species Rhizobium sp. LjRoot258. The sequence goes on along the minus strand of NZ_CAXUST020000002.1, from coordinate 964,425 downwards.
CGCGAGCTGCTTCGAGCAGGTTAAACGTGCCGACAACGTTCGTCTCAATGAACGCGGCAGGGCCGTGAATCGACCTGTCAACATGGCTCTCAGCGGCAAAATTTATGATCGCGCGCGGCTGGTGAGTCCGCAACAAGCTTTCAATAAACTCTCTATCGCCGATGTCACCATGCGCAAAGACATGCCTGTCATCTCCCCGCAGCGATTTCAGCGTGTCCAGGTTGCCGGCATAAGTCAGCTTGTCGACGTTTACAATCCGTTCGCCGGACTGAGCAATCCAATCGAGAACGAAATTGCCGCCAATGAACCCCGCCCCCCCCGACACGAGTACCGTCATTGCATACACCTATTGTCTAAATCTGTTTCAGGATTACAGCCACGAGCAAACCAAAGTTGCCTGCCAATGTTTGCCGATGCAGCCCCGACCTATAAAGTATCCGGAGTCGCATAGGAAGCGCGTCAGTTCTCATCCGACGAAAGTCTGCGAGGAGAGCTTGATTTCCTGGTGTCAGGAGATGCTCGACCCTTCGCAGCGCTTCGACGTGCTGGGAATTCCATTTCAAAAATCGGCTTTGCGTCAGCATATGCGCGCGTTTAAGCCGAGCTCGCCAACCGGAATTGGACCCGACGAGATTGCTCGCATGCTGCCGATAGTCGATGCGCGGCTCAGCATCATATCGGACGCGCCCTCCGGCGCCCGATACCAGAATGTAGGCCCACCAGTCGTGGCTTGGAATATCTGCTTCGGCGCCGCCCTCAATCAGGAGCGCTCGCGCCGCGCGGTTCATGACCATCGTATTGCCACCGCCGATGCTTTGTACCAGCGCGTTCGAGAAGGACGGGGGGCGCGTGAAAAGCGGAGAATTGCCCGTCGACACACCCGTTTCATCGACCGTATGCGTTCGCGAACAATAAAGGGCCGGAAGGCCGGATGGCTGCTCCTTCAACCAAGCGACTGCGCGTTCCAGCTTGTCGGGATGCCAGATGTCATCCTGATCAGAAAAGGCGTAATAGGCTGCGTCAATGGCCGGATTGCAGGCTAGCGTCAAGAAATTGCGGATGAAACCCCGACGAGGCCCGTTCACAACGTGAACGGGCGACCGCACACTTTTTTCAAACAACCGCACGAGATCGAGCGTTGTGTCGGTGGACCCGTCATCCGAAACCCATAGCGACCAGCTGCTGTAGGTTTGGCCGCGAATGGATTCCAACTGCTCGGGAAGATATCGCGCTCCCTGAAAAGTGCCCATCAAGATGGCAATGTCGTCTTTCATGCCCATGCGAAGCCGAATTTGTTAATCAACTCGTCGCCTTTACTGGATGGCGTTTTGAAACACAACATCATCAACATCTTGCATCGCATCCGCTTTGCTTCAATGGCGGTCGGAGTTGTCGAGGATTGCGAGGAGATACTTGACGGTATCGTCGATATCACCCGTGGAACCATCCACCTTCACTTCCGGTTGCTCGGGCGGCTCATATGGACTGTTGACGCCCGTCATGTTCGGAATCTGTCCGCACCGGGCCTTTCGATACAAGCCCTTGGGGTCTCGATCTTCGCAGACCTGCAGCGGAGTATCAACATAAACCTCGATGAAATTCTCTTCGCCTATCAATTCCTTCGCCATTTGGCGTTCACGTTTGAAAGGCGAGATAAACGCCGTCAGGACTAGGATTCCGGCGTCCATCATCAGCTTTGCCACTTCCGCGATCCGGCGTATGTTCTCGACGCGGTCGGCGTCGGTGAAGCCGAGATCCTTGTTCAATCCTTGCCTCACATTGTCGCCATCGAGAATATAGGTTCTCCGGCCGGACTTATGGAGTTCGCGCTCGAGTGCGTTGGCGATCGTCGACTTTCCCGATCCAGACAGGCCGGTAAACCAAATCACCTTGCCAGTATGACCGTTCAACCGCTCACGATCAGCCCTGGTGATGGATAAGGCCTGGCGATGGACGTTTTGAGCGCGCCTGAGATTGTGCCGAATCATCCCAGCGGCAACAGTCGCGTTGCTGAAACGATCGATCAGAATAAAACTTCCAAGCGCTTTCGACCGGGCATAGGTATCGAAAACGAGCGGGCGGCTGACCGAGACATTGCAAACCCCGATATCATTCAATGCAAGCTGCCGTGCAGCCTCGTGCCCGAGCGTATTGATGTCGACACGATATTTGATGCTGGAAATCGAAGCGGTTGCGGACTGAGTGGACAGCTTGATATCATAACTCCGTCCGACAAGGCCCGGATCCAGATCCATCCAGACAATCGTCGCTTCGAAATGGTCGGTCATCTCCAGCGGATTGTCGGCCAACGAAAGCACATCTCCTCGCGACACGTCGATATCGCGTTCGAGGCAAAGCGTAATGGCGCTTCCTTCAGCAGCCTCCGCTTGGCGTCCATCCATGGTGACTATCTCGGCGATTTCCGAGACTTCGCCAGACGCGGTGTTTCTTATTGTGCTACCTACGCGCGCCATGCCCTCCAAGAGCGTTCCACAAATGCCTCTGAAGCCGGCGTCGGGCCTATTTATCCACTGAACGGGGAAGATGAAACGCTCTGCGGGCGCCTGCTGCACGTGGACCGTCTCCAGATGCCCCAGCAGCGTTGGGCCGTCATACCATGCCATTTTCGATGATCGGTGCGTTATGTTCTCACCCCTTAAGGCACTGATCGGGACGGGCATAAATGTTTCGAAATTCAAAGTCGCTGCAAAGTCAGCCATGGCCTCCGACAGCTGCGATGAAATTTGGCGGTCGTATTCGACAGTGTCCATCTTGTTGATCGCCAGCACCAGATGACGAACACCGAGCAAGGATGCCAGGTAAGCGTGCCGTTTGGTTTGCGTAAGCAATCCTTTTCGGGCGTCCATCAGCAAAATCGCCAAATCCGCTGTCGAGGCGGCGGTCACCATGTTGCGCGTGTACTGCTCGTGACCAGGCGCATCCGCGACGATAAATTTCCGTCGTGATGTCGAGAAGAATCGGTACGCAACATCGATGGTGATACCTTGTTCGCGCTCGGCCGACAGGCCGTCGACAAGCAGTGCGAAGTCGATGTTTTCGCCTTGAGTTCCGTATCGCTTCGAATCCGCCTTCAACGCGTCAAGCTGATCGTCCGCCAATACCTGCGATTCCCAAAGCAGACGCCCGAGAAGCGTACTCTTGCCATCATCTACGCTACCACAGGTGATAAAGCGCAATAGATCCTGCGAACGCTGTTGAGAGTCGAAGGCTTCTAGTACTTCTTGGGTCGTTCTAGCCGGCGCGGCTGGATTGTGGATTGCGCGTCGCATCAAAAATATCCCTCGGCCTTCTTTTTTTCCATGCTCGAACTGGAGCTCGTATCAATCAGGCGTCCTTGTCTTTCGCTCGAGCGAGATTGCAACAACTCCGCTATTATCTCGGGAACAGTCGATGCGTCCGACTCGATCGCCCCGGTCAGCGGGTAGCAACCAAGCGTTCGAAAGCGCACTTTACGGGCGGAAATTTGTTCGTTGGGCAAGAGCTGCATGCGATCGTCGTCGACGACCAAAAGCATGCCGTTTCGGTTCACGACCGGTCGCTCTTTAGCGAAGTAGAGCGGCACGATGGGAATGGCCTGTTCATGGATGTATTGCCATATGTCGAGCTCGGTCCAGTTTGAAAGCGGGAACACGCGAATGCTTTCGTCCGGTCGCTTTCGGGTATTGTAGAGGTTCCAGACTTCCGGCCGCTGGTTCTTCGGATCCCAGGCGTGATTGCGAGCACGGAAGGAGAATACACGCTCCTTTGCCCTCGATTTCTCTTCGTCGCGGCGCGCGCCGCCGAAAACGATATCGAACCTATGAAGATCGAGGGCCTGCTTCAGCCCTTCGGTTTTCGTGATGGCTGTGTGGAGCTCCACCCCATGATCGAATGGATTAATATCTTTTTCGATCGCCTCGGGGTTGACATGGACGATAAGCTCTACGCCGCTTTTCGCCCGGAGACGATCCCTGAACTGGTACATTTCACGAAACTTCCACCGCGTGTCCACGTGCAGGAGTGGAAATGGAAGGGGCGCTGGAAAGAAAGCCTTGCGCACCAGATGAAGGAGTACCGAGCTGTCTTTTCCCAATGAGTATAGTAAGACGGGATTGCGCGCCTCAGCATAGGCTTCTCGGATGATGAAGATGCTCTCGGACTCAAGCCGTTTTAGGTGATCGGACATTGATGACACAGCGTGAATAGGCGCAGCGGCCGGTAGGGGCGACGAATAGCTCAGCAGTTGGACACCTATATCTTCGTTGGGAGGGATTTCGCGGCAGAACCTTGTTACAGCCGCATGCGGAAAGACGGCGATCGGCTTGCCGACATGCTTCCGCAGTTTTCCCAATGCAGTCTCAACTTCGGCTGAGCCAACCGGCGTTGCCATGGGCACCCAGATACGCGATCCTCGCGCGTCGTTGGCATGCAGGCACGCGGACTGCGCTCGCTCGAAAATCTGCACGAATAGAACAAGTGTTCGCTTGGAGCGCTGCCGTTCTAAATCGGAATTCAAAACACTCTGTATGGGTTTCTCTCCGAATTCATCCCGCAAATCCTCGGCTATCAGAGCTGCCGGCAGAATGCCCAACTCATGCAACCGTCGCTCGGCAGTGCGCTTTGTATCGGCCATGCCGACAGCCTTGAGGTATTGGAAGGCCAGCTCGGTATTCCAGACTCGATCGCCAATCAAATTGAGAACAGCTTCCTCATCATTTATTTGTCGCATTTTGCGCATTCCAAATTTATTTACGTTCTAAACTAGAGGCGCTTGAATACCACGAGGCAACTCAATTCACCAGATACATATTGCGACAATTGAAATGGAGCCTTCAGATTATAAAACATGCGTTCAACGTCTAGATTGAAGAACTGCCCCTCGTGTCACAACGAGGAGAAGGAGGACGAATGCGATTGCGGCGCATCGTGCATTACGCACAATCCAGAGCGAAGCTATGCTTCAGGCCGGCATGCAGGTCGCGGAAGCGAACGTTGTCACCGTGATAGGAATGGTTGACGTTGAATGGACCGTCGCTATCGAGCGCGCCGACGGCCTCACGGCGCTGAGATCCTCATCGTCTCGAAGGTTCCTCACTGCCAACTGACCTGTGCAATCGGGCCGTTGCATCGGAATCGTCACTAATGCTGACAATCCGCACATTACTCCGGCCTATCGCGTAGAGAAAAATTGGCGCTCGCACTCTGCTTCTGCCAAGAACCGGCGACTGTACAGACATCTGAACCGTCAACTACCGCGTATCGCACTTGTTGCGCCACAGCTAATTTAGCGAGGCATGCATCGAACAAGCTGCAGATCAACTTTCCAGCGAGTGACTACGCTATGCACACTACGTAACGATATTATTCTAGAGGCGGTCTCTTCGGGGTGATCTTATTCATCTGTTGAGCGAGAAAGTTCTGCCCGCACGACTGAATAATAAAGTCGGAGAGAAGGAATGGCTGTTTCCAATCTATCGAAAATATTATCCAGAGCGCCCAGAGTTTTATTGTATTTGCCCAAGAGAAAATCGGTGTGCACGTCGAGGTCCTCGGGCCGAGCATCTTCAACGATCGTATAGACAGGCGACGGTACCGTTCGGCCCTTTACGACAATACGGTCAAGCTCGACCACGGTGTAACGCCCGCTGACAAGCCGCGCGGTCTCCTCCCCGAGCAGAATAGCCACCCCGTAGTTCTTCGATGCTCCCTCAAGCCGTGAGGCGAGATTGACCGAGTCGCCGAGGCAGGAGTAGTCGAAGCGCCGGTTCGACCCCATGTTGCCGACGACGCATTCACCCGTGTTGATGCCGACGCCCATCTTCAGCACATGCAGAGGTGCGCCGCTTGCTTTGGCTTCCGCTTCAAGCTCCTTGTTAAGCTTTCCAATAGCGGTCTGCATTGCAAGCGATGCTTGAACAGCATGGAGCGCGTGCTTGGGGTCATCGAGCGGAGCGTTCCAAAACGCCATGATGCAGTCGCCCATGTATTTGTCGATCGTACCTCCGTGATCCATGACGATATCGGAGAGCGGCGTCAGCAGCCGGTTGATCAAGCCGGTCAGCCTTTCCGGATCGTCCTTCATCGTTTCGGCAATCGTCGTGAAGCCACGGACGTCGGAGAAGAGGACCGACAGCGTTCGTCTTTCTCCGCCGAGCTTCAGTTGCGACGGATCGTCAGAGAGCTTTTTGACGAGGTCGGGCGAAATGTACTGCGAAAATGCTCGCGTAATGCGTTGCTTATTCCTGCGCTCCTCCGCAAAGTCGAAAGCCGCCTCGCCAAAGGCAACGGACACAAAGGCGACGGTCGGCCCTAACGGTGATACGAAAAAATGGTCGAAGCGTAGTCCCGCATAGGAGAGCAGCGCGAATGCGCAGATCGCGACGACGGTTGCTAATAGAGTCAGCCAACCAGTGGATTTCCAAACAGTTGCTGCAGCGAACGCGGCCGCAAGCAGGACGAAGCCGACAAAAGGTACGCTGCCCGTGCGGGTGATAGACACCCGCTGGCGAAGATTATCATAGATCGTTGCCTGGATTTCGACGCCAGCGGTAAGCTTGCCCGTATGCATCGTGTACGGTGTGGCAAAGGCGTCCGCGCCTCCCTTATCGATCTCCGGCGCGTTCTGCAGGCTAAGGCCGACCAGGACAATGCGATCCTTGAAAGTGCCCTCAGGAAGGAAGTTCTTCGGGTCGAGGGCCTGATAGTAGGAGACGGTTGGATAGCTACGCGCCGGGCCGAATGACTGGATCATTGAGTTCGACGGGATCGTGTCAACATCATTGCCGGCAGCCCGCAGAAGCGTCACGGCAAAGCCGTCTTCGTAAGGGGGGATCGTCCGGAAGACGCCGTCCCCACCAAGCTCGATCGAGGCTATGCCCATGCGAGCACCGGCTGCCGTCAGTTGAGGCAGTGGGGTCGCTCTCACCAGCTGATCGGCTTGCGGCGTCTGGATGAGCGTCTCGTCGCCGGCAAGTATCACATCCGGGCCGACTGCAGCAGTGATCGCCGCATCGTTTTCGACTGACGAGGGCTCCGCCATGATGATATCGAGGCCGATCACCTTTGCGCCGGCTGCTCGTAGTTGTCGGATCAATTCTGCATGCAGGCTGCGCGGCCAAGGCCACTGCGCATTGATCGCCGCAAGGGAAGGCTCGTCGATTGCGACAATGACCGGCCCATCCTGCGGCGGCGGCAGGCCGTCGACCGTCGACAAATAGTCGAAGGACTTAAGCTCCAGCAGCGGCCAGGCCGGCAGGCGCGAAAGCAGGGAGATTCCGATGAGGGTCACCAGAATGAGGACAAGCAGTCGCAGGCTGCGGCTGCTGAACGGCCAGCCGAGAGATTCTCTAGATTGACCAGGGGTCGGGGCCTTGTTCATCAGAACCGAACTTTGAAAGTGCCCTTTACGGCACGACCCCAGCCGGGAACGCCCGGGGTTATTTCAAAATCCTCGTCAAGCAGATTGAACACTGCCACCTCAAGAGCAAAACGCTTGTCGAATGGCTCCCAAATCATGTTGGCATCAAGCGTCCAAAAGTCATCAAGCTCTGTCCCGATGTCGTCGCCGTCTCGTTTGCCGATATAATTGGCGGCGATTGTCGCTTTCACCTTTGCTTCATTGACCCAGGTGAGCGCCACTTGGCCTGAGTTGCGCGGGATGAACGGAAGTGCCCCGCCAAAGTTGGCGCTTGTTTCATCCTCGTTTTCCGATTCCATGCGGGCGTATGTTGCTGAAAGACCGAACCCATTCCCCAGCGCAAAATTTGCTGTGATGCTTGCCCGATCAATACTCCCTCTTTCCAAAGGCAGGCTATCAATCGCGGGCAGCGCCGTTAGCGGCAGCCCGATCGTCAGATCATGCAATTCCTGGTGCTGATAGCTCATGGAAGTGAAGATTTTATCGGTCCATTGCGAATCCCATTGCAAGGCAACGGTATCGATATAGCCATCGATCCCGACCGCAATCTGATTTGGCTGCAGTCCGACAATGCCGATTGGGGCGAGTGTCGGTACGCCTGTTTCGACACTCTGGCGCATGAACACAGCGCGCAGCCACTGATCCTCGACCGGAGCCCAAGCCACGCCCAATCGTGGCTCCAGGCGACTGACGTCAACACCATCTCCATCCAGTCTCGTTGCATGCAGGGCATATTCTGCCGTCAGGTTTGGCGTAATCTCGTGCAGCAGGTCTACGTAAGCACGGGCCAGATTTGTTCGACTGGACGCTTCGTTCGGGCCGTCCGTGATATCGGGCACAAACACCGGGACGAGCTCATAAAGCTCGTTGAAGGTGCTGCTGTGAGTATCAATCCATCCTGCCTCGATACCGTATCGCCAAGTCAGGCCGTCGTCAGTGCCCAGGCTGTGGCTGACGGCGGCAACGTAACTTTTGGAGGACAGGCTTTGTCGGGTTTGTCCGAACGGCAGCAGATCTGGAGTAGTGGCCCCGAATATCGGTGATTGATCGAATTCGAAGTCACTCGTGCTCTCCGTCTTCACCTCTGAATAGAGAAGCGCGGCGTTCACGATATTTCGGTAGCCGAAGGTGTGGCTCCAGCCTATGCCGCTGTTGAGGTTGTCGAGACTGTTGTGCTGACTGCGATAGAGCGGCAGTTCCGGGGGTGCTAGCGGCACCCCGAAGAGAGGAATGAAGAGCTCAGCGTTAAGCCGGATCGACGGCGATGGATCGAGCGTCAACGAATTCAGGTCAAAATCGCTGCGGCCCTGATTGACGAAGGCGACCACGCGATCCTCTGGGGTGAGAGTGGCCGTTAGATAGCCATTGGCGTTCAGCAGTTTGGTCTCGGTGGAAAAACTGCCGAAGTCCGCATAGCTTCCTTCAGCTGGTATTTCCTCCCACTCGAAATTACCGAAGAAGCTGATGGGTATCGTCTGGTTGGCAAAGCCTTGGATCTCGGCTTCACCGACCCGTCCAGTGTGACCCCCGACGCTATTTATGCCGCCGCCAATAGAGCCTTCAATGAACGGAGTGCGCAGCAACGTAGCCGATCTCGACCGGCCTGACAGCATGTGCGGGTCGAGCAGCAGTCCTTGAAACAGAGAAGAAAAGCTTGTTGCGTTGCTCGTGTTTTCGATCACGCTATCCCCGAAGGTGATCGCATTCTTGAACGGGTTGATACTGCCCTTGAGCGCCTGATCCGCAAAGCCGCTGCCTTCGAACGGATCAAAAACCGCATCGCCATAGTACCGGCCCCAAGCATCGAGGCCCTGCAAGCGAAAGGCGTTGTTGAGCGTGGAGCCGGCATCCTGGTTGGCTCCAAGTGCACTGAAATCTCCCCCGCGAGCGCGAGCGCGCCTTAAAAACTCTTGGGCGTTTGCGATCGCTCCATCAGCGTCGTAGTCATCAATGGCAACTGCGGTTCGAAACGCAGAGATGGCCGTGTCATTCTTATCCAGTCGATCGGCATTTTCGAGAGCCTGATTTGAAGGATCCCGCTCGCCTCTTTCGTAGTGGCCTGCCGCGAGCATTAGCTGCGCCTGCGAATAGCCCGGATTGGCCGTCGATGCCGCGAGAAGGTCCTCGATCGCCGTTTCTCGTTCACCTGACTGGAGATAGTAACGTCCGCGGGCAAGAAGTGTCACGTCGAAGGCTGGATCTGCCGCCAAAGCCAGGTCGATCTCCCGCTTGGCTTCCTTCATACGCGATTGATCGAGATAAAGGACTGCGAGATTGGCATGGCTGACCGGATCGTCCGGATCGAGTTCGATCGCCTTCTTGAACGCAGCCTCTGCTTCGCGGCTGGCGCCCCGGGCATCCTGCAAAAGGCCGAGATCATTCCAAACCATCGACGAGCCTGGAGCGACTCTCAGCGCGTTGTTCAGGTCTTCGAGCGCTGCCTCAAGATTCCCCTCGAAGTCGGCGCGCATGCGAGCGCGGGCCTGCAAACCATCAGGGTCCATGGGATCGATCGAAAGCGAACGCTCGATCGCCTCGCGCATCTGGACCTGATCGTTGATCAAGATAGCAAGCTGTGCGCGCAGAGCCGGCAGCCGCGAATCCGTCGGGTAACGCGCTTCCGCATCCTTCATGGTTTTGATGGCGGCGGGAATGTCTTCGAGGAAGCCGGCCGTATAGGCCTTCATCACCGCAGCATAGGGACCGGTGATCGTCGCTGGCGGCTTCTCCACATGATCGGGGTCGCGTAGCGAGCGCGAATAGTAGCCTCCGTAGGCAGCGATGCTGCGGCGCTGCGGATCGAGCGCCGGCTCAGCCCGCGAAAACAGTTTTGCCGCATCGTCGTAGCGTTTCTCTGCGCCCGCGATCAGGGCTTCGATCAAATCGGCGCGGGCGCGTTGGCTGGCTGAAAGTTTGAGTGCCCGAGCTCTCGCCAACGACTTGAGCGCCGGCTGACGCCCATCGAACGACATCTGTACTTCGGCAAGTGTCAGCCAGTCCTCTGACGTTCTTGCTTCCGGCGCATTGGCTTCGACGCGGCTGCGTTCGGATCGCATTTTTTGCATCGGCAGCGGCGAAGCGGGCATGAACGTAAAGCCGCTGCGCAGTGTCAGATAAAACAGCATCTGCTGGCGATCGTCAGGGGCAACGATGACCAGCTTGCGCGGTGCCTGCCCAATCGTCGCGACCGCCCCTTCCCCCTGTGCGACCTCGACACTGCCATGCTCGTTCTTGAGCTCGACCCGCCCCTCGAGCACAATCAACGAGGTCTGGTCGCCCTTGACCGTCAACGTCCAGTCGGTCCCGCGAATGGCGGCGGCGGCTGCCGGCGTCTCCACTGTCAGTCCCTGACCGCCGCGCTGCGCGCGTGCCCACATCGTGCCAGATTGCAGATTGAGAACCGTGTCGCCATCGGCAGCCATCTGCTTGACCTGCAGCGCGGAATTACGGCCCAGACGAACCTGCGTGTGGTCTGCAAACAAGATCGCCAGCTGACCATTGGCATTGGTGCGAAGCACGTCGCCGCCAAGCAGGTCTTGATGAAGGGCGACGTTCTGCCAGCTGGAAAGATCGATGAAGCGGACTTCTTCGCCCGTCTTGCGGTCAATGACCGAGCCGGCGGCCCGCGCCGTGCGCCGAAGAGGCTCCGCCATGGCCGGCGGCGTCAGGCACAACGCGGCCACCACGATCGCCGTGCCCCCGCACGCGTATCTCGCAAATCTACCCCTCATATTGCAAGGATTTGTCTACCTATACTTGAAAAGTCAAGTGGACATCAGAAGACGGACTTGCTTTGCATGACAGGTGTAATATCAAGGAAACACTTTGGCGCGGGGGGGGGGTGCGGCGTGAGTGATTTTGAGAATGCTTCAAATTATTTGGTCAGCGCACCTTCGACGGATGATGTGAGTTCGGAATATCTCGACCACATCAAGAAGATAAATGACATATTTTACGACCAGATCAAAATTTCTGATCAGAAGGCCGCCTATATATTTACTTTTATGCTCGCCTTTTTAGTAACGTCCAGCGAGGGACGTGAGGTCTTCACCTGGGGTCGCTATGCGCAGGGAACGCCGCAGGGCATGGTTTTCTCTGGCGCTTTGGCACTGGCGTCAATCGTTTCTATCCTCTCGGCGATTCTCGTGGTTCTGCCGCGTCACGTGAATTCCTCGACTTCCCTGTTCTGGGGATCTTGGCCCAAGCATCGTGGTCATTTTCGCGAGGCGGCAACGAAGCGCGATAAGGGCTATCTGTTCGAGCAGTACGTTGAGAATGCGGATATCCTATCAACCATAGCGCGTGGAAAATACCGCTGTGTGAGCTATGCCTTCCGGGCATTGATGGTCACTGTGGTCGCCTACATCCTTCTGCTAGTAGCCACGTAATCGCTGAAAGCAGTCGCTTAGCTCCACCTGGTAAAAGATCGGCGGGGGCATCGATAACGGGCTCCTATTGGGAATCAGCCGCGATGAGGGCGGCCTCTCCCTCGATCATCTTCAGTTCTGCTGCGAAGTAGTTGCTGAACATGAAGTCGTAAGCATCGAAATCGTGAAGTTTCAAAACACATGGGAGACCGACGGCGCACCCGCCTCCCCGAATGCATTACTTGACGTATTGCGCCCTCTTCTGTGAGCGTCCGGCGAGCGGATTTTCCTGATCGAACAAATCAGGCGATGTTCTGGCATTAGAACCAGCATTAATGCTGACATTAATACCAGATCGAAGAGGTTGGCATGGCTCGAATGGAGGTCATTTCCGGCATTGAGCGCAGGCGGCGATGGTCGGAAGAGGCTAAGCTGAGGATATTGGCGGAAGCGGATCAGCCTGGCGTTCGCATTGGTGATGTGGCTCGCCGCCATGATATCTATCCGGCTCAGATCCGTTTGTGGCGGCAGTCATTTAGCCGTATCAGCGTACCGGCAACTTTCCTTCCGGTCGAGCTCGTCGAGAAAGTGGACCTTGCGCAAGTGCGTGACACGCCGCCAGCGCCAACGGTCATCGAGATCTTGCTACGAAATGGCCGTTGCTTGAAGGTTCCGGCCGACCTTGAACTGGAGATGCTCGCGTCGTTGATCACCTGTGTGGAGGCGGCATGATCGGGCCTTCAGGGAATGTACGGGTCTATTTGGCCTGCGGCGTGACCGATATGCGGCATGGAATTGATGGTCTATCGACGCTGGCCGAGACGGTCATAAAGGAGGCGCCAGGGTCCGGCGCCATCTTCGGCTTCCGCGGCAAGCGCGGCCGATTACCGAAATTCTACATACGGTTTTCGTTTTTCGACGATCGCTTATCCTTGGCACCCGATGTTCGGGAGCAAGGTGCAGGTCTCGCCTTTCAGTCGCGGCAAGAGCTTGACATGCATCTACACGCATGAGCGGCCCGATCTCTCCCGCGAGTTGCCGAACTGGATGTTCGACCAGAGCTACTGCGCCAACATGGCGCTGGGGCTGCCTGAGATCAGCATCGACGGCCTCAACGAATTGGCTGCGGTACTGGCATCGTTCGGCGCGGCTCAGGCACCGGGCGCAAAATCCCGTCCTTCGAGGAAGAAGGAGAAGGGTGATGCGAAACAGGCGGTATCGAAATCGCGATCAGCCCGTCCTGGAGCTGGAGCGCTCAAATCGCCAGGGACCAGTGGTTCGGAACACGAAAGGGCTGGTGGAAGCCCTCGCGGATCTTCTGCTGGAGGCTCTGGAAGCAGGCGAGAAGACGAAGACGGGAGGCGTGGATGAACACCAGGATCACGCCTGACCATCTCGGCCGCGCAGCGGTGGTGTATGTCCGTCAATCGACCATGGCGCCGGTGACCGGCAATCTCGAAAGCCAGCGCCGGCAGTACGATCTGGCGGGAGCTGCCGAAACGACCGGCTTCGCATCTGTGACGGTGATCGACGACGACCTCGGTCGTTCGGGCTCAGGTAGCATGGAGCGCCCGGGATTTGAACGGCTTGTTGCGCTGGTCTGTTCCGGCAATGTGGGAGCGGTCTATTGCATCGAGGCGCGTCACGCCTGGCGCGCAACGGGCGGGACTGGCATCACCTAATCGACCTATGCGCGCTGGCCGGTACATTGGTCATCGATCCCGACGGCGCCTATGATCCACGGCTTGTCAACGATCGTCTGCTGCTGGGGTTGAAAGGAACGATGTCGGAATATGAACTGAGCTTGATGCGACAGCGCGGCATTGCCGCCCGCGACTCCAAGCGGGGCGCGGCGAGTTCCGATTTATGTTGCCCCCAGGCCTCTGCTGGGGCGAAGCAGGCAAGATCGAAATCGATCCGGACGAGCATGTGGTGGAGACGATCAGGCTTGTCTTTGCCAAATTCCGAGAACTGGGGAGCGCGCGCCAGGTCTTCCTGTGGCTACGATCGGCCGACATCAAGATGCCGGTCGTCTTGCATAATATCGAAGTCTGCAAACTCGCCTGGAATGCGCCCGCCTATCACAGCGTCATGCAAATCCTTCATAATCCACTCTATGCGGGAGCCTATGCCTTTGGCAGGCGAGCACACGGACGCGGATTGTTGCGGGCCGCGCTCGAACGGCTAACGGGCTACGTAAGCCGAGGAATGAATGGAGCGTACTGCTGCGTGACAATCATCCCGGTTATATCAGTTGGCAGGAGTATGAGGACAATCAAAAGCTTCTGCTTGAGAATGCGCACATGAAGAAGAACTGCGCGCGCAAATCGGCGCGCGGCGGTCGCGCCCTACTGACGGGGCTGATGCGCTGCGGACGTTGCGGCAGAATGATGCGTGTCTTCTATGGCAGTGCAAAAGCAACGCACACGGCTATCAGTGCCGCGGCGACGATACTCATGTGGGCGTCGGTCTATGCATCGGCATTGGTGGTGTGAGGATCGATCGCGCTACAGATTATCGAGGCGGTCTCTGATCGGGCCATCGAAGCGGCGATCTTCGCCTCGGATCAGGTCGAGCGGTCCAGGCAAGATATCATCGCGGCAGTTGGGCGGGACCTGGAAGGGGCAAGGTACGAGGCATCGTTGGCCGGCCGCAGGTATGAGCTTGTCGACCCAGCCAAACGGCACGTCGCGCGCGAGTTGGAAGCTCGATGGAACGATGCGCTGGAGCGCGTGAGTGTGCTGGAACGTAAGGTCGAGGAACTCACTGCGCTGTCAGCGGCACGACCAGCGATCGACCGTGGCCGGCTCTTCCAGCTTGCGCATGATTTGTCGGCGGCCTGGAATGCTCCGTCGACCGATACGCGGACGAAGCAACGGCTCATCCATATCCTGATTCAGGAGATTGTTTGCAACCTCGATGATCAGACCAACGAGGGCTCTTGATCCATTGGACCGGCGGTCGCCATACCGAGGTGCGCGTTGCGCGGGTCAAGACCGGCAGATATCCAAGCGATATGGCGCCATCTGCTGTCGAGGCGCTGCGACAGCTTGGCGGACGGTGGCCGGATCGGGAACTGGCCGTATCGCTCAATCGAATGCACTGCAAGACTGGCGATGGCGAAGCCTTGACGACCGAGCGGGTCCGTGACATGCGCGAACGCCTGGGAATTCCCGAATATGATCCTGCCAAAGCCGGTAGCCCGATGATCAGCCTGATGGAGGCAGCCGAACGACTCGGCATCTGTGTGGGATCGGCAAAGACCCTTGTGTTGAAAGGTATCATACCCGCAACGCAAATCCTCCCGGGCTCACCATGGATGGTCCCAGTCGAAGCGCTTAGCTCAGAGGCCGTCCGGATAGGGGTGCAGGGTGTAATCGATCGACGGCCAAAATATTATGAAGATTATCAATATGATAAGGTTATCTGCCTACCCGGACTCTGACAAAGGGATGTATTATGAAACACGCTGTGCGGATCGGATCAAGCTTTTATGGTGGGATGGCCAAGGGTTCATCCTGAGGGACCTGAAGGTCTGGATCGAGGATACGCTGCAGACGTTGCCGCAGAAACAAAAATTGGCGGAAGCGATGCGCTACGCCCTGTCGCGGTGGGCAGCATTGAGCGTTTACGTCGACGACGGTCGCTGCGCATGACCGCCAAGGCATCCTCTGTCGTTGCGCAGCCATGCTCGCCACTCTGAGGCTTCCGTACCCTGAGTTCGGAGTGCTGACCACCCTTCCAATGAATCGTCAGCACAACGTCGCGTACTGCATCGTCGACATCAACGACAATGTCGGCAATCAACGTACGGAGCAATTGCTGGCGCGCGCATGGTCACACTAGCAGCATCCCAGGCTGCCTGTAGATTATCCGCCAAATTGGCAAACGTGCCTGGGTCGACCGTGATGGTCGAAGGACTTTCGGCAGGCTTGCGCGCTTCCAGATCCCGCACGCGACGTAGCGCAGTCTCCCAATTCTTCTCCAGTTGGGCGGCAATCAAACGGTTGTCAGGATCACAAGCAGCGTAGCGGCGTTCGGCGAGGCTAGCTTCGTAGCGAGCCTGCTTCAATTCCAGATCGAGAATCTGGCGCTGATCTTCCTGTCGCTCCTGGTGCATCCGCTCCGCCTCGAAGGTGCCTCGATCGCCAAAGGTTCTACCGCGCGCAGCAGCTCGCGCGCAACCGCCGCGTCGATGCGGGAGCCGCCGAACGTCATGAACCGCGGCAAGCCTCTCATCAGGTTTGGCTTATCGCAGCGATAAACGGGCCGGCTTTGCGGATTGCCCGTATAGGAAACACTCAGTCGCCGTCCACACTGCCCGCAGGTCAGGACACCCGATAACAGCGCTTTGCCGCCACGGCCGGATTTGACCCCGTCGGCTCGGCTAAAATTGTTGAGAGCCAGTTGCTGTTGGTTGCGCTCGTACTCATCCCAAGTGATGTAACCTTCGTGATGGTCCTTGATCATGACTTCCCAGGTTCCAGCCGGCTTGCCATGCCCGTAACTCCGCCGCGGCCGTCCATCAACGATGGCAGTCCGCTTCTCGCTCGTTCCGCAGACGTAGACGCCGGCATAGAAGGGGTTTTTGAGGATGCCGATCATCTTAGAAAAGCAGTACGCCCTTTCGCCTGTCCCATCTGGCGAGTTATCATTGACAAAGATTTTCCCAGTCAAACTGGCCAAGAACTTCCCTTGCTCTTTCTATGAAAGGGACAATGTTTTCCGCTTCATTATAAGTTGGGGCAATAACAGAAAGACTTCTCAGCGACACTAGGAAACTCCAAGGCGAAAATCCAGTGTGCAGTAGCAAAGCCTCAATGGAACTACAAGCGTGAGATGCGTCGGCATTGACTGTCGCGCTTAACCGTTTTGGCTGCGCCCAAGTATCGGGGATCCCCACGTCCCGAACGGCGATGGCTTCCGAGAAGCCAGCAAGACCCAGGACAGGTGCGCTAAGTTCGTTCGCGCCTGTTTCACTTCCGTCCAATGAAACGGCCCGCAATCAACTGCTGTGACCCCGGACACTCACCATTGCGGCTGGAGACCGCTGGTTAGACCGAAGTTTGCGCCTTGAACTTGGCGAGAACGGTTTCTTCTGTAATGGGCCTTTGTTCGTCAAGTCCCTCTGAATGATTATCTCGTCGCTGAGGCCATGCTTCTGTCCGTGGTCAGCACAAAGACTGCCACACTATGCCATCAGATCAACAGGCCGACAGGTCAATCTCGGAAGCGTGCTTCGCCGAGGCGGTCACAGCACTACACACGACCTTGCCAAGCCTACGTCCCAGCGACGGGACCTCATCAGACGCAAGCCTTATACTTGCCCGCGTCAATCACGTAGCTCTCTTCATGCCGCCATAGGGTTTGCGCTCCAGCGAAAGTCCGTCGCATCCATCCACATGCGGTGAAGAACGACACCCAGTTTGCGTGCAAGGGCAACCTTCGCGCGCTTCATCCCGCGACGCCTAGCCACATCGAGCGCCCAGCGCTTTAGACTGGAAAAGCGCGTCGCCCGCGTCAGCATGATATGCGCGGACTCGAATGATGCGGTTCGCACCATCGCGTCGCCGACCTTACTGACGCCGCCATCGCGATCGGTTTCGCCGGATTGATATTTCTTCGGCGTGAGCCCGAAGTAGGCACCGACTGTGCTGGACTTTTCGAACCGGGCTGGATCATCGACCGCGGAACGGTAGGTCAGCGCAACCAAGGCACCGACACCCGGCGCACTCATCAGCCGTTGGCAAACTTTGTCGGCGCGGGCGATCCTGAGCATCTCGCGGTGGAGCTTCGTAAATTCGCTCCACAGCGCTGCTCGCGCCGTCAGCATCGCGTCAATCACCATCAACAATATCGCATGCCCTGCAGTCAGTTCGCGGATGCGCGCCTCGAAACGGCCTCGGCTGACTTCGCCGACCTTTAATCCATAGCCAGGATACCCCGGATGCTGAGCTCGACGTCGAGCAGCTTGGATTGCGGAAGCTTGCGGCCAACAAGGAGAGCTCGGGTGTCCTGGGCCGGCGACGATTTGGCGTGGACCGGACGATACCACCCCATGCGGAGCAGTTGGCGATCCCCCGTGCATCCTTGCGGTGGTCTTCACCGTCATCGCAGAAAGCGCCGCCTTCACATGCCGCGTTTCCAGCAAAACCACCTCATTACCCGCAGCAACGAGAGCCGCGTGTAGCCATTGGGACAACGGCCCCGCTTCAAGGCCGATGCGCTCTACCGGAAAGTCCAGTTGATCAAAATACCCGACCAGGCATTCAGGCTCGCTGCCTACCTTCACCTCGCGAACCAACTTGCCCGCCGCGCGACCACGCACACGCTGCTCTCTTTCAGCGAGACGTCGATTCCCGCATAATACTCCATGGCCGTTCCTCTCATGATGCTTGAGGCTGATCGCTCGGACCTCGTTTCCAAACATCATCATTCTGAGGGACAGCCACCCAACTGGCCACTTATGAGACGCCGGCCCATTACGGCATCTAGTCGTCGGCATGAGCATTGCGTTTCGAGTGTATGTATCCCTTCATGGTATCCATTCATAACGGTTAAATGGAAAGCCGTTCCCGGCAGACCGCCTCGACGACAGCCTGTAAGGCCTTCACGCGCTCAACCAACCAAGCGAGTTCCTCGTCGGCAATTTTGTATTTCGACGAATATCGTGCCTCGACATAAGCCCGTGATAGCAATTCGAAACACCGACGCGACAACCGGCTGTCGCGCGGCCACGCGGCGATCAGCCGATTGTCTATTCGCTCCGCTTGCGAACGAAGGACCTTCAAACGGTGAGATTTTGGACTATAAAGGGTCAGCGTAAGGAGTGCGCAATGATATAGCCGCTCGGTTGCCTGATGCAGATTGAAGGCGGCGAGTTTGAAACTGCTTCGTCCACGGCAATACTCCGCGATATTCTGGAATTCAACTGCATCAGGGAACCACTGATCAAAATAACGTTGCGCCTCCGCGCGCTCCTCCTCTTCCGTCAGCGGCTTCGGCTCTGCCAGGGGATGGCCAGGCTGCTCGTAGAGGACGATGCCATCTCTGGCGATGTCGACGAAGAAGGGCCGACCGCGGGCGAGCTGGTCGTTGACGTCCGCCAGCGTATGGACGATCGGCACGACCGGCGTTTCGATGCGATGGCCGATCTGCTCTTTCAAGAGCTGCTCGTCGATGCCTTGCCAGAGTTCATGCTCATCAGCAAAGGATTTGGTGTTGACGACGATCAACAGGTCGTAGTCCGAGCGGTAGCCGCTGAGGCGATCCTCCACCCAGTCACCCCGGCTGTAGGATCCGTAGAGGATGACCTTCAGGATCCTGCCAGCGCTTTTCTTCTCCGATAGCTTGCTTGCCTGAAACCCCTCGACCTCGGCAAACAGGATCTCGATGATGCGTGCCAGCTCGCGTCGCTTCCTGTCCGGGAGGTGCTCAATGTGATCGGTCAGCGTCAAAGCAGCGTCGAAGCCTTCAGTGTGAATCGCATCCATCGTAGCGGTTCCATTGTGATTGCGCACTCTAAAGCTTTTACGCGAAATTCATCATCACCACAATTACAAGATGGATCAGTCTCGGCGCGACACCTATACGTGATTACGTCTCCGCCGATGCCGCACTGTCGGTGATGGTTTCACCTTGACTTTTGCCCTATCCTGTCGCTGCAACACCGTTGCCGTCCTTATCACCCCGCCTCTCCGAGGGAGTCCATAGCCAGCGGAATGAATGAACAATCGAAACGGGTCCTACTTCATGATCGGCGCTTTGGTCGTGTTAGTCGTCGGCATGGTCATCTACATTCTCCGCGAAGGAGAGCAAACCCAAAGGCGTCGATATCTCGATCGGCGAAAAGCGCATTTCCATCGAAGAGCAGCAGGCTAGGTAGCCACCTTTCTGCTGTCGTAGTTGTTCGGATCGGTGGTGGTGGCCTCAACCTCAGTGTTGTCGGTCACGGCAATCCCGGTATCGATGCCGAGTCTTGTATTTCCGCTCGAATTCGGCGCCCATAAGGAAATACAGCAAAGACGTGGCATATTGCGTTGAGGCGGCTGGTTCTCCGCTGAACCTCCCCTCGATTTTCTTCTTACTTTTAGGGACTTTGGTCCGACTAGCGATCCCCGCAGATCGGCGTAATCTGTAATTGTTCTGTCTCTGGCGAGCAGGACAGAAGGGAAGCTTTCGCCCCATGCGACCACGTTGCAAGCTTAGCCCGCCGGAGGCTTCCCTTTCGGCCACCTTCCTGGAACGGCGGTTCATTCGTTCCGGGTACTGAAGGCCGGTTCCCGCTCGACATCGACGACGACCCCGCGACGGAGCGCTTCGTCCCTGGCTTCGTTCAGCGCCCGCTCGATGAGGAAGACGAGCATGTCGGCTTGAGGCTCTTCGCAGTCCGATCTCTCGGGCGACGCTCAGGGAAGATCAGCTGGGCGATCTTCGTTTCGGACATTCCGGCGCCTCTTAGCGGCAGAGGCCAATGGTCTATTCTCGCCAAGGCAATACCGCCATCGAAGCCGGCGCAACGACAAATCGGAGATTGTCAATCCCATCAGCCGAATGCCGAGGCCGAACAGCTTCATGGGCCTGGCAGGGCGAACTTCATCTCACTTGTGTTATGCCCGAGCCGACAGAAGAACAGATTTCATGCCTTTCATTGACAGGCTTGCGAGCGGCCGAGCTAAGCGCGTTCGTTCAAAGTCTCCGATCTGCGGTTTGGTTGACACATGGGCTTGAAATCACCGGTTACCGCTCTCTATGTCCGGCAAACTGCAGGGGATGGATTGACGTATGATTGGACAGGTGCGCGGAGCCGCAGAATCCGCCGCATCAAGATTCTGCTTTGCACAGCCGTTGCGGCTGCTGTCTCGGTATCGGTCTTGCTCAAGATCGTGGGAGTGGATATTAACTGACCGTTAGTACCATCACTGGAGTGAGGTGGCGCGCATGCGTTCGATTGGGCATCCTGATTACGACCGCATCACCCCTTATTGCGGCACGAGGACCCGGCAGGCGGACCACACGAGGCCAATTCGCCGGGTCTTCTTTTCAACTAACGATAGAAACACGTACCGCACCGGCGTCAGTGCCATCCATGCGTGGTTGTGCTTCAATAGGCGCGGCCCAGATACGGTCGGGTTCCTGTGATAGGGCTCCGAGATCCGCAAACACCCCTGCGGACCACACGCGTGCCACCCTCCCCATCAAACTGCTAAGCCCACCTATGCGAACGAAGGCGTCACGTTTTGGCTGCAGAAATTATATTCTAGTAGGGCTCGCAGAATTCCTCTGTGAGCAGGGCTGGCACAAGGCTCGTCGAATCCCCTTGGGCCGTGTCTGTCTCTGTCTACGGCCAGGCCGCTGCATCAGCGGCGGCCTCGGCTTACTCGTCGTCGCCCTTCAATCGCGGCCTTGGTGGCGGGACGCGCCGTCTTGATAGCGCCGCCAATGACCTGCCATTTCAAAAAGGGTTGAGCCGGCAACTGCGACTTCGCCGAGCTCACCGCGGTAACTCCCAATTCGGCTGGCAGCAGAGGGAAATCGGAAGCTTCAGGCACTCCGTCGATCTCGGTTAAAGCGATGTACTGCTTCGCCTCATCTGCCGTCTGCTGGTCGGTCATCGCCTGCCCAGCGCCGTCGGTGATGTCCGTCAGACGCTCATCCTCCGCCGCAACGTCTATTGCAGCCTTCACGAATGCGCGCGAGATGTGGCTCGGGAAGACAAGTATCGACGGCAAATTAAGTCGCTTTTAAGCCTGATTGTGCAGCACCGTTCTTGAACTCGTTATCTTAGCGGAATGCCTAAGCGTGCCGAGGGCGATGATCGCGGGCAGTTCCGGCTCTGCCGCTCACTGTTCAGATACCCCCTCGCAAGGCATGCGCGCCGTACGGCAACGTAGCTTTGTGGCGTTCGATTTCATGCTCGTGCGGCGGCGTTACAGCTGACCCATGACCTTTTCAGAGACCGCCCATAAAGCAGCGTGAGGCACTTGCCGACGATAGCGCCATGCTCTGAGACCATTGAAGAGCGCACGTCCCCGCATGACTGCAGGTCTCCTCCACTTCCGGATCTGGCTGGTGAATGACCGCGCCCGATAGGCGGACAACGGCACCGGAGCGGGCATAGACCGTTCGAAAGCGGTGCCTGCCGCATGACGTCATTCCCACAGTGAGGGAAACATCCCGCTGGCCGAAGACATCAATAAGCACCGGCTCGAACACAGCGGGTTAAGATTATCGAGCGCCCAGCAAGTGATGGCGAAGCGTCTACGCTGGAACTTTCTTGATGCAGCGTTGTTTGACTCACGGATGCCACCATCCGGCATTCGCTCCTGGTGAAGAGGTCCTGTGACGCCACCCCGCGCAGGGCCTCTTTTGCTTCGGTGGCTATCGTAGTGCTGTCGTCGCGATCGAAGAGCCTTCGCCCAAGGTGGCGCATGTAGCGCACCCCTGCAGATCGCCATAATCACGTGCCATCCGCCTATAGGGACCAGACGTTTCAACCGAGATCTTTATCTGGACGCTTGTGTTGGGAACGCTTGTCGGCAGCCCTGCAAGCGCCGGGTCAAAGTTCGCAAACGCGCGAAAGCCCGACAAGCAGTGCCGCAGCGCGCCGGCGAAACAGCCTCGTGATTACTGCACGCGATCTGCCTTAGCTTTTCGTGCTGGTCGCAGCACAGCTGGGCGTCCACTTCGCCACTCATTGCGACCGTCGTCTCGAGCCGACCAATATTGCCGGCCTGCTCATCAAGCGTCAATGGATGACCGCGCGGCTCTCATGTGCATGGGCTTTCTCGTCTCCGAAATCCTCTCGGAGATTTTCGTGCTTTCGAATGCCCGCAATGGATCTTCAACGCGTCCGAGAGGCGCGAATATCTCCGCCGCTGTCGCCATGCGGCTCACTTCCGGCATGTGGACTACCCGCAGATCTCTGTAGGCCGCTACCTGTTCGGCAAACCGGTTGATCGGGAACGTCATCGACCTGTCACCCTCTTCCATTATTGACTTCGGATGCCTGACAAAGCGCAGCATTGTCCAATGACCGCCGATGGCGGGGTTCGGCAAATCCAGCGAATTCATTCATCTCGCAGATCCAGTTTCTTTTCCTTTGAATGGAACGATGTGGCGCCAGCGTCGATTGGGTTTAATTGACACCTTCGCGATTGGAGCGCGGCCATGCTGGTACATCGATGGAAGAATCCTCTCGTTTTGGGAGATAGCCGCATCCGCATTGTTGTTGGTTCGCCTGAGGAGGCCATTAATTGGCTGATCCATGAGCCGGATCAGAGCACTGCCAAGTGGCGACGCGCATGGAAGGCGTGTCGAGCTGTCATTGAGGGTCGACTGAGTGCTGAAGACGCCAGGTCGGCCGTTCAGCTCGCGGCAGCACGCTAAGTCGCTTGTGAACCTGATCGTGCAGCACTGTTCTTGAACTCGCCTTCTTAGGGGTATGCCCAAGCGTGCCGAGGGCGATGATCGCGGGCAGTTCCGGCTCTGCGGCCTCGCTGTTCAGATACCCTCTCGTAACGCATGCGCGCCGCACGGCAACGTAGCTTTGTGGTGTTCGATTTCATGCTAGTTCGGCGGCGTTACAGGTGATCCATGACCGTTTCAGGGACCGCCCATAAAGCAGCGGGAGGCACTTGCCAACGATAGCGCCATGCTCTGAGACCATTGAAGAGCACACGTCCCCGCGTGACTGCAGATCTCCTCACTTCTCGCCACCCCGGTCACAGCACGGCATTTGCCGCAGTGCCACGAGGTCGACCATATCCAGCACAGTGGCCATGGCAGGCGAGCGTGAGGCAGCCGCAGGACTGACCGGCTCCCGGACAATGGCACGCTTTCTGCAGGGTTACGAATGTATTTAACCTGTGGAGACGGAGTGTAATGGATCGGGGCACACGTGGAGAGTTCGTCCCTCTGATGCTCGTGATGAGCGGCCCGGAAAAATACAGGCTGGTGAGATCGCTCGGAGACGCCGCCGACGCGCTCATTCGTGCCTGGCCAATTGACGATGGCGAGGACTACGTCGTTGCCGTCAGAGCTTGCCTGGACGCGCTTCATGGAAAGATATCCGAGCGTGACGCCAGAGAGGCGCTCATCCGCGCCGCAGATGAGGCGGGCATCTCGGTCATTACCGTCGTTCACTGAAGCACTCTACGGCAAGTAGTCCCTTAGGATGTTCGCGCATCAACTGGAACGGTTATTGCACGAACACTAATATTCAAAATGCAAAGGGGGACGAAGTGTCATGAGTTTGAACACGTCGCATCAGTTTCCTGCTGTTCGTCTCGTTATGGACGGCGCAGAACGATACAGGTTGATCAGAACGGTCGCCGACGTCGCCGAAGTCCTGGTGAAGGATTGGCCCTCCGACGACGGGGAAGAATACATCAACGCGCTCGTCGCCTGCCTGGACGCCTACAAAGAGACCATTCCTGCGGTTGCGGCGCGAGAAGCCTTGATCCGCGCAGCCGATGAAGTGCGCATACCGCATTTCACTCTTGTTTGCTGACCTCATCGCGATCTCCTTTCGACTTTAATCGGGAACAATCCCGGCCCGAACAGCTTGGGCTAGACGAAAGGAAAGCGTCATGACGATCATACCTACGGAGCCGAACCCGGCACCGATGCCAGGCCCGCTTCCCGGTCTGCCGCCGGATATTCCGCAGCCTCCGATCGAAGAGCCCGATCCGGACGTGTTGCCGGACGAGGTTCCAAATCCCAATCCAGACGAAAATGACGAGCCGCCGAAGCATATTCGCAACCGGGGGTAACAAGTTCGATCGCTGTTGCGCCACCATCTTCACAACCGTCTTGCCTTGGTAACAAACTGGTCATAACCTGAAGGTGAGCGCTGTTCTGTTCACGCCAGGAGCGAACATGATTGATGACGCTACAATCGACGCGCGGTTACCAGTCTTGTCGGACGGCGCAGTCCGGCAGATGTTCAATGAAATCAATACCAAGGGTTTCTGTTGCATTCCCGACTACATAAATGCAAACGACCTGCAGCGAATGCAGATTTTTGTATCCCGGGCGGTTGCGAATTCTCAAAACGAGTATGTTGTCTTCCGTGGAAGCGAGGCCGTCTCGGGCACCGGGATGGACGAACTGGCAACATCCGCCGAGTTCACGAGCATTTTCTCGCGGCTATATAGGCTTGCCTTGGGCAATGCGCCCCCGCAAGTGAGGTTTTACCAGATTCTGCGATGCCTTACAGGCAAGGGTGCGGCCCGTAACTCGCTGATATTTCACTATGATTCTTACCTTATTACGGCCCTCATTCCGGTGACGATACCAGGGACAGGCAAACGAGGCGATTTTCTCCTGTTTCCCAATACGAGGAACGTGAGAGCTTTTTATGCGAGAAACCTGCTCGACAAACTCTTACTAGACAATCGCATAACGCAGTTCCTGCTTCGAAAGCTGGCGCGGTCGCGAAATACATCGCTCGTCAGAGTTCAAATGGTTCCAGGCAGCCTTTATTTGTTCTGGGGCTACCGAAGCATCCACACAAACGAACCGTGCGATCCAGAATCGGTACGGGCTACCGCGCTCTTCCACTTTGCCGATCCTCATGCTGACAGTTCGCTAAAAGCGGGCTTACGGCACTCCTAAGCCTTCTCTGCGCAGCGTCTGGTGTCAATCTGCGTGCCAAATTCACTCCTTGTCGGCATCCAATTTTGGCTCTGACGCAATCTTGGTGCGGTTTTGATCATGTCTGACCGATCGGTCGGCTTGTCGAAGATCGCGTTCTTTACGGCCACGCATTCGGCGCTTCAAGATACAGCTTGGAAGCCTTGTCGCAGCAGGCGCGGTTTTGTGGGAAGGACCGGCTGCCGCCACCTGTTATATTCGCCGGGAGGCGGATATTGGCAACCGCGCGGACGGCAAGGGACGTTCCCCGATAAACCCCGAAGGTAGATACGATGTTCGACCACGCCTCGAGGGGCGTCGGTGACATAGATCGGCGCAACAACCGGAACAGGACGGAGGGTCCTGGATCCGGCAAGCGATCGAGGCCCAAGCAACTGTGCTCCGACCATAGACAATGAGGCTGACGAGTTCGAAACGAATGGTTATGAAGGGGAAAGGATGCTGCCTGCCGGAAATCTGATCTCGTCGAGACCAACTTCGGGTTCGGGGTCAATTGGTGTCTTCACTCACATTGGGCCGGAGCACCGGGCAAAGGCGATGGCCCGCGCATCAAGAACGCGCATTTTTGAAGGAAGAGCATGAACACCGCATTTCAGGTCAAGCTTCTGAAGGACCATCGCACCTTGGCACGACAGAAACTGACGACCCTTGGCCCGGACGATTCCAAGCGTCCGCTCTATGAGAAACGTATCGCCGAGCTCGACGAAAAGATCGCGGCTCTCGGCGGAGATCGGGACTAGCTCCGTTCGCCATCAAACCTGATGACCAGCGATTGCCACCCGTGTTCCTGACCAATGACAGGGCCGTCGCAGCAAAAGCACGGTCCTTGCCGCCTCAAAACGAAATCCGGTGGACCTAAATACCGGAACGCTGCGCAGGAACAGGACCGTCGACCACCGATACCACCCGCGTTTTCCCATTCGGGATCGAGCGGGAACTCTTCGCACTTGCCGTCAACGAAAAGTGCTTTTGGCAACTTAAACGACACGAAGGACAGGTTTGCGCGGCCGAGAACCGAACATCGCTCTCGCCGCATCCGCTTCGATAAGCCAACGATCGTTCGTGCCGAGCATCCATCGATCCCGCCGTTGGTCCTGGAGCCAGTTGGCACGGTTTCCGATTACGTAGAGTCGCCGACGCGCGCGCGTTACGGCGACATTCATGATGTTCGGTGTTTCCAAGGCCCACTGGATGCTGCTGAGACGCTTGGCTCCCAGAACAAGAAGCACCGTCTCAGCCTCTTTTCCTTGAAACGAGTGCACGGTACCGACCGATCTGTCGATCCATTCCTCCACCAAGGCCGGGGCAAGATCGCCGAACACCTCTGGCGCATCATCCAAGAGCCGCTGCTTGAGCCCGATGGCGACCTTTCGGAAGGGTGAGATGAGGAAGAGATCTGGCAGCTTCGGCTCACCGCGCTCTGAAACCTGAAATTTGATGTAAGAGGAAACGATCTGCCGGGCCAATGTTCCTTCTTCTGGAACGTAGAAGTCGTTTGGCGTCTCGGAGATACCCACGACATTGATCCAAGCACTCGGGCCGAACATCGGTCGCTGGATGGTGAGCCGCGCTTCCCTTTCCGTCGTCTCATGACCGAGTACCATGGACTTGTCGTAAGCCAGCCCATTTGCGATCGAAAACATCGGCTCCGCGCACCGTCGATGAACCCTCAAGGGAGCACCGATCCACTTTCCGTTTCGATTTGCTCCGAACGGGTTGATCCTGTCAGCCAAGGTTTGGAGAGACGTCGACTTGCACCGAAACTCCGGCGGGACGCCCAATTTCGCCGCAAGAGCATTGTCGACCGCGGGGCTAATCGTGCAGATCGGTTCGATCTGAAACGGGTCACCAACGACAATCGCACGCTTGGCTCGCGACACCGCATCGATCGCATGATGGCTGCACGCCTGCCCCGCCTCATCAACGATGAGCCACGGTATGGCCCCTCGGTCAAAACGTCCGAAGGTGCTGGCAAAAGAACAGAATGTCGATGAAACGACGGGAACGAGAAGGCTGAACGTGCTCCATAAATGTCCGGCGATCGACGCCAGCTGTCCGCTGCCTTTACCCGAATTGAGCTCGATCCAGGCTGAAAGGTTCGGCCCGATGCGCTCCCACGCATGATAGACAAAAGACTGGTGAAGCTTCATGGCTGCAATGAAGAGCTCGGCTCGTGCAGCCTCGAGAGCAGCCGATGTTCCAACGAGCATCTCGGCCTTGGCCTGTGGCTCCGCATTCAGAAACGCGCTTTGGGTGACGACAATACCGAGTTCGGCGACGACCTCGTCTATTTGCTCCGTGGCTCGCGCAAGCACGGCATCAGCGGCTTCCGTCCGATCAGGAAGTTCGCGAACAGCAAGAGCACCAGTATGGGTTGCCGACCTCAGCGTTGTAACAGTCGCTCCCGGCACTGTACCGATCCTGGCGTGGATCGAACGCAATTCGTCTGCTGCGCGCAATAGCTCGCTCAGCCGGAGATGCGCCGCTTTGATCTCCTCGACCTTTGCCCTTGCCGCGGCATACTCGTCCCGAGCGACCTGCCAATCATCGACATCGCAGTTCTCAAAAAGAGAGGCACCATTAAGTGCCTCGGCTATCGATGCCGCACAGCGATCCCTGTTTTGTCGATTGCCCAGGGGCACTGAAATCGCACCCCAGGCGTCGGACATCACGCGGTGCTGCGCCATCAGGTTCTGGGCAAGTCCGGAAAGGTAGCCCAGCCGGTCACCATACCTCTTCCCGATCTTTTCGCGCTTGGGCAATTCGAGGGTGAGGTTGGCGACAGCACCATTGTTGGAGCTCGCCACGGCGATGAGGAAGTCATGGAGAGCATGATCGATCATGAACTCAGCACCGCCCCCGCCGGCAGGCGTAAAGGCGGTCAGGGGATCGTCATAGCGTCGCAGCATCTCGGCACGCCGCGCAATAATCTCGGCGACAACATCCATCAGCAACGTTGTCTTACCGGTGCCGGGCGGCCCGTTTATCGAGAAGACTCCGCCATTTTCCAAGCGCGGAAACAGCTCGTTCACTGCGACTTGCTGCTGTGGCGAAAGGGAAAAGTCAGACGGCCAGCGAGCAGACGGATAGCGTTCGGTCTGTAAGGTCTCCAAGACGACAGCGTCCCCGGCGGCGTCGAAGTCGGAGGCAGCCGGCTGCATAGTCAAAAGGTCCCATGCTGCGCCGATGATCACGCCGTCTTCCACATCGGATTGGAGCCCGCGAAGAAGATCTGGATAGACGCTGCTGAAAAACCTCGAATCCCTGACCTTTCTCGTCGGCTTGTTCTGGACGATCGGCTTGGAGCGGGTAACGACAATACATTTCATCGCCGCGCGGATATGGGACGGGAGTTGCAGGACCAAGAAGGCACGGTCGGCAAGCGCTGCGGCGATAGCCAAGGGCTTGGAACGGGCTTTCAGTCTCGCTTTGAACTCCGTCTCCAATGCATCTGCATACTCGGAAAAAGTGATGTCTGTCGTTTCGAGTGCTGCAGCCAACTCATAGAGAAACCTGCTGACAACAAGGGAGCCCTTCTCCGCGCTTCCTTGGTCGGATACTGAAAAAACGCCCGCAAATGTATAGCGATCGCCCTCGGCATGGCTGTCTTCAGGATCCTTCGCCAGTCGCGACCAACGGCGAACCAGGATTTGGTCGCACGCATCG
This sequence comes from Rhizobium sp. LjRoot258, assembly GCF_964254185.1. NCBI lineage: Bacteria > Pseudomonadati > Pseudomonadota > Alphaproteobacteria > Hyphomicrobiales > Rhizobiaceae > Rhizobium > Rhizobium sp. LjRoot258. The sequence goes on along the minus strand of NZ_CAXUST020000002.1, from coordinate 935,319 downwards.
AGGTTGGTGATGCCAAAGCGGACAAAATGACGAAATGACCGGTTGCTGTCTGCGATCGAAGGCCATGGCACGTTCTTATCGACGATATGGGATACCGTCATATCGACACTTCGTTCGCCCTCATCTTCGGCGATCGGAGCGCTGTAGCGCTCAACGTGCTCCCAGTACTTCAGAACCCGCAGCGCTTGGTCACGCATCCGTCAGGACCAGGATTGATTTGGAAACAGGAGCAAGTGAGCCCTCCCATCCGAAGTAAAGGATATTGTTTTCCATCCAGGCACGGCCCCCTCGCGTTTGATTGCGGCAGGGCCTCTCAAAACGCGCTTTTTAGAATTTCTCAGGAAGCTGCCTCTCGATCGGTGGATTGTTCCGAATCGAAACACAGGCACTCCGCGAACTGCAGTCTCTTCGCAGGGCCTGACTAAATAGTTAGCGATGCTGAATTGACGGGATGAGAGGGTTCATCCTCCATAGAATTCAACCACGAGCGCGTTCGCAGCTACGGCTTCGAGGCACCGTGGATATTACGAAGTCGAAGGACTACCAGCGGCTTGCTGCTGACGACCGTTCCGATAGCGTAATCACTCCTTTTGAAAACGCTCGGCAGAACGTCGATTTCTGTCGTTATCGCGGTCGAGACGTCAAGCTTTTGCAACAGATCGACGGGGACGTCGCGGCCTAGGTGCACCAGCGCCCCTGCTTTAGCCCGCAGGTGGGCGCGTTCACCTATTGTCTCTCCGACAAGACGCAGCCCAGATCCCGTATTCTAGACGCGCGATAAACGCTTACGACTTGGCCGAAATCGCGCTTAGCTCCTCGAGATCGAGATCACGTTCCAGTTCCCGCAATGTCTCGTCATCGATCTCCCCGGCTCGATGGAGCCGGATGAGTTCCCGTCGTCCAGTCGCGACCGCTTCGAGAACCACGTCGAAGTGAGCATGGAGCGATGGAATATAATGTTCCGTACGCTCGGCATAATCGACGATTGCCGTGGCCCTACGCTGATATCGGTCCAAAAGCTGAGGGTGAATAAGATGTCCCTCGGCATCATAGGCTAGACTTTGAACGGTCAGCAGTTGCATCTGAGCCATTGCGGCTTCGGCTTGACTCATTGTGAGGCGGGCTCTTTCCGATTCCGGTTCCACCAGCCGAGCCCAAGCAATGACACGCCCGAGCGTCGTTCCCTGCACGAGCACGGTTCCGACAATGACGGCGAATGCCGTGACGAGAATAAAGTCGCGGCTGGGAAAGTCTTCCGGCAAGCTCAATGCCAGAGCGAGCGTCACCACGCCACGGACGCCTGCCCAGCTCAGGACGGTGGCGCCGCCGATGCCAAGCGGCGGCGATCGGCGAAGACCCATGTTATTACATAACCATTCGCGGGTCGGGGTCCCGCCTGCGGCGGATAGAAACGGTGTGCTAGAGTGGGCGCTGGAGAGGAGAGGCCGTCGGAATTTTGGTGGTGTCTAACCCCGATACATAACGTGGTCCATGGGCTGCTGCGCGCTTGAGAGTGGTGACGCCGTTTACGGCGATCCCGTTTAGGAATTTGATTCTTTGGCACAGCCCAGCCTCTCCATTCGACATGAGAATAGGAGAGCCTGCCATGGCTGGAACAAAGAAGTCTCGCAGCAAGCGGGATATTTCCCCTACTCACTTGAATGCTGCTGCAATCGACATCGGGGCGACGATGCACGTGGCCGCAGTGGGCCCCGACCAAGCTTCCGAGCCGGTGCGCAGTTTTGGAACCTTCACCGGCGATCTGCATCGGTTGGCGGACTGGCTCACGAAGTGTGGCGTGCGCACGGTCGCGATGGAGTCCACGGGGGTCTACTGGATTCCGGTCTTCGAGATACTCGATCAGCGTGGCTTTGAGGTCATAGTGGTCAACGCCCGTGATGCCAAGCACGTGCCAGGCCGCAAGACCGATATTAGCGACGCCCAATGGCTGCAGCGTTTGCATGAATATGGATTGCTCAGGGCCAGCTTCCGGCTGAAGGGCGAAGTTGCGGTCATGCGCGCCTATCTACGCCAGCGTGAACGTTTGCTGGATTACGCTGCCTCGCACATCCAGCACATGCAAAAAGCTCTGACGCAAATGAATCTGCAGCTCCACCACGTGGTGGCAGACATCACCGGTGTCACCGGCATGGCCATCATCCGTGCGATTGTGGCCGGTGAGCGCGACCCGATGGTTCTGGCGTCCTATCGCGACCCACGCTGCCATGCGTCTGCGGAGACGATCCGTCAAGCGCTCGTCGGCAATGATCGCGAAGAGCACATCTTTGCCCTGACCCAGGCGCTGGAGTTGTACGACGTCTACCAAGCCAAAGTGGCGCTCTGCGACGTGCGCATCGAGGCTGTGTTGAAACGGCTGCGGAAGGCCTCGTCCACCCCTGTAGGAAAACCGCCGACCGTGCGGACAACGCAGAAGCAATCCAATGACCCAGCCTTCGATGTTCGCGCCGCCCTGTACGGCTTGCTCGGCTGCGATGTCACTCAGATTCACGGGCTCGGGCCTTATCTGACGCTCAAATTGGTCGGAGAGTGCGGGACCAACCTCTCGGCCTGGCCGAATGCCAAGCACTTCACCTCCTGGCTGTGCCTCTCCCCAAGCAACAAAATCTCCGGCGGCAAAGTGTTGTCGTCACGGACCCGACGATCTGGTAGCCGGGCCGCGGCGCTACTGCGACTTGCCGCGGTTGCGGTTGGACGCACTCAGACCGCGTTGGGGGCATTCTATCGGCGTCTGTCGGCACGCGTCGGCAAGGCCAAGGCGGTCACTGCCACGGCCCGCAAAATCGCCGTCTTGTTCTACAATACCCTGCGGCACGGTATGGAATACAACGATCCGGGAGCCTCCCACTACGAGGAGAATTACCGTCGACGCGTCCTCACCAATCTCGAGCGAAGAGCAAAATCGTTCGGGTATACCCTACAGCCCGCGCCAACATCCGGCTGAATGTTTCTTAGGAATTTCATGACAGCATCGGAGGCGAACACCCAGGCAAACCGCGCGGCTACCAGCGTGACGAGGATCGCCAGTATCGGCAGGCCCATGGTCGCCACCACCGCGCCGAAGCCGCCACCGCGTTCAACAACGTCCCGCAGGGACAGCCCGATCAGTATGAAGACGGCAGCTTCCATCAGGAAGATCATCACGGTCCAGAAGGACGAACCTCGCATGCGTGTCGCCGCAGACAGAACGGTGTGCTGGTGCCAGGTCGCGATCAGGCCCGTGGTCACCGTGGCAATGACACCTGAAACATGCAGGAATTCTCCAAGAAGATAGGCAATCCAGGCTAGAAGCACTGTGGCGGCGATGATGAGATATTCGTCGCCCAGGCGCCGGACGAACCTGACCCACACGGTACCGATGGCAACACCAAAGAGCCCCGCCGCATGCCAGAAGCAAGAAATTGCCAACCGCCTCAACTGTGCTGAAGGCGCCGGTTGCGGCGGCGGAAACGGCGAAACGGAAAAGCACCAGACCGCTCGCGTCATTCAAAAGGCTCTCGCCTTCCAACAGAATTTGGAGCCGCCGGGGCAGTGTTACCCGCTCCAGTACCGCGCGCGCGGAGACCGCGTCAGGTGGCGATACGATCGCACCAAGTGCCGCACAGGCGGCCCAGGGAAGCGACGGAATGAGGAGATGGGTCACAACTGCCACGACGGCGCAGGTGAAGAACACCGCGCCGACGGCAAGCGAGGTAATGCCGATCACATGGCGTCGCAGCCTTGCGACGGCGATGGACCAGGCGCCGTCCAGCAGCAGCGGCGGCAAGAAGATGACGAGCACCAGCGCAGGATCGACAGTGATCGCCGGCAGTCCCGGCAGAAACGCAAGCAGCGCGCCACCTGCGAGCAACGCGACGGATGGTGGGAGTCCAAACTTTTGGGCGGCATAGTGGAGCGCGATGATTGCAAGATACATCGCGATCACCAGCTCGAATAAGTGAGTTCCATCCATGCTTGCTCCCCCACGGTCTGTATTGCGACCCAGTCCTATCAAAGGAAATGTGCAGTCAAAGTGCAACTCGGTTCGGGAGCATAAGCTAGGTGTCAAGGGCATATGAGAGGTGCAGCGCGAACACCAACGAGCGGCGGCCGCAGCGTGTCTGCCTTGAGGTGATGGCTGTGCGCGTTTGCCTCTCGCGGTTCGTGTGGCCCTGGAGCTTCCGCGCTTAGGTGTGTCCTGGGAGTTCTCGCGTCGGGGTGAACCGCTTGCATGTGGCCAGCACCGGAATCTGGAAATAAGCGTGGTACCGTGCTTGCCGGAAGCGGGAGACAGCGCCGCATCATCGACCAGAGGCAAACGCAAAAGGTTCAGGCCGACCGACACGCGCACCTGATCGCGCTAAGCGGATAAGAACTTCACACCTGTCTATAGGCAAAGGCTTCCGACGCAGCCCTATGCCTAACTTCGCCCTGAAGGGACGTCGCCTGCGATGGCAGCATCCCTTCAGAAAGCCACAAGGACACAGTCGCCCGATGATCGCGGGCAACCGGCGACACTATTTTGTTGGGGTCGCCATCGGCTTGTAGCTTCCGCACAGGCTTCGCGCATTCTCGACCATGACCTTGAGGCGCGAGGGATCACGCACGCCCTGCTGATAAAGATCAATCACGACTGCAGCGATGCGTCCGGCCTCTTCCGACTCCTTGGCCACCCCCATCTCCTTCAGCAGTTCGTCGAAAACGGACTGGCAGGCGGCGAGGTCCTGAGCATCGAAAAAAGCCGGTGTTTGAACGTTGATCGTCTTCATTTCGAGGTACCCTATTGAGCGATGCCGCCGTGGTCGGGCGGCGCGTCCAGTTGTTTAGGCGACCTGTTGTTCTTCAGCGTCGATCTGAAGCGGCGTTGTCTGGGGCTGACTGCCGTCGCCGATCGCGATCTTCCGCGGCTTCATTGCTTCGGGGATTTCGCGCTTCAGATCGATGCTCAGAAGACCATTCGTCAGCGAGGCAGTCTCGACCCTGACATGGTCGGCCAGCTCGAAGCGCCGTTCGAATGCGCGCCCGGAAATGCCGCGGTGCAGGTAGTCCACGTCTTTCTCCTCGGGCTTCTGTCCCGTCACGATGAGGACGTTGCGCTCCTGCGTGATGTCGAGGTCGGCGCCGGCAACACCGGCCACCCCCATCTGTATGCAGTAGGCGTCCTCGCTCGTCTTGACGATGTCGTAGGGCGGCCAGGCGTCGATGGCCTGCGGGCGCTGGGCATTGTTGAGGAGATTGAAGACACGGTCGAAGCCGATGCTGGACCGATACAGCGGTGCGAAGTCAAATTCGTTTCTCATAACCAAATCCTCCGTAAAGCGAGATGGAATGGAGACGCGTCGGAAACCTGCGTCCCCGGCTTTCCGGCCCCCTATTGGGCTGCCGGCAAACATCGATTTGGTTTGCGTTTTTTTCAGATTCAAGAGCGCCTTCAAAAAAGATTGTGATCTTTCCGGGCGGATGATCAGAACCCTCTTGAATCCTGAAAACGTTGAAACAATCTCTCATGCTGCCTGGCGTTTTCTTCAACTGTTGGAGGTTTTCAGGAGATCTGCCCATGACACATGTCCGACACCCCCTCGGTCACGTCCCACGACGGCATCGAGGCCATTTCGGCATGGCGTATCCTGCATCCCAGCGACAGTTTGCCCAACCCGCCGATGCGTTTGCAGCACCCGGCATGTCAACGCAGGAAAAGCGCGCGATCCTCGCCCCATGGGCATCGCGGCTGCCTTTCACTACGCTTCCTCCAATTCATAAACGGCCCCATTATCCTGCACTCGCGCATGCCCTTAAAGGGACGCGTGCCGCAGCTTGCCGTCCCGCGTCTTAGCGCGACGACCCGACCGGGGCCTTGACTTTGCAACCGTTCGTCGTCCACCTTCAGCGCGGCGAAGCTCAAGGGAGAAGGCTTGTGGCTGAACTTTCGGTCTACATCGGGTGGGATTCACGCGAAGATATCGCCTACGAAGTTGCGAAAGCATCGCTGCTCGAACATGCGTCGATCGATGTCGATGTCTTCCCAATCAAGTTGCAGGAGCTTGTTGAACAAGGTATCTACACGCGGCCTGTCGATCCGCTCGCGTCTACAGAATTTACCTATTCACGCTTTTTCACTCCATGGCTTGCCGACTATAGCGGCTGGGCACTTTTCTGCGATTGCGATTTTCTGTTCTTTGGGGACGTTGCCGACTTGCTGCAGTATCGCGATGAAGACCAAGCCGTTGCATGCGTTCATCATGACTACACGCCAAAAGAAGGCGTAAAAATGGACGGAAAGATCCAGACAAGTTATCCGCGGAAGAACTGGTCGTCATTCATGCTCTTCAATTGCGGCCATCCCTCCACCCGCAAATTGACCCCACAACTCATCAACGCGGAAACCGGTGCCTTCCTTCACCGTCTTCAATGGGCCGATGACCGCGAGATCGGAGAAATTCCGGAAGAGTGGAACTGGCTGGAGGGGTGGAGCTCAAAACCGTCCACGGGCTACCCGAAGGGTGTCCACTACACCAACGGAGGTCCATGGTTCAGCAATTGGCAGGATGTCGAGTATGCACAGCAGTGGCTGGATAAAGCGCTCACGATCGATCCGAACTTCGCCCCGGTGTAAGCAGTGAACCTTGGCGCGCTCGTCAAATTTTTCTCGGTTTTCTCCAGAGGGAGCCTCACGATTGGGGCCAGACCCAAAATGCTGTATTGGCCGCGTTTCAGGTGGCGGAAAGGAACAATTGCAATCGGCGATCGCGTATCGATGCGCTACGGCGTCGTGATCGACGCGCAAAGCGGACGCGTCGAGATCGGAAACAATGTTTCGCTCAACGACTTTGCGGTGCTGCTCGGCCACGGGGGCATCCGCATCGGCAACGGCGTACGGATCGCAGCGCAAACCGCAATTGTTTCCTTCGAGCATGGTTTTGATGATCCGACCGCCCCCATCAAAGAGCAGCCGTTACGCAAAGCGCAGGTCGTGATTGAGGACGATGTTTGGATCGGCGCCGGCGCAAAAATTTTGGCTGGAGCTCATATCAGTCGCGGTTGCGTCATTGGAGCCAATAGCGTGATCAAGGGAACGACGGTTCCGGGTGGCATCTACGTCGGCGCACCGGCTCGACTGGTCAGACTGCGTGGCCGTTGAATCCCCTCGAGTGCTTGAGAGGCCAAAGCGCCAGGTTCGTGGACTGAGCGACGTGCGGGTCGGCCGTAAAGACCGGCAACCTCTGCTCGCTGAATATCTGTAGCGCTAGCAGATCGGTTTCCCTGTGCATGCGAGAAAGATTCAGCGAATTGTATTTGTGACCTTTGGAGAGTGGATCGATCCCGGTGAGAATGACATTCGCCGCCCCGCTATTGATCGCCAGAGCTGCCCCGACGATGCCATTCGACCACTTGCCCTCTCCTTCCAACTCCAAATTCAATCTTCCTGTCATCCGATGCATCAAGGCTATGCGCTCATGACGGCTGATCAGCATCAATTCGTCGTAACGGTAGTCGAATGCGTCAAGTCCTCTCAGGAGCCGGTCGAGCTCGTGTCGCCAGTTGAGGACGCAAAGCAGACCAGTTTTCGTATGTTGAAGTACTCTGCGAACCTCGACAGCGGCGGGATTGGGTCCTTCAATTTGATTGAATTGCATCAATGTCACGTCGGGCGGCCTGGTCAACCAACCCTCAGCAGCCACCTGCGAGGCGTTTATCGTCAATACCCGAAATGAATCGTCCCAGCCGTGAGCCTTCGTGGAGAAGGGCGCGGAACCCACGACAACGACGTTTCTTCCGAAAAGAAGTCGCTTTAAATTGGGAACGCGCGGAGCCGCCAACCGATACCTTAGCCAGCGGTTCAAATAGCGCTTACCGCGCACCAGCTCTTCCAAATATGACATGTCGCCCTACAAAGTTTGTGGATTACATCGCACTCTTCATTTTAAGCTCGGCTATTCATGCAAATACATACGGCCACGCTTGCGAGCCGCACGGCGTAATCAGTCCCATCTAGCTAATTATTATGATGACTATGTAAGTCATCGCCATAATTGCAAGAAGTAATCCCGGTCGCAACACACCGCTCTCCTAGTGCACGAGCCGATCCGAATAACCCTTTGATATTGCCGGTTGCACGCCCTGCCTCAATGCGTGACGTGAGCAGCACCATTGCACAGACTATATCTCGTCGCGGGGATTTCGTATCGATAACTGACGGTGCAACCGGGCGCATGCGCCGATGTCATCTTCGATTGCAACGATGGCAACGGTCTTCCCGTACCGCGCCGAAAAATAGTCGCGCTCTATTTCTGCCTGTGCCAGGCTTCTAGCAATCATACAGATTTCAGACTCACGAACTACCGCATATTGCATAGTCGATGTCCCCCACTTCGATGGCTCGACACCTAGAATGGCTCAATGTGTCCGAAAAATCAACTTTACGGCGAGAGGGACGCTATCGGAACGATGCGGCGCCCTAGCCACGAGCGAGGACAGGCAGTAGATCTCCGCCTCCCCGGTTAAAGGAGAGGTAGTGGGTGACGATGCGGGTTTCAGCGATGTTTTCATCGATATACTCGTGGAATCAAAGCACGCCGCGACCTGACGTCGGGTAGACAAATCACTTCGGTATTGACTTGGATTTTGGGACTCTATTGGAGAGACACATGTCGTAGCAACGGATGCAGTCCGCTCTACCGATGCCGGTTTCGTCTCTGGGCGTCGCAGCCCCTACTGCAGGGTCGCGCAATCCGTATACCTATGAGCCATCTCAGGACGTAGCTCGAACATCCGGCGGAGCAGCCGCGCTGCATCGTCCATGATGAAGACGAGGTCCGTAAGGCGCTCGAGCTCCGTATGAATTCGATGTGCCTCGACGTCGTCGAGACTTCCAATTGCGATCAGCCTTTTCGCCTTTTCAATTAAGCGTTCCGTCCGGGCCACGATGTCCAGGCTGTTGCATATAATGACGTCGAGCATACGTCTCCCCTCGCTTGCGAGATGCAAGCGTGTCGGAGAATCGATCAACTCGCAATCCCTCGTCCAGTTAGAGACGGTCGCGGATACGGTCGTACAGATCGCGCATTTCGTCGAGCGCCCGGTCGTAACGCGAGCGAGGCGTGGATGAGCGGATCCCAGCGATCGCAAAGGCAAACGCCCCGGCGACGGCCGCGACCGCCAGGAGTGATGAAACAGGATAGAGCTTAACCGTTGCTTCGGTCTGCCGTGCGGCCTGCATTGCGCCACCCTTTACCGATCGCGCGGCGGCGGAGATCTCCAGCCGCAACGACTCCATCTGCTTGCGCAGGGCGCGGATTTCTTCGCGAGGATCATAGTCCGGCTGCGGTGGGATGCCAACCGAGGCGGTGTTCGTATCGACCGCCCTAGGGACCGGTTCGCCGATCTTGGCACCTTCGGAAACCGCGGGCGCGGTTGCGGTACGTTTACGAGGCGGCATGGCGGTCTCCGTGATGTAGTCTGTCTACGTTAATTGGAGCAGCCGGTACTGCCTTCAAGCGCGCGAGCCTGCAGGCCCGCTCCAGATCGTCTGAGACATAACCAGGGCGGCTGCGGCTCTCAGGGTCCTCGCCCTGTCCAAATCCTCCCCGCTTCCCCCTCGTCGGGGTTCTTCCGCCACGGAATTTTCGATGGAACCTTGCTTACAGGCATCGGGAACAATGACCCCCTGATCTCGTTTTGCCTCTTGGCTATCGCTAAACATCGAGGCAACCATGTGGGCCATCCTGATCGGAGCCGTTCTCGTGATCGGCGGGTTTCTTTACCTCTTCCGACAAGCACTCAGCAGGCGATTGAGTGAACCACACGAATTGGTGCATGGTAGCCAAACGCTCGAACCGCAGCATCAAGGACTCCGCTTTCTCGGGCTATCAAAGAACTGGCCGGGCATAGTGACCATCGCTCTCGGCGCGCTTCTATTGGCTTTCGGTGGATATTTATGATGCATCGACAGCGCTTTACCACGCTTGCCCGCCTCATCTAACTGCGGCTACCAACCTGCAACCGACGTCCTAGGACAGACACCGCCGAAAGAGACATCGAAAAGCCTGCGATATTCGTGCCAGTCGCAATGTCTTCAATGTGGTTGGTTCCAAATAAATCCAATTCTCAAAATCCGCTCTCGCCTACGCCCGCTGCAGCCGCTCGATCCTGAGAGCGGATGGCAGCGCGAGGACGTGCAGCGCGCATTCTCACGGCCAGAAATACTGTGCGTCCTGAGTGTTCCATCGACGATCCGCGGTCCAGTGCGCCATGGCGAGCAAGTGTTCGTGCAAGCGGGACATGGGACGACCAGAAAGCACCCGAGGAAGGCGTGGGTGGGTCGGGTCGCGTGGGCTTTCGGCGCGTGAACGGGCGGCTCTTCAGTGGAAAGGAGAGGCTTGGAAAGTCGAGGCCTGGCCATCAAAGATGATTCATCAGGAAGGCCTAAAAAAGACTTGAACGAGGAAGCAGCTGTCGCTACTCTTTGCGTGTTACCGAGTGGTAGCGCTCTATTGGACCTTCAATCGCCCCGCCAACCAGCGGGGTATTTTTTGGCTAGCTGACCTTCTCCATCTCGGTCATGTCGTCGGGAAGGACATGAGTCCGCCTCGTTGGCGACATTACAACCGGCAACCATGCGTCATTGTCTTCTGTTGGCTCAAACACTGCGGAACGCTGAACAAGCCGATACGCTATTGGATTGAGCCGACGATGGAGTTCCCATGTCAGCCGCCACGCTTCGCAGAATGCCAATCTCGGACGACCCAAAGGGCAGCCCGAGCCCACGCATTGACGAAAGCGAGTTCAAGCGCGGGTTCCTCAATCAGTTCCAGGATCCGGTATACGGGCCGCTCAAAGCGGAGCTTTCCAAAGTCGCCGTGGCCACGTGGCATGCCTACGCATCATTCCCGCAAAAGCCCAAAGACGCCCAAGGCAGGTCTTGAATTCGTCGACGCCGATTGTGAGCTCACCATAGACTGGCTGGCTGCGCGTGAGGCGATACGCGTTGCGCGGCCTCACAACACATCTCCGTGAACCCGGCTTCCAATCCCGGAAGCGCCTGTTAAAGGTTGCACTCGGAAGCACAAGGCGAGCAATTCCCGGTTCTGAATGGTCGCCCTCATTCCATCCTGAACCTGGCGTGGCAGGTCGTGCAGGTCTGCAGCATGAGATGGAACGCGTGTTCCGCCGGCATCGCCGACAGTTCGTGCTCGTTGCGGACGTGAGTGCCGAGCGGGCCGCCGCCCATGGCCTCTCCAGGCTTCATGCGCATGCTGGCGGGCATCGGTCCGGGGTTTTTCTGCGCGGCGGCGTCCAGCGCGGCAGCGTAGTCGCGCAGGTCGTTCGCGATGCGGTCGAACCGGTCGCGCTCCTCGAGAATGTTCGGCCTGGCCTTCGACTGCGGGCTGGCGGCCTCGGACGCGAAGTGTCCGGAGAGAACGACGCCCGACCTCTCGCGGATGGTGTCGGCGGCCCACCTGAACTCGGCGGCCTTGTAGCTTGCCGGATCCTCGAACATGCCGGACATCGTCTTCGCCGCCGCGGCCATGGCCTTCATGTCCGCCTGTCGAAAGGCTACGACATCCTCCGCGGCCGGCGAGGCGATTGCCGTCATCAGAGCGGCTCCCACGATGGAGAGCAGTCCGAATCTGTTCAGGTAAGTAGTCTGTCTCATAAACGCTGCGTTCCGAATCCGCCCCATGCCACTTGTTACGGATATTCGTTGCTTCACCGGATATCCGTTCTCATCTGGGCAGGAAGAGGGCGAACGCCCTCCCCGATCACGCCGCCATCTTGCGGCAGCTATCGGCGCAGCAGCGGCAGGCGTCGACGCGGCTCTGCATGTCGCCGATCCGCTCGTCGTCGTCGGCACGACTTGCTGATGAGGAAGCGTTAACCGCCGCCGGCTAGTCTGCGCCTCTCGCGGGGAGGATCGATGAAAGGCGGTTATTCGCTGGCCCAGATAGGACTTCACTGGCTGGTCGCCCTCCTGGTGCCGGTCCAGTATCTGACGGGCGGCAGCATCGAGAGAACCCACCACGCCGTCCACATGGGCATGACGCCGTCGTACTCGGACGTCGTCCAGCACCACCTCCACAACTACGCAGGAATGGCCATCGGCTTGCTGATGGGCATGCGGCTGGTTCTTCGCATACTTCAGCCGCCCCAGACCGGCTCGCCCGGCTCATGGACCGATCGGGCCGCCACGGCGCTGCATCACGCCTTCTACGCAGCGATCATCGGACAGGTCTGCATGGGATTCGCCGCAAGCTACTTCTGGTTCGGGATCGCGCCGTACCACGTCGCCGGGTCGAGGATCATCCTGGCGATGGTCGCGCTGCATCTCGCCGCGGCGTGCTGGCACACGCTGGTCGCCCGTAGCGAGACGGTCGACCGGATGGTGTTCCCGCGCCGAAAGCGGTCAGCCAACAATCTGTAACGTGGTCGGCGTCAGCACGATATAGCGGCCCGTCTTGGCGACGAACACGAGGATCGTGAAAGGAAGTAGTGGGCTCGCTGAGCACTCCGGCGACAACCGTGAGAGCGTCTCCAAACACCGGCATCCAGGAAAAAGCAGCGTCCACTTTCCATATTTCCGGTACCAGCGGGACGAACGTTCGAGCGCCTCCTCCCCGACTGGAAACCAGTGCCGGTCCCGAAACCTTTCAACGCCACGGCCGAGGAACCAATTGACGATGCTTCCAAGCGTGTTTCCGACGCTGGCGACGGCGAGCAGAACCGGAACGGAGAACTTGCCGGTGAGAAGAAGACCGACCAGCACGGGCTCCGACTGCATCGGCAATATCGTCGTTACACCGAGGGCGGCGGCGAAAAGGCCGAAGTAGGATGCGAGATCGATCATAGTCAGAAAAGAACAGCTCCTGTTGACCTTACTACCGTTGGAAGCTCTAGCTGTGCATAACGTGATGTCCGCGCCACATAAAGGACTCGAACATCGACGACACATGGGTCCTAATTGAAATCGGGCTGCTTTGCATGTAGCTCGTTGGGAATGGGCAAGATGTACCGAATCACAGTGAGCAGGCTGCTCGTGATGATACGGCTGGTGATCATCGTATCACTGGCGGGGTACTCGCTGTCGAACGCCAACGCCGCCATGCACGGCTCCTCGTTCCCCGATCTGAAAGCCGTCGTATCGGACGTGATGCCGTCCCACGAAGGCCACGACATGACGGAGGCGGCCCATCACGGCCACTCGCATGGCGACGTATCCCACGATGACGATGGTGCGTCGAAGCTCGTCAAGCAGGAATGCTGCAAGGACTTCTGCGGCGGTTTTGGCATCATTTGTGCAAGCCCCGACGTCGGCGGACCCGTCGTGACCTCGATCCGGCAGTTCGTCGACGACCGGACGACTGTTGGCGAACTGCCGACCCTCGACCGTCCCCCGAATATCTGAATAGAGACGCACCCGCTTGATCGGGTCCAGTCGGTCGCCTGCCTTTTAGGCGAGCGCCCGTAGGCTATCTCTTATTCGGAAATTTCATAATGAAACCCTCGCTTTTCGTGGTGGGGCTGCCGCTTGTTATCGGCGGCTGCGCATCCACGCTTCCTCCCGACGTGGTGGCCTCCACCGCCGCGGTCGAACAACCGTCCGCGCGCCCAGCCGCATACCGGTCGCCGATCTCAGGCTACGTCGCCAGGCAGCCAGTCGATCCCAAGCCATGGCGCAGACAGAACGATCTGCAGGCTCCAGCGAATGGAGACGCCTCGTGATCGACCTTAGAAAATTAACGACGGTGCTGACATTCCCGCTGGTGCTGAGCGGCTGCGTCACAGGCGCCGAGTACTCCAGCCAGGAGGCGGGCTTCACCTCCGTCTCGAACAAGACCGCCACTGTCACTGCGAAGCAGACCGTCTGGATCCAGAACCAGAACCAGGCCCGGTCGGCCGCCGCGCAGGTCAGAAGCCTGCTCGCTCGAAAGAAGACCCTCGACGTCGAGACGGCCGTCCAGATCGCCCTGCTCAACAACAGAGGCCTCCAGGCCGCCTATGCCGATCTTGGCGACAGCGCTGCCGACGCCTGGCAGTCGACGATGTTCATCAACCCGACCGTCTCCATCGGCACGACGGGCATGGGCACGCCGGAACTGGAGGCGTTCAAGACGATCGAGGGGATGATCACGACGAACCTCCTGGCGCTCGCGACGAAGAGCCGGGACGTGGCGATCGCCGACACCCGCTTCCGGCAGGCGCAGTTGACCGCGGCCGTGAAGACGCTTCAGGTCGCCGCCGACACGCGGCGTGCCTGGATCAGGGCGGTGGCGGCCTTCGAGAACGTCGGGCAGCTCCAGCGCGCCCAGGCGACGGCGGACGCCGCTTCCGAGCTAGCGGAGCAGCTCGGCGAGACCGGCGCGATGACCAAGGGCGCCCAGGCCCGCGAACATGTGTTCGTCGCCGAACTTGCCGGAGAGACCGCGAAGGCCCGCCTGGCGGCCCGTCTCGCCAAGGAGGAGCTGACGCGGCTCATGGGCCTCTGGGGTTCCAACCTGGACTATCAGGTTCAAAACAGCCTGCCGCCGCTACCTAAATCCGTCGTCAGGCGCGACACTATCGAGGCCGAAGCACTCCGAAACCGGATAGACCTCCAGGTCGCAAAGCTCGAACTCGAAGCCACTGCCAGGTCCTATGGTCTGACCGAAGCGACGCGATATGTCACCGACCTCGAAATCCTGACCGGTTTCGAAACGGAACGGGAAATCGAGGACGCCGAGAAGAAGACTAGGACGACTGCCCAGGTCGAACTGGAGTTCGCGATCCCGATCTTCGACACCGGCAAGGCCCGGATGCGCAAGGCCGAAGTGGCCTACATGCGTGCGGCGAACCTGATGGCGGAGAAGGCCGTCAACGTGCGCTCGGAAGCAAGGTCGGCGTACGAGGCCTACCGCTCGAACTACGACATCGCGCGGCACTACCGCAACGACGTCGTGCCGTTACGCACCAAGGTCGAGGAGGAATCCCTGCTGACCTACAACGGCATGATCTCGAACACCTTCGAGCTGCTGACCGACACCCGCGACAAGATCAACTCCATCCTGCTTTCCGTCAACGCGAAGCGCGACTTCTGGCTGGCCGAAGCCAACCTCGCGCCTGCGATCTACGGCGGCGGCGCGACCAACGCGTCGGCAGAGACCGAGGTCACCGCTGCTTCCGAAAGCAGCGGTGGCGGCGGCCATTGAGAAAGGACATCACCATGTTCAACAGACGACAACTGTTCGGTGCGAGCGCGGCCCTGCTTGCGGCGGGAGCCTGGACGAAGACGTCGGCGATGGGCCTGCCCGACGCCCCGACAATGGAATCGGCGGACATGCAGCCGCCGCTCCACCCGACCTCGGGTCCGGACTACCAGCCGGTCGTCACCCTCAACGGCTGGACCCTGCCCCACAGGATGAACAACGGCGTCAAGGAGTTTCATCTGGTCGCTGAACCAGTCGAGCGCGAGATGGCCGACGGCATGACAGCCTACTTATGGGGTTACAACGGCCAGTCTCCGGGTCCAACCATCGAGGCAGTCGAAGGCGACCGCGTCCGCATCTTCGTCACCAACAAGCTGCCGGAGCACACGACGATCCACTGGCACGGCATGCTCGTGCCGTCGGGCATGGACGGCGTCGGCGGGCTGACGCAGCCGCACATTCCAGTCGGCAAGACCTATGTCTACGAGTTCGACCTCGTGAAGTCCGGCACCTTCATGTACCACCCGCATTCCGACGAGATGGTGCAGATGGCCATGGGCATGATGGGCTTCTTCGTCGTCCATCCGAAGGATCCGAAGTTCATGCGCGTCGACCGCGACTTCGTCTTCCTGCTCAACGCCTACGACATCGATCCCGGCTCCTACGTGCCGCGGATCATGGAGATGACCGACTTCAACATGTGGTGCTGGAACAGCCGGGTGTTTCCGGACATCAGCCCCCTCGTCGTTTCCAAGAACGACAGGGTGCGGGTCCGCGTGGGCAACCTGACGATGACGAACCATCCCATCCACATGCATGGCTACGACTTCGAGGTGACATGCACGGACGGCGGCTGGGTACGGCCGCAGGCGCGCTGGCCGGAGGTCAGCATCGACATTCCGGTCGGCGCGATGCGCGCCTACGAGTTCGACGCCAAGTACCTCGGCGACTGGGCCATCCACTGCCACAAGTCGCACCACACGATGAACGCCATGGGCCACGACATCCCGACCTTCATCGGCGCGGACAAGTCGAAGGTCGCCGAGAAGATCAGGAAGCTGCAGCCGGAATACATGCCCATGGGCACCAAGGGCATGGCCGACATGGGCGAAATGGAAATGCCCATCCCCGAGAACACCGTCCCGATGATGACCGGCTGGGGGCCGCACGGCCCGATCGAGATGGGCGGCATGTTCTCGGTCGTGAAGGTCCGCGAGGGCATCTCGGCGGACGACTACTCCGATCCGGGCTGGTACGAAAACCCGCCCGGAACGCAGGCCTGGGAGTGGACCGGCGAACTGCCGGACGCGACCAAGGCCAAAGACGCGAAAACCCAAATCACGCCAAAGCCGACAAACGGCTGAGGCCCAATCCTCCAAGTCAAAAAAGGATTTACGCATGAAGAACTATGTAATGGCACTGGCTCTCGCAGCGCTCGCATCGCCCGCCTTCGCCTCTGGCAACCACGCCGGCGGCCATGGCGAGAAGATGGCCATCGGCGAGCCTGGCGACAAGGCGAAGGCGACGCAGACGATCCGCGTTACGATGAAGGAAACCGACGACGGCAAGATGATCTTCACCCCCGCCGTCTTCAACGTCCGCAAGGGGCAGACGGTCAAGATCGCGATCAAGAATGCCGGAACCGTCGACCACGAGTTCGTGCTCGATCAGGAAGACAAGATTCTCGAGCATAAGGCGGTCATGGAGAAGTTTCCCGAGATGGAGCATGACGATCCGAATTCGATCCGCCTACCGGCCGGCCAATCGGGCGAGATCGTCTGGAAGTTCACCACCGACGGCGAGTTCAAGTTCGCCTGCCTGATCCCCGGTCACTACGAGGCCGGTATGCACGGCGACGTCACCGTCGCTGGAAAGTAACCCGCAAAAAGGAGCCTCAAGCATGAAAACTGCAATGATCAAAATAGGCGTAGCCGCCCTGCTTTCGGCCAGCGCGGCCTTCGGTGCGTTCGCTGAGGAATTCACCAAGGGGGTCGTCAGCAAGGTCGACGCCAAGGCGAAGAAGGTCACCATCAAGCATGAAGACCTGAAGAACCTCGACATGCCTGCGATGACCATGGTCTTCCGCGTCGAGGACCCGGCTCTGCTCGGAAAGCTGAAGGAAGGTTCGAACATCGAGTTCGTTGCCGAACGCGTGAATGGCAAGCTGACCGTCACCGAAGTAAAATAGCGGCCCCCTGCCGCCCGGATGGATCCGGGCGGCAGGACATCGAGGAGTGGAGACGATGCACAGGAGAAGCTTCATCGCAATGGCGGCATCCGCCCTGGCGTTCCTTGGCGCAGGGGTCCGCGCCGCCGCCCCGGCGAAGATGACGGTCTACAAGGATCCGGACTGCGGCTGCTGTCACGAATGGTCGAAGGCGATGGCAGCGGCGGGATTTTCCGTCGACGCCCGCGACACCGACGACCTTGCCACGGTCAAGGCGCGGCTGGGCGTGCCTGCCGACTTGGAGGGATGCCACACCGCCGTCATCGAGGAATACTACCTCGAGGGACACGTGCCGCTCGAGGCTGTCCAGCGCCTGTTGCGGGAGCGGCCGCCGGTCCGGGGACTGGCCGTGCCGGGTATGCCGTCCGGCTCGTTGGGAATGGGTGACGACCCGCAGGCGTCCTATGACGTCTATGCGATCCCATCGGGGACCGGAGCGCCATACGTGTTCATGGAAGTCCGCCCGCGGAAGGGCTGACGTCGCGATCGATCAAGCCATGGCGTACGACCGCTCAGGAAGCTGGGGCGGTGCAGAGCGCTGCCCAGAGATCGTGCTTCCAGTCGGTTCCCGGCCGCGCCGAAACGTCGACCGCATAGTCGGCGGAATTGATCCGCACCATCGCTGGCGAGACGCAGCGCACGCTCGCCTCGTGCCTTCCTCCGTCTCGATAGAGCACTGTCCCGCCACCGTCGAATTCTGACAGCGTGATGACGACGTCGAAATCGAAGGCCGGATCGCGGGCGGGCCCGCCCTCTTCCAGACTGAGGCTGACCGACCGGCTGCTGCCGAACGAAGCGGTGTGGAAGACGGCAAGCCCGGAGGCCGCCGACATCGATGCGCACTGCGCGAAAAGGATCAGAGACAGAAGGGTTCGGTGCATTTACCCCTCCCGTGGTCAATGCATTCTGAACCTATCATATCCTCGGAGGCTCCGCGACTATTCGCAGAGCCCGAGGCTGGATCCCCTCGGTCCGCTACGGCCGCATGAACGCCTGCAGCTCGTCGGTCGTGACCTTGCCGTCCTTGTTCGCGTCCACGCTGTCGAATATCCGCTTGTGGATCGCCGTCACCTCCTCGAAGGACAGCGCTCCGTCTCCGTCGGCGTCGGCGACCGCGAACATGATCTTCATCATGTGCCCGCGCATCGCCATCATCGGCATGCTCCCCATCATGCCGGGCTGCTGCATCATGCCGCGTCCCATCATCCCGCCTTGCATCATCTCGGAGCCGGGCATGCGACCCTGACCTTGCCCAGTCATGCCGTCGGTGCCGGAGGGTGGGGTCTCCTGCGACGAGCCGGTGGGATGATGAGGGTCGGCGCCGTTCGCCTGTGCTAGGGCGAAACCTATTCCGCCGAGCGTAATCAGCGTGGCCAGCAAGGCCGCATGTGGCAATCTTCTCATAGTCATGTCGCTTCTCCTTTAATGTGGTTTCTTCCTCCGCCTGCCTCCTGGGATCCTGCAGAGGACCGGCATTTGGAATGTCGTGTTCCGGCGGACGTGCCGCCGGGCACCTAGTCCAACGATGAGCGGCGCAGCCGCAGGGAATTGCCGATGACGCTGACGGAGGACAGCGCCATGGCGGCGGCCGCGATGATCAGTGAAAGCAGCGGCTCCAGGGCCGGATAGAGCACGCCGACAGGCGGTCATCATACCTCGTCCGGATCTTTTCGCGCTTCGGCAATTCGAGGGTGAGGTTTGCGACAGCACCATTGTTGGAGCTCGCCACGGCGATGAGGAAATCATGGAGAGCATGATCGATCCTAAACTGAGCAACCGCCCCCGCCGGCAGGCGTAAAGGCAGTCAGGGGATCCTCATAGCGTCGCGGAAGGACATGTAAGTCCGCCTCGTAGGCGACATGACAACTGGCAACCATGCGTCGTTGTCTTCTGTTGGCTCAAACATGTGAATGGTCGAAGGCAACGCCATCGTGAATGTTTGCATACGTGTTCACCATTGGAAATTCGGGCGTCTCGACGCCGCGATCCACAGTAAACGATCTGTCATGGTCTGAAGGCGGAAATCGATGGGACCACAGCTAGATACCGAGAACTCGCGTACGAGCTGCTGCCAGGGAGTTGACACCACAATATTATACATTATCATATATTGTATAATGTTTATCTAGAGGAAACCATTTATGAGAACGATCCGCATCAGCGACGCCCTAATCATCGCGGATCAACCGACCGAAACAGATATCATAAACCTCCGCGACCAGGATTTTGACACACTCATAAATCTGCGACCTGACGACGAAGAAGCAGACCAACCCGGCAGTCGCGTTGAACGAGCCGCCGCAGAGCTTGCCGGCCTCCATTACTCTTTCATCCCGGTCTCCGTGGCGTCTATCACCGAAGCCGACGTTGAGGCGTTCGGCAAGGCGTTGGAGCAAACACATGGCGGCGTCCTTGCGCACTGCAAGACCGGGACGCGCGCAGCGATCCTCTATGTCTTGTCCAAGGCTCTGAAGGAAGAAATGACCGACAGGGAGATAACGGAATTCGGTCAGTCCATCGGCATGGATCTAAGTCCCGCTAGCAAATGGCTAGCTCGACAACACGACCGGAAACCGGTGGTGAAGGGATTCTTCGATCAAAGAACATGGAGCGTTCAGTATGTCGTCTCCGACCCACAGACGCGCAAATGTGTCATCATCGATCCTGTGCTCGATTTCAACGAGGAATCAGGAGCGACATCAACCGAACACGCCCTCGAAATTCTCTCGTATATCGAAGCCAATGGACTGTCGGTTCAATGGATTCTCGATACCCACCCACATGCTGACCATTTTTCCGCCGCTCACTACCTTGCAGGACGCACGGGCGCACCGACGGCAATCGGCGAGAAGGTTGTCGATGTTCAAAGACTATGGAAGGACATTTACAACGTTCCGGACTTTCCGGCCGATGGCTCGCAATGGAGCAAGCTGTTTGCCGATGGCGAGACATTCAGCGTTGGAAACATTCCCGGCAAGGTAATTTTCTCGCCAGGTCACACGTTGGCGTCCGTGACCTATGTCATCGGCGACGCTGCGTTTGTTCATGACACGATGTTCATGCCAGATAGCGGGACGGCACGAGCCGATTTTCCGGGGGGCGACGCCCATTTGCTGTGGCGCTCCATGCAAACAATCTTGGGATTGCCGGAACAGACCCGCGTCTTCACCGGCCACGATTACCAGCCGGACGGTCGTGCGCCCCGGTGGGAAAGCACAGTAGGCGAACAGAGGGCGCTCAACCCACACCTCGCCGGCATGACGGAAGAACGCTTCGCCGAGGTCCGCCAGAAGAGAGATCTTACTCTCCCGATGCCGAAGCTGATCTTGCCATCACTACAGGTCAACATTCGCGGCGGCAGATTGCCTGAGCCGGAAGCAAACGGCACTCGCTACCTGAAGATACCGCTAGATGTTCTGGAAGGAGCCGCGTGGTGATTTCTACCATTAATGAGACAACCGCCCGAGGGACGCTCGGAACAATGG
The DNA here is from genome assembly GCF_964254185.1 of Rhizobium sp. LjRoot258. Lineage (NCBI taxonomy): Bacteria > Pseudomonadati > Pseudomonadota > Alphaproteobacteria > Hyphomicrobiales > Rhizobiaceae > Rhizobium > Rhizobium sp. LjRoot258. The sequence goes on along the minus strand of NZ_CAXUST020000002.1, from coordinate 914,434 downwards.
AGAAGAAGGCGGCGGAAGTTGCGGCTCTTCTCAAAACCCTTGCACATCCCGCCCGTCTGATGCTCGTCTGCACCTTGGTTGAAGGCGAGTTCTCTGTCAGCGAATTGGAGGAGAAGCTGGATATCCATCAGCCGAACCTCTCCCAGCAACTGAATGTTTTGAGAGATGCGGAGATCGTCGAGACGCGGCGCGAAGGAAAGCAAATCTTCTATCGCCTTACCGCGCGAAAAGCCGCCCTTCTCGTCGGCTCGCTCTACACGATATTCTGTGCCGAGGAGGCGACGAATGGGTGAGTATCTCCTTTCTCTTGTGGGTGGCGCGTTGATCGGTCTGTCGTCGGCAATGCTTCTCATCCTGAACGGTCGCATCGCAGGTATAAGCGGCATCGTCGGGCGTCTGGCTCAAGGCGTGAACTGGCAAAGCAATGCTGCCTTCCTCGTTGGCCTTGCGCTCGGCCCAGTTGCTTACCTTACTGCCACGGGGAAGTGGCCCGAGATTTTCATCCGGGAGCCGTTGCCGGTGGTAATCGTCGCCGGGTTGCTGGTCGGGTTTGGGACGAGAATGGGATCGGGATGCACCAGCGGCCACGGGGTCGTAGGTCTGGCCCGCCTGTCGCCACGGTCATTGGCGGCAGTCGTCTGCTTTGTCACGGCAGGGATGCTGGCGATAACAATCCTTCGGAGCCTCGGCGTATGAAAAATAACGCAATTCACACGATTGTCGCTCTTCTCTGTGGAACCGTATTTGGCATCGGATTGTCGATGTCCGGAATGTTGAATCCCGAACGGGTGCAGAATTTCCTCGATATCACCGGCCATTGGGACCCAAGCCTGGCATTTGTTCTGGGCGGTGCTGTCACTGTGGCTTTCGCGGGTATGTCTATCGTGCGGCGGATGAGACGCCCAGTCTACGAAAAGGAGTTCTTTCTCCCCGCAAGCAGACAGATTGACGTGCGGTTGATCATCGGATCAACAATCTTTGGAATCGGCTGGGGCCTCGGCGGGTTCTGTCCCGGTCCGGCGATCGCTTCGCTTTCAGTCGGCCTGATGCCTAGCTTCGTATTCGTAAGCTTCATGGTTATTGGAATGGTTTTGCACGATCGCCTGTTTGCAGGAAAACGATCATGACAGGCCAGACATTGTCGGCGATCTTCTCCGGCGGCCTAGTCGGCTTCGCGCTCGGCCTAGTCGGCGGAGGGGGTTCGATACTCGCAACCCCCCTCCTCCTTTATGTGGTGGGCATCGCGCAGCCTCATGTTGCAATCGGCACGGGTGCTCTCGCCGTTTCGGCCAACGCCTTTGCAAACTTAACCAGCCATGCCCTCAAAGGACACGTGTGGTGGCGTTGCGCGGTGGTGTTCGCAATTGTGGGGGCAATCGGCGCGTTCGCCGGATCGAGCCTCGGCAAAGCCGTCGATGCAAACCATCTGCTCATCTTCTTCGGGGTGTTGATGGTGGCCGTCGGCGCTTTGATGCTTCGCCCGAAGCGGGTAGCGACAGATCGACCGAAGCCCGTTGATGCAAAAATGTGCCTGCTAACCGGAGCCGTCGCGACTGTCGCCGGTGCCGCGTCAGGCTTCTTCGGCATAGGTGGCGGTTTCCTGATTGTGCCCGCCCTCATCTTTGCAACAGGAATGCCGATGATCAATGCGATCGGTTCGTCCCTGCTTGCGGTCGGCGTTTTCGGGCTTGCGACCGCCCTCAACTACGCGGGGTCCGGTTTGGTCGACTGGGGAGTGGCGGTCGACTTCATCGGCGGAGGTGTTTTAGGGGGCATCGTTGGCATGCTCGCCGCAACCCGACTTTCGAAATACAAGACCGCTCTAACAAAGATGTTCGCCGGTCTGATATTCGCTGTTGCCTTCTATATTCTCTATCGCAGCGTCGGCGATTGACACTGATGCCCCGCCAGGCCCGGATCGTGTCGGAGAGTTTGCGGCCTGCGTGACGGTGAATGAGGTTGCTGTGCGTTACGGACTGAAGCCGAGCCACGATCGAAGGTCAGTGTGAACGAGTGAAGCGGCAGATCCGCGAATTCGTCAGAAATCGCCACAAGATCGGCCACGGTACCCTCGAGATCGAAACCGAAGATGACCGGTGCGACCTTGAAGAAATTGATCGGACACCGCGTGGAATGAGGCGGTCGCCGCACCACCAGGTCGATCTCTGCCTGTTCCGCCGTGACCTCACCGCCATTTGGAAGACGGTATTCGCGTTTGAAAAGCTGGCCGTCCTCGGATGGTCCTGCAGCCTCAATTGGCTGCGCGTAAGCATCCGGCTGTTAGGAGTTTGTTGACCATAACGTGGCTTTACTGAGCGTGATGGATGCGGACGTTCCCGCACGTCGTCGAGTGTTCTGTGTAGGACGGGATTGGTCGTGTCGAAGTATCCAGTGAAAGGTTTCTCGGGTGGAGCCTTTGGCAGCGGGGTTGCAGCACTCCTGTCGCGTGTAGAACGGCTCGTCGCGCAGACCGTTCTGCCGGCTCTGTTCGCGCTCCCTGCGCTTATCGGTTCTGCATCTTTTGCCTCTGCGGAAGATCGTACGCTGAAGCTGTTCTTTACCCATACGGGCGAGAGGGCCACGATTACCTATAAGCGCGACGGAAGGTTCGACCCAAAGGGCCTGTCACAGATAAATCGGTTTCTGCGCGACTGGCGAAGGAACGAACCGACCCGGATGGATCCCCGGCTGTTTGACCTGGTCTGGGAAGTGTACAGGCGCAGCGGCGCGAAGGACTACATCCACATCGTCTCCGCCTACCGTTCTCCGACCACCAATAACATGCTACGCAATCGTTCGCGCACTACGGGCGTCGCCGAAAAGAGCCAGCACATGCTTGGTAAGGCGATGGACTTCTACGTTCCCGGCGTGAAGCTCTCGACGCTGCGTGCCCTTGCAATGCAGATGCAGGTCGGCGGGGTCGGATATTATCCAGCCTCGGGATCGCCCTTCGTGCATCTCGACGTCGGCAACGTCCGGGCTTGGCCCCGCATGTCTCGGCAAGAACTCGTTCGAATATTCCCGAACGGGCAGACCATGCATCTTCCAGCGGACGGCCGGCCTCTGCCGGGATATGACCAGGCAGTTTCAAACTACAGGAAGCGCGTGGGTCCCTCCTCCATCCAGATCGCCAGCACCGCTGGAGAAGATGATGACGCAGGAGCGTCAGCTGCGGCGAGCCGCGACGCCACGGACAGGCCCCTCTTGACGGCGCTCCTGCCCACGCCTCGAAGCCGCGCATTGAATGCGCTGGCCCTGCAGAGCGACGCGGTCGGGCGGGATGACGAACGGTTCCCCGTGGATCTTTCATCTTTCCCGATTCCGATACCGGCGATGCGACCAGCCTCCCTGAAGGGCGACGCAGGTACCGACGCCAAGCTGGAGACTGCATCGATCGGCCCAATCGGCGCGCTTCCAGACAGACGGACATCTGCATTGCAGACCTATGCCGGCTTCGAACCTTTCGCTGCCGCACACCGGGTCTCCCAGAACGGCGCGAACGTGATCGCCTCCCTGCCGATGACTGCTTCCTGGGAAGAGGCAGGTTTGTTCGGGTCCATTTCAGGCGCGGCGCTGATGAAATGGGCGCTGCACTCTCCTGGCGGGATGATTGAAATGAGAGCGCCTCGCCTTTCCCGCCGCACGGTTCAGCATGACCCGGATGCCGCGGCATCCAGCGCGGACATCATTCCCGTCGCCGCGACAGACCAGTTCGATGCCAACCGGTTTGCGTCACCCCCGGAGGGCTGACCGCAATCATCGCGGCTGGTAGTCTTGCGGGTCCTTCTCCATCACCCTCGCTCTGGTAGCCCGCCTCCTCATATCGTGGCATTCGCCACACAACCGGCCCGCAACTTGATCGAGCGATCCTGAGGAAGCAACCGATGTAGGCATTCCCCGCCGAAGGCAATCGGCAAAGACAGGGTCGACCTCCCTCTAGTCGGTTCCCTGCTCTTTTTGCGCGCTTCTCGCCTCGAACTCGAGGACGACGACGCCTTTCAGTGAAATGCCATTTCGCGATGTGGTTCCATGGTCTTCTTCGCCGTTGTCTACTTCAGGCGATCGGCAGTGTCGCCCAGTGTATCGGCGACATACGCACCGCGCGATCCCATCGGCAGCTCGGGCCCGGTCGTGGTGTCTTTCGCGGTCTGGTGTTCCAACTCCGCATTCAGTTCGCCGCCGACGATCAGGATCACGATCGAAAGCCAGGTCCAGACGAGGAATGCGATAAGCGTGCCGAGGGTCCCGTAAGTGGCGCTGTAGTCGGCGAAGTGGTTCATGTAGAACGAGAAGCCGACCGACATGGCAAACCATGACAGCGTCACGAGCACAGCACCCCAGGTCATCCAGCGGAATTTTGCCGGCTCCCGGCTTGGGCCGAAGCGGTAGACTGCGGTCACGATTGCACCGACGATCAACAGAAGCACTGGCCACCTTAGCAACAAGGCCATGTGTTCCTTGAACTGATCGAGCCAGAGGTAGGAAAGTACCGCCGGCATCACAGCGACCAGCCCGATCATGATCGCCGCGCATAGCGTTGCACAGAGCGTAAAGCACAAAGCGATAGCATTCAGTTTGATAAAGCTGCGCTTCTCCTTCTCTTCGTAGGCGACATTCATCGCATCGAACACCGCCAGCGTGCCGCTGTGAGTGCTCCAAAGGGCAATGCTCAATCCGACGATGAAGGTCACGCTAAGCGTGCTGTTGCGAGTTTCGACCAGGTTCTTGATTTGATCGGCAATAAGGTCAAAGGCGCCCGGCGGGAGCAGGCCGGCAAGTTCACGCAGATGATCGGACATTGTGACGGGATCGGCCATCAGACCATAAAGTGCGACCAATGCCGCAAGCGCCGGGAAGAGGGCAAGCAACAGATAGAATGTCACCCCTCCAGCGATGAGCGTCACCCGGTCGTCGGACACCTCTTTGACCACGCGGAAGAAGACGTCACGCAAACCTTTGATCGGTATGGCTTCTGGAACCGCGGCATTTCTTCCCCGCCCTGGTTCCAAAGGATCGATCGTTCGAACATCAGCCGGATTGAGATGCGTTCTGCCGAGAAGGATTGCGCCGCTCACAGCCGCGATCAATAAGACCGTGGCGGTTGACACCCTCTGGGACGGTGGCAGTCTTGGCATCGAGCAATTCCCGTTTCTCGCCAAGATTAACGCAGCTGTTCCCGAAAGGATGCGTTTGATCATCCATACAATTGCTGCCCCCGCTGCTTTGAAGGGCGCTTGCCGGTGTCGGCGACAGATACTGTCCTGCCTACCGGCCGAGACGCGGCGGAATGGCGCGCGGGAGCCGATGGAGCGCGCCTGCGATTTGCCGCGCGCTGAGCTCGCTTGAAGAACCGTGAAGCGACAGCGTCGCTGCACGAAATTGCTTTCCTCTGCCTTGTGCGGTTCACTGTTTCTTGACCGATTGTCGGCATAAGGGACGTGCGATTATTGGGCCGCACTGACGGGTGTTTGATGGTTCCCTCCATGCTATTTAGAATCTGGTCCGCGGTTGCCGTGTTGACCGCTCTTGTTGCCATCAACCCTTTTGGTAGAGACGTCGCCGATCCGATCACAACCGGCACCATTGAGCAGCGATAGCGGTAGCTCGAGGCATCGAAAGCGCGTTTCTGCCGTTACCCGCGCGTAAAAAGTTGTTCGCGCGGGGCTCAAAACCCGGTGCGATGCTCATTTACCGTCTTGCTTAAAATACTGACCACAGATCCTTTCATCATCCAGCGATCGCGATATGTTTGTCGTGGGGGGATCGAAACTTGGACAGATACACCATTCAACAGCAGGAAGACGGCAACTGGGCGGTCCTGGATCAGCAGAGGGGCGCGCTGATCGTTGACCCGATGATGACACAGACCACAACGCGTCTGAGCGCCCAGGCTCTCGCCGATCTCAAGAACGGCCTTCAGCCCCGGCGACAGGAGAAGATCCGGACACGGCTTGGTGCGATTGCGGACCTCGTGAGAAGACTTCGGCCCCGGAGTGCCTAGCATTCCGGCCTGCCGCTCAGCCTGTGCCGCTTATCTTGCAGTGAGCTTGAACTTCCTTGCAGGCTTTGCGATGGCGGGGATAGCCCCAACGTCGGGCGCCCTAACGTCTCTCCCAGCCAAAGACACTGCGTCCGCCGAAATGCTCTGAATCGCGAAACTCGCCGGCAATGATCTCCTTGAGGTCGGGGCCGGTGACGTATTGCTCCATCTGTCGTGACTGGATATCCAGGCGTTTTAAAGCAGCCAGTTCCTCCTCACGTCCGAGCTTGCCTTTGGAGATCGCCGATTTCATCACCCGGATGGTTTCGTCATATACCTTCAGCGGCACCGGAAACGGATGACGATCCTTGCCGCCATGGGCAAGCGAAAACCTGGCTGGATCGGAGAAGCGGCAGGGTGCTCCGTGCACCACCTCCGCCACCATGGCCAGCGCCTTTACCGTGCGTGCCCCAACGCCTGGCACGAGCAGCAGATCCTGATAGTCTGTCGGGCCGCGATCGGCAGCAGCGGCCAGACTTCCGTGCAGGCGCTTCATGACGATGTCGCCAGCGCGCACGTCGTGATGAGCCGGCATGACGAGATGCGGCAAGATCAACTGTTCGGCCACGACGGCTTCCGGCTCGGCGCTTTGGGCGAGTGCGCTTGCCTCCCGGGCGATGCCGTCGGGTCCGAGTGTTGCAAGGATGTCAAGCTGACCAAGCCGCGATCGATCTGCCCGCCGATCAGCGAGATTGATGATATTGCCCTGCCCACGCCCCTCGATCGCACGGTGGGGTGAATCGAGGAAACTCTCCAGGCCCTCCGACAGCCAATGATATCGCCTGGCCTGGCGCCTTTCGTCATTCATCCCCTGCTGCACGACGACCCATTTGCCGTCATCGGCAACGATGAACCCGTGCAGGTAAAGATCAAATCCGTCCTGAACGGCAGCGCTGTCCACCTTGGCGACCAGACGGCTGACGCCAGCAAGGCGAGCACCATCGATCCCGACGCGATATCCGATATCGACCAACTCTTCCGGCGTCTTGCGGGATTGCGCGCCTCGACCGCCGCAGACATGCAGGCCCAATTCGCCCGACAGCGGTTTTAGGCCTCGCTTGAGTGCCCCGATCACGCTGGTGGTGATACCAGAGGAGTGCCAATCCATTCCCATCACCGAACCGAAGGACTGGAACCAGAATGGGTGCGACAGGCGGCACAGGAACTCGTCGCGGCCGTAGTGATGGACGATAGCTTCGGCGATAAGCGCGCCGAGCCGGGTCATCCGATCGCTGAGCCACGGAGGAACCCGTCCGCCATGAAGCGGTAAGTCAGCACTGCCTGATCGTTTTGACATCTATTCGGTTTGCTCGTCTCGGTTCAGCTCGCTGCCTTGAGGCAGAGGTCGGATCGCCAGGCCAGTTGATCTTTCTCTGGCTCGCGCCTCGAAGCATATCGAGCCGATTGGCGCTATCGACACCATATTGCGGATTTTCCCGAAGGCGCGCAAGCAGGTGGCGCTGAAAGCCTTCGATCCATGGCAGGAACGTCCTGCAAGGCAGTATGCAACGTCAGCACGAACTCACTGGGTTGCGTCCGCGGGCCCACCAGCTGGCCGACGATCGATATGGGACAACAGCCCAATGCCTGAAAATCAAGCCCCCCCGAAAGTCCGCATTGAAAACCGCTTCGCAAGCGGCATGGCTGGTCGCGCCAGCGGCCCCCACAGGAGCCTCGTCTGTCCTCAACATCTGCCCCTGAGAGATGAATGATGTTTCATTCTTAGTTTTGGAACATATGGCTTCCGGGAGAGTTCTCGCACGGCATAACCCCCAAAGGAGGACGATATGGCAACCCAAAAGACGCTGGACGATCTTTTCCTCGATACGCTCAAAGATATGTACTACGCCGAGAAGCAAATTCTTCGAGCTCTTCCAAAGATGGCGCGCGCCGCGCAATCGGAGGAAGGCAAGGCTGGCTTCCAGAAGCATCGCGATGAAACACAAGGCCAGGTCGAGCGTCTGGAGCAGGTGTTCGAAATGCTTGGCAAACCCGCCCGCGGCAAGACCTGCGAGGCTATTCAGGGCATAATCGCGGAAGGCGAGGAGATTATGGAAGAGTTCAAGGGCTCTCCGGCCCTCGACGCAGGCATCATCTCTTCCGCACAGGCCGTCGAACACTATGAGATCGCCCGCTATGGCACGCTGATTGCCTGGGCAAATCAACTCGGGCTCAAGAATGCGATTCCGCTCCTCAAGCAAAGCCTCGCCGAGGAGGAGGCGACCGACAAGAAGCTGACGCAGCTTGCCGTTGCGGTCGCCAATGCGAAGGCGGCGGCGTAGTTCGCGAATTGACAAGCAACGGCCGCCAGCCAGGCGGCCGAGCCTCCCTCAACCGTCGGACCGCGCCTTCACCGATGCATCGACCTGCAGCAAGCATCGACGCGACGAAGACGCGTCGCGACCGCAACGCGTCTTCGAATAAGCAGTAACATGACCGGATCGGATCTACGTCAATGCAATCGTTAAACCCGTCCAAGCGTCAGCGTCGAACCCCGCGCATGACAAGCGAAACAACAAAGAGGACGAGGAACACGAAAAACAGTATCTGGGCGATCGACGCGGATGCTCCTGCTATTCCGCCAAATCCCAGAACACCCGCAATCAGAGCTACGACCAGGAACACCAACGCATAGTAAAGCATTTTCACCTCCATCATTGCGTGGAATCACAACGATGGACTGGCAAATTGGTTCCAGATGCGTGCTGCAGCGAGGCCGCCACGGCGGGAAAGTCGCAACGCGACGCCAGCTATCACGTCAGCCTCGGACCTCGCCGACAAGCTTCAGCGTGTCGAGCCGGTCGATGATCTGCTTTGCTCGCTCCTCCCCGAGCAGTTCGGGCACCGCTGACGGCCATAATTCAAGTGCGCGTTTCACCACCGTCGTCACCTCGCGGGTGATCCATTTGGGGTCGAGCCGGAGAAAACTTGCAACGCGTTCGAAACGACGAAGGTTCACGTTTTCGAAGTTTTGTGTTTTGACGAACCTGAGAGCCATTGTGTCTGCCGGCATGTAGAAGATTGTCGGCACGATATCGTAGGCCGGCGAGAGCCGGATCTCATTTGGTCGCGGAAAGAAAAAAGACCAGTTCTTCAGATGGTTGTCGCCGTTTCCAAGCAGGACATCGGCAACGACACGGCGAACAGCCTCCATGATGTCGTCGCGATGATCGGAGCTGAAGCGTCGAACCATATTTATGACGGTTTCCGTGGTTGCCAGCGTGTACTTCCGGTCACCGATCGCGCCGAGGATCTGTCCCGCATCCTCGATGTGAATACGTCCGCGGCCATCCTCAGTGCGATCAAAGCGATCGACGACGAGTACATTCTTACCATGCGCCAAGAGTTCAGCCGGGACGCCTTCAATTGCCTCGCGAGGAACGAGACGGCAGTTGGCTGTCCTGACCCCGATCATTCCAGCCAGTTGCATAGCCGCATATTCGGCTTCGGGGAGGCCAGGGAACCTGTCGCTCCCCACTTTTATGATACAACGACCGGTATCGCCGCGACCAGGAACGGTCAGCCGCTCGCCCTCTGGGTTGGCCGAAAACTTCAGCTGAACGCCGGCAAGCGAGAATTTTATGGTCCCTTCTGGCAGAGCTGCCTTAAAGCCCTGGACATTCTGGAGCGTGAGTGGGCCCGCAGACGGCGGCACGCCGGTCTCCGGAACAACAAGGACGGCGCCCGGCAGATCAGCGCCCAACCGGGTCAGGACGTCGAACTCGTCGTGATCACCCGGCCCCATCTCGGTCAGGACCAGTTCTCGCAGAGCGCCTTCAGGCAACAATCCGGAAAACCATGGCGGCAAGGTACCATGCAGCCCGATTTTATCTGCTCTGCTTGCGAGGCGATCGCGCGTGCGTTCATCATCATTGGGGTCGTGCCAACCGAGGCTTAGAATCGGCCGTTTTGCGTGACGTAAATAGCTCTCCGCTACGACGAACGCGACGCCACCATCGGCATCGCGCGTCAAGGTCCCTGCCCTGATCGTACCGAGCGCGTGATCAAGAAGATAGACACCGAGTATTGCGGGAACCTTCGCCATCACCTCTCCTCTTCATCATCCTCATCAAGATCTACGAAAAGCTCATCGAATGCCGTTGGCACCTGTCTCGAGCGCCGGCCTTCCGAGGTCCCTTCGTCGATGAGCTGGCGCACTTCGCTCACGCGCGGCCTTGGCACCAGCACCGGCACGAGGTCGAGGGCATCGCAAATTTCGGCAAAAAGGGTCAGTCGATCGCGTCCTAAGCGATTGTTTGCTAGGTCACGTTCGAGCTCGGATACGCGAGCTCGATCGCGCCCGAGTCGTGTTCCGAGATCAGTCTGACTGAGGCCGCGTCGCTTCCGAACCGTACGAAGTTGCGCGCCGAGGGTCGTGAAAATTGTATGTATCATGCGGAATTCCGCTCATATGTAAGATTCGTGCGAAATATCGCACTTTGGCTTTATAGCTCGTCAGACGGAATTCCGCAACGGCAAGGGAATATGTGCGGAAAACCGCTTCTTTCGTCGGCCATCATGGACGAAGCGCGGTGCGAAAAAGCAAGTCTTTGGTGGGTCGGGTGCAAACGCGGTGGCAATTGGGGATCGCTAATCGGGTCAAAGTCCATGGGTTAAATGCTTCTGGGCAGCACATAGAGACAGATCGTCCTGCCGTCGTTACGTCCGTTGACGGAGCACCAGTCAACGTTCCCGTCTGGACTTTGATCCGTTTGTCGCCGTATGGCACCGTTTCGTGGCCGATCGAGGACTTCGCCATCGAGATCAACGGTATAACCATCGGTCGCGGTCACCGTGCGCGTACGACCGGTGTTGCTGTTCTTCAACAATCGGGAGAGCATGCGTCGTCGAACGGTTTGAGACGAATTGGTTTTGGGAAGATTGGAGTTTCCGGCTCAGTGTTCGGTTTGAATCACGCTGCCTTCGGGCGGTGCATCAAGCGTGCTATTTGATGGTGTCGCGTTTGACTTCGCGGCAGCCGGATATGACCTCGATTAAAACGGACGTGCTCTAGCCTCGGTACGCGCCTTTACGAGCCGAATTGCAACGAACGCTCTGATCTGAAGCTTGGCTCCCCATCGCTCGGCTGTGGAGGCTCGGCGGCCTGCAGATATGTGTTTGCTGGCGCTGTCAGGACGAACCAAAGGCTGGCGCCGAGGAGAAACGAGCTGCCCGCAGGGTCATTGGATCGGCTGAGAATTGGCAGGCAGGCGGAGATCAGCAGGATCATCAAGCGTAGTGCCCACTCGGTTTCGCGTTTTCTCAATGCCAGTGTGGCCAGCGCACGATAAGCACGTGCGTTGTAAAATTGGCTAGCGCGATTGGACATGAGTTTAAACGCCGAAGGCAGAGAGAGCATTACCAAAGTGGCAGCACCCAGCACGAGCCCGGTGCCAGAAAGAAATCGGACGCTCAGTGCCAGCAGCACAAACAGCACGGCAAGATTCCAGCTAGGACCAAGTCTCTCCGGGGATTGACCGGTGCGGACATGCCAAGCGCGCATCGCGCTCGACGCTCCGTCAAGCAACGGTCGATCAACGTAGCGATTGATGAATTCCATGCGGCGCCCCCGTGGTTCAGGAAAGAAGCCAACAGCAGTAAATTTCGGCACGAGCATGGCAGATATGGATAGAGACAAATCGTCAGCCTCTCAAAGGAGGCATTTTTCCAGCCTTGTCCGGGCGTCGCGATCACGACGCACACCTCCGGCATTCACGTACGATGCTGGCCTGGACGATCTGTCACGGCGCCACAATTGGCTGTATCCATTCCTTTGCTTTGAGGGCGTCTTCAAGCATGGAACCTTGGCGCTGCTTGTTGGTTTTTCATCGTGAGGGAGGACCGAACGATGACAACATTCATTCTGACTGCGCTGCTACTGATCGTCGCCGTCACCAGCGGCAAGAGGTGGCTTTACATTTGCGTCGGTTATCTCGACTACTGGCTGGAAACGCGACGTAACCTGGATATTTTAAGGAACGCTACAAAGCGGCGCCGAGATGGCCTCTAGGCAACGGACAGTGCGTTGCCGCCTGATGGATTGGCCCCAGCGCGGCTTGCCATTGAAAGAATTGCGCGACGCAAAGAGCACTGCTGCGGACCGTTTGGCATTCGTATGAAATCGCGCTCCTTTCATCGCTTTGGTACTCGGCCGTGCAGAACGCGCAATAGGAGTGCCTCTCGGAACAAACGCAGAAGATCCGTGTTCCTGTCCCGCCGATTAAATGCGGGGCTTTTATGGCACATAAACCTGTACACGACACCGAACCCGGTGACTTCACGATGCTCGGCGCAACGCCGACTGAAGGCGGGGTTAACTTTGCGTTGTTTTCCGCCCATGCCGAACGGGTGGAGCTTTGCCTCTTCGACGTTGAGGGTCGCAATGAAACCCGAATCTCCCTTCCCGAATACACCAATGAGATCTGGCATGGCCATATTCCCGGTCTGAAGCCGGGCGTGCTTTATGGCTACCGGGTCCACGGGCCCTACGAACCCGAAAGCGGCCATCGTTTCAATCCCAGCAAGCTGCTGCTCGATCCCTACGCGCGGGAGATCGTCGGCGAGGTGAATTGGGGTCAGACCACCTTCGCTTATGATCTCGAGAGCGAAGAGAAGGATCTTTCCTTCAACGACGCAGACAGCGCTCCGGACATGCCGAAATGTCGGGTCGTGGATCCGGCCGACTTCAGTGAAAAGGACGCGAGACCGGGAACGCCCTGGTCACGCACTATTTTCTACGAGGCCCATGTCAAAGGGATGACCAAGCTTCATCCGACCATTCCGAAGAATCTGCGTGGAACATTCGAGGGGCTCGCGGAACAGGATATCGTGCAGTATGTGAAGAGCCTTGGCGTGAGCTCGATCGAACTGCTGCCTGTCCACTATTTTCCGGACGACCCTCACCTCCTCGACAATGGTCTGAGAAATTACTGGGGCTACAACACTATTGGTTTCTTCGCTCCCGCATCGCGATACTATGGTCCACGCGGGCTTGCCGGATTTCGCGATATGGTCCGCGCCTTTCACGACGCCGGCATCGAAGTCATTCTCGACGTCGTCTACAATCACACTGCCGAGGGCAACGAACTTGGCCCGACCCTCTCCTTCAAGGGCATCGACAACTTCTCCTATTATCGGACTTTGGCCGGCGAGCCGCGCTACTACATCAATGACACCGGCACCGGCAATACGGTGAACACTTCGCATCCGCGCGTTCTGCAGATGATCACGGACTCCCTGCGCTATTGGGCAGAGGTGATGAATGTTGACGGCTTTCGTTTCGACCTCGGCACCATACTCGGGCGCGAACCGGAGGGATTTGATCAGCGTGGCGGCTTCTTTGATGCTGTTGGTCAAGATCCCGTCCTTTCCCGCCTCAAGCTCATAGGCGAGCCCTGGGATATCGGTCCGGGCGGCTATCAGGTTGGAGGCTTCCCACCCGGCTGGTCGGAATGGAACGATAAATATCGCGACACGATGCGCGACTATTGGAAGGACGAGGACGGCATGGCCCGCGATTTTGCCGCCCGAATTCTTGGCTCCGGCGACATTTATGACTTTCGTGGGCGCAGGCCGTGGGCGAGCGTCAACTTCGTGACCGCCCATGATGGTTTCACGCTGAATGATTTGGTTTCGTATAACGACAAGCACAATGAGGCGAACGGCGAGGACAACCAGGACGGCCATGACCACAATCGGAGTTTCAACTACGGCACCGAGGGACCAACCGATGACGCTGGCATAAATCTGGTCCGTGAGCGTCAGAAACGGAACTTTCTTGCCACGCTCTTTTTCTCCCATGGCGTGCCCATGCTGCTGGCCGGAGACGAGTTCGGCCGCAGCCAGATGGGCAACAACAACGGCTACTGCCAGGATAGCGAGGTCAGCTGGTTTCACTGGCAACACCTCCCAGACAGTGCAAACGAACTTCGGGAATTCACCGCAAGGCTGATCGCACTTCGCCAAAGCCAACCACTCCTGCGTCGAGAAAGCTGGCGTAATGGGATCGGCATTACCTGGCTGAACCCGACCGGCGGGGAACAGACCGACGAGCACTGGGACGACGAGGGAAGCACGACAATCGGACTGCGGCTGTCGTGTGACGAACATGGTGATGAGGAGGAATGGAATGACCTGCTATTCCTTTTCAACCCACACGATGGCCAGGTAATCTTTAATTTGCCGCCTGTTGGAACCGGTTGGGTTCTTGAGCTGACGACCGCCGATCCCAGCGTTGTTGCTGCCGACCTTTCTCAGGCAGAAGACTATCCGCTGGAGCCCCGCAGTCTCGTCCTCCTAAGGCCGAAGTGAGGGCTGGTCCGGCGCAGGTGAGTGATGCATGGTCGAGACCGTGGAGCGCGAATCCGGGCTGGCCGAAACCATTTACCGCTTCAATTTTGTGGCCGTCGTTCATGGTCATGCGTATGGCGGACGCTACAACGGGAAGACGCCGCGGGGCACGCCGGTCTATAACGCAGTGGCACATGTCGAACAGCCAAGGCAGCCGCTCGTGCTGGTGCGAGGCGTGAATTCGGGACATTCAAACGGATATAATCAACCGCCATACCACATCCGCCGGAGCAACCTGTCACGACGAACGAACTCGTGGTAGAGGCCTGCCCCAGCGTGGAATATCAACAGCCCGACGATCAAGAACGCGCCCAGGCCATGGGGTACCCGTGGCGGATACTCAGCGAAGTTTGGCAACACCGCACCAGACTCGCCGAAGACCGCAGGTGCTGCACCGCTCAGGACCATCAGCCCGATGCCGCTGGCGACCATGCCGAGAATGACAATGTAGAAGGAGGCGTGAACCGCGCGCGCGATGCGCTCCTGCCAGCGAGGTGACCCGTCCAAGGGTAGCGGCTTCTGATCGAAACGCCACCACCAGACAATGCGAAGAGCCGTCAGAATCAGGACGACGATCGCCACCGGAATGTGGAAACGCAGGAACCCTGCCTTGGCGGCGGCGTCCATGGCATAGGCTGCCCGGAAACCGGAGCCGAGGAGAGCGAGGATCAGAATGGCGCTCAGCCAGTGGGTCGAGACGGCTATTGCGCCGTAGCGATCAGGCCTGCTCTTCACCATCTCCATTGCCTTCCAGTTTGTTCCGCAGCGCCTTCATGACGGTGTGCGTCGTTTTAATGTCCTCGACCGAAAGCCCTTGCGAAAGCCCGTTGACCCAGGGGGCTTGCAAGCGCATGGCGGCGTCGAATGTCTGTCTTCCCTTGTCCGTCAATACGACGAGTTGCGCACGCCGGTGGTGCGGGTTGGAGTGGAACGCAACAAGCCCTTCCTTCTCCAGATCGTTGACGATGCGCTGGACGTTCTGGCGGTTGGCTCCCATATCGCGCGCAAGCCATGCAACTGGCTGCGGTCGATCCGCTGCGATTACGGTGCCCAAAACCTGCCAGCGGGCGCTAGTCAGGCCAAGGCCGTCAACGAGTTTGTCGCCCGCGTTGATCATTCGGTTGTTGAGTCTGAATAGGTCCAGAATAAGCTCGTTCAAGGCTGTTCCGGCCGGGGTTCTGTTGGGCTCGTGCATTTGTCACCGTATATCTTTATTGACATCATGGTGTCAACTAAAATATGTGTCCTTATTACCAGATTGACACCATACTGCCAACCCAAGGAGCAAGCCATGTCGCTTATGCGCCCAATGGACCCCGCCTTTCCGATCGAACGTCAGATCGCGCTCGATGCGTCCTCCATCGTCCTCATCAATCTCTTTACGCTCGACAATGCCGACGAGCAGACCTTCCTCGATGCATGGCAGGCCGATGCGGGCTTCATGAAACGGCAGCCGGGCTTCATCTCGACACAGCTTCACCGCGCGATCGGCGAAAGCCCGACCTACCTCAACTATGCCGTCTGGGAATCGACCGCTGACTTTCGGGCTGCGTTCACGCATCCAGAGTTCAGAGCCAAGCTCTCGGCCTATCCATCCTCGGCCGTCGCCTCCCCACATCTCTTCCAGAAGGTGGCTGTGCCCGGCATCTGCGTCGCTTAGGCAAAGTCCACGAGCGTCAGGATGAAAGGGCGGCTCGGCCCCGAACCCGAACAGCGACGATTACAAAGGGAGCAATCATATTTGAAAACGCGGGAAAGGGCTTCGCCGAGCCGATGTTCCCGACCTGACGGGAAAGTGTTTTATCGTCACGGGGGCAAATTCCGGCATTTGCCTCGAGGTATCGCGCGTTCTGGCGGCGGGTGGACGCGGGTGCTCCTCGCCTGCCATGACCAACGAAAGGCAAAAGCAGCTATGGCTCAAATCGGGCAGGTGACACCCAACGCCGCACTGGCATTCCTGCCGCCCGGTCAAGCCGATCTTGCGCGCGTAAGAGCCGCAGCCGAACGCGCGTTCGAGGAGCCGCGCATCAGTTTGCCACCGATCAGAAGTCCGCAAAGCGTGATAGCCGCATCTTAGGAGCGAACATTTCAAGTTCCGATTCTGTTGCACAACGCTTGTCATTTGTCCTTGGAACATGCGCGGCCCTTCGCGCGTTAGGCCGAGACACCCAAGGCACAGGAAAAACAAGGCAAAATGCTGGATTATCAATCCACGGGCGACGCCTCCAAAGCGGCTGATACGCTCCAAGTCGTCGCCTCCGTCTTCCGACGTTTGCCGAGGAGGACATCTTCACATCAGGTCATCCAACCCGGCCGCAATGCCTGGCGCGCCGGCGTCGCTGACAAGGCAGCATTTCTTGTCGACGGCGCGGCCTATTTTTCCGCACTTGATCAGGCGCTGAGACAGGCACGGCACGAGATCTGGATCGTTGGTTGGGATTTCAATCCCGATATCGCCCTAAAGCCACATGTGAGCTCGCAAAGGCTCGGCGAACTGCTCTTGTCCTTGGTGGAGGAACACCCGCAGCTGCAGGTCAGGATTTTGGTTTGGGGCATGGGTCCGATTTATTCCGGCAAGTCGCTGCGGCTTTTTCGCCGGAGCGCAGTTTCCATCCACCCGCGGATTTCGATGCGTTTCGACTTCCGGCATCCGCTCCGCGGGTGTCACCACCAGAAGCTCGTCTCGATAGACGGCAATCTCGCCTTCTTAGGCGGGATCGACCTTACGGCCAGGCGATGGGACGAGCCGGACCACCGCGCTGTAAATCCCCTGAGGTGTTCGCCGGACGGCACGCCTTACGGACCCGTCCACGATATCCAGTGCGCTGTTTCTGGTGAGGTGGCGCTCATGATCGGGGACGTTGCGCGCAGGCGCTGGAAAAAGGCGACCGGTGAAATAATCGCGCCGATGGCAGAACCGTGCGCCAGCTGGCCTGCTTTGGTTCCCGACATGGTGGCGACGCCTGCTGCGATCGCTTTGACGGAACCGGGCCTGATCGGCAAGCGTGGGCGCTACGAGGCCTTCCAGCTTACGCGCGACGCAATCGCTGCGGCGCGCAAACACATCTATATCGAAACCCAATACCTTGCATCCTCCGGTGTCGCCAGGGCAATCGCGAAGCGGTTGAAGGACCCAGACGGGCCTGAGATAGCCGTGGTGGTGACGAAGAGTTCGCACGGCTTCATCGAGAAGCTTGCGATGGGAAACACTCGCGACAGGCTGATCCGACGCTTGAAGCGCGTCGACCGCTATGATCGGCTGAGAGTGATGTACGCCGTTGTGCCCGACGCAGACGGCGGCGAGCAGGAACTTGTCGTTCATTCGAAGCTTGTCATCGTCGACGACCGCTTCGTGCGCATTGGATCGTCCAATCTCAACAACCGGTCGGAAGGCCTGGACACCGAATGTGATCTCGCCCTGGAGGCTGATTGTGAGGCTCATCAGCGCGCGATCAGCTGCCTGCGTCACCGGCTGATCGCGGAACATTTGGGCACCAGTCCAGCACTTGTAGGCGAGACTGAGCGGTCACGACAATCGATGCTTGCTGCGATCGCAACGCTCAACACCGACGCACGCGGCCTGAGACAGTTCGAGATTAACATCCATCGCCGCGATACATCCCCTTTCGTAGGAACCGCACTTGTCGATCCCCGGCGTCCGTATTGGCCATTACAAAAGCTGCGTCTGCGTTTGGGGCGACTTTTGAGCGCGCTTCTTTGAGCGAGCGGTGCTGCGCTTGCGAATGACCAATTCGCTTGCAGCAAAGACCGTCAGGCCGATCAAGAGCGGTAGCAGGAAGTAGATTACCCGGAACGCGACGAGCGCCCCGATCGAGGCTGAACCCGGCAGGACATGACTGACCGTGGCTTCCAGCACACCAAGGCCACCGGGCACATGGGTTGCGAGGACGGCGATATTCGCAAGCACGTAGGCCGTCGCCGTTTGAACGAAGCTTGAATCCACGCCGGCCGTCAACACCTGATGCAGGCAGGCGGCAACACAGATGAAATTGAGCGTGCCGATGATGATCTGTCCAATTGCAAGCTTGAGGTCCGGCATCTCAAAGCGCCACTTCCATACGCGCAGCGGAGCACGTAAAGTGCCGGCAAGGACGACGTAAACCACCGGAAACGCGAGACAAAGAAGGCCGAGCCAAACGAGAGCGTCAGCGCCGACGTGAAGCAAATTGCTTGCATTCCTGGGATTGCCCAGAAGCGCGATGCCGGCCAGGGTCGACAGCCCTACCCCGACCGTTACACCGCAAAACAGGATAACCTTGGCGACCTCTCCCGCATTCAATCCCCACCGCGCATAGTAGCGATAGCGCACTGCACCGCTGCTCAGAGCCGCAACACCGAGGTTATGCCCGATCGAAAGACTGGTAAACGAGGCAAGCGCTGCCTTCGGGTAGCTTAGCGGTTTGCCTGCGTAGCGCAAAGCCATCCAGTCGAAGCCGCTGAGGCACAGGTAGGAAAGAGCGCAAAAGCCGACAGCTAAAATCAATCGGGACGTGGAGATAGCCCCGAGCGACTGCATGATCTCACCAAGCGAATACCGGCTGAAGACTTTGTAGAGCAAGTAGGCGGCGAGCAGCAGGCCTAGAATGAGGGCTGTGTTGATGAAACCGCGCCTGACCGACATGAAAGTTCCGCTTAGTGTTGATCCCTTTGCTAGTGGGAACGAAATAAGCTCAGGCGGGTTCCCCGCTGCATGAGCACAATCGCATCTGCCCTCTCGCCGTCTGACCGGCGCGAGATCAAGGTTCTCACCTACAATGTTCACAGCTGCGTCGGCACGGATCGGCGGATTGATCCGCATCGGATCGCAGCGGTCATCGCACGATCAGAGGCCGACATCATCGCGCTCCAGGAGCTCGATGTTGGACGAAAGCGGACAGGCGGGATCGATCAGGCGGAGATGATCGCGACGCTGCTGAAGATGGAAGCCCATTTTCACCCGGCGCTGCATGTTGAAGAGGAACGCTATGGCGATGCGATCGTCACCGCGCTTCCCACGCGCCTGATGAGGGCTGCTCCCCTGCCGTCGATCGGCGAGACCCGCGGGGCAATCTGGGTGCAGGTTGACGTCCACGGATGGCCCCTTAATGTGCTCAACACACACCTTGGCCTCAGAAACCGGGACCGCAACCGGCAAGTGTCAGCGCTCCTCAGCGACGGCTGGATCGGAAACGCGCAATTCCAGGCCTTTCCGGCGGTCGTCTGTGGGGACTTGAACGCCATTCCATCCTCGCCAGCTTACAAAAGCTTGACGACGCATTTTCGCGACGCCCAGTTGTTGGCAGGAACCAAGCCGCGGCCGACATTTCCATCGCGATATCCGCTGCTGCGCATCGATCATGTTTTCGTATCAAAGGAACTGCATGTCGCTTCCGTGGCGATCACGGCTGACCCACTGACGCGGCGAGCGTCGGACCATTTGCCGCTTCTGGTGAGGCTGGAGTTGGGGCGGCATGTCTCGGACGACGCATCTATCGGGAACGTGGCAAGTTTTGAGCGTTAGCGTCCAGCTCATAGAAGGCGACGCTGCAGCCCTCGCCGTCACCTGCTGCGGAGGATGCTTGATGCAATTCATGCGCAACATCACTGCCGGTCTGGTTCTGCTTGTCACCACGAACGCCTTTGCTCAAAGCACGACAAGGCCGTCTCCAGGATACTGTCAGGCTCCGTCACAACAGCAATTGCAGGAAGGTTCACGTTCTCGCCGCGGCAGTGATGTCGATTTATCCCGTTGCAATGGCGTGCTCATACCGCCGGCATCGGGCGACGAGGGTCTGGAGCAACGAGCGCCTTCCACCGGTACCCTGCGCGTCATCCCTCCGAGCAAGGCTCCGGGTCAGCAGCATAATCTGCCTGAACCGCAGTAGGGTTCTGAACGCAACACCGAACAGGCGGTCAGAAGACAAATTGAGGCCAGACCTCGTTGGCCAACGTCTTATTGCCATCCCTGCGCGCGCCACTGCTCGGCGCGTTCATCGATATCAATGCTTCCCTTGTCAGCCAGGATCTTCAGGACCGCGTCATGTTGAGCTTGGTCCTTGACCTGCACGCTGACAAGAAACCCTCCGCGCCTAAGCGCTTCGGCGTAGACGTTTCGTTGCTCTTGGGTGAAGAAGAATTTTTCGACTGCGTCCAGAAAGCCTCCATGATCCTTCGGAAGCGTATCGGTGCCATGTCCGCGGGTGATGGTTACGGCATCGTTTGCAATTCCCGAGGCAATCACTTCGTTGGCGGCGTGCTCTGCATCCCGCTCGTGATCGAAAATCGCGCTGATTGTTTGTCCTGTTAGATCAACCATCGAGGTGCTCCTCTTGCGTAAAATCCTAACTGACGAGGCGATGATCTGTTCCCCTTCTGCTGGCCCGAATGGCCGCACCTATGCGGAAGCGACAACGCGTTTTCGCTGTCCCTTGGTCGATCAAGAGCCGTGTCAATCGCGCCCGCCAGCACCTACTGTCAGATCTTGGATTGCGCACCAGCCCTCACGCGCGTGCGACCGCGATGCTACTCGATGCTGAGAGGTAATCTGTCGATCAAGTCTATGACATGCTGAACGCTGACTGGTCGCCCCGAGCGAAACTTTATGGCACCGTCAGGGCTGACGAGTATGGCCTCGAATTCCTCAGGCGAAGGACCGTCAAGATCCGCGCGGATCTGGTCCGCGCTAATATCAGCGGAGGCTTCGAAACTGGAGAAAACGCCGCCGCCGGCGACACGCAAGAGTGCAATGTCCCGCGATGCCAGCGCTTCATGCTGGTTTGCAAGATATTCCTCCTGCAATTCGCAGCGGTCATCAGCCGAGCCCTCGAACAGGACAAGGACGTGGCACTTCTTGCGAAACGAGAGAAGACTTGGGCATGGATCGTAGAGTGCCGGAGAAGCCCCTATGATCTCTTTGATGAACGATTTGAGCATGGTTCTGCTCCTGCTTCCTGCCCATATGGTAAGACGGAAGCTCTCGCTGCTACCGGCCCGCGTGGAATTGTCGCGCATTGGGCGCGATCTCGATCGGCGAAAGCCAGCGCAGCACGGTTGCGTGGCGTTAGTGCGGGACGCGCTCTGGCTTTCCGCGCCGTTTTGTCGAAGCAAACTCCTCGAGTTGTTTTTCGCTCATGGAGTCCACCATTTCTTTGGATGCCCCCTTGAGCCTGCTCTTTGGTGTTTGACCCCGCTTTGCCGCAAGGGCTGCACCGGCTGCCTTCTGCTGCGCTTTGGATTTTGCGGGCATTTTTCTTCTCCTTTGTCTTAAGCGAAGTAACTGTCCGCGGCCGACAAAGTTCCTGCCTCATGTGCCAGGCCATCGTGAACGGGGACAGCGTCGGATAGGGTTTCCGTGGATCGCTGAAGGGCCGAGGCGCTCTGATCAATTTCCAGGCATCTTCACCCGTTACAGCTCCAGGCTATGCATTAAACGCGCAGCTTGCGACCAAACAAGAACGCCCGTGTCAATCGCGAAGCCCCGAGACCCACACCAAAGCATTGCGACGTGTATCGGGTTGGCCCGAGCGCTCCGTCTGTCGGTCGGAGCTTCGTGCGACGGCCTTTGGAGCTACCCTGGGAACCATCTTGAAACAACAACCGTTTCACTCACGCGACGCCGCCACACGAGCCACCAGCCGGCGGCCGCACTTGATCCACCTCCCGGCAGTTATGCCACTTGTAACGCTATTTCGACAGTCACGGGTAATCTCATGGAAAATCAGTCCGCAAATGTGGTCCTTGCCACGCAAACCGCCTTTGATCAGGCCACTGCCCTTGCGGTAACATACGGCTTCTCGATCCTGGGCGCGATTGTGCTTCTCGTCGGCGGTTGGATACTCTCAGGCGTGATCAGCCGCTCGGCCTTTCGCGTGATCTCGAGGATCCATGGAATCGATGAGACGCTGGCGCGCTTCTTCCAGAACCTTTTCCACTATGGACTGCTCATTTTGGTCTTCGTGACGGTGCTTGGGCAGTTTGGCGTTCAGACCGCCTCGATCATCGCTGCTCTGGGTGCCGCGGGTCTCGCCCTTGGCCTTGCACTGCAAGGCACGCTACAAAACATTGCGGCAGGTATTATGCTTCTCGTCTTGCGGCCCTTCCGCGTTGGAGAATATATCGAGACGGCAAACGTTAAAGGGTTCATCCGCGAGATAAGCCTCTTCGCCACCGAGATGAAGACGACCGATGGGTTATATCTCATGGCGCCCAATTCAACACTTTGGAACACCCCGATCGTCAATCACAGCCGCGAGGCAAATCGGCGCCAGGAACTGTCCATTGCCATCGCCAATGAAGCGGACCTTGGAGTGGCAAAACAGGCGGTTCTGGGGATCGTTTCATCTGACGAGAGAGTGAGGGCAGAACCTGCTCCGCGGGTTTTCGCTGACGATCTGACAGCCGATCAGACTGTCCTGAAGGTTGAGTACTGGGTAAGGACGCGCGAATGGACCGAGACACGCCACGATGTCATTGATCGACTGAAGTCGAGCCTCGTCGATGAAGGCATTGCGATCAAGTAGCCGATCGATTGCCAAACAATGCTGCCCGCGCGCCGGAGTTTCATCATGCGGTACCGACGAGGGCGCAGCATGTGGCCTGCTCGCGCACCGACTTCGGCCGTGCGCGCTTGGTCTTTCAAGAGCCAATGAGGCGTTGATATTGCCTCGATCCGGACGAGGCATTCGGTGCGTACCGCCCCGATCAAAGTGCCGGCCCGGTCGGCGCCTGACGAGAGCCGGAGATCAATTCTGGCGAGAGCCATCAGCCGCCGGTTCGCCCCGGCCGGCGACCGCCTCGTTCCCGCTGTGGTTCGGTCAGTGGCGCGATGCGTTGCTTTCTCCCTCCGGCCCCTATCTCCTTCTTTTGAGGCTGATGATATGCGAACGTCAGGAAGGAACATAGGATGAGGCAGATTGTGATTTCGCTTCTTGCTGCAGCGGCGGTTGTTGGATGCACTCCCACTGAACAGGGTGCTGGAATTGGCGCTGCGACGGGCGCTGTTGTTGGAGGTGTCGCGACCGGCAATGTACGAGGGGCCGCAATCGGTGCTGTCGTCGGTGGCGCGGCCGGTGCCGTTATCGGCAATGTCGCCGGTCGGCCTGGCCAGTGCTACTACCGCGACGCCTATGGCCGCAGATATGTCGCTGCCTGCCCGCGTTGATCCATCAAGGATGGTCTGATGGTGTCAAGCGAGCAGCTTAAAGCGGCAAGGGCTTTGCTGCGATGGGAGCCAAGCCAACTGGCCGAGGCGTCTGGCCTGTCTTTATCAGTCATCGACCGGCTGGAGAGCCAGCCGGGCGAACTGGTCAGCCCGTCCCCGGAAACCGAAGCGCTCGTTCGGGTCCTCACGACAGCGGGTGTCATGTTCTTCGACGAAGGACCGGTCGACGGCGGACCTGGTGTCCGATTGCTCATCAAGCCCTCCGCGGCCATCGACACCAACGAGGACGAAACCGTCCAATATAAGGAGCACCTTGAAAATGACGCTCCACCGGGCGCTGGCGGTTGAGAGACCGCCAAGCGCGGTTTGTCGCGTCGTGTCCCTGGAAGCGTCGATCGCGGATCTCTGAGCCCCAGCGCTGGCTGCGGCCGTCATGATCCTCGGAACAAAGAAGGTGCATGGCTGTTTCGCCTGGACCGCTTTGCTGCATTTGACCACAAGAGGCACGGCGCGCTTCACAGGACTGCACCCGTTTCGGGGTTACGCGAGGCCTCCATGCAGGTGCCAACATCAACGTATCGGCTGCAATTTCGGAATGGAATGACGTTCGCAGACGCCTGTTCGATCATCCCCTATCTCAAGAGGATCGGGGTCAGTCACCTATATGCGTCCCCTCTCTTCATGGCGACGGAAGGGTCGACCCACGGCTACGACATTGTGGACCCAAATCAAATTGATCCGGCGATCGGAGGACCCGGCGGTTTTGAACGCCTGGTAGCGGCACTCAAGGCAGCTGAAATGCAGCTTATCCTCGACATTGTACCCAATCACATGGCTGCCTCGCTTGAAAACCCTTGGTGGCGCAGCCTGCTCGAGCTCGGCCCCGATAGTCCTTACGCAACCTATTTCGATGTCGATTGGACCGGACCAATCACTCTCCCCGTTCTCGACGATCCATTTCCGCAAGCCCTGGCGTCCGGCTCCATCGGACTTTCTGGCCAGTCCGCGACTGGGAAGGCTGGCCTTACGCATGGCACGCTTTCCTACCCGTTGCGGCCGGAGAGCGCTGCGCGGATCATGGCTCTGGTAAGCTCTCGTCGTGCCTGCCTCGACGAACTTGCCGCCGATCACGCATTCATCGAAGCTCTGCACCGGGAGCAGCACTGGCACTTCATCCCGTGGAAGGACGCTCGAAGGTGCCTCAGTTACAGGCGGTTCTTTGAAGTCGCCGGCCTGGTCGGGCTTCGCATCGAAGATCAAGACGTTTTCAACGAGACGCATCGGCTGATCATTGAACTTGTCCACTCAGGGCAGGTCCAGGGCTTTCGCGTTGATCACGTGGACGGCCTTTCCGATCCGGCCGACTATCTTGCAAAACTTCTGAAGGCTGTTGGTCCGAGCGCATACATAATTGTCGAGAAGATTCTCGCGCAAAACGAGACGATGCCACCGGCTTGGCCCGTGGCCGGCACAACTGGATATGAAGTCATTGCAAGCTTCGCAGAGCTGTTCGTTGAGCGAGAAGGCCTTGAGTTGCTCGATAAGGCTTATCGAGCAGTGGCGCCGACACGCGCGGACTTTGACCTTGGCAGGAGAGAGGCCAAGCGCGCCATGGTGGAACGCAACTTTGCCGGTGAGCGCGCCAGGCTGACCGATCTTGCCATGACAGTGGCGCCTCAATTGCAGCGCGCCACCGCCGACGAGGCGATCGCCGGCATCCTGGTGGCGTTTCCAGTCTACCGAACCTACGGCGCGACAGGCTCGCTGGAGGGCCCCGACCGGGTCCTGTTCGAAAACGTGCTCGCCGATGCGGCTTGGAAGGCCGAAGAACCTGAAGCTGTTTGGGTGATCGGCCGCGCGATCCTCGACCCTGATGACAACGCCAATGCTCTCGAACTTCGCAGGCGTTTGCAGCAGCTGAGCGGCCCGGTGATGGCAAAGGCGATGGAGGACACGCTATTTTATCGCTACAATCGCTTGCTTGGGCTGAATGAAGTCGGCGGTGACCCGGCCACGCTCGGCAGTGAGCCGGACGATTTTCACAGGACGATGTGCGAACGTGCGATACTGCAGCAAGGGCTGTCGGCAACCTCGACACATGACACCAAGCGTGGCGAAGATGCGCGCGCGCGCCTCTATGCCCTGACCGAACATGCAGCGGAATGGTTGGCCGGTTTCGACCGATGGCAACAGCTCAATCGGGCTTTCATTGTCGATACTGCAGACGGACCATGGCCCGAACCCAATACACAATGGATGCTCTACCAGGCTCTGGCGGGCATCTGGCCTGAGGATATCGAAGACATCGATGGCGTGTTGAGCGACCGTTTCAAAAACTATGCGCAAAAAGCCATCCGGGAGGCCAAGACATATACTGACTGGGGCGAACCAAATGAGCGCTACGAGACCGCGGTCCTTGACTTTGCAGGCGCGCTATTGTGCGAGGAGAACCAAGCGTTTCGCAATGACTTCGATCGCGCGATAAGGCGCATCATTGCTGCTGGACAATTGAACAGCCTGGCCCAGACATTGCTCAAGCTAACGATCCCCGGCGTGCCTGACATCTACCAGGGATCGGAGGGACCGGAACTCAGCCTCGTTGATCCCGACAATCGTCGGCCTGTCGACTTCCGCCGCTTGGAGGTCATGTTATCGTCAAAAGCCGCGGACGGTGGAGATGTCTGGCAGAGAAAGCAGACATTGATCGCAACGGGCCTCAAGCTTCGTCACGCGCGGCCCGAACTCTATGATCGCGGCGACTACCTGCCCCTTAACGTGCGAGGGCAAAGGCACCGGCATATCGTCGCGTTCGCCCGTCACGACCAGCGGCAGTTTTCCATAACGATCGTTCCCCGACTGATTTCGCGGCACATCGATGCGATCACATTGCGCACGAAACCTGGCTATTGGAGTGATACCCGGATTGAGCTGCCCGCTCAGCTCAACACGCCGCGCCAAGATATCCTGGCTGACAGCGCGGTTGACAGCGGGCCGGCAATCGACATCGAGACAGCATTTCGAACACAGCCCTTCGCGCTCTTGATATCCGTGGACTGAAGATTGCGGCGACCGTCATTGCGCGACTGGCCGGTCGGGCGCCAATGGCTCGTCTTCGAGGGTCCAGCATACGTACCACGGCGGAAGGCGGTCGCCTGCCTGATGTGTTCTCCAGACTACCGAACCAGACTGTGGCAGATCCGTCGCGACGGGCTGGTGCGATAGATTGGCAATAAGGTGCAGCTTTCTCCCCTCCCCGAGATCCCAATGAACGTCGATCAGTTGCCTTGAGGAACCGATGTGTCCGCCCGAGCGCATCGTTTCCAACAGCGGGACGATGTGAGCCCGGCGCAGCGCGATGAGATGGCGATAGAGTTCGAGATACTCTCTATGTCCCGGTTGCTCCCGCCTGTTCCAATCGAGCTTGGCGGATAGAAATGTCATTTCATCCGTCGGATCAGGAAGTGTGTCGGCGCCTTCCTCATCAAAGCCAGGCAGGCGGTGCAGTTCCTCGCGCCGCCCCTTGCGCACCGTCGCATTCAGCTCCTCGCTGAAATCGCAGAAATAGGGAAAATCGGCCTCGCTTTTCCATTCCTCCCCCATGAAAATCATCGGCACCTGCGGGCAAAGCAGGTAGACGCTGGCGATCGCTTCAAGAGCCGGCTGCGGCGTGATTTTATGAAGGCGGTCGCCACGGGCGCGGTTGCCGACCTGGTCATGGTTCTGAATGAAAGCGACGAAGGCGGTCGGAGGCAGGTGATCGCTCGGCTGGCCACGGGCGGTCCCCTTGTAAGGCATCGTTTCGCCCTGGTAGATGAAGCCTTCAGCGATCGCCCGTGCGACGACAGACGGGGACGTTGAATAATCGGCGTAATATCCGAATGCCTCACCGCTCGCAGCGCGATGGAGCGCGTGATGAATGTCGTCGTTCCACTGGGCAGTGTAGAGAGGCGGCGCGCCATCCTCATCGCGTTCGAGCAGCGAAGCGGCATTGTCTTCATTTTCGACGATCAGATGGCAATGGCGTCCTCGCGTTGCCAGCCTGATCGTGCGGGCCATTTGGGCAAGCAAATGTTCGTCGCTTTCATCCCTGATCGCATGCACAGCATCAAACCGGAGCCCATCGGCTCGGAATTCCTCTAGCCAATAAAGGGCATTCTCGACGACGAACTTGCGGATCAGGTCGGAATGCTCATCGTCGTAGTTGATGGCTGGCCCCCATGGCGTCTTGTGGTGGCGGTTAAACAGGGGGACATAGGATGGCAGATAGTTTCCCTCCGGTCCGAAGTGGTTGTAGACGACGTCGAGAAAAACCGAGATCCGCCGCTGGTGAGCCGCATCGATAAAGGCCTTTAGATCCTCCGGGCGCCCGTAGCTGCTGTCAAGCGCGTAGGGAAGCACGCCGTCATAGCCCCAACCGCGGCGTCCGGGAAAGTCGTTGACTGGCATGAGTTGGATCGCCGTGACGCCAAGTCGCTCGAGATGATCAAGCCGCTTCGTCGCAGCCGCCAGCGTCCCGGCTTGCGTGAAAGTTCCGATATGCACCTCATAGAGGATCATTTCGCTCCATGGACGGCCACGCCAGGCACCATCCACCCAGCTGTAGCGGCTCCCATCGACGACTTCACTCGGCCCATGCACGTCATCAGGTTGATAGCGCGAGGCGGGATCGGGGATTTCCTGTCCATCTGCAAGGACGAATCGATAGCGCGCGCCATGCCTCGCCTTGTCGGATACGAACGTGAACCAGCCGCCAGGCTCAGCCACCATCTCGCAAGGTGGACGATCGCCGATAATGATCCCGACGGCAGTCTGCAGGGGAGCCCAGAGGCGGAAGCGCACACCTTCATCCAGCATCTGCGGGCCGAAGCTGAACATTGCGGACCCTCCAAAGGTTTCGGGTCTGGTCAAAACCTTCCTTTGTCCAACAAGTTCCCCGCGGCTACCATGCGGTTCCGGTTGAGTGCGCGCTCACTTTCGGTCAAGAACAGCGGCGAGAATGGACGAGTTCAGCTGCGCCTGTGAAAACGGCTTTGGAAGTCTGACAAGATCGCGGTCGGAAGCGTTGGGCAGATCCGGGTAGCCGGTTGCCAGAAATAACCGGCAAATGAGGATGGCTCTCCCGAAGAAGGGCTCCGCTCCGGTCATCTTGGGCGCAGTGGCCGTCAATATCCGCCGACGATTGGCAGGATCTCGCCGGTGATGTAGCTCGACATTTGCGGCGATGCGAGGAAGACGTATGCCGGGGCGATTTCTTCAGGCTGTGCGGCTCGCTTCATCGGCGTCTGAGATCCGAATGTTTCCACATCCTCCGCTTCCTTGTCCGAAGGATTGAGCGGCGTCCAGACGGGTCCTGGTGCGACGGCATTCACGCGGATCCCCTTGGGCACGAGCTGGCCGGCAAGTGCTCGCGTAAAGGCGTGTATGCCACCTTTTGTCATTGAGTAGTCGAGCAACTGCTTCGATCCCTCAAGACCGGTGACCGATCCCGTGTTGATGATCGCTGAGCCGTTCTTGAGATGCGGGATGGCAGCTTTCGCCATGTAGAAATACCCATACAAGTTCGTCTTCAGCGTCTCGTCGAAATGTTCATCGCTGAGGTCTTCGATGTTCTGCGTATGAACCTGGAAGGCAGCGTTGTTGACAAGGATGTCGAGATGTCCGAGCTGCATGACGGTCTTCTCTACGGCCGTCCGGCAAAAGCTAGCATTCTTGACGTCACCGCGAATGACGAAGCACTTCCGGCCTTCCTTCTCGACCGCCGCCTTGGTTTCTTCGGCATCTTTGGCTTCCTCGAGGTGGACGATGACGATGTCAGCGCCTTCGCGGGCGAAAAGCACCGCCACCGATCGTCCGATGCCGGAATCGCCGCCGGTGATCAGCGCGACTTTGTCCTTCAGCTTTTCCGATCCCTTGTAGAAGGGCGCGTCGTACATCGGAGCCAGTGGAAGATCGGCTTCCGAGCCTGGTTTGGCCTGATGAATTTTCGGAAATGGCGGCTCCGGATAGCGCCGGGCTCCGGCTTGCATGGCGCCGGACGGTTTTGATTTTCCCTTCTTGTCGGCCTGTTCAACTTCCTTCTGGATCTCTCGCTGTTTCTGGGCAGTGTGTTTCGCTGACATGTAATCCTCCAATGGTTAGGAAGGTAGAACTCTGCTCGGCCCGAAAAGTTTGCAGGGGTTTGCGCCTATCGAGCCGTACGCCCTCGAAGCGATGGCTTTCTTGGCGAGGCACCAAGTGTGGTGGCGTCCAATCGGCTCGAATGGATCAAAGATGGTCCTGTCTCTCGCGTTTGGATGTCGCTTTCGGCAATGAAGCAGACTTCGCTGCATGTCAGGGCCCGAAAGCAATCCACAAAAATTCCGATTCGCGCCAGGCGTCGCCTGGCAATAACGAGACATCGAGCAGTGAGGGCAACTGAGGAACCGGGTGGTCCTCACGAGCAGCACGAAAAGGTCGGTCAGCAAAGCCAAAAGAACAGCCATCAAAAAGCTCGCCGCCGAAAGCGGGCTTTTCTCGTACTATCAACGACGTCGGGAAGCGTATTCCGATTGACCTGCTTCGCTCAGCCATTTCTCCGTTTCCATGATCTGGACCTGCACCGAAAAGCGATCTCCGAGCAGTTCCAGAGAAGCGTCGTGCGTATCATCGGCACTGCTGCAGACGGCATCTTTCAGCAGGATGACACGATAGCCCAAATCGACGGCTCCGAGCGCGGCGGCTAGAACGCAAACATCGGTCTCTCCTCCGGAGATGACGACAGAACCGACGTTGTCGCCAGAAAGCGCCGCCTCAAGGCGCCCATCGATCCATGGTGAATACGTGCGTTTGTCAAAGACGCGGGCGGGTGGAATGAGCTTTCGCAGAGAAGGCACGATATCAACAAGTTCCGGGGGCAGATGCTTGCTCGTCATTACCTTCCATTTCTCGTAATAGGTCTTCCACATCCCCGGCATCGCATCTGCCGACGCAGGCGGGATGAACCTCGTAAAGATCGTGCGCTCGGGAAAGCGAGATGACAGCTCGGTGATCTGAGGCGACACTTCAGCCATCCAAGGTACATGCCACGGGGTGTTCTCCGCGAACATCCGCTGCATGTCGACGCAAAGGTGGATCCAATTTTCCACGTGCATCAGGCACCCCCGACAGGACGGGATTTGAGCCAGCGCAGTGTCCTGATCTCCTCGTCGTCCATCCAGTTTAACAGACGCTCGCTCGTGGTCCTCCTCATTTTGAGAATGTCGCCGAGACGGCCGGCCCGATAGTCATCGAAAACCGCCGGATGAATGTAGGAGGTTCTGCAGACAGATCTCGTGTTTACAAGTTTGGCCGCGACAGTATCGATCACTTCGTTGAGCTGGCGCGCGATGGCACGTTCTGACGTTGCAACGTCGAGCAGCGCGAGCGCCGATGCTGCCATGCAGGTGGCGCCCCATGTACGAAATTGGCATGAGCTGAAATCGTCGCCTGCAACTTCGCGAATGTAGGCGTTCACGTCTTGCGAGGAAATCTGCCGACAACCGCCGTCGTCGCAAATGTATTTGAAGAGCTGCTGGCCTGGCAGTTCCTGAAGCTTGCGCACGACGTTGGCGATACGCCTATCGGAATGCACGAGATTCCACTCTTTTCCGGATTTGCCCCTGAACCGAAACCTTACGCTGGGACCGTCGATCTTGACGTGGCGATTGCGGAGGGTCGTCAGGCCGTAGGAACCGTTGGTATCGGCGTAGTTGGCGTTGCCGATGCGGATGTACAAGTTGTCTAGCATCCAGACAATGGTCGCCAGCGCTTTATCCATTGTCAGCCCCCGCGCTCGCAGATCGGTGTCGACCCGCTCGCGAATATCGGGTAGCTGCGAGCCGAAGTCAGCGAGACGCTCAAACTTGGCGCGTCCGCGTTCGGCATGCCAGTCGGTATGATAACGGTATTGTTTGCGATCACGGGCATCGATGCCGACCGCCTGCAGATGCGACAGAGGATTGGTAGAGATCACCACGTCGCGATAGGCCGGCGGGATCGCAAGGGCGTTTAGACGTGCGACTTCATTCTTGTCCGTGATCCGCCGTCCATCCGGCATGTAGTAGAGGAAGCCCCGCTTGCCTTGCTTGCGGGTGATGCCGGGCTCCAGACACGGCACGTAGACCAGGCGGGCGCAGAGTTTCACGTCCTTTCGCGCTGCGTCGATGAGGCGTTTGTCGAGGGCCTTGTTCATCCGCGCAAAACACGGAAAAAGCTCTAAGGTTCCACGCAGGCAGGTGCCTCGCCTCTCCCGTGCGCCGGTCGGGCCAGTTCAACGGTTTTCACAGCTTCATATCTTCCGATCAAGTCGTACCGCGGAGTGAGGATCTCAGACACCGGCGCGGTCGAGCTGTGGCCGCTGGCCCGATGCTCGACGACGACTGTGCAGACTCCTTTCACCTTGCTAAAGTGAAAGGGTGGGGTTGCGGCTTTTCGGAGGCCTCGATGCTCGGCAGAATGTAGGCCGCAGCGACGGCCAGCAGGATAACCGCAACTGATGTACCGATCAGAGCTAACCTCATAAAAGCCTCCTCCTTCCCGCGCCGCGTCGGCGATTAGATGCCCGGCGTCGATGATCGCTTTCTGGGTCGCCGCATCCGCGCTCACCATTTCGCTTCCTTCGGGGTCGTCGATACCCTCGCCTCCAGCGCTAACATATCGGAAGAAGAAGCGCATCCCGACCCCCCTAGCATTGGACTAACCTCCGGATCGGTTAGCTGTTTCCTGGGGCGCGAAACCTTCCGGTTAAAGAAGCGTTACCTTTTGTCTCCTCTTGCGAGAACTCGCGATGTCAGTGATGCATGAAGGCTTTCAAAACCGTGTCCTGCGCTCTCTTCCGGAACGCGAGCTAAACATGCTCTCTCCGAACCTGATTTCTTGGAAGTGGAGTGACGGAGACGTCATATTCCGTGCAGGGCAAACAACCGACGTAGTGTTCCTGCCGGACAACGGCATTCTTGCTCTTTTTGCTCGCGCGGGCGTCAAGAGCCTCGCGGTTGGCGCCGTCGGCAAGGAGGGCATGCTCGACGCGGCCGCGGTCGTGCTGGACACAAGACCGCGTTTCGACGTCGTCGCACTGACGCCGGGAAGCGGCCACCAGATCGAAATGGGACCGTTCCGGGAGCTTACCGAGAGCAGCCAGGCTCTCCAGAAGTCCCTGCTTGCAATCGTTGCCACGATGCAGGCCGTGATTGCGTCTACCGCAGTCGCCAACGGTCATGGTTCCATCGAGCAGAGACTGGCTCGCTGGATCCTGATGTGCCAAGACCGCGTTGGCGACGTCTTCAGGATTTCCCACCGGGTTCTGGCGGAAGCTTTGGGCAGCCGGCGACCTGGAGTGACCGTGGCGCTTCACGCGCTGGAAGGAGATGGTCTAATCCGGTCCCGTCGGTTGGAGATCGAAGTTCGCGATCGGCGCGGACTCGAGATGGCGGCGGGCGCATTCTACGACGGCGCCGAGGCCGCGAGCGCGCATCCTAGGCAGGCTGGCGACGAGGTAACTTCGCACGTTCCATCATAAAGGGGAGCGACCTGGAGAAGCCGTCGCCTCAGACAGCCCGTCAACTGGCCCGGCAGACCTCTCGGGGGTTGGTGCTGGAGCAAATCGAGGACCGCACTCGGCCTTGATGCGGCTCCACGTTTCCAGGATATGTCGCCCCAGTTGACAGCCGTGTCGATGGTTCTCTTAAGGCCTAAGGGAAAGGCGACTCAGCTGTTTGCAAAGGGGTCCGCTTCGGGGACCAGGAGCTGTCACCATGTAGCTCCGCTACGTGTTGGACAGCAATGACGGGAAAGCTGTCACTTCACGTCGAGTTGACTGAAGTCGGCGCGACGACAAGCCTTTCCTTTGCGCCGGAACCAGAGCGCTCGATCGTATCCACCGCCCGAACCACAATCCGACTAGGCTGCGCGTCGACCATCGCCAACGTCGCTCGCACGGCAGTCTCAATCCTCTCACCGACGACATCGATGTCGAACCCGGAAAACAGGGAAATGGTGATCTCTAGACCATCGGGCAACTGCGCGAACTGGAACTGTCGTACTCCCTCGGTACCCGTCAGCGGCGACCGCAGCCGATGAGCGTGAACGTCGACAATACCGCCTCCCCGTTTCGCGAACCGCAGCATCTCTTCTCTGCGGCCCTCGATCGCCTCGATGCGCCAGAATGGCAGGCCGCAGCGGCACGGTTCGGT
Organism: Rhizobium sp. LjRoot258; assembly: GCF_964254185.1. NCBI lineage: Bacteria > Pseudomonadati > Pseudomonadota > Alphaproteobacteria > Hyphomicrobiales > Rhizobiaceae > Rhizobium > Rhizobium sp. LjRoot258. The sequence continues at coordinate 880,677 of NZ_CAXUST020000002.1, read as the reverse complement.
CGCCAGGGTGACGACGTCTGAGATTTCATAACGAACCAAAGGCAGCACGCGATTTGTCAACGTCGTAACAAGCAGCTTCGCGCCAGGGGTTCCGTTCGGTACCGGACGGTCATCCGCGTCCACGACCTCAAAGACGAAGGCGTCCTCCGCCAAGTGCAGGCCGTCGGCCAAGTTGCATTCGTGTCCCATGGCTCCGGCCTCAGTGCAGGTATAGCTGTTGGTGACTATTGCCCCCCATGCAGACGCGGCGGTGTCCCGCACGTCCTGCGTCAGAGTCTCGGCACTCGTTCGGATCAGCCTCGGCCTGATCCGCAGGCGACCCGCAAGCTGTTCGCCCGCGAGAACCCGCACGAATGACGGATAGGTCGAGACGACCTCTGGCTGATATATATTGAGTCCCTCAACGACATCCTCGATCGGCATCAGGACGTTGAGCCTCGGTGCGGCCGGGCGTATGGCACGCATCTCGGCCCCGATACGATAAGAAATGTGAATGGGCGATGACGCGAAGATGCCCATGCTCTGCGTTTTCTCATCGATTCCCACGATCTTCTGAAACCGCAGCGTATTCGAGACTGCCGCTAACCACGCGGCTTCGTCGAATACCGCCAGCCCCTTTTCGCCTGTCGTTCCTCCTGTTGCCGCCACTCGGTATTTGCCAGCCAGGAGCGCGCCCGGATTTTCGCTGTTGAGGTGACCCTCCACTCGCCTCCGGCTCAGCCGCGTATCGGTTACGATCCGGTCGAAGTTTTGCATTAGCGCGCGCTTCGACAGCACGGGAAACTCTTTGAGCGGAGCATTGCGCGCCACGAGTTCACTGATCGTGTCGCCGTAGTAGGGAGAACAACCGACGGCGTGCCGCAGCGTGGATTCCAGGCGTTGGCACTGAAAAGCCAGCAACTTCTCCCTCGGCCATACATTACGGCTCATGAGTTCGTCCGAATGCTGAATAAGAAGATCGGTGTCTAATGTAGCTAATGGATGCGATGGCGACATCGAAAAGACCCCTGAGTTGTTTGCAACGTTCGACTTCTGGAAAGCGGTTGAGAGATGGCGACATCGCTCACGACGCCAGCACCCGATCTCAACGTCTCACTGCAATCGGCCCGAATGGCGAGTTTGCGGATGTCGTCTCATTAATGATCCGCGCGGACATCTCTTCCGATACCCAACCAACAAAGGTTCCATACGACCTAATATGGCACACCATGAAATGGGTCGAGACCGCCGTCTAGAAAGCGGTCGAGGGACTTCGAGAGGAAATCTTGCATTGACCAATGAGCGCAAAGGCTTGCCTTAAAGGAAGCGCGCTACACAGCTCCTACAGGACCACAATCCCATAGATAGCATGGCCCCCGACGCCGGAGTACCGCAAGCGAGCAAAATGAACTTGCGCAATTATGAGGCAGAGCGCGGTTCGCCCGATCACTGTGCTTTTTTCTGGCTGTGCACGGATCAGCCGGAATATATCCCGCGACCCGATTTGCCCGTTAACGGCGGGCTGCCCTCATTCTGGCGGCGGAAGCATGCGCAGGGGCTGCGACGAGCGCCGTCGCCGAAGAAGGAGCACAATTCGGCTCTCTTGCGAGCCGCAATTGATGCGGAAGTCCCGTTCGACTCCCCGTCGGTCTGGGATTTCGCAAAGAGCTGCTTCATCCTCTCGGACAGACTTCTGCCTCGGCGCTGCGGGAAACCGCGCTAGGCCCGGAACACCAGAGCTTTTGGTTCGTTTTCCTTTTAGAGGAGAATTGAATGTCAACGCACAAAACTCGACCTAACGGACGCAAAAGGCGGCTGAATGAGCTAGGTATCGTTTTGCCCAAAAATGTCGACGTCCCTGCCCTCAATGAAGAACAGCAGACACTGATTGACGCATATCGATTGGGGAGAATCGACGAGAAGGAGTTTCAGCTTCACCTTTCAAAGGACCGGGCGTTGGCTAACTATGTCCAGCAGCTATGCCAAGCTCCATACGACACGCTGCAGAACGACCGCACTAGCTTAAAGGCCCACGTTCCGAACGGGAACTAAGGTGCCGACGTCCCCGGCGGCGACGGCGTCCGGCTATAATGGCGCCTCTGCGTACGATCCAGTAAACTCCCAATGAACGGGCAACAGTCATAGTGCGCATCGAAGCGCTGGATGATTGCCAACTCGAGATCGTCGTCCCATTCGCGCGCCTGAAAACCAAGTTCGGCACCGACGTGAATGCTAAACTCCTTCAGCCCGAACGAACGCTCGAAGTCTTCTCGCATCAACTCGACGAATGGGCTGGTGTATTCAAGGATCTGGTTATCAGGCGGCGCGGGCATTTTTCACTTCATACCCATCAATTCTGCGGCTGAGCCCCGCCGCCGACAGTGTGGTTATAAGACGCGGCGAGCGCATATCGCGTGTAATCGTCGTAGATATCGTAGTCAGCGGCATGCTTATCTTCGCCCGAAAGCGCGCAGTACCAACTAAATCTGTCCCTACAAAGACTGCGCCATTGGGGAAATCTGGGAACTGGTCGCCCGCGCCAGGCACGGCTCGACGCGATCCGGCATTGGGGCAAATGGAAGCCGTGGCAGGGAAGGCTCGCGCGGCTTTCGTGCGCGGGAACAGAGCGGCTTATCATTGGCCTGTAGAGGCTGAGAGCGCGGCACCTTGGCCATTAGCTGGCCTGCTTCATTTCGTCCGTGTCATCCGGAAGGACATGCATGCCCGCCTCGTGAGCGGCTTCGACGAACGCTTGGCGAGCCGTATCCGCATCGACATACCATTCGATGGCCTCCATCGACCTCCAGAGCGCGGCGTGGAGCTTCTTCCCTTTGCCCTTTGGCCATTTGCCGCCAAGCAGCATAGCCGCGAGATCCTGAACTGTCTCAGCGTGTCGATACTGGCCGACGCCATCGAACTCGACTTCCAAAGGCTTTATGAAAACGGGAAGATCCAAGTCCATTTTCGAAGCTCCTTGACAAGCGGCGAACCAGTTAAATCCGAAGTGATTCGTTTGTATAGGCGCGTCAAAATAAATCGGAGTCGGAGGTCTCGTACATATTAAGTCCCACGCTCTCCAGGGACATTTTTCTGCAACCTTGCGGAACAAATAGGCCGACAACGTTGTTGATATTCTCGTATCGCTTGCATTTATGACCGCGTTAGTCTCATTGTAGAACGGTTCTTGGAACATGGAACCCGCACGCTTCGACAGCTTTCGCTATGGATTGGCGGCTCTTCTCATGTGCCGTCCACATCTGCGTCCCTATGCCTATATTGCACACCGGTGGGCCGAATATATCGAGAACTATGGCGACGCAGTCAGGTGCCGTGAGAAGTTGCGTGCTGAGGGTGGCGATAAGATGCTCCTGGAGGAATCCGAAAGACGCTGCATTCAGCTTGAGGATGAGGTGCAGTCCTATTTTGACACTTCACGCGTCGGCGTGCGGTGACGGGCTCTCTACCCTAGCCGGTGCCATGAGCGTATGATGACTGTTATGCCAATGACACTCTTCTTGGCACTTGGAAGACTTCAGGTAAACCCTCATCGAAACCCGCCTGAAGTCTCACTGGTGTCCTGTCGCGAAGGGCAGGATGCGTTGAGGGGCCAGTTCTCGACAGCGATCCCCCTGCGCGTACACGCCTAGCTGGTGAACCTCCCCCTCGATTTCTTGCTCTTAGGCTTTGGTCCAACTGGCGATCCTGGAAGATCGACGTAATGTGTGATTGTCCTGACCAGGAACAGGGCAAGAAGGGAAGCCCTCGCCCCATGCGACCGCCGCGTTGAAGCAATACCCCGAGGGCTTCCCTTTCGATCACGCTCCTGGGACGGCAAAAACCCGCTCGTGGTGCGGAAGCACTATCCGCATAAGGATCGTGGGAAACGCAGCGGAGACTGACCCGCGGAGACTTCGACCATGAGCAACGTTGAAAAGCTGAAAGCGCCGCCTCGAGCTCCAGATCGACCGCGCCGAGAGGCATCGAAGGGGCGTTCGATGCGGATAACCTGATCATCACGTTCAGGCAGATGCCCGAGGAGCCGTCGGACATCTTGAACAGCTATATCGCGGTCCTGAAGGAGATAATCGAGGACGTCGACGACGAACTCGATGAGGTGGGCGAGCGCCTTTGACTACGATGCGGAGGACTGAATGTCGCCTCCGCTGGCGCCAGCTCCTGCCTCCAAAGAGGCCGAAAGATGCGGATATCACTGCCCCCTGCACGAGAGCCGAGATCGAGGTCGAAGGTCGATTTGCTTGTTGCTAGGGACTTTGGTCCCTCTAGTGATCCGTGCAGATTGGCGTAATCTGTCCTTGTTCTGACCGCTGGGAGCAGGACAAGAAGGGAAGCTTTCGCCCCATGCGACAGCCACGTTGCAGCAATAACCCGCCGAGGGCTTCCCTTTCGATCATTTTCATGGGCGGTACTAAGCAACTCAGATCATCGCGGGCCTGGGCTACAACCGCGCCTCTACGTCCGATCCAAGAAGTTCCCAGCGAAGTCCGAAGTCTCGCGGGCAAGGTCATAGTGCGCATCGAAGCGCTGGATAATTGCCAATTCTAGATCGTCGTCCCATTCGCGTGCCTCAAAACCAAGTTTTTCGCACCTGAATGCTAACCTCTTTCAGCCCGAGCGACCGCTCGACGTCGTTTCGCATCTCTTCAACGAATTGGCTGGCCTATTCAAGGATCTGATTATCAAGGAGGTCCGGGCATTCCACCCTATACCACCAATTCTGCGAAACGGGCCGATCCCACCCGCATGACTTTTGCAGAGATTGCAACGGCTTACCTGTAAAAGTACACCATCGCGGCTCTTGCGAGCCCTCGCATCTATCCGGCGTCGTCTTTCTTTCACGGGCTTAGCTCGACACCCTTGGCTCTCAACTCTCGGCCGTTCATAAGGTTGACCAAGTCTTTGGCCTCATGAGCCGTCAAACAGTCCAAGGGAACGCCTTCGACAATTTCAGGACAACCAGTGAAGGTATCTACGACGGACCATTTCCCGTCGTAGACCAGACTTTCCTCAACCTGGTACCTCAGGTGGGTTCGTTCGCAAGGCATCAAAACGTCGCCTCCCACGTCCGGGCTGGAGGCCCCAAGCGCCAACCACGGCACGCCTGGAAGTCTCCTGCCGGGGGAACTTCCGGCGGGTCTTGGCGTACAACGCAGCCCGCGTGGTCGAAAGTCTCCCTTTGGTCCCCTCGCTTTAAAGATTACGCTCTCCAAAGAGGATGGCTAGTCGGACCAAAGTCCGAGGTGCTGGCTGATCTTAAAAACAGCAGCATTGTCTTGCACCTCACGCAGCCCATTGTCGGAAGCTTCGCGTCGTGCGTCCAAGCGCGATACTCGATCTCAGCGATCAATGTCGGCTGCACCCAAACGAGGTTTTTGCACTGACCTCATACCGGACAGGGTGAAGAAATGGTCTTCGGCTGTGCGTCGGCAACAGAGGTGGCCCTGTACTAGCCCGCCAGTGCCACTGCATCAGCGCCCGCAGGAATGCGCAGCGGGCTGGACGGCTCGGTCGCGGCGCGCCATACGGCTTCGGCGACGTCCAAAGGCCGGGTGGTGGCGGACGATTGCTGCTGCTCCCATCCTGCAAAAACGCTCTGCACGAGGCCGGAATATGCTTCGGGGAAGCCGCCCCGGCCGTGGACACTCGACCGCGCTGTCTCGCTGAAGCGAGTCTCGGGAGCCCGTCCCGGTATCACAAGGTGCGCGCGTATATCGAAGGCGGCGAGTTCCAATGCAAGCACTTCGGTGAACGCGTTCACGGCCGCCTTGCTGGCGGTGTAAACGGAAAGCAGCGGAAGCGGCTTCAAGGTCACACTCGATGTCACGTTCACGATGATGCCGCCCTTGCGCTGCCGGAACTGGGGCAGTACCGCTTGCGTCATCGCCATCGTGCCGAGTGTGTTCGTCTCGAAGATGTGGCGCAGGGTATTCATTGACGTGCCTTCGAGGGCATTCAGCCAGCCGATCCCCGCATTGTTGACCAGCATATCGATTGGGCCGGCATCGTCGATGGCGCGGCGAATGCTTTCGGGTTCGGTAACGTCGAGAGCCAGTATGCTCAGGTTCTCGGAGGAAGGCAGGATGTCCTCGCGCGGCGTGCGCATGGTCGCGATAACCTTCCAACCGCGATCGAGAAAGTATCTGGCAATTTCCAGGCCGAATCCGGACGAGCAACCGGTGATGAGAACGGTCTTCATGGAGTGTCCTTTCTGTTTTTTGTCTCCCTGGAATCTAGACCGCGCCCGCCGCACTTTCTATAATTGAAAGTCCAGTTATCGTTTTCAAGAGTCCGGAAATGACCGATCCTCTCGCAGAAGTGGTGACACTGCTGCAGCCGAGCGCACCGCTGTCAAAGCTCGTCAGCGGCGCGGGTGCCTGGCACGTCCATCGGTTGGAATCGGGTCAGCCGTTCTACTGCGTGATCCTGGAAGGGTCTTCTTGTCTCACTATCGAGGGACAGGAGCCGATCGAGCTTCGCGAGAGCGATTTTGTCCTTATCCCGGCGGCCTATGGTTTCACCATGTCGAGCCTTGAACCGGAGACATCGGGGGGCATCGATCCATTCGGCGTTACGCAAATGGTCGGTGAAGTAAGGCATGGCAATCCCGACGGGCCGCCCAATGCCCGGTTATTGGTCGGCCATTTCGCATTCGGCTCGCCGGACGCAGCCTTGCTGGTATCGCTGCTTCCGCAGTTCATTCATGTTCATGGCGAGGCGAGGTTCGCCACCATCGTTCAGCTGGTGGGCGACGAAGCGCGTGCATCACGGCCCGCGCGGGATATGATCCTCGCACATTTGATGGAGGTCCTGCTCGTCGAGGCTCTCCGCTCGACGGCTGGCACCAAGGCCCCGCCCGGTCTCCTGCGCGGGCTGGCAGATGCTCGGCTAGCTGCTGCAATACGCCGGATGCATGAGAATCCGACGCGAGACTGGACCGTCGAGCAACTGGCTGAGGAGGCCGCGCTTTCTCGCTCGGCCTTTTTCGAACGATTTCGCCGCGCCATGGGTGTCGCCCCCATGGAGTACCTGCTTTCGTGGCGGATGGCGCTGGCCAAGAACCTTCTTCGGCGAAACGAGGGTGGCATGAAGGAAATCGCCGAGCGCGTCGGCTATGGTTCGGCCAGTGCCTTCAGCGTCGCGTTCACGCGTTTTGTCGGCGTGCCGCCGACGCGCTATGTGCAAGAGGTCGTACTTAGGTAAAGTCGACCTTGCTTGTGGAATGACGGCTTTGGGCCAAGGCGGAAGCTGCTGAAACCCCTCGTGGTCTTGAAGGGTATAGCCTCGATTGAGCGTTCCGCCGTACCAAGGTCGCGCCTGACAGCTCGATTTCAGCTATCGGCAGGTCACAATGGCTCTAAAAGCAGCCCCGTTGCAAGGGAACGGAAAGCCTCCACGGCCTTCGGCAGCACATCCTGCGCGTTTTCGCTTGCGGCGACCCAGAGAGCGGCATTGAGTGCCGCACCGCTGAGAAGCCGGGCAACGGCCTCCGCGTCAAGCGGCTTGAGGATGCCCTGTGCAATCAGGCCCTCCACCGCTCTCTTGGTGACCTGCAGGCAACTGTTCTGGCTAGGCCATTTCGAAGGATCACCCAACACCGCAGGTCCATCAAGCAGAACAATGCGTTGGACTTCGGGATCAAGCGCCATCTCGATATAGGCGGCGCCCTCGGCCAACAGTCCTAGCCAGTCGCTGCCCGTGCGAGCGCCGATCTGCTTTGCGCGCGACGCCATTTCCGAGTCGATTTGCTCGACGACCGCGGCAAGCAGCCCCCGCTTGTCACCGAAGTTGTGATAAAGCGCACCGCGCGTCAGACCGGCTTCGGCGGTCAACTCGTCCATGGACGCTGCGGAATATCCCTTTTCGGCGAAAGCCTTTCTTGCCGCCGCGATCAACTTGCCCCGGTTTTCTTGCATCGTTTCGCTGCGTCGTTTCGCCATTTCGTCTCCCATTTCACATACGCGGCGTATATTAAGTTGACATACGGATCGTATGTGGACACTTCACATACATACCGTATACAAAATGCGGCGCAGGCTTGTGAAGCATACACCGCGCCCATCGGTCCTCCATGCTAAGAAGGAAATCCGAATGACCCAGCGCGAAGCAATCTTTCCCGCAGACAGGCACGCACTTTATGAGGAGCATGGCTATTCCGCCGCCATTCGATCCGGTGATCTTCTGTTCGTGTCCGGGCAGGTCGGCAGCCGTACCGATGGAACGCCCGAACCCGATTTCGAGCGCCAGGTTCGCTTGGCATTCGAAAACCTCAAGTCGATACTGAGCGCGGCCGGCTGCACGATGGACGATATCGTGGACGTGACCACCTTCCATACTGATCCTGAAAACCAGTTCGGAACCATTATGGCTGTCAAGCAACAGATTTTCAGCAGGCCGCCCTACCCCAATTGGACTGCGCTCGGGGTAAACTGGCTCGCCGGGTTCGACTTCGAGATAAAGGTTGTCGCCCGTATTCCAGCAAATACCTGACGCCGCGACACGTCCGGCTTCGCGGGAAACGGCCGCTCAAGGTCGGTGGCAACAACGAAGATACGGTGTGTGGCCAACTGAGACACGAACAAATCCGTGCAATCGGAGCGCCAGCAATCAGGAGATAAACACGATCCGCGATCATCTCATGGCAGGGTTGTTCGCCCTCGCCATGCATACCCTCGCTGACGACGCCGCTCTTCAGGAGCTTGAGCACCACCTCCACCCTAGGGGCAAGTGCCGCAGACGGTTTCCCCTTCTTTTTGCTGGGTGCTCAAATTATTGGTTCCAAACATTTCTTGGTTGGCTAATATGCCGCCCATGGCAACCGAACGGTGCGACTTAACAGGGCGCAGCGGGGACCGAGCATCCTGTATGGGACGAAATCTCGAATGCCAGAGGGAGGGAAGCCTAGGGCTCTCTGGAGGCAACACCTAAGCTTCCCTTCCGCCGCCTTCAAGGAACTTGCCGACAATGGAGTTGGCATTTGCATGAAAGAGCGACATAGCCGCAATGCGAAACCAGGGGTGGGCGCCCCCCAGTTGGAATGCCATCAGTCTCGCCTCGGAGCTGAGCCAGGCGATTTCCTTGTTGGCGGCGTCCAACTCTCGGCTTGCCCGGTTGTCCGTGCTGCCCGTCCGACGACAATTTCCCGATCAAACGGTCTCATGGGAGTGACCCGCGGCCGGCGCTCTGGCAAAGTGAGGCTGTTCACTCCCATGGGATCTGACGCCCCATAATCCCGTAGTCCACGTCGTAGCCGAAGACCCGGCTCTACTTCTCGAAGAAGTCCTGCCACGGCCTCCACCCGTTCGTCGTAGGCACATAGCTCCCTGCACTTCCCCCAAAAATGACCCGATCAGTTCCTTCGATCACCGCGCGGACGAGCCGTCTTCGCTCGGGAGCGGGCCAGGGCCGACGAGCTTGACGCGCCGCTCTGGCCCGGCTCGGCCGCGACCTTCATTCCCGCGGCTATGCTCTCCTTGGTGTCCCGTCCCCGCCTGCGTTAACTTGGCGGAGAGCTGCAACTGCGAAGGAAGCGAGTTCATGAGCTGATAGCTCACAGTGGCTCGAAGGCAGTGCTCCAATAATCCTGGGGTCCCACAAGGAGATGAGTGAGGCGCAAAAGCAGGAAGCGGCAGCGTTGACATTCCTCGCAACGAACTCTTCGGTCTCAATGCCAGTGCGAATGAGCTCCCCCACATTGGTCTGAAGTCGCTTCAGATAGTCTCTGAACGACGGCCAACCGCCTTCAGCGGCGAGAACAACGAGGTCGAACATTTGGCAGTCGCCGTGACGTGCCTGCAGCATCAAGCGGTGTTGTCCGAGTGCGGTTTCCTTCAGACGGCCAGCCGCACTGACCACTTCGCCGTCGGCAGATGGGGTAAAGCAGAGCTCGCTTCCGAAGAAATTTCCCGCAATGGCATCCCATACCGCAGCCTTGGAGGGGAAGATTTTGTACACGCTTGCCGGGGACTTCCCGAGCAATCGGGCAATATCGGCGACGTTTGTTTTCGACGGCCCGTACAGCCGGCACGCCGCAGTGCCGGCTTCGACGATCCGGGACATGTAATCAGCTCGCGGCTGCTTTCTTGCACTCGTGCCAACGTCCATTTGTCAATCCTATCGAGTCCGTGCAGCGGTATCCGGTCGTTTCGACTTTCCCTTCCTGCGGGCAAAGCGCGGAACGAGCACGTGGGATGGGGCATCCTCAGACTGACGTCTGCTTGCAGCGGCTGCGGTTCAGTACGAAATCTGCCCGTCCTTGATCTTGCCCCCGTCCGAGGAGAGCTCCCGCTTCAGGACTTCTCGCGCCTCCGGGCTGATGACCGCGACTGGAGCCGTAACGGCAAGGCGCGCTGCCGAGTCGGCGAAATTTGCCGCAGTCACCCCGATCTGATCCGCAACGCTCGCCTTTCCGCCCTCCAGGCTTTGACCGGCCAGCCGCCGCCCGAGCAGGCGCACGATCTCAGGACTGTCGGCGAAGGCATTGTGGCCGAGCGGATCGTTGGTCGCGATGGCGCTCGTGTCGATGACGGAAACGCCGAGTTCGTCGAGAAGAGGCGCATAGGGTCTGAGATCGGACCCGCCGACGCGGTTGACGCCACCCGATAGCCAGCTCGACATCTCCAGCGCCTTGTCGCGTGTCGACGTCAGGATCACAAAGTGCGGCCGCTTCGGCCCCATCTCGGTGAACTGACGGCGAAACACGTCGATGTCGATGTCCGGCGATGCGAGAACGACGTTCTTGACCTTCGCCGGGATCGATTTCTCGCGCATGGCGACGCCACGCAGGGCCTCGGCCGCAAGCCAGCCGCCCATGGAGTGAGCGAGGATCGTCACATCTGAGACGTCGGGACTTTTCACCGCCTGGAGGATCAGATCCTCGAGAGCGCGGCGCGAGTAGTTGGCGCTCTCCTTGTCGTAGAGGTAGTCGAAGACACGCCCCCTTGATGGCCAGGTGAAAAGGATGGGTGCGGCATCGGTTCCTGAGTCATGGATGATCTGCGCGAAGCGAAAGACCGCGTCGGCGTAGGTATTGTTGAAGCCATGCACGAAAATGATGACCTGATGCTTCGTGTTTCGGTTCTTCCGGTACCAGTCGAAAGCCTGGCCTTCTGATTGCACCTTGGCAACCTGCGTGACAGCAAACTCCTTTTGCGGGTTGGGCGGCATGCGGGACGGCCACTGCACCTCTCCGATCTTGCGGCTCCGATCGGGCGGGATGGATACGTCGACGCTGTTAAGGGAAATCGCCGTCCCGCGGTCGCCAGAAAAGAGTTTGCCGGGATCCTCCGAAGGCTTACGTGTCGTGGCCACCAGCATGGTGACCCGGCTCGTGCCGGTGGGGGCGACGGCGAGAGGCTGAAGGACATCCTGCACCCGGTTGGCGCAACCCGATGTAACAAGTGATAGGGCCACAAGGACCGGGACGGCTCGGCCCATGCGGGCGGCGATCGCCTTGGCGAACCCAAAACCAAACCCGGTGAGACCCTGGGCAATGCGCCCAGGGAACGAGAGCGATGTGGCCATCTCAGTGCTGCTCGACTTCGCGAGGGATCCGGAACCAGGCGACGTAGAGCGCCGGCAGGAAGAGAAGTGTCAGTGCCGTGCCGACGACGATCCCACCCATCATGGCGTAGGCCATGGGACCCCAGAAAATCTCATGCGAGATCGGGATCAGGGCGAGCGTTGCGGCCGCGGCAGTGAGCATGATCGGCCGCATTCGATGTTCGGTCGCCTCTACCACCGCCTTCCATGCCGACATTCCCTCTGCACGCAGCTCCTCGATCTGGACGATCAGGATCACGGAGTTGCGGATGAGGATCCCGACCAGCGCGAGCACGCCCAGGAGTGCGACGAACCCCAATGGCGAGTTGCTGACAAGCAGCGCCACGACGACGCCGATGAGCGCCAGAGGCGCCACGGAAAAGACCAGAAACAGCCTGTGGAAGCTCTGAAGCTGGATCATCAGCAGCGTCGCCATGATGACGAACATGGCCGGCGCCACCTTCGCGATCGGACCCTGCGACTTGGCGCTCTCCTCGACCGCGCCGCCGACCTTGACGGAATACCCGGCCGGCAGCGTCTTTTCGAAGGCCGCGACCTTGTCGGAGAGCGCCTTCACGACGGTCGCCGGCTGCGTCGCATCGCCGATCCCGGCCTTGATCGTGATGGTGGGAACTCTGTCGCGCCGCCAGATCGTCGGCTGTTCGAGCTCATAGTGGAAGGTCGCGACCGATGACAGCGGGACAGATTGACCACTGCTGCTTTGCAGTTGCAGGTCAAGCAGGGTGTCGATCGAGCCGCGCTCCTTTTCCGCGGCACGGCCGATGACATTGACCAGATAGATGTCATCCCGGACCTGCGTTACGGCATTTCCTTGGACGACGGTGTTGAGCGCCATTGCGATGTCCTGCGACGAGACGCCGAGCTGTCTGGCCTTGTCCTGCAGCACGTCGATCTTCACGACGCGGGCCGGCTCGTTCCAATTGAAGGCAAGGTTCGTAAGGGAGGGATGGGTGCCGACGATCGAGCCCAGCTTCTGTGCCAGGTCGCGCACCGTCTGCAGATTTTCACCGGACACACGGTACTGGATCGGCTTGCCAACCGGCGGGCCGATGTCCAGTAGCTTCACGTAGGCGTCCGTTCCCGGAAACGTCTTCTGAAGGTAGGTTTCCATCTGCTGCTTCAGCTTGTCCCTGACGTCGAGCCCCTTGGTGACAATGATCGTCTGGCCGATGGACACGTCTGCCGGCTGCACGTCGAAGGAAAGAACGAAGCGCGGCGCACCCCTCCCAACGTATGTCGACCAATGTTCGACGCCAGGGTTGCCGGCCAGCATCTCATGCTCGAACTGGGCCATCTGGCGGCTCGTTTCGGCAATCGAACTGTTCTGCGGCAGGTTCCAGTCGACGATCAGTTCAGGTCGGTCGGAGCTCGGGAAGAACTGCTGCTGCACCATCGACAGACCGACGACCGATCCAGCGAAGAGTAGGACTGTTGCGACGATCGTCATCCAACGCCAGCGCAGGCAGAACTGCAGAAGGCTCGCAAACGCCTTCGCAAAGCGGCCCTTGTGCTCGGCGTGCTTCTTCATGGTCTTCGGTAGAATGGTCACCCCGATCAGCGGCGTGAACACGACGGCGACCACCCACGAAACGACGAGTGAAACCGCGATGACGACAAAAAGCGTGAAGGTGAACTCGCCCGCGCTGCTCTTGTTGAAAGCAACGGGGATGAAACCCGCGACCGTGACGAGCGTGCCCGTCAGCATCGGGAATGCCGTGGATGTATAGACGTAGGTGGCGGCTTTCGTGAGACTGTCACCTGCTTCCAGCCGCGCGACCATCATCTCGACGGCGATCATGGCGTCGTCGACGAGGAGGCCAAGCGCGATGATCAGCGCTCCGAGCGAGATGCGCTGCAGCGAGATGCCCGTGTAGAGCATCACCAGGAAGGTGATGGCGAGCACCAACGGGATCGCGATTGCCACCACCAGGCCGGCCCTCATCCCGAGGCTGATGAAGCTGATCGCGAGCACGATCGCGACCGCCTCGAACAGCGCCTTTGTGAAGCCCCCAACCGCCTCCTCGACCACCTTCGGCTGGTCGGAGACCTTTTCGACGGAGACGCCGACCGGAAGCTCCTGGATGATGTTACCCATCGTCTTTTCAAGCGTTTCCCCGAAGGCGAGCAGGTTGCCGCCCGTCTTCATGCCGATCGCGAGCCCGATGGCTGGCTTTCCGTTGAAGCGGAAGAGCGACGTCGGTGGATCGACGTAGCCGCGGGTGATGGTGGCGACGTCCGTCAGCGGGAAGAAGCGGTCGTTTACCCGAAGATTGATCCCACGCAAGGTGTCTTCGGAGATGAAGCGCCCGCCGACCCGCAAAGCGACGCGCTCGGGCCCGGTTTCCACAAAGCCGGACTGGGTGACGGCGTTTTGCGCCTGCAGCGTGGCAATGATCGCGGAGCGGTCGATGCCGAGGGCGGCGATCTTGCGGGTGGAGAATTCGAGATAGATCACCTCATCCTGCGCCCCGACGATGTCGACCTTGCCGACGTCGGGGATCTTGAGGATCTGCGTTCGGGCGTTCTCCGCGAAATCACGCAGTTCCCTCTGGTTAAGTCCGCTGTCGCCCGTAAAGGCAAAGATATTGCCATAGACGTCGCCGAACTGGTCGTCGAAGAAGGGACCGACCACGCCTTGAGGAAATTCGTGCTTAATGTCGTCGACCAGGTTGCGGACGCGCGACCAGGTGGGCTTTACGTCCCGCGCGTTCGTATCGGGCAGCAGGTCGACGAAGACGGTCGTCTGACCGGCGGTCGTGATGCTGCGCGTGTGTTCGAGGTTGTCGAGTTCCTGCAGCTTCTTTTCGATGCGGTCGGTAACCTGCTGTGTCACCTCCTCGGCAGAAGCGCCGGGCCACTGGGCCTGGATCACCATCGTCTTGATCGTGAACGATGGATCTTCTTCGCGGCCGAGTCCAAGATAGGCAAAGGCGCCCGCTACCGCAAACATGATCATGAAATACCAGACGAGAGAGCGATGCGCGAGCGCCCAGTCCGAAAGGTTGAATTTATTCACGGGCGTGGCTCCTGTCCGAGTTTCACTTTCTGTCCATCGACGAGTTCATCGATTCCGGCGATGACGACCTCTTCCCCTTCCCGCAGGCCCGATAGAACCCTAACGGAACGGGCGTTGGACGCCGGGCCATCCAGTTCAACCGCTCTCGGAACGACAGTGGCTGTCGAGCGATCCACCACCCAGACCTGGATGGCGCCGTCTTCGCTGCGGATAGCGGAGACCGGCAACGCGATCGCCTGCTTCCTTTCTTCGCCAAGCGGCGTCGCGGTGACCACGGCGCCAAGGCGGAAGATGTCGGGCGCTTGATCGATTGCGATCTTCAGCCGATAGGTGCGGGTATTCGGATCGGCTTGAGGCGCGATCTCGCGGACGACACCAATGGCTCGAATCCTGCTGTCAAGCTGAAGGGCGACATTAAAGCGGTCGTCCAGGCGAATATTGCTGAACTGCGCCTCCGGAACGTCGACGACCACGTCGCGCTGCTCGAGGCGTGCCAGCTTCAGGACAGGCTGGCCCGCCGAGACGGTCTGGCCCATTTCTACGAACGTGGCGGTGACGACGCCATCGAACTCGGCCCTCAGTTGGGAGTAGCCAAGTTGCTCATTCGCCTTGGCAAGGCTCGCCGTTGCTTTCGCAGCATTGGCGGTAGCCGACTTGAGCTGCTGTTCGGCAAGATCGTGATCGGCAATGCTGGCTGCATTGCTCTGGACAAGCCTTCGCTTGCGCGTTTCGGTCGTCGCGGCGTTCTCCAACTGCGCCTGGGCGTTGCGCAGATCGGCTTCCGCGCTCTTGACCGCAAGCTGCAGACTGAGAGGATCGATCTCCGCAAGGACATCGCCCTTGTGGACCAGGTCGCCAACATCGACCTTGCGAGACACCATCCTTCCGAGAGTCCGGAACGCCAGATCGGTCTCGATGCGGGCTCGCACCACGCCGGGCAAGCTTGGCACTTTGTCCTGTTCAGCCGCAGCCATGACGACTTTGACAGGACGGGGGGGCGCCTGCTCTCCTGCGACAGAGTTTCGATCACAGCCGACAAGCAGGGAAACTGATAGAACCATTGGAAGAGAGCTACATATGCGAACGAGTGTCATCTCACTTGCCTTCCCAAGCGACTGCCTGGCCTTCCTTGAGGAATTTGCCGCCTTCGGTGACGATCAGGTCATGCGGGGTGACGCCGCCGGTGACGACGAAATCGCTCTGGCGGTATCGGTCGACCGATATCTTGCGGAGCGAAACAGAATGGTTTTGGGTGTTGACCAGCCACACGGCGGGTTCGCCTTCGGCTGATGCGATCGCGGTGTAGGGCAGCACAATTCCGTCGCGCGGCGAGGCCCGCAGCTTGCCCACCACGGGCGTCCCGAGCGGCCATTGCGCGGCTTCCTGGAGCCCCACCTTGATCCGGATCGTGCCACCCTTCCCGTCTATGACGGGCGAGACCTCGCGTATGTTGGCATGGACGTCGCGGGAGAGATCCGATACCGGTGCGACCTCGACGTCCTTCAACGGCCGGCCATCCAGGAAGAACGCCTCGAAGACATCGAACACTGCATCTCTCGGACCGTCGTGGGCGAGCGTGAAGGCAGACTGCGCCGCTGATACCACCTGCCCCGCCTCAATGCCGCGCGATGTGATGATGCCGTCCGCGGCGGCCTTCAGCTCGGTGTAGGACAGCGCGTCCTCGGCCGTCGCGAGCGCGGCCTCCGCGGCCTCGAGGGAAGCCTGCGCGCTCAGCAGCTCCTTCTGCGCATCGTCAAAGATCGCCCGAGGAACCGCCTGCGACTGCAGGAGCGACCTCGACCGCTCGAACGCCAGCGTCTTCTGTGCAACGACGGCCTGCGCCGACTCCAGCGCGGCACGGGCGACACTCACATCCGCCTGTTGTTCCGTGTCGTTGAGCCTTGCAAGCACGTCGCCGGCGCGGACGTGCGATCCGACGTCGACCTTTCTCTCGAGAACCCGACCGCTGACGCGAAAGGAGAGTTCGGTCTGGACCCGTGCCTTCACCTCGCCGGTGATTTCCGCACCCGGTTGATACTGAGCCGCCGACGCCGCAACAACGCGGACCTGCTGCGGCGGCGGCGCCACTTCAGCTTTGTCCTCGCAGGCAGCCAGAAATGCGCAGGCGAGACCAACTCCCAGCAATCGAAAGGACTGCATTTTTTGCTCCGGTAGGTTTTGCGACCAAAAGAGAGCCGCGTTGTTCGTCGCATAACGGGTCATCACCCGATGTTGACAACGCCCACTTAAAGGCTAGAGTGGGCATTGTCAACATTGCACAGGGAAAAATGTTGACAAGCGCAACATCGACACGGAGCGGGCGACTAGGACCAAGCCACGTCCGCTGCAGATCAGCGCCTGCCACCATGGCGATGGAGGCCGCTGACCTCGCTGTGAACGGACTTCTGCCGCCTTCGGGACGGGTGGCCTGATCTGTAGGGGTGCGTCAAAGCGGAAGGAGCCCTGCCTCGCAAAGGCCGGATTCGTCGCGATTGTCCGGCCCACGATGCTGAACCTCTCCGCCACCTTGAGCTGATTCAAGTTCCCACCAGGCACGCGGTCCTAATCAGACGGCGGAGTCGCGCCCGTGACCAAGATGTTTCCCTGGATTTTATATGCGATCCGCAAATTTGCGGCGGCGGCCTGAAGCCAATCGACCGCACCTTCCGATGTCCATACCGTGCCATCCGGTGGCAGGCTCTCAAACAGACCCACAATCAGCGGATTCACCGACGGGGAGCTGCTGTTGCTGCCGCCCGTATTCGATCCGCCGTTTCCACCGCCAGCGGACGGATCGGAGCGGCTCTGATTGGAAGAGCCCGCAGATGACCGGCCAGAAGAGCCTGAAGACGTCGCGTGAGACGAACCCGAAGAGGTGCCGTGGAACGAACCCGAGGACGCTGCGCCAGAGGAACCCGTAGCGGATCCAGACTGGTATCCGTCGGAAGAATATGTCGTTCTGCCGGTGCTGGAGGCGGCCGCAGCACCGGCGACGACGCCTGCCGCATAGCCGCCCAGGACGTAGGCTCCGCGACGATAGTCTCCACGGCCATACTCTCCGTGACCATAGTCTCCAACGCCGTGGTCCCCACGACCATAGTATCCACGGCCAAAGTATCCGTTGCCGTTCCCAGAGACCTTGAGATCGCCGGAGTTGTTGACGGTGAGGTTGCCTGAGTCTTTTGCGACGATATTGCCCCCGGAGTTCATGAAGGCGCGGTCCCCGTTGAAGTTGCCGTCTGAGTTCAGCGTGTTGCGGACATTTCCGGACACGTTGCTCCCTCCACGGCCCGCCCCTTCCGCCAATCGCCCCTTTGCGCCAGCGACACTTGGCACACGAGTACGACGGTTCACCGGTGGACGGTTCTGCACGCTCATCGGCAGGCGGCCGTGGCTTGCCATCGGCGGGCGCGGTATGCCGCCCATCCGCGGACGTGGCGGCGCGCCCGACGGCAGATGTGGTGGGCCTCCAGACGGCAGGGGCGGTGGACCGCCGGGCGGCGGCGCAAACTGACCGAAGGCAACGTCCGATGTAATGGCCGTTAAAGCGAGAAAAGCAAAGCAGGTGCGCCTCAGATAGCTCATCACTTGCTTCCTTCCGTTCCCGACGCGACGGCTGGTGTCAGGTCGATCTTTTTCGCACCGACGGGAGGTTCAAAGGTGAATTCGGCGTCGGACAGAGGGGGCTGGGTCTTCCAACTCGTGAATTCTGCGATGAACCTGGGCCGGCCCTGCAGCAACGGGTAGGTGACGATCAGGCGACGGGGCGTCGCAGCGCTATTGTTCTCGACCCACAATTCCACATCGATGCCGGACTTCTGTGAGAAAAGCAGATGCCGACACTCAATGCCGTCGACGGTAGCCGTCCCCACCTGCCAGGCGGCCCCGGCATCGCCCAACAGAACTTTGTCCGGAGAACCTCCAAAGAGGACGCCGAGCGGGAAATCGAGGTCCAGCTTCTCTGTCACGTCGTCGATCGCGGACGGTATGTCACCCGATGCGGGGATCATCATGTACTTCTTGCTGTCGGGATAGAAGACCGAGGCCGCCTTGCCGTCGTAGAACAGATCGTGCTTGCCGTCATCGCCGGTGAATTCGACTGCGATCCGATCGGGACGGCGCACCGCGATTTTCATCGTATGGAAGATGTGAAGCGGCTGCCCAAATTCGTCCAGGTAAACACTGATCGTTCTTGCTGTAATCGACAGGTCCCTGGCAAGGAGCGTCTTGCCCATCTGCGAAACGGCGGTGGCGGCCTCGTCGCTGACGGCTGGCTTGAACGGAGGTGTCGGTTCATCGGCTCGGGCTGTCGGCAGTGCGGCGAATCCTACGCAGACGCCGAGCGCAGTAGTCTGGACGGCGCTCCGCAGTATCGCAGTCACTCCACGCACGCTGTCGACAGAGCGACTCCTGGCGACCGAAGGTCGCCAGGCCTTCGAGAGGGCCTGCCGCAAACCATTGCAGACTTCCATGTTCATTTCCTTTGATACTAAAGAACGAGATAGCGCGAACCTACTGCGGCTCGTCGCGAGGTAGAGTTGTTTCCGGGGTGCAAGGTGTCGTCCGTCTGTCCGCACCGATCCTACTGCATGAACCAGCCGTGGCTCACGACCAGCGACTGACCGGTCACGGCATTGGACCTGGCCGCCGCGAAATAGAGAACAGCGTCCGCCACGTCATCGGTGCTGGTGAACTCGCCGTCGACCGTATCCTTGAGCATCACCGTCTTGACCACCTGGTCCTCGCTGATGCCGAGCTCCCGCGCCTGCTCGGGGATCTGTTTGTCGACGAGCGGCGTGCGCACGAAGCCGGGGCAGACCACGTTGGCCGTGACGTTGTGCGCGGCTCCTTCCTTTGCCAGTACCTTAGCCAGTCCGATCAGTCCGTGCTTCGCCGTGACATAAGGCGCCTTCAGCTTCGACGCTTCCTTGGAGTGCACGGACCCCATGTAGATCACCCGGCCGTAATTGGCGGCATACATGTGCTTGAGGCAGGCACGGGTGGTCAGAAAGGCGCCGTCAAGATGGATCGAAAGCAACTTTCTCCAGTCCGCAAAGGGAAAATCGACCAGAGGCTTGACGATCTGGATGCCGGCATTGCTGACGAGCACGTCGACCTTGCCGAACCTGGCGACCACCTCGCCTACGGCCTTTTCCACCTGCTCCTCGTCGGCGACGTTCATCGCCACCGCGAAGGCGTCGCCGCCCTTGCCCTTGACCTCGGCCGCCGTTGCATTCGCGGCGTCGAGATTGAGGTCGGCGATCACGGGAATGCCACCTTCGGCTGCGAAGCGAAGCGCGATTTCCTTGCCGATGCCGCCCGCGGCTCCGGTGATAACAGCCACTCGTCCATCAAATCGAGACATGGATAGTTCCTTTCAGTTCCGGGTTCAGTCGTGCTTGAGATAGTCGAATACGACCTCGCCAAGGCCGAGCGTTAGGTCTGCGATGTAATGGCTGGCCGACGTGACCTCCCGCACGGGCAGCCGCGCGACATCGCACATCGCGTGTTCGAACAATTGCAGGGCTGCCGGCCCGGCCCATGCGCCCTTCAGCGTCACATCCTCAAGATGGCAGCGCACCAGTTCGCAAATCCGGGGCGAGCCGTCGACGTGCGGGATGATCTTCAACATGAAGGCAGGCTTCGCCATCGCTTTTGCCAGCGGCTCCAGGGGGAGCTCCCGATGCTTGTAACCCATGGTCGCCCTCACGCAGAGAACCGAGCCATAGTGCAGCGTTCCGACGAGCGTCTCCTGCTCGTGCGACAGCTTCGGGGTCGCCAGTTTCTTCGGAAAGCCCCAGATCTCGCGCCCGCCGGCGATCGGCGAGTTGTCGTCGAGGTACATGGCATGCACATAGCTGCCTTCCTGGACCTCGCCGGATGGCGTCGTGAAGCGCACCGGAATGACCTGCCCGGTCTCCGTATAGTCGCCGAAGCCGGTCGAATCCGGCATGCGGATGAATTCATAGGCTACGGCGTCGCCGATCACTTCCAGCGGCTCCGGCACGACGGCGCGCAGGGTCTCCGGATCGGTCCGATAGTTGATGACGACAAATTCGCGATTGTAGAACTTGTAGGGTGGCCTGGGATAGGCCGGATTGTTGAGCGGCATCGCGAAGGCATTTTCGCGGATTGCGGCGATCTTCATGGTTGTGCTCTTCTTTGGTGAAAATTCAATCGAAGTCGAAAATGGCCACGCCGTCGGGCGTGTCGGGCCGCTGCAACACCTCGGGGTGGCGCAGTGTTCGAAGGGCGTCGTTGTAGCCGGAGGTCCAGTGCTCCTCCATGGTCAGGCGGGAGAACTCGTAATCCTTGGAGCTGGCTTCGTAGTTCTTGGCGCGATATATGAGCTGGACGATGTTGTAGACCTTCTCGTCAGCCTGATCGACGAGAAGCTTGATCTCCCGATCGGCGCGCAGCAGCGCGTCCTGCGGGACGAGTTCGACCAGATGGCCGAGGGCGCGACGCAGCCGCTGCTGCGTCTTGAATTGGTCGGTCGCCACGCGGGTGCGGCTTGAGAAGCGGATATCCTTCTGCCGTAGTTCGATGCCGAGGAGGTCACGCGGGAACTCGCCACGCGCGCTCCAGAGGTCGACCTGAAAGGCCAGCGTGTCCTGGCGCGGCGAGTTGTCGAGGACCCATTGCAGCGGAGTGTTGGATATGAGGCCGCCATCCCAGTAGCACTCGCCGTCGATCCTCGTCGCCGGGAAGCCGGGCGGCAGGGAGCCGCTCGCCATGATATGTTCGGGGCGGATATCGTGGGTCGTGGTGTCGAAATACTCGAAGTTGCCGGTGCGTACGTTGACGGCGCCGACGCTGAAACGCATGGCTCCCGTGTTGATGCGGTCGAAGTCCACCAGCCGCTCCAGCGTCGCCTTGAGCGGCGCGACGTCGTAGAAGCTTTCCGCCTCGATACTGCCGGCGGACGAAAAGAAAGGTGGCACCGGACGGGGCGTGAAGAAGCCCGCTGCGCCGTCCGTGAGGGTGGCGAAGGCGTGTGCCTGATTGAGCAGGCCACGCGCGAAATCACCCTGGAACCCCATCGCCCCCAGCATGGCTGAAAACAGAGTGGGAATCCCGTGAGCCGGGGCCGTTACCGTCTCCCAGAAGCTCCGGAGCGCCTCCACTCGTCTGTCGGGCGGATTGCCGGCAATCAAGGCACTGTTGATGGCACCGATGGAGATGCCGGCGACCCAGTCCGGATGCAGACCGGCTTCGGCCAGAGCCTGGTAGACACCCGCCTGATACGAACCGAGCGCCCCTCCGCCTTGCAACAATAGCGCGATACGCTCGAACGGCGGACGCTCCGTGAGGTGGCGCGTCTTTTTTGTGACGGGATGTTGATCGGCCATGCAGTGTACCTCTTTTGTTGTAGTGTCCCGCGGGCGCGAATTGCATGGCTGCATTGCGCCGAAAAATGGGAGCTGTGGCTGAGATCAGGGAGTTGTCTGCAGGCGATTTCAGCCCAATGTTGCCTGCGGCAGTCGGCGTCGGGCTTCAGCGTCCACATGGCGGTGAACTCCTTGACCTCGTTCCTTCCACCCTTGCCCATGACAAGACCTTGGGTAACGCAGGTCCGACGCTTCTAAGCTGCGGTCCTCACGGTTCATTGGAGTCTCCAATCTGATGCGCGTAACGGGGCTTGCTCGATGTTGACAACGCCCACTTAGAGAGCAGAGTGGACAATGTCAACATCGCTCGAGCAAAAATGTTGACAGAAGCAACTTCAACACCTAAATGGACGGATATGACCCAAGACATTTCCACGACAGAGCTGCGTCCCTACCACCATGGTGATCTGCACAGGGCGATCGTAGGTGCCGCCCTCGATGTTCTCAGCGAATCCCAAAGCACGGAGTTTTCGCTTCGGGAGCTCGCCCGTCGCGCGGGCGTCAGCCATAACGCCCCGTACAAACACTTCGCCGACAAGCGTGAATTGCTGACGGCCGTCTCGGCGGTGGGATTCGAGCTCCTTGCAAAAAAGATGACCGACGCGACGAAGAAACTCGACAGTCCGCGCGAGCGGCTGGCAGCCATGGCGCGCGCGTATGTTTGCGGCGGCGTCAACAATCCTGCGCTCTACAGATTGATGTTCGGCGGCTATCTTACCGGTCAGGACAATGGGCGCCCTGCGATCGAAAGAACTGCGGCTAACAACATGAAAGCCCTCATTGTAGGCGCGATATGCGACGGCGCACTCGGGCGTCTCATTCCAAACACCGCGGCAAACACCCGTAAGATTGATGGGGCCATTCTAATATTCTGGTCGCAAATGCACGGACTCACTTTGCTGCTCGTAGACCGCCTCGTCGGTCCCAGCGGCAAGATCGAGGAGCTGACCGAGAACGTCTTGCAAGGCATGCTCGACGGATTGGCGAATTGTATCCCCACGGTACCAGAAGGCGTTTGGATAGGTCCTCCTCCGCCTGCCGAGTAGAACCTGGGGCTTATCGGTCACCCGCCCTGTCATTTATGTGGTGCGCGCCGTCTCGTTCCGAGAGGAGAATTCTCATGGACGCATACATCTCTGCTCTGATGGGTCTCGCCGGCATTGCGATTGGCAGCCTGACCTCGTTTGCCACCACGTGGATGACGCATCGATCACAGGTGAAGGAAAAACATCGCGAGCTCGAAGCTGCCAAGCGCGAAAAGCTGTTTTCGGATTTCATCGCCGAAGCCACGCGGCTTTACGGTGACGCAATCAGCCACCAGAAAGACGACGTCTCCGACCTCGTGCTGCTCTATGCATTGGTCGCCCAGATGCGTCTGATCGCATCCCGTCCGGTCGTGGATGGAGCCGAGCTGGCGATGGCAAGGATCGTCGAAACCTATCTGACACCCAATCGCTCGCTCTCTGAAATCCGGGATCTTGCCCGTTCCGGCGCGATGAACTTTCTCCTTGATTTTGGTGAGGCTTGCCGGGCGGAATTGGCGGCAGGGTACCTATCTACTCGGCGATAGGATTTTACCGAACTCGGTAGCAGAGCTACCATCAGCCACATTTCTCCCAGCAATTTACCTCCAGCCCATGGGCACGACACAGAGCACGGCCGCCCAAGGTTATTCTCACGCGCCCACCGGTCGAAAACGTTCATCGATAGACGAGCGCGCAGATGGACCGAGATTGCCTGGTGGTATAGGCGGGCCCATACCTAAGTGTAGTTACGCAATCTGCCCGTTCGGTCTACCTTTTCTCTATCGCCTCAACCCCTCGATGAGGCGGGTAGCATCCTCCCAGCTACCGGGCTTCGGTGTCCCTCCCCTCCGCCGAGGCCGCGGATCCTCCCAAGGTCCGCCTAGGCCGTCTCCATCCGCCCGGAGACGGCCTTCTTTTTATGAGAGCCGGAGGCTTTGGCCCCCCGCAAGAAACCGCGGCATCGTTAACAATCTTTTCCAAATATCGGGCATAACTCGCCCAGGCCGCAGGATTTTGGCGATCGGCATGCTCGCGAACTGACGATCGCGACAATCCGTTTGCCACCCGCGTCCATCTGAGGCAGTGGACTGCCAGATCGAGCGAGGGTGTCCATTTTTTCGTTGCCGCCGGAACCGGGTCATTCTTCTCCAGGCCTTGCGCCGGACGGGAGCACAAATGAGCTCGCGAGCTGCGCCCTCTTTCCTTGCTTGCAGTCGTCCCGCTTGCCAATCCCACACCACTCACCACCTACACCTACGTATGATTCACCGCAGCAGTCCGTTCGACTAGACTCCTTGCATCGACCAGCGAAGCGCTCGGTTCGATCAGGATGCGAGGATCTCGTCATGTACCAGGATTCCATCACCAACCTTTCCCGCCTGGGCGAACGCAAGGCACCCATGGTCCGCAGCCGGCTCTTCGCGGGCCTGGGAGCGGCGATGGCGGGCGCCTATATCGGCTTCGGCGACATTCTGACGTTTACCGCCGGTGCGCATGTCGATCCTGCCACCTTCTTCATGAGGCTGATTGGCGATCATCCCGCAAATACCCCTGTTGCCGGCGCTCTTCACAATCTGGTCTGGGTCACCCTCGGCAATCTGATCGGCGGGACGGCCTTCATGGCGCTCGGCTGGGCGCAGTTCCACCACAGCTGGCACGTTTCGGGCATGCCCGCTCGCATAGCCGTCCGGGCAAGGATTTGCGCCAACAGAAACGAGTGAGGCTCGTCATGGACGACCCACTCAATATCACAAACCTCAGCCCGCCGCCGGCCAGTCTCGCGCCGCCCGGCGAGGCTCTCGTTTCGAGCCCGCAGCCTTCGACGGCCACGGCGACAATCAGACGGCTCGCCATTCCGGCCCTGGCAATCGCGGTCGTCTGCGCCAGCGTGGCACTGGTCATGGCAGACTGGAACCGATGGGTGGCCGGTGCTGCCAAGCAATCGACGGACGACGCGGTCATCAATGCTGATGTCTCCACCCTCAGCGCGCAGGTCAGCGGCACGGTACGAAGCACGCCGGTTGGAGACTATCAGCGGGTCACGAAAGGCCAGTTGCTCGGTGAAATCGATCCCCGCGAGTATGACGCCGCCGTCGAGGTGGCCAAGGCGAACCTGGCATCCACCAACGCCTCGCTCGCAAACCTTGCGAACCAAATCGCATTGCAGAAGGCTGTCGTGCAGGCAGCCGAAGCGCAGAACGCATCCGCGCTTGCCCAGCAAACCCAGACTGAGCTTGAGTTCCACCGGCAGACAAATCTTGGCGATGCCACGTCGCAGCAGCTGCTGCAGCAGGCACAATCGGCCTATCTCCAGGCCCAGGCTGCCGTCAAATCGACCGCAGCCGCCATCGAGCAACAGAAGGCGCAGTTGAAGGTTCTTGATGGACAGGATCCGTTGTTGCGCGCTGAGGTTAGCGCTGCACAGGGAAATCTCGACACGGCGCTGATTCACCAGGGATACACCCGCATCTATGCACCCTTCGATGGTGTCGTTGGCCGCAAGCTCGTCCACGAAGGCGATTTTGTCGCCGCCGGCACCAGCGTCATTTCGGAGGTGCCCCTTCCAAGCGTCTACGTGACGGCAAACTTCAAGGAGACACAGCTTGCCCGTATGACCCCAGGCCGTCAGGCCAAGGTCACCATTGATACATTTCCCGGCCAGACGCTCGATGGAAAGGTCTCCCGGCTGTCGCCGGCAAGCGGCTCCATTTTCGCGCTTTTGCCGCCTGACAATGCCACCGGCAATTATACCAAGGTCGTGCAGCGCATTCCGGTCAGGATCGATCTCGATCCGGGCCAAACGCTTGCCAATCAGCTCAAGCCGGGAATGTCGGCTGTCGTCAGCGTCGATACGTCGGTGGACGCAAAGCCGTGAGCGCCGCAGCGAGCACTTATGGTCCGGTGACCAGTGGCACGACAGCCAGTCGCCCCTACCTCATCGTCGCCGCGCTGCTGCTGGCGTCCTTCGTGGTCGGTTTCGACACCAGGGTCTTTACCGTCGGCCTTCCAGACCTGCGCGGCGCCTATTCATTGGGGGCCGACGAGGCCTCCTGGCTGAACACCATTGCCAACGCACCGCAGATCCTCATCTCGTCGGCGGTGGCATGGCTTGCCACAGTGTTTGGCGTCCGCCGGGTGATGATCCCTTCGAGCCTTGTCTACGCCTGCATCTCGTTTGCGATCCCGCTGCTCCATGACGGGACTGCGCTCTATGCGCTTCATGCTGTGCGGGCGCTGCTGCTCGGCGTCTTCATCCCGGCAACGATCATGGTGATCTTCCGGAACCTCGACATGAGATACTGGCTGATCGGAATTGCGATTTACGCGCTTCGCCTTCCCTTGTCTCAAAATCTCGGTTTCGTGCTTGTCGGGGTCTATGGGGACTACCTCGGTTGGCAATGGCTCTATTGGCAGGACGTGATCGTCGCGCCACTCATTGCGCTCTTGCTGATCGTTGCTGCTCCAAAGGAGGAGATCAACGTCAGCTTGCTTGCGACTGCCGATTGGGGCGGAATGCTGCTGCTCGGTTCATCGATGACGATGATCTATATCGCTCTTGACCAGGGAAACCGGCTCGATTGGTTCCAGTCAGGCATCATCAATTCGCTTCTTGCCGGCGGCGCGATCCTTGCCATCGGATTTTTCATCAACGAAAGCGTGGTGAAACTCCCCTGGGCACATGCCAGCGTTATCCTGTCGCGCAACATCGGGCTCGGCTACGCCGTTATTGTCGCCTTCACATTCTCGAGCTCCGGCGGCTCGATCGTCATCCCGGCATTCCTGCAAAACGTCGTCGGGTTGCGACCCATTGCGATTGCAGAGCTCTATGTCGTTGGTGCCGTCATCCCGGTCTTTGTCTTCATCACGCTGGCCGTCTATCTGCAGCGTCGGGTGGATTCGAGATTGTGCATCCTCATCGGTCTGGTGGCGATGGCGCTCGGTTCTCTCTTTGGTTCCAGGCTGACGATTGAATGGTCTGCTTGGAACTTCCTGCCCGTCGTTCTCCTGTTTACCGCGGGCCAGTCGTTCACCTTCTTCTCAACGGTCGTCTACCTCTTGGCAAACACCGATCCAAAGCGGGCAACCGCGGCGTCTGCCTATATCCAGGTCATCCGGCTTGGAAGTGCTGAATTGGCTGTCAGCGTGCTGAACACCTGGCTGCGGCAGCGCGAGCAGTTTCACTCCAACATACTGAACGGCCCGATTACGGCCTCTTCACGAGATTTCCATGGCGTGATGGCCAGGCTGGAGACGCTGTTCGGTGCCTCGCCGCGGGGAAGCCTGGAAGCATTGTCGACGGTTGCGGCACACGTCCGAGCCCAGGCCTATGTGCTTGCCTATTCCGATGGCTTTATCCTGTCGTTTTGCTTCGCCGTCGTCGGTTTGGGGCTCGTCGCGTTGATGGGCGCGATGCCGTTCGGCCCACTCCACCCAGACTTTCATCATAAGAGGCCCGCAGCAGGGACCCCGGTTGCGCAGGGCAAGGCCGCTTGATCGACAAGCGCCCACCAGGCGTTGCCGGTCAGCGGCGATATCGCAGCAAAATAGCACGATCGCGTTCAACCCGAGGCTTATCTCTGGCTGGCAAAAAGCCAGTCCGACTCACACCTATGTATAGGTTAGACTGGGCCAGGAAGAAGGTATGGTTTCGGCAAGCTAGACTGGGGGAACAATGTCCATAGCGTCAACGATGTTTCGCTTTCGCGATGCAGGAGGATCAGGCCACAATCTGGCTTTCGGCCTGATTGCCGCCGCGCTTGGAGCCGCGGTCTTTTACGTTGATACTTATACGGACATCGAGGGCGCCATCGCGGTTCTCTATGTCGTCACCATGCTGCTTGCCGCCCAAGCAACCACGCGCACCGGCCTGCTTGTCATCGCAGCCGTTTGTGCCGCCCTCGCGCTTCTTTCCTACGCCACGACGCATAGGAACGATGCTGACCTTCAATCGACCATCCGCCTGATCGTGGCGCTTGCTGCGCTGTTCGTCACGACCATGCTGCTCCTGAAGACGGAGAGTGCCCGCCTCGCGCTGCTTTCGATCAATTCCGCGCTGAAGGAGAGCGAGGCCCGATACCGGTCGATTTTCGATCGCACCCGCGTTGCGCTGTGGGAGCGCGACTATTCGAAGCTGCGCAGCTATCTGATGGATCTCAGGGCGCAGGGCGTCACCGACATCAAGGCACATGCGCGCACCCATCCGGCCATCATCGATCACTGCGTCGGTCTTATCGAAGTGGTCGCGGCGAACGAAGCGGCACGCGAGCTGCTGGACCTCAGTCCTCCGCGGGCGGCGCCCTGCGGCGCTCCATCATTCCGAGGCAAGAGAGATTCCTTGACGTGCTGCAGGCGATCATGGATGGCGAAAGGGTCTTCGAAGACAAGGTAGAGGTACGGGCGGAGAATGGTGAGGATAAGCTCGTGCTGTTCAGCATCAGTTTCCCGGAAGATCCCGCCGCCTTCCACCGGGTCGTCGTCAGCATGGTCGACATCACCCAGCGCGAAATGGCTCTGAAGGCCTTGGCCGAAGCGCAGGCGGAACTGACAAAGGCATCGAAGGCCGCAACGGTCGGCGCGATGTCGGCCTCGCTTGCACACGAGCTCAACCAGCCGCTCGGCGCGATCGTCGTCAATTCGCAAACGCTGCTGCGCTGGCTTGATCGCGACCCGCCGGATCTCGCCGCCGTGCGCCGTTCGGCCGAAAGAATGATCCGCGACAGCCAGCGGGCGAGCGAGATCATCCAGAATACGCGCGGCCTGCTTTCGCCTTCGCGCAACAAGCTTGAGAACGTCAGCCTGGACAGGCTGATCGACGAGACGATGGCCCTGATGGAGCACGAGCTGCAGCGGAGTGGCACGACCGTGCTTGTCGACCGGATGCCTGACATTCCGCCTGTCTCGGCCGTGAAGATCGAGTTGCAGCAGGTGCTGATCAATCTCATGACCAACGCCATTCAGGCAATGGACGAGGCCGGCAGCCCGGAGCGGATCATTGGGATCGCAACGGAGCGGCCGGATATCGAGCATGTGAGTATTGCCGTGCGTGACTCCGGGCCCGGGATCACCGAAGATGCGAAGGACAAGCTGTTTGCCCCGTTCTTCACGACGAAGGCGACCGGCATGGGCATGGGCCTGTCTATTTGCCGCAGTACGCTGGAGGCCCGTGGTGGAAAGCTCGATGGAACCAATCATCCCGAAGGTGGCGCGATCTTCGAGATGCGCCTGCTGATAAAGCCGGAGGTGGAACATGCCTGACGGGCGCAAGTCACAAAAGGAAGAGCTCGGGTCCGTGGTCTTCATCGTCGATGACGACCTCTCGATGCGAGAAGCGCTCACGGACCTGTTCTGCTCGATGAAGTTCGACGTGCAGGCATTCGAGAGCGCGACGGCCTTCCTGGAGACGGCAAACGTCAATCGCCCCGGCTGCATTCTCCTCGATGTGCGCTTGCCCGGTGTCAGCGGTCTGGATTTCCAGACACAACTGGAGCGCATCGGCAGCCAGATGCCGATTGTCTTCATGACCGGGTTCGGGGACATTCCGATGAGCGTGCGGGCAATGAAGGCCGGCGCCGTCGACTTTCTGACCAAGCCCTTCAAGGATCAGGACATTCTCGACGCGGTGGCGACGGCGATCGAGCGCGATGCAGTGCGCCGGCGCCAGAATGCGCAGAGCCAAGCCGTTGCCTTGCTGGCGGGAAGCCTGACACCGCGCGAGCGCGAAGTCATGGAGGCGGTGGTCAGGGGGCTGATGAACAAGCAGATCGCCTATGAGCTCGGCATCAGCGAGGTCACGGTGAAACTGCACCGCGGCAATGTGATGCGGAAGATGGAAGTTCGCTCGGTGGCCGAGCTTGTGAGAAAGGCCGAAGTGCTGGGCGATGGCGTACGACCACCTGTATCTTAGTATGGTATCTTTGAAATGGGCATGAGCGCATAACAAGAATTAGAAAGCAGTCAGAAAAGGTCGTTTCATTGCCCCCAGTCCCTACCATAGCCGTCGTAGACGACGACGAGGCCATCCGTGAAGCCATGGATGATCTCGTCAAGTCCTGCGGTTACGAGTGCCAGCTGTTCGCCTCGGCGGAAGAGTTTCTCGCCTTCGAACCGCGATCCATAATCGATTGCATGCTCGTCGATGTGAAGATGCCCGGCCTCAGTGGGATCGAGCTGCAGGCTGAATTGAACAAGCATTCTGAGCGCCCCCCGATGATCTTTGTCACCTCCTACAAGGATGAACGGACGCGCAGTAGGGCGATGAACGCGGGTGCATTCGCATTTCTTGGAAAGCCAGTCGATATCGAAAAGCTGATCGGTTGCCTGGAGTCGGCGCTCGGGCACTGAGAGGTGAAAGACAATTGAAATTGCAGTGATTGCGCTCTGGAATACCAGAGCGCGCCACATCATCGTCAAGCAACACGGCCCACCAGGGCGAAGCGAACTGCAAGATCCGGAATTCGGCGTCTCGCCACTACATGATGTCCTGACCGACACCGTCTGGGCAAGCGACCCTCTGTGTCGCCTGCGACAGGCGTGTCCCGAAGCAACACGCGCAAGGAGACAAGACGATGTTCTCGTTCAAGAACACCCACCTGTCGGAGACAAACGGATTGCTGTCACTGAGTGTCAGCCTGGTCAATCACCTGTCGCGCCGATCATACACATTGCGATGCGAACTTCGGCGTGACGAGCCCGTGAAGACGATCGACGTGGCACGTTTCGACAAGCGGCTTCAGTCACTCCGCACGTCGATCGACAACTCCTTTTCCGGCAACTGACCGGCGGACGTCGCCGCGCAGCCGAATTTCGGTGCCATTCGGCGTGGTCACCCCGAAGGCGACGTGCCGCAGGCCCTGGTCAATGGAAGGAACTGACATGCGAGGACGACTGGCGAACGTCGAGGTCTTTGACAACGAGAGCGGGGAGTGCCGCACCTTCGCGATAGATGACTAACTCGCGGTCATGTTAAAGTTCCAGCTCTTTCGACAGCTGGAGCTTTTCCGCATGCCCGATCAGGATGGCAGTATTTTCGACTACATCGGAATTCTTGCCGTGGTTTTACTCGTTGCGGCAAACGGATTTTTCGTCGCCGCAGAGTTCGCTTTGGTCTCTGTCAGGCGCAGTCGCGTCGCCGAACTCGTAGCCGCCCGCAGGATGAACGCGTCGGCCCTGCAGCGCGCTGTCGATAACCTCGATGCAAACCTTGCTGCCACGCAACTTGGGATCACGATTTCCTCACTGGCGCTTGGATGGGTCGGGGAACCTGCGCTTGCTCATCTCATCGAGCCGCTGTTGGGCTGGTTGCCGGCAGGCTGGGCCGCCACAGGCTCACACACCATTGCCGTAGTGATTGCGTTTGTCATCATCACTTCTCTCCACATCGTCCTCGGCGAACTGGCACCAAAAAGCCTTGCCCTGCAAAGAAGCGAAGTGACATCCCTGGCCGTCGTCAGACCGCTTGGCCTATTCCTCGTGATCTTCAAGCCCGCCATCTTCACTCTCAACGGCATGGGCAACCTCGTGCTGCGTGCTGTGGGGCTTCATCCCGGCACTGGCGAAGCCTCCTTCCATTCGCCACACGAACTGAAACTACTTGTTGCCGAGAGCCAAGAGGCTGGCCTTCTCAACCAGGTCCAGCAGCAGTTGCTCGAACGCGTGTTCAACATAGGAGATCGACCAATCTCCGACATCATGACGCCGCGGCTTGATGTCGACTGGTTCGACGCCGATGGCAGTCAAGCGGAAATCCTCACCACGATCCGGAAGTGTAGACATGAGCAACTCCTCGTCGCACGGGGATCGATCGACGAACCGATTGGCATGGTCCTCAAGAAGGACCTGCTCGATCAGGTGCTGGACGGAGGCAAATTGCGTCCCATGGATGTGATAAAGCAACCATTGGTGCTGCACGAGAGAACGTCGGTCGTTCGGGTCCTCGACATCTTCAAGGCATCGCCCGTGAGGCTTGCGATTGTCATCGACGAGTATGGAACCCTTGAGGGTATCATTACCCAGACAGACCTGCTGGAGGCAATTGCGGGAGACCTTCCGGGTGCGGATCAGGAACCAGATATCGTCGTACGTGCGGACGGTTCATTGCTCGTCGATGCGATGATGCCGGCATTCGAAGCGTTTGACCGCCTTGGCATGCGGGACAAGCCCGAAGGAGATTTCCACACGCTCGCAGGTTTTGCCCTTCACCAGCTGCAGCGTATTCCAGAGGTTGGTGAAATATTCGACTTTGATGGCTGGCGGTTTGAGATCGTCGACATGGACGGGATGCGTATTGACAAGATATTGGCGACCCGCACCGCGACGAGTGATGCCGGCATCTAGGACCTTGCCCCTCACAACAGCGGGGTGCGCTTGAGGAGGCGCTGCAGCGTCCGTCGGTGCATGGACAATTGGCGTGCAGCGCGCGCCACATTGGCGCCGCACGACATGTAGACGTCCCTGATATGCTCCTGGCGGACACTACCGGGAGCCGGGAAGGACGACAGGAACGTCGGCTGTCGGAGATCCTTGTTCAGCAGAACGGCAATCAGAAAGTCGACATCGGTGGGCTTGGGAAGAACATCGCTGGCGCCCGACTTGATTGCCTGTACGGCGTTAGAAAGGTTGCAGAAGCGGCTATGCACCAGCGTGCGGCAGCGCGGATAGCTTGCTGTGATAGCCTCAACCAGGCCGATGCCATCGCCATCGTCGAAGACGAGTTCCACGATGGCGAAAGAGATGGTTCTTTCGCGCAGGTGCCGTCTCGCTGCATCGGCGGTATCGGCGAGGCACACATGAAGGCCATTGCCGATCAGGCTTTCGACAAGCGGCGAGGCCGTCCCCACTTCGGCATCAGCGATTAACACCGCATTTCGCCTGGCGGTAGCCCGATACCTGCTTGAATGAATGAGATCAGCCGAAGTCATCGTCATTCCCCCTTGGTTCATGTGCTTGAAGTGTAGGAGGATTGCAGGGCGCCAGACACTATACATACGGTTAGATCGGCTAGAACACTGGTACAAAGCGTTCCCGGCGAGGCCGTCACGCAAGAAAGGAAAGCCCGCGCGGTCGTTGGTGATGATAGCCACGCTTCGATTGCACTGGCGCGACAACGTGCGCCATTATCGTCGCAGTCAAAGCTGGATCTACGCTTCCAACGATCGTCGGGACCACCCCACACGCAAGCCAATCGCGTCGAGCTGCTGCAGATCGAAGTCGGCAGCGGCAGCGACGAGGCAACGAGCGACAGTCGGGGAGCGTGGCTGCCGCTTGGCCGGGAAGCAGCATTCGTGGCCGTTGCTACCGTGCGAACTTGCGGGCAGCCGCCACGCAGGCAATGACCGCGGCAGTCACTGCAAACATGGTCCAGGTCACCGTTTCATGCAGCAGGGTTGCGGCCAGGGTCAGACCGAGGAAGGGTTGAAGCAATTGCAATTGCCCAACACTGGCAATGCCGCCTTGCGCTAGGCCCCGATACCAGAAGACAAAGCCGATCAGCATGCTGAAGAGCGAGACGTAAACCAGGCCGCCTAGCGCAGGGGCGTCGATATCCGAGAAGCTTGCCGGCATGAACCAGATCGATGCCAGGATCATCAGCGGGAGAGACAAAACGAGCGCCCAGGAAATGACCTGCCATCCTCCCAATGTTCGCGAAAGTTTAGCGCCTTCGGCATAGCCGAGCCCGCAAACGATGATCGCCGCCATCATCAGAGCATCTCCGACTGGCGCAGCGCTGAGGCCCTGCGCCAAGGCGAAACTGCAGACCAATGCACTTCCCATCACTGCAAAGAGCCAGAAGGCCGGCTTCGGACGTTCTCCGCCGCGGATGACGCCGAAGACAGCGGTGGCGAGGGGCAACAGGCCGACGAAGACGACCGAGTGCGCCGACGTCATATGCTGCAGCGCGAGCGCAGTCAGCAATGGGAAACCCACCACCACGCCTGCGGCGACCACGACCAACGAAAACACATCACGTCTTGCTGGACGCTTCTCTGCGAAAAAAAGCAGCAGTAAAAGCGCCAGCGCACCGGCGATTGCCGCCCGCGCGACCGTCAAGAACACCGGATCAAACTGCATGACCGCCACACGTGTCGCGGGCAGCGAGCCGCTGAAGATCACCACGCCGATAAGGCCGTTAAGCCATCCAGATGCCGAGCGGTCCATGTACCTTGCCTTTCTCATGTGCCGTCCTTATCGGGCCGGAGGCATGGTCACGCCAGTGACAGTCTGATACAGTTTTATAAAACTGTTATGCGTGAGGTAGCAGTACAGATGGATGAAACTACGGAACCCAATATCAGCCGAGTGGCGATGGTCATGGCCACAATTCGACAACGGATTGCCGGCCGCAATCTGACGCCAGGTGCGAAACTGCCGTCGGTTCGGGCAATGGCCGCGACAGTGGGCGTGTCCACGTCGACGGTCGTTGATGCCTATGAACGCCTGGTTGCTGAAGGTCTGATCCTGTCCCGAAAAGGTTCCGGCTTCTACGTCGCAAACCTGGCCGCTCCATTTTCGCTTTCCGAGGTCGGCCCGAAGCTGGACCGTGCCGTCGATCCCTTCTGGGTGTCGCGCCAGTCGCTGGAGGCCGATGACAGCAATCTAAAGCCAGGCTGCGGGTGGCTCCCACCGTCGTGGCTTCCAGAAGACGGCATTCGCCGGGCCTTGCGGGCGCTGTCGCGCGCCGGCAGCACGGCGCTCGCCGACTACGGCTCCCCTCTCGGCCTACCGCCACTGCGCCAGCACATCGCGAGGCGCATGGCGGAGCGAGGGATGGCGGCATCGCCGGATCAGATCATGTTGACTGAGTCCGGGACCCAGGCCATCGATCTGCTTTGCAGGTTCCTCATTGAACCGGGCGACACGGTGCTCGTGGACGATCCCTGCTACTTCAATTTCCAGGCACTGCTGCGGGCGCACCGCGCCAAGATCGTCAGCGTTGCCTATACGCCTTCAGGTCCGAACGTCGAGCTCTTCGCTGAGACCGTGGAAGAGCATCGACCGCGCCTCTACATCACGAATTCGGCAATCCATAACCCGACGGGCGCCACGCTTTCCCCCGTCGTCGCCCACAGGATTTTGAAACTTGCCGATAAGTTCGACCTGACCATCATCGAAGACGACATCTTCGCCGATTTCGAGCATACGCCGGCTCCGCGCCTGGCGGCCTTCGACGGCTTGGACCGAGTAATCCATATCGGAAGCTTTTCGAAGACCTTGTCTGCCTCGGCCCGCTGCGGCTTCATTGCCGCAAAGCGGGAATGGATCGATGGGCTGATCGATCTCAAGATCGCGACCTCTTTCGGCGGCGGGCCGCTCTCTGCCGAGCTTGTTTACAAGGTGCTCAGCGATGGCAGCTATCGCAAGCACGTCGAGGTTTTGCGCAGCCGGCTCTCGAAAGCGATGTTCGACGTCTCGGCCAGACTGAAGAACCTCGGCATCGTCCCTTGGCTCGAGCCTTCCGCAGGAATGTTCCTTTGGTGCCGACTGCCCGAAGAGGCCGACGCAGCCGATGTCGCACGTGCTGCCCTGAAAAGGAAGATTGTCTTGGCGCCTGGAAATGCGTTCAGCCTTTCCCAATCGGCAAAGAACTTCATCCGTTTCAATGTTTCCCAGACACTTGATACGCGGGTCTTCGATGTGCTGCGCGAGACGCTGGGGGGCTGAGTATCCAAAGGCGAGGCGAGCCTCGTGGCATCATCGATCGAACATATCCTGCCACTGCCGCTCACCGACCATGCAGTCGGTCACCGGTTGGTCTGCAATCCTGTCCATCGTGGGCACGGGAGAAAGACCGCTGACTTCCAGGACAAGCTTGCGGCGCACTGCCACAGCGAAATCCTCAATCTTGTTGACTGGCAAGACGAAGGAACCGGGGCCGCCAATCACGCAATCGGCATAATACTTGTCGAGTCCGCCCGGTGCGCCAGAGGGGCGCAACATGAGCGCAAGTCCGTTGATGACCATGCCGGCCTCCACTGCCTTGTCGCGGGCTGGCGCAACCGGGTTTCCGGAATTGTTTGTGCCGTCGCCGGAGACGTCGATCACTTGTCTCATGCCTGAATAGGGGCTGGAGACGATCATTGCAGCCCCTTGGGCAATCGCGGTGGAGATCGACGTGCGGCGCTGCGTGGTGATTGGTCTCTGCTCAAGCATGCTGGCAAAGCCAATCGCATCCTGCTCCGTCTCGATCACATGCCAGTCGATGACGGAACCGGGCACCACATAGCCCGCCCATTCGAAGTAACTGATCGCAATGCGTCCGGTGAGCCCTCCCGTCACCGCCTCGATGAATTCTTTGTGCTTGAGCGCCTCGACATAGCCCTCCCGCTGGATGCGAACCTCCTCCTGGTCCATGGACCGGGACGTGTCGACAGCAAGGACGAGTTTCACATCAACCTCGCCTGCGTCCAGTTGCACGGTGACCGGGGCCGCACCGGAGAGGCTCATGAGCATCGCAAGCGTTGCAAACATCGGCGCTCCAATCACCGCATTGTCCATCCGTCAAAAATGTACCACAGCCTGATATGCAGGCGACGTCGCGATGCATGCTCTAGGTCAACTTTCGGTGATGCGTCACGTGACATGGGCGCGAAATGACGACCCGCTCGATCCCACTTGATTTGAGCAAGGTGCCATCTCATTTGATATCCCTATCTCAATCTGTCGAACCGACAGCCTCTCGCCTTTGCAGCCGCTGCCGTTCCTCAAATTGGACGCCTCGCGTCCGAGGAGTTTTCATGGGTTTCATTGATCGTGACCTCCAGCCGTCACATGACGCCAGCCTACTGGATGCCTATTCTCAGTCAGTATCGAACGCGGTCGATCTTGTAGGGCCTGCGGTCAATCGCATCGAAAGGGTGGGCGGTCGGGCCGGACATGGTTCCGGATTCGCGATTTCTCCCGATGGTCTGGTCATAACGAACAGCCACGTCGTCGACGATGCCAAATCCGTTCGGATCAAAACGCCAGATGGCGCTGTGATCGAGGGCAAGGTGCTGGGTCGCGATCCGGACAGCGATCTTGCGCTTATTCGTGCGAATGATTGGGCAGGCTCCTGGGCCCGGCTTGGAGACTCCAAGACGTTGAAGCGCGGGCACATTGCAATCGCAATCGGAAATCCGCTCGGTTTCGAGTGGACTGTGACGGCAGGTATCGTTTCGGCCCTCGGCCGATCGATGCGCGCCGCCAGCGGACGACTGATGGATGACATCATCCAGACGGATGCCGCGCTCAATCCCGGAAATTCCGGCGGGCCACTCGTTTCCTCAGCAGGCGAGGTCATCGGCGTCAATACGGCCGTGATCCAAGGCGCGCAAAGCATCGCTTTTTCTGTGGCATCCAACA
The DNA here is from genome assembly GCF_964254185.1 of Rhizobium sp. LjRoot258. Taxonomy (NCBI): domain Bacteria; kingdom Pseudomonadati; phylum Pseudomonadota; class Alphaproteobacteria; order Hyphomicrobiales; family Rhizobiaceae; genus Rhizobium; species Rhizobium sp. LjRoot258. Next base: position 843,352 of record NZ_CAXUST020000002.1, on the reverse strand, counting down.
CTGCCAAACATGTTGTGTCAGAGCTCCTGCGGTTCGGCCACGTAAGGCGCGCCTATATCGGCATCGCAGCCGATACCGTAGAACTGCATCGGCGAGTGGCCTTGGAGGCTGGGCTTAGTCAGACAACGGCCGTTCGTCTGCGCCGGGTGGAGGAAGAAAGCCCGGCAGCGCGAGCAGGACTTCAGGCGGGAGACTATCTGCTTGCGATCGATGGCCACCCTACATCGGGCATCGACGACGTGGTCAGGCTTCTGGATGGCGACAAGATCGACATGGATGTCGAGGTGTTGATCTTTTCGGTGGCGGGTCGGATTGAACGAAACATCGTCCGGCCGGCGCACCGACCGAAATCGGAGTAGCTTCGCCAACGCGGTCTGTCAAACACTGCGCATTTGCTCGAGTTCGGCGGGTCGCGAAACGGTCTCTCGTCGGACATTGCAATGCGAGCGTCGCGGTGGCAACCTTCGCTTTGGTGCCAATCGGGATCCCAAATTGACCCACCCCCAGATGCGCCTCGATGATCCGGAACTGGAACACGAGACTAGGAGCGGAATGCCGTCGCTCGTGCTCGCGGCGCTCGGGGTCGTCTACGGTGATATCGGCACCAGTCCCCTGTACGCCTTCAGGGAGGCATTGCACGCCACGGCCGGATCGGGGGCGCATCATGCCAACGTGCTGGGCGTCCTTTCCCTTATCGTTTGGGCCCTTACCATCGTCGTCACCGTAAAGTACGTCTCCTTTGTCCTGAAGGCGGACAACCGAGGCGAAGGCGGCACGCTTTCGCTGATGACGCTGGCGCGCGAAGGCCTTACGGGCCGTCCGAAATGGGTTCTGATCCTTGGAGTGGCGGGCGCTTCGCTGTTTCTCGGTGACGCCATCATCACGCCGGCGATTTCGGTCCTGTCGGCTGTCGAAGGCATCGAGGTCGTCGCGCCCGCCTTGTCGCACTGGGTCGTACCGATCACGCTTACGATCATTGCCGTTCTGTTCTTTGTCCAGAGATTCGGAACAAGCGGAGTAGCGTCGGTGTTCGGGCCGATCACCGCCCTATGGTTCCTGGTGCTCGGCGTTGGCGGCGCGATCCATATCTTCGACGATCCTTCCGTCCTTGCCGCGATCAACCCCCTCCATGCCTTTCGCTACGTCGCCGACAATCTAGGATCGACCATCGCGGTGCTGGGCGCCGTTTTCCTTGCGGTCACCGGCGCCGAAGCGCTGTATGTCGATCTTGGGCACTTCGGCCGTCGCCCGATCGTCATCGCCTGGTTCGCGCTCGTCTTCCCAAGTTTGCTGCTCAACTACTTCGGCCAGGGCGCGTTCGTCCTCTCTCATCCCGAGATGGCCGCCCATCCATTCTTCGGCATGCATCCGGAATGGGCGAGGCTTCCGATCGTCTGCCTCGCAACCGCAGCCACCGTCATCGCCAGCCAAGCCGTGATCTCCGGCGCCTACTCTCTTGTGCGACAGGCGATGCACTTGAACCTGCTCCCTCGCCTTCAGATCCTGCACACGTCGGAAACGCATTCCGGGCAGATTTTTATGCCGCAGGTGAACAGCCTGCTCTTCATCTTCGTCGCCGCGCTGGTCCTTTTCTTCCAGAGCTCCAGCGGGTTGTCGGCCGCCTACGGTATAGCGGTGACGGCGGAGATGTTCATCACCTCGGTGCTGCTCTTTGTCGTCATGCGGCGGATCTGGAGCTGGACGCTGGCCGGCGCCGTCGCCGTGATCGTCCCGCTGGCCATGATCGACGCGGGCTTTCTTGCCGCGAACGTCGCCAAGTTCGCCGAAGGCGGCTGGGTTCCAGTGACGGTGGCGTCAGCCATGGCGCTTATCATGCAGACCTGGACGGCTGGACGCAGGCTTCTTGCCAGGCGGACAAGGGCCGATGAGATTCCGCTGTCCGTCATCATCAACAATCTCGACCGCAAGAAGCTCCCGACGGTGCCCGGAACCGCCGTCTTTCTGACAAGTGACGTCGAGGGCGCCCCGACAGCACTTCTTCACAGTCTCAAACACTATAAGGTGCTTCACGAGCAGAACGTCATTTTGAGCGTCACGACCGCCACGACCCCGTTTGTACCAGACGACGAGAAGATCTTTCTCGAGAGCTTCAACCCGCTCTTCAGCAGGATCGTGATCACCTTCGGGTATATGGAAACGCCCAACATTCCCCGCGCGCTCATCCTCGTGCGCAAGCTCGGCCTGAAGTTCGACATCATGTCGACCTCGTTCTTTCTGTCACGAAGGACCATCCTTCCTTCAAGGAAGGGAGGTATGCCCTTCTGGCAGGACAGGCTGTTCATCGCCCTTTCCAGGAACGCGAGCAATGCGACAGACTACTTCGGGCTGCCGAGCGGGCGAGTTGTCGAACTTGGCCTTCAGACAGTAATCTGAAACAGGCACATGAAAGTCTTAAGTGTCGCATTTCGCGCCGCGGCCCATTCGGGCAGTTCGCAGCGACGAATCCTAGAGGCAGCGATAGAGGATTTTCGCTGGTTCGGTCTTGCTGGCATTGGCACTACGGACCCCGCACGCGCCGACAGTTAGACGGCCAAGGACGACGCGCCTTACCGTTCGTTCTTCCGTCGAACAAAAGCGACCGAATAGCTAGGCGCGAATTGCAGTCGCTCTCTGCTGGGAGGAAAGCGCTGTCGACTGCCGAACTGCCCAGAGCGTTGCAAAGATGCCGAAGATCGCAGGCAGACTTACCGCCGGAAAGTCTCGCAGGATCACCGAGGAAGAGCATATACCTACTGCGACTTCCCAAAGGTGAAAGACAGCGTGGGCGATCAACCAAAGGGTTGCGGCCGCCCAAAGCTCAATTCGACGGCTGGGTTTCCATACACCTACCGCAAAAGCAAGCGCGATAAATCCCTGAATAATTCCGATGTCTCGAATGAAGTGCTGGTTATACATCCCGGTATCGGTAACGCCCGGGACAAAGAAATACCAACCTTCAGGATCGTACAGCATGTAGATGGAGAGCCAGCCTGCAAGCAGTGTGTTGAACCAGACCATGCCAAGGATGACGGATTTCGATATCTGCATTGCAACCTCCTGCCAAAACGATCATCAAATCTAGCATTGGGCGATGATGGCGACTTCCCAAACGAAGGTTTGGGAGCGTAGCCGCAGAACCTGACGCGGTTGACACACGGCGCGCTGATGCGCGGGTCGTTGGCAGATCGATCTGGCTGGCGCTGCATCAACCGCCTGCGTTAGTTGCGTTGAGCCGATGCTGCGGGATTGTGTGAATCCGCTTTGGATTTTGGGCTTGCCGAGATGGTTTTTACATAGCCACTGGTTGGGCCGGAATTCGCAAACACCTCATCAAAATCGACCGGATTGCGAGATCGCCAAATTCGGGATCTACATTCCCGACGGCGAGTTTTTCGATGCAAAGTATGCGCTTGTGCCGTTCGCAAGGTGGCGAGGGTCATTGGACTTCGTGATTGATACCGAGATCCCGGAACAGGGCGACGGTTGACGCCCTTTCCTTTCGAGGCATGTAGCCCATCGCCTCCTGAATGGCATTGCGCCATGCTTCTCCCCTCTCCCATGCCTCGTTTGCCACCTCGGCAAGGTCATCCAGACGGTTTGCAGCATCGAGCGCTTCGAACATCAGGACGGCTTGCCTCAGGTCCTTCTCTCGCTTAGCAGCTCCAATCGTGTCCACAATCCGGCGAGATGCCACGATCATCTTATGGACCGCATATCGGCACGGATCAGGCACGACGACCGAGATGCCGCTTTTGTGCAGCATGACGGCCCGAACGGGATCGCGGATCAGGAAATCAAGGAAACGCAACGGTTCGGCCGCGACACCCACGAGGGCCGGCATATCGGCCGGCTTGTCCATGTGATCATCCGACCCGCGGTTCGATGTCAGGAATTCGACCTTGTAGCCGTCGTTATTGATGAAGCCGGTCACGCGAGGCGATCCGGAGCGATCCATCAATGGATGGAACGTCGGATCGACGCCCTGCAGGAGTTCGAGCATCGGGGGAAGGATATCCCCTACGTCGGAGCTGATCGCGTAGTCCTGGGCGAAATCGGCGTCACCCGTCATCATCGACGAGGCGGGCAGGCGAATGCCAAGAAGAGCGCCGTAGGCCGAGAAGGCAACCGATCCAACCAGGCAGGCTCGAAGGCGGAAGATTCCGGCATTGGCGAGAGCTTCGACCACATTGCCTGAAAACCGATCCGGTTCCGGCAAGCCAGCTTCGCGAACGAGCGTGCTGACGTACTTCCGGCGGGCTTTGGCGTCGTCTTTGATTGCCTTGAAGTCTTCGACGCGCCTGTTGATTTCCGGGTCATCTGCAGGGCCGACATACTGGCGTTTCTGCCTATGCCCCTCGCCTTCGGTCGGCTGATCGAAATACCAGTATTTGCGACCCTTGTTGGTGACGCCTACGAAGCGACCCTCAACGGGGAAGTCAGCTGAGAAGCTGGCATCCAACAACCGTTGCCCGAGTTCAGCGGTCATGGTGCGATACATGAGATCGATCTGCTTCATGTCAGCCTCGTTGTACTAAATCATGATTTTTAGTACAACGATCTCAATCCTGCCTTTTTTGGCGTTGGAGATGGTCGAGGGGCCGCTTATACTAAATCCGCATTTTTAGTACAGCATCGACTCGAGTCTTTCAAGAGCAGTCATTCAAACCCACTGCATTTGTTGGCGTTTTTACCTTTGGTTGATTTTGAATCAATCGCACCTGATCGCCTTCAGCACTCGTTTGCCGACAATCTGATTAGTTGGATGCAGATCTCAACAGGATGTCGGGACCGAAAAATGGAGGGCTAGCGCACCGGCGCTAACCCTCCGCAAAAACCTGCCGTGGCACACCGCGTTGCCTTAAACGGCCGCCCGCAGATTCTCGTGTCCCCATGAGACGTGAAAAACTTATGCGACTCGACGAATGACGAAAAGCGCAACGAAGCCGACCTTTTGTCGCGCTTCTATCCCAGTGGTCAGGGAATGATCGTGCCCGGCCGTCGTGTGCCATCGAACTCACTGCCATGAACTGCCATGAAAAGCAGCTAACTTTTCGAAAGCTCGTGGATCTGCTGCAAGCGGTTCTCGGCATCATGCAGCTTCTCCAATAGTTGCAGGTCTTCAGATTGCATCTCCTCGGCCACGAAACCTCCGAGGATTTCCATTGGAGTCACTTTCAGGGCGTTGCAGAAGCCGACGAGAGTGGACGCGGCGATCCGGTTGAGCCCGCGCTCGTATTTCTGCATCTGCTGGAACGTCACATTCACGGCCTCGCCGAGCGTCGTCTGCGTCATCCCACGCATCTGCCGAAGCTGGCGAAGGCGCTCACCTATCGCCTTGTCGATATCCGAAATGCGTGCCTGACGAACACCTCTTCGCATTTGTCGTTTCTCTCTCAAATCAAAGGACGTTCGAGGAGTTGGATGACCAGCTCCAGAGCCGGTCTCTCAAGGACGTCGATTAGCGCGCAAGCGATAAAAGCCACTCTTTCCAGTTCGGCTTCCGAATGAAGACGACCGTACGATCTTCGCCCGCATACGCAGGGACAACGCGCGCTTCATAAATTCCATCGTCCCGCTTGATCGTCCCAAGCAGTCCGCCGATCGGCCGTCCAAGTCGCTTCTCTTCTTCGGCCAAGTAGTCCATCGGTTTTGCTCCGGCCTTATCCGCAAAAGCCCGTGAACGATCTGGACGCCGCAAACTCGTTCGTCCGGAGCTGACTGGCCTGCCATTTTTTTACAAGAAGTCGGTGCTTGACAAAAGAAACCCGACACGCCTTGTCCGATCGTATGCGGTCAATGCCCTCCAGAATGGCCTTGATATCGTTTGCTTCGTCAGCCTCCACCGAGACGAGGGGAACGCCGTCAAGTCGAACCGGCGTATGCCTGGCTTTGGCGATGATCGACCACCCGACATCTTTCATGCAGAGACGGAATCCGGCCATCGAGTAAGTTCCTTGTTAAAGCCAAGATTGAACAAAAACGACGACGGCGGCTATTTACCAAATTGGTCGGCCTCCCCCGATCAAAAGTTGTATGTTCTCGTTTCCAATTCCGGCTCTGGTTTCAAGGCACGGCGTCGTACAATGTTCGTTTGCAGGACATAACGCGCGCTACCGGCGCTGCATCCATAGATCGGCGTGCGAGCGCGTCGCTGGCCCTGTGATTTCCCAAAAGCTAATCCTCAGCTTTCCTTCCCTCGTCAGACGGACCAGACGACGAAAAAGAACGCGTGTAGATCAACTGCCTGAAAAATCTCCAAGGGGAACAAGGCCGCCCGCCAGATTTTTCCATGAAACGAGTGGCGAACTGCACATCGCCGAGGTCCAGACCGCAAACGAGACCGTCCTCGAGCCTCAGCACTCCGCCATCGCGCCACGGGAGCTGCGTGTCTTGGGAGGCGTTCTGCGGCAACATGGCGTGGGTCGTGAACGGCACTCGACTGAAGCGGGATCTTGCGACCCATAGCAAAGCCTTCTCGTAGGCTCGTTCTGCCGATACCAAGCTGGGCGCCTGAATCTGCCGCATCGGGCCCCTGGTCCGCCAGCCGCTGCCCGCCTTCCTCGACTTCGTCAACGAGGCGTTTCCTTAATCAGGAATATTTTCGTCGTGATGACCAACCTGGGCATCATTTCCACCCGACGTCTTCAACAGATCATCCATGACGCACCGTCGGCTCGCGGACCCTTCCATGAGAGGCTACCGTAGCCGTGATGGGCGGCGCGATATGTCGCCGCCCATTGCGAGACCTACTTGGCCGAAGCAGCCTCTTCGATGACCTGAACGACCTTATCGGGGTGTGAGACCATGACGACGTGGGAGGCTCCCTTGACCACGACAGTCCCCTTGGAATGGGCCCGTTCGGCCATCCATCCAAGTGCCTTGGCCGGAATGTTCTTGTCGGCGTCCCCGTAGATGAACCAGGACGGGATGTTTTTCCACGCCGCGTTTGGCGCTGGTTCGTTCAACGCACTTTCGGTGATCGGTCGCTGTGTCACTGCCATCAACTTGGCCGCTCTGGATGACACGTCGGCCGCAAACTGCTCGTGGAACTTCCCTTGCTGGATGTAGAGGTCCTTCTCGCCGCCATCGAGCACAACGGGTTCAGCCAGTGTGGGAGCCAGGGTGCTTCCGGGGAATTTGCTCGAAAGCTCGACCGCTGTTTCTCCCTTTTCCGGGGCGAACGCCGCCACATAGACGAGGGATTGGACGTTGTCTGCACGTGCGGCCGCATCGCTGATCACCGATCCCCCGTAGGAGTGCCCGACCAGCACAACCGGGTCTTTGATTCCGGCGAGGATGCGGCCGACGTAATCGCCGTCGCTCTTCACGCTGCGCAGCGGATTGGCAACCGCGACAACGGGGTAGCCGTCCTTTTCCAGCCGAGCGACAACGTCGTTCCAGCTGGATGCATCCGCGAACGCACCGTGGACGAGGACGACAGTGGGCTTTGCCTGAGCGGAGACCGCCGGGGCGGCCAGAGCAGCCAGGACACCAAAGGCCAGGAATGATCTCAACAACAATTTCATCTTGCTTCTCCTATTTTGTTTGTGCACAATTTATTATCGCGCAATTATAATTCGGTCAATTCATATTTGTTCAATCGTTTGTGACCGTCTGATGCAGCGGAAGGGCTCTGGTGGGCCAGGTCAACCTGCGCTCGAACCTCCCTGCGACAAATTGGTCAAAAAGAATGGACGACATTGGCTGACCGATGCCCGGCACATGAGCTCACATGACGGTCGAAAATCTAGACAGCTACCTCTGGACGAAGCTAGCCGCGGCGCTATCTGGACGTGAATTCGTACCAGGGAGGGAGCTATGTCTGAGTTCGTGGTGCTTGGCTTCGAGAAGGCCGATGAGGCGGACGCCATACTCAATCGCTTGTTGACGCTCGAAAAGGAATACCTGATCGACCTCGAGGACGCGGTTGTCGCAGTTCGCGACAGCGGGGGAAAGGTCCGGCTCAAGCAGAGCGTGAACCTCACGACAATGGGAGCCACGAGAGGCGGCTTGTCCGGCGCGCTTTGGGGATCTCTTGTAGGTCTTTTGTTTCTGAATCCTCTGGCCGGTATGGTCCTTGGCGGAGCGTTCGGAGCTGGTTCTGGAGCACTTGCCGGTTCAATCACAGATTTTGGCATCGACGACAATTTAATCAAGAAGTTGGCGGAGACCATTCCGGTCGACAGCTCGGCCCTCTTTCTGCTTGTCCGTAAAGTCCAGCCGGAAAAGGTCCTCGAGGAATTCAAAGGTGCGAACGCGCGTATCTTGCGAACTTCGCTCTCGCCGGAACAGGAAACGAGATTGCGCACGGCGCTTTCCCCTAAGGCATCCTCGGACGCGGGCACCAAAATCGAACCCGGCAATGCGAAGTCAACGGTCTAGCATTTTGTCCGTCGAACCATGGTAGTGATCACTCGCTGCACGCCAACACGACAAGGACCCGGCATTGTCGGCGACCGGAGCTCTGGTGAGGGCAGTGACAAGCAATCTTCGCGGCGTCTCCGTCGGCACCGCTAACGGCGGGCAAGCAGCGGTGACAGGCAACGTCGCAAGCCAGCCTGCACAGCGTTCCGGCCGCGATGGATACGGGCGATGGTCTGTGGCCAACTATCCCGCAACGGGTCGCAAATGTGGGCATGCGACCGCGATAGGATCTGTCGGTGCAGCGGACTGCTCGTCATGGGTTTCGCCCCCGTGAGTGGTATTTACCAGGGCTTGCGGATCGAAACGACCATCGGCAGCATTCGTGCATTGGCGCCCATCGACTTCGAATGCCTTGAGTTGAAAGACACCTCGGTTTTGTTGGAGATTGGTCGATGAAAGTGCCTCGTCGAGTCCCGCCGGCCTATCTGCTGGTAATACTGGCGGCTTTCGTACCTCAAAGCCCATTGGCGCAGACCGGTCCCACCGTCGGCGTTATGGCCGTTCCAGTCGGAGACGTGTCTCCAAAGCATGAGTTCGTGGGACGCGTCGAAGCGATGAACGCCGTTGACATCCGTTCCCGGATCGAGGGTTTCATCGAAAAACGCCTTTTCAACGAAGGCCAGGTCGTCAAGAGCGGGCAGGATCTGTTTCTTATTGACAGTCGCGCACTGGAGATTGCGCTGGCAGATGCCAAGGCATCACTTGCAAGTGCGCAGGCAACGCTTGCAGACGCACAGCGCCGTGTCGACCGAAATAAATCCTTGAGCAGCCAGACAGTATCACGCGCTACACTGGAGGAAAGCCAAACAGCGCTGGAAACTGGTCAAGCAAACCTTTTGGCGGCGCAAGCACGGGTCAGTCAAGCCGAACTCAATCTCAGCTATGCCAGGATAAGCTCACCAATCGCGGGCCGTATCGGTGCCGCGCAATTATCGGACGGCAGCTTTGTGAGTGGCAGTTCGATGACACTTGCTCGCGTCGTAGAGATGGAGCCCATTCGCGTCGTTTTCTCAGTAACCGACCGATCAATTCTCGAGCTTCGTGCGGCCGCTGGCGGCATCAGCAAGGATGAGCTCGCTGGAAAATTCGTACCCACCCTCCGGCTGTCGAACGGGCAGGAATACAAGCAGCCGGGCAAAATCGAGTTTTTTGGAAACGAGATCGATGAGGCAACGGGAACGCTGTCGATTCGAACGCTCTTTCCCAATCCGGACTTTCTGCTGGTTCCGGGCCAGTTCGTAACAGTGATCGTATCGGAGACGGAAAGGAAGATGCGCCCGATCGTACCATTGGGCGCTGTCCAACAGGACCGCGAGGGCAAGTTTGTCCTGCTCGTCAACGAGAAGAACGAGGTCGCGCTCCGGCGAATAAAAGTTTCTGAACAGGTGGGTGGAACCTTTGCCGTAGACGACGGGTTGAAAGGCGGCGAAAGCCTGATTGTGGAAGGAATACAGAATGTCGCCGAAGGATTGGCTGTCACTGTCACGCAAGTCTCGCCCGCCGACAACGCCGTAACGTCGATCGCGTCCCAGTCCGGTTCAGCGCAATGAATATATCCGCGCCCTTCGTTGCAAGACCCAGGTTCGCGATGGTCATTGCAATCGTCATGATCATCGCCGGTGCTGTCGCCCTTCTTCAAATACCTGTCGCCCAATTTCCTCAGATCACGCCACCGGAGGTGCAGGTTACCGCGAGTTATCCAGGTGCGAACGCCAGCGTCATGACTGACAGCGTCGGAGCGCCGATTGAGGACCAGGTGAACGGGGTTGAAGACATGCTCTACATGTCGTCTTCCAGTACCAATAATGGCGCTTACAGCCTGACGGTGACGTTTGCTGCGGGAACAGATCCTGCAATCGCCCAGGTAAATGTACAGAATCGCGTCGCAATGGCGACGCCGCGACTTCCTGCCGCCGTGACCCAAACCGGTGTTTCGGTGAGAAGTCGTTCGTCGAGCATGCTGCTCGGCTTCGCAATTTACTCCCCGAAGGGTACGAAAGACGACATCTTCCTCAGCAACTATGCAACGATCAATATTAGAGACGCAATCGCACGGCTACCGGGGGTCGGAGAGGCGAGCGTCTTTGGCCCTGCCTATAGTATGCGGGTATGGATGAACCCTGATCGCATGCAGGCCCTCGGGGTCACGGCCTCCGATCTGACTGCAGCCATCCAGGCGCAGAACGCGCAAGCCTCCGCCGGCCAACTGGGGTCTCCTCCCTCGACCCAAGGCCAGCAATTGCAACTGACCGTGATGGCAAGAGGACGACTGGCGAACGAGGCAGAGTTCGGCGACATAATCGTTCGCACGAACAGGGATGGAGCAATCGTGCGTCTTCGCGACGTTGCTCGGGTGGAACTCGGAGCACAGTCATACGATACAGCCTCGACGCTGAATGGACAGCCGAGCGCGACGGTTGTTGTCTATCAATCCTCAGATGCCAATGCGCTCGCGGTGTCCGCCGCTGTCCTCAGTGAATTGGAGACATTGTCAAAACAGTTTCCCGACGACATCGCCTATGCGGTGGTTTTCGACACGACCGCTTTTGTTCGACAAACCATCGAGGAGATTTTCATTACCCTGGCAATTACATTTATCCTCGTCGTCGCCGTTGTCTTCATTTTCCTGCAAGACTGGCGTGCAACAGTCATCCCATCCTTAACGATACCCGTTTCACTGGTGGGTGGCTTTGCCGTCCTTTACGTCATGGGGTATTCGGCCAACACCATCACGCTCTTTGCGATGATCCTGGCGATCAGCCTGGTTGTGGATGACGCAATCATCGTCGTGGAGAACGCTCAGCGCATCATGAGCGAAACCGGGATCGGCGTGCGCGAAGCGACGCTGCAAACAATGAGCCAGGTCACGGGTCCAATCGTCGCCACCACGCTTGTGTTGGCCGCGCTATTTGTGCCGGTGGCTTTTCTGGCTGGCATAACCGGCGAGCTCTACCGGCAGTTTGCGGTTACCATATTGGTCACCATTACGTTTTCCACGATCAATGCGCTAACTCTTAGCCCTGCCCTATGCGTCCTGATGCTTCGGCCTCCCGTGGAACAGAGCCAGTCCCGAATTTTCAGCAAGGTGAATGTGGGGTTGGATGCTTCACGCCGCTTTTATCTACATTTATTGGCGCTCTTCGCCCGAAGGCTTGGTCTTAGTGCCTTGCTGCTTGTGGCGATTGTATGTGGCATTTACGGCTTCTATCGTGTCCTGCCGACCGGCTTCATCCCCTCCGAAGACCAGGGCTATCTCTTCATGAACGTCCAGTTGCCCGATGCCGCGTCTCTCGAACGCACACAGCAGACAATTGCAACCGTCAGCTCGGTCCTTCAGCGTACGCCAGGCGTTGCAAACACGATCGGAATTGCCGGTGCAAGCATGGTGGGCGGTGGGGGCTCCAATTCCGGCATGATCATCGCAGCGTTGAAGCCGTGGAGTGAGCGTGGCGCGGATCAAAGCGTTTTTGCCCTTATGAACCGACTGCGTGCTGAGTTCGCGGCGATCACGACGGCATCGATTGTGCCTTTCAATCCACCTGCAATACCTGGCCTCGGCACAACGGGTGGCTTTGACTTCCGCCTTCAGGCGCGCGCTGGGCAAAGTCAGGAGGAGTTGGCCGAAGTCATGCGAAGCCTGATTGTCTCGGCAAACCAGACACGGGGACTGGCCAGCATATTCAGCACGTTTTCGGCTGACTCACCTCAGGTCTATCTCGACATTGACCGAAAGCGCGCAGAACTTTATGGCGTTTCACCGGCGACGATATTCGGCGCGCTACAATCTCACCTCGGATCGTCCTATGTGGATGATTTCAACATATTTTCGCGTGTATACCAGGTTCGTATTCAAGACGAGCCAAGTTTTCGAAGTCGCGTCGAGGACATTCAGCGACTGAGGGTGCGCAGCCAGTCTGGCAGTCTTATTCCGCTGCAGGGCCTTTTGTCGATATCGACCGTCTATGGTCCTAGCACGGTTAACCGCTACAACCTCTTCCCATCGGCCGCGATCAACGGACAAGCGGCGGCCGGATTTAGTACCGGCGATGCGTTGGGTGCCATGGCAACGCTGGCGTCGGAAAAACTCCCACCCGGCTTCGGGTATGAATGGACAGGATTGGCTCTTCAGGAGAAGCAGGCCGGTAACCAGACCGTGATCATTCTCATCATGGGGATTGTGTTCACCTACCTGTTTCTCGTCGCACAATATGAAAGCTGGAGCGTGCCTCTGGCAGTGATGTTGTCTGTGACCGTGGCCGTTGTCGGGGCGTTGGGGGGTCTTGTGGTTGGGGGCATCGATCTTAACATCTACGCGCAAATAGGCCTGCTATTGCTCATCGGGCTCGCTGCTAAAAATGCGATCCTCATCGTTGAGTTCGCCAAGGAGCGCAGGGAAGAAGGTCTAACCATCATGGAAGCCGCAACCGAGGGAACGTCACAGCGCTTTAGGCCCGTGCTGATGACCGCCATGGCGTCTGTGCTTGGCGTCATACCCTTGGTCGTAGCAACGGGGGCGGGAGCTGGCAGTCGGCAGGCGATCGGCACGACAGTGCTCGGAGGACTACTCGTCGGCACCGTATTTGGCATTCTGATCATTCCGCTTCTGTATATTGCCATCCAAACAGTCAGGGAGGCCGTCAAGCGTCGTCTTTTCGGAACCGACCACATGGCTCCAAGCAGCAAACCTCCTGCGATCGCGCCTTCGAAATAGTGGCGGCGCGCAGCACTGGTGCGTGCCCGTTCACTCACCAGGTAGCCTTTTTGGGATGCCAGAGCCGCTCGGGCACGACGTGTCGCCAAAGCTCGTATAATGTCCGATCGTCAGAGGATTGTCTCAGCGCGCGTCAATGAGGCCGATAGATGCGGTCACGTCATACGCCGCTGGCGGATGATCGAGGATGGCTCCAGAGCAACGCCTGTAAACTCCAGAGACAGAGAGCATCCGGCCAGCACATGAAGCACATAGAGGTCAAACAAATCCGCCATGCGCTTGAATTGGTTTCGACATAGTCATCGGATCTCCATGCTGGAAGGCGCACGCTCGCGTCACTGCGCTCTTCGATTTGTCTTCAATCTCTGCGTATCGCTTCCTGTGGCATGCTTGTCGCTGGAGCAACCAATGGCGATGGGCATCGAACGCCCCTCCTCAGAATGTGTTGTACTGATGCACGGGCTTGCCCGCGGCAGCGGATCGTTCTGGCTTGTCGAAAGGGTGCTGGCGCGGCGTGGATTCTTCGTCGTCAACGAAGAGTACCCTTCAACGACCGCATCGATCGCCGATCTCGCGCGCTACGTAGGAAAATCGGTCGAAGCGTGCGGGGCCAGGCGCGTCAACTTCGTAACCCACTCGCTTGGGGGAATTCTGGTCCGGTACTGGCTTGCTCACACACGGCCCCTGAGTTTGGGACGTGTCGTGATGCTTGCTCCACCCAACAATGGCTCCGAGATCGTGGATGTCTTTGGCGATATCGCACCGTTCCAGTGGATCAATGGACCTGCGGGGCTAGAACTCAGCACCAAAGCCAGTGCCACACCAAAAGTTCTACCGAATCCCGACTATCCGCTGGGGATCATCGCGGGTGACATTTCGCTAAACCCTATCTTCAATTCCATCATTGAAGGGCCGAACGATGGAAAGGTGTCGGTAGCCTCGACGAAGATCGAGGGAGCGAGCGACCATTTGGTGCTTCATACCACGCACACTTTTATGATGTTCAATCCAATCGTTGTTGTTGAAACCATGAACTTTCTTGAGACGGGGGCATTCGATCACAAGCTGACGCTTCAGGAAGCGAGTGGTGCGATCTTCGCAATATTTGAATAGAGGGCCGGCAGTTTCGCGGCTGCCGATCAACCTTACCTTTGTCGAAAGATGGTCAGTTGCCTTGACGCCCACCCCGGGCAGTGCCTGCGAGGCTGTTCGCGCGGCAGATATAAGATCGCTGCCAGCGCAGATTCGTGCTGTAAACCAGACTACTTAGCTTGGCGGCAGATCCAAGAGATTTGAACTCAGAGCTTGGTTTTGGGATTCTATGCCGATCACAGACAGTCTTCTGCGACACTATAGTTGCGATGATGGTGCATAGGGCTTTTGCCGCGATCTTCGGACTTAATTGAGCGTCACAGAGGATGGAGTGATGAAGAAGTTACTGATGTGTTCGATGGCGGGTCTGGCACTTGCAAGCTGCACGCCGACGCAACAGGGTGCCGGTATTGGTGCCGCAACGGGAGCGGTGGTCGGTGGTGCGGTAACGAATAATGTGCGTGGTGCGGCCGTTGGCGCTGCGATCGGTGGGGCTTCCGGCGCGGTGATCGGCAACGTGGCCGGTCGTCCGGGGCAGTGCGAGTTTCAAGATCGCAACGGTCGACGCTATATTGCAGCTTGCCCGCGCTAACGGGTGATGAACATGAAATCGCGGTCGGTGTCATTCGCGCCAGCAGGTAATGCGCCAGTAATTCGCAAGTGGGCTTCCGAAAGCAGGGGGCCCTTTTGCGATACCTATCCTTCCCTCTCCCGAATGATCGCTGCTGAGTTCTGGCCGATGCGCCTGCGGTCATACGAGATGGGCGGGCAACTACGTTAATATATTGAATTATATCGTGATTTTCGTGCATTCAGGGCAAAGGCGGTGCGGTCGGCCACCGTTGGCGGCAAGAGCGGTTGATACACAAGGCATGTACGCGCGACCAATCGCACGTTGAGATCCATGCCAATTCGCCGATCAACCGCTGTCACGGCAACGTGCCAACCCAAGCGCATTTGAAGCACCCTTTGGGTACGACATACCTCGGTTCAACTGGAGGCAAGACATGGCCACTGCCAATGCCGCGTCAAAGACCACGATGCAGAGATTTCTCGACGGCGTTGAGAAGGTGGGAAACATGGTTCCCCATCCCGTCATCATCTTCCTTATACTGATCGGCATCGTCATCATCTTGTCTGCCGTGCTCGGCGCTTTCGGAGCGGCGGTGAGCTACGAGCGCATCAATCCTGACACACACGAGATTGAGCAGGCGTCGACAGCCATCCGCAGCCTGGTGAATGTGGAGGGCATCCGCTTTCTATATTCATCGCTCATTCCCAACTTCATGAGCTTTACGGCTGTCGGGCTGATGATCGCTGCCATGATCGGCGCGGGCGTCGCAGAGGAATCCGGCCTGGTCACGGCGCTGATCCGCAAGCTCGTCATTGTCTCACCCCGCTGGGCGCTGACCTATATCCTGGCTTTCGTCGGCATCCTCGCAAGTATCGCGGCGGATGCCGGCTATCTCGTGCTGATACCGCTTGCGGGCGTTGCCTATCTGGCGGTCGGGCGACACCCTCTGGCGGGCCTTGCGCTTGGCTTTGCTGCCGTGGCCGGGGCCTTCACGGTCAATATGCTGATCAAGCCACTCGATGCCGTGCTCGTCGAATTCACGAATGATGCGGCGCATCTTGTCGATCCCGCGCGGTCGATCGGTCTGGCATCCAACGTCTGGTTTTCCATTGCCTCGGTCCTGTTCCTGACGGTGCTGATCGCGTTCATCACCGATCGCATGATCGCGCCGCGGCTGGGAGAGTATGATCCCGCAACCGCAGAGGGCGGCGTGCAGGCTCAGGGGGCGACTCTCTCCGAGCAGGAATCGCGCGGTTTGCGGTTCGCGCTATATGGTTTGATCGGTCTTCTCGTGGTTTTCCTGCTTTTGACGATCCCCGGCGGCGCGCCGTTGCGCAATCCCGATACCGGCGAGCTCATCGGCAATTCACCCTTCATGAACGGCCTGATAGCCCTGATCATGCTGATCTTCCTGGTGACGGGCTGGGCCTACGGCATCGGCGCCGGCACGCTGAAGACACTGGCCGAGGTCATCGCGGCGATCGAGAAGTCGATCAAGAACATGGGCGGAACCATCTTCCTGTTCTTCGTGCTTAGCCAGTTCGTTGCCTACTTCACCTACACGAATATCGGCACCGTCATGGCGCTTAGCCTTTCGGGCGCACTGCAGGCCGCCAATATCGGAGCGTTACCGCTGTTGATCGGCTTTATCGTCGTGGTTGCGATCATCGATCTGCTGCTGACGGGCGCCATTGCCAAGTGGGCGATCTTCGCTCCTGTCTTCGTTCCGCTTCTGATGAAGCTCGGCGTCGAGCCCGAGGCCGTGCTTGCCGCCTATCGCGTCGGCGATTCACCGATGAATGCGATCACGCCGCTCAATGCCTACTTCGCGCTCGTCGTCGGCTTTGCCCAGAAATACGACAAGTCCGCCGGTGTCGGCACGATCGTCTCTCTGATGCTTCCCTATGTCGTACTGATCTTCGTGCTGTGGACGGGTCTCTTTGCGGTCTGGAAGGCCCTCGGACTGCCGTGGGGCCTATGACGGTCGATGCGGCAACCCTGAACGAATAAACACTCGAATGAACGGATGGATATCATGAGCAACACCTCTATCCCTCTCGACGTCGCCGCTGCGGAAGACCATCTGATGCGCTTCTTATCGGTGGAGGGCGTCACCGGACAGGAAAAGAACATTGGCCTTGCCGTCTGCGACGTTCTGAGGAAGATCGGCGTCCCGGAGACGGCCATTCGCTTCGACGATGCCAACAAGCGCATCCCGTTGCCGACCGAGACAGGCAATCTGATCGTGGATATTCCAGGAACGCGGCCCGGTCCTCGGCTTCTTTTTTCCACGCACCTTGACACGGTGCCACTTTGCGCTGGCGCCAAGCCTCGGCGCGAGGGCGACCGCATCGTCTCCGACGGTACCACCGCGTTGGGCGGCGACGCCCGAACCGGTGTGGCGGTTCTCGTCGTGGTTGCCGAGACGCTGATCAAACACAAGTTGCCGCACCCGCCAATCACGTTGCTGTTTACGGTACGCGAGGAAAGTGGGCTGCACGGGGCACGTGAGCTCAACCCCGCTGATCTCAACGGCGCTGTGATGTGCATCAACGTCGATGGCCAAATGGCCTCGGACCTGATTGTCGGCGCCGTCGGCCAAGAAAACTGGGAAGTCGAGATCACAGGCCGTGCGTCGCACGCAGGTGTCGCGCCGGAGAAGGGTATTTCGGCAACCCTGGTCGGCGCCATGGCTTTGGCCGAAGCAAAGCACAGCGGCTGGTTCGGCAAGGTGGTCAAACCGGACGGTCGAGGCACCAGCAACGTCGGCATTTTTGGTGGCAAGGGCAATAAGCCTGCCGGCGATGCGACCAATGTCGTGACCGACTATGCGTTCATCAAGGGTGAGGCGCGCAGCCCTGAGGCGACGTTCGCGACGAAGATTGCAAACGGCTACAAGGAAGCCTTTGCCAAGGCTCAGAGCGAGGTGACGGACGATCAGGGCGACAGGGCCGAGGTGAAATTCAGCCATCAGGCATCCTATCCGCCCTTTGAATTGGGCAAAGACACGCCAATCGTGAAACGCGCGACGAGAGCGCTGCAGATGCTCGATATCGAGCCGGTGTATGTCTTTTCGAACGGGGGGTTGGATGCCAATTGGCTCGACAGGCACGGCGTTCCCACCATCACCATTGGGGCCGGACAAGCAGAAATTCACACCATCAAGGAATATGTGAACCTCAAGGAATACGAGAAGGGCTGCCGTCTGGGCGTGCTTATGGCGACGCTCGACGATTGATGGGTTCGCAGGGCCGTGTGCCTTGGACGGCTGCAGCAGGTCCGGCTGTCATGATGCACTTGGCTGCAGTCATCGCGCCTCAGCCAGCCTCGGTCGATCCAGGCCGAGGGTGACGGAAGCTTGGAGCTATCGATGGTTGCGCGATTGGGCGCGACTGCGCTGGACGGTTAGAGGCACAAACAGGAGCAAGGCGATTGAGTCCAATAGCATACACAGCGACTATCATCGCCGTTGCCGTCGTTCTGTTTGTTTGGAACAAGTTACCGGTCGTCTTTGTGGCCATGCTGACTTCGCTTGCCCTGTGGGCGAGCGGTGTCCTGACGATCGGCCAGGCTCTCGGCGGTTTCGGTGATCCGGCGGTCATCTTCATCGCGTCGCTTTTCGTTGTCAGCTCCGGACTTGAGGTCACCGGTGTGACCGCCTGGGCCGGACAACTGCTGATCCGTGGCGCCGGCGAGGAAAGCCGGACGCGCCTTCTCCTTCTGACGATGGCACTGGTGTCGGTGCTCACCGCACTGATCAGCGTCAACGGCGCAGTCGCGGCCCTCTTGCCGGTCGTGGTCGTCATCGCTGTTCGCCTGCGGCGAAACTCGTCGCAGCTGCTCATGCCGCTGGTCTTTTCCGCGCATGCAGGTTCAATGCTGGCGCTGACGGGAACGCCGGTAAACGTGCTGGTGTCGGAGGCAGGCTTCGACGCGGGCGCCGGTGGCTTCGGGTTCTTTGAATTTGCGCTCGTGGGTATTCCGCTTTTGGCGGGCACTATGGCGATCATCATACTGTTCGGAAAGCAGCTGCTTCCCGAACGCAACGGCGCGACCATGCCCGCCGATTTCAGCCATCATGCCAAGACACTTGTCGAGCAATACGGGCTTGCGAGCGGCATATACCAGATGCGCGTGCGCGCGAGCTCGCCTTTTGTCGGCCTCGCGCCCACCGGGGTCGATCTCTTGGCGCATCAGGGGTTGCAGCTTGTCGCCATTCAGGAGGGGGAGACCGCCGGCCCGCTCCGAAGACCTCATATCGCAGAGGGGGATCATCTTCTGCTACATGGCGAGCCTGACGTCGCAGCCGCATTCGCAGCCGCGATGCATCTCGCCTTTCGCGACGAGAAGGCGACCGGTCACGGCGAGGAAACCTTGTTCAATCGCAGTTCGGGTCTTGCCGAGGTCGTCATCCCGCCGCGCTCGGGGCTCATAGGCGAAACGGTTTTTCCTGGCATGGTCACCGACAGCGGCGATCTGATCATTCTGGCGATACAGCGCGCCGGCGCCGCGATCGCACCCGGCAGTTCCACCAAGGATGCAGGCGGCATCGCGTTGCAGGCAGGCGATACAATGCTACTGCAGGGAACCTGGAAGGCACTCGATGTTCACCTCAATGACCCGGACGTTCTGGTTGTCAATTCGCCTGAGCTTGTCCGCCGTCAGGCTGTCCCGATGGGGCCGGGCGCGCGCCAGGCAGTCATCATCCTGATCGCGATGGTTCTGCTGCTTGCCACCGGCATCGTGCCGCCGGCGGTCGCTGGTCTGCTTGCTGCTGGTGCAATCATCCTGTCAGGGATCATGAGTGTCGAGCAAGCCTATCGCGCTGTGGGCTGGACGACTGTCATCCTCGTTGGCGCGATGATGCCCCTTTCGACTGCCATGGTGCAAACAGGTGCAGCGAAACTGATGGCAGAGCATCTCGTAAACCTCGTTGGTGATGCAGGTCCAGTCGCCCTGCTCGCCGGGCTGTTTATCCTGACGGCGATCATGGGGCAGCTGATCAGCAACACTGCAACGGCACTGATCGTCATCCCGATCGGCGTGGCGGCGGCAACGGCCATGGGGATTTCTCCGCGTCCGGTGCTGATGAGCACAGCTGTTGCTGCAGCTGCTGCCTTCCTGACGCCGATCGCAACACCGACGAACCTGATGGTGATGGGCCCCGGCGGCTATGCCTTCAACGACTACTGGAAGCTTGGATTGCCCTTGTTGATCTGGTTCTTTGTCGTTTCAGTATTCATCGTGCCCTTGATCTGGCGCTTCTAAGGTTGCTGGCGTGACGATCCGGATCGCGGGACGCGCCTGCTCAGGTTTTTCAGGCGACACCGTTGGACACATAGCGGAACGGGAACGGTCTCAGGCCACCGTGGAAACGGCGGGAGATCCTCACGTTCTCGCCTATTGTGATTTCACCAGCCCCGAGAAACCGGCGACAGCCAGAAGGCTGAGGGCCCAGCCAATCACCGACTGGAAGAAATAGTATTTCAAGGTGAACGTGCCGTTTGGCTTCATCGAGTCCGGTCGCCAGTAGTCCTTTTGCCCGATCGACGCCACCGGCAGGAGAACATCCAACGAATACATGAGCGCACTGAACTCAGGGTAGCTGGCTGCTTCCGGTTGATTGCGGAAGCAGGTGAGCTGGTTCTCCCCAACCTCGGCACGTCCCGTCAAATCCTGCCCGCTTGATGGCATGAAGCGGCTTTCGGTTCGTTGGAGATCGCACATCGTCCATTCCGGGGAACGTAGGACGACAGGACTGTTTGGTTTCATTGCGCCGCTGCGATAGGCGATAGCAAAGACGCCGGTGCCGATCGCCCAAAAGAGCATGAGCCAGACCAGCGCCAGAAGGGGTTGCCGCCCGTAGCGTAGGGTCACGGCAAGGACGGCATCCACGACCCCCAGGAATGCGCGCAGCATGGGATTTTTGGCGCGCGCCCGACGTGCCCGCCGTTGCAGTCGCTCCTTGGTGATCAGGACGGCGCGGGCATCCTCGTCATGCCCCATTTCCCGCAATACCATCGACAACTGCTCGTAGGGCTGCGGCCAGAAGTCCGCCTTCCAACGGTCAGGCGTCTGGCGCGACAGCCAGTCGAGCCGGCTTTCCGCATCGGCCGGTCCGCCGATGAAGGCGTACTGGCAGCGATTGAGAAGCAGGTCGCCTGTCTTCGGCCAGCTCGTTTGTTCGTCGTCGATTGCACCGATCATTGCGGCCGTCAGGTCCAGCGTGCCCTCGATGGATGCGTTCTGTCGCAGAAAGAATGAGCCGTCGATGGTGGTACGATTGAGCCGCAGCGCAAAGCCCCCCGGCTGCGACAGTGACGCCGACGTGCAATCGATGTCGCCACCGAAGCGGGCACCGAGCAGGCGGGTCTCGCCGATAATGGTAGCCCCCCGCAAGGCGAGGTCACCTGCCGCTATGATCGCGTCACCGTTGAAAACGACTTCACCCGGGCGTTCAAACCGGGCACCGACCGCGTTGACGTCGCCGCCAAGGCGAACCGCAGAAAGATTGATGCCGCCACGCACATCGGCACCGCGTAACAGAACACCACCTCGGGTTTCCAGTCCATCAGCGTCGAGCGCGATCCCGCCGGGCGCAGCGATCGAAACGCCGTCCGCCTCTACGCTGCCGCCGATCCGCGCGCCGGGAAGGCGGATTTCGCCTGTTACGATCGCGCCGCGAAGCGAAAGGCAGCCGCGCGCTTCGAGCCTATCGGCCTGAAAGCCGGGTAAGGCCGAGCCGTCCAGGAAGAGATTGTCGATGATGGCGGAGCGCAACACTGGCGAGGCTTCGAAGTGGCAGTCCTTGAGACCGATGTCGCGAGGAATCCGGCATCCTTCAAGATCGAGAATACCAGTTATCCAGGCTCCGCTCAGCCTCAGCCCTTTTTCATGCAAACGGTAGCCATCGCTGCCGAGGATGAGATAGCGCAAAAGGTCCGCCCGCACCGTTCGCTCGGGGTCTTCCCGTTCCGGTCGTAGACCGTCGCCCAATCGGTCGAAGTCTCCTAGCTGCAGATGTGCAACCACCTTCGCTTCAGCCGCGCTGGGCGGGTGAAACTGAGCAAGGCCGGGTACGACGGGAACAGCAGATCCTGATTGCGGGGCCGTCTGATTCATGAAACCGGTATCCGTTTGGGTTCGGCTGCGGATATTGATCGAACACTGTTCTGCCAGAGAGGAAATCTGCCGGACTTGCACACCGGTCGATCGGCAAGAGAGGCGTGGCAATTCATACGATCGTTCTCCTCCATCATGGCATTCGCCGATCCTGGCCGATCAGCGTGTCTTACCACAACGCGATCGTGGCCAAGCCACCAATCAAACGGGTCGATTCCGCAAGACCGACGTTTCAACGACATCGGGTTCGGCGCTGCCTCGGCAATGCGATAGGGGCGGCATTTTTTCAGCCGCCTGATTGACCCGTCGCGTGATTGATTTCGCCGTTTTTGAGTGTTGGTCAAGAGGTGTCGCCGAAATGCGCGCTGATGGGGCGGCATATCGGACCAGAAGCATAGTTTCTGGATTCAGTGCCGATCACAGCCCGACATACGCGATGCTAAAGTGTCGCCAGGACGCATCACGGCCCATGCGATCGGTGAAAAGGCCGGATACAAATCGGGCCCTGCAGGGGCATGCATGAAGTAAGTTGGCCCGCGGGGACTGCGCGCTACTACTCCATCCTAACCCGTCGAAAGCCTGCGCGATGCCAGAAAACCACGCAACACCGCAGTCACGCGCATCGGGATTGCCACAGGGCCTGATCCTCCTCTGGAGCTTCCTGCTCGTCGTCTGGCTGGTGATCAATTCATCGGTGGAACCGCCGATCGTGGGCGTCGGCGCGCTGGTATCGTTGGTCGTGGCGGTGATTTTCATCCGTCGTGGCGATGTCTGGCGGATCAAAGTGACCCCGCGCAAGATCTTTCATTTCATTGCCTATACCGGCGTCTTCTTGGTCGAATTGGTGAAGGCGAACGTCAACATGCTTCGCTATGTCTACGCGCCACGCATCGACATTCGTCCCGGGATCGTCAAGATCAGGATGCCGCTCAAGTCGCCGATCGGACGGCTGGCGCTCGCAAATTCAATCGCGCTCACTCCGGGCTCGCTGGTGATGGATCTCAGAGGCGATGCACTCTTCATTCATTGGCTCGACGTCAAGACGACCGATCCGGAGGGCGCGACACGAATGATAATCGGGCCTTTCGAAAGGCACTTGGGGGTGGTCTTTGGCTGAGATCATCCTGCAGATCTCCGTCGTCTTGATCTTCTTCAGCATCGTCTTCGGCGTGCTGCGGCTGATAATTGGCCGGACAGCGATCGATCGGGTGGTGGCCATCGATATGCTGACGGTCGTCACGATCGCGCTGATCGCGCTTTATGCCCATATATCCGGGCGCTTCGTCTATATCGACGTTGCTCTTGTCTACGGTCTCCTGAGCTTTCTGGCGGTCCTTGCCATTGCCCGCTTTCTGGAAAAGGGGCCGTAGCGAGATGCTGGAGATGCTGATCCTATTGGTATGCGGCAGCATTCTGGTGAGCGCAGTGCTGGCCGTCGTGCTCAGCAATCTCATGGCGGCGATGGTCAGCGCCGGGCTGGCAAGCCTGTTTGCGGCGGCGTCTTATGTGCTGTTGGCTGCGCCTGACGTCGCCATGGCCGAGGCTGCCATCGGGTCGGGCCTTGCAACGCTGATCTTCCTTTATGCGATACGCAGGACCAGCGGCGGAGGACCTGTCGATGAGTGATCTGATTGGCAGTCTCGTGATCCTCGTTGGTGCGTTTTTCCTCTTCTCGGCGGGTGTCGGTCTGTTGCGCATGCCAGATGTCTTCACGCGCATCCAGGCGGGCACCAAGGCCTCGACGCTCGGCAACATCCTGGTCCTTGCCGGGCTCGGAATCTATCATCCGGACTGGTCGTTGAAGCTGCTGATCATCGCCTATTTCGTGCTCATGACCAATCCGCTGTCGTCACACGCGCTGTCGCGGGCCGCGCATGCAATCCGTACACCGATGGCGGCCACGACCATCGTCGACGCTCTGCGCGACGAGAACGACAGCGCAGCCGAAGAGGGCTCCGTATGAGGCGCGCGTTCAGCCTACTCGCCGTGCTGGCATTCGGCGTCATCTTTGCTGGGCTTGTCAGCCACTATGGCGAACGCCAGACGCTCTCTGCCTTGGCGGTGCATTATCTGACGCAGGTGCCGGCGGATCTTGGCGCCCCCAATGTTGTGACCGGAATTCTGATCACTTTTCGAGGCTTCGACACATTGGGAGAGGTTGCAGTGCTGTTCATGGTGGCCGCGAGCGTTGGCTTGCTCTTGGCAAGTGAAGCCGATGAGAAGTCATTTTCCAAGCCTGTTGGCGTGACACAGGGGCCGAGTGAACTGGTGCGCAACGGCGCAGAGGTGGTGCTTCCTCTGATCTTCCTGTTCGGTGCGTATGTTATCATGAACGGCCACTTGTCGGCCGGCGGTGGTTTCCAGGGTGGCGCGGTTGTTGCCTCCGGTGTGATGCTTTTGATGCTCGCCTATCCCTCAGGGCCGATCCATCATGCTTTCCTCAGCATCACGGAATCGCTCGCAGGCGTTTTCTATGTCTTGATCGGCATTGTCGGCATTGTCTTTGGCGGCGGTTTTCTCGACAGCCATATTCTGCCGCGCGGTAGTTTCGGGACGCTCTTCAGTGCCGGGGCCATTCCGCTGATATCGGCTCTGCTGGGTATCAAGGTCGGTGCCGAACTTAGCGTCATCATCGACCGGTTTCGCAGTTGAACGACGAGAGACGGGGAGCGCGATGGGGCTGCCGATATCACAGATACTTCTCACGACGGGATTTCTTCTCGTGCTCATCGGCTTCTGGGGCATGCTCAGGCATCGCAACATCCTGCGCATCATCATCGGCTTTTCACTGATCGATACCGGTATGCACATCGTTCTGGTGGCGACCGGCTATGTAAGCGGCGGGACGGCGCCGATCGTCGACGAGGCGCTCAGCGTTTCAGATGCGGCGGCGCACGCAGTCGATCCCATTCCTGCCGCGCTGGTCGTGACTGCTATCGTCATCGGCTTTTCGGTCACCGCGATCATGTTGTCGTTCGCGATCCGGCTGCATGCCGTCAGGAAAACTCTTTCGATCGACGTGCTGACGGAGTCTAAATGGTAGACAGCCTCCTCCAGCCACTGAACATCTTCCTGCTTGGCCTTGGCGGTGGATTTCTCATTCCCCTGCTCTACCGCATCGCCAAGCGGTTGCCGGCGGTGGGCTTTGTCGTAGCACTTCTGGGCATGACCAGTATTTCATGCGTCTGCCTGTGGGCTATCCACAATGGCCGGCCGACCTTCGAGATTTTAACCGCGGGCAGTGTGCCGCCATTCTCGATCAATCTGCGCTTTGGGCCGTGGGAGGGTTTTTTCTCGTTTTGCGTCAATGTCGTCGCGCTGCTCGGTGCCTGGCACCTTTGGGCGCAGTTGCGCTCAAGCTATCCGGCGCTCTTGCTCTACCTGATCCTGATCATGGGCATCAACGGCATGGTCATGACTCGCGATCTGTTCAACCAGTTCGTTTTCCTGGAGATCATGTCGATCGGGACCTATGGGCTTCTCGGGCTTGACCGAACGCCCGTAGCGCTTGCGGCCAGCTTCAAATACATCATGGCGACGGTGCTTGCCTCGTCCTTCTTCCTGTTGGGAGCCGGGCTTCTCTACCATGTGACCGGCACGCTCAACATCGACGACATGATCACCAACCGGGCGGCAATCACCGGCCCGATCGGCGTGACCGCGCTCATCTTCGTGCTGGCCTGCCTCGTGCTGGAACTGAAGCCGTTCCCGGCCAATGGGTGGGGGCTCGACGTCTACGAGACGGCGGCCAGCGGCATCGCGGCGCTTGTCTCTGTCGGGGTGTCGGCGGGTGTGTTCTTTACGCTTTTCAAGCTGCTGCCGCTTTTTGGCGATCACCTTGGCATCCTCGCCGTATCGGGTGGGATCACCTTCCTGTTTTCCAATCTCGTCGGGTTGACCCAGACGAGCGTGCAACGGATGCTCGGTTATTCCTCCATCGCGCAGATGGGGCTTCTGATGCTTGCGCTGGCGCTGCTGCATCAGCTTGGGGCCGAGCAGGCGCTGCCGCTGGTGGTCGGGGGCCTCTTCATCAACCATCTACTCGCGAAGGCCGGTCTGTTCTGGCTTGCCGGCCTTGTCGAGCGCCGTGAGATCGGCGGTTGGGCCGATGTCGCGGGCAATCGTCTTGTGCTCTCCATCCTTGCTGTGTTTCTGGTCGCGATTGCCGGCTTGCCGCCATTTCCGGGCTTCTGGGCGAAATGGGAGCTCGTGATGCAGGCGGCGGCGGGCGAGCGATATATCTGGATTGCCGTCATTCTGGTCGGGTCGCTGCTTGAGGCAGCCTATATGTTCCGCTGGTTCAAGCAGGCGACGCGGCCGGTGCCGAGCCAGTTAGATAGTGGTTTGTCGGCCGCCAACCTGACGCCCATCACCCTGCCGCTAACCAGGTTGGTTCCAGTGATGGCCAGCGCCGTTCTACTGCTTGTGAGTGGCTATGTGGCGGCGACCTTTTCTGGCGCGGCGTCGCTGTGGCTTGTCGGACCTCTTTGCGTTGGTGGCGTTCTGTACCTTTTCGACGGGCTTGCCGGCCGGATCAAGTGCGTGCTGATGCTAGCGGCGGTGCTGATTGTCGGTCTGTGGATCGCAGATGATATCGAAGGTTTGCGCCGACTGTTCGCCGTACTCCTCCTCGCAGGCGGCATGGTCATTGCTTTCGCCAGCCTCTATCGCTCCGATTCTCGCCGAGGCTTCTATCCGATGATGGCGATCCTGCTGCTGTCGATCGCCAGCCTGCTGCGCGCCGCCACCAGCCTTGAGTTCTTTTTCCATTGGGAGATCATCACCCTTTCTTCCTATTTCCTGATCGCGCAGCGGCCCGGCGCCCACCCTTATGTGCTGCAGTTCCTGCTGTTTTCTCTGGTGTCGGCGTTTTGCCTGCTCGCGGGCTTCGGCGTTGCCACCAGTGCCAACGGCAGCACGGCGCTTGCTGCGTTTGCCACGGCTGGCTCGGATGCCGCGCCAGCCTTCATGTTCCTCGCGATCGGCTTTCTGATCAAGGCCGGGGCGGTTGGCGTCCATGTCTGGCTGCCGGGCGCCTATGCCGAGGCCGATGATGATCTCTCGGCGATGCTCTCCGCCGTCATCAGCAAGGTGGCGGTCTTCGGCTTGTTTATGGTGACTTATCTCGCCATTCGCTCAAAGGTTGGGCTCGAGATGGCGCATGTGATGGGTTGGATCGGACTTCTGACGACCATCGCTGGTGCAGTGATGGCGTTTCAGCAGAACGACCTGAAGCGCATGCTCGGCTATTCCAGCATGAGCCAGATCGGCTACATCATCACGGCGATCGCGTTGATGAGCCATCTCGGCTGGGTCACGGCGTTCTACCTGGTCGCCAACCATCTGATGGTGAAGGGCATCCTTTTTCTTGCCGCAGCCGCCGTCATCCTGCGCACCGGCACGCGCTTGTTCGATGAGATCGGGGGCCTCGCCCGAAAGATGCCGCTCACCTTTGCTTCGGTGGTCATTGCTCTTATCTCGATGTCTGGTCTGCCGCCGCTCGCCGGCTTCGGCGGAAAATGGCTGCTGTTGAGTGCGATGGTGGACAGACGTTGGTACGGCCTTGCGATCGTTGCTGTGGTCGCGACCTTCATTGGTTTTCTCTACATGTTTCGCTTTGCCTATGCGATCTTCCTGGGGCAGCGAAAGCCAGCGCACGATGAAATCACGGAAGCGCCTTTGGCGCTGCTGGTGCCGCAGTTCGTCCTGGTTCTGGCAATTCTCCTGCTGTCCTTCTTCCCGAAGCTGGTGATGGATCCGGTGTCTTCCGCGATCGACCCATACTTCGCGTCGACGCTGGTCTGGCAAGGCATGTCGCTGGAGACCATCTATGGCTACTGGAACCCCTTCCCCGTCATGGCCGTCAGCGTGGTAATCGCAATGGTGCTGCTTGGGCTGTTCCTGTTGATCTATAGAACCCGGCGGGGCCGCTCCATTCCTGTCAGTACCGCGCATTTCTACGCCTTCTATCGATCAATGTTTGCGCCGCTCGTTACGCCACTGGCAAACGTCGTCTGGGATGGGCTTTGCGATCTGACTGTCGGTGCGGCGCAAGTGGTGCGTAGGGTCTACACCGGCAATGGCCAAACATACGCGCTGCACGTGCTCTACTATGTTATTGCCTTATATCTGTTGGGCACCTTGGGCTTTCTCGCAGCTTGATAAGCGGTTAGTGCGCGCCGCTGAACGGGTGAAGTCTTGGCGACGTCGGTCGACCTGCACACGTCCGCTACTGCCCAGCGGCCGCTTGCGCAAGCCCACCCAGAATGCGGCTTGGAAGAAAGATCACCAGGGACGCAGCACCCTCGAACACCGATGCTCCGTCTGCCAGCATGGTCTGGCCAACGGGGCCTTGGTCCTCTCGGAGCACGCTGCGCATCAGGGCATTGTTGTTGACGACGTCCATGAGCGTCGGTGAACTGGCAAAGACGTTGTGTCTACCGCCATCGATGTCGGAGACATCGATAACGGCGATGTCCCTTTTTTGAAGAATGGCGACATCCGAGCCGCTGCCGACGCGTGGGCGGCCGCCCGCCAATCGCCGGGAAATCCCGAGCGCTCGATCGCGCTGTGAAACGATGATTGCAAACGGTCGCGGGATGTCCCCGATATCGTCGAGCTGGCTCAGGAACACGTCGACGTCGATGTCCGGGGCCGCGAGCACCACTCCACCCAGGCGCTTCAGAGTGCTGGTGCGGCCTCTGAGGACCAGATCGCGTAAGGCTTCGGTGACCACATAGGCGCCCATTGAATGACCGACCAGGATCACTCTCTTCGCATTCGTCTCTGCAGCGATCTCGATCGTCTCGGCAAGTCCCCGCCGGCCGACGAGCGCGCTATCGCGGTCGAAGACGTAGAGGGGGACGGACGCTCCTGACGGCCAGGCATAGTGCAGCGAGACCGACTTGATATTGTAGTCGTAGGTGATCTGAGCATTACGGAAGACGCTGTCGGCGAAGTTGTTGTTGTATCCGTGGACGAAGATCAAGATCTCGCGATTTTCGGGCGCACGCTGCGAAAGCGCTGTATTCAGCCGCCTGATAAATTCTTGTCGCTCAGCAATCGGCTGGTAGGTTCGCGCCGAAAAGTGTCGACCGGGATCGGGCAGGCGCCCGCTTGTCTCGACGCGGCCAGGAACGTGGTTTCTTGGAATTCCAATGTCGAGCTTCGCAAAATTCAGCGTCTTCGACCGCTCAGCCGAATAAGGCAGGGAAAGGTTGTCGGACCGCGCCCGCGTGGTAGCAACGTAGATCGGAACGATTGCCCGTGGTTCTGCGCCTGATGACGATGCCACGGGAAGGCCGAGCACCGCGCGTGGTCCGCCACAGCCGACGAGAGCCAATAGCATGATCACAATGACCGACAATCGCATTGAGGACATGGCTCGGTCTTATTCCCTGGCGAGCTGTTCAAATCGTCGACAGCAAAGTGTCTCGTGGACAATCTCTCAACGTGAGCTACACGCATGAGGCGAAGCGTTTCGTAGTTCTAGGCTATCCGCGCCAGGTTCGGTAGAGGAATTCTGAGCGCGCTCGCAGTCTCGACGAATGAACGGTGTTTCAATCGTCCGCGAAAAGAGACCCCTTCCCCTATGGACTGCCAAAATCTGGACGGCAGGCCTGTTTGCGGGATTCTATGCTGATCACTTCGCTTCTTAAACCGCTCTATAGTTCTCAACGTAGAACTGCGCCTTCGGGTTCGGAGGCAAGCGCAAGCTGATCCGGGCGTTTAAGGGAGCACTATCACTTGAGTTCCTACTCAGGATTTCGACCAGTGGCCCTGATCACTCCGGCAGATGGATTGATGAATGACGGGCGCATTTTTTCGCCGCCCCGTTGTTTCGCCAAAGCCGTCGTGTCGGTCAGGTCGCTCTTTGTGTCTCCGATGAGCTTTGCGGCACGCGCGGTGCGACATGACGCGTCCAATCGCATGAGATGCATGTATCCTATTGATTGTCTTTCATTTCCGTCATTGTCCACGCGCGCCGGCGAGCTGTCGCGACGGTAAGCATTCGGGAGATCGCCGATGAGAATGTGCCTTGCTGCATCGAGATCCCGCGCAACGTTCCACTTGTCAGCCGCAGTGCTGGCTGCCCTTTTCCTGATCGGCTGCCAGCGCGAGGATGACACTGCGGAACGGCCGCCGAGGCCAGTCAGAACGATTGCCGTTTCATTCAATCCCGAGGATACGTACGGGTCGCTCGTCGGAGAGATTAGGCCGCGCATCGAGACCAGCTTCAGCTTCCGACAGGGCGGTGAGATCCGAGAGCGCGATGTCGAGGTGGGCGATCTTGTGGAGGTAGGAGCCGTTCTCGCTCGCCTTGACGCCGAAGATGCACAGGACGCCATGCGCAAGGCCGAAGCAAACCTGTTTGCGGCCCAGGCCCAGTCCCAGAACGCAGAGACCGAGCGGGCACGCCAGCAGCAGCTTTACCCGCGCACGTCCACCCGCCAGGCCTTCGAGGCCGCCATCGCTCAGGCGAGCCTGGCGCAAGCTGGTGTCGATGCCGCCCAAGCCGGTGTGCGGATCGCACAGACCAATCTCGATAACCGCGTACTGAAGGCAAACGCTGCCGGCGTCGTCACCGCGATCGGGGGCGAAGTTGGACAGGTTGTCGGCGGTGGTCAGATGGTGGTACGCGTTGCCCAGCTTGGGCCCCGCGATGCGGTCTTCCAAGTTCCCGAAGCGACGATCCAGACCACTGGCGGCGACGCGCGCGTCGACGTGCAGCTCCTAAGCAATCCCAACATCAAGGCGACGGGAACGGTTCGGGAGATTTCACCGACCGCTGATCCGATAACGCGCAACTTCACGGTGCGCATCGGCCTTGACACGGCGCCTGACGAATTCCGTTTCGGCAGCGCGGTACGCGGTACGATCCGGATCGCCGGAGAGCCGGCGGCGCGGCTGCCGATCACGGCGTTGTTCAATCAGGGCAACCAAAGTGCCGTCTGGATCGTCGATGCGGCTAGCAAAACAACCAAGCTTCTGCCGGTCGAAGTGCACCGTTTCGACACGAAGGATTTCCTCGTGACAAAAGGACTTTCAAGCGGAGACAACGTCGTCGTCGCCGGGGTCCAGCAGCTTCGTCCCGGCATGGCTGTCCGCTTGCTTGAAGGAAGCGCAGAATGAACGAGGGTTTTAACCTGTCGGGCTGGGCGATCCAGCGGCAGAGCCTTATCATCTTCCTTGTGCTCCTGAGTGCCATTGCGGGTGTTCTTGCCTACATCAATCTGGGTCGCGATGAAGACCCCGAGTTCACGTTCAAGACGATGATCGTCTCCGCCCGATGGCCGGGTGGGACGATTGAGCAGACCACCGATCAGATTACCGACCGTCTCGAGCGGACGCTCGAGGAGGTGCCGCATCTCGACAGCCTGCGCAGCCTGACGACGGCCGGACAATCGATTGTCTACGTCACGCTCGACGATTCGACACCGCCTGATCTGGTGGGCGAATCCTGGTATCAGGCCCGCAAGAAAGTCGGTGATATGGTGACGACGCTGCCCGCGGGCGTGCGCGGGCCATTCTTCAACGACGATTTCGGCGATACGTTTGGCATTATCTACGGTTTTACTTCCGACGGTTTCAGCGATCGCGAAGTGCGCGATTGGGCCTACGAGGCCCGCACCCGCCTGCTCAAACTCAACAACATCGGCAAAGTTCAGCTGATCGGCACGCAGGACGAGACGATCTACATCGAGTTCTCGACCGAACGGCTGGCAAGCCTTGGCCTCAGTGCTGCGACAGTGATTAGCACGATACAGGCGCAGAACGCGGTCCTGCCTGCAGGCCTCATCACCTCCGCGCAGGATCGGACCATTCTGCAGGTGTCCGGCAGCCTTTCCGACGAGGCCACCCTGCGACAGATAAACGTCCCGACCTCATCCGGTTTCGTGCGCCTCGGCGATATCGCCAGCGTCGTGCGGGGAACGGTGGATCCGCCCCAGCCACGCTTCCGCATCAGGGGCAAGCCGGCGATCGGTATCGCCATTTCCATGGCGTCGGGCGGTGACATCCTGCAACTCGGCCAAAACATCGATGCGACGATGCAGAGGCTGGAGGACGACCTGCCAATCGGCATCAACCTGACGCATGTGGCGAGCCAGCCGGCGGTGGTCAAGACTGCAATTCGCGGCTTCACCACGTCGCTGGGCCAAGCGGTCGTCATCGTTCTTGGTGTCAGTTTCCTCGCGCTCGGTGTGCGCGCCGGCATTGCGGTTGCCGTCTCCATTCCGCTTGTTCTCGCGTTGACCTTCCTGTTCATGGACATCACCGGCATCGCCCTGCAGCGTGTCTCGCTCGGCGCATTGATTATCGCGCTGACGCTGATGATCGATGACACAATGGTGACCGTCGAGACGATGATGGCGAAGCTCGAGCAGGGCTACGATCGCATCAAGGCGGCGTCGCATGCCTACGCGTCAACCGCATTTCCGATGCTCGCAGGCACGCTAGTGACGATTGCCGGCTTCATTCCGGTCGGCTTCGCAAGCAGCTCTTCGGGCGAATATGCGCGGTCCCTGTTCCTGGTGATCGGCTTCGCGCTTATCGTATCCTGGCTGGTGGCCGTGTTGCTGACCCCGATCGTCGGTCTTGCCGTCCTCAAATCAGGAACCGCAACGGGTGACAAGCAGGATGGTGCGTTGATCCGTGGCTTCAAGAATTTCCTCCGTGCCTGTATGCGGATGCGCCTCGTGGTGATCCTTGCCACCGTCGCAATGTTTGCGGCAGCGCTTATCGGATCGTCCGCCATGAAGCGGCAGTTCTTTCCGGCTTCCGACCGGCCGGAGCTTATCTTGCAGCTGACCCTGCCGCAGGGTGCATCGCAGGAAGCCACTGCTTCGGATGTGTCGAAGGCCGAAGAGGTTCTCGCCGCAGACGGGGATGTGGCTGACTGGAGCTTCTATATAGGCTCCGATCCGGTTCGCTTCTATCTGTCGATGGATCTTCAGGCTCCGGCGCCCTCGCGCGCCCAGGCCGTGGTGATCGCCAAGAGCGTCGGCGCACGCGACGCGCTGCAGGCACGCCTGCAGAAGGCGCTTGACGAAAAGCTTCCGGACATCATCGTGCGCGTCTCGCCGCTCGAAATGGGGCCGCCTGTCGGCTGGCCCGCCCAATACCGTGTGAGCGGGCCGGATATTCCAGGCGTCCGCAATGTCGCCTGGCAGGTGGCCGATGCGATCAGCAAGGTGCCTGGCGTCGTTCAACCTAATCTCGATTGGAATGAACCGATCCGAAAAATCATCATCAATGTCGATCAGGATCGAGCCCGGCTGGTGGGGCTGAATTCCTCCGTGATTGCCCAGACGCTGTTTGCCACGGCCTCCGGCCTTCCGATCACGCAGGTCAAGGACTCGATCTACCTCATCAACGTCGTCGCCAGGGCAACCGCTGAGGAGCGTGTCGATATTAGCACGATCCGCTCATTGCAGATCCCTGTCGGCCCCAATCATACGGTGCCGCTCTCCAGCATCGCCACGATCGACTACCAGACGACACAGCCCGTCATCTGGCGTCGTGATGGCTCAACCACCATCACCGTCCAGGCAGATACGGCTGAAGGTGTGACGGCTGCCAGTGCCGTTGAGGATGCGGCCAGCAAGATCGATGAGTTGCGCCAGGCCAACCCGATTTACCCGATCGAGGTCGGCGGGGCGGTCGAAGGCGCCGAAGATGGGCTCGCCGCGGTCGTCGAAATGCTTCCGGTGATGGGGGTCATCATTCTGATCGTGCTCATGTTCCAGCTGCAGAGCGTACAGCGGCTGCTGCTCGTCATCAGCGTTGTGCCTCTGGGGCTGATCGGCGTAGTGCTGATCATGCTGATCACCAATACGCCGGTGGGCTTCATTGCCGTGCTCGGGATGATCGCGCTGATCGGCATGATCACCCGAAACTCCGTTGTGCTGATCGACCAGATCGATCTTGCGATCGAAGAAAAGGGCCGGACCTGGCAGAGTGTAATTGACGTCACTGCCCGGCGTCTGCGGCCGGTTTTTCTGACGGCGGGCTCGACCGTCCTCGGAATGCTGCCGATCATCCGCGATCCCTTCTGGTCACCGCTCGCTTTTACCGTCATCGGCGGTCTGGTGGTGGCTGCGGGGCTGACACTGATCTTCCTGCCGGTGCTTTATGTGCTGTCGTTTCGCATTCCGGCCGAGACTGCACCCGACAATGTGGAGGTCTCAGCGCCGGAGCCGGCTGCGGCCGGGGGATGACAGCTTCCCGGCCGACGTCGCCCTCAAGCGCATGGCCAATGTCAATGTATAGCTGTGATGACAAAGGAACGAGAAGCAATGCAATTCTTGCGGAATTAATTCTATTTTTCAATACGTTATCGAATGTTATTTGACGTCACCACTCGGTCAAGGGAGGAGTAATCATGTCTACATTGATTGCAATTGTTTATCCTACGGAAGCCAAAGCCGAGGAGGTGCGTCAGCGCTTGTTCGAAATGCAGAAGGAATACCTGATCAAAGTCGGAGATGCTGTCATCGCGACGAAGACCGAAGGCGGCAAGATCAAACTGAATCAGCTGGTCAACACCACGGCTGCCGGTGCTGCATCGGGTAGTTTCTGGGGTCTGCTCATCGGCGTGCTGTTTCTCAATCCCCTTTTGGGCGTGGCGGTGGGTGCTGCATCCGGTGCCATCGGCGGCGCTTTAACGGACGTCGGTATCAACGATGCTTTCATGAAGGATCTCGCCGCGAATCTTGAGCCTGGCAATGGAGCGCTGTTCGTGTTGATCCAGGAGATGACAGCGGACAAGGTCCTCAAGGCGATATCGGCCTATGGCGGCGTCGTGCTCAAGACCTCTCTGGATGAAACGAAGGAGCAGGTTTTGCGTGACGCGCTGCAGAAAGCAACCGCGGCCAGCTAATTTAGCTTAATCGATCAAGCGTATCGTCCAGTCTGCGCGGGATCAGGCCCGCATGCTGGCTATTCCGGGCGACGGCAGAGACCGTCTCTACGTAGAACTTATGCGAGGCCAAGGTCCGAGTTCATAGGCGGAGCTTGGAAAATGGAGCACTATTCTAGGGCAAACACGCCGCTGTCGCATGATCGGTTCGGTAGCCTATGTTTGTGAAATTGGTTTCGCATTCTGGCTTGATGGTGTCGGCGAGGTATCCGAGATGGCGCCAAGCGCCCTCGACGGTACTATGCCTCGCTCTCAAGTCTCTCGAGTTGTTCGGAGCAGACGGCGTGAACGAGGCCGACCAGGATCGCGGTGCGGTCTCCCAGCCAGTTGAGGGCTTCATCGCTGATCTCGAAGTGCTTCGAATAGCGCGCCTTCACATAGGCTTCGTTCAGAGTGTTGAACCAGCTCGTTCCTTGTGCTGATCGCGCGGAAAGGCTTCAGCCACACGACGGTCCTGCTCCTCTGCGAGTGAGCGCAAAAACTTGATGTTGTGCGATGGTGGCCGTAGTTGGTGAGGGTGAGCAGAACGCAGGAATAGGCCTGCTCAAGTGATTGATGCAGGCTGAATGCGGACAGGTTTCCCCAAGCGTCACCGATCCTTTCCGACTTGCCGCGCTGGAACTCAGCTGTTCCAAGAAATGCGCTGGCTTCGGCAAACCTTTGCTCAAAATGCTCCTTCGCGAAACGCAGCCGATCCTCCTCCGAAAGCGGTTCGGGCTCTGGCAGGGGCTCATCGTCCAGCTCATAAAGAACGATGCCTTCCTTCCGGATATCGGAGAAGAAATACTGGCCTTCTCTGAGGTAGGTGTTCACCTCGCGTCGGGAATGGACGATGAGGCTCACCGGCGTTTCGATCGAGGTGTCGCGGATCAAGCGGTCAGCTGCTTTGTGCCAATATTCGGCGAAGTCGCAGAGCTTTCGGTTGTTGACGATGATCAGCAAATCGAAATCGGATCGGTAGCGAGTGCGGAATCACGAATTTGTATTCATAGAGCAAACTCTTTACAACGAAGAAGCATGCGGGCCGCGTCCGCATTCCGCTTTATCATTCTAAATCAAGCCATCCGGACTATGGTGGGGGCTCGCTCGATATGGCCCACAATGAGCGACGGCGGCGCTATCATTTGCATACTCTCGGGTGCTAAAATCCCGCTGACGAACAGCGAGGGCGACTGCCAACTCATCAGACGCCAGACGAGGAGACTGTGTCTTGAGATTGCTGACGCGCCTTTTCCAAAGGTTTCTGGTTTTCTGTCTGGGCGTACTTAGCGTTTGGCTGATCGTCTTCGTCGTTTTCGATACTGCGGACCACAGATTTCCATGGCTCGCTGCGGTGTGCCTCACATATGGCCTGGCTGCTTACGTCATTCTTCCGAATGTGGTCCGACTGTCCCTGAAGGTTCTTCATCGGGGGCTGATCCCCAGATACACGATCACCTCCGATGGCCTGCCCGGCGATCCTATAAATTTCGCCCTCATCGGCAATCTTCAACAGCTCCGCGAGGCCTTTGCAACGGCGGGCTGGTCCACGGCTGACCATTTGGGGATCGCAAGCTCGTTGCGAATGATACGCGCGTTCCTGATGAACTCTGCCTATCCCACCGCCCCTTTCAGCACCTTCTATCTCTTTGGACGACGGCAGGACATAGGATTCCAGGAGCCCATAGACGATAGCCCCCGCAAGCGCCATCACATCCGTTTCTGGGCCCTTAGTCTCGCCCATTCCGAGGACGACATGAGCGCGGCGAGCTTCTGGTTGAATACCGACAAGCCATCGCCCGGGGAGCGGGTCCTATGGGTTGGAGCGGGCACCAGAGATACCGGGCTGTCTCTGACCTGGCTGACATTCCAAGTCACACATAAGACCGATTCCGATACGAACGCCGAGCGCGACTACATAGTCAATGAACTGAGGGCAAAGCAAGTAATCGGGGAGGTCGCGCGGCACCAATCTGGCTCACGTTTGAACACCGGAAAGGTCAACCATTACATTACCGATGGTGAGATCGCGTTTGCCAGCTTGACTGTCAGTGCCACGGGTGCCGGTCACGCCGATGCAATTGTCGGGCCGGATGCACCCTGATCCGACAAACCAGACCGAATGAGTTCAAAGTGCCGAGCGCTCTTGATCAACAGAAAGACCAAGTTTCCGTCAGTCTAGGACCCTGACAGCCAGCGTGCAACGCGACGGAGTTAAATCGCTCCCGACGGTTTGTGGCGCTTACTCCATGATCCGCATTTTGCGCTATACACAGCAGCGGGGTGCACGTCTGCAATGGCCGACAGCGGTCATCGGCAGACGACGGCTTTGCGCGCCACAAGCGGACATTGCGGCTATCGCAGAACTCCGTACTATGCGCCGTCGCAAAAGTTAGGAAAACAAGTGTCGCTTTTATCGGGATTTTCGCGAGGGTGCTCATGCAGGTAACGATCCAGCTCGTCAGAGATCCGGGTTCACATGAACGGTCCGCCATTGCCGCGTCGCTGATTGAGTTCAACGCGTCTCGTATCGGGCGTCCGACCGAAGATAAACTGCTGGCCTTAACTGTCACTGAGCCCGAAACGGGAAATATCATTGGTGGGCTTTGGGGCAGCACGATTCATGACCACCTGCATGTCGATCTACTGGTAGTGCCGGAAGCGCTTCGCCATGGTGGTATTGGCCGTCGTCTCATGGCGCTCGCTGAGCAAGAGGCGATAGATCGCGGCTGCCGAGGCGCGTGGCTCACGACCCATAGCTTCCAGGCGCGCGGGTTTTACGAACGGCTTGGGTATGAGGCCTTCGGGATTATGGATGATTTTCCACCGGGACACAGCTTCATCTTTCTGCGGAAGCGATTTGAGACGCCCGGAGACGTAGCGTCATGAACCAGCTGCCGTCATCGCCGCGCAGCACGCCCCTGCGATTGTTGCCGCCGCTGGTGACCATGTCTCGTATCGCTTCTTCGAATTCTTCACCGCCAATATTCGCAATCCCAACACCCGCAGGGCCTATGGGCGTTGGCCCACACTGCCCGAGGCCTGCGGCATCGTCGCACTGATTGCCGACGCCGTCTCCGCGATCCATGTTTTTCACCGGCCGTCTCCGACATTGGGCAATGCCGTGTCGCAGGAATCCTAAGTTTTGCGGCAAAATCGCCGGGGCTGAATTTTCAGAAGAATTCCTGTCGCATAACTCAGTCGCGAAAGTCAGGGTTTCACGACCGAGTTTTGCGACTACCAATGGCCGCAACGGGCCGCAAGCGGAAGACGACGGCCGTGGCCGGCAAGCGCCAACAGCGGTCATTTCAAGAAGCACAATGCGTTCGCTCAACCTACTCACATACTCTAATGGGCTGTAGGTCAACTACGGGCCAATGCAGAGCGTCCGCCCATGCGTGAAGGGACCAAATTGGGAGCGAGTAAATGAAAGAGTTGGAGGGAGGGCGAGCCGGGCAGATCTGGCGGGACGGAGATACCGTCATAAGGCCGCCCGGTCCTTGGACACCGACGGTGCATCGGTTTCTATGCCATCTGAAAAACAACAGTTTTTCTGGCGCACCTTTTCCTCTTGAACTAACTCAACATCAGGAGATCGTGAGTTACGTCGAAGGGCGCGTGTGTGAGCATCTGTCCGATCAAATTGTAGGTTCAGAGCATATGCTGCGTTCTGCAGGTAAGCTCCTGCGCAAATTCCACTCAGCCTCA
Organism: Rhizobium sp. LjRoot258; assembly: GCF_964254185.1. Taxonomy (NCBI): domain Bacteria; kingdom Pseudomonadati; phylum Pseudomonadota; class Alphaproteobacteria; order Hyphomicrobiales; family Rhizobiaceae; genus Rhizobium; species Rhizobium sp. LjRoot258. The sequence continues at coordinate 804,823 of NZ_CAXUST020000002.1, read as the reverse complement.
CATGGATTTCTGGAGGCCGACCGCGAAGCCCAGACATGGATGCTAGAGCCACGAGAGCCGTGCGAGATTGTATGTCATGGTGACTTCGCACCTTACAATGTCGCGAGCGTCGGCGATGTAGCTGTCGGGATCATCGATTTCGACACCGCGCATCCAGCGCCAGCTATATGGGATCTGGCATATGCCGTCTACCGATGGGCACCATTGTCCGCTCCTTCCAATGAAGGAGTCGTATTCGGTGTTGACGAGCAGCTGAGGCGAGCCAAGATTTTCTGTGAGGCATATGACGCAACGCTGCAAGAAAAACTCCAACTTCCCGACCTAATCTGCAGGCGACTTCGGGCCTTAGTGGATTTTATGATCTCCAGGGCTGAAGCGGAAGACCCGACGTTCCTCGAAGACGTTGAGGCTGGCGAGTCCGCCGTTTACCTCAGAGACATAGACCATGTACGAAAACATCAAGATCAATTGCTATTGGCGTTGAGGTGACAGCGACACGGCCGGATTGCGCCAATTGCAGACGGTCACCGCTGCGCCACGGCTTCACCGCGCGCACAACGCAGCATTGCGAGCAACTGAAAGTAGCCCACGACGATGATAAGCAAGAGCGCCGATCCCAGTGTAAACCATAGCAATGATACTATTGTTGGATCAGTCCCAGATGTTGGCATGTTCCAAAGAACCCAAAGCGGTCGGACCACGTTGTAGACAATGTAAACTACAAAGACCTTGGACAAGTAGCTCCAGCATCGACGGTCGACTATTTCGATATCAAAACTGTACGTTATGACGGCGGCAACGCCCAATAGCTGCATTATGCCACTGACCAGCAACTCGATAGTGGGCTCATTGGTGTACAGAAGATAGATGCAATCAAGGAGGTAGAGAGAAAGAGCCCCTGCAAAGAGCTTCCACAACATGACGGGTTCCAGGATTTGCCGATAATTTCGAAAGAACTCAATGAGACGAGCAATTTATGCGAGCGTCCAATCGCAAATTCAAAAGTGTGGTAGATGAAAATCTCCGGGACACCAGTCATGTCGCCTCTGGGCCGACAGGCGTCAGTCGCCGACGCTTGATAGCGGTCAGAACCCCATTCGCCGACCGCCATACGACGATCGCCGCGGAGACTTTCTCGCTTGTTTCCCGACTGAGCACCCCAAGATTTCGAGACTTGAACAGCGACGTGCTCTCCTTTGCCGCAGGGGCGCTGTAGTGGATATCATAGGCAAGGCGCTCGAGATAAGGCCGCCCCTTTGCTGCGTACTCGGCACTTTCGTCATCGTTCAGGGCGATCAGAACGCCGTAATCGAAGCAGCTGTGGCTGCAAAAGGCATCGAGGTAGAGCGCACCGTTCTCTTCGAGCAGATAAAAGGCGCGCGGCTCATGATCCAAAAACGTGCATCGGTTCCGCTCACCTCACATCGTAAAAGCTAGCCCTTCCAGTGGAGGGCAAAGCGTTGCAATTTTCAAGCGCGCGCTTAAGGGCCGGAGTCCTTGCCGGAACGTGCCTGTTGGTACCGAACTTGGCCGCTTCGCTCCAATCGCGGACATGGTGGATCTCATTCCTCAAATCTATTCGCAACGACTAGACTACTTCTGATCACACTGATCGTCACCATGGTCGTCATTATCGCCATCGGGTCCTCGGTGGCATGAGGGGTTCGGCAAGCTTAACGCAATGGCTCTGCTTCAACGCGCACCGTTTCGAGACGATCTATGTAGACTGGAGAAATTGCCTGGTAGGGCACGGCCTCGCCGTCCATCGGCGTGCCTATCCTTGTTCATCGTTGATTGCGTGGAACGCCGTCGGGAAAGTGGTCGCGACGCTGCTGTCAGGCCGTTCAGAGCCTGAGGCGGCTCGTGGGGGATGAAGCAGAATCCGTGGCTTTGGTGATCGAACCGGCGCGAAGACAGCAACTTGAGGCCGTGTACTGCAATGCCACCAAGCGCACGTGCATCTGAGGGTTGAGAAGAGAAGTCGAAAAGGCTAGATTGCAGCTGGGAGGATCGACTGCCAGAGGGGCTCGTCGCGACACACGCAGAGAAATGCTGAAGAATTCGGCATGTGCCGTGCACGCACGAACGACCGCCTCGAAGCCTGCAGAAAACATCTCGCTTGCATCATTCAGACGTCACCCGGCCCTCACTTTTGGGCCTAAGAGGAGAGTACGAATGAACCGCACATTTCCTTCTGTTCTCTCAACCGGACTTTCCGCCGCGACAGACTTGGCGCAGACCTTCGTGCGCGAAAGGATCGTCACCGTTTCGGGCGGTTTCATTCGACGCAGACCCGCTACTCCAGCCGGCACTTCTTTTCACTGCTGGGAGAGCTTATTCACCTGCAGCGATCTTTTAGCCTGCAATGACGGCGGGGCATCAACCCTTGGTGCAGACGAACCCAACACCGCAGCGCGAAGGCGCATGGCAGCGTTTGCGTTCCGGGCTTCCACCCTTCTGCCCAGGCATGGTCCTTCTGACACCTGCAACCGGTCGGGCCTTGCCAAAGGCCAAGCTGGGAGGTGACACGATGATGACCGAAGATGTCACGATGCGTGCCAGGTTGCCCGACGCAGGGCTGGACCACGAAAGCCTTGTGAGCTCCAACTGCGAGGCAGATGAAGCGATGTCGTCAGACGAGGGAGCATCGTTCTTGCCTTCCTTCGAGTTTTCGACCGCAGGGTTGTCGCGACCGGATCAGTTTGCGGCATGGCACGACAGTTTCGAGCCTATGGTCGAACTGGCTGACATCGACCCTACGACCGCCGCCTTCAACGGCCGGCAGAAGCTTTGGGACCTTGGCAGTCTTGTACTTGCCCAAATCAGTACTGACAGCCTCGCATTTTCCAGCCTGCCGGGACATCTTAGGCGGGATCCCGTTGATCACTGGACAATGACGATCCTGCTGTCCGGAAAGACCCGGACCGATGCGGCAAGAAATGCGTTTACCGCCGGTCCCGGTGAAGTCCAGATTCATTCGCTTGGTCGCTCTTTCACCGGTATCGTCGACGAAAGCGAAATGCTCATACTGTTCGTGCCGCGTGATCTTTCGCTTGAGACGGCGGCCACGCTTAGCTCGGCGGAATTTTCGACACTTGGGACAGGTATGGGACGATTGTTCTCGGACTACCTGATTGACGTCGCCAATCGTCTGCCGATGCTCGCCCAGGCCGATCTGCCGGGGCTCGCGGCAGCCACACGTGCAATGATCCTTGCCTGTGTGTCGCCATCTGCAGACCATATCGAGGCGGCCGAAGGACCGATTGCCAATGTGCTTCTCGAAAGGGCACGGCAATTTGTGCACAATCGGTTGCTCGACCCGAAACTCGGAAGTGAGTTGGTGCGACGGGAGCTCGGGATCTCGCGCACGCGCCTTTACAACTTGTTCGAGCCCTTCGGCGGGGTGATGCATTACATTCAGCATCGTCGGTTGCTGAGTGCTTACGCCGCGTTGACCGACCCCAACGATCGGCGTCTGATATTCCAGATTGCCGAAGAGCGCGGTTTCAGCGACGGCGCCGAGTTTGGCCGCGCGTTCAAGCGAGCGTTCGGTTACAGCCCGAGCGAAGTGAGGAACCGTGGAGGGGGTGGCATGCCGGTTCGCCCAGATCTTGAGGATTGCCCATCCGAGGAGCGATTAGGCGTGCTTCTTCGAAGGTTGCAAGGGTAGCCCAAATGCGTGCCTTTCGGCCGTTGACAGGTATCCTCGATCGCGTGGATGCAAGGTTCGTCGGCGCGATCCCGGGCACCCCATCTGCCAGGTCATCACTCCGTGCTGGGCCGCCCTGCTCCCTGGTCGAGGGTCTTCCTCAAATCGCAGGTCATAGTGCGGCCCAACGTCCGGAAAATGAAGTCAGCGCCGTTGCTGCGGTCGCCTCAATCAACTGCAATGTGCGAAATGGCCTCGCCAGATAGTCGCCTTGAGAGAAATCGGACTTGCGAGTTCGCGCAAGTTCCTGAGCCAATCTTGCAAATTCAAGTTTCGAAAATATTTTGCCAGGATGTTGCTCTTCTTCATAATTGAATTACAGCGCATTCATACGGACCCAGCATCAAATTTCCTTCGACTAGCTGACCGGTGATGAGATCGATGCCTTGCGGAGGAGTTTTGATTTCCGTTGCTTCGGCGTCGCAATTTAGGACGAATAGCAACTTGCGGTCATCGGCCTCCCGCATTGTGACTTCCACATTCGGCGGCAAGTCCTGGAGAAGAGGCTGAACATGGCTTTCTCCGAACAATTGGACCGCCAAGGCTTCGACCAACGGCTCCGTTAGATACGTTCCGACGTATACCGCACGACCTTTACCAACTCTGCGGACTGTAACCACTGGTCGACCGCTGGCGAAGCGGTTTGTCCAACGTCCGATTACCTTCACATCATCGTCGAGCCCAAGAAGCTCGTACAAGTGCGCTGCGTCGTACTCCTGGTTGCCGAGACTGAAACTGTAACGTCTGGTCGCCGAACTCGCCGGCAGACGGTTCGCTGGATTGTGGAGGCCGTACTCGGTTCCGTGCAAGCCGAAGAGCCCATCGGCACCCGGCTCTGCGACGCGGCCGAACTCCTCGACGCGAATGCCGCATAGTCTGGATAGTCCCGGCCCCGGAGCGAGTTCGGTTGGAATATGGTTGTTCTCGTCTCTGGTGCCCGTCATCGCACCGACAATCAAGGTCCCGCCATCGTTGACGAACGCTTCCACATTCTCGTTCCATTCCGGTCTCCAGATTACCCAATGCGGCACGTAGAGGACCTTGATACGCGACAAGTCGTCTTCCGGATGGATGAAGCCACACGCTATACCCTTGGAATAGCAGTAGCGATGTAGAAGCAATCCGTCTTCCAAGGGGCTTGGCATGCCCATGGGATAAGTTTTATAGGCCTCCTGATTGTCGAAGTCCGCGCCGGCGACGGCGACGTCCATACGCACAGTCGTGCCAAGCAGGTGCGGCTTTATCTTGCTGATATCCCCGGCAAACTGAACGGCTTCCTGGTAGCGGCGGCGGGGCACGTCATCGTGGTCAATAATACCCATCCAGTAAATTTCCGCGCCGAAATGTGCTGGACGCCAGCGGAAGAACAGGAGGCCGTCGGCCCCGCGGGCTACAGAGCTCAGTGCCATCCGGCGCATCTCACCCGGCTCAGGAGTCATAGTCGAGAAACCAGGTTGACTACCGAAGCCTGAAGCCTGTTCGGGTACGATGAAATTGCCTGAATAGGCGCGGCAGATGTCGAGATGCAAGGCTTGAGTGGCGGGATGACCACCGCTCCGTCTCATCTCGTCGTAGAGCATCGGGTAAACGTCGAAGCCAAGGAAGTCGAGGTCCTGACCGAACTGACCACGGAAATCGATGTCTTCAAGACGGCCGAGATTGTGGAAGATGAACCAGTCGGAGTTCGCTCTACGGAGAATTTCCACCTGGTCATGCTGGAACACAGCCGTCGCATGCGCCAGGAACCGATGATAGTCCTGCATGTGCCCTGGAGCAGGAAAACCTGGATTGTCCTTTCGAGGCACAGCGATCTGGTCAAAGTTATCGTAGGCCAGCGCCCAGAAGTTCCCACCCCACGCGAAATTCAACGCCGCAATGGTTTCATAGCGATCGCGAAGATAGCGCCGGAACTCCCGTTCGGTTGCCTCGGAGTATGACGTCGACACCGTCGTGTTCAATTCATTGTCGGTTTGCCAGCCGATGACGTTAGGATTGCTCGCATAGTGCCGGGCCAAAGCCTCCGTGATGCGTCGGCTGTGGATACGGTAGACAGGGCTGTTCGTGTCAGCGTGTTGGCGTGAGCCGTGAGACGCAGTGCGGCCCCTCTCGTCCGTGCGCAGCACCTCAGGATAGGTTGATGTCAGCCAGCGCGGTGGCGTCGCAGTCGGCGTGCAGAAAATCGTCTTGATACCTTCGGAGGCCAAGACATCGATGGCCCGATCGAATAGCGAAAAGTCGAAATGCCCCTCCTGAGGTTCGATCAGGTGCCATGCAAACTCGCCGAGGCGGACGACGTTGAAACCGGCGGCCGCCATTCGCTGGGCATCGCGCAGCCAATAGCTCTCGTCAATGTGCTCCGGATAATGTGGAACGCCCAGGAGAAAGTCATCGAGATTGAGAGTGCGCCAAACCGAAAGCGGCGCAGGGGGGGTACGCTTCATGACTGCTTTTTCCTTGCTTAGATTGTCGCGACGGCCTTGGGAGGGGTGATGGTTTTGCCACCAGGCCCAAAAAGGTAGGCATCGGCTGAATCGAAGCCGACCGACACCAAGTGATCGTTTTGAAAGGGTTTGACGTCCGCGATCTGAACGGTGAAAACGGTCGTGCCGCTGTCCGATCCTGTCGTGGTCAGTGCTCCGGCATCGACGTAAACGATCGTTTCTCGTCCCAGATATTCCGTCAGGCGCACGTTTCCAGGAAAGCGGATTTCGGCCAGGTCGTCGAGCCGAAGCCGTTCCGGCCGAACACCGACCGTGACCTTATCACCCACCGAAACCTTGTCGGTGAGACGGTCAAATGCAAGCTCCAGTCCACCGGCGCCTATAATCCGCGCACCCGATCCACTCGTTTCAGCCACCCGCCCCGCGACGAAGTTCATGCGGGGCGCACCAAGGAAGCCAGCGACGAACAAGTTGTCGGGGTTATTGTAGAGACTGAGCGGAGCGCCGACTTGTTCGATTCTGCCCTGATTGAGCACAACGATCCGGCTCGCCATTGTCATCGCTTCAACCTGGTCATGGGTGACGTAGATCATCGTTGATGCGAGTCGGGAGTGGAGCGTCGACAGCTCGACCCGCATCTGGGTGCGCAAGGCGGCGTCGAGATTGGAGAGAGGCTCGTCGAACAGGAAGACGTCGGGCGAGCGTGTGATGGCACGGCCGATGGCGACACGTTGCCGCTGCCCGCCGGACAACTGCTTCGGCTTCTTCTCAAGTTGCTCTTCAAGTCGAAGAATTGTGGCGGCGCGGGCAACCGCGGCATCGATTTCGGTCTTCGGTCGCTTGGCCATTCTGAGGCCGAACCCCATGTTTTCGGCGACGGTCATGTGCGGGTAAAGCGCATAGGACTGGAACACCATGGCAATGCCTCTGTCGCCAGGCTCTAGTCTGGTCACATCGCGTCCCCTGATCAGGAGCTTTCCCGAACTGGTCGTCTCAAGGCCAGCGATCGTCTTCAGCAAGGTCGACTTGCCGCATCCCGACGGCCCGACCATGACGACGAACTCACCTTCCTCGATGACCAGGTTGATGTCCCTAAGGGCATGGTAGCCCCCATAATGTTTCTCGATGTTGATAAGTTCGACACTGACCATCTTATGTATTCCTTGAGTTTTGCCTCAGCCCTTGACCGCACCGACGGTCAGGCCAGCGATGAAGTGCCGCTGCATGAGGAAGAACATTACGACTGGAGGAATTGCGACCATGATCGTTGCCGCGGCTACGAGATTCCATGCAGACACCCACTCCCCTCGCAGGTTGCTAAGGCCGGCTGTCACGGGTTTTACCGCATCGCTCTGCGTCAGCACGATCGCCCAGAAATAATCGTTCCAGACAAAGGTGAATGTCAGGATCGCGAGTGCTGCCAACGCCGGTCGGATCAATGGGAGAACAACGTGCCAAAGTGTCTGCCACGGCGACGCGCCTTCTGCGCGGGCCGCTTGGAAAAGCTCGTCTGGAAGCGCGGCGATGAAGTTGCGCATGAAGAGGGTCGCGAAGCCCGTTTGGAAGGCCACGTGGAAGACAATGAGTGCGTAGTAGGTATCATAGAGTCCGATGGAGACCATCAAATCCCTGACCGGGATCATCATGATCTGGGCTGGAAGGAAGTTCCCCCCGACGAATAGCGCGAACATCACATTCGCCCCGCGAAATCGGTGGCGAGAAAGCACGAAGCCTGTCAGCGTGGAAAGAACGAGTACGCCGCCCACTGACGGCAATGTCACGATCAGGCTGTTGAGGAAGTATCGCGCCATGGCGGTCTGCGTGAACACAGCCGTGTAGTTCTCAATGAAATTGAAGCTCCTCGGCCAACCCCAATAGTTGCCCGCCATCACTTCCTCGAACGATCGAAGGGACGTCGCCATGACTGCCAGCAGCGGGACGAGCCAGAGAGCGAGGATCAAAGCGACCATCGCACCATACGCGAACCGCCGAACCGGCAAGTCTTCCGATATGGACCTTGGGTACATCAGAGGCCCTCCCTTTCCGGCCTGAGAAGAGTGCGTAAGTACCAGGTGATAAAGGCCGCCATGATCACGAAGAGTACCGTCGCGATCGCCGCGCCATAGCCGAAACGGTAGGAAAAGATGGACTGCTCGTACATCTGATATGCGAGGACGGTCGAGGAGCCGAACGGCCCTCCGGACGTCATCACGGCGACCATGTCGAATGACCGAAGCGCGCCGATGACCGTCACCGCCAAAGCGATGAAACTGACTTCGCGCAATTGGGGAAGAACGACATGAAACAGCATCGGCCAGCCCCGTGCACCGTCGACGCGCCCAGCCCCTATCAGGTCTTCGCTCAGATTGTTGAGGCCCGCCAGAAATAGTACGAGGCAGAAGGCCACCTGTGGCCACAAGGCCGCGACCACGACCGCGAAAGTCACGAAATGCTCGTCGGAAAGCAACGCGGGTGCGCTCGCCCCAAAGTATCTGAAGATAAGCGAAAGAAGTCCGAAGCTCGGGTCATAGACCCAAGTGAAAACAACGCCGACTGTAACAGATGCGAGCACCAGCGGCACAAAGAACAGGGATTTCATGATCCGCATGCCGCGGATAGGCTGGTTCAGGAGCAACGCAAGCGCTAATCCGAGCGGTGGCGCCAGCATGAACATCGCCAGCCAGATGAGGTTGTTCTTGAGCGATATGTAAAACTGCGGGTCATTCAGTAGCTGAACATAGTTGGCCAGACCGACCCATTGCTTTACGCCAACACCGTCCCATTCAAAGAACGACACCCAGATTGTCTCGATGGAGGCGACAATGATCACCACCCCAAACAAAAGGGCACCCGGCGCGATGAACAATGTCGGCGTTATCCAATGTCGATGGCGTCGCCAGAGAGTGGACATCCAGGACTACTCCAGGAAAAGTTGATCGGTCCAAGCCCCAGACGCCGGGTTGGCTGGGAGAAGGCAGGGCTGCCGCTAATCTGCAGCCCTGCCGTCGTGCGGTACAGCTCCGGGGAGAAACAGGCGACCGCGATAAAGGCTTACGTCTTGAAGATCCGCTTTCGCGTACCTTCGAGGCGTTCCAGAATTTGGTCGCGCCGATCCGGCTTGGCCATGAACTCCTGGAATCCCTTAAGACCTTCCTGTGCCATATCCGGGTCGGTATCCCGGTCGTAGTACTGCGCGGAGCCCTCGACGGTCTTGAGAGACTCGACCGCCGCGTTCACGAGCGGGTCTTTACTCGGCGGGCAGTCGCTTCGAGGGGGCACGGCACTTTCCGTCTCCAGGAAGGCTGAAAGGTTGTCGGGCTTGTAGAAGTAAGCAAGGAAGTCACGCGCGCTTTCCTTGTTCTTGGCATTCTTCGGGACGTGGATCGAATTCAGGGCAAAGTCCTCGTAGCGCGCCACGCCTTCCACGATCTGCGGAAACGGTGTGAATGCGATTTGATCCTGCTGACCCTCGGGGAAGCCGTATTTGATGAAGCCTGCGAGATCCATCATCGCCGCTTTCTTCTGCGCCAAGGCTGCAGACGCCTGTTCCCAGCCAAACGACGTGCTGTTGGCACTGAACATCCCCGCGTTGATGAGTTCTGCCCATTTATCGAAGACAGGCAGGATCGCAGGATCGGTATAAGACATCCTGCCGTCCATCAGAGCCATGTGTTTTTCTAGCCCGTTGATGCGCAGGTTCATATGGTCGAACCAGCCGGCCGCGGGCCACATCTCCTTGGTCCCCATGCTCACAGGTACCATTCCTGCGGACTTGGCTTGTTCGCCCAGCCCAAGCAGGTCGTTGATCGTTTTCGGGGGTGACCACCCCTTTTCAGCAAAGACGTCCTTGCGATAGAAGAGCCCCCAGAGCAGCCCGCCGAGGGGCAAGCCATACTGCTTTCCGTCGACAGTCACGGCATTCAACGTCTGGCCCAGCACCGCCTTGTAGTTCTCACGTTCAAAGAGATCGGAGATATCGTCGAAGAGCCCCCGCTTGACGAAGGCCTTCATGCGGTTACCCGAAAACCAGAAGCAAATGTCCGGCGCACCGACCACAAGATAGCTTCGGATCGCAGTCTTGTGAGCCTCGTGATCCATGTTGTTGATGGTCACCTTGACGCCACTCGCCTTCTCGTACTCGCTGGCTATGCGCTGCAGGACGTCGCGCTGCGAAGCGTTGCCGATATTGGAGATGATCGTCATTTCCTTGCTCTGGGCAAGTGCGGGAGCGCTCAGCGACATTCCCGCGAGTGCCGTCCCGGCTCCGATTAGGAATTGGCGTCGGGACGCAGGCGCCCCTGTAAGCAGAGTGGTTATGTCTTTCGGTGTCATTCAAAATCCTCCCAGGACAAAGCTTCGCCGAGCCCGAACGGACGAGCGGTCGGGCTTCTTGAACGTGAATTTGCTTGAGAACATGCGGGCCAGAAAAATCTCGCGCCGCGGTCTCCTCCTCATTGCCAACGCCGAAAAGCTAGCCTACCTTCTGAGCTAGCACAAGAGTTAATTTACGAAATAAACTAACTCAGATTGAGGAGGTAGAGTTTGAAAGGCAATGCAAGCACGTCACGCGCCTTGAACAGGCGGTTGATTTTGAACTTGCTGCGAAACCGGGGTCCCGTATCTCGGGCCGAGCTGGCATTGATCACTGGTCTCAGTCCGGCGGCCGTAACATTTGTCGTCTCCGAATTGATTGAAGACCGGCTTCTTGTAGAGCGGGAGGCCGTCACGAGCTCAAACGGTCGCCGTCCGATACCCGTAGACATTAACTACGAGGCTCACCTCGCCCTGGGCTTCAAGCTCAATCGAAGCAGCATCGACTGCGTGCTGACTGATCTTGCCACCATCCCACTAGCCACAATGGAAACAGCCGTCGCGAACACCTCCCCTGAGGGAATGATTGAGGCGATCAAGGATGCGATCCCGCGCCTGTTGGCGGAAGCAGGTCGTGAAGAGCAGGACATAATGGGTATAGGAGTGTCGATCCCGGGCGAAGTCGACCCAAAGAAAGGGGTGTGCCTGCAAAGTCCGCGCTTTGGTTGGTATGACCTTCCCTTCGCCGAACTCCTTGCCGGACGTGTGCATGTGCCCGTCTGGATAGACGATGACGTCAACGCTTTCGCTATCGCCCAAAAGCTATTTGGGGCGGGACGCAACCACCGGAATTTCGCGGCCCTGGCCATCGGCGCTGGCATTGGCTGTTCACTCGTCCTGAACGGGGAAATATACCATGGCAGCAACAGCGCGGCAGGCAAATTGGGCCATATTACAACGATACCGCAAGGTGATCTGTGCGAATGTGGACGCCGCGGATGTCTCATGGCCCATGCTGCGGAACCATATATGATCGCTGAATGGGGACGCAAACGGGGTGAACCCGCTACCCGGACCGAGTTCGTGGCCGCCGCCGAGGCGGGCGAGGAAACTGCCGTTGCAATTCTACACGAAGCTGGATCGCGTATCGGCAGACACTTGGCCGACTTGGTGAATCTATTCGATCCCGAGATTATTGTCGTGGGAGGCGAGGCTGTTCAATTCGGTGAAGCGTTATTGGGCCCCCTCAGGCGATCGATGAACGAATTCCTATTCTTCTCACGACCCGAACTTCAAACGGATTGGGTTCCGAGCTCCTGGGCAAGAGGAGCTGCAGCGTTGGCTACGCAAAGCATCTTCGACTTCGAGCGATCGCCGAGTGGATGATGACCGGTTCGAACCAGATCCAGTCATGATTTCGCCAGAGCAGACCAACAACAATCATGGAGGCTTGTCAGATGTACCATGGAAGCCGCTTAGGCTCTAGTCGGCGAACGCTTTTCTGGACATCCTACGAGATCGACAATGGAAAGGAACGTCCAACAGCCGTCGCAGAACTGGGTCGCTCATGAATTCGAACAGCGCTACGAGCGAGATGGTTGGACTTAATTCCTTGCACGGACGGGCACGTATCCGCGACTGCCGTCAAGCAATGTTCTTGTATACGAGTGCGCGACCTGCCCTCTGAGAAGCTGCTCACGGGTCGCAATCTCGACGAACACGCCGTCTTGCATGACCGCAACGCGGTTGCAGAGATGCGCTATGACGGCCATGTCGTGACTGACGAGAATATAGGTCAGCTGCTCTCTTTGACGCAGGTCTTTCAGCAGATTGAGGATCTCTGCCTGGATCGACACGTCGAGAGCCGACGTCGGTTCATCGAGAAGCAGGATGCGGGGCCTCAAGATCAATGCACGCGCGATCGCGACCCGCTGTCGCTGCCCGCCCGACAGCTGGTGCGGGAATCGATGGCGAAAGGAAGCCGGCAACCCAACGTCGCGTAGGACTGCCTCTACCCTTTCCTGGCGCTGGTCAAGACCGTGAATCTCCAACGGCTCGAGCAGGGTGCGGCCGATCGTGTGGCGTGGATGCAGTGAGCCAAACGGGTCCTGGAACACCATCTGTTGCTTTGCCAGCTGCTGAGGCGAGCGCTTTCGGGCGATAGACTCTCCATCGACACCGATAGTGCCGCTCCAGTCTTTGATTCTGCCGGCGAGCGCTCCAAGAACAGTCGACTTGCCACAGCCGCTTTCCCCCACAAGGCCGAATGTCTCGCCTGGATCGACATCAAAGGAAACATCCTTGACGACGTGCTTGCGCGCGTGACCGCTGTCGAACGAAACGGCAAGATTGCTAACGGAGATCATCGTCATCTCATACCTCCGCCCAGCTCGCTTCGCGTCGCAGGACCTGAAGCCTGTCCCTCGGGTGATCGAGGCTTGGCAGGGCTTCCAGAAGACCGCGGGTATAGGGGTGCGTTGCATGGTCGAGGCGGCAGGCTTCGAGCGTTTCCACGATGCGTCCCGCATACATGATGATCACGCGATCACAGAAGCTCTTTACCAGATTAAGATCGTGCGAGATGAAGATCAGGCCGATGTCGCGTTCGGCAATCAGGTCATCGAGGATAGAGAGCACCTGCTGGCGAACGGTAACGTCAAGAGCGGATGTCGGTTCATCGGCAATGATCAGAGATGGCGACGAAATCAGCATCATCGAGATCATGATGCGCTGGCCCATTCCGCCCGAAACCTCGTGCGGATAGAGATTGAAGACGCGCTCAGGGTCACGAATATTGACACGCTCGAGCATGGCGAGCGTGCGTTGACGTGCTTCACGCCGCCCGATGCGCTCGTGCAGAATGACGGTTTCGGCAATCTGTTCGCCAACCGTCATCACCGGGTTGAGCGAATATTTCGGGTCCTGAAGGATCATCGAAATGCGTCGGCCGCGGATCGCGCGCATGTCGGCCTCGCTGGCGCCAAGCAGATCCACCTCCTCGAAACGCATCTCCTCGGCCACGACGCGCGCGTTTGCCGGCTGGAGGCGCATGATGGCGCGCCCGGTGGTACTCTTGCCGGAACCGGATTCACCGATGATGCCGACCTTTTCCCGTCCGACGTCGAACGAGATATCCTTCACGGCCGTCACGGCGCCCGACAAGGTCGGAAACTGGACCGACATATTCTTTACCGAGAGGATCGGCTGAAAAAGGTCAGGCATTTCGGGGATCCATGATGTCGCGCAGTCCGTCGCCAAGCAGGTTGAAGGCGAGACTGACAAGGAGAATTGCAATCCCTGGAACCGTTGTAAGCCACCAGGCATCGAGGAGATATTGCCGACCGGATGCCGCCATGGCGCCCCATTCCGGCATCGGCGGTTGCGCGCCAAGCCCAAGGAATCCCAAGCCCGCCGCCGTCAGGATGACGCTCGACATGTTGAGCGTCAAACGGATGATGATGGACGGCGCGCAAAGCGGCACGATATGGCGAAAGAGGATACGGCCCATGCCTGCACCCTGCAATTCGGCAGCGACGACGAAATCGGCTGAGCGAAACGTTAGCGTCTCGGCCCGCGCCAAACGTGCGATCGGCGGCCACACCGTCAGGGCTATGGCAATGACGGCGTTCTCGATACCGGGCCCAAGGGCGGCGGAGAAGGCTAGCGCGAGCACCAGACTTGGAAAGGACAGGAAAATATCGGTGATGCGCATGAGAACGACATCGACCCAGCCGCCGAGGTAGCCGGCCGTTGCACCAATCGCAAAGCCGATCGGAGCGACGATGACCGTGACAAGGATGCTGATATAAAGAGTAGTGCGCGCGCCATAGACCAACCTCGAATAGACGTCGCGGCCAAACTCGTCTGTCCCAAACCAATGGAGCGCCGACGGCGGCCTCAGGGCCATGGTGAGATCCTGCAGAATTGGATCGTGATTTGCCAGCAGCGGCGCGAAGACTGCAATTGCGATCAATGCGGCGACGACCACAAATCCGGCGAAGGCAAGTGGATTGGCGATAAGGCTAAGCCACAGCACATAGACCTTGTGCAGACGAGCCTGACGCATCGAGGAAAAATCCTCGTTGATCAGCCAATTGTGTAGATCGTTGAAATAGCGTGTCGCCATGATGTCACCGGGTTCTCGGATCGAGGAAGCGATAGGTCAGGTCCGACAGAAGATTGATGGCAATCGAGATGATGCCAATCAGAAGCACGCTACCGAGGACGGCATTCATGTCCGCAAAGAACAATGCAGAGGTCAGATACTGACCAAGTCCTGGCCAGGCAAAGACGGTCTCGATGAGAACTGTGCCGTCGAGCAGACCGCAGTAGGCAAGGGCGACGATCGTCAAAAGCTGGACCCGGATGTTGCGGAATGCATGACGCCAGATGATGGCGCGTTGCCTGAGGCCCTTGGCCTTCGCGGTCAACACGTACTCCTGCCGCAACTGCTCGAGCATGAAACTGCGGCTCATGCGACTGAGATAAGCCATCGCGGCGTAGCCGAGGATGAGTGCAGGCGCAGCCACATGCAAAAGCGCGTCGCGGAAAACCTCCCATTCGCCGGCAAGCATCGCGTCGACCAGGATCGAGTTCGTCGGCCCTTCCACCAGACCCTCATTGTAGACATCGAGACGACCACTTCCTGGGATGAGGCCGAATTTCGCGTAAAAGACGAGGATGACGATCGTTCCCAACCAGAAGATCGGCGTCGAATGCCCAAGAAGTCCAACGATGCGCGCAACATGGTCGACCCAGGTGCCCTTCCTGACAGCAGAGATGATGCCGAGAGGAATGCCGAGGCTTGCACCGACGATGGTTGCCAGGGTCGCAAGCTCCAGCGTCGCCGGAAACACGCGGGCAAGGTCGCTGGCGACCGGATTCTTCGTAACATGCGACTGGCCGAAGTCGAGACGAGCGACGTTTGCGAGATAGTTCGCGAACTGCACATAGACGGGCTGGTCAAGGCCCATCTGTTTGTAGACGCGCTCATATGTTTCGTGATCGGCCTGATCGCCGATCACAGCAATGACCGGATCGGCGGGCACCATCCGCCCGACAACGAAGGTGATCACCAGGAGCCCTAAAAGCGTGGTCAGGATGACGGCGAAGGACGCCGCCACCTTTTGCAATGCCCCAAGCGCTGCCGTACCGGGGCTCGGCCCGGTTGCGGTTGTCTGTACGATCGTCACGTCATTCTCCTCGAGAGGTCAGGCTATTGACCCTTTGAGACCGTGTCCCAACGTGTCAGCCAGGTTGAATGGCCAACGTAGCCCTTGATGTCCTTGCGCACAGCCTTTGCGTCCGTGCGCTGGAACGAGGTGATGAGAGCCGGCGAAGCCTTGAGATAGGCCTGGTTGACCTTCGCATAGAGATCATCGCGCTTCTCCTGGTCCGTCTCGTGCGCTGCCGCCGTCACCAAATCCTGGATATCCTTCGGAACGTCCCAGGCGGTGCGCCAGGCGATCAGGCCGCTGAGCTTTGCATCGTCCGCATTGTTGGGATTGGTCGCATAGGACGCCAGAACGGCATGCGGATCGGGGAGACGTTCGCCGGTACGGGCAGAAAAGATTTCGAACTCGCGGTTACGAAACTTGCCGATATGGTCGCCCCCTTGCAGGTCAAGTTTGATGCCCGCTTTGGCGGCATTGGCCTGAAGGGATTGGGCCACTTCATATTCCGGCGTCACCGGTGTCGCATAGTAGACTTTTGAAAATCCATTCGGATAGCCGGCCTCGGCAAGCAGTTGTTTTGCCTTGTCGATATCGAGTTTGTAGGGAGCGGCATCGCTGGCACCCGGCAGGCCAGCCGGGACAATCGTCTCTTGCTTGATGCCGTAGTACTTCATGACCGTGTTTGCCAGCCCATCATAGTCAATGAGGTAGCGGAAGGCTTCGCGAACCTTCGGGTTGGCGAGAATCTCGTCCTTCTGGTTAAGCGCCAGATAGTAGAACCCGAAACCCGGTGTCTTCTGGATGTCGGCCTTCCCGCCTGACTCCACGGCAGCGAGATCTGTCGACGAGAGGCGTGTTGCAACATCGACATCACCCGCCTCTAGCTGCAGACGCTGGCCAGACGATTCCGGAATGTGGCGCAGTATGACGCGACGCATCTTGGGAGCGCCGGCCCAATAGCCCTTGAAAGCGTCGGCAATCAACAGATCATTGACACGCCACGTCCGCAGCGAATAGGGCCCGGAACCGGCATCAGCGGTTTGCAGGAATTCCCGACCCATATCGCCATTCTTTTCCTTTTCGGCGAGGAGCTTGCTGTCGAGGATGGAGGTGGAAAAACTCGCCAACGAATAGAAGATCAGGTTCGGGTTCCAAACTTCCGGCGTTTCCAAGACAACCGTGGTGTCATCGCTTGCCTTGATCAGGCTGTCGACATTCTTGTCAGTAAAGCCCCACTGGCGCAGGTCGACGGAAGGCGCAAGCCCGAGCTTGACCAGTCGACGCAATGACCACTCGACATCCTTGGCGGTCAGAGGATTTCCTGAATGAAAGCTCACGCCGGAGCGGATCTTGAAGGTGAAGGTCTTGCCATCGGGCGAAACGGTCCAGCTTTCGGCCAAGCCAGGCATCGGCTTGGTGATGTCGTCCGCGGGCAGAGCAATGAGACGCTCGTAGAGATTGGCCACGATCTCGGCCGCCTCGAGTTGATTCAGTTCATTCGGGTCCAATCCACGCATGGACGACATGTTCATGGCAACGACAAGCTGGTCCTTGGGCGTTGCCGCCTGTGCCGAGATCGGCACCGAAAGCGTTGCCGCGATGAAGGCCGAGGTAATTAGGAAGCTGCGTCTTTGAATGCCCATTCGTTCCTCCCTGGAGCACTGCAATCGCGCCAAGCGCGCATTTTTCATATCGACATCAATCTGAAATCTGGTATATCAGATCTCACAAAACGATTTTGTCGTCAACGGGGGATTTTCAGGTGATGCAGAAAGATGCGCTTCCGGCGCCGGGTGGGGACCGGATCGAGAAGCTCGACCCCCGCTTCCTGACGACACTGCGCGATCACGTGCATCGCACGTTGCGCTCGGCCATTCTTTCCGGACGCTTTGCGGCAAACGAGCGCGTCAACGAACGCCAGCTCGCAGACCAGCTGGGCGTCAGCACCACGCCGATCAAAGAGGCGCTACGCCAGCTCGAAACCGAAGGTCTTGTCGAAACCCTTCCCCGGCGCGGAGTGCTCATCCGGTTCAACTCGGGCTGGGCAGAGGAGATGATTCTTGCCCGCGCAGCTCTGGAGTCGATGATCGCGCATCTGGCCGCCAAGAGGATTTCCAAGAATGAGGCTGACACAATTGAAGCGATCGTCGCGCAGATGAAAACGGCGACCGCAGCGGGATCTCCAGACGAGTTGATTGCGCTCAACGAGACGTTTCACGACCAGATCCATGTATCGTCGAGGTGTAAGTATCTAGCGCGGATGATCGAACGGCAGCAGTTCTATGACGCAAGCATCCGGCGCGTCATTCACTCCGATCCGCAAGAGCGCGACAAGGCCCTGTCAGAACATGCCGCGATCGCTGCGGCCATCATTTCCGGCAACAGCGACAAGGCCGAGCGCGTGATGCGCGACCACGTCGTGCGCTCCGGTGAGACTTACCTCAAAATCGTATTCGAGAAGAACGAGGACATTTGACGTGACCGAGGCAATGAAGAAAATCCGCAAGGCTCTGACGGGCATTTCAGGCGTTCCCGTGACGCCCTATCAGAAGGATGGCAGCATTGACGGCACCAAGCTGTCGGCCCTCATCAGCCGCCTTGCTGGCGCCGGCGTTCACAATCTGATGGCCGCTGGCAATACCGGAGAATTCTTTACGCTGACGCTGGAAGAGATCCGTCATGTTCACACAACGACGATTACCGCAGCCGACGGGAAATCCCTTGTGAGCGCGGCCGTCGGTCGCTCGCTTAGCGATGCCAAGGCGCTGGCACGCGAGGCGATTGCCGATGGTGCAGATGCCATCATGGGCCATCACCCGATGGACCCATTTGCAGGTCCAAGCTCCCAGGCCAAGTATTTCCTGGAGCTTGCGGAAGCCTCGAGCGTTCCCGTCATTGCCTATGTTCGAAGCGATACATTCTCGGTGGCGGACTTCCGAAAGCTTGCCCTTCATCCGAACATTGCCGGCATCAAGTTCGCCTCCGGCAACCTCATGCTTCTGGCCGAGGTGATCCGTGCGACGAAGGATGCATCTGCGATCTGGGTCTGCGGTCTTGCAGAGGGATGGGCGCCTGCTTTCTATGCCATGGGCGCGCGGGGCTTTACCTCGGGCCTCGTCAACGTCTTCCCCGAGCGATCGCACGCAATCCATCAAGCGCTGGAAAGGGAGGACTATGCTGGCGCACGTGCGCTCATCGATGACATTGCCGGATTCGAGGCCATGCGCACGAAGTATCTGAACGGCGCCAACGTAACCGTGGTGAAGGAGGCGCTCGGTATGCTTGGCAACGACGTCGGACCAGTTCGCATTCCAGGCGTTGAAGCGCTGACGGAAGCAGAACGCGCCGAACTCAAGACTATCGTTGCACGCGTCAGCGAGCTTAGCCGCGCAGCCTGAGGATACAACGACATGCACATCACTGCCCTGAAGACCTATATGCAGAGGGTGGACGATCGCCCACGCCTGCTGGTCAAGATCGAAACGAGCGAAGGCATTTCCGGTTGGGGAGAAGCCTACAACCATGGACCTGACTGGTCCCTGCCTCCCCTACTCGACTATCTCTTTCACCAGATAGAGGGACAAGACCCGCGGCGCGTTGAGTTCCTGGTGCTCAAGCTCAACCAGCAATGCCGTTTTCCGCCAGGTGCCTTGGGTTTGGCCGCAATTTCGGCGATCGACCATGCATTGTGGGATATTGCAGGAAAGGCGGCCGGTCTTCCGGTGTACATGCTGCTCGGCGGAAATGTGCGCGACCGCGTGCGTGTCTATTGCGGCGTCTATACCGCACCCGACCCGGAAGCCGCACGCGACCAAACATTCAAGCTGAATGAGACCTATGGCTATACGGCTTTCAAGCTCAGCCCCTACCGGCGCGATCTGCATGCGGGCCGATGGGGTGAGCTGGTCAAAGAAACGGGCGACTGGTTCGGCAAGATCCGGGACCTCACGCCGTCGCATTTCGAATTCGCATTCGATGCCCATGCAAAGATCTATGAGCCCTACCAGGCCGCCCAGCTCGCTGCCGCGATCGCGCCATATGATCCGCTTTTTTACGAGGAGCCAATCCGCCCGGAACACATTCCCGCCTGGGCGGAGCTAAAATCGAAGGTGACGGTGCCGCTTGCAACGGGTGAATCACTTTACTCACGCTTCGAATTTCTGTCTCTGTTGAGCGCGCGTGGCGCCGACATTATCCAGCCTGACATCTGCGTGGTCGGCGGCATCACCGAAATGCGCCGCATCGCCGCCATTGCGGAGGCACACTATGTGACGATCGCCCCGCACAATCCGATGGGGCCGCTGGCCACAGCGGTCAATATTCATTTCTGTGCGGCGCAGCCGAACTTCAAGATTCTTGAGTTTAAGCCGCATGAATATGCCCCTTGGGCGACCGATCCATATATGCCCGTCGACGGGCATATGGAGCTGAGACCGGACCGACCAGGCTGGGGCATCGAAATTGACGAAAAGGCGCTCATCAAGGAAGACTACGTGCATTGGGAACGCAAGATCACCCGCAAGCCGGACGGCGCGACAGCCTACCCATAAGGGCTGCGCTGCGCCATCGGCTACGCACGCCAGTGTAAGCACCGCAGTCGCGCGTGTGTTCTCGTCGTCCGGTCGGCAACCAGCCCAAACGACGCCTTAGCCCGATCGGGCGGTGCGGATCAGCGAGATCGAAATTGATCGCCTTCGGGCAGCCGGGCGCTGCGGGATCATTTCAATTGGCCTTCAGCATCGTTGGTATCTCAGGCTCCCGACAGAGTTTTTACGCGTGCGAGATCCGGAAAGAGTCGGATCCAGAGCAGAACGACAACAATCGTACCGATGCCGCCGACGATCCCGGTCATCACCGGCCCGAGCAAGGCCGCGACCATGCCGGATTCGAATTCTCCAAGCTGGTTCGAGGTCCCGATGAATAGCGAATTGACGGCGTTGACGCGACCGCGCATCTCATCGGGCGTCAAGAGTTGCACCAGCGAACTGCGCACGACAACGCTAATGGTGTCGGACGCGCCGACGACAAAGAGAGCGCCGATCGAAAGGGCAATGTTCTGTGAGACCGCAAAGACCATGGTCGCAAGGCCAAAGATTGCCACAGCCCAGAGCATCTTGCGGCCGGCGTCGGTTTTCAACGGACAGCGTGCAAGATAGATCGACATCACGACGGCCCCAATTGCTGGGCTTGCCCGAAGCAGCCCGAGACCCCATGGCCCAGCATGCAAGATGTCACGGGCAAACATCGGCAGCAGCGCAGTGGCACCCCCAAGCAGCACAGCAAAGAGATCGAGTGAAATCGTACCAAGTATGACGGGTTTGCTGCGAATGAATGACACGCCGGCAAATACCGATGCAAGGGTCACTGGCTGGCGAACTGCGGTAGGTCGTGCCGTGCGGATCGAAATTACATTGATGCTTGCTATGAGAAACAGGACGAACGAGAGGACAAACGGCGCCACCTCATCGACACCATAGAGCAGCCCCCCGAACGATGGACCAATCACAAGGGCGGTCTGCATCATCGAAGTCGTGGTAGCGATCGACTTCTGCAGTAGGCTTGCGGGAACGACAGTGGGAAGCAGAGCTGCCATGGTCGGTCGCTCGAATGCCTGTGCCGCACCGAGAATGGCAACCGCGATGAGAATTCCGCTCGCGCTCAATATGCCTTGCCACGCAGCCAGTCCCAGCAATAGCGCGGTGACGCCCTCAACCAGTTGACATATGAGACCGATCCGCCTGCGGTCGAAATGATCCGCCACCTGCCCGACCACGAACGTGAGCATGACCATGGGAAGGAATTGGCAAAGACCAACAAGACCCAGGGCAAATGCGCTATGCGTTTGGTCATAGATCATCCAGCCCATCGCAACGGCGATCGATTGAAATGCTAGCGAGGACAAAACGCGGGATGCGGCGAAGTTGAGGTAGCCGGGATGTCGCAGGACGCTTTCCTGCCGGTATTGAACACTATCCATAATGACTTTCACTAGCCTGGTGATGGCCGCGTATGCAGGATATGGCCGGGTCTAGGGCAAATCTGCTCCCCAATAAATAGCCAACCGGGATTATCTCGAGCGGACGCGCGATCCGAGGCGCAGGTCAAGTAAACGCCAGAACGCAAGCCATCAATCCTTGCAGGCGCCGTGATTGACACTGCGACGAAGGCTCGCCCACTCAATAGACAGGCGAACCCCTTCAATGTCTTGTCTCGGTATCTCACCCTCGTGACAGCTTGACCTTGACAGCGCCTGACGAGGGTTCACCTTCGCCACATATAGGCTTAGCCCAGTAGGGTCTTCTTGAGCCGATGGATATGGCCAGTGCCGATGCCGCAGCAGCCGCCGATTATAGTCGCACCTGCTTCGGCCCATGAACAGGCAAAGCGCGAATAAGTATCATCGGTCAGGTCGTTGCGGGTGTCGTGCAGGCCTTCATTGGCGGCTGCTCCGCCTTGCTCCCCTTCAAAGGCATTGGCGTAGACGCCGATTTCGATGTGAGCGTCCATTTTCCGAAACACACGCGCTGTGGTCTCCACCGCCGCCTTCATGACCTCAGGCTTGCTGCAATTGAACAAGAGGGCCTCGGCGCCGGACGAAACCGCCCACAATGCCGCGTCCTCGACCCTTTCGTCGGAGCGAAGCTTCGGTTCGTCGCTCCTGATGTTTGCCTCGTCATCTGCCAATGTGAACGAAATCCAGAACGGCTTATCGGTGGTTGCCACGGCCTTGCGGACAGCCTCTCCCTCCGCGATCAGGCTCAACGTCTCGCCGAGCCATATATCGACGAAAGGACTGAGGTTTTCGACAAGCACCTTGAGATAGTCCTGCACGCGCGACGGCTGGAAGTTCTGTGGTTCGTAGGAGCCGAAGATCGGCGGCAGCGAACCGGCGACCAGCACCTTCCGATCGGTGACCGCATCGGCGGCTTCGCGCGCCAGGCGACCAGCGAGGCGTATCAACGCAGCACCCTCCTTGTGGAACCGGTCCTCGCCGATATGAAAGGGCACAAGCGCATAGCTGTTGGTGGTAATGACCTGCGATCCGGCGGCGATGAATTCCTGGTGTACCTTGCGCACGATATCGGGCGCCTCGATCAGCGCCAATGCCGACCATTCCGGCTGTTTCAGTTCGGCGCCAAGTCGCAGGAGCTCGCGGCTCATGCCGCCATCGAGAATTCGCATTGTGCTCATGAGGAGGTCTCCATTCAGGCGATCGCCGTCATCGGCGGCGAGCTTTTCATAACAAAGTGGGTGAGGTGTGCGTGGTTCGCGTCGGCGCGCGCAAGGGATCAGGGCCAGTGCCTTTTCGTGTGACCTAACGTCGAACCGGCACCTGCCCTTCGACAACTCGAAAGACGCGGGAGATCAATGCGGTCAGAGCGAGATAGAAGAGGGTGACGACCAGCAGCGGTTCGTAGACGAGCAGCGTGTCCTGTCGAACCTTGTTTGCTACGGCGTAGAGATCCATCACCGTAACCGTAAAAGCGAGCGGCGTCGCCTTGAGCTGCATGACGATCTCTCCCGCTATGGTTGGCAGGGCGATCCGCACAGCGCGCGGCAGCCAGATGCGGCGGGTGAGCGTCCAGGGCGACAGGCCAAAGGCTCGACCGGCTTCGAGTTCGCCTTTGGGAACGGCAAGCAGTGCACCGCGCAACACCTCCGCCTCATAGGCGGCATAGTTCAGCGTAAAACTTACGGCTGCGAAGAAGAAGCCCTCGCGCAAGATTGGCCAGAAAAGGCTTTGGCGGATGCCGGGGACCATGGGCAATAGCGAGCCGATCCCGTAGTAGAGGAGCCATAGCTGTATCAGCAACGGCGTGCCGCGGAAAAAGGTGCAGTAGCTGCGGGCGAAGAGCCGCGTAAATCTGCCGCCGCTGACCTGCGCGAAGGCGAGACCTATGGCGATGATGAACCCGAACACCACGGAGATCGCCAGCAACGAAACAGTCTGCCAGGCGCCCGTCAGAAGCAGCGGAAAGTAGGAAGAGATCCAGGTGAAACTCATAGCGCTTTCTTCAGGGAAGGCGTGGTTGTCCCCGCCGTACCCGCACCTCGACCAGCTTAAAGGCGACATTGGAAACGAGCGTGATGGCGAGGTAAAGAAGGGCTGAGGCAAGGAAAAAGACGAAGTAATGTTTGGTACTTGCCCCGGCAAGACGAGTGGCGAGCGCCAGTTCCTGATAACCGACGACCGCGACCAGCGCACTGTCCTTTGTGATTGACATCCACAAATTGGCAAGACCTGGCAGCGCGTTTGGCAAAAGCGCCGGCAGCAAGACGCGGCGAAACCTCAACACAGGTCCCATGCCGAAGGCCTTGGCAGCCTCGATCTGGCCAGCTGGAATGGCAAGGATCGCGCCGCGCAGCACTTCTGTCATGTACGCACCCTGCACGAAGCCCAGGACAGCGACGGCTGCGATGAAACCGTTCACAGTGATTGGCGGCAGGTTCAATGCAGCCAGGAGCCGATTAAGGCCATCCGTTCCCGCATAATATAGCCCGACGATCAGGATCAGCTCGGGAACAGCACGGATCACCGTGGTATAGAGATCGAGCAGCAGGCGGAACATGCGATTGCCCGAAAGCTTTCCAATCGCGCCGCCCGTGCCGAGCAGCAGGCCGACGGCGAAGGCGCACGCTGAGATGGCGACCGTGGAGGCGGCGCCTGCCAGGAGAACTCCACCCCATCCCGGAGGATAGGGAGATAGCAGGTCCAGAACACTTTGTTGCGTGGTCGCCATCTCTCAGATTGCTTACTTTGCGCCGTAGATGTCGAAATCGAAGTATTTCTTGGTGATGGCGTCATATTTGCCGCTGGCACGGACCGCGGCGATGGCCGCATTCAACCTGGCTTTCAGCTCCGTGTCGTCCTTGCGCAAACCACCTGCAACTCCAGCTCCGAGAACCTCCTTGTCGTCGGCGACGTCCCCCATCCTGGCGCAGCAATCCTTGCCACCGTCACTTTTAAGGAAAGCATCAAGCGCCAGGGAATCGCCAAAGACATAGTCGATGCGGCCGGACGCGAGGTCCTGAAAAGCCTCGTCGAGTGTTTGGTAGGTCTTCTCCTCCGCAACCTTGGCAAAATACTTCTTGTAGTATTCTGATTGGATGGTCGACACCTGAATGCCAATGGTCTTTCCCTGCACGTCATCGGCAGTCGCGCCCGGCTTCTGGTCTTTGGGACCGATCAGGCTGCTCGGCGTGTTGTAGTACTTGTCGGTGAAGTCGATCACCTTCGAGCGTTCCGCCGTGTTCGACATCGATGACCAGATCACGTCGAACTTCTTGCTCTCAAGAGCAGGAATGAGACCATCCCATGAAATGTCGACGATCGAGCATTTCTCCTTCATTGCTTCGCAGACAGCGTCCATAAGGTCGATTTCCCATCCCTGCCAATGGCCCGAGGCATCCTTGGCAAAGAAGGGCGGATAGGATTCATTCATGACGCCGAAGCGGACTTCTGCCTGCGCCGAGATGGCGGAAAGCGCAAGTGCTGCGCCGGCGAGAAGCGTGGGAAGCAGTTTCATTCGCAGGATTCTCCTGGTTTGTGTTATCGACGACAGCTCGGTTCGCGCATTAGTGGGCACGCAAGCCGGTGAACTCCCGACAGCGGGCGCTAACGGGTGCTCCAAATACTTGCTCCGGCGGGCCTTCCTCCTCGATCCGTCCCTGATGCAGAAAGAGAACACGGTTCGATACATCCCGCGCGAAGCGCATTTCATGCGTGACAATCAGCATGGTTCGGCCTTCTTCTGCGAGATCGCGGATGACTTTAAGGACTTCGCCAACGAGCTCCGGATCAAGTGCCGACGTCGGCTCGTCGAACAGCATGACAGCGGGATCTACGCATAGCGCCCTGGCAATCGCCGCGCGCTGCTGCTGACCGCCGGAGAGGAAAGCGGGGTAGGTGTCGCGCTTTTCAAAGAGCCCAACCTTGTCAAGCAGGGCCTCAGCCTTTTCGATCGCCTCGCGGCGCGAAATGCCCATGACGTGCACCGGCGCCTCGATGACATTTTCCAGGACCGTGCGATGGGCCCATAGATTGAAACTCTGAAAGACCATCCCAAGTCCAGTGCGCAGCCGTTCGATCTGCCGCCAGCTGCGTGGCTGCAGCCGGCCGCCCCGGCCCATCTTCAGCGCGATCTCCTCGCCGTTCACGGCAATACGGCCACGGTCTGGCGTTTCGAGAAAGTTGATACATCTGAGAAACGTGCTCTTGCCGGAGCCCGACGAGCCGATGATCGAAATCACATCCGACTTATGGGCCCGCGCCGAGACACCCTTGAGAACCTCTTGCGAGCCAAAGCTTTTATGAAGGTCATCGACACGAAGAGCGAGAAAGGGTTGATCTGACATGCGGGGTTCCGGCTGCATTGAGTTTGCGGAGGATAATGATAAAATTGCGCGGCTTTTTCGCGAATTTTTCACCTATTTTGCACAATTTGTGCAAAATAATCTTTCTCGCGCGTCAACTACGGCAGAATACGTGATGTCCCGGGCGAGAATTGGACTGGAAGCAATGGAACAATTGGATCGTTTCGACCGAGACATTCTTGATATCGTTCAGCGCGACTGTCAGCTTAAAGCCGAGACCATTGCCGAACAGGTCGGACTGTCTGTCTCGGCCGTGCAGAGACGATTGAAGCGCCTGCGCGAAGATGGAATCATCAGGGCGGAGGTCGCCGTGGTCGATCGGAAGGCGACGGGAACATCGATGGTGTTTATCGTCGGGATGGAGATCGAGCGGGACAATTACGATGCGCTGGCGAAGTTCCGTCTTTGGGCAGAGAAGCAGGATCATATTCAGCAGGTCTACTATGTGACCGGAGCCGTGGATTTGATCGCGATCATCACGGCCCGGGACGTCGAACACTACGACGACATCGCCGCCTTGATCATGAAGGAAAATCCCCAGATCCGCCGCATGCACACCAATGTAGTCTTGCGGGATGTTAAACTCGGATTGTTCGTGCCGCTGAACGCCGGCGATCGTTCCGACGGGAAGGCATGAGAGAAGGGCAATTCACGATCGGTCTTCGGCCAATGGCCATCACGCCTCAAACCTTGAGACAGCGCCCCACGTATCGCTGCGGGATCGTTGATATTCCGACCTCAAGTTCTGTTGATTTGAGCGCCCAAAACAGTGAAAGGCTACAATCGCCACGCTCCGTGCGGCTCCATGCACATGGTCCTGCGGAATCGCGGCGGAGCATCAAGCGCCAAAAGTCGTCCTGTTCAGATTGACGCTGCTTTCTGAATCAAAGAGATGAACCCGTTGAGGCTGGACAGCCAGTGCGAGGGACGAGTGATCTTCTATAGCGACGTGATCCGACAAATGGGCGATCGTCGCAGTCTCGCTCCCTTCGAGCTTGCCGTAGACATAGGTGTCGGTTCCAATACTCTCGGCGTAGTCGACGTTGAAACGGACCGCAAGCCCGTTTGCCGCCACGCCATCCTTGGCAAGTTCAAAATGGCTCGGCCGCACGCCGAGGATAACGGCTTGTCCAGGCACCGCATTTGCAGCTTCGACAGGCAGATTTACGACCTCGAAGCCCGGCACTTCCACGGCGACGCCACCCGGTCCCGAGCAAAGCAGCGTGCCCTCGAAAAAGTTCATCTGCGGCGAGCCGATGAAGCCCGCAACGAACTTGTTGGCCGGCGCCTCGAATAGTTCCAGTGGGGTGCCGATCTGTTCCACGCGACCGGCATTCAGGACGACGATGCGATCCGCCATTGTCATGGCTTCAATTTGGTCGTGCGTCACATAGACCATCGTCGCGCCCAGCCGCTTGTGCAGGCGGCTGATTTCGCCCCGTGTCTGCACGCGAAGCGCAGCATCTAGATTGGACAACGGTTCATCGAACAAGAACAGTTTAGGATTCCTGACGATCGCGCGGCCGATAGCCACCCGCTGCCGCTGACCACCCGAGAGCTGCTTAGGGCGTCGATCGAGGAGAGGCTCGATTGCCAGCATCCTTGCCGCTTCCATCACCCGCTGATCGATCTCTGCGCGACTCATCTTGAGGTTCTCGAGGCCGAAGGAAAGGTTCTTCGCTACCGTCATGTGCGGGTACAAGGCGTAGGATTGAAACACCATCGCAATTCCGCGATCGCCTGGGGGCGCCATCGTGACGTCGTCGTTTCCAATGATGATCTGACCGGAGCTGGCGCTTTCCAGGCCGGCGATAAGCCGAAGCAATGTCGACTTACCGCAACCGGAGGGGCCAACGAGCACAACGAACTCGCCCTCGCGTACATCGAGATCGATACCATGAAGGATTGCATGATGGCCGAAGCTCTTCTTGATGTCGTTCAATTGGAGACCGGTCATGAAACTCTTCCTTCAATGCAACCATCTGGAGGCAGGCACAGGCACGCCGAATTATCGGATGCCCTCCTTCAAATTTGACCGCAGTTTGCTTGGAACCAATTAGTTCGTCAAGATGACGAACGTACATTTCTCCGAAAGCTGGTCAGCGCGTTCTCTAAAAGCACAGGAATACTCTCGTGCAAAATATGCCCGATTGGCTCGCGCTCCAGGCGGAGATTGGCCTGAGGATTAAAGCGGCGGCGGCGGTAGGCGTCGCAGCTCCGGCAGGGTCTGAGGGGAGAAAAGCAGATTGTGAACGTGGTTTAGACCGATGGCAAGCGCGCCCAGGAGGGTCGCACGGCCGCCAAGAACACTGGCTTTGACATCGATGGTGCGACGACTGGCTTTTGCAATACCCCGCCGGACACGCTCGACGATCAGTGGATGGCGGCCAATGCTACCACCCAGAACGACGGCCTTCGGATCCACGATTGCATTGACGGACACAACAAGGAGTGCGGCGATGTCGGACGCTTTGCCAATGACGTCCATCGCAAGCGGATCGCCCTTGTCGGCAAGTGCCAGAATATCACGTACAGAGGTCTCCTTGGCACCGCCGGAACGAGCATAGAGGTCGCTGATCCCCCGAGCCGCGATCGCGCATTCCAGGGCGCCGCGTTCAAGGCTTTCCTCAGCATAGGGATCTGCGCCAAACGGCATATAGGAGATTTCACCAGCGGCTCCGCTTGCGCCGCGCATCAGCTTGCCATCCTGCAGCACGCCCAGTCCGATACCCGTCCCCAGCGATATGAAAGCGATGGTATCGATCGCGGTCGCGCATCCCTGCCAGGACTCGCCTATCACCGCCGCATTGACATCGTTTTCAAGCACGACGGGACAGCCAAGTCTTTCGCTCAGCGTCCTGCCGATATCGATGCCGCCGATATCGGCGAGGTTCGGCGCCATGGAGAGCGCACCCGTGACTGGATCAACGACACCGGGTGTCGCTATCGCCGTCACGAGCATAAGCTCCCGGGCGATGCCCATATCCGCAAGCAGTTTCGAGAGCATTGCCTCGGCCTGATCGATCAGGTGATAGCCGCCACGGCGGTCGGACGGAAAGTCGATTTCATGAACAACATTTCCGACAATATTGCCAAGAACGATGCGCGTTGTCGTCGCGCCCATGTCGACGCCGACGGCGTAGCCAGCGTCGCCATTGACCTCATAGGTAATGGCGGTACGGCCGATGCGGCCGCTGGTGACACCTTTTTCTCGAACCCAGCCACCCTCCTCCAGCGTCCGGATGACCTCGGACATCGTCTGCTTGGAAAGGCCGGTGATCTTGGAAAGTTCCGCGCGCGAAGTCGGGCCGGCGTGAAGCAGAACATCCATGACAGCGCGAACGGAGATCTGCCGCAATACGGGAGGCGCGTTTTCGGTTAATGCCATATTCGAGCTATCTCGCCAGATCCGTCTTCATCGTTGCACTGTTGCTTGCTTTTTCCATGAAAGCCCGCCGATTTCAAACTGCTTGTTGACAGTTCAGGGGCGCAGCAATAATAAATTCGTCAACCTGCCGAACAAATATCGCAAAGGACTAGGTTTGTCAAATATTTCAACCATTGCGTACGGCTTGCGACAGGCAGATCGCAGTCATCGGGCAGACGGGGCGAGTGCGGTTCAGGGTGTCGTTGCCGGCGTGGACTTGGGTGGCACGAAGGTCCTTGCGGGTCTTGCCGATCTTGAGGGGCGGATTCTGGCAACGGTCGAAGAGCCGACCGAGCACGGTGCCGATGCCCCGGTCCTCACGCAGATTCCGCGCATGGTTTTATCCCTGCTGCAGCGCCATCGCGATCAGGGCCCTTTGCGCAAGACAGTTGTCGGTATACCGAGCGCAGTCTCCCCGTCGACGGGGCTTGCTTCGCTTTCACCGCACCTGGCTATTCCCGCCGACCGCCCCCTCGCCGCACTTCTCGCGCGCAACCTGCACTGCCCTGTCGTGGTGGAGAACGACGTGAATCTTGCGGCTTTTGCGGAGGCCACTCTTGGCAAGGGGCGCAACCGCGATTCCCTCGCATTCATCGCTTTCGGAACCGGTGTCGGCATGGGGCTTGTCGTTGGTGGAGCGCTTTTCCGCGGTTGTCACGGGCGGGCGGGTGAACTTGGCTTGTTGCCGCTAGGCGCCGATCCGCATCAATCCGCGCCGCAGGCCCGCGCCGGTCTGTTTGAGGACCAGGTCGATTCGCCTGCGGTGCGCGGTTTGTATGGCGATGGGACCGTGCCAGTCAGTGAGATTTTCGCCCGCGCGGCGGTGGGAGAACCGGACGCTGCCGCTGTCATCGAGACGCTCGCAAAATCGGCTTCGCTTGGCATAGCCTCGGTGCAGGCTCTCTTTGATCCCGCCCTTATCGTACTGGGTGGCGGCATCGGCTCACGTACGGAATTTGTCGAGGCCGTGATACGGCATATGTCTGCATTGCTGCCGTTTGCCGCGCAGATAGAGGCCACCGGAATCGGACCGGAAGCCGGTATGCTCGGGGCTCTCATGCTCGGCCTGAGCAACCTTGCAAGTCTCGAGAATAGTGGACAACAGGAGGTCGCTCGATGACAGCACCGCAAGCGAAACCCCAAGTTCTGACACCCCTCACCGACGGGCAACTTCGTACCGTGGAGCCAGTCCTCGTGCCCTTCATGGCTCCGCGCCTGCAAGGCGATTGCCGACCTGAAGGCAAGATCGAGCTTTCTCTGTGGGGCTCTGGCAGGCTGGCAAATCTCACCTTTACCGGCTGGAACGCCCCCTTCACCTATGCTCCGAACCGCGTGGAAACGGACGGCGGAGGCCTCTATGTGGCGCAATCGGCGCCTGCGCTCTTCTTGAAAGGTGCAACGCTGCGGACCCTGATCCCTGCCCGGCGATGCGCCTGGTGGGGCAGCCTGGTAAAGCGAGAACGGGTCGAACGGCTGCGCGATCGCAGGATTGCCCGTACCGGGTGGGGCGTCGTGATCGCGGAACAAAGACCTGACGGGATATTCGTGACCGCCGGCGCGACACTCGATGAAGCTCAGAGGGCTTTTGATCTGGACCAGGCAACGCTGATCGCCGAGGCGAATGCCTATGTGACCCGTTGCGATGCGATGCCAGAGGCTGGCCCGCTGATGCGCAGCATGATCTCGCAGAGCCTGCATGCGGCCCTTTCCAGCATCCGGAAGGATGAGCACGGCAACTTTGCCGGCCTTGCGGCAGGTCAGGCCTATAGCGCCCCAGCACGAACCTATTATCGTGATGGTTATTGGAC
The DNA here is from genome assembly GCF_964254185.1 of Rhizobium sp. LjRoot258. NCBI lineage: Bacteria > Pseudomonadati > Pseudomonadota > Alphaproteobacteria > Hyphomicrobiales > Rhizobiaceae > Rhizobium > Rhizobium sp. LjRoot258. The sequence continues at coordinate 773,579 of NZ_CAXUST020000002.1, read as the reverse complement.
GCTTCAGACGCTGCTTGAGCGTGAACCAGAAGCAGTGCGGGCTCAGATCGATCTTCTCGCGCGTGGTATCCAGCCGAACGGAGAGGCTCCGAGCGGCGTCATTCTGACAGGGCCGGCCCAAGCCGAGGAATGGGAAAAGGTGCGGCAGTCGGATCCGCGGATCAAAGAGGAGCACCTGCGATCCGGCGACTGGTGGAGCGATCACTTCGATAGCCCGTTGTTCTTTATTCTGACGATCGGCGACTATATCCGCGCAACTGGCGACAGTTCTCCGCTGTCTCTTCACTGGAGCAAGGTGGTAACGATCTTCAACCGCTATTGCGGGTTCGACGAAACTGGAAACGGCTTGCCAGTAAAGCCGCGCCACGACCGGGACTGGGCCGACAACGTCTACCGCCATGGATACGTTGCCTATGATCTCGGCCTGTGGATTGGAGCGCTCGACGTCATCGCGCAGCATGGCGGCTTGGTTGACCCGTCGGTCGCCTTCGACGCGGCCGCCGTGGCGAAAAAAGCGCGCGCTTCGCTGGACGAGGCGCTGTTGCAACCGAGCGGCACCTACGCAGACTACGGAACGAAGACGGATTTCGTCGAAGATCACCTGACGCTGGATAGCCTTACGCTCCTTCGTTTCAATGCAGTATCGCCAGAGAGGGCGAAAGCCGTGCTCACCCGGGTGCAGGAGACCCTGGAAAGCCGCAACAACAGCAAGCAGCCCTATGGCGATTGGGGCGTGCTTTGCGCCTTCCCACCGTTCAAGCGCCCAAAGGACACGCGCGAAAAGTCCTATTTCGCCTACCGCTACCATAATGGTTCGGACTGGCCGTACCTCTCTGGCCTCTACGCGGAGCAGCGCCTCGCTTATGGGCTGGGCGACGCGGACTACGCGCTCTTGCGCTGGTGGAAGACCTGCCTCGAGAACGGCTGGATGGGAGCGGTTGAATACTTCTCGCCACCTTGGGGACGCGGTTCGCTGCTACAGGGTTGGAGCAGTATGCCCGCCGCCGCCGCTCTTGCCTATAAGGACAAGCTGCCGGCGACGATCCGCTGAGTTTTCCCCGACTGGCCGCCATCAGGCGGCCTCTTTTTTTGCCACCTGCAGAATCATCGACGAAAAAAAGCCGCCCCGGAGGCGGCCTCTTGAGTTCAACTCAGGCCCTGCCCTATTCCTTCGTCGCGCCCGCCATCAAACCGCTCATCAGCATGCGTTGCAGGGCGGTGAACATTACAAGGACGGGCAACACAGAAAGCACGGACATGGACAATAGCCGTGGCCAGTTGATGCCAAAACGCCCGACCGTATTTGCAAGCGCAACCTGGACGGTCCATTTGTCCTGATCGCTGATGATCAGGAATGGCCAGAGATAATCATTCCAGCGCCATACGAGATTGAAGGCGAGCAGCGTGCCGATCGCAGGTATGGCAAGCGGCACGATGATCCGCCAGAGAATGCGCCACTCCGGCGTCCCGTCGAGGCGTGCTGCCTCGAGAAGGCTGTCGGGAATGTTGGTGATGTACTGTCGCATCAGGAAGACCCCGGTGGGCGTCGCTGCCGGCGCGATGATGATACCTGCGAGTGTATCAAGAAGATTGAGATCGCGCAGTACCAGAAAGACGGGGATCATGACGATCTGCAGCGGCACCATCAGCGACGACATGATGAGCAGGAAGAAGAGCGTATCACCCTTGAACCTGAATTTCGCCAGTGCATAACCGGCCATGACGCTGATGGTGACGGAAAGGAGCGCCGAGAGCACGGATACGATGGCCGAGTTACGGAAGAAAATCAGGAACTTCGCGCGTGACACGGTATCAATGAAGTTCTGAAGCGTCGGCTGCGCCGGGAAAATGGTCGGCGGCCACTGGAAAATCTCCTGTTGCGACTTCAGCGACGAGAGGAAGAGCCAGACCGGCGGCATCAAAAAGACAAACAGAGTGAGCGCAACGAAGGCCAGTCGCCAGGGAGAGTAGATCCGCGTCATTTTTCACCCCGCGATACACGCAGCTGGAAGACGGTCAGAAGCAGGAGGATGATGAACAGAACCATCGATTGCGCGGCGGCGACGCCTGCCTGCATCGGCTTTTGAAAGGCGGTGTCATAAATCGTCTGAATGAGATAGACCGTCGCCTTGCCGGGGCCGCCTCCAGTCAGCGATACGACCAGCTCGTAGACTTTGAAGGCCTCGATCGAAGACAACACCAAAACGACTGCCAGCGTTGGCTTAAGAAGCGGAAGCGTAATGTGTGTGAACTGCCGCCACTTGCTGGTGCCATCGATTGACGCTGCCTCGTAATAGTCGCTGGAAATTGCGGTCAGGCCGGCGATAAAGATCATCATGTTGAAGCCGGCTTGCGCCCACACCCAGGCTATGACCATCGCCACTTGTGCCATCGTGTCCTGCTCCAGCCATGGGATCGGGGCGATGCCAACCAGTGAAAGCAGGTAGTTGACCAGGCCGTTGTTTAGACCGAAGAGCCACCGCCAGGCAACGCCGATGATCAGCAGACTGATCATGGAAGGAAAGAAGACGACCGTGCGGACGACGGCGAACAGCTTGGTCTGCGGTGCCAGAAGAAGTGCCAGCGAAAGCGAGACAACGATGTTCAGCGGAACGGCGATAACGACGAAGAGGACGGTCTTAAGCAGCGAATTCTGGAAATCGCCGTTGCTGAGGAGCCCGATGAAATTTTCAAGTCCCACATATTGCGGCAGGGTATTCGGCACCTGTGGAACGACCACCACGCCGCGCTTGAAAAAGGCCATGAGCAGGCCTTGGACCAACGGATAGAGCGTAAAAGTGATGAGGAGAACCATCGTCGGCAGCATGAGCAAATATGGCCAACCGAGGCTCCCCAGACCGACTCGACGGCCTTTCGGCACTGGGTGGGGACCCAATGCCGAACTGCCTTCTTCTATCATGACCGCAGTCACTTGCTGGCCTCAAGTGAGGCGTCGGCCGCCTTCTTGATCTGTGAAATGGCCTCTGCGGAGGAGATCTGTCCGGCGACGGCCTGAGTGACAGCCGTCTTTACGGTACCCCAGACGGCTTGCATCTGCGGCCAGGCCTGGTCGGTTGCCGCATAAGCCGGGCTGGCGTTCAGCTCGTTCTGCATCGCTTTGATCGCTTCGGTCGCTGCCGGATTATCATACTTGACAGCCGGCGCTTTCAGATTTGCCGGGATCGTGCCGAAGGTCTTGGCGTACTGCGCCTGGATTTCCGGTGAGGTGATCCACTTTATGAACTCGACGGCTTCCGGAAGATGCTGACTGGTATTGAAGGCGACGATATAGTCACCGCCATAGATCGACGACGCCACGGTGCCGCGCGGCGTCGGTCCGGCCTGCCATGCAAAATGTGCATTATCCGCCAAGCCGGCGATCTGCCAGCTTCCCGACATATAGGCTACAGCCTGACCGGCGGTGAAAAGTTCCTTCGGGTTGTCCGAGCTTGCACCGGACCACAGGCCGGGCGGCATGGCAGCCTTCGTGATGTCGACGAACTTGTCGAGCGTGGTCGTCCACGCTGCCTCGTCCATGACGACCTTCACAGGTTCTTTCTCGGTATAGATATGGTTGCCGTATTGATACTCGTGGACGATCCAGCGGCTTGCCGAAACGTCCCAGACCAGCGGATAGCGGGTGCCGGACTTTTCGGCGACTTCCTTGATCTTCGGAACAAATTCATCCCAGGTCCATCCGGTCGCCTGATCTGGGATCGCAACGCCGGCCTTCTTGAAAGCGTCGACGTTCAAGAAGACGCCGGTCGAGGTCACTCGGAGCGGTGCGGCGATGACCTTGTCGCCGAGTTTGGCACCATCGCCCCAACCCTTGACGAAGTCGTTGATCCATTCGGGCCCGATCTCTTTGTTGAGATCGACGAGGAAGGGACGAATGACCGGCTCCATGGAAGACGTGAGTGACAAATCCGGCATGATGCCGGAGGCCGCGTACTGCTGGAATTTTTGGATCATCCCATCATAAGGGGTGATCTCAAGGTCGAAGGTCGTGTCTGGGTGCAGTTTCGTATACTGATCGAGCAGGGCGCGCGTGTTCGCCTCTTCCTGATCGTTGTCGACGTACCAGACGATCTTTAGCTCGGATGCTGCTGCAAGCGAAATCGTCATCGCCATGGCAGTTGCTGCCATCATCAATGTCTTGAGCGGTTTCATAGGGTTCCCCTTTTTGGCTCCTCATTTTTAGAACTCTGCCAACTCGGCCTACCGTTTCGCTCCCTTCAAGCCGATTGTTTGTTCGTAACCATGACGAATTAAATACGAGTTTTCGATGGTGTCAACATAAACAACTCGACTGATGGCACTTAGTTCGTCCTGTTGACGAATAAACTGGTGCGCCTTAAATGTTGGCAAAGCGAAAGGGGACGAAATGGACATTTCCGTCGAAGCAAATGGCACTGATCTGCAGCAATTCATCGACAGGCTGGCTGCCGCCGGCGGCGGAACTCTTCTACTGCAGGCGGGACGGCACCTCATGGGGCCGATCCGGCTTGCAAGTGGCGTAACGCTGTCGATTCCCGAGGGGGCGATACTCGAATTCGTGCCTGACTATGAGCTTTATAGCGGAAATTCGGTGGGCGTGATCGCGGAAGGGTCCAACCGTGCTTATATCGTGGCTCATGGTGCGCGTGATATCGCGATCGTCGGCGAGGGAAAGATCGTTGCCTCAGGCCACGCTTTCAATACCGGCTTCGATGAAACGGTCGGCACCTTCACACCGAGCGAGAAGCGCCCGAGAGTCCTTGTATTCGAGGATTGCAACAATGTCAGGCTCGAGGGCTTTACGATCGAGGACTCTCCGATGTGGACGGTTCACCTCGTCCGCTGCCACGATGTGACCCTCAAGAACACGAAAGTCTTCAACAATCGCCAACTTCCGAACACGGACGGGATTGTCATCGACAGTTGCAGCAACGTTGCCGTGAACCATGTCGTCATTCGCACCGCCGACGACGGAATCTGCCTGAAGACGAGCCGAAGTGAAATGGGCATCGGACGCTGCGAGAAGATAGAAGTCGCAGATTGCATTGTTGAGAGTAAGAGTTGCGCATTGAAAATAGGTACCGAGAGTTTTGGCGATATCCGCGATGTTCGTTTTACGCGTTCGAAAATCCAGGAATCAAACCGCGGCCTCGGCATTTTCTCCCGTGATGGCGGCGTGATCGAAAATGTTGTCTTTTCGGATATAGAGGTCGACTGCCACGAGACTCCCGACGGCTTCTGGGGCTCAGGTGAGCCGTTGACGATCACCCAACTCGACCGTCGCCCGGAATTGCCAGCGGGGATCGTTCGAAACGTGCGGGTGGAGAACATCACCGGCCGCTGCCATGGCGCGATTAACCTCTTTGCCGAAAAAGCCGGAGGCATCCAAGGGGTCACGCTTCGAAATGTGCATCTGAAAATGGACGAAGGTCCGTTGGGAACGGCCAGACAATACGATCTTCGCCCGACCAACGCCGATCTGACACCTCCGGAGAATGTGGTGGGGCGCGGCAACGCGTGGCTGCGTGGCGCCGACGGAAAGATAGTCGGGCTTTTCGACTATCCCGGCGGGATGCCGACACTCTTTGCACACAAGGTCACAAAGCTAATGCTAGACGATATCGACATTCAGCGTCCTGCATCGTTGCCGACCGGGTGGAGTAAGTTGACGTCTGTCTTGGAGGATTGATGGCGGCGAACCCTCCGATGCCTTATCTCGGTGTCTCATCCGCGCGACATCTGAGCCTCGCAGGACGAGATGAAGATTATCCAAGCGAGATCGGCCGCGCTGGACGCCAGGGCCATGCCAGCGACATTGCGATGGCAGTGCGGGAGCCTCGGTCAGGTCAACCAGCACATTGCGAAGCTATGGTGGCCGAATATCGACGCGGTCGTGAAGCCTAAAGCCCAGCCTCTTCGGCGATACTCGCAACACGTGGTTCTCGGTTCCAGGCAGCGTAAGTCGAAAACAGCCCAGGACTCCGAGCGCAGGCTCAAACGTCGACCCTTACTTACGCTTGTTGTGACTGATGCGCTCTAAACGACACCAAATCGCTCAAGCATCTTCTTGAGTTGCAGGTTCTGCCGATGAAGATGCACTGCCCATAACCGCTTGAGCCGTCTGTTCTCAGCATCAAGGGCAATCACCTCATCAAGGGAGATCGAACTCTGAATGGTTTCGGATTTCTCACGCGAATCCGTCGTCTTGCCCGTCTTCATACGGCCAGTCTCACGAGCCGGCTTGCGTTTTAGGGATTTTCCATCGGCTTTCTTCGATGTTGGTTGTGGCTCCAATGCATCCCCGCTCGCGGGCATCTGTGCAACAACGACCTTGTTCGCATCGTCGGCCTTCTTTGACAGTGTCCCTTCAACGTTAATCCTTGCAGCTGAAGGCATACCTTCCGACCTGCCGTCAGCGTCCCTGACATGTCCAGAAACCGAATCTGTATGGAGCTGGGTAGGCCCGCTTTCCGCTGCGACCTGCGTGTGCGGCGCTTCAGCCGACGAAAACAGATGCGGTGCCCTGTCTTCCACCTCGCGGGTCAACGCTTTAAGGTCCGTGCTGCCCCAAATTGATGCCGCCTGCGCCTTCGGCAGTCGTCGTCCTCCCTTGATTTCTACCACGAACTGTCGTTGTCTTGTTTTCATATTGTCTGGTGTCCCGAGCATATCGCAAGATCGGCGCCGACTAGCGCCTTTTAAAGCCCTGCCTTCTGCCGAATACAGAACCAGGCAGGATGGTTCAAGAAGGGTGAGGCCACGCGAAAAGCCTTACGCCATGAAGGGCCTCGCACAGGCGATCATTGTGAGACCCCGCGAAGCGCAAATGTAGAGGCTGAAGACCGATCATTTCGGGCCGGGACGCTCCAGCAACCACAAAGAGCGCGGGATCGATCCAAACCAACCTCAGTCTAACCCGAGACGTTTGCGCAGTTCGGCGTTTTCCGTCCGCAACTTTTCAGCCAGAGCTTTGCGAAGCTTAAGGTTCTCCTCTTCGAGTTGAATGAGATCCTCGAACGCATCGACAGCGGCAACTGACTTCTGCTCGGCTTGCTGGACAGGCTTGGCGGCTCGTTTCCAAAGATAGTACGTCTGCTCCGAAATGCCGGCCTTTTTGATGGCGTCCTTGAGCGTACCGCTGCCCCCGGAGGCTTGCATCTCGATTAGCTTCAGCTTCTCGATTTTTTCCTTGTCGGTGTGCTTCCTTGGCTTGGCTGCTGGCGCCTTTGGAGCCGTGGCTTGGGTGGCTTCGTGAGGCGATTGCGCAGCTGTTTTCTGGCCGCGAGGCGATCGTTCTTTTTTGGGCGCCGGTATTTTCACCTCGCCAGCAGTATCCGCCATTACGGCAATAGGTCCGGTTTCACTCTCGTCAGCCATCAACAACTCCCTCGTTAAGACGTTTCTTTTCATCCCAGTGAACCAAAGAGTCAATGAAGCCACACCAAAGTTCGCCAGGGAAACCTTCAAGCCAATATGTGTTTGGTGTCGAGAAGCTCATCCAACAGCACCTGCACCTTGTGCCAATCCAAAAAAGCGCGGTGACGATTTGTCGATGTAGGAGATCGGAAGGCAGGCTCACGAAACATCAAACCGCTCAAGCATCTTCTTAAGCTGAAGATTCTGCAAATAGAGCTTTTGAGCCAATAACCTTTTCATCTGCTTGATTTCCTCGTCGAGGCCCGCCACTTCATCGAAGAGGCTAGGCTCCTTGAAAGTCAAGGATTGAGCGCTTTGATCTTCGTTTATGTCAACAGCGCTCTGCGTGGCCGCCCGGACGCGGGCTCGCTTCGGGCGTTCTGGACGCTTGTTCCGCGGTATTCGTGGAGACTGTGTGCGTGTCTCGCTCACCTGCACGAACGCATGCGCTCCAGCACCTGAATGATCGGCCTGATCACTGTTCGATATGCGAAGTTCCTCAACACTGGCTGATGGCAGCTCAGCTCGTGTGACATCGACATCGTCTTCAGGTTCATTTGAAGCCGTCGCCATTTGACCAACTGGGACGTCCGCATCGTGCTCAGGTTTGTCGGAGGCGTCCCTTGAATCCGAAGGCAGCGCCGACGGGTGTTCGACTTCGCTTTCGAAAGCTTCGGGGACCGGATCATCTCCAATCGAGCTCTCTTGTGCTTCTGCCTGCCGTCGCCCCGACCTGAAGCCAACAAGATATTTCCATGGTGATTTCATCGCGTTTCAACCTTGCAACCAGCACCGCGATGCTGCTGCAGCTTCCAATACAACGTCATGCGTCGTTCCGCCGCCGGCTCACGACGTGAACTCGGTGAATTTCCCTGCCGAAAATGCAGTGACCGAGGGGTCGTTCTCACGACCCGGCCACCTGCCCCACGCGCTGGTTAATCAAGTCCGAGCCGCTTGCGCAGTTCGGCATTTTCCTTGCGCAACTTTTCCGCCAGCGTTCTACGAAGCCTCTGGTTCTCCTCTTCGAGTTGAACAAGATCTGCCATCTCATCGATTGCCAGAACAGACGACTTTGCCGTTTGTTCAATTTGCTTCGCAGTCTTCTTCCTTCCGGCACTCTTGATGGTGGCGTTGAGCGTGCTCGCGCCTTCAGTGACTTTCGTCTCGATCGATTTGAGCTTGCCTGCTCTATCTTGTTCGCCACGCTTCCCGGGTTTTCCCGTCGGGGCCTTCGCACTCGTCGCCTTTGATGCAGCTCGAACCGGTGCGACAGCCGTCTTTTGACTCCGTGGTGCACGCTGCTTCTTGGACGATGCGGGTGTTTTTACGGGGGCATCATTCTCAACAACTTCAGCAATCAAGTCTGGATTATTCTCGTCAGCCATCAGCTATCTCCCTCTGTAGCCAAGCCACCTTTCGACCTAGTGAAAGACGGAGTCAAGACAAGTGCTACGGATCGCTGACTGCTCTCCTGCAAAGGCCAGATTTTGAAGATCATGGGAAAGGTCGAAAAACTGTCCCGCTGCTGGTCCTGAAAGGATATCAATCGGCAGCCCCGCAATTTACCCCCAGGCACACAGCCGCTCACGAGACGACATTTCTGTTTCGTTACGTTTGCAGAAAGCCTCTCAATCCGGGCCGCTTTGCTCCGGCGAAAGCATGGGGCTCAGCGGAGGGCCAAGACCATGACTAGGCGTAATAGTGCCGCGGGAAGTACTGTGGCGTTGGTGATGCGCAAGCAATTCACAAAGCCCGCGCAACTTCATAGCCGCCATCAAGATGACTGCAACACGCATTTCCATCGCATCGTCATTGACTCAACTCCTGGTGAAATAGCGCTCACCAGCTCACGCTATTGCAATACCCCCGATCCCCGCTATGGTCGGCGCGCTGGGGCTATAACCGAGGATACGAATTTGCCTAAAGGTACCGTGAAGTTTTTCAATCAGGACAAAGGGTTCGGCTTCATTCAGCCAGAGGACGGATCAGGAGACAGCTTTGTCCACATCTCTGCTGTTCAACGATCCGGCCTTGAAAGCCTTCGGGAAGGGCAAAAAGTCGGTTACGACGTTGTGCAGGATCGCCGATCCGGCAAGTCTGCAGCCGAAAATATCCAAGTGCTGTAGTCGGCGCTTTTGCGCCCTCTCCTCTGAAAACTCGCCGTATTGTCTCAGCTACCGACCAGGAGCGCGCTGAGCGCGAAAGCAGCTGGCCCTGACATGGTTTAGCCACACCAGGGACAGCTAAAGAATCTCGGCCTAGTCCCTTGGGCCACTCCAATGGAGCAAAAACAAACAACCAAAAGCTCGGCGATATGAACGCGCCAATATGGCCGTCATCCTTGTCGGACTGATCTCGAAGCCGGTCCCCAGCCCCTTTAGATCATGATGCGGCCGCCTGGCGCAAATTTTACCGACGGAATTGTTCAAGGAGGCGCATCAAGAGCCATGGCGCCTACGTCGTGCACGCGCTGCTGTCGATATGTGACGTGTTGGTCGGCGTCAATCGCGCCCCGCTGAATGGGATGCCGACCGGTCGAACGCGCCGCTGCGATCATCGCTATCTGTGCTGCGCCGGCGCCGAAACATTGATCGCGCAGCTCTGATCTTTCATCGCTCGGGCGGCGGTCTCCGCACAGACGGCCAATGCCTCCTGATTGGCCCGCACGAGGTTGCTCGCCGCAACAAGATTGCTCCAGTCTTTGGGGCTTCCAGACCGCATCAGCGAGATTCCGGCATTCCAGCGATCGGCATTCATGATGATTGCGGCGAGGCTGACATCGACCGACCCCGGCAGCATGCGCGGCGCCAACAGCACAAGGAGGCCACCGAGCAAAAGGCCGGCTGCGCCCGCGCCCAATATCCGCCAATTCTGCGAGCGCCGATCGCGGGCGCTCCTGATATAGTGGCCAAGCTCGGCCGAGATGCGCTCGAGATCGCGGCCTCTTGCGTCGAGCATTCGGCCGGCATTCGCCAGAACCCGATCAGCGACATTCTCAAGCACCCGCGCATGATGATCCACACCGTTTCTCAGCGCCGGCGACTTCTCGATGGCATCGAGGCGTTCCGCAACAATACCGAGCTGCTGGACGATGCGGCCGAGGTCGGGACCGTAGTCGGCAGGCTGCTGAAATCGCTCGAACTCCTCGAACGCCGTTTCCACGCCCTTTCGAATGATGGTCATTTCACTGCCAAGCTCACGCGCCAACGTCTCGACCGTCAGCTGCAGGGCGTCGAATGCCTGTGCCGGATCGCCGTCGTCCTGCTCTTGCCGCTCGGACTGCGGCGTTTCATGCGTCATGCGACCTCCTATCGTTCAAACTCCTCGCCGCGCCCGCGCGACCGGCTTTGCTCGATCTCGCGGGCAATGATCTGCTCGCGGCGGACATGACTGATGCCAAGTTCCCGGCTTCGGTTGCGAAGAATGAGTTCGACCTGCGGGTCCGCTTCGAGGCTCTTGGCCATGCCCAGCATCAAGGCTTCAACCTTGTCGCGCGTCGCCCCATGCTGCCAACCGTGACGTCCCCGGCGCTCCTGCCGCAGTTCCTGCCACCGCTGCACGAAGCGATCGGCGCGAATGTCCGGGTCGGCGAGCGCGGCACGTTCGCGCTCCATGCCGTCGATGAGCTGATCGGCGCGTTGCCGGCCGGAGAATTCAGTCATGGCCCGCACTGTTTCGGGGTCATGTTGGAGGGCCGACGCCATCAGCGCGGCCGCTCCCGGCCGAAGGCGGTCGAGTTCGCGGCCTGCGTGCTGCAGTTCCTGCTTCTGCGTTTCGAGCATCGGCAGACCTGCCAGCAGGTTTCGATCAGCTGCAGCGAAGGCCCGCGCATAGCGATCGACGGCCCGCTCGATATCGGATGGTGGTCGCAAGCGCTCGGATTGCCTCTCCTCGCCGACCCTCTGCTCCACGACAGGTGATCTTTCGCCACCCTCTCCTCTCTCTGCGCTCTGCCGGGCCGCTGCGCCCGGTCCGAGCGTCAAGCCATCGAACATCCCGCGGTGTCGCTTGCTGGCCTCTGTTGACCGCTGTCGACCAATGCGTTCATGGTCCAGCGAGAGAGAGCCGCTCCCCCGCGCCTGCTGAGGCGCCGATGCCAGATCGATTTCGCTGCGAACACCGAAATGCTCTGCAACGCCGCGCCGCTCCGCGAAGTCCTTCACATAGTCGATGACGCTCTCCTTGGCGCCGGACCGCGAGAGCCGTTCCGACAGTTGTCCATAGGCGAGCTCCTCCGCACTACGAACCTTCCAGATGTTCCGCTCTGCGGTCGTGCCGTCGGGCAGCCGCACCGTTTTTGAACCGGCATGCTCAAGGCCAATCCTGGCACCGATTTTGGGCGTGGGCGTCGCATCCTTCATCGCCCGTTCGAGATCCACACCCCAGATCGTGTGCTTGCGGCCGCGGTCGTTTTCCAGCGTCACGTAATAGCTGTCGCTGCTGTTCGGCTTGTGCTCGTAGGGCGCCTTGCCGTGCGCGATCAGGCGGCCGGCCCGCCGGTCGGTGAACTCGTCGCGGGAGGCATACAGGCTCACGTTATCCCTGTGGCGCGTCATCGCGACATAGGTGAGATGCCGGTTCATGGTCCTTGAGGCGAGCACGAAGGCGCGGTCGACCGTAGCGCCCTGGTTCTTGTGAATCGTCGTGGCGTAGCCATGATCAAAGGACTGGTAAGCATTGACCAGGACTGAGACGGAACGAGCTTCCATTCCCGGTTCAAGCACCTTGCCGTCGATTTTCACATGTATCGCGTTTGGCTCGACGTCCGAGACAGTTCCCAGCATCCCATTTTTCACGCCGAGATCGCGATCGTTCTGGAGGAACACGATCCGATCACCTGCCGCAAACGACCGCATGCCGTCCTTCGTCTGATAGCTGATCTCGCGCGCCGGTCCGTCGGCGCTGTTCTCCTCTTCGCCTTTCGCCAGCGCTCCGCGTTCCTGTAGAGTCGTCCTGATCGCCTCGTTGATCGCACGGACATCGGCGCGCCGGTGAGCCATTGCCACGCGGCTGTCGTCGGGATGCTGGTCGCGATCGGTAAGGTAATCACGCACAAGCGTTGCACGTGCCTCCTCGAGGCCGTCGCTGAAACGGATTGCGCCATGCCCATGGTAGTTGGCAAGCCCCTCCTTCGTCCGATGCGTAGCAAAGGCGATGGAGGCCTCCCGCTGCCAGTCTGAGCGCTGGCGGCGGATCTCCGATAGATCCGCATGACCGACCTGCTCGGCAATCGCCCGGAAGGGCGCGCCGGCCGAAATTGCCTGCAGCTGCTCGTGATCGCCGACAAGCACGATCTTCGACCCACGCGCCTCCGCCTCATCAACGAAACGCGAAAGCTGGCGGCTTCCGACCATGCCAGCCTCATCGATGACGATTACGTCGTTGCGGCGGAGCTGGTCGCGGCCCGCCTCCCCGCCAGGCGGATGCCAGCGCAGATCCCAGGAAGCCAGAGTGCGGCTCGTGATCCCGGAAGATTCCTCCAGACCTTCGGTCGCCTTGCCCGACAGGGCGGCGCCATGCACCTTGTAACCCTGCGCCTCCCACGCCTCGCGCGCAGCGGCAAGCATCGTGGATTTGCCCGCACCGGCGAAGCCGACGACCACCGAGATGCGCTCCGGGCCGGTGATATATTCGATCGCATGCCGCTGCTCGTCCGATAGCCGCGCCGCCTGGACCTGCCGCTGACGCTCGCCGACATCCATCTCGCCGCGCTCGACCTTGCCACCCGTATCACTGGCGACGCTCCTGCGAATGGCCATGTCCTGCCGTTCGATCGCCTGTTTCACATGATGACGATCGACCCGGTGGGTCTGCGTCTCCGCAAGCCCGACTGCGGTTCTGGCCAGCGCCACTTCAAGCTCGAAGAGCTCCCGCGTCGTGTAGCGGGCAAGCTCTGACACCTGCGAGCCATGCCGCTTTTGCGCCTGGAGCTCAACCAGTGCCGGCGACGCCATCACGGCCGCAAATGCGTTCTGGAATGCCTGCACATCATCGCTGATGAAGCGATGCAGGATCCGCGCGACATCATGGCGATCAAAGACGCTCTTCTCATGCGTCAGCAGAGTGAGGATCTGCTCCGGCTTCGCGCGGATGAGCTCGGCGTTCCGCCGCGCAGCCTCGCTGTCGATCCGCGCCCGCTCAACCTGCCCGCCGCGCCGCTGCACGTTCGTCGCCCTGACGCCCATATGCTCGGTTGGCTCAATCTCAAGCCCGCGCTCGGCATGCGACCGATGGTCGATACGGATATCGAGGCCGGCGATCGCCAGTTCGCGGTTCACCATATGCTCCCAGGAGCGCCGGATATCGACCAGCTGCATCTGCGTCGTCGGCAGACCGCGGGGCAGCAGCTCCTTGTTGGCAAGCTCCAGATAGGTTTTGCCGCCAAGCCCCTCCGCCATTACCTGCCGCGTCGTCATCATGACATGCGCATGATGATTGCGAACGTCGCCCATCGGATGCGGCGCATGGATGGCGAGATCCACCGCTGCGCCGTAACGATTGGCGAGATCCTGCGCGAAGTCTCGTGGCAGCTCAAGCCGCGCCTCCTCCGACAGCTCATGCGGAAGCGCCAGCACGAACTCGCGGGCCACGCGGCTATCTTTGCGGAATTCGCGCTTCTCGACCGTGTTCCACAGGGCCGATCGGTCGTACGCCCATTCCGCCTCGATTCCCTCCGGCAGCACGATCTCCGAATGCTCGACGCCTTGGCGGTTGCGGTAGTCATGCACGAGCCCGTCGCGCTCGTTCGTCAGCTTTTCTGCGGCACGATAAGCGGCGGCCGCAACCGAACTGCGACCGGACGAGCGGGAGATGGGCGACATCTGGCAATAGAATATAGCCAATGGTCTTGACCTCTTACGACCGCGTCAGCGGCGCAAGGGTTGTGCAACAACCCGTATTTGCGCCCTTTGGACCCGCAAAACCTACCGCTTATCCCTTCAATCGCACAAGTGGCACTAAACATTTTTTGCTCCTTTTACTTGCAAAAAGCTTCAATCTTCTAATAAATATTCAGCTCAAATGATCGCCCCAAATCACCGCGAGGCGTTTGCATCCACCAGAGAGGAAACGTCAGAAGGAGGAGCACCCGTGGCACGAAAGACGATTGAAGAGCGGCTCGCTCAACTCGAAGCGCAAAAGAGGGCGCTTCAAGCTCGGCTCGCCAAACAGGAACGAGCCGCTGACACTCGGCGCAAAGTCCTGCTTGGCGCCTTCATCCTGGATCGTCTGGCGAATGATGGTGACGAAGAGTTTTCCCGCCGCCTCTGCGAGTGCCTCCGCCGTGAGCTACCGCCCTTTCTGACCAGAGATGCAGACAAGGCGCTTTTTGCGGACATCCTTCAGCCGTCCTCTGCAGCCGTCAAGGACGCAAGCAATCGCAATGGTGCCCCATGAATCGCTTGGCGCCCGCTGGTGCTGCCTTTGCCAATATGTTGCGAGCGGCGATTCGAGACCCACTATGGGCTATGCTTGCGTTGGTCACCGCCCCAATTCGCCATGCCGAATATCTTGTGAAGACTGTCATCGGCTTTGTCGTCATCGTCCTCATAGCCGGCTTCGGCCTGCAATATCTCCTGCACGACCTCGCAGGTATTCAGAAAGGCGAATTCCTCTGGCACGTCGGCAACATCGCCTTCACACTGTTCGTCCTGCTGGTCCTCTTCCGCTTCATCAGCACGCCGCTGATTAATCATTTCGGACATTTGGAATCGGACACCCATGGGACGTCGCGCTTTGCTACCAAGTCGGAGGTCGCCGCTCTCACGCGGGCGCCGGCCGGCAAAGGCCTGCTGATTGGCCGCGATCCGAAATCCGGCAAGCTCATCCACTATGGCGGCCAGTCCCATTTGCTCACGATCGCTCCGACCCGCACCGGCAAAGGCGTCGGAACGATCATTCCCAATCTGCTGACCGCCGATCGATCGGTGATTTGCATCGACCCCAAGGGCGAGAACGCAAAAATCGCCCGCCGCACCCGCCGCGCTTTCGGTCCGGTGCATGTCCTCGATCCTTTTGGAGTGACCTCGGAACCGACAGCCGCATTCAATCCACTGGATGGCGTCGATTCCGAAAGTCTGGACGTCGCGGAGGATGCGAGCACACTGGCGGAGGCGCTCGTTTATGACGAACCGGGGATGGCCGGAGAGGCGCACTGGAACGAGGAAGCCAAGGCCCTGATCGCCGGCATCCTTCTGATGATCGTCATGCGGGAGACCGGTAGCCAGCGCAATCTGTCGACGCTGCGCGCGTATCTGACCCTGCCGCCGGAGGCCTTCGCGGCGCTCCTTCGGCGCATGCAGGAGATGAGCGAGGCCGAAGGCCTGATTGCTCGCGCCGCCAATCGCCACCTCGCCAAGTCCGACCGCGAGGCAGCGGGCGTTCTCTCGGTCGCCCAGCGCCATACCCATTTCCTCGACAGCCCTCGCATGACCAGGGTGCTCGGCCGCTCTGACTTCCGCTTCACCGATCTCAAGAAAGACAATGGGACGGTCTTTCTGGTCTTGCCACCGGATCGGCTTTCCACCCATTCGCGGTGGCTGCGTCTGCTCGTCACCCAAGGCCTCCTCGATATGGCCCGAACGATGGACAAGCCTGGCCTTCCGGTGCTGTATATACTCGACGAGTTTGCCTCCCTCGGCCATCTCCCCGCGGTCGAGCGCGCGATGGGGCTAATGGCCGGCTACGGCGTCCAGCTCTGGCCGATCCTTCAGGACATCCATCAGCTTCGCGCCACGTATGGGGAGCGCGCCGGCACCTTCCTGTCCAACGCTGGCGTCCTGCAGGTGTTCGGCGTCAACGACAACGACAGCGCCCGCCTCGTCTCAGACCTGCTCGGACAGGAGACCGTGGTCTTCCAGGCGGTGGGTCGCGCTCTTGATTCCGAAAAATCCGGACTTTCGTTCAGTGAGCAGCACGTTGCGCGACCGCTGCTGACCCCAGACGAGGTTCGCAATCTGCCGAGAGATGCAGTGCTGCTATTCCTGGCGGGCCAGCACCCGATCATCGGCCGCAAGTTGCGCTATTACCGTGATCATGAATTCAAGGGGAAGTTCGATCCAGAGTGACGGGCTTGACGATTGGTCTTCAGGCGCGAGACCGGAAGAGTGCCAGGAGGACTATAGTCTCACGAACTGGAGGGCGGCTGACGAAAACGACCTTCATGGCATAGGTGATGCGAGCAATGATCGATCTTTATCTGACGGCGGCACGCAGGGCGGGGAAAGATAGATCAAGGCTCGTGGAACACGACCGGTGGAGCCGGCGTGCGGAGGAACCGAATTTGTTCGAGCGCAGTGAAACGAAGCGGAAGCAAACTTGCAGGGGCCGCGCGGCCTTGAGCTGGCTTTGTCCGTCCGGCACGATCGGCCGATCTGAACAGACAGGTTTTCCTCGCGTGTGGCACCCATTTGTTCCGCATCGGCAATCACATCGGTCGCCGAGGCCATGAGACGTTTTGAGGGATTTTCGATGCGGGTGATGCGAGCCCTGACGCGGCACCACGTGAGGATCCAATCGTCAATTTGCGTTTGGCACGGCCGAATGGCTCGTCTTGACAGTTGGCGCCCCGCTGGATGCGGGGCGCCGCTGGCCGATCATCGCGACCAGATGAGCTTGTGTTCGCCCTTGTCGCCCTGGACCAGTGAGGCGTAGACCGGAGCCGTGAAGGACGGATCGTCGAGCTTGAGCGAAAGGTATTCAGCGCCGGTTTCCCGAGCTGTCCGGCTCCAACCTGCGCCGAGTTCGACGCCGCCTGCGGTGACACGGAAGTCGGGGGCCTTGTCGTTGTCGCGGTCGCAGGGCTTGATGCTGGCCTTGACGTTGAATGCGAGGGTTTTGATCGCACCGGTGTACGTGCCGTTTTCATCGCGGGTGAAAGTACCGATCTGAGCCATTGTCTTATCTCCTGACTGTTCGTCGAAGCCGCCCCATGCGGCCTCGATAGCGGTCGTTGGGCGACGGACCGGATGACTGCACCCCATGGGCCGTAGCGCAAGCGGAGGACGGCGGCAGCCGAGCTTGTTGGGCCGCGAGGAATGTGGCGAAGCCGCAGGGGAAGAAGGTCGGAGAAGCCGTTGCAGGCCAAGGACGGACAGGCGCCAGACCAGCCAAAAGAGAGGCCGTAGGGGCTTCAGCAGCACTGTCGAACGAGATTGACGCTGGCGATCGGCATTATCCGGTATGTGTTCGGCACAAGCGGCGCCCTCCGACCCCGCACTAAAGCGCGATAGCGGGCCCCAAGCCGCTGATGAATCACGAGTTCCCCGGCGGCGTCCGCATGGACGCTTTTCTTTCCCATGCGGGACAGACTGTGTGGATCAGCCGAGTGTTTGGCTGGCGAGCGCATAGGTTCTTGGTTGGCGTGGCGCGTCACCTTCACGTACTTTCAGCCAACGCCGCCCCAGCGACATGGTTGTCACGGTGTCGTAAACGGGGAGACCGCAGCGCGACAGAAAATCGGAAAACCTGCCGTCTTTCTCGCGGGTATCGAGCCGCAGGAAGGAGGCTGCATGTCGGGCCGCGTGCGGATGAACCACGGCGATTGCATCTTCGTCGTTGGTGGCGACTACCGGCCCGATTACGTGGCCACGCCCAAACCGCCGACAAAGCGAAAAGGCTTCCATCTTGCCGCCGCGTATCAGCCCGATGCCCTCAGAGCATGCCAGCAGTCCGACAAGCAATATCCTGCGATCTGCACCGAAGGCGGCCTTGTCCAATTCGACGATGGTATCCAGATCCCCAGGCTCCAACGGCCGCCGCACGCTGCCGGCGGGGGCATCAAGTTCCGGTGGAGCAACCGCTTCACCATTGCACTGATAGACAGTCGCCTCTCGGGTGAAGTTCAGGGAGAGGTACAGACGCCGCGCGGCTCGCGTGGCGTTGAGTCCAAGGTCCCGTCCGGCGACCCGATCCAACACATTGCCCATCAGCCATTGCCCCGCACCGTTGGATTGCAGGCGGGGAGAGGTAATCACCATACCGATCGTGGCAAAATGCTCATCATAGGGAAACCACATCGCAGAACCCATTATGCGGCCGATTTCGTCCATCGCAACGATGCCCTCGCCGACTTCCCGCAGGAACTGCCAGTCTTCGGCGCGGTGCGGCCATCCGACAGAAATCGATAGTGCATGCAGCTGGTCGAGATCTGTGGTGTTGAGATCGGCAATGCGCATATCGAAACTATCGACAACTCTCGATTCCCTTGGGACCACGTGCGTTCCTCCCGAACACCGATCTTCACGCCGAACGCGATATCTCGCATCGGCAGGTCGACTTAAAGGTATGCCCGAACAACCGATAGAAATTGCTTGTGAGGCTACTGCAAACACAACAATCGACCAAATCTACCGCGATTTCGGCATGTAACGCCTGGGTTGATGTCTAGACTCGACGAAACAGGCTCGAGCCGGCGACACCGCCGTGAGAAGTTAAGAGATTAGAGATGTCGCCTCCGGTTAGCTCCGTTTCCAGTTCCTCCAGCATTCCATCCCGTGCCGACGTCGTCGTCATTGGTGGCGGCATGGCCGGCGTGGCGGCCGGCTATGAACTGGCGCGCCGAGGAACGTCTGTCGCCATCATCGAGAAAGGCTTGGTATCGGGCGAGCAATCGAGCCGCAATTGGGGATGGTGTCGCCAGCAGAACCGCGATCCGCGCGAACTGCCGCTCGCCCAGCTCGCGATGCGTATCTGGGCGGGACTGAATGCTGAACTCGGCGAAGAAACCGGCTTTCGCCGCACGGGTCTCGTTTACGCTTCTGGCAACCCAGCAGATATCGCAAGTTGGGAGAAATGGGGCCAGATCGCTCGTGTTTTCGACGTAGATACGCGCCTGCTAACGAGTGCGGAGACGGCTGCCCTCTTGCCTGGAAACAGCCGCAACTGGCTCGGCGGCGTGCATTCCCCAACCGACGGCCGCGCCGAGCCGCAGCTTGCGGTTCCCGCTCTTGCCCGCGCCGCCCAGCGCGTCGGCGCCATCATCGTCCAGAACTGCGCCGTACGCGCATTCGAGACCGAGGCCGGCTGCATATCCGGCGTGGTGACGGAACAAGGCCCGATCCGCTGCGCAGCCGTCCTCGTCGCTGGAGGCGCCTGGAGCGGCATGTTGCTGCGCCACCAGGGCGTCCGCTTCCTGCAGGCCTCAGTGAAGTCCACATGCTTCTACACCGAACCGGCCGCAGCGGTGACCGAAGGCGGTATTTCGATGCAAAATGTCGCGCTGCGCCGTCGCCTCGACGGCGGCTACACGGTGGGCTTGAGCGGCCAGGGGGAGTTGCAGATCACCCCCTGGGGGCTGATGCAGGCGAGGGCCTTCTGGCCGACCTTCCAGGTGCGCCGCAAGGGACTGACTTTTGCCATCGGACGCCAGTTCTTCGAAGGGCCGGAGGCGCTTCGCCGCTGGAAGTCCGACAGCGTCTCGCCCTTCGAGCGCATCCGTGTGCTGGATCCGGCACCCGACCGGCACCTGATCGACAGGGGGCTCGAAAGATTGCAGGAAATCTATCCGCAGCTAGCCGGCCTCAAGGTCGCGCAGGCATGGGGCGGCATGGTCGATTCGACCCCGGATGCGATTCCGGTTATCGCCCCGGTCAAGGCGCAGCCCGGCCTTTTCATCGCCTCCGGCTTCAGCGGTCACGGCTTCGGCATCGGTCCCGCGGCCGGGCGCCTTGCAGCCGACCTCATTCGAGGCGACACGCCTTGCGTCGATCCGACACCCTATCGCTACGAACGCATGATCGACGGCACCGATCTCGGCAAGCCGGGTATGCTGTGAGGACCACGATAATGCCGGCAATGGAAATCCTTGAAACGCTTGTTGGCTTCCCCTCCGTCGTCGGTACGCCCAATGCAGGGATCGTTGCCTGGATCCGCGATTATCTGCAAAGCCACGGCATCGACGTCACCATCCTTCCCGGCCCGGAGGGTGACCGGTCGAACCTCTTCGCCACCATCGGCCCGAGGGAAGTGCCGGGCTATATCCTTTCGGGCCATATGGACGTGGTCCCGGCTGCCGAGAGTGGCTGGACGAGCGATCCCTTCCGGCTGCGCGCTGAAGCAGGCCGCCTATATGGTCGCGGCGCGACAGACATGAAGGGTTTTCTTGCCGCTTGTCTTGCTGCCGCTCCTAGCCTTGCGCAGGCACCGCTCCGGCGGCCGATCCACTACGCTTTTTCCTATGACGAAGAGGCGGGCTGCCGAGGCGTACCGCACATGATCGCGCGCCTGCCGGAGCTCTGTAAAACTCCGCTCGGCGCCGTCATCGGCGAGCCGAGTGGCATGCGCGCGATCCGCGCGCACAAGGGCAAGGCAGCCGGCCGGTTGACGGTCAAGGGTCGTTCCGGTCATTCCTCACGTCCCGACCAGGGGTTGAATGCCATTCATGCCGTCGCTGGCGTGCTCGCCCAGGCGGTGACGCAGGCCGAGCGGCTGGCACGGGGTCCCTTCGAGCCCGTGTTCGAGCCGCCCTACTCCTCTCTCCAGATTGGCACGCTGAGGGGTGGACAGGCGGTCAACATCATTCCGGATTGGTGCGAGGCCGAGTTCGAGGCACGCGCAATTTCCGGCGTTGATCCCGTCGCACTGCTCGCACCCATCCGGGCGACGGCCGATGTGCTGTCGGAACAGGGCTTCAAGGTCGAATGGCAGGAACTCAGCGCCTATCCGGCGCTTTCGCTTGCCGCCGATGCGCCCCTTGCAACGCTATTTGAGGAACTGACCGGGCGCAAGCCGCTCGCCGCCGTCAGCTATGGTACAGAAGCGGGGCTTTTCCAGCAGGCGGGCATCGATGCGATCATCTGTGGGCCTGGCGACATCGGACGCGCCCACAGGCCGGACGAATTCATCTGCGCAGACGAACTCTTCGCCTGCCAGGCGGTAATCGAGGCGCTCGGCGCCCGCTGCACCGCCTGACGATCAAGAAGGAGTTCCGCTATGACCTTCCTCTTCAACTCCGATGCCACGCGCGGAGCAATTTTCGCCGAAGCGTTCGCGCGCGAACTGCCCGACGTTCCCTTTTCACTGGACCCGGTGACAGTCGATCCGGAAGCGGTGCGGTACCTGATTACCTGGACGGTGCCGGAAAATCTCGCGCGCTATCGCAATCTCGAAATACTCTTTTCCATCGGTGCCGGCGTCGATCAGTTTCGCATCGATGCGGTTCCTGCGCATGTGAAAGTAGTACGGATGGTCGAGGACGGCATCGTCCGGATGATGCAGGAATACGTGGCACTTGCGGTGCTCTCGCTTCACCGTGACCTGCCCGCCTATCTGAACCAACAGCGACTGCGGTCCTGGCAGGCAATCGCACCGGTCCAGGCTTCAGAACGCCGCATCGGCGTGCTCGGCCTCGGCATGCTCGGCACGTCGGTGCTCGAACGATTGAAGCCCTTCGGTTTCCCGCTGTCCGGCTGGAGCCGCAGCCCGCGCGAGATCGGCGACGTCAGGTGCCTGAGCGGCCGGGACGGACTGGACACGCTACTGCGCTCAACCGACATCCTCGTCTGCCTACTGCCGCTGACGGATGAGACGCGGTGCCTCCTGAGCGCAACGCTCTTTGCGCAACTCCCGGCCCGTGCCGCGCTCGTCCATGTCGGCCGAGGTCCGCAGCTCGACCATCAAGCTCTCCTTGAGGCGCTTGACAGCGGCCATCTCAGCGGTGCGGTGATCGACGTCACCGATCCGGAGCCTCTGCCCCCGGACCATCCCTTCTGGATCCATTCGAAAATCCTGCTGACGCCGCATATCGCAAGCGTCACCCAACCTGAAAGCGCCGCTGCGGCGGTGATCGAAAACATCAAGCGCTTCCGCGCTGGCCTCGACCCGGTCGGGCTGGTCGATCGCCACCGCGGCTACTAAGTTGTCAACCCACCGGAAAGGAAACCCATGTCCCTCTTGAAGACGATCGATACCGATCCATCCTTCGCGCCGCGCGAGTCCGTCGCCCTCCCGGACCGCCTGATTTCCGGCGATCCGTCCTTCAAGACCTGGGCGCAGGACGTCGCCCGCGGGGAGATGATCCACACGGGCGTGTGGGAAGCGACCCCGGGCGAGACGCGCTCGATCAAAGGCGAGACTTTCGAATTCTGCCATATTCTTTCCGGTGTCGTCGAACTCAGCCCGGAAGGCGGCGCGCCGGTCGTCTACAAGGCCGGCGACAGCTTCGTCATGAAGCCGGGCTTTGTCGGGGTCTGGAAGACGATCGAGACTGTGCGCAAGATCTATGTGACCGTGATGTGACGCCGATGCGGCGCGACCCGATCATCTTCGAGGCCTACCGGAACGGCTACCTGCTCAGCACCGATCGCACTCGCCTCGATCCGGCAACGGTCCACCGCTTCCTGGCGGGCGATTCCTACTGGGCCCTCGGCATGACGCTCGAGCAGCTGCAGCGGGCCTTGGACCATTCACTCCCCATCGGCATCTACGCCGAAGACGGCACGCTCGCCGGCTTCGGCCGTTTGGTCACCGACTATGCCATCTTCGCCTATCTGCGCGATGTCTTCACGCTGCCGGCCCATCGCGGCCGGGGGCTTGCATCCTGGCTTGCCGACGAGATCCGCAATCATCCGGAACTCGTCGACGTCACCAGTTGGATGCTCGCGACGAGGGACGCGCACGCCGTCTACGAGAAGGCCGGCTACCGACGGGCTCCGCATCCCGAATACTATATGACCGTGCCAAAGCCTGACGAGGCGGAGGCGCGCGAGCCATAACCGGGGGTTATGGATTCCTCTCATGTCTTTCGTGGTTTCGACTGCTGCTTGCGCGCATCCTCTCATTGACCACACAGGAGACGCGCCATGACTTATCGCATTGGCGTCGACGTCGGCGGGTCCTTTACGGACTTTGCCGTGTTCGACACAGGCACCGGAAACCTCGCTACACTGAAGGTCTTCTCGCGGCCGGATGCGCCTGGCGAGGAGATTCTCTCTGCTCTCGACATGCTCTCCAAGCGCGACGGAATTGAGCCGAGCGAGGTCTCCTATTTCACGCATGGAACGACCGTCGGCGTAAATACCGTCATTGAGCGCAACGGCGACGACATTGCTCTTTTCACCACGAAAAATTTCGAAGACGTGCTGCAGGTCGCGCGTCTCAAGATCCCCGAGATCCACAATCTCTATTCCGTGCGTCCGGAACCGCTGATCAGCCGCGACCGGGTGTTCGGTATCGACGAGCGTATCCTGGCGAGCGGCGAGGTTCTAAAGACGCCCGATGAGAAGGACGTGGCCTGTGCCATCCAGGCGGCGATCGAAGCCGGTTGCAAGGGGATCGTACTCGCCTTTCTGCATTCCTACCGCAATGCTGCCAACGAGCATGCCGTCAAGTCGATGATCGAGCGGCTCGCACCGGGGCTGCCCGTCATATCCTCGGCTGCCACCTGGCCGATCATCCGCGAATATGAACGTACCATCACGGCCGTGATCAGCGGCTACGTCCAGCCGCGTGTCGCCAATTATCTCGACCGCTTCGAAAAGGTACTGCGCGAGCGCGGCGTCGCCTGCCCACTGCTGATCACCAAGACCAACGGCGGCGTCATGGGCATCGATCAGGCTCGCTCACAATGCGTCCAGATGATCCTGTCCGGCACTGCCTCGGGCGTCATCGGTGCCGGCTATCTGGCCAAGGCGAGCAGCTTCGAGCGTATCATGAGCCTCGACATCGGCGGCACCAGCGCCGACGTCGCCGTCATCATCGATGGCGAGGCGCAATACGGCACAGGCGAACTGATCGGTGATTTCCAGATCCATGTCCCGTCAGTATCGGTAAGCTCGGTCGGCCAGGGCGGCGGTTCGGTCGCCTGGATTGATCGGCTTGGGCTTCTCCATGTCGGGCCTCAGAGCGCCGGCTCAACTCCTGGTCCCGCCTGCTACGGCCGCGGCGGGACAAAGCCGACGATCACTGACGCGATGGCGGCCGCCAATCTCATCGGCCATATGCCGCTCGGCTATGGTGCCGTGAATGTCGATCACGCCGCATCGCGAGCGGCTCTTGCCCCGCTCGCCGAAAAGCTCGACACCAGCGTCGAGGAACTTGCCGGCAATATTGTCGATATCTCGGTGTCCGGCATGTATGCGGAGGTAAGCGCGCTCGTCTCGCGCTTTGCCATCGACCCGCGCGAGTTCCACCTTTTCGCCTTCGGTGGTGCCGGCGCGATGCTCGCCTGCTTTCTCGCCAGGGAGCTCGACATGCGGGGCGTCGTGGTGCCGCCGACCCCTGGTGTCGTGTCCGCCTACGGTGGGCTCATCGCCGATCTCAAGAACGACTTCGTCCGCACGGTCTATTGCGAGGTGACGGGCGAGGCGCTGGCCGATCTTTGCGCAACCCTCGAGGCGCTTGAAGTGGAGGCGCGCGCCTGGCTCGAGACACAGGGCTACAGCGGGCGCGGCAGCATTCGTCTCTCGGCGGACATGCGTTACCTCGGTCAATCCTTCGAGATCGAAACGCCGATCCAGCCTGCCTGGCTTTGCCACGGCGATGCCGCTGCGATACGAGCCGCGTTCCACCAGGAGCACGATCGGCTCTATGGCCACCGCGACGAGACCGCCGACGTCCAGATGGTCAGCCTGCGTCTCGTCATTGCCGGCGCCACGCCGAAGCCGCCGCTGAATCCCATTGCTGTCGCCGAAGCTCCAGCCGCGCCGCGCCTTCACGTCGAGGGCTGGTTTTCGGGCCGCAGTTGGGTGACTGGCGTCTATCACCGCGCCGACCTGGCCGCAGGCCATCGCTTCCGCGGCCCGGCGATCGTCGCCCAGGACGACACGACCACCATCGTGCCGCCGGCCTTCGAGGTCCTCGTCGACCGCTTCGGCAATCTTGTTATCACCAGGACGGAGCTCTGATTATGGCCATCGACCGCCGCAACCTGAAGGTGCTCGCAAACTTCTGCTCGGCAGCCGCCGACGCGATGGCCTTCACGCTGATGCGCACTGCCCATTCCGCCTTCGTCAAGGAGACGGAGGATTTCTCCTGCCAGATTGTCACGCGCGAGGGGCTCGCCTTCGCCAACCCGCGCCAGTTCGGCGCCCCTTGGTACAGCGGCATCGACTATGCCCCGCTGCTCGAGGCCTTTAACGACTATGAAGAGGGCGACATCTGCATAACGAATGATCCCTATTCAGGCTTCGTCGCCACCCATTCGCCCGACATCCACATCTGGAAGCCGGTTTTCTTCGAGGGGGAGATTGCCTGCTTCGTCGTCGGTCACATCCACAACACCGATGTCGGCGGCGCTGTACCTGCCTCGCTCTCCCGGTCCTTGAGCGAGATCGAGCAGGAGGGCCTGCGCCTCCCGCCGACGAAGCTTGTCTCGAAGGGCGAGATGAACCGCTTCGTCCTCGACGTGATCCGCGTCAATGTCCGTTTGCCGGAACAGAACCTCGGCGATCTTCATGCGCAAATCGCTTCTGTCAATGTCGGCGAGCGCAAGATCCGGGAGATCATAAGTCGCTTCGGATACCAGACCTTCCTTGAGGGTGTCGCGCAGATTCTCGACTATGCCGAGGCGCAATCGCGCAGTATTCTCGCGCGCGTGCCAGACGGCGATTATTTCTTCGCCGACTATGCTGACGAGGATTCCGTCGGCGGCAAGCCCTGCAGGATTGCGCTCACCCTCAAGATCCGCGGCGACGAGGTCGTACTCGACTATACCGGCTCGGACCCGCAGCTCGGCTCCTCACTCAACATGCCGACCGGCGGACGGGACCGCCATCCCCTGGTGATGGTCGGGCTGACCTATGTGCTTTATACGCTGGACACCAGCCTGCTCCTCAACGCCGGCACATTGAGGCCTGCGCGTGCCATCCTGCCCGAGGGCTCGGTCGTCAACTGCAGCCGGCCAGCAGCCGTTGGCATGCGCTCGCTCACCTGCGCCATGACCCAGATCGTCACCGTTGGTGCCTTCGTCCAGGCGCTGCCCAACCTGATGCCCGCCGCCTCCCCGGGCGGCAACGCCATCATGAACATCAAGACGACAAGTCGCGCCGGGCGCCCGGTCATGGCCTCGATCGGGCCGGTCGGCGGAGGCGGCGGAGGCACGCCTGCCGGTGACGGCAGCGACGGCGCAGGCGGCGCCACGGGTTTTCTGCGCAATACGCCGATCGAGATCAGCGAGGCAGAGGTGCCGATCCGCTTCCTGCGGTACGGCCTGGAGCGCGATACGGGCGCGCCCGGGCGGCATCGCGGCGGTCTGTCGGCCGTCATGGAGTTTGAGATCTCGGCGCCGGAAACCATCATTACTGCCCGCAACCGCAATCGCTCGATCATGCCGGCCTGGGGCGTGAACGGCGCACATGCCGGCAGCATTTCCCGGTTCCTTCGCAATCCGGGTCGGTCCGACGAGGTCTCGCTCGGCAATACTGATGTCGTCCACTGCGGTCCCGGCGACGTGATCCGCATCGTTGGCCCCGGCGCCGGTGGCTATGGCGACCCCCTGTCGCGGCCGACGGACAAGGTCTTGAAAGACGTACGTTGCGGCGCCGTCAGCGTTGCAAGCGCCAAGCGGGACTACGGAGTCGTCATTCGTGTCGGCAGGGTCGACGAGGAAGCGACCGCAGCCATCCGTTCAGGCCACGGGCCTGCAGTGCCGGAAGTCATCACCCATGGAGTTGAACGGCGGGCCTTCGAAGCGATCTGGAATCTGGAGCGCTACGATCTCCTGACCGCCTTCCTCGCTTCTCAGCCAGTCGGCTGGCGGTATTTCCTCAAGCATCGGATATTCGAGGCGGTCGAGACGGGCTCAGACGATCGCCCCCCTGTTGCAGAGGAGATGCGGATGCTGTTTGAGACGATGCGAATCCGCTACGCTCTCAGCTGAGAACGAAACTGCCGGAGGCGCCGTCTCATGAACATCCGCCAGCTCGAAGTCTTCCGGGCGATCATGCGCGACGGCACCATCACTGCCGCCGCCAATTCGCTCGGCGTCTCACAGCCGGCAGTGAGCAAGCTGCTCGCCTATCTCGAAGATCAGCTCGGCTATCCCCTGTTCGAAAGGATCGGCGGCCGGCTCGCGCCGACGACAGAGGCGCATATTCTTTATGGCGACGCCGACCGCGTCTTTCGGCAAATGGAGGCGCTTTCATCCCTTGCCCGTGACGTCGGCGCCAGCAAAATCGGCCTCATCCGCATCGGTGCCAGCCTGCCGCTTGCCTATTCGGTCCTACCGGTGGCACTCACCGCCTTCCGCAACCACCATCCCGAGGTGAAAATCCATCTTCATACGCTGCCGAAGCGTGAGATCGCCGAGGCACTGTCGCTCGGTGACGTTGACGTGGGCGTTACTCTGTCACCGATCCTAGCACCCACGGTGCGGGTGGAGACCCTCTATTCCGCCAAGATCGTGGCGATCCTGCCCGCGAATGATCCACTGACCGCGGAAGCGACGCTCACGCCGGCCGCGCTTGCTGGGCGGTCCATCATCTCCTACGGCTCCCACGCGGAATTCGGCGCAGCTCTCGACGACGTCTTCGCGGCGGCAGGACAAGTGCGCGAGGTCTCGATCCAGATCGCTTCCTCGGTTGGCGCCCTGCCCCTGGTCCGTCAGGGGCTTGGCATTGCCCTCGTCGATGGACTTGCGCTATGGAGCCCGGTCGAGGGGATTGTCTCCCGCCCTTTCCGCCCAGCGATCCCCACGCCAGTCTCGCTGACGATCAATGAGGCCCGGCCACAATCACGCTTCGTTGCACCGTTCTCCGAATGCCTCAGGCAAGCCTTCGCCGACGCTTCGCAAATGTAGCCTCTGCACGAGCGCCAAAGAATTGACTGTGGCGTCGCTGAAAACGTAATTTTCCGCCGTCCCGGCATCGCCCGTCGATGCATGCTGCTTCTGTGGCCGCGCTAACCTCGCCCTTAGGCCCACCCAGAGGACGCGCAATGACACTTAGCTTTGATCCGGACAGTCTCCCCCTGCCCGTCGGACACTTCATCGGCGACCGGCTGGTACCGGCTGACGGGGTCCTCGACATGCATCGCCCATCCGATGCCAAGGCCTATGGCGGCTGCCCGGTCGCTGACGAGAACATGGTTGATCGCGCCGTCCAGACCGCCAAACAGGCCTTGAAGGTGAGCAACTGGGGCGGCGTGCGCCCACGCGAGCGCACCGGCGCGCTGCAGCGCTGGGCGGACCTCATCGAGAGCGAGGCCGAAACGCTTGCGAAACTCGAAGCGCTTTCCTCAACACGCCCCGTCGGCCAGCTTGTCACTGGCGATATCGCCGTCACCGCAGAGCAGATCCGTTTCTTCGCCGAATTCGCCGATAAGGAGGGAAGCGATCTCGTTCCGACGGACGACAGCAATCTCGGCATGATCATGACAGAACCTTACGGCGTGGTTGGTGCCATCACGCCCTGGAATTTTCCTGTTTCCATGGCTGGCTGGAAGCTTGGTCCGGCGCTTGCCGCCGGCAATGCGGTGGTTCTAAAGCCGTCCGAACTGACACCCTTTTCAACCATCTATCTCGCCGAACTGGCAATCCGGGCCGGCCTGCCGGCGGGTCTGATCAACATTGTTCTTGGCGACGGCCAGGTTACGGGCAACGCCATTACCGGCCATCCGGAGATCGCCAAGGTCAGCTTCACCGGCTCGACCGCAGCCGGCTCTGCGATCATGGCCAATATCGCCCGCACGGGCGTCAAGCCGATGACACTGGAACTCGGCGGAAAGAGCCCGCAACTGGTCTTTGCAGACACCGATCTCGACAAGGCCGCCGTGGTGATTTCCCAAGGCATACTTTCCAATGCCGGCCAGGCGTGCATCGCCGGCTCCCGGCTGATCGTCGAGGAATCCATTGCGGCCCCTCTGGCCGAAGCGATCGTCGCGCGCATGAAGATGGTGAAGGCAGCGCCGACCTGGGACGAGACGACACAATATTCGCCGATCATCTCGAAGCGCCAGTTGAGCCGTATCCACGGCATTGTCGAGTCGGCTGTGTCGGCCGGCGGCGAATGTCTGTTCGGCGGCGCACCGATGGATGCACCGGGCTATTTTTATCAGCCGACATTGATCGCCGTTCGCGAGCCCTCGCCGGCGGTCACGGAGGAAATCTTCGGGCCTGTCCTTACGCTGCAGACATTTTTAGACGAGGAGGAGGCGCTCGCGCTCGCCGACCATCCGACCTACGGGCTTGCCGCCGGGCTCTTCACCCGCGATCTTTCCCGTGCGATCCGGCTCACCCGTCGTCTGCAGGCAGGCACCGTCTGGGTCAACCGCTACAGCCGCTCGCGCGACCATATCCTACCAACCGGAGGCTACAAGCAGTCGGGCATCGGGAAAGATCTCGGCCGCGAGGCTTACAACGCCAACCGCAAGAGCAAGAGCGTCTTGATCAGCCTTTGAGGACGATATCGTCATGACACATCACAGGATCGCACTTATTCCAGGCGACGGTATCGGGCGCGATGTCACAGCCGCCGCCTGGTCGGTTCTAGAGAAGGCCGCCGCGATCGGCAAATTTACGCTGGAAGGCACGGAATTCCCGTGGTCGTGCGCCTTCTATAAGCAGACCGGCGCCATGATGCCCGCTGATGGCATCCAGATACTGCGCGGCTTCGACGCTATCCTTCTTGGCGCCGTTGGCTGGCCGGCAGAAGTACCCGATTCCATATCTCTGCACGGCCTTCTGCTGCCGATCCGAAAGGCCTTCGTGCAATACGCCAATATCCGACCGCACCGGCTGCTGCCTGGCGTCCAAGGTCCCTTGAAGGCGGAGGCTTTTGACATCGTCTGCATTCGGGAAAATACCGAGGGCGAATACTCCGGCGCCGGCGGCCGTGTTCACCAGGGGACCGCCGACGAGGTCGCGGTGGAAACCTCGATCTTCACCCGCACCGGCGTCGAACGGGTCCTGCGTTTCGGATTCGAGCAGGCGCGCTTGCGTCGCGGCAAGCTCGCCTCGGTGACCAAATCGAACGCCCAGAAATATTCCATGGTGTTCTGGGACGAAATCACCAGGGAGCTCGCCGCCCAATACCCGGACGTTGAGGTCACGATGTATCACATCGATGCCATGGCCGCCCGGATGGTCATGGCACCGGAAAGCCTCGACGTTGTGGTTGCCTCGAACCTCTTTGGCGACATCCTGACTGATCTGGGCGCGGCCATTCAGGGCGGTCTGGGATTTGCTGCTTCCGCCAACATCAATCCGGATCGAAGCCGTCCCTCCATGTTCGAGCCGGTGCACGGATCGGCCCCCGATATCGCCCATCTCGGCATTGCCAACCCCATCGCCACCATCTGGTCTGGCGCAATGATGCTTGAGCATCTCAGCGAAACGGACGCCTCGCGAAGGATCATGGAGGCGCTGGAACGAACCACTGGCAGCGGCATAGGCACCGTCCCGGGCAAAGACAGAACGGAAACCATCACCGCGGCGGTTCTTGCCGCGCTCGACTGATCGTTTGGAGAATGAGCATGCAGATGTTGAACGACACGGAACTGTTCCGGCAATCTGGCCTGATAGGGGGGACGTGGACCGACGCGGCCTCGGGCGGGGTCGTGGAGGTGATCGACCCGGCGACCCAGACGATCCTCGGTACCGTTCCAGACATGGGGGCTGCCGAAACCCGCGCCGCGATCGAAGCAGCCGATGCGGCCTTCCCCGCGTGGAAGAAGAAGACCCATGCCGAACGCGCCGGTCTCCTCGAACGCTGGCATGCGTTAATGATCGAAAACCTTGAGGATCTGGCGCTCCTCCTTACGCTGGAACAGGGCAAACCGCTCGACGAAGCGCGTGGCGAGATCCGCTACGGCGCCGCCTTCGTCAAGTGGTTTGCGGAGGAAGCGAGACGCATCGGCGGCCATACGATTCCCTCTCCAACCCCCGACCGCCGTATCGTCGTGCTTAAAGAAGCAGTCGGCGTCTGTGCCATCGTCACGCCCTGGAATTTCCCGAATGCGATGATCACCCGCAAGGTCGCGCCAGCCTTGGCGACCGGATGCACCGTTGTGATCAAGCCTTCGGAGTTCACGCCGTTTTCCGCGCTAGCACTCGGTGTACTTGCCGAGCGGGCGGGCATCCCGGCCGGGGTCGTCAACATCGTCACTGGCATGCCCACGGCCATTGGTAACGAGATCATGGCCAATGTCACGGTGCGCAAGATTTCGTTTACTGGCTCGACACGCGTCGGCTCGCTGCTGATGCGCGGTGCAGCCGATAGCCTCAAACGGCTTTCGCTCGAACTCGGTGGCAACGCACCTTTTATCGTCTTCGATGATGCCGATCTCGATCTCGCGGTGGAAGGCGCGATCGCCTCCAAATTCCGCAACGGAGGTCAGACTTGCGTTTGCGCCAACCGCATCCTGGTCCAAGCTAGCGTGTACGACGCCTTCGCCGAAAAACTCGGCGCCCGAGTGAGGGCGATGAAGGTCGGGCCGGGAACGGAGCCAGGTGTGGCAATTGGCCCGATGATCAACGAGGCGGCGATCACCAAGATCAACTGCCATATCGACGATGCGCTTGCGAAAGGCGCTAAGATCGCGGCCAGCGGCAGATCGCTACCGGAGGGCCGGCAATACACGGCCCCCATAGTTCTAACCGGCGCCACAACAGAGATGCTGCTTGCGAAAGAAGAGACCTTTGGCCCTGTCGCGCCGCTGTTTCGCTTCGAAACCGAGGACGAAGCGATCAGGATTGCCAATGCCACGCCCTTCGGCCTGGCCGCCTATTTCTACACCGAGAGCCTCAAGCGCTCCTGGCATGTCGGCGAAGCGCTCGAGTTCGGCATGGTCGGGCTGAACACCGGGGCAATTTCGACCGAGGTTGCACCCTTCGGCGGCATGAAACAATCCGGCCTCGGCCGTGAGGGCGCCCAGTGCGGCATCGAGGAATATCTCGAAATGAAGAGCTTCCACATCGGCGGACTTGGCTGACCGATGCCCTCGAGTTTGACGGCATCCTCGATGGCGTTGAGCTCGTGACCGTCTTACATCTTCACGAGGATTATTTTGATGAGATTGTCAGCGAGCGGATGTGAAGCGCATTCCGATCCTATGACAACTGTGCAACGAAACGGAAATTTGCGAGGCAGGGTGTTCACCAACATCCCCCACTCACGCGTCGGGATCCCACGGGTTGGCAATGATGGCACCAGTGTCCTCGAAGTCCGCGACATTCCGCGTGACAACGATGAGATCGTGAACGATTGCCGTCGCCGCGATCAAACCGTCGATATCGCCACGTGGACGGATTGCGGCGATGCGACCCCATTCGACTGCAATTTGGTCTGATATGGGTAGAATGCGCTCAGCATGGTCGTGACGCAATTTGCGTAGCCACTCTGCGAGATGGGCAGCCGACTTCGGGTCGTTCTTCTGCTTATGGGCGATGCCTCGCATGATTTCGCCCAGCGTGAGCACGCTCAAATGGACCGTTAGAGGATCGACCGATCGCAGCCACGATTTGGCCTGAGGCGTGCCGCGGAGCGCCTCTGAGATGACGTTGAAATCGAGGAGATACATCAGAATGCGACTTCTCGGCTTGGTGTCCTAGAGCGATCGGTCACCGCATCTGAGAAGGCGTCATCCCAAGCAGGTCCCGACAGCAGATCGTCAACCAGGGTCGGCCGGCCGGCGCGCAAGGCGTCGTATTCGCGGGCCGACAGCACGACGGCCGCGCGTTGGCCGCGTACGGTTACCACTTGTGGCCCCTCGTCCCGAGCTTTCTGAACGACTTTTGAAAATTGGTTCTTAGCGTCCTGTAACTGCCATTCCATGATTCTTATCCAAGCTAGACTGTCTAGCTATCTAGCGCGTCCAGCTGTTGGGATCCATCTCGATATCGCCGGGCCAGCCAAAGCTCTTCTTCCTGCCGATCCCGAACGTTCCAGTATTTTGGTCGGTCGCGGGCGGAAGTCCGGCATTGCGCGAGCAACCGGCGTTTGCGCGAAGGGTTTGTCAGCAGACTTTGGGCGCCCCGTTCCGGATGGATGATTGGCCGTTATTGAAACCGGTCGAGCGTCTTGTAGTACAATCCGACGAACGGCAGGAACCAGGGCTTGCCGAAATGGCCAGGAACGGCCGGCCAGTCAAGGCCCTTGAGCGGGTTACGGTCGGCCTTGCCGAGAATGGCGTCGGCCATGATCATGCCGAGATGCGTGGACAGCTGCGCCCCATGGCCGGAATAGCCCATTGCGTACCAGACGCCATCGACATAGCCGGCGCGCGGATAGCGGTCCTTGGTCATGTCGACCAGCCCACCCCAGCAATAGTCGAGCTCTACCCCTGAAAGCTGCGGGAAGATTTCAAGCAGGCTCTTGCGGAGAATGTCGCCACTCTTTGCATCCGAGCGCTGATCGGACGTTGCGGAAAACCGCGCGCGGCCTCCGAATATAAGCCGGTTGTCTGGCGACAGCCGAAAGTAGTTGCCGATGTTCATCGAGGTGACGCAGGTGCGGTTGCCCGGCATCGTCACCGCAATTTCTGCATCCGTCAGTGGACGCGTTGCAATGAGAAAGCTGCCGACGGAAACAATCCGACGTCGGAAATAGCCGAACACTGGCGGCGTATAAGCGCCGGTTGCCACAAGAACATGGTCTGCGCTGACGGTGCCTCGTACGGTCGCGAGGCTATGGCGACCGTTGCCACTTTGGTGCGCGGTCACTGCCGCCTTCTCGAAGATGGTGGCGCCATGGCGCGCGGCAGCACTGGCAAGCCCGACGACATAGCGTCCCATATGCATCATGGCGCTTTTCTTCGACAGCATGGCGCCGTGGAAGGGCGAGCCGACCTCGCTTTTCAGATCATTTGCACTGAGAAGCGCCGTATCCGGGTCCACCTCTTCGTGAACTGCCTCGAAATTGCGGGCGATCGCATCGAAATGCTGCGGCTTGGACGCGAGCTTCAGCTTTCCCGCGCGACGGAAATTGCAGTCGATCCCCTCCTCGGCGACGATTGCCTCGATGGTATCGATCGAAGCGTCGAGTGCCTTGTAGAGCGTGATGGCACGCTCCTTGCCGAGTTCGGCCTTGGCGGCAATGAAGCTGTGGGCGAGGCCGTTGTTGAGATGGCCGCCATTGCGTCCGGAAGCACCCCAGCCGACCCGCTCTGCCTCCAGCACGACAACCCTTGCGCCGGCCGTGGCCAGTTGGCGCGCCGCGGCAAGGCCAGTGAAGCCGCCGCCGACAATGGCGACGTCGTAGTGTCCTTCGACAGGACCTTGCATACCGCCTTCAAAGGTTGGGGCCGTATCGTGCCAGTAGGATTGGAACTTCATCGCGATGCCTTTCTCAGAGCCCGACGACGCCCGGCAAACCGGAGATATCCGCGATCTCGACATAGCCGTAATAGGGGTTCGCCGGTTCGTGGCCGCGATTGACCCAGACCTTGTTCTTGATGCCGAGGTCATGCGCCGACATCAGATCATAACGGAAGGAGGAGGAGCAGTGGAGAATGTCTTCGGGGCCGCAGCCCAGCATATCAAGCATATATTCGAAGCCTTTGAAGCGCGGTTTGTAGGACTGCGCCTGCTCCGCCGTGTAGACTGCATGAAACGGTGCCCCGAGCTTCTCGACATTCGACATGATTTGCGAGTTCATCGCGTTGGACAGGATGACCAGCGGGATTTCCTCGGCAACCTTGGCAAGACCTGCCGGAACGTCCGGATGCGGCCCCCAGGTCGGGACGCGCTCGTAGACCGCCCGCGCAGCTTCGTCATGGAACGTTATGCCGTTGCGCTTGCAGGTCCGCTCAAGCGAATTGTGCACCACCTCATCATAAGGTTTCCAGTCGCCCAGTACCTCGTCGAGGCGATAGGCGGCAAAGTTTTTGATGAATTCGGCCATGCGCGGCTCGTCGAACTGATCACCGTAAAGATCGCGCGCCGCCTCCGCCATCTGGAAGTTGGTGAGCGTGCCATAGCAGTCGAAGGTGATGTATTTCGGCCGGAAGTGAGTCATGACCTGGTCCTAAGCTGTAGCGGTTTCATCTGTGGCCATCATAGGCCGAGGTTCACCCACCCGCTCGACTGAAATCCGAACGATCAAAGCAGATTGTTTCGTATCCAAAGGCGGCTTTGGCAGAAGGTTGTGCGTCCTGGTGCGGTTTACTCTCTTCCAGGACAGCGTTTCTCCGCGCACGCGTTCCTTGCCAGCATAAGATGCGGCGGCATGCGGCTGCAAAGCCATAAGATACCGTCCGGGCCGTGTCCTTCAGACAATCTTCCGGCCGATACTGCCTCACACTTGTGAGCAGAAATGAAGGACATTCCAATGCAAACAAGTCAGATCGATCTTGTGACGTTCGGTCCCGAACACCTGGGAGCTGCCATCGACCTCTCTCGGCAGGCGGGCTGGCCGCACCGGTCGGAAGACTGGCAGATGGCGCTGGCGCTCAGCGAAGGGGTCGTGGCGGTCGAGGACGGACAGGTCGTCGGCACCGTGCTCATGACGCCATACAAGACAGAATGTGCGACAATCAACATGGTTATCGTCGACGAGACGATGCGCGGTCTCGGTCTAGGTCGCAGGCTCATGGATGCCGCATTTCAGATCGCGGCAGACCGACCGCTGAGGCTCGTGGCGACGGCCGAAGGCCTTCCCCTCTACAAGAAGCTTGGCTTTTGCGAGATCGGCACGGTCTTACAGCACCAGGGGGTGGTCGGAGAGATCGCCGCGCCAACGGAAACCGAGGACGCAACCGTCGGCGATCTTCATGCACTCACCGAACTCGACCGGGTTGCTTTCGGCGCCGATCGCGAAGGGCTGATGGCCTATCTCGCCAAGGTCGGTGAGTTCGCCGTCACCCGCCGTGACGGCCGCATTTCAGGGTTTGCAGCCCTGCGCTCCTTCGGTCGAGGAGAAGTAATCGGCCCCGTCGTCGCCGCCGATCTCGCCGATGCCAAAGCACTCGTCAGACATTTCATTGCCAAGCGTCCCAGCCGATTCCTCAGGGTCGACACCACCGACGACAGCAATCTTTCGCCCTGGCTCGCCGAACAAGGCCTCGCGCACGTCGGCGGCGGCATTGCCATGGCCAAGCCGCAGATCCACCGCGCAGCAGATCGTGCTGCGGCCACCTTTGCCCTCGCCAGTCAGGCGCTCGGCTGATCCGGAGACCTTCATGTTTAGCAATTCCCTGATCGAACTCGACCGCGCGCATTTGATCCATCCGGTCGCTTCCTATCGCAGCCACGAAAATCTGGGCGTGCGGGTCCTGACATCGGCTAGCGGTGCAACAGTCACCGATGCGAACGGCAAACAATTGATCGATGGCTTTGCCGGCCTTTGGTGCGTCAATGCTGGCTACGGTCATGACAGCATCGTCGAGGCGGCGGCAAAGCAAATGCGGGAGCTTCCTTATGCAACCACCTATTTCGGCCTCGGCTCGGAGCCGGCAATCAGGTTGGCCTCGGAACTCGCCGATCGCGCGCCAGGAGACCTCAACCACGTTTATTTCACGCTCGGCGGCTCGGATGCCGTCGACAGCACGATCCGCTTCATCCGCTACTATTGGAATGCGCGCGGACGACCCGGGAAAGACCAGTTCATCTCCATCGAACAAGGCTATCACGGTTCCTCGACGGTTGGAGCCGGTCTTACTGCTCTACCCGCCTTCCACGCTGGCTTCGGCTTGCCTTTCGACTGGCAGCACAAGATTCCGTCCCACTATGCCTACCGCAACCCGGTCGGCACCGACCCCGAGGCCATCATCGCTGCTTCCATTGCCGCATTGAATGAGAAGATCGAAGAACTGGGCGGCGCCAAGCGGGTTGCGGCATTCTATGCCGAACCAATCCAGGGATCGGGCGGCGTGCTCGTGCCGCCCAAGGGCTGGATGAAGGCGATGCGCGCCGTTTGCCGCGAGCTCGATATCCTCTTTGTCGCCGACGAGGTCATCACCGGCTTCGGGCGCACAGGCCCTCTATTTGCCTGTTCGGAGGACGACATCGTGCCGGACCTCCTGACGGTCGCCAAAGGCCTCACCTCCGGCTACGTGCCGATGGGTGCCCTGTTCATGTCGGAGCACGTCTATCAGACGATCGCCGATGGCGCCGGCGCCTCCGCCGTCGGACATGGCTATACCTATTCGGCCCATCCCGTCAGCGCCGCCGTCGGTCTGGAGGTTCTACGACTCTACGAAGACGGACTGCTGGAAAACGGGCGCAGAGCCGGAGCACGGCTGATGGCCGGGCTCGAGGGCCTGAAGGACCATCCGCTCGTGGGCGACGTCCGCGGCCGCGGCATGTTGGCTGCCATCGAGCTCGTCGTCGACAAGGAACGCAAGACTCCCCTTCCAGCGGCTGCAGAACCGGCGCGCCGCATCTTCGACCGCGCCTGGAACAACGGTCTCGTCATCCGCGCCTTCGCCAATGGCGTGCTCGGCTACGCCCCACCGCTCTGTTGCACGGAGGCGGAAATCGACGCGATCGTGGAGCGTACACGCAGGACGCTGGACGAGACGCTCGCCGACAGTGATGTCCGGAGGGCCCTTGTGGCCTGAGAAACCCGAGCCGCAATATGTCGCGGAACCGTCATCTTCGGTATTTTGTGCCGCGCAACGGCCTCTTTTCGGAGACTCTGGTTTTGGACAGCTGCCAAACTCAGTTCAAGAAAAAGGGCCGGATCCCAGAAATCCCGGCTTTTCACCAAGAGCGGGAAAATCACCTCGCCAGGGAACAGAATATTCTTCTTCACGAAGCCGGCGTTCCCTCAGGAGGCCGAGAACTGGGGAATTGCAATGCGCAAGAGCCTTCATGACTTCAAGTATCTGACCTTCGATGTCGTCGGCACGCTGATCGACTTCGAGGGTGGTCTTACGGAGTGCCTCGCCGGCATCGCCGCTGAGGCGGGCGTCGTGATCGACGCCGAGGAGGCTCTGAGCCTTTACCGCGCGGCGCGCTACTCCAGGGATGCCGACCTCTTCCCGGATGATCTCATTCGCGTCTATCTGGCGATCGCGCCAAACCTCGGCCTGCCGGTTGAGCGCAAGTGTGGCGAGCGGCTGCGCGATTCCGCAAAACGCTGGAAGGCCTTTGACGACAGCGCCGAAGCGCTGGCCCGGCTTGCCAAAGATTACCGCCTGGTGGCGATGACCAATGCACGTCGTTGGGCATTCGATTACTTCGCGAAGGAACTGGGAAGCCCGTTCTACGCCGCCTTCACCGCCGACGAAACCGGCACAGAAAAGCCCGACCCCGTCTTCTTCGAGAAGGTTTTCGACTTCGTAGCCGCCGAAGGAAGTTCAAAGGACGAGATCCTGCATGTCGCCCAAAGCCAGTACCACGACATTGGGATTTCGCGGGAGCTAGGGATGAGCAATTGTTGGATTGAGCGCCGCCACGGACAGAAAGGCTATGGCGGCACCATCGAGCCGGCCAAATTCACCGAGCCCGACTATCACTTCACCTCCATGAAGGGCCTCGCCAATGCAGTGGCCGCCGCACGGGGCTGAATGAGAACCTTAAAGAACCTGGCCTGAACTTTGCGCCAAGACGAAGACGCGCCAACCAACCACGAAAAGGGGAATGCTATGAACGACAAGATTACCAACTGGACAACATCCGACGACACAAGGGTCGAAAATGCCATTCGCCGTGGCGCGACGCGTCGAGAATTACTCCACATGGTGCTGGCGGGCGGTGTGGCGATGTCGGCGGGCGGCCTCATCCTCTCTCGCGCCTCGCACGCGGTCGCCGCCACACCCGCTTCCGGCGGCGCGCTGAAGGCGGCGGGATGGTCGTCTTCGACGGCCGATACGCTCGACCCCGCCAAGGCATCGCTCTCGACTGACTATGTCCGTTGCTGCTCCTTTTACAATCGCCTCACATTCCTCGACCAGAACGGCGTCCCGCAAATGGAGCTTGCCGAAACAATCGAGTCCAAAGATGCGAAAACCTGGACCGTCAAGCTTAAGAAGGGCGTTACTTTCCACGATGGCAAGCCGCTGACGGCCGACGACGTCGTCTTTTCTCTGAAGCGCCATCTCGACCCGGCGGTCGGTTCGAAGGTCGCGAAGATCGCCGCCCAGATGACGGGCTTCAAGGCAGTCGACAAACAGACCGTCGAGATCACGCTCGCAAATCCGAACGCCGACCTACCGACCATTCTGTCGATGCACCACTTCATGGTCGTCGCCGACGGTACGACGGACTTCTCAAAGGCGAACGGCACGGGCGCCTTCGTCAAGGAGGTGTTCGAACCCGGCGTGCGGTCGGTCGGGATCAAGAACAAGAACTACTGGAAATCCGGCCCGAACGTCGATTCCTTCGAATACTTCGCCATCAGCGACGACAATGCCCGCGTCAACGCACTGCTTTCGGGCGACATTCATCTTGCCGCCTCTATCAATCCCCGCTCGATGCGTTTGGTCGAGACACAGGGAGACGCTTTCGTCCTGTCGAAGACGACGTCTGGCAACTACACCAATCTCAACATGCGACTCGACATGGAGCCCGGCAGCAAGCGAGACTTCATCGAAGGCATGAAGTATCTCGTCAACCGCGAGCAGATCGTCAAGTCGGCGCTTAGGGGCTTGGGTGAGGTCGGCAACGACCAGCCGGTTTCCCCCGCGAATTTCTATCGCAATGCAGATCTGAAGGCACGCGCATTCGATCCCGAAAAGGCCAAGTTCCATTTCGAAAAGGCCGGCGTTCTTGGTCAGTCGGTCCCGGTGATCGCCTCCGACGCGGCGACCTCCTCAATCGACATGGCGATGATCATCCAGGCCGCCGGTGCCGAAATCGGCATGAAGCTTGACGTCCAGCGCGTTCCATCCGACGGTTATTGGGACAATTATTGGCTGAAGGCACCCGTCCATTTCGGCAATATCAACCCGCGCCCGACACCGGACATCCTGTTCTCGCTGCTTTACGCTTCAGAAGCGCCTTGGAATGAGAGCCAGTACAAGTCGGAGAAGTTCGACAAGATGCTGATCGAAGCGCGCGGCTCGCTCGACCAGAACAAACGAAAGGCCATCTACAACGAAATGCAGGTCATGGTCGCCGAAGAAGCTGGCACTATCATTCCGGCCTATATTTCGAACGTCGATGCCACGACTGCCAAACTCAAGGGCCTGGAAGCGAACCCGCTTGGTGGCCAGATGGGCTATGCCTTTGCGGAATACGTCTGGCTGGAAGCCTGACGACGCGACCGGCCACGGGGCTGCAGCCGCACTGCTGTAGCCCCGGGCATTTTTGGATGCGGAAAACGATGTCGAACGTTGAAAGGGAACGCGCGTGAACAACCCGGTCCTATCCCTTGTCCTGGGGAGACTGCTCATCGCCGTGGTCACATTGTTGATCGTCTCCTTCACCGTCTTCTTCGCGACGACACTGCTGCCGGGAGACACGGCAACGATCCTTCTCGGCCAGGCTGCCACACCCGAGGCCGTCGCAGGTCTGCGCAACGCAATGCACCTCGACGAGCCGGCGCTCTTCCGTTTCCTGCGCTGGATTGTCGGCTTGTTGCACGGCGATCTCGGGACCTCCTATGCCAATGAGATGCCGGTTGCCGAGCTGATTGCCGGACGTTTCATCAACACCATGAAGCTTGCCGGCGTGACCGCCTTGTTCTCGGTCCCTATCGCCCTTTCTCTCGGGATCACGGCTGCCATGCTTCGCGGCTCGCTCTATGACCGGATTGTCACCATTTTGACAATCGGGGTGATCTCCGTCCCGGAATTCATGGTCGCGACCTCCGCCGTGCTGATCTTCGCCGTCTATCTAAAGTGGCTGCCGGCGCTGTCTTTCGCCAACGAGATCCATAGCTTGAGCGATATGCTACGAGTCTATGCAATGCCGGTGATCACGCTCACATTCGTCGTTTCCGCGCAGATGATCCGGATGACGCGCGCCGCAGTCATCGAGACGCTCAATACGCCTTACGTCGAGATGGCGCTACTCAAGGGCGCCTCCCGAGCGCGCATCGTCTTCCGTCACGCCTTGCCCAATGCACTCGGGCCGATCGTCAATGCCGTTGCGCTCTCGCTCTCCTATCTGCTGGGCGGCGTCATCATCGTTGAGACGATCTTCAACTATCCAGGGATTGCCAAGCTCATGGTCGATGCTGTTGCGACCCGCGACCTGCCGCTGATCCAAAGCTGCGCGATGATCTTCTGCCTCGGCTACCTGATCCTGATCACGGCTGCCGACATCATCGCCATTCTTTCCAATCCGAGGTTACGATGACAATGACGCCTTCAAGCACTTCGACACCCCTCCGGAAACCCGGAATCCGGCTTGGCTATCGCTTCAACATCGTGGGCATGATCGGCCTTGCGATCATCCTGTCCTGGGCGCTCGTTGCAATCTTTGCACCGCTTATGATCCCCTACCCGGTCGGTGAGATCGTTGATGTCGATTATTTCGGCCCGATGAGCCGTGATCTTTGGCTGGGCTCGGACTATCTCGGCCGCGACATGTTCTCGCGAATCCTGATGGGCGCACGCTATACCGTCGGTATCTCGCTCGCAGCCGTGACGATTGCCTGTTTCAGCGGCGTGGTTCTTGGCATGATCGCCGCCGTCACCGGCGGCTGGATTGATACGATCTTGAGCCGTGTCCTCGACGCGCTGAATTCGATCCCAAGCAAGCTGTTCGGCCTTGTGGTCGTCGCGGCCGTCGGCTCCTCGATCCCGGTGCTGATTTTGACGCTGTCGGTCATCTACATTCCCGGATCCTATCGCTTTGCTCGCGCACTTGCCGTAAACATTAACGCGATGGACTTCATCACTGTCGCGCGCATCCGCGGGGAGAACACCCTCTATCTCATTCGATCCGAGATCCTACCCAACATCGTTGGGCCGGTGCTCGCGGATCTGGGGCTTCGCTTCGTTTTCATCGTTCTCCTGCTCTCCGGGCTCTCGTTCCTCGGCCTCGGTGTTCAGCCGCCTTATGCCGATTGGGGCGCACTTGTGCGCGAGAACATCGGCGGTCTGCCTTTCGGAGCACCGGCCGTTATGTTCCCGTCGCTTGCGATCGCCAGCCTCACGATCAGCGTGAACCTCCTGATCGACAACCTGCCGCAGAAGATCCGCGATCGGAGCGAGTGATGACCAATCTTGTAGAAATCTGTGACCTGAAGGTCGAAGCAACCACCGATTCCGGTCGTCACGTCGAAATCATCAAGGGCGTTAGCCTGGCAGTCGCCGAGGGCGAGATAGTCGCCCTGATTGGGGAAAGCGGTTCGGGAAAGACGACGATCGCATTGACGTTGATGGGTCACGCCCGCCCAGGCTGCCGCATTTCCGGCGGCGTTGTATCGGTCGCCGGCAAGAACATGGTCGCACTTTCGGAAAAGCAGCGCGCCAAGGTACGCGGCACCGAGGTCGCTTACGTACCGCAATCGGCCGCCGCCGCCTTCAACCCGGCCGCCACCATCATGGACCAGGTCATCGAGGTCACCCGCATCCATGGGCTGATGTCGCCCGACGAGGCCCGCACTCGCGCCGTCGAGCTCTTCCGGGCGCTGTCCCTGCCCGAGCCGGATACGATCGGCAGCCGTTATCCGCATCAAGTCTCCGGCGGACAGTTGCAGCGGCTTGCGGCTGCCATGGCCCTGATCGGCGACCCCAAGCTCGTCGTCTTCGACGAACCGACCACGGCACTCGACGTTACCACGCAGATCGAGGTTCTGCGCGCCTTCAAGGCAGTCATGAAGAAGGGCGGGATCGCAGGCGTCTATGTCTCGCACGATCTTGCTGTCGTCGCCCAGATTGCCGACCGCATCGTCGTTTTGAAAGGTGGCGAGGCGAAGGAGACCGGCACCACCGAAGAGATCCTCAACGAAGCGAAGCATCCCTACACGCGCGAACTGCTCGCCGCCTTCGAGCCAAAGTCGCGCGGGCCTGTCGCCGCCGCACAGACTTCGCCTGCTCCGCTTCTGAAGATCGAAGACCTGGTCGCCGGTTATGGTCAGCGCCAGACCGACGGGCTGCCGCTCGTGCGGGCTGTGGAGCATGTGAGCCTCAAGGTGGAGAAAGGTCGCAACCTCGGCATCATCGGGGAATCCGGTTGCGGAAAGTCGACGCTCGCCCGCGCCATAGCCGGCATCTTGCCGGCCGCCGTCGGCAAGATCGTCTTCGACGGCAAGGAACTCGGTCGCAGCGCACGCGAGCGCTCACGCGACCAGCTTCGCCAGATGCAAATCGTCTTTCAATATGCTGACACGGCGCTCAATCCGGCAAAGTCGGTCGAGGATATCCTGGACCGGCCCCTTGTCTTCTACCATCGCATGGACAGAAAGGCGCGTAGCGCCCGCATCGACGAGTTGCTCGATATGGTGCGCCTACCGCGCAATCTGCGCCACCGGCGCCCGGGAGAGCTTTCCGGCGGCCAGAAGCAGCGCGTGAATTTTGCCCGCGCATTGGCCGCTGACCCTAAGTTGATCCTCTGCGACGAGATCACCTCGGCACTCGATACGGTTGTCGCCGCCGCCGTCATCGATCTCCTCAAGGACTTGCAACGCGACCTCGGACTCTCCTACATTTTTATCAGTCACGACTTGTCCGTGGTCGAGGCGATCTGCGACGAGATCGTTGTGATGTATGGCGGCAGAAAGGTCGAGGAAATCATGCCGGCCAAGGTCAAGACGCCGCAGCACCCCTATTCGCAATTGCTCTTCTCGTCGGTGCCGAAGCTCGACCCCACCTGGCTCGATGGTCTTCAACAGGATGCCGAGTTGGTTCGGGCCTATTGCCGGCGCTGAGGTGTTTGCGCCTCATGTTCAAAACGACACAGCCTTACATTGGAAACAGGCTGGTCAGTGGCATGTGGGCTTTTACGATCGGCGACTTTAGAACGACGAAGCTGAAATATTTATCGATGCCGACATCCATGTCGGTCAGGCGTTCCATGATGGTTTGGTATTCGCCAATACCGGCAGTCACGAATTTCAGCAGATAATCGTACCCGCCAGATACGAGGTGGCACTCGATCACATTGTCAACCTTCTCGATCGCGGCGAGAAACCGGGCAAAGTC
The DNA here is from genome assembly GCF_964254185.1 of Rhizobium sp. LjRoot258. Lineage (NCBI taxonomy): Bacteria > Pseudomonadati > Pseudomonadota > Alphaproteobacteria > Hyphomicrobiales > Rhizobiaceae > Rhizobium > Rhizobium sp. LjRoot258. The sequence continues at coordinate 729,263 of NZ_CAXUST020000002.1, read as the reverse complement.
TATCTGCCGGTGGTTTTTCAGTGTGATCTCCGTGAATACAGTTAGCGTCTGGCCCAGTTTGCCGACATTGATCTGCGCAGAATAGCCTCCGATGTAACCCTCCGACTGCAGCTTTTTCACCCGCATCAGGCAGGGACTCGGCGACAGAGCAACAAGCTCCGCAAGTTCGACGTTGGTGATGCGTCCGTTCTTTTGTAGTTCGTAGAGAATCTTGATGTCGATCCTGTCGAGCTTCATGCGGCACCTCTTCGGATTCTCTGTCTTGGCCAATCGCACAGCAGATTATGCTGCGAAACACATTGCGCCGAACCTAGCACAAAGGGCCGGTGTGTCGATTTCATTTTGCCTCTTGCGCCGAAGCACAAAGGCCCGAGCACATCCGGGAAGACAGAATTTTCTGCTGCCATCGGCGACAGTCCGGCAACGCTGCAGCGGAGAAACCGCTAGACTGAGTCCGAAACGGAGACCATGCCATGCCTGCACCGCTGAAATTTGTCGCTACGACTCCGGAGCTGCCCGCTGCTGCGGACGCGGTGATCATCGGTGGCGGCATCGTCGGCGTCTTTGCAGCGTACTATTTGGCGAGGCGCGGATTGAAGGTAGCGCTCGTTGAAAAAGGTCGGATCGGCGCAGAACAATCGAGCCGCAACTGGGGCTGGTGTCGCCAGCAGAACCGCGACGCTCGCGAACTTCCGATGGCAACAAAGAGCCTCGATCTATGGGAGAGCTTCGCCGCCGAAACGGGAGAAGATACGGGCTTTCGCCGCTGCGGGCTTTTCTATTTGAGCAACAGTGACGAGGAACTGGCCGGCTGGGCGCGGTGGCGCGACTTCGCCCGCACCGCCGGTGTCACCACCCATATGCTCGACAGTGTCGAAGCGACGGAGCGCGGCCGCGCGACTGGCAAGCCTTGGAAGGGTGGAGTCTTTTCGCCGACCGACGGCACCGCCGATCCGGCGTCCGCAGCACCGGCCGTCGCGGCCGCGACCCTGAAGCTCGGAGGAACAGTCCACCAATCCTGCGCCGCCCGCGGTATCGAGACCGAGGGCGGCCGCGTCTGCGGCGTTGTCACGGAACACGGCACCATTCGCACCAAAATCGCGGTGCTTGCCGGCGGTGCCTGGGCGTCCTCCTTCTGCCACCAGCTTGGCATCCGCTTTCCGCAGGCCTCTATCCGCTCTTCGATCCTTTCCGTCTCGCCCGGCGCCACGGGCCTGCCAGATGCGCTACATACGGCTGCCGTTTCTGTCACCCGTCGCGGCGACGGCGGCCATACGCTGGCAATCAGCGGCGGCGGGCGCGTCGATCTGACGCCGCAACAGCTCCGTTTCGCGCCCCATTTCCTGCCAATGTTCGTCCGGCGCTGGCGCAGCCTGGCGCCGGGTGGCTTGCAGGGAATTCGCTCAGGGCATGAGACACTGGCACGCTGGCGGCTGGACGCGCCCACGCCGATGGAGCGCATGCGCATCCTCGATCCGGCAATCGATAAGCGGACCATTCGCATCACCCATTTGCGTGCGCTGGAACTATTGCCGGCTTTAAAGAACACCAAGATCACTGCCGCCTGGGCAGGCTATGTCGACAGTACCCCCGATGGAGTGCCGGGGATCGGCGAAATAGCGACCGTTCCCGGCTTCGTCTTAGCCGCCGGCTTCAGTGGTCACGGTTTCGGCATCGGTCCCGGCGCAGGTCACCTGATTGCCGATATCGTGACCGGCGACGAGCCGATCGTCGACCCTCGGCCCTACCATCCAGACCGCTTCTTAACATCTGCCTGGGGGAAAGTAGCCGATTTCTGAGCGCTGACGCATCGGAGAAATCGGGGTCGGAGTTGAAGAACGAAACCATCCCGTGCGACCGCGTTCAATGTCAAACCAGCTCCCCCCAAGATCATGAATGCCGAGGGACGCATTCAGTCATCCGCCAGCAAAGCCAATTTCCACACATCCACGGAGAACCCCATGAAGAACGCTCACAGGTTCTACATAGACGGTGAATGGGTCGAGCCCGAGACACTAAGCAAGCACGACGTCATTGATCCATCGACCGAGCAGGTGATCGGGACGATTGCGATCGGCAGCGCAGCGGATGCCGAAAAAGCGATCAAAGCTGCGCGCAATGCCTTTGCCGGCTTTTCTAGGACGACGAAGGATGATCGGCTGGCGCTGCTGAAGCGGGTTCTTACAATCCTGAAGCGTCGCAAGGATGAGATCGGCGACATGATCTCGCGCGAGATGGGAGCGCCGCTCATCATGGCCCGGGCAGAACAGGCCGGCCTCGGCGCGGCCCATTTCGAGGAGACGATCCGCGCCTTCAAGACATTCGACTTTGAATACATGCAGGGCTCAACCCGAATCGTCCATGAACCGATTGGGGTCGTCGCAATGATCACACCCTGGAACTGGCCAATCAACCAGATCGTCTGCAAGGTCGCGCCCGCACTCGCGACCGGTTGTACAATGGTGCTCAAGCCGTCTGAGATCGCTCCCTTCAACGCTGTCATTTTGGCCGAGATCATGCAGGAGGCTGGCGTGCCAAAGGGGGTTTTCAACTTGGTTCAGGGTGACGGCCCGACGGTCGGCACGGTGTTGGCCAGCCATCCGGACGTCGACATGGTATCCTTCACTGGCTCAACGCGCGCCGGTATTGCCGTTGCGCTGGCAGCAGCGCCCACCGTTAAACGGGTACATCAGGAACTCGGCGGCAAATCACCGAATATCATATTGCGAAGCGCCGATCTTGCCGGCGCAGTCAGGGCCGGCGTTCGCCGGTGCTTTGCCAATTCTGGTCAGTCGTGCAACGCGCCGACGCGGATGCTCGTACCTGTAGAGCGTATGGACGAAGCAAGCGCTGTCGCGGCGCGAGAAGCAGCAGCGCTCGTCGTGGGTCCTCCATCCGATCCTCGTACCGACATCGGACCGGTCGCAAGCGCTACCCAGTTCGAAAAAATCCAGGCGCTGATCGAGAAGGGTATCGCGGAAGGAGCGGAGCTAGCTGCCGGCGGTCCCGGTCGGCCATCGCATCTCAGTTCGGGTTACTATGTGCGCCCGACCGTGTTTTCGCGGGTGACCAATTCGATGACGATCGCGCGCGAGGAGATCTTCGGTCCGGTGCTCTCCATCATCGGCTACGAAACCGAGGACGATGCGGTGGCGATTGCTAATGACACGCCTTATGGCCTCGCGTCCTTCATCCATGGCGCTCAGTCGGAAGCGCGGACGCTGGCACGCAGATTGCGCACCGGCAGTGTTCGCCTCAACGGCCCGGCATGGGATGGTGCCGCCCCCTTCGGCGGTTACAAGCGGTCAGGCAACGGCCGTGAATACGGTAAGTTCGGGCTACATGAGTTCACTGAGATCAAGGGCATCGTCGGATATGCGAGCGACTGAACGATTTGATCCCTGCCGCCGCACTACGCGTTTGGCTACCACCCCCGGGTCAAGTATCAGAAACAGCCAAATATTCGCAAATAAGTTCTGATGCGGACGCCGCATTGGCAGATTGAGCCGCTCAAGAAGCCTAGTCTCAGGTGACCGATGAACTCGATCGACAGTCTTGCATGAACATCGTTGCAGCGGGTCGGATGGCCGACGACGAGAGCGAAGCGACGTGGCAACGTATTCGCGCGGCATACCCGGCGCAGGAGCCGTTCTTGAACTTGAACAACGCGGCGGTCAGTCCCCCACTGATCATTGTTGAGGAGGCGATGATCGACGCCTATCGCTTCATCAGACGCAATCCCGACTACAACACGTGGCGTAAGCTCGACACCGCCCTGCCCGGAATTAAGCGCAGATTGGCGGGGATGATTGATTGCACATCCGATGAGATCGCGCTGAACCGGAACTCGTCCGAGGATCTTTCGACCGCGATTTTCGGGATACCGCTCGCCAAAGGCGATCAAGTGCTGATCTCGCCGGGGGATTATCCCAGTGTCCGATGGAATAGTCGGAAGACTCGGGGACACATGCTTCCGCTCAAAAGAATGGTCAGTTTCCCCGCAATCGCGTCGCGATCATGGTCCCGCTCGGTTCCGCAAGGGATTGATGAACTGGGCGCCGGCAAAATCCTTTTCGTTGTCCGTAACCACCACACCATCATTCGCGCCTGCAATGAGCGCCGGTTAGGCTTTGATCTCGACGGTTTCGGGTTTCGGGCGCTTGGATACGTCGGGAACATTGCCCTTGAAGACGCGCCTGACACTGACAAACAACAGCGGGATGAAAAATATCCCAATGACCGTTGCCGAGATCATACCGCCCATCACACCGATACCGATTGAGTTCTGGCTGCCGGATCCGGCTCCATTGGCAATGGCAAGTGGCAAAACCCCGAGAATAAAGGCCAAGGAGGTCATGAGGATCGGCCGCAGACGCTGGCGGGAGGCCTCAAGAGTGGCCGTGAAGAGATCCTTGCCGGTTTTTTGCTGGTCGATCGCAAATTCGACAATCAGGATCGCGTTCTTGGCTGCGAGGCCAATTGTCGTCAGCAATCCCACCTTGAAGTAGACGTCATTGGTCTGGCCGAACAAAATAGCGGCAAGCAAGGCCCCAAAGACACCGATAGGGACCGACAGCATGACGGCGACCGGGATCGACCAGCTCTCGTATAATGCCGCCAGCGCCAGGAACACCACGAGAATGGAGATAGCGTACAACTGGGTCGCCTGGTTTCCTGAGAGGCGCTCCTGCGCCGACAGGCCGGTCCATTCGTGGCCGAAGCCTTCCGGTAACTGAGCCACCAGATCATCAATCTCGTTCATGGCATCGCCGGATGATACACCTGTCGCTGCCGACCCTTGGATTTCGACCGCAGACGAACCGTTATAGCGTTCGAGGCGCGGCGACCCAAATTTCCAGTGTCCACTTGCGAAGGCTGAGAACGGCACCATCTCGTCGTCGGAGTTCTTGACGTACCAACGATCGAAGTCCTCAGGCTGCATTCGAAACTCCTTGTCAGCCTGTACATAGACCTTCTTGACGCGCCCCCGGTCGATGAAATCATTGACATAGTTGCCGCCCCAGGCCGTCGAGAGTGTCGCATCGATATCGGAGAGATCGAGGTTGAGTGCACTCGCCTTTTCCTGATCGATGTCGACAGAATATTGCGGCGAATCTTCCTGCCCGTTTGGGCGCGTGCCGCTCAATTTGCTGCTCTTGCCAGCTGCGGCGAGCAGTTGGTTTCTGACGTCGATCAATTGCTGATGACCCGTTGCATTCATGTCCTTGAGGTAAAAGTCGAAGCCAGCATTGTTGCCGAAGCCGGGGATGGCCGGAGGCGCCAAAGCGAACACGTTGCCGTCCCTGATCTTGGAAAAAGCCGCCATCGCGCGCCCCGCGACGGCTTGCGCCTTCGATTGGGGAGTCGTCCGCTCGGAAAAATCCTTCAGCTTTACGAAGGCGATACCGACGTTTTGCCCTTGGCCACCAAAGCCAAATCCAACCACTGCCATCACCCCTGTTACGTAGTCCTTTTCATCGTTGAGATAGTGGTCGGTAACCTGCTGCAACACCTTCTGCGTGCGATCCGCCGTGGCGCCGACCGGCAACTGAACGCTGGTGATGAGGATTCCTTGATCTTCCTCGGGCAGGAACGAACTGGGCAATCGTGTGAAGAGGTAACCGACGGAAGCAGCGATCAGGAGGAAAATGCAAAGAAAGACAGCGCTGCGCCGCAGCATGCCACCAACGCCGCGCTGGTATGCTGTTGTGCCGCGCTCGAAGTTGCGGTTGAAAAACCCGAACACGCCGCGCTGTTTGGCGCCGTGCCTGGGTTTCTTCAGGACGGTGGCGCATAGCGCCGGGGTGAGGACGAGTGCGACGATCACGGAAAGCAGCATCGCCGACACGATGGTCACCGAAAACTGGCGGTAGATGACGCCGACGGAGCCTGAAAAAAATGCCATCGGAATAAACACGGCAGACAGGACAGTGGCGATACCGATCAATGCGCCAGTGATCTCGTCCATTGACCTTATGGTTGCCTCCCTTGGCGAGAGATCCTCCTCCTCCATGACGCGCTCGACGTTTTCGACGACGACGATGGCGTCGTCGACGAGAAGCCCAATCGCGAGCACCATGCCGAACATCGTCAGCGTGTTGATCGAATAACCGAAGTAGGCAAGGACCCCGAATGTGCCGAGGAGCACGACTGGTACGGCAAGTGTCGGAATGATCGTCGCCCGCAGATTTTGCAGAAAGACAAACATAACGAGGAAGACCAGCACGATGGCTTCGATGAGGGTCTTGACGACGTCTTCGATCGACAGCTTTACGAACGGCGTCGTGTCGTATGGGTAAACAACCTCGACGTTGGGCGGCAAGGTCCCCCGTAGGCTGTCGACCGTCGACTGAACGGCCTCAGCCGTGTCAATCGCATTTGCGCCGGAGGCCAGGTTGATAGCAAGACCGGCTGAGGGTTTGCCGTTGTAGGTACTGAAGCTGGAGTAGCTATCCGCTCCTATTTCCACGGTCGCGACATCATTGAGACGAACGAGCGAGCCGTTGCTGTCGCTTTTGAGAATGATGTTCTGGAACTGCTCGGGCGTCTGGAGGCGGCTCTTGGCAGTAACCGTGGCGTTGAGTTGCTGGCCCTTGCGCTGCGGCAGTGCACCGATCTGACCTGCGGCAACCTGCGTGTTTTGCGCTTCGATAGCAGAGGTGACGTTGCTGACCATCAGCGAGTACTTCGCGAGCATGTCAGGATCCACCCAGATGCGCATGGCATATCCCGAGCCGAAAAGCTGCGTGTCGCCAACACCTGCAACCCGTTTCAGCGTGTCATTCAGCGAGCTGTTGACATAGTCGGCGAGATCAGTTGACGTCAGCTTCCCGTCGGTAGAGACAAAACCAATGACCATCAGGAAGTTGGATGTGGATTTGGTGACCGTCAGCCCAGTGTTTTGAACGCTTTGTGGCAGCTGTGCCTGGACAAGCTGCAGCTTGTTTTGCACCTGCATCTGGGCCACGTCAGGATTTGCCGCACTGGTGAAGGTGAGCGATATTGACGCCTGACCAGTCGACTGGGATGTCGATGCCATATAGTAGAGATTGTCGAGACCGGTCATACCCTGCTCGATGACCTTCGTTACCGAGTTTTCGACCGTTTGTGCGTCGGCGCCCGGATAATTTCCGGATATCCTTACCGTTGTTGGCGCGATCTGTGGATACTGAGAGATTGAAAGTGTTGTGATCGACAAAATGCCCGCGAGCATGATGACGATTGCGATGACCCAGGCAAACACCGGCCTGGCAATGAAGAACCGAGACACGTGATCACCTCACTTGGAAACAGGAGTGTTGGCCGCTTCCTTCACAGGAGCAGCGCTTGTGTCAGCCGCCTGATTGATCTGACCGGTTGCATCATCGACCACCACATCATCGACCTTGACATCTTGCCCGTCTCGCACACGCTGCAGACCTTCGACGATGACACGGTCGCCGTCAGTTATACCCTCTGCAACAAGCCAGCTGTTGCCGACGCTTCTTTGTACTGAAAGCGTCCGCCTCTGCACCTTTCCATCTGAAGACACAAACAAAGCGAGTGGCTGGCCCTTCGCATCACGTGTGACAGCTCGCTGAGGCACGAGAAAGCTATTGGGGGCAATCCCCTCTTCGATTGTTGCCCGGACATACATGCCGGGCAGAAGAAGTCGGTCGGGATTTGGGAAGGTGGCACGCGCGGTCACGGTGCCTAGTGTCTGCGAAACAGCGGCTGTCGAGAATTCGAAGGTTCCAGGCAGGGGGTACTTCGATCCATCTTCAAGCCTGAGGTTGACCGAGACGTTGTTGCCGACAATCTTTATCCTCCCCTCGGATATCGCTCGACGGACCGCCAGTAGGTTCGCGCTGGATTGGGTGGCGTCGACGTTGATCGGATCGAGCTGATTTATCGTGGCGAGCGCCGTCGTCTGCTCAGCCGTCACCAATGCGCCCACTGTCACTGATGATGCGTCGATGCGGCCCGAGATCGGCGCACGGATTCTTGTATAGTCGAGATTGATGCGGGCAGTCTCGAGCGCGGCCTTGGCCGAGGCGACATCGGCCTGCGCCTGCGCCAGTGTTGATAGCGCATCGTCGAGATCCTGCTTGCTGACGACTGACTGGGAGGTCAGGCCTTGATATCGGTCTACCTTGGCCTGGGCACTGGGAACAGCACCCTCGGCTCTCTGCAGTCCCGCGACTGCGCTGTCGAAGGCTGCCTGATAGGCGCTGGGATCGATCTCGTAGAGAACGTCTCCAGCGTTGACCTCGCTGCCTTCCCTGAAATTGCGGGCCCGGATAATGCCTCCGACCTGTGGGCGGACTTCGGCGATCAGCGATGCTGCTGTCCGGCCCGGGACCTCTGCCGTTATTGTCACAGATTGTGGATGCAGCGTGACCGCACTGACTTCCGGCTTTGCGTCGGCGGTCGCCTTTTGTTGGGCACCCTGCTCGTTACAGGCAACGAGCGCCAATCCAACGGCTGCGATCTGGGTGAACAGAATAAGGCGCGTTCTCTGTAACAAAAACATTGATTGCTCCTGAATGTGCCGCTGCTGCTGGCCAACGCACACGCTAAAGTTCTGGTGTAGTCGCGGGATGTTTCAAGAGGCCGATGTGTAACGACTACTCGCGATTCCTGTCTCCAGCGACATTTGATTTAAAGATCGATCCGTGCCTTGCCATTCGCCGTGCCGGGCGGCCTGCCCGGCCAAGTCATGCACGGGCCGCGCGGCGGTCCCCCTTAAAGGTTGTCCAATCGCGCGCCGAGGCGCTCGATTGCTGGGGCTGCCTGATCAAGCACAGCTGTGCGACCGACAGCATCCCTGTGGCGACATAAGTGTCGGCGCATTGTATGGGGTGCTTCGCCGTTGTATCCTGTGGTCTGACAAGGGCGCAAACTACGCAGTGCATAGCCGGAGCCAAAGTCCGGTCGCATGTTTCAACCCGTGAACAAATAGCCGCGGATCATGGAACTGATCGTCGTCATCGGATTGATCGTCGTCAAGGTCGCGTTGCTGATTGCGATGCTGCTGCTGCTGCCCTTGCCTCTAACCTGGCTGGAACGCAAGATCGCCGGACACATGCAGCAACGGATGGGGCCGATGCGCGTCGGGTGGCACGGGCTGCTGCAGCCGATTGCGGACGGAATCAAGCTCTTGACCAAAGAGGACCACATCCCGGCCGAGGCTGATCGCTTCCTGTTCAAAGTGGCTCCCATCCTGGCGCTCGCCCCGCCCTTTGTCGTATTCGTCACGATCCCCTTCGGCGAAACCGTCTCGGTCCTCGGCGCCGAGGTCACGCTCTACGTTTCCAACATGAATGTAGCGCTCCTTTTCGTCTTCGCGGTGATCGGGATCGAGGTGTATGGCGTTATCTTCGGCGGCTGGGCCGCTAACAGCAAATACGCTGTCCTGGGCAGCCTGAGGACCTGCGCGCAGATGATAAGCTACGAGATCCCAATGGGGTTTGCGGTGATCGGCGTGGTCATGTTGGCGCAATCCATGAGCCTGCTCGACATCGTGCGAGCGCAAGCCGATGTCTGGAACATCGTCTACCAACCGATCGGATTCTTCGTGTTCTTCGTCGCCGGACTGGCCGAAGCACAGCGCATTCCATTCGACCTGGCGGAAGCGGAAGGCGATCTCGGCGCCGGGTTCCATACCGAATACAGTGGTATCCGGTTTGCGTTCTTCATGGTCAGCGAATATGCCATCGTCTTGCTGGTGTCGGTCCTCGTGGTGATCCTGTTCTTCGGCGGTTGGAACGGCGTACTGATCCCTTTGCCACCTCTCCTCTGGTTTCTGCTCAAGGTCGCGTTCTTCGTCTACTTGTTCATATGGTTCCGCTTCACGTTCCCTCGCTACCGCTACGACCAACTGATGGCGATCGGATGGAAAGTCTTGCTTCCTTTGTCGATGGCGAACATAATCATAACTGGTCTTGTTTTCTTTTAGGGGCCGCAGCGGCTCCGGAGTGGGGCGCCGATGTCGCGCGCACGGGACAGCATTGGAACATGGATCGGCTGGACGTTCTTCGCCGACCTGGCGAGCGGCTTGGCTCTGACCTTCAGCTACATGTTCTCCAGATCCGTGACCATGCAATATCCGGACAAGGAAAAATGGCTGCCCTACTCGCGTTACCGCGGGCATCACTTTCTGACGCGCGACGAAGAGGGCGAGATCAAATGCGTTGCCTGCGAACTCTGCGCGCGAATTTGTCCCTGCGACTGCATCGAAGTCATCCCCTACGAGGACGAGAAGGGCAACCGTCACCCGGCAAAATTCGAGATCGACACGGCACGGTGTCTCTTCTGCGGCCTTTGCGAGGATGCCTGCCCGGCGGACGCGATCGCGCTTGGCCAGCAGTACGAATTCTCGAGTTTTTCCTCGCGTGACCTAGTGGTCGGACGTGACGATCTGCTCGGCAAGCCGGGCAAGGCTGCGACCGGCGGCGGCGTGATTGCCGCGCGCCTGAATACGAAGAAGGACGTGCTCGTCGAGACGAAAGAGACGCAGGGTTACAACTGGTGGCGGAATATCCGGCGAGCGTAAACGTGCACCAGCTGTCAAACCGAAGCGCGCAGACAGGAGGCTCAGATGTTTGTCGGCGAAATCGTGAAGAACAAGGGTGTCGGTGTCATCGCGGTCACTCGCGATCAGACGATGGTGGAAGTCCTGAGGCTGTTTCGCGACAACAATATCGGCTTCGTCGTCGTCAGCCAATCGAACGGCAAACGCCTGGGCACATTGTCGGAGCGGGACTGCTGCAATGCCGTGGCGGAATACGGGGCCGAGGCGGCGACGATGCGGGTCGTGGACGTCATGAACCGCAATGTGGCGACCTGTTCGACACGGGATTTGCTGCCCGTCGCGATGGAGATCATGACGCAGCGGCGTACGCGTCATGTGCTGGTCATGGATGGGGACGACGTTGTCGGCGTGGTCAGCATCGGTGATGTGGTCAAACATAGGCTCGACGAAGCGCAGCTCACCGAGCAGGAGCTGCAGGATTACATCTGCGGGGCCAGATATCACTGACGAGACCCGTCAGGTTAGGGTGAGCGACCGGCGGTGTCTTGGCCGAGGGTCTCGGCTCCCGCCCCGGTTCCGGCAACAGTGGTGATCTCGACTGCCGCGCGCGCCTTTTGAACGTCCACCGGACATGGATACTCGCCCCGCCGCATCAGGCTGTTGAGGCGAAGGGCTCTGTAGTTTTCGGGAATGAACACGAGCCCCCGAGGAAAGCGCCTGTCGACCTTGAGCTTCGCCGTCAGTTCGCGCTGGGCGGATCGCACGACCACCTGATCGCCATCCGAGAGGCCAAGTTGCGCGGCATCCCTCGCACCCATCGCGACATAGGGGTCATCGGCGACCGTGTTCAGTATTTCCGAGCGCTCGGAAAGATATCCATTGTGGAACAGGCAGTTGCCAGTGACCAGCATGAGCCGGTCGGTTGCAATGGGCACAGGCGGTGGGGCGAAGAACCTGCCAACCGGCGGCGCAAGAGCCGCCCTGGTGAATGCTCCGTCGGCGCCAAGCCCATCCTGCGTCAGGCCCTTGTAAGCGGGAACCAGCCGGGCGATCTCGTCGAAAATCTCGGTTTGAACCGATGGCCGCAGCGCGTGGCTTCGAAGTGCTGCGACAAAGTCGAAGATCGCCAGATTGCCTCGGGCCTCGGCGACGGGCTCACGGAACTTGCAGACCCTCTGGGTCCGGCCTTCGTTGTTGGTAAAAGTGCCCGATTCCTCGCCATAGCTCGCGGCGGGCAGCACCACGTCGGCCAGGCCTGCCGTATCCGTGAGGAACGCGTCCTGCACGATCAGGAGATCTGCGGCTCCAAGCGCGCGCTGGACGAACGCCCGGTCGGGATAGGACATCAGGGGGTCGCTTCCGGCTATATAGAGCGCGCCCATCTGCCCCTGGTCGCAGAGTTCCAGCATGGCGTCGAAATCCACGCCTGCTTCAGATGGGATCTCGGCGCTCCAGGCCCGCTCGAGAGTGGCGCGCGCCGCGCCATCGGTGACCGCGGCAAACCCCGGCAACGTCGCCGGCAGAACCCCCATATCCCAGGCGCCCATCTGGTTGGCACGGTCGAAGAGGAGCTGCATCTTCGGGTCCTTGCCGAGCAGGCTGAGCACCTGCAAAAGGTTGTTAAGCTGCTGCAGGGCCGCGCGCGCGTGTGGTGAGCGAAGGACTTCGACGCTCACAAGCACGCTGACGCGCCGGCCCCCCACAAGCGCGGTGGCCAGAGGGTCCTGTTCCTCACCATGGGTGGCCGCAGGTGGCCAGCCGGTTGTCGCGACGATGTCGGCAAGAACGTCGTCCGGCAGGTCCTGACCGGCCGCCGCCACGACAGAGGCCACCACTGCGGCAAGGCTCGCGGCCTCACCGCCCGGCAGAACGCGAACGACCGCCCGCGCATCGGCGTCCAGGCGGGACGGCCGCGCCGAGAGTATCAGCAATTCGGTCTGCCGCCGGCGTGCACCATCGCGCAGGAGGTACTCGGTGACCGGGTTCTCCTCGGTCACGTTGCCGCCGACGACGAGCACGCAGGCATCGCCGATCACCTCTTGAAGCGGGGCACGGGTGTAGAAGCCCGCCACCAGCGGACCCAACGTCTCGACGGGCGTTGACCAGCGCGACGAGCAGTCAATATTGTTTGTCCGCAACACCGTCCGCATCAGCTTCTGGAACTGATAAAGCACCTCGTTGGGAAGACGCGGCGAGGCAAGCCCGCCCGCAGCCTTTTTCTCGACGGCCGACAGTCGCCGACGCAGGTAGTTGCCCGCTTCGTCCCAAGAAACCGCAACGAGGGCGCCATCTCGGCGGACCATAGGCTGCTTGATCCGGTCCAGGCTCGCAACGAAATCGAGTCCGAAACGCCCCCGCACGCAGAGCGTCTCGCGGTTGAGCCCCTCGTCCCACTTCGAGCGGACCCGCATGAACTCGCCCTTGCGGGTGCCGACCGTGAGCTGGCAGCCAGTGCCGCAATGTGGGCAGACCGTGTCGGTCTCCTCGAGATCCCAGGGCCGTGCCTTGTAGCGATAGGGGAAGCTCATCAGCGCGCCGACTGGACAGACCTCGACGCAATTGCCGCATTGGTCGCAACTCGCAAGACTGCCCTCGAAACCGGTCACGGCGGTGTCCATGCCTTTTTCGACCGTGCCCAAGGCGACCGCGCCGACCACCTCCTCGCACATCCGCACGCAGCGTTGGCACTGGATACAGCGGTTGACGTTCATGATGATGACCGGGCTGAGACGGATGTCCTGGGAGTGGAACACACGTTTGGCATCGCGGAACTGGCTCTCGCGCGGCCCGTAAGCCATCACCTGGTTCTGAAGCTCGCACTCGCCGCCTTTATCGCATATCGGGCAGTCGAGCGGGTGGTTGGCGAGCAGCATGTCGAGCATGGACGAGCGCGTTTCCTCGACCAGAGGCGTATTTGTCCGCACCACCATGCCGTCCGTGGCCACCGTGGCACAGGACGGCTGCAACCGCCGCTGCCCTTCGATCTCCACCAGACACATGCGGCACGAGGCGAGCGCCGGCAGCCGCTTCATGTAACAGAACGTCGGGATGTCGATGCCCAAGCGCTCGGCGGCCTGCAGCACCGTAGAGCCAGCGTCCACTTCCAGCGTTTGTTCATCGATCGTGATGCGAACCATGGCCTCCTCGCGATCTTTCTCGCGCACCTCAATGAAACGGGCACCTCCGCTCTTCGATATGGGCGACGAATTCATCCTCGAAATGCTTCAGTGCCGCGCGCAGCCCCATAGCCGCGCCGTCGCCAAGAGCGCAGAACGTATTGCCGAAAATGCCCTTGCAGAGCGCCTGCAGCTGTTCCAGATCGCCCGGCGCGCCCTGCCCCGACTCGACCCGGCGCAGCACTTTCACGACCCAGTTCAGCCCTTCGCGGCAAGGCGTGCATTTGCCGCAGGACTCGTGGTGGAAGAACTCGATGATCCGGGTGGCAACCTTGACCATGCAGGTCGAGTCGTCGATCACGATCACCCCGGCCGAACCGAGCATTGAGCCGACGGCGGCAAGCGAATCGAAGTCCATCCCAACGTCCAGCCCGGACGCAGCGATGACCGGTGCCGAGACCCCGCCGGGGATCACGGCCTTGATCTTGCGCCCCGGCAGCGGCCCGCCGCCATGGTTTTCGACCAGTTCGCGCAGCGGTATACCCATCGGAAGCTCGTAAAGGCCGGGTTTGCGCACCTGCCCGCTGAGGCAGTAGAGCTTCGGACCAGGGCTCTTGCTCGGGCCGATGGCGCGAAACCAGTCCGCGCCCCGCATCACAATATGCGGCACGCAAGCGAGCGTCTCGACGTTGTTGATCACCGTCGGGCTGGCGTAGAGCCCTTCGACCGCCGGGAACGGCGGCTTCAGGCGCGGTTGCGCCCGTTTGCCTTCGAGCGATTCGAGCATTGCGGTCTCCTCGCCACAGATATAGGCACCGGCACCACAATGAATGTGTACGGCGAAATTGAAATCCGAGCCCAGAACGCCCGTTCCGAGAAAACCCCTTTCGCGAGCCTCGGCGATCGCCTGCTGTAGGCGACGAATCGCCATCACATATTCTCCGCGGATATAGAGATAGGCGGTTTCGGCCCCAATCGCGTAGGCGCTGACCGCCAGCCCTTCGATCAGCTGGTGCGGGTCGCGCTCCATGATGATCCGGTCCTTGAAGGTGCCCGGCTCGCCCTCATCGGCGTTGCAGCACAGATATTTCGGCCTGTCGGCCCGCTTCGGCACGAAACTCCATTTCATGCCCGTAGGAAATCCCGCACCGCCGCGACCGCGCAGGTTGGACTGTTTGACCAGATCGACGACCTCATCTGGTGTGTACTCGCGCAGCACCTTTTGCAGCGCCTGATAGCCGCCGCCGGCCTCATACGTCGACAGCAAATGGCCATCCGGCAGATCCACATTTTTGAGAAGAACCGGTTCGAACATGGCGCTATTCTCCCGGCGGTCGCGTCGAGGCGTCGTCGACAACGCTCCTGACCCGCCCCGCCGTCGCCCGGAGATCGTCCAGGAGTGCGTCTATCCGCGCGACATCAAGGTCGCCGTGGTAATCGTCGCCGACCTGCATCACCGGAGCCATCTCGCAGGCACCGAGGCACTCGACGGTCGAAAGCGTGAACAGCCCGTCCGGGGTGGTATCGCCCTTCTTGATCCGAAGCGCCGTTTCCAGATACTCCAGCAGATCCTCGCATCCGCACAGCATGCAGGAAACATTGTCACAGAGTTGCAGGTGGAATAGGCCCACCGGCTCTGTATGCAAGAGGGTGTAGAAGGTCGCCAGCTCGTAAACCCAGATCCGCTCAACGCCGAGAATGTCGGCGACCTCTTCCAGCACCGGGCCGGGCAGATAGCCATGCTCTTTCTGGGCAATCATGAGCGCGGGCATGATCGCCGAGCGCTGGTCCGGATAGCGCGCCGCCGCTTCTTCGATCTTTTGGCGCATAGTCATCGCATCCAATTCCCTTGTTACTTATCCACCTCCGCCATCACGGGGTCGAGGCTGCCGAGCACGGCGATCATGTCCGCAAGGTAGCGCGCGTTGGTGACCCCGAAGAGGCCCTGAAGGTTGACGAAAGACGGTGCTCGCACCTTCATGCGGAACGGTTTCGGCGATCCGTCGCTAATGATGTAGAATCCCAGCTCACCCTTTGGCGCCTCGATCGCCGAGTAGACCTCGCCCTTGGGTACCTTGAAGCCATAGGCCGACAGATCGAAATGCTGGATCAAGGCTTCCATCGAGCAATGCACACGCTCCTTGTCCACCGGGAACGCGATCGTCGGCATGTCGATCTGGAATGGTCCCTCGGGCATCTGGTCGATGCATTGTTCGATAATCGCGATGCTTTCACGCATCTCGTCGACACGGCAGCGCCAGCGCGCGTAGCAATCGCCCTCTTTGCGCGTGATGACATTGAAATCGAGCCGGTCGTAAATTTCGTAAGGTTCGTCGCGGCGGATATCCCAGTCGACCCCGGAGGCACGCAGGTTCGGGCCGCTGAGACCCAGATCGACAGCGTCTTCGCCTGAGATCACGCCGATCCCTTTCGTGCGGTTGAGGAACACCCTGTTATCTTCGAGCAATCGCTCATAGTCGCGGATCCGGTTCGGGAAGATGTCGCAGAACTCCCTGATTTTGGGAAGGAAACCGTCAGGCAGATCCTCGCGTACGCCACCAACCCTGCAGAAGGACGTGTGCATTCTTGCACCGCTGATCATCTCCAGCAGGTCCATGATCATTTCGCGCTCGCGCATGACGTAAAGCAGCGCGGTCATTGCACCCAGATCCATCGGCAGCGCGCCGGTGATCAGGAGATGACCGGAGATCCGCGCGAGCTCCGCCATCATCACGCGTATGTACTTGGCCCGAATCGGTGCTTCTATGCCGAGAAGCTTCTCGACCGCCAGCGCGAAGGCCAGGTTGTTCGACGGCGGGCAGAGATAGTCGAGCCGGTCGGTGAGCGGGAATATCTGGGTGTAGGTGAAACTCTCGGCTAGCTTTTCGGTGCCCCGGTGGAGGTAGCCGATATGCGGGTCGACGCGCTCGACGTACTCACCGTCCAGTTCGAGGACGAGCCGAAGAACCCCATGAGTGCTGGGGTGCTGCGGGCCGAGGTTGAGAAGCACTTCCCTGGTAGTGAGCGCTTCGCCGTCCGGCCTGCTGAGCTCTGTGACTTCGGTCATCTCAATTTTCCGGCGTAGAACGGCCTCCTTGCGGAATGTCCCTGGTGGCGAGGTCGGGCTGTGTTGGCGGCGGACCTTCGGCCCCGAAGGGGTTCAGCTTGTCCTTATAGCCCCTTAGGGGGAAATCCTTGCGCTGGGGAAAGCCCTCGAAGCCTTCCCACATGTAGATCCGGCGCAGATCGGGATGCCCGTCGAACCTGATGCCATACATGTCCCAGGCCTCGCGCTCATGCCAGTTGGCGGTGCGCCAGACCCCCGTCACCGAAGGGACATGCGGCGGATCACCAAGCCGGCACTTGATGCGAACCCGCCACTTGTTGGGTAGTGAATAGAGGTGATACACCGCCTCGAACCGCGGCGCGTCGGGATAATGATCAACCCCGCAGATGTCCGAAAGGAAGTTGAACTGCAGCGCCTCATGTTCTTTCAGAAACCGGCAGAACGCGACGATCTTCTCAGGTGGCACGGCAAAGACGTCAATGCCGTGCGCAGCGCCGAGATCCTCGATTGTTCCCTCGAAATGCTCCGTGATCAAAGCGCGATTGAGAGGCAACTCCACGCTCATGAGGCTGCAACCCGATCCAGAGGCGTCCCGGCCAGCGCGCGGGACCTCTTGATCTTCTCCTGAAGCAGCAGGAAGCCGTGCATCAGTGCCTCGGGCCGTGGCGGACAGCCGGGCACATGCACGTCGACGGGCACGAAGGTTTCTGACCCCTGCACTACGGCATAGGTATTGTAGACCCCACCCGAGATCGCACAGGTGCCCATCGCGATCACCCAGCGTGGCTCCGGCATCTGGTCATAGAGCCGGCGCACGACCGGGGCGAACTTCCGGGTCACGGTGCCGGCGATAATCATCACATCGGACTGGCGCGGCGAAGGCCGGAACACCACGCCGAACCGGTCGAGATCGTAGCGCGCGCATCCCGCTGCGATCATCTCGATGGCGCAGCAGGCAATGCCAAAGGTCTCGGGCCACAGCGCCGACCTCCGGCTCCAGCTGATGACACTGTCGGCCGTGGTAAACAGCACGCTGTCGCGGATCGTATTGTTTACGCCTCCCATTCCAGCGCTCCCTTCAGCCAGGCGTAGGCGAAGCCCACAATCAGCAGCAACATGAAGACGAACATCTCGACATAACCAACCAGCCCGATGTCTTTCAGGACGACAGCCCAGGGAAAGAGAAACATGGTCTCGACATCAAAGACCACCAACAGGATCGCGAGCATGAAGAACTGCACCCTGAAACGTCCCCCGGCGGCCTCGCCAGCCGGGTCCACGCCGCATTCATAGGGCATGTTCTTCGCGGGATAGGGATTGGACGGACGCAGCAGCGAGGAGACGAACAGCGTTGCCCCGGTCACCAGAACAATTCCGGCGACCATGAAAAGAACCGGCAGGAATTCCATTGCAGCCATAGTCATATCGCATTGCCCCGGTCACCCACCGAGAGCTTGTTCAGGCCGCCGCCGACCCCATTCGGAACCGGTAGTGCGGTCGCTCCGGGAAGCGACTTTGGCAATCCTTTCTTGCATTGTTAGTGTATTCCGTCGGGTGGATCATTGCAAATTCAATAGATCAGCCGCCAAACACCGCATGCTGAGCAAACCTCAGAAACCACGCCGGAAATAGGCCGATGCCAATAGTGCCGGCGGCGGTAAAGGCGAGCGTGGCGCGGACCAAGGGCGTCAGCGCGGGGTCGAACGCCCTGTTTGGCTCGCGCATGTAGATCACCATGGCGATGCGGATGTAGAAATAGGCGGCGACGACGCTCAGCAGCACTGCGATCACCGCCAGCATGACGAACCCCCGCTCGACGAGCGCCACAAGCACGTAGAACTTGGCGAAGAACCCGGCCGTCGGCGGAATGCCGGCCAGTGAGAACAGATAGAGCAGCATCAAAAGCGCCAGCCCGGGATGCGACTTTGCGAGACCCGCGTAGTCTTCGATGACCTCGCCCGAGAAATCGCCATTCCGCATCATGATGACAGTGCCGAAAATGCCGAGATTCATGAAAGAGTAGATCAGCAGGTAAAGCATCACGCTGGCGATCCCGTCCGCACCGCCGGCAACCACGCCGAAAAGGGCGAACCCGGCATGGGCAATGCTGGAATAAGCCAGGAGGCGCTTGAAATTATCCTGCACCAGCGCCACGAAACTGCCGAGCGCCATCGTCGCGACCGCAATCACCGCAACGATGATCCAGACATCCGAGGCTGCGACCAGCGGGTTGAGGAATACCCGCAGGATCACCGCGAACCCCGCCGCCTTGGGACCGACAGACATGAAGGCAGTGATGGTCGTCGGCGCGCCTTCATAGGCATCCGGCAGCCACATATGGAACGGCACCGCGCCGACCTTGAAGACCAGCCCCGCGACGATGAAGACCACCGCCAGCAACAATCCGGGATCGAGCGGATCACCGGCCACCGCCGCAGCCATCCCGTCTAATTGCGTCGTGCCGGTGAGCCCGTAGACCAGCGAAACGCCGTAAAGGAAAATCCCGGTCGAGACCGAGCCAAGGATCACGTATTTCAGCGCCGCTTCGTTCGACCGCCGCTTTTGCCGCAAGAAGCCGGTCAGCACATAGGTGCAAAGCACCGTCAGTTCGAGGCCCACATAGATCGACAGGAGGTCGGTCGCCGAGGCCATGATCATCATTCCCGAAAGCGCAAAGAGCAGCAGGACATAATATTCGCTGTGCCCGATCCCTTCGATGTCGGCGTATTTTTGCGAAAGGAGGAGCGTCAGAACTGTGGCCAGATAAAAAACGAACTTGAAGAAGACCGAGAAGCGGTCGGTGACGAACATGCCCGCGTAGGCTGGCCGCACCTCGCCCGACAGCATGATCGTCCCCAGGGCGGCAATCAGCACGACCGCGACGGACGCAAAGACAAGGAACGGTTCCTGCCCCTTCGCCACCAACTGTCCGAGGATCAGAAGGACGCAGGCCCCCGTGACCACGACGATCTCGGGCAGGCTCGCGAGTATGGACTGGAAAAGCGCGGCGGCGGTCATTGGCCGCTCCCCTTGCCGTGCACCTGCACCATGAGATGCTTCACCGAGGCGTCGATGATGCCAAGAAAGGGCTTCGGATAGAGTCCGACCCAAAGCACGAAGAGCGCCAGCGGCAGGATCGCAACCATTTCGCGGGCGTTGACGTCGCGTATTTTGAACCGGGCGTTGACGCTGGCCGGGCCGAGCGCGACTTTCCCATACATGCCAAGCAGATAGGCCGCGCCCAGTAATGCACCCAAGACGGCTGCCGCGCCGACCATCAGGTTGGCCGCAAACCCGCCCGAAAGCACGAGCAATTCCCCCACGAACGAGTTCGTTCCCGGCAGTGCCATCGATGACAGGGTGAACAGCGCAAGAAACGCGGTATAGACCGGCGCCGCCTTCATCAACCCGCCATAATCCGCCATGCTGCGCGTATGTGTCCGCTCGTAGATCAGGCCGACGAACAGGAACAAGGCGCCCGTCGTCACGCCGTGATTGAACATTTGCAGGATGCCGCCCTCGAGCCCGCGCAGGTTCAACGCGAAAATCCCCAGCGTCACGAAGCCCATGTGGCTGACGCTGGAATAAGCCACCAGCTTCTTCAGGTCGTCCTGCGCCAGCGCAAGTAGCCCGCCATAGACGATCGCAAGCGCCGAAAGCGCCAGCATCAGCGTTGAATAATACACCGACGCCTCCGGCAGCATTGGTAAGGAAAACCGCAAGAATCCGTAGGCACCCATCTTCAGGAGCACTCCGGCGAGGATGATGCTGCCCGCTGTCGGCGCCTGCACATGGGCGTCCGGCAGCCAGGTGTGGACCGGGACCATCGGCACCTTGACCGCGAAGGCGACCAGGAAGGAAAAGAACAGCCACGACTGGATCCGGAACGGCAAATCCTGCGCTGTCAGGGCGAGGATGTCGAAGGTCTCGCCGCCGTTGAAATAGAGCACGATGACACCGATCAGGAAAAGGACGCTGCCTGCCAGCGTGTAGAGAAAGAACTTAAACGCCGCATAGACCCGGCCCTCGCCACCCCAGACGCCGATGATCAGGTACATGGGGATCAGCATCGCCTCCCAAAAGACGTAGAACAAGAACAGGTCGAGCGCGCAGAATACTCCCAGCATCAGCGCCTGCATGACCAGCAGACTGACCATGAATTCCTTGACCTTGCGGTCGATCGCGACCCACGAGGCGAGCACGCAGATCGAGCCCAGCAGCGCGGTCAGGAACACGAAGAGCGCGCTGATTCCGTCAACGCCAAGCGCATAGGTGATCCCGAGCGCGGGCACCCACGGGCGCGTCTCGGTGAACTGCATCACGTGGGTCGTGGTGTCAAAGCTCGTCAGCATGGCGATGCAGAGAGCAAGGTCGAGGAGGGTGGCGCAAAGCGCTGTCCAGCGAACGGCATTGTCGCTGCGCAGAAACGTCAGAACCGCTGCCCCGACGGCGGGGGTGAATACGATGAGGCTGAGGAGCGGCAACCCCATGGACACCCCCTACCGCCACGCCACGGCGAAGACGACGGTGGCGGCGATCACACCGACGATCATCGCCAGCGCGTAATGGGTCACGACGCCGGTCTGTAGCCGCCGCAGCGCCCCACCGCCGCGCAGGATCGAGCGGGCGACGCCATTCACGATGGCGTCCACGCCAGTGAGATCGACCCGCAGTCCGGCCTGCGCTGCCCCATGCAGGAAGGGCAGCGCCACGGTCTCGGACACATTGCTCACGGCCTTCTCGTAGCGTGCCAGCGGCTTTTCGGCGATCCACATGAAGCAACGCGCACCCTTGCGGTAGAACCAGTCGGTATCGATGCTGATGGTGTTCTCGGGGTCGAGCGTCCTGAGGAACAGCACGAAGCCCAGTGCGGTAAACATCAGCAACCCGAGGCTCTCGGTGACATGGACGCCGGTGTAGGGTTCGAAGTCGACTGGATAAGGCAGAAGCGCGTAGAGCGGCTGGGGGAAAACCCCGATGGCAACGCAGAGCACCGCCGCCATGGCCATGGCAACCAGCATGTTGCGGGGTGGCTCACGCGCCTCCAGTTTCCGGTCCGTGCCGAAAAACATGTAATAGGGGAGTTTCAGGCCCGTGTGCAGGAACGTCCCCGACGACGCCATCGTCAGCGCCAGCACCACCAGCGCGCGATGATCCTGCCCGGCAGCAGCTATCACCATCGACTTGGTGACGAAGCCCGAGAAGAATGGAAATGCCGAAATCGCGAAGGCGCCGACCATATAGAGCGCCACTGTCAGCGGCATGGCCTTGTAGAGCCCACCAAGCTCGGTGAGCTTGCGCCGGCCGGTCACATGAATCACCGCCCCGGCCCCCATGAACAGGAGCGCCTTGTAGAGGATATGCGCGAAGGCGTGGCCCGCGGCCCCGTTCACTGCCATCTCGGTCCCGATACCGACGCCTGCCACCATATATCCCACCTGGCTGACGATGTGATAGGCCAGGAGCCGCCGGCAGTCGTTCTCCAGCACCGCGTAGATGACGCCATAGAGCGCCATCGCGGTACCGAACCAGACCAGAAGCTCGGTGCCCGGAAACGCTCGCGCCAGCACATAGACGGCGGTCTTGGTGGTGAAGGCGCTCATGAACACCGCCCCCGTGACGGTCGCCTCGGGATAGGCGTCGGTCAGCCAGGCGTTGAGCGGCGGCACCGCGGCGTTGAGCATGAACCCGGCAAGGATCAGGTAAGCACCGACACCCATTCCCCCCACGATCGGGCCGAACAGCACCGAGCCTGTCGTAAGCCCGTAGAGAATGACGCCGCCAAGCAGGACGACGCCGCCGGTGATATGGACCATGAGATACCGGAACCCGGCGCTGATCGCTTGCCGGCCGCCCTGGACGAAGACCAGGTAGGCAGAGGCAAACGCCATGCCTTCCCAGAACAGGTAGAGCGTCAGGTAGTCGCCGGCGAACACCACGCCAAGCGCGCTGCCGACATAGACGAACGCGGCGACATGCTGGCCGGGGCGAGGCAGGTGCAGCGCGTAGACCGTTCCAATCAGCGCCATGATGGTGAAGACAGTGGCGAAGACGATGCTCAGCTTGTCGACCTTGGCGATCAGGATCTGGTGTCCGATAAACGACGCCGCACCGTAGTTGCCCGGCTGCATCGCAACGACGGCGAGGATCGCCAGCACTGGAATCAGCAGCAGATAGAGCTTGCGGATCGATCCGGTCAGGAAAGGGATCGGCACAGCGCCAAGAATGAAGAGCAGGGCGGGATGGACGAAGTCAGTCATAGTAGTCCTCGCGCCGCATGAGCCCACCCTGATGGCCGAGGAACTTGGAAACGAAGATCAGTAGAATGCAGGATAAGAAGCCGTAGACGGCCGACCAGCCCGGCAGTTGGTCCCACAGGTATGCGCCGTGTTCGCGGGGAACCAGAAAGTCGGCGATGACGATTAGAACGAGCGCCAGATAGAACAGGCGGCGCCGCTGACTGGCATATACGTCGTCGCCAAAGAAATCGACCACGCGCTTTATCATCTGACAACTCCTTGTGCCAGGGCGAGGAAATAGTCTGGGAAGATGCCCATCGACACCGACAGGATGGCGGTCGCGATCAGCGGGATTGTTATCATCGGAATTTCACGGACCGTCGCCGGGCTTTCCTGCGCCTCCGTCCCGAAAAAGGCGACATAGCTGACCGGCAGAAAATAGGCGGCGTTCAGGACCGAGCTCGCCAGGAGCACGACCAGGAACGCGATTTGCCCGCCCTCCACCGAGCCCCAGGCCAGATACCATTTGCTGACGAAGCCCGCGGTCGGCGGCACACCGATCATGCTCAGAGAGGCGACAAAAAATGCACCCATCGTCCACGGCAGCCGGCGGCCGATACCGGCCATGTCGCTGACGTTGCGCTTGCCAGACGCGCAATAGATCGATCCGGCGCAGAAAAACAGCGTGATCTTGGAGAATGCATGCGCCGCGATGTGGATGATCCCGCCGACCATCGCGACTGGAGACAGTAGAACCACGCCGAGCACGATGTAGGAGAGCTGGCTGACTGTCGAATAGGCGAGCCTCGCCTTTAAGTCGTCCCGCGTCAGCGCGTAGACCGACGCCATCAGGATCGTGAACGAGACCAGATAGGCCGTGGCGATGCCGAGCCCCAGCCCGTCCACCAGCCTCGTGCCGAAAACATCGAACACCACCCGCAGCACGCAGAACACGCCCATCTTGACCACGGCCACCGCATGCAAGAGCGCGCTGACCGGCGTCGGCGCCACCATCGCGGCAGGCAGCCAAGCGTGCATCGGCATCACCGCGGCCTTGGCGAAGCCGAAGAGATAACAGAAATAGACGACCGTCAGCAGCGCCGCCGAGGCATTGACCCCGGCCAGCAGCCCACCCGCGACAAAGTCGAGCGATCCCGCAATATGGTAGGTCAGCGCCAGCGCGGCGAGAAGCGCGCTTTTCGAGGCGCCCATCAAATAGACGAGGTACCTGCGGCTGCCCGTCCATGCCTCTTCGTCCTCGTGGTGGTAAACGAGCGGATAGGTAACGAGGCTGAGCACCTCGTAGAAGACCACCAGCGTGAACAGATTGGCGGCGAAAGCGCCGCCGGCGGCCGCCGCAAGACTGCTGGCGAAGCAGGCGAAGAACCGGGTCTGCGCGTGCTCGTTCAAATGCCGCATGTAGCCGATGGAATAGATCGCCGCCACGATCCACAAAAGCGACGAGACGGTGGCAAACACCATGCCAAGCGCATCGACCCGGAAAGCGAAGTCAATCCCCGGCAGGATCTCGAACAGGCGCAAATCGATTGTCCCGCCCGCCAGCACGGTGGGTGCCATCGAGGCGACAATCGCGAACATGGCGATCGCCGCCATCGGCGAGACGACATCGCGGAGTTTCTCGCGGTTGTTCAGAAGGAGAATCGCCAGAGCCGCCAGACCTGGGACGGCAACGGCAAGCAGCGGCCGGATCGATATCACCGGGTCCAAACCGCTATCCTTTCATCATCGTCACATCGTCGACCTTGAGGGTGGATTTGTTCCTCACAAAGGCGACCAGGATGCCAAGGGCGACGGCAACCTCCGCCGCGGTGATTGCGATGACGAAGATCGCGAAGATCTGTCCACGGAAGTCGTCGTACTGACGCCCAAAAGCGATGAAGTTGATGTTGACCGAGTTGAGCAGCAGCTCCAGCGACATCAGCACGACCAGAATATTGCGCCTGAGCAGTACGCCCGCCGCTCCGATCACGAACAGGACCACTCCGAGCACGATGTACCACGAGAGCGGAACCATCACCCCTGCTCCTTTCGCGCCAGCACGATGGCGCCGACCAAGGCCGCCAGCAAGATGATGGAGGCGACTTCAAACGGCAGCAGGTAGTCAGCGAAAAGCGTCGTGCTGAGCTGCCTGATGCCATCGCCGCCGCGCATGGCGGCGGGCTCGGTTACCGAAAAGCGCTCGCTGCGGAGCACCAGTACGAGCATCTCGACCCCAAGCACGACGAGCAGCACCAGAGCTGGCAGGTTGCCGCCCGGCAAGAACCGCTGCAACACCGCTTCGCGCACATCGATCATCATGATCACGAACAGGAACAGGACCATGATCGCGCCGACATAGACGAAGATCTGGATGACGGCGAGCAACGGCGCTTCGAGCAGGATGAAGATTGCAGAAATCTGCAGGAAACACGCCATCAACGCCAATGCGCTGTGAACCGGATTGCGCGCCACGACCACAGTCAGGGCCGCAATCACGGACACCGTCGCGAACAGAAGAAAGAACCCCTGACCCATCGGCGCGACCCTCCCGCGCAAGCTGTCACCCAGCGCGAGACGGCCGGATTTGAGATAGTTGCGCACTACAGGTGCATTTATAAATTGTGCCCTAGTCTCGGATTTTTCACAAGATTATTGTCATTGGTGGAACAAGACCGGGCCGATCCGAATGTGGCGAAAGCCACTCGCGAGAGCCTGCTGGAGCGAGTGTGCAGCCTGATGGTCGATATGGTCCGGGAATATGTGCAGCCGGGCCGGCCTGGAGCCGGACAGGTTCTCCACCCATGGGTTGATCCGGCCATCTCACCGAGGCAGCCATGTGGTGCAGCTGCAGGAGGGTGCAGCCTCGCAGCACCAATCGTTCAATCAGGCCGCATCCTACGACAACACCCAGGATCGAAAGCGCGGCCGCGACTGAAGCATCCGAAGCGCGCCCGTATTCTTGAAACAGCAACGCATTCCTTCCTTACAAATTCGGGCCGCGGAAAATCAACAAAAACAATATGGTTAGGCTGCGGCTGGACACCAAAAAGTGCTACGCAATCATTATGCTTTTTCGAAAAGTGTCCAGCCCTCTTTGGCAGCTTTGCGCCAAAAACGGACGTCAGCTCATAAGCGACGTATGTCCGACTGGGGGCCGGAAGCGGACTGGCAGCTTCCGTCGTCCGAAAGGCGATGGCGGACGTTAACCTGGTGGAACCAAAGTCTCAGTCTGGCCCCTCATCGGGCCTTAACCGAGCCCTCTTGGGTGCCGGTTAGCAGACGTCCGGCTCAACGGCGGTTCTGACGTTATCGAGACCATAACTCCTGCCCCGTTGAGCAAAACAGGATGTCGATATCGACGTCAGACCGGCAGCCCGAGCTGCTTTCGCAGGCTTTTGTCGAATGCGGACGCGGGGACGAAACGGCGCAGGAGACTGACCTGGCGCGCCATTTTTCCCGCCGCATAGCGTTTCTTCGGAGCGGGATCGATCGCAGCGGCCAAAATGGTCTTGGCTACCACTTCGGGCGCATCGCCTTTTTCCATCGATTTCCGAACGGTCCTAGTCATGCCAGCGCGCGCAGAGTCATAGATATCAAGCAACTGATCGGGGGCGGCGAGATTGTCCTCGAATGACGTACGGGTATAGGCGGGCTCGACTAGCGAAACGCGAATGCCGAACGGGCGCAATTCGTGATCGAGCGATTCGGAATAACCCTCGACGGCGTGTTTGGTCGACGAGTAAAGCGCGAAATAGGGAGCCGGGATGAACCCCTGCACCGAACTCAAATTAACGATTCTGCCCTTCCCTTGGCGTCGCATTGCCGGCAGGACCGCGTTCGTCACGCGGAAAACACCGAAGACATTCACTTCGAACAACGCCTGAGCCTGTGCGATTGAGGACTCCTCCGCGCCGCCAAACAGACCCATACCGGCATTGTTGACAAGCAGGTCGATGCGTCCGGTCTTGGCCAGAACGTCATCGACCATTGTCGCAACGGACGCGTCGTCGGTCACGTCGCAGGTCAGCATGGTAACGCCCTCGGATTGTGTGGAGGCCATGCGACGGCTGGTTCCGAATACGTGAAAGCCGGCGTTCCGTAAGGTGTTGGCGGTTGCGCGCCCGATGCCGGAGGATGCCCCTGTGACGAGGGCGACGCCAGTATTGGTCTTGTTCATGGAAATCATTTCCTTCTTTGCGTTGGATCGGAGTGGAGAAGCATGAAAGGTCGGAGCAAAGAGCGTCTGTCCTGACTGCCCCTGGCGCTCGCGTCAGGCCACCGGGTGGTTCCAGCGCCTGAACAAGGCGCTGGCATTCACGCCGCCAAAGCCGAATCCATTGGAGATCGCGTACTCCATTTCCACTGGCCGGGGCTCGTTTGCGACGAAGTCGATTCCGTCGCCGGCCGCATCGGCCGCGCCCAGATTGAGGGTCGGCGGGGCGACCTGATCCCTGAGCGCCAGGATCGCGAAGATGGCACCAAGCCCGCCAGCCGCGCCCAGCAGGTGTCCGGTCGCCGATTTCGTTGCGCTGACAGCTATCGCGTAATCGCGCCCGAACACGCTCTTGATTGCCTCGATCTCACCTAGGTCGCCTACTGGCGTGGAGGTCGCATGCGCATTGAGATGACGAACCTCGCGCGCCGAAATCCCTGCTTGCGCAATTGCGATCTCCATGGCTCGGCGCGCACCGTCGCCATCCTCAGGACCAGAAGTGACGTGGTGAGCATCCGCGGTCGTCCCGTAGCCGACGAGCTCGGCGAGCGGTTTTGCGCCGCGCGCCAGCGCATGGCTCAATTCCTCGATGACCAGCATGCCGGCTCCTTCGCCCATGACGAAGCCGTCGCGCGACTTGTCGAAGGGTCGGGAGGCCTCATCAGGACGGTGATTAAAGGAGGTCGAAAGAGAGCGTGCCGCGGCAAACCCACCGAGGCTGACGATATTTATGCATGCTTCCGTCCCGCCGCACACGGCAATATCGGCTTCATTGGCGCGAATAAGACGAGCCGCATCGCCAATCGCCTGGATGCCGGCCGCGCACGCCGTCACCGGCGCGCCGAGTGGGCCTTTGAAGCCATGGCGGATCGAGATGTGGCCTGCAGCAAGATTCACCAGGAAGGATGGCACCGTAAAGGGCGACAGGCGGCGGACGCCACGCAGGTCGACAGTGCGCACCGCCTCGGTGATGGCGGGAAACCCGCCGATCCCTGAAGCGATGATCGTGGCCGTGCGCAGGCGATCCGTTTCCGAGCCCGGCTTCCATTTTGCCTGCACAAGCGCCTCTTCCGCCGCCGCCAGCGCAAAGAGAATGAACCGATCTACCTTGCGCTGATCCTTCGGCGGCAGGACGGCATCCGGATCGAAACCAGCATCCGGCTCTTCTTCTATGGAGGGCACCACCCCGCCGACCTTCGCGGGCAGGTCGCCCACCACATCGTCCGGAAGCCTCCGGATGCCCGAGCGGCCGGCCAGGAGACGCGACCAGGACGCTTCAACATCGGCAGCAAGGGGCGTGACCGCCCCCATGCCTGTAACCACAATCCGTCGCATCTATTCTCCTATCACTTGGGTGCGCCGACAGCGCTGCCCACGCCGTTCAAGCGGTGACTGCTTCGCGAACCTGATCGGTCGCCGCATCCAGAAAAGCCTGCGCGAGGCCCAGGTCGTTGACGACCCGCGAGAGCAGCACCGCGCCGACCATTGTCGAGAGAATGGCCATGGCCTTGCCGCCGGCCTCGTCGCCGTCGGCCTCGCCAACCCAACTGCCTAGCATCTCAAGGTACTCCTTGATCCCGGCTTCGAATGACGCCTTCACGTCGGCACCCTGTCTGGCAGCATCCGAGCCGAGTGCAACGACCGGGCAGCCGTCCATCTTTTCTTCGCGATGATCCATGCTGAGATAGAACGAGATCACTGCGTCGAGCGGATTCTCAGGGTTTGCTGCTGTTGCGGCCGACCACCGGTGGGTGGCGCTCTCCATCGCGCGCCTGGATGCCTGCACAGCCAAGTCGTCCTTTGACTCGAATTGCTTGTAAAAGGCGCCTTGGGTCAACCCGGCACCCTTCATCAGATCCTTAAGGCCGATGCCGTCAAAGCCTCGCTCCCGAAAAAGACGGCTTGCCACGTTGATCACGGTTTCGCGGTTTTCCGCGGCCTGATTGCGACTTACGCGCATCGTCGTGTCCCTTTTTAGATTTCATTCGTAATCTATACGCCGTATAGAGGGCGGACGCAATCTAAAAAAGGAGATACGAGATGATCCGCAAAACCCAGAGCGCAGGACGGAGGAACCGGAACCGCGCGCAGCAATGGCTGCCGAATAGGGCCTCGGTTGGCGGAGGAGACGGGTCAAGCTGTCGCCCGACCTGCCTGGCTTACCGCTAAAGGTTTATGCCGCTAACTTCGATGTAGCGGCCAATGCTCGACACGCCGCAGGGCTATCCGCGCGCCGGAAGCCAGAGCTTTCCCACGCCTGCAGTCGAGTCTCGTACCTTCGCGTTGTCCATCCGCGAAGATGTCGAGAATTGGCGCGAAGCGGCCATTCGCTCTGCGCAAGATATGGGTCGCCTTCGGCCGTCATGATGTCCGCTTTCAGGAAGCACCGAAGCTGATCTCAACGACCGACATGAGGGCGCAAAGCCGCGTTCGTCGATGCGACCTTCTATGTCCGCTTAGGGCGGCCGAGAGCGGTCATTAAGAGATAGTGGTATCCAGCCAAACAGGATCTCCGGACACTTAGCAAGATAAAACACAACAAAATCAATGGTGGTTTGGTGCCCGGAGCCGGAATGCAACTCCATAAATACAAGGATGACCGAGCGTAGAATTGAACGTGAACTGAACGATCTGATCGACTCTCAGCCTGCCGTCGCGCTCATCGGCCCGCGGCAAGTGGGTAAGACAATGTCGTCAGCGATGGCGATATATTGCCGTTCTCGATCTTCGACAGCATACCAACCGAAACGCCGGTAGCAGCCGCCAGATCAGTGACGGTGATACCGAGCTTCGACGCACTTCGTGGCCGATCGCCATTTCGAGATTGTTCACGCGTGGCTCGCGCACAGCATGCGGACCCTGCGACAATGTTGCGGCTGCTTTGGCCTTTGCGTTCTTCTCTGCCATTCTGCATCATCCGATCGAGCCCTCACAGGAATATTGTTTAATCCTGAGGAAACTTCAAACGAAAAGCACCGGGCGGTTTTCCAGTCATTTCCTTCAACGCCCTGGAGAAATGGCTGGCGCTGGAAAAGCCGGTGGCAAAGGCAATTTCGGAAATCGACAGGGGGCTCTGTTGCAAAAGCCGCTGCGCATGGCGCAGTCGTATCGCCCTGTAGGTCTGCAAAAGACCCGACTTCATGTGATCAGCAAAAAGCCTGTCGAGATGGCGCGGGCTGATACCGGCCAACTGCGCCAATGTCGCCCGGTCCAGCGGCTGCTCGATCGTCGCCTCCATCTTTTCAAGCACGGTCAAAAGAGCAGGATGATGGGTGCCGAACCGTTCTACCGCCGACCCTCGTTGCGGCGCTGAGGGTTCGCCAAGGTCCGTGTGCAGATACCAATCGCTAACCCGACGCGCAAAATGCGAACCCATTCTCTCCGAAATCATCGCATGCATCATGTCGAGCGGCGCAACGCCGCCGCCGCAGGTAATACGATTGCCGTCGATGACATAGCGCGCCTGGCGCGGATTGAGATGCGGAAAAGCCTCCTTGAGAACCGCCGCATGCTCCCAGTGAATGGTAAAGTCACGATTTTCCAGCAGCTGTGCAGCGGCAAGCACATAGGCGCCGCTGGAAATGCCGCCGATCCGAACACCCTGACGCGCAAGCTTGCGCAACGTCCCGTAAAGGCCACCATGGTCGATCCAGTCGCCCGGGCCTCCGCCTGCGCAGACGAAGATCGTGTGGCAGGCGCTTCCATCAACAGCCAGATCCCGGCACTCGACGGACAGCCCGGACGAGCTCCTGACCTGCCGGCCTTCGGGCGACAGCGCGATGACATCGTAAAGCAAAAGACCAGCAATCAGATTGGCCGCCCGCAACGGCTCGGTCGCCGACGCGTAGGACATCAACGCAAAATTCGGCATCAGCACAAAGCCCATGCGATGCCTCGTTTTTGTATCTGCTGACAGCATGTCCTAAACCTACATCATATTGTCCCATTGGTGCAATCAAATCCATGGACCTGGGTCTAGCGTCATCACGACATTCTCAAGCGATGGCCCACCATGCGATATTCGGCTCTCTCACTTCTTCTGAACGGTCTGCGCGGCAACAGGAGCTGGACATCGGCCTGGCGGCAGCCCGAGCCGAAACCGTATTATGACGTGATCCTCGTCGGTGGTGGCGGCCATGGTCTGGCGACGGCCTACTATCTCGCCAAGGAATTTGGCGTCACCAACGTCGCTGTTGTGGAAAAGGCCTATATCGGTTCCGGCAATGTCGGTCGCAACACCACGATCATCCGCTCCAACTACCTGCTGCCCGGCAACAACCCCTTCTACGAGCTTTCCATGAAACTTTGGGAAGGGCTGGAGCAGGATTTCAATTTCAACGCCATGGTTTCCCAACGCGGCGTCCTCAATCTCTTCCACTCCGACGCCCAGCGCGACGCCTATACACGCCGCGGCAATGCCATGCGCCTGCACGGCGTCGATGCCGACCTTCTCGATCGCGCCGCGGTGCGCAAGATGTTGCCCTTCCTCGACTATGACAATGCCCGCTTCCCGATTAGGGGCGGACTTTTGCAAAAGCGCGGCGGCACCGTGCGCCATGATGCGGTTGCTTGGGGGTATGCTCGCGGCGCTGACATGCGCGGCGTCGACATAATCCAGAATTGCGAGGTCACGGGCATTCGTCGCGACAATGGCCGGGTCACTGGCGTCGAAACGACGAAGGGCTTCATCGGCTGCGGCAAGCTCGGGCTTGCTGCTGCCGGCAACTCCTCGCGCGTCGCGGAAATGGCCGGGCTGAAACTTCCCATCGAAAGCCATGTCCTGCAGGCTTTCGTCTCCGAGGGTCTAAAGCCCTTCATCGATGGCGTCGTGACCTTCGGTGCCGGACATTTCTACGTATCCCAGTCTGACAAGGGAGGTCTTGTCTTTGGTGGCGATATCGACGGCTACAACAGCTACGCTCAGCGCGGCAATCTTGCCACGTTGGAACATGTCGCCGAAGCGGGCAAGGCGATGATACCGGCGCTCTCACGCGTACGCGTTCTTCGCTCCTGGGGCGGCATCATGGACATGTCGATGGACGGGTCGCCGATCATCGATCGCACCCATCTCGACAATCTCTATCTTAACGCCGGCTGGTGCTACGGCGGCTTCAAGGCAACGCCCGCCTCGGGCTTCTGCTTTGCCCATCTTCTTGCCCGAGATAGGCCCCAGGCAACGGCGACGGCGTTCCGTCTCGACCGCTTCGAGCGCGGCTACCTGATCGACGAGAAGGGCCAGGGCGCCCAACCCAACCTCCACTGACCCCGAACAAGGAAGAGCCGGACATGGCCAGCCTCGTCCCCTGCCCGCATTGCGGTGTAAGACCCAAGGAAGAATTCACCATCAAGGGTGCGGCAATCGCCCGCCCCGCCGCTGATGCAGATGCGGAAATTTGGATGGATTACGTCTATCTGCGCGACAATCCGCGTGGGGCTTACGAGGAATACTGGCACCATACGTCTGGATGTCGCCGCTGGCTGGTGGTGGCTCGCGATACCGCCACACATGAGATCGAAGCAAGCCGCGATGTCGTTATCGCACAGGCAACGGATATCCGCCGATGACATCCTATCGTTTGCAGACCGGCGGCCTGATCGACCGCCAGACGCCGCTCTCCTTCTCCTTCGACGGCAAGCGCCTTCTCGGTTTCGAAGGCGATAGTCTGGCGTCTGCACTGCTCGCCAACGGTCGTCAGTTGATCGGACGCAGCTTCAAGTATCATCGCCCACGCGGCATCCTGACGGCGGGCGCGGCCGAACCGAATGCGCTGATGACGATCGGACAGGGCGGTCGCACCGAAGCCAATACCCGCGCGATCATGCAGGAGCTTTACCAGGGGCTCGAGGCAAAAAGCCAAAGCCGCTGGCCATCGCTCGAATTCGATATCGGCGCACTCAACAGCCTGCTGTCGCCCTTCCTCGGCGCCGGCTTCTATTACAAGACCTTCATGTGGCCGGCCCCTCTTTGGGAGAAACTGTACGAACCCTTCATCCGCAAGGCTGCCGGTCTTGGCAAGGCCAGCTATGAGGCCGACCCCGACACCTATGAGAAATGCTGGGCGCACTGCGACCTGCTGGTGATCGGTTCCGGTCCGACCGGGCTCGCAGCCGCACTGACCGCCGGACGCGCCGGTGCTCGGGTCATCCTGGTCGACGAACATTCAGTCGCCGGCGGCTCCCTGCTGTGCGAGACGGCCTCGATCGGCACGGCCTCGGCTTCCGCGTTCCTGCGGCAGGCTATGGACGAACTGCAGTCCCTTTCCAACGTAGAGATCCTGACCCGGACGACCGCCTTTGGCTGGTACGACGGCAACGTCTTCGGTGCCGTCGAGCGGGTCCAGAAGCATGTCTATGCCCCGAACTCCGCATTGCCGGTGGAGCGGCTCTGGCGCATCGTCGCGAAGAAGGCACTGCTGGCGAGCGGCGCCGAAGAGCGGCCGCTCGTCTTCGGCGGCAACGATATCCCAGGCGTGATGATGGCAACCGCCATGCGCACCTATCTCAACCGATATGGCGTGGCGCCCGGCAGGCAGGTGGCGATCTTCACCACCAATGACAGCGGTTATGCGCTGGCGCAGGATCTGGAAGCGCGCGGCATCGTTCCCGTCGCCATCGTCGACACGCGGCCTTTAGCCGGCACGACATATGCGGGCAAGGCGCGTGTCATCAACGGCGCCTATGTCTGCGACGCTCATGGCGGCAAGGCGCTGTCCTCCATCACGATATTCAAGAACGGCGGCACGGATACGATCAAGGTCGATGCGCTGGCGATGGCCGGCGGCTATAGCCCGATCATCCACCTTGCCTGCCACCGCGGCGGCAAGCCTGTTTGGTCAGAGGAGCATTCGGCATTTCTGGCACCTTTAAACCTCAACGGCCTCGAACTTGCCGGCGCCGTCGCCACCACTGCCGGCATCGCCGCCTGCCTTGACGAAGGTTCGGCGCAGGCCGCCAGACTTGTCGAGGAACTCGGCTTCAGGGCGACACGCGCGTCATTCGGACCTGTCGAGGGCGAAATCGTCTCGCCTGCCGCAAAACCCGTCTGGAGCATTCCCGGCGTCAAAGGCAAGGCGTTCGTCGACTACCAGAACGACGTCAATTGCAAGGATCTTAGCCTTGCCGTGCAGGAAGGCTACGGCCATGTGGAGCTTGCCAAGCGCTATACCACCAATGGCATGGCCACAGACCAGGGTAAGCTTTCCAACGTCAACGCCATCGGGCTTCTGGCCGAAGCACGCGGCATTTCCCCTGCTGACGTCGGCACGACGACATTCAGGCCTTTCTACACGCCTGTCTCCTTTGGTGCCTTGACCGGCGCCTATCACGGCGACCATTTCCAACCGGTGCGCAAATCACCCCTTCATGGCTGGGCCAAAAACAATGGCGCGACCTTCGTCGAGACCGGGCTCTGGTATCGCTCGTCCTGGTTCCCGCGCGACGGTGAAACTGCCTGGCGGGAAAGCGTTGACCGCGAAGTGCTCAATGTCCGCAAAAATGCCGGGCTCTGCGATGTGTCGATGCTCGGCAAGATCGAGATCTGCGGCAAGGATGCAGCGCAATTTCTCAACCGTGTCTATTCGAACGCCTTCCTGAAACTGCCGGTGGGCAAGGCGCGCTACGGACTGATGCTGCGCGAGGACGGCATGATCTACGATGACGGCACGACCAGCCGGTTGTCGGAGGATCATTTCTTCATGACGACGACGACCGCTCTTGCGGCGGGCGTCATGGTTCACCTTGAATTCTGCGCCCAGGCGCTCTGGCCGGACCTTGATGTGCGGCTCGCTTCCTCCACCGACCAATGGGCGCAGATGGCGATCGCCGGACCAAAATCGCGGACCATCCTGCAGGCAATCGTCGACGAAGATATCTCGAACGAAGCCTTCCCTTTCCTCGCCGCGAGAAAGGTCTCGCTCTGCGCCGGTCAACTGCACGGTCGGCTGTTCCGGATCTCGTTTTCTGGCGAACTTGCCTTTGAGCTTGCCGTGCCGGCCGGCTATGGCGAAAGCATCGCCGACGCGCTCATGGAGGCCGGCCGCGAACACGGCATCCAACCCTATGGCGTCGAAGCACTCAGCGTGCTGCGCATCGAAAAGGGACATGTCACCCATAACGAAATCAATGGCACTGTCGTCCCGGCAGATCTCGGCCTCGGCAAGATGGTGTCGGCCGCCAAGCCGGATTTCATCGGCAAGACCATGGTCGACCGCGGGGGACTGACGTCCGTCAACCGGCCGCAGCTTGTCGGCGTTGTACCGCTCGATCCGACGACGTCCTTTCGCAGCGGCTCCCATATCCTTGAGAAAGGCGCCGCAGCGACGCTCGAAAACGACCAGGGCTATATTACCTCGGCGGCCTATTCGCCGCATGTGGGCTCCACGATCGGGCTTGCGCTCGTAAAGCGGGGTTCGCAACGACATGGCGAGGAAGTGCTGGTCTGGAACGGCCTGCGGGAAGAGTTCACAACCGGCCGCCTCTGCCATCCAGTTTTCGTCGACCCAGAAAACGAGAAGCTCCATGTCTGAATTTCGCCTCACCTTGCGTCGGGTGCTTGCAGCCATTCACCCCGTCGCTTCCGACCGGATTTCGCTTAAAGCCGTGCCGGAAGGCCATGTCGTCCAGGTGCTGGGAAGGCCCGGCGACGATAGCCTTGCCGATCGCCTCGCACAGCTGTCGGACGGCTCCGCGCATGCCGTTCGCGCCGCCGGCCCCGGCCAATGGTTGATCGTCGGAAACGACATGAAATCACATGCGGAATTGACATCGTTGTTCGACGCGCTGAAGCCCGACGCCTACGGTATCGACCAGAGCCATGGTCGTGTGAGGATCCTCGTGAGGGGCTCCTTGGTCGAACGGGTGCTTGCCAAAGGGACGGCCGTCGATCTTTCGCTTTCGGAATTTGCGGTCGGCGGCTCCACCGCCACGCTGATCGGCCACATCGCGGCGCACGTCACGCGGGTCGACGAAGACGCCTTCGAAATCATCGTACTGCGCGGCTTCGCCGAAAGCCTGTGGGACGACCTTGCCCGCATGTGCGCCGAATACGTGTGAAGTGGGAAGCTCTGCAAAGGACGAGGGGGACGAGATCACGGCAGGGCGCGGTTGAGCGCAGGCGTCGACTGTCCGGCCGATCTGTAACCAGCTTTTTCCCCTTCCTCCTTCCGCATTGGCCTCTTATCGGATTGAACACCGCTGTTTCTGACGCTATATATCGTCAGTGAGATTGGCATTCTGGAACGAAGGTAAGAGAAATGGGACTCGCTCAATATGCGGATAACGGGCTGTTTGCGCCGCGCAAAATCGCGGACGTTTTCCGCACGACCAGCGAAGAAATCGCCCGCACCGCCGGACTCGGCAAGGACGCGATCCAGCGCAAGGACCGTATCCGCTCCGGCAAGACCCAGCGTCGCTTGCGCGAGATGATCGAGGTCGTCAACAAGGTCGAGCCGCGCTTCGGCTCGGGACTGATGGCCTATGCGTGGTATCGCTCCGAGCCCCTGCCCGGCTTCTCGGGCCAGACGGCCATGCAACTGGTGCGCGACGGCCGTGCGGATGAGGTGCTCGACTATATTGACGCGGTCGACGCCGGTATCCACGCGTAGCCCCAGCTGATGCGATATGAAGGTAAGCTCTATCGGGCACTGAACCCGATATATGCTCGCCAGCCACTCTCGGGCCGGGGAGCCGAACTCTATGGCGGAAGGTTCAACCCAAAGGGGATGCCGGCGCTCTACACGTCGCTATCAGTGATGACTGCGTTGCGCGAGGCCAATCAGGTCGGCAACCTGCAGCCGACAACGCTCGTCTCCTATGACGCTGCTTTCGAGAGCGTCTACGACTGTCGCGACGAAGATGCGCTTCAGGCCAAAGGAATGGATGCCGCCGCGATTTCAGACCCGACATGGCGCGATCAGATGAAGGCAAGCGGCGAGGCCAGAACGCAGGACTTCGCCAGGCGGCTGGCCGCCGGCGGCTATCATGGTCTGCTCGTTCGAAGCTTCGCCCCGGGCGCGAGGATCTGAACCTGGTTCTTTGGGCATGGGCTGAGCGCGCGCCAGCACGACTGATCCTGATTGACGACGAGAACCGCCTGGGTCAAGCGGAATAGCCCGCCCGGCGATGTCATCTTGTCGTGGGCTTAATGGTTGGAAAGATAAGTGGTCGGCATGACCACGCCGACCGTCAGGGATGGAACCATCGTTTTCCACCGTCGTTGACAGCGCCGCGTCGCCAGGGAATTTGTGCCCCTCCTCTTCTTTCTCGCAGTCGGATTCAGTCCGCGTGCTTGGAACGAACGACGGACCAGACTGTTCAGCTATAACGTTGATCCGACGGTGACGTGCCCGGCCGGCTGGGTAAGTGGCGATTTTGAGGAGTTCTCATCATGACGATTTCGTCCAGATTTCGTTCAGTCGCGTTTGCCGTCATCGCCGGCGCGGGAGTGAGCCTTGCAAGCGCCGCGCATGCCGACAGCGGCACGATCCGCTTCGCCATCTACAAGGCGGCCTTCTTCGTCGGTGGCGCCGGAGGCGAGGGCACGTTGACCTTCCATGGCCGCCGCTATCCCATCTCGGTCGGCGGCATCTCGGGCGGTCTCGCCTTCGGCGCTTCTAAGACCTATTTCCAAGGTAGCGTTCGCCACATTCGCCGCGCCCGAGATGTGACGGGGATCTACGGGGCGGCGGGCGGTGGCGGGGCACTTGGAACAGGGGCCCAAGTGATCGTCATGACCAATGACAAGGGCGCCCAACTCGAACTCTCGGGCAAGCAGGTAGGCCTGCAAATCAACGCCGATCTCAGCGGTATGAGCATCACGGTGAAGTAAGGGCCGCCCTTCGTCATCCCGGTATCGGCCGGATTTGCGAGATATGGCGATTGGCACTTCCAGGCAAGCCACCTAGGCAGTGCCGCTCGACCGCAGAATCGAGCGCGTCCAGGCTTTCGCGGGCCGGGGATGAGTGGGATAGCAGTCGGTGCGGCTGTAAACTTAAGGGGTCTTCTTTATTCGGCGTGTTGAGGTCAAGCGCTGTCGCGCCAACGACGCTTGATCTGCCACATCGCGGCGCACATCATGCGGGTCGACGACGACGCCTTCGAAATCATCGTACTGCGCGGCTTCGCCGAAAGCCTGTGGGACCACCTTGCCCGCATGCGCGCCGAATACGTATGAAGCGGGAGTAAACCTATTACAGTCATCATCGACGGCAAGCAGATGGCCGCCGCGACCATCGATAAGGTAAAGTACGCTGGCGGCGGCTGGAGGAGGTTGACGCCGCTGGCTCCCCCATGTATCAGAACGCATCGATACTTTGTTTTGCCGATATTTGTTGTTGCTGCGCTTGGCGCTTCGTAACGAACTTCCCCTCTCAAAAGTCGAAAACTAGCCGCTGTGCATCGCCCAGCGGTGATCAACGTTGCTATGAAAGGGTTTGTGATGACCGCTGGCACAGTTAAATGGTTCAACGCCACGAAGGGCTTTGGCTTCATTCAGCCCGACGACGGCAGTGCGGATGTGTTCGTTCACATTTCTGCTGTTGAGCGGGCCGGAATGGGCTCGATCGTCGAAGGACAAAAGCTCGGCTACGAGGTCGAGCGCGACCAGAAGTCGGGCAGGATGTCCGCCGGCCAGCTCCAGGCCGCATGAGCTTAAGCGCCTGTCATGACCGCGGATGTACCGGCATGGCGGGCCACGAGTTGAGAAGGTCAGGCGCACGCCTGGCCTTTTTTTCGTCGTAAGGCCCGTTGAACCGCGACGAATGCCCTTCTCTGTTCCCGACCTTTGAAAATCCAACTAGGAAGACACGTTGAGACACAAAAGCGACAACGGCTTTGCCGAACGGCGGAATTCTGCGGCGGAAGCCAAAAAGCGGCTTCTGGCGAAGTTTGCGTCTGCCCCGAAATCGACCGATCCCGCGATGCGGGAACGACTTGCTGCACGCGAAGCGATCGCTGCCGCCAGACAAGCGCGTCGCGCCGACCGCGAAGCATCAAGGAAGGCGGAACACGAGCGTGTTCTGATGGAAGCGGCGGCACTGGCGGCGACTGCAGAAGCCGACGAACGGGCCGAGGCAGAAGCCCGGCAAGCCGTCATCAACGATCGAATTCATCGGGATGTCGCCGATGAGGCGGCTCGCAAGGCGGAACGTGACCGTCGATACGCGGCACGTAAGGCTCGTAGAGCCTGACATTTTTCAAGACAGGCCGAAGCCGGCAAATAACGCGAAGCTGCAGCGGCGCTGCGGCCTAGGGCCTGGGGCCTGGGGCGTGGGGCCTGGGGCCAGAAAGACGGATCGAGTTCATGGAAAGCAGTGTCTGCATGCCTGCCGAGTCTACTGAGGATAGTGTCCGAGCGTGGCTGAAGGTTCTTTCCAGATACCGCCAGCCTCGCATCGGGCGGAGCGGCTTTGAGCTTCTGGTTACGGTTGTCCCGTTCGCCGCCTTTTGGGCTTGCGCGTCCATATCCCTCTTCCAAGGTTTCTGGCTCGGACTGATATCGGTCGTTCCGGCGTCCGCGTTTCTATTGCGGCTTTTCATGATTCAACACGATTGCGGGCACGGCTCGTTCTTCGCCCGCCGGCGTCTCGACGACTGGACAGGGCGCGCCATTGGAGTTCTGACGCTGACCCCCTATGACTACTGGCGGCGCGCGCATGCCGCCCATCACGCATCAGCAGGAAATCTCGACGAGCGGGGCACAGGCGACATCACCACGCTGACGGTCGCCGAGTATCGATCTCTGCAGCCCTTAAAGCGGCTCGGCTATCGCCTTTACCGGCATCCGCTGGTGATGTTCGGCATCGGCCCCGCCTGGCTCTTCCTTTTCAAGCAGCGCTTGCCCTTCGGGATGATGGGCGATGGTCCGTTGCCGTGGATCTCCACCATGGCGACCAATCTCGCGATCGCAGCCCTGGCCCTCGCCATGATATGGGCCGTCGGAGTTGTTCCCTTTCTCGCGATCCACCTCCCGATCGTGACGTTGGCGGCAGCGGCGGGTGTGTGGCTCTTCTACGTTCAGCACCAGTTCGAGGAAACCCACTGGTCGAAAGGCAATGAGTGGCGGTTTGCCGAAGCTGCACTCCACGGCGCGTCCCACTACGATCTGCCGCCGGCGCTCCGATGGATCACCGGCAATATCGGCATCCACCACGTTCATCACCTGTCGAGCAGAATCCCCTACTACCGGCTTCCTGAAGTATTGCGCGACCACCCTCAACTGGCAGACATCGGTCGCATAACATTATGGGAGAGCCTGCAATGTGTCAGGCTCGTGCTCTGGGATGAAACGAGGGGGAAGCTGATATCCTTCCGCGAAGCATCCGAAGCAGCGCCGAACCCTTAATTCACGCAATCTGAGCAGACCGCTAGCGTAAATCGCGGCGCGTCAAACACATTCACACGTTTCAAGGACCGAACATTGGAGACGATCATGCTTACGCCGGCGCAAATCAGGGGTCTGAAACTCGCCAAAGATGGAGATCTGTTTCCAACGGATGCCAAGAAATGGACCCATCTGAACGCCACTGTCACCTATGCGAAGACAGACAGGTTTAAGGAACGGCCGCAAAAGGTCAAATTCTTGACCACGTCAACGTTGGAAGAGTTGAAAGAATACGGCTTTCTGCAAAGCCTCAATCCGGTCTCTGCAACGCAAGAAACCGCTCATGGCATAACGATGGCAGGTAAGATCTGGCTTCTGAAGAACATTTGACCGCAGCCAAGGCAGTCGCGGGCAATCACCTGACCGTCATCGTATGACGACTGATAGAAAGCTGCTAATCTCGCGGTATGCGCTGCAATGAGACTGAACATGGTTCTGCGGCACGTTCGGGATGGAGCCCATGTCTCGCACGACAAGCCACATTGACCGAAAAATTTGGCCGGTCTAGGCCGGCCGACGCAAAAAGCCGAAGAGCTGCTGGTTCTCCTGGAGTGCGTGCAGTCCGCGCGTGTGTTGCCTCAACCGCTTCGGTTTCGAGGTCACCGGTTTGTGGCGAAACGGAGGACTAATGTGCAATGATTACAGGCTGATGGTCGATGTCGCCTCGATCGTCGAGGACTTCGCCGAGCTGAAGATCAAGATCCGTTTCAGCGAAGGCACACCGAACCTCGATGCGCGCGAGGACGTCAAGATCACCGATATTGGCCCCATCGTCAGAACGATCGACGGCGTGCGCGACGAGGCCGAGCTCGTGCAGCGGCGATGGAGCTGGCCGGGTCAGAACAAGCGGCCGGTGTATAATTTCCAGTCAGAAGGCCGGGAGTTCAATTCCAATCGTTGCCTGATTATCGCCGACGGCTTTTACGAGTTCACGGAACCCAAGGATCCGAAGAAAAAGCGCAAGGACAAATGGCTGTTCACCAAAAAAGATGAACCGATTTTTTGCATAGCGGCCATCTGGCGAGAGACGCTGGAGGTGGGCCAAGCCTTCACGATGCTGACGATGGAGCCCGGTCCTGATATTGCCCCATACCACGATCGGCAGATCGTTATCCTCGAGCGCAGCGCCTGGGCCGACTGGCTCGATCCGACCATCTCCGCAACGTCTCTGATCAAGCCGCTTTCGGCAGGCACTCTGGCAGTAGAGCAGGTTGGCTGAGAGATATTTCCGAGTCGGGGGTGAGCAAGCAACTTCCCCGCGATAGCGGGTGGAGCTTTCATTGCGAGAACGTCCATTTCCTTTTTGAGGGCGACAGTTCTCATCACGTGCTCGGATGCTCGCTATTGCTGCAAAGGTTCGCCGACCTCCTATCCCCTTTAGCTTTCCGTGTCTCCTCGAGCGACGACTTGAAGTCTGTCAGCTTCTCCTGGATTGCGAAACGGCGCCGCATGAGGGCGATCAAACGCAGGTCGTTCTCCGCGGCATCGACATTCGCGTCTTCCGATGTGCGTCGCGTCACGACAGACCAGATGAGGCGCCCCCCTTCCCGGCAGTGCATAGAGGTGATCCCACTTGCTCCAAAAACGAAAAAGCCTGCCGCGGGAGGAGGTGCGGCAGGCTTTCGAAAAAAACCGAACAGCAGCTGGGAGGAGGAGTGCTGCCGTTCCCGCAGACGACCTTGGGAGGAGGATAAGAGCGCCTGCAATTCGAAGCGACACGGGAGGAGATGTATCGCTTCGATGCGTTTATATATAAGCCCATTCTGCCTAATGCATAGGCTTTTATTTGCAGGGCAGGCATGCGCTATGCGAAAAGCGGATGGCTCATTCAGGGTTGGCATTCACTCTGGGCGCGCAGATCGCAAAACAGAAGCGCCCGGTCGGTCGGATGAGGCCCCTTCTCTCATCAGATGCGTGATGGTCCTGCTGAGATAGGTTCAAACAGACCTAGCAACCGTCAAGCGCTTCAACAGCAAACCGATAGTCATCGTGCCGTAAGCGGCTGGGGCTGCTTGTCGGTCCATTCGGGTCTAGCACCGTAGTTGGCCGCCCTGCTACGACTTGGAAGACAGGCTGATACCCAAGCCGATGTTTCAGTCGACGTTTTGCCTCAGCCGTACAGGCACGTGAACAGACCAGTTTTCCATCGCAACATTCGCAATCGCGCTAGTGCATATCACCATCACGCTGCGTCGTGAGAGGCCCAAGCTCTTCGGCGTCCACTGTGCCTTGAGTGGGACCGCGCAGCGAGGAACGAATGTCTTCAGGTTTGGCTCCAATACGTCCCATTGCTGAAGCCCCTCGGCGTTCTCCTTCGAGATGAAGCGCCTGGCCTCTTCACGGATTTCAAAAAGGCCGTGCTTGTCTGACGTGGAGCGATCATTTTCGATGCTCCACGATGACATGGTCGGTGCGGGCGCGAACAACGCGATGATGAAGAGCAAGGATCGAAGCAATAGTGTGCGATTATCAGCCAAATCCGACCCTTCCGCGAAAAAAGCCGCCTCCTGATGCCATACAAGGGTTATGGATCATGGGATCACGTCCTTGCGGTGCCTCGTGCTCGCAGTCGACGTCGATACCCGGCGGCTCGTCGTGTTCCTGCCACACGAAACGCTCAAAAAGAAGATCTTTTGTGATCCCGAGGGTATAACAGACGGCCGCGCTCGCAGCCGAGCCCAACCCAATTCCGAACATCCGAACGGAAAAGTGCCGCAACAACGACGGTCGCGGCGCTTTGTATCGAGTTGGTCGTTTTGTTTTAGAGTTCGCGCCAATCTTCAGCAGCCGCACCGCCAGCAAAAGCTGTCGCGACCTTGCGTACCATTGCCGCTGGAGCGTTTCGCTGTGGCGCTCGCGGTGCGTAAGCAGATTGCGTCCCGGCAGAGCCCTGAAAGCGGAATTTTGACAGCTGGCTTGTCAGCGAACCCGCTTCGTCAGCCAGCTTATGGCTGGCTGCGGATGTCTCTTCGACCATCGCCGCATTCTTCTGCGTGGATTGATCAAGCGAATTCACCGCGGCATTGATTTCTTTCAGCGCCGTGGACTGTTCCTTCGCAGCCTCGACGATTGAGCTGACGTGGCGGTTGATCTCCTGCACTTCGCGGACGATCTCCGTCAGGGCCGTGCCGGTCTCGCCGACCAGGGTCACGCCGGAACGCACTTGATCGCCGGAATTGCTGATCAGTTGCTTGATTTCCTTGGCGGCATTGGCCGAGCGTTGAGCCAGTTCGCGAACTTCCTGGGCGACGACGGCAAAACCTTTGCCCGCCTCTCCGGCACGTGCAGCCTCGACGCCGGCGTTCAGTGCCAGCAGGTTGGTCTGGAATGCAATGTCATCGATGACGCTGATGATATTGTTGATCTCGTTCGAGGAACCTTCGATCTGGCTCATCGCGGCAACCGCACGCTTCACGACTTCGCCGGAACGCTCGGCATTCGTGCGTGTTCGTGCAACAAGGTTGCCGGCCTCTTCCGCGCGACGGGTCGAGTCATTGACCGTCGTCGAAATTTCATCGAGCGCTGCGGCAGTCTGTTCGATCGATGCCGCCTGCTGTTCGGTGCGCTTTGCCAGATCGTTGGAAGCTTCGCTGATCTCGCGGGCACCGGCATCGATCGACAAAGCGTTGTCGCCGATCGTCTT
Organism: Rhizobium sp. LjRoot258; assembly: GCF_964254185.1. Taxonomy (NCBI): domain Bacteria; kingdom Pseudomonadati; phylum Pseudomonadota; class Alphaproteobacteria; order Hyphomicrobiales; family Rhizobiaceae; genus Rhizobium; species Rhizobium sp. LjRoot258. The sequence continues at coordinate 685,094 of NZ_CAXUST020000002.1, read as the reverse complement.
CAACGCAGATTGAAGCTTCTCTACGGAGTTGTTGAAGTTGACGCGCAGCGTATCGAGAGATACGGCAAACGGCTTGTCGAGACGGATATCAAGGTTGCCGGCGGCCATTTCCTCGAGCGCCTGGCCGAGCTGACAAACGGCATCGTTCGTCTGCGCCGATAGCGCCTCGCGTTCCGTCGCGGTTGCTTCAAGCCGCGCGTTCTCATCAGCAGTCCGGCGAGCGTCGGCTGCGGCGCGCGCCTCGGCCTGCGAGGTCACGGCTTGGCGCACGGCGCCAACGGCCTTCGCCAAATCGCCGACCTCGTCGCTGCGGGCCTCGATATCGCTGGTGCTTTCGTTGTTGCCCTCTGCCATCCGCCGCAGGGCGATCTGCAGCTTGGCCATCGGCAAGGTGATCGAGCGGGTCGCGAGGAATGCGGCGGCAATAGCCATAAGCACAGCGCCGCCCAACGAGCCCAGTGCCAGCGTCTGGAAGCCTGCGACGACGCCGCTGACGCCACTGCCGACAGACTTGTTCAAGTTTTCCTGATAGTCGATGAACTTGTTGATGGCCTTGAGCCAGTTGACGAAGAGAGGTGTTGCCTGCTCGATCAGCATCTTCTTGGCTTGCACCGGGTCGTTTGCCATCTGGCGCGCAATGATATCTGCGACAACTGGATTGGTTTTGGATTGAACGTCGGCGATTTCCGCAATGATCGCCTTCTCGGGCTCGCTCGCAGCGCCTGGGACAGAGATCATCGCATTCATCTTCTGCTCGTTTTCGGCATAGATCGCGGCAAGCTTTGCAATGAGATCGATCGCGGTCTGACGCGCGGCAGGCTCATCGCGCAAAACGACATCACGAATGGCGATCGCCCGATCATGAACGCTACCCCGGAAATTGATGGCGAAGCGCTGCTTGACGCTGTTGACCTCATTGATCTGCACGAGATCGTGGTCGACAAAGTTCATCTTTGAAATGGAAAAGAGGGTCAAGCCAATCATCAGCAGCAGCAGGAAACCAAAAGCTGCATAAAGGCGGGGGCCGATGCCAAATCGGAAAGTCATTTGCAATCCTCCAAGCGCAAATAGTCTCGCGCAAGCAACGAATTGCGCGATGCTGCAACAACGAGCGTTATCCGGGGACACCGGCCGAGCGCCGTTGAGCTCATGTCTCGCTTTGTCCGAAGAAAGCACTCGTGAATAAAGAGATAATGGAAGATGGTTAATAATTATAATATAAGTGAAATAGTTGTGCTCTGGCTAAGTAATCCTGTGCGTGAGTATTGCAGGTTGCAATTCCAAACCGTTCTGTTTCCTTGACACGACCCTCCAGGGATTGAATCACTCTGTTTGCAGCTGAACCAGTGCTTGCAGCGATGTCGCGGCAATATGGGTCTCTTCCAGGCACGATCGCTTCCTCGGCGATATGATGGGCACAGCTGTCTTAGAGGCGCCACAGGCCATGCTGTTCCGCTCACAGAAATGATCGTCGTTGAACACCCGGGCGATGAAGATCGCAACACATCGGGGCGCAGGGAAGCCATAGTGGGGCTGGCGCGCCGCTTAGGTGTCTGCTGCGCAGAATGTGGATGAATGACTGCGACGTCGGGTTCTCCCGCAAGGATATGGGCACCGCATAGCGGCTGCAGGACGATGTCACTCGAATGCATTGATATCGGGTCGATTGACTTAGTATTAGGGCAATCGGCTTGATACTAACGCAATGAGGTAGGACTGCCTTGAAGGGCTGGCAAAGACTGTGCCGCCCCATTCTCCTGATGCCAACACGAGTGGCCGAAGCGCCGATTTCGGAAAAAAGCAAGGGTTCGCGAGACATCCTCCCGGCGGAGAAGACAGGTTTGAAGGGCTTGATCAGTGAGGGCCGATTAGAGAAGTCCCTGTTTCCAACCGATCTATGAACGCAGAAGAGTGAATGATTTCGCAGCTGCCAGCTTTTGGTGCCGATGTCGCTCAATCCGCCGCAGCAAAATGTGCCATCTGGTCTGCGTGTGCCTTTACGAAGGAAGGACGGGCCGTGGCGCGCGCGACGTAGTCACGACATGCAGGATGTCCCGCCAGCCCGTCGAACCGATCGACCAGCCGCAGCACATCCGCCATGAGTATGTCGGCGACGGAAAAGGTCCAGGCCAGCCATTCGCGTCCTGCCAACACCGGTTCCATGTGCTTGAGCCGGGCCTTGAGGAACTCGTCCAGACTCTTCCGTCCCGGCGTGTAACTGGTATCACCGGAGAATATCAATATCGACCAGGGCAGGCTTGCCGCCTCGACCGAATTGAGCGCCGCGAACAGCCACTCCAAGACCTCGCAACGGCCGCGTGGATCGGCAGGCATGAGCGCGCCACTGCGATTGCCGAGATGAAGCAGGATCGCGCCGCTCTCGAAGATCGACAAGTCGCCATCGGTTAGCCACGGCACCTGGCCGAAGGGTTGGTGCAAGAAATGCTCGGCATTGCGATCGCGAAATGGCACACTCCTAACGCGATAGGGCAACCCGGCCTCTTCCAGTGCCCAGCGCACACGGATGTCTCGCACATAGCCCCGCGGAATTTCGGGAACCCAATCAAAGGTGTTGAGGACCAGTTCGCCCATCCGGTATCTCCATTTCCGGGCTCGCTTGCTGCAAGGACGGGCGAGCGGCTCGCGCGCCGACATCACCGGCAACTTTTTCCGTCGCCGATGTTTCATCGTTGCCGCATGCATGCCTGGTGCATCATGCTTTGATGCTTAGCGGCCTGAGGCCGACGGAGGGGCCGGGTCGTTGAGTTCGCTACCCGCAGCGCTGTTGAAAGCAGACCAATAGCGTCAGGAATACCCTCTATTAATGACGTTGACGAATTGTGACTCGACTTGTCCCTCACGCCAGTAGTTCAATTTCAAAACCGGGTGTGAGGGTAGGTCGATGAGATACGAATGGGATGATGCCCGCGGGCGTCGGGCTTACGTGATCAAGGTAGTCTCGGTATTGCTGACATCGGCCCTGACGGCCGGGGTTCCGACCTGGATTGTCGCCAGAGCCATGGGGTTTTGACAAACGGCAATACCGCACTTGAAGGCGGTTCCTGCGGCCGGATGTCGATCACCGCTGCGATTGGAAAGCAGCGGCGTCCAGGTTCAACCTGTCAAAGGCTCCACTGCTCGCGCTTGCCAACAGAGCGACGATCGGTCTCGCTCGCTCCATCCGCACAACAACCCGTCAGAGATTTGGCAGTGCCTATTCGAGTTCAATCTTGGCGTTGCGCACGACAGGGGTCCATTTGCCGATCTCCGCCTTTACATGTGCGCCGAGCTGCTCCGGGGTCGAACCCACGATAACGGCGCTGAAACCGGGCGCGCGACGCAGACGGCGAGGCTTTCATGATGAGCCTGATCCGAGGCAAATGCAGTTGCCCCATCCAGTAAATGTCGCAGCTTTGCATAGCCGGGCACCCAGAAGAGGTGTGCGATCCAGCGCTAAGCCTTGGCCTGTCCACCCTGAGATGACGCGGGCATGAAGTCGAAGGCAATATCCGCGTCAGACAGAGCGGCAATGAAGGCTTCCTGAGCCGCCGCGTTTTCGTTCCTGTCGGCTATCGACCGGCCACAGACATAAATGGCGGTCTGGTAGCTCTGGTTCAGCGTACAAGGCCAGCGCATCAGCAAGAAGTCTATGGCCGCTCGGCTATCGCCAATCGTGTACGCCACACCGCTTTCACTACCGGCAACGATGATAGGGATATCCCAGAGTTCCATGGCGCTTTTACCAGCGAATTTTTTTCACGCAAAAGTTATATCTCTACTATATACAACTTTACGCTCAGTGCAAAGCTGTTGCATGAGCACAACGACTGCGGGATAAGTCGAAACAATCGTTCGGTCGCGAACTGAGAGCAACAGCCATGAAAGCGTGGCGCCAAATCGCATGCCTTCACGTGCCTGATCCAAAGCTTCATCCAAGATTTTGACTTCGGAGCGTTAAGTTTACAGTGCCAGCCGGGCTTCGATTGATCCCGTGCTGATGTCCCGATGGCCGGAAACGAGATGCAATCTTTATGAATCTGTTGGCCGAATGGACTGACGCCTAGTGTCAGATTACACCGTACAACAAGATGGCTGCGGCGAATGCCAAGCCGAGCAACAGTGACGTCTCAACAGCGAAATTGCCGTAGTGAAATCGGCGAACTCCGCCCATGAAGTTTTCGATATGGCGGCGGGTTGTGATGGAAGACATTTTCGCGTCCTCCTTTCCTTGTTGGGCGAGGGGATGGAACCCTAAGCAGTAGCGCCCTTAGCATGAGCTGCTGCTACAAACATCATGCGCGCTTGCGCAATGATTGGCAAACGTCATCTGCATCAGATCGCCAGTTCGGCGGCCTGCCCTCGAAAATCGACGAGGCGTGGACCAACCGTGAGGTGGACAAACGTCGACATCCTGGGGCCGTCGTGTCCGTCGCACTGCGCCTGATGACAGCTGAATCGGGAATGCTCTTGGTGTCATCATGACGGCACGAAGATGGTGATCTGCCGTTTGGCTGTACGTGCGGTATTCAGCGGATATTCGCGCGCTAGCCGCATCGCGATTCTTCCCGTGAATGGAACCAAATTGGGCTCTGGCAGTTAATCTATGTTGGAGTGCAATCGTGGGCAACGCACTGCGCGGCAAAGCGCGACGGAGATGCTCACCCGGTACTCCAAGGAGATACACAATGGATATCACCACAATCCTCATTATCGTCCTGATCGTTCTTCTGTTAGGCGGCGGCTTTTACGGTCGCGGTCGCTGGTACTGAGAGCGCGCCCTACCTTTATCCTCTGGCACCTTAACTCGCGTTTCGTTCTCTGAACACGTGCCGGAGAAATGCCAGATGCGCAGGTCTCCGACACAATAAACTAAGGTTGGATGAGCCAAAATCGGCGAAGCACCAATAGCGCGATGGAACCTGTGTCTTGCAAAATCAAAGCGAGCATCCGTCGAAAGAAGTGAACGTATCGACGCGCCGCGAGACACGTTTGGTCACGGATATTCCGGCGCATGGGCAACGCTTTCTAGTGGCTCGCTTCTGGCGCGGCGCGGCGGGTTTTTGGCGACATCCTGGAGCCGCGAGAGCGTGGACTCCCACTTTGTTGCTCCTAGCAAGCGTGCTGTTTCAATTGATGATACAGTATCGACTAAGTTATTGGGGCAGAGACTTTTTTGATGCCTTTGGACGCCGCGATGGCGGCGTCCTTAAAGCACAGGCACTGCTCTTCTTGCCGCTCGCCGGAGCAAGCATCCTTGTGGCGGTTCTGGGCGTTTGGTCGTTGATGACGACGCAACGACGGTGGCGTGCGTGGCTCACTCAGTACTTAATTGATCGCTGGCTGGAAAATGACCTCTTCCGCAGCCTCCAATTTGCCGTGGGTGAGGACCAGAATCCCGAATATCGAATCGCTGAAGACGCGCGTATTGCTGTAGACTCGCCGCTCAGTATGGCGGTCGGATTGCTCAAGGCCGTGCTCAGCGCGGGAATATTTATCGGCATCCTTTGGAACGTCGGTGGTGATCTCGCGGTCGGCGTTTTTGGCTATGTACTGACAGTGCCCAAGTACTTGGTGATTGCCGTCGCGACTTATTCAGCGCTCCTGACGCTCGCAATGATATTCATCGGTCGTCGCCTGGTTAGCGTTATTGCTGGCAAGAACGCGGCGGAAGCTCAGTTCCGCTCTGTCGGGTCGCATCTGCGCGAACGCGATAAGTTTGCAACGAACCCTTTAGGAAAAATCGAGCAGCATAACTCTCTCAGCCATGCGCTTCAGGACGTGATAGATCGTTGGCGTGAACTGTGCGTGCAACTCATGCAGACCACCCTCGTTTCGCAAGGAAACGTGCTGCTAGCCCCCGTCATCGCCTGGGTTCTCTGCGCTCCGAAATACCTGGTCGGCACGATGTCACTTGGTGAAGTTGCGCAGGTGACTGCGGCTTTTGTCATCGTACAAGCGGCGCTCAACTGGCTAGTCGAAAACTATGCTGGTTTGGCAGATTGCCTTTCTTCGATAAACCGCGTCGCTTCTTTACTCTTGGCGCTGGACCAACTTAGTAGCCAAGGACAGAATTGACCCAAGTTGCGAGACAGACGCGATCCGGAAATGACCGAAGCTCGAGCCGGCATCGATAAAAAGCGACGACGACCTCTTACGGCCTTACGGCTTGACGTCAGAGCAATAAGTGCAGTTGTTGCCACCACCCCCTTATTCTCGATATTAGCTTTTGGCGCTTCGCGGACTTTGTAACCATTGTTGCCCTGTCGTGTTCGCCCCCGTGGAATAGCTCTCACAATTGGGCGTTTCAGCTAGATCGGGCACTGTTGCACGACAAGGACTTCGCTCATATCAAGGCGCAACCAGTTCCCTTCCGGATATCTGATCGATCGAAATGTTGAAGAAAATCGGCACTTCGGGTTCTCCCGAGCCGGTTCCTGGTTTGGAGGAGCCGGGCTCCCACCAAAACGAGCGCTTCTGTAGGAGAGACCAGGCATAGAGGCGTTCGTTATGGTACACGGTGGTGTCGGGAAGTTCGTGGTATATGCCCTGGGCGACGACGCTCTTCCAACGGTGGTTTTCGCCGCTTTCCTCCACCTGAAGGCATGCATTCGGATTGCTGCGCAGCCAATCTATCTTCTGCCCTGTCAGGGAAAAGACATAGAGCTTTTCCGCATCGAACGCATAGCTGACAGGTACCACGTAAGGTCGGTTGTCGTGCACACAGGCGAGATGCCCGACATGCCCGCGTGCAAGAAGCTCTCGGCTTTCGCGTTCCGTCATCTCTCTAACGGCCATTGATGCGGTCCTTCTAGCTGTGGAACACGGGAACAGATCGGCGCGTTCCCCCGCGCTTGGTCAAACGCGGTGCTATTACTTGGCCCGCGTCGCGGTCCATGTTCTCGAATGTTGCATCGAAAAGCTCCTGGGCATAGGCAATCGCAGAATCCGCGTCAGCGGACGAGAGCTTGATCTCCTCGCACTTCAAGCGCATCGCCCGGCGAATGGTTGAAAGTACCTGTTGGGCTGCATGCTTGTCACCGGCCTTTACCAGCAGGCTCAAGGCGGTCATTGCGACAACCTCCAGAACGGTTATGCGGCCCTCAATCTCGCCCATTGACGGAATCGCAAGGTTTGCGCCATTCCCGTAACCGTCGCGCTTGGCATTGTACATCACGCAATCCTCATGACACTCGACTGATCCTGTCGGTCGGCAGGTGTCTGCTGCACGTGGACGGGTCTTAGGCTGAATATCGATCCAGAGTGGTCGTAGGCTGTTAGGCAATTTGAGCGGCCGCGATTGCGTTTTGGAAGTTGTCGTTTCGGCTGACCGCAATGGAAAGGACCTCCAGTGCCGGTGGGCATCGATCCGAGCCAACGACTCCGGTCCTGCTGACCAGTATCATTGATATAGGGCGCGGCCGACGGAATCCGATGCAACGACGCTGATTTCGTCTCAGCTCCGCATCAACGGGGCTCGTGGCACCACGGGCCAATTGTGCCGAGCTCAGCCCAAAAATCCGGAAAACCATCCCGCAAGCAGCGCTAAGGCTGCTACCATCGCAATCAGTATCCAAACGCCGCGACCGTGCTTCAGCGGTCTCCCAGAATAGCGATCAGGGGTCAGCCATCGTGCTCGTCTCCAAAATACGCTTGGCTGCGCCGCCCTCCGCGCGGCAGCCTTAGGATCCCAAGCTGAATCGGGCGTTGAATTATCGCTTGTCGGCGTCCTTGGGGGCAACCTTCCTGTTATGACCATCCCGCGCCTGTTCAAGCGCCTTCATCGTGGGGAGCCTCTTCGAGAAGTGAGGTCTTGCTTTCCACCTCGAAGCCACCAAACTCTTCGGTCGGCAATTGAACCTCCGCAGCGAAATTCCCGAGTGTGTCGCCGTGTCCACTGCGCAGCATGGCGCGAGCGTCTGACGCCTGAACGATCAATTCCTCAGCCGATGGGCTCGCTATCGGGCGGTTTTCGTTAGCGCTACCATTCCTTGTTCTGCCGAACGAGGCCGGTTTGGTGATTTTATCCTTGAGCATCGGTCTTCCATCGATCTCTGTTTGACTGATCGCTACCGGATAGTTTTGCGCTCATGGCATGGCTCCTTCCATTCAGGCTCCGCGATCCTTCCAGGGCTATGAAATTAGCCCGCGCTTCCAAGCGCAATCTGGCATGCCTGCGCAAGGTCTGCATTTGGCTCGCTGCTGCCAAGCGGCGTTGCCCAGCCTGCCTTCTTGATAACGTCGCTACGCCCGTATGTGCCGGCAGCTTTGAGTGCGGCCATGATCTCTACCGAAGCCGGATCCGTTTTGGCCCGCTCGAGGCAATAGGGCGTCAGCGCAGCCGCGATGGCCGAGCTTCGCTCGATCCCAGCGGCTTTTTGAGCACTGCCATTGGTCACCCATCCGCCCCATGTGAAGCCGACGATCGCAAGTGCGGCCGCGCCGCATACCGCTCCCCATATGCCGGGGCGAAGCCAAGTCATGTCTCGCATGTCCATATCCAATCTGAGTGAAAACACGCAATGTTGCGCAACAGGATAATAACACAATAAGGAAATTGCGGATTGTATATTATTTATTATTTTATTTTATTTGGAAATCTTGAAATTAGTTTTTGATTATCTGCGACAGATTCCAAGTTTATATTTTCTTTCTGCCAGGTATTACTAGCCATGACTTAATTTTAACGTAGTGAATCCAGTCGTCGTTTGGCCATATAGCCCCTCGCGGTGTCATTCACCGCGCATCGCATCGACTTGGCACGGGCGCTTCGCTGGATCGCCGGCAAACTGCCCAGTCGAACCATTCGTCGCAGCGGCGAATCCCGTGACCACTCATCGGAAGTGTGATGTGCGTCTCCTACGTCTGCGCCGGCCAGCAGTTCAGCTTTGCTGCATTTCCTCGGTTATCACTTCGAAACGGGAAAGCGTTGCGGGCCCGAAAGCCGTCGACAGGGCAACATCCGTCGCGTCGCGACCGGTTGCCATCAGAATTCGCCCGATGCGCGGCGTATTATGCCGGGCGTCCACCGTATGCCAGTGACCGCCGAGATAGACCTGGAACCAGGCGCTGAAGTCCATCGGATTGGGATCGGCCGGCACGCCTATATCTCCGAGATAGCCTGTACAATATCGCGCCGGGATATTCATGCAACGGCACAGCGTAATGGCAAGATGCGCAAAATCCCGGCAAACGCCAGTCTTGTCGGTAAAACCGCCATATGCCGTTCGGAGCGGATCGGCCTTCAGGTAATTGAAGGTGATGTGATTGTGGACGAAGTCGCAGATGGCCTGCACGCGCTGCCATCCGAGCGGCGTCGACGAGAACCGTGCCCAGGCGAAATCGGCGAGCCTGTCGGTATCGCAATACCGGCTGCCGAGCAGGAAGACCAGCACCTCGTTCGGCAAGTCGTTGATCGCATGCTGAAAGGCGCCTTCCGGGACGATATCCGGCTGCCCGCTGTCATAAATCTCGAACTCCGTGGAAATCGTCGTCAGCCCCGGCGGCGCGACAATGCGGCTGCAGGCATTGCCGAACACATCGGTATAGTTCCAGGCCTCGATTTGCCTGTCGAAGGTCAGTATCTGATCGCTGAGAAGATCTACACGGCGGGAGGGATGAATGTTCAGCGCCATAAGCATCGGGGTCGGCTGTGTACACTCGTAGCCTATATGAAATCCGGCACGTATTTTCATCCTACATTCCTTATTGGAGAGATCGGTCATGCACGGAACGCAATTGTGAAACGTCGACGGCATTGAGGAGTTCCCGCAAGTCTGCCCCGTTTCAGTTCATTGGGTCGTCACGTTGACCTGCACCGTCATGCCATCGAAGTCGGCAAGGCTGCCATCATAGCTGCCGCTCAACGGAACCGCCTGGCGGGGGTCACGTGCGACGGCCACGCGAATAAGGTCGCGATTGCCGACGATGCCGTTGGTCGGATCGAACTCGGTCCAGCCGGCGCCGGGAAGATAGACCTGGCACCACGCATGCGTGGAGCCTCCTCCAAGCGTGGTGCTGCCATCGCGGTCGGCGACGTAGATGTAGCCGGTAACGAAGCGCGCGGCTAGCCCGAGCGAGCGGACCGCCTCCATCATCAGCAACGCAAAATCGCGACAGGATCCTGAACGCAGCGAGAGCGTCTGAACCGGCGTCTGTGTTCCGTGCTCCAGGCGGCGGCGATAGGAAAAGCTCTCGCTGATGGCATAGCAGAGTGTCATCAGCAGATGGCCGGTTTCCGTCGGCTGGCCGCAACGGACAAACTGACGGGCCCAACGTCCGATCTCGTCGTTGGAATCGGGGTAGTGACGCTGGATTGCCGGCGCGAGATCGGGAACCTCGTCCGCATCGTAGGAAAACGGGTAGGTCAAGGCGGCATTGTCGATCTGGAAATCGAGTGCGAGTTGAGGGGTATGATCGAGCGTGATCCGGGTTTCGAAACGAAGCTCGCGGGCCGAAGATGCAATGTCGACGAGCGCGACACAGTTGCCGAAAGCATCATGAATCCATCGCACACGATGGGGCTTTGGGTCGATCGTCAGGGATGCGTCGATCAGCCGTTGATCAAAGCTGTCGCGGGGCCGAAACATCACCCGGTGCTCGCCCAAAGCAACCTCGCGGAAATAGCGATAGGAGGTGACGTGGCGAACGGAGAAGATGGTCATGATGGCGCGCCCTATCCGCAAACGGGACGCTCACCCCAGATGTTGCGAGCCGCCTCCGCGCTCTCAGCCAGCAGCAGCGGATCCACGACCGCCCCGTAACGCCCTGCGTGTTTTGCAAGCGCCCACTGATAGGCTTCGAGAAAGCGCTCAATGTCGAATCGGGTTTCGCTGGCAATATGTACGGGCCAGTAAAGAATATCCCTCTCCTCAACAGATGTCAGTTCGGCAAGTCTGTGCGCTTCTATTTCGAACCTTCCGTCCCGCATTTCGGAATGCATTCCGAAATCGTCGACGATCCAGTGATCGTTTTCCATGGCGTCCATCGACCTCCAGCATACTTGGCGACACGGCGGCCTGCACCAGGTTGGCAACCGGCCCGGATAGCGACACGCTTTCAATGGGCAAACCAGCATCCAGATATGAGATCCGTCGGGCCGCTCGCGAGGTGGTTGGTGACCACATCGACCCAAAACGCTTCGAAGTTCGCAACGAGAGTGGTGAGATCGTCGCGACCAACGGTGCCCGCCCCCCACTTGTCGCGTTTCCGATGCGCGTTCGGTATTTTCGCTATGGGAACGCGACAGCGACCGGGTCGCCATGGCGAGCTGGTTTGCCTTTCAGCCGTAACCGTGTGTGCTTGTGAATTCTCACCGGAGCGCCGCCGTCGTCCTGCCACCGCGCCAGCGAACCGTCGTCCTGCGACAGAGGTCGCACAATCGGATTTGTTGTTGCGAGATACATTCTAAGCGCCGATTTCAGCGTCGCTTCATCAACGATGCCCATTTGGAAACATTGGGTGAGGAAGCTCGTCGCGCTGATTTCTTTGTCGTCGACAGCATAGATTTGCTCACCTCGAAAACCAGCTTTCGTCAAGATACGATTCAGCATCCTCAGCTTTGCGACGTCGAAGAATTGATTGGGTTCGGAAGACATTGGGTCCTCCTTTGTTGGGGCTAGGATTTGATGCCCAGATGGCTTTGCCCGTATCGCGCCAGCCAATGGCTAACCATGCGCTCTTTGTAAGCCCCTCGCAACCTCATTCGGGCATCAGGGATTGCTAACACGACCCAGAGCCCATTTGGAGGAGTAGCAGGAGGCTGCTCATGGACGTGCTTCCCGGCAAGAGCCGGAGGGGATATCAGCGTGCGACTGCAGGCACGCCCATTTTGCGGATCATCGCTCATCGATGCCATTGTCTCAAGAAGTGTCATATATCGCGCTCGTTGCACTGCCCATTTATCGTTCTGTTCGAGCAGTAATGCGCCGACGGGCGAGTGCCGTGCGGATCACGTCGCAAATGACGCCCTTGACAGTTGCGCCCACGACCGCAAGCAGCTCCCGGGCCCGGAGCCCGGCGAATCTTTCGCTGACCGCGCGCGTAGGCCGCCATCCGCCGGCCGTGAAGGAAGAAGAAAAAGGCGATGAATACGCTCAGTCCGAGTTCGAGGAGCCCGGCGCCGAGCACCGCCCCGCTGGCTACTGCTAAGTTTGTGGCGGGGCGGATCAGCTTCTTGGTTCAATGGTGAACGCGGCCGCATTGTGGGCCAAGCTCTCTCAATAGGCAGCCAGGTTCTCGCCGATTACCGGGAGTCCTGCGACCCAGTGCGGCGGCGTCGGAGGGCCTTGCTGGAGAATCTGGTTCACAGCCGTGAGCAAGTTGCCTGCGCTGTCCGTCAATGTCGGCACCATGAGCGACCAGAACGAGGGTGACCAGCAGGGTCATCCTGGCGGCGCCCAGACTTTTATTGCCACCAACTACCCCGCTCGCATCTCCTGTAGACCGACCATGTCGAGAAACAGATCACCGCCGCCTGGCTGAGAGGAAGGGCTGAAGCACGAGAGCGCAACCGAACGCAAGGAGAAGAAGGGCGCCCGCCCCCAGAATTTGTTCGATTGGCTTGCCGAGAGGTAGCATGCCCAATCTTTCGTGTTGCTTCCGGCTAGATTATCAGCGAACGACGCGATGTGCAGCCAGCGGCCTCATGCGACGCAGCTAACGGTCCGCCCATCTAAAGCTGGGCGGTCGGAAAGACAGGATGCTTCGGCCGCGCTTTGCGGCCGCAACCTAGCCGCCGGTGACCTCATCTTTGTGGGCGGCGAAGGCTGCCAGGACTTCGGACTTCTCGCGTTCCGGAACCTTGAAGAAGTCCAAGCTCCGTGCGAGTTCCGCTGCGACCTCATCAAATTCTACGGGGGAGATCCGCAGGTCCCGGTGGGCCTCCTCAAGGCCGAGCGGCGTCGTGCCAGGCTTGGTTGCCGTGAACTGGAAGGGCCCACCCGTAACGTCGCAGACCCACAGCGTCCGCATGAACTTGAGGCCGGGCAGCCTTCCCAGGTTCTTGGTGTGCCATTCCCGCAGCTGCGGGTTCTTGGACTCCCGGCCGACGACGGGGTTCTTCACGACGGCGTCGCTGAAGTGATCCACCACTGCCGCGATGGCGAAGACGCCGCCCAGCCGCTCGTACAGACTTTTCTCCGGCATGGTTTGGTTGGCCAGAGCGTTGTCCGTCCCTGCCAAAACAGCCACAGCCGCGGCGGTCAGCGTCATCCCTGCGACCACGCTTCGTCTTGTGATAGAAGTCGAAACAACCTGTGTCACGGCGACCTCCCTAGTAGTGGGGAAATGCTAGGTCCGATTGGAACATGTCGTCAATTCAAAATTGATCACTTTGTCCGGCAACGGACCAACTGAAATCGACTGGATTTGATTGGGGCGCAGGGATTAAATACGAACAGCCATCGCGCGCCTAACCCGATTGAACGTTCTCAACAAAATGTCGGCGCTTGCGACTCGATAGGACAAACTCGAAGCCACACTTCTGGCTACAATCTCGGAAGCGCCGGCCCAATATGGTATCTAGTCCAGCTTAGCTAGGCGGCGACAGGAGGAGTATACTATACGTGAAAATTGAACCTTCATTGCGAACAAGTGATCCGCGGCCATGATCGATTTTCAAAATATTGAAGACGCGCAGACGTTGGCGCAAGCAATTGTGAATACCATTCCAGAGCCCTTTATTGTCCTCGACGACCATTTTCGTGTGCTGGCTGCCAGCCGTTCTTTTTATGAGACGTTCAAGTTCGATCCCGAATACACAAGAGGGCGTCTGCTTTACGCGCTCGGTGACGGCCAATGGGACATTCCCGCCCTGCGCGTTCTTCTTGAGACGATCATTCCCGAACATGCCTCCATGGAGGGCTTTGAGGTTGCGCATGATTTTCCAGATCTCGGCCGCCGGATCATGCTGCTCAACGCCCGACAGGTTGCGTACGGGGATAGCTCCCGCTCGACGATCCTGCTGGCATTCACCGATGTCACGGATCGCCGCAAGATCGAGTGGGAAAAGGAAGAGCTCCTTAAGCAGACAGAACAGCTGCTACATCAGAAGGAAATCCTCCTGCAGGAAATGCAGCACCGCGTTGCCGATAGTCTGCAGATCATCGCCAGCATATTGCTGTTGAAAGCACGGGCGGTCACGTCTGAGGAAACACGGCGCGACTTGCGGGACGCCCACCAGCGCGTAATGTCGGTCGCAGAGGTGCAACGGCACCTCCACGTATCCGGCATCGACCAGATCGAGGTCGGATCCTACCTGACAAAGCTTTGCGACAGCCTGGCATCCTCGATGATCGGAGAAAGCCAGCCCATTGCGATCAATGTGATAGCGGACGAAGGAAGGATCGGGTCCGACAAGGCTGTCGGCCTGGGCCTGATCGTCACCGAGCTCGTGATCAACGCGATAAAATACGCCTTCCCTGTCGTCAAGGCGGACGCCGTGATCCTCGTTACCTATGAGATCAGGGGGCCGGATTGGAAGCTGATCGTTTCCGACAGTGGCATAGGAAAGCAAGCCGATGGTGCAGCCGAACCAAGTGGCGGACTAGGCACGGCGATTGTTCAGGCTCTTGCGAAACAGCTCGACGCGCGAGTGGACATGGTCAGCAATTCCACCGGCACGAGCGTGTCGGTGACCCGAGCGACCTTGCCCCAAAGGCATTCGATCGACGTTCAGAGCTGAGGACTTGCCGGTGCGCCTCGTCAAGTTCGGCGTTGGTCGGACGACTTCAAGGCGCAGGCCGTGGCCGACGTCACGGCCGGGCGCGAGCGTTTCGGCGATAGCGCCCACATGGGAGTGATCCGTCGCCGTTGTTCACGCAGCGGCGCGAAGCCCGGCTGAAAGCGGTGGCTCTCACCACGACGGCCAGCGAGCTTCTCCTGGCTGCGGAGGCGACCATCAAATATCCCACAGTCGACATCGTCTTGGCGATGCGTCGATCCGCGACGGAGCTGAGGTCGACGAGGCGCATCTTGTTCGGATAATCCGCGCGGTGCGAACCGCATGTCCCGTCGGATATGAATGTGTTTCTGACAAACCATCCCGTCGACTTCTGCAAAGGTCCGGATAGCCTTTTGTCGCTGGTGCGCGACGCTGGCAATGATCCGTTCAGTGGCTCGCTTTACGCCGCAAGGGCTTCCCAACCCATCTCGAGCGTATTCCGTGGTGATTGAGCCGGATGAGCTCCCCAAACATGCCGGCAAGCCGAAGATCCTGATTGGTGTCGAGAAGACCGGCCAACCACCTCACTTCCCCGTCAGACGCCATGCTGCGATGGCATTTTTTTTCGCCACGCCTTTTTCGATGGTGAGCACGCTGTCGAAGAAATCGACGCCGCTCGCTGATTGTATAGGCGAAACGTCATGCATGACGGCGATCACTGTCGCCTCTCGGCAATGATCCTTGATCGTGTGGAGGAACGCATGCACCCCTTGGGTATCGAGTGCACTCGTTGCCTCGTCAAGGAACAGGAGTCCTGGTCGCAGCAAAAGGATTCTAGCAAGGACGAGCTTCTGCTTCTGGCCTCCCGACAGAAGCTGATCCCAGCTCTGGCCATCGCGGCCATCCTTTGAGAGTTCTTCGATGAGCTCGCCGAGCCCCGCCTTATGCAACGCCGCTGCGACACACTTGTCGGGGTGCTCGTCGACCGAGTCCGGAAGGCAGACAAGATCTTTCAAAGACACCGTCTGGAGCTTGACATCCTGAGCGGCATAAAGGCTTCTCACATGCCTTGGCGCCACGATTGCGCCGCGGCCGTGCGCCCAAAGGCCATGTATCGCCTTGAGAAGCGAGGTCTTGCCGCTACCTGAATCGCCAATGACTAAAGTCCACTCGCCCGGCAGGAAGTGCAGCATGTCAGCGGCCAGAAAAGGAAGATCGACGCCCGCATGCAAGAGTTCGATATGCTGAACGGTGAGACCGAGCACAGGGTCTTGCTTGCCGTATCGGAATTCGGAAGGGCCGGTTTGCGCGTAAAACTCCTGAGGCCGCTGAACAGTTTCGATCGCTTCTGCGAGATCAGTCATTCGCCGAGCATTCGCCCTGAGCGTCGCGATGTCGGGCATGACGTGAATGAACCACGAGCACTCGGTGATGAGCGCATTCGCCAGTTCGGCACCGGTAACATAGGACTGCAGGCTGAGCTTGTTGTCCACGAAGGGGAATAGGCCGGGTGCGTAAGCGACAATCCGCGAGCCGATGAAATTGTGGACCAGCTCGAATCCCATGTAGACGGCAATAACCCGATTCAGGCTGGTCCAGGTTTGGTCTATGTCGAGATACCGACGCTTGTTGACGACTTTCTGGGCTCTTTCGCCATGGAGGACAGCAACATGGAAACTGCGGTGCAGGAGTGTGTTCAATTCGGTGCGGTAGCTGCCTTCCGCCCATTGCATACGCACCGATAGCCGCTGGAGGATCCCGCCCAGCTTCGTTGCGATGAAGGTGTTAAGCGGCACGTAAATCGCGATCGCCGCGAAAGCTACACACGCGCTGCCGTAACTGCCCAGGAACTCGAGCCCTCTGACGTCGCTCGACGTCTCTATGAGTTTGCTACCCACGAAGCCGAGCGACAGCACGACGCCCGCGATGCCCATCGCGAGACCGAGGGCGCCCCCGGTCATGCCTTTGATCGATTCTTGGATGCGCTGGTCGACGTTGTCCGGCGCGGGGATGGCGGATCCGGCCGCGTCGGATCCGATTTGCTGTAGATGGAAATGCGTATGGTTGGAATCGAGCAGTGCTTCGTTGAAGCATCGGTCGAGCCACTCACGCCACTTGCGGTGAAGCGTGGTCGAAAAGAAATGACGGACTGCTGTGAAACCTGCGTCCCTTAGGATCGCGATCGCGGCAAGGGTTGCCGCGGTGGTTAGCAGCGATGTGAGCGTGGTGGGCGTTGTTGGATGGTGGAAGTAGGCTATCCCGTTGACCAGTTCGCCCGAGGTTACGGCGAACCAAACGCTGGCCTTGGCGGATAATGCTGTGAGGACCAGAACGGCAAGTGTCAGTCCCCAAGCCTCGCGCCATCTTTCGGAAAGCCAATAGGCGCTCATCAGGCCCCAGAAGCCGCGCATCGATGAAACAGGGCTTGCGTGGCGCGGCGTTTCACGGCCGAGCATCCATTTGATCAATGCACCTTTTCGGTGAGCATCACTCCGCATCGCGACTTCAACTCTCCAACCCCATGCAAGCAGAATTGGGGGCAAGTATCGGGGTTGTCAAATTAGGATAGCCTCTGCAACACCGGCCAGCGCCGGGCAGGCCAAGCGCCGATCTAGATAGCAAGGGGGTCAAAATTGGCTCTGACTTGGAGTGCGCCCCTGAGGGTGGACAGATCGGCCTGATGAATTGACCAGACTCATCGTCGCGCCATGCGCGAGTTGGCTCGGCTGGATGACCATGCGTTGAGCGATCTCGGAATTTCACGCTCGCACATTCACTCCGCCGTCGTCGGCAGCTCCCGGTCATAAAACAGCATTTCGACCAATCACTTGCGATTGGAGCCTCGACGAGAAAAGCTAGAGCTGATTTTTACTTTTGACTTGGACAGTCGGAAAACCACCGGCAATCAGCGAGAAGCCGAGAATTGAAGTAGGCGATACGGCGCGCTGAATCTCACCAAAGCATCCGGGCTTTGAAGAGAGCCTCGCCTGCCGTCGAGATGCTTGTCACGCCCTCAATTGCGGCCTATATAGTCATTATAGTCACTATGGTCAGGAGATTATAATGCAGCCATTATCGCATGACGATGAAAGCTGGACTGTCGCCAGCGCTAAAGCGAAACTTTCCGAAGTCATCGAACGCGCACAATCCGCGCCCCAGACGATCACCCGAAACGGAAAACCGAGCGTCGTTGTTGTCTCGGCCGAGGAGTGGCACAGGAAGACTGCACGCAAGGGAACGCTTGCAGAGTTTCTGATGGAATCGCCGCTACGCGGCGCTGATCTGGACGTTGACCGTCAACGCGACGAGCCGCGTGATCTGCCGCTGTGAGACTGCTGCTCGACACCAATGTACTGTCCGAGGTGACAAAGCCGCGCCCTGAAGCCCGCGTTCTGCAATGGCTGGATGGGCTTGACGAGGACCGCGCCTTCATCAGTGTCGTGTCGATTGCAGAGATTCGCCGAGGCGTTGCCCTGATGAACAACGGGCGAAAACGCGATGCGTTGGCTGAATGGCTCTCCCGAGATCTCCCACAACGTTTTGAGCGCCGCGTCATTCCCGTAGATGAGCCGGTTGCTCTGGCCTGGGGTGACGTGATGGGGCTTGCGAAGCGAAGCGGTCGCGGGCTGGCCTCGATGGACGGCTTGATCGCTGCCACTGCGCTCGCGCACGATCTCACCCTCGCCACGCGCAATACGAAGGATTTTGAAGGACTGGGAATCGAAATCATCGATCCGTGGATCACCTGACGAGCCACCCAACTATAGACCTTGAAACGACCACAGCCGGAAAAGGATGAACCTGCATGCTGTCATATGGCCTGCTGAAAAACCACGCCGGCATTCTGCTGATCGGCGACTATACCTCCCTTCGTTGGCTGCATGAGGTCATTCACGATGTCAATGAGCGATCCCCGCTCGTGAAAGACAAAGAGGGCGTGTTTCTCGGTCTGGCATACGATGTTCGTAAGGCCTACGAGCAACAGCGCGAAGTTCTTCAGCCGCCTCAGCACTACGAGGAAGTAGGCGTCCGCTATGGCGTGAAGATCCTCTGGCCAGTCCTGTTGCTTCAAAACAGGATGCTGCGGCTATCTCTCGCCTTTCTCAACCACTCCGCCAAGACACAGGCTATCGCATACGCGCTGGAGGCGATCATTGAGGAAGCTCTTCGGGAGGATTTTGGTGCTGACGGAGAACGCGCGATAGCCCTTTGGCAACGTCTTGATCCTGCCCAACCGGAAGTCTTAGAATTGCTGAGGAGCCGCGGGGCGATTTTCTGCTCGTGGACCAAAACGCAAAGAAAAGCGAATTTCCTGCAGCTCCTGAAGAGTTTCGATCCCATGTACGAGAGCTATTGCGTGCTTCGCCTTCAGCGAGGCAAGGAGAACCTCTATCTCCGTGGGAACTGGCGCTTTGGGACAAAGTGGAACGGCCCGATCCGCGCTGGTAGCAACTACATAATTTCTCGTCGAGGCAGTTCCGGATAAGGCCCGAGGCCATCAAACCAGCGAGAACACGACGGTGCGACGTTTTCTGGCCGACCTTATCATACATAACTCCTGGATCGGCGTGCGCCTTGTTGGCCGCCAAGTTCAGACGAGCAACGACATCTGCCGGGGTGCCAGCGGGAAACGTGTCTGACGAGACGGTGGGGACGGATTGGCACACGGGGTCAGATCAAGGTCCAACATTTCCGAGCCGGAGCAGGCTGCGGTGCAATTGTTCCTCATCCTGTTCAGACAAAAGCGGGCGCGCGGATACAGGACACAATCGTGGTCGTCTGAAATCGGAAAGGCGGCTACGCCGCCTCCCCTTCGTCCATCTGATCCGGCTGCAGGTAGTGCAGGTAGCTGACGGCGCGCTGCGCATGGCCGGCGGCGACAAAGATCGCCCGCTTGTCGCCGGAGAGAACCTTGAGCCAGGTGGCGAGATAGCTTGCATGATCGGGCCGCGGCTCGAGTTCGGGAACGATGCCGAGATCGGCGCAGAGGAAGCAGCTACCGAGTTCGGCGATCAGTTCCTCGCGGGCGCGGTCGCTCTGGTCCTTGGCATAGCGGCTGAGATCGCGATCCAGTCGATGCGGTGCCGCCGTCCAGTGGGTCAGCTCGTGACTGAGGATCGCGACATAGGAGGCGGCGTCGCGGAAGGCTGCGAAGGCTGGCATCTGGATGTGATCGCGGGCTGGGGCATAGTATGCCGTCGATCCGCCGTGCCGGATCAGGGCGCCGGTGTTGGCAAAGAAGCGGTCGGCATGGCCGATACGGACAATCGGATCCTGAACCGCTGTGACCTGATTAAAGTGCGTATCCAGGCCGGCAATCTGCTCGGCATTGAAGACCGTGTAAGCCTTGAGAAACGGGATATCGTGCTCGACCGCTTCGCCGGTGTCGGTGGTTTCGGTGCGGATGAAGGAACTGGCAAAGACCACCGTGGTGCCGGTCTCGCCCTTGCGGACTGCCGCCCCCAGTTCGAGGGCCTGGCGAAACGTCATCCAGGTCGGCGAGGTGAAGCCGCGGGCGATCGCTTCGGACCATAGAAGCAGGACGTTGATGCCGGAATAGGGTTGGCCGTTGTGGCGCAAAGGCCGGGTGATCCGATCAGTCGCCTGGGCAGAGCTCCACGGTCTCATCCAGGGTCGCACGCCCTGTTCGAGCTCGGCGATGATCTTGTCGGTGACGCGGCTGTAGAGATCGGCTCGTTGGTGGGTTTGTTGCCTGCTCATGTCAAAACCTCCGTTTTGAGGTCGCGACCATCGCGACCTGCTACGGCGGTCCGAATGCCGGGCGTCAGGCGCAGGCCCGCACCCGATAGGGCCGGAACGGAGGTGGAGGACGGCAACGCCGTTGTGGGGCGGCGCGGGCCCGGCAGGACCTAAAGCCGGGGCAGGACGCAAGGCGCGGCAAGGCGGGGATTGTTCGCCGGCGTGGGCAGGCACGACGATCAGCAGCGGAGCCGGTGACGGGTTAGCCGAACACTGGCGCCCTCACCGCCTCGGTCTAGCGACCGTGCGATATTGACGATGTCATCGCGAGGCGGTTCGGCTGGGGATTTCCGTCGGCGCCGCCGACACGACGCTTTCAAAGCATGCCGAGGAACTGTCTGAGCTCCGGTGTTTTCGGGTTTGCGAAAACCTCCTCAGGTGGTCCGATCTCATGCACCTTACCCTGATGCATGAAGACGACGCGCGAGCAGACGTCGCGGGCGAACTTCATTTCGTGGGTCACCATCAGAAGTGTCATGCCTTCAGAGGCAAGTTCGCGCACGACGGCGAGCACTTCCGCGACTAGTTCAGGATCGAGCGCCGAGGTGATCTCGTCGCAAAGCAACGCGATTGGCTGCATGGCGAGCGCCCGGGCGATCGCCACTCGCTGCTGCTGGCCTCCGGAAAGCTCGTCGGGGTAGGCGTCAAACTTGTGTCCCAGGCCGACGCGGTCGAGCATCCGGCGCGCCATCTCTTCGGCCTGCGCCTTTGCAGTTTTCTTGACGACAGTCTGAGAAAGTACAACGTTGCCGCCGACCGTTAGATGTGGAAACAGGTTGAACTGCTGGAAGATCATCCCGACTTTCAGCCGAAGCGCCTTCAGGTGCACCTCGTCGTCGAGTAGTTGCGCTCCGGCGACTGAGATTGCCCCTTGCGTGGGGGTTTCGAGCCCGTTGATGCAACGAAGCAGCGTCGATTTTCCCGAGCCGCTCTTGCCGATGATGGCGATGACCTCGCCCGGCTCTACATCGAGATTGATACCTTTCAGAACCTCGTTGGTGCCGTAGCTTTTGCGGACCTCAGTGATTTCGATGAGCGACATTGAGCTTCCTTTCAAGCACTTGGCTGCTTTTGGACAGGGGCCAGCAGAGCGCGAAGTAGATAAGGGCGACGAGCCCGTAGACGGTGAATGGCTGGAAGGTGGCGTTGGTGACGACGGTTCCGGCCTTGGAGAGTTCAACGAAACCGATGATCGAGGTGAGTGCCGTGCCCTTGACGACCTGTACCGAGAAACCGACCGTCGGCGGCACCGCGATCTTCAGAGCCTGCGGAAGAATGACGTAGCGCATTTGCTGCAGCCGCCCCATGCCGAGGCTGGCGGATGCCTCCCACTGCCCCCGGTTGATGGATTCGACGCAACCGCGCCAGATTTCGGCGAGAAACGAAGCTGTCCACAGGATAAGCGCAACTCCGGCCGCCAGCCAGGCCGGCACGTCGATGCCAAACAGTCCAAGACCGAAGAAAGCGATGAAAAGCTGCATCAGGAGTGGCGTTCCCTGGAACAGCTCGATGTAATATTTAGCAAAAACCCTGGCCGCCTTGCGCATGCTGATGCGCAGGAAGAGGACAAGCAGGCCGACCGCTCCTCCGCCGGCAAAAGAGACAAGCGAAAGCAGAATGGTCCAGCGCGTCGCGAGCAGCAGATTACGCAGGATATCCCATGTGGAAAACTCGATCATCGCGCTGCCCTCCTTGGAAAGATGAGACCGCCCAGGACGGCGAGTACCTGGCGAAGCAGGATCGCGAGGCAGAGATATATGACGGTCGAGACAATATAGGCTTCAAAGGCGCGGAAGGTGCGCGACTGGATGAAGTTCGCGGCAAAGGTCAGGTCTTCAGCAGCGATCTGCGATACCACCGACGAGCCGAGCATCACGATGACCACCTGCGACGACAGGGCCGGCCAAATGCGCTGCAGCGAGGGCACGAGTACGACGTGCCGGAAGGTCTCGAAGCGAGTCATGGCAAGGCTGGCGCCCGCTTCGAACTGGCCCTTTGGGGTCGCCTGAATGCCGGCGCGGATAATCTCGCAGCTATAGGCTCCGAGATTGACGACCATCGCGATGTTGGCCGCGGTCAGTTCGTCAAGCTGCAGGCCGAGAGAGGGCAGGCCGAAGAAAATGAAGAAAAGCTGGATCAGGAACGGCGTGTTGCGGATCAGTTCGACATAGGTTGCCACGATCGGCTTTAGCCAGGCGGGACCGAGCGCCCGCACCCACGCGCAGAAAATGCCGAGCGAAATGCCGAGTACCGCGCCGACGGCGATCAATTCGAGTGTTATCAGAACGCCCTTGACGATCTGCGGATAATATTGGGCTAGCCAGCCGAATTCGAAAACATAGTTCAAGTTGTTCCCCTCTTGGCGCTCAGCAGCGGCTCCGCCATCCCGCAGGCAGTGGGATGGCGGCCATGGATACGATCAGAGGTCGGCCGGGAGATCGGCGCCGAGCCATTTCCGGGAGATGCCGTTGAGCGCACCGTCTGTCTTGGCAGCGGCAATGATGGCGTTCACCTTCTCAAGCAGCGCCGGCTCGTTCTTGTTGAGGCCGATGTAGCAGGGAGAGTTCTTGATCAAAAACTTCAGCTCCGGACGCTTTGGCGGGTTTCTGGCGAGGATGGCGGCTGCGACAACGTTGCCTGTTGCAACCACATCCACCTGCCCGGAGAGGAACGCGGAAATCGTGCCGTTGTTGTCCTCGTAACGTTTGATGACGGCGTCGGCAGGGGCAATCTTTGTCAGTTCCAGATCCTCGACGGCGCCGCGCGTGACGCCGATAGTCTTTGCGGAAAGTTCCTCGGCCTTCGTGACAGAAATGTCTGCGGGGGCGAAGACACCGTTGAAGAACGGGGCATAGGCGGTGGTGAAATCGATCACCGCTTCGCGCTCGGCGTTCTTGCCGAGGCTTGAGATTACCAAATCGACCTTATTGGTCTGGAGATAGGGGATGCGGTTAGCGCTGGTGACGGGAACGAGCTCTGTCTTCACCCCGAGCTTCGCCGCGATCAGGTTTGCCACGTCGATATCATATCCCTGCGGAGCCATGTCCGTCCCCACGCTGCCGAACGGCGGAAAGTCCTGCGGGACAGCGACGCGGATCGTGCCGCGGGTGGTGATGTTGGCAAGCGAGTCGGCCTGTGCGACGACCCCGAAGCTGGCGGTGACCGCGAGCGTCGCAACTGCAAAAAATACGCGTCTTGTAAGCATGTCTTTATATCTCCTTTGGAGCTACGGGTTGTTTCGCGCCGGATAAACGGGACGTCGAAGGCGCATTCTTGGGTGGTAGGGAAAGGGAAATACGCAGTTCGGACAGCGGATCGGGGCGCGCCGTCAGATCCAGGCCCGTTTCCACTTCGTCCAGATGCTCAATCGACAATTCTGCCGCCTTGATGAAATCGCCTTCGACCATGGCTTCGAAGATGCGGCAATGCCCCTGATGGGACTGGGCTGCATGGAACTCCGATTGGTAGAGCATCGAAATAAGAATGGTCCGGGCGGTCAGGTCGCGCAGCATCTCGATGAGTACGGCATTGCCGCACAACTCCGCGATCCGGATGTGAAAATCGCCCATCAGGCAAGTCAGGCGCTGGCGGTCGCCAGCGGCCATCGCGGCCTTTTCCTCGTCCAGATGCGCAACGAGCACCTGCCGCCCGTCTTCGGTCAGCGGCCGCATGCTCCGCAGCAATCCGGACTCGATGACCCGCCGTGCCTCGTAGACAGTCATCGCTTCGTCAGCCGACGGCTCTACAACGAACCATCCTCGCCGCGGGCTCACGTGAACGATGCCGCGGGTTTCGAGGCGCATCATCGCCTCGCGGACCCGCGTACGCGATACTCCGAAAAGTCCGGCGAGCTGATTTTCGCTGAGCCGAGTACCCGGATGGATTCGCGCGGAAAGAATGCCTGAAACGATGGCTTCTTCGATGTTTGTCTGCTGGGTCTTTTCAGTATGTAAGTCTTGCATACAAGAGAGAAAGCAAGGGCCGTACCAAATTCTAGTGCGACCTCGGAATCAACCCGTCACGGCGGATCTGCCTCGCGCTCTGTCGATATTCTAGGCATCGCCACTGTGCATCTGCCCCAAAAGGAACAAGGCGGACGTTTTTGGTCATCGGGAGCTAAAGCCACACCCTGCCCGCATGGTGGGCACAAATAAGGTCGTCAGAGTACGCGGGCAAATTAGGTTGCAGAAGGCTCAAGGATTGCCTTTTCGAGCGTGCGGCAGCGATTTCATTCGCTGGGCATAGGCTTGGAGCTTGAATCCAAAGCGCGTAGGCGTCTCCAGCAGTTGCGCACGGATCGTCGTCATCTTTAATAGGCAGCACTAACGCGGAGGTCGGCCTTCTGGCCCCCCTTGGCCTCCTCCACGCGCTCCCGCCTCGCCCGCAGTTTGTCGAATTTGTCGAAGTCCGTCATGATGCTGACCAGGACGCTCCCCGTCCAGCCGAAGGTGAACAAGCCGGACATTGCGATGATCGGGCCAAGGAGACGCCACGTATCTGGAAGGGTCACGTTGCCCTCCCCCAGCGTCGTATAGCTCTCGAGGACATAGTAGTAGCTGTCGCGCATCGAGGGGATGATCTCTCTGACATAGAGAGGAACCGCCCAAATTAGGGTTTCTGCGAAATGCAGGAGCGCCAGCGCGGCGATCGTCACCGCCAGCATCAGGTTCAATCGCCAGTGAGGTGTGACGCTGGTGACTTGTGCCCAGGATTTGCTGAACTGAAGGCTGATGCTGCGAATACCGACGCCGTGTACGAATATGACGACGATCAAAATAAGCGTACCGACGAAGATTTCGAAAAGCGGGTTCGGGTTCGATAGATGCTCCAATCGCTATGTCCTCGGTCTCGTCACCTCCGGTGGAAGGCCTTTTTGCAAGCCTCCCACCGGGCCTACACCAGCACGGGCATGTTGCTATACCCTGGCGCTAGTAGCAGGGAGGATAGGGATAATATCCGCATGCCGGCGGCGGGTAGTAAGGGCGTTCGGACGCCACCGCCGCTCCCACCGCCGCCCCCGCGACGACGCCTGCGCCGTAGTATGCGCCAGGATGTGCGTACCATCCCCCACGCCAGACCGCTGCACGACCAACACCCCCGACGGCGACGCCGCCATACCGACCACGTGCAGCAAACCAATCGATGAACAGTGATGCCGGACCATCTGCTCCGGTGAGATCACCTTCGAGAACCGCGACGTCGAAGATCAGGTTTCCGCCCTCGAGCTTCGGCGCCTTCAGGACGACGACTGCGTCGGCGACGCTGTCGCCCTTGCCGCTGAGGACCGAGATCGTCGCGTTCGGAGGATCCTTTGCGAAACTGTCTGGGCCCTCATCCCACTGCTTGATGAACTCGGAGGTGAGCACATGGCCCGCCGATCGCACCGGGCGGTCGGCGAAGACAATCGACGTCGCTGAGATGGCACTCATGGTGAGCTTGCCGTTCTCGAGCTTTGCCCCTCCGGAATTGAGGACGGCAAGCGACGGCACCATCTTTGACTTGGTTGCGCCAATGGTCTTCTGCGCGGGAGCCGAGATGGCATCCTGCGCGATGGTCGGGGATGTGGAAACGAGACCCGCCGCGAGCGCGACGATGCAGATATGCGAGATCCTACGCACTATTCGTCCTCCAGTTCGGCCACGAGGGCATTACTTCAAAAGTCCAAGATTGATCAATTGTACGCGCCTGTTGTCGGCCGACTCCGGGTGGCCGGGATCGATCGGCCATTCCTCGCCGGCACCGACCGAGAACAAGCGATCAGGCGAAACTGCAAACGTGGTCGACAGCGCTTCGTTGATTGCGTCGGCGCGTTTCTGGCTGAGTTCGAGATTGTGCTTGGCCGTTCCTGTCGCACTGGAATGCCCGACAATGAGGAATTTGTAGCGGAACAGATCCGGATGATGCAGTGCATCCGCGATCAGCCCCACGGTGCGGTAGGATTTCGGCTCGATGGCAGTCGAGTTGTTTTCGAAATCAATCTCGACGATCAACTGCGAGAGCTCCGACAGCTTGCTCCAGTTGGGCAACGCTGCGACGCCTTTGCCGGCGTTGGCGTTCGCTTCTTCCACCAGCAGAGCGACATCGACGGCAGGTGCGGCCTCCTTGACCTGTCCGAGCGTGCTCATGATCTGACTGTTGTTGAGCTGCTGGGCGGAAGTAATGCTCGGAGCCAGAAGCAGGCCGAGTGCCATTGAAATGCGAAGGCCGTGAGCGATCATGTTGTTTTCCTTCTTTCCGGTCATGGTTCACCGCCATCCGGCGTCGGTAATTGCTTGGTTGCATTCCCTGTTGTCGACGCGCTTCGTCTCGACGAGGCAGGAAAGGATGTTCCCGTCGCCCTTCACGCCGTTGCAGTACTGGGAGATGTCATGCTGGCAGACCTTGAACACCGAGGCCTGCGCTTCCTGACGCTGAGCGATCGACGACACGACGGTCGCGAGCGTAGATGTGCAGGTCGGCGAGACCTTTGCGGTGTTCTTCTCGAGGCAAGCCTGGATGCGGCCGTTGCCGAGGTTCTCGCCATTGCAGAATTTCTTGATGTCGGCGCCGCACTCCTTGGCAAGTGTCGTCACCGCATCGGCGTAGCTGATCGTATCTGCCATGCCGGCGGCCGTCATTGAGAGGAAGGCGGCGAGCGCTGCCCCTGCTAAGATACCAACTCTGTCTCTCATCATTGTTCCTATCCTTGAGCGATTGATCTGAAGTGGTCATTTCCGTCGTATGCGGGGTCGGCTTTCATCGCCATGGCGGCTTAAGCGGGGAGACGGCGGCTCGATTGACGGCCTGCACTATCTCTGTCCGAAGGTTGTCTATGAGCTCCTGATACTCGCCGATGCGCTCGTCCCGCTCCGGAGCGGACAATCGCTCCCATTGGAGTTTCTCGTCATGTGCAGTCAGGAAGTCGTCGCACATGTCGCGAAACCCCTCCTCGCGGGCGGCGAGTTCCTCGATGACTTTGGCGTGCTCCTTGTAGGAGTTCTTTACGAATTCAACACCGTTCCCCATCCGGTTTATCCGTTCGCGCAAGTCGCCTCACAACAGGCGATCTCATGATGATGCAAATCTCTCCTATTGGGCCGTAACTGACGGCAACAAACGCACGCAAGGCGTTGGGGCATGCTCAAAACGCCGCCACCCGCTCGACGAACCAGAATGCCGACATTGCTCCGATCGCGTAGGTCGCGGTGGCGAAGGCATGCCGACCTAGCCACGGCGGATACCTCACCTGCCTCGCCAGCGCGATCAACCCGATCACCGCACCAATGAATATCAACTGGCCGATCTCGACGCCCACATTGAAGAACAGCAGGGCGAGCGGAATGTCTCCGGCCGGAAGGGCCAACTCCGACAGCGCCCCGGCGAAGCCTAGTCCGTGCAGCAGTCCAAAGGCAAAGGCGACCACCCAGGGTCGTTGCGCCGTCAGGCTTGTCTGCGCGTTCTGGATACGGATGATCTCGCAGGCGAGCAGCAGAATGCTGAAGGCGATCGCCGCCTCTACGGGCGGTCCGGGCACATGCACGAACCCGAGGGTCGCCAGGGTCAGCGTGATGGAGTGCGCTGCAGTGAACGCCGTCACCGTCAACAACAGCGCCCGCCAGCTTCTTGCGATGAACATCAACGCGAGGACGAAGAGGAGGTGGTCGTAACCGAACACGATGTGTTCGATGCCATGCATGATGAACGTCTTGGCCACGTCGAGGCGTCCGGGTCGCGAGGCGACGTCGACCCACGGCTTCGAAGGATGGATCATCGTCGTCGTGACCGCACCATCCAGCATGTGAACCCGCACAAGCACGTCGGTGATCGTCGCCTGCAGACCGACGAATTCAACCCGCTTGCCAGCAAGGCTTCCGTCCGCTGTCTCGATGACGTGCGTCTCCACAAGCGAATCCGGAAGGTCGCGCTCGGCCGGGGCCGTTACATTCCGAACGCTGTCGGGAAACCGCAGGGCGACCGGAAGTCGCATGCCCGACAGCATGGGCGTCCGCCAGACGACCCTGTAGCGGTTTGCCGCCATCTCATCGATCTCAAGATAGGCGGGCCGTATCTCGTGGGCGCAGACCGCGCCGGCGAGCACAAGGAAGGCGACCATGACGCCGACGAGCAGCCGCCAGAACAACATGGGTAGTGTCAGCGGGCCCGTCATTGCGCGGACACCTCAAGCCCGAGGTTGAACCCAGGTGGCACCTGCAGGTCCTGAAAGTCGGCGGTCTCGATAGGTGGGACGATGACCGAGTAACGGGAGCGCATTTCCTCCAACGCCGTGGTCTTGATCTCGCGATACTTGTCGTCGATCCAGCCCGCCTTCACGTTGGGCATCACCTCGGCGTAGATCGGGATCCGTCCGGGTTCTATGGAGTCGATCCAGACCAAATGCCACCCGTAACCCGACTTGACGGGTCCGACCCACTTGCCCGGAGTGAGCTGGAAAAGCTCATTGGAGAACTCCGGTCCGAACTCCTTCGACATCTGATCGGGCGTGGCGTCGCCGTAGTGGTTCTGGAACATGAACGGATCGCCGATTGCGGCGACTTCGCTGGAGTCGGGAGACTTGCCCTCGACGAGAGGAAGAGCTGCCGCCGCGACCTCCTTGGTTTCTTTCCCGTGCCGGTCCGTCGAGAAATAGAGATGCCGGAAGGTTGCATGAGCTGGCAGCGCGAAGGTCGCCGAATTCTTGTCGAACCAAGCCTTCAGTTCGGCATCGGTCGGTTCCTGAAGCGACGCCACATCGGTGGCCAGAAAGTCCATTTTCTGCGCCAGCCTGCGCTTGACCACCTCGTCGTCGCGGTCGAGTCCGAGGGCCACTGCTTCCCGGAAGAGGATTTCCTGGTTCACCTTCTGATCGACGAGACCGCGTACCTGTTCCGTCGTCGGCGATGATCTCCCCTGCGCCAGCCAGCTAATGGCCAGTTGCCGAACGTCGTCCTTCGTGAGAACGATCTGGTTGGTATTCGCCTCACCCTCCCCCTGCGGAGGCGTCAGCAGGTGGTACACGCCGAACAGGAATCCACCGACGACGAGGAAGTGGAGCAGGGGTTCGCCGATGGCTCTCCGCCACCTGCTCTTCGTCGGCTCCTCCCCTGCACGGACACCGGGGGTCTCAGGGGCAATAGGAAACAGTTTCATGGGACTGCCTCCTTACTGAATGACAGCCTGGACTTCGTAGTTGGCGTAGCCGAATTCGTTGCTCCGCGCTGCCACGTACTTGTCGCCCGATGTGTAGACCGTCAGCTCGAACGGGCTTCCATCGATCGTCGTGACGATGTGACCGTCCTTGATTTCATAGTCCGCGGTCGATCCTGACGTGCTCGGATGCATGATCTGCAGGACATCGTCCGGGTTGGACGGGCCACCGTTCAGCTCCGTTATGACACGCTGTCCATGCTCGCCGAACAGGACATCGAAATTCTGGTTGGTGACCCTGTTGCGGACTTTGAACGTCTTGCCAACGACGAGTTCCTTCAGTTGATCGTTGGTGAGCGCGACGGCTCCTGCCTTGGTCAGATCTTCGACGGTCAGGCCGCGCTCCGCCTTGGCGACGGCCGCGGGCGTCGGCGTGTACCAGATTGGCGACGTCCATGCGCGCTCTTGAACCGTGGCGGCCACGCTGCTGGGTGGAAGAATGCCGAGCTTGACGGCGTCGTACGTGCTCCATCGCGGTGTCGGGATCTGCAGGACGCGCGAGTAGTAGAAGGCGTGCAGGCTCGGGTCGAACTCGGGGTCCGTCCAGACCGCCTTCAGTTCTACCGCGCCGATGTCGTTGGTGTAGGTCGCCTTGGTGATATCGACGGTGCTTCCAATCGGGGGCAGCTTGCCGGTGACCGGATCCGGCTGCCGGTTTCCTGCCCAGGCGACGTCGAAGATCTTTTCGAAGATCTGGCCTTGCTTGGTCCAACCCTTGACGATCTGGATCCGATCGAGATTACCGTCGTCGGGGTCCTTCACCGCCGATACGATGAAGGAGGGAACCTTGTCGTCGGCCGCAGGAAGATCGCCGCCCATCGGAACGCCGCCGGCATAGGCGGTCTTCGCCCAGTCCGCATTCGCCAGAAGTCCCCTGTCGTAGTCCCAGCCGCCGAACATCCGTGCCTGAATCCGCACGCCACTTGTGGCGTAGACCTCCTTGCGCTGCATCGCATTGAAGATGGAATCGCGGGAGTTCTGTTCCGCCCACACGACGGTCAGGCCGGAGGTTCCGGTCTCGAGGACGTTCATGCCGGATGCGACTTTGCCCGCCAGTCGTGAAGCGGGCGTCGCGTCGACGAGGCCATGATCGCCGAAAAAGTTCGATTGCGAATAAGCGGTGACGGTGTTGTGAGAGTCCCCGGCGCCGACCACCCCGAACTTGTAGGGGTTGTAACCGCGGGTCGCCTGCATCGCCAAGCCGTTCTCATAGGCTTCGCGGGCATAGCTCCCGTGAAGCTTGCCTGAACTGTTATCTATCCCGATCAGGTAGTTCATGATTTCGAAGTTGGCGAACTCGTCGTTCGGCGACAGGTCGGGATGGGTCTCGGAAGCCCCTTTCACCTGCTTGAGTTCCGTGAGCGGTTCGTTGGTCATGCGCTGCTGAGCCCAGACGGCATCGAGCGGGTTGCCCTTGCTGTCGACATCGGTCGGAAACATGATGCCGTTGGAGAGGTTGGCGTTGTGGGAGATGGCTAGCACCTCGTTCCCCGCCTTTCGTTGGCCGTCCATCCATGTCCAGAGATCTTCGGGATGGTCGGAGTCGAGGGCGGAGAACGGGGCCGCCGGAACCTTCGCACAATCCTTGAAGAAGACGTTGCGGTGCATGTTCTGGTTATTGGGCATCGACGTCCACTCGTACGAGCAGAAGGCGGTGAACTGGCCGGGCTTGTTGTACTTGTCGGCGATGGCGACGTTCTGTTTCCAAATGGAACCCGTGAGTTCCGGCTTTATCAGCTCGCTTAGCGGCTTGCCGCTGGCAATGCTTCCGGCCAGGAACTGGAAGATGTTCATCGCGCTGTTGTCTTTGGTCACCTTCAGCTTCGCGGCGATTGGGAGCTTGCTGATTGGAGACGTGGGATCATTGGCAAGGCGGACGACGCCGACATATTCCGAGTGATCGGTCACCCCCTGGAAATCGAGTGGCGTCTTGATCTTCACATCGAAGCCGGCCGGATGCTTGATGGTCTGCCCCATCGAGTACTGGTAGGCCTCTTCCGGTCCGGTCACCGTGTTTCCGATGATGTAGGCGTCAAGCGACCAGCTCGTGTGCTGGTGGGTCTGTCCGAAGTAGGCGTGGCGTTCCTGGGCAGATGCCCCGGTCGCAGCAACTGCGAGGATGGTTGAGGAAAGCAACGGTATGACCCGGTTCGACCTGCGCATGTCTTGCCCTCGATTAAGGTTTGGCCCTGGAGATGGAAGGTTCCCATCAACCTGTGAACAGCGAAGTCGAAAGCGCAAGGTATGTAACAGTAACATACGGTCCGGCGGGACGTAGTTTCGGTGGATCTGGTGCCGGCCATTTCGACAGGAGAACGTTGCTTTGGGCTCAGGAGAACTGGACGCAGCCTTTATCTTCATGGACGAAGACCAGTTTCAGCAGTAGGTTGCATTCGAAAGTGAATAATATAATCTGTGGTAAAGGTGTCCTTCAGTAGCGGCTGAGGAGCAAGCCGTGCAGAACGAATTGTCACCCGGGGACAAGGCTGCGTCTCCCCCATCTCGCCCTGCTCCGAGCCCGGATGACATCCGTGCTCAGCTCGACCGCATCATTACCAACCCCGAATTTCCGCATGTTGGTCGTAGTGGCGCATTCCTGACTTACGTCACGGAAGAAACGCTCGCGGGTCGTGCGGATCGGATCAAGGGCTACTCGATCGCGGTCGAAGTTTTCAAGCGGAGCGAAGGGTTCACGCAGGACGATCCCGTCGTCCGGATCGAGGCTGGACGCCTCCGTCGCCTGCTGGAGCGCTACTACTTCGTGGCGGGCCAGCATGATCCGATAAGGATCGACATCCCCAAAGGTGGATACGCGCCGTCTTTCGAGTGGAACGGCGCGTTTGAAGGTCGTTCTGCAAAGGACGCCAAGACACCTGCAGGGCGCGGCTTTCGCGTCCAGTTGGACCGTGTAATGGTAGTAGGGATCGGAGCTGGCGCAATGCTCGGCATTGGTATTGCCGCTTTCGCCTTGTCCACTCACCTGTTGCTCGGCCGGTCGAACGCGCTCCTCTCCGAGGGAGGTCCGACGCTGGTCGTGGCCCCGTTCGCCGATCTTGGCGATGCGCCACAAGCGGAGCTTTACTCGGCTGGCCTCACCGAGGAATTGCTGACGGTCCTGCCTCGCTTCAAGGAAATCCACGTGTTCGGGCGTGAGACGTCCAAATCGCTGTCGCCGGGCGTGCCCGCCTCCCAGGTGCGTGGCGAGCTTGGTGCGCGGTTCCTGCTCGCCGGGGGCGTGCGTGTTGCAGGCGAGCGGGTGCGCGTGACAGCACGTCTGGTTGATACCGAGACAGACAAGATTCTCTGGTCCGAGACCTACGACGACGACCTTCACAGCCGCGATCTGTTCAGTATTCAGTCCGACGTTGCGAACAAGGTTGCGACCACGGTCGCTCAGCCATATGGGATCATGGCCCAGGCGGATGCCGTCAACCCTCCCCCTGACGATGTTGGCGTATACACCTGCACGCTCCGTTTCTACGCCTATCGCGCGGAGTTGACGGTGAAGCAGCATGCGAACGTGCGGAGTTGCCTCGAGAACGCCGTCGAACGCTACCCAACCTTCGCCACGGGCTGGGCCATGCTCTCGCTCATCTATCTCGACGAGGAACGTTTTCGGTTCAACACAAGGTCCGGCACGCCGACGCCGGTCGAGCGCAGCCTAAGCGCCGCTCGGCGCGCAGTTCAACTGGATGCGGGCAACACCCGTGCGCTGCAGGCTTTAATGACTGCGCTGTTTTTCAACCAGCAGGTCCCGGAGGCGTTCAAAGTCGGCGAACAGGCCTTGGAGACCAACCCTAACGATACCGAGCTTCTGGGCGAGTTCGGCACTCGCGTTGCCCAAAGTGGGCAATGGGAGCGTGGGGCAGCTTTACTGGATCGCGCACTCGAGCTCAACCCCGGCGGCGGTGGCTTCTATCACGGGACGCGTGCACTCGCCGCCTATATGTTGCATGACAACCGAACTGCAGTGATCGAAATCCGCCAGGCGGATCTGCAGACGTTTCCGCTCTATCACGCGGTTGCAGCAGTAATTTACGTGAACGCGGACATGATGGACGACGCCCGACGGGAGGCCAAGCTATTCAACGAAATGCGCCCCGATTTCATTCCGAACATCGTGGCCGAACTAAAATCGCGCAACTTCCAGCCCGCGGATCGGGCGAGAATGATCGCCGACATCAGGAAGGCCGGGCTGCCAGCAGTGGACGAAGTTCAGGCGTCGATGCTGCGTTCGACGAAGGGGGCTCCGGTTTCTCGGCCCTAGGGGCTGATCCACTCAAAGACGGCCGTCACGACGGCGATTGGGCGATTCCGGCTCAGGCACATGAGGGAATACACGCGGGTTTTAGTGTTACGGGCCGTCGTCGCAGCGTTGCCCCTCCCTGCTTCATTCAAAGGATTAAAGCATCACAAAGGCATTAGAAGTCCCACGGAGATGTGAGATCGAGCCCTGCGGTCTCGAAATCCGTGAGATTGCGGGTTGCTAGGCGGCCATCGTTTACCCGGGCAATCGCGGCAATCAATCCATCGGGTGCCGACAGTCCGCGTCCCTTGCGAGCGGCATCGCCCATAATCTCCCCGTAGGCGAGTGCGGCTTCTTCGGTCAATCCGACCGATCAGCAAAACGACGACGCCACTCTTGCAACCCCTGTTCCAGCCGATCGGTGCGCTGATCCGGTCTTATCTTCTGGATCCCGAAGGCGATCTTGGCGATCGTCACGGTTGGCAGTGCTAATTCCGCATCGGATCGAACCAGCCAAGCAATCACTCCCTCGTTGGGTGCCTTCTTCAAGGTCTCAGAAACGACGTTGGTGTCGAGAAAGATCAAAGCTCGACGCCCTCATGCCGATGGCGATTTTCACGGACTACAGCTTCCAGATTGATGTCTGTGCCGGTTTGCGCCCCAAGACGCGAATAGAAGCTCGAAGCAGGCTCGCGCCCTGCCTCCCGGATCTCATAGGATTCGAGCGCACGTTCGACCACCTCGGCAATCGAACGATTTTCGCGGCGAGCAAGCCTGTGCGCCAAATCTCGCGCCTTGGAGCTTCGGACAGAAAGTTGTGATGCGGCCATATTAGTCTCCTTCGGTACCCAATATAAAATGATCTCTCTGCCGATTTTTCTGCCTGTCTATTTCGACTTGCACGAGGCGGGTCACAAGCAAACGCACATGATTGTAATTTCACCGTTGCGATCAATCGAGATCTTTGACGGGCTTGGATTGAATAAAGAGATTACTGTCGGGGAGCAGAAAAAGGTCGGCACTCATCAAACCGCTCCTGTGACATGCGCGGGGGATTATAAGGTATGGCCTGCCGCTCTCAACGCTTCCGCCATCGTTGCAAGTGGAATCACGAGCGCAAGGGGAGGTTCAACAAGCGGTAGTGCGCCGTATGTTTTATACCACGCGGCCACCCTGTCATTCTTGGCGTCGATGGCCATCACCGCGCCGCCGACTTCAGAGGCGGCACGCAGGCACCGCTTGCCAGCGGCGAGCAGGAGCTGTCCTCCCAGACCTTGACCCTGATGTTGCTTATCCACGGCCAAACGCGTCAGACGAAAGCCCGGCAATTCATGGCGAGCCCGTCCGCGCGTAACGCGTTCCGGGACTTTCGCTGGGTCGATCGATGTGGGCGCCAGGCCATAGAAGCCGTATATCGTGCTGCCGTTCGCGTCGTCTATTGCCAGAAAGGTCTTCGAGCCGCCCTGATCGTGACTTTGCCTAGCATAACGATGCAGGAAGTCATTGAGATTGTTATCGCCGCAATCGAAAGACTTTCGCTCGTGTTTCTTTCCAATCGGCTCTTCATGCCAAGCAGTCATATTGACTTCGGTAATGCGCGGGCTGCGGCGAGGAGCTCTTCGTTCGGTGCCGGCGGATTTTCCAGCAGTTCGAGAATGCGAAGGTAATCGCGCTCCGAAACTTTCAGAACTTCCGCCTGTTCAATCACCGCATCGGCTTCACGCAGTGCAGACTGCGTTACGAAATTAGTCAGATCCGTATTGCAAATTGAGGCTGCCCGCATCAGCGCCGCTGCATTCCACGTGGCGGCCCGCATCGCTGCATTTGCTGTCTTCCAACTTGCACAAAGAGAGCGGTCACGCCATTCTGGCTCGATTGAATTGGAGATCAGTCATGCCGTACCATTTTCTGGAAGTGGCGGTGACCCCAAGCGTGCGGGCGGCGCAAGCCGAAATGGGTGCCGATCAAATTTGGTTGGCCCCAAATAACCGGGAATCCGATCGTTTGACCGAGAACGAGGTCGCTTTTATCACGACGCGTGACAGCTTTTACATGGCGTCGGTGTCGGAGACAGGTTGGCCCTATGTGCAGCACCGTGGTGGGCCACCTAGCTTCCTCAAGATCGTTGATGAGAAGACATTGGCTTTTGCCGATTATCGTGGCAACCGCCGATATATCAGTACAGGCAACTTCGGCGTAAACGAACGAGCTTGTCTCTTTCTGATGGACTATCCGCGGCGGGTACGGCTCAAGGTTTACGTACATGTTGAGAGATTGGCGCTCGATGCGGATAAGGTGCTGACGGATATCGTTTCTGATGTCGGTTATAGGGCGAAAGCCGAGCGAATTTTCAGGCTGCGGCTCGAAGCCTTCGATTGGAACTGCCCACAACACATTGCCCCCCGCTATACCGAACGCGAGATCGAGCGGGCGGTTACCCCGCTGCGTGAACGCTTGGCTCAATTGGAATCGGAGAACGCAAGTCTGCGTGCGCGGCTTGTGGCCTGATATTTTGATCCAAGTGATCAAATTATGGGCTGATTCAATCATGTTGCAGTTCAGTCTATAGACTGATATGTATTTGATCGTGATCAGGTTACAGTCTGAGAGTGACAGATGAAGAGCGACAGTCGAACGAAGGGGCGCTTGCGGCTCGATGAAAGATTGCAGGCGCTCCAACCGATTGACCGGTTCAAGGCGCCGCCGAAAGGATGGGTACGGGCACTGCGCGACGCGCTCGGGATGACGGGTGCGCAGCTCGGCACGCGCATTGGCGTGCGGCCCCAAACCGTAGAAGCCATAGAGAAATCGGAAGCGGCAGGGACGATCCAACTTAACACCTTACGTCGCGCAGCTGAGGCGCTGGATTGCACACTCGTCTACGCACTTGTTCCCAACAGTTCGCTCGAGGCTGTCATCGAGGCGCGCGCAAGGAAAATCGCAACGCGCGAGCTTCACCGCGTCGCGCATACAATGCGGCTCGAAGCGCAGGGCACGGATGAAGTGGACTTCGAATCCCGCGTCCAGGCATACATTCGCGACAGGCTCTCCGAGCGCGACCTCTGGAACGAGACATGACGGACCTGTTTCAGGAGCCTGAGGACGCAACACCCCTTGAACCGCATGAGCGAGAGGGACTGCTTCAGACATGGATCACGCACCGCCGTGACCTCAACGAGGCGGAACAGGAAAACATTGTCGAGGGCACCGCATGGGCGCGCGGCCGCCGGCGTGTATCGCTTGAGCGGATGCTCAGCGATGACTTCGTGCGAACGCTGCACAAGCGGATGTTTGGCGACGTCTGGAAATGGGCCGGCACCTTCCGGACGACGGAGCGCAACATCGGTATGCAGGCTTACCGCATTGGTGTGGAGCTCGCCGGCCTGTTAAGCGACATCCGCTATTGGATCCAGTATAAGACATTTCCGCCGGATGAAATTGCGATCAGGTTTCACCATCGACTGGTCGCCATCCACCCGTTTCCAAACGGAAATGGCCGTCATGCCCGCCTGGCGGCCGATCTTCTGATTGAGCGCCTCGGCGCCGAGCGTTTCAGTTGGGGCGGCGGCAGTCTTGCCGATGTCGGCGAACTGCGCGCTCGTTACGTCGCGGCACTGCGTGCTGCCGACGATCATGATATTACGCCCCTGCAGGAATTCGCGCGCAGTTGATGCCAGCCTCTCGAGCGAATCTTTCCATAGGCATCCTGCTGACCGGCGCGCTCGGCGTCTTCACCGGTCCTCGGCTGCTCCGCTGGTAGACCCTTCTCAGCTTGGCGACTGTCCATCAGCACCGGAAGTGGAACGCTCACGATCAAAACCGCTCGCCTCCAATCGACCGAACCGGTAGAAGCCGCCGAATTGGCCACAGAGCCTGTTAACCCCGCCTTGAGAGGAGTCGAACCCGCGCCAATTCGGCGTGTTGACCAGACCTTAACGGCTACTCCACTCTAAAAAGCAGTTTTTGCGGTCGCTTCTACCCAACACCAAAAACATGGGGTAATCGCGGCGCGATCGTCCCAGGCCATTTTTAAAATGATGGCTGGCGAGGGTGGTTGCCCCCGATAAGATGGAAATACGGGCTCACGATTGGAACCGGGCCCAAACATCAAATGGAGGCAACCTTGGACCAATATATAGGGCTGGACATTTCATTAAAAGATACCACGATTTCGATCCGACAAGACGGGAAGCGGATATGGCGCGGGAAGTGCCCTTCTGACCCAAAGCTCTTGGCGCAGGTGATCCGCAAGCACGCCCCGCACGCCAAGCGCGTTGTGTTTGAGACGGGGCCATTGTCAACGTGGTTCTATCATGCACTGATGGCAGAAGGGGTTCCCGCGATCTGCATCGAAGCGCGGCACGCGCAAAAGGTCCTGAACGAGACGCTCAACAAGACCGACGCCAATGATGCGGATGGATTGGCCCAGTTGGCCGAAGCCGGGTTCTACAAGGCGGTCCGGGTAAAGGCGTTCGACAGCATGCTGACGCGCACGCTGGTGGCGGCTCGCAATCAGTTTCTGAGCATCTCGACCCAGCTCAGCAACCAGATTCGCGGCCTGACGAAGACGTTCGGTCTCATCATTCCCAAAGGAACAGGTCGGGTATTTGATGGCAATGTAAGGGAACTCTTGGATGGGAATGACGGCCTGGCAAGGATCATATTGCCTCTGCTCGATGCGTTGCGCGACATACGCAAGCGGGCGGCTGATCTCGATCGCCAATTGCTCGCAGCGGCGCGACGGAGCCAGGCGACGAAGCTTCTAATGACGATTCCGGGTATCGGCGCCGTCACGGCGGTATCCTACGTTGCAGCGATTGAAGATCCAGATAACTTCAAAACGTCGCGCTCGGTTGGCGCCTGGCTTGGGCTGACAACGCGGCGTTACCAGTCTGGCGAGGTCGACTATGACGGCCATATCTCGCGACGAGGCGACAACCATCTGCGGGGCCTGCTTTATGAAGCAGCAACGGTGATCCTCACGAGAACCAGAGCCAATAACGAAAGCCGCCTCAAGAGCTGGGGACTTAAGCTGCGTGAGCGCTTGGGCTTCAAGCGCGCCGCGGTGGCCGTCGCCCGAAAGCTCGCGGTCATTATGCACAGCATGCTCAAGACAGGAGAAGTATTCCATGCATCGGCTGGCGCCACAGCGTAAGCGACACGCCAGCCATCTCCCTCGGCGCGTCAAACCTGGTTGTATAATCGCACTCCCTTCGTCAAGGTGTTTGAGCGTTCGGCATCGTCGCCGTTCTGCGGTAGATGCAGAGCGACGTAAATCCATTGGTTGAGTCGGTCCTCAGCGGTGATATTTTTTGAGCTGTCCAGTGCTGGGAGCAGGGTTGTCTCCGCGGTCGACATAGTGACGCCGCACAATGGGTCTTCGCAGGTAGGACCTTCCTAATGTTTGAGGCGCAGTCTCGATGAGCTGCAGCCAGGTTAAGCGGAATGATCCGACCCACGTCCGCAGCAGGGACGCTCAGTGCCTCAAATCGGGTTTGACGCGCTGAGGGAGGAAGGCTGACACTTCGCTTATGCGGTGGCGCCAGCCAATGCGTTGAACATCTCTCCTGTTTTGAGCATGCTGTGCATGATGACGGCAAGCTTTCGGGCAACCGCCACCGCAGCGCGCTTGAAGCCCAACCGCTCACGCAGCTTGAGCCCCCATCTTTTGAGACTGCTCTCGTTCCTGGCACTGGTCCTCGTGAGGATCACCGTCGCCGCTTCATAAAGCAGTCCGCGCAAATGGTTGTCGCCTCTTCGCGAGATATGGCCATCATAATCGACCTCGCCTGACTGGTAGCGCCGCGTTGTCAGCCCGCACCAGGCGCCAACCGAGCGCGACGTTCTGAAGTTTTCTGGATCTTCAATCGCCGCGACATAGGAGACGGCTGTGATGGCGCCTATACCCGGAATCGTCATCAACAGCTTTGTCGCCTGGCTCTCCCGTGCAGCCGCAAGCAATTGGCGATCAAGATCGGCCGTGCGCTTGCGGATGTCGCGCCACGCCTCAAGCAGCGGCAATATAATCCTTGCCAAGCTGTCATTCCCATCTACGAGTTCCCTCACATTGCCATCAAACACCCGTCCTCTTCCTTTGGGTACGATAAGACCGAACGTCTTCATCAACCCGCGGATCTGGTTGCTGATCTGGATCGAAATGCTCAGGAGCTGATTGCGGGCGCCCACCAGCGTGCGCGTCAGCATGCTATCGAACGCCTTTACCCGGACCACCTTGTAGAAGCCGGCTTCGGCAAGTTGCGCCAAGCCATCCGCATCATTGGCATCGGTCTTGTTGAGCGTCTCGTTCAATACCTTTTGTGCGTGCCGCGCTTCAATGCAGATCGCCGGCATCCCCTCGGCCGTCAGGGCGTGATAGAACCACGTCGACAACGGCCCCGTCTCGAATACGACGCGCCTGGCGTGCGGGGCGTGCTTGCGGATCATCTGCGCCAGAAGTTTTGGGTCAGAAGGGCACTTCCCCCGCCATATCCGCTGCCCGTCCTGTCTGATCGAGATCGCAGTATCTTTCAACGAAACGTCGAGCCCTATATATTGGTCCATGGTTGCCTCCACTTGATGTTTGGGCCCGGTTCCAATCGTGAGCCCGTTTTTCCATCTTATCGGGGGCAACCACCCCCGCCAGCCATCATCTGAGAAAAGTGGCCTGGGACGATCGCGCCGCGATTACCCCATGTTTGAGGCACTGAGCGTCCCTGCTGCGGACGTGGGTTGGATCATTCCGTTCCGGCGGCTGCACCTCATCGAGCTGCGCCAAAAACATAGGAAGGTCCTACCTGCGAAGACCCACTATGCGGCGACACCTGTCGACCGCGAAGACAACCCTGCTCCCGGCACTGGATAGCTCTGACTGGTAAGACGGTCGCTGAGGGGACGACCAACCATTCAATTTTACACCGTGTTCGCTTTCTCCGACGCGGTGACGATGCCGAGTGCCAAAACCATCTTGACGAGTAGCGTGCGATTAGACAACCGCCGTCTATTGAATCTATTTTCAACTTATGAGATTACAACCACAAGGAACACGTATCAGTTTCTTCGACTTTAACGCAGAGTAGGTATGGCGATTTTCGGGTGGACCAACGCATCTCAACGTGAGGTGCCGAACGATACTTGGCCGTTTTGGCTGTACTTGTTGCTCGTCGTCTGCGTGATCGCGGTCTACATTACACTCGATCTTAGTGGCGATACGCTTCACAATGGCGATATCGACGATCAACTCCGCGGTCTTTTCCTTCGATTACTCCTGAGATCATCAGGTTGGTACGATCTCAGTTTGCCGACGGTCCGCGGTCCGGAAATATACATCTCACCATGGTCGCGCCTGATCGATGCACCTTATGCGTCCATCGCATTCGCCCTACAATATTTTTTCGGACAAGAGCGATCGATCGATATCGCGTTCAAGATGTGGCCGCCGATCTTGGGTGCCATCTATAGCATCTTGATCGTCAGTGTATTGAAGCGGCTTTGTCCCTCAAAAGCGGATCTTCCAGTCAAAACACTGCTGGGGCTGCTGATTGTCATGCCATATGCCTTTTGGGAGTTCAGTCCGGGTCGTATCGATCATCATAACCTGCAGATCGTCCTGCTGTTACTTGTCATATATGGCATAAGTCGCTTCGACATGGTCGGTGGAGCCACTGTGGGCGTGAGCGTGTCGGTTTCGACGGCTGTCGGTCTTGAGACGCTTCCGATTTCTGCCCTGATTTTTATAGCGCTCAGTTGCACTTGGGTGTTCAATGTTCGCGGCAGTCGGACAATGCTAGGTTCGACGGGGATCGCTTGCTTGGTCATGCCGCCAATTTTAATGCTCGTCCTAATCCCACCCGCTCACTACTGGACAATGTCTGCCGATGCCTTTTCGATGCCCTACATACAGGCACTGTCGGCATTTGGCTTAGTATCGGTTCTGGTCTCCATAGGTCTGGGAGAACGCTACAACCGGATGGTGCGCGCAATCATTCTCCTATTTCTCGGCGCAGCCGTTCTCACTTGTATCCTCTTGCAGTATCCACTGATGGCTTCTGGTCCGTTCTCCATGATAACCGGCCCAAGCCGTCTGTACTGGTTCGACCGGATCCAGCAGGAAATGACGTCTCTACAGTTCTTTCGCACCCAAGATCACATCGCCATTGCGCTGCTGGCGACCATGAGCTTGACGCTCGTCCTCGCAGCCCCCTCCGCGCGCCGGAGCATTAGCGAAGGACGGCCGCAACTACCAATTATCTACCTGCTCGCCTGTGCGCTGGTTATTTTAGTCTTTTTGTCGAACCGCTTTCTGAGAATTTCGGTCGGCGTCGTTCCCCTGCTCATGCCGCTCGCCATTCGAGAGTTGGCCGCTCGCTGGCGATCCCTATCCGAAAAAGATGCGAAGGTTTCGGCGGTCATCGGCTGCTTTGCAGCCCTGCCTCTCGCATTGCTTCTTCTCACTCCGAAGTCCCCGGACGCCCCCGAAAGCTATGACGCGTTCGACCATCTTTTGTGGAAATCCTGTGAACATCACGATCTCACTGCCATCAGTTTGCTCGGGCGGTCGAAAGTGATGACCCCGCCCGCCCTCGGTCTCCACATCATTCTGAACGGACCAGGAAATGTCAGCGTTTCGAGTATCCCGTTCCACCGCTCAGCACCTGCGATCAGTCGATTTCTAAGGACGTTCATGACTTCAGACGGTTCGGAGCGGTCCGCGCTTCTGGCAGACTTCGACTATCTCGCCTTATGCCGGATACCTAGAGGATTGCCGGGTGAGGGCCAGATGCCGCTACTACAGAGCTTATTGGCAGGCGAAGAGGTTGAAGGATTGGAACCGATGGTTCCGGCCCGTCCGACAGATCTGATGTTATTTCGAGTCAACCATTCCTATTGAAACCGAACCGAACCGGTTCAAGCTCGTAGGGTCAATCCTTACGCGCTCGTGTCATAGGCGGTCCAAGAAATTTCCCATGCTACTTCAGTGATCGCATTGCGCCGGAAATGCGACAGCGGAAATGGCGCAGATTTAGTCACCAAATGGTGCTATTTTTTATGCCAGTAAGGGAGCCAAATCATGCGATCGACTATTAACCTCGACGACGCGCTTATGGAAAAGGCCAGGTCCTTAACCGGCACCAAGGAAACCGCGGCGCTCATGCGCCAGGCGCTGGAAACGCTTGTCCGTCTGGAGTCCGGAAAGCGTCTCATCGCGCTCGGAGGAACCATGCCCGAAGCCGAGGCAGCCGCGCGCCGCCGGAGCGCAGCGGCCAAGTGATATTAGCGGACACCTCGATCTGGATTGATCATTTTCGCCGTGTCGATGCCGAACTGGGCAGGGTTATTGAAGGCGATGCCTACTTTGCCACCCGGCCGTGATCGGCGAGCTGGCGCTTGGCAGCCTTCGGGATCGCGGCAGCGTGATGGCTTTTCTGGCGGCGCAGCGCGGAGCGGTCGTCGCCACGCACGACGAAGTCATGACAATGATCGATCGCCACGGCATTTTCAGCATGGGTATTGCCTACACGGATGCCCACTTGCTGGCATCGGTCCTCCTTGACCAGCGAGCGGCATTATGGACCAGAGACAAGCGCTTGCGGGCAGCGGCCGAAAAGGCGGGCGCTTCACTGCACATACCGGTCAATCTGCCCAACTAAAAGCGGAAACAATACTGCACGAAATTCCGAACAGGCTTTGGATTGCTTGCACTTCAGCTCGCGCGCGCCACTTCCTACAGGTTCCTGGTCTCGATCCAGTCGACCATTCGTTTTCGCTCGGCAAACAGCCAGCCTCATCCTGCTTGACGAACCGATCGAGGTACCGGATCGACGCGACCATTAGCGTCCGGCTCGCCTGGAACGATGA
This sequence comes from Rhizobium sp. LjRoot258, assembly GCF_964254185.1. Classification (NCBI taxonomy): domain Bacteria; kingdom Pseudomonadati; phylum Pseudomonadota; class Alphaproteobacteria; order Hyphomicrobiales; family Rhizobiaceae; genus Rhizobium; species Rhizobium sp. LjRoot258. Next base: position 641,391 of record NZ_CAXUST020000002.1, on the reverse strand, counting down.
TGACTGCACGAAATTTACTGCGGAGAGGCGCCTTCCTGCAAAATCGCCTCATCGGCAAGAATGGCGGCGGCCTCCTCCAGCAAGACGTCCTTTGCCTTCTTGCGGGCATTTTCAATGGCAATATCAGCACTCAGGCTGCGCTCGTTTGCCTGTAGGCCGTCATCTCCACCAGGATCTTCGGCATCGCTTGCTTGCGCCCGAGACTTGAGTCGATCATCTCGAGCAGTAGCTTCTTTGCGACGTTCGGCTTCATTGAGGGAGACAACCCCTTTCTCGCGCTGCGCCTTCAGGTCGGCAATGTCCTCTAAAACGCGTTGGAAGTCCGGATCTCTCTGCACCCGAGCATCATGGCGGCTTTGCAAAGTCGGCAGCAACGTCATTATATTACCGGTGGGCGCATAGTTCGCAGGCTTGACCTGTGTCCACGGCAGGGCATTGTCATAACTCATCTCACCAAAGCTCGTCGGATCCGCAAATCCCGGCAAGCTGATATCAGGCGTCACGCCGCGCAGCTGTGTCGTACCGCCATTGACACGAAAGAACTGGGCAATCGTCACTTTCAGCTCACCGAATTCGGGTTTGCTGTTGCGAGCCATCTGGTCAAGACTGACGACAGTTTGAACGGTACCCTTACCGAAACTGGGTTCGCCGACGATCACGCCTCGACCGTAATCTTGGATAGCCGCGGCAAAAATCTCCGAAGCCGACGCCGACCCGCGATTGATCAGGACACCCACCGGGCCTGTCCAGACAGGCGCTGGAAAATCAGCGCTTTTTACCGCGACCTTACCGTCGCTACCGCGTTGCTGAACGACCGGGCCATTGCCGATGAAAAGACCGGTCAAATCAATCGCCTCGTTCAATGAACCGCCGCCATTGTTGCGCACGTCAATGAGAACGCTGTCGACCTTTTCTTGCTTCAGTTCGCCGAGAAGCTTGGCGACATCGCGGCTTGCGCTTCTGTAGTCCTTGTCTCCTTTGCGCCGGGCTTCAAAATCCTCATAGAATGCCGGCAGAGTAATCACCCCGATTTTGCGCGTGGCTTCGCCCACTTTCACGGACAGCACGGCCTTCCTGGCAGCCTGCTTTTCGAGGTTGATTTTATCGCGCACCAGGCTGACAACGCGATGGGTGCCATCTGCTCCGGCATCCGCCGGCAGGATGTCCAAGCGCACGACGGAGCCTTTTTTCCCTCGTATCATTTGCACGACTTCATCAAGGCGTGTGCCCACCACTTCCTTTATCGCCCCATCCCTGCCTTGGCCAACGCCGGTAATGCGGTCTCCGACCGAGAGCTTGCCGGACAACTGCGCCGGCCCGCCAGGCACGAGCTCACGGACCGTCGTGTAGTCGTCGCGTTCCTGCAGTACCGCACCGATACCGAACAGCGAAAGCTTCATCGAGATATTGAAGTCGGCCGCAGCGGTCGCGCCGAAATAGTCCGTGTGCGGGTCGATAGACCCTGTATAGGCGTCCATGAACGACTGGAAAACGTCGTCGCTTTTATACTTGTAAGCGCGCTCGAGAGCGTTTGCATAACGTTTGTCCAGCGTTTCGCGAACAGCCGCGTCGGTTTTGCCGCCCAGTTTCAACCGCAACCAGTCGCTTTTGGCGCGCTTGCGCCAAAGTTCATTGCTCTCGGCTTCCGACTGCGGCCAAGGCGCTTTATCGCGCAGGACGGAATAATCTTCCTGCGCACCGAAATCGAAGTCCTGCTTAAGCAAGTCTCGCGCGTAGTTCATGCGGTCGACCACGCGCCGTTCATACACGTTGAAGATCGCAAACGGGATCTTCAAGTCCTCCCGTTCTATGGCATCGTCGATCTCGCTGCGGTCAGACATGAACCTGTCGATGTCCGCTTGCAGGAAGAGCACGCGGTCCGGATCGAGCGATTTGATGAACCGGTTCATGATCCTGGCCGACAAGGCGTCATCGAGTGGAACGGGCTTGTAGCTAAAGCGCGCCAGAAATTTTGCACTCAACTGAGCGGCTTGTGCCTGTTGCTTTAGCGGTGCCAAAACAGGAGGTGATGCGACTTCAGCATTTGCGGACTGTACGATTGCAAGAAGTGCACCGAGGAAAACGTATGGTATGCGCATTCAGCGTTGATCCAATTCTTAATACCGGGCGTCGATGTGCGATCTAGGTGGAGCAATTATGGTTTTTTGGCAACCAGGTGCATCATCCGAGCCAATTCTTACGGCCGAAAAATCCGTTCAAACGACAGACTGGAAGCCCAAAAGAAGTCGCGTTGACAGCGCTTAAGCGCCACGCCTTGCGGGTAATCCTGGCATGCCGGCGATACTTCGAAAACAACAAGCCCACGACAGATGGCAGAACCGATGCTGCAGGACATGCGCGAAGCCGCGACCCTCCTTGCCGACCGCGCCTACGACACCAATGCCTTGCGAGACTTGGCCAAGGAAAAACGGGCTTGGGCCAACATTCCGGCAACCGGAACCGCAAGGGCCAGCTTTCCCTTCAGCGCATCGGTCTATCGCCAACGCAATCTGATCGAACGCTTCTTCAACAAACTCAAACAGTTCCGCGGCATCGCAACCAGATACGAACAAAGACCCGCGCAACTTTCTCGCCGCCATCAAGCTGGCATCTGGATCAGGTTGTAATGTCTATGCCCTAGACTGCGGCGCGCCTTAGTCGACCTCTCCGCATTTCGATAGAATATCGTCGACAACGGAGGCCAGCGGCGCAGTGGCGTCAATGGTCGTCGCGTTCTTGGGAATGTCTTCTTCCGTCGCATGCAGTCGCACAACCACTTCTCGTTCGGCTGGTTTTCCGCCAAACTCGTCTTCAGGTCTCCTTGCAAGCCGCCCCTTCAACGTGTCCAAATCGACATCGAGAACGAAAACCCCGTCAAACAGATCAATAAAGTGATGGAAATTCCTTGAGCCGCCGCAGAAGAAGGAGATCGGGTGGCTTTGATCGGCCACCAGGGATTTGACTTTGTCGACATTCCAAAGGGGTGCTCGTGCCCAAAGGCCACATCCAGAATGTTCTGCTTACGCGCAGAGCCATCCAGCGGTTTACCCGTCTGGGGATCGCCTTGATAAGACAACTCACGGTCACCGTGGATGGCGTGCTAACCGCGCTGCTGCAGTTCGGTGGCGACTGAGGACTTGCCAGTCCCGGAAACGCCTTCGATCAAGTAGTTCCTGACGCCCATTTCGCTCTCGTTCAATGAACCGCACGCTCTTGGCAATGGCCAAGACCCCTGTCGCCTTTGCGCGGTGCACAAGTCTGGGACGTTAAAGTCGGCCAAGCCAATCAAGGCAGCAAACAAGTTTAGTTTGTCATTGAATATGACTCACTCGGACATTCGATAATAATAAACTTAATGTCTTAGTTCCGATCGCGACGCTGAATTGGTCTCCCGCCATCGCAATATGTCACAACCCTTCCGAGGCTCCGAAAATCGAAGCGCGAAGCGACAGCGGCCACTACAGGCTATGATGCCGCTTTTCCCCGTGCGGCACCCAGCTTCCTTCGAAAGAAGGTGCTAACTTAAAGATAGGCGATTGCATTGGGGTGCGCTAGAATCGTTCCGGACGACTGATCTGGCAGTCCGGTGGCAACTTATGAAACAAAGACTCGCCGCAATCCTGGCGTCCGATATGGCAGGCTATAGTCGGCTGATGGAGGCCGACGAAGCAGGCACGATCGCCCGCCTCAAAACGCACCGAATCGAATTGATCGATCCCGCCATCGCAAAGAACGAGGGCCGGATCATCAAGACGACGGGCGACGGCATGCTGGTGGAATTCCAGAGCGTCACCGACGCGGTGAAATGCGCCGTAGAAATCCAGCAGCGCATGAGGCGGCGCAATTCGGATGTGCCTCAGGATCGGCGGATCGAATTTAGGATTGGCATCAATCTCGGCGATATCATTTTCGACGACGACGACATCTTTGGCGATGGCGTGAATATCGCCGCCCGGATCGAGCAACTGGCCGATGTGGGGGGCATCTGCGTGACGGCTGCGGTGGCGACGCAGATTGCTGACCGGCTCGATGTCCCCATCGAGGACCTGGGCGAGAAGACGCTGAAGAACATCAGCCGTCCCGTGCATCTTTATCGGTTGGGGCTGGAGGGCTCCGTCCTGCCGGCCTCGCCGGAGGAAAAGGACGCGAAGCGAACCGTCTCCAAGCCCTCGATAGTCGTGCTGCCGTTCGACAACATGAGCGGCGATCCCGAGCAGGAGTTTTTCGCGGACGGCTTGACCGAGGACATCATCACCGAGCTGTCGCGCCGCCACGAACTCTTCGTCATCTCGCGCAATTCCAGTTTCGTCTACAAGAATCAGCCCGTGAACGCGCGCGAAGTGGCCGAGAAGCTTGGGGCCCAGTATCTGGTGGAAGGCAGCGTCCGGAAGATCGGCGACAGGGTGCGGGTGACGGTCCAGCTCATCGACGCGGCCAACGATGCCCATGTCTGGGCCGATAGATACGACCGAAGACTGGACGACATTTTCGCCATTCAGGACGAGGTGACGGCGGCGATAGCGGCCACTCTGCCAGGGCGTCTCGAGGCCGCCCAACGAGACCACCTCGCCCGCACGAAGCCGGCGAACATGGCCGCCTACGAGTGTGCTCTCACAGCCAAGGTGCTGCACCACCGGGCCACCGTCGCTGACAATAAGCAGGCCCAGGCCCTAATAGACAGGGCACTCGCACTCGACCCCGGATATGCGCATGCCCATGCCTGGCGGGCTTGCATCCTCGGGCAGGCGTGGGTGCTCGGCTGGTGCGAGGACAAGGATGCGGTCTGGGCCGAGATCGTTGCCGAGCTGGAACGGGCGCTGGGGCTCGACGACAACGATGCCGACGTGCATCGCATCCTCGCCGCCGTGAACGTGAACAACAACGAGCTGACGACGGCCCGCTATCACCAGGAGCGCGCCCTTTCGCTCAATCCCAATTACGACCTGGTGGTGGTCCAGCAGGGCGAGCTGCTGACGTGGCTTGGTCGGCCGCAAGAAGGGGTCGAGTGGATTCGCAAGGCGATGCGGCTCAATCCCCATCACCCGGAACGATTCTGGAGTCATCTCGGGAAGGCGTATTTCGCCGCGCGGCAATACGGTGAAGCAATCGAGGCATTCATGCACCTTTCGGTGATGGATCATGTCCAGCACGCCTTCGTCGCCGCCTGCTACGGTTGGCTCGGCGACGACGTTGCTGGTTCTGCGCATTTGAAGAAGGTCAGAGCGATCGCCCCCGACTTCGGCCTCGAGTCCTTCCTCGCCACCCTGCACTACGCTCAAGAATCCGACACGCAGCACATCCGCGACGGGCTTGTCAAAGCGGGTGCGGACGACGGCTTGCCAGCGAACGACATCGGGGTGCAATAAAGCCTCCTGCTCCCGCCTTGCCCTCCGCCGGATGCACCGGATCGGGCGCCTCGAAGTTCGGCCCGATTGGGTTCGGAACATGCCCGTGCGATGTGTACTTCGTCAGCGCAAGCAACCAAAATGATAGACGTCCCTGAGCTCGGCCAGCCTATTCCTGTTGGTACCGTAACTTCCAAGCCTTGCAACGCGCCCCCACACCCCATTGGGGAATCAACGTCGCAACCCTTGCCGCCTGTGCCGGACACGCTCGCCGCGGAAAGCATCAGCCCCTGGAATTCTGGATGCTTGCGCCCTTCAAGCTCACAGTTGCAAGCACCGTCTTAGGGTTCCTTATCCGTTAGGGCGACCCGCCCTCCCCGCATTTCAGATTTCTCGCACCTCTTCCTGGCGCGTCGAGACAACCATGGGTCTCTCAGCGGAAGCGATCGTCCCGAGCCGCAGCAACCGCCACACGACAAATGACCACGCAAGGGCTCCCTAGGCGCTGAACTAACCACCCGTCTCATGGTGCGGCGCGTCAACCGGCTTCGATTCAGGAGAGCCTTTGAAGCGCAGAAAGATCGAAAGCACGACGACGACGGCGGTGGATAGAAACTCGGACTGCCAGTTCTGAAATGATTCAAACCAGAATTGGGAGCTACTCATGTGCTCCCGGATCGTTATCATGGGCTGACCATTCATCACCGCCTCCACGTTGTTTGCCTCGGCGCTATAAATCAAATGGAGCACAAACGTCAGAACAAACAGCACGCCCAGGGCCGTCCCGAGCGAATATGAGTAAGCTTGCCGTACCCATCCGCCGAAGCGGACGGGCCAAGGGGAATCCAGGGCTACTCTACCGGCAGGGTCTTCATCCGGGTCTGCGCGTTCGTCAGGGTCTTTCGACTCCGCCGATCCGCGCTGGAACAGAAATGCCGTCAGCATCACGTAAGCGGACATCTGAAGAAATTCCGACTCCCAGTTCTCGAAAAGAGAGGACAGAAAATGTCCGGAGATCCCATACGCCAGCAGATCGATCTGCGGCTTTCCGTGTTCGACAAGTTCGTTGTCGTAGACAACCCACCCACTGAACAGCATTCCGCCCATTGTGACTGCTGAAAGAAGGATGAGGACGATAGTGAGGCCGTTGTCTCGCAGTAGTTTCATAGCGCGCCTCCGCGGTTGTGCGTTCATAACTTCGACAAGCGCGGCATGTTCCTCATCTCTTGCAGCTCGGCATCGCGGCCGGCGTCCGCGAACGAGTAAATCACTGCGTCTGCCTTCAAAGCACCACAAGCCACCCAGCGGACACCGGCAGGATCTCGCTGCCAGTTGAGAGCCTCGTCAACGAAATGAACGAAATGAATGACTGCCTACCACCTGGCAGAGATAGGCGCGGCGACCAACTTCTTAGGCCCCGTCAAGACGATGGTGAGCGACGACATCTATTTCCTGCTCGGTGAGGACGATGTCCTCACCGCCGCCTCATTAACTAGGCGAGCACCGAGTATTAGTGGGGCTCGCGGAATAGGTGACAGATCAACGACTAGGACGATGTGCTGGCGCTGGAACTGTTGGTTCCGCACTTCGTTTTCGTCGGCGCCTTGAGCCGCCCTGCCGCATCCATTTTCGGCAGAGATAACTCTACCTAAAATCTTGTCGGAGCCGAAAAGCTGTCGAAAAGGCCGAAATCGATGGAACAACGGCGCTGGGTGGAAGTTGTGCCTGCGACCGGTCGACCCGTGCTCTCTGCATAGGACTGTCTGGCAGTAATGCCGACCGGCTTTCTCTCCTTTGTAGGTTGAGACGACGTCCCGGAAACGGACGTCCATCATTTCTTGCACGGGAACATCCACCATCACGCGGAGTTTGGTGCCCGCAAATGCCATAGGAGGACACCATGGCTACCGAAAAGACCCTCAACGACCTTTTCCTTGATACTCTCAAGGACATCTATTTCGCTGAAAAGCAGATCCTGAAGGCCCTTCCCAAGATGGCTCGGGCGGCACAGTCCGAAGAAGGCAAGGCAGGTTTCCTGCAGCATCGCGACGAAACACAGGGACAGATTGAGCGCCTCGAGCAGGTGTTCGAGTTAATCGGCAAGCCAGCTCGTGGCAAGACCTGCGAAGCGATCCAGGGCATCCTCGCCGAAGGCGAAGATATCATGGAGGAATACAAGGGCTCGATCGCGCTGGATGCCGGCTTGATTTCGGCTGCTCAGGCGGTCGAGCACTACGAGATTGCGCGCTATGGCACCCTGATCGCTTGGGCCAAACAGCTCGGCCTCAACGAAGCGGTCCGGCTTCTTCAGGCAACCCTTACCGAAGAGGAAGCCACCGACAAGAAGCTTACCCAACTCGCACAGGCGTCAGCGAGCCCCAAGGGCAAGAAGGCCGCCTGAACAGAGGCAAGCCGCCCAGGAAGGTCGCTCCTTCGGGCGGCCTTTTCCTATTTCGACCTCGTGCGACATCCCAAGGGGAAGCAAGATATGGCCAAGAAACTTAGAGCCACACAGTCCAACACCGTCACCATTCACGATCAAAAGCTCCACCGCGGCGAAGGCGGCGAGCTCCATCAGTTCGCGGAAGACGGACAGCCGACTCTCACAACCGCCCAAGGCGGGCCAGTTGCCGATGACCAGAACTCGCTTCGCATTGGTGCGCGCGGTCCCATCGTAGTCGACGACTTCCATTTCCGCGAGAAGATCTTCCACTTCGACCACGAAAGGATTCCCGAGCGGGTCGTCCATGCTCGGGGGTACGGCGCGCACGGATTCTTCGAAACGTATCAATCGCTCGCGGCGTACACCAAGGCGGATCTCTTCCAACGGCCAGGTGAGAGGACACCTGCCTTTGTCCGTTTCTCGACTGTCGCCGGCAACAAAGGATCTGCAGATCTCGCCCGAGACGTTAGGGGCTTCGCGGTGAAGCTGTACACCCAGGAGGGTAACTGGGATCTGGTGGGGAACAACATCCCGGTGTTCTTCATCCAGGATGCAATCAAGTTTCCCGATCTCATCCATGCTGCCAAGCAGGAGCCCGACAGAGCGTTCCCACAGGCACAGACCGCCCATGACAATTTCTGGGATTTCATCAGCCTGACGCCGGAGAGCATGAACATGATCATGTGGATCATGTCGGATCGCACCATCCCGCGCTCCTTCCGCTTCATGGAGGGCTTTGGCGTCCATACCTTCCGCCTGGTCAACGCCAAGGAAGAGTCGACCTTCGTCAAATTCCACTGGAAACCAAAGCTTGGCCTGCAGTCAGTCGCCTGGAACGAAGCCGTCAAGATCAATGGCGCCGATCCGGACTTCCATCGCCGGGATCTCTGGCAGTCGATACAGTCCGGCAACTTTCCGGAATGGGAACTGCAGGTCCAGCTCTTCGACCAGGACTTTGCCGATAGCTTCGACTTCGATGTGCTCGACCCGACAAAAATTATTCCGGAGGAAATCCTACCCCCGCAGCCGGTCGGTCGCCTGGTGCTCGATCGTATGCCTGACAACTTCTTTGCAGAGACCGAGCAGGTGGCATTCATGACCCAGAACGTCCCGCCGGGCATCGATTTCAGCAACGACCCGCTGCTGCAGGGCCGCAACTTCTCCTACCTAGATACACAGTTGAAGCGGCTTGGCGGGCCGAACTTCACGCACCTGCCGATCAATGCGCCGAAATGTCCTTTCGCACATTTCCAGCAGGACGGGCACATGGCGATGCGCAATCCGGTTGGCCGGGTCAACTATCAGCCGAACTCCTTCGGCGAGGGACCTCGGGAGTCGGCCGTCAAAGGGTATCGCCATTTCCCCGCTGAAGAGCAGGGTACGAAGGCGCGGCTGCGCCCGGAAAGCTTTGCCGATCATTACAGTCAGGCCCGGCAGTTCTACATCAGCCAGACATCAGCGGAACAGCGCCACATCGCGGCCGCGTTGACCTTTGAACTCGCCAAGGTCCAAACATCAGCCATCCGCGAACGGATGGTTTCGCATCTTCTGAACATAGATGAGACCCTTGCCTCCACCGTCGCCCACAAGCTCGGTTTCCAGTCGATGCCGGAGCCGGCTGATGCAGCGGTGCCAACTCGCCAGGACCTCCACCCATCGCCGGCCCTCAGCATCGTCGAGCGTGGGCCGAAACGCTTTGAAGGACGAAAACTCGGCATACTGGTGACCGATGGCGTGGACGCAAAGCTTCTGAATGGCCTTGCGGCAGCAATTACAAAGGAAAAGGCCGTCTTCGAGCTGATCGCGCCGAAGGTGGGTGGTGTTACGGCCTCTGACGGGACATGGGTAGAGGCCCACCATATGATCGATGGCGGGCCATCTGTCCTCTTTGACGCTGTGGCTCTTCTCACGTCGTCCGCTGCCATGGACGACCTCGTGAAGGAGGCAACCGCGCGTGACTTCGTCGCCGATGCCTTCCAGCACTGCAAGTTCATCGGCTATGACCAGTCGGCGCTGCCCCTCCTTGAAAAGGCTGGTATTGCGGACGCTCTCGACGAGGGCGTCTGGATGCTACCGGGAGACGAGGGCCTTGCTGCCTTCGTCGCCGAGCTTGGCAAGCTGCGCTTGTGGGGACGTGAGCCATCAGTGAAGCTGGGCAAGGCATCGGCGCAGATCAAAGCATGACTACCCCACCGCCCGTCGAATACAGATGTCGAGGCAAAGACCTCGTTTGGGTTCAATAAAATGGGTGACGCCACACCAGTCACTCGGGGTTAATACTCGGTGCAAGAAGATCAGAACGAGTCGGAACGGGCATGAGATCGATAAGCAGCAAGGCACGAACGTCCAGCATGCCAAGGCTGAAGAGGCTGCATGGTTCGCTAGCGGCAGCCTTATACGCTGGTCTCATCCACCGGCCTAGTCCTGATTGGCAACCACCGGCAATGTGCCTTCGTCCGGAACACGGGCTTCGGTCTGCCGGGCGGCAGAGACGAGGCGGCGCTGTGCGCGGATCGCGTTCCATTGTTGGTCGATCAGGACGCCAATGAGGATCACGCCACCCATGACGGCGAAATTCAGCGATGAGGGGATGCCAAGCAGATTCACGAGGTTCTGCAACTCCTGGAGCAGGACCGTTCCGAGCACGACGCCAACGATCGATCCCTCGCCGCCGCGGAGCGAAAAGCCGCCGAGTACGGCAGCGGCAATCGCATAGAGTTCATAGAACTGGCCATGGCTCGCCGGCGAGATCGAGCGTGTGTACATGGCGAAATAGATCGCCGAAAGCGCCGTAAGCAGTCCGCAGATGACATAGGCCGACATCACCATCCGGCCGGTGCGGATACCGGAATAGCGGGCCGCCTCCTCGTTCTTGCCGATCGCGTAAAGATAACGCCCAAAGACAGAGCGATGCAGCACCACCCACATGACCACGGAAATGATGACGAGCGCAATGAAGGTGTTGGGAACGCCGTAGAACCGTCCAGCGGTCAGAAATTCAAGGTCTGGGAAATTTTGGCCGAACGCAAAACCCGCCGTTCCGTCGGCCGTATAGAAGCGCGCCGCCCCGCGATAGATAAGGAGGCCGCAGAGGGTGACGACGAAGGGTTGCAGGTTCAGCCGGGTGATCAGCCAGCCGTGAATGGCACCTATGGCCGCGCCGAGCACTAGAATGAGTGGTAGCGCCAGCAGCCATGACATATCCTGGACCGCGACGAAATCGACAAACAGCACGCCAAGAAGTGCTACGAGCGAGCCCACGGAAAGTTCGATACCGCCTGTAATGATGACGTAGGCCTGGCCGATCGACAGGATGCCGAACAGGCCGATCAGGTTGGCGGTATTCGCCAGGTTGATTGGCAGCAGGAAGCGCGGATTGATGATGGCGACGACGATGCCGACGACGACGATCAACAGCAGCAGTCCAAGATCTTTTTTGATCATTCGAGATCCATTCCCCGATACCTAATTATATCGCCGCAGCGGCTATTTTACGCCTTTGCCGACAGCAAGCAAAAGGACGCTTTCTTGACTGAATTCGTCCTCATCGAGAATGCCGGCGATCTGGCCCTCATGCATGACGGCAATGCGGTCAGAAACGCCGATCACCTCTTCCATGTCGCTGGAGATCATCAGGATCGCGACACCGGCATCGGCAAGCGCTCGCATCAGGCCGTAGATCTCGTTCTTCGCGCCGATATCGATGCCGCGTGTCGGCTCGTCGAAGATCATCACCTTCGGGCTCATCGACAACCATTTGGCAAGCACCACCTTCTGCTGGTTGCCGCCGGACAGAGTGCCGGTTCGAGTCGAAACGGAGGGCGTCTTGATGCCGAGGCGAACGCGCTGCTTTTCGGCCGCCGCCGTCTCCCGCTCGGCGGAAAGCATGAAGCGGCTGGCGAGCATGGGGAGATCGGCAAGGGTTATGTTCTGGGCGATCGGGAAATCAAGAAGAATGCCGTTGCGCTTGCGATCCTCCGGCACCAGGAAAATGCCGCGAGCAACGGCGTCCCGCGCGCAACGGAGCACAATTTCCTGTCGGTCCTGCACAACGGCTCCGCCGTAACTCCGGTCGATGCCGAAGAGTACCCTTGCGAGCTCGGTGCGGCCCGACCCGACGAGGCCCGCAAGCCCCATGATTTCTCCATACCTGATTTCAAGATCAACGGGGCGGCTGGGATAGGCCGCGGTGCGCACGCCGCTTGCCTTCAGCGCAACTGAGCCGGGCAAGCGCTGCGGCTTTGCAGTACGGGCCGCAAGCACCCGGCCGATCATCAGCTTGACCATCTGGTCGTGGCCGATGTCCTTCTTGGCGAGCGTGCCCACAAGCGCGCCGTCGCGGAGTACTACGACCCGGTCGGCTACGCGCTCAACCTCGTGGAGGCGATGCGAGATGAAAATAACACTGATGCCATCCGCCTTCAGCAATTTGATGATGCTGAGCAGCCGCTCGGTTTCCGCCAGCGGAAGGCTGGAAGTGGGTTCGTCGAAGATGACGAGCCTCGCGTTGATGGACAGCGCCTTGGCGATTTCCACCATCTGCTGCTCGGCAAGCGAAAGCGACGCCACGGGTGTGTCGGCGGAAAAATGCGCGCCCACACGCTTCAAGAGCGGCTTTACCATGTCCCTTAGTCGATCGCGATCGACGAGCTTGAAAGGTCCCGCCTTCAGCGGTTCGCGCCCCAGGAAGATATTGGCGGCGACGTCGAGATTCTCAAAGAGGTTGAGTTCCTGATGCACGAAGGCGATGCCGGACGAGATACTCGATTCCACAGTGAGGAAACGAAGTTCTGCGCCGTCGAGCAGGATCTTGCCTCGGTCGGGTGCGATCACGCCGCCGAGAATCTTCATCAGCGTCGATTTTCCAGCCCCGTTCTCGCCGACAAGGCCGATGACCTCGCCTGGCACGATGTCCATTGAGAGGCCCTCGAGTGCAACGACGCCTGGATAGGTCTTGCCAACTCCGGAAAGCGAAAGGAACGGCGTTGAGGGCGCGTCCGATGACGGAATGTCGGAGCTGTGATTCATCGCCTGTCCATGACTGCTAATACTGTCGGCGTGATCGTTTCGCGGCAGCGGCGAGTGCCGCCGCCGCGAAGGCGGGTTATTTTCCAGTCATGGCCTTCAGGTTGGCGGCATACTTGTCAACGTCATCCTTGCCGATGATCACCGTGGGGATAATGATCAAGCCGTTGGCGGGAACGCCGGACTTGTCCCCCTTGAGGTAGGCGGCCATCAGTTTCATGCCCTGATAGGCCCATTCGAACGGCTGCTGTACGACGGTCGCGGCGATCGTGCCTTCCTTGACGCCGCCGAGCGTGATCGGGTCGTCATCAAAGCCGACGACGGTGATCTGGCCGAGTTTGCCTGCGTCGCGCAGCGCCTCATAGATGCGCGGCGTGTTGTAGGAGTAGAACCCGACCATGCAGGTCAGGTCGGGGCTGGCTACCAGCGCGTCCTCGACGTTTTTCTTGGCACGGGTCTGGTCGATGTCGTCACCGCGAACATCGACAAGCTCGATCTTGGTGCCCTTGAGCCCCTCCTTCATGCCTTCGATGCGTTCGCGGGCGTTATCGGCACCCAGCAGACCGACGAAGCCCATGCACTTGCCGCCGTCCGGCATCGCCTTCTTGGCGATTTCGGCGGCCTGCTTGCCGGCGTCGACGTTCGAAGAACCGATATAGGCGACGCGGTTGGTCTTCGGCGCGTCGCTGTCGGTGGTGAAGAGAGCCGTCTGCGAGCCGATCTTGTTGAGGCCGTCCGTCTGGGTCTTGGGATCGACGGCGGAAACCATGATCCCCTTGACGCCGGCGCTGACGAGATCTTCCATGAGACGCTGCTGAATGGCGACAGCCGCCTGCTCAGGATACTTCAGCTCCATGGTGTAGTCCGGCATTTCGCCCTGCGCCTTCTTCACCCCCGCCTCGGCGGCTTTCCAGAAGTCGGACGCCCCGTTGACGACGAATGCGAGCGTCGGCTTGTCGGCAGCGTGGGATGCAGCCATCGGTGCCGCACTCAGCATCAACCCGGCGAAGAACAGGGCTGCATTTTTGCGTTTCAGCTGTTTCATAATACACCTCCCGAGGGCCGCAGTGCGAGGGCCCGTTCGCGACTTACGGCCGGCCGGATGCGCGCCCCCTCCAAGGGCCCGTCGCGAAGTGACGTGTGGCATAGGTGCCGATCGCTCCCCGACGGTATACCAGAATCTTAATTAGTAAATAGTATTATGAATGTAGACCAATACATGTTGATGCTAGGTCAAATCCGCCCACGGCGGCACAAATGCAAAAGCTTCGCGTGCGGGAGGCTTTCAGTTGTATTTAGTTGCAGTGACCTGATCAAACATAGACTTTAGTTGCAAGCCTTAGACCGGAAAGAGAAAATTATTTCTGCTTTGCGCCGCCAGAAGCGGGCACAGGGCACCGTAAACTTAACGTCCGTCAGGCGGTAACCGGCCTTCGTTCTCGGCTGCCCGGTCATACCCGGGTGATTTCAGCCCACATGGTCATCGCCGCAGCGCGCAGTTCGCGATGACGGCTAGAGGGAATGTCGTGGCGCGGGATGTGAAACAGGTTGGCAATCGGATCGTGGATAGAGACAAAGCGTTGCAAATGTCGCTTTGACTTGAAGCGCTTCATGATCCGTTCTCGCCGCCGGACTGGCTGGTGAGAATTCTCTGCCCGATTGTTCAGGCCTTTGTGGGAGCGGTGCTCGACACCTGGCATGATCTCCTGCTTTGCAGCGTCGTAGGAGCGAAGCTTGTCGGTGATCAGCACCCGTTTCGCTCGACCTTGGCTCTTCACCAACTTGCGCATCAGACGTTTGGCTGCCTTGGCGTTGCGGCGACTTTGCACGAGAACGTCCAGGACGAAACCGTCCTGATCGACGGCGCGCCAAAGCCAATACTTCTTGCCGCCGAGCGAAACGACGGCTTCATCGAGATGCTATTTATCGCCGAGCCGGCCGGACGAACGCCGACGGATCTGGTTGGCGAAGGAGCGTCCGAATTTCTCTGCCCACATCCGGACCGTCTGATGCGAGACGATAATCCCTCTTGCTGCTAACATGTCCTCGACCATCCGCAAGCTCAACGGAAAGCGGAAGTAGAGCCAAACCGCGTGGGCGATAATCTCGGCGGGAAAGCGATGGCGACGGTAGAGCGGGTCACGATCAGTCATCGCCGAGTGTCGCACAGCGGAAGCCAATTTCCGTTAACTTGACGATGCCATCGCCGCCGACCAAAATACCTCTTTTCCGGCCTGACCAGTGGGCCTGCTGCGGTGGTGGCCATTCGGCGATCTCGTCGGCGCTGATCGGATGCTCGACGGCGCGGAACTCGTGCATGCATCAATGTTCTCCTTCTTGATCTGAGAGCGAGATTCTCACCAATGGCGAGCGCTGAAGTCGAACCCAAAGACGTTGCCAGGTCGGAAGAAGGCAACCGGTCTAGATGCCCGCGTACCACTCGTATCCTCGATCTTCCCAGTAACCGCCGTTACCGCCCCAGAAACTTGCAAAGCTCTCGACGAGCTCGATGCGCATAATGTATTTCGCCTGCTTGTATCCTAGCTGTCTCTCGACCCTCAGACGAAGAGGAGCACCGTGGCCTATGCTGAGGTCCTGACCGTTCATCTGATAGGCCAGGATGGTTTGCGGATGACACGCGTCGATCAGGTCGATGCTCTCATAGTAGCGTCCACTCCCATCGAGCGTCTTCTCCAGTTCGTCAGCACAATGGAAGACCGCGTATCGCGCCGTTGGCTTGAGGCTGACCGAACTCAAGAGAATGCCGAGTGGCACTCCGGTCCATTTTCCGATGGCGCTCCATCCCTCCACACAGTCGTGGCGGGTGATCTGGGTGCGGGCCGGAAGCTTCTTGAGATCTGCGAGCGACAACTCCTGGGGCCGGTCCACAAGGCCGTCGATCTTCAGCCGCCAGGTTGCGAATTTGCCGTCGGCGAACGCGGCGTACTCCTCGCTGTCCGGTGCGCTCGTGCCGTTGACCCTGAAGGACGGCGAAATATCCGACTCGGCAAATTCGCGGGCCAAGGCATCACGCCCCTGAAGCAGCCTTTGAGCTTTCATCGTCAGCGTTTCCGCCGAGCGGATGACAGCCGCCACATCGGTGTTTTGCTCCAGCAGGTCACATCCGGAAAGGGTCAGGGCACTGGCCCCAAGTGCGCTGCCAATCAGGAACCGGCGGCGGGTGAGAAGGTGGCTCATGATTTCAGGCCCTTGACCTGGATCGCGTAGCGGCCGGTGATCATCGAACGAATATTTTTCCAGCTCCCCGACAGCACGACCATCGCGATGTGAACGACGACGAAGAGCACCAGAAGCGATGCGGTGATGAAGTGGATGGTTCGAGCGGATTGGCGTCCCCCGAAGACATCCACCAGCCCGGGAAATGCAGCGTCGACGCCGGGTGACATTGTCAGACCTGTAAGGACCATGAGGGGCAGCAGAACAACAATGACGACAAGGTAGGTCAGCTTCTGAAGCGCGCTGTAACGCTTTGCCTCCTCCCCTTCCGGGAAGCGAAGACGCACGTGGTCAAGCACTTCGTGCCACAGATGACGTGGCGAAAGCTCTCGAGTTGTCGGTGCAAGGTCTCGCCAGAAGTGGCCGCTTAAGACACTGAAGCCGAGGTAGAGGATGCCGTTGATAAGAAACAGCCAGGCAAAGAAGAAATGCCAGCGGCGCCCAGCCGCGAGATCCTGAAACGACGGTATGGTAGCCCAAGCCGGGAATGCCCGCGGCGTCCGCTCACCTTCGTCGTCCGAAACTCCGAGGACGCCGGTCGTCGCAAACTGGACGCCTGCGACACGCACGAAACCGCGCGTTTCGCCTCCTTGTCCCTCGGCACCAATCGTCAAGACAGCAGGGTCGCCGTCTGCGCCGTAATGGCCCCAATAGAGCTCCGGATGGGCGTTGAAAATCTGCAGCCCGCTCAACAGGAGGAAGCTCAAGCAAAGCGCGTTCAGCCAATGAGTGAGCCGCGTGACGAGGGAGTGGCGGCGGATGAAGATCGTCCGAGGAAGTCGAACGTGGTCATTTGTGGCATTCTCGTTCATGCGACGTCCTCAGTCCATACTATTCATCGAATCAGCTCAGGCAGGATTTTTTGGTAGTCGCCGGCCGAACCGGTGGGGCGGCCGAGCCGACCGGCGACGACGTGGCTCACATAGGCGGAACCACGCCATTCTTTCCGACGAGGAGCTGGTGGGCGATGATACCGGTTGCAGCCTTCTCGGCAGGTACGAAGACGACGGCGCCGGCAACGAGATCATCCTTGGTTGCCGGGGCAAAGGTCACGACGGGCGTGCCGTCCGGAATAGAGATCTTCTTTTCCTTGCCATGATAGGAAACGGTGACCGTCCGGCCATCGACGCCTTTGACGGCATCCGCCACGGTAGCATTGGTCATGCTGCTGTTAGGCTTAAGGTCCCAGCCGTAGCTGCCCTCACCTGCTCCCTTCAGTGCCGGCGGGAAGATGAGCACCTCAAGCGCACCGTCACCACCGCCCTCTTTCGGCAGAGATGCGATGCCAACGAAGTCGCCAGGCTTGATGTCAGTGACCTTTGCGTTTGCCACGCTGGAAACCTTCCAGTCGTCAGCGAGGGCGACATCAACGATCTCTCCTTCGCGGGTCTTCACCTTGAGGGTCGATCCGCTGTAGTTGACGATGCTGCCCCGCACATGGACCTGCTCGGCCTTCTTTTCTTCGGCATGTATAGGCGCCGCTAGAATAACCGCCGATGCGATAGCGGACAGTCCCAGCACGAGGGCGTGGAAAAAATTCTTGATCATTGCTTCTTCCTACTAGTTGGTAGTTTGTTTGGGCGCAATTGTCGCTCCGGGCGGTCTAGTTCCGCCAGAAGCTTCTATTGAGCGACGGTCGGAGACAGCCGCTTCAGGGTGGGCGCCAGAATGGTGGCGAACACCTCCGGGGTCCCGTAAGCACGCGCTGAAAGCATGGCTCCATGAACGGAGGCCATGAACGCTTCAGCCTCAACGCGAGGTTCGCTTGACAGATTCAAAGCTCCCTCCTTCGAGCCTCGTTCCATGACTGAGGTCAGCCATGTCGAAGCAAAGCGGAAAAAAGCCTTCACCTCCCCCGCGACTTCCGGCGGCAGCGCCGGCAGTTCACTCGCCAGCAGAGCGCACACGCAAAAAGGCCGGCTTGCGTCCTCAATGCACTTAGCCCAGTGTCCCGCGTAGGTTTTGAGAAGCTCGAGGGGATCCTTTACGTTTTGCTCCAGACCCGCCACAGCCACCTCGGCATCTTCACGATATCGCGTTACAAGCACGCGGACCAAATCGACTTTGCTCGGAAAATGGTGATGGATGCTGGCCTTGCGGATCCCGACGACTTCAGCAATATCGGCATAGCTGAAGCCGTTATATCCTCCGGTCATGATCAGTGTTCGCGCCGAATCCAGGATTTCGTCGGACGTCGTCAAAAGGTTGCTCATGCGTCATTCCTACCTTCCAGTAGGAAGGCCGTCAAGCAGAAAGGCAGAGCTCCTGCGCCGTCACCCATCGGTCGAGACGGTGATCCACTTCCACGCCTCAATCTCCTGCTGGAGGCGCTCGATTCGAACCGACACAAACTTCAGGGCATCACTGCCAAGCAGAAGCTGCGGCGGAGGATCATCGGATTCAACCAAGGTCAAAACGGCCGCTGCCAGTTTGTCTGGGTCACCGAGTTGCTTGCCGCTTACGGCCTGTCGCGCCTCACGGATCGGATCAAAAAGGCTATCATAGTCCGCGATGGACCGCTCTGTGCGGACCATCGATCGTCCCGCCCAGTCTGTCCGGAAGGAGCCGGGGCATAGAGTAGTCACGTGGACACCGAACGGCGCCATTTCCGAGCGCATCACGTCCGATATGCCTTGAAGAGCAAACTTGCTGCCGCAATAGTACGCGATACCGGGCATGGTGATCATACCGCCCATCGAAGTGACGTTGACGATGAATCCACTGCGTCGCTCACGGAACCTGGGAAGAAATGCCTTGGCCACAGCGACGGCGCCGAAGACATTCACGTCGAACTGACGCCGCATTTCTTCAATCGGCGACTCCTCAAGCACGCCCTCGTGGCCGTAACCGGCATTGTTGATCAGCACGTCAACCGGTCCATGCTCGTCCTCCGCCTGCCGGACGACATCGGGTATACGGTCGAACTCCGTTACGTCGCAGAGGACCGGTCGGACTGAAGGGAGGGCTTTGGCGAGCGCTGTGCGTGACGCTTCCGAGCGAACGGTACCAATCACCGTGTGGCCCGTCTGGACAGCCGCAGAAGCAATGGCCAGCCCGAAGCCGGAATTTGCTCCAGTGATGAAGAAGGTCTTTCGTGACATGATCTGCAAACGTTCCTTGATTGAGGATTGTATTTGACAAATAGTATGAAGAAGCCTGTTCTTCGATTGCGGATTCTATGAATATGTTGCCAAATCCTATGCCTGGCGATCGGGACCTATCCAGGCGACGCGAGATGGTGGAGTTGGCCGGAGTTCTCGCCCCCCGTCACGGATACAATCCGACCGCGCTCGATTCCGTCCGCATATTGCGGACGGAGGCCGTGCTTCACGACATCCCGGTGCTCTATAAGCCAGGCGCGGTGTTCGTATTACAGGGAAGCAAGCAGGGCATCCTCGAAGAGGAAGTCTTCGTCTACGATGAGGAACACTATCTGGCGGTTTCGCTCCCCGTTCCATTCCGGATGACGTCGACGGCCAGTCCGGAGCGGCCGTTGCTTGCGGTCTATATTGAGTTCGATATGCAGATGGCAGCAGAGATCGCCATACAAGTGGAAAAGCACGCCGAACTGACAAGCGACAAGCCAAGAAGTCTCGTGTCGAGCAGGATGGCGACCGACATCGAGGATGTCCTGCTGCGCCTGCTGAGGGCACTTCGCAGCTCCGCTGACGTTGCTGTGCTTGGTGCCAGCATTCTGCGTGAACTGCATTACCGGGTCTTGGTTGGCCCGCAAGGCGGCGCGATGATCGCTGCCCTTCAGCAGAAAGGCACATCCGGAAAACTCATTCTGAGCCTGGCCTGGTTGCGGGAAAACTATGGCTGCGAAATCGCGGTAGCGGATCTCGCAAGAGAAGTGGGCATGAGCATTCCTTCCTACCATGTCCATTTCAAGGGGCTGACCGGCAGCAGTCCAATGCAGTACGTGAAAGCGATGCGGCTCCACGAAGCAAGATTGATGATCGCACGCCAGAGCAGAACGATCGCAGAGGTCGCAGCTTCGGTCGGCTACGCAAGCCAAGCTCAATTCAGCCGCGACTTCAAACGGCATTTCGGGCGCACGGCATCGGAAGAGATGAAGTGGGTCCAACGCCACCTCGGCGAACCTGGCTGACTATCACGCTCAGGTCGTCCGCTTTCGGCGCTTTTGAGCCATGACTGCTGTCGGCCCGAAGCGGCCAGGTGAAGGCTAAAGTCCAGGCCACATCCCGCCGTCCAGCCTCAGGTTCGCACCTGTTATGTAACTGGCTCGAGGACTGACGAGGAACGAGACAGCATCGGCAATCTCTTCAAGGGCTCCGACCCGTCCCATGGGGACCTGGGCAAACATCGGTAGCACCGTTCGCTCAATATCCTGCCACGGCGCATCGGCTGCAAGTCCCTGATTGACGGCAGCATTGCGGAAAACTTCGTCGAGGCTCACGCTATGGATTGTTCCGGGCGATAGGGTGTTCACCGTTATTCCATCCATGGCGACAGCCTTGGCCAGAGAGGCCGTCATTGCAATCATCGCCGCCTTGGCCGCCGCGTAATCCGGTCTTTTGTACGGAGGCATCAACGCGGCCATACTGGAAATGTTGACGACCCTCCCCCATTTCGCCTCCCGCATGCTCGGCAGGAGGCGGGTGGTGACCCTGACCGCCGCAAGAACGTTCCGGTCGTAACCGGTCGCCCACGTCTCGGGGCGCGTCGTGGCCCAATCCTGCGTCTCGCCGGACCCGCCCGCATTGTTGATCACGATGTCGATAGGCTTAACGAACGCCTGTCCCTCGTCAACAAGGCGTTGGACCTCGTCCTCCTTCGTAAGATCGCCGATGACTGCATAGGCACGACCGCCCTTGGCAACGATATCGTGAGCGACTTCCTCGGTTTTGGCCTTGTTTCGTCCGTGGACGACGACAATAGCTCCCTCATGCGCAAGGCCTCGGGCTACCGCTTCACCTATGCCTTTGCTGCTTCCGGTTACGAGTGCTACTTTTCCGTCGAGTTTCAAATCCATCTCGAATTTCCTGTGTGAACGTGATGGATCGATAAGAAAGCAGACTGATGAATGAGACAATTACGCACTTAAAAGTGCCCATGGAATACGAAGAGAGGTCGTTGTGCCTGGGGCCGGAAGGCTCCGTCGCTCACGTCACTCGCGTACTTCGCATGATCGGCGGAAGATGGAAGCTGCCGATCTTGTTTCGCCTATTCGCGGAACCGTCGATGCGGACGTCGCAGCTATTGCGAGATATGCCGGGTATCTCGCAAAAAATGCTTACGCAGCACCTCAGGGAACTGGAGAGCGACGGGCTTGTCGCGCGGCGTGACTTCGGAGAGCAGCCGCCGCGTGTCGAGTATTCCCTCACCAATGCGGGTCATGGCCTGATGCCGGTTCTGATGTCGGTAAGGGAGTTTTCACGGTATCATCCCGAACAAAGCTAACTAGATATCGCGTTGAGCGGATAACTGCTTCTCTAATCGGGCATTGGGGTCAAGCTCATTTCTGATCTTCGGTGGCCTGATCGTTCACGCGGGTCACGCTTCTCTTCGCAGTCTGTTGGCCCCTTGCGTTTGGAGCCGCTGCACGCATGCATGGGATCAGGGTCTGGAGAGCCTCGCTTTTGGACGCGCTCGAAGCGCAGCAGTCATTGACGGCTTCTTCCATCCCGTCGTCCGCATGGGACGATCCGGCCAGGATCATAGTCGAAGGCTATATCAGTTCATACTGAGGCCTCCGATCCGAATCGGAACTCTGTGCCGTCGATCCACATGCGGTGAAGCACGACGGCAATCTTGCGAGCAACAGCGACGATAGCTCTCCGCCGCCCCTTGGTCTTCATCAGCCGCACGCCCCAGGCCTTCAGGCCGTTCCAGGCGATTGACCGCATCAGCATCGCGTTAGCGGCAGCATAGAGGGTCGCCCGTACGTCAGCGTCGCCGGCATGTGAGATGCGGCCGGGATTGTCTTTCTCGCCGGACTGGAAACGCCGCGGCGTCAGCCCAAAGTGGGCTCCAACGGTGCGCGAGCTTTTGAAGCGGGTCGGATCGTCGACTGCGGCCTTGAAGCTTAAAGCCGTTATCTCGCCGACGCCTGGGATGCCCATGAACCGCATGCAGATAGCGTCTTCGCGGGCTGCCCTTCGGACACGCCGATCGAGTTCGAGAAAGGTTTCCAAGAGCATCTGCCTAGCCTGCAACATCGGCAGGAGGGCATGGCTTAGTGCCGGATCGCTTCCGATGGTGTCGCGGACCGCCGCGTCGAATGCACCGCGCGATAGACGCATCGGCAGCTTGACACCGAAGACCTTCAGCAGACCGCGGATTTCGTTCTCAAGATCGATGCATTTTCGCTGCATGACCTTGCGGCTGGTAAGCAGCGCTCGGATGTAATGGCTTTCGACGCTCTTCACGTGCACTCGACTATACCAACCCGAGCGCAGGATTTGGGCGATGCCGCGAGCGTCATGTTTGTCGGTTTTGTTGCGCATGGCTGAAAGAGCCGCATTGACCTGGCGAGCCTCCATACACACCACGTCGAACCCTGCTTCTTTTAGTCCGTAGGTCAGATGTTGGGTCAGCGTGCCAGCTTCCAGCCCTACCTGGTGGATCGGTTCGCCAAACTCGTGCAGGCAGTGAACTAAGTCCGGCACGTCAGACGGGACGGATCGCTCAAGTCGAACCTTTCCATCCTGGTCAATGATGCAGATCGCCACTGAGCGCAGTGACACGTCCAAAGCAGCATAAAACATCGTCGTCTCCCTTCATCTCGGCCAAGCCGAGATAGTAGTGGGAGCTCGCCCCAGGTGGGAACGCCCGATTACACATGCTAATGGCGCTTTCCAATGTCGGTAGGAAGGCTGCCGTCACGCGCAGTACGCCCAGAATATAGGTCTGCACAATCGCCTCGGCTTCAGAGGCATCCCATCCGTACACCGTCATGTCTTCAGTTCGCGAAATCCCGGCATTCGCGACCAGCACACTGAGGTTGATCTGCCACTGAACTTTCATCCGGCGGCAATTAGACCTCGGCGGTTTTGGATATGCCATTTGGCGCGGTGATCGACGGGGATGGATTTCAGGCCGAGGTTGAAGGCGGCTAGGTGCGTCGCGGACATGACGCCGGCCTGGCGGAGGATCGATGCAACCGGCCGAGCCAGGGCCCATGCTGCAGCACCGGTGGTAGATTTTCCGCCTGCCGCCGCACGGCACGCCATTCCTCGAGCGACCGGTTTCCAGCGGAATACACAGGGTGGGTTGTGCAAAGTTTGAGTTGACCGTTTTCGATGGCGAGGCGACACTTGCAACCTACAGCAAGGCAGGAGGAAAAATGATGGACGAGCCAGACCGCTGGCGCCACATGGCAAGCGCGCCGAAAGACGGCAGTCGCATCCTCGTCACGATCCGCCCGTCCGAACAGGGGCAGGCAGAAGTCGATCTCGCGTATTGGTCGAATGGCGACCAGTTCGGTGCCGAAGGCTGGCGCGCCTCTGATTCTTCGCCCGGCCGCATCGTCGAATACGCCGAGCCGGAATTGAAATGCTGGATGCCGATGCCCTCGGCCAATCTCAATCGCACCTCGATGCCCTCACCCTGGGAAGGCGACGACGCCCAAGAGCTCGACGGGTCAGGAATCTAAGAACTCGCGCCGCCATGTGCGAAGAGATCCGCAGCGAATGGCAAAATCCAGTTGAGCTATCCACAACCATCCTTCGCGATGAAAATACAAGCGCAATTGAGCGAGTTACATGCCGAGCTTGGAGTGGCAATGATCTACGTTACCCGCGATCACGTCGACGGAATGACCCGCCGTTTGCAGAGCCGGCTCAACCAGGATGGACATGACTGCGAGGCCGTTTCTGTCGAACGGTTTGACATCAGTGTGGGCGGCACCTGACGAGTTATGCTCTTACATCGACCAAAGAATGGACAGCGGAGCCGCGTGCAGTTTCTCTCCGAACGGAGTGACACGATCATGATTGTGAAGCACCAGACCTCGAACAAAACGATCTCCGACTGCCTCTTGCAACTGCCTCAATCCCTTGAAATCCTCTGATTTGACCGTCGCTGACGCCTTAACTTCAATTCCGATGATCCGGCCGCGACGGTCTTCGATGACAAGATCAACCTCATCCTGGTCCTTGGTGCGATAATGCGAGAAGGAAAAACGCCGCTCCGACCAAGAGGCGAGTTTCAAAAGCTCGGAAACAACGAAACTTTCCAGAAGTGCGCCAAACCTAGTTCTGTCACGTCTTAGCGTTTCACGATCATCTTCCCGTAAACTTGCGAGAAGGGCGGTATCGACGAAGTGAAGCTTTGGAGTCTTCACTAGTCGGCTTAGACGATTGTTTGACCACGGCGCGATCGTTCGCACGAGGAAAAGACGTTCAAGGATTGCCACATATTTCTGCGCGGTGACGCTCGACAATCCCAAGGCCGACCCAAAACTACTGTGGTTTACCAGTTGCCCGGCGTGTTCAGCTAGCACGTTCAGCAATCTCGGCAACCGATCGAGTTGGTCGATATTGGCGATATCTCGAACGTCCCGATCAAGGATAAGAGACACATAATCCTCAAGCCATGCCGTCCGGCGCGCCGGTGTGGACCGGCGCAGAACTTCAGGATACCCGCCCTTTAGGACGACATCTATTAGATCATCGCCGGACAGGGCCTCTTCCCCGATCGTCGGCTCGTCACCGGCAAACAGGCGGTCAAGCAACTGTCCAGAGGTCGAGCGGATTTCTGATTGAGCAAATGGAAGCAGCGAGACAACTGCCATACGCCCCGCCAGGGAGTCGGCGATGGACGGCACTGTCGCTAGGTTCGCGGACCCTGTCAGCAGGAACCTGCCAGGTCTCTCATCGCGGTCCACGCTTTCCTTTATCGCAAGCATCAGATCGGGAGCGCGTTGGATCTCGTCGATGACGGCGCGGTCGATACCGCGAATAAAGCCGGTTGGATCTGATTTCGCAGCGTCGAGCGTACCGGTGTCATCTAGTGTGATGTACGGCCGATCATTGTCGGCAACCTCTCGGGCGAGCGTCGTCTTTCCCGCCTGACGTGGACCAGATATGAGGACAACACGCGTGTCAGATAGTTCAGCTTCCACAATCGGTCGGGCTTTCCGAGCGACATAGAACTTAATGGCCGGGTCTTTCGTCATGCGGCCATTTTTAACTGAACATCCGTCTGATTTAAAGTGAAATGTCGTCTAATTTAAATTCAGCGCACTCGGTTGGAAAAAGGTTTGGCGATAATCCGCCAGAACAGACCATAGCCTCGATAGCGGTTGCACATTCCTCGCCTTGAAATCCCATCCTGCGCGGATGGGCGAATTACTACCGCTACTGCGCCCGAGCCGGGCGCGTATTTACCGATCTCGATTGGTATGTCGGCAAAAGGCTTTGGCACTGGTTGCGGTGGAAACGGCCCAAGGCGCATGGGCGCGGTATTCTGCAGGATCATCATCTCCGCAGTCTGCGTCGCCCGACACGGCGCCTCTGGCGAGATGGCAAAGCCGAGCAGCACCTGCTCGCTTGGACCCCACGCGCCGGTACCGCTACTGCTGGATGGAGACGCCTGACTTCGCCACGTCTTCTGGAGAGCTGGATGCATAACGAAAGATGCACGTCCGGTTCAGTGAAGGGCGACTAGAAACCAACTGCCGAGAGGCAGAACGGCGCTAGTCGCCTATTCTACGTGCGCGCACCGGCACATCCATCCGCTCGTGCAAAATGCTCATAACACCGAGATCGCCGCATCAGTGCCAAGAGGAACGGCAGAAATCGGACCTAAGAAGCCTGATACGCATTTCGTCCATAGCGTGGTGGGATGTGCGTCTCATCAACACGGCAGTTCGGCGTCTACACGGCTTGAAACAGCAACTACGAACCGTTCTGCACCAGCCGTCATCCTTTGCAACAGGGCCGCATGGAGCACGTCGACAGGAAGTGTTATTCCAAAAGGTAGGTTGTGCATCTCCCAAGGCCGCGGATATTCATGATTTCCCGGCGGGCGGGCAAACGTCCTTCGCCAAGTGCATCGAACGTCGTTTGCGATATCTGAATTTGACCTGGTACGCCGCAAGACTCCATACGACTTGCAACATTGACCGTATGTCCCCAAACATCATAGCCAAAGCGTTTCCGACCGATTAGGCCAGCGATGACCGGCCCGCTATGGATGCCAATCCGCAAGCTGAGCGCTGATCCATCATCGACGCTTCCAGACATTTCGGCCAGCAGTGCCTTGGCGAACGCAACGCCCGCGACGGCATGATCCACGCGAGCGTCCGGTAGTCCCGACGCCGCCATATAGGCATCACCGATCGTCTTGATCTTTTCGATGCCATATTGATCAGCAAGTTCATCGAAACGACTAAACAGCTCTCCCAGTCTCCGGACTAGTGCTGCAGCTGGTGTTCGCGCTGCAAATTCCGTGAAGTTGACGATGTCGGCGAAAATAATAGTCACCATATCGATGCGATCGGCGATCACTTCCTCTCCATCCGCAAGCCGCTTCACCACCTGCTTCGGAAGAATCGCATGAAGTAGGGCGTTTGCCCGCTCCTTCTCGAATTCTATCTGCGCCAGATATTGCTTTTCGCGTGTTCGCCAACGACGACGCTCGAGGCAGGCGGCAATACGCGCTTTAAGCAGGACGGGATTGATCGGCTTGCGGAGATAGTCCTCTGCCCCCGCCTCAATGCAACGGGCAACGGCGTCGTCATCCTTCAGGCCGGAAATCATCACGACCGGGATCTCGCGAAAGTGTCCGTCCGATTTAAGCTGGCCGAGAAGCTCTATACCATTCATGTCGGGCATCAAGACATCGGCCAATACGAGGTCGAATTCCTGCTGATTGAAGATACAAAGCGCCTCCTCGCCGGAGCTTGCCGCAACGACGGTGTGTCCATCGCGGCGGAGGCGTCTGGACAGGAGATCGCGATTTGACGCCGTGTCATCGACGACGAGGATACGTCCTGCGCGTTCCGTGATGGCCGAAGAACGGGTCGCCATTGTCCTAGCCAGATCGGCGGCGATCGTTCCATCGAATTTAGGCTGAAATTCCTGATCCGCATTGGGGGGCGATCCATCAAGTGTTTCGTCAATCTGCGCAAGCAAATTGCGGCTTTCACGGATGACCTTCGACACGTCCTCCAGCAGACGCGCCGGCAAGGTATCGGCGAAGTCCTCGATCAACATCTCGGAATAGCCGAGAATGGCATTCATGGGCGTTCTGAGATCATGCCGCAAAAGCCTATCGAGCGAGGGGGCATCCCCACTTTCCGGCGTTTCGATGTCGAGAAGCCGCTTGATCAATGAATTCAGCTCCCGCGCGGCGCTCAATATCCTCTCAAGGTCCGGCAAAGCATCACTGGGTCCCGCGTCCCGCACCTCTTCTGTAATCAGTTCCTGATAGCCCAGAATGGCCTGGGCCGGATCGACGATGTTTTGGGCGATTCTGGCGATATACATGCGATGCCCGATGTCCCGAGATGGAGTCACGATCGTTACCCTCCGGTCAGACGGGCGATCTTGTCGAGCAGACCCGGTAGTTCGATCGGTTTGGTGTCGTAATCGTCACAACCGGCCTCGATTGCCTTTTCACGATCGCCGGCCATGGCATGGGCGGTAAGTGCGATCACCGGTATGGTAGCAGTGATGGGATTTGCCTTGATCCGCTTCGTTGCTTCCCAGCCGTCGATGACAGGAAGGCTCATATCCATCAGAACCAAGTCCGGCTTCGTGGTCACCGCCGCTTCGACCCCGGCGAGCCCGTCCGTTGCGCTGACAACTTCGTAACCACGTCTCTCCAAGCGGCGCGAGAGCATATCGCGGTTCATCTCATTGTCCTCGACGAGAAGAATCTTGACCATTCGAACCTCTCTCCTCACGCCTCTTCCTTTTGCGGAAGATGTCGCTTTAAAGCTGCAATCAGATCGGAGCGACCTTTGGTTCCTTTTCTGACAACTTCAGTCGCACGAACGCCCAACCAATCCAGCTCTTCTCGCGTCAAATCTTTCGACGTGACGATAACGACTGGGATATCTGCCAAGTCGCGCCTGTCTTTGATCGTCTGAAGTAGCGTGAAACCGTCCATGTTCGGCATCATCAGGTCGAGAACCATAATCGTCGGCCGTGCGGCCTCGAGTTGATCAAGACCATGGCGACCGTCGGCCGCCTCCCGAACCCGCCAACCCTCGCGGACGAGCACCCTGCGGAAAAGATCGCGGGTTGCGGGGTCGTCGTCAACGATAAGCACATCATGACGTGCTTCGCCGGCGACTGCGTTTAGGGTATCGACGAGTTGCCGGGGGTCGATCGGCTTGATCAGATGGTCCACGGCACCGAAGGCCAGGCCCATCTCGCGATCGGCGAC
This sequence comes from Rhizobium sp. LjRoot258, assembly GCF_964254185.1. NCBI lineage: Bacteria > Pseudomonadati > Pseudomonadota > Alphaproteobacteria > Hyphomicrobiales > Rhizobiaceae > Rhizobium > Rhizobium sp. LjRoot258. The sequence goes on along the minus strand of NZ_CAXUST020000002.1, from coordinate 612,981 downwards.
AACCGTCGCGAGGATGACGGGAATATCGCAGATTGCCTTGTCCGACTTGATTTCACGCAGGACGGACCAACCGTCTTGACCCGGCATGATCACGTCAAGGACGATTGCGTCCGGGTGCAATCTACGGATTTTTTCCAAGCCCTCCTCTCCACCCGCTGCCTCGATCACGGTGAAGCCTGCGCCGCGAACGGCGTCGGAGACGAAATTGCGAGCCCGCGCCTCATCATCAATCACGAGAACTGTTGGATGCGCGCTCGCACCTTCCAAGGTATCGCTTTGCGGCGCATTTTCCTGAACGATGTCTGTTCTGATGATCGCAGGGATTGTGAAGCGGAAGGTCGAGCCCTTTCCAAATTCGCTCTCGACGGCCATGGCACCACCCATCATCTTGACGAAATGTTGCGTGATGGTCAGACCGAGGCCGGTCCCGCCGTAATTCCGCGTCGTCGACGAGTCCACCTGTACGAATGCATGGAACAGCTTTTGCTGCTGTTCCTTCGTCATGCCAATTCCACTGTCACTGACGGCAAATTGGAGCCATTCGCCAACTCCGTCCTCGTAACGCCGCACCTCAAGCTTGATCTCGCCGTTCTCCGTAAATTTGGCAGCATTTGACAGAAGATTAAACAGATTTTGTCGCAACTTGGTCTTATCGGTCTCGATCTGGTCCTTCTCGACGGAGGCACTCACCATCAGACGGTTGCCCTTCTTGGCGATCAGCGGCGCTACGGTATTTTGAACGTCGGCAAGAAGCTGTCTTAGGCTGACGCGCTCGACGTAAAGCTCCATCTTGCCCGCCTCGATCTTGGAGAGATCGAGAACGTCGTTGATGAGCGCCAGGAGATGGCGTCCCGAGCCCATAATCTTATTGAGATCCGAAATGAACCCGGACTGTCCGAGATCGCTGGCATCCTCGATGAGCATTTCGCTATAACCGATGATCGCATTCAAAGGAGTGCGCAGCTCGTGGCTCATGGAGGCGAGGAAACGGCTCTTTTCTTCGCTGGCGACCTCTGCGCCACGCCTTGCCTCCTCCAGCTCCGCCTGTCGGTTCTTCAAATCCGATATATCCGTATAGACCGCCACGGTGCCGCCCTCCGGCGTCTTTCGCTTGGCGATGCGTAGCCATGTTCCATTGGCGAATTGCCGCTCGATCATGCCCTGCGGCTCGCGGTGACGCTGCATGGCCTCAGCGACCCAACTCTCTATGCCGCCGCTTCCGATATCGGTCGTGCCGCGTTCTACCTGCGCACGAATGATATCTTCAAAGGGCCTTCCAGGCGTCATCAGGTCCGCAATCTCCGGAAACAGTTGAAGATAACGTTGGTTGACCAAAACCAGCTGGTCGTTCGCGTCAAAAAACGCGAACCCATCGGGAATCGTTTCGATCGCTGTCATTACCGTATTACGCTGGCGCTCGGTAACCGCTTCAAGCTCTCGACGCTCAGCCTGGCTGTCACGCAGCAATCGCAACGTCTTTGAAAGTTTTCCGAATTCATCGCTGCCTTCCGGCGGCAGTTCGACATCGTCCTGCCCCCTCGTCAACTGCGTCATCGCCCTGTCGATCCGGCCGAGCGGCACGAGGATGGAGCGCAGCACCAGCCAGGTCATCAGAATGCAGGCCAGCGTCGTCACGCCGGCTGCGATCAGAGCTCGCATATAGGTATTGCGCGCCGTCGCATCCGCAGCGTCGCGCGCCAGATCGGCTTCGTTCTCGAGACGCTGTTCGAGCGACATAAGCACGGAATCGACTTGATCACTATAGCTTCTGGCAGCCGCCAGCCGGGAGTTGCCGATGACCCTGTTGTCATTGGTGTAGGCGTCAACGGCCTCCATCGCCTTTTCAAAGTAGGCGTTCGAACCCTGTAGGATCGTGTTCGCTTCATCGGGCGCGAAGACCTTGATGCGGGCCAGATCTTGTTCCAGCGTTTTGCGGGCTTCTTGCGCGCGCCGTTCCGAGAGGGTCAACAGGCTGACCGATAGATCCGTGAGCCAATAGCGGACCTCGCCAAAATGGCGATGCGCTTTGGCAGCATCGTCGAACATATGAAAGCGCGCATTCGCCTCCTCAACACGCCGCTGATTTTCACGCAGATCATGCGCCATGAAGGCGACGCTGAAGAGCAACGCGCCCAAAAGCGCGGCCGAAAGACAGATAAGGCGAAGCGGTATCTTTCGATCCGTCAAGCGGCCGATCCGCATCGGAATGGTGGCGAAGGTGCTCATTTGAACAGCGTAATGCTGATCGCACCGGCCAAATCGCCTTGAGCTTTACCCTCCTTCGGGTAGCCCGTTACATCGACCTCGCCTTTGGGTCCGCCGTGACACGTCAGGCAGGATGCCGAGTAATATTCAGGGATCAGCATGCGAAAAGACTGGCGGCCGCCCACCTCTACATCCTCGGTAAAGGATTTTCCCTTTGGCCAATCGGGAGACAGAAAATTGGTCTCTATGACGTGCTGCTCCCAATCATCCGGGCGCGCCTTGCGATTGCGGATCAGCTCCTCCGGCGCCGTCACCTTCATCTTCGCCTTATCGCCGACCTTTTCCTCGAAACGTTCATTGACCAATCGGGCGAAGGTCGAGGGAATGAACCCCTTGAAGCCCACACCCTTCATATCGATCATGCTTTGATGTTCGTCGACAACTTCCTTTATCGCGGCGACCTGCGCATCGAACAATTGCTTATCGAGAGGGCTGAAATTCTGATCCGATACGGAATCGCCCTTGCGCTGGGCAAAGATCTGCAACGCTTCGTTGACGACACGTTGACCCGTGAGATCCTTTTTTCCCAGGGATTCGTCGTTGATAAGCTTTTGATGACCCGAGATGACGGTGCGGCCGGCGCGCAACAATGCAGCGAGCCGTTCACCTGTGGTCATGTCATCTTCGTCGGCAACAACAAAACCCGCCAAAACACAGATCGCAGCCCATGCCAGGAAGACACCAAATATCAGGCCACGCCGCATGTTGTGCCTCGTAGTGTAGTACCCGCGCCGCGATAATATCAGTTTGTGCTAAAGTTCAAAAGAGTCCTCACGAGGTTCCTGAAACGGTGTGGGGAGAAGTTTGGTGTGCTGATCGGAGGCTCTTCATCACACTGGCTCATGTGCATCTTCCCTCCAAATGTGCCTTTGTCCATAAATTGGCCTCAAGGCCGCTGCATTGGGGTCCGTCTCACCGGTCCTCGCTATTTTACGCAAACTCGCGGTACAGCTCGACCGTCGGCGCATGCGCTTCGATCGCCTCGACGACTTTCGCCGCCATAGGCAGGTTGTTCTTCTCAGCCTCCCAGACCGCCTTGAAACGCTCAACCGTCTCGCGCGCCGTGTCGATCACCAGCTTTTCGGAAAGCTCCGCCTTAGCGGCCAGATGCGCCAACTCGTCCTTCGACAGCGCCGCCATCTTCTTCGTGCGGGAGAAATTCAGCGCCGCTGTATCCTCTCCCTCGATATAGGGGATCGTCGATAACAGGTCATATGCCGGCGAAAGCGCAGGGGTGCGGCGGTCGGGATAGATGAGCGACCAGTTCTTCAGGTGCATGTCACCATTGCCTATCAGTGTGCTGAAGACGAGCCGGCGGATGAACTCCGCCACGTCGGCCGTGCCGGTCTCGATCCCCAGAACACGACCGATCATCCGGTAATTGCCCTTGTCGTATTTATGGTCGGGGAAGACGCCGAAGACCTGCGCGAAATCTTCGATATGCACCGGTCCTTCGGGCGTGCGGTCAAAGCGCTTGATCGCCAGCGCCTGCCCACGCAGCTCGCCAACGCCTTGAGGCAGGCCATTCACGGCATCGAGATCGACCAGCTGCATGTCGGGCACGTCCATGCCCATCATGCGGGCGATGGTCATCATCGAGAACTCATTCTCGGACACGCCGCTATATTGCTGCGAGGGCAGCTTCACGATCCATGAGCCACCCGTGCCCTCGGCCGGAATGGTCAAGCCGCCGCCTTTGCCGTCGTTCTTGAAGGCCGAGAATTTCAGTTGCACGCCGGCCAGCGAGAAGCGCAGCGCATTCGGCCGTGCTTCGACTGCGGCCTGCTCGTCATCCGGAGGCGCGTCATCGCCCTCGGCAGGATGGACCGTTACCGCACCAGGCAGGTCGCGGCCTAGCATCCAGAGCAGAAAGAACTCCCGCGAAGGCTTCACGCCAGCGCGGTCGGCGAGGTATTTGCGCAGCGGTCCTTCCGGCAAGAGATTCGAGAAGGAGGGCGGGACCACCATGTTATACGGCCGGAACTTGGTGATGAGGGCACCGAACGGGTCCTTCAATGACAGGCTGAGCGTCGGCCGTTTCTCATTTTCGATATCCTCGGCTCGTCGTCCGGCAGGGCGGCGTGATTGGTACAATACAACAACCGAGCTCAAACCTGTGCTGAACCTCACTTCTGGGGGCTGATCATGATCAGACTGTTACCCACTCCTTTCGAAGACTAGCTGGAGCAACGACGCGGAACGGACCGACATCGTTCATTCGAGGAAACCGGTGAAGTGAGATGTTCTGGGGGCACAAAACTGTCTGATGGGATGGGTCAGTAGAGAAACCGTCGATAGGGTTGAATCGCTTCAGCATATGTTTCAGCTGAGCATTATTCGTCTTCGAAGACCTGGTCGGCAACCACATCGATGTCGGGCAAGTCAATTAAGCTCTGCCTCGGACCGGACGGCACTACATGTTTTGGGTCGACCACATCCTCCGCGAGGTCCGCATAAGCTTGGAGCAGATCAAATCGAAAAGATCCAAGCTCTTGAAAGGATATGAACCGCAGACCATACGATCCCAAAAAGGTTCTGGGGTGATCTGAGGAATCTAAAAGGACATCGCTAGCGAGTGCCCGCGCCCGATTTCAGTCTTGCCACGGGTCGACTACGATCACGCCGGTATCATCGAAATCCTGAAGATTACGCGTGACTACAGTTAAACCGTGAACCAGCGCGGTAGCGGCGATCAAAGCATCAGCCTCGTTGCGGCGGTCTGGAATATGTAAGTGGGCACAACGCGTCGCTACCGCGTCATCGATTGGCAGAACTCGCTCGGCGAATTCAGGGCGAACACGGCTATCCATCCATCCCCGCAAGCGAGAGCCCTGGGCAGTGTCGCGACGCTGGGTGGTTAATATCCCGCGCTCAATTTCCAGGATCGTAATTGCGGAAATGAACAAGTCATTGGAATCTTGCGCACCGACCCACTTCGTCACATTGGCATCTGCTTTACCGTCTCCAACTTTGCGCAACTCGGAGACGACGTTTGTATCCAGCAGGTACTTCAAGACAGATCGACCTCGCGAGGTGCAATTTCGGCTCTCGGTGGATCTAATTCGATCGTCGACAAACCAGGCATTGAAAGAGTATCGACGAGATTCCGTCGCTTGCCGGTCAGGCGGACGAATTCGCTGTACGTCATCAACACATGGGACGGCTTCCCGCGATCTGTAATAACTACAGGTCCTCTTTTGGCAGCCTTCTTTGCCTTACTGACGTCGTGGTTCAACTCCCGGCTAGACAAACTTGTGATGCTCATAGAATGCCTCCATGTAGGAACATACCTACATATTTGATATTATTTGACTAGCCGCCTTGAAAGGATCCGAACCGACGACGGTAGCGACGGAAAGAACCGTTCCTAGTCTTGCACAACACACGGAGATGGTGTCCAGCAACGGGGATGAGTGCGAATGACCAGGCCACCTTGACTAACCGGGTGCGATTGGACAACCACTCCCTGGGACGTCATCTCGACAGCATCGAGTGTCGGCGGCCGAGGCAATTCCTTTCACAATCCGTCCGGTCATACGAAGCGCGCCCGGGAATATGTGACATTCCCTTGCAACCTACGCAGCCACAGGCTGCAACACGCAGTAAAGTGGACGCGCGCTAGACTAGTGCCCGTCCCGTCCGCCTGCTCCTTGCCGACCGGGGATGCCGAACAAGGCCAGTCACCCGCAGGCGGCATTCGAGACGTTCGACACCATTGCGTTAGGGACGCTTCCAGCCGTGTCATTGGACGCGATCCTGCCGCTGCCTTTTGTGGTCCTCGGGCGCCGAGGTGGACGAGCCAGAGAATTATCGGTCGCTCCGGAAGCCATCCCTCAGGCGCTTTAGGTAGGTGTACCTGCCAACTGGCTTCGTTCTGACCTTGCCCGGACGCTTGTTTCTTCCCACGCTTCAATGGCTGCCGTCTCATGCGGCGCTTTGCGCTCCATGGGCCATCCCTTGGGAATGGACCAGCGTCCACTGTCGCGCGATGCGACGACCAGTATTTCAATCGAGGTTCCGTTATCCTTGTGGCAAAAGCACAAGGCGGCATACACCCTGACGCAAAATATCTGCCCAAGCCGAGCGGCGCGATTGCAACTCTTGCGGCGACGCTACACCTTCGTCCATCATCGTGCCAACGGTATGTGAACAACTGAGGAGGGTCTCGTGAGTGACAGTGAACGACAAAAGATGGCCGCTGGAGAATGGTATTGCTGCTTCGACCCGGAGCTCGACGCTCTGCGCGTGCTTGCGCGCAATGCAGTGCATCAGCACAACACACTGGATCCCGAAAACCGGGGCAACATTGCGCCAGCGCTAAGGGCGCTTTTTGCTGAGGCACCGGACAATGCTTTCATCGAGGCGCCGTTCCATTGCGCGTACGGCATGAACATTGCACTCGGCAACCGTGTCTATCTCAATGCCGGCTGCACCATCCTGGACACGGCGAGCGTGCGGATCGGCGAAGGGTCCATGCTGGGGCCTGGCGTCCACATCTACTGTGCCGACCATCATAGGGATCCGGCTCTTAGGCGCAGTGGACTGCAGATTGACCGGCCCGTGGCGATCGGTACCGACGTCTGGATCGGCGGGGGCGCTATCATCCTTGGCGGTGTGATGATCGGCGACGGCGCCATCGTCGGCGCCGGTTCAGTCGTCACCCGCGACATCGCGGAGGGCGCAACGGTGGTTGGAAACCCCGCGCGGGAGGTCTGACGGATAAAGCCGCCACTTCGATGGTGGGCTCGAAGCGAGTGCTACTGGCGCCGCTGACGGCGAAGGTCGCGTCAGATTGATCCTACCAATCAGCTACCCTCCGGCGAAGGGATGCAAGTCTTAGCCGCCTCCCCCTTCACCGCAGAACTGGTCTGGGTTCGGCCAGCATCCAGTTCCGTGACCGGCCAACCACCCAGCGCCCACCCGCTGCTTCGGTCGACCTTGCTCGGATATCCGCGAGCCGCTGCTGATGCGGCCGAGCTGCTCGGTCAGTTTTCACAATGACCGGCTTCAAGAGAATCGAACGAAGGTCCTAAAGACCTTCAGCAATGCCGTTCATACGCCCTTCTCACTCCATCCGCTCGACAACGCTCGCCTGAGATTGGGCAGCGCCTATTCGAGTTCAATCTTGGCGTCGCGCACGACCGGGGTCCACTTAGCAATCTCCGCCTTTACATGTGCGCCGAGCTGCTCCGGGGTCGAACCCACGACAACGGCACTGAATTCGGCCATTTTCTTGCTGACTCCTGGATCGGCGAGCGCCTTGTTGGCCGCCAGGTTCAGACGAGCAACGACATCTGTCGGGGTGCCGGCGGGAGCAAACAGCGCGTTCCAGGTATAGGTTTCGTAGCCCGGAACGGTCTCGGCAACCGTCGGCACATCTGGGAAGGACGGTGCGCGCTCCTTGGTGGTGACTGCAAGCGCACGCAGCGTGCCGCTCTTGATGTGGCCAGACGACGACGGCAGGTTGTCGAACATGATTGCCAAGAACATCGTTCAAGGCCGGGCCCGAGCCCCTATAGGGGATATGCTCCATGTCCACCCCGGCCATTGCCTTGAAGAGCTCCCCGGAAAGATGCAGCGGCGTGCCGTCGCCGGCGCGCGCAGGGAATGCATCGAATTCCATGCTGGCGAGTTGTGTCAGGTGCACGTTAGATGGCCGAGCGCGGGATCGATTCAACGAGGCGACGTGTATACGGGTGCTGCGGGTTACCGATCACACTCTCCGTCGGCCCCTCCTCGACGATCTCGCCAAGGTAGAGAACGTAAATGCGCTCGGTGATCTGGCGGACGACAGCGAGGTCGTGCGTGATGAAGAGATATGAGAGCTCGTGCTCAACTTGCAGGCGCCTGAATAGGTTGAGCACCTGCGCCTGCACCGAGACGTCGAGGGCGGATACTGGTTCGTCGCAAACGAGGATTGCCGGTTTGACGGCAAGCGCGCGTGCGATGGCGACTCGCTGGCGCTCGCCCCCCGAGAGCGACACCGGACGGCGTGTGGCGTACGCGGCAGACAAGCCGACTTCCGCCAGCAGCGACGCGATCCGTTCCGGCGTCGCTGGGCTAGTAGCGCCCGCTGACGCCCCGAGCGCCTCGCCCAGGGCCTGCCCGACGCTATGCCTAGGATTTAGTGTTGAATACGGATCCTGGAAGACCATCTGAATTGTCCGCCGAACGCGGGCGAGGTCCGCCTTCGGCATGGCGCCGAAATCCGCTGCCGCGATACCGTTGATAAGGATGTCGCCAGCAGTCGGGGTTTCGAGGCCGACGAGGCAGCGCCCAAGCGTGGTCTTGCCCGAGCCAGATTCGCCGACGAGGCCGACACTTTCCCCGGGCATGATCTGTAGCGATACGTCCTTTACCGCGCAGATCGGGCGGCCCCGCCTGCCCACGAATGTCTTGACGAGCGCGTCGACGCGAACGAGCGCCCCTGCGGTTCCTCCCCGGCGCGGCGTTATCGGCGCCGCCGAGAGCGTCGCCGTGCGCACAGCGTCGAGTTCGCCCTGAATCTCGTCCTGGCGGATGCATGCAGTGAACCGGCTCGCGTCGCGCGCGGCCAGCGGCGGCTTGCCCGCGCGGCAAATCTGCTTCGCCCAGTCGCAGCGGTCGGCGAAACCACAGCTGTCGACAACATCGGCCGCGCGCGGCACTGAGCCCGAGATCGCGACGAGCCGAGGCACGCGAATATCGACCGGCGGTTCCGATAGCAGGAGTCCCAAGGTGTAAGGATGGAACGGCTGACGCTCCACAGCTGCGGCGTCGCCGACTTCGAGCATTGAGCCGGCGTAGAGCACATAGATGCGCTGGCAGGTCGAGAACGCGAGCCGAAGGTTGTGGGTAATGAGAATGAGGCTCATTTGCCGCTCGCGCTGGACACGACGCAGGAGCTTGATGATCTCCGCCTGAGTCGTTACGTCGAGCGCCGTCGCGGGCTCATCGGCAATGAGCAGCTCCGGGTCGCGGGCGAGCGCGGCGGCAAGTGCGACGCGCTGGCACATGCCCCCCGACAGCTGGAATGGCATGCGGCGGGCGACATCCTCGTCGACTATGCCGACTTCTGCGAGGCGTCTTTTCACTTCCTCCGCTCTTGCTGCGCGTGAGGCGAATTCGGGCCGGTCGCGCAGCATCTCGTCAATGTGGTCGCCGCTTCGCATGAGCGGGTTCAGCATCGTGAATGGATCCTGCATAAGCATCGACACACGAAACCCGCGAATCTTCCGGAGTTCGCTCTCGGCAAGCTGCATCAGGGGAATGCCGTCGAGCGTGACGGTGCCAGTGGCATTGATGCCTGGCGGCAATATGCCGGCGATTGCCCGCGCCGTGAGCGATTTTCCGGACCCGGATTCGCCGACGATCGCAATGGTCTCGCCCCGCTCCACCACGATCCCCAAGGGCGTCGTAATGGGAACCGCGGCGTGTGAAATCGCTAGCCCCTCGACCTCGAGGAGCGGACCCTCCTGACCTGAGTGCGTCACGGCCGTGTTCATTTTGCGAACCGCTCGAACAACCAGTCGCCGATGAGGTTCATGCTGACCGCGGTAAGGATAATCATGCCTGCCGGCAGGAGCAGCGCAACCGGATTGGAGAAGAGGATATTGCGGTTCTCGAAGAGCATCCGACCCCAGTCAGGAGCACCGGGCTCAATGCCAAGGCCGAGGAACGACAGCCCGGCGAGATTGACCAAGGCGAAGGCAAAGTCGAGGACGACATAGGCGAGGATGATCGGGCCGACATTCGGGAGGATGTGCACGAACAGAATACGCGTCTTCGAGATGCCGAGAGTGCGCGCGGCTTCGATATAGGGAAGCGGTCGCTGCTCAAGGACCGCGCTCCGCACAATGCGCGTATCGGGGGCGGTGAAAAGGACGACCAGGACTAGGACGGCGGTCCAATATCCGCCTCCCACTACGCCGACGACGACGACCGCCACGAGCGGCCCCGGCAACGCGAGCATGAAATCCACCCAGCACATGATCGCCGAATCGACCAAACCGCCAAGATAGCCCGAAAGAAGGCCAAGCAGGGTCGCGATCGCGAAAGCTCCGGCGGCGACAACGATTGGGCCGACCAAGGCCGTTCTTGCACCGTAGATCACACGCGACAGCACATCGCGGCCGAGTAGATCCGTCCCGGCAATGTGGACTAACGAAGGCGGCGCATCGCCGACCTCGAGACGCTGGAGGAAGGGCGAATCGGGGGCGATCCTCTCCCCAAGGACGGCGCAGACCACCACCGTCGTGATAGTCAGCGCAGCAACCAGAATGACGATTGGAATGCGCAATGGCTGCTTCCTCCTTCGCGTCTCGCCGATGGCTGGGGCCTTCATGCCTCGACTCTACCGAAACGGATGCGCGGGTCGATCATCGTATAGATCACGTCGACCGCAAGGTTGACCAGCACGACGAAGGCGGAGAAAAGCAGGGTGGTCCCCTGGATTGTCGGAATGTCGCGCTTCTGGATCGCATCGACCGTCAAAGAGCCGAGACCTGGCAAAGAAAAGGTGACCTCGACGTAGATCGCGCCGGCCACGATGCCGACGACGATGAGCCCTGCGGCCGTGACCACGGGAATGAGGGAGTTCCTGAGCACGTAGGCAAACAAGATGCGACGCGAACTCAGTCCGCGCGCCCGCGCAAACGTGATGTAGTCTCGGGCCAGCTCCTCGATCATCGCCGCGCGAGTGATTTTGACGACGATCGCCATGACCGAGATCGCAAGCGCAAGCGCCGGAAGCGTCAGGTGCCAGGCACGGTCGAGGAATCCTCTTCCCGGACCGAAGATCGGGAACCAGTGCAGCAGAACGCCGAAGACATAGAGAAGGAAAATGCCGGTGACGAAGGCTGGAGAGCTGATGCCGAAAACACCGAACATGACGACCGCCCGGTCGAGCCGCGTGCCACGGCGCAAGGCGGCGATCGCACCGAGCAGGATGCCGAGGCCGAGAACAAGAATAGTGCTCATCAAGGTGAGGAAGATGGTGACGCCGAGCCGATCCGCAATGGTGCTCGTCACCGCCCGGTTGCCCTGGATGGAGACGCCGAGGTCGCCTTGGATCACCTGCGACAGCCACTTCCCATATTGGACGAGGAACGGATCGTCCAAGTGGTAACGCGCGCGGATGGCTGCCAGCGTTGCCGGGTCTGCCGCCCGTGCGCCAAGCAGGGAGCGCACCGGGTCGCCGGGCGCGATGTGGACCAGCGCGAAGACGCTGAAGGAGATTATAAGGAGCAGTAGGATCGCCACGGCGAGCCGTCGCGTGACGAAGACGACGAGGCTCGAGCCCGTCACCGGGGACACCCGAGATAGCGGTCGAACCAGCCGATCGTGCGGCGCCGCTCGCCGAGGTCGTCCTTGAGGAATAGCGACATTTTTCCTTGCAAAGCGCGATGGGAAACAATTGCCAGCGTGCCGTCGACGGGCGACAGGTGCGGCAGGCCGTCACCGCCTGGCCCGTTGGTCAGTTGCACCGCTTCGGCCCCATCCGGGGAAAAGCGCCAGACGCGGCTGTGCGGGGATCGCAGCTTGTGAAGTCGTCCGAAATTCGCTTCAAAAAGGTCCATCCTGCAGACACCTTCAATCCTCGGCCGGACGCACGGGCGCCGATCCATGCGGCAAAACAATGAAAATGGCCGTGCCCAAACAGCGCAGCGATCCCTTACTTTAGGCCGAAACCCCGGATCGCCCACGGAATACTGTACCAGAAGGCGGTGTAGCCGGTGAGCTTGTACTTATTGTTGATCGCCATCGCCGAGTCGGGCCAGAAGATCGGCACGACTGCGACGTCCTCGTGGGCGATCTCGAACACGCGCTTTAGCGCATGTTCGCGCGCCTTCGGGTCGGCGTTCTCGTTGGCGGTCTTCAGTTCCGCTTCGACTTCGTCGTTCTTGAAGTTCGACCCGTTCATGCGGCCCTTCTCAGCATTCCGCTTCGAAAAGAAGAGGTCGGGATAGTTGGCGGCGTCGGCGTAGTCCGGATAATACGCCATGATCTGCATGCCTAGTTCGTCGTGGTTGACGTAGTTCGTGAACCAAGTGTTGTTGTCGACGGGACGGATATGTGCGCGGATACCTATCTGCTTCAGGTTCTCCACCACCGACTGCATGATGTTGACCATATAAGGATCGTCGGTCGATGCGGGGATGGTAACGTCAAAGCCGTCCGCATGGCTGGATTGTGCCAGTTCGGCCCTCGCCTTGTCTAAGTCAAACCCATAGTGCGGCAGCAACGTAGCGTAGAATGCGCGAACCTCGTCAGCAGGCAGCACTCCCGACCACATTTCGGGCGGGTTCAATTCAGTCGCCGGCTCGCCGTTGCCCTTGAGGAGCGCCTTGACCAGGCCTTCCCGGTCCACGGCATGGGCTACGGCACGACGCACATGGATATCGTCGAACGGCGCCGCCGAATGGTCGAGAATAAGGGCAAACACACCAAGCGACGGCTTGGCGATGATGTCGACGTTGCCTAGCGCCTTCCACTGGTCGACGTCTGAGATGGCGAGATCGAAGGTACCGTCGATTTCGCCTTGCCGCATGGCGAGAAGCCGGGCCTGCCGGTCTGGAATCGCTCGGAGGGTAATCCGATTGACCACTGGCTTCGGCCCCCAGTAGTCGTCGCGCGCCTCGAGAATGACATGATCTGACGGAACGAATTCAACAATCTTGTACGGGCCGGTCCCCAGCGGCAGAACCTCGGGCGTGCCGATGTTCTTGTCTGCGAGCTGTTCTTTCTTGAAAACGAATCCCGCCATGTGAGCGGCGGTAAAGGCGAACTGCACGTTCGGTGCCTTCAATGTGACGGTCACGTCATCGGGGGCCGTCGCCTCAACGGTCTCCACCGAATTGTAGAAGGAGGCGAGTGGCGAACCGGACTCCGGGCTCATGTGATACTTGAAGGTCGCGACGACATCATCGGCCGTGAGCGGACTTCCGTCACCGAACTTGACGCCGCTCCGCAGATGATACTTGATGGTAATCGGATCGACCTGCTCCCACTTGTCGGCCGATGCGGGTTCGAGAGTGAGATCGTCGCCAAAGGTTAGCGGTCCTTCCTGGACAAGCGACATGATCGCGCCAGTATAGGTCATCCAGGCACCCGGAATGAAAAGCGTATTGGGGATGCTGGCCAAAGCCCAAGTGATCGAGTCAATCTGCTCCTCTGCCTTTGCCAAAGGCGCCCTCGCGAAGGTTCCCGCGATGGAGACGGCGGCATGCGTCACTCCCGCGACCAAAACGTGACGTCGTGTCAACCCGATTGCCATTTGCTCCTCCCTTTGTGAAAGCCTGTCGCACAGGCTGAGTGATTTTTACGCAATCGATGCCGCTTGTGAAGAAGGCAGCCGTTCGCTACCGCGACCACAGCCAAGGCTTGCATCGGGAAGAGCTAGGCCGCTACGATTTTGGCGACGGCGAACTGGGGGATTCTCGCGTTGTGCAACCTAGCATCGAGGTTGAGCTGCACGGTTATCAGGGTCCGTCTGACGAAGTCATTGGTCGCCTTCCCTGCTGGAAGTCGGGAGCAGGCTTCTGGTCTCTTGGACGAGGCGGGCGCTTCTCTTAGTCAAGCACGCCGCTGGAGCGCTAAACGAACAGGTGCTAGCATACCCCAAATCCCTGGAACAGATGGAAGGCTCACATGGAGTTCGACATCCGGAACCTAAACTTAAGATCCGGCCGAAGCCGAAGCGGTGCGAGTTGGAGGCATGGCAATGACCCGACGAGGGTATTGTGATGGCCGGGCCTGAGCCCAGCCGAAAGCCGGCCCAAGACGTTCGGAAGACGATAACAATTCTTATCGCCGACATCGTAGATTCGTCCCGTCTTAGCCTCACCCTCGATCCGGAGGCACTCCGGAACCTACTCGCCCGCTACTTTGATGAGATGATCTCTACTATCCAGCGGCATGGTGGAGTCGTGGAGCGATACCTCGGTGACGAGATCATGGCCGTGTTTGGCGTGCCGGTACTTCACGAGGATGACGCACTACGGGCAGTATCCGCCGCTGTCGAGATGCGCGACACACTTGCGACGCTCAACCATGAGCTTGAGACGGTTTGGGGCGTTCAGCTGGCTCATCGGATTGGCCTCAACACCGGGGAGGTTTTTACTGGCATCGACAGTCAGGGACATCGATTTCTCACTGGCGAGGCCGTGCGTGTTACCAAGCGTCTCCAGGAGGCCGCCGCACCCAACGAAATCCTGATTGGAGAAGCAACATACAAGCTGGTTCGCCACGCAGTTGTGGTAGAGTCCAGTAGCGCGCGTGCGGTCAAGCACGGCGAGAAGTTCCCTGCCATCATCGTGGTAAGCGTCATTGCCCGCGCCACCGGCTTTCAACGCCGGTTCGAGGCGCCGTTCGTCGGACGCGAGCGCCAGCGTGCGATGATGAGCGCCATCTTCGATGACTTGATTAACAATAGAACCTCCCACCTGTTGACCGTGCTGGGCGAGGCCGGGGTAGGAAAATCGCGGCTTGTTTCGGAAGTCACCGGAAGCCTCCCGAGCGAGATGATTGTCGCGCACGGCAGGTGCCTGGCCTACGGCGAGGGCATTACTTATTGGCCACTTGCAGACATTGTCCGGGAGATCACACGGGCCGGGGGCGGAGACCCCGGCAAGCAGTCCGTGGCGGCCATTGCAGAAATCCTCGCTGGAGTCGACAAGGCCAAACTCATCGCCGAGCGCATAGCTGAGTTGCTCGGGTTCGGCCAGGGAGACCCAAGCACCCGCGAGGAGACTTTCTGGGCCGTTCGGCGACTTTTCGAGGTGTTCGCACGAGAACGACCGCTGGTGATTGTGGTGGAAGACCTCCATTGGGCCGACCCAACGTTCCTGGACCTAATCGAGCATCTTGTCGATTTCTCACGCGGTTTCCCCATAGTGATTGTCGGGGCGGCACGACCGGAATTGCTCGATACGCGGCCCGATTGGGGACGCGGGAAGACAAATGCGACGACCGTCGCGCTTGAGCCGCTGAGCGAAGCGGAATCCCGCGACATGATATTGAATCTGCTCGACCGACTCCCGCTATCACCCGCGGTCGAGTCAAGGATCACACGCGCCGTCGGCGGTAACCCGCTGTTTGCGGAAGAGCTCGTGGCAATGCTCGTTGAGGAAGAGCTGCTCAGGCGCAGTGAGGACTGCTGGGTCGCTCGCTCGGATCTCTCGGAGCTGCCGGTGCCGTCGACAATTAACGCCCTTCTTGCTGCTCGACTCGAGGGCCTCCCCTCCCTTGAGCGCGCCATCCTGACGGCCGCAGCTGTCGAGGGCGCAGTATTCCATCGGAGCGCCGTCAACGAGCTCGCCGGCCCCGCGCTAGACGCACTGGAGGACGGCTTGCTCGCACTCGTCCGCCGGGATCTCATCCGCCCGGAGGCGCCGACGTTCGCCGGAGAGAAGGCCTATCGCTTCCGTCACGTCCTGATCCGCGACGCCGCTTATCGCTCCCTGCCGAAGAACGCTCGCGCCGACCTGCACGAGCGCTTCGCCGCCTGGCTCGAGCTAACGGCCGCGGACCGGCTGCGCGAGTTCGAGGAGATTGTCGGCTATCACCTCGAACAGGCCTTCCAGTACCGCGTCTCGCTCGGCCCGCGCGACGTGCACACGGCTTCGCTTGCCGCCCGGGCTTGCAAACGGCTCGAGGCAGCCGGGCGGCGGGCGCTTGTCCGCAGCGACCTTCCTGCGGCGATCGGCCTGCTTGAGCGGGTTTCCCGGCTACTTCCCACCAATGATCCACAGCGGATCGCGCTGCTCGCCGAGCTGAGCGGCGCGCTGATTGAAAGCGGCCGGCTAGAGTATGCCGGGCGCGTGCTGGTCGAGGCGGAGCGGCTGGCTGCCGCCGCCGACGACCAGCGCTTGATAGCGCGTGTGCTCGTCCAGCGGCAGTTCCTGCATCTCCTCCTCGGCGAGGAGGGCAGCCTGGAGAAGGCGGCACGCGCCGCGGCCGTCGTGATCCCAGTCTTTGAGCGCTTAGGGGACGACCTCGGTCTGTGCCGCGCTCGACGCCTCGAGGCGTGGCTTTATTTCAACGGGGCTCGCGGCGAGGCGGCGGCAGCGGCGTGGGAGCGCGCGGCTGCTCACGCGCGACGGGCAGGCGATCGGCATGAGCACTACGAGATTCTCACGTGGATTGCGTCCTCACTCTGGTTCGGGCCCACCCCCGCCGCCGAGGGCATCCACCGTTGCGAGGCAATGCGTGCGGAGGTGCGCGAAAGCCCCGAGTCCGAGGCTGCGATTCTCCGCCAGCTCGCATGCCTGAATGCAATTGTCGGCCGCTTTGCTATTGCCCGCGAGCTGATCGCGACGAGCAACGCCACCTACGCAGACCTCGGCCTAACGCTCTACGTGGCGTCCTCCGAGCACGAGGCAGTGGTCGAGCTGCTCGCCGGGAACCCAGCTGCGGCCGAGAGAAGCGCACGCGCGGCGTATCGCGCGCTCGAGGAGATGGGCGAGCGTGCGTTCCGCTCGACGATGGCCGCGTCGCTTGCCGTCGTCATCCTGGAACAAGGACGCGACGAGGAGGCCGAGGACTTTGCTAAGCTCAGTTCCGAGCTGGCTGCGAGCGGCGACCTGGTGACGCAGGTCCGTTGGCGCCGCGTGCGCGCACGCGTGCTCGCACGGCGGGCAGAGACCGGGGCGGCGGAGGCGCTCGCGCGCGAGGCATTGGCGATCGCCGAAGCGACCGACTTCGTCAACGACCACGCGGATGCATTGGTCGACCTCTCTCACGTGCTCGAAGCCTCCCGCCGACGCGACGACGCGGTCGCAGCTGCGTCCGAAGCGCTGCATCTATACGAGCTAAAAGGAAACGTGGTCGCCGCCGCAGCGACCCGCCTCCGGCTAGGCAAACTCGTCAAAATGTGACACCGTGGGAAAGCGGCAAGGGGTACTGCCGCATCTCCTTGTGAACCGAGCGGGATTGGAGGTTATGTTATGCCAGCCCGCTTCGAGGATGTCGTCGATCGACGAGCTTAAATGTGTCTCACCCGCTGGTCCTTTGGAGCTTGAACCGGGCGAGAAGGTGCTGAGGCTCGATGCTTGGTTCTTCCAGCCGGGGGCCCTGCATGGCCTTCGGTTGGTCCTTTCGTGGAGAGTGTCCGTTGACGCGCGTTTCGTCATCGCCCGCGAGCGAAAGCTGGAAGGTCGCTAACCTGACGCGTCGGCAATTTTCCTTTGCCTTTCTCATATCTAGCAGTGCCGATAATCCCGACTTGTTGAAGGCCCCTCTTTCCATCGGGTGAGGTGCCACTTCTTGAAATCATTTTCGAAGAGGTCAAGCATGGTCACGAAAAAGAAAGCCCCAGCGGAACAGACAGCTAGGCGGGCCGATACGACGAAGGCTACGAAGCGAAAAGCTGAGACAGTGAACCCAGCCGCAACTTCCGAAATTCCCGAGCCGGTCCGCAAATTTCTTAAGGAGACGTCAATTCCTAAGGGTTTCGTCAACCCAAGGCCGATCGTACTGTCGGAGCTGCAGAAGCGCGTGACGGAAATGAATCTGAGGCCCACCGTATCGCTGGAGCAACTGTTGGCCAGCGCGAATCGCATCAAGCCGGCGGAGCTTCCCGTGGGCGAGTTACCGCAAGATCTCAGAGAGTCTATCCCCGCACTAGAGCCGGGGATTCGACGTTTTCATGGCGCCAAAATTCCGCTCTACTGGTTCCCGTTTCCCGGGCTGACTTCTGCCTGTGCAGATCGTTTCGGATACATGTCGTCAGCGGCCACCCGCGTGGCAACGAAGTTGCCATTCAATGTCGCGACACAACTACTCCTCGGCCAACTCGGTGACATGATGGGAGACGCCGGCCGTGATCCCAATCCTGCGTCTCACAATCCGGCCGACGCGGGCGTGTCTTCGATCCCAGCGGGCTTCACTTATTTTGGTCAGTTTGTGGACCATGACATCACGTTCGACGTCTCGTCGACTCTCGACACCGATACCGATGCGAATACGATCAATAACATGCGAAGCCCGACTCTCGATCTCGATTCCGTTTACGGCCGCGGGCCTGGCTTAGATCCGTTTCTCTACCTCTTTCCTTCATCTGCTCCAGCGACCGCAATTAAGCTGCATAGGGGCACAAATACTCCAGCTCTCCCAGGCGGCCCCAGTAGCAACGGTAGTCAATCGGGCATGGTCCAGCAGACGAACTGGGATGTGCCCCGCATGCAGGGTACGAATACTGCCGCGATCGGCGATCCACGCAACGACGAAAATCTGATCATCGTGCAGTTCCACCACGCTATGCTACGTTTCCATAATGCTGTCGTTGATCTGCTGGTGGCAGTAGCGTTTGCGGGCGACATCTTCGCAGAAGCCAAACGAATCGTGACCCATCACTACCAATGGGCCGTCGTGCATGACTTTCTGGAAAGAATCTGCGGAGTGGTTGCCGTGAACAACGCGATGGCGAGCGTTCCCGCTGCTGTCGGTAGCTCGTTCCGAATGCCCGTCGAGTTCGCCGTGGCAGCTTACCGGTTCGGCCACAGTATGATCCGTGATACGTACTGGGTGAATTTCAATTTCCCGAACGCTGCACTCGGAAAGGTGTTTGAGTTCAATCGCAATCCAAAGCTGCCGGTCTTTTCCAACTGGGTCGTTGACTTCAACGCATTCTTTGACACCGGAGTACCAGTGCCGGTTCACAATAAGGCCCGAAAAATCGATAGCTTCATGGCTAACGGATTGGAATCGTTGCCCGGATTCTCAGGAATCATGGCGGTTCTGGCAACGCGAAACCTCCGGCGCGCGCTCGCTCTCGGTCTACCGAGCGGACAGGGCATGGCCAACTCATTCGGCATCGCGCCCATGACTGCGGCGCAGTTGACATCTGGGTTGCCGGCAGCCGAAGTGGCTGTGCTGAATTCCAGCGGCGGTTTGCTGCTGAACAAGACGCCTCTGTGGTACTACGTCCTTCGCGAGGCTGCGGTGCTCGAGGGCGGAAATCAGTTGGGTCCGGTCGGCGCCAGGATCGTGGCGGAGACGTTTGTCAGAATTTTGAAGCGCGATGCGTCATCCTATCTGAACGCCCCCGGCGGGTTCACACCTATTCTTCCTTCGTCCACGCCTGGAAATTTCACGGTGGCCGATCTGGTGGCCTTCGCCGGGGTAACCCAACCATAGAGTTCGCGTTGCGAACGCCGATGACCGGACCTTTATCTCGAACCGGTAAAGGCAGGTCCAGCACTCCGACAATGTCAGCGGCGGAAACCGGAAAAATCGAGGCAGCAGACGAGATTGCCAACGTTGTGAACTCAAGCCCCCTGCTGTCCAAAACGGCGGTGCTCGACGTTCTAAGCGGCGAACGTCGCGCAACGAACGAAGGGTCGAGATGCTCTTCGCACACCTGAAGACCACGCTCCAGTTCGACACACGAGGTTACGCAAGCTGAGCGGAGCCAGTGACGAGTTCCTCATGGCCGCCATCACGCAAAACCTGCAACGCCTGGTGCAACTCACCACACCTACGGCGCCGACATCAGCATAACGAGGCCAAGCCGCAGATCATTGGCCAAAGATGCACACGTGTATGTTTCACCGGACACCGTCCTGCCTACGAATAGGCCAAACGGGATCGCAATTGAGTTCTTTCACGGCATCGGTCGATTGCTTCTGTCCGATGAATAGCCGCTCTTTACCAGTTGGTCATTCCGAGCCCAATTGCGACCGTCCCGACGGAGCTGAAAAGCTGCCCTTTGGGGTCGCTGCTACCGAATCTTAGCCATCGCCGCCCTGATCCGTCGGACTTATTGCTTTGGCGGGACACGAAAAACCTCCTCTATAGGATCCCCGTCATTTATTCGCTTGAGGTTTTGGTAGGCTCTGTCGATTCCGTCTTGGGCCGCCTTCTTCAAGCTCTCAAGGTTGCGGATCTGCTCCTCGAAGTTCTTGATAAAATCATCTTTGTCGATGGCCATTTCATCCCTCCATCTATGCCTTGCTCAACAGTTGCCGAAAGCTGCTACTGAAGCATGACTACCTCAAACCACCACTCGTACTCATAAGTCCCTAAGGTGTTGTGGCGCAGCGCCAGGAGCGAGATCCCCATTGCCAACCCGGGCTGGAAGTTTCCGTTTTTCCACCCAGGTTCGGCCGCAGTCCAGGAGCCCGGTGCAAAACCTGACCAAGGACTCTGGGAGGTGCTCTGGCTGGGGCCCATCCAGATCTGCGTCGCGCTCAAGCCGCCCCCCTGCACAGCCCAGGCCTCGACCCACTTGGGTTCATAGCCCGGGTCGAGGCCTGTGATCGGACCCGCCGGCCACTCGATCCGGCCGTTGGTGGGGTTAAGATGCTGAGTTAAATACCAATTGGCTGGCATGACATATCTCCAATCGCTGCCGGGCGACTCGCCCGGAACCATGAACAAGAGATCAAACGGGACGTTAACGATGTCCCATTTCTTCGAATTCGCCTAGATTAAATCTTGCGTGTAAATAGTATCCAATGGCTCTTCTTGGCTAGGCGGCGCTAAGATAGCCCATATTCAAAGTAGATACAATTTAAACTACAATAGGTTTTGAATATTTATTCTCGTGATACTGAATGGACTTGTCAAAGAGGCGGTACGTTGCCACCCCGCTGAACTGGCACATGTCGATGCATGAACGAAATGCCTTGCCATCATGTCCAGTTCGAGATCGGATCGGACCATTTTACTTGCCGGCCTGGCGATCCTTGGACCGCCGCCATCACTGTAGGACAGAATGGGTCGACAACTTTGCAGCTTTGTCGATCGAGAAGCGGGGGAAGGTCTCAGATCCCGAGGTCTTCTCCGCTGATGTCGACAGCCTGGTGCGGCCCATCGCATGTTTCAGCATCGCCCCCATGCGGCACCGCCGCTGGAATGTCATACCGCCGCCAGAAAGTCCAGCGGCACGGCACCATGGGACCTTTTTGTTGCTTGCGATTACCCGATGTTGGGCAAATCGGAGCTATTGCTTCCGATATGCTCCCTATGTGATTTCAGCAACTTAGATGGTGAGTGTGGGGAATCAAACTAGAGGCCTGGACTCCATCATTTGTCATGTTCGGCGCTCGGTACCTTATCTGGCAGGTCCATTGTCACTAGCCGGGCGACTTGCCTCAGACGGCGAGACACTTCGAGCAGTCCGACGGCAATATTCCGCCGCCATTTCTTGGTTGCCGATTACTGTAATTAGCGCAAACATCGGCGCATTGTCGATCGGTAACAAAAGTAGGATTGTGCGTTGAATGCGAGATCGTCAAAGCCGAAAGGCGGCCGACGCAAAACGCAGGGATTGATCGATAGCGCTGGGCGGCGACCAGGCCCTATTGACAAGGACCTCGGAGATCGCCTTCGAGACTTACGCCAAGCTCGAGGGATGACCCAGCATGATCTTGCCTCTATCCTCGGGATCTCTTTTGCCCAAATTCAAAAATATGAATATGGCACCAACCGCCTGTCCGTGAGCATGTCCGTTAGCATCTGCAAGGCGTTCGGTGTGCACCCTATGTACTTTCTCGAGCGCCATTTCTGCGAAACTACCGCCGCCGACCATGACGCCTCCGATGCAAAATCCCGAACGGTGCACGGTCAGTTGTTTTGACCCAACGGAATGAGGTGAGCCTGCCTTTCCTTTAAAGGCTCGCTGGACGATCACGTGATCAAACATGATGAATATGTATCAGAATGCCAGAAGGTTGCGCTGGACTACCTCGAGAAAGGCGACCTCCAAAACGCCGTTGCATCAATGATGGGAAGCATGAAGCGCCTCCCTGGCGCAGTGAGCCCCATACGTCCCATTGATGCAATTATGGCGGTGTCACGGGGGGATGCGGCTATTGCCCGCGCTTATATCGAAGGTTTCCAGTAGTACAATTCAGTTCAGGATCTGCGTCAGCTATCTGTCCGTCGGATCTACATTAGCGGCGGGTCACTAAAGCTTCCATCAGAGCTACAAGCCGGATCCATCTACAGCCCCAAGTCCCATCGAATAAAAGTCCTGCGATCGCAGGCGGAAGGTATCGACAATCGGCTTATCGCGGCATGGCCACGAGAGAACCGCTTTTCTCGTCGATGTTTCGAGTTGCTTTCGCGCGCATATGTAGAGGCACGATATTCCGCGAAATACGCAATCACAAACGAGGAGTTGGCCTGGTTGGTTGAGCGGGTGAAGGCTTTACAAGATCTTGTGAAGGCGGTTTGCACAGAGCGGCTTTCATCTTCTCGGTCGCCTTGAAGGGATTGGAACCAACGACCCTGTTGTTACCAAAGCCCCCGCCTCAAATTCCCAGTAGCGGACATCGGCTCGGCCAATGACCGATTTGAGCCGGAGGCGGACCGTCGGTTGCCAAAACGGTCAATGCCAGAAGCAGACGTCCGGAACGTCGGTGCAGAGGTCTGGGATCGACCCAAGCTGCCGTCCACGGGAAGCACTCCGGCGTGCAGTTGCGCACAAAAGGCCGAATCATGCGGCCAAGATCTAGGCTCGAGATGCTACTCGTGAAATAGCGGTTCGGTATCATTGCATCCTCCGTTGATGGGAAGGCATTCGAATTGCTCCTCATCCCGGAGATGTTCGGGTGAGAGCCTGTGCAGATCCACGAAGGCCTTGGCCTCGATGGCGTCTTCCTTTTCTGGGAATGAGCGTTCTGAAAAGTTCGAATTCAAGATTGGCTCCTGAGCCGCCGCCTTTGAGTGCAAGATGAAAAGAGACAGGCTAGTCTCGACTAAAAACCGAGTTCGCTAAGTCCGGGATGATCATCAGGCCGTCGACCAAGCGGCCACTGAAAGCAGCGGTCGTCGGCGCGGATAGCCAGGTCGTTGATGCAGGCATAGCGCTTCCGCATCAGGCCGCTATCGTCAAACTCCCAATTCTCGTTCCCGAACGATCTGAACCAGTTCCCACTGTCGTCGTGCCACTCATAGGCAAACCTAACGGCGATACGATTGTCGCTAAGCGCCCAGAGCTCCTTGATCAAACGGTAGTCGAGCTCCCGCCGCCATTTTGCCGAAAGGAACGCGACGATCGCTTCCCTCCCGGTGACAAACTCGGCACGATTCCGCCACTGGCTGTCTACCGTATATGCCAGAGCGACCCTCGCCGGGTCGCGGCTGTTCCAGCCGTCTTCAGCAAGACGAACTTTCTCGACTGCGCTTTCAAACGTAAAAGGTGGAAGGGGTGGTCGTTGAGCTTCAGTCATCTTTCAGGGTTCTCCAACCGTGCGCGCAAAGTCGCGTTCTCCGTTTCCAATCGCTGCAGTTGTTCACGAAGAGGAGCGACAGCTTGTTCAACCTGCTGTTCGGTGTAGCGCGGGATGATGTGCTGTGGGCAATTCCAATCGAACGCCTCAAGCCGAAGCCTGAAGATCCGTTCCGCCCTTCCTTTGTAGGTCGGGTCGGACACCAGCTCCGTGAGTTCCTGGTCAGCATCAAGCGCCAGTCGCTCCACATACGCGAAAATTTTGAGCCGTGCCCGTCGCACATAATCCATCAAGAACAGGCAGGCCCGATCGTTAGCGGCAAAATTGCCGGCGCTGATGTACTGGCGATTACCCCGGTAGTCGGCAAAGGCCAATGTTCGCTGATCGACGACCTTAAGGAAGCCGGCTTTTCCTCCACGGTGTTGAACGTATGGCCAACCCGTTTCGGAGACCGATGCCATATAGAAGCTGTCACGTGAGGCGATGAAGGCGATCTCGTCTTCGGTGAGGGTGTCTGAAGGGCGGTTGTCAGCGCCCAGCCCTATCTGGTCCACCCCCATGTTCGCCTGAGCTGCTCTGACGCTTGGCGTTACAGCAACCTCAAGGAAATGATATGGCATGCCTATTCTCCTTGCCCAGGCAGGCTCGCATCGTTGTCTCACGGTGCGAGCCCGGATCTATCTTTGGTAGCCTAAATCAGTGCTTGGCATTTATACCCTTAAGATCACCGAGAGCAGACATCAGTCCTGCAAGGCCCAGTCTGCGACCTGCCAACGCATCTCCCCATGATCAGCAACGACACGACCGAGCCCAGGGAACGGCATGTGCGTGGCAGCGATGAGTGCGCCTTCCGACGCGGCACGCGGAAAGAAGCGATCACGCATGGCTTTCGCAGCGGCACGGTCCTGCTCAAACAGGAAGAACACATCGGTCGCGGCCGGATGCACGACCGGAAAAATCATATCCGAAACCATGATCATGCTCTTCCCGCCATCTTCGACCCGCACGCCGATATGGCCGGGTGTATGGCCGGTCAAGTCGACGATCGAAACGCCCCGCATGATCTCGCGCTCTCCGTCGATCGCTTGGAGCCTTGGATATAGCCGCACGACCTCCTCCGCCATCCTGAAGCTCGTCTGCAGGTAATCAGGCGCGCCGTTGCGTTTGGCCGGATCGGTCCAGTGAGTGATGTCGCGACGATCGATATAGAGCTCGGCTCCGGGGTAGTTGTTCTTACCTCCCAGAACCAGCCCACCCATGTGGTCTTGGTGCATATGCGTTACGATGACCGCGTCGATCTTGTCGGGCTTCAGACCGAGCGCGGCGAGTGCCTGTGGTAACTGTCCGGTCTGCCCGATCGAACCTGCCGCACCGGCATCGATCAGGATGCGGCGCTCACCATCCTCGACGAGATATTGGTTGAAGAGGAACCGAACCCCACTCGGCCGGGCGGTAAACTGTGCGCTTGCCGCCCTCTCGACCTCGGGCGCTGAGCGCCCCGGAAAGTAGTCATAGGGCATATCGGCATACCCGTCCGTCAGTGCCGTCACGGTGAACCGACCGATGCGGATCTGTGCGAACGGGTTCACCGCAACAGGCGCTTTGGCAGCTTCCTGCGTCGCCGCACGGGCGGTGGAGTCGCCGAGCAGGCCTCCACCGAGGAGGCTTCCCCCGATGAGGCCGAGAGGCAGGGCGCCAGCGAAGGCGCGACGTGAAAGTTGAGGCATGACATCTTACTCCGGATCAGTAGCACGATGGGAGCTACGTCGAGCCCCTTGACGACGCGAATGCTATGACATCCACAAACAACGGGGTATCTTGGCAATGTGGAAACATTCTTCTCATTTTATGGAAGGCTTCGATGGATCGTTTTGACGCGATGGCGGTGCTATTGGCGGTGGTCGACGCCGGCAGTCTTTCTGCCGGGGCACGGCGGCTGAATGCGCCGCTGGCCACGGTCAGCCGCAAAGTGGCCGATCTTGAAAAGCATCTTGGCGTTCGCTTGGTCGTGCGCACCCGCCGCGGCCTCGCCTTGACGGAGGAGGGGCGCGCCTTCGTCGCCGCGTCACGTCGTATTCTCGAGGAACTGGACGCGGCGGAGCGGCAGGCCAGCGGCGATTATGGAGCGCTGCGTGGCGGGCTGCACGTGACCGCGCCGATTGCCTTCGGCGAGCGCCATCTGCTGCCAATTGCGCTCGAATTCCTGAAGGAGCAACCCGATATCAACCTGCGGCTGACCCTGACTGATCGGCAGCTAAGTCTGACGGATGAGCACGTCGATGTAGCCCTACGGATCGGGCACCTGCCGGACAGCGCGATTATCGCAACACGGGTTGGTGCCGTCCGCCGGGTGATCTGCGCGAGCCCCGACTATCTCGCCCGCCGAGGAGTGCCGCGTCAGCCGGAAGACCTCGTCCCGCATGATGGCATAAGCTTCCAGGGCTTCGCGACCGCCCCGGAATGGCGATACCGCCGGGACGGCGCGGCCTTCGCCGTCGAGCCGCGCCTCAAACTCGCGGTCAACACGACAGAGGCTGCCATTCAGGCTGCGCTGGCCGGTATCGGCATTATTCGCGTGCTTTCTTACCAGATCAACGAACATTTGCGCTCTGGCGCTCTGCAGGAATTGTTGGCGGAGTTCGCACCGGAGCCGCTGCCAGTAAATGTTATTCACGGACCAGCCGATCCGCTGTCGCTGAAGGTGCGGTGCTTCCTTGACTGGATCGGCCCCCGCCTGCGCGCGCGGATGGCATCCTAGCGTTCCGCCTATCAGACGCGCCTCCGTTAATGGCGGTTAGGCTCACTGGTAGTCGATCGTCCTGCATTGACGACCGCTTGCCCTAGCGGATCGGAACGGACATCCGCCACCGGCGAGTTGATTTCCGCTTTGGCGCACAGGCGATGTAATGCCGCGGCCAGGCGGGGGTGGGATCCTTCAGCCCGATCCGCGCGATCTGGAATCGATTGGCGGTTTGCGATTGGGCTATACAGATGAATTGGGACTTGAGCAGTGGACCAATTACAATACAAGGTATGCTCTTCAAGGTCGGTTCTCTTTCGACTTCTCCGGGCCGATTGTTTTCGACGATCCCTCCGATCAGATTTCGTTCAACATAACGGTCGATGCCGACAATCCGGCTCATGGCCTCCCGGGAGCCCTCAATTCTGGAAAATCGACTTCAATCGTAATCGACCGCGCGACGGTGGATGCCGTGGGTGCCTCGTGGAACGGCGTCATTTCGAACTATCAGCAGTACATACAGGTGCTCGATTACGCCCTAGGCGCAGCGGGATCTGATGCAAGCGCAACATTGGCCACCGACAACTATGGCAAAATAATACCCAATCGTATCGTGATCATTACAGACCAGAACCGATCGAATGGGCTTGATGGGTCGTCTGTCCAAGTGACCCGATCTGCAAACACAACCAATTCTCGCGGTGGGCTTGTCGACAACAGCGGATGGGGTGCTAGAGGTTCTACTATGTCGTTGGGCTTCGACGCCTTCCAAGACTATTGGGACGGCAACGACGCAAATGGAGTACAAGTTAGCTTCGATTTCTCTATCAACGGCGCACCTTCCAAGTCGAATTCTTTTGATCGGACCTATGTGAACAACTTGCTAGGCAAGGACAGCGGAAAGATCGAAACCGCTGACGAGATGGTGACCTTGCTTCAGTCACTCCTCAGTGCTGACTGGCCGGACTTGATCATTGAATCAACTTCCCCCGGCAATGTCACACTAAGGTCGGATCCCAACGTCGACCGAAAGGCGGGAGCGGGCACGAGTATCGGATTCACGAACATCAACGTTAGCATCGAGCCAATCCCAAAACTGGCCTTCCTCGCTATCGACATCTCCAAATATCCGACCGCGATAAACACTTACATCAACTATATTGAGGCGGCGACGCACAGGGCGGTTGAAGGTGCATCGGGGCTTGGAGCGCTTCAATCTAGGATCGACATGCAGACTGAATTTTCAGAAAGGTTGATGTCGAGCCTCGCCACGGGTGTAGGTCGTCTGGTGGACGCGGACATGGAAGAGGCGTCATCGCGGCTTGCGGCGGCGCAAACCCAGCAGCAATTGGCAATTCAGTCTCTGCAGATCGCCAACTCAGCCCCAACCGCCATCCTGAGCCTATTTCAATAACGGCGTAGCTTACGCATGCTAGGAATGCCGGCTCTGCCTCACTCGGAACCGGCTACAGTTTGGCCTTGCGCCAGTACTCCTGACCTGGGACGTGATAGATCCGCTCACCAGTGTCGATACTAATGTTACCTTTGATGTTGCATCCGCTCGAGAAGGCCGCAAACGGCGTCGAGGACGCCAGTAGGTCCGTGCCGACGTAGCCAGCCAGTCCAGCCGCGATGGCCGCCATGTAGAATGTCTGCATCCCTCTTGTTGACTGAGGCCCAAAGCCAGGGCACAAAGGTGGCATCCACGGTCGCTCGCGGCAGGAAAATATAAGGAAATCAAAGGCAATTTCGCTAAGCCTTTGAAATTGCGTGAGAGTCCAAGATC
This sequence comes from Rhizobium sp. LjRoot258, assembly GCF_964254185.1. Classification (NCBI taxonomy): domain Bacteria; kingdom Pseudomonadati; phylum Pseudomonadota; class Alphaproteobacteria; order Hyphomicrobiales; family Rhizobiaceae; genus Rhizobium; species Rhizobium sp. LjRoot258. Next base: position 585,035 of record NZ_CAXUST020000002.1, on the reverse strand, counting down.
ACCAGGCCGGCACAATTTACGCCTGTAGCGCCTCATTCTCCTCTGACGATCCTCTCCAAAAATTCTGCAGGTTTTCCGAAGCGGTCATTTCACACGCTCGCTATTCATCGTTTCGGCGAGCACTGCGTGGCCGCGACCGCGAGGACGCGCCTGGTGCGTGTGCACCGAAAAGTCGCTTCTCTCCCGCGGCCGCAGCATCTGGGATCGTTGGTCGCACGGTCTTACGCCCATACTTATAACGGAATGCATTTTTGGCTTGATACAACCGTTTGGTAATATCCTTGCGATGTATTTGAAATAAATAGATACTTCATTGCAAAGTGAACTAATCATGAGCTTGTTTAATTCCATTTCTCACGAACTCATCGATGCATGGCTGCAGTCAGATGAGATGGACGGTCCCGAAAGCCTGTATTCCAGAGTGCTGGCCAGCCTGAGTATCAAGATGGCGATCGCAGTCGTTAGCACCGACGCCTGCGCGAGCTTGACCGGTCATTCGTCGATGACGCAATTATTCCGACTTACTCGCGCGTCGTGGAGTCGCGGCGGCCGACGATCGATCTTGTGAAGACCAAGCTGATCGGCGTTCGCGTCGGGTACGAACGCCTGATCTTGCCGCAGAAATGCAATGGTAAGCCGGGATGGTGCATCAGCCTGACGGAAGGCAGGTATTTTATCCCTCCGGTCCAGGAGATGAAGTTCGACATGACGGATGAGGGCATCATTCAACTACTCATCGAAGGCCAAACCGCGAAGGAAATTGCAGAATTTCTCAACCTATCACCGAGGACCATCGAGCACCGTATCGACAAACTGAAGTTGCAGCTCGAAGCCAAGAATCTGGTGCATCTAGTGGCGAAACTCGTTGCCACCCAACTGGATCGCCGAACGTCTGCCAAGTAGGCAATACGAACGCATAGGAGGGGAACCTATCTGGCAGTCTTCTTTGCCGCTGCTCTCTTCTGGAGGGCTTCGATCGACAATCCGGTGCTCGCCGACGCGATGCTGTAAAGTGCCTTGGTGACGTCCTTTGTCTTGAAAGCAACGCCATTTTCGCCGCGACCACGATCGAATCCAAGCGGATTGCCGAATCTGTCGACGAGGATATGCACGCCATAGAACATCTGGCCGAAATCGCGGCTAGCAGGCTTGTAGAAATTCGCGCCATCCGCTGTGTCCAGATCGCCATCGAAGTTGGCGATGAACATCTGCGTCACTGCATATTTGTCCTGACCGCGTTCTGTGACGATCTCACCGAACTTGCAGGTCCCTAAATATGGAATTCCGTGCAGGAGCGACGGACGCACCGTCCTGCGCATCTTGTGTCCGGCGGGAGTTTGGACGTGAACAGATCACTGGCATCGTCTCCGAGAATGGAGAGGTTTTCCTTGGTTGCGGCAGCCACCTCTGAAACTGCCATGTTTGCGGTGATCTTGCGGAATTTCCGGCTCGATGTCGCCATCGGCTCCGGTGTAGCGTCCTCACCATTGAACCAGCGTGAGTACTTTGCGCTGGCAACCTCAGCCTCGGACGAGGACGAGACGACAGAGAGCGATCCCCGCGCAATCTTGATCACCTCTTCACCGAAACGATCGCCGTACTGGAGTTTCGAAACTGCGGTCATTGATCCCTCACTGTTTTGCTTTCGCGGTGCGAACGAACCTACGAGAGAAATTCTTAACCCGCTGCCGGAGTCGGATTAGTAGATTTACCCTTTTTGGCGCAGCATCGAGCATCGCTATTTTGGATGCAGTCATTCTTCTTCAAACTGCAACCGCTAGATCTTTTGGCTGGGACCCTTGATCAGCACCCGCTTGCCGCCACTGAGGTTTGCTCGCGTTATCGCGCAAGTGGACTCCATTCCGGTCATTCCTGAGTTTGATCACAGAGCTTTCTGGGAATAAACTGGCTGAGGAAAGCCCGTGATCATGAAACCAATGAATGAAGAGCACCTCGCGGTCCTGCGCAGGCACATGGTCGAGTTGATTGCAATCCATGTCGAGCTTGCGAGCGAAGAGCTTGGCAGGGCATCGCTCGATGAGCGGGTCATGGCTGCGATGCAGCGGGTGCCGCGGCATCTCTTCGTGCCAGCCCCGCTTGCGCCGTATGCCTACCAGGACACGCCGCTGCCGATCGGCTTCGATAAAACCATCTCGCAGCCCTTCATCGTCGCTCTCATGACCGATCTCCTCGCGCCCCAACCGCGCGAGGCAGTGCTCGAGATCGGCACCGGCCTGGGCTACCAATCCGCAATCCTCGCCGAGCTCGCCGGGCAGGTCTGGAGCGCCGAAATCATCGAGGAATTCGCAAGCCGTGCCGAGACTCTGCTGCGGGGCCTGGGCTGTATTAATGTCGGCATTCGTGTCGGAGACGGGTCCCGCGGCTGGCCCGAGCACGCCCCGTTCGACAAGATACTGGTCACGGTGGCGGCCGAGCGGTTGCCGCCGGCATTACTTGAGCAGCTCAAGCCCGGCGGACGCCTGGTTATGCCGTTGGGATCTGAAAAAGGACAGCTCCTAACTGTCATTGACAAAGATGCGGCAGGGCAACTCAAGATTCGCAAACTTATCCCGGTTCAGTTTGGTCTGCTCGAAACGGCCTAGCGCGACGTGCGGACATCCGGCGAGTGGGTGGAGTTCGCTTTGCGAGTTCCCCAAGGGGTCATCGGCCTTCAAACGGCGGCTTTCTACCATGGAATGACAGAACAACGTCCGGCGCATCTCCAGGCATTTGTACCACGCTCAAGGGCGGGTCGCTTGAGGCTCGGTCATGGTTCCGAAGAAATCGTCGAAAGTGTCACCTCGCGCAACCCGCTCAATCTCACTGAGGGGATCGAAATTATCTGGAGGTCCAGGGTACTGGTCAGATTGACCGCAAAAGAGAAAACTCTTCTGGATCTTTTCCTGTTCAGTCCACTCCACCGCGGCAACGCAAACGGGCAAGCTTCACGCCGGCATTGCCGCGCGCAATGCCGTGGATGCGGCGCGCATGGCGCTTGCGGGCATGAGCGGGCGGCCGGATATCCTCGAACGGCCGCAAGGCTTCCTCGATCTTTTCGCGGGCGATGATGCCAAGGGCTGGGAAGACCTGACATTCGAGGAGGAACACATCATCGAAAGCCAGGGCGTGGTGACCAAGCGCCATCCCTGCTGCGCCTCGACCCATCGCGCGATCGACGCGCTTCTAGATCTGACGCAGGAGCATGGGCTTTTGGCGGGCGACATTGCCAGGATCGAAACGAAAGTCGGCATATCCGCTGGCCGCAACCTCGCTTATCCCGACCCCACTGACGAGATGCAGGCCCGCTTCTCGATGCAATATTGCCTGGCGACAGCTTTCCTCAAAGGCTCCCTTAGCCCTTCGGACTTTACACGGCAGGAGGTTTGGCGACCGGAAATCCGGGAATTCATGCCGCGCATCGAAATGCAGTCCTATTTCGGCCGAAGAGGAAAGAGGCGTGGAGCGCCTGCCGCACGCCGTCACGGTCACGACGCGTGGCGGGCGAATTCTTAACAAGTCTCGCTTGCATGCAAAGGGATCGCTCGTGGCGCCGATGAGTGTGCAGGAGCGCAAATTCAAGTTCATGGACTGCTTGCGCTGGGGAAATCGAGAGGTTTTCGACGGTTTTTATTATCGGCTTCTTGCGACAACGCGTTCTGGAACTTGATCACGGATGGCCCTCGTCCAGAAACAAATTGAGTGCCATCAGCCGGTAAGGTTGGATCGAGGGTTGCTACGCGGAAAAAGCTCTTTGGCCGCGAACAGGACGGAAACTCTGTTTGATCCCTTCGCCTTGATGAGATTCGAACTGAGACCTCAGGGAGTTTGAGCACCCCTTCGATTGAGGGTAATCCCATAAATACTCGTTGTCGCAGCGATGAAGAGCTGATGTTTTGCACGACCACCAAAACAAAGGTTCGACACAAGCTCCGGAACGAGGATCTTGCCCATCAGATGGCCGTCCGGGGCAATGCAATGCACTCCATCCGCTGCTGAAGACCATAGGTTACCTTCGCTATCCACGCGGAAGCCATCCGCGCATCCCGGGCTGATGGTGCAGAAAACTTCTCCACCGGAAAGCCTACCACCGAGGGCAACGTCGAAGACCCGTATATGTTGCGGATCTGATCCGAACATCCGTCCGGTATCGGCGACATAGAGGCGCGTCTCGTCCGGACTGAAGGCCAGACCATTCGGACCGGCAAAATCCGTCAGGACAGCTTTGATTTCTCCGGAAGGATCGACCCGGTATACATGACATGGCAATTCCTGCTCGGCGCGAAAGCCTTCGTAGTCTGTCATGATCCCGTAGTGAGGATCGGAGAACCAGATCGATCCGTCCGATTTCACGACCACATCATTGGGTGAATTCAGCCGCCTGCCCCCATATCCGTCGGCAATGACGGTGACGGAACCGTCGAGTTCGGTTCTCGTCACGCGCCGCGTCCCATGTTCGCATGTCAGCAGCCTGCCTTGCTTGTCCCGCGTGTTTCCATTGGCGAAGTTCGACGGTTCGCGGAATATCGAGATCCCGGCACTAGGGGACCACCGAAGGATGCGATTATTCGGGATGTCGGAGAAGAGGAGACATCCTGCATCGCCGAACCAGACCGGCCCCTCGACCCAGTCAAAACCGGTCGCGATCTGCTTGACCGGCGCATTTCCAAGTACGTAGGCGCCAAATAATGGATCGACCACTTCGAAGCACGACATTCGACTTTTCTCCAAAATTACTGGTACCGTGCGATGGCTGCCGATACGCACCTTGGACGGCGCTTGAGCCGAACCAGTTTCAGTCGAAGGCGATTTGCGTCTTCATCGCTTGGGCCCGATCACTCGCTATTTCGAAGGCCTTCAACGCATCCGACAGCGGAAGTGTCTGGGTGATGAGTGGCTTGACGTCGATTAGGCGCTTTTTCATCAGTCCGATACCGGTTGCGAATTCCTCATGGAAGCGGAAGGAACCGCGGAGCTCCAACTCCTTTGCGGTGATCGCCATCATGGGAAGGTTCATATCTCCGCCAAGTCCAAGCTGGATGATCACGCCGCGCGGCCGCAGGGCGGTGATTCCAGCCACCAAGGCGGGGGCGGCACCGGAGCATTCGTAAAGCACGTCGAACCAACCCTTGTCGGCGGCGTAAGGCGCAAGCGCGTCCGGCGCGCTGGCGATATTGATCGTTTTGTCCGCACCAGCCTTGCGTGCCAGCGAGAGCGTGAAATCGGACAGGTCAGTCGCGATGATTTCGGCAGCACCCGCACGGCGCGCAGCAAGGATCGACAGAACGCCGATCGGTCCACAACCGGTAACCAGAACCCGCTTGCCTAGCATCTCTCCCGCCCGCCGGGTCGCATGGAGCGTCACCGCCAGCGGCTCGGCCATTGCCGCCTCCCCTGGCGTCAGACCATCGGCCGGTACGCACTGAACCGCGTCCGCTACGAGCACTTCCCGGAAAGCCCCCTGAATATGCGGGAATGGCATCGCACTGCCGTAGAAACGCATATTGAAGCATTGGTTGCGCAGGCTCTCCTGGCAGTAGCGGCAGGTACGGCATGGACGGGACGGCGAGACGGCGACGAGCTGTCCGGGCTTGAGGCCGTCGACGCCTGGCCCGAGCGCCTCGACATAGGCGGAAACCTCGTGTCCGAGGATCATCGGCTCGCGCAAACGGATAGCGCCGAAGCCGCCGTGATTATAGTAATGGAGGTCGCTGCCGCAGATCCCGCCGGCAGCGAGGCGCAGGCGCACTTCTCCAGGACCCGGGGCATCAACCGGACGCTCCTCGATACGCAGATCTTTCGCGCCATGAACGATGATCGCCTTCATCGACGTCTCCTCAAAGAACCGGCGTCAGCAGAGGCTGACCAGAAAAGTGCGCCGTGAGATTGTCGCGCAGCAGCTGCCCCATGGCCTTGCGCGTCTCGATGGTTCCTGAGGCGTGGTGTGGCTGCAGAAGGACATTATCAAGACCCAGAAAGCGCGGGTTGAGCGCCGGCTCACCCTCGAAAACATCAAGGGCGGCAGAGCCAAGAAGCCCGCTTTCGAGTGCCTCGAGCAATGCTTCCTCGTCGATGTTGGAAGCACGCGAGATGTTGACCAGCATTCCCTCGCTGCCCAGTGCGGCAATCACGTCGCGACCAACGATATGACGCGTGGCGGCAGACGCCGCCAGTGTGACGAAGAGAAAATCTGATCGCGCTGCGAGCGTGACAGGGTCGCCAACAAACTCCCAACCGGACGCGAAATCCTTGGCTGCGACGTCGGAATAGGCGATCTGCATGTCGAAGCCCTGGAGGCGTTTTGCCACTTCGTAACCGATCCGACCAAGCCCGAGCACCCCGGCACGCCGGCCCCATACGCGCCGTTTCAGCGGATAGAGCCCCTTGGCGGCCCAGCTCCCATCCTTGACCCAACTCTCCGCACCGATCATGCCGCGTGACAGGCACAGCATCATCGCCACACCGAGATCGGCCACGTCCTTTGTCAAGACGTCCGGTGTGTTTGTAACGCGGATACCCCGCTCGCGGCAGGCGGCGAGATCGACGGCGTCGAAGCCGACCCCATAGACGGAGATAAGTTCGAGTTCTGGGCAAGCCTCGATCATCGTCCGGTCGGCACCAAGCTCACCTCTCGTAGCAATAGCCCTGACATTCGGGCCGACGGAGGCGAGGAAAGCCGTTTTGTCGGCTGCGTCGAAATATTGATGCACGGTGAAGGCCGCGTTCAATGGCCCTTGATCCCATTCTGGATAGGGGCCGACCTGGAGGATTTCAGGGTTGCTCATTTCGATGTCTCCGTCCCTTGACAATCAATGTTATCGATAACATAAAGACTGATATCTGGAATGTCGAGATGAAAAATGGAGGAGAAACATGAGGCGAGGCCTGTTTGATTTGACTGGCCGGCGCGCGCTCGTCACCGGGTCGTCACAAGGCATTGGGTTTGCGCTCGCACGCGGCCTGGCTGGGGCCGGCGCGGAGATCGTGCTCAATGGACGCAATGCCGAAACGCTCGCCGAAGCGGCCGAGGAGCTTGGCCCTAAAACGCATCAGTTGGTCTTCGATGCCACCGACCACGATACGGTACGCAGAGCCGTGGATGACTTCGAAACGGAGACCGGTGCCATTGACATCCTTGTGAACAATGCCGGCATGCAGCATCGTACGCCGCTGGAGGATTTTCCGGCCGATGCCTTCGAGCGGTTGCTGAAAACCAACATCTCCACGGTGTTCAATGTCGGCCAGGCGGTCGCCCGCCACATGATCAAACGCGGCGCCGGCAAGATCATCAATATTGCCAGCGTCCAGACCGCGCTTGCCCGCCCCGGCATCGCGCCCTATACGGCGACCAAGGGCGCCGTCGCCAACCTGACCAAGGGCATGGCGACCGACTGGGCAAAATATGGCCTGCAATGCAATGCGATTGCGCCCGGCTATTTCGACACGCCGCTGAACGCCGCTCTCGTGGCCGATCCGGCCTTCTCGGCCTGGTTGGAAAAGCGCACGCCGGCCGGCCGCTGGGGCAAGGTAGAGGAGCTGGTCGGCGCCTGCATTTTCCTCTCCTCCGACGCTTCCTCCTTCGTGAACGGACATGTGCTTTATGTCGATGGTGGTATCACTGCCTCTTTATGAGATCCCTTTGCGAATGGTCCTGATGGGTGTTGCAGGATGCGGCAAGTCCACGGTTGGCGTGACGCTTGCAGCCCGATTAGGGGCGGCGTATCTGGACGGCGACGACCTGCATCCGTCAGCAAACATCGAGAAGATGAGCCGCGGTGTGGCGCTAACCGATGAGGACCGCTGGCCATGGCTAACGCGCGTGGGACAGGTCCTTATCAAGCCTGAAGGGCCTCTCATCGTCGGCTGCTCGGCGCTCAAGCGAGCCTATCGTGACCATATCCTCGCAACGACGGGCGCACCGGTGACCTTCATCCATCTCGCAGGCACAGCCGACGTCATCAAAGCGCGAATGAATGACAGAAAAGGGCATTTCATGCCGGCCGCATTGCTGGCAAGCCAGTTTGCGGCTCTGGAACCGCCCGAAATGGATGAGAATGCGATCAAAGTAGACATCGATCGGCCTCTTGCCTCTATCGTTGATGCGATCGTTGCCCAATTGGGAGGAGTGGAAAATGACAAATAGAGTTGCATTGATTGGCGCCGGGGCGATGGGTGGTGCCATCGGCGCTCGGCTTGCGGAAACCGGGAACCATCTTGTCGTCTTCGATCTGGACAAGGACAAGGTGCGTGACTTGGTAGACAGAGGCGCCAGGTCAGCGTCGAGCGCTGCCGAAGCCGCAGCCAGTTCGGATTACGTCATCCTCAGCCTCAACTCAGCGAAAATCGTGCGGCACGCAGTCTTTGCCGCAGGCGGTGTCGCGGAGGGTGCCAAACCCGGAACGCTCATCATAGACATGTCCTCGATCGACCCGGAAGCCACGGAAGCGCTCGCATCCGACGCGGCGCAGAAGGGTTTGCGCTGGGTTGACAGCCCACTGTCAGGCGGAGCTCCCAAGGCGCTGATTGGGCAGCTCACGTTGATGGCAGGCGGCGAGGAACAGGATGTCGCAGACGCGTACCAGGTCTTGCGTGATGTCGCCTCGAATTACACGCATATGGGCCCGTCAGGAGCTGGCCAGACAACAAAACTCATCAACCAAGTTCTCTGCGGGCTGAACTTTCTGGCGGTTGCAGAGGCAACCCAATTGGCGCTCGACGCAGGCGTGGATGCCGCAAAGATTCCTCAGGCGCTGCGGGGCGGTCGAGCCGACAGTGCAATCCTCCAGGAGTACATGCCGCGCTTCGTCGCCAAGGACTACCGACGCACCGGCCGGATCGACAACATGGTCAAGGATCTGAACCGCGCCCAGGACCTTGCCCGCCGCACGAATACGGCGATGCCCCTGACGGCGATCTGCGCCGAAGTTCATCGCATGCTGACTGCCGCTGGTCTGGGCGGCGAGGATCAGGCCGCTCTGATGGAATTTTTCAAGGGACCACAGAAGGATATCGCACAATGATTACACGTTACGCCCTTTTCGAAGGCAAGGTGAAGGAAGGCCAGACGGAGGCGTTCCGGGCCGCCGTCCTTGAAAACATCCTGCCGAAATGGAAGGCCTTTCCGGGCGCGCTCGATGTGCGTGTTACCTTCGCGGATGCCCGCGATGAAGGCGCGCCGGAAATCCCCATGATCCTTGCCATCAACTATCCTGATATCGCGACCGTCGAAGCCGCACTTGCCAGTCCAGCTCGCACTGCGGCCAAGGCAGCAACAGAAGAAGTGTTGGCACGCTTTTTCGATGGCCGCATCCATCATCATGTGACGCAGGCAAACGAGTTTCCGCTCTGAACGAGCCTATGAGGCCGATCGGCAATGCCTCAAAGAGGCGTTGCCCACGTCGCATAAGGCTTCGAATAGGGACACAAGGTCGGCAAAAATGTCGGCAGGCATCAGGATGCGACACGAGAGCTGTGCGTTGAAGTCACAAGGTGCTTGCAATCGCGCTTCAAAATGGTTGTATTGCTCTTGGTAACGATAACATGGATGCAGATGGCCAACATTCGCAAGCCCCCAACCATGGCGGATGTCGCCCGCATGGCCGGCGTGTCGCCGATGACGGTTTCCCGCGCCTTCAAGCGCGACACCTCTGTCAGTCAAGAGACACGCGAGGCCGTGCTGCGCGCGTCCGAAGAACTCGGCTACGTCTTTGACAGTACGGCTTCCAATCTGCGATCGCAGCGCACCGACTTCGTGGCGGTGACGATCCCCTCGATCAACAATGCCAATTTCGCTGATACGGTACGGACGCTGTCTGATGGTTTGTCTGAAAGAGGCTTGCAGGTCCTCCTCGGCTACACGAACTATGACGTTCGTGAAGAGGAGCGGCTGATCGAGCAACTCTTGCGGCGGAAGCCGGAGGCAATCGTCGTGACCGGCGGAAAACATACGCCCCGTGCCCGCAAGCTCCTGTCGAATGCCGGAATCCCCGTCATTGAAACCTGGGATCTTCCAGAAGAGCCGATCGGGCACGTCGTCGGCTTTTCAAATGCCCTGGCGGTGCGCAAGATGATCGATCACTTCGTCACTGTTGGCTATCGAAAGATTGCCTTTATCGGCGGTGACGCCGACCGTGATACACGTGGTAGTGATCGGAGGGTCGGCTTCGTCGCGGCAATGAAGGATCATGGGTTGGATGCGACGCGTCTGATTGCCGCCGGGCCGCCGCCGATTTCAATGCGCGAAGGCGCAAACGCGATGGGCAAGTTGCTGGAACGTTTTCCAGATACCGAAGCGGTGATCTGCGTTTCCGATCTTTCCGCGTTCGGCGCACTGACTGAATGCCAGCGGCGCGGCATTGAGGTGCCGGAACAGATCGCCATCGGCGGCTTCGGTGACTACGAGATCGGTGCAATTTGCGTTCCTAGCCTGACGACCATCAATGCTTTTTCGGCAGAGATCGGGGCGAAAACGGCGCAGCTCATTCTCGACGTTCTGGACGGGACATTGACGGATGGAGCGGGACTGATAACGATCCGGCCGGATCTCATTCTACGACAAACGACCCGCTGACGGTGACAGCCGGGGCGGCCATCCCATGAGCCACCCCTTTGCGGTTGGGCACCGTTATTGCGCGTTGAAGGCTACTTCACATCTGATTTCACAAACTGCCGCAACTCCGGCGTCTGTGGATTGGCGAACAGCGCCTTGGATGCCCCCTGTTCCCAGATCGTGCCTTTGTGCATGAAGATGGTCTGCGTCGCCACACGCCGCGCAAAGCCCATCTCATGAGTGACGAGGATCATGGTCATGCCGTCATGCGCCAGCTTTTCCATGACCGTCAGCACTTCCTCCGTCAGTTCCGGATCCAGCGCAGACGTGACTTCGTCGAAGAGCATCACCTTCGGGCGCATCGCAAGCGAACGGGCAATCGCGACGCGCTGCTGCTGGCCGCCGGAAAGCTGATCCGGATAGGCATTGAATTTTTCCGACAGGCCAACGAGCTGCAGCACCTCGCGGGCAATTTCCCGTGTTTCCGTCTTCGAGACGTCCTTGACGACGCGCGGGGCCAGCATGATGTTCTCGCCGACCGTCAGATGCGGAAACAGATTGTAGCTTTGGAAGACAATACCGACGTCGGTGCGCAGGCTTCGCATCGCCTTGGCGTCTCCGCTGAGCGCGTGGCCGGCGATCTCGATGCGGCCGGAATTGATCTTCTCCAAGCCGTTCATGCAGCGAAGAAGCGTGCTCTTACCCGAGCCGGAGCGGCCGATCAGCGCAAATACTTCCCCTCGCCCGACACGGAGCGACACACCTTTGAGAACTTCCAACGCACCGAAGCTCTTATGAACATTTTCAACGATTACTTGCGGCATGAAGCCTCCTTTCCAGCCAACGAGAGAGCTGGGACAACGGGTAACAGACGGCGAAATAGAGAATTGCGACCGCGACGAACACACGGAAGGGCTGGAACGTCGTATTGTTAATGAGCTGCCCAGCACGGGCGAGTTCGACGAAGCCGATGATCGATGTGATCGACGTGTTCTTCACGACCTGCACCGCGAAGCCGACACTAGGGGGCAGAGATATTCGGATAGCCTGCGGCAGGATGACGTAGCGATACTGCTGCAGCCGGCTCATGGCGAGCGACTCCGACGCCTCCCATTGCTGCTTCGGCACCGCCTGAATACAGCCGCGCCAGATTTCTGCAAGATATCCGGAGGCATAGATCGTCATCGATGCACCCGCGGCAATCAGCGGCGGCAGCTCGAACCCGGCAAGGCTGAGGCCGTAATAGGACAAAAACAGGATCATCAGCACCGGAATGCCCTGAATGACCTGGATATAGGTGCCCGCTGTGGCGCGCAGGGCACGCATGCGAGAGGTGCGGGCAAGCGCGACGGCAAAGCCAAGAAGCCCGCCGCCGATCAGCGCGATGACCGTCAGAAGTACAGTCCATTGCAGGGCCTGCAGCAGGAAACCGAATTCATTGAAGCCGAACGTTCTGAGCGTCATGCCTGTGCCTCCCGCAGAGCGGTCATGGTGCGGCGGGCGACGCGCCGGCCGAAAAGCCACATACCGACGAGCGCCAAGCCCGCACGCAACGTCAGCGCAAGCGCGAGATAAATCAGCGTTACGACGATATAGACCTCGAAGGAGCGGTAGGTTTGTGATTCCACAAAAGCAGCCGATGCCGCTAGCTCGTGGGTCGAAATCGCCGAGCATATGCTTGATGCGAGCATCATCAGCACGAACTGGCTGCACAACGCCGGATAGACCTTCGCAACCGCCGGCACGATGATAACGTGGCGACAGATCTGAAATCGGGTGAAGCCCAGCGCCTCACCCGCCTCGATCTGGGATTTGTGCACGGCCTCGATACCGGCACGAATGATTTCCGTCGAATAGGCGGCGAGATTGATCGTCATTCCGATCAAGGCCGCGGTATCCGCACCGACGCGCAAGCCGAGGCCCGGCAATCCAAAATAGACGATGAAGAGCTGGATCAGGAAAGGCGTATTGCGGATCACCTCGACATAGGCGTCGACAAGGAAACGCACTGTGCCGCCTCGTATGGAGCGCACGGAAGCAAGGAAAACACCTGCCGCGGAACCAAGGATGATCGAAATTATCGAAAGTTTGATCGTCAGCCAGATGCCGTTCAGGATCTCATTTTGATACTGCGCCAGCACCCCAAATTGAAATGTATAAGACATAAGCAAGCTCCGTCGAAGTTTCGTGGCCTGCCAGCGCGATAGCTGGCAGGCACCTCACGCAGCCTTACTCAGAATGTCGGAAGCGTTGGCATAGGACGACCAGTCCATTTCGTCGCGATCTTGTCGAGATCGCCTGAGATCTTCATCAGGTAGATTGCCGTGTTTAACCACTGACGCAATTCGAGATCTTCCAACTTGGTCGCCATCGAGTTGCCTTGCTGGAAGAATGTGAAACCAACCTGCAGTCCAGCGTCAGGACGCTGCTTGATGATCGCCTCGCCAACTGTCGAAGGCAGGGCAACCGCATCGGCCTGGCCGGCAATTAGCGCCTGCGCACTGGTTGAATCGTCTTCGAAGACCACGATTTCCATGCCCGGCACCGCCGCCTTGCGCAGGGCGGTTTCCTGCGACGAGCCACGATTGACCGCGACCCGCTTGCCCTTCAGATCGGCAAGGCTCCCAAACTTCTGGTCGGGACCGGATATGATATCCATGTTGAAAGCACTATAGGGTTGGGTAAACATGACGGTCTTTGCCCGTTCGCCTGTCGGAGCCAACGTCGCAACAAGGAAATCGACTTTGCCGGTCTGAAGCGCCGGGATACGCGCCGGTGGCGTCAGCGGCACCAGTTCAACGGGCAGCGAGAGATAACCGGCAATCAGGTTTGCGACATCAACGTCGTAGCCGGTCGGATTGCCCTTTTCGTCTACCATTCCCATTGGCGGCGCACCGGTCAGGACGCCGATCCGGACGGTTCCGCGCGATATGATATCGTTGAGCGTTACGGCCTTGGCCTCGACAACCCACGTCAGACTTGCGACGCCCATTGCGATTACGGCTGCGGCCGCGCGCATAAAGTTTGAAATGGTCATGACTTTTCCTCCTCTTGATCGGTCGCGATCTCGCTGCACTACTCCAAGCAAACAAGTTGCCTTCATGAGAACGGCCCGTTCAGCGCCGGCTCTGGACAAATGCAAAGGTTATCGGTAACCTAAAAAGATGTTATCGATAACAAATGCGGGCGTCAAGCGCTTTATGCAGCTGATGAAGGGGGGATGCGGTGAGCCATAAACGGGAAAAAACAGCAACTCTGCGCGATGTGGCAGCGAAAGCGGGGGTGAGCAGGATGACCGTTTCGAAGGTGATGCGAGATGTCGGCAACATCTCTGATGAAACCCGCCAAAAGGTCAGGCAGGCAGCCGACGAACTTGGCTATTTACCCAACAGCCTTGCAGGATCTTTAAGCTCACGCAAGAATCTAATGGTGGCCGTGATCATTCCCTCGATCAGCGACATCGTTTTTTCCGAAGTTCTGAGCGGCGTGAACGCCGTGCTGAGGCCGAGGGGCTTTCACACATTCATCGGAGAATCCCACTTTGATCCCGCCGTGGAAGCTGATCTCATTCGGGCCATGCTATCGTTCCAGCCGGCAGGCCTCTTGCTGAATGGCGGCATGGCGCGCAGCGCGGATGCCCAGAGGCTGCTGGAAAAGCGCAACTGTCCAGCGATACAACTTTGGGATTGCGACGAGACGGATCTCGATTTCAGCGCCGGTCCATCACATGCGGAGGCAGGGCGTCTTGTCGCAGAGCATTTACTTTCACGCGGCCTGCGGCGGATTGCCTATATCGGGGCGGAACTGGACAAGGATATTTGCGCCCGCCGCCGATATCTCTCGCTGCGATCCTCGCTTGCCGCCAGTGGCGTCGATTTGATCAGCTTGGTTTGCGAGGCCAAGCCGAGACAGGCGGAAACCGGACGCACTTTGGCGCAGCAATTGATGCGCCTTCATCCCGACATCCAGGCGATCCATTTCCTGAACGACGCCATGGCGCTTGGTGGCCTGTCCCACCTGCACGAAGCGGGAATAGCGGTCCCAGATCAGGTGTCCGTCATCGGATTCAACGGTACGTCTCTTCCCAATACGGTGCGTACCAAGCTTACCACCGTTGACGTGCCGCGCGCGGCGATTGGCGAGATAGCGGCTGAGGCGCTCTTGAACATGCTCGCCAACGCACATGTGAACGGCTCATGGCGAGCTGCGATAAGGCTGGTTCAGGGCAATACCACTAGGAAACTATAGGTCAGGAACCATCCGCTGCGTCTTGATGCTCCGTTTGCACAAGCAAAACATCCAAACAGAAAAAAGGGCACCATTCGCGGTGCCCAGTCTCCGGGAAGATGTAGTTACATTTTGCCCCAAAGCTTTTTGTACTCGTCACGGTAGCCGTTGTCGGGATCAAAGGAGTTCTTGGGGCCGCCGTCGAACTCGACATTGTCAGCGGTAACAACATGAAGCGGCGAAAGATAGCCAGACCATTTTTCGCCAGCGAATGCACGATTCAGTTCATCGACAAGTTGCCAGCCTTGCAGGTTCAGCGGTTCGGCAACCGTTACCTTCTGGAACTGACCGGCGCGGATGCGCTGATAGGCCGATTCCGATCCGTCACCGGCGGCGACGTTGATCGGAGCATCCGTTCCGCCCTTGCCTGCTGCGGCCAACGACGGGCCCATGAAATCGAAATAGAGGTCGTTGATGGCGAGCGAATGGGTCCACTGGTCGCCATATTTCTGCAGAAGAGATGTCGTCAACTGCGGCATGCGCTGGGAGGTTTCGGCGATCGGCGTATCGACATATTCAAGGACTTTGCCGCCGAGCTTCTCGATCTCTTGCTTCATCCTGTCAGCCTTGGCAATCGCGATCGCGTAGGTCGAGTCGGTGAAGATGACGACACCCGGCTTGCCCTTCGCATCTGCGTAGGCCCAATAAGCCGCCGCCTTCGAGACCTCCATCGCGTCCGTGCTCACATTGGCGAAAAGGCCGGTCTTTTCGTCAGGCCCGATCACCGGACCGGCGTGCCAGGCAACCAGCGGAATGCCCGCAGCCTTTGCCTGCTCAAGTGCCGGCGCCTGTTCGACTGCATCAAAGCCATTGATAATGATGCCGGCGGGCTTTAGAGCCATCGCCTGGCCGAACGCTGCCGTGCGACCGCCGATCGAACCGGCACCGTCGAGAACCTTGACCTGCCAGCCGATGGCTGCTGCAGCTTCTTGGACGCCGGTGGTGACGCCGAGAATGCCGCCGTTCTTAAGGTCGCCAGCGAGCACGACGATCGTCTTACCCTCCTGCGCCTTCGGACTAGCCTTCGGTCCGTCCCAGGCGGTTACGCGGGTGGCGTACTTCTCGACCACCGTCTTTGCATCGGTCATGGCATCGGCCAGCACCGGTCCTGCCAAAATCAGTGCCAGCACGGCGACTGAACCCTGGATAAGCGTTCTGCGTTTCATGTACTTCCTCCCTTTGAAGATGGTGAAGGCGCGATTAGTTTTTCTTTGTCTTGACAGGTGCCGGACCTGGAATTGCGACCTTCCCGGCAGCCCCCCGTTTCCTCTGCGCATAGCCGGCGATGCCAATAGCCACGAGCAGCGTAATGCCGTTGAAGAGTGGTTCTACAAAGAACGAGCCACCGAATTGCTGGATGCCGGAAATGCCGACGGCAAGAATGATGACACCGGTCATAGTGCCCCACACATTCACGCGCCCTGGCTTGATGGTGGTGGAACCAAGGAAAGCGCCGACGAGCGCGGGAAGCAGATACTCGAGACCGACGCTTGCCTGACCGATGCGCAGCTTCGAAGCGAGAAGGATACCGGCAAGTGCTGCAAGCGTTCCGGACGAGACAAAGGCGCCAATCACGAAGCGGCGGACCGGAATACCGTTCAGCGCAGCCGCTTTCGGGTTAGCGCCGATCGCATAGATGTAACGGCCAATCGGTAGGTATTCGAGAATGAGCCAGAGCGCGACGGCAAACAGCAGCACATAGAAACCGGTGATCGGCAGGCCGAATACCATCGTACCATTCAACGAATAAAAGCCTTGGGGCAGGACGCCAACCACCTGTCGGCCGCCGGTGTGCCAGAGTGCCAGCGCGTAAAGGATCGTGCCGGTGCCGAGCGTTGCAATGAACGAGTCGATCCGCGCGACTTCGACCAGAAGACCATTGAGGAAGCCGGTGAAGGCGCCGAGAGAAAGCACGATCACCACCGCGATCGGCCATGGCATGCCGAACATGGTTTGCAGGCTGATCGCGAGAATGTGCCAGAGCACAATACCGTAACCGACCGTGAGATCGATGCGGCCAGCAGCCATCGGTATCATCGCAGCCAGTGACAGGATAGCGATGATCGCTTTGTCGGAAATGATCGAGCGAAGGTTGAGGATCGTCGGAAAGGTCTGTGGCAGCAGCAGCGAAAACAGCACGATCAGCAGCAATGTGAGGATGACAAGGCCATAGACTGGAAGAAACCGGAGCAATTTCTGCGTGAAGCTGAGACCTGCGAGTTCCCCCCTGGTTGGTTCAAGGGCGGTAGATTCGATCGACTGCATTGTCTTTCTCCCGGAACTCAAGCGGCCTCTGAGGCCGATGCGGCAGCGATCACCGCCGATGTGGTTAGGTCTGCGCCTTGCAACTCGCGGACAATTCGTCCGCGTGAAAAGACCAGCGCGCGATGGCAGATGTGGGCGATTTCCTCGAAATCCGTCGACACGACGACGACCGCGAGGCCCGCTTCAAGGGCACGGGCGATCAGCCGATAGATATCGGCTTTGGCGCCGACGTCGACGCCGGCGGTCGGATCTTCGGCGATCAGCAGCTTGCGGCCGGTGGCAAGCCAGCGGCCGACCACCACTTTCTGCTGATTGCCGCCAGACAACGCTTCGATCGGCAAGCTCTGGTCGTTGGGCCGCAACCCGACGCTCTCGCCGATCGTCTGCGCCAGCGCGGCTTCCTTGAACGGTGAAAGGAAAGAGAACAGTCCGCGGCCGGAGGCACTCGGATTGAGATAAGTGTTTTCGCGAAGCGACAGCGACATCGCAACGGACTCCTCCGTGCGGTCCCGCGCGATCAATCCTATACCGGATCTCATCGCCGCAACGGGACTCGACAGGTCCGGTTCACCTCCGTCGACCTTCACCGTACCAGAAAAGGGTTCACAGCCGAACAGAGCCCGGCCAATGAGTTCCTGACCTGCTCCGCGCAGACCGACAAGTCCGAGCAGTTCTCCCTTTACGATGTCGAAGGATACCGGTCCGGCACTGCGGCAGGCGAGGCCTCGCACTGTGACGATAGGCTCTCCGGGACGGCTCTCTGCCTTGGCGAAGAGCTGGTCCGCCTTTCGTCCGACGATCATTTCGATCAATTCGTCCGGCGTCGTCTGCGCGACCGGCTTCTGTCCGACCAGACGGCCGTCGCGCAAGACCGCCACGCGATCGGCTATGCGGAAAATCTCGTCTAGGCGATGCGACACATAGATCATCGCAACCCCCCGCTCTTTCAGAGGGCGGATCGCATTGAAGAGCCGCTCCACCTCATCTGCAGGAAGGCTTGCAGTCGGTTCGTCAAGAACGAGTACATCCGCTTCGACGGCGAGCGCACGGGCGATCGCGACGAGGGACTTTTCCGTCCGGGTCAGATCCTGGACCCGCGTCGAAGGATCGAAATCACAGCCGACAAGCTTCAGCGCCTCTCGTGCCCGCCCGTCAGTGCGCTTCCAATCGATCAGGCGCGAGCGCATGGAAAACCCTTGCGCCAATCCGACATTTTCGCCAACCGTCATCCATTCAATGAGGCCCAGGTCCTGATGGATGAAAGCGACGGGTTGGCGCTCGTTCGGCTTTGGCGGCCGATGGACGTAGGGCTCGCCGCGAAACTGAATATCGCCGCCATCTGGCTTGTAGATTCCGGCGAGCGTCTTGATGAGGGTCGACTTGCCGGCGCCGTTTTCTCCGAGAAGCGCAAGGATCTCTCCGGGACGCAGATCCAGCGATACCTGAGACAAGGCACGAGTGCCGCCGAACTCTTTGGTGATGGAGCGAAACTCCAGCAGTTTCTCGTTATTCATCGGCGCTCCTCCCAAAGCGAACTTGCGCTTCATGGTATGTTATCGATAACAATTCTGTCAACTGGGAATCGACTGCGCGCCATTCCCGACCACCTTCACGGAGCTCGGATTTGGCACCGCGCCGCTAGGAAACCTGTACCGAGCGATACCTTTGCAGTTGATGACGAGCGAACGTCGCCACTGCATTCAAGCGCGAGTGTGCCTCAGTTGTCTTTTCGACCTCGCGAGATGCGGCCGCCACCGGCGACGGTGAGTTCACCAGGATGACGTGCGTTAAAGAACCCCTAAATCTGCCCGCATATAATCCGCCACGCTGTAGCAATGGCTCGCCTGATAGGCGTTCCGCCCGCGGTTCATGTGCGTCAGGTTGAACGTGCGAATGGCGCGCACCACGCGGCGGCTCCCGAGGAGTTTGCGGATCGAGACAGAGCCGCGCACATTGATGCCGAAAATGTCCGCACCACGCGGGAAGAAATAACTGACGTCCTCTGGCATCGCAACGCTTTGCTCGGGAAAGGGTTCGTCCACCCGGCTCGGCGTTGCTGAACGATCTGTAGTGAAATCCGAAAGATGCACGATGAATCTGGCGCGGATATCGTCGCCTTGAGCATAGAGCGTGAAAAGCTCCATCCAGCTCGCATTGACGCGTACGAGCGGCTTGTCCGACGTGGATGGCAGACAGGAAACCGACCAGTAGTAGCGCTCGGTCTTGCGCAGCAAGGGAATGCAGTTTGGACCGTATAGCCCGAGAATCTCCAGCACTTCTCCCGCTTGCGGGCGACTAAGTAGCTTCTCAAATCGAGCGACATATTTGAAGCGCTGTTCCAGGGACTCTGAGCGGTCGCCCGCGTCCGGCAAGTCGATCTTGCCCGCTATCCAATCGCGCTGCTGCTCAAGATCAAGGAATTGCCGCACACCGGTGGTTCTGGGGCGAGAAGTCGTGCCCATGTCAGGCACTCTGCGAAATTCGTGTGCTCATCATCGGCCGACTCCTGTGTTGTCGCTTGGGCGGTTGCGATTCTAAGCATCGCGCCCAATGCGCCTCCGAATGATACGTCGCGGACGGAGAATTTGGAACGGCTGCGCGACCACGAGGAGAAAGTCGCCTCACCGTTCGCTGCCGTCGCAACGGCTTGACTTCAAGGCTGATGTTGCGGGCTCTGCAGAGCGGCCGCTTCTGGGATCAGAGTTCGATCTACACGATAGCCGCAATCGGCCGCAAAGCAGCCAAAGCGTTCACTGCTGAATGGACAGTCGCCCGAGGGCTCGACACGATTTATGAGCGCAAGGCTCTTGAACGGAATCGAACCGCCGGTCCTTAATTTTATTTGATTAAGCCTCTGATGCGTATGCCACCGCCGACATAAGACCCTATTATGGAACTGCTACTTCTCTGCCAAAGCAACGCCATTGCGTTGCGCATTGCAGATGATGTTTTCCGAGAAACCTCCTCGAAGAGCCTCTTCGACAAATTCGCGCACGAGGAGAGCCGCCGCTGGATGGGAACAACTGACCGCGATCGTTTGTCTGATAACGAGGAATGGTTCCGCTAGGACGCGAAAACCCTCACGCGCGCTGGCAAAGCGCTCAAGCGCTTGCCGCACACCCGCCGCGGCGTGATGCCTGCCTTCGACAAACATTTCAAGGGCTTCCCCCGGTGTGGACGAATGGACGACTTTAGCATGCGCGAGACGTCGGGACAAATGGAGGTCATAGGCCGCGTCTTTGGTGACGCAAATTTCCACGCCCTCCCCGTCGACGTCCTGAAGGGTGTGGTACGGTGTTGCCTCTCGAACCACAAGCGTGCCCTCGATCAACACGTAGGCGGGCGAAAACAGTAGCCTGTCTTCGCGCGCGGGGTCGGCGGCCAGGAAGGCAATGTCCCACTCGTCCCGATCGACCTGGTCCAGAATACTGGCTGCCGACGGGTATGCGATGAATTCGACGCGACAACCGAGGCGTTCTGCAAACTCTCTGGCGAGTTGTGGGCTGATGCCTTCAAGGGCTCCCGTATCTGGATCGAGGTGTATCAAAGTGGTATTGGCGAGGTTAACCGCCGCCCGAAGATAGCCTTTTGGGATAAGTGCGCTGAGCGAAGCTGTGATATCGCCGGTCATGTTTCGATCTCCTGCCGGACAACGCAATGTTGCGGTCACGATTGCCTGAATTTCGCTGCCAACGCCTCGGTTCCGCGTGCGAGAAGGCCGGCGTCGATACCGACTGCGGTAAAAGTCGTTCCGAGTTCAATGCAGCGGGCAGCAAAGGCGGTGTCCGGCGTCAGGACGCCGGCCGGCTTACCGAGAGCCGAAAGGCGGCAGATCGCATCCTCGACGGCAGCGACGACTTCGGGATGACCTGGCTCTCCTGGGTGACCAAGGCTGGCCGCAAGATCCGCCGGGCCGATGAAGACACCATCGACGCCATCAACGGCAGCAATAGCCTCAAGTTCACTCAGAGCCGCCTGAGTTTCCAGCTGCACCAGAAGACAAAGTTCTTCTTCTGCCCGCCTGGCATAGCTCGCGATACGCCCAAAACGTGTCGCCCGCGTCAGCCCCGACACGCCGCGGATGCCGGTTGGCGGATAGCGCATGGCAGAAACCGCAGCTTCCGCTTCCTCCCGGTTTTGCACGTAGGGAATGAGCAGCGTCTGCGCGCCGATATCGAGGTGCCGCTTGATCAATACCGCGTCATTGCTGGCAGGCCGCACGATCGCCGAGACGTCGTAGGCCGCGACCGCCTGCAATTGCGGCAAGACTGTCAGCACATCGCCCGGCGAGTGTTCGGTGTCGAACAGCAGCCAGTCGAAGCCCGAAGGCGCCACGATCTCCGCGGCATAGCTGCCCGGCAGGCTGCACCAGAGACCTATCTGCTGCTTGTTTTCATGGAGCGCGCGTTTGAAGCGGTTTTCCGGAAGATCCATGACACCACCTATAGGAATGATACGCCGAGGGCGCCGATGGGACCGTAATCCGCCTGGATGACATCGCCGGCGACGATATCGACGGGCCGCGTGAACGAGCCCGCCAGCACGATCTGCCCCTTCTCCAGCTTGCCGCCAACCGCATGGAGCTTGTTGACGAGCCAGGCGATGCCTGCCGCGGGATGTCCCATGACGGCCGCCGAAACGCCGGATTCCTCGATGATCCCGTTCTTGGAGAGCGTTGCGCCGATCCATCGGATATCGACATCCATCGGACGGATGACACGGCCACCGACTACGATGGCGCCGAAGGCGGCATTGTCGGCGATCGTATCGGTGATCGCGCGGGGAACCTCGGTCCGATAGTCGATGATCTCGAGCGCCGGCACAATGAATTCGGTGGCGCGCATGACGTCGTAGATGCGGGTGCTCGGCCCTTCCAGATCCTCGCCCATGATAAAGGCAAGTTCCACTTCGAGGCGCGGCTTGATGAAAAGGTCGGCCCTGATCTGGGCGCCGTCATTGAACAGAGCGTCGTCGAGGATGCGTCCATAGTCCGGCTCGGTCATCTTCGATGCCATCTGCATGGCGCGTGAGGTCAGGCCGATCTTGTGCCCCGCAACGCGCGCGCCCTTGGCAATCCTGCCTTCCGCCCAAAGATCCTGGATGCGATAGGCATCCTCGAGCTCAATCTGTGGATAGGTCTTGCTGAGCTGCGGGATCGGCACCCGGCTTTCCTCAGCGGTCAGCAAGGACTGTGCCGCAGCGCGATGCTCTTCATCCGTCAACATGGGTGTCGTTCTCCCGTTTACTTATTTGATTGGTGCGCGCGGCAAAACCGCGTCGCCCGGCTCCATCACGTATGTGTATTCCAGGGAAAACCAGGGAACGGTCACATGCGCATCGTCCGGATGCGGTTCGTCATGCTGCACGAAATCGCCCGTCAGCGCGGACGTCACCCCGAACTGCACGTCGGAATCGATATTCGGATCGCTGGGGTCGAAGACCTGCGAAATAAGCGTCTTGTACCCTTCCTTGAAGATCAGTGCGTGCAGATGCGCCGGGCGATAGGGGTGACGTCCCTGCACCTTCAAAAGCCGGCCGACGACACCGTCCACCGGGATCGGATAGCCCACCATCTTCACCGTGCTGAACCAGAAGCGACCATCAGCGTCCGTGGTGAATTTGCCCCGCAAGTTCATCTCGGCCTGATCGGGATCCTGGTTCTCGTAGAGACCGACGGGCGACGCGTGCCAGACATCCACTTCGGCGCCCGCAATGGGACTGCCATGCGCATCCACCACCTGCGCGTGAACGAACAGCGGAGAACCCGGCGTATCCGAGCGGACAATGGTGCCGCCATTTTCAACGCGCGGCGAGTTGAGGCGCCAGAAGGGGCCAAGCAACGACTGGGACGTTTCGGTCTGACCCTGATCGCCATTGTTGAGCAGGCAGACGAGCGTTGAAACACCAAGCGAACCCGACATCAGGACGAACTCGTTATGGCTGTCCGTCTGCAATTGGCCGATTTCGTTGAGGATAGCTGTTGCCTCGCGAAATTCCGGCTCCGTCAGGCGGGCGTCTCGGACGAAGGCATGCAGATGCTTCACAAGCGCCATCATGATCTCCCGAAGACGATCGTCTCTGGTCTGCTCCATGACCTTCAAAACCGCGGCCGTCACATCCTGTTGGGTCCGTATCACCATCTCGCACCTCCCTGCGCCCGCAGACGTTTTCTTGAATCATCGATTATTTGTCAAGCGGACAGCTGCTGCACCGTCAGCAATTTTTACAAAAACCGCTAACGGTGGGGCAAGATCACCATTCATATAATTGAGTTTGTTATATAAAAAACAAGAGAGAAGTTATCCATGATAAAGACGGAAGAATCTTTTGCCAAATCGTTGACATAAATAATCGTTTATTATATCGATCGTCGATAATGAAGCTCGCCATCGGAAACCGTGGCGGAACCCATCTGGGAGGATGTCAATTGCGATCAGGGCCTGGAAGCCTGATTTTGGATAGCGGTGCGGAGACGGTAACGCCCCCCTCGTTTTTGGATGACGGCAAGAACACGATCGCCAGCCAGTTGGTGTCGCGATTGCGCGAGGCGATCATTTCCGGCCAGCTCGAAGCAGGCAGCAAGATCAATCTCGATCGGGCAAAGCAGAGCTTTAACGTCAGCCTCAGTCCTTTGCGCGAGGCCTTGGCGCGTCTGATTTCGGACGGGCTCGTCGAGTTCGAAGACAATCGCGGCTACCGCGTGTCGCCCGTTTCGCTGTCGAACCTCGAAGAGATCACCAGCCTGCGCGAGGAATTCGAAACCTATGCGCTGCGGGAATCCATGCGCGTCGGCGATGTCGAATGGGAAGGCAATATCATGCGTGCGCTGCATCGCCTGAACCGCACGGAACGGGATGCCTCCAAACCCGAAACGCTCGAGCAGTGGGAGGCCGTTCATCGGGAATTTCATCTGACCCTGATTTCGGGCTGCCGGAAGCCGCTACTTCTCAGTTTCTGCAAGACCATGCTGAACCTGAACGACCGCTATCGGCGCACATTTCTGACCCGCACATCCGGCGACCGCAATGTCAGCGTTGAACATAGTGAAATCGCGCAAGGAACAGTGGCGCGGGATATGGACTATGCCTGCGACCGGCTGCGCGAGCACATCCATCGTACCGGCACAAATCTGCGACGGCATCTCGCCGAAAAGGGAATTGCCTGAATGGAGACCCGGGAGGAAACCACACCAGCCAAGACTTCTGCATTGTCGCTGGGGGTCGCGCATTTTTCAGCGATTGATGTCGAGCCGGCAAAATTTGTATCGATGGCGGCCGCAGCTGGCTTTTCCTCGATTGGCCTGCGCCTTCATCCGGCATTTCCCGGCGCTCCCTATTATGATCTGCCGGCGGGAAGCGATGCCGCTCGAGACGTTAAAGCCCGTCTGAATGGCGAAGGAATCTCGCTTTACGACATCGAATTCGTCGTCATCGGGCCGGACTTCAATCCTGCCGCTCTGACGTCAATGCTTGAAGCTGCAAGCGCGCTTGGCGCGCGACGTCTCAGCGTTTGCGGCGACGACCCGGATCGGGAACGCCTCGTCGCCAATTTCGCAGCGCTCTGCGACCTCGCGGCCACCTTCGGCATGGGCGTCGATCTTGAGAACATGGGCTGGCGCACCGTCGCCAGCTTTCATGACAGCCTGTCGATCGTGCAGGAATCGAACCGAGACAACGCCGGCGCACTGGTCGATGCACTGCACTTCTTCCGCAATGGCGGCCAAACCAAGGATGTCTCTGCTGCCCCTCAAGGGATGATCAAGAGCATTCAGCTCTGCGACGCCCGCGGACCCGCGCCGAGAACGGCGGATCAAATGGTCAGTGAGGCCAGAACAGGGCGTTTTGCGCCGGGACTGGGTGAGCTTCCCGTTGCGAGCCTGATGAGGGTGCTGCCGGCAGGCGCTGCCGTTTCGGTAGAAGTGCCGATCCATTCCAGGCAGGCGCCGGAGGAGCATTTGCGTCACCTTCATGATGCCGCCCGAGCTTTGACCGGCTAACCAGAAGCACAGCGCAAAACGGATACCACACACGAAGACAGGCAGAAGAGCCCGTCGGCGGGAGAGAGATGTTGTCATGAATTACGTGCTGGATTTCAGCGTTGTCTTCGAAAAGATGCCCGACCTTCTGATGGCGGCGTTGGCGACGATCGGCCTTGCACTGGCCGGCATGTCGTTGGCGCTGGTGATCGGCGTCATCGGGGTTGCGGCCCGGACATCGAATATCCGTCCCTTGCGCGCGGCCGTCATCGCCTTCGTCGAAGTGGTCCGCAATACCCCTTTCCTGGTACAGATCTTCTTTATCTTCTTCGCCCTGCCGATGATGGGCATTCGCCTCAACCCCACGGTCACGGCGATCATCGCGCTCGCCATCAATGGCGGCGCCTACGCGATCGAGATCATTCGCGGCGGCGTCGACAGCATCCACAAGGGTCAGGTCGAAGCCGGGCTCGCGCTTGGCCTGCACAAGGCGCAGGTGTTTCGCCTGATCGTCCTGAAGCCGGCGCTGAGGGCGATCTATCCCTCGCTGACTAGCCAGTTCATCATGCTGACGCTGACGACATCGGTCTGCACGTCGATCGCGGCCTACGAGCTGACCTCCGTCGCACAGATCATCGAGTCCGACACGTTCCGCAGCTTCGAGGTCTATTTCACCATCACGCTGATGTACCTCGCCATCTCCTGGATGATGATGGGACTGTTCGCGCTGATCTCCCGTCATTTCTTCAGCTATCCGGTACGGTGAGGAGCAGGACAATGGGTGTTATCGGCCAAAACGAGATGCTTTTCCTGCTGCAGGGCCTGAAGTGGACATTGCTTCTATCTGCGATCGGCTTCATCGGCGGCGGGGTATTCGGACTCCTCATCGCGCTTGCCCGAACGTCCGGACGATCCGCGCTCCGCAAGACCGCGGCCGGCTATATCTCCGTCTTTCAGGGCACGCCCCTGCTGATGCAGCTCTTCGTCGTCTATTACGGGATCGCCCTCCTTGGTGTCAGCGTTGAGGCATGGGCCGCCGTCGCAATCGCCTTTACGCTGCATGCCAGCGCATTCCTGGGCGAGATCTGGCGCGGCGGCATCCAGGCAATCCCCAAAGGACAAAGCGAGGCCGCCAATGCGCTCGGTCTCCACTATGTGTCGCGGATGAAGGACGTGATCCTTCCGCAGGCCTTCAAAGTCTCGCTGCCGGCAACCGTCGGTTTCCTCGTCCAACTCATCAAGGGCACGTCGCTCGCGGCGATCGTCGGCTTCATCGAACTCGCCCGCGCCGGACAGATCGTCTCGAACCAGACCTACAGGCCGCTGCTGATCTTCGGCATCGTCGGCGCGATCTACTTCATCATTTGCTGGCCCCTGTCTCTCTACGGGGCTCGGCTCGAAAATCGGATGGCAAAGGCTGTCCGGTGAGTTGGCAATCCAACGAACGCATAAGCTCTATCAACCAAGGAGGAGGAGATAATGATCAGCAGCTTTAAGACCGGCCTGAAGCGCCGTGGAATTCTGTTCGCAGCGGCAGCCCTGGTGATGGCCCCGTGGCTATCGCCGATGTCTGCCCAAGCCGCAACGGTCGAGGAGGTCAAGGCCAAGGGCAAGATCGTCGTCGGCATTCAAGGCGACAACGCGCCATGGGGCTTTGTCAATTCGAGCGGCGTTCAGGACGGCTTCGATGCCGACATCGCCAAGCTTTTCGCCAAGGAACTGGGCGTCGAGGTCGAATTCGCACCGCTCGCGGTCGCCAACCGCATCCCGGCGCTTGTTACTGGCAAGGTCGATATCCTGTTTGCCACCATGGCAATGACGGAGGAACGGGCCAAGTCGATCCAGTACAGCAAGCCGTATGCGGGCAATACAATTTCGCTTTATGGACCGAAGGACAAGAAGATGGTCGAAATCGCCGATCTCGCAGGCCTGGAGATCGGCGTTCCAAAGTCAAGCTCGCAGGATAAGGCGGTGACCACCGCTGTCGGCGATACGGCGACCGTCCGGCGTTTCGACGATGATGCCGCCTCCATCCAGGCGCTGCTTTCCGGCCAGGTGCAGGCGGTCGGCGGCAACCAGTTCTACCTCGACCGTCTGGAAGCAGCCAGTGCCGGCACATATGAACGCAAGATCGATTTCCTGACGACATTCAATGGCGTTGGAACACGACTTGGCGAGAAGGACTGGAACGAAACCGTCAATGCCTTCCTCGACAAGATCATGGCGAACGGCGAGCACGCCAAGGTCTATGCGAAGTGGATGAAAGTGGAGGTTCCGAAGTTCCCCGAATCCATTCCGAACATCCCCTTCACCATCAACTGATCACGCTCTGCGCAGGAGATCGCCGTGCTGCACGCCGCTGACACTCAAAGCCCTCTTCTCTCCATGGAAGCAGTGGATAAATGGTACGGCGCATTCCATGCGTTGAAGAACGTCAACCTTACGGTTCGCAAAGGCGAGAAGATCGTCCTTTGCGGACCGTCCGGATCCGGCAAGTCCACGCTGATCCGCTGCATCAATGCGCTCGAGAAAATCGAGAACGGCATGATCATGGTCGAGGGGACAAAGCTCGACGACAGCGGCAAGTCGATCGACGCCGTCCGGCGCGAAGTCGGCATGGTGTTCCAGAGCTTCAACCTGTTTCCGCACATGACGATCCTGGAGAACTGCACACTTGCGCCGATGCGCGTTCGCGGAACAAGCAAGTCGGATGCTGCGAAAATCGCCCGCAAATATCTTGAACGCGTCCGCATTCTCGACCAGGCCGACAAGTACCCTGCCCAACTTTCCGGCGGACAGCAGCAGCGCGTTGCCATTGCCCGTGCGCTCTGCATGGAACCGAAGGCCATGCTGTTCGATGAACCGACCAGCGCGCTCGACCCCGAAATGGTCAAGGAAGTCCTCGACACCATGATCGGTCTGGCGCGGGACGGCATGACGATGATCTGCGTCACCCATGAAATGGGCTTTGCCCGGCAGGTGGCCGACCGCGTGATCTTCATGGCCTCCGGCGAGATCGTCGAAGAGGCGCCACCGGAAATTTTCTTCCGCAATCCCACGCATCCGCGCACCCAGGCCTTCCTCGGCGAAATCCTGGCCCATCACTGAGGCGATCCGCATATGACTGTTTCAAACGAAACGATGAAGCGCCCCGTGTTGGTGGGACTGATCGGCGCGGATATCCAGATGTCGAAGTCCCCTGCCCTGCATCAGCGCGAGGGCGCGCTTCAGGGACTAGATTACCGCTACGAACTCCTCGACCTCGCCGAGCGCGGACTGCCTCCCACCGCCCTGCCCAATCTTCTGGCGGAGGAGGAGGCCCGCGGCTTTGCCGGCAGCAACATCACCCATCCCTGCAAGCAGACGGTGATTGAGTACCTCACGGATCTTTCCGACGACGCCCGTATGCTCGGCGCGGTCAACACTGTCGTATTCGAGAATGGAAGACGCACCGGCCACAACACGGACTGGTACGGTTTCTACGAAAACTTTCAGCGCGGCCTTCCTGACGTTCCGCGGCATCGGGCTGTCCTTCTGGGCGCCGGCGGCGCCGGTGTCGCGGTGGCACATGCCGCGATGAAACTCGGCATCGAGCGTCTCTCGATTTTCGATCAGGATGTTTCCCGTGCAGGCCGTCTGGCCGAAGATTTGAACAGCCGGTTTTCCGCCGAACGGGCTTTTTCGATCACCGATGTTGGTGAAGCGATGCGGACCGCCGACGGCCTCATCCATGCGACGCCGACGGGCATGAAAAACCATCCGGGCCTGCCGATCGAAGAGAGCTGGCTGGAACCCCGCCATTGGGTCGCCGACATCGTCTACATGCCGCTGGTAACTGAGCTTCTGGCGCTTGCAACCCGCTTTGGTTGCCGCACCCTGCCGGGTGGCGGAATGACGGTGTTTCAGGCGGCTGCGGCATTCAAGCTCTTCAGCGGTATAGAACCCGACGCCGAACGCATGAGCACCCATTTCACCGAACTGTGCAATGCCTCCTGATCTAGGCTGGCGAAGGAGGGATAGGGATGCCGCACATCGTGATCGAATACAGCGAGGGAGCCGGAAGTCGCATCGACATGCCGGCGCTGGTGAAGGCTGTTCATCGCAGCGTGCGTGACAGCGGGGCGGTCAAGCCGAATGCCGTGCGTACCATTGCACGCGAGGCCACACATTCGCTGGTCGCCGACGAGCATCCTGCCAATCAGTTCGTGCAGATCATCCTGCGCATCGCGCCCGGACGCACGGTCGCCGAAAAGCGGGCAATATTGCAGACGGTCTATGACGCAGCCGAAGGCGTCGCACGTCCGGCACTCGATGAGGGGCGCTGCGCCCTGCGAGCCGATCTCATCCAGTCGGATCCCGATTTTGCGATCCACGAGACCACGCTGCCGTGACCGTTCCGGCAATACGGAAGGAAGAAGAATGAGCCTGATCTACATTCTCAATGGCCCGAACCTCAATCTGCTTGGCAAGCGCCAGCCACACATCTACGGTCACGAGACGCTCGCTGATGTCGAGGCCGATTGCTGCCGGCTCGCCTCTGAACTCGGTCACGACATCCGCTTTCACCAGAGCAATCGTGAATACGAAATCATCAACTGGATCCACGAGGCGCGCGAGGATGGCGCCGGCATCGTCATCAATCCAGCCGCCTTCACCCATACCTCCGTTGCTATTCTCGATGCACTGAACACCTTCGAGCAGCCGGTGATCGAGGTGCATATTTCCAACGTCCACAAGCGCGAATCCTTCCGCCATCATTCCTTCGTCTCGCACCGCGCCGACGGCGTGATCGCTGGCCTTGGCACCGAAGGCTATCAGCTTGCGATCCGGCGGGTAGCAAGCCTGATCGAGGTGGCCGCGAAGAAGTGACGGGGACGGCTTTTGGCATGGATCGGAAAGTAAGACTGGCGGTGCTCGGCGCCGGCCTGATCGGCAAGCGACATATCCAGCACGTGCTTGCCGAGCCGCAGGCAGAACTTCTGGCTGTCATCGATCCGATGCCGCTCGGGCAGAAGATTGCGCAGGATTCCGGCGCTAAATGGTTTCCGAGTTTTGCGGCAATGATCGAGACGCATCGTCCCGACGGCGTCATCGTCGCGACGCCCAACCAGGCCCATGTCGCCAACGGTCTCGAAGCCGTTGCCGCCGGGGTACCGGCGCTGATCGAAAAGCCGATTGCCGACGATATCGCGGCCGGTGAAAAACTGATCGGCGCGGCGGAAGCCGCTGGTGTTCCGCTTCTGGTTGGCCACCACCGCCGACACAATCCGATGATCCAGAAGGCAAAAGAGATCATCGACAGGGGCGAGCTTGGGCGCGTCGTCGTGGCCAACGCTATGTTCTGGCTATTCAAGCCGGACGACTATTTCGACATCGACTGGCGGCGCCAGACCGGAGCCGGCCCTGTCTTCCTCAACCTGATCCACGACGTCGACAACCTGCGCTACCTTTTCGGTGACATCGTTGCCGTCCAGGCACGTGAATCCGGCGCCGTCCGCGGCAATGTCGTCGAGGAAACGTCGGTGATCCTGATGGAGTTCGCGAGCGGTCTTCTTGCCACTGCCTCCGTTTCGGATGCCGTCGTCGCACCCTGGAGCTGGGAGATGACGACGGGCGAAAATCCCGCCTATCCGAAGACGGAAGAGGCATGCTATCAGATTGGGGGGACGCACGGATCCCTAACGATCCCGTCGCTCGACGTGTGGAAAAACGGCATAAAACGGAGCTGGTGGGAGCCATTTGAAAAGCGCCGCATCGCCGTTCAGGACGAAGACCCGCTGGCGCTGCAGATCCGGCAGTTCTGCAAGGTGATTCGCGGTGAAGAACAGCCGCTGGCCAGTGGGCGCGAAGGGCTAAACACACTGAGGGTCATCACGGCCGTAAAGCAATCCGCAGCAAGCAGGGAACGCATCGTCTTGGGATAGAAATGAACCAGGCCCACGGTCCCGAACTTCATAACCAGGTACATTCTACGTGGTATCTTGAAATACGATTGTAAGTCGACAGTGGTACCGCGGGCGCTCAAAACGCATCTTGCGCTGGGAAGCAACCGCGCCTCCGCTGCCCTGTCGTAAAATTTTCGCAGCTATTTGGCACGCATTCGGGTCTGAATTCCTTCTTCAGCGCTGCAATGCGAAAGATGGTGTTGAGTGCGCCATAACCCTTGTATCCCGCCGCTCAACGATCTCGAAGAAGAACCCGAGCAGGTGGCGCTTCATGTCGAACGGTTTCTTCAAGGCGTTCTGGTCACGGAAAAAGAGAACATTTGGCTGGAAAGTAAACGGGATACCATCTCGGCGGCTCTTTGGTTGCTCAGTTTCCTTCGGCCCACGTCCCAATCAACATTGTCATGAACCGCTCGGCTGCCGGCGAAAGTGTGCCACCGCGACGGCGCACAATGCCGATCGTTCGCGAGATTTCAGGATTGCGGATCGGTCTCGTGACGAGGAATGGATGCTCCTCCGGAGGCGTGGCGAGTTTCGGCAGAACCGAAATCCCAAGCCCGGCTTCCACGAGACCAAGTGATGTCGAAAGATGCGTGACTTCATAGGACCAGCGCAGTTTCAGGTTCGATTTCGCCAATGCTGCATCCAGAAGCGTACGATTGCCGCTGGATCGGTGAACCGTGATCAGTTGATAGGGCGCCAGATCGTCCCATTCGAGTTCGCTCTTCGCTGCCAGCGGATGATCCTTGCGTGCCGCCAGCACGAATGGATCTTCGATGAGCCTCTCGAAGATGAGGTCGGGATCTGAAAAGCCCATGATATTGATGCCGAACTCGACTTCCCCGCGGGCGACTGCCTGTAGACCGTCGGTGGCCGGCAGATCGAGAATGCGAAACCGGATATTCGGGTACTCGGCGCTGAATTGCTTAATGACGGTCGGCAAAAAATAGAAGGCAGCCGTTGGCAGACATGCGATCGTCACAAGGCCGCTGCGCTGAGATCCGACGTCCCGCACCGCAAACAGCGACGTGTCGAACTCCTCAAGCATGCGTCGCACCAACGGGATTAGCTCCGCGCCAAGGGCGGTTGTCGAGACATGACGCGTCGTGCGCTCGAGCAAAGGCGCCCCGATTGCCAGCTCGAGCTTCTGAATTCGGCGGCTGAGTGCCGGCTGTGACAGATTAAGCGCTTCGGCAGAGCGGTGGAAGTTTTCCAGTTCGACGACCGATAGAAACGCGCGCAGATCCAGTATCTCGCAATTAATGCTCATGACGCATCATTCCCTCTGATCTTCGCATTTCACATATCAATCGTTTTACCGCTTACTGCAACAAAGAAGCTGATTGATATTTAAATCACATCAGTATGCGGACACAACCATGAACGACCTGATTTCCATTCCCTGCGTTCTGATGCGAGGTGGCACCTCCAAAGGACCGTTCTTTCTCGCATCCGATCTTCCATTGGATTCGCGTCAACGCGATCAGATTCTGCTTTCGGTTATGGGGTCTGGTCATCCTCTGCAGATTGACGGTATCGGCGGCGGAAACCCCGTCACCAGCAAGGTTGCCATCGTCGGCCCGGCAACCGTGTCCGATGCCGATGTGGATTATCTGTTCGCCCAGGTCCGCATCGATCAGCAGTTCGTGGATACCTCACCCAACTGTGGAAATATGCTGGCGGCCGTCGGGCCGTTCGCGATCGAGGCCGGCCTTGTCAAGGCGACGACCGGCGTCACCCGCGTGCGCATCCACAACGTCAATACCGGTAAACTGATCGAAGCCGAGGTTCCGACCCCTGATGGCAGCGTTGCCTATATGGGAGATGCCTCGATCGACGGCGTGCCCGGCAATGCTGCGCCGATCGCGCTGACCTTCATGGATGCTGCCGGGGCACGCACCGGCAAGCTTTTTCCCACCGGCAACCCGTGCGACAGGATCGATGGCATCGATGTGACCTGCATCGATTGCGCGATGCCGATGATGCTGCTCGAGGCCGCCGCCCTCGGTGTGACGGGCAATGAATCGGCTGCCGAGCTCAATGCCAACGGCGCATTGCTGCACCGTCTCGAAACGCTACGGCTTGAGGCTGGCCGGCGTATGGGCATGGGCGATGTCAGCAACCAGGTCACGCCCAAACCGGTGTTGATCTCCAGGCCCAACAAGGGCGGAGATCTCGGCGTGCGCTATTTCATGCCGCATCAGTGCCACCCGTCTCTCGCAACGACCGGCGCGGTTGGGATTGCCACGGCCTGCATCAGCGACGGAACCGTCGCTGCGCAACTGATCGGCGACCGCAAGCCACCGGTCGTCCTCGTTCTGGAACATCCAAGCGGTCGTTTGGAAGTAAAACTGGATACCCGCGACGGCAAGACAGTTGCCGGAATCCTGCGGACGGCCCGCCGCCTTTTCGAGGGCCGGGTCTTTGCAAAACCTATCGTGCAAATGGTTTGCGCGGCATAATCGAAAGTGGTTGCCGGGAGGGCGCCACGCATCAGGGAGGAATACACATGCGTAAACTCATACTCGCCCTTGCGGCAACGGTCGCTTTCGCCGGTTCGGCTTTTGCGGAACCCGTCCGCATCAGCGTCGGGTCCTACAACCTCAACAACCTGCCCTTCCCGGTCGCAGCTGGCCTCGGTCTTTACGAGAAGGAAGGTCTTGAGGTGACCGTCGAAAACTTCGCATCTGGCGGCTCCAAGACGCTGCAGGCGCTTGTCGCCGGCTCCACGGATATCGCTGTCGGCTTCTACGACCACACCATCCAGATGCAGTCGCAGAACAAGGCTGTTGTAGCCTTCGTGCAACTGGCCCGCAATTCCGGGCTCGTGCTTGCCGGTGGAAAGAACGCTGCGTTCGATCCTGCCAAACCTGAAACGATCAAGGGCGCGAAAATCGGTATCACAGCGCCGGGCTCGTCTTCAGACTTCTTCGTTCGCTATTATCTGCAGCGCCACAGCCTATCGGCTGATGACGTCTCGTTGATCGGGGTCGGCTCCGGTTCAGCTGCTGTTGCTGCGCTCGAGCAAGGGAAGGTTGATCTATTGGTCAACTACGATCCGGCGGCAACCTTTATCGAAGCCAAGGGTGTCGGCAAGATTTTGATCGACGCCCGTAGCGATGAGGGTGCCACGGAGATCTACGGTGGGATCTACCCGACCTCCGTCCTTTATGCGACGCAGGCCTATATCGATGAGAACCCGGAAACCATCCAGAAGGTCACGAACGCGACCGTCAAGGCACTGGCATGGATGAACACACATAGCGCTGAAGAGATCGTCGAAAAACTACCGAAAGAATTCATCTCCGGCGACCGGGACACGTATGTGAAGGCCGTCCAGAATGCCAAGCCGATTTTCTCGGTGGACGGCAAATTCAGCGAGACCGACACGCAGACGCCGTTGGCCGTTCTCAAGAGCTTCAACGAAAAGGTTGCTGCCGCAACAATCGATCTTTCCAAAACCTACACGAACGCTTTCGTGGACAAGGTAACGGATAAGACCACCAACTGATCCTAGGAGGAGGCCATGTCTTTGGCTGTCGTAAACCCCATGCCTATCCCGACGGGACAGCAAAACGCAAAGCCGATGGTATCGATCGACGCCGTGACAATGTCGTTTGGTTCCTATGTCGCGGTGCAGGACGTTAACCTCACGGTTGCCGATGGCGAGTTTCTCGCCATCGTCGGCCCGACCGGTTGCGGCAAGAGCACTATTTTGAACGCGATAGCAGGTCTTCTGAAACCCGCGAGCGGAACGGTGACGATCGACGGCACGCCGGTAAAGGGCGTGCAGAACGACATTGGCTATCTCTTCCAGCAGGACGCGCTGCTTCCGTGGAAGACATCCATCGAGAATGTCGAGCTCGGCCTGATGTTCAGGGGCGTTGGAGCCACTGAGCGCCGCGAACGTTCGATGAGCTGGCTTGCCAAGGTCGGGCTGAAGGGCTTCGAACACCGCTATCCGCACCAACTCTCCGGCGGCCAGCGTAAACGTGTCCAGATGGCGCAGGCCCTCATTGCCGGTCCGAAGGTGATCCTGATGGACGAGCCCTTCTCGGCGCTCGACATCCACACGCGGCATCTCATGCAGAATGAATTGCTGCGCCTTTGGCAGGAAGAACGTCGCGCCGTGGTCATGATCACGCACGACCTCGAAGAGGCGATCGCGCTTGGAGACCGCGTCGCCATTCTGGCCGCCGGCCCTCGTTCGCGGGTCATCGAAAGTTTCCCGGTCGATCTCGAGCGGCCACGGGATGTGGCAGAGATCAAACTCGATCCACGCTTTATGGATCTGTATCGCAATATCTGGGCTTCCCTGCGCGGCGAAGTGGAGAAAAGCTATGAACGTCGTGACTGAACGCATCATCCAGCTCGGAATGCTAATCTTTATCCTCGGCGGCTGGCAGCTTGGCGTGACCGCCGGCTTCATCGATGTCTTCTTCTTTCCAGCCCCGCTCGACATCTTCAACCAGATGATCAGCTGGATTGTTGACCCCAGCTTCTATCGTCATGTGTCAATCACACTGACGGAGACTGTGCTCGGCTACATCATCGGCACGGGCCTTGGCGTCGCAGCCGGTGTATGGCTCGGTCTTAGCCGCAGTGCGGCACGGATTTTGGACCCCTTCATCAAGGGCCTGAACGCCATTCCGCGCGTCGTGCTTGCCCCAATTTTCGTGCTTTGGCTTGGTCTCGGCCTATGGTCGAAGGTAGCGCTCGCAGTAACCCTTGTCTTCTTCATCACCTTCTTCAACGCCATGCAGGGCGTCCGCGAAGTCAATCCGGTCGTCCTCGCAAACGCAAGGATCCTCGGGGCCAGACGTTCCGATCTGTTGCGGCATGTCTATTTTCCGGCGGCGGCCAGCTGGATTTTGTCCTCCCTTCGCACGTCAGTCGGCTTCGCGGTGGTCGGCGCCATCATTGGCGAGTATCTCGGCTCCTCTGCGGGGCTCGGTTATCTGATCGCGCAGGCGGAAGGCAACTTCGACGCGGTTGGAGTGTTTGCCGGCATCATCATCCTGGCCGTGTTCGTGCTCATCATCGACCGAATTCTCGATGTTCTGGAAGGCCGGCTGATCAAGTGGAGACCGAACGCCGCAGAAGAAAGAGCGGCGTAACTAATCGGATCAGTTGCCATGTGAGTAGAGTTGGGGTGCCGCTATCGGCACCCCATTCTTTTTGGCCTTGTGTTCGAAAGTGCAACCAGCACCCGATTGATATGCTCAATCAAAGTTAAAATCGTGGGCATTTCTAAGGGCCATTGTTTTAATACCTCACTTGGATTGGCCGGCACCCCGGCCTCTACATCCAAAATCAATGATAGACGCCTTGAAGGGATTAGAACCGACGACCCTGTTGTTATAAAGCCATCCATCTCAATTCCCCAACAGCGGCCGAGGCCTCAGGGCAGCTCGCACCCGTCGCCAAGCTGATTGCCAAAGGACGTGTTTGGGGCCGACAGCGGACGATCCGGTTTCAACCAGCTTCTGCGGTAAGCTGTCGTTCCGAAACCAACCCACAATCGGTCATCGCACTTGTCAGAGCCGCCTTCCGTACGAGAGCCGACCTCATCGTTGGCGAATAGCTTAGTGTTAGATCTTCACGAACCGATAGGCGAAACGATCGGTCTGGCCCTTGATCGAGGGATCGAACACCTTGATCGAGTGCGGATCGTCGTTGTTCGCGAGCATTGTGCTTTTCGCATCCAGTACGAAGCCGGCCGCCTCCACCTCCTCGCGAACAAAGGCAGGGTCGATCCGATGCAGCGACTGGGCGTCGCCCGTGCCCGCCCCTGCAGCGGCGGCGTGGTCGACGATGACGTAGCACCCACCGGGCTTCAGCCGCTCGTAGACGGCTCGATTGAAGTCGGCCGCCGTCGCGCCCTTCTTCTGAATCAGCGCCGTGTGGAGATCGTGGTAGAACAGGTGCAGCCACAGCACATCCGCTGGTTGCGTGGCCTGCGGCATCTCGACGAGGTCCGCCGAGACGGCTTCGACGTTCTCTCGGCCCGGCTCCTTCGCGAGCGTCCGCATGCGGCCAACCGGATCGTTCTTGAAGTCGGCGACTTCGGCCGGCACGAAGCTGTAGACCCGCCCTTTAGGTCCCACGACGTCGGAGAACAGGCGCGTCCAATCACCGTCGCCTGGGTAGACGTCAATGACAGTGGAGCCCGCATCTACACATGCGAACCGGATCAACTCGGATAGTTTGGATTGGTCGTACATCGGAATCTCCTTTACGGTCGGGCATTAGACGAGCGCGCGGCGTACAATGGGGCGATTTTCGGCTGATCTATCGTCTACCCCGAACCGATGGCCGAACAATGCTATGCAGGCCCGGCCGCGCCCATCTGCGCGGCGCGCGCCAATGCTTGTGTGTCGACGTATTCCCGGATGTTGGTCAGTCTGCCGTCCCGGACGGTGATGGCGAAGATCCAGTCGTCCTCGAACGTCTTGTTCGTGGCTTTGATCCTTCCCCTCGCGAAGCCGAGCACAAGGACCCGGTCTCCTTGCGCCACGAACTCCCGGGGTTCCGTGGACGTTTCAATCGACTTGGATGCCGTCTCAAGCAAATCCCTTAGTCCCTCGTGTCCGCGGTGCGTTCCGGCCAGCGGCCAGTCTTTGCCGGGGATGGTCCACTCGATGTCTTCGGCGACCAGTGCCAGCAGGCCATCCCTGTCGCCGCGGCCGATCGCGGCGAAGAAGTCCTTCACGGTCTGGATGTTCTTCTCAATGCTCATGGGAATTTCTCCATTTGGCACGGATCGCATCGCGCTCGATCCAATCCGTGCATCGTGGCCCTGCCGGTTGGTCGTGTTCATCAGTCGAACTTGACCAGGTCCTTGAAGATCAATTGACCCCAGCTATTTCCGCGCGCCTGGACCAGCAGCCCACCTTCCGACAGCCCGCCAAGTTTGATCGGCGAGAAACCGAGATTTTCCGCGAGCACACCAATCTCCGCTGCGGCGTCGTCATCGTCGCTCGCCAGGAACACGACCCTCCTGCCACCATGCAGGGCCGGATCCTGATCAAGGACGGGAGCGACCAGATGGTTGAAGCCCTTGACTAGTTTTGCACCAGAGAATGCCTGTGCAACAAACTTGGAAGAAGGCTGTCCCCCCAGTTTTTCAGGAGGCACGCCGTAGGCGTTGGTCACATCGACGATGGTCTTCCTCTGCCAGCTGGCGAGCGCCTTCGCGACCTCTGGGTGCGACTCGAAACGGACAGCCAAAAAGATGATATCCGCCTTGAGGGCTTCTGCCAGTGTTTTGGGAATGATCGTGGGTCCGATCGCGGCCGCATCGGATGCAAAGCTTTCTGGGTCGCGTGTGGTTGCAACGGATACTTTGATGCCGTTGCGGGCAAACGCCTTGGCCAATGCGTGGCCGATATTGCCGAATCCTATAATTGAATAGCTCATAATGCTTCTCCGATCTTGTTTTAACGCCGGGGTCAGACCTGCGCCATGCCTCCGTCGACGGCGAGATCCACGCCAGTGATGAAAGAACTTTCATCGGAGGCGAGGAACGTGACGGCAGCCGCGATTTCCTCTGGTTTGCCCCTGCGACCCATTGGGATCTGTGACGCAAACTGGGCGGCCGCTTGCTCGGCTTGCTCGGGGGTAAGGCCTGCCGTTGTCTCTAAAGCGGGGGTCTCGATTGGCCCGGGGCTCATCGCGTTCACGCGGATTTTGCGGTCTTTCAGCTCCAGTGTCCAAGCGCGCGCAAAGTTGCGCACAGCAGCCTTACTCGCGGCGTAGGTGCTAAACCCGGGAACCCCCAACACGTTCGACACTGAAGAGTTCAGGATAATCGAACCGCCGTCTTTGAAGAGAGGAAGGGCCTTCTGCACCGTAAAGAACAGACCCTTCACGTTCACATCGAAGGTCTGGTCAAAATGGGCCTCAGTAGCGACCGCGAGCGGTGCGATTGTCCCTGCGCCCGCGTTCGCGAAGAGAATGTCGATGTGACCATGTTTCTCTTTCACGACGGCATAGAGGTGGTCCAGATCTTCCAAGCGTGACACGTCGCCGACGACCGTTGTAACGTTTCTCGTAATGAAGGCTGCGGCTTCCTTCAGCTCTTTCTCTCTTCGCCCGGTGATCACGACGTGCGCACCTTCTTCCACAAAGCGCTTGGCTGTCGCTAACCCGATCCCGCTGCTTCCGCCCGTGATGACTGCGATTTTACCTTCGAGTGCTTTCATAATCTTTTGTCTTTCGCTGATTGGCTGTACGGAGAGGTTTCATCGAGATCCTCAAGATGGGTTCGCCGAAGTCAGGCGGTGAGTGCGGAATCGCGCACATCGGTGGTGCGAAAACGATCCAGCCGGACGATTGAACGCCGCGACATCGCGCCCACAACAGATCAGTGTGTTAGATATGGGTTTTGGAAGGCGCACCGCCGCGGTGCGGGATTTCACCATGATCGACTGGGATGACGTTCGCTACTTTCTTGCCGTCGCGCGCGGAGGCTCAGTGCGGGCCGCCGCCAAGCGCCTCGGCGTGAACCACGCGACCGTGCTGCGACGCATCGCTCAGCTCGAGGAAAGCTTGGGGGCGCAGATGTTCGAAAAGCTGCCTTCGGGCTACCGCCTGACGGCTGCGGGCGAGGAGGTTCTCGATCTCGCACACCAGATGGAAGCGTCGTCGCATTTGCTGGAGACGCGCGTCTTCGGTCGCGACCAGAGCGCGCGCGGGCTTTTGCGGGTGACGCTTCCACCGTTCCTCGCCACACACTTGCTCATGCCGGATCTCGCCGACTTCGCGCGTTTGCATCCGGACATCGAGATCGAAATTTTGACTACCGGCGAGGTGGCAAATCTGACCAACCGAGAGGCCGACGTCGCGGTCCGCATTGTCGCCGACCGCAAGACCCTGCCTCTCAATCTTCACGGCCTGAAGGGACCGCAGTTGTTCAGCGGCGTCTACATGTCTCGCGATCGACTAGCCGCGTTGAGTGCGGGCAAGCCTGATCCCATCCGGTGGATCGTCATAGACAATCATGGAATTCCGGACTGGGCGCGCGAGGCAGAAGTTCATACCACGGGAGCTCCGTTCAGGACTCCGGACGCCGAGACGCAGATCATCGCGGCGCAGCAAGGGATCGGGATGACGAAACTCCCGTGCTTCGTCGGAGATACCGACCCCCTGCTGGTGAGGGTGCCGGGCACCAACCTGCCCATGCATGGGACACTCTGGCTTCTCACGCAGGGGGAGACACGCAAGACCATGCGCGTGCGGCTCTTCACGGAGTTCGTATCCCGCAGGCTCGCCGCGCACGCGCCGCTTCTCGCGGGGCTTTCCGTATCGCGCGAGGCGACGGTGCAGCCGTCGCCGGCCAGATGACCGATTGGCGGCTGTTAGGAGAAAAGAAACTTTGGCACGAATGACCGAAATGAGGCGCACACCGGCCGAGGGTGGTGCTCGCGTTCGGCCGAGCTGGTCAAGCGCGGAGTGTGCCTCAGTTGTCTTTTCGACCTCGCGAGATGCGGCCGCCACCGGCGACGGTGAGTTCACCAGGATGACGTGCGTTAAAGAACCCCTCAATCTGCCTGCATATAATCCGCCACGCTGTAGCAATGGCTCGCCTGATAGGCGTTCCGCCCGCGGTTCATGTGCGTCAGGTTGAACGTGCGAATGGCGCGCACCACGCGGCGGCTCCCGAGGAGTTTGCGGATCGAGACAGAGCCGCGCACATTGATGCCGAAAATGTCCGCACCACGCGGGAAGAAATAACTGACGTCCTCTGGCATCGCAACGCTTTGCTCGAGAAAGGGTTCGTCCACCCGGCTCGGCGTTGCTGAACGATCTGTAGTGAAATCCGAAAGATGCACGATGAATCTGGCGCGGATATCGTCGCCTTGAGCATAGAGCGTGAAAAGCTCCATCCAGCTCGCATTGACGCGTACGAGCGGCTTGTCCGAGGTCGACGGCAGACAGGAAACCGACCAGTAGTAGCGCTCGGTCTTGCGCAGCAAGGGAATGCAGTTTGGACCGTATAGCCCGAGAATCTCCAGCACTTCTCCCGCTTGCGGGCGACTAAGTAGCTTCTCAAATCGAGCGACATATTTGAAGCGCTGTTCCAGGGACTCTGAGCGGTCGCCCGCGTCCGGCAAGTCGATCTTGCCCGCTATCCAATCGCGCTGCTGCTCAAGATCAAGGAATTGCCGCACACCGGTGGTTCTGGGGCGAGAAGTCGTGCCCATGTCAGGCACTCTGCGAAATTCGTGTGCTCATCATCGGCCGACTCCTGTGTTGTCGCTTGGGCGGTTGCGATTCTAAGCATCGCGCCCAATGCGCCTCCGAATGATACGTCGCGGACGGAGAATTTGGAACGGCTGCGCGACCACGAGGAGAAAGTTGCCTCACCGTTCGCTGCCTTCGCAACGGCTTGACTTCAAGGCTGATGTTGCCGGCTCTGCAGAGCGGCCGCTTCTGGGATCAGAGTTCGATCTACACGATGGCCGCAATCGGCCGCACTAGTCGTGAGCGCCGATCTTCCACGCCGCTTAATCGAGATTGTTGTTGTCGCGGTCATCGGCGATCGGGCGGTGCTTCCTCGCCGGAACGAGAAAGCACCGCCATGTCACGGATTTAGCCTCACCCGGCACTCCGGCCACTTGAGACCTCGCCTCCTCTGCTCACCTTGGCCGGAGCTCCAAGAGTCAGCTGCGGGGCTGAAGCAACGCCAGAACGATAGTCGATGCCGCTAAGACGGCTGTAAATGTCAATGGCGCTGAGGCACCATAGTGATCGACCACATAGCCGCCGAACAGCGCACCTATGCTGATGGCGACCTGGAACGAAACGACCATCAGGCTGCCAGCAGCCTCCAAGGCGTCCGCTGCGCCCCGGGACAAGTTGGTAGGCAGTACCACCGGAGCCATCCCAAAAGCGAAACCCCAAAGTGTAACCAGGGCAAACGCGATGCCGCTATGTGCACCCCAGAGTACGAGAGCAAGCGCCGAAAACGCCATCAATACGCCGGTGACAGCGAGCGCCATGCGGATATTTGCGTCTGCCAGTCGGCCGCCGGCGACATTGCCGATCACAGCGGCGATGCCAAACCCGAGGAGCGCCAAGGCAATCGGCCCGGTGCCAAGGAGCGTCACTTGTTCGAGGAAGGGTCGCACGTAGACCGAGCCGGCAAAATGTCCCGTCATCAGCAAGAGGATGGCAAGCATTCCCAG
The DNA here is from genome assembly GCF_964254185.1 of Rhizobium sp. LjRoot258. Lineage (NCBI taxonomy): Bacteria > Pseudomonadati > Pseudomonadota > Alphaproteobacteria > Hyphomicrobiales > Rhizobiaceae > Rhizobium > Rhizobium sp. LjRoot258. Next base: position 542,828 of record NZ_CAXUST020000002.1, on the reverse strand, counting down.
TTGAACAGTGCGCCGTTTCGTCAGCCGGAAGACGTCGGAAAGACTATTACTTGTGCTTGCGGGTAGCGTCGGCAAGCTGAGTATCTGCAGCAGCATCGCAATCGCTGCGAGCCCTGCAGTCATGGCCGTGGCGGCACGCCAGCCGAGCCAATCGCTAATCAAAGCACCCATAGATGGTGCAGCTATGGTGGCAAGAGAGACGCCGAGGGTGACTATAGCCATACCCCGACCTGTCGCATTGGTGCCAACCAATCTCGCCACGACGGCAACTGAAAGCGCCCAGAAACCACTGAGCGCGATGCCCAGCCCGGCTCGGCCCAACAACAATAGCCAAAAATCCGTCGCGAGCGCGGCAACGAGATTGGAGCCGATAGCCAAGGCACTTAGGCCAACCAGGACAGTCTTCCGGTTCAGTTTGCCGATGAGAACATTGCTCAACAAGGCCGTCACCGCGCCAACAGACGCGGTGGCGGTGACAACCTGACCGGCGGTTCCCTCGCTGACGCCAAGGTCACGCGCCATTGGCGTCAACAGACCTGCCGGCAGGAATTCAGCTGACACCAGCGCAAAGCTTGTGGCTGCCATTGAAATAACGGCAAACCAGGTCGTGGGGCTCCATGTACTCGGGACGGTAGAATCGAGGCCAATCGCGGGGCCGTCAAGCTGTGATGTTGTGTCCGTCATTGAAGTACCTCCAAGGTTTGGAGGTCTTAATAGCGGAGTCTTCCAGGATGATATGTGTCCTAAAGTCCGAATTCTATGTCCGTTCGTCCGGAAATGGTGCGGCGCACAACGCCAGGTGAAACGCTGGTGATGCGCTTGAAGGCGCGAGCGAAAGAAGCTTCAGATTCATAGCCCAGTTGAGAAGCGACCTCGGCAACCGACATGTTTTGACCGAGCAACTCTCGTGCAAGCTGCATGCGCAGACGGGCGAGATACCGTGCCGCGCCTTCCCCTAAGATGGCGCTGAAGCGTTCCGCGAAGATCGAGCGCGATTGACCTGCCACGCCAGCAAGGGTCTCAAGCGTCCAGTCATGGCCGGGATCTCGGTGCATGGCTGCCAGCGCACGACCGATATGAGGATCACGGATCGCGGCGAGCCAGCCGCTGGTCGAGGCTCCGCTGCAATTGACCCAGCAGCGAATAAGCCGCGCGACGAGTACGTCCGCCATACGTGACAGGACCGTGGCGCTGCCTATCTGCGGCTGCGACGCCTCTGCCGTCATGGCGGCGAGGAGGGGGCCGACGATCGGATCATTGCCAGCAACATCACAACCCTTGATGATCGGTGGCATCAGAGCGATCAACGGGTTGAGGGCATTCGCACCCAAAGCCATGGAACCGCAGAACAAGGTGCTCGTCGCTCCTGTTCCTTCCTGCACCACTTCGCAGACATTGCCCCCCAACTTGGTGACCTGGCAGCTCTTAAGCGAGTCCCCGACAACATCAGGCTTACTGGCCAGTCGGTGTTCGACACCTTGTGGCAACAACACCAGATCGCCGTCTTGCAACTCCTGCCATCCTTGGGCTTCGGTATGGATCCAGCATGGCCCCTCACTGACGAAATGAAAGCGAAGCAGCTGTTGCTGCGGAAAGGCGATGCTCCATGGATGACGTAGCTCGCAGCGGCCGTAGTTGACTCCACTCAGGCGAAAGTCCTGTAGAACTTCGCTTAGTGCGTCCGTAGGAATTTGCGTCGGAGACTGGGATGAACGATCAAGCATTGGGATAATTTATATGCCGACCGTCCGGACTGCAAGTAAGGCATCGTGTCATGGCCGGCTCTGAGGTCATCAATGGGAATGGGAGCAACTGACCCTCTCGTTGTAGAATTCCAATGTCTCAGCCTAGCTGACCTGCGACCCGGCTCACCAATGGAACAAAAAGCCGACCCAGAGCTTCATCCAAAACGCCGTCTGGCGGACGCAGCTCCGCGTCGGCTTTGTCCGAATTGAAGTCGATGACCCGTATTGCCGCACGGGGCGATGTCACGTTATCTCGTCAATGACGAGAGAGGGTGTGGTTTTGTGAAATCAGGCCAGCGTGCCGATCACGGCCTTCCAGTGGGCCAGGGCGCGGACACGATGGATGTGGGTGGCAAGGGCTGAACGTTTCTGATGCGGTGGGACGAGAAAACGGATATGAAACGCGCTGCAATCCGCCGACTGATCGGAACCCTTGCATCTCCCGTTCGCGTTTTCGCAGTGGCAGATGAGAATTTTCTGCTCGATTGTTGAGGCCTTTGTGGGATCGGTGCTCGATCGCTGGCATGACCTGCCGCTTTGTGCCGATGAACAAGAAACGCTTCCTCGAATTCCGGCACTGACGCCGGAACCGGCAATCGAACCTTCCCCCACCCCTCCAGTGCCTCCCGACCAAAAAGTGACCTTATCCCGCGTGCTCTCCTCAAGCGGCGAGACGCACTCCGAGAGACGACGCTGCCGGTGCAGTCATTTCTGGCGAACGCGTAACAGCAGTCGCAACGGCATGAATGTTGTAGAGGCTGTGGGAGTTACAGAGCGGTGATGGCATGCTCTAATTTCTCTTTCAGATTGCACTTCGGACATGACTTCGCTAAAAGGTTTTGGTGATAATTATCGGGCGAGCCGTTACGATGGATACGATTCCCACCGAAGGCTTTGATGTGGCTTTGACACTGACCGACACCCTTGATCATCTGCCGGCCAACAAGCGGCGCGAACTTGCCCGCGTGCTGGAGATCATCTTTTTCGAGGTCGAGCAGTTTCGGTCAACCAAGCAGTCGGCAAAGAAAGCCAATGGCAAAATCCTCAAGGTCATCCTCTATGGTTCCTACGCCCGCGGCGACTGGGTGGAAGACAGGCTGAGTGGCTATCGCTCGGATTATGATCTGCTGATCGTCGTCAATTCGGAGAGCTTCGCTCAGGAACAGGAACTTTGGCTTTCGCTCGATGAACGATTCCTGCAGGAACAGATTGCCCACCGGATCGAAACGCCGGTCATTCCGATCGTCCATGGCCTGCATGACGTCAACGACCAACTTTCGCGCGGCCGGCCCTTTTTCGTCGATATAGCCAGGGACGGAAAGGTCCTCTACGAAGAGGAAGGTCATCCGCTTGCCAAGCCCAAGGCACTGGATAAGGAAGAAGCGAAAGCGGAAGCGAAGCTTTACTTCGAGCAATGGTTTTCAAGTGCAGCGCACCGCTTTGACCTCGCTCAGACAGGGGTAGAACGCGGATATGTTAACGATGCAGCTTTTGACCTACATCAAGCTACGGAGCGGCTCTATCATTGTCTCCTCCTGACGCTGACGTTCTACAGCCCGAAGTCGCACCGCATCAAGGTGCTGCGTTCGAAAGCGGAGGAGGTCGACAGGCGGTTGATCGAAGCATGGCCGCGAGACAATCGCATCGCTCGCCGGCGGTTCGAGCTCCTGTCGCGGGCTTACGTCGAAGCTCGGTATTCACCGAACTATGAGATCGGTATGGCAGAGCTTGGTTGGTTGGTTGAACGAGTGAAGGTTCTGCAGAAGTTGGTCGAGGTGAGCTGTCGCGAGCGCCTTACGTAAGCAGAAAGATCTTGCCTGTTTTTGAATTGATTCGCCTTGAACCATTACGATCCGTCGCCCCTTTAGTAACGCAAAAGCCGGCCGCCCTCTTATGCTGGCCGCCGAGCTTCACATGAATCTCTTCATCAGATGGACTAAGCGAGTCCTCCGCTCAAGTTCGGAAGGCTATGCGTCGTCCGAATGAGATCAGCCGCCCGCTCCCCAATGACAACGCAGGGTGCCATCGTATTTCCAGTTGTGATACGCGGCATGACCGAGGAGTCTGCGATGCGCAGGCCATCGATACCGTAGACCTTGAGTTCGTTGTCGACCACTGACATGCTGTCGCGTCCCATTTTGGCTGTGCAGGACTGATGCCAGTAGGTGACTGCCGAACGCCGGATAAAGTCGATCATCCCTGATCTGTCGCGCGCGCCCGGAGCCGCCTCGCCTGTCACCAGTGGCGTGAAGGCATCGCTGTTTCCGAGTTCGCGACACAATTCCACCGCAGCCAAGGCGGCCGCCATGTCTTCCGGCGCGCTGAGCGAATTCGGTTCGATCAGGATAGGGTCATTCGTATTGGGGCCGGAGAGCCGCAATCGACCACGGCTTTTTGGCTGGGCGAGACCGTTAAACATCGTCCAGCCATGTTCCGGCGTTTCGAGGCCCGTCTCGATCGGCGACGGCACGGCAAACTCCAACTGGCACTGAAGAATGTCCGGCTGCGCAAGACGCGAGTCGCTTTTCCAGTAGAGTTTTGCTTCGCAGCCGCTACCACCGACGGCTTCTGGTTTTCGATATGCCCAGGTGCAGCCGAATGCGAGATGATCCTGATGATTACGCCCAACGCCAGGTAAGTGTTGAACCACGGGAATGCCGTGGGCCTGCAGCTCATCTTCCGGACCTATGCCCGACTGCATCAACACTTTCGGAGTGTTGATCGCGCCTAGCGACAGTACCGTCTCGCAACGCGCCGTGAATTGACGTCGCTGATCATCGACGAGAACCTCGACCCCCGTCACGCGCTTGCCATCGAAGATGAGGCGCGTGACCAGTGCGTTGGTCAGCACAGTCAGGTTTGGGCGCGACATGAGCGGGCGGACATAGGATCCAAAGACAGACTCCCGCTTGCCATCCCGCATCCGCAGTTCAGCGATGGATGCGCCGCCCGGGCCCTCCATCATTTCACCGTTCGGGCTATCGTAGACCGGAATGCCGATAGTGGATGCCGCACGCAACAAGGCCTCTGCGATCGGTTGGGGGGCCTGCGGCTGCGCTACGTAGGCCGGTCCTCCCACGCCGCGACGCGTTGGGTCCGGAGCGCCCTGCCAATCTTCGATCCGGCGATAGTAGCTGAGGATAGACTGATAGCCCCACGCGTCATCGCCGGCTTCAGCGGCAAAGTGGTCCCAATCTCCCTTGTGTCCTCTGGCCCACACCATGACATTGATGCTCGAACCGCCACCGAGCCCTTTGCCCATGCTGAGAGGAAGACGTCGACCGTCCAGGCCAGGTGCCGGTTGTCCGACAAAACCCCAGTCCCGGATCGAGCCGAGATTGAGCGGCCACTGCGCAGGGTTTGTAACGGTCTCGGCCGCATCGTCCCCGCCTGCCTCCAGCAGCAGGACACTTGCGTTTCCATCCTCTGCCAGTCGTGCGGCAACAACGGAGCCGCTGGACCCGGCGCCGCAGACGATGAAGTCGAAAACAACACCGACCTCGCTCTGAGGAATGGGCGGATTTTCGGGTGCATTCTTGTCATGACTATTCAGCTTCACGTGGTTACCTCCGTGAATGGATTGAGGAAAATTGCAAAAGTGTTGGGGAATGCGGGCAATGGATCCTAGTCCGAGATCGTGCGGCCTTTTATGTGCTCGCTTTGGGCCGACCTCGCTCGGTTCGACAGCCCTTGCTCGTCGTCATCGGGACAGTGCGGGCTGTCCCGATGAAACTGCGTCTGTCATTACTTCTTCGCTGAGACAGCCTTGGCGGCCTGATCAATGGTATCCGCGACCACCGTCGGCTGCGTCATGAACAGGGCGTGGCTCGCTGACACCTTGGTGATCTTCGCCTTGATGCGTTCCGCCATGTGGATCAGCATGGCCTGATCGAATGCCTTATCCTCGGTAGCAATCACAGCCCAGCTGGGCTTGGTGTGCCAGGCAGCATGTTCGAGCTTCGTGCCGAACGCTGACATGTTGATCGGGACTTGCGCATCCCTCATGAACGCAACATCCGCATCGCTGACGTCATGAGCGAAACCAGCCTTGAACTTTTCCGGACTGACATATCCAAAGCCATCCTTCGTGGTCTCGATGACGAATTCCGATGCGGGAGCAAATCCTTCGTATTGTTGAGCCGTCGTCTCGCCTGCATCAGGAGAGAGAGCCGAGACGTAAACGAGGCCTGCAACCTTTGCATCAATGCCAGCTTCCGTGATGACCGTGCCGCCCCAGGAATGTCCAACGAGAATGACCGGACCATCCTGCCGTTCCAGCACACGTTTGGTAGCCGCGACATCGTCTTCGAGAGATGTCAGGGGGCTCTGAACAATGCTGACGCGATATCCGCGCTTCGTGAGAATGTCGTAAACACCCTTCCAGCCAGAGCCGTCGGCGAAGGCGCCGTGGACGAGCACAACGTTTTTCACGGACTGGTCTTGAGGAATGTTGTCCGCGGCGTTCGCCGGCAATGCGGCAGCGGACAGTGAGGCTGCAGCAGCAATTGCGGCTACGGTGGTCGTGGTCTTGCGTGTCATGGCTGTCTCCTCGTTAATTGCGATAACTGTTATCGCGATACACATAGGCTGTCAGACTTTAGATTGCGCGTCAAGATAATTCTTATCGCGATATTTATTTTTGCTATCGCATAGGTTATATGGAGATCCACAGGAGCTCAGAATGACCGAACGCCATAACGACCCACCCCCCCTGCACGACCAACTGTGCTACGCGATTTATACTGCCGGAATTGCAATCCAGCGCGCCTACAAACCTCTTCTCGACGAGTTGGGCCTGACGTACCCGCAGTACCTCGTGCTCAATGTGTTGTGGAGCGAAGATGGGCAGACGGTGGGTGCCATTGCCAACGCCCTTGCCCTGGAATCCAGCACGCTGACGCCGCTTCTAAAGCGCCTTGAGACATCCGGCCTGCTGCGCAGGACGAGAAACCTGAGCAACGAGCGCCAGGTGTTGATTGCGTTGACCGACGAAGGCCGGGCATTGCAGCACAAGGCTGGTTGTCTCAGCGACACCTTGCTTGCTGCCTCGACCCAGACACCGCAGGACTTGGCCGCTCTGAACCGCGACGTGCGTTATCTGCGCAACGCGATCTATTCCCAGATCGGCGGGTGGGACGTGCCAGCCTGATCTGCAGGTCTGCGCTTAGGCCGTGGGCACGGTACCTCCATCAATGGTGTATTCGGTACCGGTGATCGAAGCAGCCCAGTCGGAGGCGAGGAAGGCAATCAGGTTTGCGACCTCTTCCGGCTTTGCCGGACGCCCCAGCGGAATGCCGCCCAGCCCGTCCATGATGATCTTTTTGCCCCCCTCAAGGTCTGTTCCGGCCTGCTTCGCCAAGCGCTCTGCAAGGTGAACCGAAGCTTCCGTTTCGATCCAGCCTGGCGACACCCGAACGACCCGGACACCTTTGGGCGACACTTCCTTCGACATCGCCTTGCTGTAGGTGGAAAGTGCCGCCTTGGCCGCAGCATAGGCGGTCGTCGATTCCGGAAGCGGCAGGACTCTCTGGATGGATGTTACATGCACCACCACACCGTTTCCCCGGGCGACCATGTCCGGAACCAGTTGCCGATCCAGGCGAACGGCCGGAAAGAGGTTGAGCGACAGTTCCTTTTGCCATTCGTCGTCCGTAAGAGCGCAATATCCACCGCCAGCTGCTGAAGAGCCACCCAGCATATGGACGATGACGTCGACGCCGCCAAGGCGCCGCCGCGTGGCCTCTGCGACGATTGCACATCCCTCTTCGGTGGTCAGGTCCGCCTCGACGAACAGCTTTTCCGACAGGCTTTCCGGACGGGCCCGAGCTGTCGTCAGCACCTGCGCGCCTAGTTCCCGAAACAGTCTGACGGTCGCGGCGCCTGTACCTTTTGTTCCGGCCGTAATGAGGGCCCGTTTGCCTCTCAGGTTGAGAAAGTCGGCCATTATAAGATCTCCAGCCTGACGATCTTGTCGCCCTTGATAGTGAAGGCGTGGGTGAGAGTCACCGGACTACCGGGAAACTGGCCGCCCACCTTGGCGCGAACAACGGCCTTGTTGCCATCGACGGTGGATTCCACAGGTTCGGCAACGTAGTGAGTCGCCTCCTTCGCCGCCACCCACCATTCGCGGATTGAGACGGCGCCCTGATGGCGAGCTCCCTCGTCTTCGACGACCGCTTCAATCGCAAAGGTGTTCAACAGCGTATCCACGTCGCTGCGGCTGTCTGCGTCAAAGTAAATGTTCACAATATCGGGCATATCCATCCTGTTTCTCCTCATGATCTGACCCGATAGTTAGTGCTCGACCATTGCATGAATAAGTGGGATAAACCGGCATGCGATATTGAACGGATCGGGACAATGGAACAGGCCAGCCTGAAGGAACTCGAAGCGGCCGCCGCGATTGCCCGGCGCGGGACATTCCGCGCAGCTGCCATCGATCTCGGCATGTCCACGACCGCGCTGAGCCACACGATAGGCAGGCTTGAGGCGGGACTGGGTGTGCGATTGTTCAACCGCACCACGCGCAGCGTGTCGCTGACAGATGCCGGCAGGATCTTTGTGCAGCAGGTCGCGCCATCGCTCCAGGATCTCCATGCCGCTCTGGATCTGGTGCGCTCGCAACGCGAGACACCTTCAGGAACGATAAGGATCAACGCCGCCCCGTTTGCGGCGCGCGCCATCATCTCACCGCTCGTGCTTGAGTTCCTGCGCCGCTATCCCGACATGAATGTCGATATCGTCACCGAAGGAAAAATGGTCGATATCGTCAAGGACGGTTTCGATCTGGGCGTCAGGGTTGCAGGCCTCGTTCCCAGCGACATGATCGCCGTTTCGCTCGGCCGCCCTCAACGACACGCCGTGGTTGGTTCTCCCGAGTATTTCGAGCAGCATGGCAAGCCCGTGGTTCCTCCTGATCTCCTCAATCACAGATGCATTCGTGTTCGGTTGCCGGACGGCTCCTTGTTTAGATGGCGTTTTGAGAAGGACGGCGAGCAAGTGCAGATTGACGTGCGGGGACCGCTTGGGCTCGATGAAGCCAGCCTGACAAGGACTGCGGTGCTTGAAGGTGCCGGCGTCGGCTATATTTTTGAACAAGACATTCTTTCGGAGATCGAGGCGGGGCGCGTCATCCGTATTCTGGAAGATTGGACGCCCCCATATCCGGGGCTTTGCCTGTATTATCCCGGGCGCCGAAACCTCTCGGCCGGAGTCAGAGCGTTCTTGGAATTAGCTCGTGAACTCTCGCGACCGGCAGCCGGGTGAACCGCTCACGAAGCGCCCATTAAAACCAACTACCTCGCCTTGATCGGAATCGAACCGCCGTAAAACTTCAAACTTGCTAATCAGTGGTAATCATTACAATTTCCTACCGACAAAACAGTGTTGGTGATGTTCTTCATCGGCGAGCCCAACGGAATCAGCATTATCACCAGGCCAGCTTCAGCTCGGCCCTGAAATAATTGCTGTCGCGGCCGCCCACAGCTTCGAGCGCCGAGCCGACTTGGTAGTGAACAGCCTCTAGCGACCCCGTGAGATTGGGATTGAGGCGGTAGTCCGCCTTGACCTGCGCATAGGCGCCGGTCCATGCGGGCCCCTTCCCCGCCGTGCCAGCCACGGGAACGCTTGGCAGGGTGTAAACGGCGTCCTGTGTCGTCTGACGCCACAGCAGTCCGACCCCAGCCATAAGGGTCAGGTCTTCTGTCGGCTGAGCGGTGATCGACGGTTTGAGGTGAATGAGGTTGGAGTATCCTGTGTGACCGCCGAGCGCGAAATAGAAGCCGTTCGGAAATAGCGGATTGAAGGTGCCAAGCGTGCCATCACCTGCGTCACGGTCGCCCGACGCCACGTCGAACTGCAGACCGATCCGCGGCGACCAGGTGACATCCTCGAAGGTGTAACCGGTCCTCGCACCAACGGCCCAGGCCAGAATGTCGGCTGAGCCGACCTGGCCGACCTGTCCCATCGCTTCCGCATCCCAGTCGAAACCGCCATATTTGCCGGCCGACCGGATATCGAGCACATGCCTGTCCTCCTCACCCGACGCGGTGAGAAAAGTGGCGTCCTTGCGTTGGTAGAGGGCGTAATAGGCGGAGGCCTCGATCGCCGGCGAAAGCTGCCGCTCGATACGTGCACCGCTGAACAGCACATCGCCGCTTGATCGATCATCGAACGGGTAGTCATCCTGATACTGAACCGGCTGGCTGACAAGACCGTAGAAACGCCATGCATCCGTCTCCCACCCGGCCCAGACCGCATCGAATGACTGGCGGACATTCGGCCCATCGCGCACCGATACGAACCGCTCCAGGTCGAAAGCGAAATCTTGCCGACCGACCCTTGCCCTGAACGTTCCCGCGTCAGTCTCCTGCGTATAGCCGATAAATGCGAGCCGAAGGTCGAATCGGTTTGCGTCGTTAGGGCCGACCACCGTCTTGTCGAAGGCCCGCACATCCTCGAACTGTGTAAACAGTTGCCAGTTTTCATTCAGGTGAACGTCGATGTGGAACTGCGCGCGCTGTAACCAATAAGAATCTCTGGGGTTCGCCGGCACGGTTCCGAAAGCCGGCGCATCACTGACTTCGAAGATTTCGCGTAGATTGAGCCCTAACGAGATGTAGCTGTCGGGATTGGAGGGAAACAACGGAATGTATTTGAGACGATCCAGCGGCTCATTCCGCAGTTTCGGATCCGCGAGAAGCGACCAGTCCTCCTGCGACCGGTCGGCCTTTATCGAGGGCCTCTTCTGCTCCAAGGAAAAATCATCCGCCGCCAGGGCTGACCGGTAGTCCCATTGAGCAAATGCAAGGGCGAAAAGCGAAAGCAGGAGTGACCGCACCGTGGATACGAACCGAAGGCTGAGCGCCATTGAAAAAGGCGAGGTGAAACATGTCTTTTGGTCAATCATCTGCTCGCCTTTCAGCCTTCGGCACGTGGCACATCTCGCTTCAGTTTCTGGTGGGTGGTCGACGCCGTCCGCCATTGGCACGGCGAAGCATGGGGCGCACGGCCACCCCAGTTACGTATCGACCGGCTAAGGGTGGATTCCGTCACCCGGCGCGTTTATGGTGAAATCGTTTTGGGCTCGTCCGTGGGGCATGCGCGGCTGCGCTGCTAGATGACTTCGGCCAACTCAACCACGTTCCGGAAAGGATCGGCGAAGAAAGCGATCTTGCGGCTAATCTCGTTGACCTGAAACGGTTCGCTGAGGATCTTTACGTCGCGGCGGCGGAGCTCTTCCACAGTGGCTTCGATATCGGCGACGGTCAGGCAGAAATGGTGGTAACCGACATGCTTCAAGCTGTCGCCCAGATCCTTGTAAACCGGTACCGTATGCGGACCCAGGTCGCCACCGGCAAGCAGTTCGACCATGAAACGATCGTCATTTGGCGGCGCAAGATAGGCGAGTTGTTGATCTGCATGCGGCCATGTGTGGATGACGCGCCAGTCGAGCTTATCCCGATACCATCGTATGGCGGTGTCCCGGTCGGGCACACGGATCGCAACGTGATGTCCGCGCACATCTGCGAAAAGCGATGATGTGCTCCTCTCCGGCATGTCAAAGTCAGCCATTTTTATTCTCCTTGATGTAACGACAGCCCCCTTTGACGCCCGTCGTTTTCGACGGGGTATTGAACAACAATCGCTGTCAAAGCAGGCAATGGTTCGCTACGGCCGGGCAACGAAACCGCATTCCAGTGAGCGTCCGGGGAAGGCGGGGAGAGCCCGTCCGCTGGGCTCATTTTTCCCCATGATAGCTGCCGAAGGATTTTACGGGTGACCAAGCCGGAAGGATATCGGGCAGTTTTGGCGACAGAGCACTATAGTCCTGTGTGCCGTAGACTACCCTCCCGTCCATGATGGTCAGTACAGAAGAGATAGAGCTGATTTGATCTTCCGGCACGGCGAAGTAGTCTCTGTCGAGAACGGCGAAGTCTGCCAGATTTCCGGGGGCAATTACGCCTAGCTCGGCTTCTGCATTCATGAACCACGCTGGCCCGCTGGTGAACAGTTTCAGCGCCTCGGTGCGGGATAGGCGATTGTTCTCGGCAAGTATTGCGGATCCGGACACAGACTTGCCAGATACCATCCAACTTACAGCCACCCAAGGGTTGAACGTGGCTGCCCGGAAGGCGTCGGTGGTCATGGCCAGCGGCATCCCGCTGTCGACGAGCATACGCAGACGCGGCGTTTCCAACGCCTTCTCGCGACCATAGGTCTTGATGAAGCCATCGCCGTGCAGCGCCATCTTGGCGTCCAGGGCAATTCCGCCACCCAGCTTTTTCACCCGCGCGATGTTCTCCGGACTGATGGTCTCAGCGTGCTCGAGACTCCATTTCAGGCCATCGAGCGGGATCGTCTCGTTCACCTTCTCCAGCGCGTCGAGAAAGGGGGAGATGTTCTCGTTGTAGCTGACGTGCATTCGGAACGGGATGCGCCTCTGGACCAGCTTCATCACATCCTGCTCGACGAAGCGCCGCATCTTCTCGGGCTCGATGATGACCGCCGGACGGTCGAAGTTCTCATGATCGTGCACGTCCCCGCTCAGAACCTCCCCGGCACCTCGATATTCATGGCCATGTGCGAGGGTGGGGTGCAGGTTTTGTCCTGGACTTATCGGCGCCGTTTTCATGATCGCCTCGATTTCCAGATCCACCATGTTTACCGACCCACCGTCGCCGAGTTGCAAGTCCACAAAGGGCATCCGCACATTGAGTCGGTTGTCTCGTGCAAGCACGTCCACTCTCGCCTGGGCCTCCGGATATGGCCACCTGCCGCCGTTATCGATGATCGAAGTCACGCCAAAGCGGTTCAGGCCGTGAATGCTGTAGATCAACGAACTCACCTGTTCATCGAACGTGGGCTGCGGCACCATGGCCTCAAGGGCGAGAAACAACCAGGTATAACCGTGGACGATACCGGTGGGATTGCCGCGGCTGTCCTTTTCGAATTCGGTGTCCGGCACCTTCGGGAACCGGTCGGTACCCACGCCAAGCGCCTCCATCGCCTGCTTGTTCAAGAAAGCTTGGTTGTAGGCATATTGCACGATCGTGGGGCGATCGGGCACGGCGCTGCGCAATTCGTCCAGCGTGGGAAAGCGGTTCTCCTCAAATTGGTAGGGTGACCAGCCTCCGATCACCTTGACCCATTGGCCCTTCGGCGTGCGCGCGGACTGCTCGCTCAGCATCGTCAACGCCTCACGCAGCGTCGGGACGCCATCCCATCGAACATTGTAGCTATAGGCCAGATCGTTGAGAACATGGATATGGGCATCGATGATGCCGGGGATCAGTCTGCGGCTGCGCGCATCGATAATCTCGGTATTGGAATTCTTCAAACCGAGAATGTCCACATCAGAGCCGACGGAATAAATGCGGCCATTCTTGACCGCCAAAGCCGAAGCTTCGGGCTGAGCAGGGCTGCCGGTGAAGATCTTTGCATTGATAACGATCAGATCAGCGCCGGGCTGTTCCTGCGTCGTTTGTGCCTGAACTGCAGAAAAAGAAAAAGTTGTCACAAACGCGATGAGTATCTTTCTGATCATTTTACCCTCGTTCAACTGATCTTACGAAATGCGGTCATTCGGAGCCGGTGCCATGCGGATGCGCGCGATGGGCAAGAAGTGCGTCCAAGCCGTCGCCAAAGGTCATCACCTTTCCGCGTGCCGTCGTTGAAGGCCGACTTGCCGGAAGACAAAAACCCTTGTGAAAACGTCCAAGTGGACAGTGCCATTGCAATTTCGGCTACGGTAGGCCAACAAACTGGCACACCATGTCGCCGATAAGGAAACATCAATGGATATTGAGGAACTGCGCACCTTCGTGGAGGTTGCTGACGCCTCCGGTCTCACACAGGCAGCGCGTCGGCTTGGTGTTTCCAAATCGCTCGTCAGCCGAAGGCTTGCTCGGCTTGAGCAATTTCTGGGCGTTCAATTGCTTGCGCGAACGACGCGCGGCGCCTCCTTGACCGAAGCTGGCGCAACGTTTCGCGAGCACGCAGCAAAAATCTGCAGCGAGTTTGAAGTTGCGAGGGAGGCCACACTTCCCTCCGGAGATCTTCGCGGCCGGTTACGTGTCGCTGCGCCGCTTTCTTTTGGCCCGACACATTTTGCTCCCATCCTCTCTCAAATGGCGAGAAGGCATCCGCAACTACAAATCCTTTCTTCCTATACCGATCGCTTCGTCGATCTCGTCGGAGAGGGTTTTGACTGCGCCATTCGGCTTGGCCACCTTCAAGATTCAGTGCTAGTCGCGAAACGTGTCGGATCGATCTTCGGCATCCTCGTGGCGAGTCCTGAATACATAGACACTCACGGCGCTCCCGTAACACCCGATGACATCGTAAGTCATCAAGTCGTCATGCGAGACGACGAGAGGTGGCGATTCATGGACGGCGACAGGATTGTTACGGTGCGTCCCCAGGGACGCTTCATAGCTGATAGCGGAATATCGCTTGTGTCTGCCGCTCTGGACGGTATCGGGATCGGCTACCTGCCAGAACCGCTTGTTGCGGATCATATTCGTTCGGGCGCATTGGTGCCAATCATGACGCGTCATCCAATTCCGCCAGCCGGTATCTTTGTCGTGAGGCCGCCAGGCCAGCATCCCTCGCGAAAGGTGAGGATACTCACTGAAATGCTCATCGAACGTTTCGGAACCGCGTCCATCAAGGACGTCGCGGCGAGCCTTGGCAGGCAAGACGAACGATCAGCTTGTCTGTAACGTCAAGATTGCATGGTCGACCGGCTCGCTCCCACTCTGTGGCCTGGGACAAGAGATCACTGGACCCTGAAGTCAATCAAGTTCCCGGTCGAACCCAGCGGTCAGCGGACGGGTCGGTGCCTATTGGACAGGCGGTTGCAGGAAGGTGTCGGCCGGCGGGGTATATGTTACGGATAGGATGCTTTGGCAGGATTGCCGGGCGGATAGCAATTGCCGCGATTCCTTATTATGCAGAAACCGGACCAGGATCAACGATCGCGGCCAGCTCCTCCCAAACTTCGGAAAATGGGCCTTCTCTTATCGCCGAGTTCATCAGCAACTTAGGGTGCCGGCAACGCAATAACTACGCAGTACCGGATGTCGATGAATGATCCATCGCTATTTCGGTGGATAAGGCTCAATGTCCGCGGACCAATGGTGCTTGGCAGTATTCTGGGAGTTGCGGATGACGTGGTAGGCAATTTCAGGGTTTCCCCCTTCGAACGTATCCGGATCAGCGCCGCACATGAGACAATACATTCGCTGATGAACAACTGCCGCGAAATATTGCAATGCTGGTGCGGCGTCTTCTTGGCCGATCGCTTGCATTTCCCCGGCGGCCATCTTGGTGGCTTCCTCCAGAGCACGCGACACTGCGGCAGCCAGCTTACTGTCGGCGCGACTGATCACATCGACGATCTGGCGCTCTGCCAAAGTTAGATTAGGGGTGTTTTCGGCCATTGTTCACCTCACCAGCAGCAGCCTGAAGGGCCAGCTCCGCCTCTTGGAACAGAAAGGTGCTTTTCTGCATAGCATTCCCTTCTGCCGGCTCTATTTCGTTGTTCGGCAGAATTTACTCACTTGCGCAAGATATCCTGCCATTCGGCATGGCGTTCGATCTGCGCTTTCGCGAATGGGCAAAGCGGGATGATCCTGATGCCTTCCCGCCGCGCATCCTCGACAGCCTGGCGGACCATTGCTCGCCGATTTTCCGGCCGCGCAACGCGGCAGGAATATCTGTATGGTCGATGATGATCAGCTTTTGCCCCGCTCGACTATATGTCATCTCAGCTTCGTGCCCATCAACGACGATCCGGTAGCTCCCCTTGGACATGCCATCTTCCCGTTCAACCTCTTCGCTCATCGCATTTGCTCGGTCATCAACTCCGTGTTTAAGGCGCCGACCCGACCCATCCTCAGATTGTCTCCAAATCAAAGCCAATCAGCAGAAATCACTCGGGCAAGGGGATGTGCTCATCCCTGTCGTCAACCGGGAGATCGAAACGCCCCTTCCCCCAGTTCTCCGCACGCCATTCAGCCTTTGCCTCTTCGATGCGCTCCTTCGAGGAGGCGACGAAGTTCCACCAGATATAGCGAGGTCCTGAGAGCGTCGCGCCGCCAAGGGCCATCAGCCTTGCCCCTTGACCGCCGGCGGTCACCGTGATCCTGTCGCCGGGACGAAACACCATCATCTGCGGCGCTTCGAAGTCCTGGCCGGCGATCGAGATCGAACCCTCGAGGATATAGATCCCCCGATCCTCGTCATCGTCCGGCATGGGCAGGCGCGCACCCGCCTCCAGCGTGACATCGGCATAGAAGGTTTCGGAGAACATCCTCGCGGGAGCGACCTTGCCATAGGCATTTCCCAGGATAAGCCGAACCGTGACGCCGCGATCCTCGATCATAGGTAGCGCCTGTCTTCCATGATGTTCGAACATCGGCGCCATGTCTTCATGGCTGTCGGGAAGCGCGACCCAGGTTTGGATCCCCAGCAGGCTTTGCGGCCCGCTGCGGCCCTCTGGCGTAGTGCGCTCTGAATGCGAGACACCCCGGCCCGCGACCATCCAGTTCAGGGCTCCGGGGCGAATGATCTGGTCGGCACCTGTACTGTCGCGGTGATGGAATTCGCCGCGATACAGATAGGTGACGGTGCCAAGTCCGATATGGGGGTGCGGCCGCACATCGATACCCTGTCCAGTCAGAAGTTCCGCAGGCCCGACCTGATCGAAGAAGATGAACGGACCCACCATCTGGCGCTTCGGAGCAGGCAAGGCGCGCCGCACTTCGAAGCCACCGAGGTCTCGCGAACGAGGAATGATGAGAGTGTCGATCGCATCCAGGCCAATCTCGTCGGGACAGGCTGGTGCAATGGCGGGGTTCCAACTCATGCATGTTCTCCTCTTCGTTCTGCAAGATTGACGCGCTGGGCTGCCTCTTCGGTCTGCTACCCGGTCGGCCAAAGCTGCCACGGAAACTAGAAAGCACCAGGACCCGCGACTAGCTGCGGGGAACGCAACGCTGTGTCGCAGAAAGCGGAACAAGCTGTCGCGGCATCACGTCTCGGCGCCCCAAAGATGCGCGTCTTTCTCAAAGGATTCGATAAGGAACTCCGAGAGGATCCGCACCTTTCGGGATGGATGCGGGCTGGGAGGCCGTACGACATAGACCCCGCCGACCGGTAGCGGAAAACGTGTCATGATCGGAACGAGAGCACCTGAAGCGAGATAATCACGGGTGACGCAATCGGGGAGCCAGGCGATGCCAAGCCCTTCAGCGGCTGCGCTCGCAAGCGCCATGCCGTTGTCGGTCCTGAAGCGGCCTTGCGGCTGCACAGTGATGATCTTGTCGCCGTCGATGAACCGCCAGGTCTCCGCACCCACCAGAGCGTGATGTGATGCTATATCTTCCGGCGTCTCCGGCGAGCCATGCAATCTTATATAGTTCGGGCTTGCCACCAGCTTGCCGTAGATCTGGCCGACGCGTTTTGCGATCAGATTTGAATCGCGAAGAGCGCCGACACGGATTGCACAATCGAAGCCGTCGACAATCAGATCGGCGAACCGATCGCTGTAGTCGGCTTGTATCTGAAGCTGCGGGTGGAGACGCGCCATCTTGGCCAGAACCGGTGCAAAATGGACCGGACCCGATGTCAACGGAACCGCCACCCGGAACCGTCCACGAAGGTCCCCTTCGGGCAGGATCGCTTCGCGTGCAATGTCGATCTCGGCACAGACCCTTGCCGCATGATCGCGAAACAAAACCCCGGCTTCTGTCAGACCGGCTCCCCGTGTCGTTCGTGCTAGAAGCTGGGTCCCGAGCGCAGCCTCGATCCTGGTGAGCGCGCGGCTCACCATCGACTTGGAGACCCCTAGTCGGCGCGCAGCCGAGGTGATCCCCCCTGAATCGGCGACCTCCACGAATATCCGCAGATCTTCGATGTCCATCCGGCATGCCTCCGTTGCGACACGGTCGCTACCCGTCCTATCGCGTCGCCCTGATGATCGGCGCAACCTCGGCGCCCAGAAGCTCGATCGACTGCTTCATCGCTTCCGTCTCGAGCGACGCGGTACTCATCTGGAAAGTGATGCGCGAAAGGCCGCCAAGCGTTTCGCTCGCCTGCAGCATCTTGGCTGCAACAGATCTTGGATCGCCGACCAGGAATGCGCCGTCGGGACCCGCTATGATCTCGAACTGCTGTCGCGTCGGTGGCGACCAGCCGCGCTCACGACCGATCTTCGTCGTCAGATGCGCCCATCCAGGGAAGAAGGCATTCTTTGCGGCCATTTCGGTCTCGCCGACAAAACCCATTGCATGCATTCCGACCTTAAGCTTTTCCGGGCCGTGCCCGGCGCGTAGACCACTTTCGCGATAGAGATCGACAAGTGGCCGGAAGCGTTCGAAGCTGCCGCCGATGATCGCCACCATCAAAGGAAGGCCAAGTGCACCGGCGCGTGCGAAGGATTCTGGCGAACCGCCGACGCCAATCCAGACTGGAAGCCGCGATTGATGTGGACGCGGAAAGACACCTTGCCCTTTGAGCTGCGGCCTGAAGCGGCCTTCCCGTGTAATATCGGTCGCCTCACCGAGCTTGAGAAACAGATCGAGCTTTTCTGCGAAGAGATCGTCATAGTGGCGCGTATCCAGGCCAAACAGCGGATAGGCCTCGACAAAGGAGCCTCGACCGACCACGAGCTCGGCACGACCTTTGGAAATCAGGTCAAGCGTGGCGAATTCCTGGAAGACACGCACCGGATCGGCTGCGCTAAGAACCGTTACCGCGCTCGCCAACCGGATCCGATCCGTGCGGGCGGCGGCCGCGGCCAGAATGACGGCGGGTGCGGAGTCGAGAAACTCACTGCGGTGATGCTCTCCGATACCAAAGACATCGAGCCCGACGCGATCTGCGACCACGACCTCTTCGATAAGCTCAGCCATGCGATCCGTCGGCGATGGGAGCTTACCCGTTTTCGGATCAGGAAGGATGGCTGCAAAACTGTCGATACCGATTTCCATGCTTCGTCCTTCTAAGTTTCGCCGGGTTTGTTGCCGCGGCTACCAGGTCAGTTTCATCGCCGCCCTCAGATAGCCGCCGTCACGGTGGTCGCAGATCGCGTCGGTGCACGGCTGGACCAAGCGTGAACATGCTTGAGACGGGATGGCGAGGCTCGACTTGGGGCCTTTACGGCGCCATCAGTTCGAGATTTCGCCATCCCAGTCAGCTTTTAAAGACCGGCCTGGCTGGCCGCCTGCACGGGCGTATTGAGGAGCTGCTGTTCCCACAGATAGGCGATGCCGCTGCCACCGGCATGCTCGATGATGACGTCCGTCAGCGCAGCCGCAGTCTCCTCACGAGCCCAATCGCGCTGCCATTCGGCAGCGATCGCGAGCCAGGTCATCATGTTGATGCCGGCCCCGATCATTCGCTGGATAGCGACCTGGTGCGCTTCGACGGAGGTGCCACCCGATGCGTCGGTAATCACTGTCACGTTCCAGCCTTCGCCCGCGGCCTGGATTGCCGGCATTGCAACGCAGACTTCGGTCCACAGTCCAGCTATGATCAGCTGCTTGCGGCCGGTAGCCTTGACCACATCCACCACTTTCGGGTCCTGCCAGGTGTTGATAAATGTCCGGTCGATCACCTCTTGTCCGGGGAACACATCGGTGAGGTGCTTGAACAGCAGACCACCCCGGCCGGCGATCACACTTGTCAAGATTGTGGGGACATTGAAAACCTTTGCCGTTTTCGCAAGCGCCGTGGTGTTGTTCACGACCGCCTGCGGATCGTGGCTGTTCACGTTTGCCAGTTGATAAGGCTGATGGTCGATCATGACGAGGACGGAGTCTTCGGGACGAAGAAGTGAGTCAAGGCCGTTACGAAAGGTCATACTTACATCCTATGTTGGCGGTTGATTAAGACACACTGTCGGAGGGGAGAACGCCCTCCGAAGCGCCGTCTGCGAAAGGACCTTGTCATTCCCAATTTCGATGCGGTAGTCATCGTTTGTGCCGAACAGTGTCGCGGAACGGGGAACGCAGCATGGACATCGAAGATCTACGAACGTTTGTGGAGGTTGCGGATGCGGGCGGCGTCACCCCAGCTGCGCTTCGGCTGGGCGTTTCCAAATCAATGGTCAGCCGGCGGCTTGCGCGGCTTGAGGCAGAGCTTGGGGTCCAGTTGCTTGCAAGATCCACGCGCGGAGCTTCCTTGACGGAAGCAGGTGCCACTTTCCGGGATTATGCCGCCAGGGTCAGCGCCGAGATTGATGTCGCCAGAGACACGATCCTGCCGGCCGGTGAACTGAGCGGCCGCCTGAGAGTTGCCGCACCCCTTTCCTTCGGCCCCACCCACTTTGCATCTGTCCTTGCGGACATGGCATTGCGCCATCCGCAACTGCAGATCCAGACCAGCTATAGCGACCGTTTCGTGGACTTGATCGCGGAAGGGTTTGATTGCGCGATCCGGGTCGGTACGCTTCAAGATTCCAACCTGATTGCAAGACGCGTTGGTCCCCTCTACGGAAAATACGTCGCGAGCCCGGCCTATATCAAAGCCCATGGCTCCCCGGAAACACCGGAGGAACTCGTCACGCATCAGGCGCTTATGCAGGGGATGGAAACGTGGCAGGTGATGGACGGCGACAAGATCTTGACCATTCGCCCGCAGGGCCGTTTCAAGGCTGACAACGGGGCGGCTCTCGTCGTCGCTGCGGCGGCCGGTTTGGGTATCGCGGCCCTCCCCGATGGCCTCACCCAGGGCTATCTCAATTCCGGTGCGCTAGTGACGGTCATGAAAAATCACCCGCCGCCACCGGCCGGAATCTACGTCGTTCGACCGCCGGGACAGCACCCGTCCAGAAAAGTTCGCGTCCTGACCGAAATGCTGATTGAGTGTTTCGACGGCAGCGGCCGAGAAAACGAACATCCCGGCTGACGATATGGAACGGCTGACCGAGACGGGTCCAGACCAACTCTCGCACCAGCGACTATGTGATCAGATGCTTCGAATAGAATACTATTAGCCGGTCGATAGCCTGATTCACATATTCCGGCTTGTAGCACATGTCGTAATGGCCAGCGCCCTCGACCACGAAAAAGTCCTTCTCATCGGCCGGGGAAAGATCGAATAGTCGTTGGCCGGCCTCGTATTGGCCGGTAGCACCGTGGCGACCTCCGACGATGACCTGAAGAGGCTTAAACAACAGCTCGGGAACGAGGTTGAGGGCATCGAAGCCGAGCAGGTTCGCGTAGCTTACGAACAGCAGACGGTTGGTGGAGTTAGGGTGGCGATAGCCGTACTCCCTGTAGGGTGACGGCTTCAAGCGGATCCGGATCCGTAGCGCCACCGCCTCTGCCTCTTTCAGGCTGTCCGGAATCCAGGGATTCCTGCGGCGATTGCCGCCGCGGGCTTCTGCGGTCCGTTGCTTTCCGACATTCACCAAAGTTTGGCGGACGTCCGGAAGCATGCTGCGGTATGCCCGGCCAATGTCATGGCGACCCCTGTTGCGACTGCCTTGAAGCGGTATTCCGTCAGCGCGGCGTTGATCGCATAGCCACCGCCAGCGCAAATTCCGAGAAGCCCAATGCGCTCTTCCTCCACATAGGCAAGCGTTGTCAGGAAATCGACCGCGCAACGAATGTCTTCGATCCGGGGGGCCGGATCTTCGAGATCTCGCGGCTCGCCGCCGCTCTCGCCCTGGTAGGAAGGATCGAAGGTCAGCGCCAGAAAGCCTCGCTCAGCCAATCTCTCCGCATAGATCGCACCGATCTGCTCGAGGGGGGTCGACAAAACACCGGCAGATGGACATTCCCGGCAACATCAATATTTCTGTTCCCGAACGAAATGCGTTTCATGCCGACTGTTCTCCTCCTGCCAAACCATTCTTTCGATGCCTCAGCGTCAGGGTGTCATCACAACGCGGCCCAATGGTTTTGCCGTTTCTGCATATTCGTGTGCTTTTGACGCGTCTCGCAGCGGGAAGGCCTTATCGATGACGACGTCCAGCCGCCTTTCCGCCACGGCCTCCAGAAGTTCGTCAACTGTCTGATGCACGGCAGGTCGTTCGAACAGCGATCCCATGAAAACGCCGTGAAGGGTCTGATTTTTCTGCATGGGCGACCAGAGATCGACGTCGAGGCCGCCACCACCGGCATTTCCGACGAAGACGAGACGCCCCTCGACTGCCAGTGAGGAAAGAGAGCTTTGCAAGGTCGATCCAACCGAGTCGATCACGAGACCAGCCCCCTTGCCATCGGTCAACCGATGGACTTCCCCAACAACTTCCTGCTCAAATCGATCAATGACATGGGAGGCGCCAAACTCAGTCAGACGCGTTTGTCGTTCGCGACCGCCGGCAACCGCGATGACTTTCGCCCCGGCTTGGCACGCGAGCTGAGTGGCTGCCAGACCGACGCCGCCAGCGGCGGCCTGGATCAGAACCGTTTCGCCTTCATTTAGCCTGCCCTTGGTGATGACACAATGGCGGGCCGTCCCAAAGGAAATTGGCAGCGCCGCGGCTCGTACCATGTCGACATCGTTCGGGATCAACCATGTGCGTGAGGCAGGCACGGACCAGAGTTCTGCATGCGATCCCTGCATGTCGAAGGCTGTCACTTTTTGGCCAACTGTCCGATCCCTTACATTTTCACCGATCGCGACGATGGTCCCGGCAGCAGCATAACCGACGATCCACGAAGGGCGCTGCGGCGTCGAGCGCCGATTGACCAGGTCGCCACCTTCAATCGAAATCGCCTCGATGGCGATTAGAACATCTCCCGGTCCACAGACGGGATCCGGCACATCGGCATATCTTAAGACTGTCGGGGGACCGGGGTTGTCATAGATTGCAGCCTTCATGTGCTGTTCCTTTCCTGCCAGGGACGTCTTGCCTTTGATGACCAGGACGGCTGTACGCCGCCTCCCAGCCCGTCCGTGCCGCCAAGATATGTTCCAGATCCTTCAGCGCCGCAGCAGCCGTCGCCAGCGGCTCTTTGCCGGACCCGATCGCGAGCGTCGCGCCCATCGCGTCGGTCACGATGCGGATCGCCTTGTCCTTACCGCGGATATTGGCGAAAGGATCGGCAAGCGGATATGTCCTGATGCCGACCTCAGCCCTGATTGCGCCGTTCGCGCGCGAAAGGCGGCCAACGAGTTTCGGAACAAGCCCCTGCCCGCGCCAGGCATCGATCCGCTCGGCGGAGACCGATTGGATCCCTTCGACGGTCAGATCATCCATTGCCAGATCGGCGCCGAGGCCGAAATTGGCGAGGATCAGCAGCTTGCAAGCGGTGTCCCATCCTTCCGTGTCGTTGCGCGGATCGGCCTCGGCGAAGCCGCCAATCTGTGCCTCGCGCAACGCCTCGTCGAAGCCGATCCCGCGCGTCATCATGGCATCGAGCAGGTAATTGGTGGTAGCGTTCAAAATGCCCTCGACTTCGAGCACCTCGCAGCCTTTGAGACTATGCTCGACCAGATCAATCGTCGGCAGGGCGGCTGCGGCGGCACCGCTGAGTTTCAGCATGGCGCCTGTTTCGCGGGCAACCTACTGAGCTCTTTCCCGCTGTGAACCAAAGCGCCCTTCGATATGACCACTGCGTCACGACCAGCCGATAGGGCCGAACGGATGTAGACAAGTCCCGGCCCACCGGTGCGAAAATCGCTTGGTCCGGCCTCGATCAGTATATCAGCGCCGCTATCAGCAATGAAATCAGGCCCGGACAATCCATCTTCAAGCGCGTCCAGTTGCTCCTCCTCGAGGCCTTCCACATCTGCCAGACCAGATCGCGAGCCGCAGACGGCAACCAGCAGGACATCGGCTTGGTAAACCTCGCGATACCGTGTCCGCCGAGACAGAAGCAGGCCTGCGGTCGCTCGTCCTACGCCACCGAACCCTGCAATAGCGATCTTGTATGTCTTCATCTTCTCTCTTCTGCCTAGCACGCCCTATTTCGACGCTGCCACTGCGCTTAGCGGCTCGGGAACCGGCCGGACATGCAGGCGGTCTTGGCCGGACATGGCATCTCCCTGCACCTGCTCGGAGAGACGCTCTTCGTCCCGCCGACGCACGTCCTCGGCCGCCTCCTCCACGTCAAGCTCGGCATAGCCCAATACGCGCAGGCTTTCCGCGCCCATCATATAGGCGGATTCGACCGTTTCGCGGATCTGGTAGTCAACGCCGGCGCGGATCAGGTCAACGGCATGGCCGCGGTCATAGCTGCGCACCAGTATCTTCGCCTGCGGGAACTCATGCTGCGCCAGATCGACGATCTGCAGGGCGGCCTTGGGGTCGTTGATGCAGATCAACAATGCTTCGGCCGAACCGGCGCCGGAATGGTGCAGCGTGTCGAGCCGCGTGCCGTCGCCGAAAAACACCTTGAAGCCGAAGCGCCCCGCTTCACGGATACGGTCGGGGTTCATGTCGATGACGGAGAGGTTCACGCCCTTCGACAGAAGCAGTTGCGAGGCAATCTGGCCGAAACGGCCGAAGCCGATGATCAGCACCCTTGCGCTTAGATCACGTGCCGCCTCGACACCCTCCATCGATGCTTCGCTGCGCAGCAGGCGGTCCGCGGCGATCATCAGCAGCGGCGTCAGCGCCATGGAGAAGATGACAACGGTGGTGAACAGCGCATTTTCGCGCGCGTCAACAACCCCGCCGGCGGTCGCGGCGGCATAGAGCACAAAGGCGAACTCGCCGCCCTGCAAGAACATCGAAGTACGGTGCAGGGCTTGGTGAGTGGAGCCGCCGAACAGGCGGGCAACCGCATACACAACGGCGCCCTTGGCGATGGTGAAGGCGACCAGCATGGCCAGCAGAAGCCCCCATTCGGCTGCCACCACGGCAAGGTCCAGCGACATGCCAACGGCCATGAAGAACAGGCCCATCAGCAGGCCGCGAAACGGCTCGATATCACTTTCGATCTGGTGCCTGTAGCTCGAACTCGACAGCATCACGCCTGCGAGGAAGGCGCCCATGGCCATGGAAAGCCCGGCGCCGGCCATCAGCAAGGCTGCCCCCAGCACCACCAGCAGCGCGCCTGCCGTCATCACCTCGCGGGTCCTTGCCCGCGCCAGGAGGGCGAAGAACGGGTTTAGCCCCCATTTCGATACGCCGAGAAGAACGAGCACCGCGCCGAGCGCCAAGAGAACATCCATCCATCCCGACCGCCCCTGCGACAGCGGCGAAAGGAAGGCGACGACCGCCAGAAGCGGCACTATCATCAGGTCTTCGAAAAGCAGGATGGACACAGATTTCTGCCCTTGGGGGCTCGAAATCTCACCGCGATCCTGCAGCACCGACATGATGACGGCCGTCGAGGACAGGACGAAACCCGCGCCAGCGATGAAGCCAACCGGGGCAGGCAGGCCAAAGACCAGCATGCCCGTCAGTGAAAGCGCAGCAATCGCCGCCGCGACCTGCACGAACCCCAGCCCGAAGATCTGGCCGCGCATGGCCCATAGCTTGACGGGTCGCAGCTCCAGTCCGATGACGAACAGAAACATCACCACGCCAAGTTCCGAAAAATGCAGAATGGACATTGCGTCGGTGAACAGGCCGACAACCGACGGCCCGACAAGCACGCCGGCTGCGAAATATCCAAGAACCGAGCCAAGGCCAAGCCGTCGAAACAGGGGTACCGCGACCACGGCCGCCCCCATCAGGATGATCGCCGGCCCTATCGTCTGCCCCAAGCTCGCTTCAGCCATTCACTCACATCCCCGGCGTCTCGTTTTGAAGCGGCGAGCAACAGGCTTTGCCTGGCCGATCGACTTCTCACTGAGTTTGGTAGCGTTGCGGAGCGGGCTCGAATAGTCACCGCATCGGCAAAACTCTGTCGCGGAACCAGGAACGCGAGTCTCCGGCTGATACATACAATATTCACAAAGCGAAGGTTGCCTGACCTCCGCCGGGCAACCAACAGCCATCACCAACCCCTAAGCAAGAGCGCCGCCGTCTACCGTAAGGATGGTCCCGGTGATCTGCCGGGCGGCCGGTGTCGCCAGGAAAGCGACTGCTGCCGCGACATCCGCCGGCTGGTTGAAGCGGCCGAGTGCGCTGAGACTGCGCTGATAGTCGGCGAATTCCCCCGTCTCGGGGTTCGCGTCGGTGTTTGTCGATCCAGGCTGGACGAGATTAACCGTTATATCTCGGGCGCCCAGTTCGCGGGCGAGGCCACGGTTGAATGCCTGGAGCGCGCCTTTGGTCATATAGTAGACCGTGCCAGGCACGCCGGCTATGCGATCCGCGCCCGCTGATCCGATGGTAATGATGCGCCCGCCTTCCTTGAGGTGGGGAATGGCAGCCTTTGCAGCGAGAACCGGCCCACGTACGTTAACGGCAAGTAGTGCGTCGATATCCTCGACCGTGAAATCCGCAATATTGTTATATCGTGCGATCGCGGCATTGTTGACGAGAATGTCGAGACCGCCAAGCGCGCGGACGGTTTCGTCGACCGACTGCTGGATGGCCGCGGGATCTGCGCTGTCGGCCTTTATCGCGATGGCCTTGCCGCCGTTTTCTTCAATAGTCCGGACAAGTCGCTCCGCGCTGTCTGCGGATCGCTCGTAGGTTATCGCGACGTTTGCGCCTTTCTCGGACAGAGCAATCGCGATCGCCGCTCCGATTCCACGCGATCCACCGGTGACGAGCGCATTCTTTCCAGCGAGTTCCTTCATGGTCAAACCTTTCCTATTCCTGTCGCCTTGACGCCAGATGGAGGCCCATTCCTCAGTACTGGTCGCTCCGGCAGGCTTTTCGTTCAGCCTCAAAATAGGCAGTCGCGATACAGACAACATTCCCGATTTTTCCAGACACTTGCCTGATCCTACCAAATTGCTACATGCTGACGTGATGTTAGACCTTGTTAAGCCGACCACACTCCTGCTGAACGATGTCGCCCCATTTATCTCGGAGCAGGCGGGAACTGTCGGCCTTCCTACTCCTGTTCCACGCCTGACGCTTTGGACGAGTACAAGGGTCACGTCGCCTACTCCGACCGTGTTCGAACCCATGTTCTATGCGGTCTTGCGCGGAACCAAGGTCTTGATCATGGGCGCTAATCGGTTCGAGCTGACGACGGGGGCCTGCGCAGTCTCGTCCTTCGGCCTACCCTACAGCCACCAATTGATCGTCGCTAAGCCTAACCTCCCCTATGTCGGAGTAAGCCTTCATCTTGATGCCGGCATTTTGACCCGCGTCATGCTCGATATGCCCAAACGCGAGGATCGGTGGACATGCGCGGTCGCCGCAGGCGGTCTTGACGGACCCGTTGGCGACGCATTTGCTCGCCTCGTCGGGCTACTGAAAGCGCCCGAAGATATCGGCGCGCTGGGGCCACACTACGAGTTCGAGCTTTATTATCGCCTGCTTCAGAGCCCGATGGGCGACACGCTCCGACAGGTCAGCCAGAGAAACGGTCGCTTTCAACAACTCAAGTCGGCGGCCGATTGGCTTGCTTCCAATCATAGCGAGCGTGTCAATATTCCTGCGCTGGCGGCGTCTTCCCACATGAGCGTCACGAGCTTCCACAGGCATTTCAAGGAAGTCACCGGGTTCAGCCCACTTGCTTTTCAACGCCATATCCGCTTGCTTGAGGCGCGAAAGCTTCTTGCCGGCGGGAGCACCAATGTCTCGCGCGTGGCCTATGAGATGGGTTATAAAAGCCCGTCGCAGTTCAGCCGGGACTACAAGAGCATGTTCGGCAGCGCGCCGGTGGTTGACCTCGAACGGTGAATCGAACCGTTTTCCGGTGACGAAAGCAAGAAATCGATGGCTCCGTCGAGCGCTTGGCAAGACAGATTGCCGCTCTGCCGCCCGTGTGATCACGGCCATAAAATCGGACCTGCCGGCTGCGGATATCGGAGACGGTTTTGATCGTGAACACGCCGCCTGGGCCGGCCTGTTTGCGCAATCGGCCGCGGAATAGCTGATCACAGTGGTCTTTACGTTGGCGCGCATCCAGGGGCGGCGAACGGCATCTGGGATTCCTTCTTAGGCGTTTGGCCTATCGAGCGCGATAATCGACTATTATGGACGGGGCGGTGGGCTTGTCCTACCGTCCATCGCTGGGTCTTGGCGAGATACGCTTATCGTTGCAAGCCAGGATTTCGCACGCTGGCATTCCAGCGCCATATACGCTTGCTGGAAGCTCGAAAGCTTCTCACTGCTGTTCGCACCAATGTATCACGCATAGCGTACGAGAGGGCTACGAAAGTCCGTCGCAATTCAGTCGATGATGACGTCCCAGGGAGTGGTGTAGCTCGCGCCTGATGGCCGTGCTTTCCGGCAAGGGCCGGAGGGGATATCAGCGTGCGACTGCAGGCAGGCTGATTTGCGGATCATCGCTCATCGACGCCATAGTCTCAAGTGTCATATACCTGGCCCGCTGAACGGCCCACTCATCGTTCTGTTCGAGCAGTAATGCGCCGACGAGACGGACAATGGCTTCGTCGTTGGGAAAGATGCCGACGACCTCGGTGCGGCGCTTGATCTCGCCATTGAGGCGCTCGATTGGATTGGTCGAGTGCAGCTTTGCCCGGTGCTCTTTCGGGAAAGTCATGTAGGCGAGCACATCCTCTTCGGCATCATCCATAATGGCGGCGAGCTTCGGCACTTTTGGTCTTATCTGGTCGGCAACATTGCGCCACTGCGTGCTGGCAGATTCCGCCGTATCCTGGGCGAATGCCGTGGCGATGAAGGCGGAGACGACACGCCTGCCGCTCTTTCCGGCATGCGCCAGCACGTGAAGTGAACCCGGCATCGTTGCCAGGTGGCGCTGAGAACCTTGGTAACGGCAGCCTTGAGTCCCTCATGGGCGTCGGAGACGACGAGCTTCACGCCGCGCAAACCTCGGCGCGTAAGCCTGCGCAGGAACTCCGTCCAGATCGGCTCGGCTTCGGATGTGCCAACTTCCATGCCCAGAACCTCGCGCCGGCCATCGGTGTTGACGCCAACGGCGATGATGACGGCAACGGAAACGATGCGGCCACCGCGTCTGACTTTCAGGTAGGTGGCATCGATCCACAGATAAGGCCAATCGCCCTCGATCGGTCTTTCGAGGAACGCCTTCACCTTGACGTCGATCTCTTCGCACAGGCGGCTTACCTGGCTTTTGGAGATGCCGCTCATGCCCATCGCTTTGACCAGATCGTCGACAGAACGCGTCGAGATGCCCTGAATGTACGCTTCCACACGGCAAATGCTTCGCATTTGTCCGGAGATGACCGCTGTCAGAGCCTTCTCCGCCATCCGACGCGGTTCGAGGAAGCTTGGGAAATAGCTGCCCTTGCGCAGCTTCGGAATGCGAAGCTCGACCGTTCCGGCGCGTGTCTCCCAATCCCGGTCGCGGTAGCCGTTGCGTTGCGCCAACCGCATCGCATTCTTCTCGCCGTAGCCAGCACCGGTCGCACTGCCAACCTCCAGCTCCATCAGCCGCTCGGCCGCAAAGCCGATCATCTCACGCAACAAATCGGCGTCAGCACTCTTCTCAACAAGCGAGCGCACGTTCATCATATCGTCGGTCATCGGTGGTCTTTCCATCAGGTTGGTCTTGAACAACCCGACCCTACCGGAAAACACCGGTGACCACCGCTATCGAGGTACACCACTCCCTGGGACGTCATCCAGTCGATAGTACAGACAGGTGTTTGGTACGACGTTGAATCTTGGTTCGCAGTCCCACTCAATTGACGAGAGAACCAGATCCGGTTGGCGTTCCGCTTTCAGCGACACAGCTTTGCAAGAATGTGGCCTATCGACTCGCTTACCCAGATGCCATCAAGTCTTCAGACATCGCTTGGCAGCAAATCCGGCG
Source organism: Rhizobium sp. LjRoot258 (assembly GCF_964254185.1). Classification (NCBI taxonomy): domain Bacteria; kingdom Pseudomonadati; phylum Pseudomonadota; class Alphaproteobacteria; order Hyphomicrobiales; family Rhizobiaceae; genus Rhizobium; species Rhizobium sp. LjRoot258. Next base: position 513,292 of record NZ_CAXUST020000002.1, on the reverse strand, counting down.
CCAAGCATCTAGACTCGAATTCCAGCCGAAGGGGTGTTCATAACTCTCTGGCCGCACGTCCTGAGTAGTCTCCATAAAGGTCGCAACTGTTCTGCCAAAACCCGCCCCGAATCCGCAACCGACCTATTTTGATCAAGCCAGGGAATGTATCGATGCCTCGCATCTTAAGTTCGAACTTGCCGCTTAGCCGACGCGATGCCTTGACCTCAGCAGTGGCGGTTGCCGCAAGTTTCACACTTTGGCCAGGCACCGTGCGCGCCGGCGAATTTGTCAATCTGTCACAATCAAACGATTAGAAGGAGAGCTTTCCATGGGCTTCGTGACCACCGACGACGACGTACAGATTTTCTACAAGGACTGGGGTCCCAAGGAAGCGCAGCCAATCGTGTTTCACCATGGCTGGCCTTTGTCGTCTGACGACTGGGATGCGCAGATGCTGTTCTTCCTGTCGAAGGGATACCGCGTGGTTGCGCATGACCGGCGCGGGCACGGCCGTTCGGAGCAGGTTGCCGAAGGTCATGACATCGACCATTACGCGGCCGACGCTTTTGCCGTAGCCAAAGCTCTGGATCTGCGAAACGCGGTTCACGTTGGCCATTCCACCGGTGGGGGCGAAGTCGCACGATATGTGGCGCGGCACGGCGAGCCGGCCGGCCGTGTGACCAAGGCCGTCTTGGTCGCCGCCATTCCGCCCCTGATGTTGAAGACCGGCAGCAACCCCGAGGGTACACCGATCGAGGTCTTTGACAGCTTCCGTTCAGCGCTGGCCAGCAACCGTGCCCAATTCTTCCGAGACGTTCCCGCCGGTCCGTTCTATGGGTTCAATCGCGAGGGTTCGACGGTCCATGAAGGCGTGATCCAGAACTGGTGGCGACAGGGTATGATGGGTAGCGCCAAGGCACATTACGACGGCATCAAGGCGTTTTCGGAAACCGACCAGACAGAGGACCTGAAGGCCATCACCGTACCGACGCTGGTGGTACACGGCGAGGATGATCAAGTCGTTCCGATTGCAGCGTCGGCTTCGAAGGCGGTCAAACTGCTCAAGAATGGCGCGTTGAAGACTTATCCAGGTTACTCGCATGGCATGTTAACGGTCAACGCGGATGTTCTGAACGAAGACATCCTGGCTTTCATTGCCAAATAGCAGCCTCCATCAATTCGGAACACCACATCATCCAACCGTCGTGCGGTGGTCCAGCAGGTTGCTGTGTCACAACGAGTATCGCCTTTCGGGGAGAACCAGTGCACAGAGCCGGCGTGCCCCCCCCCCCCGCGACCGCGCGATAGCGAACAAATGACTGCTAAGTTCATTTCCACCCCTATGTGGAAAGCTCGAAGAATTCCTATCGACCCGTCCCGCGCTCGGTTCCAACCTTTAGGAGGCAGTCCATGACCGTTTACAAATTCGCCATTGCCGACGCGGTGTTTGAACGCTCGCCGGGACAGGAAGGTGACATCTTCACCGGCAACCTGCTCGACCAGCGCCACGGCGGGCCAGTCACCATTGGGTTCGGGCGCTACGGCCCAGACCAGGTTCTCGAGGAGACCATGGCCGTACACGACACGATGATTGTCCTGGAAGGAAGCATAACTGTCTGCGACAAGCATGGATCGCTGACGGCGGGGCCTGGCGAAATCATTGCAATGCAGAAAGGCGACAAGGTGACCATCCGTTCTCATGAGACGGGTGCCGTGACCGCCTATGTGACATATCCTCATTGGCAGCAGCCAGAACCCTCACCATCGGGCTCAACATGATGTGGCTGACCGATCCTGAAGACTTACCGTTGCGTCTGTCGGCGCGGGCCATCTGCGTTGGGTCGGGCAGCTGCTCGCCAGGCCAGTTGCGAACCGGAGTGCCAGTATGCAGAATAAACAGAATCTTTTCCCCATGGAGGGTGTGCGCGTCGGCGAACGCATCATTCCCGTTCCAGCTTCCATCAGTCCCGAAGCGCAGGCCATGCTAAGCACTGCCGTCCAAGATGACGGCACGCCACTCAACGCGCTTTATCCGATACCGGCACCAAACGATCGGGCAGCGTGGCGTCAGTTGCAGGCCGCAGCCGAGGCCCGTTACGCCGCTGCTCTCAGTGCAGCAACGAACGAGATAAGCACCGAGATCGAAACGCGACGCCTGGGCACAGCAACTGTCCATGTCGCGATACCAGAAAGTCCGCGGCTCAGAGATTGCGTCTTCATCGACCTGCATGGCGGCGCGCTTGTATTCGGTGGGGGTGATGCCTGTCGTGAGAGCACACGGCTACAGGCAGACAGGCTCGGGATCGTTTGCTACGGTGTCGACTACCGGATGCCCCCTGATCATCCTTATCCCGCAGCGCTCGACGACTGCATGGCGGTGTATCGGCACGTAGTCGATCAATATGGGGCCGGTTGCGTCGTGCTCGGCGGCCGCTCAGCCGGTGGCAATCTCGCCCTCTCCAGCATCCTGCGCGCACGCGACGAAGGCCTGCCGTTTCCGGCAGGCGTCGTATTGTTGTCTCCGGAATTGGATCTGACAGAATCGGGCGACAGCTTTCAAACCAACCGGATCGTCGATGTCGTGCTGCCCAATTCCCTGATGCCAAACAATCTGCTTTATGCGGGCGGTGCGGACCTGTCGCATCCCTATCTATCCCCGCTGTTCGGAGAGATGTCGGCCGATTTCCCGCCAATATTCCTGCAAAGCGGAACGCGCGACCTGTTTCTCTCCAACGCGGTGCGACTTCATCGCAAGCTGCGGCGCGTGGGAGCTCCGGTCGAACTTCACGTCTTCGAGGCAATGCCGCATGGGGGGTTCGCAGGTGCCCCCGAGGATCTCGAACTCCGGGCGGAAGTCGTCCGGTTTGTCACGGAGTGTCTGCCGACATCCGTTCGCTGACGATCGACACCTTGCGTCGCCGGATGGGATCGGTGGCCTGTTGCGAAACGAACCAGCCAGCGACATGATTGCGGAATCGCTTCTCAAGTGCGGCCTTGCTCTCGTCGCGACCAGGTGATAGCAGTGACGACATGAACAGAAGTTTCGCCAACTCCACGATGATGATGCTGCGCTCCTAGCGTGGCGGATTTTGTGCGCTTCTAATGCACCTGAGACCGCCCTTGAGGCGGTTTTTCATTGGTCGATCCGCCTTGAGGGACACTCAACCTTCATAAGGATATCCTGATGAACAGCACTACGACTTACATCACCACCTCGATTCCATACGTTAATGCCGCGCCGCATGTTGGTTTTGCGCTCGAACTCGTGCAGGCCGATGCTTATGCCCGCCATTCCCGACTTCTCGGCAGAGACGTCAGGTTTCAGTGCGGCACGGATGACAACAGTCTGAAAAACGTTCGCGCCGCGGAAGCAGCAGGACGTCCGGTGGCCGACTTCGTGGGAGAGAACGCAGACCGCTTCGAACAACTCGGTGGGCACCTTCACATCTCGAACGATGCTTTCGTTCGCACATCCACCGATTCAAGGCATAGCACCTGCGTTCATTCGCTATGGAACGCATGCTCCAAGAGTGGCGACCTCTATCGAAAGAGCTATGAGGGCTTCTATTGCGTCGGCTGCGAGCAGTTCTACGAACTGACGGATCTCGACGACGGCAAATGCCCGGAGCACGGTATCCCGCTTGAGATCGTGAAGGAGGAGAACTGGTTCTTCCGCCTCTCTCGATATGGCGACCGCCTTCGTAATTTGATCGAGACAGAAGAGCTTGAGGTCGGTCCAACGCACCGGCGAAACGAGATACTTGCCCTGCTTCGGCGGGGACTAGAGGACATCAGTGTGTCGCGTAGTGCTGAACGAGCACGCGGCTGGGGCGTGCCCGTGCCTGGGAGCGACGAAGTTATCTATGTCTGGTTCGATGCTCTGGCGAACTATCTCACGGGGCTCGGTTACGGTTCCGACGAAACCCTGTTCCGGCGATACTGGGCACAGCAAGGCGAGCGCGTCCACTTTGTCGGCAAGGGAATTTCCAAGTTTCACGCGATTTACTGGCCGGCGATACTCCTGTCTGCCGGAGTGCCGCTACCGTCATCGATCTTCGTTCATGGCTACCTGACGGTAGACGGGCGAAAGATCGGCAAATCGGCCGGCAACGGCATCGATCCCGATGGCCTCGTGGAGTACTATCAGACCCCGGACGCACTGCGCTATTACCTGCTCCGCCATATCCGTTCCGCCGATGATGGGGACTTCTCTGAAGAACGGCTCGAGGCCGCATGGTCGGGAGAACTCGGCGGGCAGCTTGGAAATCTCGTCAACCGGGTTCTCACCTTGCTCGCGTCGTCCTTTTCCGGCGTGACACCAACTGTTCCCGACAGTGGTCTTGTCCGCGAAGCAGCCGGTCTTGCCGGAAAGGTTCAGAATGCCTTTGACAACTACGAACTTCACCTTGGTTTGGCAGAAATATTCTCCTATCTGACGTCGGCAAACAGGGAGTTTACGCGAAAAGCACCCTGGTCCGATGCCAAGGCCTTGGCCGGCGAATTCGGCAGAGCGGAACGACAAATAATCTCCGATCGCCTTGGGGCTACTCTGGCAGAACAAGTCTACGGCCTCGCCATCGTCGCTCGCTGTTTGCTCCCATTTTTACCTGAATCAGCTTCCAGGCTACACACGAAACTCGGAATATCGTGCCCGGCGCGGTATGATGTTCCACTCGTCGTTAGCGGAATGGAGACATCTTCTGGAGAGGTTCTCTTCCCGCGGCTGACAGTGGTGCGGAGGACGTAATGATTCAGCGCGGGCGCTTCCGATAATGCATATGCGCCATCCAAAGACCGAAACCGCTATGCAATACTCTGCTGCAGCGGTTTCGCTGTTCTCTCGTCAATCAGGATTCACACCTTCAATGTACGGAGCAAGCCTTCCAGGTTCCTCTCGCCCTCCTTGGTCTGCGCTCCTGCTTTCAGTCCGCCCCGGATGAGCTTTTCTGCAGCAGGGAGTTCGAACAATCCTGCCCAGGCCTCATGCTCGCGCTGAAAGCCATCCCGCAGGTTTTCGGTAGGCACCGCCCTCTTGGCCGCGGCGATGACGCCGGTGGGCAGTGCTGCGATGTTGCGTGCCAAACGCTCGACGAAGCCGTCGAGTTCAGAAGCCGGCAGTGCCCGGTTGATCCACCCGTATCGCTCCGCTGTCATAGCATCGACGAGATCGGCGGCAAGGATCACTTCAAGAGCTCGGCCACGCGTCATCCGGCTGGACAGATACTGGGTGGCTCCGCCGCCGGGCGTGATCCCCATCAACGCCTCGCATTGAGCAAGCCCTGCCAGCCCTTCCGCAGCAAACACCATGTCCGCCGCTGCGACAAACTCCGCCCCGCCGCCGCGGGCCAGCCCGGCGAGCTTGACGATCGTCACCTGCGGCTGTTCGCGCAGCAGCTCGCCGAACGCCTGGAACGGATTGAGGCCTTCCGGAGCCTCACGGGCGATCTCGTCGAAGGCATGCGGTTCATCGATCAATGTCATGTCGACATGGGCAATGAAGAACTCGGGGTCCGCACTCTGGAAGACCAGCACACGGGTGTCCGGATCGTTGCGAACAGAAAGGAGAAAGCGGCGGATCTCGCCCATCAGGGCGACATCGAGAACGTTTACCGGCGGGTTGTTGATCGTGATCGTGGCAACGCCGTCTGTCCGAGTAATCCGAAGCCGGCTGAAATCTGTGTCTGTCATATGTGTATCTCTGTTTTTCGGGAACCTCAGGCGCCGCACATGCGCCATTGACCCTAAAGTATTCATTGGATACCTAGCGTCAATTACGCACCAGAAGCATCCCAGGGATGCCGGAGGATACCGATGGATGAACGGACCGATGAAAATGACCCCGTCTACCGTGCGGACTGCCCAAGCCGCGTGATTCTCGACCAGATCGCCGACAAGTGGTCGATGATGGTGCTGGCCGTGTTAAGCGAGCCCCGTCGCTTCAATGCGATCAAGCGTCGGCTCGATGGCGTAACCCAGCGCGTCCTGACACAGACGCTTCGAAAGCTGGAGCGCAACGGTATGCTGACGCGCAGGATTCTGGATGGGCGTGTGCTCGGGGTAGAATATGCATTGACACCCCTCGGCCGGTCGCTGCAAGGGCCGTTCTCAACCCTGTTCGACTGGACTGTCGAGAATATCGACGTTATCCAGGATTGTCAGCGCAGCTACGATGCGCGCGAGGATTAGAGCCGATTTGAGCGGCGGTTTGCGCGCAGCTCAATCCAGCGGGTGAAATAGCACGGAGCGCGCGAGGGTGCCGCCAATCTAACTGGCTTAGCCCGAAGGGATCGCCAAGTGATCTCTTGGCGCGGCCTTTTAGATGCTCCAACAGCATCTCCGGATATGTGCGAATCCATGCGTTCTGACCGAGAACGGAGGTCTCTGCTCTTGAAAGGAATAGAACCGCAGCAGACTACTTCGGACACTGTCCATGACGGCGCGTACCAGCAGTTCCTTCGCGCTTGTCCCGTATTTACATGAGCAGGCAGGCGCAGAAGAATCTTGCAAATTTAAGTTGACTGCGACCGTTCGTTTTGCACAAATGCGTGCAATTAGAGGCTGCTTAACGCACCAAGGATAAAAGATGTTAACTCCTCATAGTCTATTGCGTTCACCGATCGCAGCCGATGATTCAAAAGGCTTACGTCCCGCCAACTCTTCAGAACCTCGCGCTTATACGAACTATCCAGCGGCGAAGCGACGACGGCTGAGGATGACAGCGGCTCGATTCACAGTGCCGACGTCATCTCACTGGAGGATTTTGTTGCTCATCTGCAAAACGACAGCAGCCCCGATCTGTGGTTCGAGCCCGAGCCGATTGGCGCGGTCATTTGGACCTGAGTTTCCAAACACCGGAACGCGTCTGATGCGTTCCGGGGGGCAACCTCGGTACCAAGTGAAGTGAAGTGTAGTGAACAGCCAAGCAATAAGCGCCCCCGATTTCCGCAGGCGACTTCATCGCGCCTGGATCGAAGTCGCCATCTTCTCGATCATCATCAACTTCTTCCTGCTCGTTCCTTCGATCTACATGATGCAGGTCTATGATCGCGTACTGCCGGCAGCGAGTGTACCGACCCTTCTCTACCTGTCTCTGATAGCGACGGGTGCTCTGGCCTTTCTCGCCTTCATGGACGTCATCCGCTCGGTTTATTGCCAACGTGTGGCGCTGGCGCTCGATCGTGAGCTTGGAGGTACCGCTTTCCTGGCGTCGATCAATTCTCTGAAGGCAGAGAACGGCGACATCCAGGCTCTTCGCGACCTGTCGACGGTAAGGACCTTCATTGCCTCCCGCGGTTTGGCAAATTTGGTCGACCTTCCTTTCGCGCCGCTCTTCATGCTTTTGCTCTACTTCGTGCATCCTATTCTGTGCCTGGTGACGGTATCCGGCGCAGCGGTGATGGTGCTGCTGGTCGTTGCAAACCATTTCACGGCAAGAGCAACTGGTGGCAAGGCGCAGGAAGCTGCGACGATTGCCAATCTGCTTGCTCAGGCGTTCACTCGCAACGCCGATACGCTTCGTGGGATGGGGATGCTCGGGAACGTGACCGAGGTATGGGGTAAGCGCTTCGCTGAATCCGCCATCCTGCAGGATAAGGCGGCAATCATAAACTCGTCGTTTTCCGGAGGCTCCCGGGCGTTGCGCATGGCGCTTCAGCTCGCAATTCTTGGTGCAGGTGCTGTTCTGGTCATGCGCGGGGAGATGACCGCCGGGATGATCTTCGCCTCCTCGACGATTTCCGGAAGAGCATTGCAGCCGATCGATCAACTCGTCGCCGGATGGAAACAAGTGGCGGACGCACGAAAATCCTGGGGCAGGTTGGACACTGCCATCGCCACGATAGAAGAGGGGCAGGTACCGCGCCTTCGGCTCCCTGATCCCAAAGGTGCCATTGCAGCAAAAGATTTGGTGTGGACGCCATCGCAGACCGGCACTGCATCCTCGGGCACTCCTCCGATAATAAAAAGGCTGAACTTCGAAATCGCGCCAGGCGAAGCGGTTGCGCTACTTGGCCCGAGCGGCGCTGGAAAGTCGACACTCGCGAAACTACTCGCCGGTATCCTTCGACCAACCTCAGGTTCGATGGCACTTGACGGCGCCGACTACAAGACCTGGGATCCGCAACAGCTTGGCTCCAACATCGGATATCTTGCACAGGACGTGCAACTGTTGCCGGGCTCGATCGCACAGAATATCGCGCGCTTCGCCCCGTCCGCAACAGACGAAAGCATCACCGATGCGGCGAGCCGGGCCGAAGCGAATACTCTCGTCATGTCGCAGCGACAGGGGTATCAAACGCTGGTTACACCAGTTGGCTCCACGCTTTCCGGCGGAACGAGGCAGAGGATCGGTCTTGCCCGGGCTTTCTATGGAAATCCGAAGGTACTGGTCCTCGATGAGCCAAATTCCAATCTCGATGCAGAGGGAGAAGCAGCTCTCGAGAAAGCCCTGATGCACGCGCGCGCAGCAGGCACGACAATCATCATCGTTACGCATCGACCAGCCATCGTTCTCAGGTGCGACAAGGCTATCGTGCTACGCGAGGGAAACGTGGAAGCCTACGGACCGGCCGCTGAGATTCTGCGGCGTCTGGCCGGCCGGGGTGGCGAGGCAGCGCGTCCGGTTGAATCGACGGTCTTGCAAGGCAAGGGTGTTAGTACTGAGCGATTGACGCTGGTGCATGACGGCATGGAGTGATCATGGCCGACGCGGTGAATAATTGGAAAACGACGCTGTCCCGCTCGACGCGCGGTCCTGCATTGTTCGGCTATGGCGCCATCGTGGTGATGCTCGGTTCGTTTGGCTTCTGGGGAGCCACAGCTCCCATTTCCGGGGCCGCCGTTGCCACCGGCGCGATCGCAGCAGCGGGCCGGAATATCCAGATGCAACATTTGGAAGGCGGAATCGTACGGGAAATCAAGGTAAGGGAGGGCGATGTCGTGAGCCGTGGTGACATGGTCATGATCCTCGATGATACCGCCGCGAAAACACAGCTGAACAGGCTTACGAAGCAATGGGTATCGCTGAGTGCACAAATTCAACGGTTGGAAGCCGAACGCGATGGCCAAAAGATTTTCAATCCTCTACTGGCCCGGCAAAATATCACCGACGATAGTCGACGTGATCGAAATCGTAGACGAAGAGAATAAGGAATTCCAGGCGAGGCTTGCACGCTTTCGTTCCGAGCAGTTGATCCTTGGCCAGCGGTTGAATCAGCTCGCCGACACCGAAAGGGGACTTCGGGATCAAAAGGCTGCAATCGAGAAACAAGCGACCGTTGTCCGAGATGAACTCGCGCGAAAACAGACACTGCTTGAAAAGGGTCTGATCAACAGATCCGACTATACTGAGCTCTTGAGGATCGATGCGGATTTGCTCGGGCAGGCAGCAGCGATTTCTTCCGAAAAGGCGACCACCGCCTCGCAAACCGCCGAAGCCTACGAGCAGGTCGAGCGTTTGAGGACGCAGCGCGTGGAGGAGGCAGTTACGAAAATGACCGAGGCAAAAGCCTCGCTACGTGACGTGGAGGAACAGCTCACCGCGGCGATCGAAGTCTTGAACCGGACTATCATCCGTGCGCCGGCCGACGGAATCGTCGTAACGTCGGCCTACAACATGGTAGGAAATGTCATTGGCCCAGGCGAGAAGATCATGGAGATCCTGCCGACGGTGAGCCGACCATTGGTGGAGGCTCGGTTGAAACCGACAGACATTGACATCGTGCGACAGGGTCAGCCCGCGCGTCTGCGCTTCTCCGCACTCAATGCCAGACTTACACCCGAAGTCGATGCCGTCGTACAACAGGTTTCGGCGGATCGTCTGATTGATCAGGCGACTCAGCAGCCATATTATCGGGCTCTTCTGGAGATCACTGATGATCTTCCCGTATCAGTTCCCGCCGAACAACTACATCCTGGCATGCCGGTAGAAGCCTTCATCAGCACTGGCGACCGAACCTTCTTTGACTATTTGTTGAAGCCTTTCATCGATTCAACCCGACATGCCTTTGTTGAGGATTGAGGACGCTTGAAGTCGGGTTTGCTCGCGTACGGTGCGGTTCGCGACCAAGAAGCGAACGCAAAGGGCGCCTTGCGTCAATTTTGACGACGACGTGCTTCGGGAGCAATGACCAGCTCTACTTTGCCGTAAAACTCTCGCGGCTGTTGCTCGACTATATTCTTTCGGACGACCGCCGGAACACTGGAACTCCGGCATTCCGGACGGCCGCGTCATCTTCGATCAAATGACCGACCCGATTGGCTCCGGCTCAAACCAGAGGTCGGTGTCGGTTGCGTTTTCTTGCAGGCGCGCCACAAAGTCCTCCAGCGATATAATGTCGGCTGTTGGTGAAACCTCATCCGAACTAGACAGTTGACTCGTGGTCGCCTGGTAATCCGCACCGAGTTCAGTCGAATTGACGGCGATGGTGGCGCCTGCTGGGAAGGCGATGATGTCAGCGGACGAAAAGGCGGTGGAGGCGTTGGCACCCTCCATGGGAATGGCTGGAGCACTCCTTTGGTACAACATGTCATTGCTAACACCGTTGGCGGCAGCGCCGGATCCATCGCCTCCCGAAAGCTCGGGTGCTAGATCCGCGAGGCTGAAGACTTCATATGGAGAAGAGTAATCTTCGGAGTAAAGCCAAATATCCTCGATGTTAAACAGCGTGTCCGTTCCGCCGTCTGCACTCGTAACGGTTACAGAATGGTCCGCATTGCGCGTGAATGAGTAATCTTCGAGGCTGCCGAAGTAGTCAACCTCGTCATACTCGCCGTCTCCGCCGTCAATAACGTCGTTGCCAGCGCCGCCGTTGAACCAATCATCCCCGCTTCCGCCAATGAGAGTATCGTTGCCGGCCGCGCCGTCGAGACCATCAGCACCATCGCCTCCTCTGAGAATGTTTGCGACCGCATTTCCGCCTACGTAATCGCCAAATGCGCTGCCGGTGAGATTTTCAATGGAAATGAGAGTATCGCCGTAAACGTCGTCGTTGATCGAAAGATCCGCCCAGATACGTTCCGCGGCAAGGCTGTAGTCAACGGTGTCGCTGCCCAACCCGCCATCAAATGTCTGCGGACTCCCGTTGGCTGTGAAAATGTCATCCGTTGGGAGCGGAACGAGATCCAATAAGCTGTAGGTCTCATGCGATGACAGGTCTTCGACGTAAATTCGAATGTTCTCGACGTTTACTAGCGTATCGCTGCCATCTCGTTCGCTAAGAACAGTCACCGAGTTGTCAGCGTTTCGGGTGAAGGTAAAATCTTGGAGATCTCCAATATAGTCTGCTTGGTCGGAACTGCCCTCCCCACCACTTATGATATCGTCGCCGGCGCCTCCGTTGAAGGTGTCGTCGCCATTTCCGCCAAGAAGAAAATCGTTACCGCCATTTCCGGAAAGGTTGTCGTTGCCATCATTTCCTATCAGAACACTTGCTTCATCGCCACCGCTCAAAATGTCGTCAGCGGCGGTTCCCTCGATGACGTTCGACCCCACAACGGGCGCAAGATCTGTAAGCAGATACGTCGTCGTGTCTCCCAAAAGATGAACGAATTCGACGTTCAAGAGAGTATCCGTTCCGTATATCGCGCTGGTAACGATAACTGAACCGTCAGCGTTGCGCGTGAAGAGATAATCGGAGGCTAGTCCCTCATAGTTGACTCGATCAGTGTCTCCATCCCCACCGTCGAGAATGTCGCTTCCTGCGCCTCCAGTAAGAACGTCATCGCCGTCACCCCCGAGGATCATATCATTTCTCGCTGAGCCCGTGAGCGTATCGGCGGACGAGGTACCGTCTATCTCCACAGTCACCACGTCCGCGAATTCGGCGGCTTGACCGTCGAAAGTGATTTCTTCAATGCTTTCGAGCCGCAGGTAGCGCTCGTCGAGCGGTGCATCTCGGTCAACATAGACACGCTCGACTAAGTATCCGTCGCCAGAGGCAGCAATTCGGTAGGAGGACGCATCAAAGGCGAACGCCACAGAGTCCGTTCCTGTGCCTCCGCTATAAAAACGGCCGCCGTCGCTGTCGACAAAGTGGTCGTTTCCGCCACCGGTGAAAAAGGCTTCGACTTCGGAAATGGTGTCAGTTGCCTCACCGACAGCGGTTACCGTTCCCCCGACGAGATCAACAACGGTATCCGAATTCGTTTCGACCATTAAGGTGTCGATGCCGGCCGCGCCGTCGTATGCGTCCGCGCCATCAGCAGATGCCGTGTAAAACGTATCATCACCGGATCCTCCGGATATTGCGTCATCACCTTGGTCACCATAGATTTCGTCGTCACCAGATCCCGACGAAATGGTATCTCCATCAGGAGTACCAAAAAGTACGTCGTCGCCGCTGGACCCACCTATCGCCATTGATGCCAGCGATAGCTCACCACCCACTTGAATACCAAAGATGGGAGTCTTTAGTTCGGTCTCGAAAAAGATCAGGACGGTGATCGTTTCGCCGAGGTTTGCATCGTAATAGGTGTCGTAAATTGCGTTCAGCGACACGCCGTTGGAGGTGGCAACATAGACATCTTTGCCGCCGTATGAATATTCAGCCGGTTGCAGCGAGAAGGTGGAGAAATCCGTGTTGTTCAACCCAGCGTATTGAGCCTCATTCAACGAGATAAAGATTTTATCTAGTGCGGAATAGTCTCGAATTACATCGAACGTCCCACGCACCGATGGATCGAAAACATAGTCGTGGGCCGTTGAGTCGTACTGGGCGACACGCGAGTTTCCAAGCACGTTGCCGACGTAAAAGGCGTCCCTGCCCCAGCCGCCAGTGAGGTAATCTGCAACGGCATCACTTTCGGGCCCAGTATCATTCGCATACAGCGTGTCAGCACCATGTCCGCCGGAGAGATAATCAACGCCGTCACCGCCGACGAAAACGTCCTCTAGCCGACCACCATGCAGCACGTCGTTACCGAGCGTCCCTGTGATGGTATACCTGAGGCCCCAAAGCCCCTGTGCGACGTCCGCCGTAACGCCTGGGTAAAAGTCGACCGCCCCTGGATAAGGAATGACACTCTGCGTGGCTACTCCGATGGCAGAAAGAAGGGTGTTGGCATACGAATTGCTGTTGAAAAATACATCATAAGGAAGTGTGTGGGCGATTTCAGCGATGTCGTCTCGGATTTGGAGCAGAAGTTCCCAGACATTATCCGTAACCGGTGTTCCGTTCCCACGTTGTCCTTCATGCCCTAATCTGTGATCGCCTTTCCATGGATGAGCAACGGGAGTTTCTCGATGGAGAGTACATTGGAGTTTCTCACAACCAGGAAGTCTGGACGTGAGGTTCACCGGCATTGGCCCGATGAGGTCAAGGCGCAGATCGTATCGGAAAGCCTTCGGCCCGGTGCGAAGGTGAATGAGGTCGCCGAACGCTTTGGATTGCGGGCGAACCGCCTTTCGACTTGGCGGACGATGGCGCGGCAGGGCAAGCTGGTATTGCCCGCACCCGTGGACCCGGTGGAGTTTGCAGCGGTTATCGTCGATCCGCCCGTTTCGGAAGCACTGAGCAAACCGGTCAGTCGCCCGGAGGTCATCGTCGGTTCTGTCACCATCCGTCTGGAAGAAGGCGCGTCTGCCGCCCGCATTGCCGCTGTCGCGCGTGCCTGCGCGGTTCCTGCATGATCTTTCCATCGAACCGGGTTCGGATCATGGTGGCGACCAAGCCGGTCGATTTCCGCAAGGGCCACGATGGCTTGGCGGCTCTGGTCAAGAACGAGTTGCACAGGGACCCTTTTACAGGGACGGTCTTCGTATTCCGGTCCCGGAAAGCAGACCGATTGAAGCTGATCTACTGGGATGGCAGCGGATTGGTGATGGCCTATAAGCGGCTGGAAGAACACACCTTCACCTGGCCGGGCATCAAGGATGGCCTGATGTCCTTGGGCCATGCTCAGTTCGAGGCGTTGTTTGCAGGCCTCGACTGGCGTCGGGTCCGATCCGTGGTGGCGAGAGCGCCGGACGCCATCGAATAGATGCGGCACAATGACTCGGGCGGCAAATTCCAACGGCGAAGTGCCGCCGGCTTTGATACTCTTCGACCATGTTGGACGCCGCCGATCTTCCCGACGATATCGCTGCCCTGAAGGCGATGCTGCTTGCGGCACAAGCCCGTGAAGTTCGCAAGGATGATCGGATCGAGCGGTTGGAGAAGTTGGTCGCCGCTTTCAAGCAAGCCGCCTTCGGCCGCAAATCCGAGAAGGCCGATCCCGAGCAATTCGATCTTGCACTGGAGGACCTGGAAACGGCCATCGCCGCTGTCCATGCCGAAGACGAGGCCGATAGCCCTTCTGGTAGACCACACCCCAAACCCCGCGCCACCAATCGTGGTTCTCTGCCTGCCCATTTACCTCGCGTCGAGGAGATCATCGAACCGGAAAGCCTGATCTGTGCTTGCGGCGGAGGCTTGCATTGCATCGGCGAGGACGTATCCGAGCGGCTGGATGTCATCCCGGCGCAATTCCGCGTCATCGTCACCCGACGTCCCAAGTATGCCTGCCGTGCCTGCACCGACGGCGTTGCTCAGGCTCCCGCTCCCACACGATTGATCCAGGCCGGGTTGCCGACAGAGGCGGCCATCGCTCATGTGCTGGTATCCAAATACGCCGATCACCTACCGCTTTACCGACAGGCTCAAATCATGAGCCGACAGGGTATCGATCTGGACCGTTCCACGCTGGCCGATTGGGTTGGCCGCGCGGCATTCGAATTGCGTCCCGTCTTCAACGCTCTGATTGCCGACCTGAAGCGGTCGACAAAACTGTTCATGGACGAGACCCGTGCTCCGGTGCTCGATCCCGGTTCCCGCAAAACCAAGACCGGGTACTTCTGGGCTCTGGCCCGTGATGACCGACCGTGGGGCGGAGGCGCTCCGCCAGGAGTGGCCTTCACCTACGCTCCAGGTCGCGGCGGGCACCATGCCGAGCGGATATTGCAGGGGTTCACGGGCGTCCTTCAGGTGGACGGCTACGCTGGATATAATCGGCTGATCGCACCGGATCGTGCCGGGCCCGACATCCGGCTCGCCTATTGCTGGGCGCATGCCCGTCGTAAGCTGGTCGAGATCACACGCACCGGCTCGGCTCCGATTGCTGAGGATGGTGTGAAGCGGATCGGCGACCTCTATCGCATCGAAACGGAACTGCGCGGTCTCGACGCCGACGCTCGCCTAGCTGGTAGGCAGGCACGGTCAGCGCCTTTGATCGCAGACATGCGGACGTGGCTCACACATCATTGTGCCCGTGTCGCTGGCAAGTCGCCGCTTGGCGAAGCTCTCGCCTATGTCGCCAAATACTGGGATGGGCTCTGCTTCTTCCTGACCGACGGTCGCATCGAGATCGACAACAATTCTGTCGAACGAAGCATCAGGCCGATAGCCCTGAACCGTAAGAATGCTTTATTCGCCGGGCACGACGCCGGAGCTGAGAACTGGGCGACCATCGCCTCGCTGATAGAAACTTGCAAGCTCAATGCCGTCGACCCGCTGGCCTATCTGACCGCGACGCTCACCGCCATCGTTAATGGCCACAAGCAAGCCCGGATCGAGGAACTATTGCCATGGAATTGGGCGAACAAAGCAGCTTAAATTTAGCGGCCTTTTTGGTTTGAAGGACCAAATCTATCGGTTCTCCGCCGCTCAACGCCGGGGTCATGATGCCGAACACTTATGGTGTGTGCGCTCCGGTAAGTCTTACCGAGATCGGAGACAATTTCGATTTCGCACTTCGCTTTGGCCGGTGCAACGATGGAAACCTTGATGGCTCCATCCGCGAGCCACGCTTGCGGCATCGCATTTGCCTCCATCATTCGCAAAACCGCCCCCCGATAATATTCTTCTGACACGGCAAAGGCACGATGGTCAGAAGTCTCAGTCGAGTGTATCAGCTTGAGTTGAAGCTGGCGTTCGCCGAGACGGTCGAGCGCCAAAACGTACTGCCCTACAGCCCAATAACCTTCGAGATCGTTATAGCGGCTAACGAATGATCCGAGAATGTCGTGGCAAATCCCTTGGAACTGCTTTCTCCTGGACATCTGGAATCAAGCTCCTTCGCAACCAATCAGAGAATGTCGATGCACTCCCGATAGCAGCGACTTTCACTTAATGGCAAAGCTTTTCGATCCAGCCGAACGTCAAAGGAAGGCTTGCCCCGGAAACTATAGGCAAAGGCAACGTGGGGCGAAAACATCGGTTACCATTATCCGACGACTCCCCGTGAGAGAACGTGAGCGTTGTTTCAGCATAGTGTGCAGGAGAAAAGTCATCGTTTGGAACATCGAACGTATCGTTTGGGGGCCCGACGACCCAATGCCCTAAGGTAACGAGCTTTGGCGCCTGGACCTCAAGCTCCGTTTCACCGTAGACCAATTGAAGGTGCCCGAAATTCAAACCAGCATAGTAAGGTATAACAATCAGATTTCCAGCCAGACGTATATCAGTCATATTCCCCGCCCCATCTATGTCTTGTTGATGTTTACTCTCTTTCGACCGTGACCTGAAAATCTTCTAATTTTTCTCCTTTATAGTAAGCGATGAATCCGAATGCGTAGGGAGTGAGTATGTATGGTATGGTCACCTCTACCCTGTTCCATTTTATCCTGCATTTCGGGTTTATCTTGCGGCACATAAATCCTAGGCTATGCCCATTCGGGCCTAACCGGGAGTAAGGCGCTTTCACCAGCTTGATATCGAACTGCGCAAGCCACGATCTGATTTCGTCGTCGGTTTTAAGCTGCTCGATGATCCTGAAAAAGCACACCCAAAGATCGCTTTTCTCATTTAAGTCGCGCCAATACGGCTCCAAACGCAATTTGGAGTTTGGCTCGAGGCAGCTCTGAACCGACGGGTATTTCGAAATAGAACCGGTCAAGTCCTTCTCGCCGCTGGTTTCGGCAACCCTCAAAATATCGCTGCTTTGCGCCGCCAAAGACACCTCGCCGCTAAGTAGCGACAGCGTCAAAAGGAACACTGCAGTTACGCGGATAGCTTTCAGTTTACCGAATAGCATCCCCACGGGCGCACCGGACAACGCAATTCCGGGTTTATCCATTGCCTTCGTCCCCGTTACCACCCAAGCATTGGAAGGCGTATGCCCAATCACCCACGGTGTTCATCATTTTTTGATAATGCTCACATTAATGATTGCAAATACAATCTCAAGGGAAATTTTTGATTGATACCATTTTTACGAGAGGAGCTGGCTGGGTTCACAGCCCGCGCGTCGCATTGGCGACAAGCGCAGAATCTACAGGGTCTTCAACGTACCCTACATGAACGCGTTCGAGGTGCTGCGTCGGTTTTCCGCGAAGTTCGTCTGATCAGCCTGACTTTGAAGAGCGGACAGAGGGCACGAGGCTGAGCGAAGGCCACTACTCCAGACCTCGCACTTACACGAGCCCTTCGGCTGACAGGCTGACCATGGTTGGGGGATTTGGCCACGGCCTGGCTCTCAACGGGAGCGTAACCCAGCCTGAACCACAGATGGTTGGCGATGCTTAATCGCAACGTCACTTACGATACTCGGCGTTATAATCGGGTATAAGAATCTACGCTAATTCATATGACTTTGAGGAGATGGGCCGCTCTTTCGACGCTTCCGTCCCACGAGCCCTCTCCTAGGCGTTAGACAAATGCGTAAGGGAATTGGCGACGCGCCTATAGGATGAGAGACTGCCGTGCGCAAGGCGGCTCAATAATTGAATTCCTGCTCTTGAGGGATACGAACCGACGGCACGTCATTTCTATCGGGGGATTGGTGGCACCGCATATCGGCGTAACCTTCTCGCAACGCAACGCGAGCCTGATCTTGACGGCCTCGTCCCAATTCGCCTCGGTGCTGTTGAAGTCGTTGACGGTGTAGCCCACTACGTCAAGCCCAGCGATATCACGGCCATAGGTGAGATTGTAGGTGGCATCATTGGTGCCGACGGTGTCGTCGGAATGGACGTGCAGATCCGCATACAGAGGGCGCAAGGCGCCCTCTTCGCTTTGGACATAGGCGACGCCGGCGGCGACGGAGCGTTGGCCGTTCAGCCATTCTTCCAATTTCCACTCGTCGGCCTCGACAAAGGAAGGCCGGAGATCCGAGTGTATGTCCAGCCTACCCCAGCGAATGCCACTGGCTCCGTTCGTTGCCCGCCATCCGGGCCGGTAATGACGAGCGCAAGATAACCGGCTTTCGAGGCAGCGTTCGCGAGAACCGCGACACTTGCGGCTTCATTGAATTGCACAGGATCAAAATCCTCGGACCAACGGTAAATTGGCGGCGAACGGGTGGCATGTTGCGCAAGCGTAATCAGGTTGGCAGCGCAGTAGATCGGTTTCCGTCCAAAGCGAAAATCGGCTCAGGCAAGGACAACTTTAAATCGTCACTGGATTGACAATATAAACGGAAGACCCATTGATAAGATCGTTTAGAGGAGTGGACGATGTTAGCTCTCTTTTGCTGGGGTACACTAGGTGGCGTTCTTATAGAATTGGTCCATTGGTATAATCTTCGGACCAATCAGAATTTTCCGGCATATGCGAAGAGCCCGCTGTACTGGCTAACCGGGGCTGCAATGGCTCTCGCTGGTGGCTTAGTTGCAGTCCTGTTTCTTGGTAGCACCGGCGATCCTAAAGATGCGGTCGGCTTGGGACTGGCGGCACCCGCCGTCCTTCAGAAGCTGATAGCAGGCGGTCTCACCTTGGCCGATCGAACAGGAGCCCAAGGCGACGCCAAAGGGACGGAGTTGAAACGTGGTTCAGCGAGCGCCGATATAAAGGACTTCCTGATCGGCTAGCTGATGAGCGTATCGCGAGCCAACTTTGTTGCACTTTGCGTAGGTGTATCAGCGAACCCTGCGGATAGCCTGCTTGCGGATGAGCAACCTATTCGCCATGCATCTCAAGACGCACGGGATGTCGCAGCATTCTTGAAAGAAGCGTTCGGTTCTTCGGGCAAAGTGATATGCTTGCGGGACGAAGAAGCGTCGCCTTCGCTAATTCGGCGGGCAGTGTCAGCCATCAGAGACACGAAGCCGGAATTGTTTGTCTTCTATTTCTCCGGACACGGGAGGTTCAGCGAGGGTGGACAAAAAGGCTTGGTCGCGTTTGGCCATTCGGCGGTGGACGCACTACTTTCAATAGAAGATTGCGCGCAAGCAATTGGAGCGCCAGCTGCAAAGCGATCTTTAGCAATAGTCGACGCTTGCCATGCGGCCGCGATTCTGGGCGCGACCGGCTTCTTTAGCTCGCTTGGGGACGACCGGGCTCGGACCTATCTCGCTGCAAGCGACGCAGTAGCTTTTGAAAACAGGAGACTGCCCAACAGCATCTTTACAACCGCGTTATTAACGGCACTCGCCACCGTGCGGGACTCTGATCGGGTTGATGTCGAAGGCACCCTATTTAACGTTGTTTCACGCGACACAGCCGCCGGCTCCCTGGCTGTTCGAAATGAAGAACAAGCAGTAGTCAGGGGTGGCGTCGCCCGTGAACCGATCTATCTGCCGCTCACCCCGAATGCGTCCGCTCGCTATCGAATCGATCTGACAAAGATTACAATTCGGCGCCACGCGCTTCGATATGTTGCCGCTCTACTTGTGGTTGCGATCGCAACAAGCGCGCTCACCTTCTCTTCGACCTATCATTTGGTGTTCAACGGTAGGGGAAACATCGAAGCAGTGTACGGGCTGAGGGAACTTGGATTCGTGAGCTTGGGGATTGCTATCCAGCGAGCCGAGACCACCTTCAGCGACCGACAGATCAAGGATGACGTATTGCTGCGCAGACGGCTCGGAAACGGCGAGGTCGACGGAATTTGGGGAGCATCGCGTCCAGGCGTTTTACCGGAATGGGCATTGAACTTCGTGGATGTGTCACACGGGCTACCTTACCCCTACTTCGCCCGACGTTGGGCGATCAAACAGGGCGCTCCGGCCCGCACTGATGATCCATTCGATCTGCAAGTCCTCGCATCAGTTTTAGCCAGCGGCGAGCCTGTATCAAAAGAACTAATTTCGCTCGGGCTACAGCGACTACCTCCTTCGGCCGACTGCGGCAATGGCGATGCGGCGACACTAGATAGTGCTGCGAAGCTTGCGACAGATACGCCGTATTTTGAAGGTCCACTCCAAGACACGCGCTTGTTTGCACGCTTAATGCGCGCCAAGAACGGCTCGGCCGACCTCCTGCTTTCGATTCTCGATCGGGTAGCAACCTATGATGTTGCGTGGGGCTTAGGGGCAAATGTACCCTCGGCCATTCTCCCTCTTGCTGAAGCGAACGTTGCTTCGCCGCCTCAAACCAATGGCACACAGGGGCTTAGCCTTGTTACCTATCCCCACTGGTTCGCTGGCGCATGCGGGTCATGGATACGCTTAGCGGCGGCACCGAGGCTACAACATGTTGATCAGGCAATAGAAATGTTGCGAGAGCTTGGACAGACGACAGCAGGGCGTGATCGGTCGGCACGTATTGCGTCGTTTCTAGCTGCGCTCGTGAGGAACGGTACCGCCTTCGGAGTGGGGTCGGACGCCAAGAGTAACGCCGAAGCACTTGATCAACTTGCAACGGCGTTCGAATCGCGCGACGTCATGCTGGAGTTTTTTCGTGAGGTTTCGGGACACGAGAGCGACCAACTTATCGAGAGCCTTATTGGGGCTTACGACGCACGTAGAACGAACTTCGACAATGCCATGATGCTTGCTTTGGCCATACAGTTGGTGCTGAGTGGCGAGCAAAAACTCATCGAGAAATTCGTTCCCAAAATTGCAGATCGGATCGCTCAGTTCTATAAGCTCGCGGGAAGTGACGAAGAAAATCGTGCACTTGGTCTGTTAGCCAGGCTAAACGACCCTGCTCTCGCACTCGATTTGACCACACGGTTGCGCGCTAATCCGTTGTTCCCGGTCGATGGATATAGTTATCAAGAGGTCTATCTCGCATCCTCACTCCTGTCTTTTCAACTCTCCACTACACCCTTAGATCCTAGGGGTGACATCGTTTTAGATGTTGCGGAAAAGATTCTGGAGCGGCGGGAGGCGCGAATGGATCTGTCGATCCGGAAGGATATCTCAGCAGCAGGCCGTTACAACTCGGTCCTTGAGGCTCTCGAAATTAACGAGACCGGGCGAGATCTTCCAGACGTACCAGCCGCGCTCGTATTTCTCTTAGCAAAGCGAAGCGGAGTGGACTTCGACGATGCGGATCCTATCCTTGTCTTTTCATCAATGCGCGGTGATGCAAATTATCGGCGCCTCGTCTCATATATATGGGGCACCTGGATCGCTCGGGAGCGCGCCAGTTCGGCCGCGGCCCAACGCAACCGTCTCGCGGCGAAATGGAGAGAGTCCGCTGACCCACTAGTGCGGGAAGCACTTGCTGACACCATTTGGCGTTCTCTTGAACCGATCCCCTAAGTAGCCGCGGCAAAAACGGCGGCATGGTTCGAGCTGTAGATGTTTATGGCCCTACCGCAAAATGCAGTTGCGGACCGAATGGTGCTTGCTCTTGAGAGGATGCGAACCTGTGACCACACATATTTGGACCGAAGCATCGTCTTAAGGCCGCAGCATTATTGAGCGGGCATTGAACCAGGTCACGCGCTATATTCACGAATTGAAGGCGTCGGGCGCGGCAATTCTGGAATGCTCTCCATGGCTACAACTATGAATTTGAGCCGCGGCCGGGAGAGTTACGAGACATCGTGCGGATCGTCGCCCCTTACCCGATGATATCGGACGGAACCAGGCAACGAGCGTCCAAGGCGCACATGAGTCAGCGGCCATTACTTCTATACGCCGCTGTTCCGCGTCGATGAATATGCATGATTTCGAATCTGACAACGACGACCGCGTTGTTCTGACGCAATCGATACCCGCTCATCACATTGTGGGGTTTCATTCGCGACCGAGAATTTCGACGTGCATCGTCACCGTGTGGAAAAGCAGAACTAGAATATCACAGCAGAGCCACCATGCGGCCTGTCGGGGTCTGACTTCTAGCCGGTTTCACCGCAATCAGAAGCGCCTTGCCCTGGAGCGGCTTGGGTGGCTGTCTCGCGCGCCTGCCAAGCCGATAACACCGCGTCAAAATCACCATCGCTTGCATGACTGTTTGCCTGGATAGAGCGGATAATGTCCTGGGCCGCAGGGTTGTCCGGGCCAGCGAGAGCATAGACCTGGCGGACGACCGCGACTGGAGACGGAAAAAAGGTTGCCAACGCGTCGAACGAGAGCGTGGACCTTGGCCCGTAAAGCGTTTGGATGAAACTGAGCAGCCAGGTTTCGCTTGATGCACGCGCGGCAACCCGCTGTATCAAATCCACGCGTCCCCCCGCTTGCGACCAGGCATAGACCATCGGTGTGGCATAGGCGTGTGCGACGACCTCATCGACCCCAAGCGCTGAATACCGATCCAACATTTTCAGGCGAATTGATTCGAAGCCCTCGCTCGACGTCAGTCGGTCATGGGGACTGGCACGATCGCCGAAATATCCATGGCCGAAAGTCTCGCCTCGCAACACCTCGGTGAGGAAACCCAAGGATGCGCCCGTTTCAAAAGCGGATGTGATCGCCGTATCATAGCGGTCCTGCGGAAGCGCCGCCTTAAGTTGGCGCAGCAACGCCTTCATTAAGTACCAGATATGCGGCCTGCCCCACTCGTTGCTCCCCGTGTCCCTTGCCAGATCGTCGGCCGCGTCCACCATCCCGGCGATTAGTGTCTCAATCGGCCAGGTCTCAAGTGTTTCGTGCGGGGTGTAGCGGAGTTGATCGAGCATACGCTCTGCTTTCGAGGCACCTGCATCGCCTTTGTAACCATCAAGCTCAACAAGCAAAGCGGCGACAGCCGCCCTACCCTTGCCAGCCGCCTCTAAAAGGTGGGCGATGTCGAGATCGGAAACTCCGTCAGAAGGGGCGACTAGCGTAAAGTAGAGACGAGCATGGCTCGGGCTTGCGAGGCGCTTGTCTCTGGCGGCTTGAGCGAGAGCGGCGCGGTTTGCTTGCGAAAAGAGCCGTTCGTCCTTCTCGGCGCCTAAACTGAAGAGATTGATGCCGGGTAGGTGCCGCTCCAGTTCGTACTGATCGCTTTCCCATGACAGGCCATCGATGGCCATCGCCGCTTCCATTTCCTTCGTTTGCGCTTCGCGTTCCTCGTCGGAGACATGACTACGGCCACTCGTCACAGCTGCGAACGTCACCAGATAGTCCTCCAGCCACCGATAGAAATTGGGCGACCCAACCGCGACCAGCCGAAGCCAAACCAAATCCGGTACGTCGACACGCCCGGCAAGACTTGGCCAAAAGACCCTCAAGCTGTCCAGGACCCGGACAACCGCGCGGGGGTTCTTGAGAACGCGGCCCCCCGTCTCGTCGATGACCTGTTGCAATAGTGGGACCCGCGCTTCGTCACACGTGACGAATGCCTCCAGCTCTTTGGAGAGCCAGCGTCTGAGCGCGAAAGACTCCGGTCTTGGGACAGCACCTCGGTCTGCACAATCTTTTCCAGATATGCCGTTCCGCTCGATACCCCCGTTCCGGTTTCAATGGCGCGCGCCAACGTCAGCCCGTCATAACAAAGGAGATAGGAAACGTTCGGGAAATCCGCGACGGAGCGGACCAGCCGAAGCAGCTCGGCGACTTCCTTCGGCTCAAGACGATCGACATCGTCAATCGCAACGACAATTCGACAATCGAGATCGAGAAGAGCTTTGGCCAGCTTCTCCTTCTGAGCGACCAGGGTTGGCCCCTCCGTCTGCACCGCAGCGGCTGTGGCGACTTTTTCAAGCACGTCGCCAATAACCGACGCACCGGGCACGAACAGGCCTGCGACGCCGGCAAGCTTGCCAACCGGCCCCAGATGCCGGGCAAAACTCTTGACTTGCTCGACGACATCCTCGGCGGCCTGTTTGGTCGTGCCGGTGGCATCTCCGGAGGCGTGTTGAAGCTCGGCGATCGCTTTGGCCAGGTCTTCGAAAAGCGCCGTCAGCAACTGATCGCGGTCCCCTATCAACCAAGGCCGAAACTCCACGGCCGCAACCTTCGTCCGGTCCATATCGCGCAGCCGCAGAAGCGTGAGCGACAGCAGACTGGATTTGCCGGAACCCCATTTCCCTTCGAGGCCGAATACAAACCCTTTGTTTGCAGCTTGAGACGTCAAGGATTCGGCAATGCGGTCGGCAAGGGCCGCAAAGCCGAACAGATCTTCACCTTGGGATTGAATCGGCCGATCGCCGTTGAATACTGCTTCGCTCATGAGCCGTGACCATAACGCGATATAGTTGCGAGATCCTTGCGAGATAGACACGACATGGCAATGACACCGATGGATAGCGCCAAAGACCGAGCCCGTGCACTCCTTATGGCGAAGGCCTCAGCTAGCGGCGCCTAATCAAGCACCGCCCCTGCTTTAAGACCAAGCTTCCAGTGCGAATTGTCCGGCTGTCCAATTTGCTCTTGAGATCCCATCAGGGGTGAGTAGCGGCCCTGCACCGTGGCAGAGTGAAGTCGCTAGAAACCTCTCTGGAGGCTGAACATGCCGATGACAGCAGATCAAACTCAAGCACAGACCGCTACCCCCGTCGATCTTGGCGCAATTTTCGTCTCGTTGGAATTGAGCAAATCGACCTGGCTCGTGACCGCTCTGTCGCCGGGAAGCGAAAAGATGTCTCGCCATATCACTGGGGGAGACATCGCTGGCTTGTTCTCGTGCTTTGCCACCCTTCGCCAGAAAGCTGAACGGCGTAAGGACAGGCTTTATCCGCTGGTGGTGATCCAGGAGGCCGGACTTGATGGTTTCTGGCTGGGGCGAGTGCTCAGCAAGGAAACCTGGATCGAGAGCCATATTGTGGAGGCCGCGTCCATTGCCATGCCTCGCCGTCATCGCCGCGCAAAGACGGATCGCATCGATGGCGAAACATTGATACGCGCTTTGATGGCTTGGAAACGCGGTGAGCCGCGTGCTTGCTCAATGGTCAAATTGCTTTCGCCGGATGAGGAAGACATTCGCAGGCTCGGGCGGGAGCGGAAAACCCTGATTGCGGAACGTGTCTTCCACGTCAATCGCATAAAGGGGCTGCTCTTCACGCAAGGAATACGAGAATACGAACCTCTGCGTCGCGATCGCCGCCAGCGACTGGATGAAGCCCGCACTGGTGATGGCCGGATGCTATCAAAACACCTAAAGGCCGAAATCTACCGAGAACTCGATCGCCTCGAATTATTGCTCACACAAATCAAGGCTGTAGAAGCAGAACGAGATGCTTTGATAGCCTGCGAGACAGCCGATACGCCGGCAAGAGCTACCGCACTTTTGGGGATCAGAGGAATAGGTCCTGAGTTCGCGACGATCATCTACTCGGAAGGTTTGTTTAGACACTTCGACAACCGGCGTCAGGTCGCTGCCTACGCGGGACTAGCTCCGTCGCCTTGGCAGAGCGGTAACGTCAACCGTGATCAAGGTGTCTCGAAGGCAGGGAATCCACGTCTGCGAGCGACGATGGTCGAACTCGCCTGGCTGTGGCTCCGCCACCAACCAAACTCGGCGCTCGACTTGCCCTGGAGCAACGGTCAGGCGGAGGGTCAGATCAACCGACTAAAGACGATCAAGCGCGCAATGTACGGTAAAGCGGGTCCAGAGCTTCTCAGAGCGCGGATGAGGCAAATTGATATCGCGAAGCTCCACACAAAGTGAGGAAGACCCCGTTTAAGTGCCAGACGACACCTCGTTTCCGGCGCGCTCGAGGTTGCCATGGGTGGCGCGCATCGATTATTTTAGCGAGATAGAAACATCCTGAGTTGCGCTTCCCAAAGTTAAACGATCAACTGCTGGTCAGGATTTGCGATTCGGCTGTGGGTAGTCCGAATTGCCTCTCAGTTGTTTTAGTATCGTCGGTTTTGTTGAAGCCAGACGGATTTCAAGTAAGGGCTGAGCAAATTGTCCGGAGGCTGGGGCGAACGCCTGGACAAACATTTCGAAACCTTGCGTACCGGTCGACAGGGCTCCGGAGCGCCGGTCTTTGCCCTGGAACATGGGCTGACACCGGAAGAATTCCGGTGCTTATCTGACTATCTCCACACGCAGTCGCGCAACCGGGCATTTTTTCTACCCGATTGGCTTGCTTGGGTCGTTTACGGCGCCGAACTTGGCTACGACTTTGATGGTCAGGATTACTGGACAAACTTCGAAAGCCAAACGCCTTACTGGCGCCACCATTACCAACGCCATTGGCTCCGCGACGCCTTCAAGAGGTTTCATCGACGATATCAGGGGTTCGTGCCGCGCGGCGCGTGGGCAAGTCAGTTTTCCATTATCGCCTGGCCCATCACCCATGCGATCCTTCCAAAGGATCTGCAAACGCAACTGGCGCACACTCTCTACTATTTGCGTTTTGCCCTCGCCGGCCGGTTGGACGAGGCGCCTGCCGCGATCGGTCGCTATATCGGCGCGAGAGGAGAGGGCAGTTCACGCTTTCGCAATTTCTTACAACAAGAGGAAATGGTCGGCCGGATCGCAACCGCGCTTCTAGGGAGCCCGACGGTGGCGCCAAGCGACATGATCCTTCCGGGGACACTTGCGCGTATTGTCGACGATCTTGAGAAGGGCCAAAGCGCCAGAGCATGGCTCGTTGATGCGCGCCGCGTCATCGCGCGGGCGCGTATCAAAGGCGTCGGTCATTACGGAAACTGGTCCGCCCCTTCGTCGGTCGACACCAACGCCGATGGGCCGAACAACACACCATCTGCGGAGCGTCCCCACGCCTAAAGCCATCGATTGCTTTGCTGCGCGCCGAGGAACATGGCTGGCTCGTCGTCGCTCAATTTCCGTCTTTTCGTCCATTGGCCGATCTATCGGTCGATATCGATCGCCATTTGCGGACGACGCGATGCGCCATCGAAGGTGCCGAGGGGTTCCGACCGGCGGGTTGGTTGCTGTCGGAGGGGCAACGACGTGTGCTGACGTCTTGGCCAAATTCCGATGGGCCATTGGTCCGTTTTGAAAAAGAAAATCCCACCGTCGACAGATTGATCGCGTCCGACGTCCGCATGACCAATGGTCCAATCTGGCTGTTCGAAATCGCATCCGACGGCCGAGCCCGAGAAAGCACAACTCGAACACTTCGCCCTGGCAAACGATACCTCGCGATCTCTGCATCCCCACTGGCTGGCTTGCCGTTCAGTACAACGGCCGAAATCCGTTGCGCAAATTGCCATGGCCTCGAGCTTGATTTGCCTTCGCAAATTGCCCATGCCGATTACAAGGTCTTCAAAGCTGCTGGCCTGGATGTGAGCCGGACGATTTCCGTCTGGCCGGCGGGGCTTCCTGCCCGGCGCTGGGACGGGCAAAGCCGGGCGGAATACTTCGAGGGTGAGGTTGCCTCATTCGGGATTGGCGCAGATCACGATATCCGTAAGGCTGTCGTCTCCCTGGATGGCGGAGCGCCAGTCGAATTCCTCGACATTGAGGCGGGGACTCCAATCTTCCTCGCGCTGACCAATCTCGGCCTAGGCATTCATAGGATGCTCGTCGAGGCGCAGGTGGCAACCGAGGATGGTCAATTTGCGTCTTCAACGGCTAAAATCGAAATCGGCATCGCTTCGCCGGTCGCATGGAGCCCCGGAACCACCGGATTTCGAGGCATGGTGCCGATGGTCACTCCGGTAGAGCCAAGTCTCGACGAGCTCTTCGAAGAAAAGATCCGTCTCAGTATTGCTGGTCCACAAGGATACGCCGTTAAGGTCTGCGTCCAATTGCTGGATGCTGGTGGCTCAGAACTGGCGAGCGAGCTCATCATGGAGGCTAGTTTGCCATGCGGCGAGGATGTTTGGGCTCGTCACTGCGGGCAGTTCCTTCGTCGCTGGTCATCTCCCTGGGCCTATCTTACGGCATCAAGCGCAAATCTGATCATTGAAAGCGAGGATTTGGGATCCCACCTCGTCTCACTGCGTCGGGACGTGAGACCGGTTCGACTGGTCTGGCACACCAGCGGTCGAACAACGCAGGTGCGGCTCATCGACGAACACCAAGCGAAAGGACGGGTGGTCGTCGCCTTTTATCCGTTCACACATCCCTGCGTGCCGGTCACACTGATTTCGGAGCAATTGCACGAAGGTTTTGAACCGGCCAAACCCGGCGGCCTATTTCTCCTTGAATACGGCGATGTTCAGGAGACGCTGGCCGTGAGCATTCCGCAGGCCGCGGATTTCTCAGAACTCGCGCCCGAGCCGGACGAGCAAGGCTTCCCGCGAGGAGCGGACGCATTGCAGCAGACGCAAGCCCACCTCGCGCGATGGCGGTCTGCAGGGCTTGCAGGGCCTCTGGCAAGCATTCGCCGGGAGCGCGTTGTCGAGCGCTTGGAACAGCACTTTTTCAAACTGCTTTGCGGCAAAGAATGGGTTGAAGCTGAGCGCGCATACGAAATGTCGCAAAAGACAGCGAACGATCTGAAGCTGCTCGCCCTGAAAACAGAGACAAGCAATTCGTTGTCGGTGCTGCTTAGCCGCGACTTGGCGGAACTGAGGGCCCTTGACAACGAAGCACAGATTGATCGCTTCGCCGACATGGCCAGCCGCTATGGCATCGCCGATGCTGTAACGGCCCGTGCTGCGATGATGGTTTGCCAGAGGGGAGGCGCAGGTTCCGCCTTGAAGATTGCCTCGATCTGCTTGATCGACGCCAGCGTACGGTTGGCGCTGGCCTCCGGAGGACCCTGCACGTCGACAAGAAGGTAACCCTGGTCCTCATTGGGTACGAAGCCGCTCGGGAGGTTGATGAAGAGATAGCCGAGACCTGCGACGAGTGCGAGGTAGACGACCATCATCCGGCCGGAGCGCTTCGCCATCCCTGTCACCGTCTTCGAGTAACCGGACGTCAAACCGTCGAATTTGCGGTTGAACCAGCCGCCGAGGCCTTTCTTCTCGTGGTGGCCCTTGGGGATCGGCTTGAGGAAGGTGGCGCACAGGGCAGGCGTCAGAGACAGCGCCAGGAAAGCCGAAAACAGGATCGAGACGACCATCGTCAGGCTAAACTGACGGTAGATGATACCCGTGGAGCCAGGAAAGAACGCCATCGGGATGAAGACGGAGGCAAGCACGAGCGTAATACCGAGGATCGCTCCGGTGATCTGCGACATCGCCTTTCGGGTCGCCGCCTTTGGCGAGAGCCCCTCTTCCGCCATGATGCGTTCGACGTTCTCGACCACGACGATCGCGTCGTCGACGAGAATACCGATGGCCAGCACCATGGCGAACATCGTCAGAACGTTGATCGAAAACCCCGTCGCTAGCATGATCGCGCATGTTCCGAGCAGAGCAACCGGGACGACGAGCGTTGGGATGACCGTGTAGCGGAAGTTTTGGAGGAAGACGAACATTACGATGAAGACCAGCGCCATCGCTTCGAGGAGTGTGTGCAACACCTTCTCGATCGACGCCGATACGAATGGGCTCGTGTCGTATGGTACCGAATATTCGACGCCAGATGGGAAGAATCGCGAAAGTTCCTGCATCTTGGCGTTCACGGCCGTGGATGTCGCCACCGCGTTACCCGTGGAGGAAAGCTGAATGCCGACGGCAGCACTCGGCTGGCCATTCAGGCGGCTGGAGAAGTTGTAGTTCTCAGCGCCCGCTTCGACGCGGGCAACGTCCTTCAGGCGCACGGAAGAACCGTCTGGATTGGCACGCAGAACAATGTTGCCGAACTCGTTGATATCGGTGAGCTGGCCCTTCACGAGCACGGTCGCGGTCAGGTCTTGGCTGACCGGATTCGGAGCCGCGCCGATCTGGCCCGCCGCCACCTGGGCGTTCTGCATGGTGATTGCACTATTGATATCCTGAGCCGTCAGGTTGAGGCCCACCATCTTGTCCGGGTCGATCCAGACGCGCATTGCTCTCTGGGCAGCAAACAACTGCGCGCGTCCAACGCCATCGATCCTTCGCAATTCACCAAGGACATTTCGGTTGAGGTAGTCGCCGAGAGCGACCTCGTCCAGCTTGCCATCGGTCGACGTGAGAGAAACGAGCATCAGGAAGCCCGACGACGCTTCTTCGACCGTCACACCTTGCGACGTCACAGCTTGAGGAAGTCGGGATTCAACGCGGCGGATAGCGTTCTGCACGTCCACGGATGCCTGATCGATATCCGAGCCGGCTGCAAAGGTTGCGTTGATGCTGACGGCGCTCGATGTATCCGAGGTCGACTCGAAATACATCAGGCCCTCAACACCGTTGAGTTCTTCCTCGATCAGACGCGTGACACCCTGATAGATTTCTTCCGGCGATGCACCAGGATACGACGTTGAGATTGTGAGCTGCGGCGGAGCGACCTTAGGATATTGCGCGATCGGAATGAACGGTAGCGCGATGATGCCCGCCACCGTAATGAAGATCGCAATTACCCACGCCAGGATGGGGCGGCTGATAAAGAACTGTGCCATGGGAACCTACTTCGCGGCCTTCTCGGCTTCGTTGTTTTGATCGGCGGAGGCATTTTCCGGCTTCCACGCCTCCGGAGCGACCTTCGCGCCCGGCTGAACCTTCTGGACACCGTCGACGACGACCTTGTCGCCCTCCTTCAGCCCGGCCTCCACGACCCACTCCGAGTCCTGCGAGTGACCCAATTGGACATCGCGTGCCTCTGCGAGATCGCCCTTCCCGACGACGTAGACTTGAGCCTGCCCCTCCCGCGTTCGAACGACCGCGCGCTGCGGGACGGAAAGCGCGTCCCTGCGGACGGCCTGCTCGATGCGAACCCGGACATACATGCCGGGCAGAAGGTCGCCTTTGGTATTTGGAAATTCGGCGCGAAGAGTGACCTGTCCGGTCGTGGAATCCACGCTGGCGCTCGAGAAGAGAAGCTTGCCAGGAGATGCATAGACGGTTCCGTCGTCGAAGACGAGTTCGACACGCGCCTGTCCGGGAGCGGGGCTTGCGAGCCTGCCGTCTGCGACGGCCCGCTTCAACGCAAGAAGCTCTTGCGCCGATTGCGTGAAGTCGGCGTAGACGGGATCGATCTGCTGGATGAGTGCAAGGTTCGATGAACCATCCGCCGTGACGAGAGCCCCTTCGGTGACCAAGGCGCCGCCGATGACGCCCGTTATCGGAGCGCGGACCTCAGTGTATTCGAGATTGATCTTGGCCTCGTCCAAGGCAGCTTCGGCGAGCGCGACGTCGGCGTCGGCCTGGGCGACCGCGACGGCGGCTGCATCGTACTCGACCCCGCTCGCAACGTTGCGTTCCTTGAGGTTTGCCTGCCGCTCGAGCTGTTGTCGGGCGTTGGCCTGCGTCGCCATGGCCCTCTGCAGAGAAGCTTCCGCGCTGGCAACGCGGACGGTGAACAGACGCGGATCGATCCGGTAGAGGACGTCCCCCTCCTTGACAAGCGTCCCCTGCTCGAAGACGCGCTCCTGTAGGATGCCGGAAACGCGTGCGCGAACCTCGGAAACGCGTGTGGCAGCGATCCGCCCCGGCAGCTCGCTCATGACCGGGATGTCATGGCCAGTCAGCGTCGCGACGCCGACGGCAGCGGGAGGCATTTCGCCGCCTTCCTGTGCTTGCGCAGGCCCGAGAAGCGTTGCGGCGAGTACTGTAGCGATCATTCCCGCCCTCGTGACGTGAAGGGTCATATTGCTCATGTGATGTCCTTTGATGCGATCGGCACGTGCGCCGTCAATCTGGTTCCGGGTAGGACGTGAAGATGGTCCTGATGCCGTCGAGGAGCTTCTTTCGCTCTTCCCCGCTCCACTGGTAGAAGCCGGCGAGTTCGTTCCAATAGAAGCCCGTGAGGGCTAGGTACGCGAGAAGGCCAGCCTGCGGCCGCTCGGTATCTGTAACGGCTCGAATGTCTTCGGCCGTCCACTCGCGAAGCCGCTTCTGAAGCTTCTCCTCGTTGGACATGGCGGCGCTGATGGCCATCGCGACGGCGCGATCGAGATCATCGAACTCGGGTTCGGCGACTGCAATCCTGCCGAACAGCTCCGGATGAGGAGAAGTGGCGTTGTCCGCGATCGCCGCTTGGACGCGGGCCATCTCCTTGTTGAGGTGACGGTCGATCAACGCTTCGAGCAAGGCGCTCTTTGACTTGTGGTCGTACACGACCCTCGACTTGCTGACGCCCGCCTCCTGCGCGACGGCGTCGATCGACAGAGCGCTCGCGCCCAGCCGGAGCACGACGCGCTCGGTCGCATCGAGGATGTCGTCGCGTGATATCTTTCTTTCGCGGGCCATGAACAAGCTCCTTTGCTAATTTATATACGAACGTTCGTTCTTTAATTCAAGTCTATTTTCACTGAGTTCAACGATGCTTCTGGTGAAGAAGATGAAGCAGCAATGCACCCAAGTGACGCCATGGGACGGCCATGCCGAGGCGGTGAGGATGGGAGCGTTTAAGCCGCCGCACGAGAGCGGGAATTGCCCTCCGACGTTCGTCTGCAGCCTAGAGGATGCCCTTGGCAGGTGACGCCAGTACGGCGTAAAATATTCCTTTATCGGTCGTCGTATGCCATCGGAGAGCGTCGCTATGTCTCTTTTCGATCTACTTTCATACACCGACGAAGAAATAGAGCTCGTAACATCCGCGCTCAATCGCTGGCTGCAAGCAAACCACGTCGATCCCAACAGCGAACGCGGCCGCGTTGAGTTAAATAACGCCATAATGCTGGTCAGCTCGGGTGTTACATCGCCGGATGATATCGTCACCGCACTTGGTGAGGTCAGCGAGCCGGACGAGGGAGCCCCAGGAGCGCGATTGGCGACTTAACCGCGCAGGCGCCCTCCAACACCGGATGTGGGCCCACGGGCTTCTGTGGGCCTATAATTCGAAGATAGCGATTGCATCGATATCACGTGATGCTCTGTGATGTCCTTCCTCAGCCCCTATTGCGCGCTGCAGTCTGTTGCATATGACGTTTTTATGACAGAGTTTGCCGCGACAAGTTCAAGAGGAGGCGAAGCATGAGTGAGAAGCGGAAACGAGTTTATGAAGCGCTTTTGGATGGCGCCACAGAAGGTCTTTCCGGCAAGGGGCTTTACGATTTCGTATTGAACCGTTGTCCCCAAGCGACCAGCAAGAAGATTGTGCGTGCCTCGCTTCTGGCGCTTACAGATCCTCATGTAAGGGATCCGAATATCCTGAACACCATCTACGCGCTCGCGATAAAGCACCGAATGGATGAGGTTGGCTCGGCGATCGATCCCGACGAAGAGGAGAACCCTGCCGAGAAAACCCCAGTTCTCCGCAAGCTGAAGAAGAAGGCGGAATCGTCCGCTTTGGCAGCCCTTCAGGCGCATCCGACGTGATTGGAAAGCGGATTCACCGAGGCGGCACCCGGAAAGGCGACCCGCCGTCGGCCGCAAGGCGCGCCGCGAATGCCATGTCGTCCGGGATCGGAGACCGCGGAACCAGATAGAAGGTGCCTTCGGGCACCGGTAGATCGTAGCCTGCTGCCCTAAGACCTTCGACCATACGGGTCGAACCTCCAGCGGGCCATGCCCGATCTTGAGAAACTCTGCATCGATCTTACCGCCCTCGAGCGGCGACGCGATCGTCTGGGTTCTGCCGGGGAGCGTCGCGCAGTTGCCCGGCCGCCTGCGGATCAGCCTCACCGCGAACGATGTGATGGTCGAGCGCTCGTTGCCCGTCTTTGCGCAAGCGATTAGGGAAGTCGCAGCGTAGCGAAGTGGACAACGAGGCTCAACACCGGCCCAGCCGCTTGTTAGATCAACTCGAGATCGGGCTGCGGAGCATTGGCCGCGATGCTGAATGCCGGAGAGGACGATGTCAGTTCGACAGAATGAACCGCTCAGTTAGGTCATCTTCGCCAATGCGTAGACGAATGCTTCAACCTGCTGGCCTCCAACCGTGACCTTGGCGACGACACGCTGATAGCTGTCGCCCTCGAACTCGTCGAGACGCTTCCAGTGTTCAGGAAGGTCCGGCGATTCGAATACTGAAACAGGGACTTCGAAGGCTTCGTCATCAAGCACGAGACCGGGAAAGCCAAACCCCGCTCCCCATCCGGCCTCGAGAAGTCGGCCACGGACGGTGCCTTTTCGCCAGGTGCCGCGAAGGCCGTCGAGCTGTCCGTGATTGACCTCGCCGGGCGCAAGGCTTCCATACGTCGCGAGACGATGTTCGGCGTCCATGATGCTTTGGTGCGCTCCTAAAGATCCAGCGCCGGCGACCCGGCCAGGCGTTGCTACAAGTTTGGCACGTTTGTAGCAAGATGACGTGTGGTCACAGAGCGAGAGCGCGTCTCAGCCTCCCTCACCTCGCCCTGACTGGCTTGGTGTCTACCGCAGGCGTTGAAGGAGCGTCCGCAGCCCCGGCTGGGCGACGTCTCGAATGGCAATCTTCAGCGGGAACCACTTCTGCTTCCGCATTGCCTTTTCAGGGAACTCCGTGGCCATGCGGGAGACCTCGAGTAGATGAACCGAGACCTGATACTGATGGGGTGTACTGTCCTTCCGATACGAGAACGAACCGAAGACTTCGGGAGCGACCAAGCCTTCGACGCCGGCTTCCTCGAAGGCTTCGCGCAGCGCTGCTGCCGCGGTTGTTTCGCCAGGATCGAGGTGTCCCTTGGGAACGCCCCATCGTCCGTTTCGGCGGCTTCCGACCATCAGAATCCTGAGGTCGCCGTTCTTGTTTCGCCGATAACAGATGGCACCTGCCTGTCGGACGTCGCGCGCGAAGGGACTGGCACCTGCAGCAGTTCGGTGTTCTTCCTCAAGCATCGCCTTCATGGAGCTCGAAACATAGGACGCGTTGATAAATCGGTGTAACATCAGTTTGTGACAGCAGCCTCAACGTTGACGACCGTCCCCTTAACAGTCGGAGTCCACCTTGTCGTCCGAAATCGAAATCAAGCTTGAACTGTCAACCGAAGCCTTATCAAGCTTGAACTGTCAACCGAAGCCTTGGAGTCTCTTCTTGGTTCCGACCTTCTCGGCGAACCCGAGAAGATTCTGGAGCAGTCGTCGACCTACTTCGACACCGTCGAGCGCAGGCTCTTCCAGGAAGGCTTCTCACTCCGCATCCGGCGAAGCGGGGCCGCCCGCATGCAGACGGTGAAAGCCACCGGACCCAGCAAGTCCCTGTTTGCGCGGTCGGAATGGGAAACTCCCATCGACGGGGAGGAACCCGTTCTCGACCATTCGAACCCGCTGTTGAGCGAGTTCGGGAGCGACCTCGCCGTAGAGCCGGTATTCGACGTCGATGTGGAAAGACGCGTCTGGAACGTGAAGGAGAACGGGTCGCTAATCGAGGTCGTGGTCGATCAGGGCGAGGCCGTGTCCGGCGACAGACAATCGGCCATCCGTGAAGTCGAACTCGAACTGAAAGATGGCGACCGAAGAGACCTGTTCATCCTCGCGCGCAAGGTCGACGGGATCGTCCCGTCCCGGTTCGGCGTCCGCTCCAAGTCGGAAAAAGGATTCGCGCTCGTTGATCAGCAGAGGTCCGTCTTCAAGGCGGAGGGTCTCGATCTCGACCGCAATATGCCGGCCGTGGCAGCCTTCGAGACGATCGCCTCGTCCTGCTTCCGGCAGTTCCGCCTCAATGAGGACGTCCTCCTGCATCGACGCAATCCTGAAGCCGTGCACCAGGCTCGCGTGGCGCTCCGGCGGTTGCGTTCGGCGTTTTCGCTGTTCAAGCCAATCCTGTCGGGCGAGGAGCCAGGGCGACTGAACGCCGAGATGCGATGGCTGGCCGGCGTACTAGGCGAAGCCCGCAACATCGACGTCCTGCTCGCGAAGGCTAAGGACGCCGATCTGGTCAGCAAGCTGACAGACGCTCGCAGAGACGCGTACGACGATGCGATCGTGACGCTGAACTCGTCGCGCGCTCGGGCGCTCGCGCTTGATTTCAATGACTGGCTTCAGTGCGGCGAATACCTTGAATGGATAGCCACCGACGATCGGCCAGGCATCTCGGCGTCGGAGTTCGCCGCCGAGGCACTCGACAAGATGAGAAAGAAACTGAAGAAGCACGGCATGGCGCTGGCGGCGGTCGACGACGAGCATCGTCACGA
Organism: Rhizobium sp. LjRoot258; assembly: GCF_964254185.1. NCBI lineage: Bacteria > Pseudomonadati > Pseudomonadota > Alphaproteobacteria > Hyphomicrobiales > Rhizobiaceae > Rhizobium > Rhizobium sp. LjRoot258. The sequence goes on along the minus strand of NZ_CAXUST020000002.1, from coordinate 477,304 downwards.
GGTTCGAAAGGACGCAAAGAAGCTTCGTTACGCTGCGGAATTCTTCGGTTCTCTGTTTGACAGCGAGCGCGGGACACGGCGGCACAAGAAGTTCATCGCCGCCATGGCGGATCTTCAGGATGATTTGGGCGCGCTCAATGATCTCGCCACCGGACCCGATGTCCTCGAGAAGTACGGTCTGGCCGACCACCCGGCTCGCGACAGTGTGCTGTCCCATGCCGACAAAGACGTCCTTATCGGCAAGGCGCAGGATTCGGTGGACGACATCCTCGATGCCAAGCGGTTTTGGCGATAGACGCATTCATTTGGCCGGGCGTCCCATCCTGCTGCTCAAGGACGTGGCGTTCGTCGCGCCATTCCAGGGGAGAGCAGAAGCGCAGCTCCGGCAAGCATCGTCCCATCGCCCGCTGCGGTGACTTCGGCGAAAATGCCGAGATCGGCAACCCCATTTGAGTTCTGGACGCTCGCCCCTTCAAGATGGGGTCACACCAAATAATGGGTGCACCGTGAACCCCAGCTACCAACGGTGCCCGGACGCCTCTTCGAAAAAAGCCGGAAAGATCGAGGCCCGCCCAATCGCCATCGAAGCAGATCTTTTCGGCGCGGCCGCCGTCTTCTCGTGGACGGCTGCCCTAAGTGTCGAACGGTTTAAGCGCAGCGGGTCCGCCGATCAGAAGTTTCAAGGCGCGGCCGCAGGAGGCGAACAGCATGCGGATCTGCGCTGCAGAAGGTGCTTGACTTCGTGTCCAGCGGGGAGCATTCGGGCAGCGATGACACTCGTAAAGCTGTCATCGATTCAAAGGAAAACGAGATGAACCCCGACGGTCGAAGTTCGACGTCATCACGGCTGCTACTTCCGTAACCCCGGCTTTTCAACGACCACACCGGTCAATTTCGTTATGGGTCGCGCTTGCATATGGGCAAAGCAGACAAGGCATACGGTCTTCCGGGTCCGTCACCGCTCCCAATGTCGATATCCAGCTCATATCGATCGTTGGCGGTTGCCGTCATCAATCGTGGAGCCACTGCCTGTACCCAGGACGTCAGCGTGGTGCGGGTACTATTTTCAACTGAGGCGATGGAAGCGCCATTTATCCGCCGGTGAAGGTCGTAAACTTCTTCCGACCACCAGATTTCACCGGTCTCAAAGTCGAATGTCCACGCTCCCTGCAGCGCCGCCGGTTGCCGGGCCACAGAAATCGTGTCTTCTATGGAAATGGGCCGAGCGTTGGTGGCTCGCAGTTTCATCGCCGGGTTCCTGTGTGGCGACACAGGAAGACATCATGCCCTCCAGAATCTGTAGAGTAAATTGATCAGCAGGATTCATTCCGCTGGCTCGTTTCAACAACAGGAGCCGGCCATTGGAACGCTCACCTCCGAAGTAGTCGGCGTCCACAAACGAGCGAACTTACCCCGGGGTGACAGTCATAGCATGAGATCCTTCGTTTGAAGAAAAACGCGGAATCATTAACAAATTCATTTTGTTGTACGGAACCGGAATACTCCGTTTCGTAAGATGACCGGAGAATTCGGTAAGTGGATATTCCCTCCCAGGCGCGTGCCCGGAACGGACAGCGACCCCTCCAATAGGCTTCGCCTTGAATGGATCGGAACCGGCGATCAAGAGAAAGTGCCCGGCTTAAATTTTCATATCACTCAGAGGCTCACAGTGGCCGTCTTGAAAGGATCGGAACCACCGACCTTATTATTACAAATTCCCTCTGTGACAGATTCGTAGGCGAGCCAAGGACTTGGCCTGCCTGGAATGACTGATTTGGGGCCGACAGCCGACCGTCCGCCAGGGGCACACTAACACTAAGAAGCGGACATAAAGAGCTCTGGCCACCATGGTCAGGGCGGCAGCCAAGCCTGAGGTTTTCGCAAGCCGCCAGCGCTTGTTCCGGCGGGGGGTCGATGTCAACATAGCCCTGGCTCGTGGCTACGAAAGCCCGCATCCGCGGCTTTTATCGATGGGGTTCATATGACAACAGAAGCCGCCCAGATTAGTGCAACCCTGCTGTTGTTTGCCGCCATGATCGTGCCGTGGATCACGCGAAGATGGCCGCTCTGGGCGAGAGCCGCGTGGCGGGTGGCTGTGTTCATCGCTCTCACATATACGGTGCTGCAAATGGGAGGCTCGCCGCTTGCGCCGCAATTTGATGCCGCCCAGCCTGGCGACCGAGTGTGGCAGCAACTCATTGAGATCGGATGGTGGCTCGCTGCCGCCCAATGCGCGATCGGCATTGTCCGGTTGTTGGTGGTCTTCGAGACTAAGCCGCGAGAAACTCGGATCGTTTCCGATCTGATGGCTGGTCTCATCCATCTTCTGACGCTCTTCGCCGTTATCAATTTCGTCTTTGCCGTGCCGGTAGGTGGCCTTCTTGCCACCTCCGGCGTCATCGCGATCGTCTTGGGCCTGGCACTTCAGAGCAGCTTGTCGGACGTATTCTCCGGGGTCGCCGTTGGGATAGAGCGCCCGTATAGTCCAGGCGATCTGGTCTGGGTGGAAGGCGGGATCGAAGGCCGCGTCGTGCAGGTAAACTGGCGTTCCACACATATTGCCACGCTGAACGGGGACGTAGCGATCGTCCCTAACAGCGTGATGGCGAAGGCGCGTCTGGTAAACCACAGTTTGCCGACGAAAGTTCGCCGCGTGTCGATCACAGTGAAGGTCGCAGCAAACGAACGGCCCGATCGTTGCATGGCGGTTCTGAACGCGGCAGTCAAAACCTGCGTGTTGCTATCGGCGACGCCGCCTCCAAGCGTCGCCCGCAGCGAGCTTCAGGGCGATGGCGTTGCCTACGACATCAGCTTTACGATTCCCAGCATCGAAGTGTTCGTCGAGGCCCGCACCGAACTGCTAGGCCACATCCAATCCCATCTTCGCCACGCAGGCATTGCGCTCGCCGTTCCGGGCGTCCCGATCCAAGGGCGCTTGCAAGTTCCAACCGCAGTAACCCTCCTCGAGGAGTCAGATTGGTTCGGAGTCCTCGCCGATGCTGATCGAAGTCTCTTAGCGGACCAACTGGTCGAAGTGTGGTTCGCCGCTGGGGACCAGCTTATGAAGCGGGGTGACGATCCGAAAATGCTCTTCATCGTGGCATCGGGCACCGTCGAGATCACCGATGGTCTGCCCGGTTCGACCGAAGTAATCTTCCGACTGGGTCCTGGTGGCAGCCTCGGGGCAATCGGCATGATCACAGGTACACCCTACGCAGCAACGGCTACTGCATTGACGCCCGTGACCGCTTACCGCCTCGACAGAAAGGGCGTAGGGGACGCTATTGCGGCGCGCCCGGATCTGGTCAAGAGCCTAGAAGTATTGGCTCGCAGAGGGCAGGAACTGAACCGCAGGGACGTGGTTGCGCGCCAGGCCGACTATGCTGAACCGCCCGAGATGTTTCTGTCGAAGCTTCGTAGTTTTCTGCGAAAAATTTCTGAGAGCCCGCGCGACGACGACCAACGGCGACACCGCTTGTAACCTCGCCAGAGCATCCTCAGCGCCGTCCCGACCTTCGTGGTGGGTCGATACCCGAAATTCGAGAATGCTGAACAAATTCGGGAGCACGCCAACAAGCAGAAATCGCATGAGCTTGATCTCTACTATGGAACTTCAGCATAGCGGATGATGCTCTGATTTTGTACGTTGGCGACTAATTCATCAGAACGAGACAAAAATCGGCGGAGCAAAGGTGAGGAATTTGAATCGTTGTATCCTAAGGTGAGATCAATTGTCGGAGGCACACCCTCAAGTGCTCTAGCAACGACATTTGGCGTCAGCATATTTTGCGCATAAAGCGGAATAAGCGTTATTCCACCTGTAGACACGACGAGCGACATTGCTGATGGTAGGCCGTCACCTTCGTACTCTGCCTTGAGTGTGATCCCAACGTTCGACGCGTAATCTTGGATCACGGATTGCAATACGGGAGAAATTCTAGCCGAACTGACGTAAGTTTCGCGGGCAAGGTCCTGCGGCCGGATCTTTTTGCGCGACGTCAAGCGATGGTCCGCCGGCAGTACGGCGATCAGTGGCTCCTTGGCTAAAAACTTGAAGGACACACCAACACTCTGCGTCTCGGGGCGAAGGAAAGCGACGTCCAGCTTGCCTCGCATCAGTGCCAGAGCAAGGTCCGGGGAAGACTGACTGGACAGTATGATTTCAGCCTCCGGCGCTTCCTCACGAATAATGCGCAATGCATGGGGTAGCCACACGACCTCTTGCCCTGCGAGAAAACCGATAACGAACGACTGCTTTTCCGGCCGTTCTGCCCGCCGGGCCCCTTCCGCAGCCGCCTCGACTTGCAACAACGCCAGCCGCGCGTGATCAAGAAACACTTTACCGGCGGCGGTGAGCGTCACGCCGCGCGGCTGCCGTTCCAGCAGTTTTACACCGATTTCGGTTTCCAGATCGCGAATTTGCCTGCTGAGTGAGGGCTGAGAAGTGTGCAGCCGCCGCTCGGCTGCGGTCAGTAAGCTTCCCTCCTCCGCAACAGCAACAAAATAGCGCAAATGCCTCAGTTCCATCGGGTCCTCGCTATACCTTGAAGGCATAGCTCGAACGTACAAGGTATTTGTCGTTGATAAAGAGGGGATTTAATCAACGTCGCAATTTTGGGATATGATCGAACACGCCTCACCGGAGGTATTTCGCAATCAACTGTGTCCAAAAAGGAATGTTTAACAGGGCAGATGGAGCGACTCGATGCCTACAATCACTACCACGGACGGCGTAAACATCTTCTACAAGGACTGGGGCTCAGGCCAGCCGATCGTTTTCAGCCACGGCTGGCCGCTGTCGGCGGACGACTGGGACGCCCAGATGACCTTCTTCCTTCGCCACGGCTACCGGGTGATCGCCCACGACCGGCGCGGCCACGGCCGGTCCGACCAGCCCGGCACCGGCAACGACATGGACCACTGGGTTGCCGACCTCGCGGCCCTGACCGAGCACCTCAACCTGCGCGACGCGATCCACATCGGCCACTCCACAGGTGGCGGTGAGGTGGCTCGCTATGTCGCCCGCCACCCGGAGCGCGTCGCGAAGGCGGTACTGGTCGCTTCCCTGACGCCGAACATGTACCGGAGCGAGGAAAACCCGTCCGGTCAGCCGCCGGAGTGGTTCGAAGCGATCCGCGCGGGCGTGCTGGGCAACCGGTCGCAGTTCTTCCGGTTCGTCCCTGAGAACCCGTTCTACGGTTACAACCTCGACGGGGCCGAGCCTTCGGAGGCGATCATTGCGAACTGGTGGCGCCAGGGCATGGCCGGTGGTGCCCTGGCTCACTACGCGACTGTCGACTCTTGGCTGGAAGATTATACCGAAGACCTCAAGAAGATCACCGTGCCGGTGCTGGTGATGCATGGCGAGGCCGACCAAGTCGTCCCCTTTGCAAGTTCCGTGCCGCGTGCGGTCGACCTGCTCAAGAACGGGTCGCTGAAGACCTATCCGGGCTACCCCCATGGCATGCTGACCACACATGCAGATGTCCTCAACCCCGACCTGCTCTCGTTTATCAGGTCTTGACGCCATCGACCGGACCGCGGCCTTCACCCAACGTCGGCCGGACGATCTGTCACCCGGCAGTGCCGGGTGACACCTGTTGGTGCTGGTACGTGGAGCGTTCCCGGAGGGTGCTTCCGACAGTGGCAATTTGTTTGGTGCGTAGTGAAAGATGCAACTTGTCGCGCTTGAATTTTTCGTTGCGGTGGCCGATTACTCCACCGGCCGAAATGGCTCGGCGTCTCGGCTTCGACATCTAGGAATTAAGAGCGGGGGATGTCCGTCGATTTAATGTCGGAAGTACCACCAGCTTCCGAAGTGCTCACTATAGGCTCGTTTTTCGGCTTCCGGCCTTTAGGTAACTTCAGGCTGGCGTTGCTGTCGTCTTTGAGTTTTATGGCGCTCAGCTCGATGGCAGCTTTTGGGACACTGACCATAGTGTCTGAACGGCTGAAATGCGGGCGCAAAGCTGTTATAGTCCGAGACACCTTGGTCTTGAACCGGACTGAACCGCTGACCCGGTTATTTCCGGGCACCGAGAGCTAACTCTGGCTACTGAAATTTAGGTTCAGCTTATCCTTATAAACGCCAATCCGCTTTTGCGCGCGATCCACCACGTCGTCAAAGAACAATATCTCCGAATAGGTTTCACCGAGTTGTTGCCGCGACACCGGGTCGCGTAACTCACCGGACTGGAACCAGCCTAGGCCGACCGGAAACTGCGTCCAGCCGGGTCCCATCCGTAGTGGATTCAACGTGTCCCCGATAAGGTAGCAATAGAACCGCTTCAGTCTACCGCTAGACTTGGCGGCGAGCAAATGTGCGTACTCAGTCAGGTCCCCGATGTGGTCGTCCATCGGGACACCGGGCGCTTTGAATTCTACAATGATCGCCGACCCTTCTGCCGTAGTGCCCAGGCAGCCAGAAACCGACGCCCCTCATCGGCAAGCGCGGGTCCGCCCTGCGCTGCCGTTATCGCAACCAACGCGTCACCTAGGATCTTGCCAACTGCCTTTGTCACGATATGAGCGTCCCGGATGTGCTAGGGAGGCAAAAACTGACGCCTGCAAAGCAAGCTCTCCGATAACGGCCGCGATTGTGAGTGCCTTCGATGATTTCCGCTCCAAGCCCACGATTGCCGGCTGCCCGGCATCGCCATGTAATAGCTTCGCCCGGCCGCGATCCGACAAATGTCGGATCAAGGTTGCAATTCGGGGTCAACACCTTCTTCGGCCGTTGCTGTGGGCTGAGGTTCCGCGAATACCTTTCCGCCCGCAACAATCCGCCAGATGGCCAGTGCATTCGCAATGTCTTCCAGCGGATCCTCATCGAGAAGGACGATGTCGGCTAGCTTGCCGGCTTCCAAGGTGCCCAAGAGATCTCCCGCACCCACCGCCGACGCGCTGTGCTGGGTGGCGATACGCAGTACCTCGAGCGGTGGAATGCCTGCACGCACGAAATTCTGGAGTTCTGCATGCAGTCCTTGACCGGCACCGTGCATGAAGAGATTCGACAGGATCGGGCTCACAACTCCCCCTTGCGGGGTTCCGCGTGTTCGCTCGACGACTTCTCTCGCCCGGCGCCAATTGCTTCCGCCAGCGGTTTCGAAGCGCGGACATCGATCATGATCCATCCCCTCCGTTTCGCCAAACGATGAAGGATGACGGCCCATCATATTCAGCGTGACGCGTGAGATCGATGACGAAGCCGAAGCGGCCTCGCCCGGCATATTCTTCGCTTGCCACCAGAAAGCGGCGTTCTTCGCCACTGCGGATACGGCCTCCGCCGACCTTCGCCACGACCTCGGTCATGCCGGGTTGCTGATCGGACAAGATTGCCGATATGACGATGTAGTCCGCCGCATGACGTTGATCGAACGCCCGGCGATTCTTGGGGTCCGTCAAAGGGATGGGCGCATGGTCGACGTGCGCCGCACGAGCCGACGGTGGTAACCCCTTTCCAGGCGGCCACCCACTAACGCTGGCTACGACAAAGCCCGCCGCGGGCGAACCGGGCAAGCTGTGTTGATGCCCGAGCCGCGCCGCTCGGGCATAAAATTCGCCGCGCCCCGGAGGGGTGTTCCGGTGTTCGTGATCAGGCGGCCTATTCGCCTCCGCGAACGCAAATATCCGGCAGCCGCAGGCGACATTGCATCCTTCCCAGATCTCAAAAGTCGCATGAACCGCCGCCTTTGGGCGTGAAGCCATCTGCGCAGGCGGGGTTCGCAGGTTCATTTAGCGAGCGGGCTCCCGGCCCACCGGTGGTACATGACGAACTGATTGCTGTGAGCAAGAGAAAAGCGAGAGCTGCGATTGGCTTGTACAAGCGGATCATGGGACCTCTCCAATTGAGCATCCTACAAAGTCTGACCGCCAAAATTTACCGACGCCAAGTTCCAGGCTCGGACCTGCTGAAACAACTAAGAGGCGGTAAGCATCCCATGTACCCAACAGGTCGTGTTGTTCAAGCGACGGGCAGGAAGGTCAAGGGAAAGCCCATGACATGATGAACCTGTATTCGCCTGGTGGAAAGAGGATAGGCGAGGATCCGCGTTTTTTTAAGGATATGTACGACAAACCGCCTGAGCGAATGGGGACTTGCCTGTTGCCTTGAGCTCGAGTGTCATGACCGGGGCACCTGGTGAAAGGGCTTCTCCGCGTTCCGCGATTTTGATGAGGACCGTCGCATCAACAGGCGCCTTCAGCATCGTCTTGTCGAAGGCTGACCGGGCCTCGGCGACTGCTGCTTGCGCCGCCACCACCTTGGCGTCGGCCAGCGCAAGCTCCTCCTTTGTCGGCCCGGCACTCGCCGCCGTCAGTTGCGCGTGTTTCAAGTCGACATCGGCCTGTGCCTTGCCAAGCTGTGTGGTGGTGTCGTCGAGCAGTTGGCGGCAGCCAGATCCCTTGGCGACGAGCGAAACGGCGCGGCTGTTTTGCTGTTCATCCTGCCCTCCTCTTGACCACCATGCCGAAGCCACGGCGAGCACCGCATAAACGGTGGCGAGCGTCCAAAGGCTTTGCCAATTGCGTCGTACGTCGGGCAGCGAAGCGCCCATTTGGTTGATGCGTACCAGACCATCGATCGCCGCGGTGCTCGGTGATACTAGGCTGGCAATGCGGATCGCATTGGGGATGGCCTCGATCGGCCAGGCGACGCCAATCTGGAAGAACAGCGGCAAGCTGATGGCGATGAAGAACAGCACCGCCGTCTCGCGCCGCTTGAACCAGGAGCCGACGAACTGGCCCAAAAAGCTCACGGACAAGGTCAATGGAACGGCGAGCGCCACCAGGTCGAAGAAGCGACCGTTGGTCGAGAAGCCATAGATGCGTGGCAGGATATCAGATAGAGCGCGAAACTGGGCAGCACTAGCAACAGGTGGGCAATCGCCTGACCAATCACAGCAGTCGGCCGAGAGCGCCCGCGGCGCCCGGCTTTTCCGCCTTGTTCGAAAGCGAGGCCGCCAAGGATCGCCGACCCCATCAGTAACGTCTGCTCCAGGATGAGGATGAAGGCGGCCGGCACGATATAGCTGGCGTAGCCGCCGGTCGGATTGAAGAGCGCCAAACGGCGTGGGCAATGCTTTCAGCGGAAAGCGATGGCGGCGATAAGCGGATCACGGGTCGGCATTGCCCGTCATCGCACATCGAATTCCACGTTTCGTTATGTTGACGATGCAAATAGAGAAGCGGATTTGCAAGAACCCGCTCCTCTGCGTTTGGCAACCTACCTGACATAAATCGTCAGGCCGCCATCGGCTGCCACCATAGCCCCGCCGATGTTCTCTATTTCCACGTTCTTGGCCCGTAGCTTTTCCATCAGGCTCTTGTTCGCGCGCACGGCTTCAATTAGGCCAGCCCGCTGTTCTGGGGTTGCCAACTGAACCCAAGTTTGAGCTTGGTTTTGTTCCGCAGCCGCGTTCAAATATTTGATGTCGATATCGTCGCCGTTGAACGAGCTTACTGTTCGCTCGATGTCTTTAGGCCACTCCGTACCAGCTCCCTGGCTAAAACTGTGTTCTGCGGCTCCAAAGATGCTAAAGACAGATATCGCTGCCACGAAAGTAACTCTCGAGATGCGACTCATAACCTATCCTCCTCATTGAACTTGGAATGCTGAATCATCCAGTTTATGCAGAAATGCGATGATCTCCTTTCGCCTGAAAGATAGTTTGCGCCGAAAGCGACGCGAGTTTTGATACCACGAATTACAACCGCCGCCTAGCGCTGTCCAGACGATCTATGATTTGCTCGCGTTTGTACTTCGACTTCCCCGACTTGCTCGCGTTTGTGCTTGGCCTTCCCGCGACATCGTCGAAGACGATCTCGTCAGCACAGCAGAGGCGAGAGGCATCGTCAACTTAACGAAACGTGGAATTCGATGTGCGATGACGGGCAATGACGACCCGTGATCCGCTTTATCGCCGCCATCGCTTTCCGCTGAAATCATTGCCCACGCCGTTTGGCTTTATTTCCGCTTCCCTCTCAGCCTGCGATGGTCGAGGACATGCTGGCTTCGCGTGAGATCATTGTCTTGCATCGGACGGTCCGGCTGTGGGCGGAAAAATTCGGGCGGACCTTCGCCAACGACATCCGTCGTCGCTCATCCAGTCAACTCGGCGACAAATCTCGACGAGGTCGTCATTTCGATCCGTGGCAAGAAGCATTGGCTCTGGCGTGCCGTCGACCAGGACGGGTTTGTGCCGGAAATTCTCGTGCAAAGCCGCCGCAATGCCAAGGCGGCCAAGCGCCTCATGCGCAAGCTTTTGAAGCGTCAGGGCGATGGACCTGTGGAAGAAAATCGCTCAGGCATAACCGACAAAATAGGCCGGCGTCATGGTCTGTCCCCTTTGCCGTTAAGTTTACGATGCCCTCTGCGCCAATCCTACCGCGTCGGTGATGCTCGCGTTTGGATTGCCCGCGTGGTGTTGCTGTTCCTTTCCTGTTATCCATGTTGTGCATGTGGGTGCTTGCGCGAGAATCCTTCCGGTAAAGACTGGTCAGCGAGCATTTGCTATTTCGGAAACAAGAACGTGACAACTGCTCGAACTCCCCAGCCGTCCGGCCCGTTTTCAGGCGAGTCTGCCCAGTAGCGTGCACCCACGCCAAAGCTCACAGGCTGTTCGCCAAACTTTACTACCTTTGAGACCTGAAAGTTAATCGGGACCGACCAGTCATCGTGTTCCCAGTCGTATGTACTCTCGGTGTTCAACGAGAACGTCCAGGCCTCGTGCGTTGTATACGAGATGAAGGGTTGCAGGAATGTCGAACTGACGTCAGCCCGGTCGCTCTGCCCCGCGAACGACCATACGTGGTTGGCCAGTATTCCGAAGGTCCATGGCCCGTCTTGCTTCAGAGCAACGCCGGTTGGACCAGCACCCCACTTTCCGCTTCCGAGGGACTCGTCGGTTGCTGTGGGAAGCAGGAACACTGGGCCAACGCCCCAGATGATTCCACGACGCCTGAGGGAAAAGCCAGTCGGGTCGTCCTGCCATCCTGCGCGCGGGACCGCCCGCGTCGATCTGCCAGTAGAGCAGCGAGAAGGTGAGGACGTTGGTGATCCAGATGGTAAATGACGACGTCAACAGCGACACTGATCGCGTCTCGGGCGGATGCACGGTGATGATCCCGACCATATCTCCGAGTTCGGCCGCCGTATTGCCTGCGTAGACACTGGCAAGCAGCATGATGGCGACGTGCTCGATTCGTAGCCACACAGCGTTGTCCGTCGACACCGTTACCATGATCATTGGAACGATAGCTGCTACTAGGACCGCGTATGACACCCATCGCGGCATGGCATAGACGTGGTGCGGCAGCACCTCCAAAAGGGCGAACACGGCCAGGATCCCTATCACCGGAGGCCAGCGTGGTTCGTCACGACCTGCTTGGATGAAATCGCTCATCGTCCCGCCCTCAGTCGGCCCCAAGGACCTGACAGGTGAAGCATGGAGCGGACGCCCCGAAGGGCGTCCGCTCCGACGTCGTTACGCAACTGCGCGCATCAATCGTGACCTGTCTTCATCTCCCGGACCTGCTGCATCACCTGCTCCAGATTGTAGCTTGCAGGGTTCTGAAGCGGCGGGAAGTCGATGTAGGTCTCGAGATGCTTCAGCCACAACTGCTGGCCGATGGGCAGGATGTTCCAGTCATAGACATAGGCGGTGGACGGTGACGCGATGGCGCCGCCTGTACCGAAGAGCGTCTTCAACTGTTGTCCGACCGAGGTTTCGAACGGATCGCGCTTGATGTTGACGACCTGCGTCCAGGCGTACGGCATCACCCCGGTAATGAAGCCAGCCGGATCGTCGGAGACCATGGCGAAGTACATCTTCCAGTTCTTGTAGCGGACAGCCGACGGCTCCTTGCCGGAATAGTACAAGAAACTGTCGCGGGCGGATGGAGACTTGCCTTCCAGGAAGTCGCGCTGATCGATCCCGTCGAGCGTGGTCTTGACGATCCCCGGATACTTGCCCGCCTCGATCTCTTTCTTCAGCCCGTCGCCCTTCGGACCGCCTGCGATGTTCACAAACGTCGGCAGCCAGTCGAGCGCCGAGAAGATGTCGTTCTTGACCGTACCGGGCTCGATGTGCCCCGGCCAACGAACCACAAGCGGCGCACGCATGCCGCCTTCCCAGGTGCTGAGCTTTCCGCCCTTGAACGGGGTGGTACCGCCATCTGGGAAGGTGAGCGTCTCGGCGCCGTTATCGGTCGTGAAGACGACGATGGTGTTGTCGAGTTCTCCCATCTCCTCGAGCCTTTTCAAGACGTAGCCGATGTTGTCGTCCATCTGCTTCATGCCGGCTTCGTTGACGCCCCAGTCCTTGCCGCCGGGCTCGCCGACCATGTTCAGATATTTGTCGGGCAACACCGTCGTGATGTGCATGCGGGCCGGGTTGTACCAGACGAAGAACGGCTTTTTGGTTTTCTCGGGGTCGTTCCTGTCGAGGAAATCGATGACCTTGCCTGAGATCTCTTCGTCAATCGTCTTGGAGCGCTCAAGCGTCAGCGGGCCCTCATCCTTGCAGCTTTGGTTCGCCGGGGATCCGTCGGACGATTTGCATGCAAGCATCGGACGCGGCGGTGTCAGGCAGGTCGTGGTTTTTGCGTCCACCGCCGCCGGGTCTTCCGCTATCCCAGGAATCGGCGTGTTCCTGCAAGGTGGTGCGATCCCCTGCTCGGTTGAGGTCTTGTTGATGTCGGGGAAGCTCACCCCCTGCATGGCGTCGAGGTGATAGAGGTAGCCCCAAAACTCCTGGAACCCGTGTGCCGTCGGCAGAGATTCGGTGGTATCTCCGAGATGGTTCTTGCCGAATTCACCTGTCGAGTAGCCGAGATCATACAGGAACTTGGCGAGGTGAGGCGTGCCGGCCCGCAGGTAGGACGGGCTTCCGGGAATCTCCGGCAGAACCATGCCGACGCGCACCGGCTGCATGCCGGTGATGAACGCGGTCCGCCCTGCCGTGCAGCTCTGCTCGGCATAGTAGGTCATGAACTTCGCCCCTTCCCGGCCGATGCGGTCGATATTGGGTGTTTCACCGACCGCGAGACCTTGGTGATAGATGCTCGGCTGCATCCATCCGATGTCGTCACCCATGATGAACAGGATGTTGGGCTTCCTGCTCTCCTGCGCATGTATTGCCGCCGTGCTCGCCAACAGGCTGCCGGCGATCGCCATTGCTGCTGTGAAGAACTTCGTAGTCCGTCTCATTTCGAATGCCTCCCTCAAGGGGCCGTCACGCAGACGACCAAGGTTGGTTGAAAGACGTGTCAAAGCAAAAGAGGGTTTGTCGGCGACGTCCTAAGTTCACACCTCAATGGACAGGCAAGTTCCAATCGAGACGCGGCTCCTCGCATGGTGACCCTCGACTTGCGGAAGAGGAATTTCCACTCTTCCATCAATTTTCTACAGCGTATTAGAGACAGCAGATATTGCCCTTTGGGGAATCCGTCGTGATCAGGCCGCCGCGCTTGTCAGCGATATCCACGACGCCTTCCCTTTCAGCCGCACTACGACCTCCCTAAAGGGCAATAGGCAGTGACCAGGGCCGCGTGTCATAAACAGCTCGGAGAGCACGTTCAAGCGATGGGCAGGGCAATGAGCGCAGTGGACATGTGCGATGCCAGATTCGAACGCCTGGCCTGGGTGCCGGGACGAACGTTCATCATGGGATCAGATAAGCACTATCCTGAGGAAGCTCCTGCGCATCCTGTCAAAGTGGACGGCTTCTGGATCGATGCGACACCTGTGACCAACCGCCAATTCGCAGCCTTCGTCCAAGCAACCGGCCATGTCTCCGTCGCGGAAAAGACTCCACAGGCTGCCGACTATCCCGGAGCACGTCCTGAGATGCTGCGCGCCGGGTCTCTCGTGTTCACGCAGCCGAAGAGGGTCGTCGGGCCCGATATTACACAATGGTGGTCGTTCAAATTCGGTGCCGATTGGCGCCATCCGTACGGTAGACGTAGCGATATCCGCGGAAAGCTCGATCATCCAGTGGTTCATGTCGCCTATGGCGACGCTAAGGCATACGCGGACTGGGTGGGAATGGACCTCCCGACCGAGGCCGAGTGGGAGTTGGCCGCCCGCAATGGCCTCGACGAAGCTGAATTCGCCTGGGGCGACGAATTGAAGCCAGATGGAAAAATCATGGCCAACATCTGGCAGGGGAGTTTCCCCACGGTGAACACGAAGCCTGTAGGCGCCGACAGAACATCGCCGGTCGGCACGTTCCCCCCGAACGGGTATGGCATCCATGACATGATCGGCAATGTATGGGAGTGGACGTCGGACTACTGGTCGACCCGCCATCCAGAGCCTGCGGCGAAGGCGTGCTGCATTCCAACGAACCCTCGTGGTGGTGAGCGGGAAGCTAGCTTCGATATCCGTCAACCGGAAATCCGGATTGCAAGGCGGGTGTTGAAAGGCGGATCGCACCTTTGTGCGCCGAACTACTGCCGACGCTATCGGCCCGCTGCCCGGCACGCTGAGCCCGAGGATACATCCACGAGCCACGTGGGTTTTAGATGCGTTAGGCGGACCAATAACTGACTCTTTCGTTCGGTTCGGTGGCCGATCATGCGACACCTCGGCAGTTCACCCTCCAAACGAGACTTAGAGAAGGTTGGAATCGTGCGATCCGACCATGTCCTGCGGCGTCCCTTCGTCGATGCGCAAAACCGATGCAACTGTCCGCGATCAATCTTTCAGGCGCCGGTTCCCCGGTTCCGAATCTATTGTTCCGAACTTTCGTCCCGTTAACCATTTGAATTAATATTATCCTTTTTCAGTTCAGAAGCAAATCGAGCGTTAGCTTCCGTCTGATGTGACACCTTTCGGAAGCGCTTATAACCATCGATAAGTATCAATTATCGATGGTGATGCGATGTTGGCGTCTCGGCAAATGTAGATCACCGCTGCGATTGGAAAGCTGCGCCCAGGTTTAGCCGGTCAAAGGCTCCGCTCTCGCGCTTGCCAATAGAGCCATGATCGGCCTCCCTCACCCCATCCGCTCGACAACGCTCGCCTGAGGTTCGGTAGTGCCTATTCGAGTTCAATCTTGGCGTCGCGCACGACAGGCGTCCACTTGGCGATCTCCGCCTTTACATGTGCGCCGAGCTGCTCCGGGGTCGAACCCACAATAACGGCACTGAATTCGGCCATTTTCTTGCTAACTCCCGGATCGGCGAGCGCCTTGTTGGCCGCCAGGTTCAGACGAGCAACGACATCTGTCGGGGTGCCGGCGGGAGCAAACAGCGCGTTCCAGGTATAGGTTTCGTAGCCCGGAACGGTCTCGGCAACCGTTGGCACATCGGGGAAGGACGGTGCGCGCTGCTTGGTGGTGACCGCAAGCGCCCGCAGCGTGCCGCTCTTGATGTGGCCGGACGACGACGGCAGGTTGTCAAACATGATCGGGACCTGATTGCCAAGAACATCGTTCAAGGCCGGGCCCGAGCCTTTGTAGGGGATATGTTCCATATCCACCCCGGCCATTGCCTTGAAGAGCTCTCCGGAAAGATGCAGCGGCGTGCCGTTGCCGGAGGAGGCATAGCTGTAAGTGCCCGGATTGGCCTTGAGGAGTGCGACCAGTTCGGGAAGTGTTTTGACCGGCAGTGCGGGATTGACGACGAGAACGTTCGGAACCAGAACCAATAGCGAGATTGGGGCGAAATCCTTTTCGGGGTCGTAAGGGGTCGACTTCAGGATCAACGGATTGAGCGCATGCGTCGCAACCGTCCCCATCAGGATCGTATAACCATCCGGATCGGCCCGTGCGACATTGTCGGCGCCAAGATTGCCGCCCGCACCTGCCACATTCTGCACGATCACCTGCTGGCCGAGATCCTCGGACATCTTCTGCGCGAGAATGCGGGCAACGACGTCGGTCGATCCGCCGGCCGCAAATGGCACAACCATGGTAACCTGCCGATCAGGAAAATCCGCCGCAAGCGACGGTGATCCAGCCACCAGCGTCGCTGCCAAGGAAAGGCCTGCAGCAAGCGTGCCTCGACGCGTCAGGGTCAGTCTCGTCATCCTATTTCCTCCTCGTTTGCAGTCTTCGATGCAATGGTCCGGTTTGCTCAGTCTTCTTCCTGGAAGACCTCCTCGCGCTTGGCTTTTACCGACGGCAAGAACACGACCAGCAGGACAGCGAGCGCAATCAGAAGCAGGATGGCACTGATTGGACGCGTCACGAACGTCATCGGATCGCCGCGGGAGAGGATCATGGCGCGCCTCAGGTTTTCTTCGAGAAGCGGCCCCAGCACGAAGCCAAGGAGCAACGGTGCCGGCTCGCAGCGCAGCTTGACCAGCAGGTAGCCCGCCAGCCCGAAAAAGGCGACAGCGTAGAGGTCGTAAACGTTGCTATTGACGCTGTAGACCCCGATCGAACAGAAGGCCATGATGATCGGAAAAAGCACGTAGTAGGGAATAGTCAGCAATTTCACCCAAAGGCCGATCAGCGGCAGATTGAGGACAACCAGCATCAGATTGCCGATCCACATCGAGGCGATGATGCCCCAGAACAGCGCCGGCTGCTCGATCGCCACGTTCGGACCTGGCACAATCCCCTGAATGATCATGGCGCCCACCATCAGTGCCATCACCGGATTTGCCGGAATCCCCAGCGTCAACAGCGGAATGAACGAGGTCTGGGCGCCGGCATTGTTGGCCGATTCCGGCCCTGCAACACCGGCAATCGCCCCGTGACCGAACTCCTCCGGGCGGTCGGAAATGCGCTTTTCCACCGTATAGGAGGCAAAGGCGGCAAGGATGGCACCGCCCCCCGGCAGGATGCCAAGTGCCGACCCGATCGCCGTGCCGCGCAGCACCGGTGCGATCATCCGCCGGAAGTCCTCGCGCGTCGGCCACAGATCGCTGACCTTGGCCATCAATACTGTGCGGGTCTTCTCGCCCTCCAGATTGCGCAGGATCTCGGCAACACCGAACACGCCAACGGCAACGGCAACGAAATTCAGACCATCGGCATATTCGCGAATGCCGAGGGTAAAGCGTGGCGTTCCCGTGTAGATATCCGTCCCGACCAATCCGAGCAGCAGCCCGAGCGCCACCATGGCAAGCGCCTTGACGATCGAGCCATGCGCAAGGGCAACCGAGGAAACAAGCCCGACGATCATCAGCGAGAAGTACTCGGCGGCACCGAATTTAAGCGCAAGCGCGGTCAGAGGGATTGCGAAGATCGCCACAAGAAAGGTCGAGACGGTGCCGGCAAAGAACGAGCCGAGTGCTGCAATCGACAGTGCCGCCCCCGCTCTGCCGCGACGGGCCATCTGATAGCCGTCGATGGCAGTCACCGCCGAGGAAGATTCGCCAGGCATGTTGATGAGGATGGCCGTGGTCGAGCCGCCGTACTGGGCGCCGTAGTAGATGCCGGCAAGCATGATCAGCGAGGAAACCGGCTCGAGCTGGAACGTGATTGGCAACAGCATCGCGATGGTCGCAGTCGCCCCGATCCCCGGCAGGACGCCGATCAAGGTGCCGAGCAGCACGCCGATCAGGCAGAAGAGAAGGTTCTCGGGCGAGGCAGCTGTGCTGAAGCCAAGGGCGAGATTACTGACGAGATCCATCGACGCCTCCTAGAACCGGACCCAAGGGCCGAAGCGCTCGAATGGCAAGCCAAGCGCGTAGCTGAAGACGGCAACCGAGAAGAAGGTTATTGCGGCTGCAAGTATGATCGCCAGCGGCACCTTCATCCGTGAGGAAGCGAAAGCTGCGATAAGCGCCACCACGAACAGCGACGGCACGAAACCGAGACCGCGCACCGTCAATCCAAAGACGATGGGTGCTGGCAGGATGAAGGCCATTCCGCGCAACGCGATCGGGCCAAGCGGTTCGCCCTGGACCCGTGTCGCCTGGATCAGCACGATCAAGCCAAGACATGTCAGGACGACAGCAAGCAGCAGCGGAAAATAGCCCGGGCCCATGCGCAGCGCGGTGCCGAGTTCAAGGTTCAGACATTGATAAATGAAGAAACAACCGATCCCGATGAAGAGCGCGCCGCAAAGGGCGTTGGTGCTGTCGAACGTCAATGGTTTCATATCTCCCCCTATGGCGGGCGCCGTTGTGTTCCCGCTGTCACCGCATGCAAAATCCAGACGTTGCCGCACAAACGGCAAGGGCGGGCCAGGCGGCCTGGACAGCGCCGCCCGAAACGCATTCGGGGCGGCAACCGACGGTACTTAGTCGGCGTACTGGCCCGCCGCCTCGATCACCGGCTTCCAGCGGCCAATCTCGGTTTCGAGCTTGGCCTTAAGGGCCGCCGGTGTCGCGTCAGCTTCCGACGACGGCTCGGTGCCGAGTTCGGCAAAGCGGGCAACGACGTTTGGATCCTTGAGCGCAACCTGCAGCGATTTCGACAGCCGCTCGGTCACATCAGCCGGCGTGCCTTTTGGCGCATAAATCCCGTGCCAGATACCGACCTGGAAGTCGGCAAGGCCGCCTTCGACGGCAGTCGGCACATCCGGCAGCACCTTCAGGCGTGCGGGCGAGGTGACGGCGTAAGCCTTGATCGTGCCGCCCTTGATCTGCTTGGTCGTGTTGGTGGTCTGATCGCACATGATGTCGACCTGGCCGCCGAGCAGGTCGGTCATTGCCGGGCCAGTGCCCTTGTAAGGAACGGTGGTCAACGGCGTTTGGATCGCGCTCATCAGCATCATGCCACACAGGTGGGAAGCTGCGCCAATGCCGGCATTGGCAACGGTAACGCTATCCTTGTTGGCCTTGATGTATTCGACGAGGCCCTTGAGGTCGGTCGGCTCGAAATCCTTGCGCGCAACGATGGTCATCGGCACGTCGGTCACGAGGCCGACATATTCGAAGGAGTTCAAAGTGTCATAGGCAAGCTTGCGGTAAAGCGTGGCGCTTGTCGCCATGCCGATATGATGCAAGAGCACCGTATAGCCGTCCGGGTCTGCCTGTGCGACGCGGCCTGCGCCAAGCGTGCCACCAGCCCCACCGACATTTTCAACGACAATCTGCTGGCCGAGATCCTTCGACATCGACTCGGCCACGAGACGGGCCACCGTATCCGTCGGGCCGCCGGCGGCAAACGGAACGACCATCGTGATGGTCCGTTCCGGATAGGTTTGAGCGATTGCGGACGCGGAAATGAGCGAAACGGCGGCAACGGCCGTCATGCCCAACAAGGCGTTCAATATTTTCATTTCATCCTCCCAGTAACCCGCCGGAGCGGCTCCCCCCGCCCCGGTCATCAACTGTTACTGTGGAGCGCTCAATGCGCCCGACAACCGGGCGAGGTGCTGCTTGTCGCATTTTCCTCCTTCATATAGCACAAGATGGGTAGGAAAGGGGACAAACGTGCGGAATCATGGGTGGATTTCCACCCATCACGCTTCGAGCTCGTCATCACCCGCCCCCCCTTTCTCAAGCCCGTATTTCTGCATCTTCTCATAGAGCGTCTTTCGCGAAACGCCGAGCATCTCGTAAACCGGACGCAAGCTTCCACCGTGGGCGGCAAGCGCGCTGGCGATCAGGCCGCGCTCGTAAGCGGCAACCCTGTCGGCGAGCTTTTGGTTTTGCAAAGCCGCGTCCTCTGGCTGCAGGTCGAGACCGAGAACCAGTCGGTCGGCGGCGTTGCGCAATTCGCGCACATTGCCCGGCCAGCTTCGCGAGCCGATCTTGCCGATCGTCTCTGGCCGTACCTCCATGTCGCTGCGCCCGTAGCGGGCCGCCGCCTCTCGAACCAGTTGGAGAAACAACAGCGGAATATCGGCCTGTCGCTGCGCAAGCGAGGGCACGTGAATGGTCGCGACGTTGAGACGGTAAAGGAGGTCAGGGCGAAAGCGCCCACGCGCCACTTCCGTCTCCAGATCGACCTTGCTCGTGGCGATGAAGCGCACGTCGAGCGATACGGGTTCGTTGGAGCCCAAACGGGTAATCATGCGCTCCTGCAGGACACGCAGGAATTTCGCCTGAAGATCGAACGGCATCGAACCGATTTCGTCGAGCAGGATCGTGCCGCCACGGCCGTGCTCGAACTTGCCATATCGCGGTCGAATGGCGCCGGGAAAAGCGCCGGCTTCGTGTCCGAACAATTCACTTTCGATCAGGGTCTCGGGCAGTGCGGCGCAATTGATCGCGATGAATGGCTTGTCGGCCCGGGCACTGGTGTCGTGCAGCGCACGGGCGACGACTTCCTTGCCGACGCCCGTCTCACCGATGATCAGTGTGTCGGCATCCGTGGCTGCAATGGCTCGCAGCCGATAGCGCAGATCCACCATGGTCTGCGTGCGTCCCGGCAGACGAGCCTCGATGTCGTCGCGCTTGCCGGCCACGGCACGCAAACGCCTGTTCTCGAGAACCAGGCTGCGCCGATCGAGCGCCCGCCGGATGATGCCAACAAGGTGCTGGGCCGCGAACGGCTTTTCGACAAAGTCATAGACCCCGGCATGCATTGCGCTGACTGCGAGCTGCACGTCCGCATGTCCCGTCACCAGGATGACCGGTATCTCGGAATCCATCTCGCGTATGCGCTGCAAGAGCGTCATGCCATCCATGCCGGGCATTCGGATATCGCTGATCACCACGCCGTCGAAACCATATCCGACGCGTTCCAACACCGGTTCTGCATTGGCAAAGGTAACGACGTCCAGCCCAAACAGGCTGAGTGCCTGGGCAGAAGAGCGACGCATCTCCTCCTCATCGTCTATCAGAAGTATCCGGCTGCCGCTCATTCGGCCGCCTCACTGATTGCCGGCGCAGCATCAAGCACGATACTGAATTCGGCGCCGCCGTCCTGTGCATTCACAACTGACAGGCTGCCGCCGAAATCCCTGATGATGTTGTAGGAGATCGACAAGCCGAGCCCGAGGCCGCGGCCAACGCCCTTCGTGCTGAAGAACGGATCGAAGATCCGATCGGCAATCGATGGGGGAACACCTGGGCCGTGGTCGCGGACAGTCAGGATCACCTTGGCACTGTCGCTGGCGGCCACGACATGGATCCGCCTGTCGTCAAACCCCTCGACCGCATCAGCGGCATTGGTGATGATGTTGACAAGAACCTGCTGCAGACGCACCGAGCCTGCCTGCACGGCGGCAGATGGTTCGCCGAGATCGATAACGAGCGTCGCGTCCGCCACTTTCAGGCGTGCAGAAACGATTTCAAGAGTATCGACCATTACGGCCGCAAGCGAAACTGGACCTATCTTCTCGTTGGGCTTGCGCGCGAAATTGCGCAGGTGCCGGCTGATCGACGCCATCCGGTCGATCAGAGCGGAGATGCGAGAAAGGTTGTCACGGGCTTCATCAACGCGATTGCGCGCAATCAGCATCGCGGCACTGTCCACATAGGTCTTGGCGGCAGCAAGCGGCTGGTTGAGTTCATGCGACAATGCCGCTGACATTTGCCCGAGGCCAGCAAGCTTTCCTGCCTGAATGAGGTCGGCCTGCGTCTGGCGGAGCTTGCGTTCCGTCAGCCGTCGCTCGCCGATTTCCTCTTCGATACGTCGATTGACACGCGCCAGATCAGCGGTTCGCTCCTCGACACGCTGCTCCAGCTCACTGCGAGCATCGATCTGCATGCGCATTCTCTCCTGCGCGCGTGCGCGACGCTGCAGCACGATCGCGACAACCAGCCCCGACAGGCCGATGGAAAGCAGGACCGCAATAAGCATTGTCCGTGCCTGTGCATGCACGGAACTTGTGTCCATCAGGACACTGACGGTCCAGTCTGCGTCATCCATGTAGTGAGACAGCGTCAGATATTCCCTGGTGGCGCCGCCGTCGGCAATCGTGATCAGGCGATGACCACCCACGCGCTGCTCGCTAATTGGAAGCGGCTTTAAGACGGCTTCGGCATAGCGACGCGATGCCTGGGTGCGTTCAAGGCGCTCCCCTGTCAGGGGCAGAATGCCGGAATACAGCCACTCCGGGCTGCCGGTCATGAAAATAATGCCTTCCGGATCGGACACGAATATCTTGTACTCGCCGCCCTTCCACGACGCCTCGATCGAATCGATATCGACCTTGAAGACGATAACGCCGCGTATGGTTTCATTCACCCGGATTGGCGAGGCGAAGTAATAGCCTCGCTTCAGCGACGTGGTGCCTAACGCGTAGAACCGCGCCTGACTGCCTTTTGCAGCATCCTTGAAGTAGGGCCGGTAGCTGAAATTCTCACCCACGAAGCTCGTCGGGCCATCATGATTGCTTGCAGCGATGGTGTCGCCGTTGATCCTCATCACATAGATGTCGGATGAACCAAGCAGACTGTTGATCTCTTTCAGATAGGCGTTCGCATTGTCGCGCAGAGCCTGATTATCGGGATCACTCACAAGTTGCTTGATATCGTCGTGGTCGGCGATCAGCTCCGGGAGCGGTTCGTATCGGCTCAGATGCCCGGCAAGTGCCGAGACGGCAAGGCGCAAGGCGGAGCCGGCCTGCAATGAGGCCTCGTCCATATAGCTTCGCGTCGCCAATTCTCTGCCGGGAAAGATGGCAGCATAACAAACGGCCAATAACAGGCAGAGCCCTACAAGGACACGAAATCGCTGCGTCACGAACGTGGGCTCCTCCCTTCCCTCTGCCCGCGGCCTGTCCCGGCCGCAGGCCAAGTCTAGAGTTCAAAGCCGCAGTTTCCAAGAGCGCACGTTAACAGCACCAGGCCGCTTAGACGCTCGAACGCGAAATGGTGGCAGATTGTGGAGGAATACCGCCCTTAAACGCAATCGTCGCGACGCGTTCATCGCGTCTCACCTCACCAGATGGTTACACGCGGTTTCATTCAGTGACGGAACGGCCCTTTGCAGCCGACCGTTTCCTTTTTGAAAGGAGGTGGCATGAAAGAGGCCGCGCCCGCTGAGAGAACGGATCACTGAGATGCAGGTGATGATCGAGGGACAGTCACACTTCCAGCCTTTCGGCTTACCTTATTGGGGTTTCGAAGATCTCAATAAGGGAGTTGGAAGCATGACTGCCTCTTATGAATACCATATCGGCGTCGACTACCACAAATCCTACAGCCATCTGGTGGTGCAGGATTCGGCGGGTAAAACGCTGCGCTCTGGCCGTGTGAAGAATGACCGTCAGTCGCTTGGCGGCTTTTTGGAGCGGTATCGGGAGAACTCGCATGCCGTGGTCGAGGCCACCCGCAACTGGATGGTGATGTATGACTGGCTCGACGACATTTGTGATGATGTCGTTCTCGCCCATCCGTGGAAGGTCAAGGCGATTGCCGACGCCAAGATCAAGACCGACAAGATCGATGCGACGGTGCTGGCGCATCTGCTTAGAGCCGACCTGGTGCCGGAGGCCTGGGCACCCGGCGAAAAATCTCGGGAGCTTCGCGTCGCGCTGCGCGAACGGATGTTTTACGTGCGGCTGCGCACAATGACGAAGAACCGCATCGTCACGGTGTTTGATCGCTATCCGGAGCAGACAGCCCAGCTCAAGAAGCTCGGCGATCTGTTCGGCAGGGCCGGCCGTGTCCAGCTAGCGCAGGTCAACGTCTCAGAGATCGACCGCATCCAGATCGACCGTGGCCTCGACTTCATCGGCGACATTGACATCAGGATCAAGCAGTCGGAAGCAACGATCCGGGCGATGACCAAGGCCAATGCCAACGTCAAGCTGTTGAAGACGATCCCCGGCATTGGCGAGTTCTTCGCCCGGCTGATCGATGCCGAGATCGACGACATATCGCGCTTCCGCAACCCGAAGAAGCTTGCCGCCTATGCCGGGCTCGTGCCCTCGACCTATTCCTCCGGCGGCAAGACCTTCCACGGCAAGATCATCAAGCAGGGCAACAAGTGGCTGCGCTGGGCCTTCGTCGAAGCCGTCACCCCCGCCATCGCCACCGATGCGCAGCTTCGCGCCCAGTATGAACAATTGAAGATCAGAGGAGTGAACAAGGCGCGAGTTGCCATCGCGCGCAAGCTTTTGACGATCGCCTTCCAGATTCTGCGTGACCAGCGCGCTTACGAGCCGCGCGGCACTGGCACCACGGAAGGCGCGTCGACGATATCCCGGCTGTCCTGATGGTGTTTTAGCGAGCCCGGCAGGATCTGGGCTGCGCTCCTCAAGGAGAATGGGAAGCCGGGAGCCGAACGCCACTCTGTGACCGAAGCCACAAGCATCAGGGTCACGCATTGGAGAATGGTTCGAGAACCGAAGGACGCAAACAACTGTCCGGCGGAGGGAAGAGATTTAGCCGATCGGCGAAAATGCCGGTCAAATAACAACAGAACCCAAGGAAAAGCCCGCAAATGCTGGTGTTTTACCCCTTGTGTTCTTTCATTGGAGACACCATGAGCGAAGAATTGCTTGAAACATCGTACTCGCCGGCCACGTTGCAAAAACAATACTGCCTCGACAAGGCAGAAGCGCGACGGTTGCTGACCAGTTTCGGGAGCTGCCAGCATGAAATGGACAGGCTGCTTGCGGCACGAGGCAGGACAAAATTGCATCGGAAGCGCGAAATTCATACCCCCATCTCGAGCGCTCCCTTCGGGATCGGATAGCCGTTGGTTCCGACGACGATCTCAGACGCCGAACGGCCCGGTAAACCTTTGCCCACTAGTGCAAAGTGCTTTCAGACCGCGCCCGGTCCTCGAACGAAGCGACGAGCGAGATGCCCTGCTCGAGTAAAATGGTGGCCGCCTTCAGCTCTAGCGGTGAAAGGTCGCTGACCAGGCCGCGGATCGTTTTTGCAAGACAGGTCGAGTTGGCGGCATATGTGATGTCGCCGATTTCTCGCGCCTGCCCGGCGGTTTCTTCCAGCGCTTCGGCGACCAACGACATGATGTCGGAGCGTTCGCGCAGTGTCATTTCGTCAAGCGTCTTGCCAGGTTCCTGCATCGAGATCTCCCAAACGCGCGTGACTGCGATGCGACCGTCCAGCCGCTACACAATCTCTCTCATTGGCGGGTATCAACGGCGGGGATCGCCTCTCCCTCAAAATGGATATTGACATCTATCAAGACAAGGCATGGCTTCCATGCAGCCCACACATGCCAAGACCGCTGCTCGCAGAGACCGCCGCCGTCAATGCGGGAACCCTTCCTAAAGCAGCTGATCGTGACGAAATTTAGCAGTATGCACGTCGCCTCCAGATGACCCGGAACCGGTGACATCAGCATCACGGGGCTTTCGCAAGCCCATTTCGGCGCTATGCTGTCACCAAACGCAAGCCCGCGAGACTGTCATGACCGAAGAACATCAAAGCCCATCGCAGGAACGGATGACGATCCTTGGTGATCTTGATGCCGCCTCCTTCGTTCCATGGATTGAACGCCACGCGGCAAAGCTTGGGCTGTCGCAGGCCATATCTCACACGAGTGCCGATCGGATCGAACTGGAGGTCGCCGGGCCGACAGAACTGATCGACATGATGGAGATGGGCTGCTCTCTCGGGCCAATCGACGTCTGGGTCGAAACGATCCTTCGCACACCGGTCGGCAGCGACGCAGATTGACCGTTGCGCAGCCGCAGAATTATCCACTGCCCTTTATTTAATCAGCGTTGCCAATGCGAAATAATTATGCAAACGTGAAGGCTGCCTGGAGCAGGCCGCCCGCCTTTGGCGCCGCGTTTGCAACTGGCAAGCAATTGATAATATTATGAAAGTTTAACTATGCCACCCGATACGACGGGCTGTTGGACGCCAGTCGCCCTTTCCGCGGATCTGCCGTCGGGAACGGTAATGCCGGCACGCACACCGGCCGGATCGATCGCGCTGTGGAGAAGCGAGGCAGGGCGTGCATCTGCATCGGCGGACCGGTGTCCGCATCGCGGCATGCGCCTGTCCCATGGCTTTGTACGCGGCGAGGCTTTGTCCTGCATCTATCACGGCTGGAGTTACGCACAGGCCGGACACTGTCTGCGCATCCCGGCCCATCCGGGCCTCATACCGCCGGAGACGATCCGCGTCGCAACACAACAGGTCGAAGAATCCGGGGGGGTGATCTGGGTAGCCGTTGGAGAGCCGGTCGACGCGCCACCGCGATTTCAAGGCCTCCTCCCCCTGCGCTCGCTGACAGCTGATGCCGGCATTGCCGCCATTGAAGCCGCAGCCGGCGAAAAGACGGGCGCCGACGGCCTTCTGAGGACCGCGCAGCATTCGAAAGAGATGTGGCTTTTGCTCGTCGCGCAGGCGCAGGCCCAGACGCTCATCCATGTTCTTGTCAATGACAATGCCACGTCTTGCGAACGCATCTTGGCCTTGCGGGCCGCCGAGACCGTCCGGCGCATGGCCGAAGACGTCGAAACAAAAGGGATCGCGTGATGGCACAGGGAGCGATGCTCGACGAGTGGTATCCGGTCGGTCTTTTCAGCCAGCTCGGCGACAAGGCGTACAAGACCGCTTTGATGGGCGAACCGATCGAAGTCTCGCTCGACGACGGCGGCAGCGCTACAGTCACCTCAAGCGATCGGCGCCCCCTGCCCGTTTGCGTTCGCTACGGCCACGTCTGGTCCTCTCTCGGCGCCCCGCAAAAGGACCTGTTTTCGATCCCCGAGGCTGATCAGCCTGGTCGCCGATTTGTCGATGTTGGCGTCGTTCGCGTGCGGTGTTCGCCGCTTCGCGCCGTAGAGAACTTTCTCGACATCGCGCATTTTCCCTTCGTGCATACCGACATCTTAGGCGCCGAACCGCATACCGAGGTTCAGAACTATAAGGTCGAAATCCGAGAGGACGAAGTCTGGGCAACGCAGGTGAAATTCTACCAGCCACAGGCAGCAAAATCGGCAAGCGGCGGCATCACGACGGAATATATGTACCGGGTGCCGGCTCCGACCTGCTCGGTGCTTTATAAGACCTGCCCGCCGCGCCCCAGTGAATGGGACGTCATCACACTCTTCGTGCAACCGCTCGCTGAGGATCTGTGCGACGTCTGGCCATGGATGGCGCTCTTTGACGATGTCACACCAATGACCGATCTCATCCATTTCCAGCAGACGATCTTCCTCCAGGACCGGTCGATCCTTGAAAACCAGATCCCGCGTCTTTTGCCACTCGACCCCGGCATGGAAATCCCGACGCGAGCCGACCTGACGTCGGTCGCTTACCGACGCTGGCTGAAACGCCACAACTACACCTATGGCGCACAGTTGGTGGCGCAATGAAGCTCTACGATTACATCCTTTCACCCAGCTGCTACAAAGTGCGTCTGATGGCGGCACTGACGGGCGTGAAGCTCGATCTCAGGCCGGTGGATTTTCATCCTGGCGCCGAGCATCGCGGGCTCGAGCTCATGGCGCTCAACCCTGCAGGCTCCATACCGATCCTTGAAGACGGAGAGCTGATCCTGACTGAATCGTCCTCGATGCTTGTTTATCTTGCCGCAAAGAGCGCTCCAGAGTGGCTCGGCGGCGGCACGGCCGAGGAAGCCGCCCGCGTGCAGCAGTGGCTTTCCTTTTCGCACCGGCTGACGGCAAGCCTTGGCGGCGCGCGTCTGCATGAGATGCTGCTCCGGCCGGGGGATATTGCCGTTCTCCAGGCACAGGGTGTCGCGGCGCTGCGCGAGTTGGAAACCGGGCTCGTCGAACAGAAACTGCGCGGCATGCCGTTTCTCGCATCACATCATCCGACAGTCGCCGATATCGCCTGTTTTCCCTACGTGGCGCTCGCGCCGGACGGTGGCGTTTCACTCGATCCCTATCCCGCGATCCGCCTCTGGTCGCGCGCAATCCGCGCGCTCGACGCCTTCATCGAGATGCCCGGCATCCACCGACTGCACGAGCTGAAGCCCGAACCTCAGATCGGGTCGGGCGAGGAGTGACATGGCCGGCTATCTCCTGAAGAACTGCGCGGCTGTGATCGTTGACGAGGGCAAGGGCCCGACAGTCCAACGCAATGTCGACATTCTGACAAACGGCCGGGCGATCCAGGCCATCGGCGAAGATCTTGGCCAAAGCGAGCTGCCGGTCGGAACAATCGCGCAAGATGCCACCGGCTGGTTCGTCTACCCGGGTCTCGTCAACACCCACCATCACTTCTTCCAGTGCTTCGTGCGCAATCGCGCTGATCTCGACTGGACGAAGCTTTCGGTTATCGAGTGGCTTGACCGCATCTATCCGGTTTTCTCGCGGCTCAACGAGGATTGCTTCTACCACGCCTCGCTCACGGCGATGGCCGAGTTGATCAAGCATGGCTGCACCACGGCCTTCGACCACCAATATTGCTTCCCGCGACATGCCGGCAAACGGTTGATCGACCGCCAGTTCGAGGCAGCCGAACTTCTCGGGATGCGCTTTCACGCCGGTCGTGGTGGCAACACCTTGCCGAAGTCAAAGGGCTCGACCATTCCCGATCAGATGCTGGAAACGACGGACGAATTCATCGGTGATTGTGCACGCCTGATCGACAGCTATCACGATGCGAGCCCCTTCAGCATGCGTCAGGTGGTGGTCGCCCCCTGCCAGCCGGTTAATTGCTACCGTGAGACCTTCGTCGAGTCGGTCGCGCTGGCACGCGATCGCGGTGTCCAGATGCACACGCATGTTGGCGAGGGCGAGAGCCCGGTCATTGCGGCGCGGCACGGAATGCGCACGGTCGACTATTGCGCGGAACTCGGTTTTGCCGGCCCCGATGCGTTCTATGCCCATTGCTGGGAACTGACACATGACGAACTGCGCAAAATGGCTGCAAGCGGTACCGGTGTGTCTCATTGCCCGGAGCCAGTCTATCTGGTTGGCGCCGAAGTGACGGATATCCCCGCCATGGCAGCGTTCGGCCTTCGGGTGGGGCTCGGTTGCGACGGAGCAGCCTCCAACGACAATTCAAATCTGATGCATTGCCTGCACTCAGCCTACATGCTGCAGTGCCTGGCGGCATCCACGCGCCTCCACCCGGTTCCGCCTCCGGTCGATTTCCTCGGCTATGCAACAACAGGCGGCGCGGCGCTGCTTGGCCGCAGCGACATCGGTCGACTTGCACCGGGCATGGCCGCTGACCTTTTTGCAATCGACACACGTCGCATGGACTATGTCGGCACACGCCACGATCCGCTGAGCCTGATGGCCAAGGTCGGCATCGGCATGCCGACCGACTTGACCATGATCAACGGCCGCATCGTCTGGCAGAAAGGCGAATTTGCGGGCCTCGACGAAGCCCGGCTGTTTGCCGAGGCCGAGGCCGCTCTTTCGACCGTGGAATTTTAAAACACCAAAAAGGGGAACCAAAACATGACAATGATTACCCGCAGAACCCTGATGCAGACAGCCGCCGCTGCCGGCCTTGCCGGCGCCATTGGCGGCCGCGCGGCGCTGGCGGCTGACAAACCGCTCGGCATCGCACTCGTCGTCCCCTCTCCGATCGGCGACGTTGGCTGGGGGCACGCGCTCGCTGCCGGCCTCGACCCCATCAAGGCCGCCTATGGCGACAAGGTGAAGGTGACGGTCGTCGAGAATATTCCCGAAGGTCCGGACGCTGACCGGATCATGAACAAGACGGTCGCCGACGGAAACACGTTCCTGATCGCCGGTTCCTTCGGGTATCAGAACGGTGCCCTGCAGATCGCCCGCCGCAATCCCAAAGTCACCGTATTGCATGCATCGGGCTTCCAGGTGGCCCCGAATTTCTCGCCATTTGCTGCCAAGTATTTCCAGGGCACCTATCTGCTTGGCATGGCCGCCGCTGCTCTGTCCAAGACCGGCAAGCTCGGTTCGGTTTCAGCCTTCGCCATCCCCGAGTTGATCACCTCCATCAATGCTTTCACGCTCGGTGCTCAGGCCGTCAGGCCCGATATCGAGGTTTCGGTCGTGTGGGTGAACTCGTGGTTCGATCCGGCCAAGGAGCAGGAAGCGGCGAAGGCCCTGATTGCCCAAAAATGCGATGTGATCTTCTCCAATGCGCAGGACACGCCCTCTGTCATTTCGGCATGTGAGGAAGCCGGCGTCTATGCCTTCAACCTCAACTCGTCGATGAAAAGCTATGCCCCGAAGACCTATCTCGGCTGCGTCTCCACTGACTGGTCACCGTTCTTCAAGGCTTCGGTCGATGCCCATCTATCCAACACGTTCAAGGGCGCAAATACCTTCCTTGGTGTTGCCGACAAGGTTGTCGAAGTCGTCGATTGGAACCCTGCGATCCCCGCCGACACGATGACCAAGATCAAGGCGGCAGAGAAAAAGATTGCCGACGGAAGCCTTTCGCCGTTCACCGGACCGATCACCAAGGCCGATGGCAGTGAGGGTGCAGCGTCGGGCAAAACCCTGACGGATGGCGAAATCGTGGCCATGGACTGGCACGTCAAGGGCGTGACCACGCCCCTGCCGAAGTAAGCCATGACCGTCCCGCTCCTGTCGCTTCGCGGCATTTCGAAAAGCTACGGCCAGATCCATGCCAATCAAGGCATCGATCTGGATGTCGCGCCGCAGTCGATCCACGCAATTCTCGGAGAAAACGGGGCGGGCAAATCGACGCTGATGAAGATGATCTATGGCGTCGAGCAGCCAGACAGCGGGACCGTTGTCTGGCAAGGCGAGCCCCTGGCCTTTGCCTCCCCCGCCGAGGCGAGGCGCGAGGGGATCGGCATGGTCTTCCAGCATTTTTCGCTGTTTGAGACCCTGACCGTCGTGGAAAATATTCAGCTGGTGGTTCCAGGCAGGAAAGCCGATCTCCTGCAGCGGATCGGCACACTCGGGCGTGATTTCGGCCTCGAGGTCGATCCGCTCGCCCATGTGCACACGCTCTCCGTGGGCGAGCGACAGCGTGTAGAGATCATCCGTTGCCTCATGACCAATCCAAGGCTGCTGATCCTTGACGAGCCCACATCCGTCCTGCCGCCGCAACTCATAGAAACGCTCTTCGACACCTTGCGCAGGCTGCGCGATGGCGGGGTTTCCATCCTCTTTATCTCCCACAAGCTGGAGGAAATTCGGGCGATCTGCGACAGGGCGACGATCCTGCGCGGCGGGCGTGTCACGGGACATATCGACCCACGCAAGCATGATGCCCACGACCTCGCCCGCATGATGATCGGTCGCGACATGCCAGAGCCTATGCCGGCGCTGCCGCTGTCGGGCGGCGACAAGCGGCTTGAGATCATCGGCCTTGATCACCAGCCCGAAGATCCTTTTGCCGTGCCGTTGCGCGATATCACGCTCACCGTTCGTTCCGGCGAAATCCTCGGCATTGCCGGCATCTCGGGCAACGGTCAAAGCGAGCTCGCCTCGTTGATCTCTGGCGAGGTTGTGCTGCCGAAAGAACAGCGCGACAGGATCTACATGATGGGGCAGGACGTCGGACGGCTGAACGCCGCCGCCCGACGCCGGCTTCAATTTGCATTCGTTCCGGAGGACCGGCTTGGACGGGGTGCGGTTCCGGAAATGTCGCTGGTTCTCAACAGCCTGTTGACGGCCCACCCCTTGAGCCTCTTGCGCCATGGCCTGATCGACAAGGAAAAGGCAACGGCCTTCACCAATGACTGCATTCGCCAATATGACGTTCGCACGCCCGGCCCGGACACTGAGGCCGGCGCCCTTTCGGGCGGCAATCTGCAGAAGTTCATTGTCGGCCGCGAGATCATGCTGGCACCCAAGCTGCTTTTTGTCGCGCAACCCACCTGGGGCGTCGATGTTGGCGCAGCGTCTGCGGTGCGCCGCAGACTTGTCGCGTTACGCAATGACGGCATGGCCATTCTGGTGATTTCCGAGGAACTCGAGGAGCTTTTCGAACTCTGCGATTTCATCCAGGTGATGCACCACGGCACGCTTAGCCCGCCGCTCGTCACCAGGGATACCCGACCCGAGGAGGTCGGCCGTTACATGATTGGCGCACAGCCCTTGCCTGAGAAGGTCATTGCATGAGCGCCCGGTCGGTTGCCTTTCTGCCCACGCTTGTGCGCCGGGAGCGCGCTTCGATTGCCGCAACGCTGGCAGCACCCTTCCTTGCCCTTGCGGCGGCCACCATCCTCAATCTCGGTCTCTACGTGCTGATGGGCCGCGATCCGGTGGATGTTGTCTACGCAATGCTCTTCGAGCCCTTTGTCTCCTGGGCTTCTTTTTCGGAGGTGCTGTTAAAGGCGGGACCGCTTCTGCTCATCGCCCAGGGTCTTGCGATCGGCTTTCGCGCCAAGGTCTTCAACATCGGCGCGGAGGGCCAATTCATTTTGGGCGCCATTTTCGCATCCGCGATCCCCGTCTGGTTTCCTCAGGCAACCGGGCAGTGGATTTGGCCGGTGATGCTTTTCCTTGGCGTCCTCGGCGGCGCCTTTTGGGCTTCGCTCACCGCATTCTGGCGCGTCAGGCTCAATGCCAACGAAATCCTCGTTTCGCTGATGCTCAGCCTCGTTGCCGCGCAGCTTTTGAACTACCTGCTGCTGGGGCCATGGAAGGATCCGAACGGCTTCAACTTCCCCCAATCCGTGATGTTCCAGTATGACGCCATGGTGCCGATCCTGATTTCCGGTACGCGCGTCAACGTCTCGCTGCTGATCACCATCGCCCTTTCATTGGCCGCCTGGGTTTTCATGCAGAAGAGTTTCACCGGCTACAAGCTTCAGGTGGGGGGGCTGGCGCCGCGCGCGGCCGGTTATGCCGGCTTCAGGCAGGGTCGGGCGATCTGGCTATCGCTGCTGATCGGCGGCTGCGCGGCAGGCCTTGCCGGGGCAGCCGAGGTCGCAGGCCCCCTGGGACAGCTGCAGCGCTCGATTTCCACCGGCTACGGCTATGCGGCCATCATCGTCGCCTATCTCGGCGGCCTGCATCCGATTGGCATCGTCGCCTCCGCATTGTTCATGGCAGCACTTTATATCGGAGGCGACAACGCCATGGTGTCGGCAAACCTGCCCATCGCTGCAGTTCGCGTTTTCCAGGGCAGCCTGTTGCTCGCCTATCTGATTGCCATCGCCTTCGTTCGGTATCGTCTCGAATGGCGCCGGAGCGCCTACCGGAGCGAGCCATGAACGCCATCGAGTTCATCCTTGCCGGCATGCTGGCGGCTGCGACACCGTTTCTTCTTGCCGCGCTCGGCGAGCTGGTGGTCGAGCGTGCAGGCGTTCTCAACCTCGGCGTCGAAGGCCTCATGGCCTTTGGCGCGGCACTTGCCTTTATCATCGTCTATCATGGCGGCGGGCATCTTGTGGGCTTCGTCGTCGCCGGGCTTGGCAGCGCCATCCTTTCCCTGGTCTTTGCGGTTATCGCGCTTGGGTTTCGGGCAAACCAGGTGGCAACCGGACTTGCCATCGGCATCCTCGGCCAGGGTCTGTCTGCACTCTTCGGCAAAACCTATGAGAGCTTGACGGTCAAGGGAATTCCAAAGCTTGCCCTTCCCTGGTTGTCGGACATCCCGATCGTTGGCGGGCTCTTCATCCAGGACGCCGTCGTGTGGCTGTCGCTCGCAGCAACGCTCGCCATCTGGGCAATGTTTGCCTATTCGAAGATCGGCCTCGTTGTGCGCGCCGTCGGCGAAAATCCCAAGGCCGCCCACGCGATTGGCTATCGCGTCATTGCCGTTCGCTTTGCCGCCGTCGCCTTCGGCGGCGCCATGGCCGGCTTTGCCGGCGCCTATGCGGCAGTGGTCTACACACCGCTTTGGGCAGATGGGATGATCGCCGGGCGCGGCTGGATCGCGATCGCGCTTGTCGTCTTCGGAACCTGGATGACCGGCCGCATTTTCCTCGGGGCATGCCTCTTCGGTGCCGTATCGTTGATCAGCCTTGCCGCCCAGGCGACGGGATTGAACGTTCCGTCCCAGCTGCTTGCAAGCCTGCCCTATCTCGTCACGATCATCGTGCTCGGCATCATTTCGGCAGATCGTCGCCTGTTAAAGCTGAATGGCGTTGCCTCGCTCGGCGAACCTTTCGAGCGTTGACCTTGGGGATTAAAGCCGGTCCGCTTTAAGCGTCTGTTTTGTGGGTACTGGCCAACGCGTGATACGACAGGGCGGCCACCATGACTTCAGCGGCTGTAAGCGTTGCAATGACGGCGGGACGCTTGTCCTTTATGGCCGTGCCGCCGATCGGGCAGACGAGGCGATCGACGAGCTCTTTGCTGCCGACTTCGCGTGTGAGCCAGTTCTTGAAGGTCGCACGTTTTGTCTTCGAGCCGATCATCCCCACATAGGCGGCATCGCCCCGACGCAGTGCTTCGGCGGCAATCAGAAAGTCGAGCGCATGGTCGTGGGTGAGAATGACGAATGCGCTTCCCGCCGGCGCATCGCGCACGATCGACTCTGGCATTGCCGTCAGGCATGTTTCAATGCCCGATGCACGCGACGCGGCAAGCTCGTCTTCACGGGTATCCACCAGCACCGTACGCAGGGGCGCCAGCGACAATGCCGTAGCCAAAGCGTCGCCAACATGACCGGCGCCAAAAACATAGACATGAGGTCTTCGGGCAATCTCGGCGTCGGTTCGCGCAATCAGCTCCTCGGCAACGTCGCGCGTCACTGCGGTGAACGACAGCCCGACGCGACCGCCGCAGCATTGGCCAATTTCCGGACCAAGCGGAATGCTCATCGTTGTGGTCGGCTGGGATTGGCGAAGCGTGCGTCGTGCCTGGTCGATCGCCATATATTCCAGCTGCCCGCCGCCGATGGTTGAAAAGCAGCGGGTCATGGCGACCAGCATCCAGGCATCGGTATCGCGCGGCGTCGAGCCGACTGCGCCCGTCACTTCGACGAGGATGCAATCTGGCTCCAGGCGCAGAAAATCCCGCAAATCGTCGCGAGCGGCAGGCATACCGGTCAACCCTTTCCTTTCAATTGCTCGCATGCGTTCGATGGCCATCAGCACACGCTCCGGCGTTGCCGGCGCATCGATGCAAGGAGGAACATGATAGTCCGCAACGCTCGCCACCGCCATGGAGATTGCTTCAAGCACGGAGATTGCGAGCATGAAGGGCGGCTCGCCGACGGCTTTCGATCGACGGATGGTCTCCTCGCGGTTGACCGACCACTCGGCAAGGCGAACGTTGAATATTCTCGGTCGATCGGAGGCCAGCGGGATCTTGTAGGTCGACGGCGCATGGGTGCGCAGCCGGCCCTTTGCATCCCACCAGAGCTCTTCCGTCGTCAGCCAACCCATGCCCTGCACGAAGGCGCCTTCGACCTGACCGATATCCAAGGCGGGATTGAGCGAGCGTCCGACGTCGTGCAGAATGTCGGTGCGATCTACCTGATATTCGCCCGTCAGCGTATCGACGCTGACCTCTGAGCAGGAGGCGCCGTAGGCGTAGTAGAAGAACGGTCGTCCCCGCCCCTCGGCACGGTTCCAGTGAATTTTCGGTGTCTTGTAAAAGCCTGCGGCCGAAAGCTGGATGCGCGCTCCATAAGCCGATTTGATGAAATCGGAAAACGCCACACGATCAACGCCGATGCGAACCATATTCGGTTCGAAGGCGACGTCCTTTTCCGACACACGATAGCGCTCGCATGCGAAGGCGACCAGGCGCGCCTTGATCTGCTGAACGGCATTGGCGGCAGCCATGCCATTCAGATCAGAGCCGGATGATGCCGCCGTTGCCGACGTGTTGGGCACCTTCCCCGTCGAGGTCGCCGTCACCTTGATGCGGGCGAGGTCGACGCAGAATTCGTCAGCGACGACCTGCGCGACCTTGGTATAGAGACCCTGACCCATCTCGGTGCCACCGTGGTTCAAATGGATCGAGCCGTCAGAATAGACATGAACCAGTGCGCCGGCCTGGTTGTATTCGGTCTTCGTGAACGAGATACCGAACTTGACAGGCGTCAGCGCGATGCCGCGCTTGATCACACGGTTCTTGCGGTTGAAGGCGATGATCTCGTTTCGTCGGGCGGCATAGTCCGTGGAGGTTTCGAGCTCCTCGATGATGCGAGCGATGATGTTGTCCTCGACGGTCTGATGATAAGGCGTGAGGTTGCGGCCGTCGCCGCCGTAGAAATTCAGCTTGCGGATTTCGAGAGGGTCTTTTCCAAGCGTGTAAGCGACATGCTCGATCATCCGCTCGCCCCCGACCATGCCCTGAGGACCGCCAAAGCCGCGGAAGGCGGTGTTCGAGACCGTGTTGGTCTTCTGCGGTCGCGAGCGCAATCGCACGTGCGGGTAGAAGTAGCAATTGTCGGCGTGGAACAAGGCGCGATCGGTCACTGGACCGGATAGATCGGCCGAGAAGCCGCAGCGCGCCGAAAATGTCGCGTCCACCGCGTCGATGCGCCCGTCATCGTCGAACCCGATCTTGTAGTCGACGTGAAAGTCGTGACGCTTGCCGGTCGCCGTCATGTCGTCGTCGCGGTCCGGTCTGATCTTGATGGCGCGACGGTATTTTTTTGCGGCAAGTGCCGCCACGGCGGCAAACAGGTTCGCCTGCGTTTCCTTGCCCCCGAAGGCGCCACCCATGCGCCGCACGTTGACCGTGACCGCGTTGGACGGAACGCCAAGCACCTGCCCGACCATGTGCTGGGTTTCGCTCGGATGCTGGGTCGAGGAATAAAGGGTAATCTCGTCATCCTCGCCTGGAACGGCCAAGGAAATGTGGCCTTCAAGATAGAAGTGGTCCTGACCACCAATGCGCATCTCGCCCGTAACGCGGTTCTTTGCCGCCTTGAAGCCCGCGTCGATATCGCCGCGCTCCAGCTTGAGAGGGTCGATCACCAGCGGATAGTTGGCAGCGGCGGCCTTAAGCACGTCGGTCACATGCGGCAGGTCGGCATAGTCTATTCTCACCTTGGCGGCGGCGCGGCGCGCCTCGTCACGCGTTTCAGCAATGACGGCAAAGATCGGTTGGCCGTGGAACTCGACGCGGCTGGTGGCGAACACCGGATCGTCGTGCTTGTGGGCCGGGCTGACATCGTTTTCACCCGGGATATCTTCCGCTGTCAGCACGCCGACCACGCCGGGGCTGGTGCTGACGGCGTCGAAATCGATCGAGACGATCTTGGCATGGGCACGCTGCGACAGGCCGAGATAGGCATGCAGGGTGCCTGCCGGTTCGGGAATGTCGTCGATATATTGTGCCGTTCCGGTGACGTGCTTGTGGCCGGATTCGTGGCGCTCCTTCTCGTGAACACCGCCGCGAATCCGGTCGACAGGCTGCATGACGTTCATGGTTTTACTCCCTCACACGGCCATCTTGACGGTCCGGTCGAGCCGCACTTGCTCGGCAGAACTGGTCTCCAGATAAAACCGCCTCAGCAGATTTTTGGCAACGAGCAGGCGGTAGTCCGCCGAGGCCCGCCAGTCGCTGAGCGGCGTGTAGTCGGCCGCGAGCGCCTTCATCGCATGCTCGATGCCGGCTTCATTCCAGCCCCTGCCGGTCAAGGCGGCCTCGGCGTTTGACGCGCGCTTTGGCGTGCCCGCCATGCCGCCGAAGACGATCACGGCGTCGCTTACGCGGCCGGTATCGTCGACGCTGACGCGAAACGCGCCGCAAACAGCGGAAATGTCTTCATCCAGCCGTTTGGTGACCTTGTAGACAGCGTATCGAGCGTCGTCTGCGAGAAAGGGGATATGCAGGGATTCGACGAATTCGCCAGGCTGCCGGTCCTGCTTGCCATACTCGATAAAGAAATGTTCGAGCAGCATCACGCGCCGTTGCTCGTTCTTGCGTAGCGTGACGGAGGCACCGAG
Source organism: Rhizobium sp. LjRoot258 (assembly GCF_964254185.1). Classification (NCBI taxonomy): domain Bacteria; kingdom Pseudomonadati; phylum Pseudomonadota; class Alphaproteobacteria; order Hyphomicrobiales; family Rhizobiaceae; genus Rhizobium; species Rhizobium sp. LjRoot258. The sequence continues at coordinate 439,784 of NZ_CAXUST020000002.1, read as the reverse complement.
CGCGATCAGCGCCGGCGGTGTGTCGCCGATTGGAGAGCCGTTGGCGATATTGCCGCCGACGGTCCCCATGTTGCGGACCTGCCGACCACCGATACGGTTCCAGAGTTCGCGAAGCTGCGGGACATGCGCTATGATGAAAGGATAGGCCTCGCTGTAGCTGACGCCCGCACCAAGCGTCATACCGCTTGCACCGACATCGACGCGACGCAGTTCCTCCAAATGTGCGAGGTGGATAACCGGCGAAATGTCGCGCATGAATTTCGTGACCCAAAGGCCGACATCGGTCGCACCGGCGACGATGGTCGCATTCGGCTCGGCCGCATAGAGCTTTGCAAGGTCGTCGACGGAGGCGGGAAGGATGAAACGTTCGGGCTCCTCGCCGACCACGACGCGCTTGCCATCCCTGAGGGCGGCAAGCTCGCGGCAAATCGCTTCCCTATCTGCAACCAACGGGTCCTTTCCCAGATCGCCGATCGATGAGATCGCCTCGGCTGCCCGCATGATTGCGGCGTAGCCCGTGCAGCGGCAAAGATTGCCCTGCAGCGCCGTCTCGATCTCCTCGACCGAGGGCTTCGGATTTTCCATCCAGAGGCCATAAAGCGACATCACAAAGCCCGGAGTGCAAAAACCGCACTGTGTTGCGTGTGTGTCGACCATCGCCTGCTGCACCGGATGAAGCAGCCCGCCCGGCGTTGCAAGCGCATCGACCGTCACGACATGACAGCCGTCGAGCGAACCGACGAAGCGGATGCAGGCATTGACCGCCTCGTATTTCAGGCGCCCACCGAGGAGCCGACCGACCAGAACGGTGCAGGCTCCGCAATCTCCTTCTGCGCAACCTTCCTTGGTGCCACGAAGCTCGCGGTCAAGGCGCAGGAAGTCGAGAAGGGTGCGCACCGGTGAAACCGCCTGGAGCTCGACGAGCCGGTCGTTCAGAAGGAAGCGTACGGTGTTGCGGATGTCGACGGCCATGGCTTAGCTCCCGCGATAGGTCGAATAGCTGAATGGCGAAAGCAGCAGGGGAATGTGGTAGTGCGCGGTCCCCTCCGAGATGTTGAACCGCACCGGGATGACATCCAGGAAGGCGAGTTTGCCGTTCTCGCGGCCAAGGTAGTCGCCGGCATGAAAGCGCAGCTCATAGGTCCCCGGCTGCATCTGCTCGCCGCTCAAGAGCGGCGCGTCGCAACGGCCGTCGCCATTTGTCTTCGCCTCTGCGACCGGCTGGGCTCGCTCGCCATCGATGCGCAACACCTCGATCCGCAGCCCTTGCGCCGGGCTGCCCCGCGCCGTGTCGAGCACATGGGTGGTCAGCCGACCGGCGCCAGAGTGAGATTGCATGCGGTTCACCTCCCGAAGCCTGCATTTGTCAGGACAGTATCGGCGACCCCACTCCTCCTGTGTAGCAGGCCAATCCTTCGAGACTTTCAAAATTTTCGTAGGGAATGACGGCCGGATTTTCTGATTAGGAATCGAACAATCGCCAACGTTTGGAGGAGCGTTTCATGAGATATCCACGTGACCTTTATGGCTACGGGGCTGAGCCCCCGGATGCAGCTTGGCCGGATGGAGCTCGCCTCGCCGTGCAGTTCGTCGTCAACTACGAGGAAGGCGCAGAGAATTGCGTCTTGCACGGCGACGCCGCGTCGGAGGCCTATTTGTCCGAAATCGTCGGCGCCCAGCCGTGGACAGGCCAGCGGCACTGGAACAGCGAGTCGATCTACGAATACGGCGCGCGCGCCGGCTTCTGGCGGCTCTACCGCCTGCTGACGGAGCGTGGCGTGCCGGTGACGGTCTATGGCGTTGCGACCGCACTGATGCGCTCCCCCGCCCAGGTCGCCGCCATGCAGGCAGCCAAGTGGGAAATCGCCTCGCACGGCCTGAAATGGATCGAACACAAGGACATGAGCCCGCAAGACGAGCGCGCTGAGATCGCCGAGGCGATCCGGCTGCACGAGATCGTCACCGGCGAAACCCCTCGCGGCTGGTACACCGGCCGCTGCTCTGCAAGAACCGTCGAGGGCAGAAACGGATGAGAACAATCGAGATCAAGCCACTTTCCCGTGATGCCTTCGCGCCTTTTGGCGATGTGATCGAGACGGATGGAGCCCATCACTTCCCGATCAATGGCGGCAAGTGCACGCGCTATCATGACCTCGCCAAGATCGAAACGAGAGGGCAGAAGGCCCGAGCGATGATCAGCCTTTTGAGCGGCGAGCCATATAAGCTGCCACTTGAACTGCGCATGGTGGAGCGTCATCCGCTCGGCAGTCAGGCGTTCATTCCGCTTTCGGATAACCCGTTCCTCGTCGTCGTGGCAGAGGAGACAGGATCCGGTCCGGGCAAACCTCTGGCCTTCAAGACCAAGCCCGGCCAGGGCGTCAATATCGGCCGCAATGTCTGGCATGGCATCCTGACACCACTCGATGGCATATCGAGCTTTGCGGTCATCGATCGTGGCGGCGAAGGCATCAATTTGGAAGAGCATTTCTACGACCAACCATTCCTGATCCTCTGAGTGTCGATGCGAACCCATGAGCAAAGGCCGGCTGCAATCAGCCGGCCTTTGTCGTTGTGCCTGGTGGTTGGTTTTCCCGTCCGGGCCTCGTGTCAGGAGCTCACCTTCACGTGGCAGCCGAGCCTCGAACCCGCCTGGCAGGCGTCCATCGCGACGCGTTGCCCGACGTCGTCTGCGAACGCAAAAAGGGGCCGCAAGCTTGCGACCCCTTTAGCCTAAACTCGCGAACTCAGTTGGCAAAGAACGCGAAACGGATGACGAAGAGCGCCGCGACGATTTGCGTGGCCGGATGGATGATGTTCCATTTTCCGGTGCACACTTTCATGACGACATAGCTGATGAAGCCGAAGGCGAGACCATTGGCGATTGAATAGGTGAAGGGCATTGCCAGGGCCGTCAATGCCGCGGGTGCGGCTTCGGTCAGGTCATCCCACTCGATTTCCGTCAGTTCGCGCATCATGAGACCGGCGACGTAGAGAAGTGCCGGTGCGGTTGCGTAGGTCGGAACGGAAGCGGCAAGCGGCGAGATGAAGAGCGACGCCAAAAAAAGCACCGAAATCACCATGGCGGTCAGTCCGGTGCGGCCGCCGGCCTGAACGCCAGAGGCGCTTTCAACATAGGCTGTCGTGCTGCTCGTTCCCATCAGCGAACCTGCCACGATTGCCGTGCTGTCGGCGAGCAGGGCGCGCCCGAGGCGGTTCGGCTTGCCTTCCTGGATGAGGTTGGCGCGCTTGGCGACACCGATCAGAGTTCCGGTCGCATCAAACACTTCGACGAGCACGAAGACGAGGATGACATGGATCAGGCCACCGTGCAGAGCGCCGACAATGTCGAGCTGGAGAAAGGTGGGCGCCATGCTCGGCGGAGCGGAGACAATCCCCTGGAAGGCACTGACGCCGAAAATCCACGAAAGCACGGTGACGGACAGGATACCGATCAAGATTGCGCCACGCACGCGCAATGCATCGAGCACCGCGATCACGAAGAACCCGAAGATCGCAAGAAGCGGCCCCGTTTGCTTGAGATCGCCGAGCCCGACCAAGGTCGCCGGATTGTCGACGACAATCCCGGCATTCTTGAGCGCGATAATCCCAAGGAAAAGACCGATACCGGCGGCGATCGCGCTGCGCAATGAATGCGGAATGCCCTGGATCAGCCAGCTGCGGATGCCGGTCACTGTGAGGAAGACGAAGATCAGGCCGGATATGAACACGGCGCCAAGCGCCTGTTGCCAGGAAAAGCCAAGAGCCGCCACGACGGTGAAGGCAAAGAAGGCGTTCAGACCCATCCCCGGCGCCATGCCGATCGGCCAGTTGGCGACGAACGCCATGATCCCCGAGCCAAGTGCGGCAGCAATACAGGTCGCAACGAAGATCGCGTCACGGTTCATGCCTGTCGACGACAGGATGTCGGGGTTGACGAAGATGATGTACGACATCGTGAGAAACGTCGTCACGCCGGCCACCAGTTCGGTGCGGACGGTCGTATTGTGCTCACTTAGCTTGAAAAGCCGTTCAAACATATTTCCTCCCTTGGCGGCGCCCTTTGCGCGACCGAACAGCACGGGCCGAGCCGCTCCTCCAGCTGCCCAGCTATTGCATTGGCCGATTGCTGACGCCATTGCGGGCGTCCCGTTCGCGGACTGCAATCGTCTCGATCGAGTGGAGGGGGCAGGCTCCTTTTGAAACCGCAGCCGCCTCATTCTCGGCGGGGCAATAGTGCGCCGTTTGGAATGCTATCGCCAGCCGGGCATTTCCATGCCGCGGGCGAAAGACTTTCAAAATTTTCAGGGAAATTCAGGGGGTAAATGCAAGAGACGCTACACATATTCTCAGCGTTATGTCCACCTTATGGGGCGACTGGGCTGCTCTGCCTGCGGAAAGCGTCCGGGCTTTTCGACATCCATTTGCGAAAGGCGCGGAAGAAGGCACTGGGCTCGGAATAGCCAAGCTGGGCGGCGATATCGCCGATGGTCTTTGACGTGTTGAGCAACATGTCGACGGCAAGATCACGGCGTATATCGTCCTTGATGCCGGCATAGCTCTGTCCCTCGTCCCGAAGCCGGTGACGCAAGGTGGACGGCGGCATGCGCATGTCTGCGGCAAGATCCGCGAAATTCTTCCATGCGGATGGAGATACCTTGTCGAGCCGCCGCCTGACGCTGGACGCGAGCCCAGCATCATAGCGATAGCGCACCAGAATATTGGCTGGGGCCCCTCGCAGAAACTGCTTCAGCGCCTGTTGCGTGCGCATGATCGGCAGCTCCAGCATCGCACTGTCGAAGCCAAGGCGGCTTATCGGTTGCCCAAACCTGACGGGCGCGCCGAAGAAGAGCCGATAGTCGGCCTCCTGCTTTGGTTCGGCGCAGCGGAAGTCGACGAGCCGGATCGGAATGCGCCGGCCAACCAGCCAGCAGGTTATTCCATGGATGAGGATCCAATAGGTGCGATAGGCGAAAGCCGAACGCGCTCCACCGGCATCGGCAAGCTCGATCTGGGCAAGCCCGTCCCTGACGACAAGCTGACCACGCGGATCATCCAGCACGACGTCGAGGAAACGCAGAGCCCGGCGCAGCGCATGGCCAAGCGTTCGTGCATGCAAGACGCAATGGCAAAGCAAGGTGAAGCTGCCGCTGCGCATCGGCCGCCCGCCCATCCCGAAAAACTCGTCATCGAGCTCTCGGGCGATGGCAAGCCAGAGAGCGCCGTAGGTTTCTGCCGATACCGGCTGATCGACCACCGCCGGGAGCCCCAGCGAAGAAAGCAGCGGTCCTGTCGGCCGTCCCATCCGCCGTAGGCTATCGAGCGCCTCCTCGACGAATCCCGGCGCGATCATGCGCCTATCGATGTCAGCCACCCGTTTCCTCCTAGAATGGCAAAACTGTCCGAAACAATGCAGCACTTTAGTCATCGCTTGCAATATGGCGACGGAATAGAATCGACTGCCTTGGGGTCGTACCGGGAGGATGGCACTATCCCACAGGCGACGATCGCAAGGTGATGGGAGAAGACCGATGCTGATCCGTGGAGGAACCTTTATCGTGACCGGCGCAGGGTCGGGCCTCGGTGCGGCAACGGCGCGCATGCTGGTTGAAAACGGCGCGCGCGTGGTCATCGCCGACCTCAATGATACTGCCGGAGAGGCGATTGCAGCAGAGCTTGGCACGGATGCCTGCTACATCAAGGCCGATGTGACGAGTGCGGAGGATGGAGCCGCTGTCGTGGCAACCGCGCTGGACACTTTCGGCGGCTTGAGCGGGCTCGTAAACTGCGCTGGTGTGGCGCCGGGCGAGAAGATCATCGGCCGCGACGGCCCCCACAGTCTCGACAATTTCGTGCGGACAATCAGCATCAATCTCGTCGGCACCTTCAACATGATCCGTCTTGCGGCATCGGCCATCCAGCATCAGCAGCCAGATGCCGAGGGCGAGCGCGGCATCATCGTCAACACTGCCTCGATCGCAGCCTTCGACGGGCAAGTCGGCCAGGCCGCATACGCTGCCTCCAAGGGCGGCATCGCCTCGATGACGCTTCCGATTGCCCGCGAGCTTGCCCGCCACGGCATTCGCGTCGTTTCGATTGCCCCGGGCATTTTCGAAACGCCGATGATGGCAGGCATGCCGCATGAAGTGCAGGAAGCGCTCGGCAAGAGTGTGCCCTTCCCGCCGCGTCTCGGCAGGCCCGCCGAATTTGCCGCACTGGTGCGCCATATATGTGAAAACAGCATGCTGAACGGCGAGGTCATTCGCCTCGACGGCGCATTGCGCATGAGCGCACGCTGACCGTCTGTCTGGAAGGATTGAGAAAATGGCTTTGCAGGACCCTATCGTCATCGTCGGTGCAGCGCGCACGCCGATCGGCGGTTTCCAAGGTGAACTCAAAGAGGCATCCGCACCCGAGCTCGGGGCCGCCGCTATCCGCGCGGCGCTTCAGCGCAGCCTGGTCGAGCGGGATGCCGTCGACGAGGTCGTGTTCGGCTGCGTGCTGCCGGCAGGCCAGGGCCAGGCACCTGCCCGGCAGGCGGCAATCGGCGCCGGCCTGCCGTTTTCCACCGGCGCCAGCACCGTCAACAAGATGTGTGGCTCCGGGATGAAAGCCGTCATGCTCACGCATGATCTCCTGGCGGCGGGAAGCGCCACTGTCGGCGTCGCCGGCGGCATGGAAAGCATGACCAATGCGCCCTATCTCCTTGATCGTGCCCGTGGCGGCTACCGGCTTGGCCACGGGCGGATCGTCGATCATATGTTCCTCGACGGGCTGGAGGACGCTTATGACAAGGGACGTTTGATGGGCACCTTCGCCGAGGACTGCGCCGAGGCGTATCAGTTCACGCGCGAGGCGCAGGACCATTATGCGGTCACATCGCTGACGCGCGCACAAAAGGCCATCGAGGCCGGCTACTTCGACGCCGAGATCACGCCGGTCTCTGTCACCGCGGGAAAGGGCGAGCAGATGGTCAGCCGAGACGAACAGCCCGGCAAGGCAAAGATCGACAAGATTCCGCTCCTCAAACCGGCCTTCCGCGACGGCGGTACCGTGACGGCAGCCAACTCCAGTTCGATTTCCGATGGTGCGGCCGCTCTCGTGCTGATGCGTCGTTCCGAAGCCGAACGCCTTGGATTGAAACCGCTTGCGACAATCAGCGGCCATGCCGCGCATTCGCAGGCGCCCAATCTCTTTGCCACCGCTCCGATCGGTGCCTTGCAGAAGCTCTCCGATCGTACCGGCTGGCCGCTCGATACCGTTGATCTCTTCGAGATCAATGAAGCATTTGCCGTCGTCGCCATGGCTGCGATGCGCGACCTGAGGCTGCCGGCCGAAAAGGTCAATGTGCATGGCGGGGCCTGCGCCCTTGGGCACCCGATCGGTGCGTCTGGCGCTCGTATTCTCGTCACGCTGCTTGCTGCCCTTGAGCGCTATGACCTGAAGCGGGGCATGGCTGCCCTATGCATCGGCGGTGGCGAGGCAACCGCCGTTGCAATCGAGCGTCACTAGAAAGGGCCGGGAGGAGACCAGCATGATCCTTTCCGATCTGAGCCAACAAATCCGCGATCTCGCGCGCGATTTTGCCCGCGAGCGTCTTGCCCCGGGTGCGGCTGCGCGTGACCGGGAGCACAGGTTTCCACGCGAAGAACTCAACGAGATGGGTGAACTCGGCATGCTCGGCATGCTGGTTCCTGAAGACTATGGCGGTTCCGACACCGGCACTGTCGCCTATGCGGCCGCACTTGAAGAAATCGCCGCCGGCGACGGACCATGCTCCACCATCATGAGCGTCCACAGTTCCGTGGCCTGCGTGCCGATCTTGAAATTCGGCACCGATGAGCAGAAGCAGCGTTTCCTGCCCAAGCTTGCCAGCGGCGAATGGATCGGCGGCTTTGCACTGACCGAACCGCAAGCGGGTTCGGATGCGTCCAATCTGCGCAGCCGTGCTCGCCGCGATGGCGATCACTACGTGCTCGACGGTGCCAAGCAGTTCATCACCTCGGGCAAGAATGGCCAGGTGATCATCGTCTTTGCCGTGACCGATCCGGATGCCGGCAAGAAGGGGATTTCCGCCTTCATCGTACCAACCGACACGCCGGGCTACGAAGTCATCCGCGTGGAGGAAAAGCTTGGGCTGCATTCGACCGACACCTGCCAGATCGCCTTCAACGGCATGCGTATCCCGGCAGAATTGAGGCTGGGTTCGCAGGGCGAGGGATATCGGATCGCGCTCGCCAACCTCGAAGGCGGTCGCATCGGGATCGGCGCTCAGGCGGTCGGCATGGCGCGTGCTGCTTTTGAAGCCGCACGCGACTATGCGCGCGAGCGCACGGCTTTCGGCAAGGCAATCATCGAGCATCAGGCCGTCGCCTTCCGCCTCGCCGATATGGCAACCCAGATCGAGGCCGCCCGACAGCTGGTATTTCATGCCGCGACGCTGCGCGACAATGGTCTGCCGTGCCTTTCGGAAGCATCGATGGCCAAACTCTTTGCGTCCGAGATGGCAGAGCGGGTCTGCTCGGATGCAATCCAGATTCATGGTGGCTATGGCTATATGGCCGACTATCCTGTCGAGCGTATTTATCGGGATGTCCGCATCTGCCAGATTTACGAGGGAACGAGCGACGTGCAGAGAATGGTGATCGCGCGCAATCTATAAGAACAAGACATGCGGCGTTGCGTTTCTGAGGAGAGAAACAAACATCGCAGCTGGGAGGGAAAAGACGATATGACGGACGCAGCTCAACTGAGCCTCCATGTTCCGGAACCCGCCGTCCGACCGGGCGGCCAACCTGATTTTTCCAACGTGAAGATTGCCAAGGCCGGGGTGGTGCCGCGCCCCGAGATCGACGTTGCGCCGGAAGAGATCCGCGACCTTGCCTATTCGATCATCCGTGTGCTCAATCGGGAGGGCGAAGCCGTCGGCCCGTGGTCGGGCATGCTGACGGACGAGGAGTTGCTGACCGGCCTGCGCAACATGATGAAGCTTCGCGCCTTCGATGCCCGCATGCTGATGGCGCAGCGCCAGGGCAAGACGTCCTTCTACATGCAGCATCTTGGCGAGGAAGCCGTCAGCTGCGCCTTTCGCAAGGCCCTTCGCAAGGGCGACATGAATTTCCCGACCTATCGGCAGGCGGGCCTTCTCATCGCCGACGACTATCCCATGGTCGAGATGATGAACCAGATCTTCTCGAATGAAAGCGATCCGTTGCGCGGCCGTCAGCTGCCGATCATGTATTCGTCGAAGGAGCACGGCTTCTTCACCATCTCGGGCAATCTGGCGACCCAATATGTGCAGGCCGTCGGCTGGGCCATGGCTTCGGCCATCAAGAACGACAGCAGGATCGCGGCGGCCTGGATCGGCGACGGCTCGACGGCAGAATCCGACTTTCATTCCGCTTTGGTCTTCGCCTCCACCTACAAGGCCCCGGTCATCCTCAATATCGTCAACAATCAGTGGGCGATTTCCACCTTCCAGGGGATCGCGCGTGGCGGCTCCGGCACCTTTGCCGCGCGCGGACTTGGTTTCGGCATTCCGGCCTTGCGCGTCGACGGCAACGATTACCTCGCCGTCTACGCCGTCGCTCGCTGGGCCACGGAACGAGCCAGGCGCAACCTCGGGCCGACCTTGATCGAATACGTCACTTATCGCGTCGGCGCCCATTCGACCTCGGACGATCCAAGCGCCTATCGGCCGAAGACCGAGTCCGAAGCCTGGCCGTTGGGTGACCCGGTGTTGCGTCTGAAGAAGCATCTGATCGTCAGGGGCGCATGGTCGGAAGAACGCCATGTTCAGGCCGAGGCCGAAATCATGGACGAGGTCATCCAAGCCCAGAAGCAGGCAGAACATCACGGCACGCTGCATGCCGGTGGCAGGCCCTCGGTGCGTGACATCTTCGAAGGTGTCTATGCGGAAATGCCGCCCCACATTCGCCGCCAGCGGCAGAAGGCAGGTTTCTGAGATGGCCAGGATGACGATGATCGAAGCCGTGCGAAGCGCCATGGACGTTTCGATGGCCCGCGATGACGATGTGGTGGTTTTCGGCGAGGACGTCGGATACTTCGGCGGCGTGTTTCGCTGCACTCAAGGGTTACAGGCGAAATACGGCAAGACACGCTGTTTCGATACGCCGATCAGTGAATCCGGCATCGTCGGCACGGCCATTGGCATGGCGGCCTACGGCTTGAAGCCCTGCGTCGAGATCCAGTTCGCCGATTATATGTATCCGGCCTACGATCAGATCACCCAGGAGGCCGCCCGCATCCGCTATCGCTCGAACGGCGACTTCACGTGCCCGATCGTCCTTCGCATGCCGACAGGTGGCGGCATCTTCGGCGGCCAGACGCACAGTCAGAGCCCGGAAGCGTTGTTCACGCACGTCTGCGGATTGAAGGTGGTGGTGCCCTCCAATCCCTATGACGCCAAGGGGCTGCTGATTGCCGCCATCGAGGATCCGGATCCGGTGATGTTCCTGGAGCCGAAGCGGCTCTACAACGGGCCGTTTGATGGCCATCACGAACGGCCCGTCACACCCTGGTCGAAGCATGAGCTCGGCGAGGTGCCCGAAGGTCACTATTCGATTCCGATCGGCAAGGCCGACGTTCGGCGCTCGGGCTCGGCGGTGACGGTGGTCGCCTACGGCACGATGGTTCATGTCGCGCTGGCGGCCGTCGAGGACACCGGCATCGATGCCGAGGTGATCGATCTGCGCAGTCTGCTGCCCCTTGATCTCGATACCATCGTGCAATCGGTCAACAAGACCGGACGCTGCGTCGTCGTCCACGAGGCGACGCTGACGTCGGGGTTTGGCGGCGAGATCGCATCGCTCGTGCAGGAACACTGCTTCTACCATCTTGAAGCGCCTGTCGTGCGCGTCGCCGGCTGGGACACACCCTATCCGCACGCCCAGGAGTGGGATTACTTCCCCGGCCCCGGACGTGTCGGGCGGGCACTTGCCGAAGTCATGGAGGCCTGAGACATGGGCGAATTTGTCATCAAGATGCCCGATGTCGGCGAAGGCGTGGCCGAGGCCGAACTCGTGGAATGGCATGTCAAGGCAGGCGACCCGGTAAAGGAAGATATGGTGATCGCCGCCGTCATGACCGACAAGGCGACCGTCGAGATCCCGTCGCCGGTCACGGGGACGGTCGTCTGGCTGGGTGCTGAAATCGGCGACAAGATCGCGGTTAAGGCGCCGCTTGTGCGCATCGAGACGGGCGGTGGTGAGGCGATCGAACGGGTCGACGCGCCTGCCGCTATTACCGCGAAGGCTCCCGAGAGTGCGACCGCGGCAGTTCAGCCAAAAGAGACAGCTGCGCTGACGGCTGCCCCACCACCACGACCTCAGGCCCCGGTTCCCGCAGAAAAACCGCTGGCGTCGCCATCGGTTCGGCTCTTGGCAAGGGAAAGCGGCGTCGACTTGCGTCAGCTCAAGGGATCTGGCCCCGCCGGCCGCATCCTTCGCGAAGACGTCGAGCAGTTCATCGCGCGCGGCGAGCTGCCCTCTCTCCAACCGGCCATTGCGAAAAAGACATCGACCGAGGAGGTCAAGCTCACCGGTCTTCGGCGCCGGATCGCCGAAAAGATGTCGCTGTCGACCTCTCGCATTCCCCACATCACCTATGTCGAGGAAGTCGACATGACCGCGCTGGAGGAACTGCGGGCCACGATGAACCGCGACCGCAAGCCGGAGCAGCCGAAACTTACCGTCCTGCCGTTTCTTATGCGGGCGATCGTCAAGGCGGTTGCCAACCAACCGAGTGTCAACGCGACCTTTGACGACGATAAAGGCATCCTCACCCGGCATGGCGCCGTCCATATCGGCATTGCCACCCAGACACCCGCCGGACTTGTCGTGCCCGTCGTCAAGAACGCTGAGGCACGTGGCATCTGGGATTGCGCGATCGAGATGGGCCGCCTGGCGGAGGCGGCGCGCGCCGGTACCGCGACCCGCGACGAGCTCAGCGGCTCGACGATCACCATCAGTTCGCTTGGCGCGCTCGGCGGCATCGTCTCGACACCGGTGATCAACCACCCGGAGGTCGCCATTATCGGGGTGAACAAGATTGCCGTGCGTCCGGCCTGGGATGGCACGCAGTTCGTGCCGCGCAAGATGATGAATCTATCCTCGAGTTTCGACCACCGCATCATTGACGGATGGGATGCTGCCACCTTTGTCCAACGTGTCCGGGTGCTTCTCGAAACGCCCGCCCTGATTTTCATCGAAGGCTAGGATTTATGAAAGAGATCGTCTGCAAGCTTCTCGTCATCGGCGCTGGTCCCGCCGGCTATGTCTGCGCCATTCGAGCCGGGCAACTCGGTCTCGACACCGTCATCGTCGAGGCCGACAAGCCGGGTGGCACCTGCCTCAACGTCGGATGCATTCCTTCCAAGGCCCTGATCCATGCGGCCGAGGAGTTTGGTGCCACCAAGCAGATGCTGACCGGCGGGAACGCAATGGGCATCCGTATCGAGGGCGCAACCATCGACCTCGCCAAGACCATTGCCTGGAAGGACGGCATCGTCGGCCGCCTGAACAGCGGTGTCTCCGCGCTGCTGCAGAAGGCAAGGGTCAAGATCGTCCACGGCCGCGCGGCCTTCCGCGACGGCAAGACCGTCGAGGTCGAGACCGAGACAGGCATGCAGGTCATCCGCGCAGAGACCGTTGTTATCGCCACAGGCTCTAAGCCCGTGGAACTTTCCGCCCTCCCTTTCGGCGGTCGGGTGATCTCGTCCACCGAGGCGCTGTCGCTCGGCGAAGTTCCGAAGAGACTGGTTGTCGTCGGCGGCGGTTACATTGGCCTCGAACTCGGCACGGCCTTTGCCAAGCTGGGCTCAGAGGTAACAGTCGTCGAAGCCATGCAGCAGGTCCTGCCGCAATATGACGCCGACCTGGTGCGACCCGTCGCGCGCCGGCTCAGCGAGCTTGGCATTCACGTCCTGACAGGAGCGAAGGCAAGGAGCCTTTCGGACGACGGCAATGCACTGGTCGTCGAGACATCGGGCGGACAGCAACAACTGCTGCCTGCCGACCGGGTGCTTGTCACGGTCGGTCGGCGGCCGCGATCGGCAGGCTCAGGTATCGAAGAGCTCGACCTCGATCGCAGCGGGCCGTACCTTCGCATCGATGATCGCTGCCGCACCTCCATGCGGGGTGTCTATGCGATCGGCGACGTCACCGGCGAACCGATGCTGGCCCATCGCGCCATGGCACAGGGAGAAATGGTCGCCGAGATCGTTGCCGGCCGGAAGCGCGCCTGGGACAAACGCTGCATTCCGGCGATCTGCTTTACCGATCCGGAAATCGTGACGGCTGGGCTTTCGCCGGACGAGGCACGCGCACAAGGCTATGCGATCCGCGTCGGACAATTCCCGTTCAGCGCAAATGGCCGGGCGATGACCATGGGGTCGGAGGAGGGCTTCGTACGCGTCGTCGCCCGGGCCGATACCAATCTCGTCCTTGGCCTGCAGGCCGTCGGCGTTAGCGTTTCCGAACTCTCGGCGGGTTTTGCACTGGCCATCGAGATGGGCGCGCGGCTGGAGGACCTCGCAGCTACGATCCATGCGCATCCAACGCGCAGCGAAGCGCTCCAGGAGGCCGCCCTCAAGGCACTCGGGCACGCATTGCACGTCTGAAGCAATTTCAGTCCCAAGCACGGAACGCAGGGCGCAATATCGGTTTGGAGCCGCGGCATTATCTGATAGCTAGCGTGCTCCACCCTGACGGAGCAGTTGAGAATGGCGGCCGCATTGTATCGAGACTACATCGTTGACCTGAAAGCCAGGATCGATGACCTTCACGCCAACGCGGAGCGCTATCAGACCTACGAATTGACGATGGAACTGCTGGCCCAAAACAACCTCGTCAGCTACTCCGCAAAGAAAGCGAAAGGTCTGACGGAGGGCCTGTCCTACCGCCGCGACTTCACGACCGGTCAAGCCGTCCAGATGCAGCAGCAAAGTGCCTATGCTCTGTTCAGCGGATTTTTCAATCTCGGCCAGTTTCTGGCCTTCACCGGACAGGGGCGCGAGCAGGACGCGAAGCAGTTCGCCGAGCTTCTAACCGACAATTGGCAATACCCGACCTGCGCGGTGCATTTCGTCTTCCGCCAGAAGGGACAACCAAAGACGGTGTCTACAAGGATGCATTTTGTTGGATTGAACGGAGAGGCGGAAGCCGCAGCCTACGAGCAGAAGGCTCATCGAGGGGGCAGCATGGTGCAGCACCGGCCCTTCTCGTCCAATCTGTTCTGGGAATGGAAGTAACCGCTGCGCAGGCAGTGCCAGGCATCGGCAAATTTCGCCCGGCTTTCGGCGCCAGCCGGCTTATGGATAGAACCCATCGAGCCAGGATCATGCTGCGCGGGAAGAGGGATTTCCCCGCCAATCGGCAGAAGATAAAAAGATCCACGACAGTTCGCGGACCAAGCTTCTCTTTTTTGATCCGGACCTAAGGGTCGTACCTGACTGCCAAGACACGCAAAGTGCGGCTCGGCGATGGGAAACGGAGTGCAGCTGCCCGGATATTGGTCGGCTCGGAGCACCTTTTATTGTCCGTCATCCTTGCCGCCCTGGCTGGAGCTCCTTTTCACCAGACGCATGCGGCAGGGCGCTGACATTTACTATGCCTCGTTCGGCTTGTACCGGCGTGAGGCGCGTTCGCTAGCCGCCCCGAATCGAGCCCCGCCAAACCAGCTCGGCATGAAGTCTGATCGACTGCTCGGAAATAGCGTCATCGTTTTGCGGTTGCGGTCGCGAAAGCCACTCCACCGCCTTGGAAGCTATCGCTGAAACCGGTTGGGCGAAGGTCGTCAGGTCGTAGGAAGACCATGAGGCCTGCTCGATATCGTCGAAGCCGGCAATGCAGAGCTGGTCGGGCACCGAAATCGAAAACTGGTGGCGGGCGGCGTCCATGAATCCACAAGCCAGCAGATCGGTTGCGCAGAAGACCGCGTCCGGGCGCTCGGTGCGCGTCAACATTCGCTGTGCCAGGACTTTCCCCGCTTCGTAACCCGTCCAGCCATGGCGTTCGACGGAAACCTTGATTCCGAGCGCATTCGCTGCCGCGACGAATCCCCGTTCTCGGGCCATCAGGCTTGGTGTTCCAGCTTCCGAGTTGGCGAAGGCGAGCTTTCGGCATCCGGCCCTCACGAAAGCGGTAACCACACGTCCAGCCGCCTCGTCATCGTCGAGATTAATCCGCAAAGGACCGGGCTGATCGTCATCGCGGTTGATGAGGACAAGGCGCTGTCCACTGCGCAGACAGAGTTGCGCGATGGATTTGTCCGGCATTCCCGAGAGCATGATCGAGGCGTCCGCGCGATAGCGGATCGCCTGGCGAAGTGCACGATCAACGCTGCCGTCTGAGCGATCCGTGTTGATCAGCATGGCGACCTTGCCGGCGTTCTGAAGCAATAGCGTCAGTTCGCGCAGCAGAGCAGAACGATAGGGTGTTGCCACGTCCGACACGATGAGACAAACAATGCCGCTCTCGTTGCGCATGAGACCGCGGGCGAGCTCATTGACGTGATAGCCGAGCACTTCGGCTGCCTCGAGCACCCTGCGCCGGGTCTCCGTTGATACGCTTGCGCCCGGCGTGAACGTCCGCGATACCGCCGATCGCGACACACCCGCCCTCTCCGCGACCTGCTGGGCGCTAACAAACAGCTTTTCGGACACGCGGCGGGATCTCCAGTTTCGATGAGTTTTGCACGTTGCTGCAAATGCGTGCAAGCTTCCCCGTCGACTGCAATATATGAAACTTTCATGACGGACACTGTTAAGGGTCGGCTTCATTGTGGCCCGCATTTGCACGCGCTTGCAGGTCGAACCCGTGCCTGCGGCTCGATTGTGACATGAACGCGCTCTTGCGCAAAAACGGCCGAAAAGGGTGGCGTTAGATCGGCATTGTGAAAACGGGGTGGCGCTTGCCCGCACCCGTCTATCTCAGCCGCCTCGACGCTCTCAAAGGGGAATTTGCGTCTTTGGCAGCGGCCTTGCGCGTCACAGCATGCGCCCTGTCGGTGCTGAATGAACCCGGGATCTGAAAAAGGCCGGGCACCCCACGTTTCAGGCTGGGTCGGACTAAACATTCTCGATCACGAGGCTGTTTGCAAATCTCTTGATGGCCGTTCGTGCCATGGTGGCAGCCCGCAAGGCCGTGACCATGGCTGGTCGCCGATCGCAAGGACCATTTCAGCGCTTGGCGTAGACAGTTCGCGTTGGAATGAGCAGGTGTTCGCAATCGCACGCACCTGCTCGTTCCGCGACTGGGCTTGGCACGACCCACTGACGATCAGTTGATGAAGCGGATTGCCAGCATCAGCCGATCGCCACGGGTGGGCGGAGATGCCCTGTGGAAGCAGGACGTGTCCTGAACGAAGCCCGTGCCGGCAGGTCCCTCGATGGTAATTTCATTCTCCCGACCATATTGCCTGTAGACCGCCTCCTGGCTTGCACGGGCCGACCCGAACAGCATTCGCAAGGGCTTGCGCTTGTGCGAGCGTTTCATCATCACGTGCGCTCCCGAATAGCGGTCCGTGTCGGTGATGTAGAAACTCGCATAAACGAAATTGTAGCCCTCGACGTCGTAGTGATAGTCGATGACGCCATGTTTCAATCGGCGTCGTTCCTCGTCGCTCATCGATGATGCGAAGCTCCAATCGAGAATCGTCGTGATCTTTCTGGGCTCGTGACCGAGATACTTGCGAACGATTGAACGCAACACCGGATCATTGATGACCTTCTGCACTGCCGGGCATCGCGCGGGGTCTGATACGCCACCAATCGGCATAGGTCTTCCGTCGACCGCTACCCCGCCTGAGACATCAGAGTAGCGAAAGGTCGGTCCTTTCGGATCATAGATCGCGTGCAAAGGCTCAGAGAGCGCGAAGGTTCTGATCTCGTCCACGATATGACCGGGCAGCTTCAAGCCGACGAAGACGGCTTCATCTCGGATGGTTTGAACAATATCGGCAATCTTTGCATCGCCAAAGAGGGTCGGCATCAGCCACTTGCCCATGCTTTTGCGCGGGGGTCTGAGAAACTCGACTGCGCCTCGGCCTGAGCTGTATGCCACGCGAACGGTTCTGAAGCGTCCGAGTATATAAGCGAGATTTTTTTCTCTAATTCGTCTTGCAATGCTGGCGATACCCATTGCTTTACTCCTCCCTTGGGAATCTCAACTCGACCCCCAGCCCAGGTGGAATTTAGTATGACTATTCATGTCTTGGAATTTATCAAAGCATCGTGAGTTGATGCCTAAAGAGGTATTTCGAGGTCAACTTTATGGCGTACGGGGGGAGAATTTCGCCCTCACCGGGAACTCTTCCTTAGCGGTTTGGTGCGTGCGCAGGCAGTGCAAGATGTTCGAGCGGCCGTTCGCGGTTCATGATGCAAAAAGCCGCCACGCTGCCCGAAGCGGTCGCCCCCCCGATGAGGCCTCCTCATCGACCTTGTCTCTGAAACTGTCCCGGTCAAAACGCTCGTTAAGGTAGATGCACTCACCCCTGATGCTCGCGACCGCGTCTTGCGCGATCGGTACGCCGGGAAGGAAGCGGTCCGTGAAAAGGAGCGGATTTCAAAACGATACCAATCCTCTTCTGGCCAAGGGTTGGCCGCCGACATTCGGTAAGCCCTCAGCGCCTCATACACGCACCAATAAGCCTATCGGGGTATGCCCTGCCGTGCCGGATACTGCGGATTACTGTCGTTCTCTCTCGCCACAAACGTGACAGGATAGTGCCCGTGGACATGTGTCGCATTGCGATTGGGGGCGTTTGGAATGTTGAGGATCAGCATCAAAAACCGCGATTATTTGAGCGCCTACGGTGGCACCTCGAGTGTTTATAGCGCAACGACTGCGGGCAGTGCTCTCCTCGTGAACGCAACGATGGTTTCGTCGACTGGCAGCGACCGGCCGATTGCTGACCTGGGTGCAGTGGGATCGGTGACCGCCTCGCTGACGGGATCTCCGGCTGCGGCATCCCCTCTCGTGAATGGGGCGGCCGCGCAGCAAGTGTCGCCACAAGCAAGTACCGTTTCACCGGTCGACAGCAGTGCCATCTTCGCATTGGATGCCGCAACAACGCCAACAGCGAGCTCGACGGATGTTTCCCAACCGGCGGCAAAGCCACGCACCGTCCTGCCACCCGACCCCGCCACTGCCATCGCCACAACGTCTCTGGAGCCCGCATTGTCGGACGCTCCCACTGCCTCGTTAGTCTCGAGCGTGAGTGATACGTCGAGTGCTCCCATCATGCAGCTCACCTCGGCGGCAAGTGTTGAAACGACGAGTGAGGACACTTCATCCGCTTCGACGCCTGCGACGGTGGCCTCTGCGACGACGGCCACGGCCACAGCGACCATGGCTCCGCTGACGCTTGTAACAACGGCCGCCGCCGCCGCCCCCGTCACGTTAAACAAGGTCGCCCTCGAAAACCAGAAACAGGGCAATCCGATCAGCGAGTGGGGCCTCGACGGCGACGGGGGCGGCACGATTCAGGGCTTTGCAACGGAAATCAGCACCAACATTGGCCAGACAGTCGACTTCAAGATCGCAACGGACTCGACCCACTACCGCATCGACATATATCGTCTGGGCTATTACGGCGGCGACGGTGCACGCAAGGTTGCCTCGATCGACAAGTCACTGACGACGGCGCAAATCCAGCCTCACCCGATCGTCGACATGTCTCTCGGCCTCATCGACTGCGGAAACTGGTCTGTTTCGGCGAGCTGGCAGATTCCGGCAGACGCCGTATCGGGCGTTTACATCGCCAAGCTGGTCCGCGAGGACGGCACGGAAGACGCAAGCATCATTCCATTCGTCGTGCGTGACGACGCCTCAACCAGTGACATCGTCTTCCAGACCTCTGATACGACCTGGCAGGCCTACAATGCATGGGGTGGGGCAAGCCTCTACTACGGGGAAGTTCCAGTCGATCCGGCAGATATGATCGGCTACTTGCCGCCAAATTGCAGTTGCGGTTTGACCGCGATCGGCCGTGCATCGGCCATCAGCTATAACCGTCCAATCATCACCAATACCAGCCCGGTGGGCGGAACGCATGACTTCATCTTCGGCGTCGAGCATTCTGCTATCCAGTGGCTTGAGCAGAACGGCTACGACGTATCCTACGTCACCGGAGTCGACGCGGCCCGAAATGGCAGTCTGCTGCTCAACCATCAAGCATATCTGTCGGTCGGACACGACGAATACTGGTCTGCCGAACAGCGCGCCAATGTCGAGGCCGCACGTGACAGCGGCGTCAACCTCGCTTTCTGGAGCGGCAACGAATGCTATTGGAAGGTCCGCTGGGAAAGCAGCATCGACGGCAATGGCCAAGCCTACCGGACGATGGTGTGCTACAAGGAGACCTGGGGAACGAGCACCGATCCGAGTGCCGTCGGCACCGGCACATGGCGCGATCCGCGCTATGCCGATCCCGGACAAGAGCCGGAGAATTCGCTCACCGGAACCATGTTTACGGTCGACAGCTACCGCGCCGATACTATTACCATTCCTTACGATTATTCGAATCTGCGGTTCTGGCGAAACACCGACGTTGCCAACCTCCAGCCCGGAGAGACCTACAATCTGGTCCAAAACCTGCTTGGCTACGAGTGGGATTCCGACGTCGAAAACGGGTTCCGACCGGATGGCCTGATAAACCTGTCTCTCTCCTCGGTTGCCGTAAATACTTATCTGCGCGACTATGGAGCGACGGTGGGCGATGCCGTCGTCAACCACAGCTTGACGATGTACCGGGCAGAGAGCGGAGCCCTCGTTTTTGGCGCAGGCACGGTGTTCTGGTCCTGGGGATTGAACGACCAGCATGAGGGGGCCACCACACCCACTGACCCGAACGTTCAGCAGGCAATGGTCAACATGTTCGCCGATATGGGAATCCAGCCGACGACGCTGGACGCGAGCCTGATCCTGGCGACGCAATCCACAGACACTCTTAAGCCGACATCGACTATTTCCTCGCCGGTTGTTGGTGCAAGCTTTGTCGAGGGACAGCGCGTCACCATCACCGGCACGGCCCAGGACTTTGGCGGCGGCATCATTGCCGGTATCGAAGTTTCCACGGACGGCGGGCAACACTGGTTCAAGGCCACAGGCCGCGAGAATTGGAGCTACAGCTGGAATGTGCAGGCAAGCGGCACGTACACCATCATGTCGCGCGCGGTTGATGACAGCGTCAATCTGGAGAGCCCGTCAGCGGGCAAACAGGTCACTGTCGTCTTGCCGTCGACAGCAAGCCTTTGGACGTTGGCATCCACCCCGACGGTAGAGACGGCCATTGATCGCGATCCGGTGGAACTTGGCGTGCGCTTTCAAGCAACAACAGGCGGCTTTGTACAGGGCATCCGTTTCTACAAGGGCTTTTATAACACGGGTGAGCATGTCGTCAGCCTCTGGTCCGGCAATGGTACGCTGATTGCAACGGGTGTTTCCGTCAATGAGTCACTGTCGGGTTGGCAGACCGTCATGTTTTCTAGCCCGGTCGCTATTTCGGCCGGGACAACCTATGTCGCATCCTACCACAGCAACGGGTTCTTCTCCGTTACCGAGAATTATTTCGGCGCGACATACAGCAACGGAGCGCTGAAGGCTGTCGATGGCGGTGGTGTTTATGCCTATAGCACCAATGCCGGCACATTCCCGGGTAACAGTCCGGGAGGCTCCAACTATTGGGTTGACGTCATTTTCGACGCAGGCCCGAACAGCGTTCCCGTTGCCACCGACGACAGTGGCTTCTCAATTTCGCGCAACGGTACGCTGACAATTTCGATCGCTGCCCTTGTTGCCAATGACGTCGATCCAAACGGAGACGCGCTGACCATCTCGGCCGTTGGGAATGCCTCAAACGGCACAGTCTCGCTCGATACACAGACGGGCAATGTTATCTTCACACCCGTTGCGAATTACACCGGTCCGGCAAGCTTCAGTTATACACTTTCTGACGGGCGCGGCGGCACCGACCAGGGCAACGTCAGTCTTACCGTCGAAGAAGGACCGGTCGGCCAGACATTGTTCCAGGCCAACGAAGGGCCGAGCGGCGCCGGCTTCCATGAAAATGCTCCAATCGAATTGGGCATGAAGTTTACCGCCTCGACAAGCGGCACGCTCACCGGCATTCGCTTTTACAAAGCTTCAGGCGATACAGGCTCCCACACCGGCTCAATATGGACTGCGGACGGGACACTGGTCGCCACGGTAACATTCACGAGTGAGTCCCTGAGCGGATGGCAGACGGCCAAGTTCTCCTCTGCGATCCAGATTACGGCCGGAACGACTTACGTTGCTTCCTATCATACGACGGGCAGCTATGTTGCAACCGCCAACTATTTCTCGACGGCCCACACCAGTGGCGCGCTGACGGCATTGTCAAGCACCAGCAGTGGCGGCAACGGCGTCTTCTCCTATGGGGCGAACACGACGTTCCCGACATCCAGCTTCCAGGCAGCGAATTACTGGGTGGACGTCGTATTCAACCAATCAACCGTCAACAGTGCGCCGGTGGCCGCCAATGACAACGGGTTCACAACCTATTCGAACACGGCCCTGTCAATCGCGGCGGCAAGTTTGCTTGCCAATGACACAGACCCTGACGGCGATGGGCTGACGATCACCGGGGCGAATGGCGCAACAAATGGCACTGTGGCATTTGATAGCCAAACCAACTCCGTCGTCTTCACACCAACGACGGGTTACGTAGGTGCTGCAAGCTTCAGCTACTCGATTTCCGACGGTCGCGGCGGCACGTCGACCGCCACTGTCTCTCTCAACGTCGGAGCCCAAGCCAGCGGCACAGGCCTGTTTTCCAGCTCAGACACGTCAGGTGTTGCCGCCGGGAATGATTCCTCCTCCGTTGAACTGGGCGTCAAGTTCGTGGCATCTGCGCGCGGCGAAATCACGGGCTTGCGCTACTATAAGAGTGCTCAGGACGTCGGCACCCATGTTGGCTCACTTTGGAGCAGCACTGGCCAACTTCTGGCAACGGCAACCTTTAGCAACGAAACGGCAAGCGGCTGGCAAACAGTAACCTTCTCGCAGCCGATAAGCATTTCTGCGGACGTGACCTATGTCGCGAGCTATCATTCGAATGGCTTCTACGCAGCGACGCCCAACTACTTCACGACGAGCCATACCAACGGCGTTTTGACAGCGCCGTCCAGTTCGGCCAGCGGCGGAAATGGCGTTTACGGATATGGAACCGGGAGCCTGTTTCCAACAGCGAGCTACAATTCGGCCAATTACTGGGTCGACGTTGTTTATCAACAGTCGTCACAGAACGCTGTTCCGGTTGCGGCCAATGACAGTGGAATGTCCACGGGTGTCGGCGTGCCGATTGTCATCCAGGCATCGAGCCTTCTTGCCAATGACAGCGATCCGGACGGCGACCAGATCTCGGTTGCAAGTGTTGGCAACGCGATAAATGGTACGGTGGCTTTTGACAGCCAAGCCGGCACCATCACCTTCACTCCCCTTGCCGGATACTCCGGTGCTGCGAGTTTCGATTACACGATCAAGGATCCTCTAGGCGAAACGGCGACGGCCAATGTCTCGCTCAACGTGCTCAATCAGGGCAGCGAGCAGAACGTCTTTGCCGCCGGCACGACGCCTGCGATCAACTCGGTCAATGACAACAGCCCGGTCAATCTCGGCATGAAGTTCCAGTCGGATGCAGCAGGCTGGATCACCGGTATCCGTTTCTACAAGAGTGAGGAAAATACCGGAGCCCACACGGGCTATCTCTGGACGGCAAGCGGCACATTGCTTGCGAGTGCGACCTTCACCAACGAGAGCGCAAGCGGTTGGCAGTCCGTCAATCTCTCGCAACAGGTCGCAATCGATGCCGGCACGACATACGTCGTCTCCTACAGCACGAACGGCAATTATTCGGCAACGAGCAACTACTTCAGTGACAGCACGACAAACGGCAATCTGCAGGCCATGTCGTCAGCGCTCAGTGGTGGCAACGGCGTTTATGGATACGGCTCCAGCGGGCTGTTCCCGACAAGCACATACAACAGCACCAATTACTATGTGGACGTGGCATTCAGGCAGCAGCTCGCAGCGTAATGGCGAGTGGGGGAGTATCAATGACAGGTGGCGACAAGCGCCTCCCAGTAACGGTTTTGGCGGGTTTCCTCGGCGCGGGAAAGACAACCATCCTCAACCATGTTTTGCGTAACCGGGAAGGACGCCGGGTCGCCGTGATCGTCAACGACATGAGCGAGATCAATATCGATGCCGAGCTCGTTCGTGATGGTGGCGCCAATCTGTCGCGCACCGATGAAACGCTGGTCGAACTGACCAACGGGTGCATCTGTTGCACGCTTCGCGACGATCTCTTGAGCGAAGTGCGTCGGCTTGCTGGCGACGATCGCTTCGACTACCTGCTGATCGAGGGCACCGGCATCGCCGAACCTCTGCCGATCGCCGCGACATTTTCCTTCCGCGACGAAAATGGCAGTGCGCTCTGCGACGTTGCGCGGCTGGATACGATGGTTTCTGTCGTCGACGCAGCCAACCTGCTTGCAGACTACTCAAGCGCAGATTTCCTGAGTGATCGCGGGCAGACCCGCGACACCGATGACGAACGGACACTCGTCGATCTTCTCGTGGAGCAGATCGAATTCGCAGATGTCGTGATTATCAACAAGATCTCGGATGTCAGTTCCGAAACACGCGCGATGGTGCGCCAGATCGTTGCCGCGCTCAATCCTGATGCCCGTGTCATCGAAACGGACTTCGGCGATCTGCCGCTTTCTTCCATTCTCGATACCGGTCTGTTCAGCGAGGCCAAGTCGGCCCGTCACCCGTACTGGCACAAAGAGCTCTACGGCTGGGGCGATCATGTCCCAGAAACCGAAGAGTACGGTATTTCGAGCTTCGTCTATCGCGCACGCCGCCCGTTCGACCCCGCAGCGCTCGATCGCTTCCTCGCGCAGCGTTGGCCGGGCCTCATTCGCGCCAAGGGGCACTTCTGGCTGGCAACACGGCCGAACGAAATCGGACTGCTTTCCATTGCCGGCACACAGCGGCGCACGGACACCAAGGGCTTCTGGTGGGCGAGCGTGTCCAAGGCACATTGGCCACGCTATCCGCAATTCCGCCAGCTGCTCGACCGTTATTGGGACACGGTCTGGGGCGATCGCCGCCAGGAACTCGTGTTCATCGGCGCAGGCCTTAACCAGCAGGCAATCAGCGCCGCACTTAACGACTGCCTGATCGGAGAAGAAGCAAGCTTTGACCCCGATCTCGGCAGAAGTCTCACAGATCCGTTCCCGGCCTGGCAACACGCGCAGCATCACCATCCATGATCACTCATCACAACGAGGAGACGACAATGAGCAATGAACTCTATGCAGACGGAATTGGCGAAATCACCGTCACCGGCACCATCGTGCGCATCGATCTGATGTCGCTGTCGGCCACCGAGCGCGACGCAAGTAACAACCCGAAGCCCGTCTTCCGCCAACGCATCATCATGCCGGTCGACGCTTTTGCGAACGCAGTCGACCTGATGCAGAAAGCACTGGCCGGACTTGTGGAAGCCGGGGCCGTGCGCCGTATCAACGATCTGGCATCAAGCCCGAAGGCTGAAATCATCCAGCCATCTGGTGCGTCGGCAAACGCATCGCCGAACTTCAACTGACCTTCATCTCGTTTTCAACGCAGCCTTTCGGGTGGGCCATGAGTACGTTTTTGCACACCAATCTACACTGCCTTGCACTCGTCGCGCGCCATCACGGCGTCGATCTGTCACCCGAGCGCCTACAGCACGACTATGCTGTCGACGAGCGGCCGGTGGAAGTCCGGCAGTTGCTGCGGATGGCCAAGGATGCCGGTCTTCGCGCCCGGCAAATCAGCCTCAACTGGTCGTCGCTACTCCAGTTGGGCGAGGCCTTCCCGGTTCTCGCCCAGCTTGAAAACAGCAACTGGGTCGTCATTGCCGGACCCGCGATGGGTGAGGAAGAAGCAAAGGTCAGGGTCCTCGACCCCTTGGCCGAGCGACCCGATTTCATTCTCCTGAACGAGGAGCAGTTCACCAGATCCTGGCGTGGATCCGTGGTGATGCTGAAGCGGAACTACAGTCTGCATGATGCCGACCAGCCGTTCGGCTTCCGTTGGTTCATTCCCGAAATCATCAAGCAGCGCAGTTTCTTCCGCGACGTTGCGCTTGCGGCCATCGTCCTTTACGGGCTTGGCCTGACGACCCCGATCTTCTTCCAGCTCGTCATTGACAAGGTGCTGGTCCATCAGAGCTACGCAACGCTGACGGTTCTCACCGCCGGCATTGCCATTGCCCTTGTTTTCGATGCCGCGTTCAGCTTCCTGCGGCGCTATCTGCTGCTCTATGCGACGAACCGGATCGATATCAGGATCGCGACGCGGACCTTCGGACATCTGCTCAATCTTCCGATTGCACTCTTCGAACAGGCATCTGCGGGCGTGCTCGTCAAGCATATGCAGCAGACCGGCCGCATTCGCGAGTTCCTGACGGGGCGCCTCTTTCTGACGCTTCTCGACGGCGTGTCTTTGCTGGTCTTCATTCCGATCCTGCTTCTCTACAGCGTGAAGCTCACGCTCGTCGTCATGGGTTTTGCTGCACTCGTCGGCCTCGTCGTCATGCTTCTTGTCGGCCCCTTCCAGCGCCGCCTGCAGGCGCTCTACAAGGCCGAAGGCGACCGGCAGGCTCTGCTGGTCGAAACGGTGCACGGCATGCGTACCGTCAAGTCACTGGCGCTCGAACCGCGTCAGCGCCGCGCCTGGGACGACTACTCGGCGCAATCGATATCCGTACGTTTCCGGGTCGACAAGATCTCCACGGTCGCTCAGTCGATGACCGGGCTTCTCGAGAAACTGATGAGCGTCGCCATTATCGGACTTGGCGCGCTCGACGTCTTCAGCGGCGCCATGACGATCGGCGCGCTGGTCGCATTCAACATGCTGGCCGGGCGGGTCTCGGGTCCGCTTGTCCAGATCGTCACGATGGTGCACGAGTACCAGGAGGTTGCGCTTTCGGTACGCATGCTCGGCGAGATCATGAACCAGCGCCCGGAGCAAGCCGGCCGCGGTCGCGGCATCCGCCCGCATCTTAGAGGCAACATCGAATTCGACAAGGTAACGTTCCGCTATGGCCCGGATGGGCCGCCTGCGCTCGACGACGTCTCCTTTAGCATTCCGGCCGGCTGCGTATTTGGCGTTGTTGGCAAGAGCGGTTCTGGCAAAACCACGATCACTCGCCTCATCCAGGGTCTCTATCAGAACCAGCAGGGCATCATTCGAATGGATGGTTATGACAGTCGGGAGATCGATCTCGTGCATCTGAGAACGAGCACCGGCGTCGTGCTGCAGGACAACTTCCTTTTCCGGGGAACCGTTCGCGAGAACATCGCGGCAGCAAAGCCCGATGCAAGCATCGAGGAGATCATGGAGGTCGCGCGTATCGCCGGCGCCGAAGAATTCATCGAGCGGCTGCCGCGCGGCTTCGACACAATGCTGGAGGAAAACGCCTCGAACCTATCCGGCGGGCAGAGGCAACGCCTGGCTATAGCCCGGGCATTGATCACCGACCCCAAGCTCCTGATCCTCGATGAGGCCACCAGCGCGCTCGATCCGGACAGCGAGACGATCATCCGCCAGAACCTCAGCCAGATCGCGGCCGGGCGAACGGTGGTCATTGTCTCGCATCGCCTCTCCACGCTTGTCGATGCGGACGCCATCCTGGTCGTCGAACGCGGCAAGATCGCCGATATCGGCAGGCATGATCAACTCGTGACGCGCTGCATGACATACCGTCATCTGTGGTCACAGCAGATGAGGCAGGTAGCATGACCGCGCGCGCTGAAAAACCAAGAGAGAACCTGCCTGTTCCGACGACTGCCCCAGTCACGCAACCAGCACTCAGGCGCTCGTTGCCGGCCGCGATCGCGGAATTCCAGTCAGATGCCGTGGAGCTTGAAGAGCGGGCTCCGCCAAGGGTCGCCCGCATGACGCTCTACGGCATCACTGCACTCATTACCGCGATCATCGTCTGGGCGTCCGTTTCGTCGATCGATGAGGTCGTCGTCGCGCCCGGCAAGCTGATTACGACGATGCCGACCATCGTGGTGCAACCGCTCGAAACCTCAATCATCCGAACGATCAATGTCACGACCGGAGAGATCGTCAAGAAAGGCCAGGTGCTCGCCACGCTTGACGCGACGTTCAGCCAGTCTGACGTCGATCAGCAACGGGCAAAATTCATAGCCCTCGACGCCCAGGTGAAACGGCTGGAAGCCGAGCTTGCCGGCACGGACTACACCAAGACGGCGGGCTTATCGCGCGACGAACTGCTTCAGATGCAATTGTTCGGGCAGCGCCGCGCCTATTATGCGGCACAGTTGCAGAATTACGATCAGCAGATTGCGGCCCAGGCGGCGACGATTGCTTCAAGCCGGAACCAGGAGGCAGTCCTTGCGGATCGACGCAAAACGCTGTCACAGATCGAGGGCGCCAGGGAACGGCTGTATGATCGCGAGAGCGGGTCTCTGATTACGCTGCTTGGATCGCGTGATGCCCGTCTTGACGTGGAAACCACCCTTACGGCGGTCCAAGGCAAGGCTGATGAAGCCGAGCACACCTTGTCCAAGCTCAAGGCCGACCGGCAGGCGTTCATCGAGGACTTCCGACGCGCCGCCATGGAGCAGCTTGTAGACCTGCGTAGCCAGCGCGACACTGCCGCCGAGGAACTGAAGAAGATGGAGCTTCGGCGCGACATGGTGGCGTTGACCGCACCAGCCGATGCGGTCGTCCTTGACCTGGCCGCACGCTCCGTTGGCTCGGTCGTTCGAGAGGCGGAGCCCATCGTAACGCTGGTGCCTCTCAATGTACCGCTGGAGGCCGAGGTCTCGGTCAACACGCGCGACATCGGCCGCATTACCACGGGCAAGGAAACGCGGATCAAGTTCGACGCCTATCCGTTCCAAAAATATGGCACCGCGTCTGGAACGGTCAGAACGGTCAGCCGCGATGCATTCACCCCGTCGCAGCAGGAGGCAGTGAACCAAACGCCCGCTCCCTACTTCAAGGCTCGCATACCGCTTGCAGATCCAAAGCTGAAAGGTTCGGACGAGCCCGTGCGACTGCTTCCTGGCATGACGGTTTCAGCCGAGATCATGGTCGGCCGTCGCACGGTGATCTCATACTTCCTCTATCCGATACTGCGTGGGCTTGATAGCGCAATCCGGGAGCCGTGAGAGGATGGAATGGTAAGATCGGCAGCAAGGCTTCCACCGTCCTGGAAGCCTTGCAGCTGCGCATACTGCGGCTGCACGCCGTAAACGGGGGTGCAGCTACCCCTTTAATGTGATAGGCCGCGCCGGCACGTTCCAAGGAGGAATCGGTGACGGCAGCGACCAATCAAGCAGACGTCCAGGCAAGGGAACTGATAGGAACGATTCTTGCCGAAAGTCCCCTCAAGGCAGCCGGTTTCATCGTGACGATCTACGGCGACGTCGTCGAACCGCGCGGTGGTGTGGCATGGATCGGCAACCTGATTGAAACCTGCGCCGAAGTCGGCATCAGCGAAACCCTCGTCAGAACCGCCGTGTCGCGACTGGTCGCCTCGGGACAGCTTCTTGGTGAAAGGGAAGGACGGCGAAGCTACTATCGCCTATCCCAGTCTGCGGGGCGCGAGTTTTTCGCAGCCGCCATGGCGCTCTTCGAACCTCCCGAGGATCACGGCTGGCAGTTCGTCCATATGACCGGCTTATCTGCCGACGAGCAGATGCAGGCGCTCCAGCGCGCCGGCTTTGCGCGTCTTGGACCCCGCCTGGCAGTTGGACCTGCAGGGCCACTACCGGCAACGATTGCCGGCACGGTCTTTCGTGCCGAAACCGCGTCCGGTCAAAAGGACTTGGCGGCCTTCGTCGCGGATTATTGGGATCTTGCTCCGCACGCTGCTGCCTACCGGCAATTCCTCGTACAATTTGAGCCTATCGCCCGGGTCCTGGAGACTGACGCACCGGCTCCGAAGACGTCATTGGCGGTGCGGCTGCTTTTGACGCATCGCTTCCGCAGTGTCTTGCTGCATGATCCGAGACTACCCTCCCCCGCCTTGCCAAAGGATTGGCCCGGACAGCATGCACGGCGACTCTTCGCTTGTCTTTATCGAAAACTCTCGCCCGCCGCCGACGCCCATGTGGCGCGCAACTTCGTCACGGCGGTAGGGCCGTTGGCGATAGCGACCGCTGCGACCGACCGTCGACTGACCAGCCTTTCCAAGCAGATCGTCTAGCGCCCGAGCCCGTCCTGGCCTCTTGCCCAGGTGTTTGTGATATACTCAACGGGCGTATCCGCAAACATCACAATTTTTGTCCAATTGTCTGTTGATATGTGACATGTGGCATGCTAATACATGACCGATCGGTCGGTTAATCAATGTTGGATTGATCGACCTTGCGGGAGCAGGAGGAAATCACGCATGTCGGAAGCGTTCATCTGTGATGCTGTTCGCACACCCATTGGCCGCTATGGCGGTGCGCTTGCTGTGGTGCGCGCGGATGATCTGGCAGCCCTTCCTCTCACCGCCCTGATGGAACGCAATCCTGATGTCGACTGGAGCAAGGTCGACGATCTCATCTATGGCTGCGCCAACCAGGCGGGCGAAGACAACCGCAATGTCGGCCGCATGGCCGTGCTCATGTCCGGCATGCCCGTCACTGTTCCGGCAACAACCGTCAATCGCTTGTGTGGATCCGGCATGGATGCCGTCGGCATGGCGGCAAGGGCAATCCGCGCCGGAGACTGCGACTTCGTGATCGCCGGTGGCGTCGAGAGCATGAGCCGCGCGCCCTTCGTCATGCCGAAGGCAGACAGCGCTTTTTCCCGGAGCAATGCGGTCTACGACACGACGATCGGCTGGCGCTTCGTCAATCCTAGGATGAAGGCGCAGTTCGGCGTCGATTCCATGCCTGAGACAGCCGACAACGTGGCGGCCGATTTTGGCATCAGCCGCGCCGACCAGGACGCGTTTGCGGCCCGCAGCCAGGCCCGCTGGGCGGCGGCTCAGGAGGCTGGCCTGTTCGCCGACGAACTGGTCAGCGTCAAGGTTGCGCAGAAGAAGGGTGATCCCGTTGTCGTCGACCGCGACGAACATCCCCGTCCCGGCACGACCGTTGATCAGCTCTCAAAGCTTAAGGGTGTCAATGGCGCTGACCTTAGCGTCACGGCGGGCAACGCGTCGGGCGTCAATGACGGTGCGGCCGCCCTCATTGTCGCGAGCGAGGCGGCTGCAAAAGCGCAGGGTCTGACGCCGAAGGCGCGCATCGTCGCAATGGCAGCAGCCGGCGTCGAGCCGCGCATTATGGGCGTTGGTCCAGCCCCCGCCGCGCGGCGCGTGCTGGAGCGCGCTGGCCTTGCAATCGGCCAGATGGACGTGATCGAGCTGAACGAGGCATTTGCCGCCCAGGCACTCGCCGTGCTGCGCGATCTGGACCTCCCCGATGATGCGCCCCATGTCAATCCGAATGGCGGCGCCATCGCGATGGGCCATCCGCTGGGCATGAGCGGCGCCCGGCTGGTCACGACGGCGACCTACCAATTGCAGCGCCAGGGCGGTCGCTATGCGCTTTGCACCATGTGTATCGGCGTCGGTCAGGGCATCGCAATCATTCTCGAGCGCGTCTGACGCGCGAAGGCAAAGGAGACGAACCGTGTACGCACAGATGGTCAAAACCGACAGCGCCCGTGTCAAGACGCTCGACGAGCTGGACCCGGTCGAACGCGCCTTTCAGGAACGAATTGACGCTGGCCAGAAGGTCGAACCGAAGGAGTGGATGCCGGAAGGCTACCGCAAGACGCTGATGCGCCAGATCAGCCAGCATGCCCATTCCGAAATCGTCGGTCAGCTGCCCGAAGGCAACTGGATCACCCGCGCCCCGACGCTGGAGCGCAAGGCCATCCTGCTTGCCAAGGTGCAGGATGAAGCCGGTCACGGATTATACCTCTACTGCGCGGCCGAAACACTCGGCATCAGCCGGGACGAGATGTACGAGCAGCTGCACAGCGGCAAGGCCAAGTACTCCTCGATCTTCAATTACCCGACGCTCAGCTGGGCCGATATCGGTGCGATTGGCTGGCTGGTCGACGGTGCAGCCATCATGAACCAGGTGCCGCTGCAGCGCTGTTCCTACGGGCCTTATGCTCGCGCCATGGTTCGCATCTGCAAGGAAGAGAGCTTTCACCAGCGCCAGGGTTTCGACATCCTGATGAAAATGGTGAAAGGCACGCCCGCCCAAAGGGAAATGGTCCAGGATGCGCTGAACCGCTGGTGGTGGCCGTCGCTGATGATGTTCGGCCCCTCGGACGATGCATCGGTGCACTCGGCCCAGTCGATGG
This sequence comes from Rhizobium sp. LjRoot258, assembly GCF_964254185.1. NCBI lineage: Bacteria > Pseudomonadati > Pseudomonadota > Alphaproteobacteria > Hyphomicrobiales > Rhizobiaceae > Rhizobium > Rhizobium sp. LjRoot258. The sequence goes on along the minus strand of NZ_CAXUST020000002.1, from coordinate 408,384 downwards.
CTTGGAAGATCAAGCAAAACTCCAACGACGAGCTACGCCAGAAGTTTGTCGACCAGACCGTGCCACAGGCCGAGTATCTCGGCCTGACGGTGCCGGATCCGGATCTGACGTGGAACGAGGAAAAGGGCGGCTACGATTTCGGTGAGCCTGATTGGACCGAGTTCTTCGCCGTCATCGCCGGCAATGGCCCGTGCAATGCCGAGCGCCTCAGCGCCCGGCAGAAGGCTTGGAACGACGGCGCGTGGTTCCGCGATGGTCTCGTTGCCCATGCCGAGAAGATGACGTCGCACCGCGCCGCAGCGCCCACCGCCGCCGAGTAATGTGCGGACGCCTCTCGGGCGTCCGCTCTGAGCAGTCGCAATCGTAACAAATACGCGATTTCCGGCCCTTTGGCCGCGAGAGCGCGAGCAGGGAGAAACATCGATGCCCAGCGAATGGCCACTTTGGGAAGTTTTCATCCGCGGCCAGCACGGCCTCAATCACCGGCATGTCGGCAGCCTGCATGCGCCGGACGCCGAAATGGCCATCAACAACGCCCGCGACGTCTATACCCGCCGCAATGAAGGGGTGAGCATCTGGGTGGTGCGCTCGAGCGAAATCACCGCCAGTGCTCCCTCGGAGAAAGGGCCGTTGTTCGACCCGTCAAACTCCAAGGTCTACCGCCACCCGACGTTCTTCGACATTCCCGATGAAGTGGGGCATATGTGATGAGCGCTCCCTCCAACACGGCCGTCAGCCCGACGGCACTTTTTGAGTTCCTGACGCGGATCGGCGATAACGCCCTCATCCTTGGCCACCGCGTGTCCGAGTGGTGCGGGCATTCGCCGGCACTGGAAGAGGACATCGCGCTTTCCAACACCGCGCTTGATCTGATCGGGCAGACCCAGCTCTGGCTCGGTCTTGCCGGTGAAATCGAAGCTCAGGGCCGCAGCGCCGACAATCTTGCCTACCTGCGCGATGCCCGCGACTTCCGCAACGTGCTGCTCGTCGAGCGCCCGAACGGCGATTTTGGGAAGACGCTGATGCGTCAATTTCTGTTCGATGCCTGGCATTTCCTGATGTTGAGAGCCCTGCGTTCGTCGACCGACAAGCGTATCGCCGACATCGCGGAAAAAGCCTCGAAGGAAGTTGCCTACCATCTCGATCGCAGCCGCGATCTGATCATCCGTCTTGGTGACGGCACCGCCGAAAGCCACCGGCGCATGCAGGAGGCGCTTGACGATCTCTGGGCCTATACCGGCGAACTTTTCGTGGGCGACGCGTCCGATGCCGAGCTTGCTGCCGCCGGCATTGCCCCGGAGCCCGAAAGCCTGAAGGCGGCGTGGGACGAGCTGGTTGATGACGCGCTTTCAGAAGCGACGCTGAAGAAGCCGGCCGACGGCTTCATGCATAAGGGCGGCAAGCGCGGCGTTCATACCGAGCACATGGGCTTCATCCTCGCTGAACTGCAGTTCCTGCAGCGCGCCTATCCGGGCGCGACCTGGTAACCGGAAGGAGGCGGTTATGATAGCCGCGACGTTGCCGTCGATCGCCGATGTCTGGCGGTGGCTTGAAGAGGTGCCGGATCCGGAAATCCCGGTGATCTCGCTTGTCGAGCTCGGCATCATCCGCGGTGTCGCCTGGAAGGAGGATACACTGGTGGTGACGGTGACGCCCACCTATTCCGGCTGTCCGGCGACCGCGCTCATCAACCTCGATATCGAGCGGGCGCTGCAGGAAAAGGGGATCGAAAAGCTGCGACTGGAGCGCCAGCTGTCGCCGGCCTGGACGACCGACTGGATCAGCACCGAGGGTCGCGAAAAACTGCGCGCCTACGGCATTGCCCCGCCGGTAGACGGAACGGCGACAGACGGCATCCTGCGCCAGCGCGTCGACCGGCTCTCCGGCCGCTCCAATCTGACGATTGCCTGTCCGCGCTGCGGATCGACGAACACGGAAAAGATCAGCCAGTTCGGCTCGACACCGTGCAAGGCGAGCTATCGCTGCACCGACTGCCTGGAACCATTCGATTATTTCAAGTGCATCTGACGCTTTGCCTAGTGAGGTCCGCAATATGGCACGTTTCCATTCCCTTCAGGTCACCGACATTCGGCGCGAAACGCGCGATGCCGTCGTCGTCACGCTTACCCCGCAGGACGAGGACCGCAGCGCGTTCGATTTCACGCAGGGCCAGTACCTGACCTTCCGCCGCAAGTTCGACGGCGAAGAGCTGCGGCGCTCCTATTCAATCTGCGCCGGGCGTGACGAAGGTGTGCTCAGGGTCGGCATCAAGCGGGTGGACGGTGGCTGCTTCTCGACCTGGGCGAACGAAGACCTCAGCGTCGGCGACACCATGGAAGCGATGCCGCCGATGGGCGCGTTCTTCACGGCGATCGAGCCTGATGTTTCCAAGACCTATCTGGGATTTGCCGGCGGAAGCGGCATCACACCGATCCTTTCGATCATTAAGACGACGCTCGCTCGCGAGCCACGTTCACGCTTCACGCTGGTCTATGCCAACCGGCAAATCAGCTCGATCATGTTCCGCGAGGAGCTGGACGACCTGAAGGACACCTATCTCGGTCGGCTGTCGGTCTTGCACATTCTAGAAAGCGAGGCGCAGGATATCGATCTCTTTACCGGTCGCATCGACGTCGAGAAGTGCGCCGGCCTGTTCAAGCACTGGATCGATCTGAAGACCATCGATACGGTCTTCATCTGCGGACCGGAACCGATGATGCTGTCGATTGCCGCCGCACTTCGCGATCACGGGATGCGCGAGGAACAGATCAAGTTCGAACTCTTCGCGTCCTCCCAGCCGGGACGCGCACGCCGCAGGGCGGAAAGTGCTGCGGGCGTCGACAAGGACACGGCCTGCGAGGCAACGGTGACGCTCGATGGCGCAACCCGCGTCTTCAAGATGCCGAAACAAGGGCAAACGCTGCTCGAGGCAGCGCTCGAAAACAAAATGGACGCGCCCTACGCCTGCAAGGCAGGCGTCTGTTCCACTTGTCGGGCCAAGGTCCTGGAGGGTGAGACCGAGATGGAGGTCAACCATGCGCTCGAGGACTACGAGGTCCGCCAGGGCTACGTCTTGACCTGCCAGTGCTATCCGCTGAGCGACCGCATCGTCGTCAGCTACGACCAGTAATCGGTCGAGGACCGAGGAGGAATGCCGATGTCCGATACGATGCCGATCGAGGAATATCTGCTCAAAGGGGGCGTGCTGACGTCGCCGGACAATGCGCCGCCGCGCTATCGCGGCGAGCTCTTGCGCCTGATGGCGAGTTTCGTCGACAGCGAGCTTGCGGGTGCGGCCGGCTTTGCTGACACGATCAACGATGCGCCTGGTATCAAGGAGCGCATCGCGTCTGCCAAGATCGTTCTTGAAAAGACTGACCATGCCGGACGCGTGCTCGAGATCATGGGCAGCTTCGGCGCCGACAGCGGCCGCTATGCCGCGCACCATCCATGGAACGCCCGCCTGAAGCGCGACGCCGATATCGGTGCAGCACGCCAGGGCGGCGATATGCGCCTTTCTGTTTTCCACTATCCCCTGCAGGGCTGGCTCGATGCAGTCGTCATGAATGTGCTGATGGGCACGGCAAGCACCATCCAGCTGCGGGAGCTCACTCACGTCTCCTACCAGCCCCTTGCCGAAGTGTTCCGCGCCATTCTGCCGCGAGAGGCGCATCACACCGAACTCGGCATCGAGGCACTGAAGCGGATTGCCGAAGATGAGGAAGGGGCGAAGGCCGCGCGTGAAGCGATCATCTATTGGCGGCCGCGCGTTGCCGCAAGTTTTGGACTCTCCGGATCGGCGCGCTACGAAACGCTGTTCCGTTTCGGCCTTCGCCATACCCCTAACGAGACGCTGCTGTCTGAATGGCAGGCGGCGATCGAGGCGCAGCTTGCTGCGCTCAATCTGAACTGACCGGAAGGATTAAAACAATGAACGTTCTGGTAAGGGAGCCGCGCCGCCTCGAAAGCTATGTCTATGGCCGCTGGGTTCCCGGCACGAAGGATGGCGCTGAACTGCGCGATGCCTCGACAGGCGCACCGGTGGCACTGATCGATTCGACCGGCGTCGATTTTGCGTCGTCTGTGGCCTACGGCCGCGACAAGGCGGGCCCCGCACTGCGGCGCATGTCGTTTCATGAGCGCGCCGCCATGCTGAAGGCACTTGGCCAGGCGCTGATGGACCGCAAGGAGGAGTTCTACGCCCTGTCGTCGGCGACCGGCGCCACCAAGACGGACAGCTGGATCGATATCGACGGCGGCATTGGCACTTTGTTGTCCTATGCCTCAAAAGGTCGACGCGAGCTGCCCAATACGCGCGTGCTCGTTGATGGCGACGTGGAAAGCCTGTCGCGCGACGGAACGTTCTCTGCCCGGCACATTCTATCGCCGCTGCAGGGCGTCGCCATTCATATCAATGCCTTCAACTTCCCGGTCTGGGGCATGCTGGAGAAGCTGGCACCGACGCTGCTTGCGGGGATGCCGGCGATCGTCAAGCCGGCGAGCCAGACGGCCTATCTCACCGAGCTCGTCGTGCGTCGCATGGTCGAAACCGGTCTTCTGCCGGAAGGCGCCGTGCAACTGATCTGCGGGTCTGTCGGCGATCTGCTCGACCACGTCGACGGACAGGACGCTGTAACCTTTACTGGCTCGGCCTGGACGGGCCGCAAGCTGAAGACCCATCCGGCGATCATTGAAAATTCGGTACGCTTTACGATGGAGGCCGACAGCCTCAACGCCTCCGTCCTCGGTCTCGACGCCGGCCCCGGCACGGAAGAGTTCGACCTCTTCGTCAAGGAAGTCTCCCGCGAAATGACGGCAAAGGCCGGGCAGAAGTGCACGGCCATCCGCCGCGTCATCGCGCCACGCGCCTATTGCGACGCGCTGGTCTCCGTCCTTGGCGAGCGTCTTGGCAAGACCACGCTCGGCAATGCCGCCGATGAAACCGTCCGCATGGGCCCGCTTGCAAGCCTTGCCCAGCGTGACGAGGTCCGCTCGCGCGTCCGCGATCTTCTCGCCGATGCCGAGATCGTCGCCGGCGATCCGGACAATCCACGCCTTGTGTCGGGTGACGCTGAAGCCGGCGCCTTCCTCAATCCGGTCCTGCTTTATTGCGACAAGCCCTGGCAAGCCAAGGCGGTGCACGATGTCGAAGCCTTCGGCCCGGTCAGCACGGTCATGCCTTATGACAGTGCCGAGGAGGCGGTGGATCTTGCCCGCCGCGGCAAGGGAAGTCTCGTTTCTTCCGTCTTCACCAACGATCCCATCTTTGCCGAAGAGGTGGTCCTCGGCATGGCGCCGTTCCACGGACGGGTGCTGATCGGCAACCGCGTAAGCGCCAAGACGTCGACCGGTCATGGCTCGCCGCTGCCCGGCCTCGTGCATGGCGGTCCAGGACGCGCCGGCGGTGGCGAGGAATTGGGCGGCCTTCGCGGGGTCATGCATTACATGCAGCGCACGGCGGTGCAGGGCGCACCGGCGCTTCTGTCTGCCGTCACCGGCCGCTGGGTGGCCGGTGCCGACGTGCGCCGGGATGGCGAGCACCCGTTCCGCAAGTCGCTTGCAGAACTGCAAATCGGTGACCAGCTGGTAACCGGTACGCGCACGGTCACGCTTGAAGACATCGAGCATTTCGCCAACTTCACAGGCGATACCTTCTATGCCCACATGGACGAGGAAGCCGCACGCGCCAATCCGTTCTTCGACGGCCGCGTCGCCCACGGTTATCTGATTGTCTCCTTCGCCGCCGGTCTATTTGTTGACCCGGCCCCTGGCCCGGTTCTCGCCAATTATGGGGTCGACAACCTGCGCTTCCTCACGCCGGTCAATCCGGGCGATACGCTGCAGGTGCAATTGACCTGCAAGGAGATCAACCCGCGCATCGGCGCTGCGCATGGCGAAGTGCGCTGGGATTGCCGTGTGAGCAACCAGAATGGTGCGACGGTTGCTCAGTACGACGTGCTGACGATGGTGGCCAAGACAAGGGACTGATTGCGATGGCGCAGGTCTATTCCTATGATGGCGTCGTGCCGGTGATCCATCCAACGGCTTTCGTACATCCGGCCGCCGTGGTGATCGGCGACGTCATCATTGGACCGGCCTGCTATGTCGGCCCGTGCGCCGTGTTGCGCGGCGATTTCGGGCGGATCGTCATGGAACGTGGCTCGAACGTTCAGGAGACCTGCGTCGTTCATAGCTTTCCTGATGTCGAGGTGGTGATCGGCGAAGACGGTCATATCGGCCACGGCGCCGTGCTGCACGGCTGCCGTATCGGTCGCAATGCCATGGTTGGAATGAATGCGGTGGTCATGGACGAAGCCGTGATCGGCGAAAACTCGATCGTTGCCGCCATGGCTTTCGTCAAGGCAGGCGCTGAAATCCCGGCAAACAGCCTGGCGGTCGGATCACCTGCCAGGGTCATTCGCGAACTCAGCGAGAAAGAAATCGCCTGGAAGCGTCAGGGAACGGGCGTCTATCAGCGCCTCGCACTGGAAGCCAAGGACAAGCTTCAACCCGTCGAACCGCTCAGCGAACCGGAGGCAGATCGTCGGCGCATCCAGGCTCCCGCGTATGACCCGCTGATCCTGGAGCGGCTAAAATTCGGTGATTGAGCCAAGGCATGTCCCCTGAACGGGTTTCGGGACAAATGCGATCTCGCCTGTGCGCGTATCGTGGCTTGCCTGAGCGGTGCGCTACCTGCAAGGCCGCCAATGATGCAGCCGCTGCCGGCGATGCTATCGGCCATTCAAGAGCGGATAGGTGAACGCGAACTTGCAGGTTGGAAAAAGCTCAAGGCCGTCGTGGATAAGGCAGCGCAACTCACCGGGATCGCCACGCTCAGCGAACAGATTCGCGCGTCAGAACATAGAGGTTGCCGCCCAGTTCGGAAATGACGATCCGCCGCTCATCCCAGACAAGCACAGACACTGGGCGGGTCAGGCCCTTAAGAATAACCTTCCGTTCCCGTGCCTTTTTATTGAACTTCAGCAATCTCCCACTCGCCTTCCGAAAACCTTCCTTCTGGTCGTAGGTGCCGTGTTCGAGGACAAGCATCTCTCCACCGTTGTCGAAAGCAATACTCACGGGCGCATTGAGCGCTTCGACGTCAATCTGCGGCGTTGACTGATCGCCAGCCTCGGGAATCGAAACGATCTTTCCGGCACCGGCAAGGAAGGGAAAGCCGCCGAACAGCGCTATAGAGAGGCGCCCGCCGTGAAGGGCGATACCGCTCGGCACCGCATCGGTGTCGTAGCTGTTGCCTTCGGCGAACTCCGTCGGTGAAAGGCTGCGGAGCGCCGTTGCCGCCTGCCCCATGCGGCGGAACGTCAGAAGCGTGCTTTTGTGACCGTCGGGCTGTACGCGTTCGACACTGTTTCGCGCGGAGTCGATCACGTAGTAGCTTCCGCTCGCCACAACGAAGTCGAACGGATTCCAGAAATCGCGGCTGATGACACGGACCTGACCGGCCGCGTCGAGCGCAACGAGCGCGTGGTCAAGCGGCCCCTCCTTGGAGCCGACTGGCGTCCATCCCTGCGCGACGACAAGGCCATCGTCGGCGCGCACGACACGATATGGACCGGTCGGGTCGCCGATCACGTCGAGGCCATGGGGAAATACCGGACCGAATGCGACAAGCTTGCCGTCCGCGGCGCGCCGGTAGAGCCTGCCGCTGGCGAGATCGCTGACGAGCAGGCCTCCGGCGTCGCGAGATAGGCCGGCGAAGGCCGCACCAGGCGTGTGGAAGGTCTCGAGCGCGTAGCCGGGCGCCGCCGTCGGTTCAGCATCAACAACGGCTGCTGGCAGCAGCAAACCGGTGACGACAATCAAGGTGTAGAACGGACGCATCTGAAGCCACCATTGGCTGAGAACCGGAATTCCGGATCATAGGCGAGCCGATAGGTCGTTGTCAGGTGCTTTGGGTCGCTGTTCCAGGAGCCACCACGAAGCACGCGGTACAGCCCGTCGCTCCTCGCCGCGGTCCCGCCTTCATACGGCGCGTAGACATCACGGGTCCACTCCCAGACATTGCCGACAAGATTGAGGACGCCCTCTTTGCTTGCGCCATCGGCGAAGGACGCCGCCGGCGCGGTCATCGGATACCCATCGCGCGCATCGCCGGAACAACAGGCATCCGCTCCCGAATTTGCGCGCGCATTGCCCGGTGGGACCTCGCCCCATGGAAACGCGCTGCCCTTGGTTCCTCGCGCCGCCCGCTCGTATTGTTGTTCCGATGGAAGAACCAGCCGGTAGTGACGGCAAAATGCATCGGCGTCTTCCCAACTCACCCCGACGACCGGCCGGTCGTCCAATCCCAGGATTGGATGATTGGCGTAGAAGGCCGCACGATGGCCGGTCTCCTTGACGAAGAGCCCATATTGCTGGTTTGTAATCTCGGTGCGATTGATCGCAAACGCCTGCCCCTCCAGTTCGCGCCGCGGGCGTTCGTTTTCAGGGCCGTCGTCGCGGCCGAAGATGAACGCCCCGGCAGGAATTTCCATCAGCGGATTTCCAGCGATGAGGCCGCCATCGGCAGCGGTCGCACCAAATGCAAGGGCGATCACCATCACTGCCGTCCAAAGGCTAGAAGTCAACACGATCTTCAGTCTCGCCATTGAACAGAAACACGCGATCCGTCGCGACCTTGATGCCGATCTGCTGGTCGATCTGACCCGTGAAATTCTTGTCGGCACGCAAGGTCATGAGTTGACCTCCCAACCGCAGGCTCACAAGCGTATTCTCGCCGGTGAGTTCCGCCGAATAGATCGGCGCGACCAGATTGACGTCTGCATCACCGGCATCAGTCGGGTGGACGTCCTCCGGGCGGACGCCGAGGACAGCTCTAGGGACGTTTGCCTGGCCGATACCCCCCACCCTGAGGCCGGCACTCACGAACACACCGGCTCTCACTTCGCCCGGAATTAGGTTCATCGGCGGCGAGCCAATAAAGCCGGCAACGAAGAGCGTGCGTGGATCGTTATAGATCTCCCGCGGCGTCCCAAGCTGCTCGATGACGCCCTTGTTCATCACGGCCACGCGATGGGCAAGCGTCATCGCTTCTATCTGGTCATGGGTCACGTAGATCGTCGTGACCTGCAGCTCATGTTGCAGGTGCTTCAGCTCGGCGCGCATCTGTGTGCGAAGCTTGGCATCGAGATTGGACAGCGGCTCGTCCATCAGAAAGACGCGTGGTGTGCGCACGATAGCGCGGGCAAGTGCCACGCGCTGGCGCTGACCGCCGGACAGTTCCTTCGGCAGCCGCGACAACATCGAGTCGAGTTCCACACGCCGCGCGACTTCGGCTATTCGTCGCTTGCATTCAGCGGGCGGCACTTTGCGGATCTTTAGCGGGTAGCCGATGTTGTCTTCGACGCTGAGGTGCGGATACAAAGCATATGACTGGAATACCATTGCAACGTCGCGATACTTGGGAAGGACACCGTTGACGCGGTCCTCGTCGATGTAGATGTCGCCGAATGTCGCTTCCTCGAGACCCGCGACCATCCGCATGGTCGTTGTCTTGCCGCAACCGGAAGGTCCGAGCAAAACGAGAAACTCCTTGTCCCTGATCTCGAGGTTGAAATCATTGACGGCAACGAATTCGCCGAACTTCTTGCAGACGTTTTTGAATGTGACGGACGCCATAGGTCTCAACCTTTGACGGCACCCAGGGACAATCCCCGGACGAGATGCTTCTGGACGATGAAGGCGAAGATGACGATTGGCACGCAGGCCATGAACCCCGCCGCACTGATTTCACCCCAATAGGTGTTGTACTGCGTTACGCGCCCGGCAATGCCGATCGGCAGCGTCTGCGACTGCTCGGTGAGCGTGATGATGAGGGAAAGTAGAAACTCGTTCCACGAGATGATCAGACAGAAGATGGCGGTGGCTGCAAGCCCGGGCCGGGCAAGAGGCAACGCCACGTGCAGGAATGCGCCCCACCGTGTGTCGCCGTCGACCATCGCCGCCTCCTCCAGTTCGACCGGAAGATCCTGGAAATAGCTCTTCATCATCCACGTCGCGAAGGGCAGATTGAAGGCGGTGTAGGCGACAATGAGAGCCGACTTCGTGTTGAGCATGTCGAAATAGTTGAAGAATAGGTAGAGCGGAATGATGCTGACGATGGGCGGCATCATGCGTGTTGACAGGATCCAGAACGAAATCTGCTTCCGCCACTGCCAGGGATAGCTGAACCGGGCCAAGGCATAGCCGGCCATTGTGCCGAAGGTCAGGGAAACGATTGTCGTTCCTACGGCGACGAGGAAGCTGTTCAGCGCGTAGCGTAGGAACGGACGCTGGATAAACGCTTCGTTGTAGTGTTTTAGGGTGGCGTTGCGGGGCAGCCACTCCGGCGGCACTGCGAAAATGTCGATATCATATTTAAACGAGTTGGTCGCGATCCAATAGATCGGAAAAAGTGTGACGACCAGCGCGACAACGATCGTCAGATAGGCCAGCAGGCGGATGAGCACCTCTGTGGTCCGGCTGCGCGCGTGTATTTTTTTTGGCAGTGTCATGGTCATTCCGCCAACCGCATGCGTTTCATGAACCAGGTGCTTAAAACGATCGTTACAAACAGCACGAAGAGCGACATCGCCGCCGCGTAGCCTGGATCGGCGAAGCGGTAGGCGACCTGATAGATATAAAGGCTCAAGACCTTGGTCCGGTCAGCCGGCCCCCCTCCCGTCAGTATGAAGACCAGATCGAAAAGACGCAGTGCATCCATGACACGCAGGAGAAGCGCAATGGCGATAACCGGCTTCAGGAACGGCAGCGTCAGGTCCCGGAACTGCTGCCAGGACGAGGCTCCGTCGAGCGCGGCGGCCTCGTAGGGCTCGACCGGCAAGCTGGCCAACCCCGCCAACATGAGAAGGAATATGAAGGGTGTCCATTGCCAGACATCGGCAACGATGATCGAGAACATCGCAAGGTTCACGTCGCCCGCCCATGCCTGCAATGGCAGACCGAGGCGGAACATGATCTCGTTCAGGACGCCGAACTGAGGCTCATAGATGAGCTTCCATGTGATCGCGACCGCAATCGGCGGCAGCATCATGGGGATCATCAGGACGGTCTTCAGAAAGGTCAACTTGCGAATGAATTTATCAAGGAGCAGCGCCAGGCCGAGACCGAGGATGAATTCCGCCGTCACCGCCGCGACCGTAAATATGGTGGTGTTCCAGAGCGCGACGTGAAATTGCGTGTCGGAAAAAAGCCGCGCGAAATTGCCGGCACCGACGAACGTCCAGGGCAGATCGGGATTCGGGCTGATTTTGTGAACCGCCGCATAGAACATGTAGACGCTGGGAAAGATCGTCAGGCCCAGGAGTATGAGTACTGTCGGCGCAAGCATGAGGAAGCGCAAATGCCGCTCTACCCATCGCTCCAGACCGCCACCTGGTCGAAGCGGCGCGGCCACGGTTCCGCTTTCCGACGTCAACATTGACCTCTCCCGTAAAGCCCTGCCCAGGCGCCTGAATTCTCGGGTTTCAAGCTCATCGGGCGCGATTGCCGGCGCAGCAAGGGAGCGGCGTCCGAAAACCCCGCTCCGAATAGCTGTTGCCTAGTAAAGGTTCGTAATCCGTGAGACCGCCTCCTGCGAGTTCTTCAGAGCCTCTTCCGGCGTGATCGTGCCTGCGACCGCCTTGGAAAGCTCGATGCCGAAGGCATTCTCGATCTCTGGCCACTTCGGGTGACGCGGACGGGGAGTCGAGGCCTGGATCGCCTCCATCAACACCGGATAGTGCCGGAACTTCTCTTGCGAGGTCAGTTCCGGGTCGGTGAAGACCGAGGTCCGGACAGGCGGATTGCCCCGTAGGGCCGAAATCTTGATCTGTTCGGGCGAGGTCGCCCACATCATGAAGTCGAAAGCTTCCTGCTTATTCTTGGAAGCCGACATGATGCCCATGGTCCAGTGGCCGATTTCCGAGCTGCCCGGTTTCGTTCCAGCAGGAATGGGACTGTAGGAGATCTTGCCGACCATCTTCGATTGGGTCGGATCTTCAAAGGTCGCAACATAGTTCGGCCAGTTGATCGATGAAGCAGCAGTACCGGCGGCTAGTGCGGTGCCAACCTCGTTGGCGTTGTAGCTCTCCACGCCCTTCGGCGAGACATCGCGCAGCGCCATGAATGTCTTCATGGCAGCGGCCCCTTCAGGCGTGTCGATCGTTACCTTGGTTCGGTCGGCGTTGAACATATCAGCGCCATAGGACCAGAAGATCGGCATGAAATCGGCAACCACTGGATTTCCCTGGCCGCCTCGGAAGACGTAACCGAAATAGCGGCCACCGCCGCTTTCTGTCAGCTTCTTGCTCGCCTTCAAAACGTCATCCCAGGTCTTTGGAGCATCTACGCCAGCTTCCTTGTACTTGGCAGCGTCATAGAAGAACATCTGCGCATTCCCCACATAGGGCAGACATACATAGGGTCCCGTATTGTAGGGATTGCGGCAGACCGCCAGCGACTTCGAAAGGAAGTCACTGTCCGGCCCCTCCATTCCGGCCTTCTTGAAGTAAGCGGTCAGATCCTCCAGATGTCCGTTCTCGGCGAAAAACGGAATCCACGGATCATCCATGAGGATAATGTCGAAGACACCGGACTTGGTCGCGCCGGCATTGGCGCCCTGCTCGAACACGTTGGCATAAGGCGCCTGGACAGCCTCCACCTTCGTGCCCTTCAACTTTCCGTAGTCGTCGGCAGCGGCCCTGAGACCGTCACCCTCGGTGCCCGATGGCACGAGGATCGTGATGTCGGCCCATGCGGCGCCGTTGATCGCGAGTGCGGACGTCGCAATAGCCAGGGTGAGAAACAATCTGCGAAGCATTGTACACCTCTCATTCCGAGATGTTGTCTTGAGGCCTCTTTATCGGGGGCTTCACCCTTTCCGGCATAGCGGAAACGCTACCTCGATACCCAGGCGAACTACTCTGCGAAAAGTCGAAACGTCGCCCGGCATCTCATCCTCGAGCGAGTTGCAAATATTATCACATCGGGAGCTATATTTTGAGTAGCTGTATTAGCATTTTCGGGATTTTTGCCCTGGTCGTCATCGCAGTTCTGAAGTCAGTTTTCCGACGTCCGAAGCTGTCTGATGAATGGGGTAGCGGCAACAATTTGGATTGCGCTCAAGAGCCCATCTGAGACTTGAGGCGCCGCATCCTCGCAAGCCAAGCTGACCGTACGAGCGAAAGTTTGAGCGTTGCGTTCGTCTTTGGGCGCACCCTTCCGACGCTTTCCTTTCTCTTTGTGATTTCTGACATATATTAGAAATCATGAGCGTTCCGCAGGTGGTAGCGCTGAGCTTAAGGTGTTGGCGGTGGCTACCGCCAATCCTGATCTCGTTGTTCTCGCTGCTCTCAGCTCTGGGCCTAACGACCCTGCTGGCATCGGAATCGAAGCGCGCGGCTATAGTCCTGAAGGTGAACGGCGCCATCAGTCCGGCGGCTGCCGACTATGTGATGCGAGGCCTTCAACGTGCCGGCGAACGTGGCGCGGGCCTGATTGTCCTACAGATCGACACACCAGGCGGTCTCGACACCTCCATGCGGGAAATTATTCGCGCGATCCTTGCGTCGTCCGTGCCTGTGGCAGGTTTTGTCGCACCGAGTGGGGCGCGGGCGGCCAGTGCTGGCACCTATATTCTCTACGCAAGCCACATCGCGGCGATGGCGCCAGGCACCAATCTCGGCGCTGCGACACCGATCGCACTTGGCGGAAAGCCCTTCGGTGGCGAGCCGGAACCCAACAAGGACAATCCGAGCGGCAAGCCACCACAGCCTCCCCGCGACGCCAGCGAAGCGAAAGCTGTCAACGATGCGGTGGCGTACATTCGAGGGCTTGCGGAACTGCGCAATCGCAACGCCGACTGGGCAGAAAAAGCAGTGCGCGAAGCCGCAAGCCTTTCATCGACCGCCGCGGCGCGCGAGCACGTCATCGACTTCACGGCAGCTTCCGTTGACGATCTCTTGACCCAGGCTCAGGGACGCGTGGTACGGGTCGGTCAAACAGATGTTCGGCTCGATACCGCCGGTCTTGTCGTCGAGGAATTCCAGCCGGATTGGCGAACGCGCCTGCTTTCCGTGATTACCGATCCAAACATCGCAATCATCCTCATGATGGTCGGAATCTATGGCCTGATCTTCGAATTTCTTGCGCCTGGGACAATGCTTCCCGGCACGATCGGTGGCATCTGCCTGCTTCTTGGTCTCTATGCTCTGGCATTGCTGCCGGTGAGTTTCGCCGGCATCGGGCTGATCATCCTCGGCGTGGGGCTGACGGTGGCGGAGGCGCATTCGCCAACGTTCGGCGCGCTAGGCGTCGGCGGCGGGGTGGCCCTGGTGCTCGGTGCAACCATTCTGTTCGACACGGATATACCCGGCCTCGAAGTCTCCTTGCCCGTACTAGGTGCGATCGCAGTCGCCAGCCTCGTTTTCAGCCTTGTCGTTGCTCGCCTCGCATTCACCTCGCGCTGGCGCGAGGTCGCTACCGGTGCAGAGCAGATGATCGGGATTTCGGGCCAGGTTGAGAGCTGGGCCGGGCCCACGGGTTACGTCATCACGCATGGCGAGCGCTGGAAGGCGATTTCCACGGAGGCGCTTAGCGCTGGCGACGCTGTCAGCGTGATCGCCCGCAACGGGCTGACGCTCGAAGTCGAAAGGCGCCCTAACGGCACTTAAGCGGCTTTCAGAAAGCAGGAGAAGACGTCATGGGTATGCTTGCAGATCTCGCCTTTTATCTTGTGGCGATCCTTATCTTGCTCGTCATTGTCGCATCCGCGGTCAAGATCCTGCGGGAATACGAACGCGGCGTCGTTTTTACACTTGGCCGTTTTACCGGCGTCAAGGGACCCGGCCTGATCCTCCTCGTCCCCTACGTCCAGCAGATGATACGGGTCGACTTGCGCACGCGGGTACTCGATGTCCCCAGCCAGGACGTCATCTCTCACGACAATGTCTCGGTGCGCGTTAGCGCGGTGATCTATTTCAGGGTCATCGATCCCGAGAAGTCGACGATACAGGTCGAGGATTTCATGATGGCGACAAGTCAGCTTGCCCAGACGACATTGCGCTCGGTACTCGGCAAGCACGACCTCGATGAGATGCTGGCGGAACGCGACAAGCTCAACTTGGACATTCAGGAAATCCTTGACTCGCAGACGGATGCGTGGGGCATCAAAGTTGCCAATGTCGAGATCAAACATGTCGATATCAATGAATCGATGATCCGCGCAATTGCCCGTCAAGCGGAAGCCGAACGCGAGCGTCGCGCCAAGATCATCAATGCCGAGGGAGAGCAGCAGGCCGCAGCGAAGCTCCTCGAAGCGGCCGAAATCTTGGCCAGGCAACCGGAGGCCATGCAACTTCGCTATTTAAGCACTTTGAACGTCATCGCCGGTGAGAAGACTTCGACGATCTTGTTCCCCTTTCCGATGGAGCTCGGCAATCTACTGCCCGCCAAACCGAAATAATCAACCGTTTAGGTTCGGCCCCGTCGGTGATCACCCTCTGCGGTTTTGGCGATATCGCGTGCCATGTCTCGCGCACCTTCATGGATCGATCGTGGAACCTTCCGTGCCGGCTCTTTCGGGCAGCGCCTCGTTTTGAGTTCGCAGAACTCGCAGTCGAACGCTTCTTCCATGCAGCGCGACACCACCATCTCGAATACGCGTCGGAAGAGATCGCTCTGCCTGAAGCAGCCCGTGACGATTCTTCGAAAAGGTCGAATGATCCGGTACCCGACCATAAAGACCGAGGCGACAGAACCAGCGATATGCCAGGTTGAGATAGACCTCTTCGCATAAGCGACATTCCGAACGGATGCCAAAGCAATAGCCAACGAGTAGCATGCGGATCATCAACTCCGGATCGCCCGATGGCCGACCCGCGTGACTATAAAAGCCTGAAATTCCTAAGAAACATTCAGCCGGATGTTGGCGCGGGCTGTAGGGTATACCCGAACGATTTTGCTCTTCGCTCGAGATTGGTGAGGACGCGTCGACGGTAATTCTCCTCGTAGTGGGAGGCTCCCGGATCGTTGTATTCCATACCGTGCCGCAGGGTATTGTAGAACAAGACGGCGATTTTGCGGGCCGTGGCAGTGACCGCCTTGGCCTTGCCGACGCGTGCCGACAGACGCCGATAGAATGCCCCCAACGCGGTCTGAGTGCGTCCAACCGCAACCGCGGCAAGTCGCAGTAGCGCCGCGGCCCGGCTACCAGATCGTCGGGTCCGTGACGACAACACTTTGCCGCCGGAGATTTTGTTGCTTGGGGAGAGGCACAGCCAGGAGGTGAAGTGCTTGGCATTCGGCCAGGCCGAGAGGTTGGTCCCGCACTCTCCGACCAATTTGAGCGTCAGATAAGGCCCGAGCCCGTGAATCTGAGTGACATCGCAGCCGAGCAAGCCGTACAGGGCGGCGCGAACATCGAAGGCTGGGTCATTGGATTGCTTCTGCGTTGTCCGCACGGTCGGCGGTTTTCCTACAGGGGTGGACGAGGCCTTCCGCAGCCGTTTCAACACAGCCTCGATGCGCACGTCGCAGAGCGCCACTTTGGCTTGGTAGACGTCGTACAACTCCAGCGCCTGGGTCAGGGCAAAGATGTGCTCTTCGCGATCATTGCCGACGAGCGCTTGACGGATCGTCTCCGCAGACGCATGGCAGCGTGGGTCGCGATAGGACGCCAGAACCATCGGGTCGCGCTCACCGGCCACAATCGCACGGATGATGGCCATGCCGGTGACACCGGTGATGTCTGCCACCACGTGGTGGAGCTGCAGATTCATTTGCGTCAGAGCTTTTTGCATGTGCTGGATGTGCGAGGCAGCGTAATCCAGCAAACGTTCACGCTGGCGTAGATAGGCGCGCATGACCGCAACTTCGCCCTTCAGCCGGAAGCTGGCCCTGAGCAATCCATATTCATGCAAACGCTGCAGCCATTGGGCGTCGCTAATATCGGTCTTGCGGCCTGGCACGTGCTTGGCATCACGGGCGTTGACCACTATGACCTCAAAGCCACGCTGATCGAGTATCTCGAAGACCGGAATCCAGTAGACCCCCGTGGACTCCATCGCGACCGTGCGCACGCCACACTTCGTGAGCCAGTCCGCCAACCGATGCAGATCGCCGGTGAAGGTTCCAAAACTGCGCACCGGCTCGGAAGCTTGGTCGGGGCCCACTGCGGCCACGTGCATCGTCGCCCCGATGTCGATTGCAGCAGCATTCAAGTGAGTAGGGGAAATATCCCGCTTGCTGCGAGACTTCTTTGTTCCAGCCATGGCAGGCTCTCCTATTCTCATGTCGAATGGAGAGGCTGGGCTGTGCCAAAGAATCAAATTCCTAAACGGGATCGCCGTAAACGGCGTCACCACTCTCAAGCGCGCAGCAGCCCATGGACCACGTTATGTATCGGGGTTAGACACCACCAAAATTCCGACGGCCTCTCCTCTCCAGCGCCCACTCTAGCACACCGTTTCTATCCGCCGCAGGCGGGACCCCGACCCGCGAATGGTTATGTTGCAAATGCCACCAAGCGAAGTTCGGTAGCAGCCGTATGTTACTGTAACGTACTTGCCATTTCTCGATGCCGTGGGAACATGGCGCTGCAAGTTCTGCGAGCAAGCTGATTGTGAGCTTCGGTCGCCAATATTGTGCGAAAGATATAGGTTCCGCGCGTGTTGTTTTGGGGCATGAAACGTGCATGCGCAGCCCGTTCCAACCTAGAAAAATGATAGTGGAGGGAATGACATGGCATCGACAGCAAGCAGGCTTTCCTTTTTGGTTTTTCTCCTCGCGACAACTGGCCTCAATGGCGGAAGCATCGCCTCCGCCCAGACTGCTGCCGAAATTCCCCCGGCAATCACCACGCCGGACAAGGTCGAGACCCGGATAGGCCCGCTCGACTTCAAGGACGGCATGCCGAGCAAGGAGACGATCACCAAGGTCTATGACAATCTGGACTTCACGCACGCGTTCGAGGCGTTCGTTAACACCTTGCAAGGGGTCAGCATCCACGCGCTCCACAAGGGCTTTCTGAGCATCGGGGTCAAGGATAACGAAGTCCTTGTCTTCTCCGAACTGATGGATGCCAAGTCGCTGTACCTGACTGCCAATGCTGACACCGTTTATTACATGGGCGCGCTCGACCTGACCAAGGGTCCTATGGTGCTTGAGGTGCCACCCAAGGCGCTTGGCGCTATTGATGACTACTGGTTCCGCTGGGTCATCGACATCGGGCTGCCTGGGCCCGATCGCGGTGAGGGAGGGAAATACCTCATCCTGCCGCCCGGCTACGATGGTCCGCTGCCTGATGGATTCAATATCGCCCGCGCCCGGACCAGCCTCGTCATATGGTTCGCTCGCTCGTTCCTGGAGAACAACGATCCGAAGCCGGTGGCCGAAACGGTCAGAAAGTTCACCAAGGTCTATCCATACGAGGCCGGCGGCGTTGGCACCCCCATCGCCGACTTTCTGAGCGGCAAGGCTAAGCTTGGAAAAGTCACGCCACCGCCGCCGACCGTGTTCCACGAAGGTACCGGCAAGGTGATGAACACCATCCCACCCAACGACTTCAGCTTTTACGAGATGCTCAATGAAGTCGTGCAGCAGGAGCCTGCAGGGTCGCTTGACCCCGAGTTGATGGGCCCGGTCGCCGCCATCGGCATCATCAAGGGCAAACCGTTCGCGCCGGATGCGCGGATGAAGAAGATTCTCACCGAAGCGCTGGCGCTCGCCAATGCCACCTCGCGCACCCTGTTTATGGCACCTCGCGATCCGGCTTTATACTACTACCCCGGTTCGGGTTGGCAGAACATGCTGTTCGAAGTCGGCTACGAGTTCGAGACGCCGATCCCGCAGGTGACGCCCGAGGGCGTCAAGCCCTTCCCGCCCACCGGCTATCGCACGCTCGACGCGCGGACGGACTTCTTCTACGGCGTCACCGGGATCACGCCCGCGATGGCCATGCGGCTGCCCGGAATCGGCTCGACCTACCTATGGACGATGGTCGATGCAGATAAGGAGCCCTTCGACGGTGCCAAGACCTACAAGGTGACCTTGCCGAAGGACATCCCGCAGGCGAACTTCTGGTCGTTCACGCTTTACGACAACATGTCGCGCTCGATGCTCGACACGCCGCAGCGCTACCCGCGCGCCGGCAGCCAGAGCTTTCCGTCGCCGGCAGCCGAGGCGGCAGCCGACGGCACGACGACGGTTTACTTCGGCCCGACGCAGCCAGCGAATGTCAAACGAGGCAACTGGATTCAGACCATGCCCGGTAAAGGTTTTATCCCGTGCCTGCGGCTCTACAGCCCGCTTGAGCCGTTCTTCACCAAGACCTGGCGGCCGAGCGAGGTCGAAGTCGTTAAGTAGTCAGCGAGCGAACGCGATAGCATCGCGTCAGGGATCGGCCACCTCTTGGCCGATCCGTCCATCGAAGGAGCGGCTCGCCGCCATCATATTAGCAGTTGCAGCGCCCCAAAGCTCCTGCAGGTTCGCGCTGCTACCCAACCTTGTCACCGCCACCTGATTAGGGATGATAAGGACCGGGCGGATTTGTCGTCTCGCATTCCACGCCTACAGGTCAGCCAGCCGGTAATGAACTTCATCGGCCGCCTACCACCGACAAGGCATCGATCACCGCACCAGATTCGGCCGTCCAGCCGAATAAAATCTCGATTGCGAGAAGTGACGCTTCATGGTTGCTGCGGGGCGCGTCAGCCGCGATCAACTCGGCCGTACAGTCCCTAAGCACAATGCAGCGGTAGTCTCGGAACGTCGCGTCCCTGACCGTCGATTCAACGCATATGCTGGTCGTTGCACCAGTGAATATGAGCGTGTTGATCCGTTTAGCACGAAGAATGGTGTCAAACGACGTTTCGAAGAAAGCGCTGTATCGATGCTTGGAGATCACCGCATCGCCTTGTCGGGGCTCAAGTTCCGCGACGATTGCCGTATTCCAAGTGTTGCGAACGAGGATTTGACTTCGGGTGCCGCCCGGTGCCTCCACTGTCGCGCCGATGTTCATGCGCCTGTGCTTGATCCGATGCGGGGAATCCTCGTTCCCCGCATCGGAGAGGTCGGAATTGTGTTCCTGCCTGGTGTAGACGATAAACAATCCCGCACGCCGTGCCGTCTCGAGCACCCGGGAAATCGGCTGAACGAGGGCCGCAATCGGCGCGACATCAAGGCCAGCACGTTCGAACATTCCTCCACGGCTACCGAAGTCATTCTGCATATCGATGACCACGACGGCCGTCCGGCGAGGGTCGAAGCTTATCGGCTCAGGCTTAGCAGTGATTGCGACTTGCGCATCCATTCCCAACCCTCCCACATCGAGCGCGGCAACCATAGCACAGCGTGGGTACCGTTGTATCGACACCAACCGCTGCTTGCCGAAGGGACCTTTCAAACGTCCGAGTTCTGATCATCGAACAAGATCATCGCTGGCCGATAAGGAAACTGCCTCCGCCAGGTGAATTCGCCGACGAACCACAGATCGGCGACGCGCACCCTCGGTGTGATGCGATAGCAACAGCCGTCGGGAAACCCAATTGCGCAAGCGCTTGCTAATACAGCAACAAATTGTGCGCTGGCTCACTTCGTATGAATAGTAACCCTGACTGTGCCAATTCCTGCGCTCCGCCGCCCAAGACGATCTGGTGTGACGCTCCGTGCATTTGCGCGTCCGAACCACAACGGCAGCGACGCGCTTTTGATGTTTTCGCGACTTGGTTTGGGGGCGGATGGGCATGTGTGGATTTTGTTTCGAAGCACTCTGTTCCTTTGACGGCTTTTCCAACGGACAACATCAGCGGCGCAAGCCGCTGGTGTTCCGTCTTTTGTCATCGAGATGGCGGCCGCCGTGGCTTTTTGCCTTGCCTATGGTCGCATCGCTCGGACTGTCGGCGCAGGCCTCCGCGCAGGAGGTGTTCGCCACCACCAACGAGCCGGCTACATGGATCGGCGGTACGGGAACAAATCAGTGGAACAATCAAAACAACTGGGACATCAAGGCTACGCCCCTCCTCGTTGCGAACTTCACAAACCTCGCTACGGTGAGCAACAGAATTGTCCGCGACCAAAATAACCAGTCCATTGGCAGGCTCAATTTCACCGCGCCAGGCTATGTCCTGAGCTTGGAGAACAACAGTACCTTTACTGTCAATGGCGCGGGGTTCGTGATCGACACTCCGGCCAACAGACCGATCGTCAATGTAGGCCTCGTTGGCGGCGGCACGATCAAGTTCACGAACGCCTCCACTGGAGACCTGGCGAAATTCGTAATCGCGTCAAACGGTACGCTCGACATGTCGGGACGTTCGACGACAACCGGGATGACAACGGGCGCTATCGACAACGCCGGCAGCATCATTGTTGCAAACAGCGACGACAGCAGCGTTGGCAACGAGCTCACTGTCTTCGGTCCCTATGACGGCACCGGGGGTTCCATTTACCTGAGAACGGATCTGGGAGACGATAGCTCGCCGTCCGACAAGCTCGTAATCGATGGCAGTACGATCACGATCGATGGTCCAGCGCAAGCAATAGGCAACACATTTCTGCACATTATCTCTGGCCCGAACAGCCCCGGCGCCTACACGGTGGCGGACGGTATCCTGGTGGTTGACGCAACCAACGGCGGCACGACAACGGAGGGTGCCTTTACGCTCGCCGGCGAGGTGCGCGGCGGATTCATCGACTACCGTCTCTTCCGCGGCGGCCTCAACGGCAGCGACGCCGATGACTGGTTCCTGCGTTCGGATTTTAACGGCGACAACGGCAACGGTGGCAATGGGCCGATCACACCGCCGGACGAACTGCCGCCAGAAGCACTGCCGGAAGACCTGCCGACGACACTGCCGCCAGGGGTTTATCCAATCATCGGACCGGAGATTGCGACTTACGGTGCGGTACAGCCGACTGCCCGGCAGCTTGGACTAGCCACGCTCGGCACCTTGCATGAGCGTATTGGTGACACGCTTGCGACAGGAAATCCGGAAAGCGGCGGCGGGAACCGGGCCAGTTCTGCTTGGGGCCGCGCCTTCGGTGGGCAGATCAACGACCACTATCGCGCCTTCGCCGATCCGCGCACCGACGGCTATTTGGGCGGCCTTCAGAGCGGCATCGACCTGCTGCGCGGGGAATGGCTGCCCGGCCATCGCGACGTCGCCGGCATCTACTTCGCCTTCGCCAATGCCAATGTCGACGTGACCGGCCTCGTCACCAACGAGGCTGCAACGAACTATGCGCTACGCAAGACCGGCAGCGTTAATCTCAATGGTTGGTCGGGCGGCGCCTATTGGACACACTACGGCCCGACCGGCTGGTATCTCGATGCAGTGTTGCAGGCAACAGCCTACGAAGGCTCGGCGTCGACGAACTTCGCCAGTCTGTCCCCCAATGGTACCGGCTTCGCCTCCTCGCTGGAAGCGGGCTATCCCATTCCTATACCGGGACTCGGTCCCGGTTTCGTGCTGGAGCCGCAGGCGCAAATTGTCTGGGAACATGTCTCGTTCGACGACGACAATGACGGCTTGGGCGATGTCGCGCTCGGTTCAACGTCGGGAGCGAGCGGACGGCTCGGTCTGCGCGGCCGCTGGACCATCGTCAGCGATGGTGGTCAGGTTTGGCAGCCTTATGCGCGCGCGAACCTGTGGCGCGATTGGGGCGCACAGCCGACCACGACGTTTTCGGGCGTCGATCGAGTTCCGTTGCTGGAGCAGGGAACGCGAGTTGATCTGAGCGCCGGGGTGACCACCAAAATCAACGCCGGGCTGAGCTTTTATGCTCAGGCGGGCTATCAGTTCGCGGTTGAGGACACCGATGGCCACGAGCGCGATGGCGTTCGAGGCGATTTTGGCCTGCGCTATACGTGGTAAGGGTACGGCCATCTCACCGGAGAAGCGCAGGGCGGCGAGCCAGCTCCGGTCTGCGCTCAGCAATACTAGACTAAAGCGCAACAAGTGAATTTGAAAGATCGCGATTAAGCTTCAGCGCTCAGCGCACCGCCTTGACGCCCTCGAGGATCAGGGTGGTGGCTATGTCGGCATATTCGTCGCGGCTGACGGCACCGCCCGGACGGAACCACATATAGACCCAGTTCATCATGCCGAAGAGTGACATCGTCACAGGCATCAGCAACGGCTTGTTCGCGTTGAGATCCGGATTGATCTCGATGATGGTGTTGGAAAAACGCTTGACGATCCGCCGTTCAATGGCACGCAGCTCGTCAAGTTGCTCTGGCGAGAGCGCGCTCGTGCCGTTCAGCTGCACCTTGTGCTCGTTGTCGGCGCCGCGATAGTTTTCCAGCACCTGGCGAACGAGAAGGCGCAATCTTTCCTGAGGAGAGACGCCGGGTTTATCCGCGGCAGCAACGGCAGCTTCCAACTCTTCGAGATGGTTGCGAATGATATCGAATATCAGGGCGTCCTTGCTCGGGTAGTAGTGGTAAAGCAGGGCTTTGGAAACGTTGCTGCGCGAGGCGATGTGAGCCATGGAGGCTTTCTCCATCCCCATCTCGGCAAAGACGGCAGCGGCGCTGCTCAAGAGGCTGCGTTGTTTCTCTTCGAAGTCGATCGCGCGCGTTCGTGCCATATTATCCTGCGTTCCTGTTCTTCCTCCGCGCCCTCCACGCGACGAGCTTTCGACAGCTCTTGCTTGACGCTTCCCGGAATGTCACCGCACCGGGAAGCAATCGGCTTTATTCCTTCGGCCTGTTGTCGACGACCCGCTTGGCCTTACCCTCGGACCGTGCGACTCCACCCGGGTCGCGAATCTCGATCTTTGTGGTAACACCAACGACGCTCTTGATGTAGTGGGCAAGGGCTTTTGCCGAGGAAGCGCGCGTAATTTCGTCGGCGGCGTCAGGCGTGCACTCGACATGAACGATCATCTGATCCATACGGCCGGCGCGGCTGAGCTCGATCTGGAAATGCGGGGCGAGCCCCTGACATTTCAGGATCTGCTCCTCGATCTGCGTCGGGAAGACGTTGACGCCACGCAGGATCATCATGTCGTCCGATCGGCCGGTGATCTTTTCGATGCGCCGCATCGAGCGTGCGGTGCCGGGCAAGAGCCGCGTCAGGTCGCGCGTACGGTAGCGGATGATCGGCAGACCTTCCTTGGTCAGCGTCGTGAAGACCAGTTCGCCCATTTCGCCATCGGGCAGAACCTCGCCCGTCGCCGGGTCAACGATCTCCGGATAGAAGTGGTCTTCCCAGATGTGCAGACCATCCTTGGTCTCGACGCACTCACTGGCAACGCCAGGCCCCATGACTTCCGAAAGGCCATAAATATCGACTGCATGCATGTCGAACGACTGCTCGATCTCCTGGCGCATCGCGTTTGTCCAGGGCTCGGCGCCAAAGATGCCGACGGCCAGCGAGCTTTCGCGCGGATCGATCCCCTGGCGGCGGAATTCGTCGAGGATGGAGAGCATATAGGAGGGCGTCACCATGATGATGCGTGGCTTGAAATCCTGCATCAGCGTGACCTGCCGCTCGGTCATGCCGCCGGACATCGGCACGACGGTACAGCCCAGCCGCTCGGCGCCGTAATGGGCACCCAGGCCGCCGGTGAAGAGCCCATAGCCGTAAGCGACATGGACCATGTCGCCACGACGGCCGCCAGCGGCGCGGATCGAACGCGCCACGACGTCTGCCCAGATGTCGATATCCTTTTGCGTGTAGCCAACCACCGTCGGCTTGCCTGTCGTACCCGACGAACCGTGAATGCGCGTCAGTTTCTCGCGCGGCACGGCAAACATGCCAAAGGGATAAGTGTCACGAAGATCCTTCTTGGTCGTGAACGGGAACTTCGCCAGATCGGCCAGCGATTTCAGATCCGACGGATGGACGCCCACCTCGTCAAAGTGCGCGCGGTAGAAGGCGGAGTTCTCATAGGCGTGGCTCAACGACCATTTCATCCGATCGAGCTGGAGTGCTGCAATCTCATCGCGCGAGGCGGTCTCGATCGCGTCGAGGTCGCCGGGGCGGGGTGATAGGTCTTCCATGTCTGTCTCCTCCAAGATGAACGGCCGGTGGCTTTAAGGCCGCTCCGGCAAAAGGGTGCCTTTGACGGTGCGCGAGTGACCGCGAAATTCGGCTATCTGCTCGCCGTTGTGATTGGTCACGTTGATGTCGTAGATGCCGCCGCGACCGCGCCGCGAAACCTCGCGCGCGGTTGCCGTCAACCGGTCGCCGGCAAAGGCGGGTGCGATGTAGGTGACCGAACAATGTTGCGCGACCGCCCGCTGGTTGTAGGTGTTGCAGGCAAAGGCAAAGGCGGAGTCGGCCAGCGTGAAGATATATCCGCCATGGCAGGTTCCATGACCGTTGGTCATTTCAGGCTTGATAACCATCGAGATCACCGCCACGCCCGGTGCTACCTGCTCCACGGCCATGCCGAGATGACGCGTGGCGTTATCCTCGCGCCACATCGCGTCCGCGCAGGCGTCGGCAAGCTCCTGCGCCGTCAGAACGAGCCTGTCGGTCATTGTCCCTTAAACTCCGGCTTGCGCTTTTCCAGGAATGCTGAGACGCCCTCGGCGTAGTCGGCGCTGCGTCCGGCCTCGCGTTGAAGATCGCGTTCGAGCTCCAGCTGCTCATCCAGCGAGTTGGTCGCCGCCGCCTGAATGGCACGCTTGGTCATGCCAAGGCCTTTTGTCGGTCCGGCGGCAAGCCTGACAGCAAGCGCGTTGGCTTCATCAAGGAGTGTGGCATCTTCGACGATCTTCCAGATCAGGCCCCAGCTTGCCGCCGTTTCCGCGTCGAGCGGCTCTGCTGTCAGTGCGAGCGCCTTGGCGCGCGCTTCACCAAGCAGCCGTGGCAGGCTCCAGGTGCCGCCGGAATCAGGCACCAGGCCGATCTTGGCAAAGGCCTGAATGAAGCGCGCCGAGCGCGCAGCCAGGGTGATGTCGCAGGCAAGCGCAATGTTGGCGCCAGCGCCTGCGGCGACGCCGTTCACGGCGCAGACGACCGGCTTGTCAAGCGTCCTGATGAGGCGGATCAGCGGGTTGTAGAAGAGCTCGATCGTGCGCCCGAGGTCGGGAGCAGCGCCGCCCTTGCGCGGATCGCGATCGCCGAGATCCTGCCCCGCACAGAAGCCTCGACCAGCACCGGTAAGAAGCACGGCGCGCACGGACGCATCGTCATGCGCACGCTTAAAACCGGCGCGCAGAGCCAGATGCATGTCCTCGTTGAAGGCATTGAGCTTGTCGGGGCGGTTGAGGGTCAGCGTAAGGACGCCATCGGCAAACGCCGACAGGACGGTGTCGGATTCGGACATGTTTCCTCCAGTTCCGCCAGGATCGTGCGGCTCATGAAAAAACTCTTGCATAAACCGACCGGCCGGTCAATTATAAATCCAGAGCATGAGAGGACCATGTGAATGCACACCCTGTTTGCCCGCCACGAGCCTACACTTGGCGCAGCCCTGAAGGCAGCGCAGGAACGCGGCTATTGGTCGGCCTATCCTGAAATCCCGAGTGGCAAGATCTATGGCGAAACCGCCAAGGACGATGGTCTGTCCTCCTACAATGCCCGGCTCGGCAAGCCCTTCGACCTTGCCGGTCATCCGGCAACGGCAACGGTTGGCGCTGAGGTTTCGCCGTTCGGCCCGACCCTTGGCGTCACCTACCCGGCTGCCGATGCCAAGACCCTGATTGCGGCGTCGCAGGCTGCTGCACCCGCATGGGCGGCTGCCTCGGTGGAGACCCGCATCGGCATCTGCCTTGAAATTCTCGCCCGCCTCAATCGCATCAGCTTCGAAATGGCCAACGCCGTCATGCATACGACCGGACAGGCGTTTGCCATGGCGTTTCAGGCTGGCGGCCCGCACGCACAGGACCGTGGCCTCGAAGCCGTTGCCTATGCCTTCCAGGAGATGACCCGCACGCCCGCTCAGGCCGTCTGGACCAAACCGCAAGGAAAAGCCGAGCCAATCGTTCTCGAAAAGCACTGGCGGATCGTGCCGCGTGGCGTCTCGCTGGTCATCGGCTGTCAGACCTTCCCGACCTGGAACAGCTATCCGGGCCTGTTTGCCAACCTTGCGACCGGAAACACGGTCATCGTCAAACCGCATCCGGGCGCAATCCTGCCTTTGGCCATCACCGTTTCGGTCATCCGCCAGGTGCTTGGCGAAGAGGGATTTGACGCCAATATCGCGCTTCTGGCAGCTGATGCGCCGGCAGCCGAAATCACCCGCGATCTGGTTGAGAACGACGCGGTGTCGATCATCGATTACACCGGCTCGAACAGTTTCGGCAATTGGCTGCGCCGGCATGCCGGAGAGGCTCAGCTCTACACGGAAGAGGCCGGTGTCAATTCGATCGTCGTCGCTGCCACCGACGATTTCGCCGGGATGTGCGCCAACATCGCCTTCTCCCTCTCCCTCTACAGCGGCCAGATGTGCACCGCGCCCCAGAACATCTACGTCCCCAGGAACGGCATAGAGACGAACCAGGGTCACAAGAGCTTCGACGAAGTTGCAGAGGGTATCGTTGCGGCAATCGACGACCTTGTTGCCGATCCGGCGCGCGCCGCCGGCGTCTGCGGCGCTATCGCCAATCCGGCAACCTTGGCCCGTATAGAGACAGCCCGTGGCCTCGGAAAGATCATTCGCGATTCTGCCCCGATCGACGCAGGAGATGCGCGCACGGCAACACCCCTCGTCCTTGCCGTCGATGCCGACAAGACGGATGCGCATGAGGAAGAGCGCTTCGGTCCGATCGCCTTCATCGTCGCCGTTGCGGATGCAGCCGACGGCATCACAAAAGCGGCAACCCTTGCCCATCGCAAGGGTGCCATCACCGCGGCACTCTACGACACGAACGACAGCCGAACTGACGCTGCCGTGGACGCCTTCGCAAAGGCAGGCGTCAACCTCTCGATCAATCTGACTGGCGGCGTCTTCGTCAACCAGAGTGCTGCGTTCAGCGATTTCCATGTCACCGGCGCCAACCCGGCAGGCAACGCCAGCCTGACCGACACAGCCTTCGTGGCCAACCGATTCCGTACCGTCATGTGGCGCCGCCCGAAGGCGGCGTGACGGGCTTTGACTTAACCTATGTTCTCTTGGGAGGAGACTGACATGAGATTTGCGATGACCACCGGGCTCGCGGGTACGCTGGCGCTGGCTATTGGCTTTGCCGGCCCAGCCCTTGCCGACATCCGCATCGGCGCAACTGTCTCGGAGACCGGACCCGCCTCATTCCTCGGTGATCCGGAAGCAAAGACGCTGAAGCTTCTGGTCGACGAGATCAATGCCGCCGGCGGCGTTCTCGGCGAAAAGCTCGAGCTCGTCATCTACGACGATGGCGGCGATCCCAACAAGGCACGCACCTTCGCGACGCGTCTGGTCGAGGACGACGAGGTGACCGCCGTCATCGGCGGCACCACGACCGGCACCTCGATGGCGATCATTCCGGTTGCCGAAGACGCCGAGATCCCCTTCATTTCCCTTGCCGGCGCAATCGAGATCATCGATCCCGTGAAGCCTTTCACCTTCAAGACACCGCACACCGATCGCATGGCCTGCGCAAAGATCTTCGATGATATGAAGAAGAAGGGTTACACCAGGGTCGGCATGATTTCCGGCTCCGACGGCTTTGGCGCCTCGATGCACAAGCAGTGCCTGGCAATTGTCGGCGAGTACGGCATCGAGGTGATCGCCGATGAAACCTATGGGCCGAACGATGCGGACATGACCCCGCAGCTGACCAACATCAAGAACACGCCTGGTATCCAGGCGATCCTGAACCCGGGCTTTGGCCAGGGGCCGGCCATCGTCACGCGAAACTACGCACAGCTTGCCGTCGGCCTGCCCCTCTACCAGTCGCACGGCGTTGCCTCCAACGGCTTCATCGATCTTGCCGGTGCAAGTGCTGCTGAAGGTATTCGCCTGCCGGGTACGGCTCTTTTGGTGGCCGACCTCTTGCCCGAGAATGATCCGCAGCGCGCCGTCGTTGCCGCCTACAAGAAGAGCTACGAAACGGCCACTGGCAAGCCGGTTTCGACCTTCGGCGGCTATGCGCACGATGCACTGCGTATTCTGGTTGACGCAATCAACCGCGCCGGCAAGGCCGATCCCGCCGCCATCCGCGAGGCCATCGAAGGGACGAAGGGCCTCGTCGGAACGACCGGCACCGTCACCATGGCAGACGACGACCACCTCGGCCTCGATCTCACCGCCTTCCGCATGCTCGAGATCCATGATGGCGGTTGGAAGATCGTCGACTGAGCGCAAAGCCGCTACCGTCGGGAGGGCTAGCCCTGCCGACCTCGCGCTGCGCAAACGGAGGGACCCATGGCCGAGTTCATGCAATTTCTGCTGTCCGGGGTGACGGTCGGCGCGGTCTACGCGCTGGTCGCGCTCGGCTTCACCATCATCTACAACGCATCCGATGTCGTGAACTTCGCCCAAGGCGAATTCGTCATGCTCGGCGGCATGATCACCGTCTTCGCCTATCAGGCGGGCATTCCCCTGCCGCTGGCGGCGATCCTCGCAATCCTCGCCACAGCAGCAATCGGGGTCGCGCTCAACAAGCTCGCCATCGAGCCAGCACGAGGCGCGCCCGTCGTCTCCCTGATCATCATCACCATTGGCGCCTCGATCTTCATCCGCGGCCTGACACAGATCACCTTCGACAAGCAGCTGCACCGCTTTCCTTCCTTCTCAGGCGATGCGCCGATTGCGATCGCCGGGGCGACCATACTGCCGCAGAGCCTATGGGTGGTTGCCGGCGCGCTGGCCGTCTTCATTGGGCTGTGGCTGTTCTTTACCAAGACGTTGACCGGACGCGCCGTGCTGGCGACAGCAAACAACCGCATGGCCGCACAGCTGGTCGGCATCAATACCCGCTACATCATGACACTGAGCTTCGCACTCTCGGCCGCGATCGGCGCGCTGGCAGGCGTTCTCGTGACACCGATCACGCTGACCAGCTATGACGTCGGCATCTCGCTTGCGCTGAAGGGATTTGCCGCTGCCATGCTCGGCGGGATGGGCAATCCCAAGGGAGCGCTGGTGGGCGGCCTTCTGCTCGGCATCCTCGAAGCAATGACGGCCGGCTACATCAGCTCGCAATATAAGGACGCTGCCGCCTTCATCGTCATCCTTGCCGTCCTCTTCGCCATGCCGCAGGGCATCTTTGGCCGCAAAGTCACGGATCGGGTATGACGATGAAACTCTCCTCGAAAACCACCACCTTGCTGGTGCTTGCGCTCGTCGTCATTGCCCTGCCCTTCCTGTTTCCATCGTCCTACTATTTTCGCGTCGGCTCGCTGATCTTTGTCAACGGACTTGCGGTAACGGGTCTCGTCATCCTCACGGGGTATGCAGGTCAAATCAGCCTCGGGCATGCCGGCTTCGTTGGCATCGGCGGCTATAGCTGCGCGCTTGCGCCGCTGCATCTGGGGCTGCATCCAGCCTTGGCTGCGATCCTTGGTGCTGTGCTCTCTGGCCTTCTCGCCTGGCTGGTCGGACGACCGATCCTGAGGCTGAAGGGATACTACCTGGCCGTTGCAAGCCTGGGGCTTGGAGCATTGGTTGCCATGGTGCTTGCCAATGAAGCGGGATGGACCGGTGGTCCTGACGGCATTGCTGTAGCAGACCTCGGATTGCGGGCGCTGCTGAAATCACTGGGTCTCAACATGTCGAACCCGGTCTTCTGGTATGCCTTTACCGGTCTGATCATGCTGATCGGCGCTTGGCTGGCACTCAACCTCTTTCATAGCCCGACCGGGCGAGCCCTGCGGGCCCTGCACGGCTCGGAGGTTGCCGCCCGCACGGTGGGCGTCGATGTCGCCAGATACAAGCTCAAGGCATTCGTGATCTCGGCCGTCTACGCGTCGATCGCAGGATCGCTGCTGGCACTGCAGAACAAGTTCATCACACCTGATGTTGCCGGCTACATGCATTCGATCGAACTGGTCACCATGGCGGTCCTCGGCGGTGCAGGATCGGTTGCCGGCGCGATCCTCGGAGCAGCAATCCTGACGACGCTGCCGCAGGTCCTGACCGTGTTCCAGGAGTATGAGCAGCTCGTACTCGGCCTCATCATGATGCTTGTCATGATCTTCATGCGGGATGGTTTGCTTCCGAGCCTTTCGCGCCTGATCAGAGGGAGGGGAGAATGAGCCTGCTGCAAGTCGAGAGCCTGGGGATCGACTTTGGCGGTCTGCGTGCCGTCAATGACGTGAGTTTCTCGCTGAAGGCGGGCGAGATTGTTTCCGTGATCGGACCGAACGGCGCCGGCAAGACGACGCTCTTCAACATGATCTCCGGCGTCTACCTGCCCGGGCGCGGGCAAATATTGCTCGCCGGGGAAGAGATCACCGGCCTTGGCCCGCATCTTTTGGCCGAGCGCGGCCTGTCGCGCACCTTTCAGAACCTGCAGATATTCCAGACGATGACTGTCCTCGAAAACGTCACCGTCGGTCATCACCTGCATGAGCGCGGATCGATTCTGGCCGATCTTCTGGCTCTGCCGGCGTCGCGCCGTCGAAGCCGTACATCGCAGGCTGGCGCCTATAAACTGCTGGAACGGGTGGGCCTTGCCCAGGCTGCCGAGAGGACTGCCGGTTCGCTCTCTTATGGTGCGTTGAAGCGCCTGGAGATTGCCCGCGCGCTCGCGTCGCAGCCGCGTGTGCTGCTTCTCGATGAACCGGCCGCAGGCTGCAATGCCGTCGAAACGGAGGAGATCGATCACTTGATTGCGGAGGTCGCCGGTGAGGGGGTCTCCATTCTCTTGGTGGAACACGACATGAAGATGGTCATGCGGATATCGAACCACATCGTGGTTCTCGATCATGGCGAGAAGATCGCGGAGGGAGAACCGGCGGACGTCGCGCGCAATCCTCGGGTCATCGAAGCCTATCTCGGTGCGCAAGGCGCGGAGGCAGCCAATGTTGACGGTTGAGGGACTGCGCTCGCGCTACGGCCGCATCGAGGTGCTGCACGGCATCGATCTCCACGTGGGCTCGGGTGAAATCGTCACGGTGGTGGGCGCAAATGGCGCCGGCAAGACGACACTTTTGCGCTGCCTTTCCGGAATACAGCCGGTTTCATCGGGTTCGATCGTGTTTCGCGGCGAGCCCCTGAACACGGTTCCGGCTTACCGCCGCCCGGCGCGCGGTCTATCGCAGTCGCCGGAAGGCCGCCAGATCTTCACAAATCTCTCGGTCGAGGAGAACCTGCGCCTTGGGGCCTTCCTCTTCTCAGATGACAAGGTCGAACGTGACATGGAGGATGCCTTCGCCATGTTCCCGGTGCTGCGCGAAAAGCGCAATCTCGCCGCCGGCGGCCTCTCGGGCGGCCAGCAGCAGATGCTTGCGATTGCCCGCGCGCTGATGGCCCGCCCCTCCTGCCTGCTGCTCGATGAACCGAGCATGGGGCTGGCGCCGATCCTCGTTGCCCAGATCTTCGAGGTGGTGAAGGGGCTGCGCGCGCTCAACGTCACGGTGCTGCTCGTCGAACAGAACGCCTTTAGCGCGCTCTCGATCGCTGACCGTGGCTATGTGATGGAGACCGGCCGGATTACAATGTCGGGGCCTGCGCAGGACCTGATTGCCGACAAACGCATTCGCGAAGCCTACCTGGGAATTTGACATCATGACCGTGACCATCGAACACTCCGGCGAGATCGCCGTCGTCACCATCGACAACCCGCCTGTCAACGCCTTGTCGCAGGCAGTGCGGCAGGATCTGTGGAATGCAGCCGAGACACTGGACGCCGATTTCGCGGTGCGCGCAGTTGTGCTGATCTGCGAGGGTCGGACGTTCATTGCCGGTGCCGATGTCAACGAATTCGGCAAGCCGCCGACACCCCCTCACCTACCGGATCTCGTCGCACGCATCGAGACGGCAGCCAAGCCGTGGGTCGCCGCAATTCATGGCAGTGCGCTCGGCGGCGGCTTTGAAGTGGCGCTTGGCTGCCGCTTTCGCGTGGCAGTACCGTCAGCGAGCGTCGGCTTGCCCGAGGTCCGCCTCGGCATCGTCCCCGGCGCCGGCGGCACGGTGCGGTTGCCACGGCTCGTCGGGCCGGCGCTTGCCGCGGAAATGGTCACAGCCGGCACGCCGGTGGCGGCGCCAAAGGCCCGTTCGCACGGTCTGATTGATGCGGTCGTCGAAGGTGATCTGGAAAAGGGGGCAATCGACTTTGCCCGCGCGGCCCTCGATCAGTCACTTCCGCTTCCACTTCGCCAACGAGGTGTGCCCGCAGTGGACGCAACGTTTTGGGAAACGATCACGACGGCGGTTGCCGGCCGCGCCAAGCGCGAGGACGCGCCGCTGCGTGCGCTCGCCTGCGTGCGTAAGGCGGCTGAGGCCGATTTCGAGGCTGCAATGGCCTTCGAACGCCAGACGTTTCTCGAGTTGCGCGGCTCGTCCCAGGCTTCTGCCTTGCGTCACGTTTTCTTCGCGGAACGTGCAGCCCTGAGGCCGCCGGAGCTTGGCGGTGTCGAGCCCCGGAGGATCAGTTCTGCCGCTGTTATCGGTGGCGGAACCATGGGTGCAGGAATCTTGGCAGCCCTTTGTGATGCGCGGTTGCCCGTCACGCTGGTGGAGCGCGACGAGGTTGCGGTCGAACGCGGCCTTTCCAACCTGCGCTCGATTTTCGACGGTTTGGTCAAGCGCGGTAAGATCAGTTCCGAAGCCGCGGCCGAGCGGCTGTCGGCCGTAACGGGCACGACCGACTATGGCCTTCTGGCCAGAGTCGACCTCGTCATAGAGGCGGTATTTGAGGATATCGACGTCAAGCGCGACGTCTTCAGCAGGCTGTCTGCAGTCTGCCGCGCTGACGCCGTGCTTGCCACCAACACCTCCTACCTCGATCCCGAAGAGATTGCCGCCGGCATCAAGTATCCGGAGCGCTTTGTCGGGTTGCACTTCTTCAGCCCGGCTCATGTCATGAAACTTCTGGAGATCGTGCCGACAGCTCAAACTGCGCCGGCGACACTGGCGACGGGTTTTGCGCTCGCCCGCATGCTGAACAAGATTCCGGTGCGCGCCGGCATCTGCGATGGCTTTATTGGCAACCGGATCCTGAAAATCACCCGCGCCCAGGCCGAGCGCCTGTTGCTAGCAGGCGCGACACCACAGGCGGTCGACGCGGCGATGCGCACGTTCGGCTTTCCGATGGGCCCCTTCGAGGCTCAGGACCTCGGCGGTCTCGACATTGCCGCCTTCCAACGCCGGGCGGCGCGTGCGCGCGGCGAGACCCCCTTCGCGCCAATCGCGGAACGGCTTTGTGCATTGGAACGCTTCGGGCAAAAGAGCGGCGGCGGGTGGTACGATTACGCCAGGGGCGATCGCACTCCGAAGCCATCCAAAATCGTTGCCGACATCATTGCCGACGTAGCCAAGGGAATGCCGCAACGGCCATGGGATGAACCAAGTATCGTCGACTGCATCGTGTTGCCGATGGTCAATGAGGCCGTGAAGATCCTGCACGAGAAGGTCGCGCTCAGGGCCGTCGACATCGACCTGGTGAAGATCCACGGATATGGCTTCCCTCGCTGGCGCGGTGGTCCAATGCATTATGCACAACAGCGCGGCCTGGCTGAGATCGTTGCTCAACTCGAACGTTTCGCAGCACATGGTCTCGCCGACCCGCCTTGCCACCATTTTGACAGCGCCGCGCGCGGCAGCGATACCATCGGCATTGATGTGCCAGCCTAGATGCCCACCAGGGACATCAAAATGGCCTTTACTCCCTAGTAGCCGTATTGCTCCTGACTGTACGGACTCTTGTTAAGGACGACCCCGATGACGTTCGTCTTCTCGCGCAGGCTCTGGTCACAGACGTCCACTTCCTTGAGGGTGCTGTGATCAGACGCAGCAACCAGGATGACGGCGTCCACATTCGGCAAAAACGCGAGCACATCATCTGTCGACAACATGGGAGGCAAGTCATAAAGGATGACATCCGGCCTTATTTCCTGGCGCATCTCTCGCAGCGATCGGGTAGCTGCGGGGCTGTGAAGGAGTTCGGCCGCGAAGTGCGTCGCCTGTCTGTTTGCGGCAATCGCGAGATTGTCTCCATACCGCAAGAAGGTTTCGCGCAGTCCAGCATCGCCTTTGAGGAAGTTTTCGACAGAACCTGGATTCTTGATGGCCAGTGTCTTGCCGATCTGGGGCCGCCGCAAATCTAGATCGACCAATACCGTTCGACAATCCCTCTGGTTGGCAAGACTAAATGCGAGGTTCACTGCAATACACGTTTTCCCGCACGCTGGTGTGGGAGAGGTTATGGCGACCGAGGTCCACTTGTTCTCCCTGAGGAGGCCGAGAAGCTTCGTTCGCATCATATCAAAGGCTGCGTGGGCCGGATTTGAACGGCTCAACGTGACAATTCGGTTGTTGGCTGCGGCATCGTGGTCGATGATGAGCGGGGACAGTCTCTCCCACGCGCCTCTGACAATCTCCAGCGATTCCGGCAGCGCCGGGGTCCGGTCATCCATCTCGGGTGTCCCTCTCCTGCGCGACGATCTCCCAGCATATTCCATCAAAAGTCCTCAATGACTGCGCCAGAGCGTGACGCTATTCCGGTTCATGTCTGCTGTTGGTGGTGCCTGGAAACCCAGGACATCAGCCGTACTAAAATCCGTGTCTGACACTGCTCAGCGTTCTTTTTAGCAGTGGGGCTCGCGTTTCGTCGGGGGTCGCGATGAAAGGAATAACCGCCAGTGGCTGAGCTTGAAGCATTTGAACCAATTCGGCCGGCCGGCGGATCGTCTTGTTCAACACCTCAAGCAATACGATGATCGCGAAGCTGAGTGCAACGCCGGCCAGGAAGCCGGCAAGGACGATGAGACGACGGCGCGATCTCAGCGGTGATTGCGGCTCCGTGGCCGCCTCCAGCAGCGAGAATCGCCCCCCATCGGACCGCGCTTCTATTTGCTGGCCCAATGAAGCGTCCGCGCGTCTGGCAATCGCCGTGTTGTACTGCGTTTGCGTATTCGACAACGTTCGTTCAAGTGCGTTGAGGCGGATATCGGTGGCTGGCGTGGCCCTGATGGATTGCGTAAGATCAGCAATCTTCTGCGTGATCTGCACGCGCTCCTGCTCGATTGCATCAATTCGCCTGTCCACGTCAGAGAGCTGAAGGTCAAGTCCGGATTGGGCCTTGTTGTCGACGCCTCGTTCCTTGTTCGGAGCCGCTTTCCCGCGCAAGGCGGCAATACGGGCTCGAAGTGCGATAATATTGGGGCTCGTTTCGGAGAAGACAGCAAGCTGGTCGGCAAGAGCCTTGTTGAGATCCATCAGCATCTGTTGTTCCGCAGTCAGCGGCTCGCCGGTCGGATATTTTCCGGTTACCATATAGGTCTCGACCAAGAGACTGCGTCTGGTGCGAAGGTCTGATTCCTCACGCTCAAGAGATATCAGCCGCTCCTGCAAGCTGCTTTGCTGGGTGCGTCGAAATTCCAGGCTCTCTGGTAGTGTATCCCTGTTCTCGTTCTTGAATTTCAGGAGGTCCGCCTCGATCCGGTTCAAGTCAGCGTCGAGCCGTTTCACCTCCTGGTTAAAGAACTCCAGGGTATCGCCTGCCCTATCGGTTCTCTGTCGCTGATTACTGGTCACGATCGACGTTGCCAATTCATTGGCGACCTTTGCAGCGAGAGCTGGCGTGGCGGCCTCGAACCCAATGGTGAAGACCGAGGCACCATCTGCACTGACCAGCTCCATTTCATCGAATGTTATGCGCGAACGCATATCCTTGACGATCGATCCGATCGGCGGCTTCTCCTTTTCATTGGCGTATACGCCAAGTTTGGAAGCAAGCCGTACCAGATTGTCTCGCGTTGTCAGTTGCTGCTGGATGATCTGCAATTGCCCAAGAGAACTTGTCGTAACTGTCGATCGAACCAAGTTCACCGGGATCTGCGGCGCCTCGACTAAAATCTTGGCAGAAGACTGGTAGGTAAGAGGTAGAATCAGCGCTACGATCACGGCGAGTGCCGTCGTCGCCACCACGATCACCAAGATATATGGCAATCTCCGGAGAAGAATAGAGAAGTAGAAGCGGACATCGATATCACCCATTGCGAAATCACCCGTACTTGAAAAACTTGGGCGGCGTGCTGCGAAGTGACATCTTCGGCTAGTTTTGGAACGTATGATAGTTCATCGATAGTAGTGCCGAAGGCCTTTCAGTAGTCCCTTTGGTTAGGGTTGCAGCAGTTGCGACAATCGTAGTCAGGCCTTGAAGCGTTTCTCACCCATATTGGTGATGGTAGGCGAGCTTGCTTACTCGACTTTCTATAGGATAGTTTACCTTCAAGTAATTCAGCAATGCTTGGCTGCTGGGAAACCGTATTACCATCGCTAATTGGTTCTTTTACTCCATGCTGCGATGGTGGGAGAAATATATGCGAATACTGTCCGCTCTTGCAGGCCGGTTTGCCAGACCGCTTATGATAGCTTGCATCGGCCTGGTTTCAACGGCAGGTGCCGGCGTCAGTGGCCCGCTTCAGCCGAACACAAAGATCCGACTGACGATCGTTCAATGGATGCCGACAAAGGGCGCTTACGAGCAATGGGGCACGCTTGGAGGAGAATTCACAATCTCCGACGATGGAGCACTCACCTTGCCCCTGCTTGGAAGGGTTCCAATCGGTAAGAAAGATGAGGCTGCGTTAGCGTCGGATATCGCCAGGCAACTTAAAGACAAGATCGGCTTGGTGGACGAGCCGTCGGCAACAATCGAGATCTTGGGCTATCCCCCGATCTACGTCGTCGGCGACGTTGCAAAACCAGGGGAGTATCAATTTCACACAGGACTGACAGTCCTTCAGGCTTTCGCCATGGGCGGCGGCGAAATGCGCTCGACAAGTACGCTGCAGAGCTCGCTGGACGTGACCCAGCTAGTCGGTGAACTGAAGGAGATTGATGCTTCCATCGTTCGAGCAGGCGTCACAATTAAGCGCCTCGAAGCGGAAACGGCAGGCGAGAAGACCCTGCAATTCCAACAGGAGCTGTCGAACGCCGATCCATTGACGGCATCCATCTACAAGCAAGAGGAAGCGATATTCCTGGCTCGCGCAAACGAGGTGGCCCGTCAATCCAAGTCGCTGTCGGAGCTGCGTGATCTCCTGTCTGAGGAGATCAGGGTTCAGCAAGAGAAAATCAAGAGTACAGATGCCAACATAAAGTCGGTCCAGCAACAACTCGATAGTACGATCGCGCTCATTGAGCGAGGCGCAATCGTCCCAGCGCGCCAGGCAGAGGTCGAGCGCACCATGAGAAGCTATCAAAACGACAAGCTCGATCTCGCAGCATCAATCATGCGCGCTCGACAAGGCATAAGCCAGGCAACACGCAATCTCGAAGGTCTATACGACAGGCGCCAAACAGAGGTTGCCTCCGAGCTTCAGTCCGAGCGCGCAAACCTCACCCAGTTGAGATTGAAGCGAGAAACCAAACAGAAACTGCTGATGGACAGCATAGCGCACGACGACGGTTCGCAAGAAAGCGAGCAGCCATTGGTCGTTTTCAAAATCGTGCGGCTCGACACGGGAAAAAGCAGTGAAATGGAAGCCTCCGAAACGACTGCAATGTTGCCAGGAGACGTGCTGAAGGTCGCTCGCCGATCTGCTGCGACGTCGACGACGCCGTCGAGCGCACAGACATCGATGGGCGCTGCTGCAAAGATAATCCAATGACAGACGCAAGGGCACCCCGACGATCGTTCCGCAGGCAATATCTCCAGCCGTGGGCTAGTTGAATGGCTCTTCTTCCCAGCGCCGCGGATCGGCAAAGCTATGCCCAAATCCTCAAATCAACGGTCTTGATTGGTGGCTCGTCACTGATCAACATCGGCTTTTCAATCATTCGCAACAAGGCAATGGCCGTACTGCTTGGCCCTGCGGGCATTGGTCTGATGGGTGTTTACGGCGCGACGGCAGATATCGCCCATTCGCTCGGCGGCCTTGGCGTGAACGCCAGCGGAGTGCGCCAGATTGCAGAAGCCGTCGGCAGCAACGACGCAAATCGCATCGCGCGCACAGCAATCGTCCTGCGCCGGGTTTCCCTCCTTCTCGGGTTGCTTGGGGCCGCTCTTCTGGCACTGTTTGCTGGACCAATCTCAAGGCTCACCTTCGGAAATGAGCAGCATGTCAACGCTATCATATTGCTTTCGGTCGCGGTTTTCTTTCAGATCGTATCCGCAGGACAAGCCGCACTCCTTCAGGGAATGCGCCAGATTGGCAGCCTTGCCCGCATCAATGTCCTGGCGGCATTCTTCAGTACAGCGACGAGCATTCCCCTGATCTATTTCTTCCGCGACGAGGGCGTCGTTATGTCGATTGTCTGCGTCGCGGCGATCACCACAGCAACGTCGTGGTGGTACAGTCGCAAGGTTCGCATCGAACGTGCCGCGGTATCGCTGAAACAAGTGTTCGCGGAAACCCGGGTACTGCTCAGACTTGGCTCTATCTTTATGGTCAGCGCTTTTCTCACTGTCGGGAGTTCCTATGCCATTAGGATCATCGTGCTGAACCAGGACGGAGTGGCTGCAGCGGGCCTGTACCAGGCCGCTTGGGCTTTGGGCGGCCTCTATGCCGGCTTCATCCTGCAAGCGATGGGAACGGATTTCTACCCACGGCTGACGGCCGTCGCCAATGATAATCTGGCGTGCAATCGCCTGGTCAATGAACAGGTTCAGATCAGCATTTTACTTGCCGGCCCAGGATTGCTTGCCACGCTTACGTTTGCGCCGCTCGCCATGCACATTCTCTACACCCCCGAGTTCAACGGAGCGG
Organism: Rhizobium sp. LjRoot258; assembly: GCF_964254185.1. Taxonomy (NCBI): domain Bacteria; kingdom Pseudomonadati; phylum Pseudomonadota; class Alphaproteobacteria; order Hyphomicrobiales; family Rhizobiaceae; genus Rhizobium; species Rhizobium sp. LjRoot258. Next base: position 368,635 of record NZ_CAXUST020000002.1, on the reverse strand, counting down.
TTGATCTACTTCGCTGGATTTGCCTTGGGATGATGCTGCGCATTATCGCTTGGCCGATAGGCTTTATAGTTCTAGCCAAGGGTGTACAAAAAGCTTTCTTCTGGACGGAAGTCGCAGCGGCCGTAGTGCATATCGGCCTAGCCTGGGTTCTTGTCAGGATGCTTGGAGTGACAGGCGCGGGGGTCGCGTTTCTGGGGCTCTATCTCTGGCACAGCCTGCTCATTTCGTGGGTCGCTCACCGCCTCAGCGCCTTTCGCTTGTCGACCGCAAATAGAGGGTTGGTACTGACCTATATACCACTTGCCGCATGCGTCTTTGCTGCATTCCAGATTTTGTCGTTTTGGCAGGCAACCGCATTGGGATCGGCAGCTGCGGTTTTGAGCGGAGTGCACTCGCTCAAAATCCTTACGCAGCTCCTGCCTCCAGAATCGCTGCCGTGGCCAATTCGAGGGCGGATCCGCCAATCGGTATAGCGTATGCGGTGTTCTGACCCCACCTACCGGATCACGTTCTGATCGTTGATGTTCCAGGCCTACTGAGGGCTTGGACATATGACGATTTCAGAGCTTACGCTTGAAACAAGGGAAGAGGAGCCCGTGCGGCGGTTCGAGGTCTTCACAGGAACGGTACGTCATCGCGACTGGAGCAACGAAGAGAAGGCGCAGATTGTCGCCGAAGGCTATTCGGCCAACGTGATGGTTTTCGCAGTGGCGCGACGGCATTGGCTTTCGCCGGAGCAGTTATTCACCCGGCGGCGGCTTTTGCGGAATCGCCAGCACACTCAACCCGAAAGGGAATCGATCGATTGCCCAAAATTCCGATCGGGCATACACTTCCTGGAGACCGGGGAAAGGGAAGACGATGGCCATATTCATGGATCGTCATGATCTCAAAGGATATAGCGCCGCAGACGTTGCCGAGGCACATCGGAAGGATCTCGAAGTCCAGGACGAGTATGGAGTGAAGTTCCTGACCTACTGGTTCGACCATCAGCGCGGCACTGCGTTTTGCCTGATAGATGCACCAGACAAAGAAACCGCTCAGTGCGTCCATCGCGTGGCGCACGGCCATGTAGCCGGCGAGGTTGTCGAGGTAGCTCTTTCCGCCGTGGAGGCTTTTCTTGGCCGGATCCAGGATCCCGAACCTCCTGTAGGAAAATCACAAAATGAAGACTGCGCCCACCGCGCGATCATGTTCACGGATATAGTGGGCTCGACGGAAATGACCGCCCGCCTCGGCGACCGCATGGGCACGGAACTGGTCAGGGCACACGATTCCGTAGTCCGAAGATGCTTGAAAGAGCACGGCGGGAGTGAGGTGAAACACACTGGCGACGGCATAATGGCGTCCTTCGTGTCCACTACGCAGGCCGTTGATTGCGCCACCGCCATTCATCAGGGGTTCCACCGGTACAACCGAGGCAACGCCGAGCCTATACACATTCGGATCGGCATTGATTGCGGAGAACCCGTCGAGGACAGTAACGATCTTTTTGGCACGACAGTTCAGCTAGCTGCCCGCTTATGCTCGGCGGCCTCGACCGATCAGATTCTCGTATCGGAGAGTGTGTTCCGGAATCAGCACAGCAGCGCTACCTTTACGGAAACCGCACGACTGCAACTAAAGGGGTTCTCTATGCCGATACCTGCGTTCGAATGCGCGTGGGCCGGACCGGTTGGCATCTGAGAGCGCGTTTCTCCTATCCCGTGGGAAGCAGCACCGTAAGCGGCGTTCTCAGGCGACGGCCTTGGTCTGGCGCGGTGCGACATAGGCCCATGGCAGAAGGTCGTCTATCTGGCTGTTTGAATGTCCATTGACGATTTTGGTGAGGACGTCGGCGAGATAACCAAGCGGTTCGACGCCATTGAGTTTTGCGGTTTCGATCAGCGAGGCGATCGTCGCCCAATGTTCCGCCCCGGCGTCGGAACCTGCAAAGAGCGCATTCTTGCGATTGAGAGCAATTGGGCAAATTGACCGCTCGACGGTGTTGGAGTCGATCTCGATCCGGCCGTCGTCGATGAACCGGCTCAACCCATCCCAGCGTGACAGGGCGTACCGGATCGCCTCGGCAAGCTTTGTCTTCTGGCTGATGAGGCCAAGCTGTTCACGTAGCCAAGGAGCGAGGCTATCGGTGATCGGACGGCTCTTTTCCTGACGAGCGGTGCAGCGCTCTTCCTGCGTGCGGCCACGTGTCTCGTCTTCGATCTTGTAGAGTTCGGCGATACGTCTGAGCGCCTCGGTGGCAATGGGTGCCGGACCAGCGGCGCCAGTTCGTAAAAGCGCCGACGGACATGGCTCCAGCAGAAAGCCAGCGACACGGTGTTCCTGGCAGCCAACGGGCGATAGCCGCTGTAGCCGTCCACCTGGAGAACACCGATAAAGCCGTCGAGATGCGCCATCGGGCGTTCGGCTTTGCGATCCGGCGCATAGACATATGCGACACCGGGCGGATCGGTGCCCTGCCATGGCCTGTCATCGCGAGCATACGCCCAGAGCTGACCCGTCTTGGTCTTGCCGCGCCCCGGATCGAGCACCGGTGCAGTCGTGTCGTCCGCGAAGTGCTTGGATGATTTCTTCAACACATCGAGCAGTCGCTGATGGACCGGACGAAGGTGCCAGGCGGCACGACCGACCCAGTCCGCGAGCGTCGAGCGGTCGAGGTCGATCCCTTGCCGCTTGTAGATTTGCGTCTGCCGATAGAGGGGCAGGTGGTCAGCATATTTGGAGACGAGAACCTGGGCGACGGTTGCCTCGGTGGGAATGCCACCCTCGATCAGCCGGGCGGGAGCCGGAGTCTGGACGACGACATCCTCGCAGGCCCGGCAGGCATACTTTGGTCGACGAACAACCAGAACCCGGAACTGGGCGGGAACGATGTCGAGCTTCTCGCTGACATCTTCGCCGATCCGATGCAGATCATGACGGCAACCTGGGCAGGCATGGTCATCGATATCGACGATCATCTCGATGCGTGGCAGATGGGCAGGAAGCGCCCCCCGGTTCGTTCGCCGTTTGGCAACGCGTGCATGACGCACGACGGCCCACGCCTCTTCCTTCGCTTCAAGACCCTCCGCCTCGACCTGTTCGGCTTCTTCCAGCCCAAGGAGAAGCTGATCCTCGGGAAGCGTTTCGGCGCGGCGACCGAAGCGGTGGCGCTGCAATTCCTTGATGATCTGCCGTAGGCGAGCATTCTCTGCCTCGCGCGAAAGCACCATCGCCTTCAGCGCGTTCAGGTCATCCGGAAGCTCGTCCGCCGTTATCGTCATATGGTTTCCTCGGCGAACGCATCCGTCTCGCTTTCTTTAGGTTCTCGTCGCACGTCCACAGCCGCTGGCACAAACATCGGAACATGATCGGCGACCGCATCCAGTGGCTTGCGGGCAAGCCGTCGCCATGTGAACAGCTGACCTGGCGACAATCCATGCTGCCGCGCAACTGTGCTCACCGATCTTTCGCCGGTGTAGCTCTCCGCGATTATCCGGTCCTTCTCTTTATCGCTCCAGTCGCGGCGGCGGCCGGAGCCCGTGAAGACCTCAAAACGCTGCACTGGCTCATCAGCCTTGGTGCTATGCGTAAACCCTGTAATCGTCATATGTCGAAGCCCTCGGTGGGCGTGAAACATCACCGATCAACCTGCGATCCGGAAGGTGGGATCAAAACACCGCATACGGTATAGCGCTCTCGGTTAAAGGATAAAGAAGCGGCCGTCCGGAGGCTTAAGCAAGCACGGCATCTGGCGTGTTTGCAGTCGAATGTGGCGTTCGGATTGCAGTTTGCAGCGCGCTTGCAACCCGCAAAATTTCAGCCATGGTCATCTGGGCAAAGAGCGGCAGGATGATCGTGTTGTGTTGGGCTGCAACGCTGTTGTCCAACACGCCGGCAATCCGATGGGAGACCACGTTCGAATAAGCCGCTTCGAGGTGACAATTCATCACGCCGCGCCGAGTCGAGATGCCTCTATCGAGCAATGATTGCATGCAGGCGCGTTGATCACAATCGGCTGGCAGGCCGACACAAAAACTTTGCCAATTGCTGCGAGCCCAATGGGGTTCATCGGGCAATCTCATTCCGCAGATGGCCGTAAGCTCCTTGCGATAAAGCTCCGCCAGTTCGCGCCTGTCGGCGACGATCTCGCTCAAGCGCTTTAACTGCTCGCGACCCACGGCAGCTTGCATGTCCGTCATACGGTAATTGAAGCCGATCTCTGGATAGCTCTCGTAAATGACCTGCTTTGAACCGTGCCGCACAGCATCGGTGACGCTCATGCCATGCTGCCGCCACAGACGGAATTTTCGATCATACTCTGGATTGGCCGTCGTCAGCATACCGCCGTCACCCGTTGTCACCACCTTGCGGGGATGAAACGAAAAGCACGCGATATCGCCGTGAGGCTTGCCGATCTTTTCCCAGCGACCCTTCCAGAGAATTTCGCTGCCCGTCGCGCAAGCGGCATCCTCGATCACGGGTATGGAATGACGGGCTGCGATCGCGACGACACGATGCAGGTCACAGGGCATTCCCAGCTGGTGGACGCAAATGATAGCCTTGGTTCGGGGCGTGATGGCCGCCTCGATCAGATCAGGATCGATGTTGTAGCCGTCTTTCTCAATATCGACAAAGACAGGCACAGCGCCGCAATAGCGGATCGCATTTGCAGTGGCGATGAAGGTGTGGCTAACCGTGATGACCTCGTCACCCGCATCGACCCCGACGGCCTTTAGGGCGAGATGAAGTGCGGTGGTGCAATTGGAAACGGCGCATGCGTGCCGTGCACCGACAAAGTCGGCAAACTCTTCTTCGAAGGCCGCCACCTCAGGCCCTTGTGTAACCCACCCAGACAGAATGACGCGTCGGACCGCCTCGACCTCTTGCTCGCCGAGGACAGGCTTGGCAACCGGGATCTGGCTCATGCTGCCTCTCCTGCGTTCAGGCTTTTTTCCTGGCGCCACCATTCTACGAGATCCCGCAGGCCATCTTCCATCGTCACCTGTGAGGTGAAGCCGAGGAGCTTCTCGGCCTTGGCAGTCGAGGCTAAGCGCCTGGGCACAGCATTGACTTTCCGCGCCGGCCCGAATTGCGGCTCCAACGAAGAGCCCATGACCTTGGTCAAGAGGGCTGCAAGCTCGCGCAGACTCGTCTCGCTGCCGCTTGCCACATTGAAGACCTCATCGGTCACATCGGATTTCGCAGCCAGCAGGTTGGCACGGGCAATGTCGTGCACGTGCACGAAATCCATCGTTTGTGTACCATCACCAAGAATGATCGGCGGAAGGCCACCGGCGATGCGTTCCATCCAGCGGATCAGAACCTCCGTATAGGCGCCGTAGACGTCCATACGCGGACCGTAGACGTTGAAGTAGCGAAGCGCCACGTAGCGCAGACCGTACATGTCAGCGAAGCTGCGCAGCAGACCCTCGTTGAAGGCTTTGGCGGCGCCATAGATGGTACGATTGTTGTAGGGGTGATGTTCTTCGGTGGTCGGGAAGGTGTCGGCCAGTCCAAGGACCGAGGCAGAGGATGCTGCCACAACTTTCGACACCCCGGCCTGCACCGCCGCTTCAAGCACGTCGAAGGTCCCGCCTGCCAAAACGTCAAAAGCAAGCCGCGGCTCTTCCGCGCACTGCGTGATGCGAATGGCCGCTTGGTGGAAAACAACGTCTACGCCCTGGCTGAGCTCTTTGAGAAGGACGCGATCCCTGATGTCGCCTTCGACAATGGTCACTGGCGCGTTGTCGAAGGCGACAGCCAGGTTCTCGCGTCGGCCCCGGACAAAATTGTCGAGGATAAGTATCTCTTTAGGTTCCTCGCGAGCGACGAGATCGGCAATATGCGAGCCGATGAGGCCGGCGCCGCCGGTGATCAAAATCCGTTTGTCCTTCATACTCTAACTCTCCGAATGTGGTCCGCTCAAATCCTGATCCGTTCGCCAGCGCAGGAATTTTGCAGGAACGCCGGCAACGACAGAAAAGGGCGCGACATCGTCAACGACGACTGCACCGGCGCCGACAATTGCGCCTTTACCGATGGTTACGCCGGGAAGGATGGTGGCGTTGGTGCCGATGTCTGCCCATGCGCCAACGCGGACAGGTCTGATTTCGAGGTCGGTGCGGATAATCGGCATGTCGATTGGCATTGCAGTATGGCTTGAACCCAGGACCTTCGCGCCTGGCCCCCATCCAACGTGATCCTCAAGCACGAGGTCACGCGCGTCAAAATAGGCCTGGGGGCCGATCCAGACGTTGTTTCCGATCCGGCAGGTGCCGTCGAATCTGCCCTGAATGTAGGCTTGTGCGCCGACAAAAACCCCGTCACCGATTTCGAAGGTTTCCAGATGTTTGAAACCGGCGCCGCTGCCGACCTGCAAACCGTTGCCACATGCGCGCGCCAGACTCTTCCAGATCGCCTTGCGCATGAAACTGTCAACGAAACCATCGCCGGTCGCGAAGCGTGCGTAGAGTTCCACGAGGCCTGCGGTACCATACGAGCGCATCAGCTCTTCAGCCAGATGAACGACATAGCCAGGGTCCACGGAGGGTTGCTGGCGCCCGTGCACGGCCAGGACAAGACGCACACCGGTGACGGGGTCAGCTGACATAGGCGTCCTGCTCCACAGCAGCAGCAATCTGATCGACTTGCTTTAATGTCAGCTCCGGATAGATCGGCAACGAAAGAACCTCACGCGCTGCCGCCTCCGATACCGGGAGATCTCCGGCACGATACCCAAGGTCAACATGGGCCTTTTGCAAGTGGACCGGGATCGGATAGTGGAGCCCGGTATGGATGCCCTCTGACCGCAGAGAGTGCTGCAACTCATCGCGGTCGTGGGTGCGCACGGCGTAGACGTGGTAGACATGGCGCCGGTCCATCATCGCGCCGGGGATGCGCACCGAGCGCGAGCCGGCCAAGAGCGTGGAGTAGCGATCTGCACGAACCCGTCGTGCTTCGGTCCAGGCTTCGAGATGCCGAAGCTTGATGCGCAGGATTGCGCCTTGGACTTCATCCATGCGGTAGTTGAAGCCCTTCAGTGTATGATGATAGCGCTGTTCCTGACCCCAGTCCCGCAGCATCCTGATTGTCTTGGCATGCTCGTCATCATTTGTGACGACGATGCCGCCTTCGCCACAGGCGCCGAGGTTTTTGCCGGGGTAGAAGCTGAAGCAGCCCGACACACCGATGCTTCCCGCACGCCGTCCCTTGTATTCAGCCCCATGCGCCTGGCACGCGTCCTCAATCACCGGAATTCCGTGCTTGTCAGCGATGGCCTTGATTGCGTCCATGTCTGCCATCTGTCCATAAAGATGGACTGGCATGATAGCCTTGGTCCGCGGTGTTATCGCGGCTTCCAGCTGGGCCGGATCCATTGTCAGCGTCGCCGGCTCGACATCGACGAAGACAGGACGAGCGCCCGTATAGCCGACTGCAGAAGCAGTGGCGACGAAAGTGAACGAAACTGTGACGACCTCGTCACCTGGGCCGACGCCGGCAGCAAGCAGAGCGAGATGCAAAGCGCTTGTCCCAGTGTTGACCGCGATTGCATGCTTGGCATCGCAATAGGCCGCGAATTCCTCCTCGAAGCGGGCGACTTCCTCGCCAAGCACATAATGGCCCGACGCAAGCACGCGCAGCACCGCGGGCTCGACCTCGCTCTTGATGGCGGCATACTGAGCCTTGAGATCGAGAAGGGGGATCATGCAATCAGCCTCGCCTGCTCGAGTTCGACGACGCGCCCGCGCTGTGCGAGCGACTGGGTGGCGGCTTCAAGAATGCGCACGACGCGAAGTCCCGCATGGCCATCGGCGATCGGCTGGCTGTTTGTCGTGACACAATCGACAAACTGCTTGAGTTCGCGGCCAAGCGCTTCCGTCATATCGAGTTGTGGTGCGTACATGTCACCGGTGCGGTAGCCGACGCGCATGTCATAGACCTTCTCGCCGTCCGACTGCGGATTGCCGTTGAGTGTGATACCCTTGTCGTAGACCTTGATCTTCTCACTCGGCTCCAGATCGTCGTAGACGATCATCTTGCTGCTACCGCCGATCAGCGTACGACGCACCTTGACCGGTGCCAGCCAGTTGACGTGGATGTGGGCGATCAGCTTGCTTTCGAAGAAAAGTGTCAGATAGGCGATGTTCTCAGGCTCGCCCGCAACATGGCCCATGCCTGTGGCCGACACCGCCACCGGCTTTTGCGGCAAGACGTAGTCCATGATCGACAGATCGTGGACTGCGAGATCCCAGATGACGCTGACGTCATGCTGGAACAGGCCGAGATTAACGCGCACTGAATCGTAGTAATAGATGTCTCCGAGACCATTCTCGATGATTTCCCGCATCTTGCGGACGGCACCCGTATGTATGAAGGTGTGATCAACCGCGAGAACAAGGCGGCGACGCGCGGCCTCTTCCACCATCCGGCGAGCTTCTTCGGACGTCGAGGCCATCGGCTTTTCGACAAACACATGTTTGCCGGCCATCAGGGCTTTCATTGCCAGCATGTAGTGAGCCGATACCGGTGTCGCGATGGCAACCGCATCAACCCGCGGATCACGCAACACCTCGTCGAAATCATCGGTGATCTGGACTGTCGGATAGCGCAGCTGGACGCCGGCAAGGCGATCCTTCTTGAGATCGCATACCCAGATAAGCTTTGCGCCCGGCGTTTCTGCCAAATTCCGGACGAGGTTTGGTCCCCAATACCCATAACCGACGACGGCAACCCCAATCATCTTGCTCTCCCGGATGAAATGACTTCGACTGGCGCATCCTTGGCGCGGCCGATGATTTTTGCCGGTACGCCGGCAACGATCGCGTAGGCAGGTACATCCTTGGTGACGACCGCGCCCGCGCCAATCTGTGCGCCTTCGCCAATCGTTACGCCGGCGATGATGGTTGCGTTACTGCCGATCGAGGCGTGGCGCTTGACAAGAGTAGGAACCACCAGCCAGTCGCTGTCGGATTGAAGCGTGCCGTCGATGTTGACAGCACGCGGATGCAGATCATTGGTGAACATCACGCCGTGACCGACGAAGACACCCGCCTCGATCGTGACGCCCTCACAGATGAACGAATGGCTTGAGATCTTGCAGTTTTCTGCAATCGAGGCGTTCTTTTGAATCTCGACGAATGTTCCGATGCGCGTACCCGCGCCGATCGCGCAGCCATAGAGGTTGACCAAATCCGGATGGTGAATGACGACGCCGTCGCCCAGCCTGACGTTCGGCGCGATCATACGGAGCGCCTCTGCCTGTGATCGCCGCTGCGCAGCGGGCGTTCGATTATCTGGAGCATACAGTGGGTCTCCCAACGCGAACAAAGTCTCCCGATCACAGAAGTATTTTTCTGAGAGTGAGTAAAGGAAACAAAAATCGGTATTTAATCAATCGAAAGGCGTAGCGCGAAAATCGAAATACCAATTTTACATCGATGTCTGAAAGTATTTCATAGTCTATATTGAAATACATCGCTCGCCCTGACGAACTTAAAACAATCTAGATCCGCCTGCGGTGTCGGCAAAGAGCTCAAATGCCATAAAAAAGACGAGGACGGATTCATTGCCCTATCGCGCAACAAGGAAGATTCCCGCTACGTTCATGAGCCTGTTGATGCGGGCAGCTAGCGTCATCAAGCTTGGACGCGCTCAGCTGCGTCGCTGTGCACGCCAAATACAATATCTTATTCTGAACGAAGGGCTCGGCGCGTTTACCGACAAGATCAGAACGAAGCTATCGGATGCAATCAGGCCAAGGACGTTTCTCTGGCACGTTTTTCCATCGGATGTGTTGCAGGCTGATCTTACAAAGCCGCCGGTCGAGGATGTCCCAACGGTCAAGGTGGGCGAGGCAATTTCATTAAACTGGATCGTTGGCCCGGCGGGACCTGGCTCGGGCGGCCATACGACCATCTTTCGCACGATCAGGCATCTGCAGGAGAAGGGCTACCTCAATCGCGTCTATTTCTATGACCCCTACGGCGGCGATCGCAAGTACTATGAGGATATTGCTCGTTCACACTACGGAATAACCTGCGAGATAGGAGACGTCAGCCAGGGCTTGGCGGATGCACACGGCGTTATAGCCACCTGCTGGCCGACAGCCTATGCTGCCTTCAATGCGCCATGTCGCGGAAAACGGTTCTACTTCATACAAGACTACGAGCCGTATTTTTATCCCGTAGGGACCAACAGTGCGTTGGCAGAAAATACCTATAGAATGAACTTCCACGGCATCACGGCCGGTCGCTGGCTTTCTGAAAAACTTGCGACGGAATATGGAATGGTGACGGATTGGTTTCCGTTTGGTTGCGATACTGCCCGCTACCGCATTGATCCCACGTCGCATCGATCTGGTGTTGCATTCTATGCACGCGCTGGCACCCCACGTCGGGCCGTTGAAATCGGCCTTCTAGCACTTGAACTCTTTGCCAAGCGACAGCCCCACATCGAACTGCACCTTTTCGGGCAGCAACTGGGTTCTCTTCCCTTTGCGTACACCAATCATGGCCTTGTCTCACCAGACAAACTCAACCAGATCTACAACAAGTGCTTTGCCGGGCTGAGCCTTTCACTCACCAACGTCTCGCTGGTGCCTCATGAAATGCTTGCCTGCGGCTGCATACCCGTCGTGAACGATGCCGATCACAACCGAATGGTGCTGGATAACGCGAACGTGCGATACGCTTCGCTCCTGCCACACGCGCTTGCGGACGCGATCGAGGCTGTCGTCACAACGCCGGGCTTTGAGCTGGCATCTCGGCGCGCCGCAGAGAGCGTAAAATCGACCTCCTGGGCGTTGGCGGGCGCGGCCGTCGAGAAGGCGTTGTGTCAAGCAATTTTGCACCCTCGCACATCATTGCAATGCGACGGCCTGATCAAGCAAACCGACCCCAATAACGCCAAGTTGATTCTAACGAGGTAGCCGTGACTACTGTTGATGTCGTGATCCCCTGCTATTGCTACGGCAGGTTTCTCAAAGAATGCGTCGAAAGTGTCACGTCTCAAGACGACGTGGATGTGAGGGTGCTTATCATTGATGACGCGTCGCCGGACAACTCTGCGCAGATTGCAAAGGAGCTGGCGCGACAGGACAAGAGAGTTGAATTTCGCCAGCATAGGACGAACCAGGGGCATATCGAAACGTATAACGAAGGTATTGCTTGGGCTCGTTCCGATCTCTTCCTGCTTCTTTCCGCCGATGACTATCTCGCACCTGGAGCCCTGTCGCGTGCAGCAAGGTTGATTGCGGCGACTCCAGGTATGAGCTTTGCATTTGGCAACGCCATTTTGATCTATGATGACGGATCGCGTGTCGCGCGTGAGCCTTTCGGTGACGCCCTTCGAGATCGGACAGCGGTGTTGTCATGCATCGACTTTGTCAAAGCGATGAAAGGAAGAAACATCGTCCCGACGCCCACCGCGGTCGTAAAGACCGCCGCTCAAAAGAGCGTCGGTGGATATTCTCACAACCTGCCGCATGCAGGCGACATGGCGATGTGGCTCAATTTGGCGGCCGAGGGGTCAGTCGGCTTCATCGGCTCAGCTCAAGCAATATACAGGATGCATTCGCGAAACATGTCGCACACTTACTCATCGGCGCGATTACCTGATATCGAGCAAAGATACGCAGCAATCGCGCATTTCCTTGCACGCAACGCTTCCAGTCAGCATCACATCGATCGCCTCGCAGAGATACTGCTGCGAGATCTCGCCGGCAATGCGTCCGCGCAAGCCGGCGCAGCCTTCGACGAGGGCGAGAGGGAGATCTCGCGCAAGCTGTCCGAACTAGCAAAAGAGCTCTATCCTGGCATCTGCTATTCGGCGCCTTGGTTCCGGTTGCAACTTCACAAAGCGATCGGCCAGCAAGGCTGGCGCCTGTTGCGGGCGGCTTTCGGCGGAGATCGTTAGAGATATGCTTGAACTGCCGAGGCAATTGCGCGACCACGTTTCAGTCGCGATGGAGTTGATGGATAGTCAGGTGAACGCCGTTGCAAAACCTCCGCCGCCCGAGTGTGTCGGAGGCTGCATCCTAATCCCAATAGAGGATAGGCAAACGCTTACTTGATTTTACGTGATCCGATAGACTGTTTGCCATTTCGCCTGGACGCGTAACGACGAGAGCTGAAGGAATAGCACATGCTGTTGGAATCTGATCAACTCGACGGCCAATTCGTCATTTCCACAGAGCCGCGACCTTGTGCCCAGGACTGGCATCGTCTCCAGTTCGGCTCTCTGCACCTTGCGCTGGCGCCATTCTCGAAAACCGTGTCCGTGCTTGACGCCACGGGAAAGCAAATCGGTGCATTCCTGGGAGCACCGATCGATCTCGAGCAACTCCGTTTGATCGGTGAACAGTACACCATCGACGCCAGGATTGATGAGATTGACGACATCGACGATTTCGTTGAAACGCATATCTACAGACTGACGGGCAGTTTTCTCTTCATCCTGTGCACTCCAACGCACAGGCGTATCTATCTCGATGCAAATGGCACGCTCTCGCTGGTTTATGACCGGGAGGCTCGTGCAGCCGCTGCAACGGCGGCGGCGTTGCTCAGTGGCGACCAGTATCATCAACGCTTTCGCGCAAGGCTCTACAAGACACTCGACGTCGACAGCGCGGGTTGGTTTACCGGCATTTTAACAGCCCACGTCGGAATTGATCGCCTCCTATGCAACCATTATCTTGACCTGGACACGTGGACTGCAAAACGTCACTGGCCTGCTGCGCCCGTTTCTACCTCGACCGAGCCGACGGCAGCTTGCGCGAGGATTTTCAATCGCGTGACGCAAACAATCGAAGTCTTGGCTCGCGCTGGGAAGACGAGCGTAGCCTTGACGGCGGGAAGCGACTCACGCTTGTTGCTTTCTTGCTGCCGCGCACTCCTTGGCAAGGTTACCTTTGCCACCGTGAAGGCACCCAATGCCAACGTCGACATAGACTGTGCAAAGCGTCTGGCGCACACATTTGGCCTTCCCCACGAGTTCTTGCCTTATCGAGAGGCAACGCCCTCACAGGCGGAGCTGTGGCGGCTTAGGGCGGGCCATTGCGTGGGTGGAAACAATGTTAAGATGCATCCGAGCGTACAGCCGCTGGAAGGCCGATATTTCGTCGGTGGTCTCGGCGGCGAAGTCGGTCGCGGGTTTCTTTGGCTCAACGCGAACCGAGACACCGTGCTTGATGCAAAAGGTCTCGTGAGCCGGTTAAAACTACCCCAGGACGAGGAGGTTCTACGCTCTGTCGAGGACTGGCTCTCTCCCATATCGCATTTCGATGCGTTGCTGAAACTCGATCTCGCCTACATTGAATTGAGAATGAGCTCCTGGGGATTCTGCGATTCCTACGTGAAGCCACATCAGAACGAAATACATCCGATGATATCCAGAGCCAACTACACAGACATGCTTTCTCTGCCACCGGAGGCCAGGCGAAAGGGCGACATCTACTTTCGACAGATCGAGCGTTCGTGGAAGGAAATTTCGGAAATACCGATCAACAAGTATGGAAACTACCGAGACGTGCTGAGACCCGCTTTCTCAGCCATCCGAAACCCTAAGCGCGCCTACAGAAAGGCCGTGCAGCTCATTGGAGCGCTTGGCTGAAGAGCTGAGAAGCGTTCGCCATGCGGCACGGGTTAAACGGCTGGGGGTGCGACAGCCGCTCTGGTGGTCAATTTGGCAGCATGCTCATGTCTCTGTGACCAGGGCATTGCGCCTCAGGTGCCTGGAGCGGTTTTTGTCGCCAATGCTTGCCAGCCGTTGCGGGACTTTGCAATCAAGCAACCAGACTCCAGAGCCGCCGAGAAAGAAAAACCAAGCGTACGCAGCGACCCAGAAATGGACAGTTGAGCCGACAAAGACAAAGGTCACCATGCAAATCAGATAAGCGGTCCTGCAGGCATCAATGGTCGGGTCGGTAACTTTAATCTTGGCCACAGAGAGCCAGATGCAAAGCCAAGACAGGGTCATCAGCAGAAAGGCTGGCAGGCCATGACGCATTGCCATCAATAGCCAGAAGTTGTCGACGCTATCTCCCATCCACACGGGCCTCGCCCATTCGCCCAGCCCAATTCCGAATATTGGATGGTTGGCAACGGATGCAGAGCCGTACTCCCAGATCAGGAGTCGAAACCACCCCGTCTGCTGATCAAATGTAAAATGCGAAATATAGAACTGTGCGGGTGTCTGATTGGAACCGAACTCAACAACGAGATAGCCGGCAAATGCAATCACCCACAGCAGCTTCCACCGACCGGCGAAACCGCCGAGGATCTTGTTCCACAGCAGCAAGCTGATTTGAACTGCCACTCCACCGATCGGCGCAGAAGACATTGACAACAGCGCAGCAAACCCCACCAGGACGGTAAGAACACCTCGAAAAACAGCCGAATGTTTGCCTTTGGTTGCCAAACATGTCAGCGCGAGCATGCTTCCACAGAAAGTACCGAACAGAATTGAATGGCTAAACGGCCCCTGGACGCGCCAAAAGCCCATCCGCGGCGCCATCCTCGTGGCTGTTTCCGTGCGGAACACCGTTCCAAAAGCGAGAAGGAGCAGATTCGTCCCGGTCACCCACTCATAGAGAGCAAATGGCAGCATACAGACGATCAGCTTGGCGACAAACACAACCATATTGCGAAAGTCCTTCGCGCTTCGAATACAAACGCGTGCCAGCAAATACGCCCCCATACTTTCTATGAAGAGAATACCTGCTGGCTCAATAGCGGGCGCAGCGCCTTGGACCACAACGAAGGAGATCGCTGCCCACAGACAAAAAAGGAGAAGACCGAAATCAGCGATTCTCTTAGTGCCAGCTTTGCCTTGCAACCACATGACAAGGCACGGCAATAGAGTCATCAGGAGCACGATCCGATAGACTGACAGGTTCAGAGAGCCAATCGGAAGTATCCACGGCACCAGCAATCCGATAAGGAAAAGCTTGGCGGGCCACGCCAACCGAGTGTCTACCTCTTGGTCGGAAGGTACGGGCACCTTTGCGGCTCGATAACCAATCCGCGGTCGTACCTCTCGATCCTTCAGGGAACTGCGCAGGGATAACCGCCTCGAAGGAATTCCATAGTGTGGACTTGCTACCATCTTCCGCCCGGTCTCACTGCACGCTCGACAGCCGTTTAGAAACGGCCAGGAAAAACATTAGTCGCTATCACCTCGGACTGCGATTAGTCCTTCCGATGCTCATCTCGTCCAAAATGACTAACCCACGCTCCGCACTTGGCGCATGAGCTGCTGGGACCGGTGGTGCCTCAAAGCCGAGCACGCGGCACATGTCATCTGCGCCCTGCGCCATGTCTGATCAGCTCGGCATAAATTGAGTCCATGCGGTCAAGTTTGGAGGACCACAATGCCGTTTGCGTCGCATGCGCGTAAGATGCAGCGCCCATCCGCGCGCGCAACTCGGGGCTTACCACAAGCCTGCGTACGGCATCGGCAATGTCGACCGCAAGTGCGTCCGGCGTAGAGATGCTAAGCTTAATTGCACAGAGATCCGACGTCGCACTCCCGGGACCGCCGCGATCAACCACGACCAGCGGCAGTGAAAAACTCATGGCTTCGAGTGCAACGTTTCCGCCCGGCTCACGGTAGCTTGGGAAGACAAAGACATCGGCATTTCGATAGAATCCGGGAAGCTCATCTTTTGGACGCCACCCAAAGAGGGAAACCCGCTCGGAAAGACCCAGAGACGCTATTAATGCCTCGCATGCGCCGCGATCGGGTCCCTCTCCGACAATGGCGAGCTCGACGGGCAAATCACGCAACAGCGCCATGGCGCTAATAATGTCTCGCGCGCCCTTCGTCCGGATTAGACGCCCCGCGTATAGCAGCTTCACCGGACCTGATTGTCCGGATCTGACGATCGGGGGCGGTATCACGTCGATACCTGTCTCACTCATGACTTCGAAACGCCGAACGGGAACGGCAGACAACTGCTCCTCAACATATCCAGCGATGCCGAGAACGCAGTCGGCGCTTCCGTACGTTCGCCTCAGGAGTGGGTCCCAGCGAAGACGATGGCGATCGAGATTGCGCAACCGAGCGTACCACGGGGCCGAGCTATCCTCGCCAACAAATCCCGGGGGGGTATTGAGGCCGCCTCCAACCGGCCCGATGACCAGTGGCAAACCGAGATTTGCAGCTGGCGAGGGATACCGCATCGCGACTGGCACGGGCTGATGCACAATATCGAACCTCATGCCGTCCGTAAGTGCTTGGCGGATCCAACGTCGCGCACGGTAATAAAAGGGAATGTAACCAGGCTTCAGAATGCTGTTCAGTCGCTCTGCCCGACCAAGGACCGGTGGCTCGCTCCACTCCACGATTTTCACGTTGCTAAGTTGGCGAGAGGCAGGTGTTGCACCTTTCTTATGATAGGTCAGCAACGTCACATCGTGACGCTCACCGAGCCGCCGAGCCCACTGATATGCGACCCATGCCTCGCCAACATCTTCACCATTGCATGTCGGCGCCACCAGCAGCAACCTTGCCATCTCAGTCTCTCCATGCTGTCAACGCTCTTCGGCGAAGACCTTCCAAACCGTGATGCGCGAAGGCTTACACCCGGAACTTCGTTCGCGCGGCGTTACGAAGCCTTCTCCAGAAAGGGATCTGTCCTGACAAAACATCGTCGAGCGCACTGTCCGCGGTCTCGGCTCGCACGGAGTTCCTAGGTCTGAGAAAGCCCTCCACTTCAGCGCTCCCTCCCCCACTTGAGTAAGCCGCCCTGTATCCCGCATTTCGTATTTGCTTTAGAACAGAGGCATTATACCATCCAAACGGCATCGAAGCTGTGTTGACGGGACAACCACATATTTCTTCCAGCTGCGCTTTTGACGCTTCGAGTTCAAAGTGAAGTTCGCTGGTTGTCAGTCGTGTCCAGTCGCGATGACCAACGCCGTGGCTACCGATACGCATTCCCTGAGCAATAAGGGTACGGATGTCATCTGCGCTAAGAGAACCCGCCTGTCCTATGCGCCCGGTCAAGACAAAAAACTCCGCGCGAAGACCGCGCCGTCGAAGTTCGGGTGCAGCGATCAACAGATCGGAGGCATTTCCGTCGTCGAACGTGATTTGTATTCGTTGGCGCGCGGGATGAGATGCAATGCGATCGAGGATCGCCAGAAAGCGATCACGGCTAAGCCAGTAGTCTTCTTCGCCGGGCTCAAGCTCACGCAGTGGCGCTCCAATCCCGTGAAAATTAACGATACGGTACTCACCTCGCCTCGCCATCTTAGCCCCGCGTACTTTCCACAAATGCAGCAGCAGATCGAAGGGGAGAAACTGCGCTCATCAGTGCGGCGCGATGGGTTGCTCCGCGCCAGGATCTGACCGCATGTCCGAGGATCACGCCGAACTTGAAAACCGAGGTTCGCAGCGCGCCGTGGTGACGGGCGTAGTAGCGAATTCTGTTGGCGGTCAGCAACGCGAACAGACGAGGTCCTCCGCCACTGCCGCCGCCGGCATGCATCACCTTGGATCGCGGTTCATAGACGATGTCAAACCCAGCTTCGCGAATCCTTCGCTGATAGTCGACCTCTTCACTGTACAGAAAAAACGTTTCATCCCAGGCACCGA
The DNA here is from genome assembly GCF_964254185.1 of Rhizobium sp. LjRoot258. NCBI lineage: Bacteria > Pseudomonadati > Pseudomonadota > Alphaproteobacteria > Hyphomicrobiales > Rhizobiaceae > Rhizobium > Rhizobium sp. LjRoot258. The sequence continues at coordinate 351,055 of NZ_CAXUST020000002.1, read as the reverse complement.
CAACTTTTCGGGCTCTAGCCGCAACAAGGAGCGCGGATCCGGTTGCCCATTGCACGGACTGTCGCCGATCGTAGTGACGTAGCTCGCCCACGATCTCCCCCAACCCAAGCCGCGCGGCAAGATTGCCCCCTAGAATGGCATCAGCCCAGGCGGTGATGATGGACGGCTCGCGTCGTAAGGTGGGGTCGATGCTTCCGTCTTCCTTGTAATTGATAGGAACGACTACCCCTACTGTCGACGTTGCGACTTGTTCGACGAGTGGCCCGACCGCACCTGGAAAGAGCCGAAGATCGGGATTCAAGATCAGCAGATGGGCTGCGATATCAGCTCGGCGGGCAGCAATATTGATTGCCGCTGCATAACCGGCGTTGCGACCCGTGCGTATGACGGTAGGGCGCAACGGATGCGTCTCAGCGATTTCAGCCGATCCATCTTTTGAATCGTTATCGACAACAATGATCTCGAAACGATCCACACCCTGCAAACCATCAACAAGGGAATCCAATAACGGGGGCAGGGCACCGGCACTGTTGAACGTTACGATGACGACAGCGACGCTCGTCCCGGTTTCCCTGGTGCGGAGCGGAAGAACATTGTCTGCTAGTGCTGTCATTGTTTCCCTCGCCTACTTTAGTTCGCCTTATTCGATGGAGCCAAAGCCATCGCGAATTCCTCTGCTTGGTTTGCAGCACTTTGTCTTCCTGAGGTCGCTAGCCGACGGCGATCTCCGCCTTCGGACGATGCCGGTCTACGAAGGACGCAAGCGATCCAACCGTTTCGAAGAGCTCAGCGCTGAAATCATCGTCGTCGATGTGAATCCCAAACCGCGATTCGAGTGCTGCCGCCAGGCTGAGCACGGCGAATGAATCAAGTTCCGGCAAATTGCCGAACAGCGGGGTTGATGGGTCCGCGATGCGGGCCCTATCCTCGATGCCGAGGGTCTCGGCGATGACGTCTTTCACAGATTCGAGCGTTGAAGAGTTCATGATGCCTCACAATGATAGTGGAAAGTGGTAACGACGTTTCAGACCAGCACCTCCGGCGGCATGGGATGCCCAAGAAATGCGGTGGGACTAGCGGTCAGGCCATAGGCACCGGCTTGGAAGATAACGACGAGATCGCCCACGTCTGCGGGTGGCAAACAGACGTTGTCACCGAGCAGATCGAGTGGGGTGCAAAGGCAACCGACTACCGAAACGGTCTCCCGCTCAAGCTTATTCATCTTGTTGCCGATGACGATGGGATAGTTGCGGCGGATCACCTGGCCAAAATTGCCTGATGCGGCCAATTGATGGTGAAGCCCTCCGTCGACCACCAGATAGACCCGGCCCCGCGACACCTTCCGGTCAACGACCTTCGTTACATAAACGCCAGCTTCGCCAACGAGGTATCGGCCAAGCTCAATGACAACCTTCGCATCGGGCAATGCAGGACGGATTGCGGTTTCAACCAGCTCGGTAAGCCTCTTTCCAACTGGAACGAGATCGAGAGCACGATCCTTTTCAAAATACGGGATCCCGAAACCACCACCGAGATTGAGGTAGCGAACGGACTGCCCATACTTTCCGGAAAGCTCCAGCAGCAGTTCGACATTGCGAGAGAGAGCTTCGCAAAGAATATCCGAGTGAAGATTTTGCGAACCTGCGAATACGTGGAATCCGAGGAAATCCAGATCTGCACTTGCCAGTTTTCCAAGCAGAGACGGCACCTCTTCGGCATCAACGCCGAACTGTTGCGGCCCCCCTCCCATCTTCATCCCGGAACCTTTGACCTGGAAATTTGGGTTCACTCGCAAAGCCACTCTTGGTCGGATGCCGAGGCGGTTTCCAGCTTCGATGATGCGGGACGCCTCCGACTCCGATTCCATCTCGATCGTCACGCCAGCGGCGATGGCCTGGGTTAATTCGATCGACGTTTTCCCGGGACCTGCAAAACTGATGTTGGAGGCAGGCACCACGGTGTCTAGCGCGGTCTTCATTTCGAATGCGGAAGCAACGTCGAACGCATCGACAAGCCCGGCGATATGCTGGACCACTGCCGGCATCGGGTTGGCCTTGACGGCATAGCTCAACTTGACGTCCCTTGGCAGAACCGAGCGGAGATAGGCCACTCGCGCGGTTATCAATCGGCGATCATAGGCGAAGAAGGGTGTCGTTCCGACGCGATCCGCGAGACGATCCAGGCGAACTCCGCCGACAGCCAGGCAGTCTTCGGCGACGTCGAACATGTCAATGGAAGGATGTTCACTCACTGTCCAATTGCTCCCTCAAGAGAACGCGGTCGAACTTGCCGTTTGGGTTGGTTGGAATGGACGCCATCTCGATGACCTTCGAGGGCACCATGTATTGCGGCAACCGATGTCTGAATGCGGTCAATAAGGCACCCACATCCAGCGTTTCGGCGATCGGACTGGCGATCAGAACGATACGCTGCCCCAGGGCTTGGTCATCGATCCCCATGGCAACGGCGTCGCGCGCCAGACCCGAGGCATAGGCGACCTCCTCGATTTCGGTTGGACTGACACGGTACCCTGACGTCTTGATCATTTCGTCGCGGCGACCAACGAAGTACAGGAACCCCTCTTCATCACGAACCACGGTATCTCCCGAAAACACCGCCATTTCCGGTTGCCGCCAGCTGGCGCCGGTTGCTGGCCACGGTCGGAAGCGTTCGCTGGTGCGGGCAGGATCGTTCCAATACCCAAGCGCCACGAGCGGGCCCCTGTGGACTAATTCGCCCGGTTCGCCCGGACTACAGAGCGTTCCGTCGGGCCGCACGACAAGGATTTCTGCATTGGGGATCGCCTTGCCGATCGAATCCGGCCGCCGGTCGATCTGCGACGGGTCGAGATAGGTCGATCGAAACGCCTCTGTCAGTCCATACATCAGATAGGGAAGCGCATTGGGAAACGAAGCACGAAGTCGGTCGAGTGTCGCCTTGGGCATCCTCCCGCCTGTATTTGCGAAATAGCGCAGTCGAGCGCCGACCTCGGTTGGCCAGCTAAGGCCCGCGACCTGAATCCAAAAAGGTGGAACGCCGGTAATCCCCGTCACCTTGTGCTTCTCGCATAGCCGCACGACATCACCGGGCAGAAGGTAGTTCATAAGCACGACATGAGCGCCGGAGTTGAAGGCCGTCGTCAACTGGCTCAATCCCGCGTCGAAACTCAGTGGCAGCACGGACAGGATCGTGTCGTGCGGACCGTTTGCGAGATAGTGACTTACGCTCTCGGCGCCCACGATGATATTGCGATGACTGAGGACTACGCCTTTCGGCCTGCCCGTGCTTCCGGAGGTGTAGAGGATAGCTGCAACATCACAGTCGACGCCTGTCGCTGGAGGTTCGTCGGCTTCTGTTGGAACCAGTTCGATCCACGAACGGGTGGTTGGATACCCTCCATCCTTTCCTGCTTCTGACCTCGAGCCATCGACAAGGACGACATGTTCCAGCGATGGAATGTCAGCGAGGTGGTCCCGGAGTTGGGCCAGGCGATCTGCCGATGTTACCAATATCCTGACATCGCAGTCGGCTAGTATGTAGGCGACTTGTTGTGACCTCAATACGGGATTGATGGGCACCGTCACGCAACGTGCCGCCGCCGTTCCGAATATCGAAACGATGGTCTCCACGCGTTTATCGAGGAGAACCGCCACGCGGTCGCCTGGTCTGATTTCGAGGGCGCCAAGGGCTGAGGCAAATCCGCAAGCGTTTTGCCATAGCTCAACGTAGCTACTGGTGATGTTCTTGTATGTCAGCGCAGGAGAATTGCCGAACGAAGCTGCCCCATGGCGAAGCAGATCGGAAATATTGCTCTTAATCGGCGGCTGCATTGATGTCCAAACTCCTCACTACCAAGGTACGCAGGTCAGTTCGCTGTAGAGGTAGTCGACCTCGCTCGGAGACACTCGGTCGCTCAGGAACATCTTTGGACGCGGCGATCGAAGCGAGATGGACAGTTTTGGGTGCACGTCGGCAAAGCGGTCTTCGACAAAGGTCGCGACAACACCAAAGCGCGTTAGCAGGTAGCTAAAGATGTGGTGAGCAGTCTCCGCGAAAAGGTCGCGGTCCCCTACATGCAGGATCGACGCAAATACCCGAAGCCTTTTGCGCGTATCCTTGCGGAATATGACGTAGCAGCAGCGATCGCGCTTTATCACAGCGAGATGATGTGCGGCGGGAGCAAGGGCATGGTCCTTGTAGATACCGAGATTGCGTTCGTCGAGGTGACGCTCGATTAGACGTGGATCGGTGACAATCGAAACGCCGCTTCCCCAACTCGGCCGAGGAAGGTTTATCACCAGGGCAGCTGCTGTGTCGATTTGCTGGAACTTGAGCCGACGATTGAGCGGAACGACATTCCCGCTTGGCGACAGATCGGTGAACGTGTAGCCACCCTGGTCAAGGAGTGCCTTTAAGAGTCGCAGGCCATGCGCTCGATAGCCATCCAGGACGCACCAGGCACTCAAGTTGCAGAACTTCTCGACACTTTCTCCAACGCGTCGCGCCGAATAAAAGGCAACATACACACCGACTATGCGTTCTCCACTGACCAGCATGTAACCGTGATTGGGGGACGTTGCCTGCCATGATGGCCGTATCGCAGATGCCCATGTCGCTGGTGACAGCCGCCCATTCAGCTCTGCATGAAGGAAGTCTGCCACTCGCTGCACGTCGCCAGAAGAAATCGGACGGAGCAATGTACTTCCATCTCTTTCTCGGGAAATTTCCTCCGGCACCGACGTGTTTTCCTTTTGCTACTCATGTAAACAAGCAAATCTCGAAATATCTTTACATACAATACTGTCCAGATTCATAGATACCCATATGGTTGAACCACGGATCAACCAAAAGCCACCCTTTTTAACCGGTTTGGTAACTAGAGTGGCGTGGCGGCGGGACCGTATCATCGAGCCTTGATGTGTTTTGAACACACGGGAGGCTGTCATTCCTAGCAACCATCACATTCTGATCCTGGTCGAGAATCTGCCGGTCCCGTTCGATCGTCGGGTCTGGCAGGAAGCGAAGGCACTGGCTGAGGCCGGCTACGAGGTGTCGGTGATATGCCCCAAGGGAAAGGGACACGAAAAAAGCTACGAAGTCCTGGAGGGTGTCCATATATACCGGCACGCTCTTCGCGAGGCCTCTAGCGCAGCTGGATACTTGAGAGAGTATTGCTTTGCGCTTTTTCACCAGACCTGTCTCTCTTTCCGCGTTCGCCGACGCCAGTCAATCGACGCCATTCAGGCGTGCAATCCCCCCGACCTGATGTTCCTGGTGGCGCTGATCCATAAATTGCTATTCGGCACACGCTTTGTATTCGACCACCACGATCTCAGCCCGGAACTCTATGTTACCAAGTTTGGGCGGAAGGACATATTTCACCGGTTGCTCTGCTTCTTTGAACGGCAGACATTCCGGATGGCGGACGCCAGCATCGCGACGAACGAGACCTTTCGTGACATTGCCGTCGCACGAGGCGGCATGGCTCCCGATCGCGTCGTCGTTGTCAAGAGTTATCCGGAAGCATCGCGGTTCCGGCGCACCATTGCGGATCAGTCGCTCGTCGCTCCCGGCAAGCACCTGATTGGCTATCTTGGCATCATGGGTGAGCAGGATGGCGTGGAGACCATGGTGCGCGCCCTCGCCGAGATTATCCACGTGCGCAAGCGAAACGACGTCCATGGCCTCATCATTGGCGATGGTCCCGAACTTGGTCGGTTGAAAAAGCTCGCAGCCGACCTGAACCTTGGCGATTCCTTGCGCTTCAGTGGCTATCTGAGCGGTCAGCCGCTCATGGCGCATCTGTCTGCGCTCAACATCGGTGTCATTCCCGATCCGCCCAACGAATTCAACGACAAGCTGTCAATGAACAAGGTCTTTGAATACATGATGCTGGGCCTGCCCATCGTTCAGTTCAACCTTCGGCAAGCGAGGCGCGATGCTGCAGAAGCGGCCCTTGTGGTCCCGGAGCATTCGCCAGAAGGCCTCGCGGACGGAATTCTTGCGCTTGTGGATGATCCGCAGCGGTGCATGGAGATGTCAGCTGTGGGACGAGCCGTCGCCGAGCGTGAGTTCCAGTGGGCAAACGAAGCTCGCCGCTATTTGACTGCCTACCGCACGGTGTTTCGCAGGAGGTTGGACGTCAATGATAAGCGTCATTATCCCGCATCTTGACCAGCCCGAAATGCTCCGAAGGTGCTTGGCTTCGCTGACACGCGAGGTTAATCCGAGGCTCTCGGTGGAGATAATCGTGGTGGATAACGGGTCGAAACAGATGCCCGTGGAGGTCTGCGCGTCCTTTCCAAATGTCAGGCTTCTGTCGCAATCGGTGCCCGGTCCAGGTCCGGCCCGTAATCTCGGTGTAGCAAACGCGGCCGGAGACACCCTTGCGTTCATCGATGCTGACTGTGTTGCCGCAGATGGGTGGTTGGATGAAATCGAGCACCAGTTTTCCTCTGATGCAAATAAGTCCATCCTTGGCGGAGACGTGCGGATCGGATGCGAAAATCCAAGCCATCCGACGCTTTTGGAGGCCTATGAAAGCGTGTTCGCCTATCGCATGAAGGAGTACATAGCAAAGCAGGGATTCACGGGAACCGGCAACCTGGCAGTGCGCGCGGAGGTCTTCGCCTCGGTCGGTGAATTTGGGGGCATCGATATTGCCGAAGATCGTGATTGGGGTCAGCGAGCTTTAAAAGGAGGCTATCGAACGCACTATTGCGAGAAAATGATTGCCTACCATCCCGCTCGCAAGAGTTTTTCGGAATTGGCCTTGAAGTGGCAGCGACACACTGCCCATGATCTTGCCCGTATAAAGGGCAGGCGCGGCTGGAGGTTGCGCTGGATCGTGCGGGCCGCCGCTGTTGCTCTTTCTCCCGTTGCAGAAGTGAGACGGATTTGCAGCTCAGAGCGCCTGAGCGCTTGGAGGGCGCGCGGACTGGCCTTTGTCGGCCTCGTACTTATCCGCGGCTACAGAGCCGCTATCATGGTTTCACTTGCCTGCGGCGCGACTGATGCGACGACGCTAAGCCGTCGCTGGAACCCGCGGTCCATAGCTGGAACTCCTTCAAAGAATACGGGAGCCATCGTCATCGCGCCGAACATCGCAGATGACATCCGCAAGACGCGAAAATCTGGCCAAGGTTGACACCGGTCGAAAGGGTGAAAAACATGCAAAAGCAGACTGAAGCAGTGATTGTCTTGCTTTGCCTGTCGGTTCTGACCGTCGTTGCGCCACTGCACCGGGCCAGCAGCGCGCAGGCAATCGACCGTAGCTCGTTTCCTGGCCCGAACAATACCGGCGTGCCGAAGGGCACTGAGCTTACGCCCTACACGGGTCCATGCGGAATTGCCGAACCGAACACGGTGATCGACGCCAAACGGGTGACTTGCGACTTGCACATCATGGCGCCCGGTGTTCGCATAACGCGGAGCACGACAAACCGGATCGATGTCGACACCCCCGGCGCCTCCCTGACGATCGAGGACAGTGTGGTCGATGCGGGGCGTTGGGAGTCTGCTGCCCTTGGCTATTCAAACGTGACTGTAAGACGTGTAGAAGTGAGGGGCGGGGGGGCAAGCATCCATTGCTCGCCAAATTGCCTTATCGAGGACTCGTGGTTGCATGGCCAATACATGCAGCCTGGAGAACCAGCACATCTTGGCGGCTACGCGGCCTTCGGTTGGGGTGATGTCACGGTTCGTCACAACACAATAGGCTGCGACGTGCCGGACAATGACGTTGGAGGAGGATGCTCCGGCAGCGCACAGATCTATGGTGATTTTGCATCGCTCTCCAGATTCACTTTCGAGCACAATCTCTTTCTGGCGACACCAGGTGGATTTTGCACATCGTTTGGACTGAACCATGGAAAGCCTTTCGGTGACAACCCGACCTTCATCGTCGTTACCGACAATGTGTGGGAACGGGGGCCGAATGGCAATTGCGCCGTTTACGGGCCAACCACGTCGTTCGACGCGCAGGGTGAAGGCAACGTGTGGCGTGGCAATGTCTGGGAGGACGGCACCGCCGTGCAGGCGAGGTAGCCTGCACGCGATCAAATCGCCTCCGCCGTCGACTAGGGTCAGTTTCCAAACCCGCCGGCGGTCGGCGTAACGACCGTGACGGCCTCCCCCGCCTCGAGCACTGTCTGATCACTCGCCCTTAGTATTTCGATCCGACCATCCAACCGGCGGACACTTGTTACCCCAACCCTACCGTCGCCCCCTCCATTGAGGCCCCGAGGCGGACGGTTGCGGTGGGACGACAGGATGGCGCATTCCATCCGTTCCAGAAATCGAATGGTGCGTTCAGTCCCGTCGCCGGCGGTCCACTTTCCTTTTCCACCGGAGCCCTTTGTGATGTGAAAGTCCTCCAATAGAACTGGAAATCGGAGTTCCAGCATCCAGACAATGTGTACACATTGCCGTCCTCATTCAATGTGCAGCCCTCACGCGCCGCAACAGCGTCAGCGATCCCGCCGCGAGCCCCTTTCAAATTGCCGCATTGAGATTTATTGAAGTCTCCCATACTGACGTCCGGTCAGGGAGAATGACGGTTGAGAGCGAGGCAAGCGAAAATCACGCAATGGATGGTACGCATGACCTGCGCCATCGCGCTGCTGCTTGTCGGCTTCGCTCATCAGTCGCCATCCTTTGCCAAGGGCGCCCTCGTCCCTGCCGAATTTGCTGAATACGTTCTGCCGGACGGCACGCTTCCCGTTATCTGCGTTGCTGGCAAAGCTGGTGGGATGCACAAGCATGAAAAGGCACAAATGCATGGCTGCGAGGCCTGCCGGATCGGTGCCTCGGTCTTGCTGCCTGTTCCTGAGAACTCTGGCACGAAGCATATTTGGCCCTTAACCGCTGCCAGGCAGGTCTACCACACCGAGATATCTCCGCGGCGAATACTCCCGCCAAATACCGGACCGCGGGCGCCTCCCCGCAACTGGGCATTTGCTTGACAGCGAATGCTGCAATGCTTGCCGTTAAGGTGGCCGACCCTCTGGGATCCGTTTAGCCCCGAACCAAAGCGTATCTACGTCGCATTTTCATTTCGCAAGGAAGCTCTCGTCGACGCCGCGGCTTTTCGTGCCGTTCAAGGAGCCTGTCCTGTTGGAGAACATTATGAAGCAGCTTTTGAGACTCGTCACAGCCCTATTGTTTGCTGGCCTTTTCGCCGCAATCGCCAATTCCCATGACTTCAAGGCCGGCGACATCGCAATTGGCCATCCGCATGCACGCGCCATGGTGCCAGGCGCCAAGGTCGGCGGCGGATACCTCAAACTCACCAACGCCGGTTCGACCGACGACAAGCTTGTCAGCATCACTTCCGAGCGCGCAGCAAAGACGGAAGTCCATCAGATGAGCGTCAACAACGGCGTGATGACGATGCGCCCCGTCGCCGGTGGGCTCGTCATTCCAGCCGGTCAAACCGTCGAGCTGAAGCCAGGCGGCTTCCACATCATGTTCATGGACGTGGCAGAGCCCTTCAAGGAGGGCGAGATGATCAAGGCGACCCTGACATTCGAAAAGGCCGGCTCCGTCGTCGTCGAATTTGAAGTTGGTAGCGCTGGCGGAGCCAGTGCAAAAGACCACCACTCCGACATGGACGGCATGGATATGTCCAAACCGCAATAGGCTCCTATCCCTTGCGAAACCATCGTCTGAATTTAGGAAGTAAGATCATGCCGACACTTTCCCGCCTTGTCGCATTGTCCACCGTTGCGATCCTCGGCTTTGCCGGGCAGGCCCTCGCGCATGCACAGCTGACGAAAATTGTGCCTGCCGACAAGGCAACGGTCGCGACCTCCCCTGCCGAACTCGACCTGCACTTCTCCGAAGAACTCGACATCAAGTTCTCCGGCGTGAAAATCACCGGCCCGGACAAGGCTATGGTGAAAACCGGCGACGCGACGCTGATGGATGAAGGCAAGACCTTGATGGTCCCTCTTCCCGAAAAGCTTGGCCCTGGCGCCTACGCCGTGGAATGGCACGTCCTTTCAACGGACGGCCACAAGACCAATGGCACCTACGGTTTCACGGTCAAGCCGTGACACCAGACGCCGCACTCATCCTGTGCCGCTTCCTGTTTGATGCCGCCGCCGTGTTTTTGTGGGGCGCATCGGCCTATCTCAGCTGGGTCGTGCCTGCAGACCTGGCGGCACAGGTGAGCCGACGGCTCCGCAACTGGTACATCATCGCACTCCTTCTCGTCATCGGCACGACCGCATCGCTGCTGCCGTTACGGGCGGCAACGATCGGGGAAGGCTGGAGCGATGCGCTTGTGCCGGAGATGATGCGATCCATTCTTTCAGGAACAACCGTCGGGCAGGCCTGGATTGCCCAGGCTGGTGCCACCGTTCTCCTGGCAATGTCGTGCCTTGCGCCTGTCCCGTTCAGACACCGCGCCCGGGCGATGTTCGCCGGATTGCTGTTGCTCAGTCTGACGATCAGCGGTCATGCCGCGATGAACAGTGGTGCGTTGCGGGCACCGCAGCGCCTTAACGACGGCCTTCACCTCCTGTCCGGTGGCGCCTGGCTCGGGGCGTTGGTGCCTGTCATCGTCATCCTGCCGATGCTGCGCGACGCAAAATGGCAGAATGATGCGCGGGTAGCGCTGATGCGGTTTTCGACCGCGGGCCATGTTGCGGTCGCAGTCGTGATCGCGACTGGCATCATCAATACGTTCCTGATCATCGGATCGCCTCCGCTGAATTGGCGGCTCGACTATCAGTTCCTGCTCAGCGTCAAGATCCTGATCGTGTTTGTCTTGGTCGCGCTTGCGATCACCAATCGCTACATTCTTGTCCCGCGGCTCGCCCGCGGCCCATCGCTGCAGTTGCTGAAATGGGCGACTGCCGCAGAAATGGTCTTGGGCTTGGCGGTGCTCGGCCTTGTTGCGGTGTTTGGCACCATGCCGCCAACCTGAGGGGCACGACGCGTCGGAAGAAAATCTACGTCAAATGACGGTGTCGACCGATTTTTTGCTTTATCCTCCTGATCCGGCATGCCATTTTTTTGCGTCGACATTGCACACAAACGGGGGCATCCATGTTTTCAAAGAGCACCAAATTCAACGTCCTGCTCGCGGCTGCCGCCCTTGCTCCGTCGCTTGCCTTCGCCCACACCGGCGTTGGACAGACGGTTGGCTTCCTCCACGGCTTCAGCCATCCGGTTTCGGGTCTCGATCACGTGCTCGCCATGGTTCTGGTCGGCCTTATCGCCTGGCAGATTGGCGGCCGTGCGCTTTGGCTGGTTCCTTTGACCTTCGTCTCGGTGATGGCTATCGGCGGCGCCCTCGGCATGATGGGGATCGCCTTGCCCTTTGTCGAAGCCGGAATTGCTCTTTCCGTGATCGTCCTGGGCGCTGTCGTTGCGCTGGGCATCCAGGCTCCGGTCGCCATCGCGGCAGCGGTCGTCGGCCTGTTTGCGATCTTTCATGGACACGCGCACGGCTCTGAGATGCCGGCCGCGGCAGGCGGTGTCGCTTATGCGGCGGGTTTCATGCTGGCCACCGCAGCACTAAACCTTGCCGGCATTGGCCTTGGCTATCTGATCGGCAAAGTGAGCGAGCGGCGGGGCGCAGTTATCGCACGCTCGGCCGGCGGCATTGCCGCGCTGGCCGGCGTAGCCCTGCTCACCGGTCTCGTCTGACGTTTGGTGGAGTGCGCCTAGGACCGGTGCCAACGCAAGGGGATTTTGAAAATAGGCTTCAACGCACGCCTATACCGGCCGTCAACCCGCCATCGATCCGGTGATCCGATCCGGTAATGAAGGCAGCGTTGTCCGAGGCAAGGAAGGCAGCAAGCGCGGCCACCTCTTCGGGCTCGCCAATGCGGCCAAGCGGATGCGCTTCGCCGAAACGCCGAAAGACGGCATCGACATCGGCATCGTCTCCTTCGAACGTTCGCGCGGCGAGTTCCAGGATCGGCGTACGCACAGAACCCGGGCTGATCGATACGACGCGAATCTTGTCTGCGGCGAAGTCGATCGCCATCGCTCGCGTCAACGCATGGATCGCGCCCTTCGAAGCGACGTAGGCTGAGACGCCGGGCTGGCAGGCAAAGCCTTGCACGCTCGAGATGTTGATGATGGCGCCGCCGCCGCGCTTGCGCATTTCTGGCACGCCATGCTCCGCCGTCAGATGGATCGAGCCGACGTTCACCGCCATGCAGCGCATGAAGGTCTCGAAGGGCGTATCCGTGGCATTGCCATAGGGATGCACGGCCGCCGAGTTGACGATGATATCGAGGCCTTTGTAGACAGCGATGGTCTGGGCAAAGGCATCACGCACGCTGGCGGGAATGGAGACATCCGTATGGATGACGCGCAGGGCCAGTCCGTCTGCAGCAGCGATCTCGGCAAGCTCAGCATTGGCCTTTTCATCGATGCCGAGGGCGGCAACGGCGGCGCCCTCTCGCGCCAAATGCAATGCGATCGCGCGTCCGATCCCGGTCGTGCCCGTGACAACTGCAGTCTTGCCGGCAAATTCTCCCATCGGTCTTCTCCACCTCTTGCCGCATTCATTCGGAAATGAATTCAAGACCGGCGCTCAGATGCCGATCCATGTGATAGATGAAAGCAATCCGGTTGCGATCGCGCAGCGCTTGAAGAATGTCGCTGTGCTCGGTTACAACAGTCTGCAGCGCCAATCGTTGCGATTTGCCCGCAAGCATCAAGCGCTGAATGACCGGCTTCAGCATGCCATAGGTTTCCGACAATGTGCGATTGCCCGCGCCATCCACCAGCATGCGGTGAAACTGGAAATCGAGTTCGGAGGCACGCTCGGCGTTTTGCGCTGTCAGAATGGACGCATTGACCGCCTCCATTTCGGCAAGAGCCTGTTCCGTAAGGCGCTCGGCGAGCACATCGAACAGGTTCATTTCCGTCAGCCGCCGATACCCCTGTATGTCGCGGAAAGCATCGACGGAAATCTCCATGGCAAAAGAAAAGAGATCGCGCATCGCGTCTTGATGCTGGTCTGTCAGGACGGCGCCGACCTTTTGCCTGGATTCAGCGACCCCATATGCCTTCAACGTGCGGAAGGCCTCACGCACCGTATTCCGACTGGAATCGAACATCGTGGCCAGTTCGACCTCGCTCGGCAAGACGTCACCTACACCAAGCCCGCGCTCGCGGATCAGAAGGCGGATTTGCCGTACGACGTCATCGACTGCCGAAGCGCGATTGCCTGACTCCACGCCAATGACCTCCGTTTCCATAACTGCCAGCCTAATATGTTGGGCTTAATTTCACAATGATCGATTTCTTCTTGCATCCAGCGATGAGATTGCGATTAATTGTCCAACATTTCGAGGAGGTATCCTATGTTGGAAAGTTGGCGCTGGTTCGGACCTCAGGACCCGGTTACATTGTCCCATGCCCGTCAGGCGGGCGCACAGGGTATCGTGACGGCCCTCCACCATATCTATGACGGCCGCGTCTGGAGGCCGGAGGACGTGGCCGAACGAATGGCACTCGTGAGAGATGCCGGCATGGCCTGGTCGGTCTGCGAGTCCATCCCCGTCAATTCGGCGATCAAACTGCGAAACGAAAACTGGCGCCGTTATGTCGACGCGTGGAAGCAGAGCCTCGCCAATCTCGGCAAAGGCGGCGTGCCGATTGTCTGCTACAACTTCATGCCGGTCGTGGACTGGACGCGCACAAACCTCCTTTACCCAACCCCCGTCGGCGGTCTGGCGCTGCGCTTCGACATGATCGACTTCATCGCCTATGACGTCTTTGTCTTGAAGCGTATGGCAGCCGAAGACAGCTACGACGCCGCACTGGTCGAGGCAGCGCGAAAGCGATTGGCGGGCATGAGGGACGAGGATGTGCAAACCCTCGAAAAAAATATTATCGCTGGCCTGCCCGGCGGCGAGGACAGCCACACGCGCGAAACCATCCGCACGCATATTGCAGCGTTTGACGATCTCTCAGACGACGACATGCGCAGCAATCTGGTCGACTTTCTCAAGGAGGTCGTGCCGGTCGCCGTCGAAAACAATGTCCGTCTTGCAATTCACCCGGACGACCCTCCGTTCTCGTTGTTCGGGTTGCCGCGCGTCGTATCGAAGGCGGAAGATATCGGGACCATTTTTTCGGCGGTCGATCACACCGCCAATGGCATAACCCTTTGCGCCGGTTCCTACGGCTCGCGTCCCGGAAACGACGTCGTCGACCTGGCGAGCCGCTTTGCCGAGCGCATCCACTTCGCGCACCTGCGAAATGTCAGCAAGGAACCAGATGGCTCCTTCATCGAAGCCGAGCACCTTGGTGGCGACGTCAACATGGTTTCACTGATTTCGGTACTGCGCCGAGAAGAACGTCGACGGGCCGCAGTCGGCAGGACCGACAGCGTTATTCCAATGCGTCCCGACCACGGCCATCTCCTGATCGACGACCAGACGAAGACGGTCAATCCAGGCTATTCGTGCATCGGCCGGCTGAAGGGACTGGCGGAGCTCAGAGGCGTGATCGCAGCGGTAGATCAGCTGGACGTTCGAGCAGCCTGACGATGACCACGTCGCGACGTTGACGGTTGGCGCATACCGGTCATGCGGGAATTCACATCGCAACCGTCAGGCACTGCGGCGCACATCGAGCGCATGGCGCAAAGAGGTCTGCACATTCGATGGCGTGGCCGGCTTGCTGAGGATGTCCAGCGCTCCCTGAACACGCCCGACGACGGCTTCAGGGTTGCCAGTCATGAAAACCACGGTTACGCCAAATTCCTCGACGAGACGTTGTCCAATCTCTGGCCCCGTTGCACCGTCGGCCAGGTTGACATCCACAAATGCAATGTCAGCCAGCGGCGCCAGCGTCAGCGCCTGCTCCTTGTCGCGGGCGACACCGGTCACGTCGAGCCCCATTTCCTTGATGGTCGATTCAAGGTCAAGGGCAATCAGGAATTCATCCTCAACGATCAAGACGCTTTGACGCGCATCACCGTATGTCGGCCGCTTGGTTTCGACATCGCTGGCCATGAACTGCCCCTTTTTTTACTCATTTTGCAACACTGGTTACGCTCAACTGCATGTTGGTTGGCGCCTGGATAACGAACGCGAGCACGATATGTTCCGGGTTGGGGCGGAATAACTTACAGGCAAAGTACTGTTAACATTGACAAATCGTTAACAGCGCAACCGCAGTGCCGGTGAGATGCCCGGTTTTTTCGGGGATATCAACCCTTTGCCTTGAGAACGAGGACAGGTCGGCTGCGAAAGTTGCGCGGAAACAACGACCTCAGGTTTTCGATCTTCGGCAGGTCGTTGATGACGATGTAGGGATTTGTCGGATTGCGAGCGAGAAAATCCTGATGGTAGCGCTCGGCCGGATAGAAGCCCTCCAGATTGTCGATCTTAGTTACGATCCGGTCCGGAAAGATGCCGGCCCGGCCGAGCTGCGCAATGTAATTCTCCGCGATCCGACGCTGCTGCGGGCTCGCCACAAACAATGCTGATCGGTACTGTGTGCCGGTATCGGGACCCTGATGGTTTAGCTCTGTCGGATTGTGGGCGACCGAGAAGAAAATCTGCAACAGCGTTCCGTAGCTGACCTCGGACGGATCAAAGATCACCTTTACCGACTCGGCGTGACCTGTCGTTCCAGTGCTGACGGTCTCGTAGATCGCCGTACCGCTTGTTCCTCCGGCGTAGCCAGAGACAGCCGATCTCACGCCCTTCACATGCTGGAAGACACCTTGAATGCCCCAGAAGCATCCGCCTGCGAACACAGCGGTTTGCGCGTTTGCCTTGATGGGCTCGTCGATCACCGGCGGCGGGAGAACAACAGCTCTCTCTGCGGCCAAGACGGGCGATCCTAACAAGGTCACGGCAGCCAGAATGAACCGAAAATCAAACCTTCGGAGAAGAAAAGCGGAACACATCGAAGTCTCCCGATGTCATGACGCAACGATGGTGCACGGCGCTCCACCAAGCAAATCAAAACCCAGTACCTCACGCCGATGTGAGAGCGCTGCGGCAGCACCTGGCTCATTGCGAAACAGCGCATTTGATCGAGTTGACAACCGGACGTGGAGTGCGGAGAGTGCAGCCGGATCAGCGCCAGCATCTCGGGGGGACTACATGTCTGTACGCGCGTTTTTCGCTATCGTCGCCGTTGCTGTCTCGTCAATCATCGCAAGCCTTCCCGCCCTGGCGGCGGATACGAAGCGCCAGATCCAGACGATCCAGGACGCCGATTATTTTGGCTTCGATCTGCGCACTGAACAGAACGTCACGCTGGATCAGTGCAAAACGTCCTGCATCGGCGACAAATCCTGCAAGGCGTTCACCTATAATCCGAAGGTGAAGTGGTGCTTCCTGAAGTCCGATTTCAAGACGATGAATGCCTTCCCGGGCGCCATTGCCGGCAGGATCGTCGAGACAGCCATGCAGCAGGAGCCGGACATCGGCGCGGCCCCTCGCCTCACCTTCCTCTCCGGCGACGTGATCCAGCAGGCGCGCGACGACAAGGCCAATCTTGAAGTGGCCGATGATCAGCAGGGCCAGAGCGCAGACAGTCTGATTGCCAATGCCCGCCTCGACCTGACGGCGGGCAATGTCATCGACGCGATGAAGTCCTTCCGCAGTGCGCTTGCTCTTTCACCGGAGAATGCGGATCTCTGGCTGGAAACGGCTCGTGCCGGGGACAGCTTTGTCAAGACCGACGACAACAATGGCAGCGAGATCTACGGACAGGCTGTTCTTGCCGCTGTGAACGGCTACGAGTTGACCAGGACGACGTCGAGCCGTGCCGAGGCGCTCTCCGTGCTGGCCGCCGCACTCGAAAAGAACACCAATTATCGCGCCGCCCTCAACGCCTACAAGGCAAGCCTGGCGCTCGTGAACGCCAAGGACGTTCAGGCGGCATTCTTGCAGCTCAAATCGACGCAAGGATTTCGCATTACCGAGCATACGGTCGACGCAGACAGTGCAAATCCGCGCACCTGCGCGACATTCTCGGAGTCCCTGGTCAAAACTGTGGACTATACGCCTTTCGTGACGCTGAACGGCGCCGCCCCCAAGGCGCTCGAAACCAAAGACAAGCAGATCTGCGTCGAGGGGCTGACGCATGGCGAAAATTACAAGATCACCTTCCGTACGGGCTTGCCTTCTTCAGTCGATGAAGTCCTTGAAGCTCCGGTCAGCCTCGATATCTATGTCAAGGATCGCACTGCCAGCGTGCGCTTCACCGGCGACAGCTTTGTGCTGCCGTCGACCGCGCGTCGCGGAATTCCGATCGTTTCCGTCAACATGGCCTCCGCCAATCTCAAGCTCTACCGTATCGGTGATCGTGGCATCGCACCGCTCTTGACGAGCTCGCAATTCCTGACCCAGCTCGATGGCTACAGCGCACAGCGGATCGAAGACGAAAGCGGTGAACTCGTCTGGCAAGGCTCGATCGATATCGCGAGCGATCTCAACAAGGACGTCGTCACCAGTTTTCCGGTGGATGAGGCACTGCCCGAGCGCAAGCCGGGCGTCTATGTGTTAACGGCAACCGCACCAAACGCCCCGGACCAGGACTGGAATGCGCAGGCGACGCAATGGTTTGTCGTCTCCGATATTGGGGTCACCACCTATGCGGGCACGGATGGTCTCAACGTGTTCACCCGCTCGCTTGCATCGGCAAAACCGATCGCCGGCGTCGAGCTGCAGCTGCTGGCGAAGAACAATGAAGTGCTGGGAACCGCTACGACCGACGAGAACGGTCGGGCGACCTTTACCGCCGGTCTGATGCGTGCCACGGCAGCACTCACGCCCGCGGTCATCACCGCAAAGCAAAGCACCACCGACTACGTCTTCCTCGACATGACCCGTGCTGGTTTCGATCTGTCCGATCGCGGCGTAACGGGACGCTCTTCGCCAGGTGCCATCGATGTTTTGACCTGGACGGAGCGCGGCATCTACCGCGCCGGTGAGACGGTGCATGCTGCGGCACTCGCCCGCGATACCGATGGCAACGCCATCGAGAACCTGCCACTCACCTTCCTCTTTCTGCGTCCCGATGGTGTCGAGGACCGCCGGATCGTCAGTCAGACCAGCAATGTTGGCGGCTACTCCGTCGACCTGCCTGTTCAGGAAAGCGCCATGCGCGGCACCTGGACGATGAACATTCACACCGATCCGAAAGGCTCGCCAATTGCGACGAAGACGTTCCTTGTCGATGACTTCGTGCCGGATCGCACCGACATGGAGATCAAGACCGAGGCGAAGGTTATCGGTCCGGACACTCCGGCAACCATCAACATCAGCGGCAAGTATCTCTACGGCGCGCCAGCCGCCGGGCTTTCGCTCGAAGGCGATGTCGTCATCAAGCCGACACGGCAGGCGGACACATTCCCTGGCTACTTCTTCGGCCTCGCCGATGAGGAAGCCAGTGAAGACACCCGCCAGACCATCGAAGGCCTTCCCGAACTCGATGAGAACGGCGAGGGTATCACGGAGTTGACTGTCGGCGATCTGCCGGCGACGACGCAGCTTCTCAATGCGACGGTCTACATCCGGATGCAGGAAGCCGGCGGTCGCGCGATCGAGCGATCGCTTGCCCTTCCTGTCAAAAATCAAGGCCCGATGATCGGCATCAAGCCGGAATTCTCGGGCGACCTTGGAGAGAATTCGATCGCCAACTTCACCGTCATCGGCGTTGGAGCGGACGGCGAGAAGCAGGCGATGAGCGGCCTGCGCTGGAAGCTCTACAAGCTCAACCGCGACTACCAATGGTATCGCGACGGTACTGCCTGGAAATACGAGCCGATTTTCACAGCCGAGCAGGTTGGAAACGGCAGTATCAGTGCGACCAAGGACGGGGCGAAAATTTCCTCTGCGGTCGCTTGGGGGCGCTACCGCCTTGAAGTGGAAAGCACTGAGACCGACGGCCCTGCGTCGTCCGTCGAGTTCGACGCCGGCTGGTTTGTCCAGGCGACGTCGACGGAGACCCCTGACGGGCTTGAGATCGCCTTGGACAAGGACAGCTACAAGGTCGGCGAAACAGCCAAGCTCAAGATCTCTTCGCGCTATGCCGGTGAGTTGATGATCGCGGCCGGCACGGAAAACCTCGTTGCCATCCAGAACGCTACGGTTGGTGAGAACGGCGGCGAAGTCGACATCCCGGTCACCGCTGATTGGGGCGCTGGCGCCTATGTGACTGCAACCTTGTTCCGCCCCGGCGACGCACAGGAGAGCCATATGCCAATGCGCGCCATTGGCGTCAAATGGCTGAAGGTCGATCCCGCCGACCGCGCATTGCAGGTCAAGATCGACGCGCCGGAAAAGATGCTGCCGCGCGCACCGCTTCCGATTACGCTGGCCGTTGCAGGTGCAGGCGCCAACGAGGATGCTTATGTGACCGTTGCTGCCGTCGATGTCGGCATTCTCAATCTCACAAGATACGAGCCGCCGAACCCCGAAGATTGGTATTTTGGCCAGCGCCAGCTCGGTCTCGAGATCCGCGACCTTTACGGGCGGCTGATCGACGGTTCGCTCGGCGCTACCGGCAAGCTCAGGACAGGCGGTGATGGCGGCAGCGTGGCGCTTGAGGGAAGCCCACCGACGCAAAAGCTCGTCGCCTTCTTCTCCGGTCCGGTAAAGCTCGATGCTAAGGGCAAGGCAACCGTCAGCTTCGACATCCCACAGTTCAACGGCACAGCCCGCGTGATGGCGGTTGCCTGGTCGAAGGCCGGCGTTGGTCATGGCACGAAGGATGTCATCATCCGCGATCCGGTCGTCGTAACGGCGAGCTTGCCGCGCTTCCTCGCGCCCGGTGATGCGTCCGAGCTTCGCCTCGATATTGCCAACACCGACGCCCCAGCAGGCGATTACAAGCTGACCGTTACCGGCAACGACGCGGTAAGGGTGAACCAGGCTTCGCAGACGATCCGCCTTGAATCCGGCGCTAAATCCGCCCTGACACTTGCCGTTACGGCAAACCAGCCGGGCAACGGCAGCGTTTCGATCAATCTGTCGGACGCGGCAGGCCTGTCGCTGGATCAAACGGTTGACGTTCCTGTCCGACCGGCTGTTTTGCCGCTGACCGAGCGCCGCGTGCTGGCGCTCAATCCAGGCGCCAAGCTGACAGTCGACAAGGCGCTATTGGCAGACAGTGTGCTGCCGGGTGCCTCCGTCAGCGTCAGCGTCACGCGCTCGGCGGCCTTTGACATTCCGGCCCTGTTGATGTCACTCGATCGCTACCCGTTCGGCTGCGCCGAGCAGACGACGAGCCGTGCCCTGCCGCTGCTCTATCTGAGCGAGCTTGCCACGCAAGCTGGCCTTGAAGATGACGCCGATGTGAAGAAACGCGTTCAGGACGCAATCTACCGGGTGCTTTCCTACCAGGCCTCGGCCGGAAGCTTCGGCCTCTGGGGACCTGACAGTGGCGATCTTTGGCTTGATTCCTATGTCACCGATTTCCTGACCCGCGCTCGCGAGCAGAAATACGACGTACCGGATCGCGCCTTCGCGCAAGCGCTCGAGAACCTGCAGAACGCCTTGAGCTATGACGTCAATGTCAAGGAGCAGGGCGATCAGATTGCCTATGCGCTTTACGTTCTCGCCCGCAATAAGAAGGCCGCGATCAGCGACCTTCGATATTATGCCGATACGATGATCAACGACTTTCCAACGCCGCTTGCCAAGGCCCATATCGCGGCAGCGCTAGCGCTCTATGGCGATGCAATCCGCTCGAACAACATCTTCGTCGACGCCTTGCAGATGTCCGAGCAATCGATGGTCACAAGGGTCAATCTTTCGAGGACTGACTACGGCTCGATCCTGCGGGATGGGGCCGCGATCCTTGCCCTCGCAGCCGAAAGCCGTCCGGTCCCGCCGGTGGTTCCCGAACTGGCGAAGGCTGTCGCCAAGGAATGGAACCGCAGCAAATATACCAGCACTCAGGAACAGGCATGGATGCTGCTTGCCGCACGCGCCATTCAGGGCGGCGACGACTCGATCAAGATCGACGTCAACGGCGCGCTGCACAACGGCGCCTATATGGCAAAAATGACTGGAGACGCCTTGATCGGCAATGCGCTTGCCCTCACCAACCAGACAAGCGATCCGGTCTCGGCTGTCGTGACGACGGTCGCCGCTCCCGTTGTGCCGCCGCCGGCAGGCGGCGACGGCTTTGCCATCGAGCGTACCTACTACACGATGGATGGCGAGCAGACGAATGTGACCGAGGCAAAGCAGAACGAGCGTTATGTCGTCGTCCTGCACATCACGGAAAGCAACAGCTGGCCGTCGCGCATCGTCGTGACGGATCTGCTGCCGGCCGGCTTCCAGATCGACAATCCAAGCCTTGTAGACAGCGCTCAACTGACCAACTTCGAGTGGATCGGCGAGGTCACGGCCGCCCACACAGAATTCCGCAATGACCGCTTCGTGGCGGCGTTCAACCGCGCGGCGGACGACAACCGTGAAATCAATGTCGCCTATGTCGTGCGCGCCGTCACACCTGGCACTTATGATCATCCGGCCGCCGTCGTTGAGGACATGTATCGCCCACAGCTTTCTGCCCGCACGGCGACCGGCAAGATGGAGGTCACTGCAGCAGCGAAATGAGACTGACACCGAAGCTCGTGATTGGAAGCGTTGCCGGCATCATCCTTGCCGGTGCTGGGCTGGTCTTGCTCGACGCCGCCGACCGGGCCTATCCGCCGCCGCTCGACAAGGCCGATACAGTGTCTGCGGAGGTGCTCGATGCGGACGGTCAGTTGCTGCGGGCCTTTGCAACACCGGACGGTCTCTGGCGTCTCAAAACCACTGGCGCCGATGTCGATCCACAATTCCTCAGGATGCTTGTCGCCTACGAGGATCGGCGGTTTTACACGCATGGCGGCATCGATCTACGAGCGATCGCACGTGCCGCCGTCCAGCTCGTCACCAATGGCCGCATCGTCTCCGGCGCATCGACGCTGTCGATGCAGGTCGCGCGGCTGATTGAACCACGCCAAGGCCGCTCTCTGTCGGCGAAGCTCCTGCAGATGGCACGTGCAATCCAGATCGAGCGGCGGCTATCGAAGGATGAGATCCTAAATCTCTATCTGACGCATGCACCCTATGGCGGCAATCTCGAGGGCGCGCGGGCTGCAAGCCTTGCGTATTTCGGCAAAGAGCCGCGGCGGCTGACGGTCGCCGAGGCCGCCCTCCTCGTCGCGCTGCCGCAGTTGCCGGAGAAGCGCCGCCCGGACCGCAATCTTGCGGCCGCGGAGACGGCTCGCAAACGGGTGCTGGAGCGTGTCGCCGTCGCCGAGGCAGTTGGAGAGGGTGAGGCGGCACGCGCTGAAATCGTTCCGGTGCCGGCACGGCGCATTCAGCTCCCGGCGCTCGCCGCCCATGTGGCCGAGGCGGCCCGCCGCAAGGATCCGAAAGCGCTGCAATACCAGACGACCCTGAAGAAGACGGTACAGACGGGATTGGAAGCCGTTGCCCGCGCCGCCGCATTGAAACTCGGTCCGAAGCTGTCGATCGCTATGGTCATGGCGGATGCGCAGACGGGCGATATCGTCGGCGAGGTCGGTTCAGCCGATTACTTCGATGCCAGCCGCTCTGGCTGGATCGACATGACGCGCGCCAGCCGCTCGCCGGGCTCGACGCTGAAACCGTTCATCTACGGCCTGGCATTCGAGGAAGGTCTCGTCAGCCAGGAGACGATCATCGAGGATCGCCCCGCCGATTTCTTCGGCTACCGCCCGCGAAATTTCGACATGAGCTATCAGGGCGACGTCACGGTGCGCGAGGCCCTGCAGTTGTCCCTGAACGTGCCGGCCGTAAAGCTGCTTGATGCCGTCAATCCGGCAAAGCTGCTGATCCGCTTTCGCCGCGCCGAGGTGCGGCCTCTTTTGCCCCCGAACGAAACGCCGGGACTTGCAATTGGACTGGGTGGCCTCGGCGTCACGCTGAAGGATTTGGTGCAGCTCTACACCGCGCTCGCCAATCGTGGCCGCCCTGCGCGCATCGGCGATGGCGTCAACGAGCAGCCAGGCAAGATCGATGGGGAAGGCCTGCTTGACCCGGTGGCCGTCTGGAATGTCGCCGACATCCTCTCCGGCGTCATTCCACCGCCCGGGGCTCCCAAACGAGGGATCGCTTACAAGACCGGTACGAGCTACGGCTACCGCGATGCGTGGTCGGTTGGTTATGACGGGCGCTATGTTCTTGGTGTCTGGGTCGGTCGCCCTGACAACGGCGCCGTGCCGGGATTGACGGGGTACGGGACTGCGGCCCCCATCCTCTTTGAAGGCTTTGCAAAATCGGGGATCGCAACCACGCCCCTCCCCCGTCCGCCATCAGGAGCAATGCGGATCGCACAGGCCGAACTGGCGATCAGTCAACGTCGCTTCGCCATCAATCCAAGTGGCCTGTTGACAACCTCCGGCCGCGAGCCGGCACCGCAGATCGTCTATCCGCCTGAGGGCGCGCATGTCGACCTTGGCGCAAGAACTGGCGATCTATCGCCGTTGACGCTGAAGTTGCAAGGCGGACGGGCACCTTTCCGCTGGCTTGCCAACGGCAAGCCATTGCCCGACGTCTCTCGGCGGCGCACCAATCAGTGGATGCCGGATGGCAGCGGTTACTCGAAGCTCACAGTGATTGACGCCATGGGCCGGGCCGCAAGCGTCGGTGTCTTCGTCGATTGATCATCTGAAGGGAAATCGACCACGGCTGTCTCCAGATGCGTTTTTTAGCGTCCAGGAAATTTCCTGCCCTCAGCCACAAATGCAATTGGCCCCGGTGGGTTACCCGATCGAAACCCAAGCCCCTGGAGATGGTTCTTCCGCAATGGAAGCAAAAGCACGCCCTGACGGGAGGCCCGACCAGATCACGAGCGAAGGTGTTGTCCCGAGCCGCTCAAAAAAACGACCTGGATTCCATCCACAACGAGTTGACCAGCCATCTGAAATGGCTCGACCGGAAATTTGACTCACCTTTACAGCAGACTAGCTCGAGCGCGGCGGACGGATCCAGTTTGCTGCAAACCCCAGAGCCACGCCGATTGTTGCGCCGACGGCTTTTACAGAAGCGTCCTCAAGCCGCGCATGGCGGGTTGGTGAGAAATACTGGAGGAGTTCTATTGTGGCCGCTCCAAGTATGACCAGGATAGCGCAAGCCCAAAAGTGACGGGGATAGGCTACCACGAACAGGAGAGCCATTGCTGTGAAGGCGAGTGCTCGGTCATAGCGCACGGACATGACGTCGTGCGGTCGTATACCGATCGGCGAGACGGTCACGAACAGGATGGCGGCAAGCGACAACCACGCGGCTATCTTGAGCAGTCGATCAAGAACCATTTACGAAGGATAGCTAATCGTAGTGTTTGTATCCAGTCGGCCGTTTGGTTCAGTGATGCACTTCATTGTAGCCGAAAAGGGTACCCACGCCGGGCTTTTGAGCCGGCATTGTGGCCAGGACAACAAGACCGCGGCTTGCTGGCAATTCAATGGAGGACTGGTCATCGCGTCGAACCAGGCAACATCCAAGAACCAGCTTCTTCCCGCCCGCAACGCGCACTGCCACCGGCTGCTTTCGCTTCACGGCTGCCAGAACTGTTGACCTGAGCTGCACGAGTATAGTCCCAACCATCATATTACGACCCTTGAATATACAACTTTTGAGCGATGAAACCGGCCAATTTGGGAAATAGCAGCTTCGACTGCCCTCGTTCAGAATGACAGGTGTCGAAGAAATGGGGATTGTCGATGGCCGAAGAATATCGTCTCCGTACCGAAGGCTCAGGCTGGGCTATCATTGATCAGGCAACGCATGAGCCAGCGCGCCTGGATGGCGTTCCCTTTACCGCGATGGAAGCTGAGGAAGCGAAGCATATGTTGGCCATTCTCAGGAGCATCGATCGCGTGCGGACCGCTTCGAAACGATTGGCATCCGCAAACAGGAAGCGCTCCGATACGACGCAAACTGCGGCCAATCCTCAGCTCGATGCCGTTTTTGAAGCGCTGAGACCGTTCAAAACAGACTGCGCGCGCTGCGGCAGCTGCACGGGGATATGCAGGCAAGCACGGGCTGAAGCCGATGAAGCAATTGGCTGAAGCGTCGATGGCGCGTCAGGGTGCGTGAAACTGTTGTGGCGTTTCCCCGCAAGCATGCGGGCAGGAAATCGGACCAAGAAATGTGCGGACCGGAAGGTTCACCTTTCGGACCCCACGCGACCTGCTCCGGGAGTCGCCTTGGCAGGTCAAGACGTCCCTGGACTGACGGGGGACATCGCCCGGTGACCTGCCGAACATGCTGCCATGGGCGCCGCAGAGGCATTCTGCGACTTAAAGGGCTGGACACCTCGTTGGTCCTATGCCGCCATCCTCCACAAAGTCTCAAAAAGCGACGGAGATCTGTGAGATACGACCATCCGTTCGGCGAGCTTCTCTTGCGAAGGCACCCAGCCTCCGCCGGTTCCAGCCTCTATTCGGCTAGGTTTTCATCGATTGGTTCGCGTCTCACTTTGGCCGAAAAATTCGAAGACCATGCACGACGATCACAAGGAGATGCGGCACCCGACCTCCACTGGTCCCTTGCTGATCGGCAAATACTGGCCGGGGCTGCATGCACCATGCCCCGGCCGGCGCACCTTCGCTGGCAGACATTTGCGCTCGAGGCCGACCAACCGCACATGTTGGCGTCATGGACAGGCGGTGGCGGCTGCGCGACGTGCCGGCCGCGATGAACGCGTCGATTAAAAGATCGAGCATCTTTGGAGAAGCAGTTCCCAACGTCGCTACGTCCAAGTGAGTACGTGCCATCAAAGAGAAGTTGCGACAATATTAGGCATCCTAAATCGAACGGTTGTATCGAATAGGGCCATCAATCATCGTCGGCTTTCTCTTGTTTTGCGTCGTCGGCAATCCGCGACTGCATCTTGCACGATGCGATCACCAAGAGGCGAGCATGACCAACAGCGGGGAACCTCAGTGGGAACTCGACGACGAGTTCAAGACGCTAACGATCACGTTTCCGACAGATCCGCCGGTCGCGTTCGTGCTTGACGCAACTTCCGTATCAGATCTTATCGAAGGCGCCGGCCAGATCAGGGCTGAGATGCCGCCGCCTCATGACGAGAATTGGGAAGGAGGGCAAATGGTCGACGCCGTGCTCGATCCACGTTGGTACTCAGAACCCGACGCACTGCTTGGAGAACCGCTTCTTCACATTCGCGATCCTCGCTTTGGGTGGCTGCACTATGCCCTGACGCGAGAGTCTGCCAGAGCGCTCGGAACCCTTCTCATCCTGCAGGCTGATGACGTCCCCGCCGAGGAACACGGACCCCATCGCAAGAACTGAGCTTCTTGATGGACCGAAAGCCTAGGTTACCGCTTTTTCCTGACGTGCGAGCAGCAGACCGATGTGCTTTCATACCTACAAGGTGCGGAATTTGTCGTAATTGGTATTTCAGTATCTGCCAAATAATCGATGCAACCTGCTAAAGGCCTGCCCCGGCAGGCCCTTTGTTTCAGTGCGCCAATAATCCGACGCTCAGGCGACCGCGCTGTTGTGGAGCCTCAACCGCGCAACCGTCGTTGCCACCTGACGCCACTTTGTGCCCCACGGCGCTGTCCCCCTCTCCGATTGCCGATTTGGCCGAACGTCTTCAGAAGATCCGCCCTGGCCCCAAGAGTGTGGCTCACCTCACCTGCCTTCTTGCCTGAAGACATGCTGTTTCAGCCTCGTCCAGCGATCTGGCGTGACAAGGCGTGGAGATCCTTTCAAAAAAAGCAGTCGCAAGGCACGTTGCACTATTCCACCCGCCTTACATGGTGCCGAACTTTTCCGCTTGACCTTCCAGGTGCTGGAAGGTTCATAAGAGTCTCCGCTGCCCTATTTGGCAAAGGAGACTCGGATGGATAGAACGCACAACCATCACAACCACGACGAACATGGTCATGACCACGGCGCTGACACTGCCGACGACGTTGTGCGTGATCCTGTCTGCGCAATGACGGTCGACCCCAAGGCCGGCAAGCCTTCGCTTCAATATGCCGGGCATGTCTATCATTTCTGCTCGGATGGCTGCCGGCGAAAGTTCGAAGCTGCGCCGCATGACTATCTGACGGCGACGGATCCGGTCTGCGGCATGACCGTCGATCGCGCGACTGCCAAGCACGTCCTAAAGCACGAGGGCGAAAAATTCTACTTCTGCTCGGCCGGCTGCAAGGCGAAGTTCGAGGCCGATCCCGCCGCCTATCGCGACGGAAATAGACCTGCCCCAGAGCCGATGCCGAGAGGGACCCTTTATACCTGCCCGATGCATCCCGAGGTCGTCAGCGATCATCCGGGCGACTGCCCGAAATGCGGCATGGCGCTGGAACCGATGGGCATTCCACCGGCAGATGCAGGTCCGAATCCGGAACTGGTGGATTTCACCCGCCGGCTCTGGGTCAGCGCTGCACTCTCGATCCCGCTGCTTGCAATCAGTATGGGACCGATGATCGGTCTGCCGCTGCGTGACTGGATTGGCGAACCGCAAGCCACGTGGATCGAGCTGCTCCTCGCCACGCCGGTCATCCTTTGGGCCGCCCTGCCTTTCTTCCGCCGCGCCTTTGCTTCGCTTGTCAACCGCAGCCCGAACATGTGGACGCTGATTGGACTGGGCGTTGGCACGGCCTATCTTTACAGCGTCGTCGCAGCGGTGGTGCCCGGCCTATTCCCGCATACCTTCCGCGGCCATGGTGATGCCGTTCCTGTGTATTTCGAAGCGGCGGCCGTCATTGTCGCTCTCGTGTTCGTCGGCCAGGTTCTGGAACTGAAGGCAAGAGAAAGAACCGGCTCGGCCATACGCGCATTGCTTGACCTTGCGCCGAAGACCGCGCGGCGCGTCAATGCAGACGGCTCGGAGACCGATGTCGCCATCGACGAGATACGGGTCGGCGAGAGTGTGCGGGTTCGTCCGGGCGAACGCATCCCGATTGACGGTTCCGTCAGCGAAGGGCAATCGACTGTCGACGAGTCCATGATAACAGGCGAACCGATTCCGGTCGAAAAGCGGACGGGCGACGCGGTCACCGGCGGCACGATCAACAAGAACGGAACGCTGGTCATGATCGCCGAGAAGGTCGGCGCCGACACGACTCTGTCGCGCATCGTCGACTTGGTCGCAAGAGCGCAGCGTTCTCGCGCCCCCATCCAGGGCGCCGTCGACCGCGTTTCGGCAATATTCGTTCCCGCTGTCATTGCTGCTGCTGTCGTGGCCTTCGTCGTCTGGAGCTTTGTCGGCCCGGAGCCGCGTATGGCGCATGCGTTGCTTGCCGCCGTTGCCGTACTCATTATCGCATGCCCTTGCGCACTCGGCCTGGCGACACCAATGTCGATCATGATCGCGACCGGCCGCGGCGCTCATGAAGGCGTTCTGATCAAGGATGCGGAAGCGCTTGAACGCTTCGCACGCGTCGACACGCTGATCGTCGACAAGACGGGCACCCTGACGGAAGGAAAGCCCAGACTTACAGATGTTGTTCCCCTTGGCGGCATCAACGACACTCGCCTGCTAAAGCTGGCCGCGAGCCTTGAGCGCGCATCCGAGCATCCGCTCGCCGAGGCAATCGTATCCGGCGCGCAGGAGCGCGGCATCGATCCGAGCGATGTCAGCGACTTCGAAGCTAGAACCGGCAAAGGCGTCCTGGGCAAAGCCGATGGGACACTTGTCGCGCTCGGCAATGCCGCAATGATGGATGATCTCGGTATCGACGTCACCCCCCTTGCCGAACAGGTTCGGTCGCTGCGTGATGACGGCAAGACGGTCATGTTCGTGGTCATCGATGGCCGTCTCGCTGGTTTCGTGGCGGTTGCCGATCGGATCAAGCAGACGACGGCGGCTGCCATCAAGGCGCTGCACGACAACGGGCTGACGATCATCATGGCCACGGGCGACAATGAACGCACCGCGCGCGCCGTGGCAAAGAGCCTCGGCATCGACGAGGTACGCGCCGACATCCTACCCGAAGGCAAGAAGACCTTGGTCGATGAGCTGCGTGCCAAGGGTGCGGTCGTCGCCATGGCCGGCGATGGCGTCAACGATGCGCCCGCGCTCGCCGCAGCCGATGTGGGTATCGCGATGGGCACAGGCGCTGATGTTGCCATGGAAAGTGCCGGCCTGACGCTGGTGAAAGGTGATCTGAATGGGATCGTTCGCGCGAGGCGGCTGGCGATGGCCACGATGCTCAACATCCGACAGAACCTCACCTTTGCTTTCGGCTATAACGCGCTTGGCGTGCCGCTGGCGGCCGGTGTGCTCTATCCTGTGTTCGGATTGCTGCTGTCGCCGATGATTGCTGCCGCCGCCATGAGCCTGTCGTCCGTCTCGGTCATCGCCAATGCGCTGCGGCTGCGGTTCGTCAAGCTATAGGAGGTCGCATGAACATCGGGCAAGCGTCGCAACGCTCCGGATTGGCACCGAAGACGATCCGCTACTATGAAGATATCGGCTTGATCCGCCCCGAGCGGAGCGGAAATGGCTACCGTGACTACGCCGAAACCGATGTCCACAAACTGCGCTTTCTGCAGAGATCGCGCGGCCTCGGCTTTTCTGTGGAAGAATGTCGCCAGCTGCTGGCCCTCTACGAAGACAAGAGCCGGGCGAGTGCGGATGTCAAGGAACTGACGCAGACGAAGTTGACCGAAATCGATCGCAAGATCCAGGAACTCACCGGACTGCGTCGCACGTTGGAGCATCTGATCCACGCATGCCGCGGCAACGACAGACCCGATTGTCCCATCCTTGAGGAGCTGTCGGACGGTCGACCTGAATAGGCCAGCGTATCGTTCCACGCGGTTTTGCCGCCAGCATCGTCCCGATGCCAGGCCGTCGCCTTCCCATCGACGGCCGAACGCTCATTCGATTTTTTTTCGACCGCTGGAATAACTCTTCGCTCAAATCCGTATACTCAATCATGGAACGCAAAGAACGCCCATTCGACGTCATAGGCCAGCTGGCAGCGCTTCGGCGCTATGCACGCTCGCTCGTGCGCAATTCGGATGATGCCGAAGATCTCGTTCATGACGCCCTGCTGCGGGCCTACGAGAAGAAGCAGAGCTTCCGCCGCGGTGGCAACCTGCGCACCTGGCTGCTGTCGATCCTGCACAATGCGCACATCGATCGCGTCCGCCAGGATCGATCCTTGGCGCGCCGACACGAGGAAGCTGCCGTCGAGACGGAACAGTCGCTGCAGGCCGCCCAGGAGCATGCCGTTCGTCTCCAGCAGGTACGAGACGCGTTCTTCCATCTTCCCGAAGAACAGCGCGAGGCACTGCATCTGGTTGCGATCGAGGATCTTTCCTACCAGGAAGCGGCAACGGCCCTCGGCATTCCGATGGGCACCTTGATGTCGCGCATTTCGCGCGCCCGCGCGCAGCTTCGCGAATTCGAGGAGAAGACGCCACGCGCATCGCATCTGAGACTAATCGGAGGCAACGGCAATGAAGGCAATTGATCCTATCATCGACGCTGATCTCGATGCTTACGTCGACGGCGAACTCGACGTGGCGCGTCGCATTCAGGTCGAATCCTTCCTGTCAGAGAACCCCGCGATTGCCGCGAAGGTCATGGCTGATCTCAGCATGAGGGGTGAATTGCGCCTAGCGCTCGCCGGCGAAAGCGCGTTCGGCCGTCCGGATACGCGCGACGCGGCGCGACGTTTGGAACGCGGCCTCGCCTATGGCCGTATCCTTCATTCGGTGCAGCGCATCGCAGCCGTCGGTGTTCTTGTCGCTGCAGGCTGGGTCGCCCATACTTCCTTCGGTGCATTTACGGCGACTGAAGTTGCCGCCTCTGTGCCTGCCCCGGCCTATGTCGAGGATGCGGTGCGCGCCTATCATACGGCGCTGCTGCGCCAGTCGGTGCCATCTCAATCCGTCGCAATCTACAAGGCGGAGGATATTCGCGCAGCGACTGCGATCGTCATGCCGCAACTGCCAGAAGACTGGAAGATCGCCGATGTGCAGATATTCCCGTCCGAGTTCGGCCCGAGCGTCGAAATGGCAATCAAGACGTCGCAAGACAAGCAGCTTTCGCTCTTTGCCGTGCGACCGGGCGCATTCGCGGTGCGCTCCGTAAACCATGTCGCGCTCGACAAGGCAGAAGCGGCCTACTGGCAGATTGGCGATGTCGCCTATGCGCTTGTGACTGGCGATCGCGAGATAAACCTGGATACGGCAGCCGATCGGCTCGCCCGCACCCTTTATTAGTTCAACCGAGGAGATCAGTATGAACCCGACCAATCCGCGTTTTGGCTACGGCTCGGCCGCAGGCTCGCAAGCGCTGTTCGACGAGGGGCTGCGCCAGCATATGCTGCGCGTCTATAATTATATGTGCGTCGGCCTCGTTATTACGGGCATCGTCGCCTTTGTCGTCGGCAGCACGCCAGCACTCTATGTGCCGATCTTCCAGTCCCCGCTCAAGTGGGTGGTGATGCTTGCGCCGCTCGCCTTCGTCTTCTTCTTCTCGTTCAAGATCCAGACGATGTCCGCTAGTACGGCACAGATGACCTTCTGGGCCTTCTGCGCGGTCATGGGCCTGTCGCTTGCATCCGTCTTTCTTGTATTTACGGGCACGAGCATCGCACGCACATTCTTCATCGCAGCGACCATGTTTGGTACCACCAGCCTTTACGGCTATGTGACGAAGAAGGATCTCTCCCGCTTCGGCTCGTTCCTGATGATGGGTCTGATCGGTGTCATCATCGCCAGCATCGTCAACATCTTCCTTGGCTCCAGCGCGCTGCAGTTCGCCATCTCGGTCATCGGCATCCTCGTCTTTGTCGGTCTGACGGCCTACGACACGCAGAACATCAAGGAGCAGTATTCCGAGAACTACGATCAGGAATCGAACCAGAAGCTTGCTGTCTTCGGCGCGCTGTCGCTCTACCTGAACTTCGTCAACATCTTCCAGCTTCTGCTCAATTTCACAGGCGAGCGGGAATAAGGATCAGCGCTTCTGGGGGCAATGGAAGCGCTAGAGCGCCCGGTCCGCACTCTGTGACAGGATGCGCGGATCGGGTGTTCACCTAAAAAAAGCGGTCGGGTCTCCACGCCTGGCCGCTTTCTTTTTACTCTCAGATCAGATTATGCCCCAGGCTCGATAGCGCCCTCGCCCGGTGATCTCACGGATGCCAATGTCGTTCAGCAGATTGAGCGCGCCGCGACTGGTCACCTGCAGCTCGCGTGCCACCATTGCCGACGACACCATCGGCCGCGACAGGACGAAGTCCGCAAGCCGCGGCAGGCTGCTGTTTGATCGTCGATCCCTGAAGCGGATTTCCATCTGCGTGCGCGCCAGCGAAAGGCGGTCCATTTCCTTGAGTCCCGCGGCAGCGCTTTCCACCATGCCCTCGAGAAAAGCCTGCAGTCGCGTCAGCCGGTCGCGCGCACGTCGCCGCTCATGGCGTATCGTCTTGAGGCCCGCATAGAAGGCAAAAAGATGGGACGTGACCTTGCCGCGTGCGCGCAAATAGCTGGCGACCAGGAGGCCTCCGAGCCAATGCTGCCGACGAAGTGGCTCGATCCTTTCCCAGGCATCAAATATCAGCGCTGCGCCGAGTGTCGCGGGCAAACCATCGGCGATGGCAATCGTCTTGCGCCATGCCCCGAGGCGCGCAACCTCGTCCCATTCCTCGTCATCGAACAGGCCGAGGGGATCGTCGCTGCGCTTCTCGCGCGAGCGCTCGGGCGTGTCGTGTGGCTCGGACCTGCCGAGATGTCTATGGCTATCCAACAAACGCTGCGACCTTTCCAGGATCGCATCGATCGCGGCCAGTTCAGCGGAGAGAAGAGCATCCACCTCGCCCTCAGCATCATCGTCGATCGCTGGCTTTGTGCTCTTGATCTCGAGGGCCCCCTCCCCTTCCATGCCGCCGGCCAGAACCGACAATCCTGAGGGGCTCAGCGCCCAGTCGGGTGCGGCAGTCCAGATGCGCCTTCGCATACGCAAAATGGAATGGGCGATCGTCAGCTCGTGGCTTGGCGTGCGTGTATCCATACGGGCGTCGTGCAAGACGAGGTCTTCGACGTGAACCAGTTCACCGGCGACCCACAAGGCACCGATAGCGTCAAAGAAATGTCGGCGCTCGGCAAAGCCTTCCGCGACCGTGACGCGTGTCGTCCTTTCGTCCAGTCTCGCCAACCCATCCTCGGCCTGGACGATCGTCGGCAACAGGCTGACCAGCAATGGACTGTCGATCTCATAGCGCATTGTTAGCTATCTTAATTTTTCCGCAACGGAATCCAAATCACGCTTAACTTCCGTCATGTATGGCATGGATCGTCGGAGCACTCAAATCGCCGCACGGTGAATTTCGAGCAACGCACTGCGGCGCCGGTTTTAGGGGCAGACTGAGCGCACGCCGGCCGCAACGCTACTTTCCAGCCTTGAATGCCTCGTAGAGTTCATCGAGGCGGCGCGCGATGTAGCCGCCAAAATCCGCCGCATCGCCTGTCTTTAGCGCGATGGTAAAGGAATCGCCCGCGCTGCGGATGCGACCCTTGATCTTGCCGTCTCGCTTCGGAAACCATTCATACTCCGTGGCCTCCTGTCTCTCCGGCTTCTTTGCCAGTTCGGCGACAACGAGGTCGAAGCGACGATCGCTCCCTTGTGCGGCAAAGTCCTCCGAGCCAAGCAGCCCCCGCAACCGGGAGGTCGTTGCGCTGGTCCAACCTTGCGCAAGCGCGATCCATTTGCGACGTCCAGCGGCCGGCGCGGCACCGATCGCCATGATGGCTTCCATTGGAATGCTCTTGGCAACCGAGATCAGTTTTGACAATTCCGTCTTGTCCGTCGAAAGGGCTTTCATGATAACAGGCCGCTCGAAACCCTTGCTCTCGAGATTGAAGGCAAAAACGGCTCTTTCAATATAGGACAGATTACGTCTCGCGGAATTCTCGATACCTTGCGCGATGACGACATCGACATCATCCAGTTTCCGGATGATCGCCTGCACCTTGCGCCCGAGCAGTCGCAGCGCCTGAAGCCGCCGGTGTCCGTAAACCACCTGGTAACGCGCATCGTGCTGCGGATGCCGTCGAACGAGAATAGGCACTTCCTGTCCATCTTCCTCGATCGATCGTACCAGTTCGTCCGCAACATCCTGGGGCAGCTCCGCGAGCCGATCTCTGACGAAGGACATGTCGATGAGTTCTGGATCAAGTTCAACGACACGCTCGCCAGATAGCAGCGCCTCCTGCATCGCCCTGCTTTCTTCCTCCATGCGCCCAAGCGTCAGCGCCATCGAACGGACCGGACCGGCCGGGCCGCGCATCGGCGTCTCATCCTCCGAGTTGGCCGCGGCCAACTCCTGCGCCGTGTCGTCGAACAGCCCCTTCAGTCGATCCCGTCTGCTCATGTCCGACCCCATGCTTTGTGAATTCCCGCCAGCACTTCACCATTCGCAGCGTTGACCGACTCCAACGCGCGGTCGTAGGTCGAACGCCGGACCTGACCCCTTTCAATCTCGTAAAGCGACTGCTTCGTCAGCCCGGCATCGGCGATCGCCGTGGACTTTAGGATGGTCGCTGTCAAAACGTCGTCGCTGAAAAGGTTGCGCAGCAGCGCCACGATCTGCGACTGCGGCGCATCGAACGGTTCGTGGCGCGTGACCACATATTTGATGAAGTCATGTTGCAGGTCGCCACCGGCCTTGCGCACGACGGACAGCAGATCCGATGTCATCAACAAGAACTGCGACATCGACGCAACGTCGACCATCTGCGGGTGAATGGTGATCAGAAGCGACGTTGCCGCGCACACGGCGCCGAGCGTCAGATAACCAAGCTGCGGCGGGCAATCGATGACGACGACATCGTAGTTGGCCTCGACCTCTGAAATAGCAACACCGACACGCCGAAAGAACACCTCCCCCGTCCGCTGGCGATCCCCGAGAGCGCGCGGCGTCTCGTGCTCGAACTCCATCAGCTCAAGATTTCCTGGCACGAGGTCAAGCCCGTCGAAATAGGTCTTGCGTACGACGTCCTTGAGAGAGCGGCGGCTCGCGTCATAGCGGATCGCGCCGTAGAGCGTATCGCCGTCAGCCAGATCGAACTCCGGTTGGACCCCGAGCATGGACGACAGCGATGCCTGCGGATCGAGGTCGATTGCCAGCACGCGGTAGCCGTTCAGCGCCAGGTACTGGGCGAGGTAGAGGGTTGTGGTCGTCTTTGCCGAGCCGCCCTTGAAATTCGTCACCGCGACCGTCTGCAGCTTCTCGCCCGGCCGACGCCACGGAAGATAAGAGAGTGCATCCTTCGGCTTGATCCGCGCCATATGGTGGCGCAGCTCGTTGATTTGGGCAAGCGTATAGGACCGTCGGCCGTTGACGGAGACGTCCGGCTGCGGCCCCTTGCCGTCGAGCGAAAGCTGGCGCAGGTATCCGTCGGACACACCGATCATTTGCGCCGCCTCCCCGGAGGTGAACGTCCGCAGCGTCTTCTGGGACAACGGCGGAAAGAGCTTTTCACGAAGAAGCTTCAGCTGACGCGAAAGTTGGTTGGCGTGCCGCTCGATGCGGACATCCGTCGTCGATACGCTAATGTTGTCCAAAACACTCGATCCCTATCAATGCGCTTTTCTGTCAACATCGCGCTAAAAAGCGTATCAAGAATGTCATGATTCGCGAATCGCGACAAGAATGGCCGTGGCTGGCAGGCACGCGCAAAGTTGGCCGCGGCCAACTGCGCCTTACCCTCTTGCGGCGGCGGGTTGGTTGCGCCACAAACGAGCCGAACTGAAAAGGTAAGAAGGCGTGCCTCATATCCACATCATCGGCATCGGAACAGGAAATCCCGAGCACGTCACCATTCAGGCGATCAACGCCATGAATGCCTCCGACGCCATCTTCATCCCGACCAAAGGCCCAGGAAAAGACGGCCTGGCTGCTGTTCGCCGCGAGATCTGCAGCCGCTACGTCACCAACAGCAAGACTGAGATCATCGAATTTGCCGTGCCAAAGCGCGCCACAGCCGACCGGACCTATCTCGAAAGTGTGGATGCGTGGCATGCCGCCATTGCCGAGACCTATGTCAGGCTCATCGAAGGCCTGCCGGACGCCGGCACGGGTGCCTTCCTGATCTGGGGCGACCCCAGCCTCTACGACAGCACGATCCGCATTCTGGAACGCGCCCGGGTAGCAAGCAGTTTCGCCTTCGAGTTCAGCGTCATTCCCGGCATTACGAGTGTGCAAGCCCTTGCTGCAAGCCATCGCATTCCGATCAACCTTGTGGGAAAGCCACTCGAACTCACCACGGGTCGGCGTCTCGTCGAAAAAGGCAATCGGGCCGAAAGCACGGTCGTCATGCTCGATGGCGAGCTCGCCTTTTCGAAGATCGATGACCCCGACGCGGAGATCTTCTGGGGTGCCTATCTTGGCACGCCCAACGAGATCACGCGCGCCGGACGACTGGCCGACGTTGCAGACGAGATCGTCAGGGTGCGGGCTGAAGCGCGTGCGCGCCACGGCTGGATCATGGACATCTATCTGCTCCGCAAAGGGCACGATTTCGATGATCTTTGACGAAGATCATGGTTTTGCGCTGATTGTCCCAATCATATAAGGACATGAGCGAAGGAACTGGCGACAATGGCACCTGGCGAACAGACGGCGCGCGATAGCCGGGAGGAGGTTCCCTCGTCCTGGATGCGCCGTGGCGCCTGTCCGACGCTGCTGGAGCCGATGCAAACGGGCGATGGTCTGTTGGCGCGGCTGCGGCCCGCCGGCGGCATTCTTTCGGTCCAGCAATTCATCCAGTTGGCCGAGGCAGCGCAGAGGCACGGTAACGGAATAGTCGAGATCACCGCGCGCGGCAGCCTGCAAATTCGCGGCCTTGGACCGGAGACCGTCCAACCGCTCGCAGCAGATCTCGACGCCGCGGGTATCTCGGTTCCCGCCGGCCCCGTGATTGAACTCTCGCCGTTGCATGGCATCGCGCCTGACGAGATCGGGAACCCTGCCGAGATTGAAGCACTGCTGCGCGACAAACTCGCCGCCGAGCTCCTTTCCCCGATGCTTGCGCCGAAACTCTCAATTCTGATCGATGGGGGGGGCAAGTGCGGGCTTGCTGCCGTTGCTGGTGACATTCGTGTTACCGCCATTTCCGCCGGAGTCTGGCAAATCGCCGTCAACGGCGACGGACGAACCGCACTGCCATTGCTGACGGGAAGCGCCGATCAGGCGGTTCGAGCAGTTGGAGATCTGCTTTGCCTGCTCATTTCGCTTGGCCGGCACAAACGATGCCGCGATCTTGAACGCGGGCACCTCCTGTCGGCCTTCCCTGCGATGGAGCGAATGAAGCTCGCAAGAGCGCCCGCGTTCCAGGATCCCTTGGTCGGCACCCTCACCCTTGCGGATGGCCCCGCAATTCTCGGGCTGAGGCCTCGCTTCGGGCAAATGCACGCCGGCGATGTCATCGCGTTCCTCGGCTCAGCCAAAGCCTTCGGCGCAACGCAAGTCCGGCCGAGCCCCGGCCACATTTTCTTACTGGCTGAGCTCTCATCTCGATCCGCGCTGCTCATTGCGCAAATGGCGTCGAGGTATGGCCTGTCTGCCGACCGTCACGATCCGTCGGCGCACATTGCCACGTGTGCAGGCGCCGGCGCCTGCGCCTCAGGCCACTATCAGACCAAGGCCCATGCGGAGAGATTGGTTTCCATCGCTCCCGAATTGCTGGACGGCTCCATGGTTGTTCATCTCTCCGGCTGCGCCAAGGGATGTGCCCATCCGCAGCCGGCCCTTTCCATTGTCGGCGCGCAGGACGGCTACCATCTCATCCTCAACGGCAAGGCTTCGGATGCTCCCGACGCACAGATTGCTAGCGGCGACATCGATTCCGCTATAGAGGAACTCGCTCGCCTCATCAAAAACGAGAGACATGCTGGCGAATCGGCTGCTGCCTGCCTTAGACGGGTCGGCAAAGGCGACGTCACAAGGGCGCTGCGACAGGGATAGGAATGCCGGACTACGATTATATTCACAGCGGCGACGCGATCTACGAGCGATCTTTTGCGATCATTCGCAGCGAAGCTGACCTTTCACGGTTTTCTGCGGAGGAAGCCGATATTGCCGTGCGCATGATCCATGCATGCGGTCTCGTCGAAGCGGCAGAGCATTTCGTGTTCTCGCCCAGCTTCGTCAGTGCCGCACGCGTAGCCTTGCATGATGGGGCACCGATCTTTTGCGACGCAGAAATGGTGGCGCACGGCGTCACACGCACGCGCCTGCCAGCACACAACGAGGTGCTTTGCACGCTGCATGATCCGCGCACGGCGGAACTGGCAAAGCAAGCCGGCAATACCCGCTCGGCCGCAGCGCTCCAGCTTTGGCTGGAGCGGCTTGGCGGCAGCGTCGTCGCCATCGGCAATGCCCCGACGGCCCTCTTCCATCTTCTTGAATTGTTGCGCGACGGCGCACCGAAACCGGCGGCGATCATCGGTATGCCGGTCGGCTTTGTTGGCGCGGCTGAATCCAAGGACGCACTCGCCGAAAACTCCTACGGCGTACCGTTTGCAATCGTGCGTGGCCGCCTCGGTGGCAGCGCGATGACGGCAGCCGCCGTAAACGCTCTGGCGAGGCCCGGCCTATGAAGAACCCTGGCCGCCTTATCGGCGTCGGCACCGGCCCCGGCGATCCGGAACTCCTGACCGTCAAAGCGGTCAAGGCGATCGAAGCAGCACATGTCATCGCCTATTTTGCCAAGCAGGGCAGGGGCGGAAACGGCAAGGCGATCGTCGAGCATCTCTTGAGCGCAGAAAAGACGTTGTTGCCGCTCTACTATCCGGTGACGACCGAGATCGAAAAGGGGGAGGAGGCTTATCGCCAACAGATTACCACCTTCTACGATCAATCGGCAGACGCGGTCGCTAGCCATCTGGAGAAGGGCCGCATCGTTGCCGTGTTGAGCGAAGGGGATCCGCTGTTTTACGGCTCCTATATGCATCTGCATATAAGGCTGGCGAACCGCTATCCAACCGAGGTCATTCCCGGCATCAGCGCCATGTCCGGATGCTGGTCGCTTGCCGGTATCCCGATTGTCCAGGGAGACGACGTCCTTTCCGTACTGCCAGGTACGATGGCTGAAGCCGAGTTGCAGCGGAGGCTAGCGGATACGCAGGCCGCCGTTATCATGAAGGTTGGACGCAACCTTCCCAAGATACGCCGCGCGCTGGAAGCGTCGGGCCGCCTTGCGGAAGCTGTTTATGTGGAGCGGGGTACGATGGCCAATGCGGCAATGACAAAGCTTGTCGACCGCCTGGATGGCGACGCCCCTTACTTTTCCCTGGTGCTCGTGCCCGGCTGGGAGGCCAGCCGGTGACAGGCAAGCTCTTCGTGATCGGAACGGGCCCGGGCAATGCGCAGCAGATGACGCCGGAAGCTCTTGCCGCCGTGTCCCAGTCAACCGAATTCTACGGATACGGACCCTATCTCGACCGGCTAAACCTGCGATCCGATCAGCGGCGACAGGCATCCGATAACCGGGAGGAGCTCGATCGGGCATCGGCAGCTCTGCGCGCGGCGGCGGCCGGCTCGAGCGTCTGCGTCGTTTCCGGGGGAGATCCAGGAGTCTTCGCGATGGCGGCGGCCGTCTGCGAGGCCATCGACAACGGTCCGCAAGAATGGCGCGCGGTTGATCTGACCGTGCTGCCGGGAATTACCGCCATGCTTGCGGTCGCCGCCCGCGTCGGCGCGCCGCTTGGCCACGATTTTTGCGCACTATCGCTGTCGGACAATCTAAAGCCTTGGAATGTCATAGAAAATCGCCTCCTGATGGCGGCCCGAGCAGGCTTTGTCATCGCCCTTTACAACCCGATCAGCAAGGCACGACCCTGGCAATTGGGTAGAGCGTTCGAGTTGCTGCGCGCCGAGCTTCCCGCAGCGACGCCGGTGATTTTCGGCAGGGCGGCAGGACGTGCCGACGAACGTATCACCGTCCAGCGCCTTGCCGAGGCCGAGGCAGCAAACGCGGACATGGCAACCTGTGTCATCATTGGCTCGCCTGAAACGAAGGTGATCTGCCGAGACGGCAAGCCTGATCTCGTCTACACTCCGCGCTCCATCGTAAAGGGGAACAGGTGATCGATCGCCGCCAGCATCGATTCGATCGTGGCGACCGTCTGCATGGCGGCGGCGGGGGCGCGCGCGATCATGATCACCTCGATGCCGAGCTGGCGTGCTGCCGCAATCTTTGCATAGGTCGCCGAACCACCACTGTTCTTGGTCACCAAGGCGTCGATTCGATGGGCGCGAAACAGCGAGGTTTCACCTTCGACATCATAGGGGCCTCGATCGAGAACGAGGCAGACGTCAGGAAGGACAAGCGGCGGCTCAACAGGATCGACGCTTCTTACGAGGTAGAAGTGCTGGGGAGCCGCTTCGGCGCGATGCGCTTCCTGGCGACCGATCGCCAGGAAGACCCTGCGGGGAGAGGGGCCAAGCAAGGTGATTGCTTCCGCAACAGTCGTGACATGTGTCCACCGGTCTTTCGGTTCAGCTTTCCATTCGGGTCGGCGCAGCGCCAATGCGGGAATTCCGCTAGCCGCCGACGCCGCACCGGCGTTCCTCGAAATGCGAGCCGCGAAGGGATGAGTGGCGTCGATTATGAGATCGAACCGCCCTTCCTGCAGGAACGCCGCAAGCCCTTCGGCTCCGCCAAAGCCGCCGATGCGAACCGGAACCGGCTGTGGGGACGGTTTGTCAGTCCTGCCAGCAAGGGAAAGCAGAACGTCATACCGGCCTGTATCAGCGAGCAATTGGGCAAGGGCGCGCGCTTCGCCAGTCCCCCCAAGCATCAGGATGCGAATTTTGCCCATGTCTGATATGCCTTCTGCCTCCAGCCGACTCTGGCTGACTATTATCGGCATCGGAGAAGACGGTCCAGCCGGGCTGGGCGATGAGGCAAAGCAGCTGATCGCGGCCGCACCTGTCGTCTTCGGCGGCAGGCGGCATCATGAGTTGGTGGCCGCGCTCGTCACCGGCGAGAAGCTCTCTTGGGAAAGTCCGTTCGATCGGTCCGTCGAGGCAGTCGCCGCGCGCCGCGGTCAGCCAGTCGTCGTCCTCGGTTCGGGCGATCCATTCCTTTATGGAATCGGGGCTACGTTATCCCGACGTATAAGCGCCGAGGAAATGCGGGTCATTCCAGCCCCATCCTCGTTCAGCCTGGCCGCCTCGCGTCTCGGCTGGCCGCTGCAAGAGGTAGCGACGATTTCCCTGCACGGCCGTCCACTGGATCTGATCCGACCGCACCTGCATCACGGCCGGCGGATTGCCGCACTGACCTCAGACGGAGAGACGCCGAGCAAGCTTGCAGAACTTCTCTGCGTCTCCGGTTTCGGCCAGTCCCAATTGCACGTCCTTGAGGCGCTTGGTGGGCAGCGCGAGCGGCGGCGCCAGGCACGCGCCGATAGCTTCGATCTCGGTCAGATCGATCCACTAAACGTCTGCGCCATCGAGGTCGTGGCAGGGGAGGGGGCGCGGACAATCGCGTTCACGCCGGGGCTCGATGATGCGCTCTTCGAGCACGACGGCCAGTTAACCAAACAGGACGTCCGTGCGATCACGCTCGCAGCGCTTTCTCCCCGCCACGCAGAACTGCTCTGGGATATTGGAGCTGGCTCCGGCTCGATCGGCATCGAATGGATGCTCGCCGATCCGTCGCTGCGGGCGATTGCAATCGAGCAATCAAGCGAGCGAGCGGCACGGATCGCGCGCAATGCGCTTGCCCTCGGTGTCCCCGGGCTTGCCATAGTCGAAGGCAAGGCGCCCGAGGCGCTTGCGAACCTTCCTGAACCTGATGCGATCTTCGTCGGCGGTGGCGGCAGCGAGGAAGGCGTGCTCGAAATGGCGCTTCAGGCGCTGAAGAGGGGAGGGCGCCTCGTAGCCAACGCCGTCACGCTCGAGATGGAGGCGCTACTACTGTCAATGCACCAGCAGCGCGGCGGCACGCTGACACGCATTGACATATCGCGCGCGGCACCCATCGGCGGCATGACGGGTTGGCGGCCAGGCATGCCAGTGATGCAATGGCGCTATACAAAGAAGTGAGAAAAAAGATGACGACTGTGCATTTCATCGGCGCGGGACCGGGTGCGGCGGACCTGATCACGGTGCGGGGTCGTGACCTCATCGCAAAGTGCCCTGTCTGTCTCCATGCGGGCTCGATTGTGTCGCCGGAATTATTGCGTTACTGCCCGCCTGGGGCGCGTATCATTGATACCGCGCCGATGTCGCTCGACGAGATCGAGGCCGAGTACCTGCGCGCGGCGGCCGCCGGCGAGGATGTCGCGCGACTGCATTCGGGCGACCTTTCGGTTTGGAGTGCTGTCGCCGAGCAAATCCGCCGGCTCGAAAAGCATGGCATCGACTACACGATGACACCTGGCGTGCCAGCTTTTGCGGCGGCCGCCGCCACCCTTGGCCGGGAACTGACCATCCCGGCAGTAGCACAAAGCCTGGTGCTCACGCGCGTTTCCGGTCGTGCATCGCCCATGCCGAACGACGAAACGCTGGCGAAATTCGGCGCGACGGGGTCAACTTTGGCCATCCACCTTGCCATTCATGCGCTGGGGCAGGTTGTTGCCGAACTAACGCCGCTCTACGGCGCTGATTGCCCGGTTGCGATCGTCGCCAAGGCATCCTGGCCAGATGAACGGGTCGTGCGCGGAACGCTTGGCAACATCGAGACAAAGCTGACCGCCGCTCCCATCGAGCGCACGGCGATCATCTTTATCGGCCCATCGCTCATGGCCAGCGACTTTCGCGAAAGCTCGCTTTATGACGCCACCTACCAGCGACGCTTTCGCGGTCGAGAGTAGGGGGAAGGGCCCTTGGGCTCAGACCTGCGTCGAGAGGTAATCCATGCTCGCCCGCAGCGCCTTTGCCGGATCCTTCAGATCGTGTACTTCGGCTGCGAAGGGCTCGAACGAGAACGGTCCCGCATAGCCCGCTTCCATCAGCGCCCTGATCTGCCCGGCGTTGTCCAGACGATCGTTTGCCGCCACCAGGACGCGGTGCGCATCGCGCATATCCGCGACAGAAACGGTGG
This sequence comes from Rhizobium sp. LjRoot258, assembly GCF_964254185.1. Taxonomy (NCBI): domain Bacteria; kingdom Pseudomonadati; phylum Pseudomonadota; class Alphaproteobacteria; order Hyphomicrobiales; family Rhizobiaceae; genus Rhizobium; species Rhizobium sp. LjRoot258. Next base: position 308,033 of record NZ_CAXUST020000002.1, on the reverse strand, counting down.
GATCGTCGACGCCCGAGATATGGACCAGCCCGGTCAGGTCGGGAAACAGTTGTTCCTCGCCGGCAAGGTGATGATGGAACGTGTCATGCACGAGCTTGAAGGTCGATCGGGCCGCCAGGGCATCGATTGCTGCGGCGGCCTCCGCCTTGGAACGAAGGGAGCAAATTTCAAAGCCCAGGGGCTCCACAAGCCCGACGATCCCGGCAGCATCAAGCATGGGCTTCAGTGCAACCAGCGACTGGCGCAGATTCTCCTGGCGCTCGCCATCCGCTCGCCCGGTACCATCGTTTTTCGGGACAAGAACCAGCGCCTGTGCGCCGCATGCCTTCGCATCTTCGATAAGTTCCCGCGCTTCATCGACACGCGTGGCATTCCACTCGTTGAAGCGCTGCAGCGCATTGATCGAAACAATCGTCGTCCCGTGACGCTGCGCGGCCTTGGCGACGGTCTCCGGCGAGGTTCCATCAATGATCGCGTTGCCTGTGAGATCGTTGCGAATCTCGACGGCATCGATGCCAAGCGAGGTGGCCAAGCCGAAGAAGCCTTCAATCGGCAGCGATGGCGCTGCCATATGGTTGAGGGCGAAACGAAGTGTTGGCATTTCAGGTCTTCTCCTATGCCTGGGTATTCGGGCAAGCCGATCGGCCAAGCAACTCTCTATCCCAACCGGAAGCGTGAGCGCATCTATTTCGAGGGCGTCGATCTCTCATTCATGACAGAAAATGGAGCGATCTTGAGAGGGGCCCTCACAAGGATGGTCCGCCAAGCGCATCGGAATAATTATCGGGCACCGCGCAGGAGACGCCAAATAAAAATCACAAGCGCGCGTTGTATATCGGTTCACAGCTAGGAAACTGAACAGTTACTACAGTTGCAATCTACAGAATTAACCATACCAAAATGCGATCTTTAAGCGTGTTTTGGCTTGAAATACACTGAGGCCGTAACATTATTCAGGATTTTTATTCCAACAAATATCAACGCAGTCGAGGGCATCGCGTAACTTTTACCGTGGACTGAAACTACATTTCTCGATTCGCCCAAGAGTGGTATATTTTTATATATTCAGATTTCTCCCGTTACCTTTTAGAAATATTTTTGTATTGCTTATTAGCAGGCATGTATGTACTTTCTTAATAAAGTAGAAATCCAACATTCAACAAAATTGTGGTTGGACAAAATTCGGGGATCTACTTTACCTGCATACTAAAGGGGATCATCACTGCGTTCAGGGGACCTTCGCAAAGTATTGCGTATACTTCGTGCGAACCATCCCCCAGCACTATAGGGTATGAGGCTAGTATGAATTACGTACCTTCGGAATTTGAAAGTGCAAGAATACCATTGAACAGGCTCCGGCCTGCAACGACGCTATCCAAGGCAACCATAGATTTCGAGCATTCTGACGAGACACACGGCGATGATCAGTGTCTGCTGATTGTCGACGCCAGAACACTCGAACGCGAATGCCTTGCGACGACATTAAGGGCGAATGGCCTTGGCATGACTGCTGTTGCCGTTGGCTCGATCGCAGAATGGCGGAAAAGGAAGGATACTTGCCAACCGGTTGGCGCGGTTCTCCTCAATATCGCTGGCGGCAAGGCAAATGACGCAGCGCTGTGTGACGAGATCGCGAACATCACCTCGGAACTTGCACCGGCTCCGGTGATTATTCTGGCCGATGGTGATGACCTTAGTCAAACGTTGAGAGTACTCGAATACGGCGCGCGCGGCTTCATTCCGACCTCCGTCGGAATCGAGGTTTGCGTCGAGGCAATTGCCCTGGCGGTTGCAGGCGGCACCTTTATTGTCGCGGGCGACAGCTTTTCTGCGGCGGCAGCAGCAACAGTGAAGGGGAGCCAGCAACAACAGCGGCCGAACGAACTCACGCGCATCTTCACGCTCAGGCAAGCCGAGGTCGTGCAGGCGCTTCGCAAGGGAAAGGCGAACAAGATCATCGCCTATGAACTCAATCTACGCGAAAGCACGGTCAAGGTTCACATCCGCAATATCATGAAGAAGCTGAAGGCAACGAACCGGACGGAAGTTGCTTACAAGCTCAATGATATGTTCCAAAGCGATGCAAGGTGGGCAACGCCTGCCGGGTAAGTTTTTTCCGGCTCGCATTTCCGTACATCGACATATCTCCACAGACGGCGCGCAGCAAATGGCTGAGCGCCATCTGCGTTTTAGGCGTCCCCACCTCTTTCACCGCCGCTTGAACCGGGTGTGCCGGCTGATATCGCTATGTGCGACCTGCTCCTCTCCAGACAAGGGGCGCATTTGCGGCTCGCGGCGACGTCCCAGGATCTGCTTGAACCCTTTGGCCGAAAACGGTTGGACAAGCTGGGCGACGAAGCCCTCGGCAATCCGTCCACTGATGCCGATCTCGGCAGGCGGCCTGCGCGCCGGATTGAAATAGGTGCCAAATAGCTGATCCCACAGCACAAGATTCTCGCCATAATTCGTATTTCCTTCGGCAAGCACCTTGGAATGATGCCAACGATGCAAGCGAGGTGTGCTAAAAACCAGGTCGAGCGGGCCGGTCCTGACATCCATGTTGCAGTGGGTGAGAAGGCCGATGAAGGCTGTGACGGCGCTGATCCAGAGAAAGACGGGCAGGGGCGCTCCCAGGAGATAGAGGGGAATCTGACTGAGTGCGATCTTGAAGAGCGAATCGACCACGTGAAAACGACCGGTATTGACAACCCACAGGCGCTCGACGCTGTGATGCAGGGCATGAAATCGCCACAACGATAGGATCTCGTGCGCGGCGCGGTGCGCGACGTAAAGACCGAATTCGGCAATGATCAAACCCAGCACGACTTGCAAGACGAGAGGCCATTGGTGCGGCCATATCGCCGTCGGCGACGTAAGCGCCGGCTGCACGACGGTCGCGACCGCCATTGGGGCAGATGCTCCGATGGCCGCTGCAATCTGCACGCCACCCTTGGTCAGGAGCGTATGGGCGACGTCGTTGAAGGTTTCGCCATCATGCTTCAGCCAGTCTTGCTCATAGGGTATCAGCCGCTCGAAGCCTGCGATTGCAGCCACGACCGTCAGATAAACCAGATTGAACCACAATAGGGGTGCCTCTGTGTGGAAGGCTAAGCCCGCCCCGACCAATCCCACCGCAAAGAGCGCTGGCCACAGCGCCAACGACGTCGCCATGTAAAGCGCCGACTTGCCCTCATTCATTACACGCACCCTCTGCTTGCCCTAAGACGGCCCATGATACACCGCAGTTGCGTCCGCGAGGCAAGGCCCCGAAGCGAGGATCTGCCATAAGGTCGCACCCATGAAGCAACGGGTAGGCTTACCAATCAAGAAAGGGCCGAGAACGTCCCTGGCCGCCCGACGGCAGCTTTGCGGTCTTGATTTCTCGTGATTGTCACGAGGCGAGCTTCTTGATAGGCGTCATCCACAAGATGTAACCCGCCGCAGGCCAATGCTCTCACCATCCCATCACCCCGCCCCGAGCCCGCTCGTTGGAATTGCGCTCGCTTGTTCCGGCTATTCGCTGTTTGCCATCCAGGACGCGGTGGTGAAGTGGCTCGTGGCCGATTACGCGGTCCCGCAGATCCTCTTCATGCGCAGCATCATGATTGTTATTGTCGCCGGCATCATGGTCCGGCGGCTGCGGCATCCTTCAATACTGAAAAGCCCGCACCGGAAGTCTCTGCTATTGCGTGCCGGACTCATGCTTGCTGCATGGATGGCCTATTACTCGGCTGCACGCGATCTCGGTCTTGCCGAGATTACCACGATGTATTTCTCAGCACCCATCATGGTCGTGATGCTATCGATCCTCGTCCTCAAGGAAAATGTCGGGCCGATGCGCTGGCTGGCGTGCATCGGCGGGTTCGCAGGCGTGGTGCTGGCAGCCAATCCTGCAGAAGCACCAAGCCTTGGACCGGCCGGAATGGTCATCTTCGCCGGTTTCTGCTGGGCGTGGAGCACGGTGCTTGTTCGCCTTGTCAGTCGCACTGAAAGCACGCTGAACCAGATGATGGCAACAAGCTTCTTATTCGTTGTCGCTTGCGGCGTCATGCTGCCATGGTTGTGGAAGACGCCGGATCTTTTCGGCTGGGTCCTTATGATCGGCCTCGGCTTCGTAGCTGCAGCCGGCCAGTATCTGCTCTATGAGGGCTTCCGCTACGCACCCGCCTCAACGCTCGCGCCGATGGAATATAGCGGCCTCGTCTGGGCGTTTCTCTACGGCTATCTCATCTGGTCGGACGTCCCGACACCGCATGTGGTGGCCGGTGCTGTGCTGATCGTTGCCTCCAGCCTCACACTTGTCTGGTGGGAGCGTCGACAGATGCTTTTGACCCGCCGCCTGACTGCATAGTTTTGGTCACACAGTGGGTCGTAAGAGCCGTCCGCACGCCCGCTTCGTGCGCCATGCTCAGCTTCTAAGAAGCCAGAACGACTTCGAGCTGGTTTCGACAAGCAAGTGTCCGCATCAGAACTGTCATACGGTACGTGAGCCTCTTTCGTGATGCCGAGACAGCCAGCAAATGACCCGATCCGGAGTGGTGCCAGTGGGCCGCTCGTCAGCAATTGCATGAACAGTATAATACCAGTATAGCTCCAGATAACGATTTCCATGAATCTTTTGGCGATCGGTCCATCGCGAGGGGAGCCATGCCAAGTACCAGCTTGATAGAACGTGTCAGCAAGGAATTCGCCCTGACGGCGCCCGATGTGCCCCTCTACAAACGGCTCAAGTCGGCCATTGAAGCTGCCATTCGTTCAAACGTCGTGAAAGCCGGCGCTGTTTTGCCGGGGGAGCGGGTTCTTGCCGAGGGCCTGTCGCTGTCGCGTGTGACGGTGCGCAAGGCGCTGGCATCGCTTGAGGAGGAGGGGCTCCTCAATCGCCGCCACGGTTTCAAGACCGAGGTCGGATCACGTGTCGAGAAGTCGCTGTCGACGTTGACGAGTTTCTCGGAGGATATCCGCGCCCGTGGCATGGTGGCCGGATGCATATGGATTTCCAAGCAGATAAGCCGCCCATCGCCAGCGGAGATGATGGCGCTTGGCGTGTCTGCAAACGCAAATGTCATCCGCATGAAGCGCGTTCGCACCGCGGACGGCGCACCCATCGCGGTCGAAACCTCAACCGTTCCGACCCGCTTTCTTCCAACGCCTGATCTCATTCGAGATTCGCTCTACGAGGCCCTTGCGGCGCGTGGCTTCATGCCCCAGCGGGCAATCCAGCGCATGCGTTCGAGAGCGGCATCCAGCGAAGATGCGCAGCATCTGCACTGCGAGGTTGGCGCTCCCCTCTTGATGACTGAAAGACGCTGCTTCCTGCCTGACGAACAGATCGTGGAATACTGTGAGACACGCTACAAAGGTGACGTCTACGATTTCGTTTTCGAACTGCAGCGATAAGACCAGTTACAAACTGGTTGTAATCTGGTATTTTCTATCTATCGTGATGCCGAAATGGAGTGTCACGAGTGCGACGGGAAGACATCAGGAATAGTCTTATCGTATCCTGCCAGCCGGTTCCCGGCGGACCGATGGATCATGCGGATTTCGTCGCGGGCTTTGCGAAGGCCGCCCTTAAGGCTGGCGCCAAGGCGTTGAGGATCGAGTCGGTCGACTATGTCAAAGCAGTGCGCCCCGTCGTCGCCGCGCCGATTGTCGGCATCGTCAAGCGAGATCTTCCCGACAGTCCGGTTCGCATCACACCTTTCGTCACCGATGCCGAAGCGCTGGCCGATGCCGGTGCCGATATCATCGCCTTTGATGCGACCGACCGCCGCCGTCCGGCTTCGGTGGAGGAGCTTGTCCGCACTGCCAGGGCAAGGGGCAAGCTGACGATGGCAGACTGCTCCTCCATCGCCGATGCGCAGCGAGCCCTTGCCGCAGGCGTCGATTTCGTCGGCACCACACTTTCCGGCTACGTCAACGGGCCGGAGCCGGTCGACCCGGATATCGAACTCATCGTGGCGATGCGAAAACTGACACCCTATGTCATCGCCGAGGGTCGCATCCGTTCGCCTGAACAAGCTGTCGCGGCAGCGCAAGCCGGGGCGTTTGCCGTCGTCGTCGGCTCTGCCATAACCCGCACCGAGCACGTGACCTCATGGTTCAGTGAGGCAATCGGCAAGGCATATCAGCGCCCGCACGACACGAACCGGGAAACCGTGCTTTCCATCGACATCGGCGGCACCAAGACGATGGCGGCGCTCATCCGCGGCGCTGCGGTTCTGGAAGAGATCGTCGTTCCCACCGAACGCGATGCCGGGCCGGATGCCTGGCTCTCGACGGTGTGCGAGAGCACGGCAAGCTGGCGGAACCGATATACGCGGATCGGCATTGCGGTGACCGGCTTCATCCAAGGCGGCAACTGGTCGGCGCTCAATCCGGCGACCCTGCCCATTCCCGATGGCTATCCTCTTCAAGACCGGGTCAGCGATCTGCTTGGCAGGCCGGCTTATGCCGTCAACGACGCGCAGGCTGCGGCGTGGGGCGAATACAAGTTCGGGGCCGGGGCAGGTGGCGACCTTGTGTTTCTGACGATCTCGACCGGGATTGGAGGCGGGATCGTCATCAATGGGAAGCCGCTTTCAGGGCTTGCCGGCCACTTTGGCCTGATCCGGTCGCCATCGCAGGGGCAGGTTCCATTTGAAGATCAGACGTCAGGCAGATGGATTGCCCGCGAGGCGTTGGCGGCGGGCCATCCGATCGATGCGGTCGAGGTATTCGAGCGCGCGCGCAACGGCGAAAGCTGGGCGGCCGATATCGTGTCCCGTTCGGCCCATCGCGCTGCGATGCTCTGCCGGGATATCCAGTTGATGCTCGATCCGGACGCGACCGTCATCGGCGGCGGCGTCGGCCTGGCGCAGGGGTATCTCGATCTCATGCGCAGCCACCTGTCGGGTCTGTCGCCCAGGCTTACGCCGCGTCTTGTGGCGGCAAAGCTCGGCCGCCGCGCAGGCATCATTGGCGCCGCTGACCTTGCTGGAGAGGGCAGGTAGCGGCGAGCGAATGGCATGAAACCCAACAAAAGAAAGGGAACGACGATGAAATTCAACACTGGGTCTCTTCCGGCACTGGCTGCGCTTCTTGCGAGCGTCACGCTGCCGGGCATGGCGAACGCGGCCGTAACGGTGCTCGGCTGGCCGGGTGGCTCGGAAGAAACCGCGCTCAGAGCCACGGTCGAAGCCTACAATGCCCAAGCCGGCATCGGCGACGCCGACAAGGTGCAACTGCTGTTCTTCAACCGCGACGGCTTCTTCGACAAGCTGCAGGCCGACATGGCCGCCGGCTCCGACGCTTTCGATGTCAATCTGGTCGCCACCTATTCGATCGGCCGTTACGCGCCATACATGGAACCGGTTGAACTGGGTCCTGAGTCCGCCAAGGTGTTTGGTGAAGCCGTGCTCAAGACGATGCAGTTCGATGGCAAGCAATATGGCGTGCCCACGGATCTGTCGCTGCACTTCATGTACTACCGAAAGGATCTGGTTGACGCCCTGATGAAGGATGAGGCGGCCAAGAAGACCTACGGGGAAATTGCCCGGAAATACCTCGGCAAGGAGCTGCAGCCGAAGGACCCCGACAGCTGGACCTGGGACGATTGGGCAGCAACCTCACTCTATTTCAGCAAGCAGGTGAATTCGGCAAGCCCGGTGCGCTACGGCACTGTCCTTCAGATGAAGAACCTGCTTTTCAACATGATGGTCTTTCAATCCCTGCCGCGGTCTTATGGTGGCGATTGGATGGACAAGGATGGCAAGATTACGGTTGATTCCGATGCGTACAAGACCGGCCTCGAGCTCTACAAGACGCTCTATGATGCAGGCGCGTCGCCGAAGGATTCGCTCAGCTACGAGTACGCTGAGACCAACGCGGCGTACGGCTCGGGCCAAGCGGCCACGGCGCTGCAATGGAATGCCGCTGCAGCCGATCTGACGAACGCCGAAAAATCGCCGGTCGTGGCCGCGGTAACCGGCATCGTCGCGCCGCCGGCCGGCCCCGACGGGCGCGCCGATCACATTCATGGTCTCGGTCTTGGCCTCAACAAGAATGCCAAGAACAAGGAAGGAGCGAGGAAGTTCCTGAAATGGCTGGCAACGGAAGATGCAGCCCTTCTCTACGCCAGGAGCGGTGGCTCTCCGGCCCTTTCGCCCGATGTCGTTGCCAAGGTTTCCAGCGATCGTCCCGACCTCGTCAAACTCGGTGAATTCGCCAGCAAATACGGCTACGTGATGAACGGCGCCACGTCTGCAAGCGCCCTGTCGGTTTACGAGCTTCAGGCCAAGGAATTCACGGGGTTCTGGTCCGGCCAGCAAGGCCTCGACGATGCGCTTGCCCATGTCAAGACGGGCATGCAGGATCTGTTGAAGAAGTAAGACGAACCTGGCGTCAGGTTTCGCCTGGCGCCGGCCCCATCCGGCGGACCATAATGGCTATTGTAAACCGTGCCGAAGGCAGAGCCTACCTGACGCCGCTTGTGGCGTTCCTGCTTCTCTTCCTGGGCTTTCCGTCCCTCGTCAACCTCATCTATTCCGTCTCGACCGTCAGCTTTGAGAGCCTGCGCAGTCCAAGCCTCAGCGGGCTCGGCAACTACGCTGCGGTGCTCGCCGACCGGGAATTCTGGCAGGCCGTATCTTTCTCGATGCGCTTTGGTATCCTGACCGCACTTGCCGAATGCCTGATCGGCCTGTTCCTCGCGATCTTTCTTGCGCCACTCATTGCCAGACGATCGTTTCTGATGGCGCCATTGATGCTGCCCTTGATGGTTGCCCCTGCAATGATCGGCCTGATGTACCGGCTCGTCCTGCACGAGTTCGCCGGGCCGGTGCCCTATTATCTCTTCTCTTGGTTCGGCGACAGCCCGGCCTTCCTCGACATCAACAATGCTTTTCGCACGCTCGTCGTTGTCGAGACGCTGCAATGGACGCCGTTCGCCTTCCTGCTGTTTTACATGGCCTATGTCGCGATACCGATGGATGTGCGCGAGGCAGCCTCGCTCGACGGCGCACCATGGTACAAGGTCCTCTGGTGGATCGAGCTTCCGCTGATGCTGCCCACGCTCGTCATTGCCTTCTTCATCCGCTTCATCGACGGCTTTCGCGTGTTCGACAATGTCTACGCGCTGACCGGCAGTGGTGCCGGCGGATCGACAACATCGCTTTCGATCTACATCTACCAGGCCTTTTTCAAGGAGGGCGCGATCGGCAAAGCGGTTGCCGCCTCCGTCATTCTGTTCGTAGCATCGCTTGCCGTGCTCTATGGCCTCAACTGGCTCGCCGGGCGCAGGAGGACATAGCGATGGTGAACGTCACACGTTGGATCGTTTTTGCGGCTGCCGCCCTGGCGATGAACTTTCCGGTCATCGTCACATTCGTCACCTCGCTGAAGAGTGCGAGAGAACTATCGGTCAACGCCGGCCTCTGGGTTAGCCAGCCGACGCTCGAGAATTACCTTCGCGTTCTTACCCAGACGGACCGGTTCAACATCTACTCCTACCTTTTCAATAGCATCATCGCTTCGCTCATCGGCACGAGCCTAGCGATCATTCTCACCTTCCCGGCCGCCTATGTCATCGCGCGAAGCGAGACAGGCAAGCGTACCCTGTTGCCGATCATCATCAACCTGCGGGCGGTGCCGCTGATCATCTTCGCAATCCCGCTCTACATGATGTATCAATGGCTTGGTCTTTTGGATACGCAGCTCGGGCTGGGGCTTATCCTGACGATCGTCAACACACCACTCGCGCTTGTCATCATGGTCAACGCCATTTCCGATGTCCCCCTGGAACTTGACGAGGCAGCGAAAGTCGATGGCGCCAGTTCGTGGCAGGTCATGGTGATGATCATCAGGCCTGTCGTTAGGCCAGCATTGGTGACAACCTTCATCTTCGGCTTTATCACTGCCTGGAACGAGTTCCTGTTTGGCCTCATGCTGACGACCAGCCAGGCAGTCCCGATGACCGTCGGCGCTTCCTTCTTCTTTGCCGCCAGCGGAGGCGGGGTGCAGTGGGGAACCGCATCGGCCGTCATGATGCTCGGCGCGCTGCCGCCCGCCGTGCTCGGTCTCGTCATGTATCGACAGATTTCCGGCTCGCTGACCGCAGGCGCTGTGAAGGGGTGACCACCCGGCAGCCCCCTGACGCTTTGTAAATCCCGCACCGCTTTGTCCTGACGCACTCCATTTTGCTGATGTCCCGGGCACGGCACGGTGACCGCAGGTTCACAGAAGCACTACGGCAAAATAACAATAAATACTTCTCATGAAAGTATTGGCGGCGGCGCGCGCAATCTTGCGAAGTCCCAGAGTGAAATAAACTTATCTGCGCTGATTTCAGCGCAAAACAGCTGATGGTTAACGGTGGAAAGCAAGAGACTTTGGCACGGACACTGCGCTGCGCACCTTTCAACACTGCCCATAATCATTTGATTTATTTTACTTATTTAAGCCTCAAGAAGCAGCGCCGAAATCTATATTAGATCTACCTAATTTTTATCTATTGCATACATCGTTATTTGCGCTTAGCATAATTTCACCGCGACAACAAAGACGGTTAATAAACTACGTCTGGTGGGGGTTTCCTTAGACTGCAAGCAAGTGTTTCGGCGAAGTAATTCTCCGAAGAGTTTAACTGTGTGCAGACGGGGTTAAACATGGAACTTGAGCTGAATTCGGTCCGCCTTGCCTCCAAACAAAAAGTCGCTGTTCTAGACAATTACTATCCGAGCGCGGAGGTCCGTCACTATCGAGTAAGTGTCTTTGGCGCCGGCTATGTTGGTTGCGTTTCTTCCGCATGCCTCAGCAAGGACGGATTCGCCGTCGTGGCGGTCGATCCCGACCGGTTTAAGGTCGAGCGTCTTGCCGGAGGTCTGGCTCCGATCGTCGAGCCCGGCCTGGACGATCTGCTGCGACAAGCGCACGCAAACGACCTTCTGAGCGCAACCCACTGCGCGATGGATGCCATCAACGATACCGATATCTCGTTTTGCTGTGTCGGAACCCCGAGCCAGTCGGATGGCACCTTGAACACCAATCATGTTCGTCAGGTTTGCGAAGACATCGGCAAAGCGCTCCGGCACAAAGCCGACTTTCATATCATTGTCATGCGTTCGACGATCCTGCCCGGCACGATGGAAGAGCTCGTCATTCCAACGCTGGAGAAGGCTTCAGGGAAGATCGCCGGACGTGATTTCGGCGTTGCCTACTACCCCGAATTCCTTCGCGAGAGCACGGCAATCGCCGACTACTACAAGCCCGGTGCGATCGTGTTCGGGCAGTATGCGGATGATACGCGCTCCATTGATGCGCTGAAGACTCTCGTCGGCCACATTGACGTCACACCGCATGTCATTCCGATGGGCTGCGCGGAGATCGTCAAATACGCCAGCAACTGCTGGCATGCCGTCAAGATCAGCTTCTCGAATGAGATCGGCAACATCTGCAAGGCCAAGAACATCGACAGCCACGTCGTCATGGATGTGCTGTGCTCCGATACGCGCCTCAATATATCCCGGGCCTATATGAAGCCGGGCTTCGCCTATGGCGGCTCCTGCCTTCCGAAGGACCTGCGGGCATTGACGGCACTCGGCCGCGCCCTGAACGTGCCGACGCCGGTCCTGGACGCCGCGCGGCTCGCCAATGCTGTTCAGATCGATCATGCGCGTTCGCTTGTCGACGCAGCCTCACATGAGACAATCGGCTTCATCGGCGTGACCTTCAAGGCCGATACAGACGACCTCAGGGAGAGCCCATTACTCGAACTCGTCGAGGGCTTTCTTGGCAAGGGCAAGGATGTGCTGATCTACGATCCCAATGTTGCCAGGGATCCGAGCCAGGGCCGCAATTTCCTCAAGCATATAGCGCCGCTCCTCCACGACAGCATCAAGGACGTTATCGCTGCATCCGAAGTCATTGTCGTCGGCAACACGTACCCCGGTCTGAAGGATGCGATCGAAACCGCCGGCAAGCTGGTAACCATCATCGATCTGGCGCGCATCGAAAGACCGGAAAACAGAAACGTCATCTATCACGGCCTGTGCTGGTGACATGCACGTCGCCGGCCGCCCGACAGGGCCGGCGTATCTGGTCAGATATAAACGGGAGGAGGCCCGCGCTTCTCGAGAAGCAGCATGGCATGATCATCGAGGCAAGGAGTGATGGCAAAAACGCAGTATGCCGATGGCTATGGAGCAGTTGCCGCGCCAGTAGATCGTCTACTGACAAAGGTGCGCGACGGTCGGGACGCCAGTTCAGCTTCACGGCTCGTCGCCTGGAGCGAAACGCTGGAAGCCCATCTCGCCTATATCGCTCTGATCCTTTGCATTGCCTCGGTGACGCCACTCGATAGTCTTGCAAGTGCCCATGCCGGTGCGCTTTTCGGCCTCGGCTTCCTCGCCGTCTGGCGATATGGCTGGGGCCTCGCGCATTTTGTGCGATCCAACATCTACCGTTCGATCGTCTTTCCAAGAATGCGCGCCGAGGCCGAAGATGCGATGCGTGAAAGCGCTGACATCGAGGGCGACCAGCATGTTTTTCTTCTTGTCACCAGTTTCCGCATCGACGGCGATACGACTTCAGCCGTCTACCGCGCCGCGTTTGAAGCCGCAAAGCAGGCACCAGGCGGCGCAACCGTGGTCGCCTCCATCGTCGAGATGGGAGACCAGCGTCTGATCAAACTGCTTTACCGCCTGATCTGCGGCCAAGACACCAACGTTCGCCTTGTCATCACACGCATCGCTGGGACCGGCAAGCGCGATGCGCTGGCTTATGCCTTCCGTGCGATTTCTCGGCAGGAGCCTAAGGCAGACGATGTGGTGGCCGTCATTGACGGCGACTCGATCGTACCTCCCGATTTCGTCAGCAAATGTATCGGCTTTTTCCGGGCCGATCGCAACGTTGGCGCGCTTACGACCGATGAGGTCTCACATGTGCACGGCAAGGCAAAGTTCCATATCTGGTACAGCTTGCGGTTTGCCCAGCGCCATATCCTCATGTCGTCGAACGGCTTGTCACGCAAGGTGCTGACGCTGACGGGCCGGATGTCGATGTTCAGGGCGTCGATTGTCTGCAACCCCGATTTCGTAAGGCAGGTCGAATCCGACTACGTCGATCACTGGCGGCTCGGCCGGCTGACGTTTTTGACCGGAGACGACAAGTCGAGCTGGTTCTGGCTCCTGCGCAACCGTTACAAGATGCTCTACATTCCAGACGTTGTCGTCGCGACCGTCGAGGAGCCTCCGTCCAGACACTTCCTGCCAGCGGCGACACAGTTGATGGTGCGCTGGTTCGGCAACATGCTGCGCACGAATTCACGCGCGCTGGCACTCGGGCCATCAAAAATCGGCTTCTTCACCTGGTGGACAATCTTCGATCAACGCGTCTCGATGTGGACCTCGCTTGCGGGACTGGCAATGGTTCTCCTCGTCGGGCTATTCGAGGCACCGTTCGCTTTCCTCATCTACCTGCTTTGGGTGCTCGCAACGCGCTATATGCTGACGCTGATGCTGTTTAACTCGCGCCGCCGCGTTTCGGCCCTCTACCCCTTCTTCATCTATTTCAATCAGATCTACGGATCGGTCATCAAGACCTACATCTTCTTCCACCTCAACAAGCAAAAGTGGACGCGTCAGAAGACGACGCTTTCGGACAACCGGACACGCTTCGAAAGCCGTGTTCGCGAGGCCTCGTCAACACTTGTTCATGTCATCGCGCTCACCGTTTTCGTGACGATCGTCGCCGTCGTCCTCGGACAACTGGCAATTCCGGAAGCACCCATATTTGCAATGGCCTACGGGCTCGACCCGATAAATTGAGGGAGTGGATATGAACGTCGTAAAGTTCGAAGCGGATGTACAACGCCAGCATGCGCGCTACAAACTTCCCTTGAAATGCGTCATCGACGGATACCGCTACACCTGTCTCGACTGGTCGGTTGGTGGTGTGGGGGTTGCGACCGGCAAGACGGTGCTGCCCGAATTCAAAACATTTCCAGTTGACCTTGAATTCCCCTTCGACGGCTTTGTCTTCACGCTGAGGGTCGATGCACAGGTTCGCTACTGCGACCCGACGAAGGGACGCACAGGTTTCCAGTACATGTCGCTGACGGAGGAAAAGCTCCGCTTTCTGCGCTACGTGCGTGATGCTCATCTGAGTGGCGAGGTCGTCACCCTCAACGACGTCCTGGATCTGTCGAGCCGATCCATCGATCCCCGTGGTCGGAAGAAGGATGCCAGCGCTGAGGAACGGTCCTCTGGCGGGTGGTACGAGGCAGTGGCCAGGCGGTGGCTGCGAATTGCCGTAACGTCGATCCTCGGCATCGGGGTAGTGCTTTTCTTATGGGGTGCGCTTTATCAGAAGCTCTGGACCTTCCGCGCCGACCAGTCACTTGTGACGATCGATTCGGCAGCCGTGATCGCGCCGTCAGACGGTGTCGTCACCAACATCGTGACGCAAGGCGCGGTGAAGGCCGGCGATCCCGTGGCGACGATCCTGCCCACCGCCAACAACCGCAGTGTCACCGTGCTGGCGCGCTGTGACTGCATCATTCAGGATGTTCAGGTCGGACTGGACAGCCAGGTCCGAGCCGGACAACGGCTTCTTTCACTGAGCATGCAGAATGCCAAGCCGCACGTCGTGGCGATGGTGGACTATTCCCAAGCCCTGCGTCTCTACAAGGGCGCGCGCGTTCTGGTCGAGCTTCCTGATGGGAAGAGCATTTCGAATGCCGCCATCCGCGATCTGCCGAAGCTGACAAGCACCGATCTGGCGTCCGGCAACAAGATCCCGATCAACATTGACGTCGGCGACACAGATCTCGCCTCGATCGTCGGAACGCCGGTGACGGTGCGGTTCGTGCACTCGCCGTGGACGACGAGCGCCTTGCCGCAAATGCTGAAGAGCGTCGTCGACACGACCGGGACCGAGAGCCGACCAGCAGCGGAAACCAAGGGATAAGAGGAGCGCTCCAGCCAGCCAGGTGTGTGAGGGCAAATCGTATCAGACGAGTTCGATAGCCAGGAATGACGAGGGAGTTAATGCGTATGACATGCACAAAACGAGACCTCGCTAAATTGACCGCCTCAGCTCTGACTGCCGGCGCTCTGCTTTGGGCAACCGGGATTTCCCCGGCATTCGCTCAGACATCGGACAGTGTTCAACAGATCGTCGAGAAAATCCGCCAATCCGTTCTTGACGTGGATAAATCAAGGACGCCCGCTGAGCGGATCAAGGCCTATGACCGCGCCCGCGACCAGTTGGCCACGCTTGCGGTAACCGCGGAAGGTGGTGATGAAACTGCCAGAACCAGCATTGCCAATCTCGAGGCGGACGGCATTACGCCCGACGTCGTCACGACAGGTACCCTGAGCGCCACGTTCGCAAGCCTGACCGACAAGGGGGCCGACCCGGACGCGCGCGTCGCGACGAGACTGATGATCGACGATCTTATCGACGCCCTGTCGACGCCAGGACTCAAAGTCTCGGCTCTGGCCGACTATGCGCGACAGATCGCGAGCGACCACGATGCCGCCTTGACCCTCCTGGAAAGGGCAATCGATGTCAGCACACAGCTTGCCTCGGCGGATGAGAAGAATGCCGCGCTCAACAACATCGCCCAGGTCGGAGCCTATGTCGAACCGAAGCTGACCTCCAACATCATCAATAGGGCCGTCGGTGGCATGTGGCCGGCTCGCATGCGTGGATTTGCCCGCTACGATATCGCCCTGCGCCTGCTCGGCGATAAGAAACTCGGCAAGAAGGGCATCAAAGACGCCAAATTCGAGGACATCTCGGCAACAGTGAAAACCGAACTCAAGGCCAAGCGGGTAGATGAGGCCCTGCTGTTGGCGCTCGCCGTCGATCCGGAATCGTCCGAACATCGCGCCGACATGGTCAACGAGGTCTTGAGCGCAGCGCTCAAAGCAAATGCGGTGAACCTGTTCCCGGTGTTCGCCACGAGCCTCGCCGATCGGAGTGATCAGGAAGACCTGATCGTCCGCATCGTCAAGGACCGCGTCGATGCCGACCGTCTGATCGACGCGACCGCAATGACCGACGCGATGGAACGTGGCCCCGGGCTCGCAGAGATCGACTTCACCCTTGCCTCCGAACTCAGCGATCGTGGGCTGGCGAAGATGGCCACACAACAGTACGATCGGGGCACGGAGATCGTCAAAGCGTTAAGCGGCGATGCCAAGGAAGCCGCCCTGATTGCAGCCATAGGTGGGGCAACCGACCTCAAGCGCTTTGACGACGCCCAGGCCTTCGCAGATCAGCTGACTGACATGCAGGGTGCATCCAATGCCCTGGGCAATCTTGCCAAGGCGTTTGCAGACAGCGACGATTTGAACAAGGCCGAAGCGCTTCTCCCGAAAATCACCACACTCAAGGACCGGGAGCAGGCGCTTTCGGGCATCGGTCGCGCCAAGGCGAGAGAGGGAGACCTCGATGCCGCAACGAAGATCGCTGACGAGATAGCAAACGACGAAGACAAGGGCCGCGTGCAATCGGAAATTGTCCGGGTCTTAGCGCGCAACGGCAAAGTCGACGACGCAATGGGGCTTGCAACCTCCATCAAGGAACCGGAATACCGCGTCGAAGCGCTCCTGCGGCTTGCCAAGGAGATATCCGGAACGGACGATGCCGAAAAGGCGCAACATGTCGTCAGCCAGGCGATCGCGTATGCAGGCGGGGTGGACAAGGCAGACAAGCGCGACGACTTGTTCTTCGACATTATCGATTATTTGTCGAAGTCCAACCAGATCGAGCTTGCCAAGAAGCTTGTCAGCAAGATTTCCGACGAGAAGCTGAAGGCGAAAGCAGCAGGACGCATTGCGAGCCGGGCTGCATGGTCTGGCGACGCCAAGAACGCCATCGCCTATTTCGACAGCCAGCCCGCCGCCCGCGATGAGATGCTCAAAGCCGAGGTGATGATCGCGGCCGCCAACGATCCGGCCTATGTCGAGACGGCCATTCTTGCCACCAGGGAATTTTACGATCCGATGCTGCGGGTGCGCACGTTTCGCGCCATTGCGCAAGCGCAGTTGCGTCACCTCGACCGGCTCGGCTGGGGAATGGGGAAGGGCGACCCCTCAGCGTATAAGGACTGGCTGAAGAAGGCGGCATTGGCGGCTGTGGACGAAGATCCGGCCCAACCTTCGACGGCAGTCTTCAGCGATGGTCGGATGTCTCTGCGCACGACATCCGTCATGAGCGCCTCGCTCACCAAATACGGATACCCCGATATCAGCAAGACAGCCGCGACGACCCGCTCGATGGTACCGCTGCCGACACCGGGACGGATCTCGATAACGCTTGGAAACCTCAGTCCCTATGAAAGCAAATTCATGGAGGATCTCGCAGGCGGATTTACCGGTCTCTCCCACGCTGCGCGCGCACAAGGCCTTCTCTATCCGCGGATCATCGTCATTCAGAGCGGCGTCTACACGCTCGGCAGTCTGGCAATGCAGCTCGATAGCATGGCCGGCGAGCCGCTGGTCGAGCGGGACGGCGACATTGTGACGCTTCGCGCGCCGTTGCTCGTCGGCGAAAAGGCAGGCTTGATCTTGTCCGGTCAGGAGGCGTCTACCTATCGTTTGTCCGCCACTGCCGGTGCCTTTCTGGCGGTCGGCGGCAGGCTCTACATTCAGGACACGACCGTAACGTCATGGGATGAAGCGCTCTTGAAGCCGCGCAGTTCCAGCAAGGACACGCGCGGGATATTCCGGCCCTTCATCGTCGGCTGGAGCAATTCCGAAATGTATATTGGCGGATCGGTCCTGGATTCGCTGGGGTACGCAGCCTCGAAGTCTTTCGGCCTGACGTTTTCGGCCGGACCGAAGACAATTGCCAAGGCTCGCGAGCAGTTGCGAAATCCGACAGGCATCGTCGTCGAGAATTATTTTCACAACTTCGAGTACGGCTTCTATTCCTATGAGGCCGATGACATCTCGCTTATCGGAAACGAATACGCAAACAACGTCCTCTATGGCGTTGATCCCCACGACCGCTCGCAGCGGCTGCTGATTGCGCTCAACACCGCGCACGACACGATGGTCAAGCATGGGATCATCATCTCCCGCGGTGTCGATGCCAGTTGGCAAATCGGCAACGTGGTGTTCCACAACAAGGGCTCCGGCCTGATGCTCGACCGCGACAGCGTCGACAATCTTGTTTACGGCAACCTTTCCTTTAAGAACGACCAGGATGGCCTGACATTCTTCGAGAGCAGTTGCAATCTCGCGGTCGCCAACGCGTTCGTCGAGAATGGCCGCTCCGGCGTGCGCATGCGCAACAGCTGGGACATCGGTGTCCATGACAACGCCATCGTTCGCAACAAGCTCGAGGCGATCAGCGGCTACATCAGCGACCTGTCGCTCGCAGAGGATGAGCACAAGCGCGATCTGGTGATGGATCCATATGTGCCACTGACGACCTTTACCGCCTCCGACAACCTGATCTCTGCAAACGGCAAGGGGATAAAGGCGGCCGGCGTCTCGGGACTGACATTGGCACAGAACGAATTTCGCAATCAGGAAGGCCGTCTCCTCGACGGCGACACACGTCCGTTCGAGGGCCACGTGCTACGCTTCAACGGGCACCAGGACGTGGCGATCGCATCCACATGCCGTCCGCAGCGACCGGCAAACTACGAATGCGCCTTCAGGGAGGCGGGGTTCCTGGGGGAGAACGACGCACTTTTCTTTGACAGCAAAACGTCCGGCAACTGCACCGACGCTCGCGGCTCCGTGCAGTTCGAAAGTTTCCATGGAAAAGGAGACAGCAGTTGAAAAATGCGGCTCACTCTTTTCTCGCGGCACGAACCTCGATTGCCCTGCTGGCGGCCGTCCTCAGTGCGACGGCGCTGCCGGGCGCGACACAGGCATCCGTGGCGCAGGCAGCAAACGGCGGCTATCAGGGCCTCTTTGACGTGAAGGCACGCAAGGATTTTCTCGCACAGAACCCATCATCTGATGCTCGCAAGGCGTGCCTTGCGGTCGACGCCGACGCCAAATGGCTGAATATCGAGGTCATCAAGGGTCTGACGACCACAGAGGGATACGGCACGGACCGGTCCGGCAATCAGTACGCCTGGGCGGTCATGGTCCTGTCCGGCCGCGCGCTTGCCGGTGACAAACGGGCCGAGGAGATGCTCACGGCCTTTCTGCTGAAATGGGCTGACGCCAGCGCGTTCTCTGAAACCGAAAAAATTCACGACGCCTACTACGCCCTGAAACGTCTGATGCTGCCGACTGTCGTGGCCTATTCGATCATCCGCGACGGGCTCGGTGATCAAGACAAGCAGAGGCTGATCGCCTGGATCGATCCGCTGGTGCGACGAACCGATCAGATCTTCGAGGGAAGCGTTGACTACAACAACCATCGCTATCTCGCCGACAGCGTACTGATGGCCTGGGGCAGCCTGACGGGTGATCAGGAGCTTTACCAGAAGGGGCTCGACCGCTTTGGCGTCATCCTGAATGACGCCCGCGCGGACGGCAGCCTTCCTCTCGAAACCCGCCGCGGTGCGCGCGCACTCTGGTACATGCGCCAGTCGCTGACAAGCATGACCGTCATGGCCGAAATTGCCGCCGGCGGGCAAGATGCCCTGTTCGACGCCACGGCGGTCGTCGATGGAAGGAAGAAATCCATGTGGACGGTCCTGTCCTACTGGATGAATGGCATGACCAACCCGATCCTGGTCAAGGCCTACTCCGCCGAGAACTACATTCCCGGACCGGAACAGGACTTCATGAAGCCGGATCTCGGCTTCCTCGAAAACAGGGGCAACGGACGCCACTACCTGGCGTTCCTCGAGGCTCTGGCCGTTCATGAACCACCGAACTTCATTCAACGGCGTGCAAGCGCCCTCCTCGAACGAGAAGGAGCAAACGAACGTCCGCTCATCGACGAATTCGCCGGCGGCAATGCCACCTGCTTCTGGAGGGTAGGATGAGACTGCGCCAGTGGCACTTCTCCATCTTGCTTGCAGCCGGCTATCTCGTCGTCTCAGGGCCGACGGTGGGAGCCGCCGAGCTGACGGCAACGCCGGCCGAGCAGGTCGATCTACTGATCCAGCAGAGCGATGATGAGGGGCTTTTGAAAGTCGCCAAGCAGTTGCGCGGCGGACTGACAGTCTCGGCCGACAATCCGTTGAGAGTACCAAACTTCCCGAAAGCACGCCAAGCCCTTGAGACCGCCGTGACATTGCCCGGCGCCAGACAGGCGGAAGCAAAACTTCTGCTCGCCAAGATGATGCTGGCAGGCGAGGGGGGACCGGTTGACGTCGATCGTGCGCTGGCACTACTCGACGACGTCATCAAGGCGGGCAATGCCGAGGCGGCCTATATCCGCGGGCAGAAGCTGGCATCCCTTCCAAACCGCGATCAGGAAGCGCGCGGCAACCTCAACCTTGCCCTTCGCCTCGGCGACGGCGCTGCGGCATTCGAGCTTGCAAAGCTTTCCGGCGCAACACCGGCACACACCGCTGCGATGACAAGCTTCGGCCTCAACCTTTTGCGTCAGCGCGTTGCGCGAGGGGATGCAGGCGCGGCCTTCGATCTCGGCGGATATTATCGAAAGCTGTCGGACAAGCCCGAGGATCAGAAGGAGGCCTTGGGTTGGTATCGAAAGGCGGCACAATTGGGCCAAACGGCAGCCGTCGTCTGGGTGGCACGCCTGCTCGGCAATCCCGACACGCCGCTCTTCGATCGCACAGCCGCAGTCGAACAATACCAAACAGCCGCACGCGACGGATCGATCGAAGCTGCGCAGGAATTGGTGCGGGACTTTGCTGATGCCGGTCCGCTGAAAGTTCCACCGGACATATACGACGTTTGGATTGCCAAACTGATCGACGCCAAGGACGCAACCGCGGTCCTTTATTATTCCCAGGCATTGCAGGAAACGGCCGAGCAGCGCAGGCAGTCGTCGGACCAGCTCTATGAGGCGACAATGGCCGGCGACGTGGCCAACGTCGACGATCTGATCCGGATCGGCGAGAGCTTTCGCGACGGAGCGGGTGTCGTCATCGACCAGACGCGCGCCGCAAGCATTTTCCGGCTTGGCGTGAGAAATGGGTCCAACGCCGCCCTCACGAGATTTGCGCATCTGGTTATCGATGCCCCGTCTCTGAGAAGCCAAGAAAACGTCGCCCTTGCTCTTGAAAAGCTGAGCGGGCTGGCCGCGAAAGGAAGCGTCACTGGCCAGCTGCTACTCGGCGACATGTACGCCAAAGGCGTCATGGGACAGGTGGACGAGACAAAAGCTATCGACCTTTATCGCAGAGCCCTTGCAGCAGCCGAGTCGGTCGAGGTGCTCAATCGCCTGGCCGAAGTCTACCTCTCATCCGCCGATATGAACAAGCGCAGGAAAGCCTTCCCCTATATCGAGCGCGCCTCTCGCGCCGGCAGCGAGAGCGCCATGCTGAAGGAGGCCGAGGCCTATGCCGATGGCGAAATCGTCGGCCAGGATTTCGATAGGGCAGTCGCGCTCTATAAGAAGGCAATTTCGCTTGGCGCCACCGATGCCTTGGTCAGTTTGGCGAACCTTTATCTTTCGCGTGGCGGGGAGACCGCATTTCGCGATGCGCATAAGGCCTTCTCCGATGCGATCGCGGCCGGGAACCGGGAAGCGCCGGTCGAAATGGCACGATTCCTCAAAGCAAATGGCAAGCTGGACGAAGCGATCGATCGACTGACCGCTGCGGCTCGAAGGAACAACAGCTCGGCTGCTGTCGAGCTCTATGAATATGCGTCAGAACGGGCGCAGGATCCGAATGTCGGGGCGCAATGGCTGCGACTGGCCCTGAAGACGATGAGCGATGTTCCGCGTGAGAAAGTGCATCTGGCAAGCGTCATGCTGATGCCGTCGGATATACGCCTCAATCTCCAGGGAGCCGCGATGCTGCGCGAGCTGGCCGGCGCAAAAATTCCCGGTGCTGCCGTCGCCCTGTCCAGCGTCTATATTGAGGGGAAAGGAGATGTCAAAGATGTCCCGGCCGGCCTGGAACTATTGGAGCAGGCCTCCCAGAAAGGCGACGTCGATGCCCTCTTGAAACTTGGTGATCTCTACATGGACGGCAAGTTTGTCGAAGGCGACGGCCAGAAGGCCGTCAGCTATTACCGCGCGGTGATCACACTTTATCCGGACGATCCGGTCGCCAACATGCGCATGGCGCGCGCCTATCGGGAAGGGCGAGGCGTTGAACGCAATCTGGCTGTTGCGGCGACCTACCTGAAGATTTCCTCTGATGCGGGAAGCCGGATGGCGACGCGGGATCTTGGCCTCGCCTACATCTGGGGCAGCGGCGTCGAAAGGCAGGAAGACAAGGCCATTCAGCTGCTGCGCTCTGCGGCCGAGCACGGCTTTGCCTTTGCCTGGCACGACCTTGCGGAGACATATGGCTCTGCCATCGGCCCCGAGGTCGACGCCTCCCAGAACTTCAGACTTAACATGCGCGGCGCCAGGGAAGGTCACGTATCGGCGATGATCGGAGCGGGCGTCGCGCTTCTATCCGGCTTCGGCACCCAGCGCGATCCGGAGGCGGGCATCCTGTGGCTGGAACGGGCGTCGGCCAGCAGCGGCTGGGATGCTCCCGATGCGATGCACAGGCTGGCCGAGGTCTACAAATTCGGCATCGGCGTTGGCAAGGATCCCAAGAAGGCGCGCGAATGGGAGCTGCGAGCGGCAAATGCGGGCAGCGCCACTGCAATGTTCCATCTTGCCCTGGATCTTGAAGCCGCCAACACGGACGCCAGCAAGGCCGAAGCAATCAAGTGGCTGCAGAGCGCGCGCGCCCTCCAGCATGTTCAAGCCGCAAAGAAGCTCAAAAGAATGGGTGCGGAAGACATGTCTTCCGTATCGCTGCAGGGGGTCGAAGACAATGATGTGGAAGAGTGAGCGCCAACGCAGCGTCACATTTCGCAGGCGAATACCGCGCCCGCCGCTCGGAGGTTTGAATCTGGAGGGAAACCGAGGGCGCAATTCACGTGTCCTCGCCTGCACAGCGCTGATCGTGCCGCCCCGGAGCGATTGTGGAGTTTGGCCGACCCACAACTGGGTCGTTCTGGTGAGAAACGAGATTATCTCGCGGGCAAGCCAGCGGATGCTGGAGAAAATGAGAGCGACACAGCACGAGAGTGATGACGGTCGCAAACAATGAGGTAGCGTTTAAATGTCGAACGGAAACGAGATTTGGAGTGCGGCCGTCGACCACCGGCTTGGGAGTTTCCGAAAGACCGCGCTCGCAGCGACGCTTGCCTTTTGCGCGCCAGGTCTTGCAACGAACGCCGTTGCGGGCATCGCCACTCAGACATTGATTCCACTGAGCCCGGATTTCGACTATTCGCAGATCTGTGTCGCACCGCCTGCGGTGCCTGCGCCGCGCAACTGGAGCCGTTGGGACGGCAAGAGCCAAAGCACGATTTCGCCCGACGACATGCTGCGGGACGCGCAAACGCTCTTCAACCCCTACAGTCGATATCAGACAAGCCCGGCGACCGCTGAACGCATGGCCCTTTACCTGAGCCAAGTACCTTTTGCCGGGGCAGGTCGCGCACTCCATCTCTACGGTCGCATTCTGGCCGATGACGACGACGCCTCTCTGCGCGCCGATGAAATCGTCAGGGCCGAGGCCGAGGCAATCAAACGCGGGACGATCGAGGCGGGAACCTTTCTCGGCCGGCTCTATCGCGAAGGGGAGGTCGTGCCGGCCGACCCCAAGACGTCACGAGCATACCTCACTGCGGCAGCAAATGCCGGCGATCCGAACGCCGAGCTTGAGCTTGCGCGCCTCTACTACCGCAATCCTCAACTCGCCGAGACCGCGGACACCAGCCGGATTTATTTGAACCGTGCGATCTCGAAGATGTCCGAAAGACTTGGCACCGGCGATTGTAGCGTCCTGACCGGTTTTGCCGACATCCTGATCGATCCCGATTTGGGGCTCGATGACAAACAGACCTCGGCAGAATGGCTGCAAGCTGCCGTGAAGCTCGGTGATGTCAGGGCAATGTCAACACTGGCGCGCCGCTACCTGCAGGACAATGGCGTCGCCGCCAATCAGCAGCAGGCAATCGGGCTTTTGAGGCAAGCGTCGGCGCTTGGACATTCAGCAAGCCGGCTGACCCTTGCTGATCTTCTGCTTTCGACCTCACAACAAGGTAGCGGCAAGGACGAAGCATTCAAACTGCTGGCTCAGGAAGCAGAGCGCAACAACCCGCGGGCGTATGAAATGAAGGCCGCTTACTATCGTGGTGCTTACGGGGCCGGAACAGATCCCGGTCTCGAGCTGCAAAGCCTGCAGAAGGCGGCTGTGCTGCCGGACGCCACCCTTCGCACACTGGAGCAACTCGGCATCATCTATGCGCGCGGCAGCGCTGGCGCGCCAAATTTCGAGCTCGCCAAGCAAACGCTGACGAAGGCGGCCGATCTTGGCTCGTCGCGTTCCGCATTCGAGCTCTACAACCTTGCCTCCGGTGAAAAGCCATCGATACGGCTGGACAAGGATCCACTGGACTATTTGAAAGCTGCCGCCGACCGCGGCCTCGGCGTCGCAATGAGCGAGCTGTCATCTCTCTATTCCTGTGGAACGGGTGTCGAGAAGGACCGTGCCAAGGCACGCGTCTGGCTTGAAAAGGCGGCCGCCGCAGGCAACGCGGCAAGCCTCTTGACGCTTGCAGACGAGGCCTTTGCCAAACGCACACCTGATGGCGATGCCGCAGCGGTCGACTATCTCGTGCAAGCGGCAAAGCAAGGCGATGTCGAAGCCATGATGCGTGTCAGCCGATCTTACCGTGACGGCCGGGGAACGGCGAAGGATGCGGCTGCGGCCAAGACCTGGCACCAGCGCGCCATGACAGCTGATCGTGGAGTTGCGACGTTGACCGAGGCGCGAGCGCTTCTGTCGCCGGATGCGTTAGAGGAGCGCGACGCTATCATGGCAAGAGCGATGCTGGAGGCGTCGGTTCCGACCGGAAATCCGGAGATGCTCTTCGAGCTGGCGAGGCTTTACATCGATCCCGATCCAACACTCGAGCCAGATCCCAAGAGGGCCACCTCCCTCTTCGTCGAGGCGGCGTCCAGGGGCAGCATCCCGGCCATGTTGCGGCTGGTGGACATGAAGGTAGCGACCGCCGACGGCGGCGGAGCGGATTGGCAGCAATGGCTCACCCGCGCCAACGCGTCTGGCGATTTGCGCGCGCTGCTCAAGCGAGCCGAACTTGAAGGCGACACCGAGCGCCAGGCAACTGTATTGAAGGCCGCCCTCAGCCGGCCGCTTTGCCTGGAGAAGGAAAAGATACAGGTTGCCCTGGCGATACGAACCATGCCGCAATTCAGGCAGGACTATCTCGGTCTCTTCGATCAAGTGATGGCCGAGCCAACGAAGGATCCAAGTACGCAATACCAGGTTGCCCGTTTTCTGCTGACTGAACGGCCGGCCGAAAAGGCAAGGGCAATCGAGCTCATGAAGGACGCTGCCGAGGGCGGAAAGCGCGAGGCCATGCGCGAGATCGGCCGAATGTATGGTACCGGCGAGGGTCTGCCGGTGGATGACAAGAACAGCTACATGTGGCTGCTGAAAAGCGCGCGGCTTGGCGACGAGGGGGCCCTGGAAAGCCTGGTGACAGAGATCCTGTCGCAGCAGACCACGCTCGACAACCCGACAAGCGGTGACGAGAAGGTGGAAGCGCTGCTGCGCGATCTCGCAGCGCAGAATTCACCGCAGGTCGCAACGCTTCTGTCCAGGCTTTATCTGCGGCTCTCCGAAGGCAGCCCCGCGTTCACGCAAGCAGCCAAGACTTGGACGCTGAAGGCAGCAACGCTCGGGAATGGAGCCGCCATGCTCAACGTTTCCGATTTCTACGCGGCTGGCACCCACGGGTTCGAGCACTCCGATGCCAAGAGCACTGAATGGCTCTCGAAGGCGGCGCATACGGGCTACCGCGGCGCTTTCGAGAAATATGCAATCGCGCTGCAGATCGGCTTCGGCACAAAAGCTGATTCCGAAGAAGCGCAACGCTGGCTGAGCAAGTCGGTCGACTTGGCAAACTGAAACGTCAATGCAGGAGTAGGCGTCATGAAGAGCATCCCACGCATATTGCTGACCGCTCTGATGGCAACATCAACGCTCGCGACCGCCGAAGCGGTGAAGATCATAAAGCCGACGCCAAGGCCCGTTATCGAGACATACGCGAATTGGGAGGAGCTGCGGATCGCGAAGGGCTGGCCCGAAGTCAATGCGGCGGTCAAGCTTTCCTTGCCCAAGCGTCTGTTGATCGCCACAGCGGCACTTACCACACCCGACCGAAAGGTACGCGATCCCAATTATGGCTTCGCCCTTTTGCTCGCAGGTCCAACGTCGCGGGACGCCACACGGCTTCTCGCCAAGGGCGTCCTGATGAACGAATATGCCTTTGGGGACAGAACCCCGGCCGTCCTGCGCTCGCTTGCGGCGGAGGCCATGCGTGGGTGCAAGAGCTGCGTGGCGGCCTACGGATTGATTCAATACGCCGGGTTGGATGTCCCGCAAAATGACGTCGTGGCCTATAAGTGGTATCGATGGGCAGCTGTTGTCGGGAATGCCAAGGGCATCGAGGCGACAGCGCTCGCTCTTGCCGAAGGCCGCGGCACCCCAAAGAACATCCCTGAGGCGAAGAAATGGGCGAATCGACTTGAACCGGCACGCCGGGCAAAGCTCTACACCGAGATTGCCAAGCGCATCGTGCTCAGCAAGACGCCGGACGATGTCGCGGTGAGCTCAGACTTGCTGCTGAAATCGATAGCGCTCAATCCGCTGGACGCCGGCAGACCCGCGAAGCAATTGCTCAATCTCGATTACCCACAATCGGTACAGGACGAAGCGATGGCTGCCATCCGGGCGGAGGGACGGGCGGCCGATCCAAATGCGCTGAAGGTGATGGCACAGGTCCTTTGGAAGAAAGACAAGCCGGAGGCGGTCGACGAGGCAATTTCGATATTCCAGACCCTGGCGGAACGCGGCAACGCTGATGCCATCGATTATCTGTCACGGGCTCTGTCGCGTTCCGATGTCGACAAGCGCCGGAAGGACCAGATCATCGGCAGTCTTCAGTCGGCTGCAGCCAGCGGATACGCGAGAGCCTCAAAGGTGCTTGGCAATGCCTATTACTACGGCACCGGCGTCGATGCCTCGCTTGCGAAGGCACAGACCTATCGCGAAAGCGCAGCCAAACAGAATGATCCCGAGGCGCAATATCTTCTGGGCATGATGATGCTTCAGTCGACCGACAACGAGCAGGACGACGCGACAGGTCGGCAGTGGTTGGAGAAGTCGGCAGCGGGCGGGTATCCCCTGGCGCAGGCCGCGCTTCAGAAGCTGTCATCCAATTGAGAAGCGGGCCGAGACACCTGGCTGCCGGCGGCAGCAACCGTCAGCATTTGGCGAGTGGTTCGACCGGTACCTTGCCCTTTTTCTTTTCCTTCCTTTCGGAGTTGCTGTGCGAGGTGTTGCCGCACACCTTGCCCTGTGGACCGCGCTCTGCGCGCACGACCGCTACTCCGACTTTGCGAAACGTATTGCCATAGACATCGTTGTTGAGACCATCCTTGTCGCTGTCACCACCGAGACGCACGCCAGCGCCTCGCACATTGCTAACCGTGTTGTAGCGGAAGACGTTGTTGTTGCCGCGGGAATCGAAGCCACCCGAGTTCTTGTCCTTCTGGCCGGAACATTGATTGTGCTCGACGATGTTACGGCTTGACCCCTCCTTGATATCAACGCACTCGTTGCCCTTGGTGTCGATGACATTGTGATGAACGTGATTGGCGTTGGAGGCGTCCACGGATCGGTCCGGAGCTCCATGTGCGCCGCGCTGCTCCGGCGCCGTGCCAATGTAGATGCCCTCGCCGTTCTTGCCTCCGCCTCTGAAGGCGAAGTCGTAGCGGCCGCAATTGCTGATCTGCGAATAGGCAATCTCGTTTCGACGCGTCTGGTAGCGCAGCCTGATGCATTCACCACCGGCATTTTTGACGGACATGTTCAATATTCGCAGGCCGGTTACGCCGTCTCCACGCGCCTTGCCGATGACATAGATGAGCTTGTCGCGGTAACTCCTCTTGTTGTTACCGGCGCCGACCTTTCCATCGACGGTGAATCCGCGCAGCACCGTATAATCGTGGTTGATTTCAATCACCCGCGGCGCGCCGGATCCTTTGACGATTGCCGACCGAGGACCGGTGATCACGATCGGTTTGCCAGGCTTGCCGTTTCGGACCGTCTTGAAATCTTCATAGTACACTCCGGGTTTCAGCCGGATCACATCACCTGGCTCTGCTTTGTTGAGGGCAGCCTGGATGCTGTGCCCTGGCGATGGAGAAACATCAATTGTCGCCGCGAAACCCGCACCGGCGAACGCCGCGCAGCTGCAGAAAACCGACATGCGAGCGACAACAAAAGACGCCAAGAATCCATGAGCCATTGTGAACCTCTTCGCATTCGCCAAAGGATTTAGCTGGCAGTGAAAGCAGCGCTTCCCGAAGGCAAGATCAAAGTACATTCCTGCCCACTGGCCCATAGAAAGAATTTCTCACAAGACTATGTCAAATCATTGATAGAAGCTTGGATCATCTCTCGTTTTTCTTTCTAAAATTCGAAAAAATCTTGTCGATTAACTTGCGTTAATATAGCTTTACATTGTTGACAACGAAGGAGCTGGACCATGTTGAGATTATCCCTTGTCGTCTCCGTCCTACTGTCATTGTCCGTGCCTTACGCTTTCGCCGACAGCCCTTGGTACCAGATTATTCCGGTACCAAACGCGCCGGGCTGCAAGGTCCTTGCCGACCCGAATGGCAGGCCAATTCAACAACGATACGAAACGGGCGGGGCACGCATCTATGCCATCGGTGGCAAGGCATGTCCGAAAAAATTCCCGGGAGAAAGCTACGCCACGATTTCGACCGCGCGGTCGATCACGACGGATGGAAACTTCGCGCGTATCATAACCAAGACGCGCAAATTGGTGGTCAGCCGCGGGGGCACGGGCAACCACTATCAGTTCGCAATCAACAAGCTTGATGCGGTGAGATAGCCGCGACCGGCTGGAAACGGCGCTGGAGCGAAGACGTTGGTCCGTTCGCACAGGTCCGATTGCCATCAGCAAGAGGGCTCCGGCGCCAACCAGTCGTCGACCGCCCATGCGTCAAATGCGAACGCGGTTTGGGCCGTTGTCGCGGGCGACGAGCCCAAAAAACATCATCCAATTTCTCGGGCGACCGGAGGTAAGACGCGCTCATGTGCGGGGCAAATAGCGTTCTTGAGGACGCGCCAGTCGTTATTGCCAGTCGCGGGTTGAGCCATCGGGCATCGTTTGGAATTCTGTGTCGTTGTCGATTGCGCTGAGGCGCAAATGCTGCGCAACAGCTATCCGCCCATACCTTAAAAGACCTGCCGAACGACCAACCTTGGTAGCTTTGTACGCGAGTGGAACCCGGTGCGAGCGTTTGCTCGAGAGGGCGATACTACGCATCTCGTTGATAGATTCGGCGTCCTCTAACTGGTTGATTCGACTAAACTTTGTCGGGCGGCGTGGTGAAAGAGGACACCGACGCGCAACTTGACCTCAGCAGCAGACAATAAATTCCTTCGCTGCCCACAAGTATCAAAAATATATTTAAAGTATACCCTAAGTAAAATATTCTTTTCAAAAGGCATCTCCCGTTACGCAATAAGGCGTATTCGAGGATAATTGTTGCGTACGTTCAACTCATGTTAACTATTAGGCAGGGTTGAGGGTGTGAAACATGACCATTCCAGTCGAGCATAACTGGGACCCGCACCTTTCCGTCAAGAGCGACCGGAGATGGTTCGGTTTCAATAGCTTTGCGATCACCGGCATTGCGGCGACGTTCGATTTTATTCTTCTCCTCGCGGCAAGCGCCGCGGGCCATTTGTTTTACGAACGGATTGCCTTTGGCGGTCTTGCTGACCCGTCACTTTACGTTGGGATCGGCCTGCTCGTTGCCACGATTTTTGTGCTTGCCATGTTTGGCGTCCATGCCTATCGACCCGGCGAGATGCTCTCGTTCCGCCGCCAGTTGGTGTTGATTTCTGCACTTCTGCCCGCGGTGCTTTTGTTCCTTCTGGCCGTTGTCCTGTTCCTAAAGCTCGACACGACAGTATCTCGGGGTGCAATCATAACGACGTCGGTTCTCTCCATGGGTGGACTGATCGCTTTGCGCCTGTGCTGGCACCGCCATCTCCACAGAGCCGTTGCACGCGCTGCATTTCCCACCCGTCGCGTCCTTTTGATTTGCCCAGGCACGATGCCGACCGAACCTGTCGTTCAACGTGCCGCTCTTAGCGGTCTTTCCGTCAAGTACACGATGCGGATCGCCGAGGCCGATCTGGCCCTGGCGTCAACCAGCGACGCCTATGAGAAACATGGCATAGCCGAGGTCGATGAGGTGCTGGTTGCCTGGAGTGACTACGCGAATTTGCGTGCCCTGGAAGAGTGCCTGATCACCCTGCGCCAATTCTGTGTGCCGGTGAGCGTCATGTTCGGCGGCATCGTTGGCGACGTCGTCGAAGGCTTTGCGCAGACGGTGGGCGAACGGCGTGTATTTCAGACACACCGCCCGCCACTCGACGTTTACGAGCGCGGGTTGAAAAGAGCGTTCGATATCGTCTTTTCGATTGCCGCCCTGGTGCTCATGTTTCCGATCTGCGCCGTGGTCGCTGTCGCCATCAAACTCGACAGTCCCGGACCGGTCTTTTTCGCGCAATCTCGAAAGGGCTACAGCGGCCGCGCGTTTCGCATCCTCAAGTTTCGCAGCATGTCCGTCATGGAGGATTCCACTGACGTGCGCCAGGCGACACGCAACGATCCTCGCGTCACTCGAGTTGGCAGCTTCATTCGATCAACCAGCCTGGACGAACTGCCTCAATTCTGGAACGTCCTTCGAGGCGACATGTCGGTGGTCGGGCCGCGCCCACATGCGTTGGTTCACGATGATCTCTACGGAGCGCTTATCGCTCAATATGCCTCACGCCGGCATGTCAAACCGGGACTAACGGGCTGGGCTCAGATCAACGGATGCCGAGGCGAAACTCCGACTGTGGATCGGATGGCTGATCGTGTTCGCCATGACATCTGGTACATCAATAACTGGTCGCTGTGGCTCGATCTGAAAATAGTCTTCTTGACAATGATCTGCATGGTTGACCGCAGCAACGTTTACTAGGTGGTCATCGTTGGCGAGTATTTAGAGTGCGTGTGAAGGGTGTGTAAGCGATGATTTTGGTGACTGGCGGCGCCGGTTTTATCGGCTCGAACTTCATTCTTGACTGGCTGGCTCAGAGCGATGAGCCCGTTCTTAACCTCGACGCGCTGACCTATGCTGGCAATCGTGAGAATTTGGCCTCGCTCATGGGAGACGCCAGGTACACATTCGTCCATGGAAGCATTGGCGACGGTGCTCTGGTAGCCAACCTGATGACGCGATACCAACCGCGCGCAATCGTGAACTTCGCCGCCGAAAGTCATGTTGACCGCTCGATCCACGGGCCCGAGGACTTCATTCAGACCAACATCGTGGGTGCATTCCGCTTGCTGGAAGCAGCCCGAGCCTATTGGGGCGGGTCAAGGGATCGCCAGGAGTTTCGTTTCCTGCACATCTCGACCGATGAGGTTTTCGGCACACTGCGGGCCGGTGATCCTGCCTTCGACGAACAAAATCAGTACCAGCCCAACAGCCCTTACTCCGCCAGTAAAGCAGCTGCGGACCATCTGATGCGAGCCTACCATCACACCTACGGCCTGCCCGTGTTGACCACCAATTGCTCCAACAACTACGGTCCATTTCACTTTCCGGAAAAGCTCATTCCTCTGGTCATTCACAACGCCATTTCAGGTCGGGAATTGCCGCTCTACGGCGATGGGCGGCAAATTCGCGACTGGCTCTATGTAAAGGATCACTGCAGCGCTATTCGGCGGGTGTTGGATGCAGGCCTGCCGGGGCAGACCTACAATATCGGCGGCTGGAACGAGCGGACGAATCTTGAGGTCGTGATGATGCTCTGCGACGTGCTTGACGAACTTAGGCCAAAAGCCGATGGCAGCTCCTATCAGGAACAGATCACATTCGTGACCGATCGTCCGGGCCACGACCGGCGCTATGCGATCAACGCGCGCAAGATCGAAGCAGAGTTGGGTTGGCGACCAGCCGAGACGTTCGAGACCGGCATCAGGAAGACCGTTCGCTGGTATCTGGATCATCCGGACTGGGTCCGCAATGTCACCTTGGGCAGCTACCGCAACTGGATCGCAAAGCAATACGCATGAACATCCTGCTGCTTGGCAAGAACGGCCAGGTGGGCCGGGAACTTCATCGAACGCTTCTTCCGCTCGGTGCGGTGACGGCGCTGGAACGGCGAGACGTCGACATGGCCGCGACTGACACCCTCCCTGCGATCTTGGAAGCTTATGCGCCCGATCTCATCGTCAACGCCGCCGCCTGGACTGAGGTTGATCGCGCAGAATCGGCGCCGGATGCCGCTTTCCGGGTCAATGCCGATGCGCCGCAGATTATCGCGCGCTTTGCCCGCGACCGCCGTGCGACGCTCATTCATTACTCGACAGACTACGTATTCGACGGCCGGAAAGAGGGGCCATACGTCGAACGTGACGACACCAATCCGCTGAACGTCTACGGGCAATCAAAGCGAGCAGGCGAGCAAGCGATCGAGGCATCAGGCTGCCGGTTCGTTATACTGCGGACGAGCTGGGTTTTCTCGGCGACGGGTGCCAATTTCATCAACACCATCCTTCGCTTGGCGCGAGAACGGCCGACGCTGCGTATTGTTGCCGACCAGTTTGGCGCGCCGACATCAGCCGAACTTATCGCCGACGTTACGGCGCTGGCGGTGGCAGCTCATCGCCAAGGGCAATTTGGCAGCGGCATTTATCATCTGACGGCGCAGGGCCAAACCAGCTGGCATGAACTTGCATCCTATGCCGTTTTACGTGCCCGTGAACTGGGGTTCACACTGCGGACTGATGTTGCCGACATCGAGCCGATTGCGACGGAGGAATACCCGCTGCCTGCTGCGCGGCCGCGGAACTCCTTGCTCAACAGCGATGCACTCGCCAGTCGCCTGGGATTGGATCTGCCGCACTGGACCGTGCACGTAGACAGGATGCTTCATCAACTGAAAGAACGGGAGCCGCAGACGTGACTCGAAAAGGCATCATCCTCGCCGGCGGTTCCGGTACCCGCCTGCATCCCGCGACGTTGGCGATCAGCAAGCAGTTGCTGCCGGTCTTCGACAAACCGATGATCTACTATCCGCTGAGCACGCTGATGCTCGCGGGTATCCGAGACATACTCGTGATATCGACCCCGCAGGATACCCCGCGCTTTGAGGCGTTGCTGGGGACCGGCGAGCAATGGGGCATCAACTTCTCCTATGCCGTACAGCCGTCGCCCGATGGCCTGGCCCAGGCCTTCGTCATCGGCGAGGACTTTCTCGAAGGATCACCGAGCGCCCTTGTGCTCGGCGATAATATTTTCTACGGACATGACCTGCCGCTTCTGCTTGCCAGCGGTATGTCGCGCACAAGCGGCGCAACCGTCTTCGCCTACCATGTGCTCGATCCCGAACGCTACGGTGTCGTCGAGTTCGACGGAGCAAACAGGGCCCTATCAATCGAGGAAAAGCCGTCTCGAGCGAAATCGAACTATGCCGTAACAGGCCTTTATTTCTATGACGAGAGGGCTGTCGAGTATGCCAAGCAGCTCAAACCCTCGGCGCGAGGGGAGCTTGAGATTACTGATCTGAATAGCCGCTACCTCGATGAAGGAAGCCTGACAGTAGAGATCATGGGGCGCGGCTATGCCTGGCTCGATACGGGTACCCACGACTCTCTGCTTGACGCCGGCCAATTCATTTCGACGCTGGAACACCGCCAAGGTCTGAAGGTCTCCTGCCCAGAGGAGATTGCCTTCCGAAACGGCTGGATCGACGGTGGGCATCTCGAGCGCCTGGCTGCACCACTTGCCAAAAGCGGCTATGGCAAATACCTGCTGCGGCTTGTGGCGGAGGCCGGCAATCAATGAAGGTAAAGTCGCTGGCGATCGCTGACGTATTGCTGATCGAGCCGACGGTCTATGGCGACGATCGCGGCTTTTTCTTCGAGAGCTTCAATCAGGCGCAGTTTAATGCGCTTGTCGGTCAAGACCTCACCTTCGTGCAGGACAACCACTCCAAATCGGCAAGGGGCGTGCTGCGAGGACTGCACTACCAGATCAAACAACCGCAGGGAAAACTGGTGCGCGTCGTCGACGGAGAGGTGTTTGACGTTGCCGTCGACCTGCGCAAGGCGTCGCCGACCTTCGGCAAATGGGTCGGGGAAACCCTGTCGGCTGACAACAAACGGCAACTGTGGATTCCGGCCGGTTTCGCCCACGGCTTTCTTGTGCTCTCCCAGTCGGCGCAGTTCCTCTACAAGACCACGGATTTCTATTCGCCGGAGAACGAGCGAGCAATTATTTGGAATGACCCCACGCTGAACATTCGCTGGCCGATCGATACGATGCCCATTCTTTCGGGGAAGGATGCGGTGGCGCAGGCGTTCCCAGATGCGGAAGTCTTCACCGAGCCACTGGATTCCTGAATTCGCTTTCGTCGCATGGTTGAAACCTAGCCAGCGCTTCTGCATGTTCGTGCAAAGCGGCGACAAGAGGATGTCTTTCGTGTCCGACCAAATTGTCAGTGGGTTGCACCTGGTCGTCGTTGCGCAGGCAATCGCATGGCTGCTGTTTGCCTTGATTCTCTTCGTGACGATTGCCCCCATCAGGCTGCGCCCGCGAACGATCACCCGCGTCAACCTCGACAGAAGCCTCGCTTTCGCGTCAATGGCGTTCTTCTTTGTCCTCGGCTATTCACACTCCGCGGCACTGGTTGGTATCGCCTGTGTGATCGGCGCGGGCATTTCGGAATTGCTGCAGCTCCTGTCGCCGTCGCGCCATGCGCGACTGCCAGACGCAATGGCGAAATCGACCGGAGCCGCCGCCGGCGCCCTCGTGGCGATGGTGGCGCTGGCGACATCCGGCTCAATGGCAATTTAAGTACCGGGCCCGCATCGCTCGTCGTAAGGACGCTTTCCGGAAACGTTTTAGTATGGCAGATAGGAAGGCAAAACGTTCCATCGGGGAGGAAGATTGCCGCAGATGAAGGGTATTCGCCAACTCGCCAAGCATCTCGACATTTCAATCGGGACGGTTTCGCGTGCGCTAAACGACAGGCCCGACGTCAACGAGGGGACGCGCAAGCGCGTGCTCGCGGCCGCCGAAGAGCTTGGATATGTGGCGAACCAGTCCGGACGCAGCCTGCGTCAGGGCACGACAAACGTCATCGGCCTGATGATCGAATCCAGCAAGGAGACGGTCGAAAACAGCGACAACTTCTTCCTTGGCGTCACCGGCGGCTTGCAGAGCGTCCTGTCCCGTCACAAGCTTGACCTGCTCATGCTGCCGTGCCCGAATGATGAAGACCCCCACGAGTATCTGAAGCGGATGGTCGCGCGGCGGATCGTCGATGCCATGATCATCTCGGCAACGCAGCGCGTCGACAAACGCATCGACCTGCTGGTGAAGGCCAAGATACCGTTCGTCGCGCTGGGCCGCAGCACATCGGGCGGCAACCACACCTGGATCGATCTTGACTTCGAGGGCGTTGCTACCTGCGCCGTCGATCGCCTGGTGTCGAAGGGACATCGTCGTATCGCCATCGCCGCACCATCAAACGATATCAACCTCGGCTACATCTTCGTCGATACCTATCGGCAAGCGCTTGAGCGGCATGGCATCACCTTCGATCCGTCGCTGGTCATCCGCGTCAAATCGAGTGAGCAGGGCGGCTATCAGGCCGGCCACGAGATGCTGCGGCTCGACAGCAAGCCGACGGCGATCATCCTTATTTATGAGCTCATGGCGATTGGTCTCTACCGGCGTCTGACTGAGGCAGGTATCATTCCCGGCCGCGATCTCGCGGTCATCGGCTTCCGCGAAGAACCGCGCGGCAAATTCCTGCAGCCATCACTCACCTGCTTTCGCATGTCACTGCGCGATCTCGGCGTCGAGCTTGCCGAAACCTTGCTTGCGACAATGCCGGCCTATGCGGCGCACTACCCAAAGGGCGCACGCAACACGATCTGGCCTCTCGAACTTGTCCCCGGAGAAAGCGACGCTTTTTCTCTCAAGGCATAAGCTCGGATGTTTTGCCAGTCTGCTTACTGCAGCTTAAATGTGGCGCAAGTCAGCGTCCTCGTTTGCCGAGGGACGACCTCGGCGCCGATGATATCGTCTGTTTGAACGATCCATCCTCGCCGCAACGCTCGTGCACCGGTCAGCCTGGCAAATCGATGGGGATATTTTCCATGCTGCGGCGCAATATCGATTTGCCTAAGAGCCCGCATTTGCAGGTGTTTTCCGCAGCATTCTTGCAAAAACCACATGGTATTGACACCAGGAAACGTTTCCGCTTAGTATCGTAAACGTTTACGGGATGCGTTTCGGGAGGAAAACCAGAAACGATCCACCGGAGGAAATCGTGATTTTGAATGCCGTTCTATGCGGGTGCGGAGCCATGTCCAAGGGTTGGCTGCGCGCTATCAAGGAAACCCCGGCTCTTAAAGCCGGCATTAAGGTCAAGGGTCTCGTCGACGTCAATCCGGCAGCAGCCGAGGCGCTCGCCGCCGAGTTCGGCCTCGAAGGGGCTGTGATCGGCACCGATCTTGCCGACGTCATCAAAAGGTCCAAGGCCGACATCGTGTTCGACGTCGTCATCCCGACGGCACGGTTCAACGTCGTCTCCACTGCGCTGAAGGCTGGCTGCCACGTTCTCAGCGAAAAGCCGATGGCAACCTCGCTTGCCGAAGGGGCGGTTCTGATTGATCTGGCGGCCGAAACCGGCAAGATCCACGCCATCATCCAGAACCGTCGCTTCATCTCGGGCGTGCGCCGCATGCGCCGCTTTATTGAGAGCGGATCAATCGGTGACCTGACTGCCATCCATTGCGATTTCTTCCTCGGCCCGCATTTCGGGGGCTTCCGCGAAGAGATGGACAATGTCCTGCTCCTCGACATGGCGATCCACACTTTCGATGCCGCCCGCTATGTCGCCGACAAGAAGCCGCGCGCCGTCTATTGCGTTGAACGCAACCCCAAAGGCTCCTGGTACAAGCACGGCGCGTCTGCCAATGCGACCTTCGAATTTGCCGATGATGTCGTCTTCACCTATCGCGGCTCCTGGTGTGCGGAAGGCGAGCGCACCAGTTGGGAAAGCGAGTGGCGTCTCGTCGGCTCCAAGGGCATGCTGACCTGGGACGGCGCCGATACGTTCAGCGCCGCTGTTGCCGGCATTGAGCCTGGTCTGTTGCATGGCTTTGCACCCGTAAACGTTCCCGAACCCGCTCACGAGGAAGAAACGCATGGCCATGCCAGCGTCATTTCGAGTTTCGTGGAGGCGATCAACACTGGCAAGCGGCCTGAGACGGCAAGTTCCGACAATATCAGAAGCCTCGCCATGGTCTTCGGCGCGATCGAGAGCGCCAAGACCGGCAAGCGCATTGAAATTTCAGCATAAGGAAAGAGATTGTGAGCAACCCTGCCAAGTCCATTCGTATCGGCACCATGGTCAGCGCCTCCAAGGGCGGTGCCGACAAGCGTATCGGCCAGATCGCCGATATGGGCTTCGAAAGCTTCGAACCCTTCTTCTGGCAGACGACCAACGGCCAGGATCTTGCCGAACTTGGCAAGCGCTGCGTCGATGCCATCAGCGGTCGTGACATCACCATTTCGACGCTTGGCATGTTCGGCAATCCGCTGGAGACCACCGACATCGACCTTGAGACGCTGCAGGGCTGGAAGGAGTGCATCGACAATGCCCACCATTTCGGCGCAACCTGTGTTGCCGGCTTTACCGGCCGCATCCGCAACAAGCCGCTGACCGACAGCCTGCCGCGCTACAAGGAGATCTGGAGCGAGCTTGCCAAGCGTGCAGCCGACAAGGGCATCAAGATCGCCTTCGAAAACTGCGCGATGGACGGCAACTGGGCGAGCGGCGACTGGAATATCGCGCACAACCCGGATGCCTGGGAACTGATTTTTAACGAAACGCCGGACGATCATGTCGGTCTGGAGTGGGAGCCCTGCCATCAGATGGTCTATCTGATCGAGCCGCTGGCGCAGATCCGCAAGTGGGCAAAAAAGATCTTCCACGTGCACGGCAAGGACGCGACGATCCGCTGGGACGTCATCAAGGAACACGGCATCTTCGGCAAGGAAAAGTTCGTCTTCATGCGCACGCCGGGCTTCGGCGACAGCAACTGGACCGACATCATTTCTGAACTGCGGCTTGCCGGTTGGTCCGGCTCGATCGACATCGAAGGCTGGCACGACCCGGTCTATCGCGACGATTTGGAAATGACCGGTCAGGTTTACGCACTGAACCATCTCAAGCATGCCCGGGGCGGCGACTTCGTCGTCGATCCGGTCTGATGACATCGTGGCCGGCGAGGAGGAATCGCCGGCTTCCGACAGGATAACCACAAAGGAGGAGAACTATGGGTATCCGCAAGTTTGCAATGATCGGCGCTTTGGCGCTGGCAGGCGTCTCTCTCTTCGGCCTGGCCGCCAAGGCTGAAGACGTCACCTTGACCCTCTGGTCGCTGGACAAGGACATCCAGCCGGCACCGAACCTCGTCAAGGAATTCAACGCCCAGAACAATGGCATCAAGATCGAATATCGTCTGATCCAGTTCGATGATGTCGTCACCGAAGCCATGCGCGCCTATGCCACCGGCCAGGCACCTGACATCATTGCCGTCGACAATCCCGAGCATGCGATGTTTGCTTCGCGCGGCGCCTTCCTCGACATCACCGACATGGTCAAATCATCTTCGGTCATCAAGCCGGAAAACTACTTCCCCGGTCCGCTGAAGTCGGTCGAATGGGACGGCAAGTACTACGGCGTGCCGAAGGCGACGAACACGATCGCGCTCTACTACAACAAGGACATGTTCAAGGCCAAGGGCCTCGACCCGAACAAGCCGCCGCAGACCTGGGACGAACTCGTCGAGGATGCCCGCAAGCTGACCGATCCGGCCAAGAACGTCTACGGCCTTGCCTTCTCGGCGAAGGCGAGCGAGGAGGGGACCTTCCAGTTCCTTCCCTGGGCCCAGATGGCTGGCGGCGGCTACGAGGACATCAACGCCGAGGGCACGGTCAAGGCATTGGAAACCTGGAAGACGATCATGGACGAGAAGCTTGCTTCTCCCGATACGTTGACGCGCGGCCAGTGGGACTCGACCGGCACCTTCAATTCGGGCAATGCCGCCATGGCGATCTCCGGACCTTGGGAGCTCGATCGCATGATGAAGGAAGCGAAGTTCGACTGGGGCGTTGCCCTTTTGCCGGTTCCGAAGGAAGGGGCGGAGCGTTCTTCGGCAATGGGTGACTTCAACTGGGCGATCTTTGCCAGCACCAAGCACCCGGCTGAAGCCTTCAAGGCGCTCGAGTTCTTTGCCTCGCAGGACGACAAGATGTTCAAGAACTACGGCCAGCTTCCGGCCCGTTCCGACATCACCATCCCGGAGACCGGCGAGAAGCTCAAGGATGAGGCGCTCAAGGTCTTCATCGAGCAGTTGAAGTACGCCAAGCCGCGCGGCCCGCATCCGCAGTGGCCGAAGATCTCCAAGGCGATCCAGGATGCCATCCAGGCTGCGCTGACCGGTCAGATGAGCCCGAAGGATGCGCTCGATCAGGCTGCCGACAAGATCAAGGCTGTTCTCGGCTGATCTTCCCCGCATAACCGGATGGTCCTCGGGCCATCCCACCATTTCCTCCCGGCAGGGGCTGTCTTGAAGCGCAAGCGTCAGGCAGCCCCGTTCGGAGTATCGGAGGACCGATGAGACGGATTCTTTCAAGCGTCAGGGACGGCCGCGGCTTCGACATTGCGCTCGTCGCCTTTCCGCTGACGTTCCTGTTCCTGATGGCGGGACTGCCGCTTATCTACAATGTCGTGATGAGCTTCCAAGAAGTTGACATGTTCAGCCTCGGCACGTTTTCGCGTCCCTTCGTCGGCTTCAAGAACTACGTCGACCTCTTTGCGCAGCCGGAGACCTGGCCGATCCTCGGCAATACGGTCATCTTCGTGGTCGGGTCGATTGCGGGTCAGTTCCTGATCGGCTTCGGCCTGGCGCTGTTCTTCTGGGTGAACTTCCCCGGTGCATCGTGGCTGCGCGGCCTGTTCCTCGTCTCGTGGGTCATGCCCGGCCTGGTCGTCGGCGCGATCTGGAACTGGATCCTCTCCGGCGACTTCGGCGTCCTCAATTTTATTCTCAAGGAAAGCGGCATTATCGGCGCCAACATCTTCTGGCGCTCCGATCCGCATTTTTCACTTTATGCCGTCATCATCGCCAACGTCTGGCTCGGCACTGCCTTTAACATGATCCTGCTATCAGTCGGTCTGTCCGGCATCCCCGGCGACCTCTACGAGGCGGCCGAACTCGATGGCGCCAATGCCTGGCAGCGCTTCTGGACGATCACGCTGCCGATGATGCGCTCGACGATCGGCGCCATCATCGCGCTTGGCCTGATCTTCACGCTACAGCAGTTCGACCTCTTCGCCGCGATCACGTCCGGCGGTCCGAACAACTCGTCCAACGTCACACAGTACTGGGCTTGGGATTTGTCGTTCCGCCAGTATGATTTCGCCAAGGGCGCGACGATCTCCGTGATCATGATCGTCTTTGTCATGTTCGCCTCGGTCGTCTATGTCCGCTCGACACGCCATGAGGTGCGCGGATGAGCGAGACCATGCGCAACCGCCTTATGCTTGGGATCGCCATCGTCATGGCAGCGATCTATCTGTTCCCGCTCTACTGGATGTACATCACCGCACTCAAGGGCGGATCGGAGATGTTCGCCACGCCGCCGAGCTTCTGGCCGGGCGATCCGCAGTGGGGGACCTTCGGCTATGTCTGGGAAAGCCGCGACATGGGCCGCTATCTCTGGAACTCGCTGGTGATTGCCGTCGGTGCCGTGACGCTGATCACCGTCCTCGGCGTCGGCTGCGCCTATGTTCTGGCGCGCTACCGCAACGTCTGGGTCGATATCGGTCTGTTCCTGATCCTGATGCTGCAGGTTTTGCCGGCATCGTTGATGGTGACGCCGATCTTCGTCGGTTTCTCGCAATTCGGCATGCTCAACTATCCCAGGCTTGCCGTCATCATTGCGATTGCCGCCAAGAGCATGCCCTTCTTCGTCGTTCTGGTGCGCGCCACCTTCATGGCCGTGCCGCTGGAACTCGAGGAAGCTGCGCTCGTCGACGGCAACAGCCGCGTCGGCGCCTTCTTCAATATCGTGCTGCCGCTGGCGCGTAACGGCATTCTGGTCAGCGCCATCCTGATCTTCATGCAGGCCTTCGGCGAGTTCGTCTATTCGAAGTCGATGATCCAGGCAGCCGAGCTTCAGCCGGCAAGCGTCGGTCTCAACTCCTTCATGGGGCCGAACACCAATGAGTGGAACAACATCATGGCTTACGCCACGATGTATGTGACGCCGATCCTTGCCATCTTCGTTCTCTTGCAGCGCCGCATCGTATCCGGCCTCACCTCTGGAGCCCTCAAATGACCAATCAGATCGAGCTCAGCGGCGTCAACAAGCATTACGGCGCGTTCCATGCCCTGAAAAATATCAACCTGTCGATCGCCAAGGGCACCTTCGTTGCCTTGGTCGGCCCCTCCGGCTGTGGCAAGTCGACCCTTCTGCGTTCGCTTGCGGGCCTTGAGAGCATCTCCGAGGGCGAACTGAAGATTGCAGGCGAACTGATGAACAATGTGCCGCCGCGCAAGCGCGACGTCGCCATGGTTTTCCAGTCCTATGCGCTCTATCCGCACATGACCGTCGAGGAAAACCTGACCTACAGCCTGCGTATCCGCGGCGTCGCCAAGGCGCAGGCCAAGAAGGCGGCCGAAGAGGTTGCGGCAACCACAGGGCTAGCGCATCTCTTGAAGCGCTACCCGCGCGAGCTTTCGGGCGGTCAGCGCCAGCGCGTCGCCATGAGCCGCGCCATCATCCGCCACCCGAAGGCGTTTCTGTTCGACGAGCCGCTGTCCAACCTCGACGCAGCACTTCGCGTCCACATGCGCAAGGAGATCCGCGCGCTGCACGACCGCTTGCACGCGACATCCGTCTACGTCACCCACGACCAGATCGAGGCTATGACGATGGCCGACCATGTTGTCGTCATGCGCGAGGGTATCATCGAGCAGCAGGGCAAGCCGCTCGATCTCTACGACAAGCCCGCCAACAAGTTCGTTGCAGGCTTCATCGGCTCTCCCGCCATGAATTTCATTCCGGCGGTGATAGCCGACGATGGCAAGAGCCTGGCGATCGATCTCGACACCGTAAAGCACAAGATCGCCATCGACCACCAGGTCCAGCCGGGCCGCAAGGTCACCGTTGGCATTCGCCCGGAGCATATGGGCATAACGGCGGCAGGGCAGGGCACGTTCGACGTGCCGGTGGCGGTCGTGGAATCGACTGGCTCATCCACCTTCGTGACTGCAGCGACGACGCCAGAACTGACGATCGTCGAGACCGGCCGCGGATCAGCGCGAGCGGGCGAGACGATCGGTGTTGTTGTCGATCCTTCGCAGTTGCATCTCTTCGACGATACGAGCGGCGTGCGCCTCTGATCAAAGTGGCAGCCGAAATGCCTTCCGGCTGCCACGACCAATTTTACCGTCCGCCTTCGATTTTTCGATGCCGCTGGTTCGTGCCGCCGGCACCATAGGGGTAGTCGGCCACCTCAGGCCGGCTCACCTCGGTCAGCTTCGTCATCTCCTCATCGGAGAGGCAAAGCTTTGCCGCGGCGAGATTGTCCGAAAGCTGTTCGCTCGTTCTCGCCCCCAGGATAACAGACGTCACGGCAGGTCGTGCCGCCGTCCAGGCGAGTGCAACCTGCGCCATGCTGACGCCGCGGCCCTTGGCAATCTCCTCCACCGTATCGATGATCGCCCAGGTGCGCTCCTGCGCATTGCGCTCAGCGTAAGATTCCATGCCCCTTTTCGGGTTCTCACCGAGGCGGGTGGCGCCGGTCGGCATCTGGTCACGCCGGTATTTGCCCGTCAGCCAGCCGCCGCCGAGCGGTGACCATGGCAGCAGACCCATGCCGGCATCCTGGCATGCCGCGACGATCTCCAGCTCGATGTCGCGCACCAGAAGGCTATATTGCGGCTGCAGCGTTACTGGTCGCGTATAGCCGCGCGCCTTGGCGATTTCCACGGCTTTGGCGATGTGCCATCCCACATAGTTGGAGAAGCCGTAATAACCGATCTTGCCGGCCGATACGGCATCATCGAGAAAGCGCAACGTCTCCTCGATCGGCGTCAGCGCGTCCCATGCATGCATCTGATAGAGATCGATATGCTCGACGCCGAGACGCGAAAGCGAAGCGTCGAGCGCCTGGTTCAGGTGGCGGCGCGAAAGGCCGATGTCGTTTGGACCGGGACCCATCGGGAAGCGCCCCTTGGTTGCGATCACGGCCTGTTTTGCCTCGGTCGGCCGCGTCTTCAGCCACTGGCCGATGATCTCCTCGGACTTGCCGGCGCTGTAGACATCGGCGGTGTCGACGAAATTGCCGCCCCAGGCGAAATAGTCGTCGAGAAGCTTGTGCGATGCCGCTTCATCAGCCTCGGCGCCGAATGTCATGGTGCCGAGGCAGTAGGCGGCGACGACCGCTCCACTATGGCCAAGCCTGCGATAATCCATGGAAGATCCTCCTCTTCAATCAGTAACGTTGCTTGGAAAGGCCTGAATTTAAGTGGCTGAACCGTTCGCCGCCGTTTCTTCCAAAACCGTGTCCGGAATATCGTCGAACGACGCGTAGTTCAGATTGTAGAGCCTGGAATAGAGCTTGCGGTTTTTCATCAGCTGTTGATGGTTCCCGGTCTCGATCAGTTCGCCGTTCTGCAAGACGATGATGCGATCCGCCTCCCGGATGGTGGCGAGGCGGTGGGCTATGACAAGTCCCGTGCGGTTTTCGAGGAGCTTGACCAGCGCCTTCTGGATCAGCATTTCCGTATAG
Source organism: Rhizobium sp. LjRoot258 (assembly GCF_964254185.1). Classification (NCBI taxonomy): domain Bacteria; kingdom Pseudomonadati; phylum Pseudomonadota; class Alphaproteobacteria; order Hyphomicrobiales; family Rhizobiaceae; genus Rhizobium; species Rhizobium sp. LjRoot258. The sequence continues at coordinate 263,914 of NZ_CAXUST020000002.1, read as the reverse complement.
CTGTCGATATTGGCCGTCGCCTCGTCGAGGACCAGGATTTTCGCGTCGGCCACCAGCGCGCGGGCAAAGCTCAGAAGCTGACGCTGACCAAGAGATAGATTGCCGCCACGCTCGCCGAGCATGCTGTCATAGCCCTGCGGCAGGCGCATGATGAAGTCATGGGCGCCGACGGCCTTGGCAGCCTCGATGACCTGTTCGCGGGTCGCCTCCGCCTTGTGGTAGCGAATGTTCTCGAACACCGTGCCGGTAAACAGGAATGGTTCCTGAAGCACCATGGCGATCTGGTTGCCGAGCGAATCCTGTGTCAGATCGCGCACATCGTGCCCGCCGACCAGCACTTGGCCCTGCTGAACGTCGTAGAAGCGGTGGATCAGCGACATGCAGCTCGACTTGCCCGAACCTGTCGGGCCGACAAGGGCAACCGTTTCGCCCGGATTTACCTTGAAGCTGACATGCTTGAGAACCGGGAGCTTGGGATTGTAGCCGAAGACGACGTCGCGAAATTCAACCGATCCGTCCATATCGGCGGAAAGCTCCTTGGCATTTGGGGCGTCCCTGATGTCAACGGGCACGTCGAGAACTTCCGTCAGCCGCTGACCGGAGGCCATGGCGCGCTGCATCACCGAATACTGCAGCGTCAGCGACCGGATCGGGTCGAAGAACCGCTGGATATAGAACAGGAAAGCGACAAGGACGCCGACATCGAGTGCCTGGTTGAGCACACGTGCACCACCGACGACAATGACGAGGGCCATAGCAACACCGGTCAGCGAGTCCACGATCGGCACCATCACCTGGGCGTAGCGCGCCGCCGTCAGGTGCGTTTTCAGGTTCGCCTTCGCCTTGTCGTCATAGAGCATGAAGTTGACGCCCTGGCGGTCCATGCTCTGGACGGCGCGCACGCCATGGATCGCCTCGGCCAGCGCTCCGTTTGCGACGGAATTGGTCTCGTGCGCTGCCATGAAGGACTTGCGCGCCAGCGGCAGCCAGAAGAGGCGCACGACAAAAAGGATCGGCAGGACGGAAAGCGTCAAAAGGCCGAGCTTGAAGTCGAGATAGAGCATGACAAAGACGATACCGAACAGCAGCGCGATATCACCGACTGACAAAACGGAGGTTTCCAGAAATTCCTGCATAGAATTGACGTCGCCCTGAAGGCGCGACATCAGGCGCCCGACCTCGGTCTTGTCCATGAAGGAGAGCGAAACCCGCTGCAGGTGCGAAAACATCGCCTTGCGGATGTCGAAGAGAACGTCTTCGGCAACATTGCCGACCAGCGTCTCCTGCGCATAGCTGGCGCCGTAGTTGATCAAGATCGCGATTAGAAAGACGACCATCGACCACGTCAGCGCTGAATGGCTTCCCCCGGGCCGCATGCCGTGATCGATCGCATAGCGGATGATCAGCGGGATCAGCAACTGCATGGCCGTGAACGTCAGAACGGCGCCCACCGACAAGAGAACCTGCCGGCGGTAGGGATGCACGAAGGACCAGATGCGTTTGACGATGTTGCCGTCGAAGGCTTTGCCGAACATCTCCTCCTCGACGCGGTGGGAGCCGACAACGGCGCGCGGCGGGCGGCGTCCATCCTCGCGGACGTCGGAGCGTTCGGTTTCCAGTTCCTCGGCCATTATGTTCCTCCCTAGGCGCTGAGGGCCTCGTCGCCCGGCCGCACCTGTAGATCGAAAAGCGCCTTGTAGCGTCCGCCCGCGGCCAGCAACTCTTCGTGTGTGCCCCGCTCGACGATTTCTCCATGCTCGACGAACAGGATCTGGTCGGCATGCATCAAAGAACTCAAGCGATGCGCCACGATGATCGTCACGCGATCGGCCGCATATTTGCGCATTGCCGCGCGGATGCGCTGCTCGGTCGCGGCATCGATCGCCGCCGTCGAATCATCGAAGACCATCACGGCAGGCTTCAGCATCAGCGCGCGGGCGATCGACAGACGCTGGCGCTGCCCGCCCGACAGCGACACGCCGCGTTCGCCAACGACCGTTCCATAGCCGGTCGGCAGGCCGAGCACGTAGTTGTGCAGCTGCGCGCTTTCGCTCGCCCGCTCGATCCGGGTTTCCTTTGCCCAGGGGTCTCCATAGGCGATGTTGTTTTCGATCGAGGTCGTGAACAGGAAGGAATCCTGCTGCACGACGGCGACGGCGCGACGCAGCGACTGCAGCGTCGCCTTGCTAATGTCCTGCCCGTCAATGGTAATCTTGCCCTTCGTGACGTCGTAGAAGCGCGGGATGAGGTGGGCAAGCGTCGACTTACCGCTGCCTGGCGGACCAACGATGCCGATCGTCTCGCCGCGCTTTGCCTCGAAGGAAACATCGCGCAACACCTCGTGCATCGGCGAACTCGGATAGGCAAAGCTTACATTCTCGAAGCGAAGCGTACCGTCACCCAGCGCCAGATCCGTTGCATCCGGCGCATCGCGCACGGCGACCTCGAGGTCGAGCAGGTTGAAGAGACGACTGCCGCAGGTCGAGGCACGTGCGAAGGCATTGACCATCAGACCGAGCTGGCGAACCGGCATCTGCAGGATCGTCATGAAGGTCAGGAACGAAGCGAGCGTACCGACGGTGATCTCGCCGGACATCACCTTGCCGCCGCCGATCCACAGCACGAGTCCCATGGCCGCGAAGAAGGAAAAGGTCATGGCGCTCGTGTTGACAACGCGGATGCCGACGCGCTGGTGGGCGAGTGTGAGAGCGCTCTTCGAGGCCTTCTCGAACTTCCTCATCTCGTGCGCCTGCGCGGCAAAGGCGCGTACGACGCGGATGCCCCCAAGATTTTCCTCCATGATGCGGGTCAGCACCGATAGCCGCTCCTGCAGCTCGAGCCAGGTTGCGCGCAACCGCAACTGCGTGGCCGAGGAGCGCCAGCCGACGAATGGCACGAAGCTTAAGGCAAGCAAACCGAGAACGACGTCTGTGGAAAGCAGCATATAGGCGCCGATGCCAATCAGCATCGTCAACAGCACCATGCGCACCAGCGCCGTCGAAAAGTACATGCGCACACCTTCGAGGTCGAGCAACCCGATGGTGATCAGGTCGCCTGAATGGACGCTGTCGTGAAAGCTGAAGGAGAGCCGTTGGATCTTCTCGTAGCAGGCAAGGCGCAGCTCGTAGCCGATATGGTGGCCGACGCTTTCGCTGTAATAGTTCTGGATCATCGTAAAGATGCCGCGTAGGACGCTGGCGCCGAGCAGCATCAGCGCGGTCGTCAAAAGCGCGTCTTGTGCAAGCTGCCCTGCCTGACCGCCTTCCATCGCGATCTGCGTGTGGTCGACGGCCTGGCCGAGCAGGCGGGGGATCATCAGCTGGAAGGTGGAGGCCACAAGGGTTGCACCAATGGCGAAACCGGATTGCCAGGGATGGCGAAACGCCATGACGGTGATGCGCACGAGCGTGAAGAGGCCTTTGCCCCAGCCTGCCGCAATCGCCTTCGCCATCGAAGCCGAGGGCTTCGTCGCGCGTGTTAAAGCATCGCTGCTCACGGTAATCTTCCAAACAGAGGTGTGGTCGGACGCTGGTCCGGAAAGACGGCGAATCCATGAAGGATTGATTAGCGCCCTTACTTTTGCCGATTCCCTTCGGCCCTTCAAGTCAAGAATTCACCAGTTGGTTATTTTATCGTGAGCTCACCAAGGACAAAAAGAGCCGGCGGAATGGCACCGTTGGTACTCAAAATATCGATGCACTTTCCAATACTTATCTCCTCAAGACGATAGGGGTGGGAACAAAATGCTTGCCTAAATCGTCTTTTGGAGCTTTCATACACGACCAGTTTGATAGACTAATAGGCGGTTCAAAACCGCGTGAACCTTCGCAACGCGCGAGCGATTTTTCCCGCGTTGAAACCAATCGAGACACGATGCGCAAGGGTCGCAGGGGAGTTGAGATGACGGTTCAAGGCCTGTTTTCTTCGAAGTCAGCGGCGGCAGCACAGATCTCCGCCATGCCGCGTTTTGCCATTGTCGGCCGCGGCTTTTCCGGAATGATGACGGCAATCGCCCTGATGAAGACGGTGCGTCTGCCTTTTCATTTGCAGCTTTTCGATCCCAATTCGTCGGTCAGCGGTGGACAGGCACTCTCCTCAACGCGTGCCTCAACGATCCTGAATACGCGCGTGCGGGATCTTTCGGTTTGCGCCGGCGATAACGACGATTTCAACGACTGGCTCTGTAGCAACACGGAATTCCGCGCCGCCGTACCTGCAGCGATCCCGGGATTTCGTCAGATCTTCGTGCCGAAGGAGATTTTCAGCGACTACGTCTACCAACGCTTCTCGCAAGCCTTGTCCGCCCGCAAGGACATCACCGTTCAGGTCTGCCACGAACCGGTTGTGGCGATCCGCAGGAGCCACGGCAACCGCTTCCTGCTCGAAAGCGCCAATCCCGCCAATCCTCTATTCGACACAGTCATCCTCGCCACCGGCTACGGCTTGCCAGAGATCGACGAACCGGAGCAAGAGCCGTCGCCGGTCAGAGCGCAGCGCCTGATCGCACGACCGCACACGGTCCTGCTCGGCAGCGGCATCAGGGTCGTCGATCAGCTCCTGCAGTTGCGCGATGCCGGCTATGCGGGGCAGGTTACCATTCTTTCCCGGCGCGGTTTCCTGCCGCAGAGCCATACGCCGAACGCCGCCGATCCGGTTTTTCCCGCAGATGCTCTGCCATCAAGCCTTCCCGACATCCTGCGCTTCATCCGCAGCGCCTGCCGCCAGGCAGAGGAGGAGGGCCGAAGCTGGCAGTCCGTCATGAACGGATTGCGCAAGCACGCCCGGTCTTTGTGGCGCGCGCTGCCGGCCCATCAAAAGCACCAGTTCAACCGGCATCTGAGAGCCATCTACGACAGCCATCGCAACCGACTGCCGGAGGCCATTTACGCCCGTCTTCAGAGCGAGCTGGCCGGTGGTAACACGGTTCTTCGCCGCGGCGTCGTGGGACGCCACGGCCTGGGCGGCCTCTTCTTCCGGCCCGCCGGCTCGCAATCCGATGAGATCGTGCATGCCGAGCGCGTCCTGGATTGCCGCTGCCGCGGACCGCAATTGAGCGCACCACTGCTCGCAAGCCTGGTAAGCGAAGGCTTGGCTCTGGCGGACGAATTATCACTGGGCCTGGCCGTCAATCAGCGCGGCCAGCCTTGCCTTGAGGATGGATCAACGGCCGATGGACTGTTTGCCGTCGGCCCACTTGGCCTCGGCAGTCTGCCTGACATCGATCTCGTTCCCGAGATCGTCAGTCAGGCTTTTGCGGTGGGAGAGCATGTCGCCCAGCGCTTCTACCCGCACAGCAAGGCTGTCTGATCAGGCCCGATGGGCGCGCAACTCACTGCGGGCAACGAAGGCAAGCAGCCCGGCAGCCATGATCGCCAGCACGAACCAGGTCAGCGCATAGACCAGATGGTTGTTGGGGAAGACGATCTGCGTCAACCCGCCGACCGGCAGGCCGCCGGGATTGGGCGCCGCATCGGCATCGATGAAATAGGGGGCGACATCAGCGACGTTTCGGCGCTCGGAGATGGCAGCCACATCGCGCGAATACCAGCGCTCATTGGCCGGATCGTTTGATTTGAGCAGCGTACCCTTCGGCTCCGTGATCCTCAGCAGCCCGGTGATCTTCACCGGCGTCGGTTTCTGCCCTTCGCTGCGGGTTGAAGGATCGCGCTTGTCCGCTGGTACGAAGCCGCGGTTGATTAGGATAGACGTCCCGTCGGAGAGATAAAGCGGCGCCATTACCCAATAGCCGGGGCCGAGCGTCGTCGACGCGTAGATCAGCGTTTCCTTGTCGTTCTGCAAGATGCCTTCGGCCGTCACATGACGATATTCGTCCTTAGCGCGGCTGACCTGTCCCCACGCTGGGCGTGCCGGCGCGCGAACCGGTTCGGCATGAACACGCTGATCGACGCGGGCAATCAGGTCCTCTTTCCAGGAAAGCCGTTCGACCTGCCAGACACCGAGCGAAACCAGCACGGCAATCATCGCCACCATGAGGCCGCAGACCACCGCCAGCTTGGCGGCAGTATGCTGTCTTTGTGCTTTTTTGGAGGGAATGCCGGCCATGACCAGAAACCTTTGCGGGCGGCGTGACCGCCGCCCGCTCCTGCCCTTAGGGCATGTTCTTCATCATTTCCGGGCTCATCGGCATCATGTTTGTGTTCAGATGATGCATGACCCAGAGGGAGCCGGCGAGCGCGATGGCGACAAGCAGAAGCGTGAAGATCAGCGCCATCATCGTCCAGCCGCCTTCCGAGCGCGGGTTCATATGCAGGAAGAAGATCATATGAACGACGATCTGAACGGCGGCGAGCCCCATGACCCAGGCGGCGGTGACGGCTGAGTTTTCGAACACGCCGGTCATGACCAGCCAGAACGGGATCGCCGTCAGGATGACCGACAGCACGAAGCCGATCATATAGCTCTTGAAGGTGCCGTGGGCGGCCTCGTGTCCGTGGCTGTGACCGTGATGGGCTTCGTGAGCGTCCTCGGTTGCAGGTGCGTTAGAGGTCATCCGAGAACTCCCATGAGATAGACGAAGGAGAAGACGCCGATCCAGACGACGTCGAGGAAGTGCCAGAACATCGACAGGCACATCAGGCGGCGACGATTTTCCGGGATCAGGCCGCGCATCGACACCTGCACCATCAGTGTCACCAGCCAGACGATGCCGAAGGTGACGTGCAGACCGTGCGTGCCGACCAACGTGAAGAAGCACGACAGGAAGGCACTGCGGGTCGGGCCGGCACCTTCGTGGATCAGGTGCGCAAACTCGTAGAGTTCGAGACCGAGGAAGGCCAGGCCGAAGATGCCGGTAATGGCGAGCCAGAAGAGCGTGGCGCCCTTCTCCTTCCGCTCCATCTGCAGCATCGCAAAGCCGTAGGTGATGGACGACAGAAGCAGCATCGAGGTGTTGATCGCCACCAGCGGCAGATCGAAAAGATCGGCCGGCGACGGCCCGGCCGCATAGTTGCGGCCGAGAACGGCATAGGTTGCAAACAGCACCGCGAAGATGAGGCAGTCGCTCATCAGGTAGAGCCAGAAGCCCAGCATGGTGCTGCCTTCCGGATGGTGCTCGTCGGTCAGGTAGAATTCAGGCTTGTTGGCCTTGTCGATCACAGTATCGCTCATGGTCTTACACCTGCTCGGCAAGCAGCGCCGTACGCTTGCCTTCCGTTTCCGTGACTTCCTTCGCGGGGATATAGAAGTCGCGCTTGTAGTTGAAGGTATGGCCGATCGCCACGGCAATCATGGCTGCGAACGACAAGGCGGCGAGCCACCACATGTACCAGATAAGGGCGAAGCCCAGCACGACGCTGATCGCGCCAAGGATGACACCGGTTCCGGTGTTCTTCGGCATGTGGATCGGCTTGAAGCCTTCCAGCGGGCGGGCATAGCCGCGCGCCTTCATGTCGTACCAGGAATCATGGTCGTGGACGACTGGCGTGAAGGCGAAGTTGTAAGCCGGAGGAGGCGACGAGGTCGACCATTCCAGCGTCCGGGCATCCCACGGATCACCCGTCGTGTCACGCAGCTCTTCGCGCCTGAAGAAGCTGACGACGAGCTGGATGATGAAGGAGGCGATGCCGATCGCGATCAGCACGGCACCGAATGCGGCGATGATGAACCAGATCTGCAACGACGGATCCTCGAACTGAGACACGCGGCGGGTCACGCCCATCAGGCCAAGCACATAAAGCGGCATGAAGGCGAAGTAGAAGCCGATCAGCCAGAACCAGAAGGACATCTTGCCCCAGAACGGATCGAGCTTGTAGCCGAAGGCCTTCGGGAACCAATAGGTGACGCCCGCCATCAGACCGAACACCACGCCGCCGATGATGACGTTGTGGAAGTGGGCGATCAGGAAGAGCGAGTTGTGCAGCACGAAGTCTGCCGGCGGAACGGCGAGCAGGACGCCGGTCATGCCGCCGATGACGAAGGTCACCATGAAGCCCATCGTCCACAGCATCGGCACTTCGTAGCGAATGCGGCCGCGATACATCGTAAACAGCCAGTTGAACATCTTCGCCCCTGTCGGGATCGAGATGATCATCGTGGTGATGCCGAAGAACGAATTGACGCTGGCGCCCGACCCCATCGTGAAGAAATGGTGCAGCCAGACGAGATAGGACAGGATCATGATCACGCAGGTGGCATAGACCATCGAGGCGTAGCCGAAGAGACGCTTGCCGCAGAAGGTGGCAACGACTTCGGAGAAGATGCCGAAGGCCGGCAGCACCAGGATGTAGACTTCCGGGTGGCCCCAGATCCAGATGAGGTTGATATACATCATCGGATTGCCGCCAAGGTCGTTCGTGAAGAAGTTCGTGCCGGCATAACGGTCGAGCGAGAGCAGCGCCAGCGTCGCTGTCAGGACCGGGAAGGTCGCGACGATCAGGATGTTGGTGCACAGCGACGTCCAGGTGAAGACCGGCATCTTCATGAAGCTCATGCCGGGTGCGCGCATCTTCACGATGGTCGCGATCAGGTTGATCCCTGAAAGCGTCGTGCCGATACCGGCGACCTGCAGACCCCAGATATAATAGTCGACACCAACGCCCGGGCTGTAGGCGGACCCCGACAGCGGCGGATAGGCCAGCCAGCCGGTCTGGGCGAACTCGCCGATGAAGAGCGAGAGCATGATGATGATCGCGCCCGCCGTCGTCATCCAGAACGAGAAATTGTTTAAGAACGGGAAGGACACGTCGCGCGCGCCGATCTGCAACGGCACGACAAGGTTCATCAGACCCGTGACGAACGGCATCGCCATGAAGAAGATCATGATGACGCCATGGGCGGTGAAGACCTGGTCGTAATGATGCGGCGGCAGGTAGCCACCCGATCCGTTGAAGGCGATTGCTTGCTGCAGGCGCATCATGATCGCGTCGGAAAAGCCACGCAGCAGCATGATGAGCGCGAGGATGACGTACATGACGCCGATCTTCTTGTGATCGACGCTCGTCAGCCATTCACGCCAGAGATAACCCCAGAGCTTGAAATAGGTAACAACACCCAGAAGCGCGATGCCGCCAAGCGCGACGACCGCAAAAGTCACGACCAGGATCGGCTCGTGATAGGGGATCGATTCTAGGGTCAACCGACCGAAGATGAACTTCAGGAGGTCAGGATTGGAAAACATGGATTAACCCGTCCATTGATGTCGTATCGACGCAAAGCGCCAGGTCTAGTTGTTGTTCTGCTGCGCTGGCGCTGCATCGCCGCCGGTGCCTTGGTCCATGCCGGGCATCGCGTGCCCGTCATGCTGCATCCCCGGCATCGTCTGCGTGTCGCCGGCCTCGCCGTTCGTAGCGTCTGCCGGCTTGGTTTCGATGGCATCGTGGCTTTCGGCCGCAGGAGCTGCGTGTTCGCCACCGGTCTGACCGGCGTGGCGGTCGTCGTAGCGCAGCTTTTCGCGGTTTTCGGCACTTTCCTTGCCACCCCCGCCCATCATGTCGATGTGCATCATCTCGTTCATGCACATCTTGCCGGGTGCCGCGCACATGTTGAGGATTGCGTTGAAGAGATCCTTGTCGACGGACGCGAAGTAACGCACCGGCTCCCTCTCACTTGGCCGCTCGAGCTTCAGATAGGTATCCCTGTTCAGCGCAGTGCCCTTTTCCTTGACCTGTGCCACCCACTGATCGAAGCCCTGCTGGTCGACGCCATGGAACTTGAAGCGCATGTGCGAGAAGCCGGCACCACTGTAGTTGGCCGAAAAGCCGTCAAAGACGCCTTGCTTGTTGATGACAGCGTGCAGCCTGGTCTCCATGCCGGGCATTGCATAGATCTGGCCCGCAAGCGCCGGGACGTAGAACGAGTTCATGACCGACGAGGAGGTGATCCTGAAACTGATCGGAACGTCGACGGGCGCGGCCATTTCATTGACGGTCGCAATGCCGAGTTCGGGATAGAAGAACAGCCATTTCCAGTCGAGTGCGACGACTTCGACGGTCAGCGGCTTGGCATCGGCCGGGATGGCGCGCTCAGCGTCAATCCGATCGAGAGGACGAAAGGGGTCGAGCTTGTGCGTGCTGATCCACGTAATGGCGCCGAGCGCGATGATGATTGCCAGTGGTGCCGACCAGATGACCACTTCGAGACGTGTGGAATGGTGCCATTCGGGATCATAGGTGGCTGCCGTGTTGGACCGGCGGTAACGCCAGGCAAACAGCAGCGTCAGGAAGATCACCGGAACGATGATCAGCAGCATCAAAACCGTCGATACAATGATCAGGTCGCGTTGCTGCACAGCGATATCGCCCGAAGGCGACATGACCACCAAATTGCATCCTGCCAGCGTCAAAAGCAGTGGCAGAATGAGGAGATGGCGGGAAAACTTTGGCAGTTTTTGCACGTCTCTATGCTCTTGTTGTTTCGTCCAAACCGCGACTAAAGCACTGTACCTGATAGCAACATGAGGTGTTTGGTCGCAGTGCAGCAGAAATGCCGCACTGCGGGATAGGGCACGTGGCGCAGGATGTCAAAATCCTGATAAAAATTCGAAGGATTTTTGCGCGCAACCCTTTTCGAAGGGCTAATATATCCGCCAAGCCTGATCATGCCAGCCTTTTGCAGTCCGATTTCGCGGCACGGAACGCGATTTTTTATCCACATCTAATTTTCGGAGCAGGAAGATGAACTATTTACGTCGATCAGACTTGATAAGCGCAGTGGTTTGATCAAGATCGCTGCTGAGGCGCTTTGCCACAGGGTGCCTCGACAGGGAGGCGTTTCATGGCGAATACTACACATTACGGACCATCATCCACATCGATGGAACAGGATGCGCGGCGAATTCATGCCGACAAGCCGGTATCACCCGGCAGCATCGCGATCGGCGTCGTCATCGGGCGCATGTCGGAATTCTTCGATTTCTTCGTCTACGGCCTGGCATCCGTCCTGGTCTTCCCTCAGCTCGTCTTTCCTTTCGCACCCGATCGACTGACGGCAACACTCTATTCCTTTGCGATCTTTTCGCTCGCCTTTCTGGCACGCCCGGTCGGATCGGTCGTGTTCATGACCATCGACCGCATCTACGGCCGCGGCGCCAAGCTGACGATCGCATTGTTTCTGCTCGGCGGCTCGACGGCGTCGATTGCGTTCCTGCCGGGCTACAACGAGATCGGCGCCTGGTCGATCGCCTTGCTGGCCCTGTTCCGGCTCGGCCAGGGCTTTGCACTCGGCGGCGCATGGGATGGTCTGGCCTCGCTGCTTGCACTCAACGCACCGCCAAACCACCGCGGCTGGTATGCGATGATCCCGCAGATCGGGGCCCCGATCGGCTTTGCGCTGGCAAGCGTGCTGTTTGGCTATTTCATCGCCAATCTGTCCAATGAAGACTTCCTGAGCTGGGGCTGGCGCTATCCGTTCTTCGTCGCCTTTGCGATCAACGTGGTTGCGCTCTTTGCGCGTTTGCGTCTCGTCATGACGCCGGATTTCGGCCAGGCGCTGGAACAGCACGAACTCGAAGCAGCACGGATCCGTGATGTGCTGCGCGTCCATGGACGCGACATTCTGCTCGGGGCCTTCGTGCCGCTCGCAAGCTTTGCCATGTTCCACCTCGTGACGATCTTCCCGCTTACCTGGATGTACCTCTACGGAACCCAGCCGATCGGCACGTTCATGGTCGTGCAGATCGTCGGCGCAATGGTCGGTCTCGTCGCGATCGTCGTCTCCGGCATGATTGCAGACCGCATCGGCCGGCGCGCCCAGCTTGCCATCTGTGCCGTGCTGATCGCGATCTTCAGCTTCATCGGTCCGTTCCTGATGGGTGCCGGCTCCGAAGGGCAGGATGCCTTCGTCATCATCGGCTTCGGCGTGCTCGGCCTGTCCTTCGGCCAGGCGACTGGCTCGATTTCATCGCGCTTCGGCAGAGGCTACCGCTATACGGGCGCCGCCTTTACCTCCGACCTTGCCTGGCTCGTCGGCGCCGGTTTTGCGCCGCTGGTCGCACTCACCCTGTCCAGTCGTTTCGGCCTGCCTTTCGTTGGCTACTACCTGCTGTCGGGCGCCGTGTGCACACTCGCTGCTCTGGCCTTCAGCAGGGCGCTCGAACAGCGCGACTGAATGCGCGAAAACGGCAAAAGGCCTGCCTCACGATCTGAGGCAGGCCTTTTGCGTTCAAGACGTTGAAATCGCTACATCGCTACCTGCGGCTGCTTCGCCGCACGGGCTGCAGTCAGCTCTGCCGTTGTATGGTTCAGACGGTCTGCCAACACCCGCATGATCTCGACGGCCATTTCGGGGAAATCGCTGAGCAATTTCAGGAAGTGTTCCTTGCTGATGCGCAGGACTTCCAAAGGCGAGGTGGCGCGAACCGTCGCGGTGCGCGAGACGTCACATAGAATGGCGATTTCGCCGACGATGGAATTGAGTTCCACATCGGCAACCTTGATGTCGCCGGCAGGCGAATGGACAAGAATGTCGGCAGTTCCCGACAGAACGACATAAGCGGCATCGCCCGGATCGCCCTGATGGAAGAGGTCCTGTCCGACGTTGTATGTCATGCGATCGGAAGTGAAGGCCAACAATTTGAGTTTCGCAGGTGCTATCCGCGAGAAGATTGGCACCCGCCGCAGCATTTCGACTTCGTCTCTCAACAGCATAAACGTATTATCCCTGTCGCGCTGTTCGGTGCCCGACGTTTGACCGTGGCACCTCGCAAGGGGCGCCATCTTTATTGTCCCCTCACTAGAATATTACGATAACAGTTCCTTGAACATACCGTTTTGTTCGGAAAGCTCCGGAAAGTTGCCTGCTTCGGCCAGCGCGCCGCGGTCAAACAACAGGATTCGATCGAACATTTCCGCGAGTTTTGCGTTCGAAAGCACCCAGATGATGGCCGGCCGTTCGCCTTCCTTGTGCAATCCTTCGACAATGTTGCGGGTGATCTGGTCCTGAACACGCTGGTCGAGCGCTGACATCGGCCGGTTGAAGACGAAATAGTCAGATCGTTTGAGAAGCGCACGGGCAAGATTGAGCTTTTGCCGCTGCACCATTGTCAGGCGTTTGCCGCCCGAGCCAACGTCAAATTCAAGCCCGATCGACAAGACGTCGTCGAACAGGTCGAGCTTGTCGAACAGGTCACCCATGATGGCCCGGATACGGTCGGACGCGTCGGCCTGCTGGTAGGCGATACGTCCGAACAGGACGTTGTCCATCAGGCTTGCCGAGGAGATGAAGTGCTCCGGATCGTATCGTTCGATGACGGCGGCGAGATCTTCTGGAATGTTCTCGTGGAACTGCTTGCGGGCATTGACGATCTTTTCCATCAGCTCGTCTGTCAGCAGACCAAAACGATGCCGCGGCTCGATATAGGCAAAGCTTAGCCGAATAATGGCCGAACGCTCGTCGGGAGTAGCATCATCAAACCGTCGGCTCTGCAGTTTCTGCAACAGAGCCTGATAGGTCGGGATATCGTCTGCCGTCATGAAGGTCAGCTGCTGGAAGAACGGGTGATCCGGCGGCAGGTCATGAAAGAGTTCGACGGCGTTCTCCGCGATCTCAAGCCCCATGGCATAGAGATCGTTGCTGAGACCAGTCTGGCGAAACAGCGCCTGGAAATAGGGATGCGCCGCCAACCGGCGATTGTTCATCATCGGCCGCTTCATCGAACCGAAGAGCAGGTTCTCGCCGACCGTGGCCTGCGGATTGTAGGCGTCGAAATCAAACGGCACGACAATGTTGCCGAGCTCGGTTTCCTGCATGCGCTGGCGCAATGCCGATCGCAGATCGACGATGTGTTCGGCGAGCGCCACATGCACACTCGTATTGACCGTCGATCGAAGCGCGAGATCGAGAATGTCCTGCGAAATGAGCACGGCATCGAGCACCGGCCGGATCGCCGTTAGGATGTCGTCTGGGCCCGTCGCACCGGCGGCCTGATAGTCCACCCAGTCGCTGTTGATATCCATTGTAGGATTGCCGGCCTTGACGGCCTCCTCAGCGTACCACTTGGCCTCCAGAGCCTCCTTGCCGTCATATTGTGGCTCGCGCAAGGGGGCGTGCTTCAAGCCGTAAAGGAGATTGTCCCGCAGCGTCCCGTGGAAGAAGTAGGTGTCGGCGGATGCGTAGGAAATGCGCCGACCGGTAATGGACTCGGGCAGATCGAGAAGGTCCTTGCCGTCGATGGTCACGCGGCCGGAGTCCGGCCACACCAGCCGACCGAGAGCTTCCGCGAAGGCTTCCGCGCCGCTGGAGTTCGGGCCGACCACCGCGACCGTTTCGTTCGGTTTGATCTCGACCGAGACGTGATCGACCAGCCGCGCGCCGCTATCGTCGCTCACAGTCAGATTTGTGATCACGAGCGGGGCCGACAATGCGCCTATCGCCGCAGCCGGCATCTCCTGGATCTTGCCATCGATCAACGGCTCCACATTGAACTGCTCGTAGACCTGCTGGTACTTGACCTGCACGTCCTGACGCATCTGATCCCAGTCGATCAGCTCCTTCAGCGGACCGGGCAGGTCCTTGTAGGCGCTGATGACGGCCACAAGCTGACCGATATCCAGACGCCCCTGCAGCGCCAGATAGCCGCCGATCGCATAAAACAGGAACGGTGTCACCTGGGCCAGGAAGTTGTTCAGGAACTTGACCAGAAATTTCCACTGATAGAGATCGTATCGGATCGAGAAGATCAACCCAAGCCGCGTGGCAATGTCGGCACGCTCGAAATTCGACGTGTCGTTGCCATGAATTGTGCCTATGCCGTCGACGATCTCGCCGACGCGGCCAGACAGTTCGCGTGCTGTGAGCTGACGCTGGCGGCCAAGCTCAAGCAGCCGCTTTCTCATGCGCGGGATCACGACCGCCTGGACACCGACGATTGCCGCAGCGATCATCCCGAGCCAGAAGTTCTGAATGATGATAAAGGCGAGTGCCGTCAGCGCCTGGCCGCCGAGCAAGGCCGGCGAGACGAAGGCATCGCCCGTGAAGCCGCCCATCGGCTCCACTTCATCCTTGATCATTGTCGCGATCTCAGCCGACTTGACGCGCTTGAAATGCGAGGGAGGAAAGCGCAGCACACGGTCGATCAGTTCGAAGCGGATGCGGCGCAGCATGCGCTCGCCAAGCCGTCCCTTGTAGGTGTTGATGTAGAATTTGAAGAGGCCGTTCAGGACAACGAGGGCGAGGAAGACGAGGCTCAGCCCCATCAGCATCTGCAGCCGGTCAAGCTCGACACCCTTGAAGAACTCGACTTCGCCGATGACGGGAAACGTGTAGACGAGGCGCATGAAGGTTTGCGTTGCGCCCTGGCCCTCGAAGCCCGAACCCTGAATCGGTCCGTTGACGATCTGCTTCGGCAGATCAAAAGACAGGAAATAGGGGATCATCGAAACTGCAACCACTGTCAAAATCCAGAGTTGCTGCAGCCGCGTGTTCGACCAGATGTAACGCGCGAGGCTTTTTTCCATTGCTAACCGTCAGTTGCCTGGGAAATCTGGGGGCAGTGAACCTGCGGCAAGACAAAGGGGAATGCCGAAAACAGGACCATGCAACCGGACCGCCGGATCTCATAATGAAAACAAGGCGAATCGGCTTGCCGTCGTCATGCCGATTCTCGCCGGGACGTTGTTTATATCACATGACTTTCGCAAATTGCGAGGGTTTCAGCCT
The DNA here is from genome assembly GCF_964254185.1 of Rhizobium sp. LjRoot258. Classification (NCBI taxonomy): domain Bacteria; kingdom Pseudomonadati; phylum Pseudomonadota; class Alphaproteobacteria; order Hyphomicrobiales; family Rhizobiaceae; genus Rhizobium; species Rhizobium sp. LjRoot258. The sequence goes on along the minus strand of NZ_CAXUST020000002.1, from coordinate 248,302 downwards.
ATCATTGAACGAATGATTGCCGCTGTTTTGTCAGCACCGCTAAGATCCAGCGACATCGGTGCCGCGCGCCGCGCCGCAAGTGCGGTCCTGACGGCATCGGCAACGATCTCGGGGGTCAGGCCGGCCTCCGGCAGGATATCTGCAAGCCCGAGTGCCTGCAGCCGTTGCGCACGAACCGTCTGTTCCGTCTCTCCACCAGCGACAAAAGGAATGAGGATCGCCCTGCAATCGGTCTGCAGCAGATCGCCAATGGTGTTGTAACCCGCCTGCGAGATGGAAACGCGCGCGCCGCGCAGCAGCGAAGGGAAATCCTTGCGAAACCGGACGAGGGTAACATTCGACGGCCTTGCATTCGCCAAGCCGGCGAAATCGGCCTCTGGAAGGTTCGGCCCGCTGATAAGCAACCACCGCAAATTCGCCGGCAACAGGGCGGCGGCTTTGTTGGCGACACGAAGCAGATCGAGGCCGACCGCTCCGCCACCGGCGGATGCAATAATGTCAAAGGTCTCCTCGGGATCGGCCGAGGGTGCGGCCGCCACCATGCCGGTATAGCGAATTTTGGATGCGATCTTCGACATTAAGGGAAAAGTATCTTCCAAACGCACGAAGTCGGGATCCCCGTGCACCAGAACGCCGTCAAAATGGTCCCGGACAAGCCCGACGGTCTCCTCGTCGCGTCCCGGCTTGCGGTTCTGCTGCAGGATATCGCGCACGGAGCTAAAAACTTTCGGTCGAGGATGCGTCTTCTCGATGGCTTCAAGAAGCGGAAGCAATTCGAACCGCATCTGCCGGCGACCAAAGGGAAAAGCTTCGATGATGACGACATCGGGCGCTGAATCACAAAAGGCGGCAAGCAGCAGATCGCGACGCCGGCTCAGGAACGCCTCGTCGGCGGCAACGCCATTGTCGTTTGCAAGTCCGGAGAAACCCGCATTGCTCGCCACGACCGGCGGCAGTGCCACCGTCTTGATGCCGTCTGCGGGGAAACCTGGAACCGGCAGACCGCCGGTCACAACGGTGACGTCGAACCCGTCGCTGGCGAGCGCGCTGGCGATGCGGCTTGCCCGAGCAATGTGGCCGATGCCAAGCAAGTGTTGGACATAGAAGAAGACCCGGGGCGCGTTCATGAGGCTTTCTGCCATTCGTCTTCAAACAGCCGGCCAAGCTGATCGATGCTCGCCTCATGATCAAAGTGCTCGCGCACGCGCTGTTCGGCAGCGTCTCCCAACCGCGACCGCAAGGCGGGATCGCGGATCATTTTCTCAAGTGCCACTGCAAACGCTGCCGGGTTGTCCGGCGGCACCACCATCCCGTTTTCGCCATCGACAAGAAGCTCTGGCACGCCGGATACCGACGTCGAAATGCAAGGCAGGCGCTGGCTGGACGCCTCCACCAGCACGTTCGGCAAACCGTCGCGATCACCATTGGAAGCAATCCGGCAGGCAAGCGCAAAAACATCGGCCCGGCGATAATGATCGAGCACATCTTCCTGGGCAAGTGCACCCTTCCAGTTGATCCGATCCGCCAGACTAAGGTCCGCAGCAAGTACCTTCAGCTTCGACAGCTCGTCGCCACCGCCGATATGTTCGAAACGCCAGTTCAAGTCGCCGGGCAGGAGGGCCAGTGCCTTCAGCAGCGTTTCGTATCCCTTCTTCTCCACGGCGCGGCCGACGCTGAGAATGAAGGTCGGATCCGCCGGGTCGCTGCCGTCACGCTGCGATCGTTTGCCGCCGAAATGCCCGAAACGTGCCAGATCGAGCCCGTGATAGCTCAGATGCACAGCTTCCTTGCGCGGTGTCAGCGTCCGCATGTGCTCGTATCCGCTTCGCGTGCAGGTCACGGTCCAGCGGGCACTGCCAAGTTTCTCATGCAGTTCCCAATCGGGCGATGTCCAGATGTCCTTGGCATGGGCAGAGCACGTCCACGGCACGCCGGTAAGAATGCTCGTATATTCGGTCACGGAGGCGGGGGTATGAATGAAATGCGCGTGCAGCCATTCGCCATTGTCTGGCCACTCGCGTGCGAGCACCATCGCCTGTCCAAGCCGTCTGAAGCGGTTGCGCGAGAGGTCGCGCGACAGGTCCTTGAAGAAGCGTTTCCAGAGCGCCTTGATGCCGGCCTTGCGAAAGCTCGCCATCAGTCCCTTCAGCACGCGGATCGGCTCCTCGTGGAGATACTCCGGCAGATAGACGACGCGTGCCCTGATCTCGTCATGCACCGGATGCCGCTTCTTGTCGGTGGGGCGGCGCATCGAGATCAAGGTCAGGTCGAAGCCGGCCTTCTCCAGACCGCGCAGCTCCTGGGCGATAAACGTTTCCGAAAGGCGCGGATAGCCCTTCAGCACGACAAGGATCTTACGACGTTGCGACAATGTCTTGGTCTTCAATCGGCCCCGACGACGGACAGGTGGCGGCCGCGGCCATCCAGCCAATGTCCGACCGTCTGCGAGATATGATCCAAGCCTTGCAGTTGCAAGGTACAGTCACTCTTTGACGGCGGCACGCGTTCGGGCAGTCGTTTCAACGCTTCAGACATCACCGTCGGATCTGCGGACTGATCCGGCAGCAACATATCAACGAGCCCGAGCGCGCTTGCCCGCTGGGCGCGTAGCAACTGCTCTTCCCGCGGCTTCACGCGAGGAACAATAAGGGCAGGCTTGTCGAAGGAGAGGATTTCGCAATAGGTGTTGTAACCACCCATGGCCACGACGCCCGTGGCACCCACCATCAACTCTTCCATGTGGTTATCGAACTCGATCACCTCGATGTAGGGGATGCGGGATCCTTTGGCCACCAGCTTGGAGCGCTCGGCCGCTGGCATGTAGGGCCCCAGCACGACGAGGGCCTTTTGTTGCAAGGTCGGATCGTTCTCATAGGCATTCATGACATCGTGCACCAGATCTGACCCATCGCCGCCACCGCCCGTCGTGACCAGAATGTAGTTGTCCGAACGTGCATTGATCGAGGTCTTGCTCGTGGAGACACTGCGCTGCAAGAATCCTACGAAATCCATCTTTCTACGCACACTTGCCGGAACGTCGAGGCCGACGAGCGGATCGTAGAAATCCGGCGGGCCGTAAACCCAGACGGAATCGTAATAGTGGTCGATCTTTTGCATGATGCCGTTTCGCTTCCATTCGGCATCGAGCAGGTGTGGCGCATCCATGATTTCGCGCAGCCCAAGCACCAGAACGGTGCCGCGCGCCTTTAGATACCCCAACGTCTCCTCGACCTCACCCTTCAGCCCCATCGGCTCCTTGTCGACGATGAAAATGTCGGGTTGGAACGTTTCAGCCGTGTGGCGAATACTCGCCTCACGCATCTTCAGCGTTTCATGCAGGTCGATGTGGCCCGCCATCGATGTATATTCGCCGTTGCGAAGCTTGATTACGCTCGGGATCTTCACGAAGTCGACGCGCGCTCGATAGTCGAACGCGCCGGCGATCGTGGCACCGGAGATAATCAGAATGTTGAGGCCGCGATAATCCTCGACCAAAGCATGCGCGATCGCGCGGCAGCGGCGCAAATGGCCGAGTCCGAACGTGTCGTGGCTATACATGAGGATACGGGCATCTTCCAGGCGCCGTGCCATGGGCAATCCTTTTGCGCTGTAGATCATACTAGCACCGTCGGTTTCTGTTGGCCGTCAGAAGACAGAGCAGCGCTCCGCCGGGGCTGGCCGCTATTTGTAGGGATCTGCCGCATCGCGCAAGCCGTCTCCCAGAAAGTTGAACGCCAAAATTACCAGAACGACCGGTATAATCGGAAAAAGCAACCATGGATAGAATGCGATGACGCTTACGCTCTTTGCTTCTGTCAGCAGAATGCCCCAACTGGTGATCGGCGGACGCAGACCCAGGCCAAGAAAGCTGAGTGCCGTCTCGCCGAGAATCATCCCAGGGATCGAAATCGTGGCAGAGGCGATCAGATGGGACATGAAGCCGGGGACAAGGTGTCGGCCAATGACGCGCGGTGTGCTGGCGCCCATCAGCTGGGCAGCCTGCACATAATCTTCTTCACGCAGAGCCAGGAGTTTCGAGCGCACCGCTCGTGCCAGCCCTGTCCAATCGATGATCCCCAGGATGACCGTGATCCCGAAATAGATAACGATCGGGCTCCAGGTGACCGGCATGATCGCCGCCAGCGCCATCCAGAGCGGCAGGCTCGGCAACGACTGCAGCACTTCGATCACGCGCTGAACAATCAAATCGAAGGCGCCGCCCCAATAGCCGGCAAGGCCGCCGATCACGATGCCGAGGCAGAAGCTGATCGTGATGCCGATCAGGCCGATCGTCAGCGAAATGCGCGCGCCGTAGAGAATGCGGGAAAGCACATCGCGACCGAGGCGGTCAGTCCCGAGCAGAAACATCTGTCCGCCGATTGCCGGGCAGACCAGATGCAGGTCCGAACTCACCAGCCCCCAGAACTTGTAGGGATCGCCGCGGCAGAAGAAACGGATCGGCTGCACATCGTTTGGCTTGTCGGTGTAGATCCGGTGCAGCGTGTCGAGATCAAGCGACATGCTTCGCCCGTGGACGAAGGGGCCGACAAACTTGCCGTTGTTGAAGAAATGGACGCGCTGTGGCGGCGAGTGGATGAAATCGACATTCCTGGTGTGCAGCCCGTAGGGCGCAATGAATTCGACGACGACAATCATGAGGTAAATGGCAAGCAGGAAGATACCGGAGGCAAGCGCCAGCCGGTGCTGCTTGAATTTCCACCACATCAATTGCTTCTGCGAGGCGAGATGGATGCGCGATTGCGCAGACGTCATCCCTTCCGTCGCCATGGGATCGAAGGGTGCAGTCGAAACATAGTGCGGCAGCGGCGCGCCGGGCGGTGGCAAGGGCGACATCTATTTGGTGCTCCTGCCTTGCAGGCGGATACGCGGATCGAGGAAACCAAGCGCAATGTCGGAGACGAGAACACCGATCACGTTGAGAAAGGCGAGGAACATCAGGAAGGAACCTGCGAGATACATATCCTGGCTCTGAAGAGCCTTGATGAGCATGGGCCCGGTCGTCTCCAGCGAAAGCACGATCGCAACGATTTCCGCGCCTGAGATGATTGAAGGCAGGATCGATCCGATATCGGCAACGAAGAAGTTGAGAGCCATGCGCAGCGGGTATTTCACGAGCGCGCGAAGTGGGTGAAGCCCTTTGGCGCGGGCGGTCACGACATATTGTTTCTGCATCTCGTCGAGCAGGTTGGCGCGAAGCCGCCGGATCATGCCGGCCGTCCCTGCCGTTCCCACGATGATCACCGGTATCCAGAGATGCGAGAGGATCGAACGCGCCTTTTCCCAGCTCATCGGCTCGTTGAGGAACCTCTGATCCATCAAATGCCCGATCGAAACCCCGAACCAGATATTGGCGAAGTACATCAGGATCAGAGCCAGCATGAAGTTCGGGATGGCGATGCCCAGAAGACCGAGAAAGGTCAACCCGTAGTCTCCCCAACTGTACTGATGGGTCGCCGAATAGATCCCGATCGGAAATGCGATGAGCCAGGTCACCAGGATGGTGGAAAAGGAGACGAGCATCGTCAACCAAAGGCGATCACCGACGACATCGGAAACCGGCAGCTGGTACTCGAACGAATAGCCGAAGTCCCCATGAAGCATGCCGCCAACCCAATAGAAGTAGCGGACGATCTCGGATCTGTCGAAACCGTACTGCTTGCGAAGCTCTTCGATCTCCTCGAGGTTGGCGCTTTCCCCCTGGGCACGCAGTTCGGCGATCTGGCTCTCGAAGAAGTCACCTGGCGGCAGTTCGATGATCGTGAAGACCAGTGCCGAGATGATGAACAGCGTCGGCACCATCGCTGCGATGCGCCAAAGGATGTATTTCAGCATGCCTCAAGCCTCCTTGAACCAGAAGGCATCCGGCATATAGAGGCCGAGATAGGACGTTGGATCGAAACCATAAAGGGCCTGCTCAGGCACGTTCTGCAGCTTGGCGGAGCTGAGGATCGGCTGCAGGGTGCCGTTGATGAGGCCGATCGAGAAGACCTGTTGGGTATAAAGCGCCAGCATCTGATGCCAGATCACTTCGCGCTCTTTGAACCTCGCGGTCTCGCCCCACTGTTGGAGAAGATCGACCAGCTGCTTCACTTCCGGCAGATCGGGGGCGCTGCCTTCCTGCCCAGCAGACAGGTGGTACATTCCCCAAAGCGGCCATTGCAGCTGATCGTCAAGCGTCGGTGCAAGCTGCCCGGGAGGCATGTCGGCGGTTGCGACGCCGTTCTCGATGCCGAACCAGATCGACATCATGATCGTGCCGCTCATGGCGCGGCTGCGAAAGACATCACGCTGCGACGTGCGGGTATAAAGGGCGAGACCGACCGCGCGCCAATGGTCACGCACCAGTTCCAGCACGTCAGTGTCGAGATTGCTTTCCCCGGCCGTTTCCACGGTGATTTCGGCGCGGCGCCCGTCAGACAGCAGACGAATGCCGTCGTCGGCACGGTTCGTCAGTCCGAGCTCGTCGAGGAGCTTGTTTGCCTGATCCGGATCGTGGGCAATGAAGGCTTCGGCATACTCCGGCTTAAAGAGGGGACTATCGGGAAGAACGGTATCAGCACTTGCCCTGCCAAGGCCGTAGAAGGCGACCATGTTGATCTCGTGCCGGTCGATCGCCATCGACAGCGCGCGGCGGAATCGGGTTTCTCGAAACAGGTTACGCCAGACCTCGTCGGCGCAGTTGAGGTTTGGCAGCAGCGCCACGCGCGAGCCGCGCACCTGCTTCCACAGGTTGACCTTCACCGGAAACCGCTTTTCGGCATCCTTAAGGAACGTGTAGTCGTTGAAGTCGACGCCCGTCGCCTGCAGGTCGGATTCACCGGCGCCGGCCTTGGCGGCGATGATCGAGGACGAACTGACGTTAAGGATGAACTTGTCGATATAGGGGAGTTGCACCCCGTTCTCGTCGACCCGGTGGAAAAACGGGTTTCGCACGAACACGAACTGGTCGGCCGGCAGCGGCGTGGTGTTGCGCCATGGATCGAGCGTCGGCAGGTTCGGGTTTTCAGGGCGTGAGGAGCGCGACATCTTGATGTGCAAGTCCGCCCATTTCTTGACGCGGTTTTCCTTCATCAGCGCCGATAGGCGAAAGTCGTCCTGATACTTCTTGTGGAACTGCTTGAGATAGTGCCCTGGCCCGACGATCACGAGCGGGATTGGGCCGGCGAGCGCCGGCATGAACATCGGATTGGGTCGTTCCCAGGTGTAGCGAACCGTCAAAGCGTCGAGCACTTCAAATTTCGGCAGCTTGCCGTGCGGTCGCAGCTCGAGTGCGCCGCCCCCAGGCGTCAGATCCTTGCTGAGGATCACATCGTCCCACCAGTAGCGGAAATCGTCCACCGTAAAGGGTGCGCCATCGGACCAGCGGTGACCCTCGCGAAGATAGAAGGTGAAGACCGTGTCATCCTTGGATTCGAAACCGATGAGAATATCCGGCTGGAACATCAGATGCTTGTCATAACCGATCAGGCGCGAATAGCCGTAGACGGTCATGTAGCGGATGTCCTTTTGGCTGCCGATGATCGTGCGAACCGTTCCGCCATAGACGCCGGGTTGCCGCCCCGCTTCCTTCATGTTGACGATGCGCGGATGCGTCGGCAGGCGATCCACCATCGGAGGAATGCGGCCCGCGCGCAACCAATCCCTGAGAAACTCCGGCTCAATGTCACGATCGGCCGCTGCCTTGACGAGGGAAGGCGCTATTGCCGAACCGATAACACCACCAAGAAATGTGCGCCGCGTTACCATGAGCGAAGCTCCTTTGCGTCTGCACCCTTGCGGGCCCGCACAAGATGGCCATTGCCGAGATCGGCATAGTCGAGCTCGGAAGCATCATCATGCTCGGCCGTAAAGGTAATGCCCCAGTTCTGCTTGTCTGCGGCGCCATTTTTTCTCAACGCCTCGAAATCGAGCGGCCGATTGAGGTCGGGGAAGGGGACTGCCGCCAACAGCGACTTCGTGTAGGGATGCACCGGATCACGCAAGATAATCTCGCGCGGCGCGATCTCGACGATGCGCCCCTTGCACATCACTGCGATGCGGTCGGCCATGTAGTCGACGACCGCCAGATTGTGCGAAATGAACAGATAGGTTAGCCCGAGATCCTTCTGCAGGTCCTTGAGCAGATTGAGGATCTGTGCCTGGACGGAAACGTCGAGCGCCGATACCGGCTCGTCGAGAATGATAAGTTTCGGCCCAAGCGCGAGCGCACGGGCAATGCCGATACGCTGGCGCTGTCCGCCGGAGAAACTGTGCGGGTAGCGATTCAGGTAACGCCGGTCGAGGCCGATCGCGCCCATCAACCCCTCCACCCTCTGCTTGCGCTCCGCACCGTCCCCACGATCGTGAATCTCCAGCGGCTCGCTGAGGATATTGCGCACGGTCATGCGCGGCGACAGCGAGGAGACCGGATCCTGGAAGACCATCTGTATCTTGGTGCGCAGCGCCTGCAGATCGTCACCGGAGACGGACAGGACGTCGATCACGTCCTTGCCATCGTTGAAGATGACCGAGCCGCCGTCCGGCGTCACGGCCCGCATCAATATCTTGCTGACCGTCGTCTTGCCGCATCCGGATTCGCCGACGAGCCCGAGGCACTCCCCTCGGCGGATATCAAAGCTGACATCGTCAACAGCGTGAACAAGTGGCACTTCGCGCGTTCCAAACAAGCCGCGGTTGCGGGTCTTGAACGTCTTGGAGAGGTTGTTGACGGAAAGGAGGATCTCCGGCCCTTCGGCCTTCACCTTCTTCTTGCCGATCAGGGACTCCAGGTTAACCGGAACGTCGCGCAACGCCTTAAGGCGCTCGCCCGGCTTCATGTCGAAATGCGGCACGGCCGCCATCAGGCCCTTGAGGTATGGGTGCTGAGGGTTGCGGAAGATCGACTCGACGGGTCCCGCCTCCATGATCTCGCCGTGATAGATCACCACCACCTCGTCGGCCATGTTGGCGACGACGCCGAGATCGTGCGTGATCAGCAACATCGCCATTCCGAGCTTGTGCTGGAGGTCGCGCAACAGTTCCAGGATCTGCGCCTGAATCGTCACGTCGAGGGCGGTTGTCGGCTCGTCGGCGATCAGCAGCGCCGGACTGCAAATCAGCGCCATGGCAATCATTGCGCGCTGGCGCATGCCGCCCGACAGTTCGAAGGGGTACATCTCGAACGTGCGCTTCGGATTGGCAAAGCCCACGAGACCCAGCATCTCCTCGGTCTTCTCGCGTGCTTCCTTCTTGTCGGCTTCCGTGTGGATGAGAAGCGCTTCTCCGATCTGATTGCCGACGGTGTGGAGCGGCGACAGCGAGGTCATCGGCTCCTGAAAGATCGTCGCCATGCGCCGGCCGCGCAGGTCACGCATCTCTTCGCTGTCGCGCGAATATTGCAGAATATCGGTCGTTTTGCCGTCCAACGGATCGGTGAAAAGGATACGCCCCTCGGCTTTCGCCGGATTCGGGAGAATCCCCATTATGCTCTGGCTGATGACCGATTTGCCCGAGCCGGATTCTCCGACGAGCGCAGTGACCTTGCCCGGCAAAATACGGATGTTCGCGTTCTTTACGACGCGCAGGCGATCGCCGAAAACCGAGAAGGAAACGTCGAGGTTCTCGATGCGCAAAAGATCCGAGGCGGACGCCATACCAATGAAATTCCCCAGTTTTTCTTTGTTCCCGTTAAGGCACACTATCGTACCGCAATCGGGGTGTCCAGTTGATGACGGACACGGCAAAACTGGCGCATTTCATAGGCTGGACACGTTCAAATCTCGACTGTCTCTGGGGTTGCCAGCACCTCTATTGAATGAACTCCTCCACCGTTGGTCTCTTGGCCTGCTTGCGGGCATCACGATGAAGCAGGATGACCTGCTCCGCCTCAGAAAGTGGGGTTGGTGCGACTTCACGGAAATTTTCTTCGACATGCAGGGCAGGCGCCGGCACGTGCGGTTGCAGAACCGTGACCTTCTGGCGGATGCCGCGCAGCTTTTCCTCTCCTAGGGTGCGCCACTCGCCACCGCAGTAGCCGGCGAAAGCCTGGCTCGCGACCACCTCGCTCGAATATTTCTTCGTCAGCGATTGCAGGCGCTGGACCTCGTTGACAGCAGAGCCGAAGGCCGAAAAGGTCAGCCGGTCCTTGAGGCCGACATTGCCGAACATCACGTTGCCGACGTGAAGGCCGATCCCGTAGGAAACCTTGCTCAAGCCCGCCTCCACTCGTTCCCGGTTCAATTCCGCGACCCGTGCTTGGGCCTGATGGACCGCTGAAAGGGCGGCCTGGCAGGCAATCTTGGAGGGATCCTTGTGCCGGCCGCAGGGATAGACCGCAAGGAAGCCGTCCCCGAGGAAACTTAGGATCTCACCACCATTGCGATTGAACGGCGCAGCGATTGCGTCGAAGAACTGGTTCAGCGTATCGATGTAGGCCTGCCGGCCTTCCTTTTCGGCATACACGGTCGACTGGCGCATATCGCCCATCACGAGAGCGGCACGGATCGTCTCGCCGTCGCCGCGACGGATCTGGCCATTCAACACACGCTTGCCGGCATCGCCGCCCAGATAGGTGGTCAGCATGTTGTTGGCGAGCTTGCCGAGAACTGCCATTTTGGCCGCAACGGCAAGGTGGTTCTGCATACGCAGCAGCGCATCGATCATGTCGTCGGAAAAACCGGTATGGCTGTCTGTCGACCACGATCCCATCATACCCTGCACCGAGCCATCGCCGAACGGTTGGACGAACGCCAAATAGTCGGTGATACGCTCTTCGCGCAGATCGACGAAGACCGGAAACTCGGCTGCCCCATCGGCCGGGATGCGACGGCGGATGTGCTGGAGGTTGTTGTCCAGGAGGTAGTAATACGGGCTCTGCAGAAAGCGGTCCGGTTTCTGCCCTGCGGTATGGCGATATCCTTCGATCGTCACGCCACTTGCGCGTCGCCATGTGAAGCTCAGCGCATCGTAGAGCGGGTGCAGCATGGAAAATGTGAGATGCACGCGCGCGATCGGCAGGCCGGCGGCCGCAATGCGTTCGCAAAATCCGCGAACGATGCTCTCTAGATCATCCCCGGCCAACGAGGAATTGGTCAGCCATTCAGCGACCCGATCCAACAAAATAGAGGAGACGCTGGATTCGATCGTGCCCATTCTCGGTAGTATCCTCATAAAGGACGTCCACTCCTGAAAAGCGTCAGCCACCCAGCCTGCAGCAACGCCGTGCGCAGGGCGGGTAGGAGGATGGACGAGCGGTAATATTGTGTCAACGATCTGCCGGGAACCCGGCAGCGGCACCTGTCAAACCCTTGATAAAGTGGGCAGGATAGGCAGTCCTTTCTCGCGGTTCGTTATTCAACCTAAATAGGCATGGGGCAAACCCCAAACAATGGCATCTGTACATTTTCTGGCATTGCGATGAATGTCTTCGGGCACACCGAGTCTTTTTGGTCACACTGGTTAGACCTGCGGGATGATCGAGGCGCATCCTTGGCGCGAGTTTCACGATTACGTCAGTGGGCAGTGATTTGCGGGCGGGTTTCAATTGCCACGGTCTTCCATTAGATCAGGGTACCGTTCAGCACTCAGATGAGACCTGCCTTGGCCAGTTCCTTCGCCTACGACATCCTTTCAAGCAAGATCGAAACCCGCAGCGCCCGAGCCGGTGTCATAGGCCTCGGCTACGTCGGCCTGCCGCTGGCAATCGCCATTGCCCGCAGCGGTTTTGCCGTTACCGGCTTTGACATCGACGCCAAGAAGATCGTCGCGCTCGAGGCGAGGCGTTCCTACATCGATTCTGTCGGAAGCGATGATCTCGCTGCCGAAATCGACAGCGGGCGCTTTTCTGCCACAACGGACTTTGCCAAGCTTGCGGCCTGCGATGTCATTGTCATCTGCGTGCCGACGCCGCTCACCAAGCACCGCGACCCTGATCTGTCCTTTGTCGAGGCAACGTCCCGCTCGATTGCCGAGCATCTGCGAGCCGGCCAGCTTGTGGTGCTGGAATCGACGACTTATCCGGGCACCACGGACGACATCGTCAAGGTCATCCTTGAGAAGACCGGCCTGAAATCGGGCAGCGACTTCTTCGTCGGCTTTTCGCCGGAGCGTGAGGACCCGGGCAATCAGCACTATCACACGGCGACCATTCCAAAGGTCGTCGCCGGGGACGGTGCGCAGGCACTGGCGCTGATGACGAGCTTTTACGGCGCGGCGGTCAAAACCGTCGTTCCGGTGTCTTCCAACGCAACCGCAGAGGCCGTCAAGCTGACGGAAAACATCTTCCGGTCGGTCAACATCGCGCTCGTGAACGAGCTGAAGACCGTCTACGCCGCCATGGGGATCGATGTTTGGGAAGTGATCGACGCTGCAAAGACCAAGCCATTCGGCTACATGCCCTTCTATCCCGGCCCGGGCCTCGGCGGCCACTGCATCCCGATCGATCCCTTCTACCTCACCTGGAAATCCCGCGAATACGAGTTGCCGACGCGCTTCATAGAACTCGCCGGTGAGATCAATTCGGCCATGCCGCGTTACGTCGTCGGCAAGCTTGCCGAAGCACTCGACATCCGCGCCGGCAAGGCCCTTAGCCGCTCACGGGTCCTGGTTCTCGGCCTTGCCTACAAGAAGAACGTCGCCGACATTCGCGAGAGCCCTTCACTACGCCTGATGGAGATCATCGAAGAGCGCGGCGGCAAGGCCGATTATCATGATCCCCATGTTGCTGAGATCCCGTCGACGCGCGAATACCAGCATCTGAAGGGCCGGACGTCGGTGAACCTCACGCAAGAGACCTTGGAAGCCTACGACGCCGTCCTAGTGGCAACCGACCATGATCAGCTCGACTATGCGGTCATCGCAAGCAGTGCCGCGCTGATCATCGACACGCGCAACGTTTTTGCGCGTCTCGGGCTACACGCCGACCACATCGTCAAGGCGTGATCTTGACCGCTGACAGCGTCTTGCCTGTGATCTGGCTCGCGGCGACGGCGTAGCCGCCGCTGGCGCCATCGATGAAGTGCACGTGATCGCGCGAAAGCGGCGTGGGAACAAAACAGGTCATCAGCGCTGAGGCCTGCCGGTGAAGGCCAAAACGAGCAATGCCCTTGGCTTTCGCCTCTTCGAGGAGCGCCTGAATACGGCCGAGACGTTGCGCGTCGACATCGATCGTCATCTTCAGGCCATCGTCGAACTTGCGGAAGTCGGAGTTTCCGGAAACGTCCTGCGTGTAACGCCGGGCATCGAAGCGGCCGAGCTTGGCGCCCAGCTTGTGCAGGACGACCACGAGACCGATTTGAAGCATGATGAACAGCTTCTGCTTCAGCCGCTTTCCCGGCATTGCCGTTGCGCGCGCCTCTCGATCGACACCCTTCATCGAAAAGGCAAATTCGGGGCCGTCCGGAGGAACCGGATGGCCGCCGCGGCCCTGCTCGGCAGAGATGGCCACCACCTCCATCACGAGCTTGCGGAACGATGCGCTGGGGCGACCGCCTTCGGCCGGTACTGCGATAATGGAGACGATCTCGCCGTTGTGCGCCGCGATTGGGCTCCATCGGCACGACAGTCCGGTCAGATCCGGCCGTGTGCCCGGCGGTGCGGGCTCAACACCATAGCCTCCGCTTTTCATCTGGCGCTCGGCCCAGCTGGCTCCACCGCCGGCAAACATCGCATAGGTGACGAACGGGCTTGCAGCATGGCGCGCGACGCGAACGTCCAGGCCTTCCTTGCGAATATCTGCGAGGGGTACGACCGCAATGCGTAGCGTCAGGCCCATTTCCTCCTCGACCCATCGCTGCGCCGCCGCCAATGCGCCACGCGCTACATCCTCGAGATTCCCCGGTAATGCGACCACGGCACCATCGCCGCCGAACACGAACGGGTAGTCGCCCTTGTCAACCGCATTCAGCACCGCGGAAATGACGCTCACGCCCGCCATGTTCACGTCCTTGTAGCGGCCGGCGGCGATCGCCTGTGTCGAACCGACGATGTCGGCGAGCGCCAGGAACCAGCCGTCAGGGAGCGGGTGATAGTTGCTCGTATCGGTCACGCGCTCAAAGTCGGTGAAGACCGGCACGTCGGCAAAGAATCTTTCATTTGAAACGTCGTTCATGTGAGGAGCCTAGCACAGACCCATGCAGCGACTGCAACGCCATTTTGCATCTACGGCAATCGACTTCATACAGTTTCATGTGTTAGCACCGATGTCGAAAATTAGTGAATGGACAAGGACATAGATGAGCCGTCTGGACAGCTTCATCCGCCGCTTGACGGCGCAGCGCGACATATTGAATGCAATCGTCGCCCTCGTGAACGGCACCGAAGGTCCGGTTCTGGAATTCGGCCTCGGCAATGGCCGCACCTATGATCATCTGCGTGAGCATTTTCCGGATCGTCGCATCATTGCCTTCGATCGCGAGGTCCGCTCCTATTCGTCTTCGACGCCACCGGCGGAGAATATGGTGACCGGCGATATCCGCGAATCCGGCCAGACTTTCGTCGGCATCGGGGCAGCACTCGCGCATGCCGATATCGGCACCGGGCACGACGAGATCGATGCCATCACGCTGACGTGGCTGCCGCAACTCATGGTCGGTGTGCTTGCCAGGGATGGTATCGCGGTCAGCGGCCTGCCGCTGGAGCGCCCTGAACTCGAACCACTGCCCTTGCCAGCCGGCGTCAAGGAAGGCCGCTACTTCCTCTATCGGCGGAAGTGATCAGGGAAGAAAGAGCACGTCGTATTGCTCGATGCTGCCCGGCAGGTCGATGACTTTCATCTCCTGCTCGTCCTCCTCGAAGAAGACCAGGCAATTCTCGTAGAAGGCGGCGAGCGTCTTGATGAACTCGCGTGTCTGTTGCGGACCGTAGAAAAGCGGTGTGAACTCCATGTAGAGCGGCACGCGGCGCGACAGCAGCGGCAGCATCGAGCGGCAGGCAACCGGCTCATAGCCCTCGATGTCCATCCAGACGAGGCCAATATCGGCAGGATCGATAAAAAGCTCGTCGAGGATCTGTTCCACCGGCTTGACCGGGACACTCGTCTTCCGGTCGCTGACGCTCTTTCGAAACGCGCTGCTTTTTCCATGATTGTTGGCGTTCATGTAGAAGTCGATCTCGCCCGATGTCGCTCCGGCGGCGCAATTGACCAGCGTCACGATTCCCTCGAGCTTGTTCTGGCGGATATTTTTCTGCAGCAGCGGGAAGTTGCGCGGGTCGGGCTCGACGCTGACGATACGGTCATAGGCGCCGCTCAGCGCGAAGTAGACGGTCTGCGTGCCGATGTTTCCGCCGATTTCCAGAAGATAGCCATGCTTGTGCATCAGGCCGCGCTCGCGCAGGACCGTGATCAGGCGGTCGACATGCTCGCGCTCGAAGTGTCCCTTTCGGAAGACCTTGCGACCGATATAGTCCGCCGGCGAGAAGGTCATCAGATGATCGCCCGCATCGACCGTCATCGACACAACCCGCGGTCCGATATTCTCGATCAACAAACGCCTGCCGGTACGGGTGTTGAAGAACCTGCTTGCGACAGCATTGCGCGCTCTTCGCAGGCGCTTCTGCCAGAATTTGGCCCTGAGCCAGTCGCGGCTCGTCATGCATCTTTTCCTTCGACCAGTTCAGCGGCTTTGTCACTCGGAATGACATAGACTTTCAAGGGCAGGGCGCGACCGCGCACACTGATTTCACGGCTTTCCACGCCGGCCGTATCGGCTCCGGAAAGGTTTGCGACCGTTTCGGAAATAACGATGGCCGCATCGAATTCCTTGGCCGCGGTCTCCAGCCGGCTTGCCACGTTCACCGTATCGCCGATTGCGGTGAGGCTGCGCACCCGACCATAGCCAAGCGTTCCGACGACGGCCGGCCCCGTATGAATGCCGATGGCGATGTGAAGCGGCATGGAAAGTTCGTCCGAAAGTTCGGCACCGAGCTTTTCGATGTCGCGCACGATGGCCGCGGCCGCGGCAAGCGCCTGGCGACACGCCTCTTCCGGCGAGCTACCGATGCCGAAGAGTGCCATGGCGCCGTCACCGATGAACTTGTCTATGCGCCCGCCGGATTTCTCTACGGCGTTGCCGACCAGCGCAAAATAGCGGTTGAGCAGAAATACGATGTCGAAGGGCAGGCGCGTTTCCGTCAGTGAGGTGAAATGGCGGATGTCGCAGAAGAGAACGGTGATCTCGCGCTCGCGTCCAGGGCTCGTCTCCTGGGTGTTTGGCGGCAATGTCGTTTCCGTCGCCGCAATGAGCAGCGGCGCGACTGTCACGTCGTGCGTCGGTCGCAGCTGGCAGGCAAGCCGCACGTCGGCGGCGGCTTTGATCCGTTTGAGCGTCGATTGCTCGAGCTTGTCAGGCGGCGGCAGGTCGTCAAACCGGCTGAGAATCTGGACCCGGCAGGTCGAGCATTGCCCCTTGCCGCCGCAGACAGAATAATGCGGCAGGCCGCCGAGCCTGCTTGCCTCGAGAACGGTAAAGCCACGCGGCACGCTGATTACCTCACCGCCCGGATAGCGCACCGTGATTTGGTTGACCCGCTCCCGCCAACGTCGCCAGGAGCGGGCACCAACGACGATCAAAAGCGCGCCGGAAAAGGATCCGTAAAGTCCGGCTCGGATCATGGCGAGCTGACGCTGCGCTTCTGGGTCCGAGTAATAACGGATGTTGAGGTTCTCGCGGTAGCGATCGGTGTTGACCATGCCCTCGTAGGCGGGTTCCGCAATCGTCCTGCCCATTTCGATGAAGCCGAGGATAGCAAGCACCGGCAGCAGGATCGCAACGGCAAGCAGCAGGGCAGCGATGCTGTCATACCAGGGCCTGTAGCGCAGCCAGAAATGCAGACCGATACAGCCGTGAATCCAGACGGCCAAAAGAGCCGCGACCTGTCGCCACCCGTTGCCCGGCGACGTGATCCAGAGAAGGCGAACGATCGTCTCGTAATCATCTCGGTGCTGGAAGAGCGCGTGCGCGATGCGCGTGCCGATGACATGGTCAATCAACAGCAGCGGTATCGAGATACCGAGCACGATCTGAGCCAATTCGCCCGCCGGCATCACCAGGCTGCGACGCATATAGACGGCACGCAGAACCAGCGTAATGTGAACAAGAACGGCCCCGTAGAACACCACCGTTCCCAAAGGGTTGCGCCAGATCGCCAGGAAAAGCCTTCGCCCATCGTCAGCTGCCGAGACGGAAATCAGACCCAGCGCATGGTTGGACAGATGCAGGAGCACGAAGACAAACATGACGAGCCCGGAGCCAAGCCGAGCCCGTCTGATTGAGCGCTGTGAAAAAATACTGGTGGCAGCGATGGTCGCCATTCATTCCCGTTCTTGAATACCGAATGACAAATGCAATAGAGATGACGGAATTGAGGTGCAATTACCGCCACTGCGATTGCGATCGCCTTTCACATGTTATCAGCAAAACTCAAGGAAGCCGACAATAGCGGAATTTCTCGTGGCAAGCCCAGACATCGATTGTGAACAGTGTGTGTCGGCGGAGGTGCAGTAATGCGGGTTGCGTTCTACGCACCGTTGAAATCCCCGAACCACCCCGTTCCGTCCGGCGACCGTCTGATGGCGCGCCTGCTCATGCGGGCTCTGGAGCTTGCCGGGCATTCCGTCGAGATCGTCTCGGCGTTCCGCAGCTTTGCCGCGACACCCGAGGAAGCGATCGGCCGGCGGTCCGCCGCAGAGGCTGAAATGCAGCGCCTGCGCAACGACTGGTCCAGTCAGCAGCGGCCGGATCTCTGGTTCTGCTACCATCCCTACTACAAATCGCCCGACCCCTTCGGACCGACGCTCTGCCGGGAATTTTCCATTCCATACGTCACAGCCGAGGCATCCTATTCGGCGAAGCGAGACATAACCGACTGGGCGCCGCTGCAGAGGCTGGTGGTGGATGGCGCCCGCGACGCCGCCGTCAACATCGTTTTGACGGAGCGTGACAGGGCGGGTCTGATGAAGGCCCTGCCGACAGGTTCATTCGCCGCGCTCAAGCCTTTCATCGACACTGCGCTTTTCGAGACCGCCTTGCCTCAGGCAGAGCCACAACGCCTGATCGCCGTCGCGATGATGCGCGGCGGCGACAAGATGCAGAGCTACACGATGCTCGCCGAGGCGCTGGGGCTCCTTCGGGATCGTCCCTGGACACTGACAATCGCCGGGGATGGGCCGATGCGGGCCGACGTGGAGCGGTTGCTTGGCGTGTTCGAACCGGATCGCATCGAATGGCTCGGAGAGTTGAGCGCCGGCGAGATCGCTGATGAGCTCAGCCACTCCGGCATCTATGTGTGGCCGGGTTGCGGAGAAGCCTACGGACTTGCTTACCTGGAGGCCCAGGCGGCAGGATTGCCGGTGGTCGCCCAGAGGACCGCTGGCGTTCCGGAGGTGGTCATCGACGGCATCACCGGCGATCTGACACCCCAGGGAGATGTACCGGCCTTCGCAGCGGCAATCGCGGCTTTGCTTGACGATCGCGTCAGGCGCTCGACAATGGGGACAAGCGCGCGTCACTTCGTTCTGAACGAGCGTTCGCTCAAGGTCGCCGCGTCAGCGCTCGACACCATTTTGCGGACTTACGTGAGACGAGAAGTATGAGCGACGATCAGATCTGGACCCCACTGCGACAGGAGCTGGACCGCTGGCGGGCAGCAGGTTGCCAGGCACGATTCTGGTTGCGCGACGACGATGCCACCGAGCCGACTGACGCCCTCGAAATCCTGCTGGAGGTCACTCGCCGGGCTTGTCTCCCGGCAACAATTGCGGTCGTTCCAGCCTCTACCGGAGAAGCCCTGGCGACACGTCTGTCCCGCGAAGGCCACATCCTTGTCGCCGTGCACGGCTGGTCGCATGCAAACCATGCCGGCCCGGACGAAAAGAAACAGGAACTCGGCTGCCACCGGTCGGCGGACGTCGTGCTCGGGCAATTGCACGATGGACTTGTCGCCCTTCAAGACCTTTACGGCCCAAGGCTGGTCCCGATGCTGGTGCCGCCCTGGAACAGGATAAGCGAGGCGCTGGTCCCCCAACTTGGCGCGCAGGACTTCAAAGCGCTGTCGATATTCGGCAGAGCTAAGGCCGGCGGTCCGATCCGCCTGCTGAACACGCATGTCGACGTCGTCAACACCCGCCGACAGCGCGGGAACCGCCCGCATGGCGATCTGGTCGCAGAACTGGTCGCGCAATTGCAGGCTCGCTTTGCAAAGGACGATGAGCCGGTCGGCATACTCACCCACCATCTGGTGCATGGCGCCTCGGAATGGGAGTTCCTGACCCGTCTCTTCCAAGAGACCGGGCATCATCCGGGCGTCGCCTGGATGTCGGCGCGCGATCTGCTTGACTAGATTTCGAGGACCTGATTGTCCCTTGCGGCGAAAGCTCCCGGGAACGAAGCCTGTGCCTCCTGTTCCATCCGCTCCAGCTGCGTATC
The DNA here is from genome assembly GCF_964254185.1 of Rhizobium sp. LjRoot258. Lineage (NCBI taxonomy): Bacteria > Pseudomonadati > Pseudomonadota > Alphaproteobacteria > Hyphomicrobiales > Rhizobiaceae > Rhizobium > Rhizobium sp. LjRoot258. The sequence goes on along the minus strand of NZ_CAXUST020000002.1, from coordinate 228,881 downwards.
CGTTCGCGAGGGTGCATGGTGGAACAGGGCAAACTGCTTGGTGCCGGCCATCTTGGCGAGTTCGACACCGTGCTGCCATGTGGAATGGCCGAAGCCCTTGAAGCGCTGCATCTCGTCTTCGTTATACGTGCAGTCGTAAACGGCAAGATCGACGTCTTCCATCATCTCCAACGCGACCGGATCATAGACGCCGGGGATATGCTCGATGTCGTAGATCAGCGCCACGGAGCGTCCCTTCCATTCCACACGGTAACCAATCGCCCCGCCTGGATGGTTCAGCATGAAGGTCTTGATCTTGATGCCGGGCCGTGGCTCCAGCGTCTGACCCGCATGAAAGTCGCGAAAGCTCATCGTTGCCTGGCAGATGTCGGTTTTGACAGGGAACCATGGCGGGCTGATGAACTGCTCGATCATCTCGCGGGTGCTCATCTTTCCGTCAAGATGGCCGGACCAGATCGTCAGGTCGATGGTGGGATAGTAAATCGCCTTGAAGAACGGAAGACCGATGATGTGGTCGTAGTGACAATGGCTGAAAAACAGGTCGACGTCCCGGACGTCCTCATTCAGCATGGCAAGCCCGGCTTCGCGTACGCCTGATCCGGCGTCGAAGATCATCCGGTGTTCACCGCAGCGAATTTCGATGCACGAGGTGTTGCCGCCGTAGCGATCGAATTCGGGGCCCGAGACCGGGATGCTGCCGCGAACGCCCCAAAACTTTACCTGAAACAGATCTTTACTCATCGCGTCTTCAAAATGGGCCCACCCCACAACGCCATCGTAATCATACTTTGATGAACAAGCGAAGCGTTGATTTCCATAGGCTGCCCTGTATCCTTCATACCGTTTCTACCAGCCGTCAGCAGAATGGTAGATATTCCTAAGCAATCGGTTTTCACGTCGCAACGCAACTGCTTATGGTTTGTTTTTGGTGAACGGAGCATGACGCCTGACAAGACAAAAGCGGCACGTTCCGCATTTCTTGTCCATTAAATGGTTTCTCAACTGCGCCAATACAATTGTCGGCTCCTGCGTCGATAGTATGAGAACGACAGGTGCGGGCAGGGCGCTTCTGTTGGAACGGCAACGCGACGATCGCGCCGCGTGGTGGCAAGTTAGTGCAATCCGCCCACGCCCAGCAGACGCTCGACGGCATCGTGGTCGTCGGACAGCGCCTTCGGCGTGCCAGCCCAGGCGAGCCGGCCGCGCTCAAGCACGATCACATGATCGGCAAAGTCGAGCGCGCTTTGGATGCGCTGCTCCACAAGAAGGATGGTCATATCACCGGTCTTTGCAAGTTCGGCGAAGGCCGCCATCAGTTCCTCGCAAATGACGGGCGCCAACCCCTCGAGTGGCTCGTCCAGCAGAAGTACCGACGGACGGCCGAGGATCGTGCGCGCCGTGGACAGCATCTGCTGCTCGCCGCCCGAAAGCTGGTTGCCGAGGTTTCGGCGTCGCTCCTTCAAACGCGGAAACATGTCGTAGGCTTCGTCCAGGGCGCTCTTGGCGCGGCCTTTCAGGCCGACGAAGAGGTTTTCCTCCACTGTCAATGTCGGGAAAACGCAGCGCGCCTGCGGCACATAGCCCAATCCCTTGTGAGCGCGTGCAGCACTAGGCATCGCCGTCACATCGGCCGCACCGATGCGTATCGTGCCATCATAGCGTTTGGTCTGTCCGGCGAGCGTGGCGAGCAGCGTGGTCTTGCCCATGCCGTTGCGGCCGAGCACCGCAAGGCGCGCGCCGGCGGGAACAGAGAACGAAACGCCGTCCAGAACGCGTGTCGGCCCATAGCCGGCAGATAGGTTTTCGACCTCAAGCGGCGTGGCTGGCATGGGCATAGCTCCCGAGATAGGCCTCGCGAACGCGGGCATCCTTGGTGACATCAGCAGGCGATCCGTCGAAGATGATCGCTCCTGCAGCGAGAACGACGACGCGCTTGGCGAAGCGGAAGACGAGATCCATGTCGTGCTCGATCATCAGGACGGCGAGATCGGCGGGCAGGTCGGCAAGCGCCTGCTCGATGCGCCCGGTATCGCTCTGGGGAACACCGGCGGCCGGCTCATCAAGCAATAGCACCTTTGGCCGCAAGGCCATGGCAACGGCAATCTCCAGGAGACGCTGCTGGCCATAGGCGATCTCGTTTACTCTGCGGTGCATGAGATGGGCGATGCCAAGCGTGCCGAGCAGATCGCTCACCTCGTCCATCACATCGGGCATGGCAAGAAAATGTCCGAACATGCGGCCCGTGCGTCCCTGACGCTGGAGGATGGCAAGCGCCACATGCTCGGCCGGCGTCATCTCGAGGAAGAGCCGGGTAACCTGGAAGGATCGTACCAATCCGCGCTTGACGCGGCCGTTGGCTCTGACCTTGGTGACGGTTTCGCCAGCAAGACGAACATCGCCGGAATCCGGCCGCAAGTTGCCGGTCACGAGATTGACGAACGTGGTCTTGCCGGCACCGTTCGGTCCGATCAGCGCCACGCGGTCGCCCGGTGCCATCGACAGCGAGACGTCGTTCGTCACAGCGAGGCCGCCAAAGGATTTCTTCAGATTGATGACTTCAAAGACGGCACTCATTGTCCGGCCTCCCGTTTGCGGGCCAAAAACGCCGCGGTGGAGCCGTAGAGCCCCTTCGGGGCAAACAGAACAACGGTGATCAACAGCGCGCCGACCATCGTCAGCCAGTGGAATGGGTTTGCAGCCGAGACGTAATCCTCGAAGAGCATGAAGATCACGGTCCCGGAGAGCGCACCAAACAGCGAACCTGTGCCACCGAGGACGAGCATGACCAGCGACTCCGCCGAAAGCGTGAAGGACAGGCTGTCGAGGCCCACGACCTGTGTGGTGATGGCGTTCAGCGCCCCTCCGATACCGGCGACCGCGCCTGAGATCACGTACATCCTCATCAGGGCCGCCTTCGGTGACGCGCCCATGGCACGGATGCGCACATCATCCTCCTTGATGCCGCGACACAGCATGCCGAACGGAGAGCGGACAAGCAGGCGCAGGACCACGAAGACGATCAGCAGCAGGACAATCGCAAAGACATAGGCGGTGTGGCCGTAGAGATCGAATTCGAAGTAGCCGAAGATCGGATCAGTGGAGATGCCCGAAAGCCCGTCACTGCCGCCCGTCCAGCTCGACGCCTTGTTGGCGAACTCGTGAAACAGGTTGATGAGTGCGATCGACAGCACGAGTTGCGGCAGACCATGGCCGCGCAGGATGACGGCGCCGCTGACCAGCCCGGCGACAGCGCCTCCCGCGATGCCGGCAAGCGTCATCAGCAGCGGGTCGTTGATGCCGTAATGGGCCGAGAGGATGCCGGCCGCATAGGCGCCCGAGCCGAAGAGGGCTGCATGGCCGAGTGTCGCGACGCCGCAATAGCCAGTGACGAGATCGAGCGACAGGACAAGCAGAGCAACGGCAACGATGCGGGTGAGCAGCGCAAGATTGTCCGGAAACAAGAGGTAGCCGATGACAGCAACGACTGTTATGGCGGCGACGCCTGCCACATCACGCCCCAGTGAGCGTGAGCGGCGGGGGCGGTCGGAGGTGGAAACTGCTGCTTCGGTATTCATGACGACAGCCATTTCTATTTCGTCCGTCCTGCAAGGCCGCGCGGGAAGATGCAGATGATGGCAATGACCGCGAGGTAGAAGAAGAATTCGCCAAATTCCGGCATGAGATAGCGACCGGTGGTGTCAATTCCGCCGAGCACGAGACAGGCAATCAGTGCTCCTGGGATCGACCCGGCGCCGCCGACCGAAACCACCACGAGGAAAGTCACCATGTAGCGCAGCGCATAATAGGGTTCGACGGGCAGCAGCTCTGCGCCGACCACGCCGCCGAAGGCGGCAAGCCCGACGGCAACGGCAAAACTCAATGCATAGATGATTTCGGTGCGTACGCCGAGCGCTGCCGCCATTGCGGCATTGTCGACCGAGGCGCGCAACTTCACGCCGAAACTCGTCCTTTCGATCGCGTACCAGAGCCCGACGGCGACGGCGAGCCCGCACAGGATCGCAAAGAGGCGATGCACGGGGATCGTGCGGAACCCAAGGTCGGCGGAGCCCTGAAGTCCTCCCGGCAGCGGGATCGTCTTCAGGGTCGGACCGAACACGTAATTGGCGATGCCGATAATGCAGAAAGTAATGCCGATCGTCATCAGCACCTGTGTCAATTCAGGCGCCCCATAGATGCGCCGATAGAGGAAGCGTTCGATAGGGGCCGCGATGATCACCGTGCCGACGACCGCCGCTATGACCGCAACCCCATAGCCGAGCCCGAGGTCGCGTGCCGCATAGGAGGCAATATAGCCGCCGATCATGGCGAAGGCGCCGTGCGCGAGATTGACGACGCGCATCAATCCCATCGTTACCGAGAGGCCGATCGAGATGACGAACAGCACCATGCCATAGGCAAGCGCATCGACGGCTATGCTGAAGACTGTTTGCATGAGGCTATCCCGATGCTGTTGGAGCGGGCCGGCATTTTGGGGCTTCTAGCGCGCTCCCGCGCTAGAAGCATTTTCTGGTCCGCTGCCGGTATCACAAGAGACAGGCTGTCATTTCGCGGCGGCAAGGCCGGGGTCACCCTGCTTTTCGAACGTCTGGACTTCCTTGTTGTAGTAGGTGCCGTCATCGGCCTTGACGACCTCGCGCAGGTAGATGTTCTGCGTGATGTGGCGGCTCTGCGGATCAATCGAGACCGGGCCACGCGGGCTGACCCAGGAAAGGCCCTTGACGGCCTCGACGGCCTTGGCCGCATCCTGCTTGCCGCCGGTCGCCTCGATCATCTTGTAGATGACGTTCATGCCGTCATAGGCACCAACGGCAGGGAAGGACAGTTCCGCCTTGTTGCCGATCGCCTTGGCGGCGGCTTCGACGAATGCCTTGTTCTCGGGCGAGTCGTGCGAGACGGCATAATGGAAGGTCGTCTGGATTCCGAGGGCAGCGTCGCCAAGAGCGGGAAGATCGGACTCTTGCGTCAGGTCGCCCGGCGCGAAGAACTTGATGCCGGCAGCCTTGAGGCCATTCTCGTTGTAGGCCTTGACGAAGCCGAGCGTGGTCGGACCGGACGGCAGGAAGGCGAAGACCCCTTGCGCACCGGAATCCTTGATGCGCTGCATGATCGGGCTGAAGTCGTTGGTCGCCAGTGGCATGCGGATCGCCTCGACCACCTGCCCGCCCTCCTTCTCGAACGCCGCCTTGAAGGCATTCTCGGCATCGACACCCGGGCCGTAGTCGCTGACGACGGAGATCACCTTGCTGACGCCGGCATCATGGGCAACCTTGGCGATCGGGGTGGAGGTCTGCCAGGTCGTGAACGAGGTGCGCACCACCAGCGGGCTCTTTGTGACGATCGCCGATGTGGCGGCGTTCATGATGACGAGCGGCGTATTCGCCTGCTTGAGGATCGGCGTCACAGCCATGGCGTCAGGCGTGAAATAGAAGCCGGCGAGGTACTGCACCTTTTCCTTGACGACCAGTTCCTGCGCCAGTGCCTTGGACTGTGCCGGATCGGCGGCCGGAAGGTCGCGGTAGATCACCTCCACGGTATTGTCGCCGATCTTGTTGCCGTGGGTCGTCATGTAAGCGTCGATGCCGGCCTTGAAGTTCTTGCCCTGCAGGGCAAATGGACCCGAGAACGGCCCGACGACACCGACCTTGATGGTATCGGCGTAGGCCGCTGTGCTCATAACGATTGCCGCAACGGCGGCCAGGACAAACCGTTTCATAAATCCTCCCATTGACGATGGCGCACTCCTACGCCGGATTAGCTCAGAGCTAAAATTTTGGCGATAGTGTCTCATTCAAAACGGTAATGTAAAATGAAATAAAAGGCGAAACTCATATTTCAGGGGTTATGATTTTACGGCGCCAATTCGCCGTATATTGCCCGTCAGCTCAAATGCCAGACGCAGCGAAGCGGCCGTAGCCATAACCATTTGCGGCAGAATGAGCCATTCCAGCGTCCAGGCCGCACCGGAGCGTTCCTGCTCGTGCACCAGCGACTGATGGATACCGGAAAGCTGGGTCGCGTTGAAACGCGCAAGGGCAACCAGAGTTTCGGCCGAGACTGGGTTCTGCTTGTGGGACATGGCAGACGAACCACCGCCACCAGCAAGCTCGATCTCATCGCCGGCCTGCGCGAGAAGCGCAATATCCTGGCCAAACTTGCCAAGGCTTCCGCTGATCAGAGAAAGCAGACTGGCGAGATCTGCTATTGACCCGCGCTGGCTTTGCCACTGCGGCTCGTCGGAAAGCCCGAGCTCCTGGGCAAGAGCGGCCCGTATGGCCGGCGCCTTGTCCTTAAGCTTGTCGAGCGTGCCGGCGGCGCCGCCGAACTGCACAAGAAACCGCTGTTCGGTCAGCCTGTCGCGATAGCTCTCGAGCGGCGCGCGCCAGGCACGGAGACGATCGGACACGGCGATTGCAATGGCCGCCTGCATGCGTGTGCGCCCCATCAGGCGCGCCTTGCCAAACCTCGCGTCGAGGTCGTCGAATGCCTGTGCGATCTTTGAAAGGCGGTTCGAAAACAGGAACGCGACGGCCTTCAGCCGAACCATCAGACTGGTGTCGATGACATCCTGGCTGGTGGCGCCGCGGTGAACACAATCCGAAAACGGGCTGCCGACGGCTTTGCGAAGCTGTCTGACAAGATCGGCAACGACAACGCCATCGCGGGCCGTGGCGGCTCTAAGCTGGGAAAGATCCGGTTCAAATGTGGCGCAAACGACACCGATCTTCCGGGCGGCATCAGGCGAAATCAGACCATGGACCGCCTCGGCCCTGGAAAGCGCCGCCTCAAAGGCAAGCATGGCGCGAATATCCGCCTCAGCAGAGAAATACGACGCCGTTTCGTCATCGCCGAGCAGGCCACAGAGGAAGGGGTGATCGAAAGGTGAGATGGTCATCGGCGTCTTTCTTGCAAGGACCGATAACTGCGCCCGGAATCGTCGCGTTTGCAAGGTCCCGCGCCAGCTTGTGGGGTCAGATATCCAGGAACACCGTCTCCCTGTCCCCTTGGAGGCGGATGTCGAAGGTGTAGGTCGATCCTTCACGCGTGGCGATCAGCGTATCGACGCGCTCTTTATGCTCGATGCGCAAGAGCAGCGGATCTGCCTTGTTTGCCTCGGTCTCCTCGGGGAAATACATGCGCGTATGCAGGCCGATGTTGATGCCGCGCGCGACGATCCAGAACGTGATGTGCGGCGCCATCTTGCGGCCGTCCTTGAAGGGGACGCGGCCGGGCTTGATCGTGTCGAAAAAGAAGACGCCGTCGTCGGCGCGTGTCGCACAACGCCCCCAGCCGGAGAAGTTTGGATCGGCCGTACCGCGCATTTCAGAGGGGCTATTGTAGAGGCCGGCGCTGTCTGCCTGCCAAATTTCGACAACTGCATCGCGTACCAAGGCGCCGGCACCATCAAAGACGCGGCCGCTGACGCTGATGCGCTCGCCAAGCGTTTTGTCGTTGACCATCACCGTGCCAAGGTCGGTCTCGTAGACGCCGTTGATATCGCAGAAGTTCGGGGTCAGACCGATATGGACATAGGGGCCCGCCGTCTGCGAAGGCGTTTCCTTGAGGTAGCCGAGTTGCTGTACCATCAGTTCCCCTCCGGCCGGTTCTCGAACATCGTCGAGCGGCGACCGCGCAGCACGATGTCGAATTTATAGGCGCGTGCATCCATTGGGATTGTGTTGCCCCAGTCGAGCGGCGCAATCAATTGCTCGATGGCGCGCTTGTCGGGGATCGTGCCGACGATTGGACACTTCCAGATCATCGGATCCCCCTCGAAATACATTTGTGTGATCAGGCGCTGGGCAAAGCCGTGGCCGAAGATCGAGAAGTGGATATGGGCCGGTCGCCAGTCATTGACACCGTTCGGCCAGGGATAGGCGCCCGGACGAACGGTACGGAACCGATACTGACCGTCTTCATCGGTGATGGAGCGCCCGCAGCCGCCGAAGTTCGGATCGATGGCGGCAAGATAGGTTTCCTTCTTGTGGCGGTAGCGGCCGCCGGCATTTGCCTGCCAGAATTCGACAAGCGCACCGGGCACCGCCCGGCCGCGTTCGTCAAGCACGCGGCCATGAACCACGATGCGCTCGCCGATGGCGCTCTCGCCTGGCTTGGCGAAGTTGTGGATCAGGTCATTGTCGAGTTCGCCGATCATCGAATGGCCGAAGACAGGACCGGTGATCTCCGAGATCGTCCCATCGAGCGAGAGCAGGGCGCGCTGCGGCGAGCGCAGGACCGAGGTCTTGTAGCCGGGGGTGAAGGCTGGCGCGTGCCATTCTCGGTCGCGCGCAAAGAAGGCGCCGGTTTCAAGCTTGCGGTTGGGGAGGTCGGACATCCTATGCCTTTCAGGGCGCCTTGCCGGCGTCCATCTGTTCGAAAACATGCTTGGCGATCTTGATGGCGTGATTGGCGGCGGGTACGCCGGCATAGATCGCCACATGCAGCAGCGCTTCGCAAATGTCGTCGCGAGAGGCGCCGGTGTTGGCCGTGGCGCGAACGTGCATCGCCACCTCGTCGTCCTGGCCGAGCGCGGCCAGGACAGCAATGGTTACGATCGATCGCTCGCGGCGCGTTAGCGTCGGACGCGACCAGACGTGTCCCCAGGCGGCTTCCGTGATCAGGTCTTGAAACGGCTTGTCGAATGGCGTCGAGCTTGCCACTGCACGGTCGACATGGGCGTCGCCGAGCACGGCACGGCGCGTGGCCATCCCCTGCTCAAAGCGCTCCGATGGCGGGAGTTCACTCATGGGTTCTTTTCTCCATGCGATGCGGAATCGATGAATGCCCGGATGATTGCGGTCAGCACGTCCGGCTGCTCGACGCAAGGGATATGGCCGGCGTCGCGGATAATCTCGAAGGAGGCATTGGGAATAAGCTTAGCGGTCGACTTCACGAGGTCAGGCGGCGTGGAGCCATCCTGGTCTCCGACAATGCAGATCGTCGGAGCACTTATCTTGGCCGCCGCCTCCGTATAGTCGGCATCGCGAATTGCCTCGCAGGTGGCGAGATAGCCTTCCACCGGCTGGCGCACGAGCATATTGCGGTAGCCGTGATAGGCCGTGTTTTCCGGTCGCCGGAAGGCCGGCGTGAACCAGAGCTTCATGACGCCATCGACGATACTGCCGATCCCCTTGCTGGCGACGGTGGCAATCCGGGCATTCCAACTCTCGGCCGTGCCGATCTTGTGGGCGGTGTCGCAAAGGATCAACCCCTGCACCATGTCTGGACGCGCCTTGTAGAGCGCCTGCGCGATCAGCCCGCCCACGGAAAGCCCACATATGAAAGCCTGCTTCACCGCCAGAAGATCGAGCAGACCGGCAAGGTCTGAGGCATGGTCCTCGATCGAATAGGGAACCTGGCCGACATCGGAAAGACCGTGGCCGCGCTTGTCGTAGACAACGATCGCATAGTCCCCAGCCAGCCGCACGATGACGTCACGCCAGATGCGGAAATCCGTCCCGAGCGAGTTGGCAAAGACGATGACGGGCTTGTCGGGGGGACCTCCAATCAGCTGATAGTGGATCGCAATGTCGTTGATGCGGGCAAATTGCACGGCCAATCTCCTCTCCGCGCAAATCCAACAAGTCGCGGTCGACTGATGAAAGATCCTGCGCAGACCCAGGTTCAAATTGAATGTTTAATCTGGTTAGGTAAAATGATATTTCGTGGCATTTCGATAACTCAGGAGTTATGAAAACGTGGTCGACAGTCGCGTAAAGTTTCGTCATCTGCAGACGTTTGTCGAGGTCGCGCGTCAGAAAAGCGTGATGAAGGCTGCCGAACTGCTCAATGTAAGCCAGCCGGCGGTGACAAAGACGATCCGCGAACTGGAAGACGTGCTGGGCGTCGCGGTCTTCGAGCGCGATGGACGCGGCATCAAGATCACCCGCTATGGCGACGTCTTCCTCCGCCACGCGGGGGCGGCGCTGACCGCGCTGCGCCAGGGGCTCGACTCGGTCTCCCAGGAGCGTTTCGGCGAGGCGCCGCCGATCCGGATCGGCGCGCTGCCAACGGTGTCGACCCGCATCATGCCACGCGCCATGGAACTCTTCCTCAAGGAGAACACCTGGAGCCGCATCAAGATCGTCACAGGGGAGAACGCAGTGCTTTTGGAGCAGTTGCGGGTCGGGGATCTCGATCTCGTTGTGGGGCGCCTTGCCGGCGCGGAGAAGATGGCCGGCTTCTCCTTTGAACATCTCTATTCCGAGCAGGTCGTCTTTGCGGTTCGTGCCGACCACCCCTTGCTCAAGAGCAAGCAATCGCTGTTTGCCAGCCTCGGCGAATACACCGTCCTGATGCCCACCCGTGCCTCGATCATCCGCCCGTTCGTGGAGAGCTTCCTGATCGCCAACGGCGTCGCCAGCCTGCCGAACCAGATCGAAACAGTTTCAGACTCCTTCGGCCGCGCCTTTGTGCGCAGCAGCAACGCCATCTGGATCATTTCCACGGGCGTCGTCGCCACCGACATCGCCGATGGCCTGTTGAAGATCCTGCCAATCGACACAAGCGAGACGAAGGGACCGGTCGGCCTGACCATGCGGACGGATGCCATCCCCTCGCTGCCGCTATCGATCCTCATGCAGACGTTGCGGGAAGCGGCCGCAGACGTGGCAAAGCCATAGCCTGTTCCACGTGCTGGCCCCATGATATGCTCCCCGAATGCAACGGCACATGGGGGAGCCTATGGGAAGTGCAGTCGCTTTACATGGAACCTGGCGCATGGTGTCCTGGAAACGCAAGGTGGTTTCGTCCGGCGCCGTTTCCGACGCGATGGGCCCGGATCCCGTTGGTTTCCTATCCTATCAACCGGACGGTAGAATGATGGCATTGGTCGTCAGCAGCGAACGGCCAAGAGCCAACGGCAAAATGCCGACGGATTCAGAAAAAGTCGCGCTATTCGATAGCATGCTCGCCTATGCCGGCAGCTACACGTTCGATAACGGCCGCGTTATCCACCATGTCGATGCCAGCTGGAATCCGGCCTGGGGCGTCAGCGACCTGATCAGGCCATTCTCCATCGACGGCAAGAGGTTGGTCATCAGCGGTGCGCCGGGCGTTGATCCGACGACCGGCGAGGAAGTCATATACGAGCTCGAGTTCCGGAAGATCTGAGAGGGTAGGCGAGCATCCCTCGATGCCTCCAAAATTGGCCGGCGGCGAGCAGTTGACGGCATGGATGGACGCGTGCTCCTCCTTCCAAAATGGCAATCTGTGAAGAGGACCCAGTTTCCAGATGATTGGCAGGATTTTCGACCCAAGCCACTGCATGAATAGACGGATGGCGACGCCGCTTGTGCAAACCGGCTTCGCGCCAACGCGGGTTGATATTCGTCGGGGCCGGTCGTGACCGGGAAGACCGATCGTGGCCGGACCGCACGAAATACCGGATATTTCATCAGCCTATTGATCCTGGCTTCGCTGGCGGGCTTGCCGATCGCTGTTTGGATGGACGTCAGCACGCTCTCGCAAAGCTCCGTGAAACGTCAGGCGGAGGATATGAGCTCGCTGATCACCAGCATCCGCTCCTACTATGCCAGCAACGTCGTCGGCCGCATTCTTGCAGCACATGCGGCGGGAAGCGACGTCGCAACGGTCGTGACGCACGATTATGCCAACATACCCGGAGCGATCCCGATCCCGGCGACGCTCTCGCTCGAACTGGGCGATGTCATCCGGCAGCAGCAAGCCAATATTGCGTATCGTTTCCTTTCCGATCTGCCGTTCAAGCGGCGAGCGCCGCATCCGCTCGATGCTTTTGAAACGAATGCTCTGGCTGGGCTGCGTGCCGATCCCAAGCAGACGCCGACGGAGATCAGCCGCAGCGGCTTTACGAATACATTTCGACTTGTGACGCCGGTCATCATGGCTGAGGCATGTGTCGCCTGCCACAACGCCCATCCGGAGAGCCCGAAGACGGACTGGAAAGTCGGCGATGTGCGCGGCATTCAGGAAGTAATCATTAAGCAACCCTTTGCCCACAACGTATTCGCCTTCAAATACCTGCTGCTCTATTTCTTGTTTATGGCAGGGCTTGGTATCGGCTTCATCGCTTTCCAGCAGCGCCAGACCGCCCTCATTCAGGGCGTCAACCGCGAACTGGAATCGGCCAACGAGTTTCTGGCAAGCATCTCCATGAAGATCTCGCGCTATCTGTCTCCGCAGGTCTACAAGAGCATTTTCAGCGGCCAGAAGGATGTCGTCGTACAGACCGAGCGCAAGCGACTGACTATCTTCTTTTCAGACATCAAGGATTTCACTGCCACCACCGAGCGGCTGCAGCCGGAAGCGCTGACGGAAATGCTGAACGAATACCTGACCGAAATGTCTGCCATTGCACTCAAGCATGGCGGCACGCTCGATAAGTTCATTGGCGACGCGGTATTGGTATTCTTCGGCGATCCGGAAACGAATGGCGCGGTCGAAGACGCAAAAGCTTGCCTGCGCATGGCCGTCGATATGCAACGCCGCCTTGGCGAACTGAAGGAGAAATGGCGTCTCGACGGCACGGAGGAACCGTTCATGGTGCGAATGGGGATCAACTCAGGGTATTGCAATGTCGGCAATTTCGGCAGCAGCGATCGCATGGATTACACGATCATCGGCGCCGAAGCCAATCTGGCCGCGCGCCTGCAATCCATTGCCGAGGGTGGGAAGATTGTCATCAGCTACGAAACCTACGCACTCGTGAAGGAGATCGTCGATGCGACGCCCCTGCCGCCGATCACCATGAAGGGCATTCACCGCGAGGTGGTTCCCTATGCCGTCAACGGACTGTTGGGCGCCGATAAAAATCTGCGCGTGCTAAGTGAGCACTTTGCGGGCCTCGACCTTCATCTCGATGTGGCGCAACTTGACCCCGATGAGCGCGCACGCGTGCGGGCAGCGCTCGCGGAAGCAATGGCTGCGATCGATGCGAAGGCGCCAAGCGCCTCTTGATACCTTGCGGGAGCGGGCGAGCAGCGGTGGGACGCATTAACCACCGCCGCTCTCCATGCGCCCTTCCGTGGATGGCGGAAGGGGAGCTAGTAGGGAAGGCCGACATAATTTTCTGCAAGCGCAGTCGAGGCTGCGCGCGAATGCGTGAGATAGTCGAGTTCGGCTTCCTGAATCTTTTGGTCGAAGTCACCGGTGTTTGGGAACCGGTGCATCATCGTCGTCATCCACCAGGAGAAACGAACCGCCTTCCAGACCCGAGCAAGCGCCCTTTGCGAGTAGGCGTCGATGCCTGCGTTCGAACGATCCTGGTAATGCTCTATGAGGCCTGCAAACAGATAGTGCACGTCGCTCGCGGCGAGATTGAGGCCTTTGGCGCCAGTCGGCGGAACGATATGGGCGGCATCGCCGACAAGGAACATGCGGCCGAACCGCATCGGCTCGGCAACGAAGGAGCGCAACGGCGCGATCGACTTCTCGAAGGAGGGCGCCGTGACAAGCGCCTCGGCGTGGTGCACCGGCAGGCGACGCCGCAACTCGTCCCAGAAACGATCGTCGCTCCAGTCCTCAACCCTCTCGTCCACGGGACACTGGATGTAGTAGCGGCTGCGATGTTGCGAACGCATGGAGCAAAGCGCAAATCCGCGCGGGTGGTTGGCATAGATCAGCTCGTGGTTGACGGGAGCAACCTCGGCCAAAATTCCGAGCCAGCCGAAAGGGTAGACCTTCTCGAAGGTACGCAGCGATTTTTCCGGCACCGCCTTGCGACAGGCGCCATGGAAGCCGTCGCAGCCGGCGATGAAATCGCAGTCTATGCGGTGGGTGGCGCCATCCTTCTCGTAGGTCACGTAAGGCACCCCTGCGTTGAAGTCGTGCGGCTCGACGCTCGCCGCCTCGTAGATCGTCTGCGCCCCGATGATCTCGCGCTGCTTAATCAGATCCCGAGTGACTTCTGTCTGCCCGTAGACCATGACGCGCTTGCCGCCAGTCAGGCCGAAGAGGTCGATGCGGTGATCGCGCCCGTCGAAGGCAAGCGAGAAGCCATCATGCGGCAGCCCCTCGGCATGCATGCGCGCGCCGGCCTTTGCCTTGTCGATGAGACCAACGGTTCCTTCCTCCAGCACTCCGGCGCGCACACGACCAAGAATGTAGTCCTTTCCAACGCGGTCGAGGATGATGTTGTCGATACCGGCCAGCGAGAGCAACTGGCCGAGCAAGAGCCCCGAGGGGCCGGAGCCGATGATGGCTACCTGTGTGCGCATGGTGTCCTCCCGCACTTGTCTTTTGCCAAATTCTGACGAGGCAGGGGGCCGTCAGCAATGGACAATTCCATCATGAAATTGCACTAATCGAACAAAGTACGAAGAGGAGGCGACGGTAGCCAGGATCGTTCCGACATATGAGCTCTACGGGGAGAAAACCGGAGGAAAGCCGGATTTCTGGCTGCATTGCGAAACGATTCCATCGAGGAGCAGCCTGCATCATTGGGAGATCCGGCCGCACCGCCATGACAGTTTTTTTCAGATATTGTACATAGATAGCGGTTCTGGGGAGGCGATGTTCTCAAGCGTCTGGCACCCGATCGAACCGCAGTCGGTGATCACTGTTCCTCCAGGCCTCGATCATGGATTTCGCTTCTCCAGGGATATTGGCGGCTTCGTGATCACGGTGCTGAGTTCGCATCTGAAGGCCTTTCCCGGCGACCGCAGTCGGCTCGGAGAGTGGATGGCATCGCCGCACCTGACGAAACTCGACATGGACGATGAGGACGGCCGCTATGTCGCGGCTTGCCTGCAGCGACTGGGGCATGAATTCGCGCAGCAGCGGGCCGGGCGCAACGATCTGTTGGAGTCCTATCTGACATCGGCCCTGCTCATCACGGCGCGGCTGTCGTCCGAAAAGCAGGAAGACGAGGGGGCTGCCGATGAGAATGAGCGCCGCATGGAGCTGCTGCACGGCCTGATCCAGCGGCATTTCAAGTCGCATGAGCCGGCTGCCTTCTATGCCAGGGCGCTCGGCATTTCGCCGACGCACCTCAATCGGATCGTGCGCGCGACGACCGGCCACGGAGCACATGAGCTGATCGCCCGCAAACTCCTCGACGAGGCAAAGCGCGAGCTGGTCTTCACCTTCGGCAGCGTCCAGGAGATCGCCTACCGGCTTGGGTTTTCGGATCCCGCCTATTTCTCGCGCTTCTTCCTCAAACAGGCCGGCCAGACACCGCGGGCATGGCGCGTGGCGGAGCGGGCCAAACTTGGCGTCTAGCGCAACACCAGGCGCAGGGCCTTCTGTGTTTCTTTGAGCAGAGGCAGATAACGGGCCGGCATATCGGCGGCGGGCGCGTGGGCAGCCGGTGCGCCAATATTGATCGCCGCCACCGTCTGTCCGCGGTCGTTCTCGACAGGCACGGCAATCGAGCAAAGGCCGATTTCCAATTCCTGGTCGATGACCGCATAGCCCTGTTCGCGCACGCGCCGGAACTCGCTGATTAGTTCTTCCACATCTGTCTTGGTATTCGGCGTGTTGGGCTTGAGGTCGGTGCGGGCAAGGATTGACCTGGCTTCGGTCTCCGTGAGCGCGGCAAGCAGCACCCGACCCATCGAGGCGCAGAAGGCCGGCAGGCGGCTGCCGGGTGTCAGGTTGATCGACATGACGCGGCGCTGCGAGGCGCGGGCGATATAGACGATCTCGGTGCCGTCGAGCACCGAAGCTGACGCGCTCTGCCCAGCCTTCTCCGACAGCTGATCGAGATGGGGCTGGATAAGAACGGGCAGTGGCGTTGCAGAGAGATAGGCGTGTCCGAGCCGCAGGATCTTCGGCGTCAGGGCAAAGAACTTGCCGTCGTAATCGGCATAGCCAAGTGCGGCGAGCGTCAGCAACGAGCGGCGCACCGTGGCGCGCTCGAGCCCGGTCAGCTTCGCAGCTTCTGCAATCGAAAGGCGCTGGCGTGTCTCCTCGAATGCTTCGATGACCTTCAGTCCTCGGGCAAACCCACTGACAAAATCTGTTTCACGCATCGCCGTTCTCCTCGCGATCACTTTGTGCGAGATACGAACAAATGTCAAATAACGCACAAAATATTTGACGCCAGTTTCGCAGAAGCGCTTATTGGCCCCCATTCGACAGCCGGATTACGGGAGGCCACATGGCGAAGATCGTATCGTTGAAGGAAGCCGTCGCTGAAAACGTCAGGGATGGCGACACCGTCGCCATGGAAGGCTTCACCCATCTCATCCCCTATGCCGCCGGCCACGAGGTGATCCGCCAGGGCAAGAAGGATCTCTACCTGATCCGCATGACCCCGGACATTCTCTACGACCAGCTGATCGGGGTTGGGGCCGCGCGCGGCATGAAGTTCTCCTGGGGCGGCAATCCGGGTGTCGGCTCACTGCATCGCTTCCGCGATGCGGTGGAGAACCACTGGCCGCGGCCTTTGGAAATCGAAGAGCACAGCCACGCGGCCATGGCCAATGCCTACGAGGCGGGGGCGGCCAATCTGCCGTTTGCCACATTGCGCGGCTATATCGGCGCCGATCTTCCCAAGGTCAATCCGAATATCAAGTCCGTCACCTGCCCCTTCACCGGCGAAGTTCTGGCCGCCGTTCCGGCCATTCGCCCTGATGTCACGATCATTCACGCGCTGCGTGCCGACCGCAAGGGAAACGTCCTGCTCGAAGGCATCGTCGGCGTGCAGAAGGAAGCCGTGCTTGCCGCCAAGCGCTCGATCGTGACGGTCGAGGAGATCGTCGAGGAGCTCGACCCGCCATCGCCAAACTCGGTCGTGTTGCCGACCTGGGCCGTGACTGCTGTGGCGAACGTGCCGGGCGGCGCATTCCCATCCTATGCGCAGGGCTACTATCCGCGCTCGAACGCCTTTTACATCGCCTGGGACGAGATCGCCCGCGATCGCGATACATTCCAGGCATGGATCGACGAGAACGTCATGCAGGCGAGCCCCGAAGACTTTGCCAAGCATGCAAAGAAGGTAGCGTGAGGAAGAAAGAATGAGCGACTTTACCCCTACCGAAATGATGACCATTGCCGCGGCCCGCGCGCTGACCAACGACGACGTCTGCTTCGTCGGCATCGGTGCACCCTCGGCCGCCTGCAACGTTGCGCGGCTCACGCACGCACCTGATATTACGCTGATCTACGAGAGCGGCACGGTCGGCACCAAACCGGACGTGCTGCCTCTGTCGATCGGCGATGGCGAACTTTGCGACACCGCGCTTTTCACCGTATCGGTGCCGGAAATGTTCCGCTACTGGCTGCAAGGCGGCCGTATCACGACGGGCTTTCTCGGCGGCGCCCAGATCGATAAGTTCGCAAATCTGAATACGACGGTGGTCGGCCCTTATGATCATCCAAAGGTACGCCTGCCCGGTGGTGGTGGGGCGCCCGAGATCGCCAGCAATTGCGGTCAGATCTTCATCACCATGGCGCTTTCCAAGCGCGGCTTCGTCGAGAAACTCCCCTTCATCACCTCCATGGGCCACGGCGAAGGCGGCAATCACCGCGAGCGCCTCGGCCTGACGACGAAGGGGCCGACCCGCGTCATCACCGATCTCTGCATTCTCGAACCGGATGCGGTGACGAAGGAGCTTGCGGTCGTCTCAATCCATCGCGGCGTCAGCCGGCAGCAGATTATCGAGAATTGCGGCTGGTCGATCAAGTTTGCCGACCAAGTCATCGAGACGCCGGTCCCGACCGACACCGAACTCATGACGCTGCGCGACATCAATGCGCGCACGAAAATGGCCCATCAGGGCGACAAGGAGACCGCATAGATGCCTGATGCATACATCTGCGATTATATCCGCACCCCAATCGGCCGCTTCGGCGGTTCGCTTTCAACCGTTCGTGCCGACGATCTCGGCGCCGTGCCCGTCAAGGCGCTCATTGAGCGCAACGGCAAGGTGGATTGGGAAGCCGTCGACGACGTGGTCTTCGGCTGCGCCAACCAGGCTGGCGAGGACAATCGCAACGTTGCCCGCATGTCTTCGCTGCTGGCTGGCCTGCCCGTCTCCGTACCCGGCACGACGATAAATCGTCTCTGCGGCTCTGGCATGGATGCGGTGATCGCCGCTGCCCGTGCAATCCGTGCCGGTGAGGCCGAGCTGATGATTGCGGGCGGCGTCGAAAGCATGTCGCGCGCACCCTTCGTCATTCCGAAGGCCGAGACGGCGTTTTCGCGCCACGCCGAGATCCATGACACGACGATCGGCTGGCGCTTCATCAATCCTCTCATGAAAAAGCAATACGGCGTCGATTCCATGCCGGAGACCGGCGAGAACGTCGCCGAAGACTATAAGGTTTCGCGCGAGGATCAGGATGCCTTCGCCGTACGCAGCCAGGCCAAGGCCGCGGCTGCGCAGGCAAACGGCCGGCTGTCAAAGGAAATCACCTCGGTCACCATTCCGCAGCGCAAGGGAGATCCTGTCATCGTCGACAAGGACGAGCATCCGCGTGCGACCACGATGGAAGCGCTCGCCAAGCTTTCCACTCCCTTCAAGAAGGAAGGCGGGACGGTAACGGCCGGCAATGCCTCCGGCGTCAACGACGGCGCTGCCGCCCTGATCATCGCCAGCGAAGCGGCGGTCAGAAAGTATGGACTGACCCCGATCGCCCGCATTCTGGGCGGAGCAGCGGCCGCCGTGCCGCCGCGCATCATGGGCATCGGCCCGATTCCGGCGTCGCGCAAGCTGATGTCCCGGCTTGGCATGACGCAAGCCCAGTTTGATGTGATCGAGCTCAACGAAGCCTTCGCATCGCAGGGCCTGGCAGTTCTGCGCGAACTCGCCATAGCCGAGGACGACGGCCGGGTGAACCGCAATGGCGGAGCGATCGCGCTTGGCCATCCGCTTGGCATGTCCGGCGCGCGCATCACCGGGACAGCAGCGGTCGAACTGCGCGAAACCGGCGGACGCTACTCGCTCTCGACCATGTGCATCGGTGTCGGGCAGGGGATTGCGATCGCGCTTGAGCGCGTCTGATACGCGCGACAAGAGAAAACGGCGCGGCAGGACCGTTGCGCCGATTTCCATCTGCGCGGTGTCGCTTACGGCATCAGCTGGCCGCCGTTGACCTCGATGATCTGGCCGGTGACATAACCGGAGAGCGTTGGAGATGCGAGGAAGAGGTAGGCGCCGACGCAATCCTCCGGCGTCCCGACGAAACCCATCGGGATGGACTTGCGCTGCATTTCCATCTGCTCGTCGTTCGTATAGCGCTCATGAAACGGTGTAGCGATGACGCCAGGGGCCACCGCGTTGACCCGAATGCGGTCGGGAACAAACTCCTTGGCATGACCGCGGGTGATGGTCGAAACGAAACCCTTTGATGCCGCATAAAGCACGGCGCCGTTGCCGCCGCCGTTACGGGCCGCAATCGAGGTCGTGTTGATGATGAACCCGCCCTGCTTCTTCAGCCACGGATGGGCCGCGCGTGTGGCGGCGAGCACCGAGCGAGCGTTCAGATCCATCACCTTCATATAGTGCTCGTCGGTATATTCAGCGGTTGGCTTGCGACCGAGCATGCCGCCGGCATTGTTTATCAGTCCGTCAAGATGCCCAAAGGTTCTCGCCGTCTCCTCGACGACGCGTTCGCTCTCGCCTTCCCGTGACACGTCGCCATGCACGAGATGCGCCGTGCCGCCTGCCGCCCGGATTTCTTCGGCAAGCGCTTCGGCCGGCTCCCGGCTGGCATTGTAGTGAATGCCGAGCTTCATCTCCTGGGCGGCGAAAGCGCGCGCCAAGGCAGCACCGATTCCCGTCGAAGCGCCGGTGATCAACACCGCCTTGCCGGCAAGATCCGGAATCTTCATGGATGCAAGCAATTGAGCAAGATTTGCCATGGCAGCGACAGCCTCCGCAGTATGATGGGACAGATAGGGGCGAGTTGGAAGCTTATCAGCCTCTCTCGACCCGCGGCAATGCAATATCGCTAAGTCGCAACATCGAGTTCAGGGTAGTGCCGAAAGATGCCTTCCTCGTTGAAGGCGAGGCGTCGCCCCGAGCCCAGGTAGGCGGCGAGGTTGGGGCGCTTTGAGACCGCGTCGTGCAACGCTGCCAAAGCTGGATAGGCAGTCGCATAAGCCTTCATGGCATTTGGAAAGGCATATTGCAGGCCCTCGATCACCTGAAACAGGGACAGGTCGACGTAGCTAAGCGTGTCGCCAACGATGTGGCTTGATCCCTTGGGATTCTGTTGCAGCACCTGCTCGAAGTAGCCGAGGAATTTTGGAATGCGCTCGCTGACAAAGGCGGCGGAGCGGGCTTTCGCCTCCTCCTTCTGATCCTCGTAGTAGCGTGATGTCGCAATCGGGTGATGCGTGTCGTGCACTTCCGCTACCAGATCGGTGATCGTCAGCTGCAGGCCGTTGGCGACGTAGCGGAGCTTTTCAGCCGCTGGCGCAAGTCCAAGCTTCGGGCCGAGATAAAAGAGGATGTTGGCGACATGAGAGACAATCAGATCGCCATCTTTGAGAAATGGCGGCGCGAATGGAATATGGGGTTCGAGCCTGCTCTGCATCAGCTCCAGCATGACGCCGGTGCCCATCCCACGTCCGGACTGTCTGGCAACGTCGACGTAGTCTGCCCGCGCTTCTTCCAGCGCCAGACGCACGAACTCGCCGCGGCCCTGAATCCCATCCCAATAATACAGTTCATATGCCATGAATGCCCTCCTGGTGGCTCGCATCAGATGGTCTGCCCTCAGCCGCTGGACGCGCCGTGGCGGCGCCTTTGCGCCTTTTTTGGGCCGACCGCGTGAGGGTTCTTCTACCCGACCGGGTCAGTTGTCACCATCCGCTTTCCCAGTTGGCCGACCCCAAGGTCCGCCATTCGGCTTTCCGAGACCTTGTTATTTGTCGGCATATGCGGATTTATCGCCTCTTGGCATGCCTGCCTGCTTTCCCAGTAGAAAAGGGCTCAACCGGCTGGTGCACGAAAAGTTCCAGTGCCGCGCTAATACGCGCAAAGGAGAAATCGTGGCGCTGGAGCAACGGAGCGTCGCGTTCGATGTCGTCATCCGAACCTACGAACCGGAAGACGCCTGCCGCCGAACCCGGTGCCGCCCGCCGAGGCGGACCATACAAGGGCGTCCGGCGGGGCTCGATCGGGAAATCCGCGCAATTGATGTCGCACCGTTGAAATTCCAGTAATTGCGATTATATTGGCAATTAAGTCATGAAAAATGAAATAAGTGCCAATATGTTCGCATTTAGTATGACATCTCCCGCCGAGGTGATCAGGGGGCTCTCGGAAAGAATGAAGCGTCGACGGATTGATGGCGGCCTCACGCAGAGGGATCTAGCTGCAAGGGCGGGCGTCTCCTATGGCTCTCTAAGACTGTTCGAGGAGACAGGAAAGATTTCGCTCGAAGCCCTTGTGAGGGTTGCGTTCGCCCTTGAAGGCGAAGCTGAGTTCGAGCACTTGTTTCCGCCTCGGCCGCCGAAGACAATCGACGATGTCGTTGACCGCCCCGTCAGGCAGAGGGTGCGTAGGAAATGAAGTTTAAGCCGATCCGAAAAATGAGCGTCGTCCTCGATCTCGAGGGGAGTCAGAGAATTCTGGGAACCCTTGCATGGAGTAGGAGCGAACGTAGGGCCTATTTTGAGTACTCGGCAGAATTCCTCGCTGCGTCTTTGCCGGTATCCCCTTTCCACGTGAAGACAAATCCAGGCTTGATCGCGGCACCGCGCGATCCCTTCGACGGGGTCCATGGTTTGTTTAACGACAGTCTGCCCGACGGATGGGGGCGACTCCTGCTTGATCGCCGTCTTCAAAGGGCCGGTATCGACTATCACCTGCTAACCCCACTGGATCGCCTCTCTGCGGTCGGAAAGACGGGAATGGGCGCGCTAGCGTATATCCCAGAACTACCCGACGACGATAAGAAGCCTGCCGAGGACATCGATTTGGATTGGTTCGTCGAGCAGGTCGACCTAGTTAAAGCTGAGATGGATACTGCCGACATCAACACTCTTCAGGGCGCACAGGGCGGCTCGGCGGGTGCGCGTCCAAAAATAATGATTGGTCTCAACAACGCCAAAAATACATTCGTTCTGGATTACGGGCAGGACATGGAACCCGGTTTCGAACGATGGATGGTAAAGGCACGAAGCGCTGCCGACCCGGCCGAGATTGGCGTCGAGGAGAAAGCGTATGCTTTGATGGCGCGCGCCGCAGGGCTGGAAATGGCCGAGACGCGAATATTCGATACAGAGAAGGGCAACCGCCTCTTCGCCACGAAACGATTTGACCGAACGCTTGCCGGCCGACTGCACATGCATACCGCCAGTGGCATCCTGAACGCCAACCATCGCGAGGCGTCGCTGAACTACGGTCAGCTCCACAAGCTGACGCTCATGATGACCCGCGACAGTTCCGAAGTCCTGCGCATGTTTCGACGCATGGTCTTCAACGTGTACGCGCGGAACCGAGACGACCACGCTAAGAACCATGCCTTCCTCATGAATGGAGACGGACGATGGACTCTCTCTCCTGCTTACGACCTTACCTTTTCTTCGGGGCCAGGAGGAGAACACAGCGCGGATGTCGCGGGCGAAGGGAGAAACCCAGGCATGCAGCACCTGCTGACCATTTCCAGGGAAGCATCGATTCCCGATCGGGACGCGAAGGATGTCATCGAACAGGTTCGAACGTCGATTGGCCGCTGGCAACAGTTTGCTGAGGAGGTGGGGCTATCCAAATCCCGTACGACCGAGCTTGAGCGGATCCTGAACGACAGGAGACCTGCTCAGGCGTCGGCATGACGATCGAGATCACTTCGCGGTTTCCATCCCTACGCGCTCGCGGAGGCCGAAAAGCAGCGACGATGACGACGATTACAATGCGGGCGGTGGCAGCATCGGGCCCAAGCGCTGATCACTGATCCCGCGCTGGTGGCAGTTGCGACACAATTGCGGAAAGCGCACCGACGAGGTCGACCTATTTGCGATAATACTTGCGCGAAGCCGCCATCATCTTTTCCAAGGTGGGGAAATTCAGCGGCACAGCAGAACGTGCATCAGGGAAGAACAGTGCGACCAGATTGTCGATCGCATAGACAAGGATTAGGGCGAGGGTCAGATAGCCGATGGCGGCGATAACGAGAACAGTCATTCTGCCCTCACACTGGTGCAACGAAGGGGTAGCAAGCCGCTACGATTACGGAAGCCGGAATAGCATCGAAGTCGCTTCTGTTCATGGCGACGCTCCCCACTGCCGCTATGAACATCCGAGTGGGATTTTGGTTCCATCGCCGATTGCCGCCGCAGCATTTTTACTGCGAGGTAAGAGCTATGCACCGTCATCTGTGTTTTTCCCCGAAGCGCCCCTTTGGAAATCAATAGAGCAACAGCAATGCATTCGTGTGACGAAGGGCGTCACACGAATGCCCTTTGCAACAACCGACGTGAGGGTCACGCTGATTTGCCGCTGGCGGTTTTCTTTGGAGCGGTCGCCTTCATCACGCCATTTGCTTTTGGAGGTGCGACCGAGCGCTTGCGCGTCTTCACCTCCTTGCCATCCACAGATGCGGCGGACCCTTCAAGCGCTTCGCGCTCGGCCCGGGCTTGTTCCCAATGCACGAAATCTCGTCCCGCTGGACGCCCTTCCTCTTCCCAAAGCGCATAGGCACGCTTCTTGATCCACTCTTCGTGCGTCTCTGTCATCGCCGATCTCCAGTCAGATGATGCCCGTGGTCTAACGCGATACTGGCGCAAGAGTTCCAGAGGAACCACGCTGTTTCAAGCATTTTTTGACACACCGCAAAAAGAAATTCCGCACCGCAGCAATGAACTCTCGGGCGGCACGGCAATTTTTCTCCGGCCGAGTGATCTTGAAGCAAGAACGTCGGGCAACTTCGCGCTCTTGCGTGCACAATTGAACGCCGCAGCTTTGTCGTTATAGTTCAACGCAATGTTTTATCTCATATCGACCTATTGGCCACATATTCTATTCGTTGTTTCGCTCGCCATGGGCGCCGCAGCAGCGATCCACGCAGCCATGACCAAGGAAGAGGTCCGCGCCGCGATCGGTTGGGTCGGCGTCATCATCCTCTCGCCAATCGTCGGGGCCG
The DNA here is from genome assembly GCF_964254185.1 of Rhizobium sp. LjRoot258. NCBI lineage: Bacteria > Pseudomonadati > Pseudomonadota > Alphaproteobacteria > Hyphomicrobiales > Rhizobiaceae > Rhizobium > Rhizobium sp. LjRoot258. The sequence continues at coordinate 204,848 of NZ_CAXUST020000002.1, read as the reverse complement.
TACTTTATGCGATTGCCGGCATCAACCGCATCCGTCGCGCCTCGCTCAGCCTTCGGCGCGATGCGCTGATACCCGAAGCGGACCTTGACGAGCTCGAAACCTTCGACGCCGACAGCGAAATGGTCATCACAGGTTTCGGCCGTCGTTTCGACGCCCTGCGGACACTCGGCGACCGCGTCGCCCGCAATCCACTCGCAACCGGCAATACGATCGACATGCTGGAGACGGGCGATGACTGCTACGCCGCGATGAAGACGGCGATCGATGGCGCTGAGCGGAGCGTCTTGCTGGAGACCTACATTTTTGACCGCGACCCGATCGGGCTGAGGATCGCCGATTCCCTCATTGCGGCCGTAAAACGTGGCGTCGAGGTGCGCGTGCTGATCGATGCCGTCGGCGCCCGCTATTCCGTGCCGAGCATTCTCGGTTACCTTGCCGAGGGCGGCGTTACCGTCTCGGTCTTCAATGGAAACGTCATAATCGGGTTGCGCTTGCCATATGCGAACCTGCGCACCCACCGCAAGATCCTCATCGTCGACGGCCGCATTGCGCTGACAGGCGGCATGAACATCCGGGCCGGATTCACACGCGAGATGGCGGGAGACAACTTCGCCCGCGACACCCATTTCAGCGTCACCGGGCCGGTTGTCGCCGATCTCTTCAACGTCGCGGCTGAAGACTGGGGCTTTGCCACCGGCGAAAACCTGCAAGGAGAGGCGTGGCGAACCGCGATACCCGAGCGGCAGCCGGGGGATCCCGTCTTCATGCGTGTCGTGGCATCGGGGCCTGACCGAAGTATCGAGACAAACCACAAAATGCTGATGGGGGCCTTCTCCATTGCGCGCAAATCGATCCGTATCATGTCGCCCTATTTCCTGCCGGACCGCGAGCTCATCAGTGCACTGGCGACGGCGGCAAGACGCGGCGTGGACGTCGATATCGTCGTTCCGGCTGTCAATAATCTCGTCCTCGTCGACCGGGCCATGACCGCCCAATTCGACCAGATCCTCACCAACTACTGCCGCATCTGGCGCTCCAGCGGCGCTTTCAGCCACTCCAAGCTCCTGTCGATCGATGGCGTCTGGTCCTACGTCGGATCGTCCAACCTCGACCCGAGATCGCTGCGGCTGAATTTCGAGATCGACCTGGAAGTGCTGAATGAAGGCTTTGCCAGCGAGATAGACGACCATATCGACGAGGCCATCAAGTCTGCTTCGCCGGTCACGCTCCAGGGCTTGCGCGCGCGCCCCTTCGCCGTCCGGTTGCTCGAGAAGTTCCTGTGGCTCGGATCGCCTTACTTGTAGGAGATTTCTTCGGCCTAAAGGCGTGGCAAGTTTGAATACCCGGCCTATACTCGAAAAGAACCTCTTCGACCAACGGAACGCCAACAAACTCCGATGCATGCCAAAAAGCACAGCCTGCCCGCCAACATCCTTGCGTCGATCCGCAGTCGAAGAAAGCGGCTGGATGCGGCACATTCGGAGCAAAAGCCGCGGTCAGATGGCACTCTGATCGCCTCCTACAACGTCCACAAATGCGTCGGCAACGACCGGCGCTTCGACCCGGAGCGAACCAGTCGCGTCATTCATGAAATCGGCGCTGACGTCATCGCACTGCAGGAGGCCGACACCCGCTTTGGCGAGCGCACCGGAATCCTCGACCTTGGTCGGCTGGAGCGGGAAACCGGACTGATCCCGGTACCGATAAACGGCATGGCCAAGGCTCATGGCTGGCATGGCAATGTCGTGCTCTTCAAGAGAGGCTTGGTGCGTGACGTGCACCAGATCAATCTTCCCGGGCTCGAGCCCCGCGGTGCGCTCGTCGCCGAACTCGATCTGGAACGCGGCGGGGCCTTGCGCATCATCGCCGCCCATTTCGGCCTGCTTCGCCACTCGCGCGCGCAGCAGGCCAAAATGTTGGTCGAGCTGATGGCAGACAAGAGCGAGGTCCCGACCATCCTGCTCGGCGATCTCAATGAATGGCGGCTCGGCGACCGCTCGTCGCTGCACACGTTCCAATCCGTTTTCGGCCCGCAGCCGGTGGCAGTGCCGAGCTTTCCGGCACGACTTCCCGTCCTCGCTCTTGATCGCATCATGGCAAACCGCAAGGGCGTCGTGACGGCAGTCGAGGCCCACGACACGCCGCTTGCCCGCGTCGCGTCGGATCACTTGCCAGTCAAAGCCGTGGTCAATCTCAAGCGGGTGGAGGAGTTGAGCACGAAGATGTGAGGGCCGCCTTTCCTGTCGGGGGCACATGCACGTCGCAGACGACAAGGTCATCGTCGCGCTCACGAAGCCTTGACACGGCTTGCGGTCATGGCAGGTTCAGCTCATCTCGACAGATATCTTGGATTGGGAGGTTTCGTGGTGCTTGGGGCCGGGGTTTTGCGACAGATGGCCGTGTTGCGCGGGTTTGCATGGTTGATCGGCGGCTTGATGACGAGGTGGACTATCGCGTGGTTGGCCGCTGGCATCGCCTTGGGGCCTTTGGCGCTACCCGCCCGGGCAGGCGATACTACACCCCAGACACAGGCCTCAAAGGAACAGGTCCGCAAACTCGTCGCAACGTGGAAGCAGTACTACGCGAAAGCCGAGAGCCTGCGCGACCGGCGCCACGCCTTCGAAGCCTTGATGGCATCGACCCCGGAGCCGACACGCGTCCAAATCAGGCAGGTCGACGCCGACGGCGTCGACGCGCAGCTCATCTGGCCGGCAAGACTGCACCATCCCCTTGGCCGGCGGGCTATCCTCTATATTCATGGCGGCGGCTTCTACAGCGGTTCGCTGCGGACGCATCGGGCCCTGGCCGGCTCGCTGGCCAAGGCGGCATCGGCCGACGTCCTCCTCATCGACTATAGGCTCGCACCGGATTACCCGTATCCGGCTCAGGTCGACGATGCGCTGACAGCTTATCGGTGGCTGCTCGATTCCGGCTATGAGAGCAACAACATCGTCCTTGCCGGCGACTCCGTCGGCGGGAATCTGGCGATCGAAGCCACGCTGCGGCAGATGCGGGTGAAAGGACCACTGCCTGCGGCCGTCGTCGCAATGAGCCCGATCACCGATCTGGCTGCCACAGGCGCTTCTTTGACGACGAACGCCAATACCGATCCGCTGATCGACTCCGCCGAGCTCGATGTCATCCGCAAAGCCTATCTGGGAACGCGCTCGCCGACCGATCCTATGATGTCACCCCTCTATGCCGACCTGACCGGATTTCCCCCGCTGCTGATGCAGGTCGGTGCGGGCGAAGCGCTTCTCGACGACACCCTGCGGCTGGCCGACAAGGCTCGAAGGGCCGGCGTTGATGTCCAGACGGAGATCTGGGCAGGCATGGTCCATCAGTGGCAGCTCTTCCCGTTCTGGCTCGATGATGCAAGGCAGTCGAACCAGCACGTTGCGGAGTACGCGATCAAACATTTCGCCGACAAACCGCAACAGTAGTTTCCAACCGTCAGCGGGGAAAATGCCACCGCGTCGACGTTGTCATAATGCGTTGACATAAATAGAAGAATTCGACAGCGGACACCCCTCGTCCTCGCTGCGCTACTGCGAATGTCTTCGTTGGCGCTGGAAGTCTACCCGCGGCGACTGAACTCATGCCCGTGACCCGTTTCTGGACCGTTGACTTGGTCAAATCGAGCGACAGCTTTCAGATGCCGATAGGAGTCATGGCGTCAGCGCGTCAAATGCGGTAGAGTTTTTCCCTAATCCGTCCACGTTCGCAACGCGGGGGGTTGGATGATGCCGGTTTCCAAGCGAGAATTGACAGCCGCTTCCGCGTATGCGTGCCACCCTGGTCGCACACGCGACACTTGCCGTTGCGTCCAAATTTCGGAGAGGGACGTGCGAGACACTTCTTGTCATGACGTGAAGTCGTGCCCGCACCCTTTCGCAACAGACCAAAAACAGCTTTTCAGCATCATTCCACTGGTTGCGGTCATTCTTTGTCTTTGGATTGCGGCAGCGAGCGCAGGGCCAATTCATGACGCAGCGCGGGATGGTGACCTCGGCGGAATCAGCCAGCTCTTGTCTCAAGGCGTCGATATCGATAGCCGCAACGAGAGTCGCGAGACGGCCCTGATCGAAGCTGCGCTTTCCGGCCAGACCAAGATCGCCGCCGTGTTGATCGAAGCGAGTGCCGATATCGAAGCCCGCAATGACCGCGGCTTCACCGCGCTGCACGCCGCGGCGTATTCCGGAAGTGTGGAAATAGCCGCACTGTTGCTGGACCGCGGCGCTGAAGTCGATGCCTTGAGCAAGCACAAGATCACGCCATTGCACGTAGCCGCCGAAGAAAACCAGGCGGCGGTGGCCGAGCTGTTGATTGCCCGCGGAGCCGCGGTCGAGGCAATCCAGGCTTACGGCTACACGCCGCTGAGCCGAGCGACTTTCATGAAGAGCACCCAAGTGATGATTTTGCTCAAGAAGCACGGTGCCAATTGCCAATCCAAGAAGACGATGGGCGCGTCGTACGCGGCCTGCGTTGCGGCTGGCAACTGACCGACCGCGACAATATCGGAGGACACGACATGAGGAAAAAATGTCCCACAGTGCGAGGCCATTTGGCTCTTGCAACCGTCGCAGTCATCTCCCTCGCGACTGTGAACTCTGGTGAATCCCGCGCTGCGGAGGTGGTAAATACCGGGTACTTCGGCACTGCTGCCATTCTGGGCTATGATCCCGTGGCCTACTTCACCGATGGCCGCGCGACAAAGGGTTCGCCGGAGTTCACAAAGGAATGGCTCGGCGCGACATGGTACTTCGCCAGCGTCGAACACCGTGACGCGTTTGCTTCTGAGCCGATCCGCTATGCTCCTCAGTATGGCGGCTTCTGCGCGCTGGGAACGGTACTGGAAGAGGCATCCGCGAACATCGACCCGGAGGCGTGGCGCATCGTCGACGGCAAGCTTTACCTATTCTCCGGAGGGGAGGGCCTGGAGGAAGACTTCGATGCTGCTCCAGCGGCAGTCACAGCGGCGGCCGACGCCAAATGGCCTGGGGTCGCGACGAAGGAGTTCAAGACGAGGGCCGAACACAACTGACCGAAACTGGGCGATGTCTCGGCCTGATGCCTTGCGACGGCAGGGCATCATGGGAGAACCGAGAAATACCAGACGCTCGCGGAGTCCGGCAGGACATATTCGTCATGTCTTTCTGCACTTCCTCCGGGATTACGATACACAGGGCTGCAAAATTTGCGGCCGAGAAGAGTCGATGAGGATCGAGTGCAGAAGAAATTGTCCTCGAGAGTGAACTTGCCGACGATGATGTTGTTATGAGCGCGCCATGCAAAATCACCGTTTGCGTCGAGCTCCATGAAGAAACGGACACCATCGTGCTGATGCCCAATCCAGGTCTTATGAGTCGCCAGAGCCCGGATCGAATGGGCATCCAGGCGGTCTTCTGGCCGTCCACGAAAATCGTGGCTCCATTCCGGGAAGGTGGCGGAGCGCAGAGCGTCCAGCCGGTGGTCGAGGTCCTGTTGCCGACGATGGTGGGAATACACTACTCGCAGGCTGGCGAGGCTCTGGCCAGGCGACTTCTCGAGGATTGCTTCGACCGCTTTGTGCGCTTCTGCCACGTGTCCCAGTCGCGCGTTTGCCATGGCAAGGGTTTCAAGGCCGAGATCGCTCGGCTCCTCCGGTCGGACTGTCTGTAGTGCCCCGATCGCCTCCTCATACCGATGGTTCATGTAAAGCACGAGACCATAGTAGTCGTAGACTTGGACTCGTGGCTTGGGGTCCAGTTGCAGTACACGTTCCATGGCCGCCAGTGCTTCTGGGTTCTGCCCCGCATAAGTCAGAACGATCGCGAGGTTGAGTTCCGACTCAGCTCCATTCGGATCGAGAGCCACGGCCTTTTTGACCGACGCGATCGCCTCATCGATTTCGCCGTCAAGCATTTGCAGGATACCGAGTACGGCATAGGCTCGCGGAGACTGCGGATCCAGTTCTAGACCTCGCCCCGCCGCTTCGTAGGCGCGCTGCCGGGCGACAGCACTCAGCATCAATGCCTGGTAGTCGAAGCCAAGCACGTCGACGATGGCTCGAGCATAGCCTGTGTGGGCGTCGGCGAATTCCGGGTCGAGCTTGATTGCCTTCTCATAGAGGGAGAGAGCCTCTCCGAGAGATGTATAGTCTATCGAATACACCTTCTGCTCAGCTCGAGTGTAGAAGTCATAGGCTTCGAGATTGCGGGTCGGCAGGCGGGCAATCTGGGTACGCTCTCCTTCAGACAGGCGCACTGCGAGCGCACGAACAATGCGCTCAATAACTTCGTCCTGCAGCGCAAAGATATCGGTGTAGTCGCGGTCATACCGTTCGGCCCAGACGTTTCTTCCGGTATCCCCATCGATAAGCTGGACATTGATGCGAACTGCCTCTCCCTTACGCCGTACGCTGCCCTGCAGGACATAGCGGACGTTCAATTGCTCGGCGACCTGCCGGACGTTCATGGATGTGTCCTTGAACGAGAAGGCCGAATTGCGGGCGATAACAAGTAGGCCAGAAATCTTCGACAGATCAGTAATGAGATCGTTCGTAAGCCCCTCCGCAAAATAGTCCTGTGCGGCATCATCACTGATATCGCCGAACGGCAGGACCGCGATCGATGGCCGTTGCGGCGCAATGGGCCATGGCCATGCGAGGATGATTGCGGCGGTCGCGATCAGCAGCATCGCGAGCGTTGCCACGATAATACCCCGCCTTCCGGTCCGGCGGGACAAGGCGATGACCTTGCCCGCCTTGGAAGGGTCGAGCAGAACGCGGTAGACGCGAACCGGATCTGCAATGTTTTTCAATTGCTGTTCACCGAGAGCCCAAAAGCCGACATTGGCCTTATGCACGACTTGGTCGAACGCCGTGCCGGATATGCGGATGCCGCCAGGCTCGGCCAGCCCCTGCAGTCGGGCGGCAATGTTGACGCCGTCACCGTAGATGTCGTCGCCTTCGACGATGACGTCGCCGAGGTTGATGCCGATGCGGAACAGAATTCTCTCTGCTTCGGAAACGCCCTGGTCGTAGTTGGCCATCTTTCGCTGGATCGCGACAGCACACTGGACCGCGTCGACAACGCTCGCGAACTCAACCAGCGCGCCGTCGCCCATGAGCTTGACGATGCGACCATGAAACCCGTCGATGGCGGGATCGACCAAGTCTCGACGGCAGACCTTCAGCCGCTGCAGCGTGCCGCCCTCATCCTCTCCCATGAGGCGGCTATAGCCGACCACATCTGCAGCAAGTATCGCGGTGAGCCGCCGGTCCATATCTCTGCCCACCTTTCGATGTCATAAGCGACCGCCCCGTGCATCCTACCACGTCGAAGGGCCGCAGGCAGCGCGGCCTCTCATGTGGCGCGACATTGAGTTTTCGTGGTGCCCACATCTCGCGCCGGCTTTTTCACCATACCGATACAGCTTTGACCGCAATTGAGGCCGCGTCACGCAATGTCCCCGGCGCAAACGCCTTTAGGCGGGCCTAACTCTTCGCCTGACGTTCCTCACAAAGGCGCGACTTGGCGTCCACATCTTAGCCGATCTCAGTGGCGGTCGAGAGGTGCAATCGAATGCACACGTGATGCAGGACTTAAGTCCGACTAGTGGGCATGACGCGGGGAGCGCATATTAGCAGATCCGTACATTGTTTGCGTGACCGGTGGAGGCCGGAGCGGAGGAGTTCAGATGATATTTCTTTTCGATAACTTTGAGAGACACGAACAGCGCTGCACGAGAGGTCACAGCGCCTCGGCGACAATCGCGTCGATCGAAGCGGCACTATGCGCCGATCCCAATATCGATAGCAGCGCGATCACGGCAAGAATGCTTGGGCCGGTTGTCATCTTGGAAGGCTTCGTAGCGGAGAAGGCGGATCGACAGAAAGCGGTTGCGATCGCTGCCGAGATCGCAGGCCCCGATAAGGTGCGGGATAGGATGCTTTGCCGCGACGCAGTGAGATAGAGAGCCACGGCCCGCGCGAAGACATTCTAGAGTCCCGATGAAAGATAGGGATGTCCGACCATCTCGGGCGAGGGCCTTGCCGCCTGGCCAATTTGACGATCAATGCGCGAAATCGTGCGGGGCTTGGGTCCAACCTCCCAACAGCCGGACATTTCCGATCGTCTTTTTCTGTCCAGCCCAAACGGACACCGGGAGGTCCCGAGCGAATGTTCGCAAGTAAACCCTTCGGTCCTTCCCGCCAGCGGCACGGATCGCGGACCACACGGAACTGTCTTTAAAGGTGGGGGAAAACTGGTCGTTTACCCACAGCCTCTATGTCGGGGGCACCGCTGGCGTAAGTCCGTGACGGCGCATGATTTCCGCCATCTTGGCCCGGTCCGGCGGACCACCGGCCGCCGCGTTGAGCACCGCGAAAGCCTCGCGGAAATACTCCGGTCCTATCGCTGCCGGCGTGACCACGCAGAGCGCCTTCACGTCCTGGCTGCTGTTGTTGTCGAACCGATGAACGGCGCCACGCGGAATGCATAGTGCTTGCCCCGGCCCGACGTCGATCTGCTTTTCGTCGACCGTCCAAGTCAGCACCCCCTCGAGGCCGTAGATCGTCTCTTCGTAGTGGTCGTGGCTGTGCGCCGGCGCCGGCAGTCGCAGCGCGGCCGGGACCAAAAGCTCGAAGGCGGCAATACTGCCGTTCGAGTTGCCCGCAGTCAGCAGGAAGCGAACCGCGAACCCTTTGGTACCAATGGTTTCATCGGAAGGATTGACGCGTGGATCGATGGTTCCCTGTGGCATTATGGAAATTCCTCCAGTAAACTAAGTTTACTATTTAGCAGTAAACTCAATTTACCGGACCGTCAATGCCACCATCCACGAAGGTTTGCCAGTGAAAACCGAGGACATGATAATCGGCGCCCTACTGCGCGTGCCGGCCCAGGCGATCCAGCGCCGGCTGATCAAGGGGCTGAACGCCGCCGGTTTTGACGAGCTGCGTCTGCCGCATATGGCGGTTCTGCAGTTTCCAGGGCCGGACGGGGCTCGGCCGGGCACGATCGCCGAGCGCGCCGGCATGAGCAAACAGGCCATCAATCAGCTGCTCCGCAGTCTCGAGAGTTTCGGCTACATTGTCCGCGCCGACGTTCCGGGTGAAGGCAGCGCGCGCATCGTCCGGTTTACCGAACGTGGACACGCCGCATTCCGGAAGATGGTCGACATATTGCGCGACATCGAGGACGAGTGGCGCGCCGAGCTTGGGTCGGAGCGTTTCGCCCAACTCAAGGCGCTGCTGTTTGTCGTCTGGGACAGTCCATTGGCGCGCTAGCCGAAGCTATTTGCAAACTCGTCACTCTTTCACAGCAGCATATGAGCGCTTCGCGTGCGGTCGACAGGTCTGCCTTCAGCATAGACGACAGTGTGGATCTTGGTGGTCAAACCGCCGCGGGAACGTCCCATGCAACCATCGTCAACATCCTTTTTTCGTGTGGCAGCGTGCTGGTGCACCCGGACACAGGAACTGTCGATCATGACGATATCGCCCGGACGCCTTTCTTGCGCTATCGGCCAGACCCATTGTAGCAGGTTGTGGGTGTGCCATAGCGTTCGGGACGTCTGCCCAGGGCGAGCCCGTGCGAAACCGCCACAAAATCCCATTGACAATGCGTCGGTCGTCAACAGCCCTGGCAACTTGGCGGCTGGTCCCAGCACTCCTTCGCGAAAAAGTGACATGGTTGAAAGCGACGTTGCTAGCTTTCACGGCTGAAATGACCCTTCGGCGACGTAAGGGTGGGGTATCCTCGGTCGGGACCATATTAGGCAATTCTTCCTTCAGCCCCAAAATACTCGCGCGACGCGGGTTTGAAGAAAAAGGCGGCTTAGTCGTATGATAGCACTGATCGGTTGGCAAAGGATGCCTGCTGGTCAAGGAGATCGCGGATGCTGCCGCGATCTCCTCAATTCGAACAGGCTAAGGCGGGCCTTTTTTAACCTTCGCCCAACGCAAGATCGCGGCGCATCCAGTCGGACAGCGTGGCGGCAGTGTTAGGTGAACGGCGATGTCTCCAAGCTGCGACAAGAAGCGCGAAAGCGGTCGCGCCAACACCAAAACGAGCACAAAGGTCTTCAACGGTGGCTGCCAGATTGCCGGCAGCGGCTGTTTGTTTTTCCATGAGCGTTCTCGGCATGGGCGCCGAGCCTTCTATTAGCAAGTTGCCTGCCGCCGCGTACGCTTGAGCGCACGAACGAGCAGCGTGTCAAAACGCCGATCTGTGGAAGGTTGCTGATCGAGAAGAACTCGGATGCGGAGTGGAATGCGCTACAGGAACCTTAGGCCAAAGTGGCGTGCGAGATGAAAATGACCGTCATTACACGCCTCCTTCGATTGTTGCTGTGGACTGGCGCAACTTATCCGACTCCGTTTGGATGTGCAAGGCTACCGACCTGACATCGCCGCGGTAGGCATCACGAGAACATTCGCGTGGTCGGCGGCAGGGTGCCAGCTGCCGCTATTTCTTCACGTTTCACTTAGTGGCTGGGTCACTGCCTGGTGCTCCCCGCATTTGCGAGCCCTAGCTGATTAGCTTTGAGCCGGCAGCTCGCGCGAACTTTTCCAGTCTCCGACGGCAAAACCGAGAACCCTAGTCGCGACGCGCCCGACCCGGCGACCTTCGTAGGAAGGGAGAATTAAGGTGCCCGAGCGCCCTGGTCGTTGTTCAAAAAGCTTGGTGACTTCGACGGTGGCAGGTCGACCACTCACCAACGATCTTTGATCTTGCGCAAAGACGAGCGATGGGTCGGTGCTAAGTTGCGAAAAGTCGGGTCCAACCCGTTCCCGAATGGACAAGAGTGCTTGGCCCGCCCGCCAGGAAGGGCGGGCCAGCATCAAGGAGAGGAGCACCGAGCATGTCGTTCAGATTTCTCACCGCATTTCTGAAGTCTTCCGGTGACGGAGGCGTAGTGCTTTTCGAAAATGACGGCGCGCAACGAACCGTTATGATCGATCGGCAGGCCCTATTGACGTTCACGTCTCCGCCTTGTGCAGACGAGAGCCGGCTACAGGACTGCGTCCCTGCGATTTGCGAAATCGCCGCGGCGAAATTGCGGCAGCGCAAGAGTGGTCCGTTCGAACGCATTCGAATATCAGAAGATGACGTGAAGGCCTGGAAGCTCAGGGTACCCAACCTACATTAGACTTACCGCAGTCCCGCATGTGAGACCGCTACGGTACAGGTTTCGATGGAGCATCCTTTGAAGATCGAGACGGATTCAAACGGCGATTTTATTCTGGACGCGGAAGCGATCGCTTCCCGATTTGGAATCTCGCCTGACGCCATGCGGCATCATCTGAAACGTGGAGCGGTCGTCAGCGTTGTCGAAAAGGGCACCGGTTTGGATGACGGCAAATCCCGCCTTTCAGTTCGGTTGGGAAATCGAACGTGGCGGGCCGTTGTTGGCCCAGATTTACGGATTCTCGATGAGGAGCAGCTTTGGGCCTCGAAAAAGCACGTTCGTTCAAGATGCTAACGGACTACATCAACACTAGCGCGACACTACCCGCGTCAGCCGTCAGCCCGCGAGCTTGATTAAGCGGTATTCGGTAATGAATGCCAACAGCGGCAGCTATCGGGCTCTTTTCGGACGTTCAAAGCAACCGACGAACGAGGACCATCGAAAGCGTTAGCGCCACAAGCGATATAACGACACTCGCCAACACATATGATGCCGCCGCCAGATATTGACCGCGTTCCCAAAGAGCCACGGCGTCGAGAGAGAATGTGGAAAATGTAGTGAACCCGCCGATAATTCCTGTCGTCAGAAACAATCTGGTTTCCTGTGCTGAAAAATTGAGTGTCGCGAAAACTGCTACGACAAACCCCATCAAAGCGGACCCGACGACATTAATCGCGAGAGTTCCATAGGGGAAGCTGGGTCCAAGAAGCCGTATCGAAAGCACGCCGACTTCGTAACGAAGCAGGCCACCGAACCCTGAACCGAGAAAAACCAGAAGAAATTCCACGTACGCCTCCTGCTCGCCCCAAGGGGCGTCGATAGCAGGCGTCATCAGCGAAAGCGCGGTTATAGGGGAGACACCATTCCCATCCGGATCATATGCCACCAGTTTTCTTCGAGATCAATATGTCTGCAATTGGTGGCGCAAGGCGGCCCGAGGCTTTCGTCGGCTTTCGGCTGGCCCAAAGCTGCCGTTATGCCCTGCCGCCCCATGTTGGCCCATTGTCGGGACCGCGAACTTAGTGGCTGATTGCCGAGAATGCTCACTCCGCTCTTACGGTCCACGCACCCACTTCAGCCCGACCGATCAACGTACCACCCTTGCCGATCTCGACCATGATGCGGTCCACGAGATCGGCATGACCAATTTCGTCTTTCGTGGCCACCCCGAACTGTTCCATCGACGGCATAAGCGTTGCCACTAGATCGGTCACCAGGTGAACAACGTCGATGGCCGGAGGTCCCGAGGCAATGACAGACTCGAGCCTCAGGGAAGGAGTGGGAAGGCCTGCGGCCTCGAAGAGGGGTGCTAGTCCAGTGCCGAGCCTTGTTCTTGCTCCGGCCGCCTCGATCGTGCGGCTGATCCAGTTGCATACGAGTTCATAGGTCGGCACCAACGGAGAGGATCGCGCGCCGCCCCAGTCCAACTCGTGGAAGACGACGATGCCGCCGGGCTTCACATGCAGCGCGATCTTTTCCAGCGCCGTGTGCGGGTCGGGGATGAATTGCAGAACGTAGCGGCCAACCACGGCATCAAACGGCGCTTCGAAAGCCATCGCAGCGGGATCGCCTTGCCGGAATTCGATCTGTTTCAGGCCCGCCGACTTCGTTCGGGCTTCAGCAGTTTTAACGGCAACTGGGGATACATCGGTACCGAGCACCTCACCGCCGGGGCCGACAATGTCGGCAACGAGGACGGCGACGTCACCCGCACCGCTGCCGACATCAAGTACGCGCATCCCAGCCTTGAGGCCTGCGGCTTCGAAAAACCGACGCGTTATGGGATCGATCAGTCTTGCCTGCGTCGTCAACCGTCGCATCTCGGCATCTGTATGTCCCAGAGCATAGTCTTGCGCCATTCTCCTTCCCTCCAAATGCGTCGAAACGTTTTTCAGTGAAATCAAGATAAGGTTCAGGTCGCCTGCTAAGCGGGCCACCGGGGTCACCGAAGGCATGTCGGCACGAAATCAGACGTTTCACAATAGTCGATTGGCTTACGTTTTCGGTTGGATGCCGTCTGACATGAATGATTGACGTTGGTCCGCGCGAGGATGGGCGTATGCCACCAGCGGGAGAGATCACTGAGAAGATCGATGAAGATCCCCGATCAAAAAGGCGTCCGATCGACTTCATAGACTGGCCAGCCTGCCATCGGTCCCAGATCTCCGATCGCTGCGCGGCAGAAAAATACATGCGACGTCGACGCTTCATGTCCACACTCCTCTTTGACAAAAGAATAGTGTGTTGCATTCATCCCGTGAGCCCACCACCCAAAGCGGACTTTCGAATGTTGACGGCGAGATGCCGCATCACGTATTCGCGTTGGCGAATTGATCCTCCTCAGCACCCTTCGAAGCCAAGGAGTGGGATGTATGAGCAATGAACCCGGCCATCTTCCGACATCCGCTCGAAGAACCACAAATGGAGATGGCCTTTAGCTAGCTACTACCTTCGCACTTCAATAGCAGGCGCACTGCCTGCAATGGTCCAAGAAGGGACGCGAGGAAAAGCCGCACGCATGGGTCTTCCTGATCGAGCGACGGCCGAGCTTCAGTTGTGTAGGAGCCGTCCGTCGGAAGCGAAATCTTGTCAAGGCCCGTCCACACCTTGAAGCGGCACCGAGGGCCCCCTCGGCCAAGGATGCAGATTATTTCGCGTCCTGCCCGCTTTGATTGGCTTCCATCAGTTTCTTCTCGTCGTCCGGCGTCAGCTTCGGTGGCTCGACTGAGATTGTCAGCTTATTGAGCTTGCCGGTGAACGGGAATGGAACCTGATAGTCGCGGTCATCGATCGGGGTGCCGGTCTTCGAGCCGATGTCGAAGGTCTCATCGATCGGCAGAATGAGCGGCACGGTACGCTGTATCGCCTGCGTTGCGACTGTCTTACCGTCGACGGTCAGCGTTCCCGTGCCGCCACGACCGATCCCGCTGAGGTTGTTGAAGGCAAGCGTTGCGAAGCCAAGGCCGTCATATTTGAAGTCAAACTCGACGGCGTGCTTGCCGGGCGAAAGAGCTTCAGTGCCTTCCCAACGAATTTTGTCAAGACCGAGAAGGTTCCAGGTAACGACCGGCTTTCCTCCTAGAAGATACATCCCATATCCGCCAAACAGCCCTCCTTGAGAAACAATGGAGCCGTCGCAGTGCTATTACGCTCGAAAAATATAGCCAAACTCAGGAGAAACAGCTCGCCCAACCCGTCATATAGCTGTCAATCCGCCTTGGTTTCTCCGGGAAGCCATCCGTAAGCACTCAGAATGGCCATCGCGAGACCTGGAAAGCGTTCATCCAATTCCGAGCAGCGCGAATGGTTATGCATTTCCACGCCCTGACGCTCGCAGCGGATAAGGCCGGCCTCGCGCAGCACTTTGATGTGGTTCGATAGCGATGACTTGGGGATTACGCGCTCCCGCATGTTGGCAAACGCAGCGCACGTCCCGCCGGAGCCGCCGCCCGCAATTTGCGCGAAGATCGCCGCGCGCTCCGGATCGGAGAGGGCATGCAGGATCGCTTCAGGCCGTACGTCCTCTATTGCTGGATGAAAGAGCGGTCTCATGATTTTTTGTATATGGGGGCTTGAAACCAAGATCAACAGTTCCGAATTTCCGAACTATGGAACAATGCCGCCAATTCCGACGGCACTCCGAGTTGAAAGGAATGCGCCGTGGGAAAGCTCGCAGGTAAAGTCGCCGTCGTGACGGGGGGCTCCAAAGGGATCGGTGCCGCGATTGCCAAGGCACTCGCAGCGGAAGGTGCACAGGTGGTGGTGAACTACGCTTCGAGCAAGGCGGGAGCGGACGCGGTGGTCCAGACGATCACGGCGGCCGGTGGCAAAGCCATCGCGGTCCAGGGCGACGTTTCGAAGGCCGAACAGGCGCAGGGACTGGTGGACGCTGCAGTCAAGGAATTCGGCCAGCTCGACGTGCTGGTCAACAACTCCGGGGTCTACGAATTCGCGCCGATCGAGCAGGTGACCGAGGAACAGTATCGTCGCATGTTCGACGTGAACGTTCTGGGCGTTCTGCTGAGCACGCAAGCAGCGCTCAAGCATCTCGGTGAGGGCGGCAGCGTCATCAACATCTCGTCGGCGGCGACCAGTCTCGCTCCGCCAGCCTCCAGCGTCTACACCGGGACCAAGGGCGCATTGGACAGCATCACCAGCGTGCTTGCCAATGAGCTGGGCCCGCGCAAAATCCGGGTCAACGCGATCCTCCCGGGCATCGTCGAGACCGAGGGTACCCACACCGCGGGGTTCATCGGCTCGGATTTCGAGCGCAGCGCGGTGACCCAGACTCCGCTCGGCCGCATCGGCCAGCCGGACGACATCGCTGGGGTCGCTGTCTTCCTCGCTTCCGACGATGCCCGCTGGCTGACCGGCGAGCGATTGGTCGCCAGCGGCGGTTTTCGCTAACGATCAGTTGACGTTGTGCGTGCTCCTTCGCGGGGCACGCACAACGCCTCGCAGCTGAAGCGCGATGGCTTCGACCCATAGATGGCAACGGTCTTTGGCAAATGGGAATGGCTCCATGTCGGCTTTTTGCGCTTTCCTCAAGAGCAGTTGGTCGCCTGTCGGGCCCAAACGAGACATCGAACCTTCGCGTCCAACTAATGGATGACGAGTCTAGATAAGCGATGAACTTGTCATCCCCGCTCAAATCAGCCTGCGTTGCTCGGCACTGGCGTTTTGAGCAGTTGCTGCTCCCATAGATAAGCAATGCCGCTACCACCGGCGTGCTGCGTGATCACTTCCGTCAGCGCGACAGCTTGATCGGTCCGAGCCCAGTCGCGCTGCCACTCGGATGCCAGCGCCAGCCAGGTCATCATGTTTGCGCCCGCCGCGATCATGCGCTGCATGGCGACCTCGTGGGCTTCGACCGACGTGCCGCCCGACGCGTCGGTGATGACCGTGACATCCCAACCTTCGCCGAGGGCCTGAATCGTCGGCATCGCAACGCAGACCTCGGTCCACAGGCCAGCGATGATCAGCTGCTTGCGACCCGTTGCCTTGACTGCGTCCACCACCTTCTGGTCCTCCCAGGTGTTGATGAACGTCCGGTCGATCACTTCTTGGCCAGGGAAAACATCCGTGATCTGAGGGAAGAGGAGACCGCCCCGTTCAGCGATCACCGTGGTCAGGATCGTGGGGACGCCGAAGGCCTTAGCGGCCTTCGCCAGACCCGTCGTATTGTTGATCACCGTCTGCGGTTCGTGGCTGTTCACGTTCGCGAGCTGATAAGGCTGGTGGTCGATCAGAACGAGTACCGAGTCTTCGGGACGAAGAAGCGAAGCAAGGCCATTGCGCAAGGTCATGAATACATCCTTTGCTGCCGTTGTGAGCGGCATTGGTTTTTCCGGGAGACATGCGTCAGGGGCGACGTTGCCTGGAAACAGTATTGCCGTTCCCACCTGTGATGCGGTAGTACCCATTCGTGCCACGCTGTGTCGCGAAATGGGGAACGCTAAATTGGACATCGAAGAGCTGCGGACATTCGTGGAAGTTGCTGATGCTGGGGGAGTTTCGCCCGCCGCGCGGCGGCTCGGCGTCTCCAAGTCAATCGTCAGTCGGCGGCTCGTCCGGCTTGAAGCGGAGCTTGGCGTCCAGCTTCTTGCACGAACTACCCGCGGCGCTGCTCTCACAGAAGCCGGGATCACGTTTCGGGACCATGCAGCCAGAGTCTGTGCGGAGATCGACGTGGCTAGGGAAACGATCCTACCCGTCGGTGACCTTTGCGGCCGCTTGAGAGTTGCTGTACCGCTTTCTTTCGGCCCGACCCATTTCGCTCCCGTGCTCGCGGAAATGGCACGACGCCACCCGCAGCTCCACATCCATACTTCCTACAGTGATCGCTTCGTTGATCTCATCGCAGAGGGCTTTGATTGTGCGATACGGGTTGGCTATCTCCAGGACTCTAACTTGATCGCAAGACGCGTCGGACCAGTCTATGGGACGTTCGTCGCGAGCCCGGACTACATCAAGGCGCATGGGTCGCCTGAGACGCCGGAGGAGCTTGCCGCCCATCAGGCCCTAATGCAGGGCACCGAAGCCTGGCAACTCATGAATGACGACGAGATCATCACGATTCGTCCGCACGGGCGCTTCAAGGCCGACAATGGCACAGCTCTCGTCGCCGCCGCGGTAGCAGGACTAGGTATAGCTTACCTCCCCGATGGCCTCACCCATGAATATGTAGCCTCCGGCGCGCTGGTTCCGGTCATGACACGCTATCCACCACCTCCGGCAGGTGTATATCTTATCCGCCCGCCAGGGCAGCATCCCGCAAGGAAGGTACGTGTCCTCACCGAAATGCTGATCGAGTGTCTCGAACCGACTCCGGAACCTGCGGGCGTCGGTCGCTAAGGCATGAACGGCACGAAGCCCCGGTCATCTCACTCGATGTCAGGCGCGGCGATGACCGCTTGTGGCGCTTTACAGGCATTCGTTCTATTGGATAACGCGTTGTCTCAATTGCGATACTCCCAAGGATGGCCATCTCTCTCAGATACCTGAAGGAACTTCCGAAGACTCTCGAAGTGCTTTGCCAGGAAGCCGCTGAAGAAGGCTTCCGATTTATGGACAAGCTGGCGAAGGAGTGGAAAAAGGGCCGAAACCGCTTTGATGCACCCGGCGAAATCCTTCTCGGGGCGTTCCTGAACAACGAACTGGTGGCGGTGGATGGCTTGAATATCGATCCCTACGCCAACGATGTTGGGATGGCACGCCTGCGTCATCTCTACGTGTTGAAGCAGGCACGCCGCCAAGGAGTAGCTGCGGCGCTCGTGCGGCGACTGCTTGAGGGCGCGCGAAAAGCAATGAATGTTGCGCGGCCAGAAGGTCACCCCAACATTTGCCTGGTCCTTGCCAAAGCCGATGGCAGGAATGCGATGTTAGTTCCTATATTGGAAGACTCTGCCGAAGCGATTGGGCATCAGGAATATTTGTTCGGCTTGGGAAAACCCGGCTTCACGGCCCATCTTCTTCCATGTGTCGGCCGATTCCGGGAAGTCGGCCAGCCTCATATGAGCCTCCATCGTTGCGAATTCTTCGTCGGTCAATGCGGCCCATACGCCTCGGTATGCTGAGAACCGATCAAAATGTTCGTCTCGGTTCTCCCCGTCGAGAAGGGTGGGTTCCCAGATCAAAAACAGGCCGTCACGGCTCAATGTATCGTGCACATTCTTCATGAGTCGGACCTTTCCTTCCGGCTGCAGATGATGCAGCGACATTCCAATCCATACGACGTCCACGGTATCGGACCAATCGGCCATTGCTTCGACGAAATCGCAACACCGCAGGTCGATAGAACACGGCAAATCCTTCAGCGATTCTCTTGCGAGGTCCAAGGACTGCGGAGAGAGGTCGATCCCGTAATAGTGGTCGATGGCGCTCCCTTTCAGCGCAGCCGCCGAGGCGACCGCATCCCCACAAGCGATATCGAGAAACTTGAACGGCTTCGGTATCTCTTCGGAAAGCTGGTTACGAAGCAAGCCATAGATCTCACGATGAAACATGAGGTTTTCGCCGACGATCTTCCGGTAGGTTGCCAAGTGCTTGTTGAACATGGCTTGTGCATCGTCGGTGGTAGTCGAAGCAGTGCTTTCAGCGCGATTTTGCTCGGTGTCCATTGGTTTCCCTCCCAGAAAAACCGTCAGCCGTGGAGTTAGGTGTGCCCTTTGCGTATAGATGCAGCGCCCGATAGACCGCCGTATGTGATGGCGTCGGTACGCCAAGTTCGCTCCCGAGCGCGTGCATGCGTCCCGAAAGCCATGCAAGTTCCAGCCGCTTTCCTTGCAAAAGATCGTTGGCCATCGATGAGCGCGTATCGGGCGGCAGGTTTTGCCACACCGATAGAGCGTGCGCCTCATATCCGTCCTGCATCGGGTGGCCCGCTGCCTTCGCCACCGCCATGCCCTCGTCCCTCAACTGACCGAGGAATATGCGCGATTCAGGATCGGTCAGGATCGGTCCGATTCCGGAACGTACCAAGCTGGTCGCACCTGAGAACGCGCAGAGCGTCACGAACTTAGTCCAGAGCGCCTGGTCGATATCTTCAACCGTCTGCAGTCCAATGTTTCCAGCCTGAATGCACGCCGTGAGCAGCGCACCGATCACCGGGTCATTGTGGCCGCCGACATAGAACTGCGTGGCACCACCCACATGCACGATCAAACCAGGCCACTTGAGATAACCTGAAATATAGGCAGCACCGCCGACAACCTGCGAAGGCGGCACCAGTCGAGCAAGGGTCTCGACGCTGTCGATGCCGTTCTGCAGCGTCACCACTCTCGTCTCCGGCCCGACCATCGGCACAATTGCTGCAGCCGCCGTTGTGCTGTCATAGAGCTTGACGGCAAAGAAAATGATATCGACGTGGCCGACCTCACCAGGCGTCTCAGTCGCCCTTACGTGCGTCAGACCGACGTTGCCGAGCGGGCTTTCAAGCTGAAGTCCGTGGCCTCGCATTGCTTCGAGGTGGGCACCACGTGCAATAAAGGTGACATCGTGGCCGGCCAGAGCGAGCCGCGCACCAAGATAGCCGCCGATAGCGCCCGAACCCATGATCGCGATCCGCATGGCCATCCCCCCGACGCCAAAACCGTGGCTGTACAATCGATATAGCAATTCTACCGCCGTAGACCACAATCAAATGGTCCCTCCGGGCGGCGTCGCAAGAAAGTTTCGTCTACAGGAACAAGTCCGTGAGCGCCAAGCAGGTGGGCCAAGAACTGGGTGTCGGTTATGTGCTCGAAGGAAGTGTGCGCCGCTCTGGCGGTCGCCTTCGAGTCTCCACGCAACTGGTCGAGACCACCTCGGCCAGCCAAGTCTGGGCCGAACGCTATGACGTGGAACTGGAAGAGGCATTCGCAGTTCAAGACGCCATCGCGGAGAGGGTCGCAGGTGCGATTGAGCCAGAACTGCTGAAGACGGCGTCACTCCCCGCGGCGGCGCGGCACACGGGAAATATGACGGCGTGGGAGATAGTGCGGCAGGGGACCTGGTATTTCCACCACGTTGGCCAGCAGACCCACCTAATGGCACGAGAGCTATTCAGGGAGGCGTGTCGGCTTGACCCCGAACTTGCTGAAGCCCATCTCTGGCTTGGTCGCGTGAGCGCAGGCATCATCGCCTATGGATGGAGCGAGCATCCTTCCGAGGACATCAGGGAAGGGTTGGATGCCGCCTTGGCGGCAGTTCGGCTCGACGAAAAGAACCCGTACACACATTACGCGTTGGCGATCTGCAGCGCGTACTCGAATGCACCCGAAGAGGCGGTCCTTGCCGCCGAAAGGGCGATCGAGATCAGCCCGAGTTTCGCCCTTGGCCACCTTGTCTTGGGAATGGCGGAGCTCTTTAGGGGTAGCGCGTCTAGTGCCATAGCGCCACTAGAACACGGCCTCATGTTGAATGCCAACGACCCTCAGAACTTCGTTTGGCTGAACTTGCTGGCGCTGGCCCACTTGTTTGCAGGCGACGGAGCCAACGCGCTAGCTGCTGCCGTGAGAGCCCGAAAGGTGCGCCCTGCATGGCGGCCGGTCCAAGAAACGCTAGCCTGCTGCTATGCGACTGTCGGGCGTCTTGCAGAGGCTCGATCATCGCGCGAGTTGATGAGCGAAATGGAGAACCCGTCAGGCGATGCTTTAGAGCCGCTAAGACAGCGTAATCCGCATTGGCAGGAACGATTGGCAGAATTGTTGAAGCAAATCCCGAGTAACCCGCTTCCGACAGGGGGGCAGACATGAGTTATTTGCAGACGGGTCTTATAGGCACTTGGCGAACGCTGTCATGGACGCAAACAGGTGAGGTCTCCGACACACTCGGCGAGCGCCCTCCGGGCTATATCGACTATTCTCGGAAGGCCGCATGATGGTCCTGGTAATGAAGAACGATCGCCCACCTCCCGTGGCGCTTGTGCCGGGACCTACGTCGTCGATGCGGAGAAGGTGGGTACATTCCATCGATTCTGGAATCAGGGCTGGACCGGAACCCAACCCTCGTCGGTTGGGAAGGTTCGCCCAGAACCGACAGACATTCGAGTCCACCTAACAGTCACACATAAGGCGCGGCGGCAACCGACGTTCGATAGGCCGTATCCAGATACTGCTGTCCGCTATTGGCGCAAAGCTGGTCGCCCTCCGGCCCGAAGCGGTCACTACAAAGGTGCGCTTGAAAACAAACTGAGTTGGGACAACCAGTACTTAATTTAGGTTAATCGCGCCACCTGCGCGTGTGGGACTAATCAGCCGGAAAGTTAACGGGGAGGGGAAAGCGGCCGTCACAGGACCAATGTTGCGGTGCTCGCTGGTACCGGGGCATTAGCGGCTCGCAAGCGCGTTGCACAGGGCTGTTCTATGGCTGCTCGAGAGGGTTCGCCTTCCCCGCCTCGCATTCCGGCAGTCGCACAGGTTTGGCGAGTTTCGCCAGCGCCTCGGGCTTGGCGCACGCCAGGAAGCCAGCTAGCGGCATCGTCTCTATGAACCGACTGCGCTCCATCGTGCTTAGGCCGGGCTCATTAATCATGCTCTCTACAGTCAGGTCCGGGTGCTGCTTGAGAGCTTCTATAACCGAAGCATTCGCCTCATCGGTTCGACCCAGTGCCGCGAGGGAGCTGCTGCGCACCACCCAAGTCCACTTTTGGTAGTTGTTAGGCGTCATGCGCTCCAGCATCTTCACCGCGTCCTCATATCGGCCCGCCATAAAATAGGCAGGTGCGAAGAAGTTGGACGCCCACATCGGGTAGTTCGGGTCGAGCCGCATTACCTGGTCGACCATTTGAGCGCCGCGTTCGGGTTCACCGAAGCGTGCTGCAAAGCCGGTATAGAAAGTCAGGATTTCGGACGAACCCGGAGCTAGACGAAGGGCCGTGTCCAGCTCAGACTTGGCGCGGCCCATGTCGCCCTTATTAGCAAGGCTCATACCAAACACCGCATGTGCTTCAGCGTCGCTCGGATCAAGCCGCACCGCGCGTTCGGCCACATCGGCAGCAGCCTTGCGGTTACTCTCGGGATCGACGCCAAACACACCCATTAGATCATGAGCATGGTAAAGTTCTACCCAGGCCCGTGCCAGCCCCGGGTCCAGCTCGACGGCGCGGTTGAGAAGCGTGATGGCCTCCTCGTCATCGGCTTTGGTGAGCTTTTCAATCTTCTCGGACCCCAGAAGATAGTAATCATAGGCATTCAGGTTTTCAGGCCGTTTACGTTTTGCTGCAGCCCGCCCGGCCTCTTGAATCAGTCCCACTCCGCCGCCGAGGCGGTTGGCGACCTGCTCTGCGATTTCGGTCTGAACGGCGAACACGTCCTCAGCGGGCCGGTCCCAATTCTCCGACCAAAGATGGTGGCCGGTTTTTGCATCGATCAACTGTGCCGTGATCCGTACCCGGCCACTCTGCCGCTGGATCGAGCCTTCCAGTACAAAGCCGACATGGAGCGCACTTGCGACCTGGCGGGCATCCACCGGCGTGTCTTTATAAACTTCCGTCGAATTCCGCGCCACCACCTCGAATTCGGGAAACCGCGCGAGGTCGGTGATGATGTCCTCAGTCAGGCCATCGGCCAGGCGCCCGCTAGCCTCGTCGCCGCCATAATTGTCGAAGGGCAGCACCGCCACCGACGGCTTGCCGCTCAAAGC
Organism: Rhizobium sp. LjRoot258; assembly: GCF_964254185.1. NCBI lineage: Bacteria > Pseudomonadati > Pseudomonadota > Alphaproteobacteria > Hyphomicrobiales > Rhizobiaceae > Rhizobium > Rhizobium sp. LjRoot258. The sequence continues at coordinate 182,051 of NZ_CAXUST020000002.1, read as the reverse complement.
TTCGGGCTGCAAGAACCACCAGACCCCGCCGCCCGCCAGAGCAAGCGCCACGATCGCCGCCGCAGCCGTCTCGGCCCAGCGCGGTATCATTCCGAGAAGTGGGCGACGCGCCCGTTTGCCGTCGAGTCTCAGCCGATACATCCGCACTGGGCGGCTGATGTTCTTGACCTGCTGCTCGCCGGCAAAATCGAGCGGCCAGTCGAGTTTGCCCTGGAGATGATCGTATGCCGTCCCCGACACCATCACGCCGCCCGGATCGGCCAAATGCTCCAACCGCGCGGCGACATTCACCCCATCCCCATAGACATCGCCATCCACCAATGCCACATCGCCCAGATTGACCCCGACGCGGAATACGATGCGCTCAGGCTCCGGTAGGTCGGCGTTGCGCGCCGCCACGATATTCTGAAACTCCGCGGCGCAGGCAACCGCATCAACCACGCTGTCGAAGGCGACGAGCGCGCCGTCGCCCATCAGCTTAATAACGGTGCCATGGCGCAGGGAGATGGCGGGATTAATCAGGTCGGCGCGGATGGCCTTCAGTCGCTTGATGGTGCCGGCCTCATCGGCCTCCATCGCCTTCGAGTAGCCTACCATATCCGCCGCCAGGATCGCGAGCAGCTTCCGGTCGAGCGCTGGGGTACTCATCATCGTTGCCTTGCATCAACATGCAATCGTGTCGGCAGTCTACACCGATCGAAGCGCCGCAACTAGCACACCGCCAAAACGGCATGCCTGCTTGTTGGCGCAAAGCAGCCGACGAGCCTTAACTGCTGGCATCTGCTAGCGGACAGCTCAAGTCCCACGCCTAACGGGATCCCTGCGTCAAAAGCTCGACCCTGCGAAGTCGGAAGAAGTACCTGCGGGCGTCGCCTTCCACGCACATCATCCCGGCAACTTCCTCATCAGCGATCAGTCGGAGGTAGTCGACAATCGGTTGCTTGTCGTAGACCATTGCTGCCGTCTCGACGCCGTCCAGCGTCCGGAGTTCCAAGGACGCCGTGGTGCCTCGAGCGCGGAACGCCCTGTGCAGATACGAGAACCAGTTGCGAGCGATGAACGTGCGCCCTAACGAGGCGAACCTGATCGCCTGCCTGATCGGGAAGAACGCTGGCTCGATTGCAACCAGGCGGCCGCCCCTCCGCTGGAAGAGCAGGGCGTCAGCCCGCAGGTCAGGACGGATACGCTTGCCGAACCAGTCCAGGTTTTCGAGCACGCCATCAAGAGGATGTCCAGACGGTATGCTGACGCCGCGCCATAGGCCGATCATGTCGTCCAACGGGACAGGCTCCAGCGACCGGAACCAATTCGTTCTTGCTTTCTGCAGATCGGTTGACACCGCACCTCTCCTTACCGGCCCGTCTGCGAGTGAAATTTGCGAGGAAGAGGGAAGTTCCTGAACAAAGGAGGGCCGGCACCCCGTAGGTCCGACCCCCACAATCAGTTTCCACCGTGGATTTATCTCTGCACGACAGAACAGGGATTAAACCCGCCTGGAAGGCTAGCCATAGGTGTGCGTGTACTTGCCTTCTCGGAAGTCCTCGAACCGTTGGGACCAGCGTTTACCCGGCCAGACATAATCCACTCGCCCTTCCACAGGTCGGTAAACGGCCGTGTAGAGAGTCGGGTGCGAACCACGCCTGGAGTAAAGTGGCGGCTCAAGGAATAGGTCGGTCAGCCGCGAAAGCGACATGGACGGGTCTTCCAGCGCTTGCTGAGCCATGAGCTGGCGCGCCATTGAGGACGATGAGGGTCTAGCGGTTCGCTGATGGTTCGTGCACGCTTTCAGGCGCGAAATGATCGGCCGCTGGCGAGGGCCGAGGAATAGGGTGGCGTAGCGGCCTGAGCGGTCGAGGACGGTCACGTTCTGCGAAAGCGCCACGGGTATTCGGCACAGTGCCTCCACTGCCTGGTCCACTTGATGACAAGTCTCCAGGATGTAACGGATCATGAGGATTATCGAGAAACCGACGCCCTGAGTGCGGCTTCCGCCGAGCGTCACACTGGCGACCAGTCCCTCCTCGTTCATCCCGTCGACACAACCTCCCCATGGTCGCTGCGCCTTGGAGATTACCCTCAATCCCGACCATGCGGTCATCTCAAAGCGAGCCGAAACGATGTCGGGCGGATAGTCGAAGTTGCGGATCAGTGCCGGTCCTTCTTTGCCCAGCCAGACAGCCTGACTGCAGCCGTAGCGTTCCGGCGCGGGCCGATAGTGGCTCAGCATCCGATGCGCCACCTCATCATCTCCAACGAGGGCGCATGCGTCCTCATAGCAAGGCACTAACTCGGGCATGTACTGCAGCAAGGCAGCGCGACAGTCCTTGGCGGTTGGGGTCGGTGACGCAGCCTGGCCGAAATACCATCTCTCGGCCTCTGCCCGCCCAGCGATAAATCGGGATAGCCAAGCTTCCCCAGGCCGATCTTCCCGCGCTGTCACGAATGTCTTGTCCATAGCGACAGGAGTATAGGAATTGAACCGTTCGAGTGGCAAGGCGAACCTTGTTGTCTGATTGCACCTGTTGCGGCCACTCGCGCGACATGCGAAATTCCAGCCATGCAGCGGTCCGTCAGCAAGCCGGGGAGCTTGTCGTTTGAGATTGAGCTACGGAGGAACCGATGCCCAAAGTTGATATCGACGCAGTTCCGGAGATCAAGGGGGCTGGCTATCCACCGCCGTTCAGAACCCCTTGCGCTGATCGCATCCGACGGAGGCTCGGAGATGCAGGAAACCTCACCGACTTTGGCGTCAACCTCATGCGGCTGCCGCCTGGCAATTGGTCGAGCCAGCGTCATTGGCATTCTCATGAAGATGAATTCGTCTTCATCCTGACGGGTGAAGTTGTGCTGATTGAGGATGAGGGCGAAACTGTTCTGCACGCCGGGGATTGCGCCGCTTTCCCAAAGAACACCGGCAATGGTCATCACATGGTCAATCGGTCCGGTTCCACAGCGCTGTACATTGAGGTTGGGTCCCGCTGGCCTGAAGACATCACCACCTGCTCAGACATTGATGTGAAAAGCACAAACGCTGACGGACACTTCGTCCATAAAGACGGCGCTCCCTATTAGCCAAGCTCGCAGCTGACTGACGAACGGAGACGTTCGTCAGTCGCAATGCCTCAGGACACGCGTCAGGAACGAATAGCAACTTCGGCGGCTGGCAGAGGGAAATACGAAGCGTCCAAGGATAAGCCTTGCGCGATCGTCCTTGCGGCGAGCGTGAAATACACGACGGCGATTCAAGTGGTTGTCGTACCCATTGCTCACTCCGAACCCGACCCGATGACCCCAGTCGCGTTGACTACGGGTTCATTCCTGAGGATTTTTTCAACCGGATCAAAGCTGTAATCGTTGCAGAAAATAGAAAGAGGAAGCTCTCTCTCTCACGCCGCGAGATGAGTAGCCTTGGCGCTCAGGCTCGACTTTGTGGCACTTGAAACCATTCAAAACCTTGCCCTCTAACACCCACCTAACCCTTCAATCTCGCTTCGACTGGTGCACCGCATTCGATCTTCCGCTTCTCGTTCCGACCGCGTAAGCAGATATTTGCTCGTCGAAACCCTTGAGCTGCCGCGTACCGAGAGCAATCATTGAAACTTTGCCACGCACGGATTGCGCCACGGCATGGTCGACGAGGATCTGTAGATCATCGGCGGATGAACACAATCGCGACGCCAGGTTCACGACATGGCCGATCGCAGTGTAGTCAACGCGCTCTTCATAACCAATTCGGCCGACCGTCGCCCATCCCATCGCCAGTCCTATGCCGAAACCGATCGCATGGCCGCGCAGTCGCCACTCAGCAATCAGGCACTGAATATCATTCTGCATGTCGATCGCCATCTCAACGGCACGAAGCGCCGGGTCTGCGCATGCTACCGGGGCGTTGACGAGCACCATCAGACCATCAGCCGCGAAGTTGGTCAGCGTGGCCTCGTAGCGTGTGATGATGGCGCCGAGCGCCTCATAGTACTCGCGCAAGACCTGCATGATCTCCTCAGGTTCGGCGTGCGCCGAAAACGCGGTGAACCCGCGTAAATCGCAAAAGACAGCGACGACTTCCGCGCGTTGCCCGGACAGCACGCTCTCGTCGCCGGACTTTTCCACGAGTTCGGCGACCTGAGGTGCGAGAAAACGCTTTAGCCGCGCGATTCGCTCGGAACGATCCCGAGATATGGCGAGTTCTTGCGCCATCTCATTGAACCGGTCGGCCAGCCGTTCAAGTTCGTCTCCAGTGCCGATGTCGATCCGGTGCTCGAACTGTCCGGCTCCGATTTTTTCGGTGCCCTCTTCCAGTAGGCGGATGGGCCCGGTCATCCGAGTGGCAAGCCAGTAGGCAAGCGCCGATGCGAAGACGGTGGCGGCGAGCAGCAGGCCTCCCGTGCGCCACAACGAGGCATACAGCGGTGCAAAAGCCTCTGCCTGTGCCTGTTCCGCAAACACCGTCCAGCCGACGTCCGGGATTGGTGCCATGGCGGTCACGATTGGTTCATTTTCGGCGTTGCGCGCCGTGGTCGCCCGTCCGCCTGCGGCGATCTCGTCCCGCAATCTGGTGAGGGCGGCCGCGGTGTTGTCGTCAGTACCTTGCAACACCTTGCTGATGTCGGGGTGGGCGATGAGCCGGCCGGACCGATCGAGAACGAACGCGCGACCGGTACTACCGACGCGAATTTCCGAAACGACTGTCCAGACAAGCTTCAGGTTGATCTCCGCCACGACGGCGCCACCTGCCTTGCGGTTTCCGGCCATGGCCATGGTCATGAACGGCTCGGAGCCATCGCGAAAGGTGACTGGCCCATACCAAATGCCATTCGAACGAACTCCAAGGACAGCAGGATCGCCAGAGCGATCCGATCCGCCTTCCATTCTGTTCAAGTCAATGCGGGAGACATGCAGCCGTTCGACGCCGCCATCGTCAACAAGGGTGACGCTGATGATCGCCGGGACCCGTCGCATCACTCGCAGTGCATCGAGTCGATGCTGTCCCTCGTCCTGGGTCCAGGAATGTTCGATCGTCCAACCCAGTTGATCCTTGATGCCATCGAGAAAGCTCTGGATTTTACCGGCCGCTGATGTGGCCTCCACTCGCAGCAAAGCACTGAGCATGGCACGCTGGTCGCGATAGCCGAACCATGCGTCGCCGATGCCGCTGACAGCCACCGGGACAATGACCGCAGCGAAGAAGGCGAGGAAGTACTTCCGGAACAGCGATCGGCGCATCGGGAGGGCTTGGAGCTGGACCGAACGCCGCACACCATCCTCACTCGACGACGTCATCAGCCATCAATAAAAGGGTCTGTGGTAGCTCGATTCCGAGGGCTTTGGCCGTTTTCAGATTGACCGACAGGTTGAAATTCGTCGGCTGCTCGATCGGCAACTCCCCTGGCTTGGTGCCTTTCAAAATGCGATCGACATAAAAGGCGAGCCTGTGTTGCATCTTGCCATAGTCCGCCGAATAGGCCATCAGGCAGCCGTCTGCGACGTACCACGAACCCCAGGCCATGGTCGGCAGGCGATGCGCGATCGCCAAGGTGGCAATGCGCGAAGACTGGTCGGCCAGCATCATGTCGGGCAGCACAAAAAGAGCCTGCGCGCCCGCGGCGGCCATGCGGTCGACTGCGGCATCGAGTTCTTCCGGCTCGCCGACATGCTGGATGCTCACCGCGATGCCGAGCCGATTGGCCGCATCCTTGGTGTCCCTTTCGAAATTTAGATGGGAGACCACCGGGTTTGCCAGCACGCCGACTGTGGCCAGTTCTGGCATTGCTTCCACCAAAAGCTCCAGGCGTTTGGCGGCGAGTTCGCTAGCGTAGTAGCTGATGCCGGTGAAATTGCCGCCCGGTTTTGCAAGGCTACGAACGAACCCCGTCGCCACCGGATTACCGCTTAGGATCGACACGATCGGAATTGTACTGGTCGCCTCGTGGGCAGCCTGTCCCGCTGGATGCGACATCGTGACGATCACGTCAACAGGGAACTGCACCAGTTCTGTTGCCGCCGCCGGCAAGCCATTGTTGTGCTTGCCTGCACTGCGGCACTGGAAGCTGACGGTCTCGTTCAGCTTGTACCCGAGTTCGCCAAGCCCGCTAATGAACGATCCAAACTCACCGGACCCAGCCAGATAGCGAGGCATGTTGCAGGGCCACCAGGCGAGAAGGCCGATTCGTGGCGTCTCTACCGACGCCTGCTGCGCGGCGGCGATGGCAGGAAAGCTCATCGCAACAGCAACTGCAAGGTACAGGTGGTATCGTCGTTTCGGTTTCATCCGAGCACCCCTCGCCGACCCACGGCACATGGCGGATGCATGGTGAGATCAAGCTAATTGCTGCAAGCTCGTATTTCGACGCGCCCCTTCTGCGAAGGCGTGGCCGACGAACAAGCCAAAATCGTCAGGGCACGAAAGTATAGTCGATATTGCCGCGGATTGGTAGCGCAGGCGGCACATGGAGCGGTGTCCAAGCAATGCCTCAGGGCCGCCAAAAGCGATTGAGGCGGCCGCGAACGTCCCGAGTTCAGCCAGCAAAAGTGGAACACTGACCTTTAACTCCCTCAACAGGGGCTGCGAGCCGTTAACTCGCGACGCTCCGCCATTCATCAATCGCCAACGTGATGTCGCGGGCGTTCCGGATGCGAAGATGCAGTCCGTCAGCACGGGGCATGGTACGTAGACTTTCGCGGGGAGCGAGCAATTGGTCATTTTGGGAGTGGTCGAAATCGCAAGGCTGTCTTCTTGGAGACCGGCAGCGTCGCGAAGAACGGTCTTCGCGGCTCTAACCAAAACGCTCACCGCGTGCTCAAGGAACGAACGACCCGTCGAGTTCAGGACAATCAATCGACCCACGCGATCCGTTGAAGCTTCCAGGGTCACAGCCGGCCGCTCTAGCGCATCGGATCAGCCCGCAGCCTTGGCGGGCGACCGCAGGAAAGCTCTGCGATCCAATTCGGTGGTCCTGAGCGAACTTCTGAGCCGCAAGAGATCTTTGCGTGCGATCAATCCGACCAGCTTTCGGGTCTGCGGATCTACGACAGGAATGCGGCCTGCGTCTGTGGAAATCATGAGATCGGCTATGAAGCCGACCGTGTCTTCCGGATGCCCAACGGGAATCGAGGCGTCCGAAATCCGGTCACCAAGGCTTTGATCCGACAGCTCGGTATCGTTCTGCCAAAGCAACGCGTCGCCGCGGGTCACGAAACCGGCGAGGGTTCCATCTTCGTATGTCACCGGATAATAGCGATGTGTCTCCCGGGGGCCGGCAAAAAACTCGCGGGCATCCGCCACTGTCATTGAAGCCGGCAGGGTATCGACATCGGAAATCATGATGTCGCGGGCGCGTGTCAGCTCGAAAGGGTCGATGCCATATTCGCGGGTAATATGCTGGCCACGCCGGGCAATCTTCTCGGTCAGTATGGACCGACGAAGAAGCAGCACGGTGACTGCATAGGCGGCGACCGTGGCAACGAGTAACGGAACGAGCGTGCTTCCATCGCCGGTGATTTCGAAGGCGAAGAAGGTCCCCGTCAGAGGCGCGCGCATGGTACCACCCATCATGGCCGCCATCCCAAGCAGGGCCCAGAAGCCGGGCTCGCCGGGAAAGACTATGCCCATCAGCCACCCCAGCGCGCCTCCCAGGATGAGGAGTGGAGCGAGCACGCCACCTGACGTGCCTGACGACAGCGCCACGAGCCAAATTACAGTTTTGACGACAAGAATGAGGACCACAGCTTTTGCAACGATATTGCCGCTCAGCAGGTCGGCAATGATGTCATAACCCACCCCGAGTGCACGGGGTTCGACCAAGCCGCCTAGCCCGATCACAACGCCGCCGAGGGCGGGCCACCACATCCAATGAATCGGAAGGCTCTCGAAGGCGTCCTCGATTCTATAGAGAAGGGTGGTCAGCAGACCGGACTGAAGTCCGGAGGCGATCCCCATGACCACACAAAGCAGGATTTCCCACCACGGCAGGCTGACTTGGAAGTGCGTAGGGAAGAGCGGACCGCTGCCGAAGAGAAAGGGCCGCCAGCAAACCGACACCGCCGCTGCAACGGCCACGGGAATGAAACTGCGCGGCTTCCATTCGAAGAGTAGAAGTTCGACCGCCAGCATGACCGCCGCGATCGGCGAACCGAAAATCGCAGTCATGCCTGCCGCAGCGCCGGCGACAAGCAATGTCTTACGCTCGGCGGCGCTCATGTGAAAGAACTGGGCAAACAGCGATCCGATCGCGCCGCCGGTCATGATGATTGGACCTTCGGCGCCAAACGGTCCTCCGGTTCCGATCGAGATTGCCGAGGAGAGGGGCTTGAGAAGGGCCACCTTCGGGGACATCCGGCTTCCGCCTATGAGGATAGCCTCGATGGCTTCGGGAATACCGTGGCCGCGGATTTTCTCGGATCCGAACCGCGCCATCAAGCCGATAACCAGACCACCGATGACGGGGGCGACCACCATCCATGCAGATCGCGGCGCATCCGCCAGCGATGGTGGAACGATACTGACGTGTCCGAACCAAACGATGTTGGTGACGAGAGATATGAGACTGACAAGTACCCAGGCCGCTAGCGCGCCGCCGGAACCAACAACGATTGCCATGCCGATCAGGAGCAGAACTCGCTTGTCGGTCGTAAAGTCGCCCGCTTCACGACGTGCGAGGCCGCCGATGAAGTCGTGTTGGGGGTATTTTTTCTCGGGAATGGATCTGGCCAAGCTTTTTCTCCGGCGGGCGGTCGATTTTTCGTACAGCTTACTATATCGTGATACGATATAAATCAATCCACTTCTGGAGGTTGAAATGACCCGACACATCGACCAACTCTCTCCAGGGGACTACGAAGCGCTAGCCGATCTCCGGTACGAGCTGAGGCGGTTCACGGATTTCAGCACTGGAGAAGTCCAACGGCTTGGAATGACACCTGAACAGCATCAGGCTCTTCTGGCAATCAAGGGTATTTCCAAAGGAAAGCGAATGACGATTGGAATACTGGCCGATCGTCTGTTGATCGCCCCGCATTCGGCCACGGCTCTCGTCAACAGGCTTGAGGAGATGCAGTTGCTGGCACGCACAGCAACCAAAGCGGATTCGCGACGGCAATACTTGGCATTAACTCCTGCAGCCGAGTGGATTCTGGAACAGTTGAGCGGAGCGCATCTTCATGAGATACGTGAAATGGCTCCTGAGCTAATGCATGCCCTTCGCGTTCTGCAGGACCGACGAAGGTTAGGGCAGATTGCATGGATGTCGTAGGTTGCAAATTCCTGAACCCACTGGAGGCACTGTGGCAACTACGAGAGATTCCTTGAGCGACAGTGACTACGAGACACTTGCCAATTTGCGATACGCGTTGCGACGGTTCATGGATTTCAGCACCTCAGCCGCGTATGAGGAGGGCCTGCCGACACAACAGCACCAGGCGCTACTCGCCGTGAAAGGTCATGCCGGCCCGGAACGAATGAGTGTCGGGATGCTTGCCAGCCGACTTCTGATCGCGCCGCATACCGCGACCGAGTTGGTCGGAAGGTTGAATGCGGCGGGTTTGATCGCGCGGCACACCGATCCGGAAGATAAGCGCCGGCAGACCCTGGAGCTCACTGAAAAAGCGGAAGCGCTCCTGGTTCGGCTGAGTTCCGTTCACCTGCGAGAAATCCGGGAAATGGCCCCTGAGCTAATCGCGCTCTTACAACGCCTCCAGCGAGGATCCTAAGTCCTTTTGAACGAGCGACATCGTGTACGAAGCGACATTGCGAAGGGTTCCAGCGAATAAAGGAAGAAGTGAGACCAGGGCACCATCATCTGCAACGCAGAACGGCGGGTGGTGGTCCGCTCTTCGAGCGATGCTGTGTGTCGGTCTGTCGAACTTAGTTGTAACCGGTGCGCCGCTCACACCTGGGTGGGATAATTCCCGTATCTAATATCAACGCCACCAACCGTGGAGAGGCGTGGCAACTATGCGCCAGAGGCGGTCACAGGCATTGTTCTTCAGGTAATGCTGGTCGAAGTCTTAGATCGCCATCGCCTTTGCCGGTGACGTAAGGCGATCCTTATCCGGGGAAATCGTCGTTCTCGTCTGCATAAGACTTGCGCTGCAGGAGCGCCTCGGCCTCAGGCGACGGACCATCCACCGTCCACCAGCAGGTTGGCGCCGGTGATTAGGCTCGCAGCCGGTGATGCAAGGAAGACGACGGCACCTACCACATCATCGGTTTCACCGATCCGGCCGAGTGGAATGTGACCGAGCGTCGCTTTGCGATTGTCGGCATCGGATAGAAAAGGTGCTGTACCATCCGTGTGGATGAACGTCGGCGACACGGTATTTACGGTGACATCATAGCGTGCCCATTCGGCTGCAAGGCAACGCGTGAGGTGATTAATTGCCGCCTTGCTCATGCAATAGATTGCCTCGCCGCGCAGTGCCACGGTACCGGCCTGTGAGCTGATGTTGATGATCCGGCCCCCATTGCGCTTGATCATGTGACGGCCTACTGCCTGCGTCATCAGAAAGGTGCCCTTGATGTTGACATCGAGTATCTCGTCAAGGTCCTTCTCCTCAACGAGTTCCGCGAGATTGCCCGGAGCCACGCCGACGTTGTTGACGAGGACGTCGATCCGACCGAACGTCGTAAGCGCCGCGTCGACGGCTTGTGCGATATGGGCCTTATTGGGAATGTCCAGTTCAACAGGGAGGACTTTTCGTCCCGCGCCCTGAAGTTCGGCAACCAGGTCCGCCGACGCTGCGACATCGCGGACCCCCAAAACAATATCGGAGCCTGCTGCGGCGCAGGCAAGTGCGCAAGCTCGACCGATGCCACGGCTCGCTCCCGTCACCAAAGTCACCTTGCCCTCAAGGCTGAAGTCCGGCGCATTCTTCTGCATCATGATGCCTCCCTCGATGAAGCTCATTTATGGCAGCGTCGGCGTGCGGATGCCAGATGTTCTGCGCATCTGAGGAGCGTCCCTTTGACCAATGGGCGATCCCCCAGCGTCTCTAGAGTCAGATTGCTCGGGTAGCCCGAGCGTTGCGCGTTCACGCGCAGTCCTATCTTAAAACTGATTGCATAACGCAACTAGAACTACGGTGGCGCAGGCGCTTAGGAGGAGAAAGAGGGCATGGCCAAGCTCGTCTTCGGAAATGATGCGGTCGTTAGACGGCCACGTCGACAATATGGAGTTTGCGCCGGGCCCTGCACTCTTCGGTCACTTCTTCGAGGAACTGCGCGGCCTGACCGGCTGCGTGTACGGGGAGGTTCGCGGCCAATTCGCCATGCCATTCATCTTCAGCGTTGTAGGTGAGTGAGAGACGGTTCATCTGGGAAGCGTAACCGGAGTCGGCAAATCTTTGCAACTGAACGGCAACACATTCAATCAGGTCGGACATGGCAGCTTTGTGCCGACGGGCGACGACGACATCGGCGGCATCACCGGACATTGCGCAGCGAGGCACGCCTGCTTTCAGGACTGGCTCACGGTGCCGACGCGATTTCGCTTGGCTGCAGCCTGCCCGTTAACCTTCATCCGACAAGATGTACCGTCCGCACGGCACAGGTCGAGATGGTGGGGTATGAGGGCTCGAGATTTTTGGGCTGCCTTGGGAGCAGTATGCGGGACAGGTTTCGGTTTCTTGATGGCCGCGCTTGAATATCCCGTGTGGACCGTAGCCGTTGCATTCCTGTTCTCGGTGTGGTGCACATGGCTGATTGCGCGGGGAACTTTCCGGTGAAGGCTAGTCAGACAAAGGCTAGAGCCGTCGCCGACATCCTATTTCGGAAACAAGAATGTGACCACCGCCCGGACTCCCCAGCCGTCCGGCCCATTCTCCGGCGATTCCGCCCAGTAACGCGCGCCTACGCCAAAGCTCACGGGCTGTTCGCCGAACTTCACCACCTTTGAGACCTGAAAGTTAATCGGGATTGACCACTCATCATTTTCCCAGTCGTATGTACTCTCGGTGTTCAACGAGAACGTCCAGGCCTCGTGCGTCGTATACGAGATGAAGGGTTGCAGGAATGTCGAACTGACGTCAGCCCGGTCGCTCTGCCCCGCGAACGACCATACGTGGTTGGCCAGTATCCCGAAGGTCCATGGCCCGCCTTGCTTCAGGGCAACGCCGGTTGGACCAGCGCCCCACTTTCCGCTTCCGAGGAACTCGTCTGTTGCTGTGGGGAGCAGGAACGCCGGACCAACGCCCCAGATGATTCCATCGGTTGGCTTTGCTGGTGAAAGAAAGAAGCTCTGTAATGTATCACCCAAACCGAACTGCTCTCCTGACGGACCAGCGATATCGTCTTGCCATGTCACAGGCAGGATTGTTCGGGAAATGAGGTTCCAGTCTTCATTCAGCGAGAACGGAATTACAGGTTGGATATTCAGAGTAGCATGGTCGCCATCCTGCGGTCCGTAGCCTTGGTCGTAGTTGAATTGGAATGGAACACTAATCAGCGAGGCAATTGGGTTTGAGAGCTTCTTCGCCAATTCTTCGCTGGATTGGGCATTGGCCGAAGCGGCTACGGAGGTCAGAAGGACGGCGTAACTCAAGGATTTGAGACCTGATGCCACAGTCATGCTCCTACCTGCACGTTGTTCTGAAACCGGCGGAGCCATGCAGGAAACCCCCAGGTCGCATGCTGCAAATACGATGAAAGAGTCTGTATGTCGGCGCAAGTGCACGGCGGCAACATACGACGCAAAAATAAGTCGGCTCGAAAGGCGCGGCCAGAATGCGCCAACACCCGACATTGACAAGCCTGCCACGCCTCCTATCGTCGCTGGACGAAGTGAACTCGGTGAGGTTTAACGGTGCCAGTGACGCGACATTTGATTAAGCGAGGTGACGGAGCAGCCGTTGAGCTGTTCCAAGCTCGTGCAACCGATACCGCGCCCACGGGAGCAATATTGTTTGTCCATGGCAATCAGGGTGGTCTTCTTCTCGGGGCGAAAGAGCTTGTCGATAATGGAGCGCTACTTCGATTTTCGTCTCGCCTTAACATCACGACGGCGGCTGTCTCGCAGCCCGGATTCGGTGGGTCAGATGGCCCCGCTGACTTCTGCGGTCCCAAGACACAGCAATCCATAATAGCTGCTATCCGCTTTCTCAGGGAGCAACCGTCAGTCGATCCTGACCGCATTGTCCTTTATGGAAACAGTCGTGGGGCTGTTGCTGCGGCCATGGTCGCTGCTCAGGTACGCGATCTCCGAGCAATCATTCTGTCGAGCGGCGTCTACGATCTCAAAGAGGTTTTCGAGACCAGTCCACGGGGTATTCGTCAGGCTATTGAACATGAGGCGGGACTATCTACCGAAGCCTTTAGGGCTCGTTCTGCCTTGCATCATGCCCATGATATTAGATCAGAAATCTTGCTACTCCACGGCAGGTATGACGACCGCGCTCCTGTCGCTCAGGCTGAGGCGTTCTCCGCGGCCCTGTCCGACGCTGGCGTTTCCGTCGATATCAGGGTCTTCGAGTGCGGGCACCGAATCCCGCGCGAAGAATCTCAGAGTGCGCTCCGCCCATTTCTACAGAAGGTACTCGTTTCCGGCATCACGCGTCACTAGACTTTGACGACGGCTTCGGGCCGACTGGGTCATTGATGGGACTTGCTGTATAAGACTGGATGATTCCAGGGTAAGAGTTCGTCGATCTGGCTCTGTTTGTGGCCGTCGGCGCAGTTTTCGGATTGTATCCTTGTTTCATGAGCAGTTCGTCGGCCTCGACCGTAGCAACGAGGTTTGAATCAAGCCGTTGCTTCGGCCAGTGCCAAACTCGGAGACGTTCCGGTCGCGGGTCGAAACCCTGTCCACCGCCTCACGTCTTCTGCCGTCACAAACACAGTCGGGAAGAACCGCTTGCTCGGCACCTTTTGCCGAGCAATTTCACAGAATATTTCGAGATTTTCAAAGAATCGCTCGGCGGTCGCCCGAGGCGGAGAACCTGCGTTGAGAAGACCACGCCGCGTGACCGTCACCGCTTGCGGCTCCTCACCTTCAACCAACAGCAAAAAACAACCGATATGCTGTTTCGCATCGTACCTAGCCGAAGCGACCGAATATGCTTTCAAAGAAACTGGCATGGTTCCCTCCACTCTGCCTGTCGTGCCCTGTTTCAATCGAGGCGGTATCCTCGGTCCGGAAGCGGATTAGGTCTGCTCCACGTATGAACGTCTCAAGGAGCGCTTGATGTTCTCCGGGTATGAGGACGCCGCTGCTCACAAATTCCAGCACGTCGACGCGCAGCTTTTCTGCCGGGTCGTTTTTCACGCGTGTGCCTTCCCATCGATGTCGCCAGCTTGCTGCAGACGCCTGTTTGGTGAATGCTGTGCGAGACTTCTGAGGAACTGTGCGCCCAGCTTGGCCTGGTCGGCCATGTCCTCGAAGAGCATGATTGCCTCGTCGATTTCACCTCGGTCGGAGGCCTCGGACAGCTGGTCAAGGTCGTTCAGCAATTCGGCCAAGGTCAGAACCTTGGTCCGCTGTCGGACACTGGCGACGAACAGCTCCCTGAGCACAGGGCCCAGCTCATCGGACGTCAAGCTGCCGAGGACTTCTCCCACGACAGACGAGCAGCCGCAGTCCGTATCGGGGCGTTTGATAAATGCTTTGATTTGGCGAACTGCCGCTTGAGCACGTGTCTGCGCTTCACGCGGGCCTGCGCAACCTGGGACAATCATCAGGCAACTCCTTCATTGTTTCTCAAGCGGGATACCCACTCAGCACCCGCTCGTCCGTGGTGAAACCCATTCGACAGCGGCACGCCGGGATAAAGGCGAGCGAGCCGGGATGATGCTTCTTCGGGGTCGATGCGCCCCGCCACCAGCTCCGCGAACAGCCGGGCCACCGCGACCATGTCGCAGGTTTGCGGAGAGAGGCGAAGGGATGTGATGCCCAGAACGCTGGTTTCCGCAGCATCCTGCAGTATCGCTTGACAAGAATGCGAAACCGTCTGGACACCGTTAAGGGCGAGGAACGGTTGTCCGCTCAAGGTCTTCACCGGAAGGCCATCCGGATCTTCCTTGCACACGAACTGACAATTATCCTTTGTCCGACCTTTCGATCGTGCATGGGCGCAGCGTGCCGAAATGGCCAGGGGCAAACGTCCGAAGGCGAAGAATTCATAGTCGACCTCCGGGGAGGCGCTGGTGATTTGTCTTATCGATGAAGATGGCAACTCCGGAGGCAGGCAGATTTTAGTAGCGCCGTTTCGGGCAAGCATCTTGGCGGTAGCGGCATTGTAGACGTTAACGAACGGTCCAATCGCGTGTGCCTTGCCCTTGAGGGCGTGCAAAGCGGAAAGATCGTTGGCTTCAATGGTGCGAGATGAGCCCCGTGCCAGACTTCTCTGATATTCCGCTTCGCGATCAAGGGTGACCAGTGCGAGCGTCGAAAATCGAACTTCCTTTCCAGCCGATTCCAAACGGTCGACCACCGCTGCGATCACGGGTTCCATGAAGTGCAGACGCTTGGAGCAGATTGTCTCCCCGAGCACGACTACATCCACTGGCGCTTCGTCAGCTATCCGCAAATAGAAATCTCGCCACGTTTCGGTGGGCCAGAGATAAAGCACCGGACCGAGAGTCAGACTTGGAATCTTGTGCGCCGCCATTGTTATCGCCACCGTTTCTCATATGCGCCGTGAGTGGTCTGTTGTCCTTCGCTGAGCGCGCGAAGCCGTGCCAGGAGGCGCACGCGCTCTGACTGGGGTGCATTCAACGTCGCGCGCAGGGTCGACACCACCTCGGCGATGTAGGCTTTGCCGCGTTGTCTGCCTTCGACTTTCAGGGCGGATACACCGGCGGCGCGCAGATCATCGAGTTGATCCATGACATCGAGCGAAACGGGGTCCTCGAAGGCATATGACCGTGCCTCACCGATCTCGAAGCGTCCTTTGCAAAGCGTGGGGTACCCCGCCGGTTCATTTGCCGCGAACCTGTTGATCGTGAAGCTGCCGAGGTCCGAAACCATGTCAGCGCCGACCTGTCGATAGCGCACGTGGCTTGCGGGAGAACAGACGCCGTTCATGTTGGGGGATTTCCCGGTGGCATAAGAGGAGAGAGAGCACCGTCCCTCCGCCATGACGCAAAGGCCGCCGAAGACAAATACCTCCAACTCGCATCGAACCCGTCGGGACAGTCGCGCGATATCGTTGATCGTTAGCGTTCGAGGAAGGACAATGCGAGCCGCTCCAAAGTTCTCGACGAGATATGCCAGGGCATCTTCATTGGACGCGGACGCCTGGACTGAAATGTGAAGCCGCTGCTGGGGATGTTGCTCTGAAACGTAGGCCATCAGACCGAAGTCGGCGACGATCAGTGCGTCGGCCTTTGCGTTCGACGCTTCGTCTGCTCGCTTGTACCACAGAGCTTCACGCCCAGCGGTCATGAAGGTGTTCAGCGCGACGAAGGTTTTCACTCCCCGCGCGCGGGCGTACGCAATTGCCTCCCTCAGTTCTTCAATCTCGAAATTGAGGCCTGGAAAGTTGCGGGCGTTCGTTTCGTCTCTGAAACCGCAGTAGACCCCGTCAGCTCCTGCATCGACGGCTTCTCGAAAGGCCGCGGGAGTTCCAGCTGGGCAAATCAACTCCATGTCACACCCTGGGCCTTCAAGACCTGCTTTCTGAAAGCGGAGAGAGCGACACCGACAGGCGATTTCAAAGGACCGGCGATGGTGCCGATCGATTTGACCAGGTCGATGCCGCAGTCATCGAGGGCGTTCCTAAGTGCAAGAACCGCTTCCATGTCGCCGGTGACGGTCAGCTTTCTGGCAAAGAAGATCGCATCTCCATCAACCCGTCCCTCCGCAAGTGCCAGCATCAGAAAGAGGGGGCCACGTATCGTCGCATCAGAAGGCGGTTCGTCGCGGCTGCGAAATGTCCGTATGGACCGATCCGCAGGCTTGACCGCAAATCCAAACGGGAAATCGGAGGGGATGAAACAGAAGCGACAGGATTCGAATTGACCGAGACGATCAAACAGCTTCGGGTGAGCCTGCAATGTCTTTTGAAAAAGCACAGATGCGACGCGTTGAGCAAGCGGGATCGGAATGATCCGCGCAGTCGCCATAAGTCGTGGTGATGCGAGCATGTTGGCCTCGTGTATGGAGCAAGACCATCCTATGCACTTCCGACGCTGCGTTGTTTGAGCTAGGACAAAGACACCGCCCTATTTCTCGCAGAATGCCTCGTGCATGAAGAGCGAGAACAAAATCCCCGCGTTTCCCGATCTGCGAGCGTTTGTAGAGGAACTCGAGCGTCGAGATCTTTTGGTCACGGTGGATGAACCTGTCTCGCTGCGCCACGAAATGACGGCTCTTCATCATCGCGTGCTCGCCGAGAACGGGCCGGCCTTGCTCTTCCGAAAGCCGGTCGATGCTAACGGCCGTACATCTCCCATCCCCGTCCTTGTAAACCTCTTCGGCACGCAAGAGAGGATCGAGTTGGGCTTCGGTTTGGGCTCGGGAGGCCTTCGCCGGCTGGGAGAGGAACTCGCGGAGTTGCACAGACCAACTCCGCCCAAGTCTTTTGGGGACGCTTGGGCGAAGTTGCCGTTGATCAAGGCGGCGCTCTCGATGCGGCCGAAAAGCCGCCGGACGCCGCCGGTACAGGAAATCATATATGAGGCGAAGGAGTTGGACCTCGGCCAGCTGCCAGTGCAGTGGTGTTGGCCGAACGAGCCCGCGCCGCTGATAACGTGGCCTCTAGTGATCACCCGTAGCCCGCACGACCCCTCCGACATCAACGTCGGGATCTACCGAATGCAAGTGCGCGACAGGAAATCGCTCATCGTGCGCTGGCTTGCACATCGCGGTGGCGCAAAGCACTTCCGGGAGTGGAAGCGCAAAGGTCTCGACATGCCGATCACGATTGCCATCGGAGCGGACCCCGCGACACTCCTTGCGGCAGTGATGCCGATCCCGGAAGGCATGAGCGAGCTGAATTTCGCCGGTCTTCTGCGCGGCGCCAGAACCGAGATAAGCCAAGCGGTCTCGGTGCCCATGCCCATTCCCTCGAATGCGGAAATCGTCCTCGAGGGCGTTGTCTCGTCTGAAGAGACCGACCTCGAAGGCCCGTATGGTGATCACACCGGCTACTATAACGCAGTCGATCACTATCCGGTTGTCCATCTGACAGCAATTACCACAAGGCGGTCGCCTCTCTACTTGTCAACCTACACCGGTCGCCCGCCCGACGAGCCATCCCGCCTAGGGGAGGCGATGACAGAACTCTTCATTCCCGTTGCCAAGCAGCAATTTCCGGAAATCACGGACCTCTGGCTGCCGCCGGAGGCCTGCTCTTACAGAGCCGCAGTCGTCGCGATCGACAAACGTTATGCGGGTCAGGCGAGAAGGGTGATGATGGGCCTTTGGTCCATGCTTCCTCAATTCAACTATACCAAGCTGATCATCGCCGTGGATAGCGACATCAACGTACGCTCCTGGGAAGATATATTCTGGGCGATCTCGACCCGCTTCGATGCTTCGCGGGATCTGATGCTCTTGGAACACACTCCGATCGACCAACTCGATTTCGCGTCCCCTGTTTCCGGCCTCGGCACCAAGATGGGCGTCGACGCGACCAACAAATTAGCGGGCGAGACAAGCCGGGAATGGGGAGCAGCACTCCAAATGCCTGCGGCGCTGTCTGAATGGGCCACGCAAACCTGGGAAAGAATAAAACGTGACATCAACAGCTAGACGC
Source organism: Rhizobium sp. LjRoot258 (assembly GCF_964254185.1). Taxonomy (NCBI): domain Bacteria; kingdom Pseudomonadati; phylum Pseudomonadota; class Alphaproteobacteria; order Hyphomicrobiales; family Rhizobiaceae; genus Rhizobium; species Rhizobium sp. LjRoot258. The sequence goes on along the minus strand of NZ_CAXUST020000002.1, from coordinate 163,367 downwards.
CAGCGCGTGGTTCTCGCGCTCACAGGAGCGTCCGGCGCAGTCATCGGGGCGACGATCCTTAGGACTCTGATCTCGTGTGGCGTGGAAGTTCATCTTGTCGTCTCAGAGGCTGGAAGGCGCACCCTGGCCCATGAGACCGGACCGGATGCTCACGGAAGAATGCTCCTCGATGCCTTTCGAACATATGACGAAAGAGACATTGGCGCAGCAATTGCAAGCGGCTCCTTTCCGATCTCGGGAATGATCGTTGCGCCGTGTTCGATGAAGAGCCTCGCGGGGATTGCTACAGGGCTTTCAGACAATCTCATAGGACGGGCTGCCGACGTGCAACTCAAAGAGCGTCGCCGTCTCATTCTGCTCACCCGCGAGACGCCGCTGCATCTCGGGCATCTCCGCAATATGACGAGTGTCACCGAGATGGGTGCTATCGTCATGCCGCCCGTACCTGCGTTCTACAACAAGCCTGAAACCTTGCAGGACGTTGTCGACCATCTGGCCTGGCGAGCAATAGATCTTCTGGGCCTTCCGCTCCCGACCCTTGCCCGGCCTTGGCTGGGAGAGGGGCGTTTGCAGCTACATGAAGAGAGAGATCGGGTCGGCTCCGACCAGCATGGCATGACCGCCGCCGAACAATAGCCACGCGGTCGTTGCAATCGCCGCCAGTGCAGCAAGGGCCACCGGGCGGTCGATCTTGGGTCGCGTCCCTCTGGCGATAGCCGCAAAAGGCACAGTTGACGTGCCAGCGGCGGTTTCTTCCCACGAAGCACCGAGCCGCCGCTTTGCTCGCTTTTCGACCATTGGCACAGTTCCCAACGCGAAGGCCGCAAACCCACCGAAAAGCAGGATGGACCTAAGATCGCCATTAGCCGCGATGTGCCCCAGTGCCCACAACGCAAATCCCCAAAGGACGGGGTGGCGCGTGAGGGTCGTTATGGCGTCGGGCGGTCCTGCACTGAAAACAGCAACCGACAACGGGTTCGAGGAGAGCAAACCGGCGAGCACAAAAAAGAGGCCCAGTGGTGCCAATACGAAAGTTATTACGCCGTGCCAGGGTTGAAAGTCCCATAGCGGAATATAGTCCAATGCAAGGGCCGCCGAGAACACCCACACAAGCGCTATGACCGATAGGGTCGAGTATACGGCAAAGTAAAGGGGCCGTCCGGTCCTCCGAACTATTCCCGATCGCACCGCGGGAATGGCGGGTATCGAATGTAATGCAAGGAACAGCCCGAAGGCAGCGGCGAATTCAAACATGACACGTCTCCAGTCGCGACGGTTCCTACCGCGTCGGCTCTGGATCGTCGTTGACAAATAGCAAGCACGAATGTCGAGGTCCGGATCACAGCCTCCTTAATTGCTCGTGACATGTTTGCGTTTTCGCAAAGAAGCTGCAGTTCGCGCTGATAAACGTGACCGCAGAAGTCATGTTTATGGGGATATCAGGATGTCTCGTTTCTCTATTTCAGTGCCGGCCGGGATCGGTTTTTCCGTGCTTTTGTCAGGACTCTCGAGCGCGGCGGAATATCCGATCGGCTCACCGCAGATCAACGCGGGCATGGAGGTCTCCGCGGTTTATCTCCAGCCTATTCAGATGGATCCGCCAGGAATGATGCTTCCAGCCGATAAAGCAGACATCCACCTCGAAGCGGATGTTCGGGCAATGGAAGGAAATTCGAACGGCTTCGCGGAAGGGGATTGGATTCCAGGGCTGCATATCGAGTACCGGCTCAAGAACGTTACCACCGGAGCGGAAGAGGCAGGCTCCCTTGAAGCGATGGTCGCCAATGATGGTCCTCACTACGGCGACAATGTGAAGCTCTCCGGAGCGGGTCGGTATCAGCTCACCTTGACGGTTCATCCTGGCGGCCACGGCGAAATGACTTTCGGCAGGCACGTAGACAAGGAAACCGGGGTCGCTGCGTGGCCGGGCGCGTTTACTCTGAGCTACGACTTCGTCTATGCGGGCGTGGGCAAAAAGGGTGGCTATTGATGCTTGCCGCCATGAAGATCGCCTTCGCAGGAGGGTTGGCTTTCGCGGGTATTGCGATGCCCGCTTCCGCCGAGGATGATCCGCCAACATTCAAAGTGCATTTCAGCAATGGTGTCGTGTCGCCTTCCGTTCTCGAGGTGCCGGCAAACACTCGCTTCAAGCTCGAACTCTATAACGATGGGCCGACGGCAATCGAGTTTGAGAGCACGCCACTTCGAAAAGAGAAAGTGTTGGCTCCGGGAGCCTCCAGCTTCCTGATTTTCAGGTCGCTGGATGAGGGCGACTATGCCTTCTTTGATGACTTCCACGCCGATATGCCGCCAGCCAGGATCACCGCGCGATGACGTCTAATTTGTCAGTACAGGCATTCGGAGTCGCATTCGTTGTGTGGAGGGAGTCTTTTGAAGCAATGCTGGTCGTCGGGATACTGTCGAGCTGGGCTTCGCGTTCAAGTGGGGATGGTGACCGGCCGATAAGGTGGATAGCTGGTGGCGTAGCGGTCGGGATCATTGCGGCCTTCGCGATGGGCGCATTGTTGACCGTTGCTTCCAGCCTTCTGGACGGCGAAGCCGGAGAAATCCTGCAGATGGTCCTTGGCGCTGGCGCGTGCGTCCTGATGGTCAGAATGGTCTTCTGGATGCGCACCGATGCGGAGCGGGCAGGGCTTCAACTCGCCTCTCGGGTTCGAGCGCGCAGTCTGTCGAAGAACTGGATGGGTTTGGCGGGCCTGGCAGCTCTCGCTGTGGCCCGAGAGGGCGCCGAAATCGTTGTGTTTCTCTATGGACTGCTGTCAGCCAAGCCTGTGGGAGCGGCCGAAGCAAATGTGGCGGCGGGTGGTCTCGGACTTGTCCTTGCAGGACTGACATACTGGGTGCTCCGCGCCAGTACTTCTTCGCTGCCAAGATCCCTTTTTGCGGCGGTCGGCCAGACCGTGCTCCTTGTTCTCGGGAGCGGCCTTGCCATGATGGTCATTGATCGCGCCATTTCGCTCGGCTTGGCATCGCCGCTTTCGGGTCAGCTTTGGGACTCGCGCTGGCTTTTGGACGATACAAGCGGGGTCGGCGCTTTCGTCGCCGGTTTGACCGGCTACCGGTCGCGACCGGAACTCTTGCCCCTGCTTGGCCTCACCGGCTACTGGGTCATCGCCGGGTTTGCGGTTGCTCCGCCGCGCCAGTCGAAACTTGTCGCCCGATGAAAATCGCGGTGTGGGGACAACAGTCGGCAGCGGGCTTTGGCTCGTTCCTGCTGCGGCATCAGTCTGCCATTCGGCGGTGCCAATGGGGTATGATTGGGCTATACGCCGCGCTTCTCGTGATCCCTCTTTTTCTTCCGCTTCCGACGAGCAGCGACTTCATCTGGAACGACATTGTGCGTTTTTCGCAATTTCTTTTCTGGGGAGTCTGGTGGCCTTTCGTTATCCTTGGCACGGCCCTGATAGGCCGTTTTTGGTGCGGCGTACTATGTCCAGAGGGAGCGCTTTCGGAATTTGCCGGTGAACGAGGCGCGGGGAGAGCAATCCCAAATTGGTTGAAGTGGCCGGGATGGCCGGTCGTCTCGTTTATATCGACGACGATGTACGGACAGCTGACCAGCGTTTACCAATACCCAAAACCTGCCGCGTTGGTGCTCGGGGGATCCACTCTGGCGGCGATGGTGATCGGTGCAAGGTATGGCAAGGCCAAGCGTATCTGGTGCCGGTTTCTTTGCCCGGTCAATGGAGTGCTCGGCCTGGTCGGAAAAATTGCTCCGCTTCACTTTCGAGTAGATCCCACGGCATGGGTTTCTGCAGAGACGAGACCTGCTGCGCAAACTCGCATTAACTGTGCTCCACTCGTTCCAATCAAAACGATGCAAGGAAGTGCTGCCTGTCAAATGTGCGGCAGATGCAGCGGCTATCGCGGTGCGATCAGGCTGGCCTGGCGTCAGCCGGGGAGCGACATTGTCTCTGGGTCTGGGAAATCAGCGACTTGTTGGGAAAGTTGCTTGATTGTCCCTGTCCTTCTCGGGCTCGTTCCTGCCGCACTTCACTGGTCGAGCAGTCCGCTGTTCCTCAGCTTAAAGCAGCTGATCGCAGAACTTTGCATCAACGCCGGCTGGGGATGGCCAATGTCGGCACGGTTGCCTTGGTGGGCATTGACCAATTATCCGGCACAGAACGACGTTATGACACTGGTCGACGCTGTTGCCCTGCTTTCATTGCTGCTTATCGCAACGGTGGCAGCCATTGCCACCTTTCTTCCCGCCGTTGCCGCAATCTCGGTGATCTTTCGTCGTCAGAAAGTTCCCCTTCATCACATGACGCAAGCACTCATTCCGCTCGCCGCCGCCTCGCTTTTTTGCGGGCTGCTCTCGTTGACGCTGATGCAGCTCAGGTCCGATGGCATTGATCCGTTCTTTGTCGATCCATTGCGCGGAATGGTGATTTTAGCGGCTGGTAGTTGGTCATTGCGGTTGTTTCATCAGATACTCTCAGCGCAAAGGGTTAGTCCGATTGGGTGTTTGAGCGCCACAGCTGCGATGTCCTTTCCAGTTGCCGCGTTCTGCGTCGCTTGGATCGCGGCTTTTCTAAAGTAGCTGGCGGACTAATGACGCTGCCCGCGTTGTTGCAACAGCGTGCTGGTCGAACGCGTGAAGACGGCAACGACTTCGGCCAGCGCTATCGCCTCCGGTGAACGAGCCAGTGTGAGACCGCCCGGCCTTCGACGCTTGCCGCAGAGAAGGCCATGCGTCACGAGGCAACTGGCCGTCTTGGGCAGGTGAGCGTGGGATCCACCCCTTGCGGTCTCTTCTAACGCACTCAACCTGTGAGAATTCGCCCAGCGAGCAACAGAAGCCGAACCGTATCGTCGAGCAGTATTGACACTCGTGCCCCCACCCTAGTCCCGCGATCCCTCTGCCAGTGCCAAGAGCCGCTGGGGATCCCGTACCGTCAGCTTTTGGCGTCCCCCCTCCACAATCCCTTTCGACTCCCATGCGCTGAGAATCCGAGAGACGGTGTGGAGAGTGGTCCCTGTCATCTCAGCGATGTCTTGTCTGGAAATCGGAAAGTCGATGCGAATACCGGCATCGCTGGTCGGCTTGCCAGCTTGTTTCGAAAGCCGCAACACGGCGTGTGCGACGCGCCGCTCCACTTCTTCGGTGGACATTTCGCGAATGCGCGTGTGCGCCTCTTCCAGGCGCTGGCCGATCGTCTGCATCGCCGTAACGGCAAGCCGCGGGTTCTGTTCGACAAAACGGGACCACATTTCAGTTGGCCAGCCTAGCACGAGGCTTTCGGCAGCCGCGATAGCGGTACCCGGGTAGTCTGTTCTTTGCAGCGCCATGGCAAAACCGAACAAATCGCCCGGATGGACCATCCGGACGATTATCTGCTGACCATCTTGCGTTACCTGGGTCACCTTGAGACGGCCGTGGAGCAGGAGGTAAAATGATCTTGCAGCAGCACCCTGTTCAAATACGGCGTCTCCTTGGGAAACCCGCCTGGGCGTCGCGTGCTCCAGCATCGCGTCCAGATCAGCATCGGTCATCCGATCGAACAGTGGCAGCGATTTCAAAATTCTGCGGTCAACTTTCATCTGGCGGGCCTTTATTGTTGCCGTAATTTAGGAAGGGAGCCACAATTTCTGCCACACCCCGTCGCGCGAAATCACCCACACTTTCCGCGAAGGTTGCTCTTTTCACAAGCCGGAAACCGAGATTGTCGGGTGGGCTTCCGACAGAACAGCCGCCACCTTTGGGATTGCGCACGAACGTGCTTGTCGGGGCTCGGTGTTTTCCGTCTGCGATCATGATCCCGCATGTTGCCGCATCCGGCTCTTCGACTACCAGGTCTCTTCCCAGATCAACGCGCTTGTTGCAGGTTGTTGTCCATTCCCAGATGTTGCCGCCGAAATCCGCCAGTCCGGTCTCGCTCATTCCAAACGAACCTTTGGGTTGCGGCGCGGGGTCGGTCGATGCAGCGCGACGAGCCTCGCGCTCGTAGTCGGCAAGCCAACGGATGGCCGGATTTTTTTCATTCGGGTCGATTCCAAGAGCGTCATCCGGAAACCGGTCGGCTGCTGCGTAAGCCAGTTCGAGATCGGTTGGCAACCGCCACTCCTCTCCTGTTCGCTTCGAAAGCCAGGCGGCGTAACGCATGGCGTCATCATAGCTTACGCCCGTCACGGGCGTGTCTTCCGAGGATTCGCGGCTGCGCCCCTCCGCGGCCTCGCAAACGCCGTCGGCCACACAACGGTTATAGTCGCCGAGTGTGGCCTGGTATTTCATTATAGCCAGCGGAAACGAGATGACCACGCGGGTTTTGGGCGCATCTACCGCCAATCCACGTCGGAAGTACTCCGTGGCGTCACGGTACAAAAAAGAATGCGGAACAATCGACACAAGCTCCGGAGCCGCGATCGAAGCGTCAGTGCGGATCGCAAGAAACCCCGATTGCACTGCGACTGCCGCCGACAGGGCCGCCAGCAGGGCAAGCGGAATGGTCAGGGAGATGCTGGAAACATCGTTACTCGCAGCGTACCGAAACATGTTTTCAAACGCGAAATGCGCCTCCAAACGTTGTTGCGCGCGGGCCGGATGGTCCGCGCGCTACCTCTCCGGTTCTCAGGTGCCCGAAGGAGCTCTGATCGATGTCATCAGGTCGTCGTTCCAATCGCCGGTGACCTTGAAGTGAGCCGCCGCGCCCAACTCGAACGCCTCGATGAGATTATGGTTGACATAGGCATAGATGCCGGGCTGCGCGAATTTATACAGGGCCGCGCCAGCCGTGCCGCCGGGAATGAACCAGGTCTCTTGATCGATGTCAGGCGGGTTCTTGAACTTGCCCGTCGCCCACACGTACTCACCGTGTCCGCCGATTAAATGCGGTCGTGTATCACGGTTCGCCTGCGAATGCAGGATCAATACCGTTTCGCCGACCTTCGCAGTCATCGCATTTTCACCGGTCAAAGCGCCAACCGCGCCGTTGAACACAATATGCGTCGGCGTGAGTGTTTTCATCACGGCCACGGTGTCTTCGTATGCTTCTCCGGGACTGTCGTATTTCTTGAATTTGCCGGTTTCGTCGCGCGGAACATAGAAGTCCTGTTCGCCCACATAGTAGGCTTTGTCGTATACTAGCGGCTTGCCCTGAGCGTCAGTGAGGCCCTCGCGCGGCAGCACCATGATCGCGCCATTCATGCCCGAAGTAACGTGCCAGGGCACCATGCCGGGAGGTGCGCAGTGATAGACGAAGACGCCGGCCTTGGTCGCTTTGAAGCGGAGTACCGTGCTTTCACCGGGATTGACTACCGTCAGCGCGCCCCCACCAAGGCCGCCAGTTGCAGCGTGGAAGTCGATGTTGTGCTGCATGGTGTTCGTTTCAGGGTTGACCAGGGTCAATTCAACGTAGTCGTCTTGGTGAACAACCATCATAGGTCCGGGGACCGAACCATTGAACGTCATTGCGTTGATCTCGGTACCGTCCTTGTCCAGAACGATCTTCTTTTCTTCAATGGTGAGCGTGAATTCCTTGATTTTCGGGCCGCCTTCAGCTTTCTGTGTGTGGGCGTGCACGAAGGGCGGCTTCACAAGCTCGACCTTTTCGCGGGGCAATTTCGTGATGTCGACCTGAGTAGGCGTTTCCTGCGATGCATTGGCGGTTCCGACCGCAGCGGCCGATACGATGATGGGAGTCAGTGCGCCGGCAACAGCAGTTCCGGTAAGCATAGTGCGCCGCGTCATTTGCAAACTATTCGTCATGGCTAATCTCCTCAAAACGAAGACGGAGCGGACGCCGCCCGGTCGAGAAAAACCGTAGAACATTCGGGGACATACTCTTTGATTTGGAGCAAACTCGCTATTTGAGACAGCGCAAGTTAAGGGCGGCGCTATTTGCGTATTATCAACGACTGTTTCCTAACGATCTGATCTTCTGCGATGGTCAATTGGAGTAATGATCATGCAGCGACAGTCGAATGTGGCGGAACGTCTACCGCGTGGGATGTCACGGTCCGGACCGGTTCTATTTTCCTACGGCTTCCGTCCCTTTTTCCTTGCATCGGCAATTTGGGCCATGCTGAGCATTGCCCTGTGGGTCGGTTATCTGTCGCACGGACTTCCGGTCGCAGACAGTTACGGTTCACTCTACTGGCATGCCCACGAGATGCTATACGGATTCGCGCCGGCCGTGCTCGCGGGCTTCCTCCTCACCGCAATCCCCAACTGGACCGGCAGGCTTCCAATCTCCGGACGCCCTCTTATGTTGCTATTCGGCGTGTGGGTTGTCGGCCGCGTGGCCCTGCTGTTCAGCGGCACAATAGGCATTTCTGCAGCAGCCGGCCTTGACAGCCTATTTCTTCCGCTGATGCTGGCGCTCTGCACAAGAGAAGTGGTTGCAGGCCGAAAGTGGAAGGACCTGAAGGTTATCGCCGGGTTGGCCGTGCTGACCGTCGCCAACATATGCTTCCATGTGCAGGTTGTGAGCGGCCAGAATCCCGAAATTCCGATACGTCTGGGCCTTGGCGCGTATACCCTCCTCATAACGATCGTCGGCGGCAGAATTCTCCCCAGCTTCACCAGGAATTGGATCAACCAATTCGGAAGGACTGATTTTCCGGTTCCTTACAACCGGTTTGACGGCGTCGCCATTGTCATCGGCGCGCTGGTGCTCGCGTGTTGGGCCATCTGGCCGGAAAGCATCGTGACAGGTATCGGTGGCGTGCTTGCTGCACTTGTGAATGCAGTCCGATTAATCCGGTGGCGCGGCTGGACAACCTGGAGAGAGCCGATACTTTTCGTTCTTCATATTGCCTACGCGTTTGTCCCCATAAGCTTCGCTTTCGTAGCTTTGGGCACGGTTGGTCTCTCGCAGATCGCCGTTCTTCACGTGTTGGCCATCGGAACTGTTTCACTCATGATGTTGGCGGTTATGACCCGCGCTAGCCGCGGCCATACCGGTCGCAAATTGAACGCGAGCCGCACGACGGTCGCCTCCTACGTCATCCTTGCCGCGGCGGCGATCATTCGCCCCATGGCCGAAATGATGCCGGATCACAGTGGCACGATTTTAGAGGTCGCAGCGTGCGCCTGGATTATTGCTTTTGGAACCTTCGTGTTCGAATATTCGCCCTTCCTCTGCAGGGAGCGAAAGCCGCTTGCCAAGAATGGAGGATGAAATCCCGGCCAGACGGGTTGGCGAAGCACGAGCCCACTTTGCCGTCGTATTAAGCCGAGTGGGCATCCTCGCGCTTCGTCGGTCGACAACGCGCGGTACGCCGCGACCCCGCAGAGCCAGGACCGTGCAGGATCATCGTTTCAAACGGAGAACGTCTTCCATGCGAAACACGATCCTGGCGATGGGAGTTTTGCTTGCCTCCGTCTCACCTGCGCTGTTGCCCCACTCAGGGCTTCGGCGCAAACGATCGAAATGGTGAGACGAGCATTTGTTGAGGTGCGGGTAGGTATCTCCCGCCCGGATTATGTGGCAGGGCCGAAATTAGAATCGTATCGAATGCGGCGTCGGCGACCTGTCATTGAGGAGTGATCGCGTGATTTGCGAGAACGTCGGCGCAAGCTTTTGAGCGGGGCACTTCCTGAAATCGTCATCGATGCGCCGAACGCTGGCCTCGTCGACTGGCTATCTTCGCAAACAATCTGTCCACGATTTTGCGGAGGCATTGTCAGCGTCAAGGAGCACGGCAAGTCGCGGTGAGCGGATATCAGCAGCCATTCAACAGCTCAAATTTCCGCAACCCCCCATGGGAAGAAACAGCGGCCGGTGTATGCAGACGGGAAGTTGCAGCTTAAATGACGGCGGCTCCCATGAAGGAGTGGGTTATTGCGGCCTCAATTTGCCAGAGCGCCGGCCGCCGTTTCCTCCCATGGATCTAAATTGCGCAAGCTTCTTCAGCAACGTACTCCGCTCTCGGTTCCAGCTAGAGATCACAGTCGCATCCTATACCCTTTAGGCTAAGTCCTTAGATTACGGCCTGCTACGGCCAAACCCCTTTCCGATCATCTCGGGCGACCAAGCAGGGTCGTGCACGAGATCTACACTAGCTTCGCTCACGCTTTCCATCTGCTCTATTTTTGCTTTGACTGCCTCAACGATGAACGCCGATGCAGGACAGTTGCGGGTGGTGGTCGTCATGACAACACGCACACGGCCCGCTGCCGCAATCTCGATTTGATAGATCAGGCCAAGTTCAACGATATCGGACCCAATCTCAGGGTCTTCAATGCCGCGCAACGCCTCCACAATAGCTGCGGTTGAAACCGCTTCAAGAGTCAACATCAGGCAATGTCCTTTGGTGTGGCACGGATCATAATGCGATACACCTTTCCGGTGGCATCGAAATTCCCGACCCATTCATGACCGCGAGCTTTAAGTTCATTGAACAGAAAAACCGGTTCGCGGTTCAGCAGGGCGAATAGAACGTCTCCGCTGGCCATCGTCTCCAGTCGGGAAAGAATGCGTTCCATGGGCTCCGGAGGCGCGAGGTCTGTAAGGTCGAGATTCCACGTCGGATCCGGCCAGACAGCGTCGGGGGTATCTCCGCTCGCCACCTCGTTAACGGGCTCGACAGCCGATTGCGGAACGAAGTCGATCTCCCAATCGTCATCGGCGAGCTTTTTGGTCGTATGGCGATATCCGCGCTGCTCAAGCTGGCGGATCAAAGGCACAGGCTCGAATGTCGCATGGAGCCGAACCCCCTCGTCAGGATTAAGTGAAGCGAACGTGTCCATTATCAGTTGGAACGGCATGCCGCCATCACGGAGGATCTGCCGGACATCCAGCTCTCGAAGCTCAGTCATTGTCGTTACCTCTCTGGTGGGTTGCTCGCGTACAATAAAGCCGGGTGGGAAAGCGGCGGGGACTTTGCGGATAGGGGTACATTCGCGAGTGATCGAGCCCGGAGAAGCTCCACCGCGAGCGCGCCGGTGGAAAGTGCTTGGCACAGGGCGGCCGCCTGGAAGGCCAGGTCAGAACCGGCTGCAATCGCAGCTGCGGCCAGGAGTACCGCCAAGTAGAAGACGCTAAGCCAGGTTATGGATCGACTGTCGTTTATCAGTTCACCAAGACGCGGAGTCGGCCGCCTGCCGAGCAGAGGTCCGAATGCTTCGATCCAAGTTAGAAAGGGGACGATTTTAAGCAACTGCGCAAGGCCCAGGCCAGTCAGCCAACCAAAGACAAAAAGGTAGGCGGCCGCCACTGTTACGCGCGGTTCTAAATCGAATACCATCGCGATAACAAACAACGGGGCTGACGTCGCCATCAACACGAATGCTGGTATCGAACCGAGCGTGTTCAATTCCAAACTCTTCCGTCGTCTTCCTCGATAGATTCGAACCAGGTCGACTAAATAGGCGGCTATGCAGAACTGAAACATCACGCCGCTCACAATGGCCCCGCGGCCGGCCCACGCCGTGTCGAAGGCCGATGTTATTGATGCGATGGCGAGTACAGCCAGTGCGAGCAAGCCGCTTCCGCGCACGAAACTTGGACCTTGCACATCATCGGAAAGAAGGAACATGGGAAGCAGTTTGTAAGTGACGCCGATCGCCGCGAAAGTCATCCACCCGACAAGGCCAAAGCCTGCGTGAAAAGGAGCCAGCAACGTCACGATCTCGATCATCCGCGGCGGAAAACCGAGACCGGACAATGAGACTGCGAAACACGCGCCCAAACCGATTGTGAGGATAAAGCAAACCAACCCAATCATGACGAAGGGAGCTGCGGCATGTGGTTTGATGGCTTGCCAAAGACCCGCAAACAACATCCCCGCAAGGGCACACAACGTTATAAGAAGCACAATCGCGGCGGCGAACAGGATTGCACCTGTTGCGGGCGATCCGACATCCATTCGATCGAATCCGCTCAGGAGTAGGCTGAGGCCTAGAACACTGCCGATCAAGCAGGGAAGGTTCAATCGTTCGGTTGGAAGGCTTAGCCCCGTTAGGACGGGAGTGAACTGGAAGAGCGCTCCCATCATGAGAAGGCCAAGCCAACCGATTGTGATGGAATGCACGACGATCAGCGCCCGAGGTTCGGTCACGTCAAAAGACGGCCGCCACCAGCCTGCTGACAAAAGAAATTCTGCCAACATCAGAAAGAGCACAGCCGCTCCGAAGTACGACATGGTCCACCGCGAAAGGGTCGTGCCGGGAGGCATCATCGTGCTTCTCCAGATTTAATTACTGCCGCAGCAGCAGTCGCAACCAGAATCTAGGCGGGTGATTTCAACACGCCATACCTCGGGACCCTGCTCAAGGTATTCCCAATTGAACTTCCCAGGAAAATTCGTTTCAAGCTGATAGTGGAGGGGGCGCGGCTCATGGTCGCTCGTAATAAAAAGCGTGCCGCCGGGTTGCAGGCCTTTGAGCGTACCGAAAATCTGAGAATGGCGTTCGGCCGGCGGAAGCGTCCTCACATCAATGTGGGGCGCTTTATCGTGGGTGGCTTGGGCGTCGGTCATACCGTTCAGTTCCTTTTACAACGTTTGAATGGTGCTGACGGGACTTCGGCTGCTCCCTCGTCAACGACACAAAATTAGCCGGAGCCAAACCCTCGGACTTTGACAACGAGCAAATATCCAGCGATTTGTTCGTTGAAACAGCCAACGCGAATTTCATTGACTTGGGACAAGGAAACGGATTCGCGTCAGCGCCATAAGCACGTCGTGAATGTTGATAAAGGAATTCGCGATGTCTGACTGTTTGGTCGCAAAGTACGGCGACGCGCGGTTGCCGCGCTACACAAGCTATCCCACAGCGCCCGCTTTTGCCGCCACGGTGGGCCCGGACGCCTACGTCCGAGGTCTTTCTGAAGTGGCAACTGCGGGACCGGCTTCAATTTATCTGCACGTACCTTTTTGCCGATCAATGTGCTGGTACTGCGGGTGTCACACCACGATCACCCGGCAGGATGCGCCGGTCCTGGAATATCTTGACGTGATGAAGCAGGAGATCGAGCTGGTCGCCTTCGCGGCGGGGAATGCTTTGCCGGTGAAAAACGTTCATTTCGGCGGTGGCACTCCCACGATCATGAAGCCCGACGAATTTGCGGACCTCATGAAAAAACTGAGGAGCGCGTTCGAATTCGAAGACCAGAGCAGCGTAGCCGTTGAAATCGATCCGCGCACCCTGTCCGCCGCCATGATCGAGGCCCTCGGGGAAAACGGCGTCAATCGGGCGAGCCTGGGTGTCCAGAGCTTCGACCCTGTTGTTCAGGCGGCGATCAACCGTATCCAATCTTACGAGCAGACGGAGGCCGCTGTTATCGGACTGCGAGCGGCGGGCGTCTCGAGCATAAACTTCGACCTTATCTATGGACTTCCTCATCAGACCGTTCAATCGTGTATCGAAACCGTTGCCTTGGCCGCGAAAATGAGGCCGGAACGCCTCGCGGTGTTCGGGTACGCACACGTCCCGGCGTTCAAGAAGCACCAGCGTCTCATCGATGAAGCCGCCCTTCCGAATGCTTCGCAGCGTAACGATCAAGCCGAGGCCATTGCTGACGAACTGGTGAAAGCGGGGTATGAGCGCGTGGGGCTTGACCATTTTGCTCTGCCGGAGGACGAACTGGCCGCTGCGGCCAGGACTGGCAAGCTTCGGCGAAACTTCCAGGGCTACACGACTGACCAATGCGACACGCTGATCGGTCTTGGAGCGTCCGCCATCGGACGACTGCCAATGGGATACATCCAAAACCATGTCCCCATCGGACTCTATGCCGAGCGGGTTTGCTCGGGTGTGCTTCCAACCGCGAAAGGTTATCTGCTAACCCAAGAAGACAAACTGCGGGCAAAAGTGATCGAGCGCCTTATGTGTGATTTCGCGGTTGACCTCGTCGGCCTTAGTCGCGAGTTTGGATTCGACGGTGGTTTCTTGCTCGATCGAAACGACCGTCTCTGTGAGCTGGAAGCCGATGGAGTGGCGACGGTCCGCGATGGCCACGTTCACGTATCACAGCGTTCCCGTTTCATGGTACGCGCCGTCGCTGCGGCGTTTGATGCGTATTTTGGCTCTTACGGACGCACCCATAGTAAGGCCGCTTGAGACGTGGTCGATGTGAGATCGGTTACGGAAAAAAGGCAACTGGTTGCGACCTAACCATCTGGGGACAGATATGGCAAAAAGTTGGTGTCGCAACTTTTTCTCTTTCAATAGACGGTTTTGGTGCGGGTCCTGGAGCAAAGCCTCAATAACCCATTGGGCGAGCGCGGCATGGCGTTGCAGCAGTGTTTTTCGGGACCCGTACGGTCCACGATTGCGACATATCCAAGGGATTGGACGCCCGTTGAGCCACGTTGCGTCAGTGTATCATTCGGCGCTGCTTTTTGTTGACGTTGCCGATTCGGTATCACACGGCAACACGCGAACGCTCCTTTGCCGATAAGATCCCTTCGCCTAGGCTGTGAGGTTGCGATAGATGGCCGGAAGAGCACTCGCAAGTTTCGATATGTCGGAGACAAGCGCGAAGCCGGATCGACCGAAGATGGCAGGAAGATACTCTTCGGCCTGGCGATCCACAGTGACAGCGAAAACTGATTGGCCCATTCCACGGGCCTCCAAAACGGCTCGTCTGCTGTCTTCGAGCGCGAACTTTCCTTCGTAGTGATCGACGTCGTTCGGTTTACCGTCAGTGAGAATTAGGAGAAGCTTTTTTCGCGCGCCGTGGCTTTGGAGTTTGTGGGACGCATGTCTGATAGCGGCCCCCATTCGCGTGTAGTAGCCTGGACGAAGGCCAGCAATACGCTCGGCGGTCTTGGCGGAGAAGGGTTCAAAGAACTCCTTCAGGGTGTCGATCCGCACCCAGTTGCGGCGACGTGATGTGAACGTGTGAATAGAAAAGCTGTCGCCGCAAGCGTTTAGTCCGTGAGCAAATACATCGAGAGCATTCTTCTCTACGTCAAGAACCCTCCGGTTATCGACCCAGGAGTCGGTCGACAGAGACACGTCCACCAGGATGGAGGTGGCGAGTTCGTGCGCGGCCGGTCTGCAGCATTCATAGATCCGATCGTCCGGTTGTCCGGTGGTCACAAGGTCGATCCGTGAGCGAACAACAGCTTCGAGGTCAAGCTCGTCGCCGTCCAATTGCGCTCGTCGGGTCTCTCTCCGCGGTCTAAGGATTTCAAACTGGCGCTTCACCTTTCGGACAACATGCGCATCAGTAGCCACCGCTTGGGCCTGCGGGTCAACGTCGGCCGTCCCGACGAACACGCGGCAATGATCCTGCAGATATTCTTGACGGCGGTAGTTCCATTCGGGATAGAGAAACTCTCCCTCTATCGTCGATGGGTCACACGCCTGCGGAGATAGGTAGAGGTCGAAATGGAACCGCGATTTGGGACGCTCCCGGGTTTCGCTAAGGGCGATCTCATCAAGTTCTTCCGCTGCGCTCGCATCGTCGTCTTCCTGATCGTCGGTCGGTCGATCAACATTGACCATCTCGGCCATCGCCAGAATTTTCTCGAAGCGATTGAGAATGAATGGATCGCGCTTTCGATCTTCAGTGTCCTTCTTCCGCTTCGCCGAATGCGATGGCTTCTGGGATTTTTCATCGGTGCCTTCTGAAGGCAAATCGTCGCGCAGCGAAGCGGTTTCCTCGTGACGTGCAAGATAGTCTGGCCAGAGGGGAACAGGAAGCATTGGCAGATATCCGGCAGGAGCGCCGGTTAGCGACGGCCTGGAGCCTGCTGGAAGTGGATGACCGAGGGGATAGGAAAGAGCGATGCGAAGGTAGTCCTCGATTTGGCGCTCGGCCTTCGGAAGCTTTCCTCTGGATCGATTTGTAACAAGGCCGTGAGTCAGACGGACATACCGATCCTTCATCCCTGGAAAGTTTCGCAGAACACCAGCGCAGTTGCCCCGGCCTTCATCAATTCGGGCTAAATCGCGAAGGGCCGGGTCAGAAACCGGCAAGCTAGACGGCACGACGGTGGCCATGTACGCAGCGAGCCAGAAATAGAGGTCCCGATTGAGTGTCCTGTCCTCAAAGAGATCGATCGAGGAGGGGAGATGCAGGGTCGATCCGTCCCACCAAGGCTGTTCACTTCTCTCCTCTCCGAGCCCAATCACCTGTCGCAGCCGCAGCCGATGGAGTGACGTTTTCTGCCGCGCGTTCGTGATCTGCGAGGTTAAATCGCCACCAAAGCCACGGAAGCATACGGAGAGCTGCCCCTTGATGTCGGCGAGATTGACAGCGGACTGCGGATGACGGGGCCAAGAGCTCGTGTCACCCACAAAACGGTGCCAGGCCCTCCCAACGGTCTCCTCCAGTTCCAGAAATTCAAGCATCGTTCACCTATGCGAGGGTTGAATTGGCGATCTCGAGAAGGGCGGCCTTGACGTCGGGCTCATCTGTCATCGGTTCGATGATTGCCGCGAGGACCGCTTCGGAAAGCGGGAGACCGGCATCGATCAGCGTTGCGCAGTAGATCAAAAGACGGGTGGAGACGCCTTCTTCGAGGTCCTGCCCCTTGAGACGGCGGAACCGATGCGCGAGATCGACAAGTGGGGCAACTTTCCCTTCCGCCAATCCGCTTTCCAGTGATACCGTCGCAATTTCAAGGTCCCTCGGCAGGAAATCGAACTCAATCGAGACAAAACGCTGCCGCGTACTGGGTTTGAGCGCCTTCATCAGGTTCTGGTAACCGGGATTGTACGATACGACGACCATGAAGCTTGACATGGCTTCGAGATGTTCGCCGGTGCGCTCGAGCGGCAGTACCCGTCGATCGTCTGTCAGCGGGTGAAGCACGACCGCGACGTCCTTTCGCGCCTCAACGATCTCATCGAGGTAGCATATTCCGCCACTGCGGACTGCCCTGGTCAGCGGACCATCAACCCACACGGTTTCGCCGCCCTTTAGCAAAAATCGGCCGGTCAGGTCGGCGGCGGTGAGATCATCATGGCAGGATACGGTCGACACCGGCAAACCGAGGCGGGCCGCCATATGATGGACAAACCTCGTCTTCCCGCAGCCCGTGGGACCTTTGAGAAGAACAGGAAGCTGGCGCGTCCAAGCCCTTTCAAACAGCGCGCATTCATTGCCGCTGGGGATGTAGCTCGGAATTTCCGACTTCGGATTGAACGGATGATTGATGGCGATAGTCATGATCTGATCTCCGATTGGTGGACCCGCCTATTCGGCGGGCTGGACTACGCCATGGGCTACGCGTCGGCGACCGGGGACCAGAACCGACCAGATGAACATCAGCGCGCTGATGAACACGAAAACGCCCGAACCGAGACGTACCCAGTAAAAGAGGCTAAGCTGGTCCTGCACTTCCATGTACGATTGGCCAAGCACGCGTTGCAGGTGGACCTGGATAATGCCGGCGAACGTCAATGCGAACGTCATCACCGACATTGCAGTGCACATGATCCAGAAGCTGCTGATCGAAAGCCACTGGTTATACGGAGCGCGGCCGCGGATCTGCGGGATGGCATACGCCATGGCTGCAAGGTTCAGCATCACGTAAGCACCGAAAAAAGCCAGGTGTCCGTGTGCGGCCGTGACCTGCGTGCCATGCGTATAGTAGTTCACCGACGACAGCGTGTGGAGGAAGCCCCAGACACCTGCGCCAAAGAACGCCATCACCGAGCAGCCGATCGACCAGAGGAGGGCAGCCTTGTTCTCGTGCTTGCGTCCTGCCCGCCAGGTCATGACGAAGGTGAACGCGACCATCGTGAAGAAAGGTGCGACTTCCAGCGTCGAGAACAGAGAGCCGATCCACTGCCAGTATCCCGGAGCGCCGATCCAGTAGTAATGGTGGCCGGTACCCAGGATGCCGGAGAAAAGCGCCAGGCCGATAATGACGTACAGCCACTTCTCCACGACTTCGCGGTCGATTCCGTTCAGCTTGATCATAAGGAAAGCAAGGACTGACGCCATGATCAGCTCCCACACGCCCTCAACCCAAAGGTGGACGACATACCACCAGTACATCTTGTCCAGTGCGAGGTTGACTGGGTTATAGAATGCGAACAGGAAGAAGATCGCCACACCCCAGAGTCCAAAAAGCAGGATGTTTGTGATTGTGGTTTTCCGACCTTTGAGAGCGGTCATCGTGACGTTGAAAAGGAACATCAGAGCAACGACTACGATACCGACCTTGATCGCAAACGGCTGTTCAAGGAACTCACGACCTTCGTGGATATGGAACAGGTATCCCACCACCGCGACGGCGGCCGCCACAAGGAATATCCAGAACTGCGCGATCGCGACCTTCGTGCTGTAGAGTTCCGTCTCGCATTCTTCGGGGAGAAGAAAATAGGTCGTCCCCATGAAGCCCATGAGGAGCCACACGATGAGCGCGTTCGTGTGGATCATGCGGACAATATTGAATGGAAGGTCAACGGACAGGGTGTTGGGCAGCACATAGATGGTGCCGGCCAGAACGCCAAACAGCAACTGCGCCATAAATAAGCCGAGCGCTCCGTAGAAGTAGAGCATGGCGACGCTTTGGGTTTTGTACTTCATTGGTTGATCCTCTCGCCTCTCAGCCGGCTTGGTTTGGCGGCCAATTCTGTGTCTTCATCTTGCTGACCCATTCGAGGAAGTCTGCGAGATCGTTCACTTCTTGGTCGGACAGGTTGAATTGAGGCATTTGCCTACGACCGTCGATGCCGGAAGGCTGTGCAGCCATCCACGCATGCAGCGCCTCACGTGCGCTGGCCGGATCCTTGTCGCCGCCCCAGCGGATCCAGACATTGGAAAGCTCCGGAGCGAAGTAGGCTCCTTCACCGTCTAGCGTGTGGCAATTGATACAGGCGTTCTTCTCCCAGATGTGCTTGCCTCTCGCCACGCTCTCGGTGAGTGTCGTTTCATCGGTCGACACCGTCCGGATGTAATAATGGCTGTGAGCTGTGAGGCCCACGAAGATCGCGAAGAAGAAGGCCGACCCGCCGTAAAACACGTTGCGGGCCGCGGTTTTTGTTAGGCGTTCAGCCATCGAATATCCTTTCATGTCATTGGGCGGAACCGCCGTGACGTCGGAAACCGAGCCATAGGCTCGCAGCGAACTGGATGGATGAAAGAGGCTGGACGGTCTTTGTTAATTCGCAAACACAAAGGCGATGGCGGCCACCCTGGCCACGGCGACAAGCAAAATCGTTGCAACCCAGATCATCAGCGCTGGGCGGAGGGGGGAATTACTCGATCGCAATCCTATGAAGTCGAGGACCACCAAGCGGGCCTTCATGCAGGCTATCAAAGCGGCAAAGACCGCCAGCGCCGGAAGGCGGGCGCTATTTGGGAGCATGAGCGAACCGGCGGCCACCGAGCACGTGAGTAGCAGTAATAGTAGAAGAGCGCGTGTTAGCGGGAGATGCGTCATCGTAATCCTCACAGAAGATAAATAACCGGGAAGACGACGAGCCAGACCAGGTCGATGACATGCCAGAGAGTAGTGATCAGATGCACATTCTCACGGGTGGGAAAGCGGGCGACTATTCCCAATACAAGGGAACCAAACAGAACGTGGAGTGCATGGAAGCCGGTTATCAGCAGATAGAGCTGGGTGAACGTATCTTCCGCAAAGACAGGAATTTGCTCTGTTCGGTACTCGTGAAGTTTCAACGTAACGAAAAGGATGCCGCCCGCTGCAGCTGCCAACAGCCAAAGACGCTGTCGGCATATTGTCCTTCCGGAAGCCGCCTTGGCGGCGGTCCAACCGCTGACCAGTAGGACGATTGTGTTTATCAAGGGAATAAGGCGATGAAGTTTCCCTTTTCCTGCGGCAAACTCGGTGGGATACAAAGATGCCGCCACCATGAACGCGAGAAGAAGCGCGCCAAAGGCTACCAACTCACTCCATGCCAATATCCATGTGAGGAGATCGCCGCTTCCGGCATCTTCATCTGAGGTATTTTTGTCGTATGCGATGGTTTCAGTCATCGCACCAATGTACGGTGCACCATGGATGGCTCTTTGACCGAACGCAAAGAACGGCCAATTCACTTCACTTAACCTATATTTGGCGAGCGCAGATGAGGCGGGGGCCTGATTGTCAGGCTGCTTCCGTCTGGACGGGGCTGTCCTGGCGCGTATCGCTGCTCTCCATCGCCTTGCGGATCAAACTCATGATTTCCCGCTCGCCGCGAATGTGTCTGCGCACAGAGCCAAAGAACGAACGCAGCTGGTATCCGACCGCATCCCAAGAAAGACGGCATCCGCCTTCTCTAAGAGAAATGAGCGTTTCGACAACTTCCTGAGCGGAATCATAGTCCAGTAACCTGCTCGTGCGCCGACGTTCATTGGCATCGAAATACTCGTCCTCCGTCATGATGAGGCCCAAACCCGTCGAAAGAAGACGCTCCTCAAATTGGTGGCTTACGAGCACCAACGGGACGAGCCCGTTCGTTATCGTATCGCAAAGCCTTTCATCAACCTGGCACGGTAGAAAGTCCGCGATCGCCTCTAAAAGGTCGCACCAAGCAATGAGCTGACCGTAGCAAGCCTCAAGCTCGGCGAAATCCTTCATCGTTGAATTTTCCATGGCTCTACCTCTGGAGAAACAAACTGGCGGCGATAGCGATGGCGGCAAGGCCTGCGGATATGACGCCGGTTCGCTGCAGGACACCCATGCGGTAGAGAGTAACTGCGAATAGCACGATTATTGGGGTTGCTATCGACAGTCCTACTTGTGCGTCGGTCATTGTCAGTCTCCTATGTGACGCAGCATAGGCTGGACCGTGAGCTGTCTCTTTGCTTTGGATCAAACTGGGTAAAATGGCAGCCCGCTGCGCCCGAACCTCGAACTGCTGCTTGGTTGCTCTATCTCAATGAGAGGAAATCCCCCCTCGTTATTGTTGCGACACTTTCGACCGCCGCCGAAAGGAATCTGTTTGGCAACGCGGTGGCAGGAGTTTTCCTATGGGTTCGTTTAGCGCGTGGCACTGGCTGATTGTGCTCGTGATCGTCTTGCTTCTGTTCGGGAAAGGAAAGATTCCCGAGCTGATGGGAGACCTGGCACAGGGTATTCGGCAGTTCAAAAAGGGCGTGGAGGACGAAAAGGAAGGTGAGCGGAATGGTTGACCTGCTACGCTGTCGGTTTCCTTCTCAAAACCGCTAGAGTCGCGACGAGTTGTCCCGCACACGTCTGTGCAAGGTTGCGGGTCTGCTCATCCTTGGACAGTTCGGCCCGGTCAAGATGATAGTCGAGCAACAGTTCAGCCAACGCTGCAGCCGAAAGCTCCAGCCTATTCGTTGAGCGCTCGATCTCCAGTGTCTGATCTCTCGACATGGCTATGCGTTCCCAAGCTTGTTGCGCGAAGGTCGCCAACTGATCCGATTTAGGATGGTGGGTTTTTATCAAGGTTTGGAGATGGACTTCGAGCTTGCGCTCGAGCTGGCTGATCGAAACCGTCTCTCTTGTGTGAGCTTTCTTCTGCAGATGGAAAGCCGAGCGGCGTTCGCGGCGAAGGGTCGATACATGACCAAGTTCCTCGCGGGCCATGCGTTCGGCAGCCTTGGCAATTTCCTGATTTGGCGCATGGGCGGATATGTAAGTCCAGAAGAGGAAGGCTCGTTCCTCGTTGCGCACAGCAACCGAAAAGGCAAGATAGGCGGAGAGGAGAGTGGGATCGGTGAGGTTCATTCCCTCGTCATCGAAGAGTTCGTCCGGGTGGGTCGCGGTGGCGCTCACCGACACCCCGATTTGAGCCGACCAATCCTCCACGGATGCGAGATGTCCACGCTCCTCGGCAGCCAATCTTTCAAACACTACCACGAGTTCCGACTTTCCTGACTCGCGCATGTGCTCGGCTAGCGCTTCGTAGCCGGCAACAGCCTCCAGTTCCATGACCTTTGCCGTTGCAAGCAATTCCGGCATCGAATGGATCGCGCCTGGCTCTTTGGTGAGTCTTGTCATCGTGTCCTCCGGTCACTTTGCCGTTCCACACAGGGTTACCAGAACGAAAGCATTCCAGTTTGACGCACATCAAAGAATGCGCATTCGCTCGCACCTAGTGTTGCAGCGGCAATCGCAAATGACTGGACGCGCGCAAAACATGTTTTCAAATTCGAAATCCGGGCTCCGAGCCTGTCTGCGCGCTTTGGTCGTGTTGACGGTCGCCGTCTTTTCGGCCGCTGCCTGCAATGCAGCCGACCAGCTAGCGACCTACATCCAAAAGGTTCAGCCCTCGGAACTTTTCGAGGGAGCGGACGGTTTTGGGCCGCCGCAAGGGGAACCCCCAATTGCACCGGTCCTGCGTGGCGGGAGTGTCCTGGGCTACGCCTACCTGAATTCCGATTTCACCGCGTCGACCGGCTACTCGGGCAAGCCGATCCACATCGTCGTCGGCATAACCGCTGATGGCGTCGTCCGCGGCATCAAGCTGGTGGATCATAAAGAGCCGATCGTGCTGATTGGGATCCCGCAAACCAGGGTCGTTGCGGCGCTGAACTCGATCATCGGCAAGGATCTCGGACGGGTGGCCGCGGGTCTCGATCGTCCGCCCCAAGTCGACATCGTCAGCGGTGCAACTGTAACCGTTCTGGTCATGGGGGACAGCGTCATCCGCTCGGCCGTCAAGCTCATTCGCTCCCACAGACTCGACAATAAAGGCAGTGCCCAGACCCCTGTCGTCTCCGAGGTGAAGCGTGTCGATGACGCAAAGACAGGGATTGAGGACTGGCAGGCTCTCCTTGGAGATGGCTCAATCAGAAGTCTTCGCCTTACCGTTGGCGACGTTTCAGAGGCGTTCCGAACCGCGAAACAGGATGCCGCTGCCAACAATCCGGAAGCCACTTCCGAAACCGAACGCTTCATCGATCTCTACGTCGCGCCTGTAAACGTACCGATCGTTGGTCGCAGCCTCTTGGGCGATACTCTCTACGAACGGCTACGGAAGCAGTTGAAACCCGACCAGTCCGCAATCCTCGTGGCGGGCGACGGAGCGTACTCGTTTAAGGGCTCGGGTTACGTCAGGGGTGGAATTTTCGACCGGATCGAACTCCTTCAAGACGGCCAGGGTCTCAGATTCCACGATCACGACCATACCCGCATTCCGACCCTTGCGGCGACCGGCTCTCCGAAGCTACGGGAAATCGCCCTTTTTGTTGTGCCGAAAGACTTCACCTTCAACATAACGGAGCCGTGGGAACTCCAGTTGTTGGTGCAGCGAACCGCCGGCGCAAAGAAGGCCGTACTGCCCTACAACGTTGGATATGCGCTTCCTGACCGCTACGTGAAGACCGATAAGGTCACCCAGATCGGGCCCACGGCCAATCCGTCCGCGCCAGCTGCCGAGACTTCTCCCGAGGCCGTTGGCAACGAGACGGAGCCTCAGCTCTGGATCAAAATCTGGGATGGAAGCCGCACGAAGATCGCAATTACGATAGGTGCCATCCTTACTCTTACCGCCATCTTCTTTTTCCAGGATTGGCTGGTCCGCCGCCCCAAGCTGTTCGGATACGTGCGCACCGGTTTCCTGGTATTCACACTGGTTTGGCTCGGTTGGTACGCGAACGCACAGCTTTCGGTCGTCAACGTTCTCACATTTGCCAACGCCGTGGTCTCGGGCTTCAACTGGCAGTTCTTCCTGGCAGCACCCCTGATCTTCCTTCTCTGGGCAGCGGGCGCGGCCGCTCTCCTGTTCTGGGGACGGGGTCCATTCTGCGGATGGCTATGCCCCTTCGGGGCCCTGCAGGAACTTACGAACGGCCTGGCCAAAAAGCTCGGCGTGCCCCAGGTGAAGCTGCCATGGGGTCTGCACGAGCGCCTCTGGCCGGTGAAGTACATGATCTTCCTGGGTCTCTTCGGCCTCTCGTTCTATTCCATGGCGCTGGCGGAGACATTTTCAGAAGTTGAGCCGTTCAAGACGGCGATCGTTTTGAAGTTCGCTCGTCAATGGCCCTTCGTTCTTTTTGCCCTCTCTCTGCTTGTCGCGGGCCTCTTCGTCGAACGCTTCTACTGCAGGTATCTGTGCCCTTTGGGAGCCGCGCTGGCGATCCCGGGCCGGATCAGGATGTTCGAGTGGCTCAAGCGGTGGCCCGAATGCGGCTCTCCCTGCCAGCGCTGCTCGAAGGAGTGCCCGGTCCAGGCCATTCATCCCGAGGGCCAGATCAACGTCAACGAGTGCATCTACTGCATGCACTGCCAAGAACTTTATCAGGACGATCAGCGCTGTCCGCACATGATCCAGGTGCGTCTCAAGCGAGAGAAATTCATGGCGCTCTCAACGCCTGAATCGCGGGGTGAAGCGCCTGCGAAAAAGCAGAAGGTCGAAGTCACCTACAAGGGTGCCCCTATCAAGAAAACAGAGTCCGCGCCGGACCAATCGGCGTGACATGTTCACAAAGGAGAAGGAAAAATGACGACAGAAGAGAAACACCCGCTGTTCAACAGGCGGCAGCTGCTGGGAACCACGGCATTCGCAGCCGCAGCTGGCGCAGCCGGCGTCGGCGGTGCGTTGACGCTGTCCGGTGCCACGGCGACCACTGCCCATGCCGAAGGTTTGAACCATGAAGTCAAGCCGGGCGAACTGGATGAGTACTACGTATTCGTTTCCGGCGGTCAATCGGGCGAGATACGAGTTGTCGGCCTTCCGTCGATGAGAGAACTCATGCGCATTCCGGTTTACAACCGTTGCAGCGCGACAGGCTGGGGACTCACCAACGAAAGCCGCAAGGTCCTCACGGACGGTCTTCTTCCGGAGACGCGCGAATTCCTGGCAACCCGCGGTGGCGTCCATCACAATGGCGACTTGCACCATCCGCATCCATCCTTCACCGACGGCACCTACGACGGGCGGTACCTGTTCGCCAACGACAAGGCAAATACGCGGGTCTGTAGAATTCGTCTCGACGTGATGAAGTGCGACAAGATCATCGAACTTCCAAACCAGCATACCGTCCACGGTCTGCGCGTCCAGAAATACCCGAAGACGGGCTATGTGTTCTGCAATGGAGAAGATCGCGTTCCAATCCCGAATGACGGAAAGGTTCTCGACGACGCCAAACAATATCACGCTGTCTTCACCGCCGTTGATGGTGAAACGATGAAGGTCGCATGGCAGATCATCGTCGACGGGAACCTCGACAACGTCGATGCCGACTATCAAGGCAAATACTGCTTTGCGACGTGCTACAACTCCGAGGAAGGTGTGAACCTTCCCGAGACGATGGCCAAGGACCAAGACTGGGTCGTTGTCTTCAATCTCAAAAGGATCGAAGACGCGGTCGCGCGTGGGGACTTCAAGAAAATCGGCGGCGTGCCGGTTCTGGACGGCCGCCATGGCTCCGCGTACACGCGTTACATTCCAGTCTCCAACAGCCCGCATGGCATCAATACAGCTCCGGACGGTATTCACGTTGTCGCCAACGGCAAGCTCTCGCCGACCGTGACGGTCTTTGACGTTCGCAAATTCGATGATCTGTTCGAAGACAAGATTAAGCCGCGGGATACGGTTGTCGCCGAACCCCAGCTTGGTCTCGGCCCGCTTCACACGGCCTATGACGGGAGAGGCAACGCATACACCACCCTGTTTATCGACAGCCAGGTCTGCAAGTGGAACATTGAAGATGCCATCCGCGCCTTCAAGGGCGAAAAGGTCGATCCGATCCGCCAGAAGCTCGATGTTCAGTACCAGCCAGGCCACAATCACACGTCGATGGGTCAGACCAAGGACGCGGACGGAAAGTGGCTGATCTCGCTGAACAAGTTCTCGAAGGACCGCTATCTCAACGTCGGCCCTCTCAAGCCAGAGAACGACCAGTTGATCGACATTTCGGGCGACAAGATGGTCCTCGTACACGACAACCCGACCTTCGCCGAACCGCATGACGCAACGATCGTGCATTCCTCGAAGATCAATCCGGTCAGCGTCTGGAACCGAGAGGATGTTTTCTTCGCCGACGCGGTCGCCCAGGCGAAGAAAGACAACATCGATCTCTTGTCGGATTCCGAGGTGATCCGGGATGGAAACAAGGTTCGCGTGTACATGACCTCCGCGGCTCCTGCCTTCGGTCTCGAGTCATTCAACGTCAAGCAAGGCGACGAGGTGACGGTCTACATCACCAACATCGACGACGTTGAAGACCTGACCCACGGCTTCTCGATCGTGAACTACGGCATCCAGATGGAGGTTGCTCCGCAGGCGACCGCATCAGTCACCTTCACCGCCGATAAGCCAGGCGTCTACTGGTATTACTGCTCGTGGTTCTGCCATGCGATGCACATGGAAATGCAGGGTCGCATGCTGGTTGAGCCGAAGGCGGTGTGATGCCTTCCTTTGGCAAAATAGCGCTCTTCGGGATGGCGGTCGCAACGACCGCCATCCCGACGTATGCGGCTTCGGCCGAGCGCCAACTGAGGTCGGGCAGTGACTTGTCACTGCAACGCGTTGTCGACGAAGCTGCTGACGGAGATCTGATACGATTGGCTCCCGGCAACTATCAGGGGCCTCTCACGGTCAGCAAGCGGATCGTGCTGGAAGGACAGCCGGGGGCGATCATCCTGGGCACTGGCAAAGGCAGCGTGATCACCATTTCCGCGCCCGAAGCCGTAGTTCGCGGACTGGAGATAAAGGGATCCGGTGTTGACCTTTCCGCGCTCGATTCCGGGGTCTTGGTGAGCCAGTCCGCAACCGGTGCGGTGGTTGAAGACAATACGATCGTTGGAAATCTGAACGGCATCTATCTGCACGGCGCTGCGCACTCTGTTGCCCAACGAAACCGGATCGTGGGCATGACCGCCGGTCGAATGAGCGAGGCCGGAAATGGAGTTTCGCTGTGGAACGCTCCCGGCGCAAAGATCATCGACAATGACATCAGCTTCGGAAAGGACGGCATTTCGACGAATGCCAGCAAGCGAAACCTTTTCAAGGGAAACCATTTCCGCAATCTCAGATTTGCTGTCCATTACATGTACACGAACGACAGTATGATCACCGGGAACGTCTCCGAGGGAAATCTCGTCGGCTATGCGATCATGTTTTCTAGCCGACTAACGATCACAAACAATGTTTCGGACGGTGATCGGGACCACGGGCTGCTACTCAATTTTGCAAACGGCTCGACCATCGCCCACAACAAGGTCGTTGGACGCCTCCAGACGTCGGACCGATGGGTGATGGGCGGCACGCGATCTGAAACCTCTGACATGCCTGTCATCGAGTCCGGCACCAGCGGCAGCCAGGACACGCGGCTAGGCCCTGAGAAATGCGTTTTCATCTACAATGCCAACCGCAATGTCCTTGAAGACAACCTCTTTCAGAACTGCGCCATCGGCATTCACTTCACAGCCGGCTCCGAAGGAAACGAGATTGTCGGAAACGCTTTCGTCGGCAATCAAACTCAGGTCAAATACGTGGGTTCGCGCTACCTCGACTGGTCGAAGAGCGGCCGCGGAAACTACTGGAGCGACAACCCGTCATTTGACCTGAATGGCGACGGCATCGGAGACAGTCCGTATCGTCCAAACGACATCGTTGACACGGTTCTGTGGACTGCTCCACAAGCCAAGATTTTGACGACGAGCCCGGCAGTACAGATCATTCGCTGGGCACAGGCCCAGTTTCCCTCTTTACTCCCCGGCGGCGTAATCGACAGCAAGCCGCTGATGGCTCCTCCTGCTGAGAAGGACGGACTATGATGACGTCGACAATTTCCCTGGCAAACGTCTCGAAGGTCTACAGCGACGTTCCCGCCATCGAAGACATTTCGTTTACGCTGGACGAAGGCGAACTGGTGGCCCTTGTGGGTCACAACGGAGCGGGCAAGACCACACTCATCAAGGCGATCCTTGGTCTCATTCGGCCTACTGCCGGAACCGTCCGGGTGCTGGGAGAGGACTCCGTGTCCGGCAATCTGGGCGTCCGGAAGGAAGTCGGATACCTGCCGGAAAGCGTATCCTTTCATCTGGCGCTGACAGGCCGGGAGGTTCTTTCCTTCTACGCCAGATTGAAGCGCGTTCCCCTGGACCGTTGGCAGAACCTGTTCGATCAGGTCGGACTTTCCCAGAGCGCTGCCGACAGGCCGGTGAGAACCTACTCCAAGGGAATGCGTCAGCGACTGGGACTGGCTCAAGCGCTGTTGGGAAAGCCGCGGCTTCTCCTTCTCGACGAGCCGACCAGCGGGCTGGATCCGGCGCTTCGAAGGAGTTTTTACGACTTGATCTTGGAGTTCAAGCGCGAGGGGACAACGGTCTTGCTTTCTTCACATGCACTCAGCGAGCTGGAGGAAAGGGCTGAACGCGTTGTCATCGTGAACCAAGGACGCAAGATTGCCGACGGCACACTTGACGAGCTTCGGCGCGTCGCCTGCCTTCCGACCCACATCCGGTTCAAGCCGAGCGCCAGCGCAGCTGTCGACACGTGGTCGAACGGTTCGGTCAAATGGCTGGAAAGAAAAGACCAGTTTCTGGAGGCCGATGTGGATCACAAGGAAAAGATAGCCGTCCTATCGGCCGTGACTTCGGATCCCGCCGCGTTGACCAGCATGACGATCATCGAACCCACTCTCGACGATGTGTATGCGCATTTCCTTCAAGGACAGGGGACACGGCCGTGAACAATATCCTGATCATTGCGCGTAAAGAGATACAGGAGGGCCTCAGAAACCGCTGGGTAGTCGCGGTAACACTCCTGCTTGCCTCACTCGCGTTGACACTTTCGTTTCTTGGAAGCGCGCCGACTGGAAATGTCGGAGCCGGTCGCCTCGACATCGTGATTGTCAGTCTTGCAAGTCTGACGATCTTTTTGGTTCCGCTAATCGCTCTGCTTCTTTCGCACGACGCCATCGTCGGGGAAATGGAGCGCGGCACTCTGCTTCTTCTTCTAAGTTATCCGGTGGGACGCAAGCAGATCGTGCTTGGAAAGTTCCTAGGTCATACTCTGATCCTGTCTGTCGCGACGTTCCTGGGATACGGAGCGGCCGGTGCCGCACTGGTTGCCGCCGGAACTCCTGTTGATCCCGCCAGCTGGATCGCATTCGGTTCGATGATTGGATCCTCCATCCTCTTGGGAGCGGTCTTTATTGCGATCGGCTATCTGGTGAGCGCGTCCGTCAGCCAGCGCAGTACGGCGGGTGGCATCGCTTTGGGAATCTGGCTGTTTTTCGTGATCATTTACGACATGGGTCTGCTTGGCGCGCTGGTCTCGACAAAGGGGGAGGGATTTTCTTCAGGCATGCTGAGTGCGCTTCTCATGGTTAATCCCACGGACACTTACCGTCTTCTCAATCTCGGATCAGAGACGGCCGGGTCGGTATCGGCGATCGCCGGAGTCGCGGCCAATTCAGTCCTGACGCCTGGACTGCTGGTTGTTTCACTCCTCCTTTGGGCCGTTATCCCCCTTTCGCTCGCAATGCTTCGTTTCTCCAGGAGGGAACTGTGACCCGCCCTATCGCCATATCATTCGTGCTCGCGGCGCTTTTTCTCACCGGCTGCGAAAAAGCCGAAACGACAGTTCCGAAGCCGATCGAACTAACCTCGGACGCCGTCGATCATTTCTGTGGAATGAACGTTCTGGAACACCCCGGTCCGAAGGGGCAGATCATCCTGCGGAGTGGCGGGCAGGCAGTCTGGTTCAGCTCGTCACGCGATGCGGTGGCTTTCACGAGGCTTCCCGAAGAACCAAAAGATATCGCTGCCTTCTATGTGTCGGACATGAGCCACGCCAACAGTTGGGAAGACCCCGGAAGTCGGAATTGGATCGAAGCAAAGCGAGCCTTCTATGTCGTGGGGAGCCAGGTTCACGGCGGCATGGGCGCGCCGGAGACGGTTCCATTCTCAGTCCGCGCGGACGCCGACGCCTTCGTGCGGAAGAATGGAGGCAAAGTGTTGATATTCGAGGAAATCGAGGATCGCGATGTTCTCCAATCGACGCTCGCGCCATCGGCGAATGCAGAGGTAGGCAACAATGGCTAAGTTGGTCACGCGACGGCGCGCCGTATCAATCTTTGCAGCCGTGGCAGGGCTTCCTTTGCTTGGCCCAGGCACGTCCGCAAGAGCATCGGCGTCGGCGTTCGTGTGGAGCGGTCAGGCTCTCGGTGCTCCCGCGAAATTGATCTTGAACGACCATGACGCAACAAGGGCTCACCGCCTGATCGATTCCATCGTGACCGAAGTGGCGCGGCTGGAGAGGATTTTCAGCCTGTACCACGAAGATTCGAGCATTGTCGAACTGAACCGAGTTGGAGGACTCGCCTCGCCGCCGCCGGAATTACTAGCTCTGCTCGGCAAATGTTCGAATTTCTGGGAAGCGACAGGTAGACTCTTCGATCCGACTGTTCAGCCGGTCTGGGCGCTTTATCGCGATCATTTCGCATCCGCAAATGTCGGCGAAAACGGCCCGGATGCGAGTGTTCTGAACGCTTGCCTTGGCCGCGTCGGTTTCGACGCCGTAAGGTTCGGTTCCGGCCGCATCGCATTCGCCCGACCTGAAATGGCGCTGACGCTCAACGGCGTGGCCCAGGGGTTCATCACTGACCGCGTGGTCGACATCCTGCGTGATGCAAGGATCACAAGCAGCCTGGTTGATATGGGTGAAGAGCGTGCGGTCGGAGTTCAGTCGGACGGAACCCCGTGGCGAATTGGTCTTGCAGCCGAAGAAGACAGTTCGGAACCCGATACGGTTCTACGCATCGTCAATCGAGCGGTAGCGACCTCGAGCCAGACCGGCTTCGTCTTCGACGAGCAAGGGAGGTTCGGACACATCCTCCATCCGAGAGTGGGCGCAATGCCGGGAATTTACCGACGGGTAAGCGTGGTCGCGGACGATGCCGCCACAGCCGACGCGCTCTCGACCGCATTCAATCTGATGGAAATAGACGCGATACGGGACACGCTCGGCAAATTCCCAAGCATCTCCGTGGATCTGATCGGCACAGCCGGAAACCGCCAGCAGCTTGGTCGCCCCATTTAAGCATTCCCGCTCGGGCTCGCTTCCCGTCCGGCGCGCTCGCGATCGACCATGAGGGCAAGATCGTGGATCATGCGGAACAGGGACAATTGCACGAAACGGCGAAACCACCAGTACACGGTCTGCCACGGGGGAAAGTTCACCGGCAGTATCCGCCAGAACCCCGTCCGTGCCAGATATCGGATGCCATTCAACACCTCGCGCAAATCAACACCCGGCGACGGCCGGTCTTCCGGGGCTTCGGCAGAAGCCCTTCAACCTGCGACCATTCCTCGTCTGTTAGATCCGTCGGGTAACGGCGGGTCTTCTTCTCGATGGCGGCCACCCGGACCTGTTTCGCTGCTGAACCGCCACCCTGTGTTCAAACGGTCTCTTAGGCTGCTGACGGCGGCTTTCGCGGGCGACCCGGCCCGGGTTGACGACCTAATCGTGCTTAGCGAGAACGCGGCCGACCGTGGAGGGATGGACCTCGAACAGGCAAGCCGGCCTCGGACGCACTCGCTGACATTGGTCACTCCTCGCCATTTGTCTTCGTATTGCGCTCAGCTGAGTTCTTGGGCGAGTCCGATGAGAAGCCCTTCGGGCCCACGGATATAGCAGAGCCGATACGCGTCTTTGTACTGGACTACTTCGCCTACGAGCTGCGCGCCGCGCGTGCGGAGCCTTTCAAGCGTCTCGTCGATGTCGTCCACGGCGAACATGACGCGGAGGTAGCCTAGGGCGTTGACCGGGGCGTTCCGATGATCTGCGACGACAGGCGGCGTGAGGAAGCGGGAGAGCTCGAGCCGGCTGTGGCCGTCCGGTGTGCGCATCATGGCAATCTCGACGCGCTGATCGCCCAGTCCAGTGACACGTCCGGCCCATTCTCCTTCGATCGTGGCCCGCCCTTCGAGCTCGAGGCCGAGTTCGCGAAAGAAATCAATCGTCCCTCCGAGGTCTTCGACGACGATTCCTACGTTGTCCATCCGCTTGAGCGCCATGTTTCCAATCTCCGAGGTGTCGTTCCAATCTACAAGGTGTCGTCTAGTCGAACAACGGACGCTTGAGGTGCCTCCCCAACACCGGCGGCCATCCGGGCCCGATTCGCTGCTGTCCACATCAGAAGGTATGGACCGCCTCAAACCGCCACCCAGTTTTCAAAAGGTCTCTACGATCGATGCCTACACACGGGTCCGCCCCGTGCCCGGCCAGCGCTAGTTGGCCAAGCAACCCTCGAGGTGCACGGAGGTGAAATCGTCAACGAGGACTTCGACGTCGACCAGCCAGCCTCTCGGATCGCCAATCGGCAGACCCGTTGTCATCCAGCCGCCTTGAGGGGCTTTCGCAAGCTCGAACTTCATTGGCTCGACCCCCATCTGAGGATTCTTCAGTCGCAGAATGACTTCCGTGGATTCGAGCATTCCGAAATCGGGACCCATCACCGCGACGTTGATGCTCTTCAGTCCGTCAGGCTGGCCTCCGAGTTCGATCTGAGCCATCGCCTTTTCGGAGTGGAGATGCAAGGAAATGGCACGGGGAGGCGGTGTAAATTGCAATTGCTGCGGTCCTCCGAAACGCCAGAGGGAGGCAGCGCCGACAATCGCTATTGCCAGCACGATTTCGCAGCCGATACTCCGACGCAACCGTATGCCCGCCGTCAGGTCTCCATCCAAGGCCGGACCGGTGAGCCAGAAGCGATTGTACGCTGCTAGGACGCATAATGCTGTCACCAAGCCGATCTTGACGACCAGGACGCGGCCCCACAGTGACGCGAAAATCTGGCCAATATTCGGAAGCTCGATGAATGCGAGGGTCGCGCCTGCGGCGATCAAGACAAGGAAGGGCAGGGGAATCGCCCTTGAAAACCGGCGCAGGGATATTTGATTCCGGGGTATTTGACTAAGCCGCCAGAGCGGCAACAAGCTTCCGATCCAGGAAACAAGCGTCGCGTTATGGAGGAAAATCGCGGCCTTCGCGAGCCAGTAAGGGCTGGCAACACCGCTGTGACCGCCGTACGCGAATGCAGATGCAAGCGTCGCAAGGGCGATGATGGAAACAGCACGGCTGCTACTCCCTCCGAGCGGGAGCGAAACTGCGACAAGAGAGAACAGGATGAGCGCAGCCGAAATGGCCGATCCACCCGAAGCAGCCTCAATGAGTGGCTCGATCCCGGCAAAGGCAAGACCTAGTCCGAGTTCATCCAGCCCCCGGACGTAAAGTCCCACGATCAGCAAAACGATGCCGGGGAGGATGACGAGAGAGGAGTTGGTGCGCAAGACGCCATCAGAACCGAGCCATCGGCTGAAAACCGAGCCGCCGACGACGGCTGCCAGATAAAGGACGGTGAGCGCATGCACGAGCCAGATCGCCGCCATCAAAGATCGAGCCGCCGTCTTCGATGAGACGTCGCCCGCACCGGTCGATGGCGATCCTATGTGAAATACGAGAGAGCCTCCCACCGGGTGACCGTCCTCGGATTCCACGCGGTAGCTGACGATTACGGTGCCACGCTCCGCTTCAGGAAGGCTCAGGCTAACATCAGCACCCGCCGTCTTTGATGCCAGATCCTTGCTGACACCCTTCGCATCGGTCGCGGTTGCCCGAATGATCCGTACAGGTTCATTGAAGTGAAGTTTAACATCTGCCGGCGGTTTCGCGAGAATCTCGTTGCTCGCCGGAGAGGAACTTGAAAGTACGGCATGAGCGAGCGCGCCAGTCGGCATGCCCGTAGCGAGTAGAAGGAGGATCACTCCCTTCTGGAGGAGGTAAGTCGCCCAGGTTTGAACCGTTCGGGGAAACATGAGCGACTGCTCGCTTTGCCTTAGGTGCGGGGCTGCTCGATTACATCGAAGTAAGGTGCCGGTGTCTCGTAATCGTCGGAAGACTTGCCCGCTGCGGGAATTTCAATCCAACGTTCGACAGCGCCGTCTGTGCATTCCTGGACGACAGGAACGTATATTCGGGTCCCTAGCGGGATTTCTTTGGCCACAGTCGCGCGAAACACGAATTCATCATACTCGTCGTCGGCGAGAGTGCCGCCGGTCCAAACGATTTCGGTAACGCCTTCGTTGACCGGCTTGCCGTACAGGTCGTAGCTCTTTTCGTAATTTGCCCTGGCCTTTTCGGTGGTCCAGCCGGGCTTCGGCATCGGCTTCGCGGAAAGAAGCCCCTCCGGAATTTTCACGCGGACCTTGATTGTGGATTTTCCTTCACAACCGTGTCCCACTCGGAGGACGGCCTTGTAAGCTTTGCCGGACGTGGCCTGGTTTTGCTCCAGCGTGATATGAGCGCTGGCCGTACTGGCAGCACACAAGGCCGCCACCAGTGCGAGTGTAACATGCTTGATCATTGTGGCCTCCACGTGCGGGCGGGGCGCGGTTGCGCCACCATCCGCCCTACGGGTTTGTTGGATTATTGGGTTACTTGCGCGAGGTCGACATCGAGCCGCTTGCGTACCATGTTCGGAACCTTGGCGGCCTTGATCGCGTCCAGATTTGCTGGCTTGTCGCCGACCTGAATGAGCGCGACCATGCCCATGCCTGCGTGAGGCGTGCATTTCACAACGTAAGCACCCGGCACGTCGAATTTCGCCTGATACTGTTCGCTCGGCTTCGACTTGAAGTCAGCCGCGCCTTCAGGAATTAGCCCCTTGAACGTTTCGACATTGTGGCTTTTGTCCGTCGGTACGAATGTGACGGTGTCGCCGGGTGCTACCTTGATGAAGCCAGGTTCGAAGACCATTGCGCCTTCTGCACCCTTGTTAAGCATCTGAACCTGGTGGTCGGCCGCCATCAGCGGCGCTGCCGAAACAATCAGGGCTGCCGTTGCAGCGATCAGACCGACTTTCAAACGCATTTCCTTATCTCCTTTGGTTCGAGATCATGTCGACCTCGTGAGTTGGGATACGACATTCAAAACTCGCGATCTTTGACGCTCGTCAAACTCGGCGACATCGGCAGAAAACTTCGGCATCACGGAGCAGCGACATGTCAGGGTGTGCCTCTGCCGGCGTGCGTTTCCTACCCAAAGTGCGGGGCCCGCGCTATTTTCATTTGAAACGTTCGAGGTGGGAGCCATGCGACGGCTGCTTGCATCGGTAGCGTTGTTTTTCGCGGCGACAATGGCGGCCGCGGGTGATCCCTTGTTCGATGCCGTCACGGCTGGAGATATCCCCGCCGTCGAGCAAGCACTGGCTGCGGGCGCCGATGTCGACAGCCGGGCACGCGACCGTGCAACACCTCTCATCACCGCCGCCTCGCAGACCGGCTCGCCATAACCGAATTGCTGATTGGCAAAGATGCCAACGTCGTGGCCCGAAATTCGGGCGGCTTTATGCTTTCGCGGCTGTACTGTCAGCCGATACTGCGTCGCTGACCGTTAGACTTTGCTGTCGAGGACTGACCGCACAAGTAACGCAAGGTCTCTGGCCGTGTAGGGCTTGCGAAGCCAGTGCGTGTTCGCAATCGCATTCTTTCCAGCCAGGCTTGGTTCCGAATATCCAGAGGTGAACAGCACGCAGAGCGATGGTCTCCGGGAGCGCGCCTCCTTCGCCAGTTCATCGCCGGTAACCCCACCTGGCATCACGATGTCGGTGAACAGCAGAGCAATTTCGTCATTGGTTCCCAGTATTTCGAGGGCCCGATGAGCGTTGTCCGCTTCCAAAACGGTGTAACCCATCGATGACAGTCTGGCCACCGCGACCCGGCGCACACGAGCATCATCTTCAACAACCAGGATGCTTTCATCCCCTCGAGGAAGTGCTGGGGAAGGCTGTTCCATTTGCGGGTCATCACCCGCTCCGCGGCTCTCGGCTTTTTCTGCAGGCAGATAGATTCTAACGGTCGTTCCCCGTCCGACTTCGCTGTAGAGCTGGAGGTGACCGCCCGACTGTTTAACGAAGCCGTAGACCATGCTCAGCCCAAGTCCCGTTCCGGACCCGACATCCTTGGTCGTGAAAAAAGGCTCGATGGCGCGCTTCTTGACCTCGTCGGTCATTCCGATACCGGTATCCGTCATCGACACGAGGACGAACTCGCCGCTACGTATTTCGGGATACATTTTCGCATAGTCCGCGTCCAGGCGCACTCTCGAAATTTCCGTCGTCAGCGTCCCTCCGCGAGGCATCGCATCGCGAGCGTTGAGGGCTATGTTGAGGAGCGCGTTCTGCAACTGTGAGGCGTCCACGAGGGCATGGACGTTCGAACCCGAAATGACTGTCCGGAGTTCGATGTTTTCCCCGAGCGTCCTCCTGAGCAGATCAGAGAATCCCGTGACAAGTTGGCCGAGATCGGTCTTTTTCGGGTTCAGCGGCTGGCGTCTTCCGAACGCAAGCAATTGACCAGTGAGCTTTGCCCCGTCAGCGGTGGCATCCTGGGCTTCGCGAAGAAGGTCCATTACCGTGCCTGGAGAAAGCTTGTCCTCGATCATCTCGAGGTTGCCGCTGATAACTGTCAGAAGATTGTTGAAATCGTGGGCTATCCCGCCCGTCAGTTGACCCACCGCTTCCATCTTCTGGGCCTGCCTGAGGTCTTCCTCGATCTTGTATCGGCTCGTCAAATCCCTGATGAACCCCGTGAAAATCCGATGTCCGTTGGCGGTGGTTTCGCCGACATGCAGTTCCATCGGGAAAAGGGTGCCGTCGGCCCGCTGTCCGGTCACGACGCGCCCATAACCGATAATGCGCTTTTCGCCGGTTGTCAGATAATGATCGATGTAGCCGTCGTGCTCGTCGCGATACGGATTTGGCATGAGGCAGCTGACGTTCTTGCCACAGACCGTGTCGGAAGGCATGCCGAATAGCTCTTCGGCCGCCTTGCTGAAGGAGGTAACCGCTCCGCGCTCGTCGATGACGACCATCGCGTCGGGAACCGTCTCGAGGATTGAGCGGAGATGAGCTTCGCGAGCGTTGACGACGTCCTGCGCTTGCTTCAGCTCAGTGATGTCGTTGTTCGTCTGGATCACCGCTGAACTGCCGTCCGGCAGGTTGACCATGACGCAACGAGAAGCAACATGGACCGCCCGACCTGACTTATGGCGATGGACTAGCTCGCCCTGCCAGAAGCCACGCGTCCGCAACTGGCTGGGAATATCGTCCACGGGTTCGGGCAGCACTGGTTCGAGCAGATCCTGAACGTTTTGACCGACCACCTCGTCGCGGGTCCAACCGTACATGTTTTCGCAGCCGATCGACCAATGGGTGATCGTCCCATCAAATCCATGGATCAATATGTCAGCACCATCCAGAATGTGGACCATCGCGTCTAGCTCGTGATGCGAAGCTGTTCGAGGCGATACCAGTCTATGGGGCATGGAAGCTGACCTTGTCATAAGCAATCAGTGAAAGCTGACCCTATGGCAGATTTCTTCGGAAAAATCATCCGAGTTGCCCGAGAGGCGAATGAGCTTTTCGTAGCTGGCGATCTTCAGGTCATGGCGGCCTACGGGAGACAGTATGTTGCGGGCAGCAAGCTTGCTTATTGTCCTGGAAACCGTTTCGATCGTCAGACCCAAGTAGTCGGCGATGTCCTGCCTGTTCATCGGTATCGACAGCGTTTCCTTTTTGACAGGCGAACGTTCGGCAAGCCGGACGACGAAACTGCAAAGCCGCTCCTCGGCATTCTTTTTCGACAAGAGCACCATCTGTTCGTGGGCTGCCGCCATCTCCTGACTGAGCAAAGCGATATACTCGGGGCGCAGGCGTTCGGACCGTGCGACCTCGTCATGGAAGCTTTTGCGCGAGACCCTGCGGATTTTGCACTCGTTTACCGCTTCGGCAGTGAACAGATAGATTTCCTGTAACGCTGCGCCGATGAGATCCCCGGCAAACAAAAAAGCGGTAATCACCCGACGGCCTTCGCCAATGATACGCTGGATGCGAACCACGCCCTCCACAACCTGAAACAAGTGGTTGGCCTTGTCTGCCTCCCAACAGATTGTCTTTCCCGGCGAAATGGTTTCGGTCGACGAAAACTGGAAGATATCGGAAAGCGAAACCGCCCCGCCGACAATTGCATCACGTTCGAAAGTGGCGGTTTTCTGCATCAGCATTTGCTTGCCCTCGCTTGTCTGTTGAGGGGCAATAGATCCGCTCGATGTCACACACCGATGAGCACAGTGTGCGAATTGGCGAGATCGTGTGACAGTTTGTAACAACTGAGCTTGCGCTCTCACGATCTCCACTATCGTTGACATAGATCAAGGATGGCGCGCTCTCGGCATGAGAACAGTCCCGGCACGTGGCAAGAAAGGCGACCCTACCGGGCTGTCCTGTGCCTTGGGGACGACGACATGAACTACTCAACAGAAACAATGGCGGTCGCGGTCAGCGCGTTCCTAGCACTGGTGGCAGCCGGGCTCGCACACGATCAACTCTTCGCCGCTCACATGTGGATACTCTTTTGGTGTCTGCTTGGCGGCACCGTGCTTCTTCTGAGGCGGGTGGACTTTTCGACGGCAGGGCGCAGCCAACCGAAAGTCGATGCTTCCGGCTACTTCGACGAAGTCATACGGTACGGGCTGATCGCAACAGTGTTTTGGGGCGTTGTTGGCTTCCTGGTGGGCGTGGTCATCGCGCTGCAGCTGGCTTTCCCGGACCTCAATTTCGCGCCCTACCTCAATTTCGGGCGACTGAGACCCGTGCACACATCCGCGGTGATTTTCGCGTTTGGTGGCAACGCCCTGATCATGACGTCGTTCTACGTTGTTCAGCGGACCTGCCGCGCGCGCCTGTTCGGCGGCAGCCTGGGCTGGTTCGTCTTCTGGGGCTACCAGCTCTTCATCATCATGGCGGCGACCGGCTATGTTCTTGGTATCAATCAGGCACGCGAATATGCCGAGCCGGAATGGTACGTCGACGTCTGGCTGACCATTGTTTGGGTCGCCTACCTTGCTGCCTTCCTCGGCACGATCCTCAAGCGCAAAGAGCCGCACATCTATGTGGCCAACTGGTTCTACCTGGGCTTCATCGTCACGATTGCGATGCTGCATGTGGTCAACAATCTCGCCGTACCGGTTTCGTTTTTGGGATCGAAAAGCTACTCGGCGTTTTCCGGGGTTCAAGACGCTCTGACGCAATGGTGGTACGGTCATAACGCCGTGGGCTTCTTCCTGACTGCCGGCTTCCTGGGAATGATGTATTACTTCGTTCCCAAGCAGGCGAACCGTCCCGTCTATTCGTACCGGCTGTCGATCATCCACTTCTGGGCCCTGATCTTCATGTACATCTGGGCCGGTCCGCACCACCTTCATTACACGGCCTTGCCGGACTGGGCGCAAACGCTCGGCATGGTCTTCTCGGTAATGCTGTGGATGCCGTCCTGGGGTGGCATGATCAACGGTCTCATGACCTTGTCGGGCGCATGGGACAAGATCCGGACCGATCCGATCATCCGCATGATGATCGTCGCCATCGCCTTCTACGGCATGTCGACCTTCGAAGGTCCGATGATGTCGGTGAAGACCGTCAACTCTCTGAGCCACTATACGGAGTGGACGATCGGGCACGTCCATTCTGGCGCTCTCGGCTGGGTAGGCATGATCACCTTCGGCGCGATCTACTATCTGACGCCGAAGCTTTGGGGCCGCGAACGCCTGTACAGCCTGCGCATGGTCAACTGGCACTTCTGGCTCGCCACTCTCGGCATCGTGGTTTACGCCGCCGTTCTGTGGGTCGCCGGCATTCAGCAGGGTCTGATGTGGCGCGAATACAACTCGCAGGGTTTCCTCGTCTATTCCTTCGCGGAAACCGTCGCGGCGATGTTCCCATACTATGTGCTGCGTGCAGTCGGTGGTGGGCTTTACCTGGCCGGGGGCGTGGTCATGGCCTGGAATGTCTTCATGACGATCCGCGGCTACCAGCGCGACGAGGCCGCAATTCCAACCGCTTTCGTGCCCCAGGCGCAACCGGCCGAGTGAGGTGAGACAATGGCATCGATACTAGACAAACATCAAATCCTCGAGAAAAATGCGACCTTGCTTCTGGTGGGTTCGCTCCTGGTGGTCAGCATAGGCGGCATCGTCGAGATCGCTCCCTTGTTCTATCTTCAGAACACGATCGAGAAGGTGGAGGGGATGCGTCCCTATTCGCCGCTCGAACTGGCTGGACGCAACATCTACATCCGCGAGGGTTGCTACCTTTGCCACAGCCAGATGATCCGGCCATTTCGCGATGAAGTGGAGCGGTACGGCCATTACTCCTTGGCGGCCGAGTCCATGTATGACCATCCCTTCCAGTGGGGATCGAAGCGAACCGGTCCGGACCTGGCGCGCGTCGGCAACCGCTACTCCAACGAATGGCACGTTCAGCATCTGTCGAACCCACGCGGCGTCGTGCCGGAATCGATCATGCCGAGCTATGCCTTCCTCAAGGAGCAGGAAGTGACGGTGAAAGACATCGGGATGGACTTAAAGGCTAATGAGGATGTGGGGGTCCCCTACACCGATGAGATGCTCGCCAACGCCGAAGCGGACATGAAGGCTCAGGCCGATCCGAACGCTGACACGAGCGCGCTGCTCGCGCGGTATCCCAAAGCGA
This sequence comes from Rhizobium sp. LjRoot258, assembly GCF_964254185.1. Lineage (NCBI taxonomy): Bacteria > Pseudomonadati > Pseudomonadota > Alphaproteobacteria > Hyphomicrobiales > Rhizobiaceae > Rhizobium > Rhizobium sp. LjRoot258. Next base: position 123,018 of record NZ_CAXUST020000002.1, on the reverse strand, counting down.
AGGTCGGCGACTTCGACGGCGATCCTACGAAGCTGACCGAGATGGACGCTCTCGTGTCGTACCTGCAGATGCTCGGAACGTTGGTCGACTTCTCGACCTACGACGATGCCAGCGGCTATCGGTGAGGTGAATACATGGAAACCTATACGGCAATGCGGCACTTCGCCGACAGTTGGGGTCTCTTGGCAATGGCGCTGTTCTTCGTAGGTGCGGTGTTCTTCACCCTTCGCCCTGGAAGCAAGGAAAGCGCTGCCGAGGCAGCCGATATTCCCTTGAAGGATGACTGAGATGTCGGACAAACATGTAGATGAATTGAGCGGCGTCGAGACCACCGGTCACGAATGGGACGGAATCCGCGAACTTAACAATCCGATGCCGCGATGGTGGGTGTGGACGTTCTATGCAACGATCCTTTGGGCCGTTGGATACGCCGTGGCGTATCCTTCGATCCCGATGATCAAAGACACGACCAAGGGCATTTTGGGTTTCTCCAGTCGCGCCGAGCTACAGCAGGAGGTCGATCACGCCAGCCTCGCGCAGACGAAATTCAAAGATCTCATTGCCGGGAAGACTGTGCAGGAGATCGACGCAAACCCGAGCCTGCGAGAGTTCGCTATCGCAGGCGGCGCGTCTGCCTTCAAGGTCAATTGCGCGCCGTGCCACGGATCGGGTGCCACCGGTGGACCCGGTTTTCCGAACTTGAACGATGATGACTGGCTTTGGGGCGGCGATTTGGATGCCATCCAACACACAATTGCTCACGGCGTTCGCTTCGATGCCGACACCGACACGCACGTGTCGGAAATGCCAGCCTTCCGCGACATTCTGGATGCGACCCAGATCAAGCAGGTGGCCTCGTATGTCTGGAGCCTGACCAACGGTCCATCGGATCCGGCTCTCGCCGAAGCGGGCAAGCAGGTGTTTTTGGACAACTGTGCCGCCTGCCACGGCGACGACGGCAAGGGCAAGCTCGATATGGGTGCACCCAACCTTGCCGATGCAATCTGGCTGAAAGGGCGAGGGGAAGAGGCAATCGCTCGCCAGGTAGCCGCGCCGAAACACGGAGTTATGCCGGCATGGTCGGCACGCCTCGGCGAAACAACTGTGAAGGAACTGACCGTCTTCGTTCATTCGCTTGGCGGTGGAAAGTAAGGAGCCTAAAAATGTCCACTCACGACCATAATGCCCTGCTCTCCTTGTATGGCACTCCGCGTGCCGTCATTCGCAAGCGGGTATCAGCTCGCGCAAAGATCGTCCCGCCGGCACGCGAAGAAGATGATCCCGAAAAGCTCGGCAGTTCGATCGTCAATTTGACCTGCCTCAAAGACCACGAGACAACAAGTCGATAGAGCCCTATTTGTCGATGGGAGGACGTCCCGGTGGGGTTCGTCTCCGCAGCTCCTCCCGGCCGCGCCCTCTCTCAAAGGCGCGGCTTTTTTCTTTCGCCAACCTTCTTGGTTCTTGATCTGCGTCAAGGAGCCGCTTCGCCAGAAATGGGAAAACGTGCCCGATGACAAATCGGACATATCCCTATGAATCTTTATACAGCGCCGGATCCGAAGGACGTCGAGCGGATCTCCGCCGAGGCAGTCAATGCCAAAGGAAACCGGCCGCCGCTCTACGCAGCGCGCAAGAAGGTTTTCCCCAAGCGTGCCGAAGGGCGGTTCAGGCGATTTAAATGGATCGTGATGCTTGTGACGCTAGGTATCTACTACCTCGCGCCCTGGATCAGATGGGATCGCGGGCCGTACGCGCCTGATCAGGCGATCCTCGTCGATCTCGCTTCCCGACGGTTCTTCTTCTTTTTCGTCGAGATATGGCCGCAGGAGTTTTACTACGTCGCCGGTCTCCTCGTGATGGCAGGCTTCGGTCTGTTTCTTGTCACCTCTGCCGTCGGACGTGCCTGGTGCGGCTATGCTTGCCCGCAAACCGTGTGGGTTGATCTGTTTCTCGTCGTCGAGCGGGCGATCGAGGGTGATCGCAATGCCAGGATGAAGCTCGACAGCGCTCCATACACCTTCGAGAAGCTGAGAAAGAGGGTGATCAAGCACGCCATCTGGCTGCTCATCGGTGTGGTGACCGGAGGGGCCTGGATTTTCTATTTCGCGGACGCGCCGACGCTGTTCATTTCGCTCGCCAAGGGAAGTGCCCCCGCCGTCGCTTACGCCACGGTCGCCACCTTGACTGCAACGACCTACGTTCTCGGCGGATTGATGCGCGAGCAGGTATGCACGTACATGTGCCCGTGGCCCCGCATCCAGGGCGCGATGTTGGACGAAAACTCTCTTGTCGTCACCTATAACGACTGGAGGGGCGAGCCGCGTTCGCGTCATTCCAAGAAGACCCAGGCCGCCGGACAGAGCGTCGGCGATTGTGTGGACTGCAACGCCTGCGTGGCGGTCTGCCCGATGGGGATCGACATCCGTGATGGTCAGCAGATGGAATGCATCACCTGCGCTCTCTGCATCGACGCTTGTGACAATGTCATGGACAAGATCGGAAAACCCCGAGGCCTGATAGCGTACGCAACCCTCAGCGAGTACGCACAGAACATGTCGCTCGCTACAGACGGCGGGAGGATGCCCATCCAACCGGCGAAGGTCCGAAACACGGATGGTACCTTCGTTGCATCCATCCGCCACTTCAATTGGCGCATCATCTTCAGGCCACGAGTGCTTTTCTACGCCACCGTATGGATTGCGATCGGACTGGGAATGCTGGTCCATCTGGCAATGCGCGAGCGGCTCGAACTCAACGTCGTTCACGATCGAAATCCGCAATACGTGCTGGAGTCTGACGGATCGATCCGGAACGGATACACCCTGCGTATCCTGAACATGGTCCCCGCTCCGCGCAAAGTCACCCTCAGACTTGAGGGGCTTGACGGCGCAACGATGCGCATTCCGGAGCTCTCGAAAGGAGATGCCCGGACTTTCACGATCGACGCGGGCCCGGACGCGGCAACAAGCCTCAAGGTCTTCGTTACACGCCATGGTCACGGGGACGCGACGAGCGGTTTCCTGTTCATTGCTGAAGATGACGAGCATCAGGATAGAGCGATTTACAAGGCTGCCTTCAATTCGCCAGGAGAGACACAATGACACTTCGGACAGCAGCTTCCAGAGGGTTTACCGGCCGCCATATGCTCACAGCCATGATCGCATTCTTCGGAGTGGTAATCGCGGTGAACGTCACCATGGCCTGGTACGCTTCATCCAGCTGGAGCGGCCTGGTCGTCGAAAACACTTACGTGGCCAGCCAGGAGTTCAATAGCAAGGCAGCGGCCATGAAGGCGATGGCCGTCTCCGGGATCACCGGAACGCTCTTAGTACGCGGCGACGCAATCGACTATGCGATCCGCAACAAAGACGGCTCGGTGGCCGACGCCGACAACGTGACGTTGTCGTTCAGACGGCCGGTCGGGGACCATGAAGATTTCCAGGTTTCGCTAAACAAGAAGGCGAACGGTCTTTTTGAAGGACGCCATGAAGTGCGGAAGGGAGATTGGATCGTGGAGATCGTCTCGCGCAAAGGTGGCGCGGTCGTCATGCATGAGGCAGCCAGGATCGATACTGCGGAGTTCGGCCAATGACTTGCTGCACGATGAATGCAGAGAGTGTCCTGGCTCTCAGCGCGACGTCGCATAGCTCCGAGGAAATCGTCCTGTCGAGCCACTCCATCGGTGACGGCCTGCGCCAACTCGATCTCAGCGTTCCGGGAGTCCACTGCGGAGCGTGCATCACCTCGATTGAAGCCGCGCTTGCCCGCCTCCCTTTCATCAAGAATGCACGGGTCAATCTGACCGCCAAGCGCGTAAGCTGCACATATCTCGAAACTCTCGACGGACGGGTTGTCGACCCGGCCGACATCCTCGCGGCGATCGCGAACCGTGGATATCAGGCTCATCCGTTCACCCCGATGACGCCCGAAAACGACAATCTCAAAAACCAACTCCTTCTGGCAGTTGGCGTCTCTGGATTTGCCGCGGCCAACATAATGTTGCTCTCGGTGTCCGTCTGGTCAGGCGCAGATGCCGCCACACGCGACATGTTCCATTGGATATCGGCGATGATTGCCGCACCCGCGTTGATCTATGCGGGGCGGTTCTTCTTCTCGTCAGCGTGGAATGTCCTGAAGCATGGTCGGACTAACATGGATGTCCCGATCTCGCTGGCGGTCATGCTTTCCTACCTGGTTTCGCTTTGGGAGACGATACATCACGGAGAACATGCGTGGTTTGATGCCTCGGTATCGCTCCTCTTTTTCCTGCTAATCGGAAGGACGCTCGACCACATCATGCGCGAGAAGGCCCGAGCCGCGATCAACGGACTGGCGCGTCTTGCGCCCCGCGGTGCGCTGGTCCTTTCAGATGACGGGAGCAAAAGGTTTGTCCTTGTGGACGAGATCGCGATCGGCGATCAGGTCGCTATTGCTGCCGGCGAGCGTGTTCCGGTTGACGGGGTGGTAGCGAGTGGTGCGAGCGAAATCGACCTCTCCATCGTAACCGGAGAAAGCAATCCGGTGGCCGTCGAACCCGGCGACCGGGTCAGTTCAGGTGCCATGAACCTCACAGGATCGCTGGTCTTGCGGACCACCAAAACGGCGCGGAACTCGCTGTTGGCGGAGATCATCGCCTTGATGGAGGCGGCTGAAGGCGGACGGGCGCGGTACAGGCGCATTGCCGATAGAGCGGCCGCACTCTATTCGCCGGTGGTACACTTGCTCGCCTTGGCCTCCTTCTTTGCCTGGGGCTTTCTTGGCGGGGATTGGAAGCAGGCGATGCTGGTGGCCGTTGCTGTCCTCATCATCACCTGTCCATGTGCACTTGGCCTGGCGGTTCCGGTGGTTCAGGTTGTGGCGGCGGGCGAGCTGTTCCGTAAGGGAATCATGGTGAAGGATGGTTCGGCGCTCGAAAGGCTGGCCGAGGTCGATACTGTCGCTTTCGATAAGACCGGTACCCTGACGATGGGACGCCCACGTCTTGTCAGCATCGAGAGCGGTGAAAAGCAATCTGTCGCGATCGCCGCGGCTATGGCTGTCCATTCCCGGCATCCTTTGTCGCAGGCACTTGCCTACGGCGTCGATACGGCTCGTCAAGCCGTCGAGACAGTCAGGGAGATCCCCGGTGGTGGCCTTGAGGCGCAGATAGGAGCAAGCACATATCGGCTTGGCAGCGGCAAGTTTGCGTGCGGGAGCGATACCGAAGCAGCTGAAAATGCCCCCTTTTCCGAGGTCGTGCTATCACGTGACGGCGTTCGGCTTGCGCGGTTCTCCTTCGACGACACTTTGCGACCGGGCGCTGTCGAAGCTATCGCTCAGCTCGCTGCCGCCGGAGTTGGCGCGGCCATCCTGTCGGGTGACCGCACACCCGTAGTCCAAAATACGGCCCGTGCGGTTGGGATTGAGCGTGCCCTAGGGTCGTTGACCCCAAAGCAAAAGGTCGAGGAGTGCCAGCGATTAGGGACGGACGGCCATCAAGTTCTCATGGTTGGTGATGGGATCAACGACGCCCCCGCGCTTGCGGCAGCAAAGGTCTCAATGGCTCCGGCTTCTGCTTCAGACATCGGCCGCCAAGCCGCCGATCTCGTTTTCTTTAACGAGCGGCTCGACGCTGTTCCGCAGGCAATCAGCGTGGCGAGACGCGCGGCGCAGTTGATCCGGCAGAACTTCGCATTGGCCATCGGCTACAACGTGCTGGCCGTGCCGATTGCCATCGCCGGCTACGCCACTCCCCTGATCGCAGCGGTCGCGATGTCAACTTCTTCCGTCATAGTCGTGACGAATGCACTTCGCCTGAACTCTTTCGGCGGACGTTCCAGCACCGCCGAGCCATCATTTTCGCCGGAGGTCAAAGACGCATGAACATGTTGATTTACCTCATCCCCATCGCGCTCTTCATGGGTGGGATAGGCCTCGCAGCGTTTCTTTGGTCGCTCAAGAGCGGACAGTATGACGACCTGCAGGGAGCCGCTTGGCGGATACTTGTCGACGACGACCGTGATTCATAACGGCTGATACAAAGAACGAAAGGAAAATTCGATGCTCGGAGGAAGAACCGCGGACCTGCTGCGATCGGACCTGCTCAGGGGGCTTAAGAGTGATGCCAGGCAAAGTCTGACCGATCTGGCCCAAGTCCGTTCATACCCTTCGTTTGGACAGATCGTTCGGGAGGGAGAGAGAGCCGATTTTCTGTATTGCGTTCTTAACGGTCACATCAGGCTTTCAAAATCGGCAGGCACGACACGCGAAGCAGATATTCGCATTTGTGAACCAGGCGACACGTTCGGGGAATGCCTTGTCGCAGGTGGGACCTCCTATGCCTACAGCGCATACGCCGCGGAGCCGACCGACCTTGCCTTGTTGGAACTTTCGGCGGTTCGACGGCTGGTGGAGCAATATCCATCGATCGAGCGGAATATCATGCGACTAACCGCGCGCCATCTGCTGGCGACGATGGATTGCGTGGCGAGTGATCGACTTCACACAGCCGCCCAAAAGGTAGCGCACTACCTTCTTGGTCGATGCCCTGGAGACGGTCCGTCGGCAACATTCAAGCTGCCTTATCAAAAGCGCGTCTTGGCGGGCAAGCTCGGCTTGGCCCCCGAAGCACTGTCACGTGCCTTTGCAAGTCTGGCACGAGCAGGGGTGGCCGTTAAAGGAAAGACGATCCACCTCGAGAACCTGCGGCTATTGAGCAATGAAGCCCGCGATCGATAATCGGTCGCATTGCGACATTCGGACTATGGTTTTGCATGTACAGGTACGGTATCTCTTGCGCGAATGCTGGAGTCGATGAATGACGGATAAAGAGGCTGATCGGCTGTTGGTGGTCGATGATGATCCGAGGATCGCACAAATGCTGATCCGTTATTTCGAAGATAACGGATACCGCGTGACCGCTGTGGGGAACGGTGCGGCAATGCGAACCGAGCTATCGAAAGGTAAATTCGCTGCGGTCTTTTTGGACTTAATGCTTCCCAGAGGCGAGAGCGGATTGGAGCTTCTCAAGGAATTGCGAAACACGTCCGATGTTCCAGTCCTTATGCTCACCGGGCAAGATGACGTCACGGACAAAGTGGTCGGCCTGGAAGTCGGCGCGGACGACTACATAGCAAAACCATTCCATCTGCGTGAGCTTCTTGCGCGGCTTCGAACGGTGCTGCGCCGTCGCACCGCAAGCGACACCGGAGCAAGACAGGAGGTCAACGGAGAAGAGAGTTTCTCGTTCGACGGATGGCGGCTGGACATATCCCGTCGAAAACTCACATCTCCGGCAGGCGACGACGTATCGCTGACGACCGGCGAATTCGACATGCTTGTGATTTTCGTGAAGAACCACGGACGGGTTCTGTCGAGGGAAACTCTCATGGACCTCACCAGAAGCAGGAACCTCGAGGCGTTCGACCGTACCATCGATGCGCAGATCGTTCGCTTGAGAAAGAAGATCGAGAATGATCCCAAAGACCCGACGCTGATCCAGTCGGTGCGAGGTATCGGCTATGTCTTTACGGGCCGGCCGGGTTAACTGATGCGAATTTGATCGCCGTCAATGTTCGAGTGGCCAAATCCAATATGGTAAGGCAACAACGTACATGCGGTCACGATGATTATTTGGATTCTATTCGCGCTGATGACGACTGCCACAACGGCAGCTCTCTTGCATCCCCTTGCCTCTCAGCGGCTGCGGAGTGCCCAAGGTGCTCTCAAGGCCTCGGACGTTTATCGAGATCAGTTGCGCGAACTCGATCGCGACGTGAGTTCTGGCCAGATCGACAAAGCTCAATTCGAATATGCGCGCGCGGAAACGGCTCGCCGGCTTTTCAAGGCCGTAGAGACAGGCGAGACAACGACCTCTTCGTCATCGTCTTCTTCTCACAGGCGGCTAAGAGCAGCGGTGGTGCTGATCCTTCCGATCGTGTCGATCGGTCTCTACGTTGCGCTGGGCGCGCCGGATATGCCATCGCAACCGCTCGCTGCTCGCATGGAGAACCCAGGCCACGACATGCGAATCCTCGTTGCAAAGGCTGAGCGCCATCTCGTTGACAATCCGGATGATGGCAAAGGCTGGGATGTTCTGGCACCGATTTATCTCAAGACGATGCAGATCGACCAAGCGGAGAAAGCGTTTCGCAACTCGATCCGTCTGCTCGGGCCAAGTCCTGCCCGTCTCGACGGATTGGCCGAGACGCTCATTAATGCTTCTGACGGAACCGTGACCGGCGATGCGCGCAAGGCATTGGAGGCATCGCTTGCAATCGAGCCAACCAACGCCCACGCGAAATTCTATATTGCGCTGAGCTTGGAACAGGCGGGCAAGACAACGGAGGCCAAGGCTGCCTTTGAGGCGCTTGCCAAGGGGTCACCTGCAGGCGCGCCATGGCTGCCGGCCGTGAATGAGCATATTGCCAGTAACGGCAGCCCCGAGGCGGTCGGCGACGCCAAAACGCTTTCCGGTCCGACACAGGCTGTGCAGAGACTGAGCGGGGCGGATCAGCAGCAGGCTATCCGAAACATGGTGGAAAGCCTCGACGGAAAGCTGGCCGCTGATCCTCGAAATTTGGACGGCTGGGTCCGGCTGATGCGATCTTATGCCGTGCTGAAGGAGAACGATAAGGCCGCCGCTGCCTTTGCACGGGCGCTAGCGTTCTTTCCCGCCTCCGGCGACGAGGGCAAACAGTTGATCGCGTTGGCGCGAGATCTAGGCATCACGACCGAAGGAACTACAAAATGACTCGCAAGCACAAGCGTCTGGCCGTGATCGCAGGGGGTATGGGCTTTATCGCTGCCGCGGTTCTCCTCGTCATGTTCGCGTTCAGCCAATCGGTCGCCTATTTCTACATGCCCGCCGATTTGGCGAAGACGCCGGTTGCCCCGCAGACGCGTATTCGCCTCGGTGGGCTTGTCGGCGAGGGCAGCGTCGTGCGCGGGAAAGGCTCGACCGTGGAATTCGACGTGACGGACGGCAGTGACCAGTCCGTGAAGGTCAGATATTCCGGCATCCTCCCAGATCTTTTTCGTGAAGGACAGGGCGTGGTTACTGAAGGAAAGTTCGACGCGGCGAACCACGAGTTCATCGCAGACAGCGTCTTGGCGAAGCATGACGAAAAGTACATGCCGAAGGACGTGGCGGACAGATTGAAATCACAGGGTCTTTGGCAAGAAGGGCAGGGACCGCAAGCAAAGGCCGTGCGATGATAATCGAAATCGGACACTACGCGCTAATCCTGGCGCTGGCGACCGCAATGGTTGTCTCGGTTGTACCGATGGACGGCGCGCGCAAGCACGATCATGCGATGATGGATGTCGCGCCACTTGGCTCTGTTGTCCTGTTTTCGCTGGTTGCATTCTCTTTCGGCGTGCTGACCTATGCCCACGTTGTTTCCGATTTTTCGGTCCAGAATGTCTGGGAGAATTCGCATTCGCTGGTCCCGGTGCTCTACAAGTACTCCGGCGTCTGGGGGAACCACGAAGGCTCCATGATGCTCTGGCTGCTGATCCTGACGCTATTCAGTGCGCTGGTCGCGGTATTTGGCCGTAATCTGCCCGATACGCTGCGCGCCAACGTGCTGTCGGTGCAGGCTTGGGTCTCGGTAGCCTTCATACTCTTCATTCTGCTGACCTCCAATCCGTTCATCCGCATTGATCCGGCACCGGCAGAAGGCAGAGACTTGAATCCTGTCCTGCAGGATATCGGCCTGGCCATCCATCCGCCGCTGCTCTACCTCGGTTATGTCGGCTTCTCTGTATGCTTCTCGTTTGCGATCGCGGCGCTCCTCGAAGGTCGCATCGACGCGGCATGGGCACGTTGGGTGCGGCCGTGGACGTTGGCCGCCTGGACCTTTCTGACGCTGGGGATCGCGATGGGTTCCTATTGGGCCTACTACGAGCTTGGGTGGGGTGGCTGGTGGTTCTGGGATCCAGTTGAAAATGCTTCTTTCATGCCCTGGCTTGCCGGCACGGCACTGCTCCATTCGGCACTGGTGATGGAAAAGCGCGAAGCACTGAAAATCTGGACGGTGCTGCTCGCAATACTGACATTTTCGCTTTCCCTGATGGGGACTTTCCTGGTTCGCTCCGGCGTGCTGACGTCTGTGCATGCTTTCGCAAGCGATCCCAGCCGGGGCGTCTTCATCCTCTGCATCCTGTTGGTTTTCATCGGCGGCGCGCTTTCGTTGTTCGCGTTCCGCGCACCGATGCTGACCGCTGGCGGGCTGTTTGCGCCGATTTCGCGTGAGGGCGCGCTCGTGCTGAATAACCTAATCCTCACGGTCGCGTGTGGTACGGTCCTGATTGGCACCCTTTATCCCCTCCTGCTCGAAACTCTGACAGGAGACAAGATTTCTGTAGGCGCACCCTTCTTCAACATGACCTTCGGCCTGCTGATGGTACCGCTACTCCTGGTCGTTCCCTTCGGTCCTTTGCTTGCCTGGAAACGGGGCGACTGGCTGGGCGCGATGCAGCGGCTTTATGTGGCCGCCATCCTGGCCTTCGTCGTGGCTCTTGCCCTTTTCTATGCCGAACATGGCGGCCCTGTACTTTCTGTGCTTGGGCTCGCGGCGGGGCTGTTCCTGGTGTTCGCCGCTTTTGCCGACCTTTGGTATCGGGCTGGTATCGGCAAGCTTTCAGCCAACGTTGCCTGGCACAGGCTCAAAGGGCTGCCGCGTTCGGCGTTCGGCACCGCGCTTGCTCATGCAGGACTGGGTGTGAGCGTGCTGGGCATTGTCGCGGTTTCCACGTTCGCGACTGAGCACGTCATCGAAATGAAGCCTGGCCAGTCTGTCGACGCCGGCGGCTACGCACTTGTCTTTGACGGCATGCGGCCTGCGGTAGGACCGAACTTCAAGGAAGATCGCGCGCATTTCGTCATTCGCAAAGCCGGCGACGAGGTCGCCGATGTTTGGTCGGCGAAGCGAATTTATGCCGCACGCCAGATGCCGACGACAGAGGCGGGCATCGCCACATTCGGTCTCAGCCAGCTCTACGTTTCCTTGGGCGATCCGATCGATGGCGGAGGGATTGTCGTTCGCATATGGTGGAAGCCATTCATCCTCTGCATCTGGGGCGGTGCCATCCTGATGGCGATCGGCGGTTTCGTGTCGCTCAGCGACCGACGGCTTCGCGTGGGTGCACCGAACCGCAAGGCGAAAGCTGCAAAACCAACCATAGTTGCGGCGGAGCCTGCCGAGTGACCCTGCGCATCGGCTTGCTCTTGGCGCTGGTGGTGACCGCAGCAACTCCGGCCATCGCCGTAAATCCCGATGAAATGGTGGCCGATGCCGCGCGAGAGGCACGGGCGCGAACGATCTCCGCCGAAGTGCGCTGCATGGTCTGCCAGAACCAGTCGATCGACGATTCCAACGCCGCACTTGCGAAAGATCTGCGGCTTTTGGTCCGGGAACGCATTACAATAGGCGACAGCGACGAAGAAGTTCTCGCCTACCTCGTCGATCGCTATGGCGAATTCGTTCTGCTGAAGCCTCGCGTCAATGGCCATACTCTGCTGCTCTGGATGTCGCCGGTTCTGCTCGTGCTATCGGCCGTCGCCACTCTTGTCTGGATGTCGCTCCGGCGGAACGGCCCGCCTCCTCCTGCGCTGAGCGAGGACGAACTGGCTAAGCTTGACGATATCGTTCTTTAGCGAGCTGATCCTGATGGGTCGCGTGTTTGACCAAGATCAAAGCTCCGCAATGCGTTTTCGGGCATCGTGAACGAGAGAGGCAATTCGATAGCGAGGCAAGATCGATGCAAGCAAAGGACATAATGAGCACGACGGTAATTTCCATCAGCCCGTCTGCCAGCGTTCGGCATGCAGTGGCGGTCATGCTGCAAAACAGGGTCAGCGGCCTGCCGGTCGTCGATGACGATGGACGGGTATGCGGCATGGTCACTGAGGGTGATATGTTGCTGAGACGGGAGATCAGAGTTTCCCCACGCATCGCCAGGCCCATCGAAACGATCTCGGAGATTGACCTCGAGCGCTACATCCACAGCAACGGGTGGTGCGTCGCCGACGTAATGTCCCGGGACGTCATCGTGGCACGCCCGGATAGCGAAGTCGCTGACATCTCGGAAAGTCTGCAAACCCACAGGATCAAGAGATTACCGATCGTCGGGGGCGGAAAATTGGTTGGCATCGTAAGCCGGAGAGACATTCTCCGGATTATAGTCGACGCACCGACGACAGTGCTTCCGAAGGATGACGACGCGATCCGCCTCGCGATCCGGACGCGGCTGAGATCAGACCTGGGGCTGACCTCTCAAAGAGTGCAGGTGTTCGTGGAACGTGGACAGGTGATCGTCCAGGGACAAGTCGACTCGGAGTTGAAGCGTAAGGCGGTTCGCGCTCTGATCGAAAGCCTGAAAGGGGCGGCCGGATACGTCGATCGAATGAGCGTCGCGGCTATATAGGATGGCCCGGTGGCCCGACTACTCTAGGTTCGCCGGCAGCAGGTGTCTCGTCCCGGAATATCGGGAGGTGGAGGCTTGCTTGACCTACCCCTGAAGCCAAGCAAGCCGTCCCCACTTTATGCGGGATCCCTGACCCGCACCCAGGACATTAGTCGTTCGGGTCGATAACTCTTTGATCGAGATCAAACAAAACGACCGCACGTTTCGACCGGAACGGCCCGTTTCATTGAAGCAGCGGATTAGTCCGCTAGCGCGGCTTCGATTGCCGGACCCAACTCATCATGAAGTGCTCTATCGTCCAGCGGACCGACGTGTTTGAGAACAATCCGGCCCGTCGGGTCCACGACAAACGTCTCAGGCACACCGTAGACGCCCCAATCTATGGCGTTTCTTCCCGTTTCATCGACACCGACTGCGTCGAATGGATTGCCGTACTGCGCGAGGAACTTCAACGCGTCTTCCGGATCGTCCTTGTAATTGATGCCCAGCAGTTTGATCCGCGGATGCCGGGCCAAGCTCATCAGAGCGCGATGTTCTTGACGGCACGGGACGCACCAGGACGAAAACACGTTCACTACGGTGACGCCGTTTCTAAAGCGTTCTTCGGTGAGGCCGGGCCGGCCGAGGCCGGTCAAAGGCGGAAGATTGACCGTAGGACGAGACTGGCCGATGAGCGCCGAGGGCAGGGTGCTCGGCCGGTCGCCGTCGACAGCTTCCTTGCGGAGCATCGTGCCTGCAGACCAGGCAAAGCCGAGAAAGCAAAGCAGCGGCAATCCCGCCAGGAGCACACGTCTGCGCATCATCGACGATCGCGACCCTGTGATTGAGGCGAAGCTTTGACCGACCGGCGGCTCTCGGCAAGCATAAGAACCTGCTTGCGATTGCTGATGCCTGTCAGCCAGACCTGAACTATTGCGGCAGTCATTACCACCGCCGTGAATGCGTAGGAGGCGAAAACAAATTGCTGATGATCCATTTTAACAGTCCCTGTTGGCCGCTGCGCGTGCGGCGAGTCTTCGTTGTGACATGATCCGTCGCCGCCAGATTTCGTTGCGGATGGAGGCGAGATAGAGGGTGAAAAACAACGCCGTGAATGCTGTGGCCATCGCCATCAATGGGATCAGGAACTCGATGTCGAGCGCCGGTCCGTCGAACCTGATTACGCTCGCCGGCTGATGGAGGGTGTTCCACCAATCCACGGAAAACTTGATGATGGGTATGTTGACGAAACCCACGATGATCAGAATGGCTGTCAGGCGGGCGGCTCTCGTCGGTTCGTCGAGAGCTCGGTTCACCGCCACGATACCCAGATACATGATGAACAGAATGAACATGGACGTCAGACGCGCGTCCCAGACCCACCAGGTTCCCCACATGGGCTTTCCCCAAAGAGCGCCCGTTACGAGAGAAATCAGCGTGAAGGCCGCACCCAAAGGGGCGGCAACCTTTGCGGCGACATCCGCAAGAGGGTGTCTCCAGACCAGCGAGCCCACCGCGTTGGCGGTCATGACGGTATAGCACAGGAGTGCCAGCCATGCCGCGGGGACATGAACGTACATAATTCTCACCGTCGAACCCTGCTGATAGTCGACGTCAGAAGTGAAGCTCAAATATAGCCCGAGGATGAAGGCCAAAGCCGTCATCACGGCTAAGGCCGGAATAACCCGTTCGGCAATCTCCACGAATTTTGAAGGGTTTGCTGCGCCCGCTAGCAGGCCTGTGATGCGCTTGGTCGTTCTCATGACGCCACCCTTAATGGGAAAACGTCGCGCAGAAATTGATGTCGATCAAACACCTTGGCGAATTTTTTGCGATCCAAATTGATGGAGATCAAACACGTGGTTTCCAATTGCTCTTAGATCATGCGCCTGAATAGGGAGCAGACGATGGATTTCGAAGCGTTCTTTAAAAACGAGTTGGACGGGCTTCACAGCGAAGGCCGCTATCGCGTTTTTGCCGATCTTGAGCGTCACCGCGGCAGCTTTCCGCGCGCCACACGCCATACGGCAGACGGCCCGAAAGAAGTGACGGTCTGGTGCTCCAACGACTATCTCGGCATGGGCCAGAACCCGAAGGTGATCGAGGCGATGAAGAATGCCATCGATCACTGTGGCGCGGGTGCGGGAGGCACCCGGAATATCTCTGGCACCACCCACTACCACGTTCTGCTCGAGCGCGAGCTTGCCGATCTTCACGGCAAGGAAGCCGCGCTGATCTTCACGTCTGGCTATGTTTCCAACTGGGCGGCACTCGGCACGCTCGGCGCCAAGATCCCTGGCCTGATCATCTTCTCCGACGCGCTGAACCACGCGTCGATGATCGAAGGCATCCGCTATGCCAAGTGCGAGAAGGTGATCTGGAAGCACAACGACATCCACGATCTCGAAGCCAAGCTGGCGGCCGCCGACCCGAAGGCGCCGAAGCTGATCGCGTTTGAATCCGTCTATTCGATGGATGGCGATATCGCGCCGATCAAGGAAATCTGCGACCTCGCCGACAAGTACGGCGCCATGACCTATCTCGACGAAGTCCATGCCGTTGGCATGTATGGACCGCGCGGCGGCGGCATTGCCGAGCGCGAAGGCCTGATGGATCGCCTGACGGTGATCGAAGGCACGCTCGGCAAGGCCTTCGGCGTCATGGGCGGCTATATCGCTGCCTCGACGGCGCTTTGCGATTTCATTCGTTCCTTCGCATCGGGCTTCATCTTCACCACGGCCTTGCCGCCGGCACTTGCCGCCGGTGCGGTCGCCTCGATCCAGCATCTGAAGGTCAGTCCCTTCGAGCGTGCGCGTCACCAGGATCGTGTCCGCAAGCTGCGGGCACTGCTCGATCAGCGCGGCATCCCGCACATGCCAAACCCAAGCCATATCGTCCCGGTCATGGTCGGCGATGCGGCAAAGTGCAAGTGGATCTCCGACCTGCTGATCGACAATTGCGGCGTCTATGTGCAGCCGATCAACTACCCGACGGTGCCGAAGAAGACCGAGCGTCTGCGCATCACCCCGACGCCGCTGCACAGCGATGCCGACATCGAGCATCTCGTGGACGCGCTGCATTCGCTGTGGTCGCGCTGCGCGCTCGCCCGGCACGTTGCTTAGCGGGACGAAGACACGAAACCGCGGAAGCTTCAAGGTGTTGAATAAATACAACGAGGCGTACGAAGATGGCCTAGCTGTGACACCATTTGCATCGGATTACCAGAAATGGCTTATCCCGTTCGCGCAGGTATTAACCACATGTAGCGTTTGCGCAGGACGGATATCCCCTGCTCCGATATCGGGGCGGGATGAGCGAAAGCCTGTTTCCAACGCGCTGGGCCAACGATAGGCAGCCATCGCTGGAGAAGTTCCCGTCGGACTTCTCCGACGACTTTGCGTGCGCCGACTCCCTCGCGAAGAAACGGTGGCAATCCGGCTTCGAATGTCCAAGGTGCGGCGGCAACCTTGCGAGGTAGCAGCAACGTTCTCAAGAGATGCGGACGCGGCGTGCCACCTGGCCATTGCTTTCCCAGTATGTGTGCTTTTTGGCGATCAAGGGATCGTCCATTGCCGGTTGAATCTGGCCAGTGGTACTGATCGCGCGTGAGGTCACAGTGTGTTCTCCAGGAGAGGGATTTGCCCAATCCAAGGACCAAATTTTCCAAGCGTGTTCGGCTTCCTCACTGTGATCAATGATCGCTGGTTTCCATGGCGTTTGATCGATTTGCACTTCGACCCGGTCGATCGGTGCCCCCCAGGCCGCACCGATAATGCGGTAACCTGAGTCTGTCCGGGTGACCTTTGCGGGCGCGGACTTTATCAGGGCTCGGCCGACTGAGGTCTCGATCCATCTGGTCTCGCCGTTGTGCTCTTCCTCCCGGATGGTGACATAGTCGCGGGCCATCAGCAGGTTCATGAAGCGGGTATCGCGAACTTCGATTCCCTTCAGCCACTTGACGTTGGCGATTCCGTACCAGCCTGGAGCAATCAGCCGCAACGGGAAGCCGTTGGGCGCCGGCAGACTCGCGCCGTTCATTTCATAACAGAGAAGATTGTCGGGGTTCATCGCGTCGGCGAGCGACATGCTACGAGCAAAGTGCTGTGGCATCTTGATATCTCGTATCGTGACATCGCCGATGTCGGTACCGAAGAAGACTACCTCTATACCATTATCAAGGACGCCGGCTTCGTGCAGAATCGGAGCAAGCGGCGTGCCTGCCCAGCGGGCATTGCCGATGCCGCCCGTAAAAAATGGGAAACCGTGGTTGCCCGAGCATTCCACTGTAAAAACGACCTCCTGTCGCGGTCGCGACTTGATGTCAGCAAGCGTCAATTTTAACGGCTTCTTGACCAGCCCACCGATATCGAGGGACCACGATTTCTCGTCAATCGTCGGTCGATTGAAATGCGCGATGCTGAAGAACTTGTCATTTGGAGTTATGAAGGTATCCAAATCTTCCCAGACGAGCTGCGTCTGGATAACGGCCGGATTTGGATTTTCCGTCGGCTGATCGAGCCACGGAATAACCTTCTCGCCCGTCTGCGTCGGAAAAGCGTTGACCCCCGAAGCGTACAGACCCGCGATTCCGGCGAGAACCGCACTTCCTTGAACGATAAATTCTCTGCGTTGAAGATCAGGCATGTTCTATCCTCCCGGATGCCATCCGGAACGGACTGCAATGCGCCTTAGCCCGTAGCCTAAAGGACGGATATGCACACGATTTTTACCCCACCCGGAAATGCCCCGAACGAAGTCAAGCGTCAGCTTCGCATATCAAACATGCAGCACCGGACGACTTCTACTTTGCCTCGTATCCGTAATATGCGCGATTGCTAAATAATAGTCTATAGTCGTGGACAGAGCATTATGACGGAAACTCGGGATAATCGGCCGCTATGGGCGGATATTGTTAATTTGGTCGGCGGTCGATTGGCTTGGGTCGTCGTGATTCACTATCGTTACTGCTTCGAGAGGATGATCACGTCCCCGACGAACATATGCTGCGCGGCATCGATCGTTTCCTCGACTGCGGCGATATCCGCAGAGAGATGAAGCCATTTTACAGCTCATTCGCCGGCCTTCGATTGATCCAGAGCTGATGATCCGGATACTGCTCGTCGGCTATTTTGATTCTGCGCCCCCTCCGGCCTGAGAACCGCTCCCTATTTCGATTTGGGAATGGAATTCCGCTCCCCTCGATATACTATTAGAGGCGTCCACCTGTACGAACGGGATAAGCCCTTTACCAGACAGCATCCCGCCGGATGCTGTCTGGTTCTGCGCACAACAACAAACCAGGGGGTCAGAACGCACTCCACTGATCTTCGGCTACGCCAGATGCTCTGCCGCCGAATGCCCTTGCGACTTGCGCGGCCACTCGATGTGCCGGCGAGGATACGTTGTGATGCTTTGTATTTGTTTGCTCGGTTGTCATAGACGATACTCGGTCGCCGACCCTGAATTGGCCAACCAACTGGAACAATGCGTGAGCCTCCTTTGCCAGACTGTGGCTGGCCGCGGTCGACTCCTCGACCATCGCTGCGTTCTGCTGGGTTCCTTGGTCCATCGCATTCACGGCGGTGTTTATTTCCTTCAGGCCAGTCGTCTGTTCTTTTGATGCCTCGACGATCGCGGCAACATTCACATTGATCTGCTGCACTTGCTGAACGATCTTTTCCAGGACCTCACCCGTTTGATTGACTAGGCTGACGCCACTCTTGACCTGCTCTCCCGACATATTGATCAGACCCTTGATCTCCTTTGCCGCGGTCGCGGACCGTTGGGCCAATTCGCGCACCTCCTGCGCCACGACAGCAAACCCTTTTCCCGCTTCGCCGGCACGCGCCGCCTCGACCCCCGCATTTAGCGCCAGGAGGTTAGTTTGAAAGGCGATATCATCGATGACGCCGATGATGTTCGAGATCTCATTGGAGGAACTCTCGATTTGGCCCATCGCGGCAATGGCCTTGCGAACGATGGCCCCCGACTTCTCGGCATTGTCGCGCGTCACGGCGACGAGGTCGCCCGCTTCCTCTGCACGCCGGCTGGAATCGGCAACCGTCGTGGTAATTTCCTCGAGCGCTGCCGCCGTTTCCTCCACCGACGCCGCCTGCTGTTCCGTTCGTTTCGACAGGTCATCCGCGGCGGCGCGGATTTGGGTGGATCCAGCCGCGATTGCCCGTGCATTGTGGCCGACATCTTCCATCGCCGTGCGGAGTCTTGCGACAGCTTGGTTGAAGTCGGTGCGAAGCCGCTCCAGCGAGGGGATGAACGTCTTTTCCAGGGAGAGGGTCAGATCGCCTTCCGCAAGCATGCCGAGCGACTGCGCGAGCGTTTCGACGTTCTCGACGCGTCCGGTGATATCTGTGGCGAACTTGACGATCTTGAACACACGGCCGTTCATGTCGAAAATCGGGTTGTAGGACGCTTGCACCCAAACGCGCTTGCCTCCCTTGCCGAACCGCAGGAATTCCTCGGCAGCATACTCACCGCCGCGAAGGCGATCCCAAAACTTTTCGTACTCGGCACTTTGCGCATAACCCGGATCACAGAACATCGAGTGATGACGGCCTTCAATTTCGCCGGACCGATAGCCAAGAGCCGCCAGGAAATTCTCATTGGCTGTGATGATGTCGCCGTTCGGGCTGAACTCGATAACCGCCTGGGCCCGAGATAGAGCGTCAAGCTTGCCGGCGTCTTCCGCACTCTTGAGCTTCTGCCCCGTTATATCTGTTGCGAACTTGACGACCTTGTATGGTTTGCCCGCGCGCACCACCGGATTGTACGATGCTTCGATCCAGATCTGTTTGCCAGCCTTGCCAATCCTCCGGTATTGACGGCGATCGAATTCGCCTCGGCCTAGTCTTGTCCAAAAATCGCGGTATTCAGCCGACCGGGCTTCACCGGGATCGACAAACATCCTGTGATGTTGGCCCACGATCTCGCTCAAATCGTAGCCTAGCGAACGGCAGAAATTGTCGTTCGCGGTCAGAATCTTTCCATCGAGAGTGAACTCGATAATAGCCTGGGATTTGTCCATTGCCGCCAATACAAGTGCAGCATCAGACCTTTTTCCGAACAGGAAACTCATTGCCCCTCCTGAAGTTATTGCTGGAATAATATCACTTCCTCATCCACAACAATTTCTGCTTGCAAGAAGCTTGCAACGCAGTTTCTTTGCAAGCTTAAGTAGAACTGCGCATGGGTGTCCGATTAACAATATTCGTTACATGGTTTAATATTGGTTAATTTGGCACAAAACTCCAACATACTACTTGTTGGTGCAAGGACTGACCGAATCTATTCTTGCTTTTCGTCAGTTTTCTTATCGGTCGAGCTTTGCCTAGGTGTTTTGACAATTGCCGCTCTGAACACACCCAGACCATTCGGACACCGCACGCAATCTGGGCGGCGGCCTGAGTGCGCCCTACAACCATGTCCGCAAGGCGTGCCGGCTCCAGGAACGATTGTGATTGTTAGCAGGTCTCTCCGTTTCTTGATCGCGATCAAAGATCGCCGGGGCAAGAGCTGGCACAAGGGCACAACCGCTTCTCAAGGAGACTACCGTTTTGATGATCTCACAGACTGACCGGCACTTCGATGCTCGCTGCGACGACCGTGACAAAGAAGGATTGCTGCGTCAGCCTGGGCGCAAATCCATCGCGCCCCTTAGACGCCTCAGCCCATTCCTGACACGGCACAAATTGGCTTGTGCGGGTGCCCTCGTGGCCCTGACGGCTGCCGCGATCATCTCACTCACGTTGCCGATGGCCGTCCGTCGGATGATCGACAACGGCTTCGCTCAGACCGATGGCGGCTTCATCAATCGGTACTTCGTCATGCTGATGGTTATGGCGGTCGCTTTGGCGATAGCCAGCGCATTCCGATACAAGTTCGTCATTGGGCTCGGAGAGCGAATTGTCGCAGACTTGCGGCAGGAAGTCTTCGGCCATATCACAAGGCTTCCTGCCAGCTTTTTCGACGCCACCCGATCCGGTGAGATCAGCTCACGACTGACGGCCGATACGACACAAGTTAAGGCTGCTGTGAGCCTGACCGCGTCGGTGGCTTTGCGCAACTCGATGCTATGCATCGGGGGCGTGGCGATGATGTTCGTTACCAGTCCTCGGCTCTCGATGATGACTTTGGTTGCCATCCCTCTCATCGTGGTTCCATTGGTGTTTTTCGGACGCTCCGTGCGTGCGCGCTCGCGGGTAGCCCAGGACTGCCTAGCGCAGGCATCCGCATTCGCCAGTGAAATGATTGCTGCAAATCGGATAGTGCAGGCTTTCAACGGTGAAGATGCAGCTCAAAGGAAATACGCCGCTGACGTAGAACTCGCGTACGAGAGCGCTGCAGCTGCCATCCGTGCGCGCTCCTTGCTCACTGGCTTCGCCATTACGCTGATCTTTGGTAGCGTGGTGGGAGTTCTATGGGTCGGCGCTCACGATGTGCTGGCCGGTGCGTTGACACCCGGAGCGCTGAGCCAATTTTTGCTGTATTCCGTCATCGCTGCCGGTTCTCTTGGTTCGCTTTCCGAAGTCTGGGGTGAGTTGGCCCAGGCAGCGGGCGCAGCCGAGCGTCTCTTTGAGTTGCTCGACGAGCCCACGGCTGAAGCGCCGGCAACGCCGACTTTTCCTTTGCCACGCCCGGCGAAGGGCACTGTCGAGGTGAACGATGTTCGCTTCGCATATCCCGGTGCTCCCGAAGCCTCGGTTCTAAATAGTCTATCCCTGCAAGTGAAAGCTGGCGAGACCGTAGCTGTCGTCGGACCCTCCGGCGGCGGGAAAAGTACCATCCTCTCGCTTTTGCTGAAGTTCTACGAACCGGGCGGGGGCTCGATCTTGTTCGATGGCCGCCAGCTGTCTTCGCTGTCAGCGGAGGATGTCAGGAAGGAAATTGCAGTCGTTCCTCAGGATGTGACGATCTTTGCAGCGTCGATTTTCGACAATATCGCGTTCGGCCGGCCTGGCGCGACACGCGAGGCGGTGATTGCTGCGGCCATGAAGGCGCAAGCCCATGACTTTATTTCCAAACTCGAGAAAAGCTACGATACGGTCGTTGGTGAGAGAGGCATGACCCTTTCAGGTGGCCAAAGGCAGAGAATTGCGATTGCAAGGGCGATCCTGCGAGATGCCACGATACTACTGCTTGACGAGGCAACCTCGGCCTTGGACGCCAAGAACGAGGCAGCAGTACAGGACGCGCTTGAAAGTCTGATGCGTGGCAAAACGACACTCGTTATCGCGCATCGCCTTGCGACTGTTTTGAAGGCGGATCGCATACTGGTGGTGGACGAAGGAAGAGTGGTCGAGGAGGGGACGCATTCTTCTCTATTGAGCAAAGGCGGAAACTACGCTCGGCTTGCGGCTCTTCAGTTTGGTGAGAAGATCGATACAGGCGAGGTGAGTGCGGCCTGAAATGCACGCTAACCCGCGCGTTAATTGGGCTTTGAGGATCGCACCCAGGGGCAACTCGCTTGCCGCTAGACAGGCTGAAGAGGTGCGAGCGCGCCTCGTGGCCACACATGCTCTCTCACTGCCGGAATCCGACGGTCCTCTCCCGAAGTGCTGGGAACAGCAGCAGGCGAAGTGGTGCTCCGTGAACGAGTGCGGGGCGTCCAGCATTATATGACGCAAACGAGGTGGGACCGGTGCAAGCGAGAGCGGCAGACGTTCAGGTGGGTTTGTGGCAGGCGACGTAAATTTCGGACCGCAGAGCCCTTACCTTCCGGGCATTTGATAGAAATCAAAGCGTGCCTTGTGGAAAGACATCAAACTACCAGCACTCAATTCGTCGACCGAGCAATGGGAGGACATTACGATGACATTCGCCCTGAGGGAGCTTAGTCAATTGGAGTGCTCTGACGTCTTTGAGCAATCCCGTTTCGGCCACCTGGCCTGCAGCAAAGACAATCAACCCTATGTCGTGCCCATTTATTTCGCGTACGAGGGCGGCATAGCGTACAGCTTTGCCATGCCTGGCCAAAAAATCGATTGGATGCGAGGAAATGACAAGGTGTGCCTTCAAGTCGAAAAGCACTCTCCCGGGAACGGCTGGACAAGCGTAGTGGCGCAAGGACGGTATGAGGAATTCCCCGACACGGATCAGTGGAAGCAAGAACGTCTGCACGCATGGTCGCTTCTTCAGAGGTTTTCGGACTGGTGGGAGATAGGCGCTCTGAAGCCCCATGAAATGCCCGTGCAATACGCCTCTCCACACGTCTTCTTCGGCATTGTGTTGAAGGACATCTCTGGACGAATGGTGGTGCCGGACTAGCTCGGGCCCGTCGGCGACCGCTTGGCGTGGCCGTGGTCCCATCCCGCTCCGGCCCGATGCGGAGTTTACCTCGACATCAACTCAGCTCCGGCACTTTCTCGTCCGTGACGATGAGCTTCATCGCAATGTCGTGGGGAGAGCTTCGATCGATCGTAGGCGCTGTGTCACAAAGCCACTCGCTATTGTGAGGGGCTTGTTGTGCAGACGTGCCAGCGTTCGATCGTTCGATCGTAATATCCCCCTCCAGGTCGGTAGCATCCGTCAAACCCGACGACCGGTCTGACGATGATGTCAGGCCGCATCCGGATCCCATCGACGGGAGGAAGGCATCTGATGTCCTTCCTTTCCAAGGAATCGAACTTCTGTCGGAGGTCAGCCTTTCCCCGAAATGGCCAGCAAAATGCAATTGATCGGCATCTGATCGCGTCGACAGGCTCTGCCATCGACCGCCAAATCGCCTCGGTCTTCAACTCCCGCTCGTTAGAGGAACTTTCGGCGAGCTTCGATCAATCGTTCACGCTCGCGTTTTCTCCAAACAGCAATGGAACGCTGCTCGAGAGCTGCCTCTAAGCCCATATACGCCGGATCGACCTCATTGATCGAGCAAGCCGGCGAGGAATATTGAGGAAGATCAACGTTCTCATCTCGGGGCGTCATTGCGTCGTCCGGTCCACAAAGCGCCCGACGAGCGATGAAAGGTGCTCCACGGTGAGCATTTGCCGCAGCCGTGCATCGGGAATCCGTCATCCCTCATCCAATAGAAGCGCCGTAGCCAAATAGCCCATCCCGATTGCACTCGCGAAAAGGTATATAAACAGACCTTCGATAACGAGATGTTCGAGAGACCCTAAGCCCGCGCCCATATCGGAGAAACCACTCCTCCAGATCGCAAATCCGGCGGCGCATCCGATCGCAAACCCAATAGAGAGTCGAGTGAGAATGAAGAAAATCAAGCCAGGCATGGCGGCACCCCCAGTTGATTCCGCCTTAACGCCCGAATTCTGAAAAGGTTTCGCGTCGAGATGATCTTTGTCAAAGACGGATCGGGGCGGCCATGTAAAAGGCATCAGAGATGCTGGGATTCTCTGTTATGTCTATCCTTCCATTCGCTCTAAGCGTCTTCGCGCTGCTTATCCTGCCGGGTCCGACCAATGCCGTTCTGGCCATGGCGTCGCAAGGAAGTACCTTTGCGCGTGCCGTCGTGCTTGTTGCAGCCGTAGTGCTATCCTATTTGGCGGTTGTCCTCCCCGTCGCTGGGCTTGCAGGCACCTTTCTGAAGGCGCATCCCGCCGTTTCTGAAGCCGTAAAGTTCATCTCCGCTACGTGGGTGCTCTACCTCGCGCTGAAGCTGTGGGTTGTGGATGCACGGGCCTCGGCCCTCGCCATCAGCGTGCGGCATGTCGTCGTGACGACACTGCTCAATCCTAAGACACTCATCATCGCGCTCACGATGATTGCACCCGACCAGGGCTGGCTTCCGATCGCTGCCGTCGGAAGCTTCTCGGCTGTCGCCGTTCTGACATCGACCATTTGGCTGCTGGTCGGCAGGATGGTTCTCGGAAGCAGCAACCAAATGCCATTGATTGCGCGGCGGTTCGGATCGGGCGTCTTACTGGTCTTCTCCGCGATACTCACTGTGAGCGCACTACAGCAATAAATGGGGCTGCGGCAGAACTGCGCAACTAGCAAATGCCATAATATCAAATGCCAGAAATGCTGTTCTCGATGCCATTGTTGACGTCGGGTGGTCGCGCCGTAGCCCGTATGTCCAAATACGCCTTCATAGCCGACTTAATGACTGCGTATATGAGCGTTAATTCTGGTCAGGCAGAGCCAAGCCGCCGCCATGCCCTCAACTCCTGGCGCAGTCACAGGTCAAAATTCGTCGGCATCACAATCACGTCTCGGATCGTCATGCCGCGACGGCGGGTCAGCATGAAGATCACCACTTCGGCGACTTCGCTGGCTTGCAGCAAGCTTCCCGAGACCTTGGCCTCTTCGAGCTTCTCTGGCGGCCTACCGCATGCGGCATTGCCTCCCTGCTTCCGGACGCCAAGTAGCGAACATTCAAGCCGCTAATCCACCACCCCTTTCAGTCAGAATTCGTTCCCGGTACACCATCGGATGTGCCAGCTTGCGAACAGCCTATCTCCGGTGGCGCTGCGCAACCATTGTCGCCATATTACGTTCACTTTTAGTTCAGGCGGAGGGGAGCAATACTTTCTCCACTGGAGAACAGAGGAGAACATTGATGAAAAAGCTAGCCGTTATCGCGTTTGGCTTGATCGTAGGTGTTCCCGGCATCACTCCGGCTCACGCGTTTCCAGCAACCAACTCATCCAGGATCGAAATAGAGCAGCAGGTAGAGCCTGTGCAATGGCGTCACGGAGGGGGCGGCCACTGGAATGGCGGTTATCACCATCACCATGGATCGGACTGGGGCTTGGCCTTGGGTGGCTTGGCTTTCGGTGCGATCATTGGTGGCGCATTGGCACAGCCCTACTACGGTCCATACACGTATTACGGCTCTCCCTACGGCTATCACCGCCGGCCTTATGGCTATTATCGGCCGTATCGCCAGTATGAACCTTCGGTCTCCTATGAAGGGGGCAGCCACGTGAGTTGGTGCTTTGCGCGCTATCGTACGTACAGGGCATTCGACAATACCTTCCAGCCCTATTACGGACCCCGTCGCCAATGCGTTGGCCCCTATTGATGGCGGCGGCATACTCCGGCGCTGTGAACTTGGTGTATGGGTAGCAGGGCATGATACTGACCCGGACAAGGAGATGCAGTTCGGCCTTTAAAATGCCGCGAGAGTTCGGCGCTGTGAGCTACTTAATGGTGCGGACGATGGCGCGACCGACAGCCGAGACAAGTTCTTCCGGGCCGCATGGTTTTTTGAGCCAATCGCCACGACCGAACGCCGGCTCCTCATCAAGAAGGGTATCGGTGTCTCCCGAATAGACCACAAATGGAACCCCTCGCAACACAAGTTTATCCACAACAGCCGTGCAGATGCCGTCGCTCAGCCGTGGGTCGATAATGGCGACATCAGGAGTTGTTTCGACAAGCCAGCTGTCCGCCCTTTACATGTCGATACGGTATGAATGTCGGATACGCCCGCGCGGCTAAGCACTTCCTCGATGTCCAACGCGATGAAGGGCTCGTCTTCGAGGAGCAACAAAGTCATCGGCTTCAGTTCGGTAGGGCTTCCCATGCCGCTCTCCAAAGGATGCGCGACTTCAGTTACGATATCGGTATATCGAAAGCCATTAACCTTCTGTGAACCGCTTGCAGAGCTGCTCGGCCGGTTAGAGACTACAGCGTCCGAGCGCTTCCGCGATCTTCCTTCTCCCGGGATGGGGCTGAAATCGGATATCGGGACGTTTAGAATCAGGGAGCCCGTTCATGCTCGACGAAATTATCGGTTGGCGTCACGACCTCCATGCCAACCCCGAACTTGGCTACGAGCTTCATCGCATGGCATCGTTGGTGGCGACAAGCTCCGCGCATTTGACTGCGACGAAGGTGGTCCGGTACAGGATACGCCCGACGACTAGCATGGTAAGTGGTCCCACCGATATCCGGAACTTTCCATCACCGCAACGAGATCGGCAACCTCGGCCATCGTGGAGGATTCCGCGATTTCTCGGGCTACAAATTTGACGCCTAACACCGTCCCAACGGATGGTCGCGGTTGACCAACTGTGGGCCGCTGAAGATCGACGCGCCCATAGCAGCGTTCGATCAATCTTTTGAAGGACTACTGGTCCATCAAAGATCCCTTTTGCGACGCGATTGAAAAGCTACCTATACACAGGAAGAAGCACAATCTTGCGTTAGCGTGTATCGAAAACAGTATTGACAATCTGGGTTGCATTCCGTAGCGACGAAAGCTCCTACCTATCAGCACTCCCACTTTAATTTCGTCAATGTTTTCCTTCTTTGAACGGCATTGCGCATGAAAGCTTGGTACTACCAATATCGAGGCCAGCAGATGGGGCCGGTTTCGGCTCTAGAAATCAAGATTCTAGTCCATGCAGGCCAACTTGGGCCCGAAACCAGGGTTTGGCACGAAGGCTTTGCAAATTGGCGAGTAGCTTCCGAGATTCAGGAGCTAAATGGCGACGACGAGCAGGAGACGCCTGGCACGTCATTGTCGGCCACACGTTCGGAATTCCCTAAAGACGCATCCGGGCAAGTTGACCCACAGTCCCTAGAGCTGCGATCGGATGCGGCCAAGCTGGTTCCATCGTCGTACCGGTGGGACGAAGGCAAATTGCTTAGAGCCGTGCTCGGCAGCTTCGTTTTTGCGGCTTTGATAGTTGGGAACATATGGATGTCGGAAGGCGCAGGCCGCTTTCCGGGAATTGTTGTTTCGTGGCTCGGCGGCGCATTTTTCGGATTGATCTGCATAGCGGCGTTGCTGAAGCTATTCTCAAGGGAACTTGCTCTTGCGGTATCGGGCGACGGCATTGTGTTGCCGAGTTTCAGCACTGAGCCGATTCCGTGGCACGCCATCAAGAACCTCGGCAGATTTCAGAGCCGGCATGTAGACAGTCTGAGGCTCGAACTTGACCCGGGTGTTTCCGACAGCATCCGGAGGCGTGGATTTCGGGGCCTCCTTTGGCTGATCATGCATGCCTCAAAAGGCAAAGCGACTGTAAATCTCAAGGCGCTAAGCGGGAATCCCGATCGAATCTTCAATCGTTGTTTTGAAGCATGGGAGCATGCTCGTGGAGCAACGGCGACAGGCGGTCAGGAGATTGCCACCGAGCATCCCTCAGAAGCTGAAATATCGCTCAGCCCACAGGTCCTAAGTTATGTCTTAATCGGTCTGCTCGTCGTCATATACGCCGGCGAACTGATATTCGGTGTGGACCCTTCGCAGGCGGGTTCGCCGAGCACGCAAACTTTGTTCATGCTCGGTGCGACGCAGCGGGCAGCCCTGCTTCAAGATCATCAGTGGTGGCGTCTATTCACCGCACCATTGCTGCATGGATCAATCGTTCACCTCGGCTTCAATTGCCTTGCGCTTTGGTTCGCGGGAAGACTACTGGAACGCTTGATTGGCTGGCGCTGGTTTGCGGCGATCTTCTTCGCAAGTGCCTTGGGTGGGGCCATCGCTTCCGTTTTGTTCAACGCGCCGAACATCGTGGGTGTCGGGGCATCCGGCGGTATCGTTGGACTGTTCGCGGCCACCATGGTCGCCAGTTTTCGGGGTCACCTCGCGCCGCTTGCTTCTGCGCTTAGAATCGGCGCGGCGCAAATGTTGGTTCCAGCGCTCATCCCATTCCTGTCCGCCGCCAAGGACGGGCAGATGATAGATTATGCTGGGCATTTCGGCGGCGTGGTGGCAGGTGGTGCTGCCGCTCTTGTCCTACTGATTGCTTGGCCGCGGGAGCGGTCGACGCCACGCTTTGGAGGTGCCGCGGTAGCCTTCAGCAGCCTCTTTGTCATTGTGGCGATAGCGTCCTTGCTGCCTATCACACGGTTGCGAGAGGAAATGCTAGCTGATCCATTCCGGCAGTTCTTCGCCGGACGCTACGCCGCCGCGGCAAGGTTCTTGTCCAAGGCCGAAACGAATGGCAAGCCGGCTCCATACTACCGGCTTTGGCAATATCTGGCTCAGGAGAGAGGCGGCAACGACAAGGCCGTGTCCGACCTTGAGAGCGCTGCAGCCAAATTAGAGCCCACCCAGTGGCCATACCCTATCTACGACCTGTTTCTTGGAAAGCTCAGCCCGGAGGAGGTCGCCACAAAGGCCCGAAATGGTGACGAACTGTGTGAGGCTATTTTCTACGCGGGTGAATGGTACCTCCAGCGCGGCAAAATCGCTGAAGCGAACCGTCGGTTTCAGGGCGCTGTATGGTCCTGCCCCAAGACCTTTATGGAGTACGACGGAGCGGTTAGCGAGCTGAGACTGCTGGCGGCGTCCGCGCAAGAAACCCAAAATGCCGCGCAAAGCACCCGTTCTGAGAAAAATGGCCCTAAGGCTGATCAGTCCGCCAAAAATAGCGCGGCCGACCGTAGGCCGCCCTCGAACCCCAACTCAGATGTAAGGTCCCCGAGCCATTTAAAAGCGCCAGACGTTAAGACTGAGCGGAAACCAAACGGATCAACTATTCAAACCAAATTCGACTATCGTGCGCGTAAAATCCAAGAGACTGAAGTCACGGTCGATGGACGAACGATCGAGACGACCTTTGAAACGTCCATCGGGAGGCCGCGCAGCATTGAACGCAAGAACAAGGACGGGCGGCGGATAAGTGCCACGCTCTTTGATCCCCTCAATACTGAACCGTGGACGAGGGTCGAACAGAGATACGGTCCAAGCGACAGACGGTCGTTCGAAATGCAGTTCAAGGACGACGGCACGAAGGTCGGCATGGCGTTCGACGTGTCAGGTGCGCAGCGGAAAGTGGACTATTACAACAAAGCGAGCGAGTTAACTCGAACAGTCGATTTTGACCCCGACAACACGAGGCCATGGTCAACGATCACCACGGAAGTTGACGGGGAGGGGCGTGTTCTAGCGGAGGTTACCGTCATGGACGATGGCTCCAAGAACCAGGTCAACCACGACTTGGAAAACAAGGGGAAATGGATCCGCTACGAACAGGCCTTTGACGCAGGCGGCCGACTCAGATCGGTCGCACAAGAGAATGACGACGGTACCAGCACCTACGTGACGTTTGACATCTCCAATAGCCAAGATTGGTCGAAGCTTGAGCAGTTCAGAAATCGTGCTGGCCAGCTGCAAAACCAAACAACGTTTTCCGATACTGGCGCGAAAATCGTGACCAGTTACGATGCGGGAGGCACCTCATCGTGGTCGATCTACGTGCAACATTACGATGCGGCCGGCTCGCTCCAGTATGTCGACCAAACAAACGATGATCGGAGTCTTTACTCAACTACCCATGACGTCGACAACAATCAGCCTTGGGAACGCTATGAGCAGGTTGCGACCAGTAGCGGTGAGATTGCGTCCCAGACCAACTTCAACGACGACGGAACACGGGACTATATCGTCTTTGATACGACTGGAGACTTCCCGTGGGTCTCAAAGTCGGACAGTTATGATCCGTCGGGAAAGCTGATTGCGACTCGTTTGGTCGACGATGGTGGAGGTCGTCGAACGCTACATTATTAAGAGTTTAACCTATGACTTCACTCTAGCTGTTCACGCCGACGCACACCTGGGGTTACCGAAACTGGACTGGTTCAAGAAGATGCCTCCGGCCCTTTGACTTGTGTGTTTGTTGGCCGCCAAGTCTCTCCTCAGCCGCCTAGCGGAGGTAAGTGGCGTCGAGAGTGTCGTGCCAATGGTAACTCGAAAGGTTCTGGCACAGGGGCTGGCGTTGAACAGCACCGGGGCTGAGGCAAGCAATATCGTCTACATTCGGCAAGTTGCTAACTGGGTAGCCACTACCTTCACAGGCTCACCTGAGCTTGCGTTCTTCAGCGAGTTGCCCTCGCGGCTCGACTACAGCGAGGTCGCAGCAGTCGTTGCGCTTTCTTTTGCGATCTCGTTGCTAACGCCGGTGTGGCCGTCCTCGTGGTCGGTAACGGTGCGTCCGGTTGTCAGATTGCTGACGAGCTTAATGCCGATGGCCGCGTTGTCTATTTTAGCGTCAGCGCCCATCGCCGTGTGCCACGCCGATACCGCGATCACGACAGCTTCTGGTGGTTCATGTCCATGGGCCGCTTTGATGTCCCGATCAATAGCTTCCCAGGGCGCAAATATCCGACCACTACGGTGATCACAGGGGTCAACGGTGGGTATGACGTTGACGTGCGTCGCTTCGTTAGAGAGGGTGGCGTGGCCCTGGGCCGGCTCAAGGGTGTCGCGGGCGGCAAACTCTACTTTAATGATGATGTCGAAGATGTTTTGACGGAGGCAGACCGCGCTTTTTGCGACTTCAAACGCGCCGCGGATGAGTGCGCGAGTGCGAAATCACTCGACCTGCCCGTTGAAGAGGTGAAGGACACGCCGGGACGGCCCGTTCCAGTTCTGCCCATTCCAAACCTGGATTTGAAGACGGCAAACATCGGTTCCGTCGTCTGGTGCACCGGCTTTTCAAGTCCGGCCTGCTCTTTGGCGTTGGTGAAGACGCTGCGTACATTGCCGATCACATGGCCGAAGCCGGGTAATTCAACCGGGACCGCGCCGGGATGTGCGCAGCACTGTGAAATAATCCGCGTTTCCAAGAGAGAAAGGGCGACTCGGCTGTTTGTGGACGGGTCCCGCTTTGGGCCAAGAGGGTTGGGCTGGTGAACACCACGACGTTGGCGACCCTCCCGAAGGAACCTTTGAAACTTTTATGCTGTTTTCTTTGCGGAGGTGAATGTCATGTCGACCATCGACGCAAACATACTCAAAAGCCGCCTGACCAAGCATGCAAAAGAGCGAGACTTGAGCGAACAACAGCGAAAGCTAGTTGAGGCGTACCGGATGGGGAAGATGAACGAGAAAGATTTCCAGTCCCAGCTTTCGAAAGATGCAGTACTGGCCAAGTGGGTCCGTCAGGTACTAGAGGCTGCGAGTAAGGATCCGCTAAGCAAATGATGCGGCTTACGTGCCAGCTGCCTTGGATGGGTTCAACGAAAGGGTCCGTAATCGGTCGCCAAGGGCCCGATATTCAGCTTGGGAAGCTTCGAGAACCTTGAGATAAATCAACGGGCTGTTTCACTAAAGGAGCAACCCGCCGAGTAACAATCGGCGGGGGTTTGAAACGCAGGACCGTTTTCACCCATCCCATGAATGGTCCGCTTTCCGCCCAAACCGTACCCTACTTACTTCGGCCATATACGCCGATTTTTACCGTTGCGTACTTGATAATTACAAACGACCGCGAAACGTTTCGGCTGTTCAACTTGCCCACCGGGCTGACGATGCGGCGGGTAGGCAGTTTGGCCAAAGTCAAACCGACGTGCATAGCGCACTCGTGCACCTCATAGGGTGTCGTCTGAGCTGATCCCAATTCAATCGTGGAGGACAGCATGGCATCGATCAGAAGCAAGCGTTCATTCGTTGCAGTTCTTATTGCCGGGACCAGCCTCGGCAGCGGCATGGCTTTCGGCCAAGCGGCCCAAATCCCACCAATTCTGGTTACTCCCGACAAGGTGGAGTCCAGCATCGGCACGCTGGACTTTAAGGACGGCGCTCCGAGCCCTGAAACGACTAAAAAGGTTTATGACACACTGGCCTTCACCCGAGGCCTTGACGCCTTCCTCAATAGCTACGGCGGCGCGTCCGCCTATGCGATCCATAAAGGCCTTCTCGGCATTGGTGCTGAGGACAACACCGTGACCATCTTTCCCGAACTGATGGATTCGAAGTCGCTGTTCCTCACCGCAAACGCGGACACCGTCTATTACTTCAGCGTCGTCGACCTGACGAAAGGGCCGATGGTAATCGAGCAGCCTCCGAAGGGTGTCGGAACAGTCAATGACATGTGGTTCCAGTGGATCATCGACATCGGCTTCCCCGGTCCCGACCGTGGCGAAGGCGGGAGATATCTGATTCTTCCACCCGGCTACGACGGGCCTGTCCCGGAAGGTGGCTTTTACGTCGCCCGGTCGAAGACCAACCGGGTCCTTTATGCCTCCCGTGGCTACCTCGTGGACAACGACCCCAAGGCGACGGTCGCGAACATCAAGGAGCATATGAAGATATATCCCTACACACCAGGAGGTGTGGGTACGAGCATCGCTACGGCGCTTGAAGGCAAGGTCAAGCTTGAAGGCAATCCGAAGGTGTCTGAAACGAAGTTCAATGAGGCGAGCGGGAAGGCTTTCAATACGATTCCTCCAAGCGACTACTCGTTCTTCGAGATGATCAACGCCAACATTCAGGCCGAGCCAGCAGATTCCTACAACCCGGAACTCGCGGGGCAATTGGCGGCAATCGGCATCGTGAAGGGCAAGGAATTCAAGCCAGACGAACGGATGAAGAAAATCCTCACCGATGCAGCAGCAGTCGGAAACGCGTCGGGACGCGTGCTCAATTGGGATGCCTATAACATTCCGGGTTGGGCCTACTATCCCGGTTCAGGCTGGGCCAACATGCTTTGGGAAGGAGGTGCCAATTTCGAGACGCCGCCGCCGATGGTCACCAAGGAAGGACTGTTCGCCCCCTTGCCGCCCACTGGCGCTCGGACTCTCGATTCAAAAACGGCGTTTTACTACGGCTACACACTCGACTCCCCCGGTATGATCATGCGGCTACCCAAGGTCGGCTCGCAGTATCTCATGGGATTTGTGGATGCGGACAAGAAGCCATACGATGGCGGCAAGACTTACAAGGTGACGCTGCCTCCGAATATTCCAGCCGAGGCATTCTGGTCGTTCACACTTTACGACAATCAATCGCGGTCGATGCTCGACACGCCGCAGCGGTATCCGCGTGCAGGTAGCCAGTCCTATCCGTCACCCGCCGCGGAAGCGGCCGCAGATGGCTCCACGACGATCTATTTCGGTCCGACCCAGCCGAAGGACGTGAAGCGCGGCAACTGGATTCAGACTGTGCCCGACAAGGGGTGGTTCATGCTCCTTCGCCTTTACAGTCCTCTCGAACCGTTCTTCACGAAGGAATGGCGTCCAAGCGAGGTCGAACTCGTTCCCTAATTTCGGAAGTTCGACGCAATACTAGCGCGAGATACCGAGCCTCGCGCTACGCAACCTATGACCGCTAATGGCGGTGGGCTCACGGGATGAATGCAACACACTATTCTTTTGTCAAAGAGGAGTGTGGACATGAAGCGTCGACGTCGCATGTACGTTGGCTGGTTGGTGCGGCTCTTATACTTGCCAATTGGCCCTATACGCTGTTTTGCATGATGCCCACGAACAACAAGCTGAAAGCGATAGCAGAAGACGATGCGGGGACGGCATCACGTAGCATGATCGTGACTTGGGGACGGCTCCACGCCGTCCGGACAACTCTCGGTATTGTTGCGACGCTTGCCTATCTATGGGCTTTGAACTGAGGCACGGATGGAATGCGGCGCGCGGCAAGCGAGGTGCGTCCCGCTCCCCGGCATCCCACACATTCCAACCTTGATGGAGGTACAAGGGTCCAGGGCAGGCGTCCTTGAGCGTTCTTCGGCGGACGATGCTGCCGGAACATGAAGAGCAGCAGGATTTCGTCGAGAATCTTCCGGCATCGTCGAGGAAGTGCTACCAGGACCGTTCGGAGTTACAAATCCAGGCTCAGCCTGGAGTTTTCAAGAATGGGTCCGGATGGCCTCTGATGTACAGATGTCGGGCGCGATGAGGGGAACGCGTATCGGCGTGGTTTCGAGCGGCGGGCCCTTGAGAACGTCTCTGCCATCACCACGCTCGAGGAGCGCCGTCACTCACTCGGGCCCGTGGAGTGTGAATACATTCGCAACAACCTCTAATTTTTATCCGGACTTGTACGAACATGCGACTTGCCAGAAGCGGATCATCAACAATGGAGGCGAAGAGCCGGAGCGCCTGACTTCCGCGGAATTTTGGATTGCCATGTTGGCATGTCCGATTTCGAAGTCGGCACAGATGAATGTGTTGCGGGCAGCACGTCGGCGGGAATCCTTGCCACCCGGCGGGGGGTTGGTCTACGAAATCGATGAAATCGCGGCCCACAATGGCCAAGAGGGAGAGGACCGAAGAGCTTCTGATCAACGCAGATTCGCAGGACGAAGTCTGTTTCAGCGGCAGCCGTTACCGTCTGATCCACAGATGTCTTTCGCGGAATTCGGTAGCAGATACCTCAGGCGAGAGGCAAACTATACGCCCGACCGAACGCGGCTATCCTTTTTGCTGTTGTCACCGGCCATGATATTCTCCTTCCCACAGTATCGAACATTCGTGACCGTGGCGCGGTTCCCGCGAGTGTAGCGCGTGACTTGGAAGAAAATTGCCACACCCACCCGCGTCGTTGACAAAGTGTCAGCGACAATTGTTGACGTCAGGGAAACCACCGAGGCTACCTTTTCTCTGCTTCACGAACTTGGTGAGGGTAATCAAAGGAAGCGCGCATGGAGGAAACCACAACCGCATCGGGCAGCAGTCCCGAGAGCGAAGGGTCCGACGACCCCCTGTCCAACGGGAAGGCACATGCCGGGTCCGATCGTGCGGCGTTCGCGCGGACGGGAACAGCGCTTGCCGAACTCGGCCGGGCACTGCGGGACGACTTGGCTGCCGCGTCGCGTCTGGCGGCCAAAAAGCTCCGAGCACTCGGCAGCGAGGCCTCTTCGCGGCTACGGGACATTGATTTTCAAGCCGCGAAGATTAGAGCCGCCGAGACGGCGGCCCGCTCTGCGGCAGTTTGGTCGCGGGTGTGGCTTTGGCGTTTGCGCTCGACTGATCAGCGAGCTGTCGTAGAGAAGGGGTCCCGCTGGCGGAAGTTTGTGTTGCGGACGGTCGCGACAGCAGGTGTCGCATATCTTGTGCTTGTCGCTGTCCTCTTTTCTTGGGCACTAAGCGACGTGCCGTGGGAAGAAATCGCGGACGGCTCGCTCAAGCCGGTGGTGTTGCTCGAAACGGCGGATGGCAAACCGCTGGTAAGACAGGGGCCGATCCAGGGACCCTTTGCGGCGAGAGAAGAATTTCCCCGCTATCTAATCGATGCGGTGCTCACCAGTGAGGATCGGCGATTTTACGAGCATTCAGGCATCGATCTGAAAGGCATTCTTCGCGCGCTGTTTAGGAACATCCGCGCCGGCGAGGTCGTCCAGGGCGGCAGCACAATCACGCAGCAACTTATAAAAATTCTCTATCTCGAGCAGGACCGTACCTGGAAGCGGAAAATCCAGGAGGCTGTGATCGCATTCTGGCTAGAAAGGAAGCTAGGCAAGGACGAAATTCTTACGCGGTATCTCAACAATATCTATCTCGGCGCAGGTGCAACCGGCGTTCCGGCGGCGGCCCGCATCTATTTCGACAAGGAGGTGCGCGACCTAAATCTCGGTGAATCCGCGATGCTTGTAGGCATCATCCGAGCGCCATCACAGCTCAATCCAATCAGCAATCCAGAGGGCGCTCGTCGACAGGCAGGCCTCGTGCTCGACGCGATGGTGAAGCGCGGCGAGACCACCACCGAGCAGGCAAAGGTCGCGGCTGCAGAATTTGCGAAACTTCATCCGATCAAGCCCGCGGCAAGGTCGGGAGGTTGGTTTTCGGACTGGGTGATGCAGGAGGCGCGCGAGCTTGCCGGCCCTTATCGAGGCACGATAAAAATCAAAACCACGATGGTGCCGCGGCTGCAGGCAATTGCCGAAAAGGTAGTGGCAGAAGCGCTCAAACAGGAAGGTGCGGCAACGGGCGCATCACAGGCTGCCTTGGTTGCAATGACGCCTGAAGGCGGCGTGGTAGCCATGGTTGGCGGGCGCGACTACGCCAAGAGTCCGTTCAATCGCGCGACGACAGCCATGCGGCAACCCGGCTCGGCCTTCAAGCTGTTCGTCTACTATGCCGCGCTGAAGGCAGGCCTCACGCCTGGAGACTGGGTCGAGGATGCTCCGATTGAGCTTAACGGATGGTCTCCCGAAAACTACGGTGGAGGCTATCGCGGACGCGTTACCATTGCGGAGGCATTCGCACGGTCGTTGAACGCGGCGACGGTGGCGCTTGCAATGGAGATCGGGATCGACAAGGTTATTGCTGCGGCGCGGGAATTAGGAATCGACGCAAAGCTGGCGGAGACACCAAGCCTGGCGCTCGGCTCCTCGGAAGTAAACCTGCTCGACCTTACCGGCGCCTATGCATCCATTAGGGAAGGCATTGCCCCGGTGGAGCCGTGGGGGGTCGTCTCCTTTCATGCCGACGGCCAGCCGCACGCCTTCCGCGTCGGGCCGCCCAAGCGGCCCTCGACGGATCTTCGCCAGTTTCAGCCGGACATGATTGGCCTGCTGAGGCTGGTTGTTGAACGAGGGACGGGTCGCGAAGCTGATTTCGGAGCCTTTGCGGCGGGCAAGACCGGCACTAGCCAGAACCATCGCGACGCCTGGTTTGTCGGCTTCACGGAGTCACTGGTGGTGGGAGTGTGGGTCGGAAATGACGACGAGACGCCGATGAACGAGGTGACGGGTGGCAAGCTGCCGGCCAGGATCTGGCGGAACTTTATGCGTGCCGCCGCTGCCGTGCATGACGGCAGTGCGCGCTTCAGCGAGCCCGACGTCACTGCGGATAGTCCCTCCGTCGATAGCGGGGAAGCATCGGTCACCTGCAATTTTCGAGACTGCGCGGGTGCTTATCGTTCGTTCCGCCCCGCCGACTGTACGTTTCAACCCTACCGCGGGCCGCGTAGGCTGTGTGAGAAATAAGATGGCCTATCCCGTTCGCACAGGTAGACACTTCTAATAGTTATAGAGGGGAGCGGAATTCCACTCCCACAACGAAGGCGGCGCGGTCCTCAGGCCGTGGAGGGTGCAGAGTCAACGAGGTTAGATCAGGGCAGATCGCCCAGCTACATCGCGTCAGGACTTAAGCGCTGGCCGACTGATCCATATGTTTTCGGATTTAGGTCGCAAACGCCACCAGCGCAGAGGGCAGCATTCGGCACCAAGGGAGAGAAAGGAAAGACCGAAGGCGTAATCGATGATGCGGGATGGATGCACACCGGAGATCTGGCGACGATCGACAGTGAAGCCTATTGCGTAGGCCGCATTAAGGACATGGTGATCCGTGGCGGGGAGAACCCGTATCCCCGAGAGATCGAAGAATTCCTCTATCGACACCCGAAGATCGAAGAGGCGCAGGTGTTCGGTGTGGCGGACCTCAAGTACGGGGAGGAGCTCTGCGTGTGGATCAAGGTAGAGGAGGGGAGTCGGAAGACGACGTTCGAGCCTTTTGCACAGGCCAGATCGCTCATCAGAAGGCCCCCCAGGTACATCATGTTCGTCGATGAGTTTCCAATGACGGTCACGGGAAAAATGCAGAAGGTCATAATGAGGCAGCGGACGGAAGAGCAACTCGGGCTGAAGGCGATGACGACTGCCTGAAGTCCCCGGCTCGCGCCGGGCGTCCGAAGACGCTGATTAGAGCAACGGATCTTTGCCAAGTTCCATGCATTGGCAGGGTCGGTCGCCGATCTGTTCATGCAGACGCAGAGCATGGCAAGCCAAAGCGGCGACAAGGCTGGCGATCAACCGGTGCTGTCTACCGCAGATCTTGCCGACAAGGTGACGCCGTCGGTCATGCAAGTCCTGTGCTATGGCAAACCCGAGGTTCAGGTAGCCGTCCAGTCCCAGGATTCCGCGACGAACATGCCGCGACCAGTCATTCCCCCGACCTTACTAGACGCGGCGGGCTATGATGCCATCGGCTTCGATTACACGAGCTTCAAGAACGTTTCCTACGCGGAATGCCGGCAGGCCTGCGCAGCCGACGGACAGTGCAAGGCAGTCACCTATAATCTCAAGTATCGCGTCTGTTTCTTGAAGGACAATGTGGTCGCGCTGATCAAGAACGCAGACGCTCTCGCCGCATATTCGTCCTCAAAAGCCGCCGACGTCATCAGATCCGATTTCACGTCGTTTTCGGGGATGGACCTTCCCGGCGGCGACTACAAGCAAATCCGCAACAGCAGTTATCTGAGCTGCTTTACCGCCTGCATTGGCGACAACTCCTGCAAAGCGTTCGCCTTCGTGGCAAAGAAGAAGGAGTGCTGGATCAAGGACATGCTGGGTCGACCAAAGGCGACGAAGGGGGTCGAACTCGGAGTGAAGTGAATCCTGCATGGAGAGGCAGATCCCCGCTATTCCTCCGCAACTCGTCCGCCTTGAACAGTTGGTGTCGTTTTGGCGAATCAGTTCTCTGCCGCGCTGGTGCCGGCTGCTAGGCCGCTCTCGTGAACACCGACCTCACATGATCCGACAAGGACTCCGACCGCGAGTCCAATCCCGCGCAATGATCGCAGTAGTATCTGAAACGCTTTGCTTTTCGGTCGATGCTGAATACCCAGTTCAGGATTGCTCGGCCCAATTCTTGGCGCGACGTCACCCTCGGGCCTTCGAAGTACTCGCTACGGCCACCTGCAAGCTGCTCGACGAAGGCGCGTCCACGACCAGTGGAGATGAGGGCTAGATCCCAAGCCATTTCCACGCCCTTGAATCCCATCCGGCGCAATCCATCTTCCGGAAAGCAATTCCTAATCTCGCTCAAGCGCGCCACACTGCACAGGTCGGTAGTGATTCCCTCTTGCCCAATGAAAGCCGCTTTTCGAACCCTACGAGGTGAGTGTTGACGCAGTTTTTCGAAACAACTCAAGGCATTTTGGTGTTGGGAGCAATGATCGGCGCTGGTTGTTTTGCTGCCGGCACGATCATACCGAACGCATTCCGGTGGGCGAGTGCTGAGCGTTTCCGCAAGTCGAAAGGCGACGCGCGGGGTGCGGCAATGCTGACGGTTTTGGCTTTGGACGATTTTGTCGGCGCTTCCTATGCTGCAGTTCACGATACCCCCGAGTTTAATCCGATAAATGATGGCGAGTTCGCCTTTCACGTTCCGGATCCAACCTTGGTCCTTCCTTCTGGCCAGGATCTGAGCGTGCTTGGGGAAGAACTCCTCGAAGAAATCTTGTGGTTATCTAACCGCGTGACGAACCTGTCGAACGCGTTGGACGTTCTCGACCTCTCGAGGCCTGGCTTCGACAGCTTCTTCGAACGACGGGAAGAGGGCTATGCGGTCCTGGGGGCGAAGGCGATGGATCTCATCGAGCGGTTGCTTGCGGAGTTCGACGTTCGACTGCCTGACAAGCCTGACTACTACCGGCAGCGCGAAGGATTCGCTGCGATTTTGCAAAATGCCGGCGAGCGCCAGTTGCGGAGAATAAAGCTGACGCCCAAGGTCGAGCCCGAGCCCGGTGGATCGAATATCACTCAGCTTTTCCCCAAAACCGGCGGAGACGCCGATTGAGCAGCGTCTCGTCCGTCAAATGAAAGGCCAGCGTGCTGGTCGGTACGGCGTCGAGATCTTCCTCCGTCAGGATGCCGTAGTCGTTCTCACTGCGGGCGTAAGGACGCTGCGGACACGACGGAAGAGCACGGTCCGCGCGATGGCGGCAACGTTCGATTTTTTCATGGCGTCGCGAAGTGCTGCGAAAGCATCGCCGCCCATCTTGTCGGGTGTCAGATAATAGGGCTTGTCGGCTGCTTCGCGCCCTCATAGTGGACATATAGCCACCGGTCGCTATTGCTGCAAAGCGGACGTGGCGCAGTGACAACACGGGTCGCAGTTGCGCCACTTCCGAACTCTTGCCTTTCGTGCCGCAGACATCACTTCGATCTCATGCCGGACGTTCGACCACGGCTCGGGCGATCTCCCTCTGAGACGGGGCTGCTGTGATTGGTTTATAGTGCCAAGCTCGATATGGAGGATGGCTTGAGCGAATCCCGAAAGCTTACTGCAATCCTGGCGGCGGACGTCGTCGGCTACAGCCGGCTTGCCGGCGCGGACGAGGATCGCACCCTGGCGCGGCTCCGGGCGTTGCGCAGCGATCTTATCGATCCCACGATCGCCGTGCATCACGGTCGAGTGGTCAAGCGCACTGGCGACGGCGCCCTCGTCGAGTTCCGAAGCGTGGTCGACGCGGTGCGGTGCGCCGTCGAGGTGCAGAATGCGATGCTCGAACGCAATGCCGGCGTGCCGCCTGATCGACGTATCGAATTCCGCATCGGCATCCATATCGGCGACATAGTCGAGGAGAGCGACGGCGACCTGATGGGCGACGGTGTCAACATTGCTGCCCGCTTGGAAGGCATCGCCGAACCTAATGGGATTTGCCTGTCGGGTGCGGCTTATGAACAGGTGCGCGACAAGCTGAAGCATGAATTCGAGGATCTCGGTGATAAGGAACTCAAAAACATTGCGCGGCCAGTGCGAGCCTTTCGTGTGGTCCCAAACCCGGACACTGCCAGAGGACCGATTGTTCCCGCGCTGGCAGATGGAAAACTAGCGCTGCCCGACAAGCCGTCGATTGCCGTGTTGGCGTTCCAGAACATAAGCGGCGACCCCGAACAGGAGTATTTTGTTGATGGCACGGTGGAAGAAATCACCACTGCGCTATCCCGAATGCGCTGGCTATTCGTCATTGCACGCAACTCCAGCTATGCCTTCAAGGGCCGGATTGTCGACGCGAGAGAAATAGGCCGGGCGCTCGGGGTGCGTTACCTGCTCGAGGGGAGCGTCCGAAGGGCCGGTGGCCGCATCCGCCTCGCTGGCCAATTGATCGACGCAGAGTCAGGCAGTCAGCTCTGGGCGGACCGGTACGATGGCGATCTTGCCGACATCTTCGACCTTCAGGACCGCATTACCGAACACGTCG
The DNA here is from genome assembly GCF_964254185.1 of Rhizobium sp. LjRoot258. Taxonomy (NCBI): domain Bacteria; kingdom Pseudomonadati; phylum Pseudomonadota; class Alphaproteobacteria; order Hyphomicrobiales; family Rhizobiaceae; genus Rhizobium; species Rhizobium sp. LjRoot258. The sequence goes on along the minus strand of NZ_CAXUST020000002.1, from coordinate 82,034 downwards.
TCGGAGCAATCCAGCCGTCGATCCTATCTGCCGAAGTGGAGCGTTCCCGGCGCAAACGGCCCGAAAGTCTTGACGCATACGACCTCGTGCTGAGAGCGTTCCCGCTGGTCTGGTCGCTTGACAAGGACCAGAACGAAACGGCCCGCTCGCTTCTCGCTCAAGCGCTTGCCCATGACGTTGACTATCCCTTCGCTCTGTCGCTGCTCGCATGGTGCCACGCGCAACGCGCCGTGTATGGTTGGACCGACGCTCCAGGCCGTGACCGCGATGAGGCCTTGCGCCTTGCACAGCGCGCTGCCTCGCTCAGCCACGATGACCCGATGGTCCTCGCGATCCTTGGAGCGGCGCATTCGTTCGCACGGGACTTCGACGTGGCAGAGACACACCTTGAGCGAGCGCGATCGCTCGATCCGAATTCAGCCTGGGCCTGGCTGCGTAGCGGTTGGCTTGATGTGTATCGCGAACGCTCCGCGTCCGCGCTCGGACATTTCGCGCGGTTCCGTCGGCTGAGCCCGCTCGATCCGATCGCCTATATGGCGGACGTCGGGGTCGGCGCCGCCCATTTCGTCGACGGGCGATACGACGATGCGATTACCTGGATCCAAAGAGGCCTTAGCCAGCAGCCTGACGCGAGTTGGGCTCTGCGGTGGCTCGTCAGCGCCTATGTGCACGCCGGCAGATTGGATGAGGCACGACGTGCCTGCCTTCGACTGCGAGAGAGCCATCCCGACCTTACGCTTGCCAAAGTCAGGGATACATGGTGGCCCTCTGCTATTATGGCGCGCATCTTATCGGGTCTGCGTGACGCTGGCTTGCCCGAAGGCTGACTGGATCGCCTCAACCGAGGTCTTCACCGAGATCCACAAACTTCATCGAAGGTCATGAATCCCTCCTTTGTGCCGTTCCGGTATTGCAATCCAAACGGCAGCTTCGGGTCAATCCCAGACTTTGGCGGCAAGTACTTTGATGTCCGCTTTACGTGTTGAGTGTCCAAGGAGCGGACGGTCGGCCATCGGCCCCGTGAATCCTTCGGCCCGCACGTTTTCCTATAGGCCATGGAGGCCGAAGGAGAACTCAGATGGGTATCGCACAATATGATCCTGCTGCAGTGGGTCGACCGGCATGGAACGCCGGCCGAGAGGTCGGCGTCAAGAAGCCCTTGAAACAGCGCCAGATTTGGGCGATCCGTTTCTTGCTAGACCGGGAGGGGCGCATGAGAGATCGCGCGCTGTTTGATCTCGCAATAGACAGTAAACTCCGGGGCTGCGATCTAGTTAAGCTCAAAATCGGGACTCTCGTCACAGGTCAAGAAATTCGAACTCGCGCCATGGTCGTCCAGCAAAAGACCGGTCGTCCCGTGCAGTTCGAGATCACGACCGAAGTGAGGGCAAGCCTGCTTGCTTGGCTTGAACGCAGAGGCGGGACAATTGACGACTACGCCTTTCCTAGTCGTGTCGATCATGCCGATCATCTTAGCACTCGTCAGTATGCCCGGCTGGTTGATGAGTGGGTGACTGCCATTGGGCTAAGACGCGAAGACTACGGCACTCACTCGCTTCGACGCACGAAGGCCGCGATGATCTACAAAGCGACCGGCAATCTTCGTGCAATCCAGATATTGCTCGGACATACCAAGATTGAGAACACGGTCAGGTACCTGGGCGTTGACATCGAGGATGCGCTGGAACTGGCGGAGCATGTAGAAATTTGACAGAGTGCGGCCCTGCACCCAACGGGGCCGGACCTCACAGAACAATGTTTCCCCGTCTACATATCGACCTGGCAGCTACGCGCCTCCATCTCAGCCGTAGGGGTAAGCCTTGCCGTTGCCCGAAAGCAGACATCGTCGACGAACAAGCTGTAGGTCGCGGTTGCGCCATTTCGGGACCTTCGCGGAGGCGAAGTAAACGTCGCGTCTCGACCCCCAAACCAGCGTTTCCGACCGTCGACACTCCGGTCCGGTCCACAGCTGGCTGACGGTGCAATAGTGCATCGCGTGTGGGCCCAGCGATGAAGACATCCGAGGATCAGCAAAGGTTAGTAGCGTCAACTTGGTGCCGGATAGCGGGCGCGCTCAAGGCTTGTAAGTGCACGCGGCATCGTAGCCACAGCCTTGGAAGGTGTTTCGGAACTCATCTTGCATGACGATCGCCAGGTGGTCGGGGGCGGGAGGCGTGACCTCCAAATCCGAGTCGAGAACCTTGATACGGAATTTCCAGCCTTCCGGCAGTTTCTTGTACATGGGGCCGAGGTCCTTCAGCTTGTCGTAAGTGAGGGACGGCTCGTAATGATCGGTCCAGGATTGCATGACGAACGTGCCGCCGTCGGCGGCGTCGAGCAGGTACACGGTGGTGCCCGCCTTGAACTTGAATGTATCGTTCCGATAGATCTTACCAGGGTTGTACGGAGTACCGCTGGCGCCCGCTTTCAGAGCGGTGAACGGTAGCTTCCCCATCCACGAGGCCATGACGCCTGCGAAGTCATGCGGGTTTCCGACCTCGTAGACCCAGAACTCATCGAACATCCAGTAGCGCCGGGGATTCAACCAGCCAGCGATCGCGCCGTGTTCCCTGGCAAATGCCTCCGGTCCTGCCGCGACGATCTTGTCATCCAAGCGTGAAGGACAATCGCTGGTACCGGTGGTGTTGAAGATATGCGCCTCGGCGGTGTCAAAGGAATCACCGATGATGAGGCCGAACTCGCAGAAGGGGTAGTTGTGGGCGTTCTCGACGTGGATGATCTTGCCTTCCACTGCCCCCAACGTCACGTCAACGGGTTTCCCACTCGCGATCATGACGGCGAGTGCCTCCTTGCAGGCCGTCGACAGTTGCTGGGCGTTGGCCTTGATGCATTCCTTGATCCGGCCACTGCCTGGTTCGATGCCCGAGCAAAGCTTACTGATGTCACCCGAGCAAGCCTTGGCGACGTCAAAGCCTGCGATCAGGCGATCCTCGGCTCCGGCAGGTTGGATTATCGCGGCGCCGATGAGCGCCAGAGATGCGACAACGGTTTTCATGCGGATCTCCTTCGGTCCCGGCACCTGGGGAAGCGGCTCAGAGCGGACGATGATTTTGAATGATCTGCATCGGAACGCTCCTTTCCGAATCGCAAATGCTATTGCGGCTGGAATCGAGCAAAGGAGATTCCGGCAGAAGCGGACAATCTGGTGAGCGCGCCGAACAATGCGAGTTAGGAGCGCCGCCGTGTTGAGGCGAGAGTCTTGCGCTCTCAGTCGCTTGCCAGTGATCCTGCTGGCCAGCGATAAGCAATCATATGCCTTATTTGCGCTGGCAGCGAGGGCAAACCCTCTCACCCGGCGCCAGACGACGAGCGGGAACCTCGAAGTTCTTCCGGAGCTCGCGCAAACTGGCTATGTCCGACCTGAGAGATAGGTGACGTTTTGTACCGGAGACAGGGGTAACACTTTTCGCCTTTTTGCGGGAGGTGTTGATGCCGTGGAGAGAGACTTCGGTGATGGAGGAACGTCTACGTTTTGTCGCCCGGCTGCTTGAGGGCGAAGGCATGAGCGATGTGCCGGGAGTTCGGCATCTCGCGCAAGACCGGCTACAAAATCTTCAATCGCTACAAGGACGACGGCCTGGAGGCGCTGACGGATCGGTCTCGACGGCCGGTGCGTTACGCCAACCAGTTGCCCGCGCCGGTGGAGGCAATGATTGTGCGGCTCAAGAAGGAGAAGCCGCATTGGGGGGCCAGGAAGATCAGAGAACTGCTGGTGAAGCGTCTGGCCGGCGATGTGCGCGTGCCGTCGAAGAGCACGGTGCATGTCGTTCTCGACCGGCACGGGCTGGTCGCCCATGCCCGTAAGCGGCAACGACACCGAGCCGAGCAGCTTCGGACGGGAGGCATCGTCAGGGTTGCCTTCGGATGTTGAAGGTGCCTTGCGGCCACTCCACTTATCGGGCGAAAGCCTCGAACGGATTGTCGTGGGTCAGGCGCATCAGGGTTCCGTCGTCTATGCCCCGCCGTTTCAGCTCGGGCAGCAGGACCGTGGAGAGATGGGTGTACGGCTTGGGTGTCCCGCCCATCGGCAGCGCCGGATCGAACCAGCCCCGGTCATGGCTCAGCAACAGGCGGTCGCCGCAGCCCGCCTCTAGCGCCTTGATCACCAGCTCCGCCACCTCGTTGTCCTCGCCGCGGCCGACATGGTCATACTCGATCCAGGCGCCTCGCTCGGCAACGGCGACATTGTAGGCGAAGTCCTTTTCTTCCTGCGTGTGGATCGAAATGAACCTGTCGGCCCGATAGCCTTCCGCCTCGATGACATCGAGCTGATCCATGACAACGCGCCCCCTGATCGTATGACTGCCGATGACGGCGTCTGTCTGCGCCGCGGCGCGCGCGGCTGCCCGCAGGATTTTCGTCTCGAGCACCGTCATGCCGTCATCACCGGCGCTGAGCTTGATCCAGCCTGCCTGGAATCCGGTCTCGTCGATCTGCTCCGTCAGCTCGCGCAGCATCCACGCCTCCAGCTCCTGCTCGGAAGCATGGCGGACCCATTCGGGAATCCAGGGTTCACGGTAATTGCCGGTGGGAACGACGATCGGAAAATCCGTCGCGAGCGACACGGCAAGATCGATATCCGCACGGCGTCCGACGCCGCCCGTCGAGCATTCCACGAGCGCCGTCACCCCGAGCTTCTTGATCCGCTCGATTTCGGGGGCCATCAGCCGAACGACATCTTCGGTGTTTGCTTCGGCATAACCGGCCTGGTCGGGTGTCCTGAGGTCGACGAAGACGTGCTCGTGCGGGAGGATCATCCCAAGTTCGGATTTGCGCTTGGGCCCGAGCGTCGTGCGCAGATGTTTCAAAGTCTTCCCCCGGTCACACCGCCTTTGCGTCCAGCCCTCGGCCGGCGCCGAAGCCTCGACACTGCCGCGAAAGTAGATCGTCAGATGACGAAATCAATCGTTTACCGGCAGAGAGCGGCAGAGAATTCGCAATTGGCGACGCGATCGCCGGGACATTTGCCGAACAGGCCGCCACCTGGCCGGACATGACGCCGCGGGCTTTTGGCGATATGGTCGCCGACCTGATCGGCAGGACAGGTCTCGCCGAGGCCATGGTCTACGCGGTGCGTGGGGATACGGGTGTGACGGTCATCGAATGACAGAAGACGCTGCTCTCGAAGACGAAGAGAGGAAAACTCTGCTCGCTTTTTGCAACAGTCTTCATATCATAGCCAGCGCCGCGAGTGGTGCCGATACAGTGGTGGGAACCTGGAAAACGGAAAACTGCGAGACGTCGGCGATCCACCACTGCGGATCGAATTATTGCATTGTGGCGAAGAGCGCGCGATATGCGGGACAGCAGATCGGTTTTTTCTCAGGTACGGGCGATACATATACCCGCCGGCTCACAGATCCGAGGACAAAAACAACCTATAGCGGCAGGCTCATCGTGTCCGGAAACAGCCTCAAACTTCGGGGCTGCGCAACGAGAGTATTGTGCAAGACACAGACTTGGACCCGCCTGAACTGAGATGGCCAAGCGCGGCCGCCGCGAACTTCGGGTCGAAAGCATCGATTGTCTCAAAGCGATGCCTTTCTCACTCGAGAACCTTTCCGGCCCCCTGCGCGAGGCGTCCAATCCAGCCAATCGTTCTTGGCGATATTCTTACGCGGCCGCGTGCCGAAGCGAATATGGTTCCGGCGGTTCCACGAGCGCTATGAGTTCGAAGTCGTGGATCATATGATGCTGATCAGAGCCGACGACAGCGAGCGTCCGATAGTCGGGGTCTTCGCCGAAGACCGTAGAAACCTGCACGATGGTGGTCTGCCCGTTAGTGTGCTTGTCGGATATCGCCCAGCAAAAGGCGTCCGGAACCAAACTCGTCATAACGCCAACTCCCCACACGGAGGGCAGACGATACCTGAACATTGAAAAATGACATCCCTCTCGTTCCGTTGTCCCCGAAGCCGACCGTTCTGTATGGGCCAGTAGGAGCGCGTCCCGTAGTGAGGTGCTGGGCTCATTCAACATTCCAGCTCCGCAAGCTCACGAAAACATTGGAACTAGAAATAAATTCCTACCTTTGTCCGAGATCGGCTTTTTGGGAGGATCTTATTGGCAGTTTTCTGATTTTAGGCAGGGTTTTTCGTAAAATTGGAATCTGCTCTTCAACAGGAGACCTACCTTGACGCCTCCTAAACTTTGCGAAATGCTAAGATGTCAGACCAATTCAAGGGTCGGCTGCCTACAAGAATTTGGGGAACCATGAAGGCACCAAACAGCGACAGGCCGATTATCCGGCCGCTTCCGGCGATCGACCGAGCGCGTCAGGTGACCGACGCGCTAGCCGATTATGTTCAGAGCGCGCGGCTGAAGGCGGGCGATCGGCTGCCGGCAGAGCGCGAGCTGATGTCAGCGCTGATGGTCGGCCGCTCGACGATCCGCGAGGCGATCCGTCACTTCCAGGCACTCGGCGTCATCGAAACCCGTAAAGGCAGCGGCACCTACCTGCTGAAACCGGTTTCGAAGGCGACGATCCATATGCCGCTATCGCTGGACACTGGCCATCTGCGCGACGTGCTGCTGCAGACGCTTGAGGTGCGCCGCGGGATCGAATGCGAGGCCTGCATGGTGGCAGCGAGAAAGCGCACCGACAAGGATCTCATCCTGATCGAGCAGAACCTCGACGCGATGGAACGCGTCCACATATCGAAGGGCACGTCAGGTCCGGAGGATCTGGCCTTCCACCTTGCCATCTACGATGCCACCCACAATCCGCTTTTTCGCCAGCTTCTCGAGCAGATGCGCGAGACATTCTGGCAGTTCTGGGAGCACCCTTTCGAGCGCGAGGATTTCGCACGCCGCTCCTTCCCCTTTCACCGCACGCTCTACGACGCGATCGCTGCCCGGGACGCCGAGGCCGCGCGGGAAGAGACACTGAAAATCCTCGAGGTTGTCGAGGAAGATATCAAGGAAATGTCGAAATGAATAACGGCGCAGACGCGTTCGATCTTGCCTCGCTCATCACCGCACACGACGAAGGAAACTTCGCCGAAGCCGTCGTGCCGCCGATTTTCCAGACGTCACTTTTCACCTTTTCCAATTATGACGACATGATCTCCTCCTATCGCGGCGAGAAGGTGCGGCCGATCTATACGCGCGGCCTCAACCCAACGGTTCGCATGTTTGAGGAGATGCTGGCGAAGCTCGAGGGAGCCGAAGATGCGCTCGGCTTTGCGAGCGGCATGGCGGCGATCTCTTCGGCGGTGCTGTCCTTCGTCGAACCGGGCGACCGGATCGTCGCGGTCAAGCACGTCTATCCCGACGCTTTCCGCCTTTTCGGCACGGTCCTGAAGCGCATGAAGGTCGAGGTCACCTATGTCGATGGCCGCGATGAGGAGGCGGTGGCAAAGGCGCTGCCCGGCGCTAAACTCTTCTACATGGAAAGCCCGACCAGCTGGGTGATGGACGCTCATGACGTCGGCGCGCTCGCCGCGCTCGCCAAGAAGCACGGTATCGTCACGATGATCGACAACAGCTGGGCAAGCCCCTACTTCCAGCAGCCGATCTCGCTCGGCGTCGATATCGTCATCCATTCGGCCTCGAAATATCTCGGCGGCCACAGCGATGTCGTCGCTGGTGTTGTTGCCGGCTCGAAGGAGATGATCGCCCGCATCAAGGCGGAAGCCTATCCCTATCTCGGGGGCAAGCTCTCGCCCTTCGATGCCTGGCTTCTCATTCGCGGCCTGCGCACGCTGCCGATCCGCATGCGGACGCACGAAGCCGCCGCGATGACGATCGCAAGACGCCTGCAGGAGCTCGACCTGGTGGAGGCGGTCTGCCATCCAGGTCTCGCCAACCGCCTGCCTGCCGGCCTCAACGGCACGTCGGGGCTGTTTTCCTTCATATTCCGTGAGGGCGTCGATATCCGCGCCTTCGCCGATCACCTCAAGCTCTTCAAACTGGGAGTGAGCTGGGGTGGGCATGAAAGCCTGATCGTACCAGGCGAGGTCGTCCTTCAGCAGAAGGCGCAACCGAATTCCGCGCATGCCTTCGGGATCCATGCGCGGTCCGTACGCCTCCACGTCGGCCTCGAAGGAACCGAGGCCTTGTGGAGGGACATTGAGGCGGCACTGGCGGTCGCCTCTCAAGCGTTCAAAACCTCAAAAACCTGAAAAGGGGGAGCAAGCATGAAAAGACTGATCACCGCCACTCTACTCGCCACGATGATGGCAGGCACCGCACTCGCCGATACCACTCTGAAACTGGTCGAGGTCATCACCAGCCCCGAACGCACCGAAACGCTGAAGTCGATCGTCGGCAAATTCGAGGCTGCGAACCCCGGCACCAAGGTTGACATCATCTCGCTGCCCTGGAACGAAGCCTTCCAGAAGTTCGCCACGATGGTTTCTGCCGGCGACACGCCTGACGTCATGGAAATGCCAGATACCTGGCTGTCGCTCTACGGCAATAACGGCATGCTGGAAAGCCTCGAGCCCTATCTCGAAAAGTGGGATCACACAAAGGAACTGACGCCGCGCGCCCTCGAACTCGGTCGCGACGTGAAGAACACGGCCTATATGCTGCCTTACGGCTTCTATCTGCGCGCCATGTTCTACAACAAGAAACTGCTCAAGGAAGCCGGCGTTTCCGAACCACCGAAGACACTGGAAGAGTTCACGGCGGCTTCGGAAAAAGTCTCCAAGCTTCCCGGCAAATACGGCTACTGCATGCGCGGCGGCCCAGGTGGCCTTAACGGCTGGATGATCTTCGCAGCCTCGATGGCAGGTTCGAACAAGTACTTCAACGAAGACGGCACCTCGACGATGAACAGCCCCGGCTGGGCGAAGGGCATCGAATGGATGGTCGATCTCTACAAGAAGGGCTATGCGCCGAAGGACAGCGTCAACTGGGGCTTCAATGAAGTCGTCGCCGGCTTCTATTCCGGCACCTGCGCCTTCCTCGATCAGGATCCGGACGCCCTGATTGCGATCGCCGAGCGCATGAAAAAGGACGACTTCGGTGTGATGCCGCTACCGAAGGGCCCGGACGGCAAGTCCTTCCCGACGATTGGCTATGGTGGCTGGTCGATGTTCACCACGAGCCAGAACAAGGACCTGTCCTGGAAGCTGATCGCGACGCTCGAAGGCCCGGAAGGCAACCTCGAATGGAACAAGCGCATCGGCGCGCTTCCTGCCTATACGACCGCCGAGAAGGATCCCTTCTATGCGGGTGACCAGTTCAAGGGCTGGTTCGAGGAACTGGCCGATCCGAACACTGTCCCGACGGTGATGCCGACCTACCTCGAAGAATTCGCCTTCTTCAAGGACTCGCTGGCAATCAAGACCTCGCAGCAGGCGCTCCTCGGGGATATTTCGGCCAAGGACCTGGCGGACCAATGGGCGGACTACCTCACCAAGGCACAGCAAAAGTTCCTGGCCAAGAAGTAGATACCAATTCAAGCGGCAGCCCTGGCAAAGAGGGCTGCCGCCAACTCCCTGAACGACATAGATGGCGCGCCCTTGAGGCCGCACAACGGAAGCTTGCCTGATGACCATGACCGCCGATACGCTCGACAGTCGCCGCGACCGCAGGCCGTGGCTGAAGCGCGTCGCCGATGCCTCGGAACCCTATCTCTATAGCGCGCCCTCGCTGATCCTCATCATCGCCGTGATGCTGGTGCCTCTGGCGATCGGCGTCTCCTACGCGTTCCGCGACATCCAGCTGCTCAACCCGTTCTCCGGCGGTTTCATCGGGCTCGACCATTTCCGTGCACTCGCGAAGGATGCCGCTTTCTATGGCGCGCTGAAGAACACGCTCTGGTGGACGGGCGCCTCCGTTCTTTTGCAGTTCATCTTCGGCCTCATTCTCGCGCTGCTGCTCGACAAGCCGTTCTGGGGCAGGGGCGTCGTGCAGGCGTTGGTTTTCCTGCCCTGGGCCGTTCCCTCATTCCTCGCCGGTCTCAACTGGGCATGGCTGTTTAATCCGGTGATCGGGCCGATCCCGCATTGGCTTTACGCACTCGGCCTGATGAGCGAGCCGGGCAACATCCTCTCCGACCCGCGATATGCGATGTGGGGGCCGATCGTCGCCAACGTCTGGTGGGGCATTCCGTTCTTTGCGATCACGCTGCTGGCCGCCCTGCAGGCGATCCCGCGCGATCTCTATGAGGCAGCCTCCATCGACGGCGCCGGCTGGTTGCAGCGCTTCCGCTCGATCACCTTGCCCTTCCTCGCGCCGACGATTGCCATCACCGTGCTGCTGCGCACCGTCTGGGTCTCCAACTTTGCCGACCTGATTGTCGTCATGACGAGCGGCGGTCCGGCCGACCGCACGCAGATCGTCGCCAGCTACATTTTCACGCAGGCCTTCAGGCGGCTTGACTTCGGCTATGCCTCGGCGATCGCGCTGGTGCTGCTCGTGTTGCTGCTTGCCTATTCGATGTTGATCATCCTGCTCAGGCAGACCCTGCTGACCAAGGACTGAGACCATGAAAAGATCCATCCTGCCAACCATCGCGCATCGCGTGGCCGTCCTGTGTTACATCGCCTTCGCGCTGTTTCCGCTCTTCTGGTTGCTCAAGGTATCAGTCACGCCGAACGATCTGCTCTACTCCGAGGGTGTGCGGATGTGGCCGTCCCGCACGACCTGGGATCATTATGCCTTCGTGATCCAGCACAGTGCCTTCCCGACCTTCTTCAAGAACAGCCTGATCGTGTCAGCCTCGACCGCGGTCGTCGTCACCATCTGCGCTTCGCTCTCCGGCTACGCGCTGTCGCGGTTCAATTTCCGGGCGAAATACTGGATCGTCGCTCTGATGCTTCTGACGCAGATGTTCCCTCTCGTCATGCTTGTCGCCCCGATCTTCAAGATCCTGTCGCCGCTGCACCTGACGAACAGTCTCACCGGCCTCATCGTGGTCTACACCGCCTTCAACGTGCCCTTCGCGACCTTCCTGATGCAGTCTTTCTTCGACGGTATCCCGAAAGACCTCGAGGAGGCGGCGATGATCGACGGTGCAACGCAGTTTACCGCCTTCCGGCAGATCATCCTGCCGCTGACGCTGCCCGGCATTGCCGCAACGCTCGGCTTCGTGTTCACCGCGGCATGGAGCGAACTTCTCTTTGCACTCATGCTGATCAACGGCAACGATGCGGCGACCTTCCCTGTCGGGCTTCTCACCTTCGTCTCCAAATTCTCCGTGGACTTCGGGCAGATGATGGCAGCGGGCGTGCTCGCGCTCATCCCGGCCGGTCTCTTCTTCCTGCTCATCCAGCGTTATCTCGTCCAGGGCCTGACGGCCGGCGCGGTCAAGGGTTAATCAAAATGGCATCGATCGATATCCAGAACGTCAAGAAGGCCTATGGCCCAGTGCAGGTGCTGCACGACGTCGACCTCAGGATCAGGGACGGCGAGTTTGTCGTGCTCGTCGGCCCGTCGGGCTGCGGCAAATCCACCCTGCTGCGCATGATCGCAGGGCTGGAGGACGTGACCGGGGGCGAGATCCGCATCGCCGGGAAACGCGTTAACGAGTTGCATCCGAAGGACCGCGACATCGCCATGGTTTTCCAGTCCTACGCGCTCTATCCGCACATGAATGTCGCCGGCAACATGAGCTACAGTCTGAAGCTCAGGAAGACGGCCAAGGAAAAGATCGCCAGCGCCGTTTCAGGTGCTGCCTCCAAGCTCGGGCTCGACCCGCTGCTCGAGCGCCGGCCGAAGGCGCTGTCCGGAGGCCAACGCCAACGCGTCGCCATGGGCCGCGCGATCGTGCGCCAGCCGAAGGCCTTCCTCTTCGACGAGCCGTTGTCGAACCTTGACGCGCGCCTGCGCGAGCAGATGCGCGCGGAAATCAAGAAGCTTCACGGCGACCTCAAGGCCACGTCAATCTACGTCACTCACGACCAGATCGAGGCGATGACGCTGGCCGACAGGATCGTTGCCATGCATGGCGGCGTCGTTCAGCAGGTCGGCAGCCCCCTCGAACTATACGACCGGCCAGCCAACCTCTTCGTCGCCGGCTTCATCGGCTCGCCGGGGATGAACTTCCTCGACGCCACCTATGCCGATGGCAGCGTCCGTCTGAAGGATGGAACGATCGTGCCGCTGGCTGCGCCGCTTTCGCTCGCAAACGGCACCAAGGTCACGCTGGGGATCCGCCCCGAGCACGTCGTCATTGCCGACCAGAGCGGCATGGGTGCGGACGTCGAGTTGGTCGAGCCCACAGGCTTCGGCATCATTCTGCACCTGTCGCTGCACGGCCTGCCGTTCAAGATCTTCACGCTTGATCGCGAAGCGCTGACGGCCGGCCCGAAGGTCAGCGTATCCTTTCCCGCGCAATACCTGCACGTCTTCGACGCGGATGGAAACAGAGCGATGTAGGCAACGCGCGACGCTAGCCGTGTGCGAGGCTGCCGCGCAGCACGGCATCGTTATAGGCTGGCCTCGGCGTCGGAATGGCGACCGGCATGACCGCTTCGGTGGCGACTGGCATCGCCGCTTCGCTCGGTGTCGGTGCTGCCGGCTGCGTAGCCAATGTCGCTGCCGACCCCGGCATCGGAATCGGAACCGGGACAGTGGTTGGAACAAGCGCCTCGAACTGCGCGGGCATCAATCTCTGACCGGGCAAATAGTTCATAGCAACTTCATATGAGGGCAGGGGCGCCGGCGTCTGCAGCTCGCCGTCCCGGCCACGCTTTTCGTAGAAGGCATTGCCGCCGGCAATCGCTACGTAATGCATGTTCCGGTACGGGAACGTCAGACCGTCGGTATGAAAGAACATGGCGTCCTTGACGCCCGGATGCCGTTCGCCACGCAGAATTGCGTCAGCCGCATCCGTCAGCTCGATCTCTGCCGCGGGCTCGACTTCTCGCGTCATAACACCGGGCGCAAACTGCCTCTGCTGGGCAACGACGCCGCAGATCGACTCGGGATAGGCTCCCGACGTCAGCCGGTTCATGACCACGGTTCCGACCGCCATATAGCCGTCCCGGTCTGAATGCTCGGACTCGAAGTACATCGCCCGCTTCAGGCAATCGCGGTCCTTGGCAGTATAATTGAAGGTGACTTTTGTTGCCTGCGCGAGTTGTCCCGCGTTCCTCGGCGTCACGGCCTGGCTGACCGCCTTCGGAGCCGGCTGCTGCGCAGTCGTGCAGCTCGCAGCCGCAAAGCCTGCCAACAAAATCCCGGCAAGAGATTTCCCCAACGCTAGATTCGCCCTCAACGGCAGGTGCCCCCCATTTGGAGTAGTAAAGCCCTTCTCGATTAAGTGGCCGCTTTTGTATCCGCGTTTCGGGTAAATTTCAAACCCAATTAGTATCACAATTTGATTTGGCCGCCTTTTGCCTGCTGGGCAGGCCGATTCGCGATCGCATAACGCGCTGAAAACGATGATAGTTGCCATCGCAGGTCACGTCCGCAATGGTCGAAATCACCATCCTATCAGGAACTGATTCGGAGCGTATCCCAACCACGCGAGCTCGGTTTCTACCTCTATGGCGCTGCCCGGAACAATTTCCACCGCTTCGGTCGGAAGGCGATCCGGCTGCGATCGAGGCTCCCGGCCTGCGATGGCGACAGTTCCAGTTCGATCGGTGGATGCCCCTTGCCGATGTCGACCTCGATGTGGCGCGTGCCGGCGACGCGCCGGCTGGTCGTCAGCAAGCCGGCGATGCAGCCACCGCAACCATCTCGCAATTCGATGTCATGTGGGCGGAAGTAGAGCTGGGCGTCCCCATCCGCTTCGTTTTCGACCTTGAGGCCGAGCGGCCGGTCCTCGAACCAGACTTCTCCGCCGTTAACCCGCACGTCGAGACAATTTGACTGTCCGACAAAGCCGAAGACGAAGGGGGAGTTCGGATTGTCATACACTTCATCAGGTGTTCCGATCTGTTCAATCGCACCCTGGCTCATGACGACGACGCGGTCGGCAAGCTCCATCGCCTCGTCCTGATCGTGCGTGACGAAGACAGTCGTGTGGCCGGTGCGGTCATGGATCTCGCGCAGCCATTTGCGCAGGTCCTTGCGCACCTGGGCGTCAAGTGCGCCGAAAGGCTCATCGAGAAGAAGTACGTTTGGTTCGACCGCCATGGCGCGCGCAAGCGCGACGCGCTGGCGCTGGCCGCCGGAAAGCTGGGCGGGATAGCGATTCTCGAGTCCCGAGAGCTGGACAAGATCCAGAAGCTCCAGTGCGCGCCTACGGATTTCCGCCCTGGGCGGGCGTCTCGCACCGTCGCGCACCTTCAGACCGAAGGAGACGTTATCAAGCACGGTCATATGCCGAAAAAGGGCGTAATGCTGGAAGACGAAACCGATGTTGCGCTGCTGGACGGTCTTCTTAGACGCGTCCTCGTCGCCGAAGTAGATCAGCCCTTCCGTCGGGCTCTCCAGACCGGCGATGAGGCGCAGCAAGGTGGTCTTGCCGGAGCCGGACGGCCCCAGCAGCGCAATCAGCTCTCCGGAGCGGATGTCGAGCGAGACGTCGTGCAGCGCCGGAAACCGGTCGAATTCCTTGCGCAAGTTTTGAACGCGAACTTCCATTCTAATTCCTTCAGTGCCGTCGGCTGGCGGCGATTTCTTCGCTGTATCGCATCTCGAGCAGCGTCTTCAAAACAAGGGTCACGAGCGCAAGCAATGCAAGCAGGGTGGCAACGGCGAACGCGCCGGTGAAATTGTACTCGTTATAGAGAATTTCCACCTGCAGTGGCATGGTGTTCGTCTGTCCGCGAATATGGCCGGAGACCACCGATACGGCACCGAACTCGCCCATGGCGCGCGCGTTGCAGAGCAATACGCCGTAGAGCAGACCCCATTTGATGTTGGGCACAGTCACGTGCCAGAAGGTTTGCCAACCGCTGGCACCGAGCGAAAGTGCGGCCTCTTCGTCACCCGTTCCCTGCTCCTGCATCAGCGGGATCAGTTCACGCGCCACGAAGGGGAAGGTGACGAACATGGTGGCAAGGATCAGCCCGGGAACGGCAAACAGGATCTTGATGTCGTGGGCACTCAACCAGTGGCCGAGATGAGTGTTGGCGCCAAGCAGGAGGACGAACACCAGGCCCGAAATGACAGGCGAGACCGAAAAGGGCAAGTCGATCAACGTCGTCAGGAAGGCCTTGCCCTTGAACTCGAACTTGGCAATCGCCCAGGCGGCTGCCACGCCAAAGATCAGGTTGAGAGGTACGCTGACGCCCGCGACGATGAGGGTCAGACGAATGGCCGAAAAAGTTTCCTCGTCCTGCAATGCCTCCAGGAACGGCCCGGCGCCCTTGCGGAACGCTTCGACGAAGACTGCCGTCAAGGGTAGAAGCAGGATCAGCGTTAAGAAGATGAGCGAGGCAAGGATTAGCGTCCAACGCGCAAACCGGTGCTCGGTAACGGCGGAGCGCACTTTTGTCGGCTGAACACTGGTATCAAGCGCCATAGCCGTACCTCCGTCTGCGCCAGCTTTGGATGAGGTTGATGATCAGCAGCATGACGAACGAAATCACCAGCATCACTGCGGCGATGGCCGTCGCGGCTGCATAGTTGTATTCCTCGAGCTTGATGACGATCAGCAGCGGTGCGATCTCCGACCGGAACGGAAGATTACCGGCAATGAAGATCACCGAGCCATATTCGCCGACGCCACGGGCAAAAGCGAGCGCAAAGCCTGTCAGAACAGGTGGCGCCAAGCCCGGCAACAGCACGCGGAAGATCGTCTGGAGACGGGTAGCACCGAGCGTTGCGGCAGCCTCCTCGACTTCCTTGTCGATCTCTTCCATCACCGGCTGCACCGTGCGAACCACGAAAGGTAGCCCGACGAAGACGAGGGCAATGACGATACCGAGCGGTGTGAAGGCGACCTTGATGCCGAGCGGCGTCAGAAACTGGCCGATCCAGCCGTTCGGCGCGTAGAGGGTCGCGAGCGCTATGCCGGCAACGGCGGTCGGCAGCGCAAAGGGCAGGTCCACCATGGCGTCGATGACACGTTTGCCTGGAAACCGGTAGCGCACCAGCACCCAGGCCAGCACGACGCCGAAGGCAGCATTGATGCAGGCCGCCGCAAAAGCGGCGCCAAAGCTGATGCGCAAGGCGCTTGTGGTGCGAGGATCGAAGGCAATGGCCAGGAACTTTGCCCAGCCAAGCTCGCTTGACCGCCAGGCAAGGCCCGAAAGCGGAATGAGGATCAAAAGGGTGAGCCAGGTCAAGGTAAGGCCGAGCGCCATTCCAAAACCTGGAATGACGCTCGGCCGTCTGAACCGCCACCGCGTGGGGTTATCTGCTTTCATGCGACGTATTATTGTGCCGGCTTGTAGATTTGGTCAAATACGCCGCCATCGCCGAAGAATTTCGGCTGTGCTTGCTTCCAGCCGCCGAAATCGTCGATCGTCGCGAGCTTCAGGTTTGGAAAGCGCGCGATGTCAGCCTTGTCGGCCGCTTCGGGCTTGGTCGGCCGGTAGAAGTGCTTGGCCGCAATCTTCTGGCCCTCGTCCGAGTAGAGATAGTTCAGGTAGGCCTCCGCGACCTTGCGGGTACCCTTCTTGTCGACGTTGCCGTCAACGACGGCGACCGGCGGGTCAGCGCGGATCGAGAAGGTCGGGGTGATGATCTCGAACTGATCGGGCCCAAGCTCTTCCAGGGAAAGATAGGCTTCGTTTTCCCAGGCAAGAAGAACGTCGCCGAGGCCGCGCTGGACGAAGGTCGTCGTTGCGCCGCGCGCGCCGGTGTCGAGAACCGGAACATGCTGCAAGAGCTTCGTCACATAGTCCTGCGCCTTGGTGTCATCGCCGCCATTGGCCTGCTTGGCCCAGGCCCAGGCCGCCAGGAAATTCCAGCGTGCTCCGCCTGACGTCTTCGGATTGGGGGTGATGACCTGGACGTCGTCCTTCACCAGATCGGCCCAGTCCTTGATGCCCTTCGGATTGCCCTTGCGGACGAGGAAGACGATCGTCGACGTATAAGGAGTCGAATTGTTCGGGAATTTCGTTTTCCAATCGGCCGGGATCTTGCCGGTCTTGGCGGCAATCGCGTCGATGTCACCCTCAAGAGCAAGGGTTACGACGTCGGCATCAAGCCCGTCGATGACCGAGCGTGCCTGTGCGCCAGACCCACCATGCGAAGCCTTGATGGTCACCGCCTCACCGGTGTCCTTCTGCCACTTCGTAGCGAAGGCGGCATTGAAATCCTTATACAGTTCTCTCGTCGGATCGTAGGATACGTTGAGAAGCGTCTGGTCCGCGAATGCGGGAGCGACAGCACCGATTGCGACGCTACCTGCCAGCGCCACCGCCGCGAGAAGCCGCGTAATCCTTATCGACTGCATGGAAACCTCCTTCGTTGATGGCCGAAACTCTACCAAGTTGGTAGTATAATGAAACGAAGAATGTTTCTGTTCCAGGCGCCAGTCTGGAATGCCATCCCATTTGAGGCGCGCTTTGGAAATGGCTTTGCTCTCCTTGGCGGCGGCGAAACCCGAGAGACGCCGCTCGGGGGCTGCAGCCGCTGACACTTGCCCGTCATGTTTTGCAGGAACCGAATCATCTGATTTTCCCTATCGTCGGCAGAAGCGTTTGCGTTGCAACGGCCGGTATAACGGTCAACGACATGGTCATCGCTGATCTGGGGACACGCCTCAGCGTGCATTATCACGACGAAGAGGAAGGCGACGACCAGGTGGAAGGCTTCCTCCGGTTCCAGCGCGACGTCTGAGCCGTGCATCCATCTGATCCTCAAATACGAGAATCTGCCAGGAAATCCGAATAGAGTTCTTCCGCCGTTCTCGCCTTGCGCATGGCCGCAAGAACGCCGGGTGTCTGCAGCTGGCGCGCGATCGCCGCCAGCACGTTCAGATACTCGCCACGGTTTGCCTCGCCAAATAAAAGCGCGAAGGCAATGTCGGTCGATACGTCGTCGACGGCCTCGAAATCAAGCGGCCGCGCAAAGCGTACGAGTAAGCCACGCGGATGCGTCATCCCTTCGACCACGGCATGCGGAACCGCAACGCCATTGCCGATGCCCGTCGAGCCAAGGCTCTCCCGGCTTTCCAAAGCCTGCAGTATCTTCCTTTCTTCGATGCCGAAGGCGGAGGCAGCCTTCTCCGCAATATTTTGCAGCCCGCTCCATTTCGTCGCGACCGACACGCCTATGAAGGTGTGCTCGGGACGGATGATCATCGAAAGGTCCATGACGTCTCTCTTGTCGTTCGTGCGAGGCGCGCCAGGGCCGGCTAGCGCCATGCTCGCGCCCGATTGCACCGTTGCCATTTCCGCAAACTGATTTTCCGGGCCGCATTGCTGCGCGTTCATATGCCCAGATGAGATAAAGGTTCGAGCGTGATAGGCGACCACACATATAAACACCGCATAAAGATCACCCAAATTTTCAATGAATGCTTGAAGATAATTCAAGCGACTGGCTGCTTATTGGGAAAGAATTGGCGGGCGATATTTCACTCCATCGAACGGCGAAACCCTGGAGTGATCGAAATGACGACAATCGAAGGAGAAAACCAAATGTCCATCGGTATCATCGGCGCCGGCAATATCGGCGCCGCCTTTGCCCGCGCGCTCGTCCGGGCCGGCATCCACGCCATCATATCCAACAGCCGCGGACCGGAGGCGCTTGCGGGGCTTGCCGCGGAGCTTCGGCCTTTCGTCACAGCAGCGACCGTCGAGGAGGCAGCGAAGGCCGATATCGTCCTCGTCGCCGTTCCCTGGTCGAAGTTGTCGCAAGCGCTTTCCGGCCTGCCGGACTGGAACGGTCGCATCGTCATCGACGCCAACAATCCGATCGAGGCGCCGCTCTTCAAGCCCGCTGCCTTGAACGGTCGCCTGTCCAGCGAGATCTTCTCCGACCTCGTTCCGGGCGCGCGCGTGGTCAAGGCCTTCAACCACCTGCAGTCGCACCTTCTTTCCGGCAACCCCGCAGCCGAAGGCGGCAAGCGTGTCCTGTTCTATTCGGGCGACGACGCGGGCGCGAAAGCGGAGATCGGCTCGCTGATCGAAAAGCTCGGCTTCTTCGGCATCGACCTCGGCTCGCTTGCCATCGGAGGCAGCCTCACGCAGTTCCCCGGTGGGCCATTGCCGGCGCTCAATCTCGTCAAGTTCGGCTGACCATCTGCCGCACCAGCTCGCCAGCCTTTCCTAAATGGGCATTTCATCATTTCATGAGCAAACGCCTTCGCAAGACAATTGAATTGCGAAGGCTTCGGGTTTTATAGTCTTTCCAAAGCCGCGCCGACTCAGACGGCGCGGGGAGGCAATCGGGAAGGAACAGACAATGGCCAAAGTCCGCGCGCTGGTGCTCGAGCGCCAGCATGAACTCGCGCTTCGCGACATCGACCTGCCGATGGATACGGGTCCGGGGCAGGTGAGGATCAGGATTCATACGGTCGGCGTCTGCGGCTCGGATGTCCATTACTACACCCATGGCAAGATCGGCCCCTTCGTCGTCAACGAGCCGATGGTGCTCGGCCACGAAGCCGCCGGCTCCGTCGTCGAGGTCGGCGCTGGCGTGACGCATCTCAAGGTGGGCGACCGGGTCTGCATGGAGCCTGGCATTCCCGATTCCAATTCCAAGGCAAGCCGGCTCGGCATGTACAATGTCGATCCTGCCGTCACCTTCTGGGCGACGCCGCCGATCCACGGTGTCCTGACGCCCGAAGTCGTGCATCCGGCCAACTACACCTACAAGCTTCCGGACAATGTGAGCTTCGCCGAGGGCGCCATGGTCGAGCCTTTCGCTGTCGGCATGCAGGCCGCAACCAAGGCGAAGATCGTGCCCGGCGACACAGCGGTGGTGCTGGGCGCCGGCCCGATCGGCACGATGGTGGCGATCGCAGCCCTTGCCGGCGGCTGCGCCCGCGCGGTCGTGGCCGACCTTGCCCAACCGAAACTCGACATTGCCGCTCAATACCAGGGCGTCATCCCGGTCAACATCCGCGAGAAGAATCTCATCGAGGAGGTCGCCGGCCTGACGGACGGCTGGGGCGCCGATGTCATCTTCGAATGCTCCGGCTCGCCGAAGGCCTGGGAAACCATCATGGAACTGCCACGGCCGGGTGGCGTCATTGTCGCCGTTGGCCTGCCGGTCAATCCGATCGGCTTCGACGTTTCGACCGCCTCCACGAAAGAAATCCGCATCGAGACGGTATTCCGCTACGCGCACCAGTATGAGCGCTCCATTGCGCTGCTCGGCTCCGGTCGCGTCGATCTGAAACCGCTGATTTCGGAAACCTTCACCTTCGAGGATTCCATCAAGGCCTTCGATCGCGCCGTCGAGGCGCGTCCAAGCGACGTGAAGCTGCAGATCGTGATGGAATAGCCCGCGACGCCTCGACACGCGTTCGCTCGCCGTCTCCAATGGGGTGGCCGATCGAGGCAACGCCTATTTCGATTGAACCTCATCAGCCCAATCGCACTCGAATGCCAGCACCGGCTTGGAAAATCCCTTGAGTCGCCGGCGCGCCGCATTGGCGAAGAGATCGGCCGCTCCGTGCTCGCGAAAGATATTTTCCGATACGAGGATGTGATCGCCCGTGGCTGCCGCACACAACCTCGCAGCCAATTGCACGGTCGAGCCGAAGAGATCATGGCTGTCTTCGATGGGCTCGCCGCAATCGAGGCCAATGCGAACGTGAATGGGTTCCGGCGTGCCGCCGTTGTAGCGCCTGAATTCCCGCTGGATGCTCATCGCGCAACCGACCGCGGCGTGGGTGGAGACGAAGGAGGCCATGATGCCGTCACCGGTGTGCTTGACTTCTCTGCCCTCGCATTGTGCCAGACAGCGTCGCACGATCGCATCATGTGCCCGCACGAGTTCGGCTGCCATGCGGTCGCCGAGGCGCGATGTCATCTCAGTCGAGCCGACGATATCGGTAAAAAGAATCGCTCTGTGGCCGGCATCCCTTTCGGCGAGGGACTGGCCGGCCATCTGTTCGGGTTCATGCATCCGCCCAAGAAATGCCTCGACCGCGGAAAGGGCGACCTCGACGACTTCGCCGGCGATGAAACCGTGCGCTTCGCGGTGGACGCATTGCGCGGTCTCGGCATCCGGCGCATCGATCAGACAGAACGCTGTTCCACGCCGCTGATCGTACCAATAGGTGAGGAACTTCACCCCGTACCGATCCTGAACGGCCAGATCCTTGCGATGCGCCTCGGCAATGTCATCGGCGGTTGTCCCCGCAAGATCATGCCGGTCCATGAAGATAGCCACGTCCTGTGTCCTTCGGAACCCCTCGGCAGAGGCCGCACCTTACGCCGCCACCGTCTCCAGGTCCACATCGAGAGAACGCGACCGATCAGGTGCTGGACGCGCCGGCCACGTCCGAAAGCCAGAGACGAAAGGCCGACATGGCCGGCGTCTCCGGGCGCGATTGCAAACGGGTCAGCCAATAGCATCCCATGGTGACCGTGATCTCGAAAGGCTGGCGGATCGTCTCGGCAAGCAGGTGGCGCGAAAACATCAGCGGCGGCGCCAAGGCAACGCCAGCGCCCTGCAGTGCTGCCTCCATCATGGCAAGCGACGAGTCGAAAACAATGCTCCGCAGCAGCGGCAGGTTCGTCTCCAGTCCGGCGGCGGCAAACCACTGCGACCACTCATCGGTCCTGTACGACCGCAGCAGCGTCTGCTTCAAGAGATCAGCAGGCGAGCTTAGCTCTGTCGCGATCTCGGGAACGCACAGAGCCGACAACGGGGCTTCCAGCAGACGCACCGCCTCCACGCCGTGCCAGGCGCCCGAACCGAAACGGATCGCATAATCGAGCCCCTCGGCGGCGATATCGACGCGGTTGTTGTTGGTGGAGAGGCGCAGATCGATGAAGGGGTGCCGTGCATGAAACGCGCGCAGCCGTGGCAGCAGCCAGCCGACCGCAAAAGTGCCGACGGCCCCCACGCGAAGAACCTCGCGATAATGTCCGCCCTCGAAGCGCTCGAGCGTCCCGGCGATACGGTCGAACGCATCCCGCAACGCCGGCAGCAACGTCTCGCCCTCGCTGGTCAGCATAAGGCCGCGCGGCAGCCGCTCGAACAGCGTGACGTTGAGCCGCGTCTCCAGACTCTTCACCTGGTGACTGACGGCGGCCTGCGTCACGCAGAGTTCGATCGCGGCTTTGGTGAAGCTCAGGTGCCGGGCAGACGCTTCGAAGGCGCGCAGCGCGTTCAACGGCAGGTGCGGACGAACCATCGGATACCCAAGTTTTTCTAATGCCTCTTGCTAAATATCGTCGTTTGAGGCGTCCGTACAGGCTTCGTATACAAACCTCGCCTGGGCCGATCGGATCGGCGGAAGCCGCGCAAGATACCGAATTATCTTGCAACGGCGGGCACTTCGCATTGGACGTCCTCGCCGCGGCGGAGATCGCGCGGCGATACCATGAACCCGAGGTATCGCATCTGTTATGAGAAATATTTCACAATCTACCTTTGGTATTCTCGCCGCCGTATCCCTCATCCTCGGCACCGGCGCGCACGCCGCCGAGCAGCAAGACGGACTTGGCCGCGTCGTCGATGCCGTGGCAGGCCCCTTGATGGCGAAGAACGACATATCAGGCATGGCGATTGCCGTCACTGCAAAGGGAAAGCGATTTGTCTTCAATTACGGCGTCGCCTCCAAGGCGAGCGGGCAGAAGGTCACCGACGCGACGCTGTTTGAAATCGGCTCGGTCAGCAAGACTTTTACTGCGACACTTGCGGCCTACGCTGAAGCCAGTGGCGACCTGTCCTTCGCCGACAGCCCGAGCAAATATCTCCCGGAGATCGCCGGCAGCCGCCTCGCCAGTGTCACCATGCTCGACCTCGGGACCTATATGGCGGGCGGTTTGCCTTTGCAGTTTCCGGACGAGGTGACCGATCACAAAGAGATGGTTGGCTATTACAAGAACTGGAAGCCGAGTTATGCGCCGGGCACGCATCGCCTCTATTCCAATCCGAGCATCGGTCTGTTCGGCTATGCCGCAGCCAAAGCCATGGGCTGGCCGTTCGATGATCTGATGCAGCAGAAGCTGTTTCCGGCGCTCGGCCTCAGCCATAGTTTCATCACCGTTCCGAAGAACGAGGCGGACAACTACGCCTACGGCTATTCAAAGAGCGGCAAGGCCATCCGTGTCTCGCCCGGCGTCCTCGATTCCGAGGCCTATGGTGTGAAGATGTCGGCGTCCGACATGCTTGGCTTCATCGAAGCCAACATGAACGCTTCCGGCCTCGACAACCCGCTGCAGGCGGCGATCGCCGCAACGCATGTCGGCTACTACAAGATTGGAGGCATGACGCAGGGACTTGGATGGGAAATCTACGCCTACCCCACGGACCTCAACCATCTCCTGGCGGGCAACGCGACTGAAATGACCCGCCAAGCCCACGAGATCGAAAAACTGTCGCCACCGCGGCAGCCAGTTAAGGACGCTCTGTTCAACAAGACCGGATCCACCAACGGCTTCGGCGCCTATGTCGCCTTCGTGCCGTCACAGGGCATCGGCGTGGCGCTCTTCGCGAACAAGAACTATCCCAACAGCGAGCGCGTGAAGGCAGCCTATAGAATATTGGCGGCACTCGACGACCAACTCCCGGCCGCAAGCGGGGACTAGGCACCTCAGCGAACGATCGACCACGAGGCGTCGCGGCGGGACGGTCGCTGGGGGTAATGAAGAAGGACGCTGGCTCCTTCATCCGGGGTTTCGCATTCCGGAATTGAACGCAGCAACGCCAAGGTTCGCTCCGCATGTACCCGCGACCACGTAAGGCGAACCTCTTTTTCCGAAAGGATGGAGAGGTTTTCTGCGCAAGCGACCGATGGCTGCAGAGGCACGTAGGCTGCGGAGCCAAAACCGCCGAATGGGGTGCGGCCAAGCGCCATATCTATTTGCTCCGGCGAGGCAATGTCCAGCGCCGTGTAAGTGAGATGCAAGGTCAAGCCACGGGGCCGGAAGACCGCTTCCGCAGCTAGACCGCTTTCAAATCCGCAAGCAGCG
Organism: Rhizobium sp. LjRoot258; assembly: GCF_964254185.1. Taxonomy (NCBI): domain Bacteria; kingdom Pseudomonadati; phylum Pseudomonadota; class Alphaproteobacteria; order Hyphomicrobiales; family Rhizobiaceae; genus Rhizobium; species Rhizobium sp. LjRoot258. Next base: position 58,116 of record NZ_CAXUST020000002.1, on the reverse strand, counting down.
TCGGGATCAGCTCGGACACGGTCGGATGGATCGGCACGGCCCATTTCAACACCGGGTAGGGGGCCTTGGCGTTCATCGCATCGATGATGCCATGGATCACCTCGTCGCCCTCGATTCCGAGGATGGCCGCGCCAAGGATCTGCTGCGTTTCGGCATCGGCGATCACCTTCATGAAGCCCTTGGTCTCGGCGCGCTCGTTGGCGCGTCCAACCCGGTTCATCGGCCGGGTAGAGATCATGATCTTTCGACCAGAGGCGCGTGCCTCCTTCTCGCTCATGCCGACACGGCCAAGCGGCGGGTCGATATAAAGCGCATAGGCGAGAATGCGATCGCTGAGCTTGCGGTCCTCGCCGTCGAGCAGGTTGGCGGCGGCGATCTCGAAATCGTTGTAGGAGGTATGGGTAAAGGCACCGCGGCCATTGCAATCGCCGAGCGCCCAGATGCCTTCGACATTGGTCGCAAGCTTGTCGTCGACGGTGATGTAGCCGCGCTGGTTGGTGACGACGCCGGCCTTGTCGAGGCCGAGATCGTCGGTGTTCGGCGTGCGGCCGGTGGCGATCAGCACGTGGCTTGCCTCGATTGGCGGCTGACCATTGCCGATGCTGACGCTGATGCCGTTGGCCGTCTTGGAAAAGCCGATCCCGTCGGCATCGGTGTGCACGCCAATGCCTTCCGAACGCAGGATATCTGCGATCGCGTCCGAAATGTCCGCATCCTCGCGCGAGGCAAGCTTCGGGCCGCGCTCGATCACCGTCACGTCGGCCCCGAAGCGGCGATACATCTGCGCGAATTCGAGGCTGATGTAGCTGCCGCCGATAACCGCCAAGTGCCTCGGAAGCGTGTCGAGATGAATAATCGAGGTGCTGGTGAGGTAATCGATCTCATCAATACCCGGCATATCGGGAATGATCGGTCGCGCCCCGACATTCAGGAAGATCTTCGGGGCCGTCAGCGTTTCCCCGTTCACGGTGACGGTATGAGCGTCTTCGAAACGCGCATGGCCATAGATGACAGTGATTCCGTCCATGCCGGCAAACCAGTTGATCAGGCCATTGCGGGCATTCATCGTCACGGTTTCGGCGCGCTTTCGCACCACCGTCATGTCGATGCCCACGGGGCCTGGGATCATCACGCCATAGTCGGCCCCGCGCCGTGCCATATGGGCAGCGCGAGCGCTTGCCACCAGCGTCTTGGTGGGCATGCAGCCGGCATTGACGCAGGTGCCGCCGAGGAACTTGCGCTCGATCAACGCCACCTTCATGCCCTTCTCGACCATTCGGGCGGCGAGGAAGGGACCGGATTGACCGGCCCCGATGACGATGGCGTCGAAACTAGGCATCAGACTGCTCCCACGATGATGAGCGCGCCGATGATCGCAACCGCATCCTCGATCAGCGCTGCAGGTGTATCCTTGCGGAAGGCGGCGGCAAGCTTGCCGCGGGCAGCCGCACCGCCAAGCGTGCCAACCACGGCACCGACGATGCCCGCAATCAATCCACTGACGAGTGATCCGCCGGACGCGCCGATCGTGGCACCCGTCAGCGCACCCATGATGAGGCGGGCGGCAAACTGCATGGGAACTTTGCGTGACGGGGTCGAGGGTAGCTGGTCGGTAATCAACTCGACGACCCCAAGCAGCGTGAACACCCATGGCGTCCAGCGATATCCCATGAAGGCAAGCGGTGTCTGTGAAACGTCAAACCCGCCGAGTGCGGCGCCCCAGGCAACGACGGCCGGCGCCATCATGGCCCTGAGGCCTGCGATAATTCCGATCAGAAATGCAAGAAACAAAAGCATGTGCAATCCCCCATGCCGCGCGCAATATCCTCGCGGTCATCGGAAGCTGGCACATTGTCGCGCGGGTTTCAATTTGCGCGATGCCCAATATGGCTCAATTTGCGAATGCGGCGATGCCGGTGATGGCGCGGCCGAGGATCAGGGCGTGGACATCGTGGGTTCCCTCGTAAGTGTTGACGACCTCGAGGTTGACGAGATGGCGGGCAATGCCGAACTCGTCGGAGATGCCGTTGCCGCCCAGCATGTCGCGGGCAAGCCTGGCGATGTCGAGCGCCTTGCCGCAGGAATTGCGCTTGACGATCGAGGTCAGCTCCACCGGCGGATGCCCGTCTTCCTTCATGCGGCCGAGCCTTAGGCAGCCCTGCAGACCAAGCGAAATCTCCGTCACCATGTCGGCGAGCTTCTTCTGGATCAGCTGGTTGGCGGCGAGAGGCCGGCCGAACTGCTTGCGGTCGAGCACATATTGGCGTGCCTTGGCGTAGCAATCCTCGGCAGCTCCGAGCGCCCCCCAGGCAATGCCGAAGCGGGCAGAATTCAGGCAGGTAAACGGGCCTTTGAGACCCGACACGTTGGGCAGCAGGTTCTCTTCCGGCACGAAGACATTATCCATCACCACCTCACCGGTGATTGAGGCGCGCAGGCCGACCTTGCCGTGGATGGCCGGCGCCGACAGGCCCTTCCAGCCCTTTTCCAGGACGAAGCCGCGGATGACACCGTCCTCGGTCTTGGCCCAGACGACGAAGACGTCGGCGATCGGGGCATTGGAGATCCAGGTCTTGGCGCCCGACAGGCTATAGCCGCCATCGACCTTCCTTGCCCGCGTCACCATCGAGCCCGGATCCGAGCCGTGGTTGGGTTCGGTCAAGCCAAAGCAGCCGATCCATTCGCCGGTCGCAAGCTTTGGCAGATATTTCTGTTTCTGCGCCTCCGTACCGAAGGCATCGATCGGCACCATGACCAGGGAGGACTGCACGCTCATCATCGAGCGGTAGCCGCTGTCGACGCGCTCGACCTCGCGGGCGATCAGGCCATAGGCAACGTAGCCGAGGCCCGCCCCGCCATATTCCGGCGCAATCGTCGGCCCAAGCAGGCCGAGCTCGCCCATTTCGCGGAAGATCCGAGGATCGGTCTTCTCGTTACGGAAGGCCTCGAGCACGCGCGGCACCAGCTTTTCCTGCGCGTAGGATTGTGCCGTCTCCTGCACCATGCGTTCCTCGTCTGACAACTGCTCCACAAGCCGGAACGGATCGGCCCAGTCGAAGATCTCGCGGGTATGCTGCATGGTCACTCCTCCTCATTCCCCTGCCGGCGCGAACCTGCTTCGGGCATAGACCCGCCGGACGGACGGGTCAACTCGCCAGGAACCGACCCCGGGGGCCAACCTATCGCTTCACCCAGGGAGGAATGAACCTGACATCCTTGCCGGTCACAGCCTCGCGCAGGAAATCGATGACGGCCCGCACCCGCGGCGACTGGCGAAGGTCGCGATGGCAAGTGATCCAGTAATGGCGCCTGAGATCGACCTCATCAGGAAGGACCCGTTCCAGCTCGGGGTAACGGCTGGCGAAAAAATAGGGAAGCACACACAGCCCCAGGCCGTTTCGTGTCGCTGTCAGCTGCGCGAAGATGCTGGAGCTCTGGAACTGCGGCTTGATGCGCGGATGCACGTCGCCGAGATAGTCGAGGCCGGGGGCAAAGATCATCTCCTCGATATAGCTGATGAAGGGATGCTCCAACAGGTCGTCGCGGCAGGTGATTGGCGCGCTTCGTTGCAGGTACTCCCGCGAACCATAGACCTGGAGATGGTAGTCGGTGAGCTTGTCGGAAAAATACGGTCCGCCCTTCGGTTCATCGAGAACGACGGTGATATCGGCCTCCTTGCGCGACAGCGACATGATCTGCTGGATCGTCACCAGCTCAAGCGACAAATTCGGGTGGCGGGCGACGAACTGCGGCAGCACGCGCGCAAAGAAGAAGTTGGAGAAGCCTTCCGGCGCGCTGAGCCGCACCACGCCACGCTGCGTTGTGGCGCCGTCGGTCAGATCGGCGCGCAGTCGCTCGGTTTCCTGCTCCATCCTTTCGGCGGTCTCGACGAAGCGCGCGCCCATCGCCGTCATCACATAGCCGCGCGGATTACGCTCGAAGAGTTTGACCTTCAGGGCAAATTCCAGCCGGTCGATGCGGCGCGAAACCGTCGCATGGCTGGTGCGCAATTGCCGCGCGGCAGTCGATAGCTGCCCGGTGCGGGCGACGGCCAGAAAGAACTGCAGGTCATCCCAGGTGAATTGCGCTGAATTGTTCATCAATCCCCCCGTAGGCGCTGTGATCGTCAAGCGCCCGCTATTGGTCTTTCGTCTAATGCCGGGCAACCTGCATATCACCGCGGCCTGCCCTGAGTTCCAACGAAAGCACCCTAACGATCTGCATTCATTGAGCCATGGCGGCGATGCGACAGCACTTCTGTTCAAAAACGAGCAGATACTGTTTGGAATTAGTTGTAAAGCGGCCTTGCTTGAAAGGGGTAATTCCGTGATCGTAAGGCATGCGCCAGCGGCTTTGAGGAGGGCGGCTGGCCAAATCTGAACAGATCCGCATTCTGGCCAATCTCTGGGAGGAGAGACATATGCGAAAGAATCTCATAGCATCGCTCGCATTCCTGCTTGCAAGCAGCACTGCCGTACTCGCCGATGGTGCATCCGACGGCAAGGTGAAGATCGGCATCCTGAACGATCAGTCGGGCGTCTACGCTGATTTCGGCGGCAAGTCCTCCGTGGAGGCAGCCAAGTTGGCCGTCGAGGATTTCGGCGGTAAAGTTCTGGGCGTGCCGGTGGAGATCGTCGATGCCGACCACCAGAACAAGGCCGACATCGCCTCCAACATCGCTCGTCAATGGTACGACACCGAGCAGGTCGACGCGATCATGGAACTGACCACCTCATCGGTAGCGCTCGCGGTCCAGGCTGTAGCCAGGGAAAAGAAGAAGATCGACATCGTCACCGGCGCGGCAACGACGGACCTGACTGGCAAGGCCTGCTCGCCCTACGGCTTCCACTGGGCCTATGACACGCATGCGCTGGCCGTCGGCACCGGCGGCGCGCTCGTCAAGCAGGGTGGCGACAGCTGGTTCTTCCTGACGGCCGACTATGCGTTCGGTTATTCCCTGGAGCAGCAGACGAGCGATTTCGTCAAGGCCAACGGCGGCAAGGTGGTCGGTTCCGTGCGCCACCCCCTCTCGACACAGGACTTCTCGTCGTTCCTGCTGCAGGCGCAATCGTCCGGCGCCAAGGTGATCGGCCTTGCCAATGCCGGTCTCGATACCTCCAACGCCATCAAACAGGCGGCCGAGTTTGGCATCACCCAGGGCGGCCAGCATCTGGCGGCACTGCTCTTCACGCTTGCGGAAGTCCATGGGCTCGGCCTCGATGCGGCACAGGGGCTGACGCTGACCGAAGGCTATTACTGGAACCTCGACGACAAGAGCCGCGAGTTCGGCAAGAAGTTCTTCGCCCGTACAGGGAAGATGCCGAACATGGTCCATACAGGCACCTACTCGGCCGTGCTTCAATACCTGAAGGCGATCCAGAAGGCTGGTACCGACGACACCGATGCCGTTGCCAAGCAGTTGCATGAAATGCCAGTCGATGACGTCTTCGGGCGCGGCGGCACGGTTGGCCCGAACGGCCGCATGATCCATGACATGTACCTGCTTCAGGTCAAGAAGCCAGCCGACAGCAAGGAACCGTGGGACTACTTCAACGTTCTGGCGACCATTCCCGGCAAGGAAGCCTATATCGATCCCGCCAAGAGCGGCTGCGCCCTGGTGAACTAAACCGATGGCGGTTTCCGCAACACAATCGAACGCGACGCCGCGGGTGGTGCTCTCCGCCCGCGGCCTGCGTCGCGACTTCGGCGGCTTCACCGCCGTCAAGAATGTCGATCTCGACGTCCACGATGCAAGTGTGCATGCCTTGATCGGCCCCAATGGTGCTGGCAAGACCACCGTCTTCAACCTGCTTACGAAGTTTTTGCAGCCCAGTGCCGGTACGATCACGCTGATGGGCACCGACATCACCAAAACCGCGCCGGACAAGGTGGCGCGGATGGGACTGGTGCGGTCGTTTCAGATCTCGGCGGTGTTTCCGCATTTGAGCGTTCTCGACAATGTCCGCGTGGCACTACAGCGGCCAAACAATCTGTCGACGCAATTCTGGCGTCCGCTTTCGGCTCTCGACGAATTGAACGATCGTGCCGACCAACTGCTTGCGAAAGTCGGCCTTTCCAAGGAGCGCGATGCGATCGCCGCCGATCTCTCCTATGGCCGCAAGCGCGTGCTCGAGATCGCGACCACGCTGGCGCTTGACCCGAGAGTGCTCCTGCTCGACGAGCCAATGGCCGGCATGGGGCACGAGGATGTCGGCGTCGTTTCGGCGCTGATCCGCGAAGTGGCGCGCGACCGCGCCGTCCTGATGGTCGAACACAATCTGTCTGTGGTCGCCGACATATGCCAGCAGGTGACAGTGCTGCAGCGTGGCGAGATTCTCGCCGAGGGCGACTATGCGACGGTCAGCGCCGATGCGCGCGTGCGCCAAGCATACATGGGCTCGGAGGAGGGTTGATGACGACACTTCTGGAGCTCCAGGGGCTCAATGCCTGGTACGGCGAAAGCCACATCCTGCACGGTGTCGACATGCGCGTCGGCGAAGGTGAGACGATCACCATCCTCGGCCGCAACGGCGTCGGAAAGACGACGACGCTGCGCACCATAACGGGCATTGTGCGCGCCCGCAAAGGCAAGCTGTTCTTTGCCGGCGAGGACATGATGCAGGTGCCGTTGCACAAGACGGCGCGCCGAGGCATCGGATTCGTGCCGGAGGAACGGGGCATATTCTCGACACTGACGGTGTCTGAAAATCTGCTGCTGCCGCCGATCGTCGCCTCCGGCGGCCTGAGCGTGGACGAGATCTACGAGCTGTTTCCAAACCTCTACGAGCGCCGCAACAGTGCGGGGACGAAACTGTCGGGCGGTGAGCAGCAGATGCTGGCGATCGCCCGCATTCTGCGCACGGGGGTGCGCATGCTGTTGCTCGACGAGCCCACAGAGGGCTTGGCGCCGGTCATCGTCCAACGCATCGGCGAGGTGCTGAAACAATTGAAGGAGCGTGGCATGACGATCCTGCTCGTCGAGCAGAATTTCCGTTTCGCTAGCCGGATCGCCGATCGTTTCTATCTTATGGATCACGGGCAGATGGTTTCGGAGTTCCCCGTGGGCGAGCTGCCGCAGCGGATGGATACGCTGCACAAGGTTCTGGGAGTGTGATCTCATGACGATGATCTTCGGCATTCCCCTACAGGCGTTTATGGGCCAGTTGCTGATCGGCCTGATCAACGGTTCGTTCTATGCCCTCTTGAGCCTCGGGCTCGCCATCATCTTCGGTCTGTTGCGGGTCATCAATTTTGCGCACGGCGCGCAATATATGCTCGGCGCCTTCGCCGCCTACCTTCTGCTTGCCTATGCCGGCATCGGCTATTGGCCGTCGCTGATCCTGGCGCCCGTCATTGTCGGTCTGGCCGGCGCGGTGATCGAGCGATTGTTCCTCCGCCGGCTCTATGATCTCGATCCGCTGTACGGACTGCTTTTCACCTTTGGGCTCGCACTCGCCGTGGAGGGCACCTTCCGCTACCTCTATGGCTCTTCCGGGCAGCCCTATGCGCAGCCCGCCGCCCTTGCAGGTGCCGTCAATCTCGGCTTCATGTTTCTGCCGATCTATCGCGGTTGGGTCGTGGCCGTATCGCTCGTGGTCTGCCTCGGCACCTGGCTCCTGATCGAGAAGACGAAGCTCGGCGCGTATCTGCGGGCAGCGACCGAGAATGCGACGCTGGTCCAGGCATTTGGCGTCAACGTGCCGGTCCTCCTGACCATGACCTATGCGCTCGGAGCCGGTCTTGCCGCCTTCGCGGGTGTGCTTGCCGCACCGATCTATCAGGTGTCGCCGCTGATGGGCTCCAGCATGATCATCGTCGTCTTTGCGGTCGTTGTGGTCGGCGGCATGGGCTCGATCATGGGGGCGATCATCACTGGCTACGTGCTCGGTATTGCCGAAGGTCTCACCAAGGTCTTCTATCCCGAAGCTTCAAACATCGTGATCTTCGTCATTATGGCAATCGTTCTCCTCATCAGGCCCGCGGGCCTCTTCGGCCGGGATGCATGACGATGACAGAGATCACCGAAACCATGAGAACGGAAAAGAGCCGCACTGCCCTTTCGGTGCAGGCAGCCTTCCTCATCATCGGCCTGCTGCTCCTGCTCTTGGCGCCATTCTTCTTCTATCCGATTTTCCTGATGAAGCTCTTGTGCTTCGCGCTGTTTGCCTGCGCGTTCAATCTTCTTCTTGGCTACACCGGGCTTTTGTCGTTCGGCCATGCGACGTTCTTCGGCGGTGCGGCTTATTTTACCGCCCATGCCGTGAAGGAATGGGGGTTTTCGCCGGAGCTTGGCATCATCTTCGGTGTGGTAGGCGCTGCCGCCCTCGGCCTCGTCATGGGTTTCTTCGCGATCCGACGCCAGGGCATCTATTTTGCGATGATTACTTTAGCCCTGTCGCAGATGTTCTTCTTCTTCTGCGTGCAATCAGACTTCACGCAGGGCGAGGACGGTATCCAATCCGTGCCGCGCGGCCATCTGTTCGGTGTCCTCGATCTCAATGACGCGACCACCATGTATTATTTCGTGCTGGCCGTCTTTGTCGTCGGTATCCTGATCATTTGGCGTTTCATCAATTCGCCCTTCGGAATGATCCTGAAATCGATCCGGGAAAACGAGCAACGGGCGATTTCGCTCGGCTATTCCGTCGCCCGCTACAAGCTTGGTGCCTTCGTGATGTCGGCTGCCCTCGCGGGGCTCGCCGGGGCGGTCAAATCGCTCGTCTTCCAGTTCGCGACCTTGACCGATGTTGCCTGGCAGATGTCGGGCGAGGTGATCCTGATGACCCTGCTTGGCGGCATCGGGACGCTGATCGGTCCGCTGTTCGGCGCCGGCCTTGTCGTGACACTCGAAAACTACCTGGCGACATCGGAATTTCCGGTGACGATCATCACCGGCATCGTGTTCATGATTTGCGTGCTGATCTTCCGCCGCGGCATCATTGGCGAGTTCTACGCTTCGCGTCTTGGTCGGAAGCTCGGCTTCGTCTACCGCCGCTAAGCCGCGGGGTGACATGAGCATGGATCGTTTCGACTACATCATCATTGGCGCCGGCAGCGCCGGCTGCGTGCTCGCCAACCGGCTGTCCGAAGACAGGAACACGCGCGTGCTGCTGCTGGAGGCCGGTGGCAGCGACAACTATCACTGGATCCATATCCCCGTCGGATATCTCTATTGCATCAACAACCCGCGCACCGACTGGTGCTTCACGACCGCCCCGCAACAGGGATTGAACGGGCGCGCGCTTAACTATCCGCGCGGCAAGGTGCTTGGCGGCTGCTCCTCGATCAACGGCATGATCTACATGCGCGGCCAGGCGCGCGACTACGACCTGTGGCGACAGATGGGATGCACCGGCTGGAGCTGGGATGACGTTCTACCGTTCTTCCGCAAATCGGAAGATCACTATCGCGGCGAAAACGAGCTGCATGGCGCCGGTGGCGAGTGGCGTGTGGAAAAGGCCCGCGTGCGCTGGGCAGTGCTCGATGCATTCCAGGCGGCGGCCAGGGAGGCAGGCATTCCCGAGAGTCCCGATTTCAACACCGGCAACAATGAGGGGTCCGGCTACTTCGACGTCAACCAGCGGTCGGGCATTCGCTGGAACACCGCCAAGGCCTTCCTGCGTCCGGCCATGCGGCGGAGCAATCTGACGGTCCTGACGAAGGCGCAGGTATGTCGCTTGGTCATCGGGGAAGGCGCGGTCACAGGTGTCGATTATCAGCATCGGGGCATCACGAAGCGCGCTCACGCGGCAAGGGAAACGATCCTTGCAGCGGGTGCGATCGGTTCACCGCACATTCTGGAATTGTCGGGCCTCGGCCGCGGCGATGTGCTGCAGAACGCGGGCGTGGAGGTCATCACCGAGGTGAAGGGCATCGGCGAAAACCTACAGGATCACCTTCAGCTTCGCATGGCCTACAAAGTCACCGGCGTTCCGACATTAAACGAGAAGGCAACAAGGCTCATCGGCAAGGCGGCGATTGGCCTTGAATATCTCGTCAGGCGATCCGGACCGATGGCAATGGCGCCAAGCCAGCTTGGCATCTTTACCCGCTCCGGCCCCGACAAGGAAACGCCGGACCTTCAATACCATGTGCAGCCGGTGTCACTCGACAAGTTCGGCGACCCGGTGCACCCATTCCCAGCCATCACCGCAAGCGTTTGCAACCTCAGGCCCGAAAGCCGCGGTTCGGTGCATGTGGCAAGCCCCGATTTTGCCGCCCAGCCGACGATCAGCCCGAACTATCTCTCGACCGAACGCGATCGCGACATAGCTATTCGCTCGATACGCCTGACACGGAAGATTGTCGCAGAACCGTCATTCGCGCGGTTCCAGCCGGAAGAGTTCAAACCTGGCCCGAGCTACCGCACGGATGCGCAACTGGCCGAGGCGGCCGGCGATATCGGCACGACGATCTTCCACCCTGTCGGTACATGCCGGATGGGCGCGGATCGCGAAAGTGTCGTCGACCCCCGCCTCAGGTTCAGGGCTTTGGCGAAGCTTCGGATTGCAGACGCCTCCGTGATGCCGACCATCACATCAGGCAACACCAATTCGCCGACGATCATGATCGCCGAAATGGCAGCGGCCATGATCCTGGCGGACAACAGATAGGAGAACGGCATGGCACGGATCGCATTCATCGGGCTTGGCAATATGGGCGGGCCGATGGCCGCCAACCTCGTCAAGGCGGGTCATCAAGTCACCGGCTTCGATCTTGCAGCACCGGTGCTGCAGGCCGCGCAAGCGCAGGGTGTAACGGCGGCGAGCCATATCAGCCAGGCCGTCTCGGACGCGGAAATCGTCGTGACGATGTTGCCGCAGGGCAAGCACGTGCTCAGCGCATGGACGGACATTCTCGGTTCGATTCCCGCCGGGACGCTTGTCATCGACAGCTCCACGATCGACGTCGACAGCGCCCGCAAGGCACACGAAATGGCAAGCAATGCCGGCTGCCTTTCCCTCGACGCCCCTGTTTCGGGCGGCACCGGCGGAGCGGCGGCCGGTACGCTGACCTTCATGGCGGGTGGCTCCGACGAGGCCTTCGCAACGGCAAAGCCCATCCTGGAAGCGATGGGCAAGAAGATCGTCCATTGCGGAGAGCCCGGCGCCGGGCAGGCAGCCAAAATCTGCAACAACATGATCCTCGGCATATCGATGATCGGTGTCTGCGAGGCTTTCGCACTCGGCGAAAAGCTCGGTCTTTCGCATCAAGCGCTGTTCGACGTCGCCTCGACCTCGTCTGGACAATGCTGGTCGATCAGCACCTATTGCCCTGTCCCGGGGCCGGTTCCAACATCACCGGCAAATAACGGATACAAACCGGGTTTCGCGGCGGCGCTGATGTTGAAGGATCTGCGACTATCACAAGAGGCTGCACTATCTACTGGCGCGTCTACGCCGCTTGGTGCCGAAGCCTCGCAGCTTTACGCTCTTTTCGAGAAACAGGGGAATGGCGGCCGCGATTTCTCGGCAATCATCGAAATGCTGCGGGGCAAGTCGCAATAGCCTCCACGATGGCTTGACACCCTGGTCGATATGGGCGAGGGCCAGCCTGCCGCAGCGAGGCGGCGACCGGCAACAGGAAGTCCGACATGCAACCGCAGCCCAGCGCGACAGTCCTCAAGAACGTCGTGCTGATGGGCGTTGTTCTGATGCTTCTCGGGGACTTTCTCTTCGCACTCAACGACGCGATGGGTAAGTGGCTGGTGACGAGCTTCTCTGTTGGGCAGGTGCTGCTCATCCGCTCACTCGGATGCTTCATCATCCTCGGGCCACTGATCGCCAGACAGGGTCCAGCCCAGCTTTTCAAGGTGGAGCAGAAGGGACTGCAGTTTCTGCGCGTGCTCTTGGCGACGCTCGATGTCGGCCTGTTTTACGCCGCAGTCGCCTATCTGCCGCTGGCCGACGTGATGACCTTCTACATGGCCGGGCCGATCTACGTCGCGGCCCTGTCGCACTTTTTCCTCAACGAACGCATCGGCTGGCGCCGTTGGCTCGCCGTCTTCGTCGGCTTCTGCGGCGTTGTGATTGCGCTTCGTCCGTCCTCGGCAATGCTGTCGCTGCCATCTCTCTTCGGAATTGTCGGCAGCCTCTCCTTTTCGGTGGCGCTCGTCCTGAACCGATATCTCCGCAACACAAGCGATACGACCCTCGTCACCTGGCAGATGATCGCCGCCCTTGTCGTCGGGGCGGTGCTATCGATCGGCGCCTGGCAGCCGACAACAGTAGTCGAACTCGGCGGCATGATTGGGCTAGGCGTCGTCGCGTCCTGCGCGCACCTCTTGATCACGCGTTCGCTGAAGCTTGCACCGGCATCACTGCTGGCGCCGCTGCAGTACAGCCTGCTGATCTGGGCGGTTGCACTGGGATACCTCTTCTTCGGTGACGTTCCTGATCTTTACGTGATCACAGGCGGCACGATCATCGTCGTGGCCGGCCTGTTTATCTTCCATCGCAAGAACCTGCTGGAAACAGTGCCGCCGGAGGCTGTTGCCCCCGACGGCCACTGATTTTGCTCGTCATTTCGGCCGCTAAGCGGCAGCCGGCTTGATCACGCCGCGGCGTATCTGGTCGGCTTCGATGGATTCGAAGAGCGCCCTGAAGTTGCCCTCGCCGAAACCTTCGTCGCCCTTGCGTTGGATGAACTCGAAAAAGATCGGGCCGATAACGGTCTTCGAGAAGATCTGCAACAGGATCTTGGTCGTGCCGCCATCGAGTACGCCTTCGCCATCGATCAGAATGCCGTGCCGACGCATCCTGTCGATCGGTTCGTCGTGGCCGGTGACGCGCTGAACTGACATGTCGTAATAAGTTTCGGGTGGGCCGGGCATGAAGCGAAGCCCGTTCTCGGCGAGCTTGTCGGTCGCTTCGTAGATGGCATCGGTTCCGACAGCAATATGCTGGATGCCTTCACCCTTGTACTTCTTCAGATACTCCTCGATCTGGCTGGTATCGTCCTTCGATTCATTCAGCGGAATGCGAATCTTGCCGCACGGCGAGGTGATTGCGCGGCTCATCAGGCCGGTAATGCGGCCATCAATGTTGAAGAAGTGAATCTGCTTGAAATTGAACAGTTCGCGGTAGAAGTCCCACCACGTGTCCATGTTGCCGCGATGGACGTTATGGGTGAGGTGGTCGAGATAAAAGAAACCAACGCCGTCTGGCTTCGGATTGGGTTTGCCTAACCAGTCAAACTCGAGATCGTAAGCCGATCCTTTCGCGCCGTAGCGTTCCACGAAGTAGAGAAGCGAGCCGCCAATACCGACGATCGCCGGCACATCGAGCGTCTTGTCGTCGCCCTCGTAAGGGGTCGCGCCCTTGGCGACGGCGTGGTCAAAGGCATGCTTGGCGTTTACCACACGCCACGCCATCGACGGAGCGCAGGGGCCGTGATCGCCGACAAACCGCTTCGCGTGGCTGTCCGGCTCGGCATTGACAAGATAGTTGATGTCACCCTGGCGCCAGACGGTGATGTCCTTGCTCTTGTGCTTGGCAACCGCTTGATACCCCATGCAGGTGAACAGTTCCGCGAGCTTTCCCGGCTGCGGGTGCGCGAATTCGACGAACTCGAACCCATCCGTGCCGGCGGGATTGTCCGCTGTGATTTGAGACGGCGGTGCGTCGTGCGGATAGGGGCCCATTTGCTGCTCCTGAGGCTGTAGTCATTTGATGCAAATTATCGCTCCGCTTTCATGCAATGTGCTTGCATTATGGGCATGTTTGGCAAATGATCCGCACGGAACGTGCAGATAACGAACGGATCGTACAATGTCTGAGCAACTGGACGGATTTGATCGGAAGATCCTCGCCGCGCTCCAAAGCGACGGACGACTGACCAATATCGAACTGTCCGAACGCATTGCCCTTTCAGCGTCTCAATGTTCGCGGCGGCGAACGCGACTGGAAGCTGAGGGCTTCATTCGCGGCTATCAGGCAAACCTCGATCCGGACAGGCTGGGGCTTAGCCTGCTGGTCGTCATCTCGGTGACGCTGGCAACCCACAATCGCGACAACGCTCGCCGCTTTGCGCAATTGGTCAACGGCCTTCCCGAGGTCCTTGAAGCCTATGCGCTGACCGGCGAAATGGACTATCACCTGAAAGTCGCGACCCGTGGCCTGTCCGGCCTTTCGCGCTTCGTCAACGACGTGCTGCTGCCGCATGAATCGGTTCAGCACGTGAAGACCTCGATCGTTCTCAATACGTTGAAGAACTTCGAAGGTTATCCGCTTTCCGGATCATAATTCATTTCGATTTGCGCGACAGTCCCGCAGACGCCTCGATCGCCGCGAGCGCCAGATCGAGATGCCGGATGGCCTCTTCGCCGAGCGTGATGCGCACCGTCTCCTGGTACTTGTCGGCAAGGAGGGTGATTTTTTGATAGTATTGCCGCCCAAGCGCGGTGAGTTCGATCTGCTCGAAGCGTCGGTCGGTGTCGCTTGGAACTCTTTTCAGCCAGTGCCGCTGTTCCAATGCCTGGACTGCGCGGCTGACCTTTGTCTTGTGCATATGCGAATGCGCGCCGATGTCCTTTGCCGTCATTACCCCGACGCTGCCGAGTGCGGCCAGCGTGCGCCATTCGGGCCGGGTCAGATCGAACTCCTGCTTGTACTGCCGGGCAAATGACAGGCTGACCAGTTCCGATGCCCGGTTGAGCCGGTACGGGATGAAGCCGTCGAGCTCGAATCCATCCGCCATGCCCACTCCTTGATAGTTACAAAATCAACGGTTACGTTTGTAACTATATAAATGGAGGAGATGCAAGCATGGACACGACCGAAGCACCACGTTCCCGTGCGCGGGCGGGAGCCAGCGACGTTTCCTACATGCCGGGTTTTGGCAACGATTTTGAGACGGAGGCGCTTCCCGGGGCACTGCCGCAGGGGCAAAACAGCCCGCAGAAGTGCAACTACGGTCTCTATGCCGAGCAGCTGTCCGGCTCGCCGTTCACAGCTCCCCGGGGGACGAACGAGCGCTCCTGGCTCTATCGCATTAGGCCAAGTGTTCGCCACACGCGTCGTTTTACCAATGCGGGCTATCCGTTCTGGAAATCGGCGCCGTGCCTGGACGATCACTCGCTGCCGCTTGGACAGCTGCGGTGGGACCCGATCCCGGCGCCAACGGCCCGCGCGGACTTTCTTGCCGGAATTCGAACGATGACGGCAGCCGGCGATGTCATGACCCAGGTCGGTATGGCCGCGCATGCCTACGCCTTCAACGATGACATGGTTGACGACTATTTCTTCAATGCCGATGGCGAACTGCTGATTGTGCCTCAACGCGGTGCCATCAGCGTCTTCACGGAGATGGGTGTCATGGAGGTCGAGCCCGCGGAGATCTGCCTCATCCCCCGTGGGATGATGTTCAAGGTCTCACGTCTCGGCGACGCAACAGAATGGCGTGGTTACATCTGCGAGAACTACGGAGCAAAGTTCACCATGCCGGATCGCGGGCCGATCGGCGCCAACTGCCTGGCGAACGCCCGCGACTTCAAGACCCCGGTCGCCGCCTTCGAGGACAAGGAGATACCGTGCCGGGTCCATGTGAAATGGTGCGGCAGGTTCTACGTGACGGAGATCGGTCACTCGCCGCTCGACGTCGTGGCATGGCACGGAAATTACACGCCGTTCAAATACGATCTTAGAACCTTCTCCCCGGTCGGGGCGATTCTCTTCGATCATCCGGATCCGTCGATTTTCACGGTGCTGACGGCGCCGAGTGGAGAAGAGGGCACTGCAAATGTCGACTTCGTGATCTTTCCGCCCCGATGGCTGGTTGCCGAGCACACGTTCCGCCCCCCCTGGTATCATCGCAACATCATGAGCGAGTTCATGGGCCTGATCCTTGGACAATACGATGCCAAGGAAAAGGGCTTCGTTCCAGGCGGCATGAGCCTGCACAACATGATGCTGCCACATGGACCAGATGCGTTCGGCTTCGAAAAGGCGTCCAACTCGGAGCTGAAACCGGTCAAGCTGGATCACACGATGGCGTTCATGTTCGAGACCCGGTTCCCGCAGCAACTGACGAAATACGCGGCGGAACTGGAGACACTGCAGGACGATTACATCGATTGCTGGGACGGTCTGGAGCGGCGCTTCGACGGAACGCCGGGTATCAAGTGAGCCACCACAGCGAACGCGGACAGGTCCCATGAAACTTGCCACACTCAAAGACTCCACGCGGGACGGCCGGCTGATCGTCGTCTCCCGCGACCTGACACGCTTTGCAGATGCGGGCGAGGTCCGCACCTTGCAGGCAGCGCTGGACGACTGGTCGGCCACCGCGCCCAAGCTTGCGCGCATCGCCGAACACCTCGAAGAAGGCTCTCACCTATCCGAGCCCTTTGATCCACGAAATGTGCGTTCGCCGCTGCCGCGCGCCTACCAGTGGGCCGATGGGTCGGCCTACGTCAACCATGTTGAGCTGGTGCGAAAGGCGCGAAACGCGCAGATGCCGACGACGTTCTGGACCGATCCTCTGATGTACCAGGGCGGTTCCGACACGTTCCTGGGGTCTTATGATCCGATCCTTGCGGCCGACGAGGCCTATGGCATCGATATGGAAGGTGAAGTCGCAGTGATCGTCGACGACGTGCCCATGGGTACACCGCCGGATCAGGCACGCGAGGCGATCCGGCTGGTGATGTTGGTGAATGACGTCTCACTGCGCGGCCTCATTCCCGATGAACTTGCCAAGGGATTCGGCTTCTTCCAATCGAAACCTTCATCGGCCTTTTCGCCCGTGGCCGTGACGACGGACGAGCTCGGCGACGCCTGGAAGGACGCCAAGCTACATCTTCCGCTGCTGGTCAGTCTGAACGGCTCGCCGTTTGGTCGCGCCAATGCCGGCGTCGACATGACATTCGACTTCGGGCAGCTCGTTTCGCATGCAGCGAAAACGAGGTCGTTGACGGCAGGCTCGATCATCGGCTCCGGCACGGTTTCCAACAAGCGCGATGGCGGCCCCGGCAGGCCGATCGCCGAGGGTGGGGACGGGTATTCCTGTATCGCCGAGATCCGAATGATCGAGACCATCGAGCACGGCCGACCAAGGACGCCCTACCTGCACTTCGGCGATAGCGTTCGCATCGAGATGAACGACAGGCATGGTGCATCGATCTTCGGTGCGATCGAGCAGACGGTGCAACGCTGCGATGGAGACCGTAGGCAATGACGGAGATCGTGCTCTACGACTACTGGCGATCGTCGGCGAGCTTTCGGGTCCGCATCGCGCTTCAAATGCTGGGACTTGCCTACGAGACCGTGCCGATCGACCTGCTCGCCTCGGCCCACAAGGATCCGAACTACCTGAAGATCAACCCTCAAGGCCTGGTCCCGAGCCTGCGCATCGACGGACGCATGCTGACCCAATCGCTCGCCATCATCGAATATCTGGCCGAAACCCGCCTCGAAAGCGGCTTCCTGCCCGATACCGCCGCCGGGCGGCAGCGGGTGAGGGCGCTGTCCTATGCCGTCGCCATGGACGTTCACCCGATCTGCAACCTCAGCGTCGTCTCTCACGTCGTTCGCCTCACTGGCGAGGAGGGCGCGCGAACGGAGTGGATGATCACGTTCATCGGCAGCGGACTTCAGGCACTGGAAAAGATGCTTGATGATCCGACAACCGGCCGCTTCTGTTTTGGCGACACGCCGACCATGGCAGATTTCTGCTTGGTGCCGCAGGTCTACAACGCCCGTCGCTGGGGTATCGAAATGTCGGCTTTCCCCCGCGTCGCTCGCATTGCTGATACATGCAATGCATTACCAGCATTCAAGGCCGCCCATCCGGACACAGCAAAGCCCAGCTAGCGATCGCGGCGCCGCCAACTGCTATGGTTCCCGCGGCTCTTCCGCGACTTGCACGCCCGATAATTTTCTAACCTCCGATTGACGCCAGCCGACGACAGCTGATTAAATCAAATTGATTGATTAAATGAGAATGAGTCTCGGCGCTGCCGGGACAGCCCCTGTATGTTCAGCAACGTTACCAAGAGACAATCATGACAAAACAGCGCCAACCCGCCCTGCGACTCGAAACCTCGTGGCAACCCGCATCCGATGAACGAGGCCAGGCCTATACCCTCACCCTCAAGAACCTTTCGTCGAACCCAATCGCCGATTTCAGCCTCTGCATCAGTGGCCCGGGACGCGTGGATCCGGCGGTTCATATCGAGGGCGGCACGATCGGTCGCCGGCTGTCGAACTTCACCGAATTCCTGCCGCCCCAAAATTTCGAGCTTGAGGCGGGCAAGACCTGGACATTGACGATCTCCGCTCTCAGCTGGCCGTTCCAGCATTGGACGGATGGGGCGACCGGCGCCTATGTCGCCTTTGCCGACGGCAGCACGCTGTCGCTCTCAGTCGAACCGACCCGCTCGCTCGCCAACAATTCTCCCTTGAAGCGTGGCGCAGAAATCTATCCCGTGCCGGCCACTCCGCCGGTACCTGTTTCGATCGTGCCATGGCCGAACGAGGTGTCGGTATCGGGCAGGCGTTCGGTCCCCCCGGGATTTGCCCTTAACGCCAGCGATCCGCGGGCAATTGCCGCGGCTGCTACCTTTACCGGCCTCGTTGAACAGCTTTTTGCCGTCGAGGGGATCGTTCGTCCAGCCTCAGAAGGCGGAATGCCTGCCATGCTGCAGATCGTCGACGGTTTCGCGCCGGAGGCCTATGGCATGTCCTTCGCCGGTGATATCATTCGCGTCTCCGCCAGCACACAAACGGGCCTGCTCTATGGTCTGATCACGCTCGGCCAGATCTGGCGCGGCGCGCATCTTTATCCGCACGCATTCCGCTTCCCCGTCGAAGGCGAGATACGCGACGAGCCATCCATGGGATGGCGTGGCCTTCATCTTGACGTTGCCCGTCAATTCTATGGCATGGCTGAAATCAAGAAGTTGCTCAGCATTCTCGCCTGGAACAAGGTCAACCGCTTCCATTGGCACCTGTCGGACGACGAAGCCTGGCGCGTGGAAATCGATGCCTATCCGGCACTGACCGAAGTCGGCGCCTGGCGCGGACATGGACTTGCCATTCCGCCGCTGCTCGGCTCGGGCGCGGCACGCACCGGCGGCTATTACACCAAAGCTGCGGTTCGCGAGATCGTGGCCCACGCCAAGGAACTCGGCATCGAGGTCGTGCCGGAGATCGACGTGCCGGGACATTGCTTTGCCATGCAGCAGGCAATCCCTGAGCTTCGCGACCCGCAGGAGGTCGGAAGCTATTATTCCGTCCAGGGCTTTCCAGACAACTGCGTGAACCCGGCGCGCGAGAAGACCTACGAGGTTTTGGAAACCATCTTCCACGAACTGATCGAGCTCTTTCCCTTCAAGACGATCCATATCGGCGCCGACGAGGTGCCGCTCGGCGCCTGGTCGGGGTCCCCGGAAGCGCTGGCGCGGCTGCGCGAGATCGCGGGAGACGCAACGGCTGATGCACACGCCAAGCGCCTCAACGTCATCACCAACACACACGGCGCCGATGACATCGACGGATCTGGAGCTGCGGTTCTGCAATCCGTTTTTCTCGCAAGGATCCAGCAGTTCCTTGCCGAGCAAGGTTGCATCACGGGCGGATGGGAAGAAGCTGCGCACGGCAACGTCATCGACAAGACCAAGAGCTATCTCTGCGGCTGGCGTAGCGTCGAAGTCTCGGCCGCCCTTGCTGGCCAAGGCTACGAGATGGTGGTCTGCCCGGGGCAGGTCTACTATCTCGACATGGCAAACAGCCCTGATTGGGACGAGCCCGGCGCCAGCTGGGCCGGGTGGTCGGAGCCGGAGAAGCTCTACAATTTTGATCCGGTCGAAGGCTGGAGCGACGAGCAGAAGATGAAGCTGCGCGGTATCCAGGCCTGCATCTGGTCGGAGCCCATGACCGACCGCGCAGTCTTCGATCGCCTGGTCTTCCCCCGAATCTCGGCACTTGCCGAGAGCGCCTGGACGAAACCAGCCGACAAATCCTGGGAGCGTTTCAAGGCGGTCGCGGGATTGATGCCGGTCCTCTACGCCTATCCGTGATGCTATCAGCCTAAAGGCTTCTGGAGCACATCGAACTGGGGGTTCGTTTCCGAAAAGATCGGCAGAGCCGCGGCGCCCAAAATCGCCGTGTCTCTGCCGGTCGCTCCGATCATAATGCGGGGCAGGCTTCGCTCGGCCCCCGGATTAACCGGCGTATGCAAGGGCTCCAACTGACGGGCAAGGCGCTGCAACAGCGAAGAAGGCATGGAACCGCCGAGAACGATCGTCTGCGGGTCGAAGGCCAGTTCGAGAAAATCGATCGTCTGGCGCATGGGTTCGGCTGCGGCCTTCGCCCAGGCGTCAATCCGACCGGTCGCTTGCTCGATCAGAGCATCCAGGGTCTCAGGCGTGTATTGTCCAGGATCCTGAACGTTGAGATACTCGTAGGCCGAGCCGAGGGAAACATAGCGGTCCAGACAACCACGCTTGCCGCACGCGCAGGCCTGGCCATTCGGGACCACGATCATATGGCCGATCTCGCCGGCATTGCTGCGGCTGCCCTTGTAAAGATGACCGTCAAGGAACATGCCGGCGCCGATGCCACCCCCAAGAAACAGGTAGACAAAGCTGCTTAGACCGCGCGCGACGCCATAGAGCCGCTCGCCGATTGCCGCGGCCGTCGCGTCGTTCTCGACGAGAACGGGCACGCCAACCAGACCGGCTAGCTCGCGCGCCACCGGGAAATCTTGCCAGCCAGGCAGTGTCACGGGGCTGAGGGATGTCACTCCTTCGGCGGCGTAACGCCCCGGCATCGCGATGCCGACACCGAGGAGGCGGGCGCGATCGAAGCGGAGGTCTCGCTGCAACTCCTCAGCGATATCGGCCAGGATGGGCATCGCCTCGGCAGGCGTCGGCCTGTCGACGGCCCTTTCGATCCTTGCCCGGACGCGTCCCGAAAGATCCGTCAGGACCCCAACTGCATGATCCCGCTCCAGTTCCAGGCCGATGGAATAGGCGCCGTCAGGATTGATCGAATATGGCGTGATCGGCTGGCCGCGCGCAATCTTTTGAGGCGCTTCCGCCTTCAATAGCTTTGCCCCCTCAAGCTCTTCGACGATGTTGGAGACCGTCTGAGTGCTGAGCGCCGTCAACTTGGCAAGAGCGGCACGCGACAAGGGGCCGCTCGTTCGGATCGCTTCGATCACGACGCGCCTGTTGTGCGATTTTGCCTGCTCGAGGTTGGTGCCTGAAATCGCCTTCATATGTCCGACTTACGGGAATTCAAACCAATCACTTATTCTATCGCATAAGAGGTTCCGTCACGGATATCCAGAAGATTGCGCGCGCGACCTAAACCTGGCCCTCGGCTGCCAGGTTTGCTCCTCGATCTCCACCCGCGACGTTAGAGATTTCTTGTCGAAAGCGCCCTTGGCGGGGGCCGGGTTGACAGCGCGGAGACTGCGTGTCACTTATGTAACTAAATAGTTATTTATTTGGGAGGAAGACGCAGATGGCGACGATATCGCTTGGCATGATCATGCACGGGATTACCGGCCGCATGGGCTACAATCAGCATCTGGTGCGGTCCATTCTGGCGATCCGGGAGGAGGGGGGCCTTCAGCTTGCCAATGGCGACCGCCTGATGCCCGATCCGATCCTCGTTGGACGCAACGCCGACAAGATCGAAGCGATCGCCCGCAAGCACGGCTTGACGCGCACGACCACCGATCTCAACAGCGCCCTTGCCGATCCGAACAACAAGATTTTCTTTGACGCCGGTTCGACGCAAATGCGCGTATCGCTGCTGAAGAAGGCAATCGAAGCCGGCAAGCACGTCTATTGCGAGAAACCGATCTGCGAGACGCTTGAGGAAGCGCTTTCCGTTGCGACACTCGCCGAGCAGCGCGGCGTCAAGAACGGCGTCGTTCAGGACAAGCTATATCTGCCTGGTCTGCGCAAGATCGCATTGCTCAAGGACAGCGGCTTCTTCGGCAAGATACTGTCGGTTCGCGGCGAATTTGGCTACTGGGTATTCGAAGGCGATTGGGGCGTGAAGGCGCAGCGCCCCTCCTGGAACTATCGCACGGCCGACGGCGGCGGCATGATCCTCGATATGCTGCCGCACTGGCGCTACGTGCTGGACAACCTGTTCGGCCAGGTCAAGGCGGTCAGTTGCTATGCCTCCACCCATATCCCGAGCCGTGTCGACGAGAATGGCAAGACCTACCGGGCCGACGCCGACGATGCAGCCTATTCGACGTTCGAACTCGAGGGCGGCATCGTCGCCCACATCAACTCTTCCTGGGCGGTTCGCGTGCGCCGCGACGACCTTGTGACGTTCCAGGTCGACGGCACGCATGGCTCGGCTGTTTGCGGCCTGACGAAGTGCTGGACCCAGCATCGCGTCAACACCCCAAAGCCAGTCTGGAATCCGGACCAGCCGCAGACCATCGACTTTTACAAGACCTGGGACGAGGTTCCGGAAACCCAGGTCTTTGACAACGGCTTCAAGGCCCAATGGGAAGACTACCTGCGCTACGTCGTCGAGGATGCGCCGTGGAATTTTACCCTGCGCGAAGGCGCCAAGGGCGTTCAGCTCGCCGAACTGGCGCACAAGAGCTGGAAGGAGCGCCGCTGGGTGGACATTCCCTCGCTCGCCGACACGTCTGTGCGCAAGGTTGCCTGACGATCATGGCAACGACACTTCGCCTTCCCGTTTCCGGCGGCACGTTGCAGGACTACACCGTCGTCAACACACCGCTTGCCGCGCCGCAACGCCCGGCTGGCGGGCACGCCTTCAACCGCGTTGCCTATGCGGCCGCTCATATCGTTGTCGATCCGTTGGCCGACAACGATCCCTGGCTCGACCGCAATATCGACTGGGAACGCACGATCGCGTTCCGCGAATATCTGTGGGATCTCGGTCTTGGTGTCGCCGAGGCGATGGACACGGCCCAGCGCGGCATGGGGCTCGACTGGACCGGTGCCAAAGAGCTGATCGCCAACGTGCAATCGGCCGCGCACCAGCGCCCCGATGCGCTGATTGCCTATGGCGCCGGCACCGACCATTTGCCGCCAGGCCCAGATATCGGCATCGATGATGTGATCCGGGCCTATGAAGAGCAGGTCGCGTATGTCGAAGGGCAGGGCGGCAGGATCATCCTGATGGCAAGCCGCGCTCTCGCCGCAGCTGCCAAGAAGCCCGAGGATTATGCGCGCGTCTACGACCGTATCCTGCGGCAGGTCCGCCAGCCGGTCATTATCCACTGGCTCGGCGACATGTTCGATCCTGCGCTTTCGGGTTATTGGGGCTCGCGTGACGACATCGAAGCGATGGAAACGGCGATCGCCATCATCAACGACCACGCAAACAAGGTGGATGGCGTGAAGATCTCTCTGCTTTCGGCAGAAAAGGAGATCGTCATGCGCCGCCGCCTTGATGCGGCCGTGAAGATGTACACCGGCGACGACTTCAACTACGCAGAGCTCATTGCCGGCGACGAACAGGGATATTCGCACGCCCTGCTCGGCATTTTCGATGCCATTGCGCCTGCGGCGAGTGCTGCCCTGCAGAAGCTTGCCAAGGACGATCTCGCCGGCTTCCACGATATCCTGGCTCCGACGGTCCCGCTCTCCCGGCACATCTTCAAGGCGCCGACGCGATTCTACAAGACCGGCGTCGTCTTCCTTGCCTATCTCAACGGCTTTCAGAACCACTTCCAGATGCTCGGCGGCCAGCAGAGCGCGCGCTCGATGGTGCATCTTGCCGAGCTGTTCCGGCTCGCCGACAAGGCCCGCGTGCTGCGCGATCCGGATATCGCGGCTGCTCGAATGAAAACGATTCTGGCGGCAATCGGCATTTGAAAGATCACGGGCATGCACCTCGCAACTGCGGGGTGTGAGGGAGGAAGACACATGGCAGTCGACGGCCTTTCCATCAATCTCGCAACCGTCCGAGAGCAATACAATATGAGGCAGGCCATCGAAGCCTGTCTCAAGCAGGATATCGTCGCGATCGCTCCCTGGCGCGATCAGGTGCACGCCATCGGCCTCTCGGAAGCCGCCCGGATCGTTGCCGACAACGGGCTGCAGGTGACAGGCCTTTGCCGCGGGGGCATGTTCCCCGCAGCCGATGCTGCAGGACGGGCAGCCGCAATCGACGACAACAAGAAGGCCATCGATGAGGCTGCCGCCCTCAACGCGGACTGCCTGGTCCTCGTCGTCGGCGGCCTGCCCGCCGGATCCCGAGATATCGCGCATGCGCGCGAGATGGTGGCCGAAGGCATCGGGGCGATCCTGCCGCATGCGCGCGCAACCGGCATACCGCTTGCCATCGAACCGCTGCATCCGATGTATGCCGCCGACCGTGCCTGTGTGAACACGCTCGAACAAGCGCTCGACATTTGCGACCTTCTCGGGGACGGCGTCGGCGTCGCCATTGACGTCTACCACGTCTGGTGGGATCCGAAGCTTGAGCAACAGATTTCCCGGGCCGGCGCCTCCGGCCGCATCCTTGCCCACCATATCTGCGACTGGCTGGTTCCCACCACGGACTTGTTGCTCGACCGCGGGATGATGGGAGACGGTGTCATCGATCTCAAGGGGATCCGTCGCTTTATCGAGGCGGCGGGTTACCAAGGCCCTCAGGAGGTCGAGATCTTTTCGGCGGGGAACTGGTGGAAGCGGCCCGGGGAAAAGGTGCTTGCAACCTGCATTGATCGCTTCCGTAGCACCTGCTGACGACGCCGCATCCAAGAGCTAAACTCTTGGTTAACCATACATATTTGCGCGGACGGTAGCTAACTCCGCGTTTTGTTCCGCTGGATGGTAGGCACTTGAAGTGGAATTTGGCCCGAAAGGTCGCTTCCGAAAGGATCCAAGCCGCTGTTTCTCGCCAAACCGGCTCTGGAACGCCGAAGCGCAGGCAACTAGAATCCCGGATTGGGCGGTCATTTGTCAACCACATCCGGACGGCAATCTGGGGATTAGCGGCTTGAGAACCAGCCTTCGCGCGGGACCACGGCGATCCGATGTTTCTACGCAAAGGCGCGGACCGTTGAGCCAGGAGGCGCCATTCGTTCTGATTGTTCCCCGCGGGGAACTTCGCCCGGTTGTCTGGACGGCGCCCGCTACCAGGGACCCCGCACCGCCCGAACCGCGAGCAAATGGCCCGGCCGTCATTTGAGCGCAGCCACCGACATCTCCCACCACGTCTTTGCCTCGCTCGCCGCGCCACCAACACGTTTGCGCAACGCTTTGCGGGCCATCCCCAGATCCATCCTCACGCGGCAGCCACCGTGCCGCCCCTCGCGCCCGTCGTCGCAGACTCGCCATCAAGATCTCTCTTCGCCGTGCCGACAACGCATGCCGACCATCCACCGGCTGGCAGGCAAAGGCGCGGACCGTTGAGCCGGGAGGGCGCCATTCGTTCTGATTGTTCCCCGCGGGGAACTTCGCCCGGTTGTCTGAACGGCGCCCGCTACCAGGGACCCCGCACCGCAAAAATCATCTCTTACACCCCGCCTACGCCTAGCACCTGCGCTCACGTTGACCATATAAACCCCTCAGTGTCGGGCATCGGTCTTCAACGTCCGCGAAAAGGCGGGCCTCACGGCCGGGCGTTGAACCATTCATGCCCTTCCAAATTCCGTGTGCACCCGCGCCTGCTCGCGAACGAACCGGTCGGACCCCTTTCCGGCCGCCACAAACCCAGCCCCTAGCACCATTAAGACTGCGAGTATCGAAGCGGTCGCGTAGCGCGCAAAGCACCTCACCGAAGCCGAACCGCACCTCTTCAACTCGGGGCGATCACGACACTAGGCGCATGCGCGGCTTGCGTATTGTTGCATCAGCCAGCCGATCCGCAGGACACGCCTCTCCAGACCGGGTTGCATTTGATGCCCCCCCAATCAAGACCGGCGCGAACCAAGGATCAGCCGCGACACCCAACAACTGTGACGGCAGGCGCTATTTCACGCACCGTGTGAGCACCGACCCGCCTCATCCGCGGCATGCTGAGCAAAGGTTGACAGGTGAGCGAGCCGATGTCGCTCCCCAGCGCACCGGCTCCACGAAAGTCGCAATCTCCACCCGACGGCCAGCGGCAAGCCATTCTTGACACTGGCTTCACCCTCGAAAACGGCAGGCTCCGTCACGCGAAAAGAGCAATCCGTTCATCACGCCGGCTCGCCGAAGCGGCCGACAAATCCACAGCCGCGCATGGCTCGCATCTCGACAGCGTCGAGCGCAGGAACTATCTCTAAAATATGACTATTCATAACGACGACACGATAGCCGGCCGGATAAGCCGTGCGCTCGCAGAGCGCATTGTGACAGGTGACCTGCCGCCCGGCTCGAAGCTGAAGCAGGACCATATCGCCGAGGAGTTCGGGTCGTCGCACGTTCCCGTGCGCGAGGCCCTGCGTCGTCTCGAAGCGCAAGGCCTCGCCGTCAGCGAGCCGCGGCGTGGCGTTCGTGTTGCCTCGTTTGATCTCAAGGAAGTGCAGGAGGTCGCGAAAATGCGCGCCGCCCTCGAAGGTCTTGCTCTTCGCCATTCAGCCGAAAACCTGACGCCCTCCCGTCTCGATCAGGCCGAACAGGCGACGATCGACGGTGACAACGCGCGCGATGTCCGCACCTGGGAAGAGGCCAATCGCAGGTTTCACAAGCTTATCCTCGACCCTTGCGGCATGCCGCGGCTGCTCTCGGCCATCGACGACCTGCATGCAGCTAGCGCCCGATTTCTGTTCGCCACCTGGCTGACCGACTGGGAGCCCCGCGTCGACAAGGACCATCGCGCCATTCTCGCGTTTCTCCGCGCCGGCAAGGTCGAGAATGCGGTGACCGCGCTGGAGCGGCACGTGCAATGGATCGGAGGGCCGTCGCGGCGAATGCAGCACGCGTCCCGCAATCGGTTTGCGATCGTCGGCTAGAGCCAACGGCGCCTACCGAGGTTCCATGCGGTTTGCGCATCGACGCGATCGTGATCGCTCCCTCGTCTGCGACATGGGGCAATCGCCAAGCGTACCTCCGGCCCATCTAACGCTCTGTTGCGAGCGAGGCACCCTAGATCCCTATCAGAGATGCGCCCGAGTTCCGGCTGTTGCGACAGCGATGGCAGGCCGCCGAAGATGCAGTCCCGCGCCAGAGGCGAGCCTGCCTGCCCAATCCCTTCAGACAGAAAAACGCGCTTGCCTAAGACAGCGGCATATTATTATAGATAAAATAGATTTCTATCTACGCCACACCGTTCCATAGTGAAAAGGTTTCGGACATATGCAGCCTCATATTGACCACCAGGCCTCAGAAATCCCCTGCGACGGCAGCTCTCGTGACCGGGTAACGCAACCGGAAGCTAGTTTTATCTATAATTCGCCGTTCAATGACCTTCTGTTTCGTGCCCATAGCATCCACCGGGCCAATTTTGACCCGAACGCGGTGCAGATGAGCCGCCTCCTGTCGATCAAGACCGGCGGATGCGCCGAAGATTGCGGCTATTGCAGCCAGTCCGCCCACTATCCGACCGGCCTCAAGGCATCAAAACTCATGGAGGTGGAGCGCGTACTTTCCGAAGCGCAAAGAGCCAAGGACGGGGGTGCAACGCGATATTGCATGGGTGCTGCCTGGCGCAGCCCGAAGGACCGCGACATGGATGCAATCGTCGCGATGGTCGAGGGCGTAAAGGCGCTTGGCATGGAAACGTGCATGACGCTTGGAATGTTAACACCGCGCCAATCTGCCAGGCTCGCCGATGCCGGCCTCGACTACTACAACCACAACGTTGACACCTCCGAGCGCTTCTACAGCGAGATCATCACGACCCGCACGTTTGCCGATCGACTGGAGACGCTGGACAATGTCCGCGAAGCCGGCATCAAGGTCTGCGCAGGCGGTATTCTGGGCATGGGCGAGACGGCCGAAGACCGCATCGCGATGCTTGTCACGCTTGCAAACCTGCCGACGCCGCCCGAAAGCGTCCCCATCAATATGCTGATCCCGATTCCCGGCTCGAGACTTGCCAATCAAGAGCCGATCGACCCGATCGACTTCGTGCGCACAATCGCACTGGCGCGTATTCTGATGCCGACGTCGCACGTGCGCCTGTCGGCTGGACGCACCGATATGTCAGACGAAACCCAGGCTCTCTGTTTCTTTGCCGGTGCCAATTCAATTTTCGTAGGCGAAACCTTGTTGACCGCCGACAACCCGGGCGAGGATCACGACGCGGCTCTCTTCCGTCGTCTGGGGCTGAAGGCGGAGCAGCTGGAGCCGGCGGAATGACCGCCGCCAGCCTTGCGATTTACGAGCGCAAGCTCGCTGGCCTTGAACGCAAGGGGAGAAGCCGGACCCTTGTCGCTCCCACTGGCACCGATTTCACCTCGAACGACTATCTTGGCCTCGCCCATTCACAGCGGCTCAAGGATGCGCTTCGGGATGCACTGGACCGCGGCATGCCGGTCGGGGCAGGCGGCTCCCGCCTGCTGCGCGGCAATCATCCGGAGCATGAGGCGCTGGAGCGGGAGGCCGCGGCCTATTTCGGGGCCGAGCGAGCGCTCTACTTCGGCAGCGGCTATGCAGCCAATGTTGCGTTGTTCTCGACCTTGCCACAACGCAAGGACATCATCGTCCACGACGCCCTGATCCATGCCAGTGCCCATGAAGGGATTTCGGCGAGCCGTGCGCCAGCGATCGCAACGCCGCACAACGATGTGGACGCGGTCGCCGACGCCATCCGCACATGGCGTCGTGCTGGCGGCACCGGCCGACCGTGGATCGCCGTCGAGAGCCTCTACTCGATGGACGGCGATCAAGCGCCGCTTCGCTCTTTGGCGCAGCTTGCGACAGAGCATGATGGTTTCCTCGTCGTTGACGAGGCGCACGCGACGGGCGTCTTCGGTGAAGGCGGGCGCGGCCTGGCCGAATGCCTAGGGCATCCGGAAAACTGCATCACGCTGCACACTTGCGGCAAGGCGCTCGGAGCATCGGGCGCGATCGTCGTCGGACCGGCAATCATCTGCGATTTCCTCATCAACCGCGCCCGGAACTTCATCTACTCGACGGCACCGTCTCCGCTGATGGCGGCGACGGTGCGAGAGTCATTGCGGATCCTGGCCGATGAGCCGGAGCGTCGCGACAACCTTGCCAAACTTGTGTCCTTTGCCAGTCGCGAGATGGAAACAACGATTGGGATGCGATCCAGCAAGTCGCAGATCCAGCCAGTCTTGATCGGCAATAATCGTCGCGCGGTACGGCTCGCCGAGCGCCTGAGAAACGACGGTTTCGACGTCAGGCCCATTCGTCCCCCGACCGTGCCGGAAGGCACGGCGCGACTGCGCATCTCCATTACCCTCAACGTCGATCAAGCGACCATTTCGCGGTTGTTCGAGCGGCTGGCCGTTGCCATGCGAATGGAGCAGGAATGATGGCGCGCTTCGTCGTCACCGGCACCGACACCGGGATCGGCAAGACCGTCTTCGCTGCCGCTTTGACGTGCGCCCTCGGCGCTTGCTACTGGAAGCCCGTCCAATCGGGGCTGGAAGAGGAAACGGACGCTGAAACGGTCGCACGATTGGGCAATGTTCCGGCCGAACGGATCGTTCGAGAGGCCTACCGGCTAAAGACCCCCGCTTCTCCGCACCATGCGGCGATGCTCGACGACGTGGAGATAGATCCAGGCGGACTCTCGCCGCCGATGATTTCCGGCTCGCTTGTCGTCGAGGGCGCCGGTGGCGTTCTCGTACCCCTGACGTCAAAGACCCTGTTCGCCGACGTCTTCGCCCGTTGGCAGGTGCCCGCGATTTTGTGCGCCCGCACCTCGCTTGGCACCATCAATCACACATTGATGTCGGTCGAGGCGTTGCAGCGGCGAAGCGTCCCCATCTTCGGCATTGCTTTTATAGGCGAGGAGAACGTCGAGACACAGAGGACTATCGCCCAGATGAGCGGCGTTCGCACGTTGGGGCGACTGGCGCCGACCAACCCACTAACCCATGAGAGACTTATGGAAGCCTTTCATCGGGGCTTCGACATCACGATGTTCCGGAGCCTGCAGTCATGACGCGTTCCCCCATATGGCATCCGTTCACGCAGCACGCTCTTGAGCCTGCGATGAAGAAGGTCGTCGCCACCGAAGGCGCATATCTGGTCGACGAAGCCGGCAATCGTATTCTCGATGCGATTTCGTCCTGGTGGGTGATCACCCATGGCCACCGGCACCCGACGATCATGGAGGCGATCCGCCAGGCGACGGACGTCTACGACCAGATCATCTTTGCCGAATACACCCACGTCCCCGCCGAGGATCTTGCCCGTGGTCTTACCGAGGTAAGCCCGGCTGGGCTGCAGCACGTCTTCTATTCCGACAGTGGCTCGACGGCAGTCGAAGTCGCCTTGAAGATGGCGCTCGGCTTCTTCCACAATACCGGTCGACGCCGCGACCGGATCGTTGTGATGGAGCATGGCTATCATGGCGACACGATCGGAACGATGTCCGTCGGTGAAAGGGGCGTCTTCAACGCCGCCTACGAACCCTTGCTGTTTGGTGTCGATTCACTTCCATTTCCGGAGCCGGGCCTGGAGCAAAAAACGCTTGATGCTTTCGAGGTAGCGTGCTCCTCGGGCAGGGTCGCGGCCCTTTTGATCGAGCCGCTGGTGCTTGGCGCCGGTGGCATGAAGATGTTTGGCCCTTCCGTGCTTGGCGAACTCAGCAAAATTGCCCAACACCACGGGGTGCTCCTCATCGCGGATGAAGTGATGACCGGCTGGGGCAGGACCGGCACCCTGTTTGCGTGCGATCGGGCTGGCATTCTGCCCGACATCTTCTGTACCTCGAAGGGCCTGACGGGGGGCGCCATGCCGCTTGCTGCGACGCTTTGCACAGGTGAGATCTTTGAAGCGCATCTTTCGACCGATCGCCGGAAGACCTTCTTCCATTCAAGTTCCTACACTGCCAATCCGATTGCCTGCTCGGCAGCAGTTGCCAATCTGAAGATCTGGACAGAGGAGCCGGTCCAAGCGCGCATCGATCGCCTCGTTGCATTGCAAGGGCAGGCGCTGCAACGCTTTGTCGGGGATCCACGATTCAAAAACGTCCGGCAATCTGGAACCATTGCCGCGCTGGATCTCGCCGTTCCCTCGGATGGATATTTAGCCGACATAGGACCGCGGCTGCGCGCCTTCTTCCGCGAGCGTCACCTTCTGATCCGCCCTCTGGGAAACGTCATCTACCTCATGCCGCCATACTGCGTGTCGGAAACCGAGATCGACTGCCTCTATGACACGATTGACGAGGCAGCAAGCGCGCTGATGGGAACCGCAGCATGAGCGTCCGCTCCGCGCACATTTCAGGCCTTGGCCACAGCGTTCCGGGTCGTTGCGTCGAAAACGCCGAGATTGAACAATCCCTCGGGCTCGAAACCGGCTGGATCGAACGTCGCACTGGCATCCGTACCCGCTACTGGGCAGAAGACGGCGACACCCTTAGCGGCCTTGCCGTCAAAGCAGGAGCCATGGCGCTCGACAAAGCCGCAACCCATCGATCTGAGATCGGTTTGCTGCTCCTGGCAACCTCGACACCGGATCACCTGCTGCCGCCGTCGGCACCCCTTGTTGCCCACAAACTCGGACTTGTAAATTCGGGCGCGATCGACCTGGCCGGCGCCTGCTCGGGATTCCTCTACGCGTTGACGCTCGCGGACGGTTTCGTGCGCACGCAGGGCAAGGCCGTTCTTGTCGTCGCCGCCAATATCCTCAGCCGTCGTATCAACCCGGCTGAACGAGCCAGTTGCGTTCTGTTTGCAGATGCAGCAGGCGCGGTCGTTTTGACGCCGGCAAGCGATCCCGCCACCGGAATCCTCGGCACCGATCTATGCTCCGAAGGCAGCGGCCATGAGCTGATCTCGATCGCCGCAGGCGGCAGTAACAAACCCTTTTCACCGGAGCGCGCCGCTGAGGAATATCTGATGACGATGCGCGACGGACGCGAGGTGTTTTCGCGGGCGGTTGACATGATGAGTAGCGCCTCGAAAAGGGCGCTCGACAGGGCCGCCATAGGGACCCGAGCGATCACCAGATTCGTGCCACACCAGGCCAATGTCCGGATATTCCAGGCGGTCGCAGCCAACCTTGGGATCGAACCCGAACGGACCGTCTGCTCGCTCGACCGGTTCGGAAATTCTTCCGCGGCGACAATCCCGCTCTCCTTGTCGCTCGACGCAGCCGCGCGACCCCTGCAGGAAGGTGAAACCCTGCTTCTGGCCGCAGCGGGCGCAGGTCTCACCGGTGCGGCGGTCGTCTATCGTACCTAGTGCCTCGTCAAAGCGGGCACGGACATGACGCCGTCACTAGCGGTTGATGCGCGTCGACAGAATGATTGATGAGAGCGTCTTCTCGACGCCATCGATATCGCCAATCTTGTCGATGACCATATCCAGTTCGCTGATCGATGCCGACGCAACGATTGCGATCATGTCGAAACTGCCGCTCACCGAATAAACCGAGCGGACATCGGCAATCGCCTGCAGCTCCTGCGTGACGCGTCCGAGCGCCTTGGCCGCCAAGGTAATTAGCACGTGCGCCTTTATCTGGCCGCTCTCGAAGTCATCAGAAAGCCGCACGCCATAGCCGGCAATGACGCCGTCCCGCTCAAGCCGCTCGATCTTGGCTTGGACCGTAGTGCGCGACAGGCCGAGCCTGCGCGCCAGCATGGCGGTCGACAGGCGGGCGTTTTCGCTGAGAATCGACAGAAGCTGCCGATCCTTGTCACTCATCGTCATATTGATCAATCCGAACGGCACTATGCCAAATAAATCTAGTCGATTTTATCATTATAGCGCTGTGAATCAACCACACCGACGGGAATAAAGAAACCATAAAGATTTCTCGATCCAATAGAGGGAACGCATATGAAAAACATCGTCGTCATCGGCGCCGGCAAGATCGGCTCGACGATCGCCCGTCTTCTCATCCATTCCGGCGACTACCATGTCACGCTTGCCGACCGCAGCAGGCAGCAGCTGGAGCACATGGAGGCGAACCCGGCGCTCGGCCTGGCGGAAGTCGACATCGCCGACCACGCAGCCCTCGTCAAACTTCTCTCCGGCAAATTCGCCGTCCTGAGTGCCGCGCCGTTCCACCTGACCATCGCGATTGCCGAGGCAGCCGCGGAGGCCGGCGTGCATTACCTCGATCTGACCGAGGACGTCGAATCCACCCGCAGGGTGAAAGCGATCGCCGCCAGCGCATCCACCGCGTTCATTCCACAATGTGGCCTCGCGCCAGGCTTCATCTCGATCGTTGCCAATGATCTTGCAAGCCGCTTCGACAAGCTCGACAGCGTCCGCATGCGCGTTGGTGCTCTGCCGCAGTATCCGTCGAATGCCTTGAACTACAATCTGACCTGGAGCACGGACGGCGTCATCAACGAGTACATCGAGCCTTGCGAGGCGATCGTCGATGGACAGCTGATCGAAGTACCGGCCCTGGAAGAACGTGAAGAGTTCTCCCTTGATGGTGTGACTTATGAGGCCTTCAACACCTCCGGCGGCCTTGGCACGCTGTGCGAAACGCTGAAGGACAAGGTGCGGACCTTGAACTACCGCACCATCCGCTACCCCGGTCATGCCGCCATCATGAAAGCGCTGCTCAGCGATCTCGGCCTGCGCCACCGCCGCGAAGTCCTCAAGGATATCCTGGAGCACGCATTGCCTTCGACGATGCAGGATGTCGTGATCATCTTCGTCACCGTGTCCGGCTGGAAGAACGGCCGCCTTGTGCAGGAGACCTACGCCAACAAGGTCTACAGCGCCGTCGTCGCCGGCCGCATGATGAGCGCCATCCAGATCACCACAGCATCGAGCATCTGCGCCGTGCTTGACATGCTGGCCAAGGACGAGCTGCCGACGAAGGGCTTCGTCCGGCAGGAAGACATCGGTCTCGACATGTTCCTCGACAGCCGCTTCGGCCACTACTATGCCCAGAAGGCTTACGGTGAAAAGATCGCCGGCTGATCCGCTTAACTGAAGCAATCAACAGAAAACGCCCGGGCATCGTGTCCGGGCGTTTCCTTGACGTCATTTATTCGCTTAGACGGCGCGCCGAACCGGCGATCCCGCCTCGTTCTGGCGCCAATCAGGCGAGCCGCCCGCAAGCGGCTGCGATACGCTCGATCGCTTGCGTAAGGTCCGCCTCCGCTGAGGCATAAGAGATCCTGAAGAACGGCGAAAGGCCGAAGGCCGAACCCGGGACGACCGCGACATTCGCCTCCTCGAGGAGGTAGGCGCAAAACTCGCTGTCCGTGGCGATCTTGCGACCGCCCGGCATCATCCGGCCGAGAATGCCGCCACATCCGCAGAACGTATAAAAGGCGCCCTCGGGAACGCGGCAATCGAGGCCGTCAATTGCGTTGAGACCGGAAACAACGAGATCGCGCCGCCGCCTGAAGCTCTCCGTTCGCTCGGCAAGAAAATCCTGCGGTCCGTTGAGCGCGGCAACAGCTGCGGCCTGGCTGATCGAGGACGGGCAGGACGTCGCCTGGCTCTGCACCACGGACATCGCTTTAATGAGCGCCTTCGGCCCACCGGCATAGCCGATACGCCAGCCGGTCATTGCGTAGGCCTTGGAGACGCCGTTGATCGTCAGCGTGCGCTCGCGCAGGCGCGGCTCCAACTGCAATGGCGTGACGAACCGGAAATCGTCGTAGACGATGTGCTCGTACATATCGTCGACCATCAGCCAGACGTGCGGATGCCTGAGCAGGACGTCCAGCAACGGCCGGTAGTCCTCGGCGCTATAAGCGGCACCGGACGGATTGGATGGCGAGTTCAGCAACAGCCAGCGCGTCCGCGGCGTGATCGCCGCTTCGAGCTTTTCGGCGGTCAGCCGAAACCCGCTGTCTGCATCGCAGGCAACGAGGACAGGCTTGCCTTCACAGATCTGAACGATATCGGAATAGGACGTCCAGTAGGGAGTAGGGATGATCACCTCGTCGCCGGGATCGACCGTCGCCATCATCGCGTTGAAGAGGATCTGCTTGGCGCCGGTGGCGACGGTTATCTCGCCAGCCTCGAAGGAAAGATCGTTCTCGCGCTGAAACTTGGTTCGGATCGCTTCCTTCAACGCCGGCGTGCCGTCGAGGGCCGTATATTTGGTATCGCCGCGCTGCATCGCGTCCCAGGCTGCCTGCTTGACATGATCGGGCGTTTCGAAATCAGGTTCGCCGGCGCCAAGGATAATGACCGGTCTGCCTTCGCGCTTCATGGCCGCGGCGCGCGCGCCGATCTGCAGGATCTCGGAGACGCCGATCACGGATATCCGTGAGGCGGGCCTGAAGCCCGCCTCCTCAATTTTCACATCGATGGTCATGGCCGCTCCTACTCGATTTCGAAGGAGACGCCCTGCGCAAGCGGCAGAGCCTTGGAGTAGTTGATCGTGTTGGTGGCCCGGCGCATATAGGCTTTCCATGCATCGGAGCCCGACTCGCGGCCGCCACCCGTTTCCTTCTCGCCACCAAATGCGCCACCGATCTCGGCGCCCGAGGTTCCGATGTTGACGTTCGCAATACCGCAATCGGATCCATCGGCCGACAGGAAACGTTCAGCCTCCCGTAGATCCAGCGTGAAGATCGACGAGGAGAGACCGGCGCCGACAGCATTGTGGTCTTCGAGGACCTGATCGAAGTCGTTGTATTTCATGACGTAGAGGATCGGCGCGAAGGTTTCCTCCAGCACCGGACCGATCTGTGATGGCATGTCCACCAGGGCCGGCTTGACGTAGTAAGCCTTATCATATGGCAGCGCGACGCGCTCGCCGCCGCTGACCACGCCGCCATGGGCTTTCGCCTCGCCAAGCGCCTTCTGCATGTTGTCGAAGGCGAGCTTGTCGATCAGCGGGCCGACCAGTGCCGTGCTTTCAAGCGGATTGCCGACGGAGACATTGGCATAGGCTTTCTTCAGTCGCGGCACGAGTTGATCATAGACGCTCTCGTGAACGAAGAGACGGCGAAGCGTCGTGCAACGCTGGCCGGCCGTGCCCATTGCTCCGAAGGCGATAGCGCGCAGCGCCATGTCGAGATCGGCCGACGGGCAGACAATGCCGGCATTGTTGCCGCCGAGCTCCAGGATCGCACGTGCAAAGCGGCGTGCCAGGCGAGGACCAACGTCCCGGCCCATGCGCGTTGAGCCCGTCGCCGAAACAACCGGCACCTTCGGATGATCGACAAGGACCTCGCCGACGGCGCGATCGCCAATCAGCACCTCGCTCAGGCCATTCGGCGCATCGCCGAAGCGCGCAATCGCGCGCTGCAGGATGGCCTGCGAGGCAAGTGCCGTAAGCGGCGTCTTCTCGGAAGGCTTCCAAACGACGGCGTTGCCGCAAACCAGCGCAAGCGCAGCGTTCCAGGCCCAGACAGCGACCGGGAAGTTGAAGGCGGAGATGACACCGACGACGCCGAGCGGATGCCAGGTTTCCATCATCCGATGTCCCGGCCGTTCGGTTGCGATGGTCAAGCCGTAGAGCTGGCGGGAAAGACCGACGGCGAAATCGCAGATGTCAATCATTTCCTGCACTTCACCGAGGCCCTCGGAAGGGATCTTCCCGGCTTCGATCGAGACCAGTCGGCCGAGCTCCGTTTTGACAGCGCGCAGTTCCTCGCCGAGCAGGCGGACAAGCTCACCGCGCTTCGGCGCGGGAACGAGGCGCCAGGTCTCGAATGCGCGGGCAGCCTTGTCTATCTTCGCGCTCGCCGCTTCCTGAGTGTCGGTCTTCAGTGCCGCGAGCTGCTCACCCGTGACCGGGCTGTAGGAGGCCATTTCTCCGCCGGTATAAAGCGCCTTGTCGACGCCGATCTTATCGAGA
Organism: Rhizobium sp. LjRoot258; assembly: GCF_964254185.1. NCBI lineage: Bacteria > Pseudomonadati > Pseudomonadota > Alphaproteobacteria > Hyphomicrobiales > Rhizobiaceae > Rhizobium > Rhizobium sp. LjRoot258. The sequence goes on along the minus strand of NZ_CAXUST020000002.1, from coordinate 21,308 downwards.
AGCGCAACGGCTTCCTGTGCTACATCAACTGTTCTTGCTGCCATGGTCATGTAACGACCCTTTGTGTTGGTGTTTGGTTCTTGTTACTGGTCGTGGAGTTGCTTCACTCGGCCGCTTGGGCGGCGCTCAGGCGAGCTCGGCATTCGGCGATCGATTGCGCCTCGATGCCAGCATAGTGATCGAACTCATTGAGAACAGGCGTACCGAGATCCCGCTCGAAGCGCTGCTGGTTGGGGCTTGCGCTAAACTCCTGCGTCGCCTCGTCGCCGAGGTTTGACTGGAAGATGCCGGCCGCGCTCACAGGTAGGAAATCCTCGTAAACGATCGCGTCGAAGCAAACGAGACCGTCCGACAACAGTTGCTCGATACTGGCATCGGTTGAAGCCACTGTGCGCTCTCCCTTTTCCGTCAGCGAATAGCGGAAATAGCCAAGGCCCTGTGCGCGGATTTCGGCCCAGTTGTCCGGGAAGAGCACGAAAGCATCGACAAGCGCCTTCTCGTAGGCAGCAGCGTTCGAGCCGTCGGCGGCCGGGCGAACCACTTTGCGCGAATCCGTTAGCAGCTTGTCGTACAGAGCGCGGCCTTTAGGGGTAAGGGCGATGCCTCGGCTTTCGATTTCCCCGAACCGGGCCGTATGTGTGCCCTCCTGCCAGTGACCGCTCGCATCCCTGAAAGAGACCGCTTCTTCAAGGGCCTTGAACGACGTCTGCCGCAACAGAATTGCGCAGCGACGGCTCGGCGGACCTTCGACGACCGCCTTCGGCGCAATGCCATATTCCGGCATCAGCCGCTGTACTTCGTCGATATCAAGCGTGCGCGGCGTCAGGTGATTGATATGCGGCCCCTTGAACGAGACGACGTCGGCAATCAGCCGGTGCGCGTCATGCAGACGGCCGTACATGGCGAGGTCAACATTGGCCTGGTCATGCCAGCGGAACGTCTCCAGGACCTCGGCAACGAAGCGCGAGGCATCCTCATCATCCAGACCACCCTGGTGCTCGGCCTTTTCGGTCAGCTCAATGGCACCGGCGGTGAAGATTTGACGCTTCTGAAGGATCGCGTCGGCTTCAGCGCGCAATTCTTCGTCGGCAATCAAGTCGAGGCGCAGCAGAGAGGTGAAAACACGGAACGGGTTGCGCTTCAGGGCGACATCGCCCACCGGTCGGAAAGCGGTAGAGTGGACCGGCACACCCGCCTCGCTGAGGTCGTAGTAGCCGACCGGGAACATGCCCATGACCGCAAAGACGCGTCTCATCATCGCAAGTTCTGCCGCAGTCCCGAGACGGATGGCACCATGGCGCTCTTCGGAGACACGCTCGAGCGAATCGGTTTCTTGTAGTCTGTGCTTGAGGAGCGGATTGGCGGCAAGCGTCGCGGCATTGACCTTGGCAACAATGTCCATCAGCGTGCCGTAAGCATGCACCTCGGTCCGATACATGGCCGACATGGCGGCAGAAAATGCAGAACGGATAGTACAGGAGGAGACGTAACTTTTGGTCAGCATAGCTTTTCTCACGAGACGTCAATTGGAAGAGTTCATTCTGGATTGCGATCATATCGCTTGCACGATAAAGGAATAACGATAAATGAAGCTGAGATGATGCGGTTTTGGAATGACCTTGCCTCGAAAGCTGATACCCGACCTGACGACGCTGCAGTCATTCGAGTCTGCCGCTCGCCACGGCAACTTCACGCGCGCGGCTCTCGAACTCAACCTGACGCAAAGCGCCATCAGCCGACAGATCAAGGACTTGGAAACCCAGCTCGGTGTCCTCCTCTTCGAGCGCGTTCGACAGCGAGCGATCCTGTCGGAGGCCGGCAAGCGGCTGCTGCCCGAAGCGAGGCGCCTGCTTCACCAGACCGAAGAGATGATGATCCGGGCAGCAGCAGGTGCCGACGCGACGGCGACGCTTTCGATCGCAACCCTGCCAACATTCGGCAGCCGCTGGTTGACGCCACGACTGGCGGGCTTCTTGGCCGCCCACCCGGGTTCACAGGTTGACATCGCCTCCCGCTCCGAACCATTCGACTTCGAGCAGGAAAGCTTTGATCTCGCCATTCATTACGGTCAGCCTATCTGGGCACGGGCAACCTGCACGTTTTTGTGCGACGAGAAGGTCGTTCCGGTTGCCAGCCCAACCCTGCTGCAATCGGATCCGGTTGCCAGCCCGGCGGAACTTATCCACAAACCGCTCCTGCATCTGGCCACGCGTCCACGCCTCTGGCGCCAGTGGTTTGAACACTGCAACATCGATGCCGATCCCTCATACCGTGGCAACCGGTTCGACCAGTTTTCGATGATCATCGAAGCTGCCACGATGGCGATGGGGTTTGCGCTTCTGCCGCTTTATCTGATCGAACAAGAGCTAAGCTCCGGAAAGCTAGAGATCGCGTTCGACCAGCCGATGTCGACCGAGAACAGCTATTATGTGGTGACGCCCGATGGTAAGCGTGAACATGCGCTTGGCTCAGCATTCACGGCCTGGCTGCTCTCGCAGGTAGGCAATAGGGGCAGAACTGAACCGTGAGCGACGATCAGACTCCGCCCGACACCCCGACTGCGCGGATGCTGAGTTGGGCCAGGAACTCAACCATCTATCGGCTTGAGCGCGGAATGATGACCGAAAGACAATTGTTCGATGCCATCGTCAGGAAGGCCAAACAGAAATTCGAGGACATCACCGAGACGCAACTCAAGGCAGTGGCGGAGTCGGCAGTGACATTCGCCTGCGAGCATGGCGGTCTGAACGACACCACCTATGCCGAAGTCAGCACGCGTTCCGGCGTTCGCCGCGGCAGGTCAAAGCGGCGTATCGCGCAAAGCCTTTCCCAGAAGGGCGTCGATCGCGAGGTCATCACGGCTGCGCTTGATGAGGCGGATGAACTGCTGGCAGCCGTGGTCTTCGCGCGAAAGCGCGCCTTCGGGCCGTTTCGCCGCGGCGACGTCGATCGGGTAGGGGGCACCAAGGAAATGGCGGCATTTGCGCGCAACGGCTTCAGCTTCGACACCGGAAGGACCGTCCTCGGTATGAGCCGCGAGGAGGCCGAAGACGTTGTGAGCGCGCGATCTCGTTAACCGCGCCGAGGGCCGCTTGCGAAAAGCTAAAAATCCTGTGCTCGCTGAGGGCATGGTGTACCCAGTGTCGCAACGGCCAGGACTTGCCAGGCTTGTCAAGTTGGACGGCGAGTCCATATGCCTTAGCGTTGGCTTGCTTGGTTTCGCAAATGGACTGTGAATCCCTGGAACAAAGAGGACACAAAGCGGCGAAGGGAAATCAGGGCATGAACGATATCGCGAAGCTTCTCGTTCAATCGGCAATGGCCGCGTTGACCATCTGCGGCTTCCTCGTCATCACGTTGCCGTTCGTCCTTGATCGGCAGGACATCCCGGACCACAGGACATTCCTTGCCATGTTTGTCGCGATGGCAATCAGTCTTTGGGCATATGAGCTGATTTTCAAAAGAGATCGCTGAAGCGCTAACAGCTTCGTCACCCCGCGACGTGGCGGATTTGCCGCGGGCTTCTCGTCAAGATCGCAACCGCAGTCTGGGCCAGGGAAAAGCAAGCGGCGAGGAATTGCAAAGGCCGCGTGACGGGTTTCAGGCTGTAGAGCCCCAACGGGCCGTGCAGGTGAGGGTGATGCTATGGGGGCCTTCGATCTCGGCATCGTGACGCTCGATGAGTTCCACAACGGCGTCGATGAAGGCGGTATGGTCGAGGCTTAGCGTCGTCAGGTCGTTGCAGTCCCACGCCGCCATGGCGATGCCATCCTGGCCGACGACGGCAATATCATCGGGCGTGTTCTTCCCAAGCACGCGCCGTGCGGCATCCCGAGCGCCGATGGCCATGACGTCATTGCCGCAGATGATTGCGTCCACCTTGGCGCGGTGAAGAAGCAGGACGGCTTCCTTGAAGCCGGAATCGTAGCTGTAGTCGCCGAACGCTTCGGCCTGCAGCGTGAGGCCGCGTTTGGCGAGCGCATCGACGAACCACCTGCGCCGCAGCTTGTCGATCCAACTCGATTTCGTGCCCGAGAGGTAGGCGAAGCGTCTTTTGCCATCGGCAACGATCTTGTCGATGATCTCGTCGGCGGCCGCCGATCCGTCGATCCGGATGCTCGAGACGCTCTCGTTCTCAAGCGGTTCGAAAGAGACGATGATCGGCTTCGTGGTATGGAAGATGTCGACGGCATCCTGCATCGACACCATGTCGGAAAAGACGACGACGTGATCCACCTGATAGGTGGAGGCGAGGCGCATGAGCTGCAGCCTGTCGTCGTGATCGGCGCAGCACAAAATGATCGGCAGGAGCTGACGGGCTTGCAGTCGATGGACGAGAAGCTGCTGTTCCTCGGCTTCGCATGGATTGCCGATCGCGTTGACCACCAGCGCCACCAGCCGTGAGCGCTGATTGTTGAGCGAGCGGGCGATTGCATTCGGCTGATAGCCGTATTGGCGAGCAACCGCCAGAATGCGGTCACGGGTCGCGCTTCCGATTCTGGAATCCGGAGAAAACGCCCGCGAGATCGTGGCCGACGACACTCCGGCCAGCTTCGCCAGTTCCTTCGAGGTGATCCGCCGCTTGTTCATTCAAAATATTCCACGCGTTTATGGCGCGGCTATTCTGACGGGCGCCCCGTCCGCCGCAGCCGATTCCTTGATTGCATCCCAGAGCCTAGCGAATCGCAGTCCCATTTCAACGGAGCCGGTGTTTTCCATCGTCCCATCGCGAATGGCGAGGAAGTTTTTCATCGGATTACCGAGAATTTCCGCTTCCTCGCGCGGCTCGTTTGTACGGCCGACACTGATCTCGCGCCATCCGCCCCAGGCATCGATGCGTACGATTGCCTTCGAATAGAAAAAGGTGATGTAGGAGGCGCAGCCCGGAGGACCGTCGCCGGCCGCCGTCAGCGTCGCCAGCGCGCCGTTCTTGAGGCGGGCCGAAACGGCGGTCGCAATGTCGACGTTCTTGCCGTGATTGTTCATATAGGCCGACACGCTCTCGAAATCCGAATTGGCGAGCAGGCAGACGGTATTCATCATGTGGGCGCCGGTGTCGAACATGAAACCGCCGCCCGAGATCTCCGGCTGCTGCTTCCAATGGCCGTCGTAGTTGCTGGACCAGCTTTCCCAGATCATCCCCGATATCGCGACCAGATCGCCGAACTCGCCGGCAAGCGCCCGCTTGCGCGTATCGATCACCAGGGGAGAGAGGCCACCCTGGAAGGCGGTTACAACTGTCACGCCGCTCTTCTTCTGTGCCGCAATCAGTCGTTCGGCTTGCGCAACGGTTGTCACCATCGGCTTTTCAAGGAAGAGATCGAGCCCGGCTTCTGCAACAGCCATTGCCTGCTCGCCGTGAAATGCATGCGGTGTAGAGACATAGACGATATCCAATTCGTCCCGGCAGGATGCCAGCATCTCTCGGTAATCATCAAAGCTGCGCGGCGCCGGCGCTCCGGCCGCAACACAAACGTCGATCAGGCGCTGGCGAGAAGAAGGTGTCGTATCGGCAAGCACGACAAATTCGATCTCGGGCATGCGGGCCCAACTTGCCGCATACTCAGCCGCTTTCAGGCCTGCGCCGATGACGCCAAGCCGCAATTTCCGTGACATAAAAAATCCTCCCGAATGCCGTGTGTATACGGTTACACAAATGGTCCAAGGAAGACAATATTTATTAAATCATGCAGATTCAATGATTTATTATCGCCGTCGAAATCCAGCCAAAAACCATCTTGCCAGTCATGGGATTGCGTGTACATTTTCAACCGTGGTGCTGGAGGGCGCCGCATACCAAAAGGGAGGACTTCCGTTGAAGAAGACGGTCATTGGTGGCCTGTGCGCCATTCTGCTCAGCGCCGTTTCGACGCTGGCGCATGCTGAGACAATCCGAATTGCCAATCACGGTCAGGCCGGCATCGACGCCATGAAGTCGACGGTCGAGAAGATCGAGAAGAAATACGGCGTGACCGTCGAGGTCGTGGAATACCCCGCGCCCGATAAGGACTATCTGACGAAACTGCTGACCGAGCTCGGCGCCGGCAACGCGCCTGACCTCTTTTCCATCCCGACGACGGCCGCCGTTGCTGATATGGTCGAGGCCGGTTACCTCGCACCGGTGACCAAGGAAATCAAGGCCTGGGATGGCTATGCCAATTTCTATGACGTCGCCAAGCAGCTGGCGGTCAGCCCGGACGGCGAAACCTATGTCATGCCGTTCATGCTCGGCATCCAGGAAATCTACTACCGCAAGGACGTCCTCGACAAAGCCGGCATCTCGACGGAGCAGCCGAAGACCTGGAAAGACCTTCTCGATCGTGCCGCCGAAATCAAGAAGAAGACCGGCGCCTACGGCCTGCTCTTCCCGGCTGGCGTTTCCTGGGGAAGCGGCGCCTTTGACGAAGGCTTCCAGCACCTGATCGTCGGCTCCAAGACTCCACAGCTCGTCGATGCGGACGGCAAGCTCGACCTCAACGGCGAGGGCGTCAAGGATGTCTTCGACGTCTATAAGCAACTGATCGACAATGATCTGATGCCGACTCAGCCATTGCTCGGACCAGAGCCCTGGGTCGTGCCGAAGTATCAGATGTTCCCGGCCGGCAAGCTTGCCGCAACCACCTGCGGTTCCTGGTGCTACATCTTCGACTGGGGTCGTGAAAGTAAGAACCCGATTCCTGAGGTGACCAAGGTCGTCGGCACCTGGACCGTTCCGGGCCAAAGCGGTGGCCAGTATGTTCTCGCCAATCTTGCAGCCCCATGGGCCATCAACGCCAAGTCGGCCAATGTCGAACTCGCCAAGAAGGCGCTGATGGAGATCGGGTCGGTTGAGACGCAAGTTTCCTACGCAGCCCGCATCGGCAACATTCCGTCCAGCAAGGATGCGGCTAAAAACGCCGACTTCCAGAAGCTGACGGAACTCGTTTCGATCCATGCCGCAGCAGAAAAAGGCACCTTCCTGAAACAGGCCTCCGGCTTCGGTACCGTTTCGGAAGGTGTTGCACGCGCTACAGAGGCGCTGCTGCGCAAGGAAACCGATGCCGCCGGCGCGCAGAAGATTCTTGTCGACTATGTCAAGGAAACTCTGGGCGACGACGTCGTAAAGTAAGCCAACGCTTACCGATAAAACGCAGGGAGACGTGGGCTTGCCCGCGTCTCCGGATTTCCTTTCGAACGAGTTATAGAGCTTTCCATGGCCCGAAACGTCCACGAAAGGCGCACCGAGCGGCAGCTTCTTCTGATCCTGTTGCCGTCACTTGCGCTGCTTCTGGCCTTCGTGATCTATCCCGCGCTTTACTCCGTCTATCTGAGCTTCACCAATGAGGCGCTGACGGGTGCTGCGGCTCTGCGCCCGCGCTTTGTCGGTATTCGCAACTATGCGCGGTTGCTGAACGATGCGAAGTTCTGGAACGCCTTGCTCGTCACCTTCCTGTTCGTGGTCGGCTCGGCGGTGATCGGTCAGTTCGCGCTCGGTCTGGTCTCAGCGATGGCGCTTCGTCGCCGCATCCACTTTAAGCGGCTTTTCTCTTCGATCATCCTTCTGCCAAACGCCGCGCCCGAGGTGGTTGCCGGCTTCATGTGGATTTCCATGTTGGCGGGTGGAGAGCAGGCGACGCTCAGCCGTATCGTCAGCTTCTTTGGCGTAACACCGGCCGACTGGCTGCAGGTTTTTCCACTTTCGATGATCATCATCGTCAACACCTGGCGCGGCATCGCAACTGCGATGATCCTTCTGACGGCGGGCCTCAGCACCATTCCCAACGAGATTTACGAGGCTGCCCGTATGGATGGCGCAACCCCGTCGCAGATGTTTCGTCGCATTACCTTGCCGCTCATGATGCCGACGATCCTGCTCTACATGCTGATCTCGGCCGTTTCGACCATCGCCGTTTTCGGCCTCGTCTATGCGCTGACACGCGGCGGCCCGGGCGGGGCGACGGAACTGGTCAGCATCTATATTTACAACCAGTCGTTTACCGCGTTCCAGCTCGGCTATGGCGCAGCGGTGGCGGTCGTCGCGTTGCTGATTTCGCTGATCCTCGGCGTCGGCTATGTCCGGGCCATGAAGGTGGAGGTCTGAATGGCCGTGATCTCCCCGAGCGAAAATGCCAACAAGACCCGGTCGGACCTGCTTGCCTATGCAACGCTGTCGCTGATCTCGATCTTTTGTGCTGTTCCCTTCTTCTGGGTGCTTCTTGCATCCTTCGATGGCAACGCCCAGCTGTTCCTTCGCTGGCCCGAGCAATGGAGCTTCGCGAACTACCTGCGCGTCTTCACCAAGGAAGACGGCGCAAAGTGGCTGTTTAATTCGCTCTTCGTGGTCGGCGGCGCGACCGTGCTGGTTATGGTGCTGGCCGGCCTTGGCGGCTATGCGCTATCGCGCACCAGAGCGTGGTGGAAGCTGCCGTTCCTCTACGCAATCCTGTTGATCCGCGTCCTGCCGCCGACAGCACTCGTCGTACCGCTCTACAAGTTCCTTCTGACGCTGAACAATGCGGAAGGCGCTATCCTGCGACCGATCTTTGGCGAATACGCCCGGCCGATCATGCGCTGGACGGGTTTCATCGATGGCTATCTCGGCCTGATCCTCGTGCTTGCAACGATGCAGTTGCCATTGGCGCTGTGGATCATGAAAACGTTCTTCGATGGCCTGCCGCGCGACTATGAAGAGGCGGCACTGATGGACGGCGCGACACTCGTACAACGCATTCGCCGGGTGCTCATCCCTCTGGCGCTGCCGGGACTGGCCGCCGCCGGGCTGTTTGCCTTCATGTCAGCCTGGGGCGATTTCCTGTTGCCGCTGATCTTCCTCTCTTCGCCAGAGCTGCAGACGCTGCCGCTCGGTCTCTTCCGTGCATTCCTGCGCATCAACGAGATCGACTACGGCCTGCTTGCCGCGCTCGCCTTCATCTATCTCCTGCCGGCCGTCGTCGCCTTCGGCTTTGCCCGCCGCTTCCTCGTGCAGACATTTGCCGGCGGCGTCAAAGGCTGACACCAGAAAGAGCTTTACGATGATCAATCTCAGGAACGTTCGCAAATTCTACGGTGCATTGGAGGTCATCAAGGGGGTCGACATCATCGTGGAAGACGGCGAGTTCGCCGTGTTCGTCGGCCCTTCGGGCTGCGGCAAGTCTACCTTGCTGCGCATGATCGCGGGGCTTGAGGGTATCGATGATGGCGACCTTATCCTCAATGGCACGCGCATCAACGATGTTCCTCCCGACAAGCGCGGCATTGCCATGGTGTTCCAGTCCTACGCGCTTTATCCGCATATGACGGTCGCCGAGAACATCGGCTTCTCCCTCAGCTTGAAGAAGGTTCCGGAGGCAGAAATTCGTCGCCAGGTGGAAGCCGTTGCCGAGATCCTGCAGCTGACGGACTATCTTGATCGCCGTCCCGCTGCCTTGTCGGGCGGCCAGAGACAGCGCGTCGCCATTGGTCGCGCCATCATCAAGAAGCCGTCGCTGATCCTTTTCGACGAGCCCCTGTCCAATCTCGATTCCGCACTTCGCGTGCAGATGCGCGCCGAGCTGCAGCGCCTGCATCGCGAGCTCAAGGCGACCGTCGTCTACGTGACGCATGACCAGGTCGAGGCCATGACCATGGCCGACCGCATCGTTGTTCTGAACAAGGGGGTCGTTGCCCAGCAGGGTGCGCCGATGACGCTCTACCACCAGCCCGACAACGAGTTCGTCGCAACCTTCATCGGCTCTCCGAAGATGAACACCATTCCGGTGTTCATCACCAGGCCGAGCGCCGGCAAGGCCCACGCCCAAAGCCCGTTCGGTCTGTCGCTCGACCTGCCTGATGCGGGCGCAGTTGTGCCGCACGGCAAAGCCACGCTCGGTATCCGGCCGGAACATCTGAAGATCGCAGCAGACGGGCAGGGGGACGTCTCGGTCGAGGTTATCGTCGTCGAGCGGTTGGGCGTCGAGACATACATGACCGTCGGCTCGCAGGAACAGCCGATCGTCGTCCGCGCCGAAGGTGACATCGCGTTGCGGCCCGGCGATCGCGTGTCGCTCACAGCCGATACATCCGCCTGCCATCTGTTCGATTCCGCCGGTCGGGTCATCCGCCGGGCCCAAGCATGATAAACATCGAGGATACCATGACAATCAAGGTCACCATCTGGAACGAAGGCCGCCACGAACAGCTGCACAAGGAGGTTCAGGAAATCTACCCTGATCGCATCGACGGTGCGATCGCGGCCGGCATCGCCAACGCGGATTTCGAAATCCGCCGTGGTACGCTCGACGATCCACACGAGGGTTTGCCGGACGCGCTGCTTAACGACACTGACGTGTTGCTCTGGTGGGGCCACATGGCCCATGAGGAGGTGAGCGACGGCTTGATCGATCGCATACAGCAACGGGTGCTCAAAGGGATGGGCCTTCTCGTCCTGCATTCCGGCCATCACTCCAAGCTGTTCCGCCGGCTGATGGGCACCAACGCCAACCTGTCCTGGCGCGAAACACCGCAGGGTGATCTCGAACGGGTCTGGGTCGTCAATCCGGCTCACCCGATTGCCGAGGGTCTACCCCCTTACTTCGAGGTCAACGCCTCAGAAATGTATGGCGAGCCTTTCGATATTCCGCAGCCGGATGAACTCGTCTTCATCTCTTGGTATTCAGGCGGCGAGGTTTTCCGCAGTGGCTGCACGTTCCAGCGCGGCCGCGGCCGCATCTTCTTCTTCAGCCCCGGCCACGAAACCTATCCGATCTACCACGACAAGACCGTGCACAAGGTCATTGCCAACGGCATCCGCTGGGCCAGGCAGACCCACACCGATGGTCGGATGCTCGAAAATTGGCACCGCGCCGAACCCATTCACGCCCGCCCGGCATAAGCCGTCGGCAGCGGCAATTTGGCCCCGTCGGCCCGAAGCTGCGATTTAGGCCAAGTCGAAGAACGTTGTGGGAACACATCGCATCACGGCGATGTTGCATTGAACCTGTTGCCGTGCGGCTTCAAGTCTGCCCAATATCTGGGATGCAAAGTCGAACACAGGTGGTGATTCAAGAGCGATGGGACGAAGTTGGTTGGCAAACTGCCAACCTGCGTCCGAAAGCTACTTTCGGCGTTCTCCTCTATTGGTCCGTCGATCCGGCTTCTATCGATGAAGGAGTGCCAGCAACGGTCAAGGAGATTGTTGCTGCAACGATCGCTTCCGTTGGTCCAGTCGCGTTTCGAATTTTCTTCGAGCACAGCATGTCCTCGGAGACCATCATCATAACCGCGGCGCGCAGGCTTTTCCCATTGAGGATCATTGAGCGATTGACCCGCTGGTGGCCCGCCGATCTCGCTATCTCCAGAACGACAGCCGATGTGCAGGCCCTCTTCGAACAGCACTGGCACCAGCAAGGGCAGATGGCTCTTGTTTTATCTGCCCTGCCCACTAAGTCGGATTGTCTTGAACGGTTACGGCGGGTCAGGGACTGGAGCAGGCAGGAGTTCCCGCCGGAAGCCCTGCTGTTAATCGCTCCGGCAGTCGACGGCGACGGCCTGCTTCTTGCCGGGAAAGATCGCGAGATTCTGGCCGGCGTTTTGAAAGCACTTTCCTCGGCATTTCGTAGCGCCGGCGTCGAAGTGAAAGTAGTGTAACAGGCTTAGACAATGCTGGCCGACCTGAGCGGTCGGTTGGCCTGGCATATCCTGGGCGAGTTCATTTCCTGCGCTGCTTCAACGCCCATCCTCGGCATTGTCGGACGGCCGGCCGGACGGCGAGGTCGGCCCAGACGGACCGGGAGATTTCCTCCACAGTCGGGTTTTCGGTTTCGTAGTCCTCCAGCAGTGTCAGAAACCCGCGATGAGGAGGTTCAAGGTCTTCGGGTTTCCGGAAGCCACTCTCGCATTCCTCGCAATGAGCGTAAAGCGTCAGAGAGGTCAGGTCCTTCTGGAGATAGAGCCGACCCTGATGGTCGCATTGCGGGCAGGTTCCGACAGAGTAAAGCTGCGTCATCAGCAATCGCCACTTCCCCCGTCGGCGCCACCGCCCTCACCACCGCTGGCATGTGGGGAATAGCCGTCGCCGCCGATGTACGAACTTGCGCCGCCAGCTAAAAGCCTGCGGGGGTTTTCCCGACGCGGCCAGATAAACATGACCAGCGCGAGCAAAGTGAGAAGGAAGAACGCGACGATAACAACCTGCAACTACATTCTTACCTCTCCCAGATATCCGACACGGTCGGCGGTACTGCAGCGCTGCCCGCCCCTGGGCGCAACGAGCACATAGCGGTCGTTCTAATCCAACTTATCTGTGATCATCGCTCCTGTGCTGGAGGCGAGTATAAATGTGTACGGATCCACACTCTCGTCATTTGCCAAAAGCGGCAAGGACCATCTCCCGCTCTCCCGAGATATCGTAGTCCATCTCTGTACGCATGCCGTCCCGTTCAGGCCCACACATGCTCAAGGCCGTCACCCATCTCCAGACACCATCCTTTGCACCTTAACGCAAATATTGCTGCCTATCAGACGTCTTCGGATATCTCAAAATCGTTCGGGCACCTTCGACCACCCTACTTCTGCATTGGCGGCGTCTTTATGAAATGACCGGATTGAAGAATTTTTGGATAGTTCACTGCGACAACTTTACGGCGATGCGCATGCATAGGAGATCAACGTGACGTTCTGGGTGCTTTTCTTATCTCTCCTGAAGTCATTGCTTTATCATTGAGGCTCGCGCGAATGCGAGCGCCAGAACCATTGCGGTAAACTCCGAAACCCGATCGAACAGTAGATAATCGCTTACATCTGCCGCGTACGTCGAAAGGCACATCATGCGCATTCTTCTAATTCTTGGCTCCCTGATCGCGGGAACGATTGCCGGCATTTTCTCGTTCGGGATGATCTGGCGAACCACTGCTCCGGAAGGAACAATGGCGATGGTGGTTGGAGGGGGCACGCCGGTTGTCCTCGGGGCTTGTGCGTATCTCGTCACAAAGATGGCTGACGGTCAGCGGCCAAGCCTCCGCAGTGCGCAGACATGGTTGGTTCTTTTTTGTATAGCGGCGGCTGCTGCAGGACTCTTCCTGTTGATAATTGTAGCTGCTTTCCTGGTGGTCCAGCGCGGCTAAAGCTTGTCGCGTCTAAATCGCCTCATACCCTGCGGCCTTGAAGTAGTTTCGACATTCTTCAACGGGGAACAGTGCACAGATGTCGCTCAGGGCATTTGATATTGCGTCGAAACTCCTTGCGGCTTTCTTTCGTAGGAGCGTCTTGAGTTTCGAGAAGGCCATTTCGATCGGATTTAGATCGGGCGAGTACGCAGGTAGAAAAAGCAGCCAGGCACCCTTTTGTCTGATGAGATTTTCGGCCTTTTCGCTTTTGTGGAAACGAACATTGTCGGCAATCACGACGTCGCCCTTGGATAGAGTTGGGACGAGTTGCGTTTCGATCCAGGTCTCGAATATCTCGGCATTCATTGGCGAGTTGACGATCCATGGGGCGACCATGGAATGCGATCTGAGGCCAGCGATGAACGTCTGCGTCTTCCAGGATCCGAAAGGCGCATGACTGCGGTAACGGTGGCCCTTTGGCGACCATCCGGAGCGTTTTGTCAGCTTCGTGTTCGTTGACGTTTCATCGATAAAAGTAAGGCGAGCCAGAGCCTTATCGAAGAATGGCTTGCGCCTTTCGAGCCATAGACTTCTCGCCCGAGCGATTTCCGGGCGAAGCTGCTCGCTTGCCATGAGGCTTTTTTTATGGCTCAAACCGAGCCGGTGCAACATGCGTCCAACGCTCGAGCGATGCACAATGACGCCGCGCTCTGCAAGCTCGAGGCACAATTCGTCAAGCGTCAAATCACCCTTCTCAGCCATACGTTCACGGAACCATGTTCCATGGTCGCTCAACTTGCCGCCGCCGACATGGCCCTGTCGTCTTGGCAACAGAGAGCCCGTTTCACGCTTCAGGATAACAAGGTTATTCACAAACCGAGGCGACACACGGAAATGCCGAGACGCCTCGCGATGGGTGTTACCTTCTTCAACGAACGCAACAACACGGGAACGCAACTCGATCGGATGTGATTTGCCCATGATCGGTCTCCTTCCAGCTACGAAGGAATCACAAATCGGCCGATTCGAGAACCTGAATCAAAAAACGGGCGACGCGCTTTAGAGACCGGGCCTGGCTCTCGGCGAAGATCGCTCCGTTAGTCCATATCGCAGGTAAATGGCCAAGCCAGACAAGCATGCGAATTCCGAATAGCCGCACCAAGGCGCGTCAAAACTGGCTTGGAATTCACAAAATCAACGTCGGCAAAGCTTAGGCTCCATCGCCCGATCAAATCCTCGCCCGAAATACTCAAACCCATCAATCCACTGCTTATTGCGCAGCAGACTGTCATTCCCCACGATTTCCATCGTCAATCCCGTCGATCATGTTCCCACAAGGTTCTTCAACTTGGCCAAAATCACAGCTTCGGGCCGATTGGCCAATTTGGTGCCGGGTACCCCAGGTGGTGTCCGGATCCCTCACGGTTCCGGCAGGGCAAGCAGACGGCGCAACGGCACGGCCGGCCGGGTGAGGTCTGCCAGCGTATAGCCATCGAGCACATCGAGAAAGGCCGCAGCCGCCGAAGCCAGCGCGCGCTTCAAGACGCAGGCGGGCTGCACGACACAGACAATCTCGCCATTGCCAGTTTCCATGCAGGGCACGATCGCAAAATCGGGCTCACAGGCCCGAACGATCTCACCGACACCGATCTGTTCGACGGCACGGGCAAGCCGCATACCGCCCTGGCGCCCGCGCACGGTATCGATCAAGCCCTTTTGCCCGAGCTCATTCGTGATCTTCATCAGGTGCGCCTTTGAAATATCATAGGCTTCTGCAATTTCAGCGATCGTCGACAGCCGCTCTCCTTTGAGCGCCAGATACATCATGAGCCGCAACGCGTAGTCGGAATAGACGGTCAAACGCATCTGCAGATCCTTCGGGGCAAGTCGTAGACGTCGGCATAAAGATAGTCGCGCGATATATCATTTAGCAAGGCGGCCGTGACCGGCCGCCCCTTATTCCGAACTCTATGCCGCAGCCAGTTCGTCGGCCGCGCCGAAGAACTCGTAGTGAATACGGTCAGGGGTGACACCGGCTTTGGCGAGGCCGTTCACGAAGGCGGCCAGGAAGGGCTTGGGGCCGCACAGGTAGAAGTCGGCTTCCGCGATGGGTGTATTCTTTGCCAGCCAATCGATCGTGATGTAGCCCTCATGGTCGAAGTGAACGCCCTTTTTATCCTGATCATGCGGGCTGCCGTAGAAGATGGCCGTCTTCAGATACTCGCGGTTCTTGGCGATATCGCGCACGTGCGGTCCCATGGCGTGGACGCCTCCGTTCTCGGCGCCATGGACGTAGTGGACGGCAAGCCTCTGTCCGCTGTTTGCGATGGTCTCCAGCATGCTCACCATCGGCGTCAGACCGACACCGCCGCTGAGCAGCACAACGGGCCTCTCCTGGCCCGGCGGCAAATGGAAGTCCCCGGTCGGAGGTGCCACCTCAATGACCGCGCCTTCCTCAATCTGATCGTGAAGGAACCTCGACACCAGGCCGTGCATCTCTCGTTTGACCGAGATGCGATAGCTCTCACCATTGGGAGCAGAAGAGATGCTGTAATTTCGGTGCTGTGGGGGAAGACCCGGAACGTCGAACCGAAAGGTTAGGTACTGACCGGGGCGATGACGGAGCACTGCGAGACCATCGACCGGTCGCAGCACAAAGGACGTGATGATGTCGCTTTCGCGTTTCTTCGACACGACGGCAAACCGCCGCCAGCCATTCCAGCCGCCTTCGGACGATTGAAGATCATCGTAGATCTGCGTTTCACGTCCAATCAGGATGTTGGCGAGAAACCAGAACGCCTCGCCCCAAGCATTGAGGATCTCGTCCGTTGCGACCGCACCGAGAACATCCTTGATTGCGCCCAAGAGAGCGGTCGCAACATGGGGATAGTGATCAGGCCGGATGTGCAGGCCGACGTGCTTTTGCGCGATGCGCTCAACGGCTCCAGTGAGCGCAGCCAGATTATCGATGTTCTGGGCGTAAGCGAGGATCGCCTGGGCAAGCGCCTTCGTCTGACGTCCCTCTTCCCCCTGGTTCGACTGGTTGAACAGGTCGCGGACCTTAGAATTCTCAAACAGCCGCTTGTACATTGCCGCCGTAATCTCAGTGCCGTTTGTTGTGAGTACAGGCACAGTCGCGCGCACGATTGCCTTCGTGGTCTCAGTCAGTGTTTGCGTCATCATGGTCTCCAAAAGTTGCACCGTCGACGCAGCTGAGGTAGCACCATAAGATACATTTGCAATATATGTTTATGCGTCTGCGCCGTTCGGTCGCAGCGATGGCGGCATAGCCAGGAAACGGTTCGAGCGCTGGCCTGCGGCCTGTCGCAGTTGCTTGTGGGTTAATTCAAACTCTGATCACACGACGTCCGCTTCTGGCGCGAAGTCGCCACCTTCTCATGACCGCGTCTGGTCCGATGCCGTCATCAGTTGGAGTCGGGGAAGGTCACTCGCTTATCGTCTGGCGCGTCCACCCACGCGCGATAGGCCTCGTAGGTCACCGTTCCGGACGCGATCCCCTTGATCATGCCCTGTTTCGTGATTAGTCCGTTGGACGGTGCAATATTCAGCTTGGGAGGCTGCCGGTAAATTCCGTACCCGCATCCGCCAGCCTCGTAGCAAAAGTGCAGACCGGCACCCGAGCCGGACAGCCAATCGAAAAGACGGCGAATGGCGTCTGGCGTGTTGGGGATCGTTCCATAAAAGCGGACTTCGCCATCCCATGCCGCGTCGTCGCTCGCAACGGCGACTGTCTCCATGTGGACGTCAAGGCCAATGAATTTCATCTGTGTCGTCGTCGTTCTCCGGTTGGTGGCATAGGCAACTCCTATGCTTACTCACAACGCCACCCGGAGTGGGTGGGAATGACGGTCATTGGGTCTAAGCCGTTCGGCAGTTCTATGTTTAAGAGGCACGCAGCTTTTTCTGCGCATGCAAGGCCATGGCAAAGTTGAACCCAGACATAAGCAGAGCGGCAATCGCAAATTGCCGCAAAGCCGAAAGGAAGCTGGATTGCAACTCAGGTTCTAAGAATCCGCCGAACATCACCATAAATGCTGCAAAGACCAACCCTTGGAGAATAGCGTATTCAGCTGTCCGGCCCACAGATCGTTCCCGCAGGTTTTCTGGTGGAAAGAAGACGGTCAGCCCCTTCATCGCAAGCATCAAGAGCGGAAATAGCAGCCCAATTTTGAAGAGAGTGTTTGGCGTGAGGGTCTTGTCAGACAGGTACAAGCCGATCGGAATGATAAACGCGGGCACGACGTGCAAAAGATAGTCCCTAAGCACCTGGTTGCTCATTGTTCGCCTCCGGGATATTTTCATTGAAATAATCGTAGTTTCCCGAATGCCCAAGTCAACGAGCTGTATGCTCAAATTCCTATCCACGGCGAAGTACCCGCTTTCCGTAATCCCCGAGTTCACCCTTTGGGCCGACATATCGAAAGAAGGTGACACGCTCTACCCCAAGTTCCTCGCAAAGGTCGGAGACCGATGTGTCGCGCTGCAGGCGAGGGACTGGGAGAGCCATCCGCCTTGGAAACGGGGGTAAGCCTATCAGCATGGCCCTTTTCCGCAAACGCTACCAATTTCAGGGCAAGCACCCGCCTGTGTGGGAGGGTGCTAACCCTTCCGTTACCCCGCCCGCCGTGTCCCGCCGCCACGCGCACGGACCAGCGACATCAGCATCGGGCCGATCGAGAATTCACCTCTTTCCGCGCGACGGGTCAGATCTCGCAGGTAACCGCCCGCCGAGTTGATGTGGCCGCCGCGTTCGAGGATGCACGCCATGACCGTTGCCGCGTTCTCGGCTCCCATCATGGCAGACGCTTCCTCATAAGCTGAAGCGCTGACACCCAGCATCCCCCGGACCACGACCGCAGCCGCCATCATGTCGCGCCAATTTGCGATCGATCCGCCAGGCCCGTAGCTCACCATGTCGGGGCAGGCCTGCAGGACTAGCCCAAGCGGGAAGGACTTCATGCCCGCGCCATCACTGCCCGGTCGGCTTTGCGCCTCGGCCGCATTTCGAGCGTCATGCTTTTGCGTCTCAGCCGGCGCCGCGGCATAAGGCTCAAGCGTGCGCACCGAGTTTGCCCCCTGCTTTATCTCTAAAGCTGGTTCAAGTTCAGTAATGGAGTCGGGGTTTGAATTATGTATGTGACGCTCAGTTTGAGCGGGATTGCCGCTCTTGTTTTCAGCTTTAAGCAAGGTTTCCAGTTTGTTAGTGATGTCGTCGCGCAGCGTTTGCATCTCTTCGAGCGTCGTTGCGATCCGCTCAGCCGTCGCCGTACGCGGTACACCGTCGACCAACGACCTGAAGTAGCTGAACGCAGCCTCCCAATCGCCCGCCAGATCTTCCTCCATTGCGGTCTCAATCAGCTTCGCAACGTCGCGGCGGCAAAGACTGAGCTGCTCGCGCAATCGCTGCACATGCAGCCGCTCGGCCACCACCTCCGCCGCCAGACGCTCGATCTCCTCGGCGCGCACAATCAGCGGTGCCAACGAAAAGCCAAATGCCTCTCCGACCTCGCCTTCCTTGACCCTACGGGCGTAGCGTTTGCCGTTTGGACTGTCTTTGCGGACGATCAGTCCGGCTTCGACCAGCACAGCCAGATGTCGGCGGATCGTCTGCTCGGCCATACCGTGCGAGCGCAACGAAAGCTGATCGTTCGACGGAAAGACGACGAGGCCGTTTTCTTCCGATAGGACATTCTTCGGATAGAAACTGAGCAATGCATTCAGCACCGCAAGCGCGCGGTCCGTCACGCCAAGCAGGGGCTTGGCGGCGCACAGTGCCCTATAGATTTTCCACTTGTCGACCGATTGATCAGCCTGAAGCTCGCTCGCCGCCTTTTGGCTGGCAAGCATGCCAAGCGTCATCGGACGCTGCCCAAAGGGCGTCGTCACGCTTCCTGTTTCCATCACCTTCACCTTGCTGAAGGCAAAAGAAATCCACCCACCAAACTGGTGCCAACTCTTGACAGCGATTCCCGGAAATGCGATTCTCTAGCTGCTAACCTATGAGAAGGGCTTCCGTGACGGCAACGTTCGGGAGCTTTTTTCTTTTGCTGCGTTATCCTTTGCTGCTGCGTTGTGTCGACTGCACGAATTCGCTGTGAAGCGCCTCCATGCGATCATTCAAGAAATCAACGAAACTGGCCGGAACGGCCTTTGTGAAGCTGAGCTTGGGGCCTGTCTTCGCGTAGCTGACTGTCGCTAGAAGAAAGCCATTTGCTCGTATTTCCGTCACGGCAGACTGTGCGGCCGCCGGCGCCGCTTCGGCCTTCAGCGCGCCAAGAGCGATCGCAAAACGATCTTTCTCGGCAGCGGCTTTGTCTTGACCCAGCGATTGCTTGATGCGCGCTGCACCGTCCTGGCGCCTGGCGAAGGCGTCGGCAAAGTCGATCCATCGGCGACGGCCGATTTCAGGCGAGGAGCCGATTGCAAAGAGAACATCCCGGGGGATCGCGGTTGCAATCCGCAGCATCTCCGACACATGCGACTTGCCCGTCGCAAGCGATGCACAGATCACGTCGCGTCGATATCCGGCCTGCTCCTGCGATAGCGCGAATGCGCACTTCTCGATGAACGACAGGTCATTGCGGTTTGCGTTCTCCTCGCCTTGGAAGACGATTGCCTCTTCATCGCTGAGTTCCCGCACGATGGCGCGGAACTTCAGGCCAAGCGCCTTGGCCGCCGCCAATCGCCGCCGCCCGAACACGATCTGGTATGGCAGCCCATTGCCTTTGTGCGGCCTGATCAGGCCAGGAACGATCTGTCCGCGCTCCTTGATGGACGCTGCAATCTCGTCGATGGCCGCATCGTCATAAGCGCCATCGAAGCGATCCGGGATCGAGGAGGGCGCCACCTCATCGGGATCCACCTCGACGATATGATCGCCGTCCTTGAGAAGCCTGTCGAGGACCTCGCCTTTTTCCTGGATCTGCCGGACGCCCGCCGCGACCTTGAGAAGGTGCGGAGACGTCGTCACCTTTGCGACCGGCGCTGCGGCCGGTTGTTCAAGTTGACCGAGCACATTGGCGAACATGCCACGAGAATCTTTCCGGCTCATTCGCGCCCCCACGCTGCCCAAAGCAACTTCTCGATCTCGGCGTTGGCCGCGTTGATCGATTCCATCGCGCGATCATAGGTTTTCGGCGCCGAGAAACGCGAACGCTGCACCTCATAGAGGCTCTGCTTCCAGGTCAAGGCGTCGGCGACGGCGGTTGACTTCGCGACCATGTTCAACAGCAGGTCTTCGCCGAAGACCTGTCGCATCAGGGCCGTCATATTGGCCTGCGGATGATCGTTGGCCTCGAACTTCGTGACGAGAAACTTCGCGAAGTCCCACTGCGCCGAGGTCCCCATCTCGCTCAATATCTGCATGTAGGACGAGGCCAGCTCGAGGAATTTGCCCGTCGAATCGACATCGAGCATATGGGCTGGAACCGGTATGACAACACCAGTGGCAGCCGTCAGTGACGAGAGGGTAAGGAAGTTCAGCGACGGTGCCGAATCCATCAAGATGACGTCATAGTCACTCGCAACCTGCTCGAGCGCCTGCGAGACCCGCAGAAGGAAGCTGGTGCCGCCATTCTTACGCATCTCAAGGGCGACCGCCGTTTCGAACTCCGTCAGGTCGAGACCCGCACAGATGACATCGAAACCGGCAATATGCGTGCTGTGGACCAGCGATTTCGTCGGCTTCGGGTCCGAAAAGCGAATGGCGGCATAAAGTGTTTCGTCTTCACGGGGATCGAAATCAGGAAGCGCGCCATGCAGGCTGGTAAGCGACGCCTGCGGATCGAGATCGACCGCCAACACCCGATAGCCCTTGAGCGCCAGGTAGTGGCCAAGGTGGATGGTCGTGGATGTCTTGCTGGAACCGCCCTTGAAGTTTGTAACCGCAATGATCTGGCATTCCTCACCCTCGACACGACGAGGGTTCATCCACTTCTTTCGCCCCTTTTCGGCCAACATCAGGCGCAGCTCGAGGATCTGCTCCAAGGTGTACATGCGACGGCCATTTGACGTGGTCTCGGGCGAGGGACCCTTGTCCTTCAGAACGATCTGCCTGATATAGGCTTCCGACACATCCAGGAGCGCTGCAACCTCCGACGAGGAGAATTTGCGCATCTCGCGGCGCGCATCGGGTGGGTATTGCGCCATGGAAAGGTTTTGCAGTGCGAGCTCCAATTTGGTGGAAAAGCTCTGCATGAAGTCGAGGCTGCTTAAGTGCCGATTCAC